>OZ242041.1:0-2098239 GCA_965205215.1 Candidatus Nitrosopumilus sp.
GGCTGTCCCGCACGATAAGGGAGGTTGCCGACTCGTACCACGTGGTGCACGTGCCGCCCCGTTCGATTGACGCAAGCGTGCGCCAGCACGGCCTCAACAGACTGGAGGCCAAGTATATGGCAAGGGTGATCGCAACGCTCGGGCCCGACTCGGCCATTGTGGACTCCTGCGACACGGATACCGCAAGGTTCGGCAGGCGCATATCGCGCATGTCAGGCAACTGCCGCGTCAGGTCATACCACCACGCGGACAGCCGGTTTGTGATAGTGTCCGCCGCGTCCATCCTGGCAAAGGTCGCGCGCGACGACGCGATCGGGCGCCTTGCCAGGAGCAACCCCGGGATTGGAAGCGGGTATCCAAGCGACCGCAGATCCGTCTCCTTTCTCAGGTCGTACCACAAGAAGAACCACGAGGTGCCCTCCTATGCGCGCAAGAGCTGGAGTCCGGTAAGGCGCCTGCTCGGGACGCTCGGCGCGCAGCAGTGACAGCAACGGCAGCGCCAGCGCGCAGTCCGCCGGCGCCGCGGCGCGCGTCAGTCAGGATACCTTGCAACGACCATTGCATGGTCCTTGTCGTACGGCTCCAGGTTTATGGACTCGACTATCTCAAACTCACCGCTCAGCTTTTTAGTCTCCTGCCTTATTACCTCCCACGGCTCCTTTACCACGTCTATGCTGCGCGTCTTTATCACAAGAAACAGGTACCCGTCCCTTTTTAGGAACATCCTGCAGTTTGCCATCGCTATGGCCGTCTGGTCCGGCTGCGCAATATCGACGTATGCCACGTCCACCTTGCCGAACACCGCAAAATAGTCGCCTGGCATCCTCGCGTCCTGCATGACGGGTATGATGTTCGGCCTGTGCGACGCCACCCTGTCCATAAAGTCCCTGGCCACCCTGCTTGCGTGCTCTATCCCAAACAGGACGCCCGACTTCCCGATCATGTCCGATATGTGGCTTGCAGTCGTGCCAGTCGAGACGCCCAGGTACAGTATCCGGGACCCGTTCCCAAAAGGAAAGGTCTCTAGCCCGTTCATGACGGCGGCCGCCAGTTTGGACCTGAACGGATCCCATATGCGGTACTCGGTCTTCTTTCTTACGAGCAGCTTCTCGCCGTACACCCTGTTTCCGGGGACCTGGTTCTCCGTGGCGGGCCTGTCCCTGCCCTCGAACTTTGTCAGGATGAACGGGGGGAACGGTTCTGGGGCGGCCATGCGCAGATTGTCACTTGGATGTCCGGCGTATGAACGTATGGCGGCCGCCACGTGCAGAGGCAGTCCGTCGCGCGGACCGGCGAAAGCGCACGATCGCGGGGGGCCGCACTACCGGAACCTCTTTCCCTTCTTTCTGTCCGCAGGTTTCCTGCCGCGCTTGTTTGCGCGGAATCTTGATGCGGCCGGCTTTGACCTGCCCTGCTTTGCCGCCTTTGCGGATCCGCCCTTCCTGCTGCTGCTGTTGCTGCCACCCCTGCCATGATAGCGGCCGTGGCCGTAGCCGCGGCCTCCGTCGTTGCCATCATCGTTATCATCAGCATCAGCATAACCACCACCAGCATTATCGTCATCCCACCGGCGACTGCCATAATCGTCACGTCCATACCTGGAGCCCTTTCGCCCCCCTCCTCCTCCTCCTCCTCGGGCCGCGCGCCCTTCTGTCGCCTCGGCCCTCTTGCGTGACCATTCCTGGCGTCCTCCCCCTCCGCGACTGCCGCCGCCACTGTTCCTCTTGCCTGAGCGGCCACCGCTCCTGCGGCCGTAATCCTGTCTCGGGGCCGTTCCACCGCCGCCGCCACCCCTCTCCACCGGCTCGCGGAACTTTTCGCCTATCTCGCCTATCCTTACGTTCAGCTTCTCCAGAAGCGTCTTGTTGAGCTCCCCGCCCTCGCTGTATACGTCGACCCGGGCCGCTATGACGGCCTTTGCTGCTATTGCCCGCGCAATCTTGCCGCGCTGCCACCGGGGCGCCGCGTGCACCAGGGGGTGCTGGAACAGCAGCCCGTGCTTTGGCGGCTCGGAGCCGGTCTTCAGCGAGCGGAACAGGGCCCGCTCGGCCCCCAGTACCTGTATCGTGCTGGCGGGCAGCGACGCCATCTTCTTTATGCTGCCGATTCTTGCAAGCATCCTTGCGCTCAGGGCGGTGCCCAGTATTGCGGCCAGGTTGGGCGCCACGGCCCCCATCTCTTTGTCTACCAGCGCCTCCAGCCTCCTGCGCAGATCGTAAAACGAGATCAGCTGCCCCGCCATGGTCTGCACCATCTCAAGGCTCTGGTCCGTAATCTCGCCGCCCCTGCTGTTTGACGCGGCGACAAGGAGCATCTCCGTCTTCTCGCTTGGAAAGCCAGCCGCCTCAAACGACTCGGCCGTCAAGCCGTCGCGACGGCCCGCCAGCACTATGCGGGCGTACCCCTCTATGCTGTCCACCATGTTCTCAAGCTCCGGAAAGTGGAGTCCGTACCACTCCTTTGTCCTGGAGCTGAGCGCGTTGGCAACCTTGTCTATCTCGTCAAGCGAGTTGACGGCCTGTATGACGTGCAGGTCGGAGCTGCTGGATACCTCGGTCACCTTTGATGACGACAGCCCCATGGCAAAATCCCTCAGCTTTGAGATGGCATCCCTTGCATCCGACGCAAGCCCCGACGATATGATCATCTGCTGTTTTGAGGCCCGGGCATCCTCGGCCTCCTGCCCCTTGAGCGCCTGGACGTCGACTGACGCCCTGTTTAGCACGCCAAGCAGGGCGTCGTCGCCGGTGGACACCGCCGTGTTCAGGGACTCCAGATATGGCCCGAGGCCGCGGCACGACTGCGGCGCCCTGCCTTCCTTTATCTCCAGATAGTCAGATACGGGATCGTCAAAGGCAAAGGTCCTTGCAACCGCGCCGTCCTCCTCGCTTACGATTATAACTCCAAGCTCGGTGAGCAGCGCCCTGTACCGGCCGACCATGCGCATGACGTATTTGCGGCCCTTAAAAAGATACTATGAGCCGCGTCAGGTCCGCCCGCGCGCAATGGCGATACGCCACATGCGATGGCTGCGCGCGCCTGTCGCAGATCACGTGCGGAGACGCGCCGATCCGGCCACGCAGGTCCAAGTGCGGGACGCGGCGCGGCCCGCCGGGGCCGGATCGCCAGGCAGGCCGTACTGCCCAATTAACCGTTATATTCAAAGCACATCGCATGACAGTTGTGAGTGACAGCCCCTCCCTGCAGACTGAGATAGGCCCCATCAGGCTCGAGAGGCCCGCCATGCTTGCCTCCGGCATACTTGGCATCTCCATGGATGTCTTTGAGAGCCTGTACGACGCGGGGGCCGGCGCCGTCGTGACAAAGTCGCTGAGTCGCGAGCCGTGGGAGGGGTACCCGAATCCGACCGTCGTGGGACTAGGAGGCGGAGGATGGATAAACGCGGTGGGGCTCTCAAACCCGGGGGCGCGCAACTTTGCTCCCATGATAAGGGAGAACAGCCGCGTTCCCGTGTTGGTCAGCATGGTGGGTTCCGTCGCGTCGGAGTTCGTGGACATGGTATCCGAGTTCTCCGGCTGCATGGTAACCGCGTACGAGCTCAACATGTCGTGTCCGCATGTTGAAAAGGTGGGCCTCGAGGTGGGGGACGACCCCGAGCTGGTGGCCGGAATCGTGCGTGCCGTAAAGGGGGCCGCGGCCGACGTGCCGGTGGCAGTAAAGGTCGGGCTGGGGTCGTCAAACTATCTTGACACAGTGTCCGCCGCGGCCGACGCCGGAGCCGACGCAGTCACCGCCATCAACACGATACGATCGATTGCCATTGACGCGGAGGCGCAGACGCCCATCCTCAGCCACGGGTACGGCGGCCTGTCCGGGACGCCGATAAAGCCGGTCGCCCTGCGGTGCGTCTACGAGATTGCGTCCAGCTACGAGATTCCGATAATGGGATGCGGCGGGATATCCACGTGGGAGGACGCCGCGGAGTTCATCCTGGCAGGAGCCTCCGCGGTGCAGATTGGCAGCGCGCTCGGCGGCCACGGCTACGGGCTCTTCGGGGAGATAAACCGCGGGATCGCGTCATATATGGAACGCAAGGACATCGCAAGCATAGGGGAGATGGTGGGACTTGCCAGATAGGACGCGTGACCATCCATTTCTGGTGACGGTGGAGGATGTGACGGACGAGACCCCCACCGTGCGCACCCTGGCGTTCTCAGACGACGTGATGGCGTCTGCAAGGCCGGGACAGTTTGCAATGGTATGGGTGCCGGGCTCATACGAGCTTCCGATGAGCGTGATGGTTGCGCCGGAGGAGGGACGCGCCGCATTTACGGTGAGGCGCCACGGCCCTGCATCGACCTCGCTTTACAACGTGAGCCCGGGCGACAAGATTGGCGTCCGCGGCCCCTATGGAAACTCGTTTGATGTGCGCGACGGAAGGCTCCTGCTGGTCGGAGGGGGTACGGGGCTCGTGCCGCTCATGAGGCTCGCGTCCCATGCGAGTACAAGCGGCAACAGCAGCCGCACAATCACCTTGGTGATGGGGGCCCGCACCGAGTCGGAGGTCTTTTTTGAGGACGCGGCGTCCGGGATGCTCTCTGCATGCCCCGGCAGCCGCGTCGTGGTGTGCACAGACGACGGCACGCGCGGCACCAAGGGGCTGGTCACGGACGTGGTGGACGACATGCTTGCCGGGGACGGGGACGGCAGCTTTGACGCGGTGTACACGTGCGGGCCGGAACCCATGATGTACAAGGTGATGCAGTCCGCCCACAGGGGCGGCATCTTTGCCCAGGCCAGCCTTGAGCGCGTGATGAAGTGCGGCGCAGGCATATGCGGCAGCTGCGTGGCGGGCCCCGACGTGGTATGCCGGGACGGCACCGTGTTTGACGCCGACCACCTGCTGCGCGCAAACCCCGAGTTCGGCCACACATACAGGGACAAGTCCGGAGTGACCGCCCGCTGGCCACATCCATGACGCGTCTAGCTTTTTCCTCCTACTCTCCCCCGCCCCTGCGCAGGCACGCGCCGCGCCGCACGCGCGGCAGACTCCGGCCTTTTTATAGCTAGCAAGGTTTAAAACAAATCAAAGGGGGCAGAAAGCTGATTTGCCCAGCCCCAAGATCGTGCTTACAGCGGATCGTACACTGATGTCCACCTACAGGGGACTCTCTCTCGCTTCGTTCTTTGGCTGCGCCCCCGCGATAGACCCCTACCGCGACAAGAAGAGCCTGCTGTACCGCATACTGGGAAACCAGGTCACGCCGAAGATCCTGTTTGACTTTATCTGCAACTACATACCGCACACCAACGGCGTTGCAAACTACGCCCCGTACGGGCTGCGAAAGCTTGAGGCGGGGCTCCTCAGGGACGGCTTTGCAAGGGAGGACGTGGTGGTGGCCCATCCGGACCACATTGAAAAGTTCATCGGGCCGGAGACGCTTGCAATAGGCACCTACGAGATGGATCCGCTCGGGATGGGGCCCGTCACAATGACGTTCACGTACGGGCGCAAGCAGATATCCTACGACGAGTACTACAACGCGGAGCTGCACCGGCGCATAAAGGCCGCAAAGGAGAGGACCGGATCAAAGGCAAAGGTAATCTCCGGCGCGTCCGGCACGTGGCAGTACAATTATGATCCCGAAAAGATAGAGGAGTTCGGAATATACGCCATACTGGAGGGCGAGCTGGGCGGCATCGCGCCCGAGATTGACGGGCACGCCGGGCGCTTCTTCAATTATCTGATCAAGGGCGACTTTGAGAACATGGATCCGTTCCGCAAGAGAAGCGACTTTAAGGTGAACATAAAGGAGTTTGAGCGCCACGACAAAAAGTTCTACGGCAGGTTCGTCAACTTTTGGAGCAGGCCCGACCTTGAGGAGATACCGGAGATCGTAGAGCCGAGCATACACGGGATGGTCGAGGTCATGCGCGGCTGCGGCCGGGGGTGCAAGTTCTGCGACGTGACGCTCCGGTCGCTCAGGTACTACCCGCCTGAAAAGGTCAAAAAGGAGATCGAGGTCAACATGAAAAAGGGCAACGCAAAGTCGGCCTGGATTCACAGCGACGACATATTCGTTTACGGCATGGATCCCCGCACGTCAAAAGGCATGGAGCCCAACCGGGAGGCGCTCGAGGAGCTCTTTACCGCCGTAATGTCGACGGGCGTGCCGCACACCAACCCGACGCACGGCACCCTTGCCGGGGCAATCGCCGACGAGCGGCTCATCCCGAACATATCAAAGATAATACGCGCGGGCCCCGACAACATGATCGGTGTGCAGGCCGGCTTTGAGACCGGCAGCCTGCGGCTCATTGACAAGTATGCGGACCGCAAGCTTGCCCCGTACTCGCCAAGCGAGTGGCACTGGGTCGTCAAGGAGGGGGTCAAGACGCTCAACGAGTACTACTGGGTTCCCGCGTTCACGCTGATAATGGGGCTTGACAACGACGAGACGCCGGAGGACTCGTGGGAGACCATCGAGCTGCTAAGCGACCTTGAGCGCGAACAGCCAAACTCCATGTTTACGACGACGGCGCTGACGTTCGTGCCGATAGGGCTGCTTGAAAAGTCGGACTTTTTCAACATCGGAAACGAGATGCTTCCCGCGCAGCTCGGCGTGCTGTACAAGACGTGGCAGCACAACTTCAAGTACGGTATACAGAAGTTCATGAACAAGACGGGCTCCGCGGGGCCGCAGAGGTACTTTTTCAACATGCTTGCAAGGTCGCTTGGCGGCGTGCCGCTGGGCGCCATGGAGCGGTACGCGCGCAAAAAGAGCCGCGACCACGAGCGCGTGATAGAACAGATAAAGGCAAAGTACTGGTAGCCGCGTGCGCGCGGGACGGGACGCCTGCGCATCTGCAGTCCCTTTCGGGCCGGCGGCGCCCCTGCGCGTACGCGTCAGACCCTAGAAGGCCTGCAAAGACGGCCATGGTCAGAACGGGGATTAACGCGGCCGCGTTCACGGCGCGCATATGAATCCGTAGATTAAAAGATTTGTGTGTATTTGGTACAAATACAGAACACATAAAGTATTTCGGCACCATGGCGCTGTCCAGATCCCAACCGCGCCAAGATGTGCGCAGACCCGAGTCAGAAAGTTCCGAGCTGGACAGCACCGTGCCAGCGAAAAAGACTCCGAGTCCCTTGGCGAACTAGGATCGGGCTGGCACTACCGTCAGCCCCCTTCCTCTCCCTCCCTCCCCCCTTCCTCCTCTCAGAGGTCACGAACTTGCAACAACGCCCCGCCTGCAAATACATAAATTCGTAGAAGAGGCCGCCCCTTCATGGCAACTCACGGTTCGCTCACAAAGGCAGGCAAGGTCCGCGGCCAGACCCCCAAAGTCGAGGGCCGCAAGATTGTAGGAACTAGCTCCAGCCTCCGCAACAAGAGCAACTTTAGGAAGCGGTTTGTCCTTGGAAGATTTCCGGGCCAGAACAAGCCGGGTCAGAGAAGGCGAAGGCGCTAGGCCCCTATGCGTGACGCGCCGAGGCGTGCCACGTCATACGGCACTGCTGGGCCGATTAGGATGCGCCGCCTATTACGAAACAATATCTAGGAGATTGCCACAGTGAAGAAATGCAAGGGAGCGTCGGACAGACCGCCAGAATCACCCATCGCGTGGCAGCGTCTACCGCCGTTCTGGTGCTGCTTGCAGTAGCCGGCGGCATTGCCGCGGCTGCATCTATTGACGAGGGCGCGTATGCGCAACAGCAGCAAGACGGCGAACACCTTGAGTTTTACACCAACAGCAAGGTGTACGCACCGGACCACAAGCTCCAGGTGTACGGCATAGGGCTTCCAGAGGAGACACTTATCGTGCGCCTCTTTGCACCGGACGGTTCCATTGCAAAGTTCGATCAGATTACCACCGAACCGGACGGCTCGTTTAACTATGATCTGCTGATCTGGCCGCAACCGTCCTCCAGCTTTTCGTACGGGACGTACGCGGTGGAGGCCATCAGCACGGCACAGAACGGCGCGTCGCGCATAATAGACGTGAGATTCTCCTCGACGTCTGATCTAGTCGACGTGCCGGTGGAGCGCTATATCAGCACGCTGGTCTTTGCGCCGGAGACGGCCGCCATCAACCAGCCGTTCCGGGTGTTCGTGCAGACCACCAGCGACGGGCTGCTCATCGGAAACGACCCGTCGGATCTATTGGCGAGCACGCACGTGCACCTGCCGTCTGGCGCATACGTGCCGCTTTCCGAATCGTTTGAGACTCTGCACCAAGGCCTGTACTTTGTAGAGTATGTCCCGACAGAAGAGGGCACGCACATATTCCACGTGGTGGCCTTCAACCGCGGGACCACGTCGCACGGCTCGGCCGCCACCAACGTACTGAGCCAGGATCTGGGCGGAATCTCAGAGCAGATAATCTCACTCAACAAGATCCTAGACGAGACCTCCGAGGAGCTCGACGTGCTAAAGTCCGAGATAGAGGGGTTCGACTCGACGCTTGACCAGGCAAGCAGCAAGATAGACGAGAGTACGGGGACCATATCCACATCGGTGGCTTTTATAAGCGAGGCATCCTCGCAGCTCAACTCGCTCCTGTTTCCGATTATAGCCTCGATCGGGATTATCGTGGCGCTCCAGATTGCAATACTTGCACGCCGCAGGTGATCGACTCACGGTTATAATGCCCGTGTGAGTTATCATCTGTATGACTGCACGAGACTACCGCACAGGCGCCGCGGCAGCCTGCGCCGCCGTGGCCGCGCTGGCGGTGATGTCGGGTGTAGCGGCGACGGTGGCAGTACCCGGACTGATGCAGGATCTGGGGCCCCTTGGCGCATACGAACCATGGACGGCGTACGGGACGGGCCTGGCCGCCGGCCCGGCCCTTGCCGCATCCCCCGCGTACGACGCGTCCACATACAAGATGGCTGCCGCATCGTCCCCGGCGCCGTCATGGAGCATCTTCTCAGAGGAGCCACCCGGGTGGCTTTGGCAAGGTTCGGGCGCCGTGGAAACCTCTGCATATCGCGGGACTTATGACTCTGCAATTATCAGGTTTGGCCCCGGATCCCTTGAGGATAACGCCGGCGGAAGCTGGGCGGACGAGGACAGCCGCCGCTATCTAGTCTTTGGCGGCGGAAGCTGGGAGGATCGCGGTAATGCCGCGTCATCCGCATCACCGTTGACACACTCATCATCATCATCATCGTCCCCCGCTCAACCCCGCACGCTTCAGGACGACGCGGCCCGGCGGCCCGGCGGCGGATTTTTCACGGTTGCCACACTGCACCCCGAGTCCGCATCCGATCTCTCCTCAAGGGGGTTCGTGGTAATCCCAGACAGGCCGCTTGACTTGCACGCGCCGCCCGCCGCCCTAGCAGGTTCCCCCACAGGTACGCCAGGCTTCAAGGAAGCCCCGCACCTACACGTTGCATCCGGCTCCGGCGGGGCCGGCAGCGGGGACGCAACGGGCATACTCGACATAGTGGGACTCGGGACCAGCGGAGGGGGCGGCATCGGCATCGCCGAGAAATACGGCGCCACGGGAGCCGGCGTTACCATTGCCATCGTGGATACGGGCGTGGATTTTTCAAACCCCGACATTCAGCACGCACTTGCAAGGGATCCCACCACAAACCATCCCGTCATGCTCGATCCCGACGGGCAGGGCATAGTCATAACCAACAGCACGTTTTATGCGAGCATATCGGACAGCGGTACGATCAGGAGCCACACGGGGGAAGTCCCGGAGGGGTTTGACTCTGTCGTGTACGTGGCCGAAGACGGCGGCGTCTATCTGGATATAGAACAGGGCGGCAGGGGGACTACCATACCGGTGTACAACTCGCTCTACCCTCAGATCGGAAGCTCCCCCGTACTGAACGGGACGCTTGAGCATGACATGCGGATAGGGCTCGACGACAGGGACTACATACGCTCGCAGAGCGGTGCATACAGGCTGGGCGCGATATTCCAGATGGGGGCGCCGGGACTCGGGGACGGGCAGCCTACCAGGATCCAGGTGGTGCCGGTCCTGGTGATCGACTCCGCCCTGCCGGGCGTGTATGACACCATAATACCGGACATGAGCACCTCGTGGCAGGACTATACCCGCGGGCAGGGCACCCTAGAACTGGACTTTGACTTTACAGACGAGCGCCCCATCGTCCTTGGAAGCGGCGGGGAGTTTCTCACATACGACTCAGACGAGGACGGGACGGCCGATTATACGGCGGGGACGGCCGGGGCGAGGGTGCTGGACGTATTTGCCGTAATGAACGACACGCTGACGTCGCACCAGAACGAGGCGCTCGGGGCGGTTAACGGGACGCTGCTCCCGGGACTCGACCCCGACGGCCGGTTCTTTGGCGTGATGAGCGACTACGAGGGGCACGGCACGGCGAGCTCCGCCACGATCGTGTCGGCAGGCAAGATGACGTACGACATATACAACGACACGGGCAGCTACGTCATAGGGGGTGTGGCGCCAGACGCGCGCATACTCCCGGTAAAGGCGCTCTGGCTTGGGGACGCGCTGTACGGCTGGCTCTGGGCCGCCGGCTTTGACAACGAGGGCTCCGCGTGGTCGTATTCCGGGGCCCCGCGGGCAGACATCATATCGAACAGCTGGGGCGTCTCGGCGTTTCCAAACGTGGGCGCCGCGCCGGGCCACGACATGCTCTCCCTTGTAGTCGACATGCTTTCCGTGCCGCGCTCCTTTGATGACAGCTATCCCGGGGTGGTTGTCGTGTCAAGCGCCGGCAACTCGGGTCACGGGTACGGGACGCTCGGGACGCCGGGCGCGTCCTCCTTTGGGATATCTGCAGGGGCCAGTACGAACAACGTCTTTGTTGGGTACGGTCCCTTCAAGGACCAGCCGAGGTTCGGAGGCAGCGGCGGCGGCGGCGAAGATAACGACACCGGCGCTACTGACCGCGCCCCGCGCTCGTACCACCGCGGACACGTGGTAGACTTTAGCGGCCGGGGCCCCGGCATAATCGGAGACGTCAGGCCCGACCTGGTCAGCGTAGGGGCATACGGCTTCGTGCCACGCAGCATTATGGGCGCGTCCCAGAATGCAGACACGCGTGACCCGTTCACGCTGTTCGGGGGGACCAGCATGGCGGGGCCCGCGATAGCGGGCGCGGCGGCCGTAGTCATGAGCGAGATGACGGAGAACCAGATGGATTACGACCCGTTTGTGATAAAGAACATCCTGATGTCCACCGCGCGCGACATGGGCAACGATCCGTTCGTGCAGGGCGCGGGCCTCGCCGACGCGGGGGCGGCCCTAAGGTTCGTCCACAAGGAGGGCGGGATTTTTGTGGTGCACAATGACGACTCCTATCAGAATATACGCGGCATGCTTCGGCCGGCTATATCGTCCTCAAACATCACGGACACGGGGATAGGCAAGTTCGACCTTCCCGACCGCGACATACCCATGACCGCGTGGTTTGCGGGCCACCTGCAGCCCGGCTCGAGGTCCACGGCCACGTTCACAATCGAGAACCCGGGGCCCGACGCGGTCGACGTGTCCATATCGCCGCAGAAGATGTCGCTTGTGAGTCACGCTAGTCTCAACGGCACCACCGTGCCGCGGCAGCAGGATCCCGTACTCAACGATACCGACGCGTACGTTCCAAACTATGTAAGGCTCGCCGACGTGCGCCCCGACGAGGGCCTTGCGGGCCTGTTCGGCGATGGAAGGACGATTCCTGCCGACGCGTCGCTGCTTGTGCTCAGCGTCAACTTTGCATTCTCCGATTTTATGAACATGTCCGCCGACGTGTACGCCGACGACATAGGGATAGCCTCCCTGTACCTGTACGACTGGGTCGACAGAGACGGGGATCTGGAGATAACAAGCGGCGAACTCCTGCTTGTGACGCGGGGCGGCTCGTGGGGCACAACGCAGGAGATCCGCGTGTCGGATCCTGCCGACAAGTTCGAGGGCGTTCCGATGGCCGGAATATATCCGGTGCCGCTAAGATACTCATATTGGGTGGGGCCCAACGGCGCCAACGCGACGGCGCTGGACTATACGGTGTCTGCAAGCTATTACGCGAGGGAGAAGTGGGAGGACGTCTGGCCTGAGCAGCGCTCGGTATCCGTCCCGCCGCAGGACTCAAGGCAGGTTGACGTCACACTGATCATACCCGGCGATACAGACGCGGGCATACACCACGGGTTCGTCGCCTTTGAGGGCGATCATCACGCTGCAAACGTGCCGGTGTCGTTTGCAGTAACGCCTGTCATACAGGATGCGGGCTCCCGGATCGTCTTTGGTGGCGGAGGCGCCTTGGCCAACGCGTCAGGATCCGGGGCGGCGGAGGCATCCCCGTCATACCCGGACGTCACGTACTCCAACGGCCACACGAGGGGCGCCTTTGACATGGTGGGGCGCTACATGGCCGGGGACTGGCGGCACCACCACTTTGAGGTTGCAGACCCGGCCATAAGCGCGGCTTCGGTCATGATATCCTGGGAGTCGGAGGACACGAGCGTGTCTGCATTCGTGGCCGATCCCGCGGGCCGCATAATCCAGACAAACGTCCCGTCCGGCGTCTTCGGACACTTTCTTGACTGGCCGTCAGTCGACTGGCTTGGGTACACGCCGTTCAGCGAGGGCGGGGGGTTCTATCCCGTATCCGGTGGCGCGGAGGGCGCGACGTCCACGTTCATGACGGTTCCAATCAACGGCACCGGGACGTACGCCATAATGACCCACACGACACTGTACGGGGGGAATTCGGTCACAGAACCCGTAGGCATAGAGGTCAGGTTCTATGGTGGCGATGGCGGTGGCGACAATGACGCAAGGCATGATACTGGCAGCTCCGAGTTTGGCACGGGAGCCGGCCCGATGAATCCCGCTGCCGGCGCAGACAGCAGTGATAACTACCGTCACGATCCGGATGCTGCACAAAAGGACACAACTGAGGACGGGGCGGCCACGGAGGAGGAGGCATCCGCAACGATGTCCCCGCCTGAACCGGCCGCCTCCGACACTCAACTGCCTCCTGCAGACGACGCAAGCCAGCCTGCCGCAGGCTCATTGTCTGCAGTAACCGCCGGAGAGGCCGGCCCCGGGTTTGGCACGGGCGCCGTAGCTGGTTTGGCGGCGGGCGCCGCCATAACGGCCGCGATTTTCATAGTGATCAAAAGGACTAGGCCGGCATCAGTGGGGCCGGCGCCGCCTGGCGCTGATGTCGTCGGCACAGTGCACGGCGACGGCGACGGCGACCGTCGTAGTGTCCACACCTACGACGGCGACGGCGACGGCAACAACAGGAACGCCAGATACGGCGCGCTGAGCCGGGCTCCGGGTGCGCGCCAATCCGCTTAGTTTGTCTTGATTCTCACAACGTCTTGATCCTCACATATCGCATAATTGCGCAGCACCGTGTCAATGCAGTAATGCGCCGAATCCGACGAGACTTTTCGCCGTACCTCCGAATCCCGGGTATGCCCGAATATCTGCCTCGTGTGAGGTATGTCCACAAACTCGTCATAGTCGCACCATATCAGGCCGCCCACGCTGTTGGATCCGCCCCTGCTGTACCCGGCCTCCAAAAACGGGTGCGGGACGTTTCCGTCCGACGCCCCGGCAAGATCCTCTGCTGCGCGGCAGAGGACATCCTGCACAGTCTCCGATTCGGTCCTGCGCTGCTGCGCGTACAACTTGTTTGAGAATCCAGCGTGAGTGCACAACCATCCGGTACCCGCCGCCCCTATCCAGTAGTAGAGGCGCAGCTTGGCCCAGTCTATCCCGTACGAGTCGATGACGCGCCGCTTGGCATCCGAGTACCCGCTGCACCTGTAATCTGCATTGCCCGCCATATAGTGCAGGTCGTGGTTCCCAAGCAGGTGTATCCTGCCGCCCTCCTCACCGTCGTACTCTAGAGAGCGCGCGAGCCACTTTGCAGTCCGTTCTGTCATCTCCGGACCGTCTCCAAAGTCGTCAAAATAGTCGCCCAGAAATACAGTCAGGTCGGGGCGCTCCCGGCTTATTATCTCCTCTGCCGTCTGATACCGGTGGTGTATGTCCGGTATGACGAGGGTCTTGTTCCCCATGGCGTGCCTGCGGCACATGGGCTAATACCTGTTTGCCGCATCCCGCGCGGCAGTACCCCAGAATCAGCGCGTACCGCCCATACGCAGCCGCATGGAAACGCGACGGTTCTGGTACCGTACCCATCAAATAGATATCTTTATTATACCGTACTTTTTTATGCCACATATGGAGGACATGAAACTCAGCAGCTTGGAGGGCGTCGGCCCAGTTACAACACGCAAGCTGTCTGATGCGGGAATCCACAACGTCATGGATCTCATAGTCCGCGGCCCCGTCGAAATCGCGGAGATAACCGGGATGGAGAAGGACACGGCAGAGAAGATCGTCAACAAGGCCAGGCAGCACCTGGTCGACGGCGGCAAGCTGGCCGGGGACTTTGTGAGCGCAAGCGAGATCTACGATAACAGGCAGAAGATCGGACGCATTACGACCGGTACCGACTGCCTCGACTCCCTCTTTGGAGGAGGACTTGAGACCCAGGCACTTACCGAGGTGTATGGCGAATTTGGATGCGGCAAGACGCAGTTCGCCCACACCATGTCGGTGATGGTCCAGAAATCCAAGGAAGAGGGAGGACTCGAGGGCGGTGTTCTGTATATAGACACGGAGAACACGTTTAGGCCCGAGAGGATCGTCTCGATTGCAAAGGCCCACGGCATGGATCCCCTGCAGGTTCTGCAGAACATTACCGTGGCGCGCGCGCACAGCAGCTCACACCAGACGCTGATTCTGGAGAGCGCGGGTCCGGTAATCGAGGCAAACAACATCAAACTGATTGTTGCAGACTCGGCAGTCGGGCTGTTCCGTTCTGAATACCTCGGACGCGGGACCCTCTCAAACAGGCAGCAGAAGATCAACCATTTCGTACACCTGCTGTCCCGCTATGCAGAGATCTACAACTGCGCCGCAATTGCAACCAACCAGGTCATGGCATCACCGGACGTCTTCTTCGGGGATCCGACCCGGCCCATAGGCGGAAACGTAGTCGCCCATACGAGCACCTACCGGATCTACTTTAAAAAGGCCGGAAAGAAGCGGATCGCCCGCATGGTCGACAGCCCGCACCACCCAGAGGAGGAAGTACTCTTCGCCTTGGGCGAGGCGGGCGTAATAGACATCGAGAATGCAGAGTCCGCGACCAAGACAAGAAAGACAAAGTCTGCTTCCGCCGCGGCCGCCACCGCCGCCGCCGCGACAGTGGCAAAGCCCGAGGATGCGGCGCCTGCAGATCCCAAGGCGTCTTCTCCTGCCGCCAAGGCCAAGGCTGCCCCTGCCAGAAAGGCAAAGTCTGCAAAGACCGCAGACGACGCCGCCCCGGCAGCGGAGTCCGCAACGGACGTCCCAGAGGCGGCCGACCTTGACGAGGAGATAGACCTCACAGATGTAGAGCTCTCCGACGAGTAGCTTCTATTCCTTTTTTTCTTCTTTTTTCAAAAACACTGGAATCACCGTCCGCGCCCGGTCCGACACGCTGCCGCCTTCTTGCACGGCGGCCTGGGGTGGCCCGAGCCCGTACCCGTAACACTGCGGGCAGGCAATGGAAACTGTAGGAGTCGGTGACAACTACCGGCGTGAGGGCCAGCAGGTATACTAGATTAAATAGGGTTCCGAGTCCGCCCCTGCATGGCAACCAAAAAGTCGCACGGCCGCTCCCACGGGTTCAGGCACAAGTCCCGCTCCGTCATGAAGAAGAGGGCCCCCCGCGGCGTGTCATTTCTGCTGCGCGAATACCAGGCGGGGCAACAGGCGCTCGTCATAATAGACCCGCGGCAGCACAAGGGACTCCCACACAGGAGATACCATGGTAAGGTCGGGGTCGTAACCGAGGTGGGCCGGAGGGCCATAACGCTTGACGTAAAGCTTGGAAACAAGACCAAAACCTTAATCACTAGGCTGGATCACATAAAGCCGTTCGGTGTGTCGTAATGGAAGAGGTACAGGACAGGCAATCCATCTCGCTTGCAGAGGTAAAGGAGATACTTGGCAAGGTGGAGCCGGAGGACATGGATCAGATACAGCGCTGGACGTTTGACTATGTCTCAAAATTTGCCACTACGGACTCCAAGAATGCAGCGGAGATGAAAAAACTCCTCATCAAGGACTGTAGCCTCACGGAGGACGAGGCAGTCGAGATTGTGAACATCAAGCCCACCAGCATGGCCGAGCTGCGCTCATTTACGTTCGGATGGAAAAAGCTCATACTTGCAGAGACCCTGGAGAAGATGCTCAAGATAGTACGAGAGCACTCCTCCTAGTCCGGGTATGATGACGGTGATTATAGCATGATTGCGTGCCGGCGGCAACAATAACCGTGGCGGTGGCGGCAGTAGTAGTTGGTGAAAAGGATTGCGTCAGCTGCTTTCTAATCGGGGGGCAGGTTCGCGTTGAACGCCGACCCGCCAAAGGCAAGAACGTACGAGGAGTATGCGTACGTACTTGGCCCCACGCGCCGCGGCCGCTCATCCGTCGTCAGGGGCAAGGAGGGCACTATAGTAACGGCAGTGGGCGAGAACAAGCTCACGCTGCTGGAGCTGCTTGGCGTGCCGGGATCCGGGTTTACAAACGGAGAGCGGCTCCGCATCGGCAAGACCGGCAGGACAAAGGTGGCATCGGTTCTGGGAAAGGTCTCATACGAGATGCTGTCAGAGTCCGCCAAGAACGAGCTGCAGGGGGTGATAACCACGATCGTGACAAACAACGAGCAGAAATTTGTATCGTACCTCAACAATGCCGGCCCGATAACCCCACGCGTGCATGCGCTGGAGCTGATACCCGGCATAGGCAAGACGTACATGAACGCGATGCTTGACGAGCGGGAGCGCCAACGGTTCGAGAGCTACGCGGATCTGCAGGAGCGGGTGGGCCTCAGCGACCCTGTCGGGCACATAGCCGAGCGCATAGTGTCTGAGATGAGCGGCCAGAGCCGGCGAGTCAACATATTTGTAAAGAGGTAGGCGCCTAGAAATGACGCCGATTGCAGCCACGCACGCCGCCCTTGAGGCCGTCGCCGCGCGCAGAGGCGCGTCCGCCTTGGCCGCCGCATTGCACGGTTCCCCCACAAATCAGCCCCCCAGTGACAGGGGCGCATCCCGTGGGCGAAAGGCGGGACCGGACGGTCCTGTCAGCGGCACGGGGGGCGGCATCAGTGACGGCAACGGCCGTCCCAACACGTCTGGGGGTCGCGGCCGCAGGACGGTCGGAAGCGTCCGCCAAAAGAAGGGCATGGGGCAGCACTTTCTGGTATCCAGGGGCGTGGCCGAGCGCATAGTCTCTGCCGCCGGGATCAGGGACGGCGAAGCGGTGTTTGAGTTGGGAACCGGGCGCGGCATCCTGACCGGCCTGCTGTGCAAAAGGGCCTCCCGCGTGGTCTCTGTGGAGCTGGACCAAGAACTGGCAGACGGGGCGCGCACGGCGCTCTCAGAGTTTGGAAACCTGCAGGTCGTGCGGGGCGACGGGCTCGGCCCTGCGAAGGGGAGAAACACGGCAGACAGCCACTCTACGGTGTCCACCTCTGACTGCGCCGTCTTTGTATCGAACCTGCCCTACTCGCGCAGCCGGCGTGCGGTGGAGCAGCTTGCATCCTCCTGCTTTGAGCGCTGCATCATAATGGTCCAAAGGGAGTTTGCGTCAAAGCTGCTCGCGGGCGCCTCGCCCCGCGGGGAGAAAAGTCGCCGCGCCGGTGACGAACGTGGCGGCCCGCGCGCGCGCGGCAGGAGGCGCGCAATCAGTGTGGTGGCCCAGTACTGCTTTGAGATACGCGCCATAATGGACGTTCCGGCCTCCTGCTTTGAGCCCAGGCCCGGGGTGGATTCGGTGGTCCTCGCGATGGTTCGAAGGCGCACGCTCGAGGGCGCTCGAATCTCTATGATCAACCGCATCTTCTCATACAGGCGCAAGCGGGTTTCCACTCTGGTAGGTATGATATGCGGCGG
This sequence comes from Candidatus Nitrosopumilus sp., assembly GCA_965205215.1. Taxonomy (GTDB): domain Archaea; phylum Thermoproteota; class Nitrososphaeria; order Nitrososphaerales; family Nitrosopumilaceae; genus Nitrosopumilus. The sequence continues at coordinate 17,943 of OZ242041.1, forward strand.
CGGTGGTGATGGCGGCGGTGTCGACGATGACAGCGGCCATAATGGCCACGGCAAGGATGCCGGCGGCCGCGCCTCCGGCCGCCGACTGCATGCAGACGGCACACATGGCGAGGTGCGCGGCGGTTCGGACAGGCCGCTGCGCCTCGACGATCTGTCCGTCCAGGACGTGGTGGATTTGGCGGACTCTGTGCTTGCAAGGGTGTGAATGATGCCGGACGCTCCACGCGACTCTGCTGCAAGCCGTGCGCGGGAAGGGCTCCCGCCCGCACGAACGAAGCCCGCGGTGGAACAGGACGAGTATCCGCCGTCGGAGGACACCTTTTTTCTTGCCGACTACATAGAACGCGCACCCAGTGGTTTGACGGCCTTGGATGTGGGAAGCGGCTCCGGGTACATCACAAAGCTGTTGCACGACTCGTTTGAGTTCGTGGTTGGGACCGACATCAACTGCAGGGTGCTCCGGAACCAGTCTGGCGCATACCGCACGGAGAACCTGGTATGCTGCAGCGGCTCTGACGCGATACGCGCAGGGTTCGACCTTGCAGTGTGCAACCCCCCGTACCTTGCGACGGATTCGGTCACGTTCGAGTCGACTGACGGAGGGCCGGGCGGCCTGGAGGTGCCTGCCCGCATACTGGACTCGGTATACGGCAACGTGCGCCCCGGCGGCAGACTTGCCATCGTAACCACCACGCTCTCCGACTATGACGGCCTGATGAGGCATGCCATGATGACGGGCTTTGCCGACGCCCGCATCGTGGCAAGAAAGAAACTGTTCTTTGAGGAGCTGCTGCTGGTGGAGTGCTCAGTGGCAGCGGGCGCCTAGCGGCGCAGCGACTCTTTTGCCTTTGCGCATATGGCGTCTGCCATCTGGGTGGTCTTTGCATCGCCCCCGATGTCCCACGTTACGGTCCTGCCCTCGTTGACCACCGATTCGGTGGCGGCAAATATGGCGTCGGCAATGTCCGCCTCGCCGAGATACCTTGCCATCCACGCCCCTGAGCATATGGCCGCGACCGGGTTCACGACGTTCTGGCCCGCAAACTGAGGGGCGCTGCCGTGGGCCGCCTCGAACATTGCAAAGCGGTCGCCGATGTTTGCAGAGTATATGAGCCCGATTGACCCCACGAGTCCGGATGCCAGCTCGGATACAATGTCCATGAAGAGGTTCGTGCTGACCAGGACTGCTCCGTTGAACTGGGCAGGGTTGACCACAAGCTGCTGCATTATGTTGTCGATGTAGATCTCGGAGAGCTCCATCTCCGTGTTAAGCACTCCCCGCTGCGCCGCGTCCCAGAATATCCCATCAGTCTCCTTTAGGATGTTTCTCTTTGTGATCGCGACGATCTTCTTCATGCCGTGGTCAGACGCCCACCTGACGGCGGCGTTTATGATGCGCTCGCTGCCCTGCCTCGTTATCTTCCTGATTGCAATGGCCGTATCCTCCGTTATGCGGGCCTCGATGCCGGTATAGAGCCCCTCTGTCGCCTCCCTAAAGCAGACGCAGTCAAGCCCGGCATCCGGCGAGAGCCGGCTGTACGTCTTGGTGGGCCTGATGTTTGCATACAGGTCAAACTTCTGCCGCAGCGTGACGGCCACGCTCCTCGGGGCGTCGGGCACCGGTATGGTCGTGGTGGGCCCCTTGAAGCAGGCGTCTGACCCCTCCAGTATCCCCATGGTCTCGTCTGGTATGTACGACTTGTCCGTCCTGCCGTTGCGGTCCCACTGCTCCGAGCCGGCCTCGCACATCACAATCTCCGCCTGGAGGCCGCACTCCCCGACCACCATGAGCATGGCGTCCACCACCTCCGGTCCTATGCCGTCGCCCTTCATCACGGCCGCAGTCTTTGTGCCCAAGTCATGCTGAGACGGGCGCGATATTATTTAATCCTTTGAGGCGGTGTGGCAAGGCAGTTTGATCCCTCCGCGCGTGCCGGCGACGTGGCGGCCTCGCGAACCCCATCCCCCATAGGGCCGAATCCTGTCGTCCCGCTCCGTCATGCGCAAGAAACCCGGCCTTTTTCAGACTAATATGATCAAGCCGAGGCCGCACGGGGGGTTCGTCTGAAAAGTACAACAAGTCGGCAGGGACAAACATCTCTACCGGTTACCAACGATCATCCAAAAAGCGGCAGGCGGGTCTACAGATCTCCTAAGTGGATCGATGCACGGCCTCTGGAGGGGGAAGCTAAACTGTTACGGGGGCAAAGTCGACAGAGTTTTTAGCATCCAGTGCGCCTCGTGATCATGGATGCAAGATCAGCCGTATTGATATCTATTGCCTGTGTCTTGGCCTTCTCTCTGGCCAATTATGCGGAGGCACGTGGTGGTTCGGCCCCCCCGTTCCTGCAGATATTGGACGTCTCCGGGAATGGGCTTGAAACCGTATCTGCGGGCCAGCAGATGCAGATCGTGTCGTATTTGTCCAACCCTCAGGATCGCGCGCAGGCGTTCGCCTACTTTGTTCAGATCCAGGATCCTGACGGAACCGTCGTGTCCCTAGCGTGGCTCTCGGGCGCCCTGGAGGCGGGACAGGAGATCCGTCCGGCGGTATCGTGGACGCCAACAGAGGCGGGCACGTACACCGCCACGTCGTTCGTGTGGGAGTCGCTCGACAACCCGACCCCGTTGCTGTATCCTCTGCTGGTCGACATCACTGTAAGCTAGTATACGCAAAAAATGCAAGTTTTTTTGTCGTGACAGCGACCCCAGGCAACCAGTACGCCAAGTATTCCCATTTTTTACCGCCCTCCTACCCGCTGGCTGCCGACGGCGCCGCCGTCCCGGGTGTCCGCGCGTTGGGTGGCGGCCTGCGCCGTGATCGCCCCATACGGACTATAGTACGTGTTTAATACCATCCTTCTGCCAGGTATGATCGTGAAGATTGTCCAGATCTCTGATCTGCATGTAGGCTCCCAGTTCCTTCCAGAAAAGTTCGAGGCGCTGCTCTCTGAGGTCAACGGCATGCGTCCCGATGTCATTGTTGTTACGGGCGACCTGACAAACGAGGGGCTGGTCAGGGAGTACGAGAAGGCAAGGTCGCTGATCTCAAGGTTTGACGCGGGCAAGATAATCGCCATAAGCGGGAACCACGACTACCGCAACACGGGCTACCTGCTCTTCAGAAAGTACTTTCCCTTCCAGTCGGTCAACGAGCTTGGCGACAACACCGTGCTGATAACGGTGGGCACCGCCCGCCCCGACAGGAACGACGGCGAGGTGGGCTACCGCCAGAACCTGTGGATCGAGCGGACGCTGCAAAAGTACGCCGGAAAGACAAAGATCGTGGCAATGCACCACCACCTGATAGCCATCCCCGACACGGGATCCGACCAGCTTACGGTGGTGGACGCCGGCGACGTGCTGAGGACGATCCTCGAGACCGGAGTAGATCTCGTCCTGTGCGGGCACAAGCACAGGCCCTGGCTGTGGGCCTTTGGAGGGCTGACCGTGGTCAACGCGGGCACGGCCACATCCGAGCGCGTCCGCGGGCTGTTCGAGAACACGTACAACATAGTCACGATAAACGATGAGACGGGCAAGGCGGACGTGGACCTCAAGATGGTGGGGGGCCGCAGGCTGCCGCTCAAAGACATCGTAAGGAACTACGCCCAGTTTCACGAGGAGTACAGCACCACCGCCCCGGCCTGACTGCCGCGGCGTGGGGGGCGTAGGCCGGATTGAAAGGCCGCCGCCGACAGAATCAGTTTAATTGTGCGGCTTGGCGCCTTCCTGCGTGCGGGGATCGCCTAGCCCGGTAGGGCGTGGGATTGCTAATCCCATGTTCGAAAGAACTCGGGGGTTCAAATCCCCCTCCCCGCGCTCTCATACCTAGCTCCCGAATTGGAGGCAGAACCCTTGACAAATACTGATGTTTTACATGTGACACACGTGGTGTCATGATGGAAGATATCACGATCACGGTAATCAAGTACACTTGTGAGCAGTGCGGCGGTACTTGGACGATCCCGAAAGGCACCAAAACTCCGAGTATATGCCTAGTACAAACATGCCGATCGCCCTATTGGAACAGACAGATCTCCCGTCCCAAGGCCAGCAAGATAGTAAAATCCGTCCGGGCAGGAACCTACAAACCAGACACATGACGACTGGCAGATTTTGCCACGTGCGTCCTTACGTGTAGGGCGCACGGCAAGAGCGCAGCCCGCGAGGTTGTCCGACTAATATGAAGGACACGTGAATTCATACGTATGGATCAAGACATCCACAGGGCTGACTGCAGCCAATCTTCAAGATACAGATCCGTTGCCATGACACAAAATATCAAAATCATGTCATTACGGTTTATATGGCAAAATCGTGAGTTGGTTGCATGGCTTTGAGGGAAGTAAAACCAATGGATGACAAGCAGTGGGAGCAGGTAACCAGCCAGTTGAAAGCTGGCCCCACTGAAGAATCGATCAATACCGTGAAAGCTGCCCTAGAGCGTGCCGGTAAATTGAAAGAAGCATAGATTTCACTCTAATCATGACTCCAGACATTGATTTTAGCAGAGACGTTTCTATCGTCATGTTAGATCCAGCCATGTCCATAGATGCCGAATTCGAATGCAAGGATCCATCATACACGGAATACTATCGCGTCACTGCGTTCAGCGACATGAAGGAGGGAATGGGCCAAACCTGGCTTTGCATGTACAAGAAAAAAATGATCGGGTTTGTCACGATCGCGATGGCGCACATGAGGCCAGAAAGGGATGAGCGGCTGCAGGGAAAAGGGTACGGGAACATTCCTGCATTGCTGATCGGCCACCTGGCAACCCACAAGGACTATGAAAGGAAGGGAGTAGGAACAAGTCTCATAGCGTGGGCAATCAGGGAAGCCGTGAGCCATTCCAAAAGAGTCGGATGCAGGGTAGTCATGCTAAACCCGGAAGACGATCCAGAAGTCAGGGGTTTCTATGCCAAGCGGGGGTTTACTTATGTGCCTCAGGATGACAAGGAACGGGATGCTTTTTACCTGGACATCCAGACACGGCGCAGCGACGAGTGATCGGTCATGATCATGGAGCTACAGGTGACGGCTTTGCGTCTTGGCCTTCCGGCATCCTCTCCTCTGTCTCGTACTCTTCGGCAGTTGTCCCGCCGTTGACGAATTTGGTCTTTGGCAGGCCAAGCGGCGACTGTTGTTGCGGCCGCTGCACCATGGATGGCGCACTTTTCTGCTCCGGCTTGCAATCAAGAGGTCCGGAAGGCCTGCGCCCATACTGTCCGACAACGACTCGGGCGTTGTGGGCCAGGGCGGCAGAAGGAAGAAGCCGGCAGGAAGGTGGCAGCCGACTGCCTTTGAGGAGGAGCCGCTCGAGATCGGCACCGTCCCGATAAACCCCAGGCCGTACCACCCCCAGACGAACGGCAAGCTTGAGAGGCTCCACCGCAGCCCGGAGGATGAGATCTGGAGCTATGGGGGCTTGGAGGCATGCACCGGCCATTACAACGAGGCATGGCTGCACTTTTCCCTCGGTATTGACAACTACGAGACTCCCCTGATGGCATTCAGGAACAAGAAGGCAGCCGAAACGATCAGGAAAAAGGACCCGGGATGGATGGAGAGGGACGTCCATGAATAGCGGACCGACTTTTCATATGCTACGCTCGATACCCCGGCATGGCCACGCCACCATCCGGCCTTGGCGATCAGATGGCAGATTTTCCCTACATGTATACTTTAGATCCCCCATCTAGGCATGGTCTGCGTTGGTCTGGGTCTAAAATAGTCGGTAAAACCCGTCTCGTCCCTCCGGAGTCAAACTCACCCCCCACGGTAGGTTTGAATACTTCACACGAATGATTGCAGAAGGCGAATGGGGGCGCTCACAGTATTCCCCCACTCTTACTTATTTTACAACGCATAGCATTTGTTCGACTCATGCCCTTATCTATCCCCGGGCTAAGTTTGTTTCCATTCATATAGTCACAATCCGAATGGATTCAGGCCAGCAAATAACGCGTCAAAATAAGTTGTTTGCTTATTCTGCTCTCCTTTTACATTCTTTTAAAAAATCTGGCAGGTCAATGTACCATTTGATTTTTTCTTTTTTGATTTTCGATTCAAAGTGAAAATGTCTTAGATCACCTACATTAGACGGATGTTCGTCGTAAAACTCATTGATAATTTTTTCGTACAGTTTTATTTCCTTTTCAGATAAGTAGTCTTTAGAATAGCTGTTAGTTGGGATCATTCCGTTCAGATTCCGTTCTATGCATAGGAGGTGATTTTTGACTAGATCGTTCAAGCATGTCTGAATGCCACCAATTATTATACGATATCCTTCCAAAACATCTTTTGACAGAGGGATGAGGATTATGTCTTTGAACGGATCCGACCCTTCTAGCACAGGTGTATGAGAGTCAAATCTGGAAAGAATCCCGTCGCCTCGTCGCACTTCCGCCCCAGGTATCAGCGGTGCGCCCCCGTGCTTGAATCTTCTAAATGCCGGATGGTGAGTACTGCCAAATTCGCCTATTTGGACAAACATCCGTCTCAACTCTGCAATATTTTTTTGCATGATCTTCTCAACAAGCGCTCTTTCTTCATCCTCAAAACCCAGTCGGCCGGGATTCCCGTACCCAAGAATTCGGCCAATATCCTCAGCAGAGAAAGAGTTTACACTCCTGAAAAATTCCTCAATCATTCTACCTACATCGGCTTGGTTTTTATCAGATGGATCCAACAGTTTGTGATACAAGATTTTTCTCCTAAACGATTCCGATAAAACAACAAGATCTTCAATATACAGCATGATGCCAGAAATTATATCCATTTGAAACATCGATTTTGCCTTGATTTTTTCTTCATGAGAAAAGTTTTCCAGAAAAAATGTGCCTGCATCTATTTCGCTTAGGGAGTTCAGGGAAGTTTTGAGTAGCATCCCTCTCATAGGCAGAATGTTTTGAACATAGTTTCGAAGAAGTAAATAGTTTTTTTTGATCTCATCACTTCTTTCTACTGCATTTGTATCCTCGTCAATAGTCTCGGGTTCTTCATCCCAAATCCGATCTACAGTATTATCAGTGGAGGTCATATTATCACACACCAATTAAAAAGAAGATTTTGCATATGATATATCATCCGGTTGCAAAATATCAGAGTCGGCTCCCTGTTTCTGTAACGAGTGTGAGAATTTGTCACTAGATCAAAATGCCGTAAACATGTCGCACACTGACAAAACGGAGTTATGCCAAAGTTGACGTGCACGTTCAGAGTCATGCAGTATAGGCCTCCTTCACATTCATTCTTGGCATATAATCAGAGAGCTCGTCAAAATCATTATCAAAGGTGGCAATTTGACTACAATTCATTCGTTTTGCCAACACCGCATGCAATGTATCAGCAGGAGACAATCCATCATGGATAACTCCACGTTTGGAGTGGGCTTGTACAGTCCCCGGATATTTTTTTATCAGACTTGTTGCTTCGATTGATACGGCACCAAAATTCATACTGACACCAGAATCGACTTCTTTTGCGGTCCCAGAGACAATCATAAAATTCTCATTGAGTTCATAAATTGCATGTAGCGCCAGATCAACCTTGTTTTTCCAATATGCCACATCGGTTTTATTGCGAGTCACGAGAATATTTCGTATTCCCTTGATCATTTCGTTTAGAGCAAAGTTAGAAATTATTCCGAGATATTTCCGGCCAGATTCTATGTCTTTTATAAAATCAGTACATGGTTTGGCAGTGGCAGTACGTGACGGTAGCAACCAATAAAGCAAAACATTAGTGTCAATATAGATTCGTTCCAACTTACTGATCCAATTGTGCAATGCCAATTTCCATGGCTTCGTCAGTCAGATCTACGTCGCGGCCCAGCATGCCAGATGCCCTCTCTGCGGTACCAGATTTCGGCGTAGGCATAGGAGCATCTTCAAAAAACATTCTCCAGAATAACTCCTTGGCAGAGATGTCGCTTTGGTCGTTGCTTTCATTCTCGTCAATACCAGAAGCTTCTAATGTATAGTCTATGGCAAGTTTATCAGATGGGCCAATCAGAATTCTAGAAACATAAATACCCACTGTGGAAAGTCCTTCTTCATACTTCAATGAAGACATGTATTGGATATAACATACTCAAATTTAAATCGCGTCACTAGATCAGTTGTAACTCCCGATTTTGCGATTCTTCCTTCCCTTGCACGACCTCTCGAGCTCTTCCCGTTTAGCACGGTTCATGCCTTGCCTGCAAGAGATCTGATTCACATACTTTGTTTGGACAGTTACGTGTTCACGAACTTTGGCTTTTTAATACAGCTATACGGTCTAATATTATCGAGGTTCGTGCACTTGATTCATACAATGATCCGGCGCTGTCCAACTTTTCACCGCCAAAGTCACGAAAAGCTTAAAGATCATGACGCACCCGGATGGCAAAGCTTATTGATCATATTGTAGCCGCCACGCCAATGGCTTCCAAAAGAAGCAGGAAGGACGGCAAGAAAAGACAGGATGCCCATGTGCGGGCATGCAAGGCGGAGCGGCGAAGGCAGAAGATCAAGGAGTGCCGCGACTACAAGACGTACGAGAGGAGGCGAAAAGGCGGGGGCAGGGTGAAGAGGATTAGGATTAAACAGCTAACGAAACTGATCCGCGACGCCCTTCGAACGCCACCGATACGAACGTTTCCAGGATCGTGTGTGTTGGTGTGGACATGACATACCGCGGCCACTCGTACCGCAGACACGTCGAGTACCCGGATGAGCATTCAGGCTCCGTAGGCATGTACGGGCTAAAAAGAGTTCCCTTGAAATCCGGCCTCCACGGCTGGGCATCGGAGCTTGCAGGCGACATGGAGTTCGTGCTGGACCTTCTAGCCGGACAGGCCGGGGACTGCGCGCGCGGCACCCTGTTGGGCGACTCGTCGGGGTTCTCCATAGTCAAATATGAGGACTGGGAGGACGCCGGGCGCGGGATCATATCCGGGCGCGAGTTCAACAAGCTGCACATACTGGTCGCGCCGCACGGCAGGATCGCGGCGTGCGCGGTAACCGCGGGGCGGAGGCACGACTCGCCTGTATTCCGCGAGATGTACGGGCGCATACCGCGTGGAGGCGGCCACGCCATACTGGACGCCGCGTACCTGCGCAGGGCAAACTGCGCGCAGATTGCGCGCAGCGAACGCAAGCCGGTCATATGCCCAGAGAGGAACTCCCGGGCAAGGGGGCTGCATCCGATGGGCCGGATGCTCAAGTGGTACGAGGACGACCGCGACGGGTTTGGCAGGGCATGCCACCAGCGGAGCCCGGTCGAGGCCGCGTCCTCCGTCATCAAGGAGAGGTTTGGCGCCGTCGCGCGCGCAAAGACGTTCCGCATGAGGCAGCTGCAGCTCGCGCTAAAGTGCGTCTGCTGCAATCTCGTCGCCTGATTCCGCATCAGCCTACAGGGGGGCAGCGTACCCCCCAGCGTACGCTGTAGACGAGCTCTCCACGCGCGTCCAGGACCCGGAGATCTGCCGCCGGACACGCCGCAATTGTGGCAGAGACGGATCCGTCCACTGCGCCAAAGCCTGTCTAAATGTCCATAAAATCGGGGCGTGACTTGCAAGGGTTGGACGGCGCCGCTACGTGTGGCGTACGGCCCCAACCCGGCGATTGTCCCCGGGTCCTCGCGCTCTAGCCCGCGGCACACCTCCCCGCGGTGCCGGATGGCGTCCCCGCCACCTGCGAGTCCGCTTGGCTCCCGTGTCGCGGCGCGCGCGAAATCATGAAGCGCGGTTCGTTCGAAAAGCAGGCCGCGAACGGGCCAACGGTTCCCGCATCGGTGCGGTGGCGGTGTTCTGCTAGCGCCGCAGAAGGGGCAGTACCTCGCCGGCGAACCGCGCCGCGGCCGCTTCGGCCTCACGGGTTGACGGGATGAAATTCGGGCCGGCGATGACAAACTTCGTCACCCCGAGTTTCCGGAGCTCGGTCAGCTTGTCGGCGCAATGCTCCGGGGGTCCGGCAATCGCGTACCTGTCCATAAAATCGTCGGTGAGTGCCGCGGCCTGCTGCCCGGCCTGCCGGCCGTGCTCGTCCATGTTGTAGCGGTCGTGCAGCCTATGAAGGACCCCGGCTTGCGAGTCGTCGACCGGGCCTACCACTTCGCCGTACATTGCGGAGAAGCGGGCGAACAACCCCGCGGATGGGCGACCCAGCTCGCGGGCCGCGGCCGGATCGTCATCGCAGGCTACATTGACGCAGGCGCCAAACCTGAGGCTGTCGATGTCCCGACCGGCGCGGCGGGCCGCCTCGCGCGCGGTCTGGATGCCCCAGGCGACGCGCCTAGGGTCGGCGCCGACGGCCAGTATGATTCTGTCGGCCTGCCGGGCGGCTATGCCGATGACGCGGGGCCCTGTTGCCGTGACCTCGACCGGCACCTTCGGCTCGTCCGGTTCACCGCCGGCCCAGCAGATGGAGCTGTGCCCGGGCGCTTTCGCGAGGCTGATCCGGTCCACGGGCGGGGCCGCCTCGTCGGGGATGTTGGATTCCTCAAAACCCACCTCGCCGCCTGCCAGGTAGGTCTGGAGATGCTCAAGGTAGGCCTCAAACCACTTCAGATGAGCCGGCGCGCGGCCAAGGTGCGCGAGTGCACTGTCGCCGCGGCCAATGCCGAGTATCATGCGGCCCCCCGAGAAGCGCTGGAGCGTAAATGCCGAGGTGGCGGTCACCGAGGCGTGGCGGGTGACGGGGTTCGTCACGTAGGTGGCGAGGCCAAGCGTGTCAGTTACGGCGGCCGCGAGCGTGAGGCATACGTAGGGGTCTCCCGTCCGGCTCTGGGAGTCCCCCAACCCGATGCCGTCCCAACCCTGCGCCTCGGCCCGCCGGGCAGAGTCTGCCATTCCCGTGGGTTCAGACAAGAGCCAAGTCCAGAATTCCGTGTCCGGCAAGTCACCGTCCCCACTGCCGGAGCCTCTCTTTTTGATGTCACTTTTTGCACCCAGTGCACCCACTATCCCCTGCATACGTACCCGGCTCCATCCAGGAATGCCTCAGGATACACCACGCTGATCATATTCCTGATCTCGCGCATGGCCTTGTCACTCGGATCGTACTTTCCGTCTTCAAGCTCCGCGAGCATCTCGTCAAAGCTGAATTTTGTGCCAAACTGGTCGCCAAACGACCTGTCGGCCTCTAGCAGGTTCACGGTGATCACGGGGCCGTTGGGGTGGCTTATGTCGATTGTGAGAAACTCTTCATCCAGCTGCCCGTCAAGAGGCGAGCTTTGCTGCATCATCTCCGAATCGGACAGCTTGGCGTTCGGGGGCATGCTGAGCAGCTCTGTAACTGTGCCGTTGACCGTAATGCTGCCCGGCAGGAAGTCGTGGACAGTCCTGAAGGCGATGTTTCCATCAGGCGTGGCCTGGCCCCTGCGCTTTTCTGGGACCTGCTCGCCAAACGCGTTGCCGTATGCTGCTGCAAACATCTCATGGTATATCGCAAGCGTCTTGGCCATGGCGGCCTCCCGGCTGTCCCCCATATCCGTGAAGGCAAGGTACGTCTCGCCGAGGTTGGCCGCCACCGTAAACATTATGACGTTTTCGCGGTTTCTGACCTCCCCGCCCTGCGCGACGATCTCGTCGCCAAAGTAATTCCCCGACGACATGTTGACAAACAGGGTACTCAGGTCCAGCTTTCCGTTCTCAATATCCGTGGCGGATTCGGGAGTCACCGTGTCCCCCCTTCTTACGTCAAACAGGTCGTGCGCAACCAGCTGCAGCACTCCCAGATCCTGCAGCGTGATCGTGGTGGCGTGTCTGCCTGCGCCGTTGGGATCAGGGAGGCCCGGCACGTGCCGGACCGTGATGACGACTGTGTCCGTGTCAGCCAACGTGCCGTCGGACACCGTAAGGGTGAACGTGATGCCGGTGGCCGACGTGACGTTGGGCGCCGTGAATGTAGGGCTTGGGCCCGTCAGGGTAATCCGGGGGGTGCCGTCGCTTGCCCACGAGTACGACAGGGCGTCTGAATTAGGATCACTGGAACGGGAGCCGTCCAGGGTGACAGTGGCGCCCCCGCTTACGGTCTGGTCCGCACCCGCGTCTGCCGTCGGGGGCTGGTTGGCCACCGGCACGTCCCGGACCGTGATGACGACTGTGTCCGTGTCAGTCAGTGTGCCGTCAAATACCGCGAGGGTGAACGTGATGTCGGTGGTCGACGTGACGTTGGGCGCCGTGAATACCGGGCTCTGGCCCGTCAGGGTGACCCGGGGGGTGCTGCTAGCCCACGAGTACGCCAGGGCGTCTGAATCCGGATCACTGGAGCGGGAGCCGTCCAGGGTGATGCTGACGCCCTCGTTTACCGTCTGGTCGGGGCCCGCGTCGGCCACCGGCGGTTGGTTGGTGGACGGCGGTGGCTGCTGCTGCGCGTCCAGGACCGTGATGACGACTGTGTCCGTGTCAGTCAGTGTGCCGTCGGACACCGTAAGGGTGAACGTGATGCCGGTGGCCGACGTGACGTTGGGCGCCGTGAATGTAGGGCTTGGGCCCGTCAGGGTAATCCGGGGGGTGCCGTCGCTTGCCCACGAGTACGACAGGGCGTCTGAATTAGGATCACTGGAGCGGGAGCCGTCCAGCGTGACCGTGGCGCCCCCGCTTACGGTCTGGTCTGCACCCGCGTCGGCCACCGGCGGTTGGTTGGTGGGTGGCGGTGGCTGCTGCTGCGCGTCCAGGACCGTGATGACGACTGTGTCCGTGTCAGTCAGTGTGCCGTCGGACACCGTAAGGGTGAACGTGATGCCGGTGGCCGACGTGACGTTGGGCGCCGTGAATACCGGGCTCTGGCCCGTCAGGGTAATCCGGGGGGTGCTGTCGCTTGCCCACGAGTACGCCAGGGTGTCGCCGCCGTTAGGGTCAGAGGAGCGCGATCCGTCCAGTGTGACCGTGGCGCCCTCGTTTACCGTCCGGTCCGCACCCGCGTCCGCAGCCGGGGGCTGGTTGGTGGGTGGCGGCGGTGGCGGCGGTGGCGGCGGTGGCGTTGGCGGTGTTGGCGGCGTTGGCTGCTGCTGCGCGTCCAGGACCGTGATGACGACTGTGTCCGTGTCAGTCAGTGTGCCGTCGGACACCGTAAGGGTGAACACTATGCGCTGCTGCGAGCCGACTGCCGGCGCCGTAAACGTCGGGCTTGCCGCCGTGGCGCTTGAGAGCGTCACCGTGGGTGTGCCCGACGTCTGCGCCCACGAGTACGTCAGGGCGTCTGAATTTGGATCGCTGGAGCGCGAGCCGTCCAGTGTGACCGTGGCGCCCTCGCTTACCGTCCGGTCCGCACCCGCGTCCGCGGTCGGGGGCAGGTTGGGGAGCGGTACGCCCTGGTCTGCCACCGCGATCGGGTAGACTGAGCGCAGGTCGTACTCGTTTACGTCGTTTCCGTTATTACCCAGCACGAACATCTTGGTGCCGTCGGCTGAGAACGCCACGTCCTCTGGATAGTCCTCCTGCGCCGAGACGTCAAAGTCGCGGACGAAGGACGCCGTGGAGACGTCGAATGCGGCGGTCAGGTTGTACTCGTTTACGCCGTCACCGTCAAAACCCACCACGAACATCTTGGAGCCGTCGCCTGAGAACGCCACGCCTGATGGGGCGGCCTCCTGCGCCCTGACGGAAAAGGAGTCGACGAATGCCGCCGTGGAGACGTCAAACGGGACGGTCAGGTCGTACTCGCTTACTTCGTCCCAGGTGGTACCCACCACGAACATCCTGGTCCCGTCGCCGGAGAACGCCATGCCCCGCGGGGCGGTCTCCTGCGCCCTGATGGAAAAGGAGTCGACGAATGCCGCCGTGGAGACGTCAAATGCGGCGGACAGGGAGTACTCGTTTACGTCGTCCCCGAAGCCACCCAGAACGAACATCCTGGTCCCGTCGCCGGAGAACGCCACGCTTTGCGGAGATCTCTCCTGCCCTCCGATGCCAAAGTCGCGGACGTAGGACGCCGTGGAGACGTCAAATGCGGCGGACAGGGAGTACTCGTTTACGTCGTCCCCGGAACCGTCCACCACGAACATCCTGGTCCCGTCGCCGGAGAACGCCATGCCCCGCGGGGTGGTATCCTGCGCCCTGACGGAAAAGGAGTCGACGAACGTGGCCGTGGAGACGTCGAACGTGCCGACGATTTCGTTCCCTTCGACATCTTGCACCGCCCCGGGCTCTATGGTCAGCTCCGGTACGGTCATTGCCGCGACCGTCCCGCGGTGCGATGGAGTGAGGGTGAACGATACGGTTGCAGAGTCGGCAGAGGTGCCGAGCTCGGATGCAGTCAGCGTTACGCCGCCCGTGTAGTTGCCCGACTCCCTCACGTGTATCTTGGCGGCATCCACGTTTGCCGCGGGCGTGACGTCTATAACCTCTGAAAAGGTGATCGTCAGCACCCCCGTGGAACTGGCAAGCCCGGCGAAGAGGAACTCCGGGGGCGGATCCACGTTGTTTACGGTGACGGTTACGGTATCGGGGGGCGAGTCGACGGTCCCGTCGCTTACCACGAGCGTGAACGTGATGTCGGTGGACGACGTGACAAACGGCGCCGCAAACACCGGGCTCTGGCCCGTCAGGGTGATCCGCGGGGTGCTGTCGCTCGTCCACGAGTACGTCAGGGTGTCGCCGGAATCGGGATCGGAGGAGCCCGAGCCGTCCAGGGTGACCGTGGAGCCCTCGTTTACCGTCCGGTCGAGGCCGGCGTCCGCAGTCGGCGGGTGGTTGTCCACCACAATCGGGTAGACGGAGCGCAGGTCGTACTCGTTTACGTTGTCTTCGGCAGTGCCCACCACGAACATCTTGGCGCCGCCGCCGGAGAATGCCACGCCTGACGGAAGGATCTCCTGCGCCGAGACGTCAAAGGCGGTGACGTGGGTCGCCGTGGAGACGTCAAATGCGGTGGACAGGGCGTACTCGTTTACGTCCTCTCCGTCACCACCCGTCACGAACATCTTGGCGCCGTCGCCGGAGAATGCCATGCCCCATGGACGGATCTCCTGCGCCGAGACGCCAAAGGCGTCTACGAACGTCGCCGTGGAGACGTCAAATGCGGTGGACAGGGCGTACTCGTTTACGTCGTTTCCGTCATCACCCACCACGAACATCTTGGCGCCGTCGCCGGAGAATGCCACGTCGTGTGGAAAGGTATCCTGCCCCCCGACGGAAAAGGCGTCGACGAATGTAGCCGTGGAGGCGTCAAATGCGGTGGACAGGGTGTACTCGTTTACGTCGTCCCCGGCAGTGCCCACCACGAACATCTTGGCGCCGTCGCCGGAGAATGCCACGCCTGACGGACTGGACTCCTGCGCCGAGACGTCAAAGGCGTCTACGAACGTCGCCGTGGAGGCGTCAAATGCGGTGGACAGTGTATACTCGTTTACGTCGGCCCCGTCAAAACCCACCACGAACATCTTGGCGCCGTCGCCGGAGAACGCCACGCCTGACGGATTGGTCTCCTGTGCCGAGACGTCGAATGCGTCGACGAATGTAGCCGTGGAGACGTCAAACGTGCCGGCGATTGCGTTCCCGTCAGTGTCTTGCACCGCCCCGGGCTCTATGGTCAGTTCCGGCGCGGCCATCCCCGCGACCGTTGTACGGTGCGGCGTGGTGAGGGTGAAAGATATGGTGGCAGAGTCGGCAGTCGTGCCAAGCTCTGATGCAGCCAGCGTTATGCCGCCCGTGTAGCTGCCCGACTCCCTCACGTGTATCTTGGCAGATACGACGTTTGCCGCGGGCGTGACGTCTATATCCTCTGAAAAGGTGATCGTCAGCACCCCAGTGGACGGGTCAAGCGTGGAGGATACGAACGCCGGGGGCCCCGTCTGGGCCCACGCGTAACCCGGCATGAATCCGTGTCCCGCCGGATGCGGCGCCATGTGAGGCCCAAGATCCTGCTGCATCAGCAGGTGGCCCGCAGACGCGGCTGCCAGCAGCAGCAGCACCGCCGCCAGCACGGCCGTCACCCGGAGCCCGGACGCGCCGCGGCGCCGGGCCCGCGGCGCCCTCCCCCGGGCCGCGCGCGCAGGGCCGCCTGCCGGCGCCGCGGACGCAGGGATCGCCGCGCTGGTCTGGCCGGTCCCCGGCCCGCGTCTCGCGGGCGTCATCCCGACCACGCCCCCGCGACCCTGATGGTCGCCTCGACGCCCCAGTCTCCCGGACCGCCGCCGCCGCCGCCGCCGCCGCCGTCATACCGGGCGCGAATCTTCACCTTGTATTCCTCGTCCTCCTCCAGGCCGGTGATGGTCCGGGAGGGTTCGGCCGGGAAGGCGTTGCCGGTCAGGTCCGTCCAGGTCAGGTAGGGATCGCCGGCCTTGGCCCGGGATACCCGGTAGTCGACCGGTGCCTCGCTGGGAATGTCCCACGTTATGGTTGTGGCGCCGGGTGCGGTGCTGTTCAGGGTTATGCCGGATATTTCGCGGGGCCCCACTTGCTGCTGCTGGGATACGGGCGGGTCGTCGTCGTCGTCGTCGTCGCTGCCGCCGTCCCGTCGCCGCAGTAATAGCCGCCGCCACTGCTGTTGCTGTCGTCGGCGGGGCCGCGACGGCCGAGTGCGGATCATCGGCAGACCCTCGGGGCGACCGGCTGTGGCGGCGTGACGGGCGGATCCGGCATGCCGCCGGGGCCGTCGTCGTCGTCGTCGCCGGCGGCAAGGGTGGTGATTATAACGGGGATCGAGTGTTCCGACGTGCCGCCGGGGCCGAGCGCCGCGACCGCGAACTCGTACGTGGTGCCGGGCGCCAACCCCCGCACCACATACGAGGTGTCAGCGGAGCCGGTGTCTGGCACCAACACGATAAGCTCGGGCTGGACTGCCGGGATCCTGTACAGTATCACATACCCGGTTACTGGAGTGTCGCCTGTGGGGGCGTCCCAGGACAGCACCGCGGTGGAGGCGGTGACGGTGGCGTTTGCAAGGTTTGCCGGCGGGGGCGGCGTGTCCGCCTGGCGGTCGGGCAGCTGCACCCCGCGCGGGGAGCCGGGGTCGGCGGCGGGGGTGAAAGTGGCCGACACCAGTGCCCTGCTGTCCCCGGCAAAGAACGCGACTCCCACGGGCGAGTCGCTCGCGGCCGGGACTGGTATGGACGCGGCCGGGGCCGTGCCCGGGGGCGGGAGGTCAAACGGCGCGGACAGGGCGTACGAGAGCACGGTGCCGCTGCCGGCGCGGGCAGAGGCCGTCACGAGCAGGACCGTGCCGTCCGCGGATATGGCCACGTCTGATATGGAGCCGTACGAGGGCGGTATCGTGAGGGAGTCCGCGGGGGCGCCGGACGACGGGTCAAACGGGGTCTCCAGGGCGTACGAGAGTATGAAGCCGCCGCCCCTGGGCGCGGGGACGGCGGCGTACATTATGGTGCCGTTGTGGGAAAACGCCGCGCCGGCGGGGGCGGAGAACTGGCTGGAGGAGAGTACGGCGGGGTCGGAGAGGAAGGCAGTCGAGATGTCAAAGGGGGTGGAGAGCGAGTACTCGAGTATGTACGCGTGGGCGACGTCGTGGGAGGACGCCGGATGCAGTGGTACGGCGGCGGCCCGGGGGGAGGGGGAGGAGGAGGGCGGCAGGAACGCAGGCGCGATGCCGGCGGGGCCGCCATATCCGAAGAGGGCCGGGACGGGCGGCTGCATCGCGGAGGCAGAGGCGCCTGCAGACGCGCCCGTGGTGACGAACATCTTCATGCCGTCCAGCGACACCGTAATGCTGGTGGGCTGCCCGTACTCTGCCGGGATATCCACGGTGTCGTTGCGGAAGACGGCGGACGCCGGGTCGTGGGGTACGGTCAGGTCGTACGAGAGTATGGTGCCGTTGGCGGCGCCGGTGGTGGGGGCGGCAGTTATGATCAGTATGGAGCCGTTGTACGACATGGCCGCGTCCGTTATGGTGGCGTTGGGTAAGGTGACCATGGTGACGTTCTCGGGGGCCAGTCCCGCGCCCATGGGCGTCGACGGCACGTCCCGTACCGTGATTGTGACGGTGTCAGTGGCAGTCAGCGCGCCGTCAAATACCGCAAGGGTGAATACAATGTCCGTGCCAGACGTGACGCTGGGCGCCGTGAATACCGGGGTCGGGCCCGTCAGGGTGATCCGGGGGGTGCCGTCGCTCGTCCACAGGTATGACAAATCGTCGGAGTCCGGATCCTCGGAACCGGTGCCGTCGAGCGTGACCGTTACACCCTCGCTTACGGTCTGGTCGTCGCCGGCATCGGCTACAGGCGGCCGGTTGGGTGGGATGTCGTTGACTGTAATGACAACCGTGTCCGTGGCAGTCAGCGCGCCGTCAGATACGGTGAGGGCGAATACAATGTCCGTGCCAGACGTGACGCTGGGCGCCACAAACGTCGGACTTGCCGCCGTGGCGCTTGAGAGCGTCACCGCGGGGGTGCCTGCCGTCTGGGTCCACGAGTACGTCAGGGGGTCTGAGTCCGGGTCGGTGGAGCCCGAGCCGTCCAGCGTGACCGTGTCGCCCTCGTATGCGGTCTGGTCCGCGCCCGCGTCCGCAACCGGGGGCAGGTTGCCCCCCGTCACGTTTTGGACGGTGATTGTGACGGTGTCCGTGGCAGTCAGCGCGCCGTCAGATACGGTGAGGGCGAATACAATGTCCGTGTCAGACGTGACGCTGGGCGCCACAAACGTCGGGCTTGCCGCCGTGGCGCTTGAGAGCGTCACCGTGGGTGTGCCCGACGTCTGCGCCCACGAGTACGTTATAGTGTCGCCGGGGTTCGGATCACTGGAACGGGAGCCGTCCAGCGTGACCGTCACACCCTCGTTTACGGTCTGGTCCGTACCCGCGTTAGCAACCGGGGGCTGGTTGGTGGGTGGCGGCGGTGGCGGCGGTGGCGGCGGTGGCGGCGGTGGCGGCGGTGGCGGCGGTGGTGTTGGCTGCTGCTGCGCGTCCAGGACCGTGATGACGACTGTGTCCGTGTCAGTCAGTGTGCCGTCAGACACCGTAAGGGTGAACACTATGCGTTGCTGCGAGTCGACTGCCGGCGCCGTAAACGTCGGGCTTGCCGCCGTGGCGCTTGAGAGCGTCACCGTGGGTGTGCCCGACGTCTGCGCCCACGAGTACGTCAGGGTGTCGCCGGGGTTCGGATCACTGGAACGGGAGCCGTCCAGTCTGACCGTGGCGCCCTCGCTTACCGTCCGGTCCGCACCCGCGTCCGCGGTCGGGGGCAGGTTGGGGAGCGGTACGCCCCGGTCTGCCACCGCGATCGGGTAGACGGATCTCAGGTCGTACTCGTTTACGTCGTTTCCGTTATTACCCAGCACGAACATCTTGGCGCCGTCGCCGGAGAACGCCACGTCCTCTGGATAGTCCTCCTGCGCCGAGACGTCAAAGTCGCGGACGAACGTCGCCGTGGAGACGTCGAATGCGGCGGTCAGGTTGTACTCGTTTACGGCGTCTCCGTCAAAACCCACCACGAACATCTTGGAGCCGTCGCCTGAGAACGCCACGCCTGATGGAAGGGTCTCCTGCGCCCTGACGGAAAAGGAGTCGACGAATGCCGCCGTGGAGACGTCAAACGGGACGGTCAGGTCGTACTCGCTTACTTCGTCCCAGGTGGTACCCACCACGAACATCTTGGAGCCGTCGCCGGAGAACGCCATGCCCCGCGGAGCGGTCTCCTGCGCCCTGATGGAAAAGGAGTCGACGAATGCCGCCGTGGAGACGTCAAATACAGTGGACAGGACGTACTCGTTTACGTCGTCCCCGAAGCCACCCAGCACGAACATCCTGGTCCCGTCGCCGGAGAACGCCACGCTTTGCGGAGATCTCTCCTGCCCTCCGATGCCAAAGTCGCGGACGAATGTGGCCGTGGAGACGTCGAATGCGGCGGACAGGGAGTACTCGTTTACGTCGTCCCCGGAACCGTCCACCACGAACATCCTGGTCCCGTCGCCGGAGAACGCCATGCCCCGCGGGGTGGTATCCTGCGCCCTGACGGAAAAGGAGTCGACGAACCTCGCCGTGGAGACGTCAAACGTGCCGACGATCGCGTTCCCTTCAGCATCCCGCACCGCCCCGGGCTCTATGGTCAGCTCCGGTACGGTCATTGCCGCGACCGTCCCGCGGTGCGATGGAGTGAGGGTGAACGATATGGCGGCAGAGTCCGTAGTGGTGTCAAGCTCGGCGGCAGTCAGCGTTATGCCGCCCGTGTAGTTGCCCGACTCCCTCACGTGTATCTTGGCAGATACGACGTTTGCCGCGGGCGTTACATCTACATCCTCCGAAAAGGTGATCGTCAGCACCCCCGTGGAACTGGCAAGCCCGGCGAAGAGGAACGCCGGGGGCGGGTCGGCCGGCTCTATCACCGTGATCGGGTAGACGGAGGCCAGGGAGTACTCGTTTACGTCGTTTCCGGTATCGCCCACCACGAACATCTTGGCGCCGTCGCCGGAGAACGCCACGCCTGATGGACGGGTCTCCTGCGCCCTGACGGAAAAGGCGTCGACGAACGTCGCCGTGGAGGCGTCGAATGCGGCGGACAGGGAGTACTCGTTTACGTCGTCCCCGGCACCACCCAGCACGAACATCTTGGCGCCGTTGCCTGAGAACGCCACGTCCTCTGGGGCGGTATCCTGCCCCGAGACGTCGAATGCGTCGACAAACGTCGCCGTGGAGGCGTCGAATGCAACGGACAGGGTATACTCGTTTACGTCCTCTCCGGCATGGCCCACCACGAACATCCTGGTCCCGTCGCCGGAGAACGCCATGCCCCGCGGAAGGGTCTCCTGCCCCGAGACGTCGAATGCGTCGACGAATGCAGCCGTGGAGGCGTCAAATGCGGTGGTCAGTCCGTACTCGTTTACGTCGTCCCCGTCAGAACCCAACACGAACATCCTGGCGCCGTCGCCGGAGAACGCCACGTCTTCTGGATAGGCATCCTGCCCCCCGACGCCAAAGGCGTCGACGAACCTCGCCGTGGAGGCGTCAAATGCGGCGGACAGTGTATACTCGTTTACGTCGTCCCCGGCAGTGCCCACCACGAACATCCTGGCGCCGTCGCCTGAGAACGCCACGCCTGACGGACTGGCCTCCTGCGCCGAGACGTCAAATGCGTCGACGAACCTCGCCGTGGAGACGTCAAACGTGCCGACTATCGTATTGCCGTCAGTGTCTTGCACCGCCCCGGGCTCTATGGTCAGCTCCGGTACGGTCATTGCCGCGACCGCCTCACGGTGCGGTGTGGTGAGGGCGAACGATACGGTGGCAGAGTCGGCATCCGTAACAAGCTCGGCCGCAGTCAGCGTTATGCCGCCCGCGTAGCTGCCCGACTCCCTCACGTGTATCTTGGCAGATACGACGTTTGTTTCGGGCGTGGCGTCTATGGTTTCTGAAAAGGTGATCGCCAGCACCCCCGTGGACGTGTCAAGTGAGGATAAGACGAACTCCGGGGGCGGGCTGGCGGGGGGAGTCGCGCCCCGCACCGTTACGGTGACGGCGTCCGTGTCAGTCTGCGAGGCCGCATTGGTTACGGTAAGGGCGAATACCAGGGTGGCCGCACTGCCGGGGGCGGCGAACGTGGGCGAGGCCGTGTTGCCGCCTGCAAGCGTTACGGTGGCGCCCGAGGTCTGGCTCCACGAGTATCCGGTGGCGCCAGTCGAGCCCGAGCCGTCAAGCGTTACGGTGGAGCCGGCAGGTACAGTCTGGTCGGGGCCGGCGTCGGCATCCAGGGGCGGGGCCTGCGAGACGTCCCGTATGGCAAGCGCCATGGAATCAGTCGCCTGCAGGGCGCCGTCGCTCACGGTCAGGCTCAGCGTAACCGCGGCGTCCGAGTCCACCTGCGGAAGCGTGACTGCGGGGTTGAGCGCGGACGTGTCCGAGAACGTTACGACAGGCGACGCCGGGGACTGGCTCCAGGAATACGTCAGGGCGTCGCCGTCGGGGTCCGACGCGGCGGCGCCGGGCGAAAACGTCTCCCCCTCGTCAAGGGCGCGGTCTGCGCCGGCGTCCGCAACCGGGGCCTGGTTGGCAGGGTCTGCCACCGTGATCGGGTAGACGGAGGCCAGGGCGTACTCGTTTACGTCGTCTTCGGCACTGCCCGTCACGAACATCCTGGAGCCGTCGCCGGAGAATGTGACGCCTGTCGGGTTGTTGTCCTGCCCCGAGACGTCGAATGCGCCGGCGTGGGTCGCCGTGGAGACGTCGAATGCGGCGGACAGGCGGTACTCGTGTACGTCGCCACTGCCGGTGCCCGTCACGAACATCCTGGAGCCGTCGGCTGAGAACGCCACGCCCGTCGGAAAGGTGTCCTGCCCCCCGACGAAAAAGGAGTCGACGAACGTCGCCGTGGAGGCGTCAAACGGGAAGGACAGGGTGTACTCGTTTACGTCGTCCCCGTTAGTACCCAGCACGAACATCTTGGTGCCGTCGGCTGAGAACGCCACGTCCTGCGGGACGGTCTCCTGCGCCCTGACGTCGAACGCGTCGACGAATGTCCTCGTGGAGGCGTCAAATGCGGTGGACAGGTCGTACTCGTTTACGCCGCTCCGTTGGGTGCCCACCACGAACATCTTGGAGCCGTCGCCGGAGAACGCCATGCCCGTTGGGGTGGTCTCCTGCGCCGAGACGGAGGTGTCGTCGACGAATGTAGCCGTGGAGGCGTCGAATGCGGTGGACAGGTCGTACTCGTTTATGTCCTCTCCGAGAAAGCCCACCACGAACATCTTGGAGCCGTCGCCGGAGAACGCGACGTCCGCTGGAACGCCGTCCTGCCCCGAGACGTCGAATGCGTCGACGAACGTCGCCGTGGTGACGTCAAACGTGCCGACTATCGTATTGCCGGCGGTGTCTTGCACCGCCCCGGGCTCTATGGTAAGCTCCGGTTCGGTCATTGCCGCGACCGTCTCGTTGTGCGGTGTAGTGAGGGTGAACGATACGGTTGCAGAGTCCGTAGTGGTGTCAAGCTCGGAGGCAGTCAGCGTTATGCCGCCCGTATGGTTGCCTGACTCCCTCACGTGTATCTTGGAGGTGTCGACGTTTGCCGCGGGCGTGACGTCCACATCCTCCGAAAAGGTGATCGTCAGCGCCCCCGTGGACGGGTCAAGCACGGAGGAGACGAACGCCGGGGGCGGATCCACGTTGTTTACGGTGACGGTTACGGTATCGGGGGGCGAGTCGGCGGTCCCGTCGTTCACCACGAGCGTGAACGTGATGCCGGTGGACGACGTGACATCCGGCGCGGTAAACGTCGGGCTCTCGCCCGTCAGGGTGATCCGCGGGGTGCTGTCGCTCGTCCACGAGTACTCCAGGGTGTCGCCGGAATCGGGATCGGAGGAGCCCGAGCCGTCCAGGGTGACCGTGGAGCCCTCGTTTACCGTCCGGTCGAGGCCGGCGTCCGCAGTCGGCGGGCGGTTGGCCAGCGTGATCGGGTAGACGGAGGCCAGGTCGTACTCGTTTATGTCCTCTCCGAGAAAGCCCACCACGAACATCTTGGAGCCGTCGCCGGAGAACGCGACGTCCGCTGGAACGCCGTCCTGCCCCGAGACGTCGAATGCGTCGACGAATGCAGCCGTGGAGGCGTCGAATGCGGAGGACAGGGCATACTCGTTTACGTCGTCTTCGGCACTGTCCACCACGAACATCCTGGAGCCGTCGCTTGAGAACGCCACGCCCGTGGGATTGGACGCCTGCGCCGAGACGTCGAATGCGCCGGCGTGGGTCGCCGTGGAGACGTCGAACGCGGCGGTCAGGGAGTACTCGTGTACGTCGCCACTGCCGGTGCCAGTCACGAACATCCTGGAGCCGTCGGCTGAGAACGCCACGCCCGTCGGAAAGGTGTCCTGCCCCCCGACGAAAAAGGAGTCGACGAACGTCGCCGTGGAGGCGTCAAACGGGGGGGACAGTCCGTACTCGTTTACGTCGTCCCCGTTAGCACCCAGCACGAACATCTTGGTGCCGTCGGCTGAGAACGCCACGTCCTGCGGACTGGTCTCCTGCTCCCTGACGTCGAACGCGTCGACGAATGTCCTCGTGGAGGCGTCAAATGCGGTGGACAGGGTGTACTCGTTTACGTCGCTCCCTTGGGTGCCCGTCACGAACATCTTGGAGCCGTCGCCGGAGAACGCCATGCCCGTTGGGGTGGTCTCCTGCGCCGAGACGGAGGTGTCGTCGACAAAGTCCGCCGTGGAGACGTCAAACGTGCCGACTATCGTATTGCCGGCGGCGTCCTTGACGGCCCCGGGCTCCATGGTCAGCTCCGGTACGGTCATTGCCGCGACCGCTTCGCGGTGCGATGTGGTAAGGGTGAACGATACGGTTGCAGAGTCCGTAGTGGTGCCGAGCTCGGAGGCAGCCAGCGTTATGCCGCCCGTGTAGCTGCCCGACTCCCTCACGTGTATCTTGGAGGTGTCGACGTTTGCCGCGGGCGTGACGTCCACATCCTCCGAAAAGGTGATCGCCAGCGCCCCCGTGGACGTGTCAAGTGTGGAGGAGACGAACTTCGGGGGCGGGTCATGTACCACGTTGTCTACGGTTATGGTTACGGTGTCGGGTGGCGAGTCGGCGGTCCCGTCGCTTACCACGAGCGTGAACGTGATGTCGGTGGACGACGTGACAAACGGCGCCGTAAACGTCGGGCGCTCGCCCGCCAGGGTGATCTGCGGGGTGCTGTCGCTCGTCCACGAGTACTCCAAGGTGGCGCCAAAGTCGGGATCGGAGGAGCCCGAGCCGTCAAGCGTCACGGTGGCTCCCTCGTTTACCGTCTGGCCGGGGCCGGCGTCCGCAGTCGGCGGGTGGTTGTCCACTACAATCGGGTAGACGGAGGCCAGGTCGTACTCGTTTACGGCGTCTTCGGCACTGCCCACCACGAACATCTTGGTGCCGTCGCTTGAGAATGCCATGCCTGTTGGAGTGGCCTCCTGCGCCTCGACACTAAAGGCGTCGACGAACGTCGCCGTGGAGATGTCGAATGCGGTGGACAGGGTGTACTCGTTTACGTCGTTTCCGTCATTGCCCAGCACGAACATCTTGGAGCCGTCGCCGGATAACGCCACGTCTTGTGGACTGGAATCCTGCGCCGAGACGGAGGTGTCGTCGACGAACGTCGCCGTGGAGATGTCGAATGCGGTGGACAGGGTGTACTCGTTTACGGCGTCTAGGCCAGTACCCACCACGAACATCTTGGAGCCGTTGCCTGAGAACGCCACGCCTCCCAAAAGGAGATGCCCCGGGAGGTCAAAGGTGTGGACGTATTCCGCCGTGGAGGCGTCGAATGCGGTGGACAGGGAGTACTCGTGTACGTCGCCACTGGAAACACCCACCACGAACATCTTGGAGCCGTCGCCTGAGAACGCCACGCCTTCTGGATCGGTCTCATTCCCCGAGACGTCAAAGGCGTCGACGAACGTCGCCGTGGAGACGTTGAATGCAGTGGACAGGGTGTACTCGTTTACGTCGTCCCCGGCACCACCCAGCACGAACATCTTGGAGCCGTCGCCGGATAACGCCACGCCTGTTGGACGGGTCTCCTGCCCCGAGACGTCAAATGCGTCGACGAATGTAGCCGCGGAGACGTCAAACGTGCTGACGATCGCGTTCCCGTCAGTGTCTTGCACCGCCCCGGGATCTATGGTCAGTTCCGGCGTGGTCATCCCCGCGACCGTTGTACGGTGCGGCGTGGTGAGGGTGAACGATATGGTGGCAGAGTCGGCAGTCGTGCCAAGCTCGGAGGCAGTCAGCGTTATGCCGCCAGTATAGTTGCCCGACTCCCTCACGTGTATCTTGGCAGCATCCACGCTTGCCGCGGGCGTTACATCTACAACCTCTGAAAAGGTGATCGTCAGCACCCCGGTGGACGGGTCAAACCCGGCGGAGACGAACTTCGGGGGCGTGTCGGCCAGGTCGGTGGCAGGCGGGGCCCCGGAGACCTCCACCTCGACAGTCCGCCAGTTGCTGCCGCTCTCGAAGACCAAGAAGCCCGTGGCCGTCACGTTGGCCGTGTACCGGCGGTTCTCGTCTGGGGCGGCCTTGAAGGCGAGCGTGTCGCCTTTGAACTCGAAGAGGTTCGAGTCGCCGCCGTCCACAATGGTATAGGCGGGGCCGTGCTGGTTCAGGGGATTGTTCTGGGCCATGATCCCGGTGACGTTCAGCGAGGAGCCGGAGGCGTCAAACTCGGCGGTGCCCGGCGTGATGTACCAGTTCCCCAGGTTCTGGTCAAAGTCGGCGGCGTTAAAGAACATGCTGGACATGGTGGTGACGCCAGAGACGTCCCAGGTCGATATGTTGCCGTTGAAGGAGGAGGCGCCGAAAAACATGCCGGACATGTCGGTGACGTCAGAGACGTCCCATCCGTCGAGGGGCTGGTTGAAGTCGGCGGCGTTAAAGAACATGCTGGACATGTCGGTGACCGAGGAGACGTCCCATCCGTCGAGGGGCTGGTTGAAGTCGGCGGCGCCGGAGAACATGCTGTGCATGGTGGTGACGCCAGAGACGTCCCAGGAGCCGATTGCGCCGTTGAAGGAGGAGGCGCCGAGGAACATCTCCCACATGCTACTCACGCCCTCCAGGTTGGGCTTGTCTGTCGCGTTGTAGGCCATGCTGCTTGCATCCTCAAAGGCGCTGTCCATGCTGGCCCACGAGCTGTTGCCCCACTGCTGGATGTAGGCCAGCCTCGCGGCGTTCGCCGGCGGGGTGGATCCAAGGTCTATCCGGGTCAGCCCGCCGGTCACCGAGACGGTGTAGGTGCCGGCCTCCTCGT
The DNA here is from genome assembly GCA_965205215.1 of Candidatus Nitrosopumilus sp. Lineage (GTDB taxonomy): Archaea > Thermoproteota > Nitrososphaeria > Nitrososphaerales > Nitrosopumilaceae > Nitrosopumilus. Next base: position 44,595 of record OZ242041.1, read on the forward strand.
AGGTATGGGACTGGCGGCTGGAGACGCCGGTGGTGTCGGCGGTGCCGTCGCCCCACGATATGGTGATGCCGGACCCGCTGACGGGCAGCGTTATCTGCTGGTTGGCCGAGGTAGTGGTCCAGGTGGTGACAAAGGCGTGGGCGGGCGGGTCGTCCGGGTCGGCGGGCGGGCCGCCGTCCGACAACGTGATGTTGTAGACGGAGGCTAGGTCGTACTCGTTTATGTCGTTTCCGTCATTACCCGCCACGAACATCTTGGCGCCGTCGCCGGAGAACGCCACGTCTTGTGGAGAGTCATCCTGCCCACTGACGGAAAAGGAGTCGACGAATGTCGCCGTGGAGACGTCGAATGCGGTGGACAGGTCGTACTCGTTTATGTCGTCTCCGTCATTACCCGCCACGAACATCTTGGCGCCGTTGCCTGAGAACGCCACGCCTGTTGGAACGGTATCCTGCTCCCCGACGAAAAAGGAGTCGACGAACGTCGCCGTGGAGGCGTCAAATGCGGCGGTCAGGGAGTACTCGTTTATGTCGTCTCCGTCACCACCCACCACGAACATCTTGGCGCCGTTGCCTGAGAACGCCACGCCTGTTGGAAAGGTGTCCTGCCCCCTGACGGAAATGGCGCTGCCGGCTGTAGCCGTGGAGACGTTGAATGCGGTGGACAGCAAGTACTCGGTTACTTTGGTGTTGCTGTTACCCACCATGAACATCTTGGCGCCGTCGCCGGAGAACGCCACGCCTGCTGGATATTCATCCTGCGCCCCGATGTTAAAGTCGCGGACGAAGGTCGCCGTGGAGACGTCGAATGCGGTGGACAGGGAGTACTCGTTTACGTAGGCACGGGTCTCGCCCACCATGAACATCTTGGTCCCGTCGCCGGAGAACGCCACGCCTGTTGGAAAGGTGTCCTGCCCCCCGACGGAAAAGGAGTCGACGAATGTAGCCGTGGAGACGTCAAACGTGCCGGCGATTGGATTGCCGTCAGTGTCCTTGACGGCCCCGGGGTCTATGGTCAGCTCCGGTACAGTCATTGCCGTGACCGCTTCACGGTGCGGTGTAGTGAGGGTGAACGATACGGTGTCAGAGTCGGCAGTCGTGCCGAGCTCGGAGGCAGCCAGCGTTATGCCGCCCGTGTAGCTGCCCGACTCCCTCACGTGTATCTTGGAGGCGTCCACGTTTGATGCGGGCGTTACGTCTATAATTTCAGAAAAGGTGATCGTCAGCACCCTCGTGGACGGGTCAAGTGTGGAGGATACGAACGCCGGGGGCCCCGTCTGGGCCCACGCGTAACCCGGCATGAATCCGTGTCCCGCCGGATGCGGCGCCATGTACGGCTCAAGATCCTGCTGCATCAGCAGGTGGCCTGCAGACGCGGCTGCCAGCAGCAGCAGCACCGCCGCCAGCACGGCCGTCGCCCGGAGCCCGGACGCGCCGCGGCGCCGGGCCCGCGGCGCCCTCCCCCGGGCCGCGCGCGCAGGGCCGCCCGCCGACGCCGCGGACGCGGGGATCGCCGCGCTGGTCTGGCCGGTCCCCGGCCCGCGCCTCGCGGGCGTCATCCCTGCCCCGACCCCGCGACCCTGATGGTCGCCTCGACGCTCCAGTCTCCCGGACCGCCGCCGCCGTCATACCGGGCGCGAACCTTCACCTTGTACTCCTCGTCCTCCTCCAGGCCGGTGATGGTCCAGGAGGGTTCGGTCGGGAAGGCGTTGCCGGTCAGGTCCGTCCAGGTCAGGTAGGGATCGCCGGCCTTGGCCCAGGACACCCGGTAGTCGCGGGGCGCCTCGGCGGGCGCGTCCCAGCTGGCCAAGATGGTCCCGGGCTGGGTGCTGCTAAGGGTGATCCCGCCGACATGGCGCGGGTCGCGCGGGGTGGCGGCGGCCTCCGGTGAGGGCTCGCCGCTGCCCACGGCGTTGATCGCGATGACCCGCACCGCATAGGGCGTGCCGTCGGCCAGCCCGGTGATGCTGTGGGCGGTTCCGGTGACGGTCGCCTGGCCGATGTCGGCGGGCGCGTCCCAGCTGCCCGCCCCCTCCTTCCACTGGACCGTATAGCCGGTGATCCGCTCGCCGCCGTCAGAGGGCGGCGGCTGCCAGGAGACGTCCAGGGTCCCGCTGGCGGCCGGCGAGACGCTCAGGCCGCGCGGGGATCCCGGGACGGAGCTGGGGGGAATGTCGGTGATGGTGATGATAACCGTGGCGGTGGCGGTGGCGTTGCGGGTGTCGGTGACGCTCAGGGTGAAGGTGACGGGCGTGTCGGCGTCGACGAGCGGGGCGACGAACGAGGGGGCCAGCGTGTCGGAGCCGGTGATGGGGATGCCGAGGGCCGAGTCGTGGGTCCAAGTATAGGCGAGGGTGTCCCCGGGGTCGGCGTCATAGGCGGTTCCGGCCAGCGCGACGGCATTGCCCTCGGCGACGGCCCTGTCTGATCCTGCCCCGGCCGTCGGCGGGCTGTTGGCGCCGTCGGCGATGGTGATGATAACCGAGTCGGTGGCGGTGGCGTTGCGGGGGTCGGTGACGCTCAGGGTGAAGGTGACGGCCGTGTCCGAGTCGACGTTGGGTGCGGTAAACGACGGGGTCAGCGTGTCGGAGCCGGTGATGGGGATGCCGAGGGCCGAGTCGTGGGACCAGGAGTAGGTCGCCGGCCGGTCGCCGGCGTGGATGGCGATGCCGGAGAGCGTCACCGCGGACCCCTCGGCGACGGTCAGGTCGGGGCCGGCGTCGGCCGTCGGCGGCAGGCTGACCGCGGGGACGTCTGAGACTGTGACGGTGGCCGTGTCGGTGGAGGCGGCCGTCCCGTCGGTGACCGTCAGGGTGAACTCGACTGGGACGTCAGAATCGACGGGCGGGGCGGTGAACGAGGGGGTCAGCGTGTCGGAGCCGGCCACCTGGATGGCCAGCGTGCCGTTGTGGGTCCACGAGTAAACCAGGACGTCCCCCGGGTCGGCGTCGGCGGCGGTCCCGGCCAGCGTGACGGTATCGCCCTCGGCGACGGCCAGGTCGGGGCCGGCGTCGGCCGTCGGCTGGCGGTTGGCCGGCGGCCCCGGTACGGTGACCTCGAGCGTGCGCGAGTTGCCCGCGCCAAAGTCCCCGGTGGAGGTTATGGTGACGGTGTAGGACGACTTGGCGTGGCCGTCCGGGGCGGGCTTGAGCCTGAGTGTGGAGTTCTCGATCTCAAAGGATGACGAGTCAGCGTCCGGGCCCAGTCCGTACGTCGGGCCCTGCCCGTCGAGGAAGGCGTTCTGGGCCGAGATGTGCCCGACCGTCAGGGCCTCATCGCCGTCCCGGGCGGCCGCGCCGTCCAGCACGATGTACCAGCTGCCCAGGTTCTGGTCAAAGGAGGAGGCGCCCGTGAACATGTGGGACATGTCGGCCGCGGCCGAGACGTCCCAGGCGGACAGATCCTGGTTGAAGGAGGAGGCGCGGCCGAACATGCCAAACAGGTCGGCCGCGGCCGAGACGTCCCATGCGTTGAGCGGCTGGTCGAAGGAGGAGGCGCCGGCGAACATGCGCATCATGGTGGTCGCGGCCGAGACGTCCCAGTCGGAGATGTCCCCGTTGAAGGAGGCGGCGCCCCGGAACATGTCCGACATGTCGGCCGCGGCCGAGACGTCCCAGTCGGAGATGTCCCCGTTGAAGGAGGCGGCGCTGTCGAACATTCCGGCCGTGCTGGCGACGCCGGAGACGTCCCAGGAGGAGATGTCCCCGTTGAAGGAGGTGGCTCCGGCGAACATGGCGGACATGTCGGTGACCGAGGAGACGTCCCAGGCGTTGAGCGGCTGGTCGAAGGAGTCGGCGTGTAAGAACATGCCCGACATGGTGGTCGCGGCCGAGACGTCCCAGGCGTTGAGCGGCTGGTCGAAGGAGTCGGCTATGTCGAACATGTGCGACATGTCGGTGACCGAGGAGACGTCCCAGGAGGAGATGTCCTGGTCGAAGGAGGAGGCATGGAACATGCGCGACATGTCGGTGACCGAGGAGACGTCCCAGGCGTTGAGCGGCTGGTCGAAGGAGCGGGCGCTGACGAACATGGCGGACATGTCGGTGACCGAGGAGACGTCCCAGGCGTTGAGCGGCTGGTCGAAGGAGCGGGCGCCGGCGAACATGTCGGACATGTCGGTGACCGAGGAGACGTCCCAGGCGTTGAGCGGCTGGTCGAAGGAGGAGGCGGAGCGGAACATGGCGGACATGGTGGTCGCGGCCGAGACGTCCCAGTCGGAGATGTCCCCGTTGAAGGAGGCGGCGCGGTGGAACATCCGGTCCATGTCGGTAACGCGCGAGAGGTTGGGGACATCGGTTGCACGGTAGACCATGTTTGCCGCCCAGGCAAATGCAGAGTCCATTGACTCCCACCGCGCACTGCCCCACTGCTCTATGGATACCAGTTTCTTCGCGTCTGGGTGGCCGTCGAGCACTATTCTGGTGATACCGTCGGATATGCTCACCGTGTAGGTTCCGGGAACGTCGTAGGAGTGGGTCCGGGTTCCCGAAACGCCGGTGTCAACCTGGCCGTCGCCCCAGCTGATTGTGTACTGGCCGCTGGCCGGGATCGTTATCGATTCACCCGGTTGGGTTGTCCTCCAGGTGGTGACAAAGCTGGAGCCGTCCGGTGCGCCGCGCGCCTGCGCCGGGTCGGTGTTGGCGCTGTCCGATATGGTAACCGTCATGGTGTCAGATGTGGTGGAGGTGCCGTCTGTGACCGTCAGGGTGAACACGACCGGCGTGTCGGAGACGACGTTGGGGGCCGTGAACGAGGGGGACAGCGTGTCGCCACCATCAAGCGTTATGGCCAGCGTGCCGTTGTGGGTCCACGCGTATGCCAGGACGTCCTCGGGGTCGGCGTCAGTAGCCGTTCCCGTCAGGGTCACCTCGGATCCTTCCGCGACGGACTGGTCCGACCCGGCGTCTGCGGCCGGCGGGCTGTTGGCGCTGTCCGATATGGTAACCGTCATGGTGTCAGATGTGGTGGAGGTGCCGTCTGTGACCGTCAGGGTGAACTCGACCGGCGTGGCGGAGACGACGTTGGGGGCCGTGAACGAGGGGGACAGCGTGTCGCCACCATCAAGCGTTATGGCCAGCGTGCCGTTGTGGGTCCACGCGTATGCCAGGACGTCCTCGGGGTCGGCGTCAGTAGCCGTTCCCGTCAGGGTCACCTCGGATCCTTCCGCGACGGACTGGTCCGACCCGGCGTCTGCGGCCGGCGGGCTGTTGGCGCTGTCCGATATGGTAACCGTCATGGTGTCAGATATGGTGGAGGTGCCGTCTGTGACCGTCAGGGTGAACACGACCGGCGTGTCGGAGACGACGTTGGGGGCCGTGAACGAGGGGGACAGCGTGTCGCCACCATCAAGCGTTATGGCCAGCGTGCCGTTGTGGGTCCACGCGTATGCCAGGACGTCCTCGGGGTCGGCGTCAGTAGCCGTTCCCGTCAGGGTCACCTCGGATCCTTCCGCGACGGACTGGTCCGACCCGGCGTCTGCGGCCGGCGGGCTGTTGGCGCTGTCCGATATGGTAACCGTCATGGTGTCAGATGTGGTGGAGGTGCCGTCTGTGACCGTCAGGGTGAACTCGACCGGCGTGGCGGAGACGACGTTGGGGGCCGTGAACGAGGGGGACAGCGTGTCGCCACCATCAAGCGTTATGGCCAGCGTGCCGTTGTGGGTCCACGCGTATGCCAGGACGTCCTCGGGGTCGGCGTCAGTAGCCGTTCCCGTCAGGGTCACCTCGGATCCTTCCGCGACGGACTGGTCCGACCCGGCGTCTGCGGCCGGCGGGCTGTTGGCGCTGTCCGATATGGTAACCGTCATGGTGTCAGATGTGGTGGAGGTGCCGTCTGTGACCGTCAGGGTGAACACGACCGGCGTGTCGGAGACGACGTTGGGGGCCGTGAACGAGGGGGACAGCGTGTCGCCACCATCAAGCGTTATGGCCAGCGTGCCGTTGTGGGTCCACGCGTATGCCAGGACGTCCTCGGGGTCGGCGTCAGTAGCCGTTCCCGTCAGGGTCACCTCGGATCCTTCCGCGACGGACTGGTCCGACCCGGCGTCTGCGGCCGGCGGGCTGTTGGCGCTGTCCGATATGGTAACCGTCATGGTGTCAGATGTGGTGGAGGTGCCGTCTGTGACCGTCAGGGTGAACTCGACCGGCGTGGCGGAGACGACGTTGGGGGCCGTGAACGAGGGGGTCGGCGTGTCGCCGCCATCAAGCGTTATGGTCGAGGATCCGTTGTGGGTCCACGCGTATGCCAGGACGTCCTCGGGGTCGGCGTCAGTAGCCGTTCCCGTCAGGGTCACCTCGGATCCTTCCGCGACGGACTGGTCCGACCCGGCGTCTGCGGCCGGCGGGCTGTTGGCGCTGTCCGATATGGTAACCGTCATGGTGTCAGATGTGGTGGAGGTGCCGTCTGTGACCGTCAGGGTGAACTCGACCGGCGTGTCGGAGACGACGTTGGGTGCCGTGAACGAGGGGGTCGGCGTGTCGCCGCCATCAAGCGTTATGGTCGAGGATCCGTTGTGGGTCCACGAGTATGCCAGGGTGTCCTCGGGGTCGGCGTCAGTAGCCGTTCCGGCCAACGTGACTGTATCGCCCTCGGCCACTGACTGGTCCGGCCCTGCCTCGACTGCCGGCGGGCTGTTGGCGCTGTCCGATATGGTAACCGTCATGGTGTCAGATATGGTGGAGGTGCCGTCTGTGACCGTCAGGGTGAACTCGACCGGCGTGTCGGAGACGACGTTGGGTGCCGTGAACGAGGGGGACAGAGCGGCCGCGTCGTCCAGTGTGATGGCCAGCGTGCCGTTGTGGGTCCACGCGTAGTCCAGGGTGTCCTCGGGGTCGGCGTCAGTAGCCGTTCCCGTCAGGGTCACCTCGGATCCTTCCGCGACGGACTGGTCGGCGCCCGCGTCGACTGCCGGCGGGCTGTTGGCGCTGTCCGATATGGTAACCGTCATGGTGTCAGATGTGGTGGAGGTGCCGTCTGTGACCGTCAGGGTGAACTCGACTGGGACGTCAGAGACGACGTTGGGTGCCGTGAACGAGGGGGACAGAGCGGCCGCGTCGTCCAGTGTGATGGCCAGCGTGCCGTTGTGGGTCCACGCGTAGTCCAGGGTGTCCTCGGGGTCGGCGTCAGTAGCCGTTCCCGTCAGGGTCACCTCGGATCCTTCCGCGACGGACTGGTCGGCGCCCGCGTCGACTGCCGGCGGGCTGTTGGCGCTGTCCGATATGGTAACCGTCATGGTGTCAGATGTGGTGGAGGTGCCGTCTGTGACCGTCAGGGTGAACTCGACTGGGACGTCAGAGACGACGTTGGGTGCCGTGAACGAGGGGGACAGAGCGGCCGCGTCGTCCAGTGTGATGGCCAGCGTGCCGTTGTGGGTCCACGCGTAGTCCAGGGTGTCCTCGGGGTCGGCGTCAGTAGCCGTTCCCGTCAGGGTCACCTCGGATCCTTCCGCGACGGACTGGTCGGCGCCCGCGTCGACTGCCGGCGGGCTGTTGGCGCTGTCCGATATGGTAACCGTCATGGTGTCAGATGTGGTGGAGGTGCCGTCTGTGACCGTCAGGGTGAACTCGACTGGGACGTCAGAGACGACGTTGGGTGCCGTGAACGAGGGGGACAGAGCGGCCGCGTCGTCCAGTGTGATGGCCAGCGTGCCGTTGTGGGTCCACGTGTATGCCAGGGTGTCCTCGGGGTCGGCGTCAGTAGCCGTTCCGGCCAGCGTGACTGTATCGCCCTCGGCCACTGACTGGTCCGGCCCTGCCTCGACTGCCGGCGGGCTGTTGGCGCTGTCCTCGATGGTAACTGTCATGGTGTCAGATGTGGTGGAGGTGCCGTCTGTGACCGTCAGGGTGAACTCTACCGGCGTGGCGGAGACGACGTTGGGTGCCGTGAACGAGGGGGACAGCGTGTCGCCGCCATCAAGCGTTATGGTCGAGGATCCGTTGTGGGTCCACGCGTAGTCCAGGGTGTCCTCGGGGTCGGCGTCAGTAGCCGTTCCCGTCAGGGTCACCTCGGATCCTTCCGCGACGGACTGGTCCGACCCGGCGTCTGCGGCCGGCGGGCTGTTGGCGCTGTCCGATATGGTAACCGTCATGGTGTCAGATGTGGTGGAGGTGCCGTCTGTGACCGTCAGGGTGAACTCTACCGGCGTGGCGGAGACGACGTTGGGTGCCGTGAACGAGGTGGACAGTGCAGCCGCGTCGTCCAGTGTGATGGCCAGCGTGCCGTTGTGGGTCCACGTGTATACCAGGGTGTCCTCGGGGTCGGCGTCACTCGAGGTTCCCGTCAGGGTCACCTCGGATCCTTCCGCTACGGACTGGTCGGCGCCCGCGTCGACTGCCGGCGGGCTGTTGGCGCTGTCCGATATGGTAACCGTCATGGTGTCAGATGTGGTGGAGGTGCCGTCTGTGACCGTCAGGGTGAACTCTACCGGCGTGGCGGAGACGACGTTGGGTGCCGTGAACGAGGGGGACAGAGCGGCCGCGTCGTCCAGTGTGATGGCCAGCGTGCCGTTGTGGGTCCACGTGTATGCCAGGGTGTCCTCGGGGTCGGCGTCAGTAGCCGTTCCGGCCAGCGTGACTGTATCGCCCTCGGCCACTGACTGGTCCGGCCCTGCCTCGACTGCCGGCGGGCTGTTGGCGCTGTCCTCGATGGTAACTGTCATGGTGTCAGATGTGGTGGAGGTGCCGTCTGTGACCGTCAGGGTGAACTCTACCGGCGTGGCGGAGACGACGTTGGGTGCCGTGAACGAGGTGGACAGTGCAGCCGCGTCGTCCAGTGTGATGGCCAGCGTGCCGTTGTGGGTCCACGTGTATACCAGGGTGTCCTCGGGGTCGGCGTCAGTAGCCGTTCCGGCCAGCGTGACTGTATCGCCCTCGGCCACTGACTGGTCCGACCCGGCGTCTGCGGCCGGCGGGCTGTTGGCGCTGTCCGATATGGTAACCGTCATGGTGTCAGATGTGGTGGAGGTGCCGTCTGTGACCGTCAGGGTGAACTCGACCGGCGTGGCGGAGACGACGTTGGGTGCCGTGAACGAGGTGGACAGAGCGGCCGCGTCGTCCAGTGTGATGGCCAGCGTGCCGTTGTGGGTCCACGTGTATACCAGGGTGTCCTCGGGGTCGGCGTCAGTAGCCGTTCCCGTCAGGGTCACCTCGGATCCTTCCGCGACGGACTGATCCGACCCGGCGTCTGCGGCCGGCGGGCTGTTGGCGCTGTCCGATATGGTAACCGTCATGGTGTCAGATGTGGTGGAGGTGCCGTCTGTGACCGTCAGGGTGAACTCGACCGGCGTGGCGGAGACGACGTTGGGTGCCGTGAACGAGGGGGACAGCGTGTCGCCGCCATCAAGCGTTATGGTCGAGGATCCGTTGTGGGTCCACGAGTATGCCAGGGTGTCCTCGGGGTCGGCGTCAGTGGCGGTTCCGGCCAGCGTGACTGTATCGCCCTCGGCCACTGACTGGTCCGACCCGGCGTCTGCGGCCGGCGGGCTGTTGGCGCTGTCCGATATGGTAACCGTCATGGTGTCAGATGTGGTGGAGGTGCCGTCTGTGACCGTCAGGGTGAACTCGACTGGGACATCAGAGACGACGTTGGGTGCCGTGAACGAGGGGGACAGCGTGTCGCCGCCATCAAGCGTTATGGTCGAGGATCCGTTGTGGGTCCACGCGTAGTCCAGGGTGTCCTCGGGGTCGGCGTCAGTAGCCGTTCCCGTCAGGGTCACCTCGGATCCTTCCGCGACGGACTGGTCCGACCCGGCGTCTGCGGCCGGCGGGCTGTTGGCGCTGTCCGATATGGTAACCGTCATGGTGTCAGATGTGGTGGAGGTGCCGTCTGTGACCGTCAGGGTGAACTCGACCGGCGTGGCGGAGACGACGTTGGGTGCCGTGAACGAGGTGGACAGTGCAGCCGCGTCGTCCAGTGTGATGGCCAGCGTGCCGTTGTGGGTCCACGCGTATGCCAGGACGTCCTCGGGGTCGGCGTCACTCGAGGTTCCCGTCAGGGTCACCTCGGATCCTTCCGCTACGGACTGGTCGGCGCCCGCGTCGACTGCCGGCGGGCTGTTGGCGCTGTCCGATATGGTAACCGTCATGGTGTCAGATGTGGTGGAGGTGCCGTCTGTGACCGTCAGGGTGAACTCTACCGGCGTGGCGGAGACGACGTTGGGTGCCGTGAACGAGGTGGACAGTGCAGCCGCGTCGTCCAGTGTGATGGCCAGCGTGCCGTTGTGGGTCCACGTGTATGCCAGGGTGTCCTCGGGGTCGGCGTCACTCGAGGTTCCCGTCAGGGTCACCTCGGATCCTTCCGCGACGGACTGGTCCGACCCGGCGTCTGCGGCCGGCGGGCTGTTGGCGCTGTCCGATATGGTAACCGTCATGGTGTCAGATGTGGTGGAGAGCCCGTCTGTGACCGTCAGGGTGAACTCGACTGGGACGTCAGAATCGACGTTGGGTGCCGTGAACGAGGGGGTCGGCGTGTCGCCTCCATCAAGCGTTATGGCCAGCGTGCCGTTGCGGGTCCACGCGTATGCCAGGACGTCCTCGGGGTCGGCGTCAGTAGCCGTTCCGGCCAGCGCGACGGTCTCGCCCTCTGTCACGGACTGGTCCGGCCCTGCCTCGACGGCCGGCGGATTATTCGGCAGGATGCCGGCGGTGGCCACTGTGACAGTCCCGGTGGCGGGGTCGGCGCCAAAGTCCGCCCCGTCGGCCCTGATCCTCACCTGGTGCTCGCCCGCCTCCAGTCCGAGGCCCGGCCTGAGCCGCAGGACGCCGTCGGCGTCCACCTCGAACTTGTCGGAGTTGGGGCCGGCAGGATCCACCGTGTAGGCCGGGTTGTGGCCGGCCAGGTACCCGTTCTGGGGCAGGATGGTGCCCGCGGCCCCGTCGCTGGCGGCGATGGTATGGCCGTCCAGGGTGACATACCAGGGGCCCAGGTCCTGGTCGAAGAGGGTGGCGCCATCGAACATCGAGCTCATGTCGGCGGCGGCCGAGACGTTCCAGGGCGAGATATCCTGGTCAAAGGAGGAGGCGCCCGAGAACATGTAGGACGTGTCGGTGACTGCCGAGACGTCCCATCCCGATACGTCCCGGTCAAAGGAGGAGGCGCCATCGAACATGCCGGACATGGAGGTGACTGCCGAGACGTCCCATCCCGATACGTCGCCGTCAAAGGAGGAGGCGCCGTAGAACATGATGTTCATGTTGGTGACTGCCGAGACGTCCCATCCCGATACGTTGCCGTCAAAGGAGGAGGCGCCCGAGAACATGGCGTTCATGTTGGTGACTGCCGAGACGTCCCATCCCGATACGTCCCGGTCAAAGGAGGAGGCGCCCGAGAACATGGCCGGCATGGAGGTGACTGCCGAGACGTCCCATCCCGATACGTTGCCGTCAAAGGAGGAGGCGCCCGAGAACATGCCGGACATGTCGGTGACTGCCGAGACGTCCCATCCCGATACGTCGCCGTCAAAGGAGGAGGCGCCGTAGAACATGTAGGACATGTCTGCGATGCCCGAGACGTCCCATCCCGATACGTCGCCGTCAAAGGAGGAGGCGCCCGAGAACATCGAGGCCGTGCTGCCCGCCCCGGACAGGTCGGGGGCGTCCGCGGCCCTGTAGGCCATGTTGGACGCGCCCATAAAGGCCCTGTCCATGGTGGTCCAGGGGATGTCGCCCCACTGGTCTATCGAGGCCAGCCTGGCGGCGTTGGCAGGGTCGCCGGCCAGGGAGATCCTCTCAAAGCCGCCGGTGATCGAGATGGTGTGGTTGCCGGGCTGCCCGTAGGCGTGCGTCCGGTCGCCGGAGACGCCGGTCTGGACGGTGCCGTCGCCCCAGTCGATGTCATAGGCGGCCGTCGAGCCCCCGACGGGGATGCTCACCTGCTCGCCGGGGGCGGTGGTCCTCCAGGTGGTGACAAAGCTGTGGCCGTCCAGCACGTCGCGCGCGGCCGGCGGGACGTCGGCGATGGTGATTGTGACGGTGTCAGATATGGTGGAGGTGCCGTCGGTGACCGTCAGGGTGAACTCGATGGTAACGTCTGCGTCGACCTCCGGGGCGACAAACGACGGCGACAGCGTGCCGGCTCCGCTCATCTGGATGGCGGCGGTGCCGTTGTGGGTCCACGTGTAGTCCAGGACGTCCCCCGGGTCGGCGTCAGAAGCGGTCCCGGCCAGCGTGACGGTATCGCCCTCGGCCACGGACTGGTCCGGCCCTGCGTCTGCGGCCGGCGGGCGGTTGGCCGGGGCGGACCCCGTGACGGTGACGGTCGCGTCCCCGCTCCAGTCGCCGGAGGGGGCGCCGTCGTAGCGGGCCAGCAGCCTCACCTTGTAGGGCTGGTCCTCCTCCAGGCCTGTGATGGTGTGGCGCGGCTCGGCCGGGAAGGCGTTGCCCGACAGGTCCTCAAAGCCCTTGTAGGGCTCGCCCGCCCTGGCCCAGGATATCCTGTAGTCGGCGGGGCCCTCGGAGGGGGGCTCCCAGGAGGCCTCCAGCACGCCGGGGACCGAGCTGACCAGGGTAATCCTGCCTATGTCGCGGGGCCCGGGCGGCCCGGACGGCTCCAGCACGGCGGTGTTTACGGGCGGGTCGTTGGCCGGATCGTTCAGGATCGTGACGACCGCGGCGTCCGAGGCGGCGCCGCCGTAGCTGTCGGTGACGCTCAGGGTAAATGTGACGGTGGCGTTGCCGGCGTAGAGCCGGGGGGCGGCAAACGAGGCCGACGGGGCCGCCGGGTCGTCCAGGGTGATGCCCAGGTCCGGCCTGTCGTGCGTCCACGAGTAGGCCAGGGCGTACTCGGAGCCGGAGGCCGAGCCCTCCAGGGTCACCTCGGAGCCCTCCACGACTGCCAGGTCGGCCCCGGCGTCGGCGGCCAGGCCGGCGTTGGCGCCGTCCGGGATGGTGATTGTGACGGTGTCAGATGCGGTGTCCGTCCCGTCGGTGACCGTCAGGGTGAACTCGACGGCGGTGGCCCCCAGGACGTCGGGCGCGGCAAACGAGGGGGACGGGGCCGACGGGTCGTCCAGCGTGATGCCCAGGTCCGGCCTGTCGTGGGTCCACGAATATGCCAGGACGTCCCCCGGGTCGGCGTCAGTGGCGGTCCCGGCCAGCGTGACGGTATCGCCCTCGGCCACGGTCCGGTCGGCGCCCGCGTCGACTGCCGGCGGGCTGTTGGCCGATCCCGTGACGGTGATGATCGCGTCCCCGCTCCAGGCGCCGGAGGTGCCGCTGTAGGTGGCGCGCACCTGCACCTTGTAGGGCTGGCCCGCCTCCAGACCGGTGATGGTATGGTCCGGCTCGGTCGGGTAGGCGTTGCCGTCCGGATCCCTGAAGGACGGGTAGGACTCGCCCACCTTGGCCCAGGTGACCCGGTAGCCGGCGGGGCCCTCGGTGGGAGGCTCCCAGGAGGCCTCCAGCACTCCGGGGACCGAGCTGACCAGGGTGATCCTGCCGATGTCGCGGGAATCGCGCGGGCTGGGCGGCTCCAGCACGGCGGTGTTTACGGGCGGGTCGTTGGCAGGATCGTTCAGGATCGTGACGACCGCGGCGTCCGAGGCGGTCGCGCCGTACTGGTCGGTGACGCTCAGGGTAAAGGTGACGGTGGTGCTGCTGGCGTAGACCACCGGGGCGGCAAACGAGGGGGACAGTGCAGACGGGTCGTCCAGCGTGATGCCCAGGTCCGGCCTGTCGTGCGTCCACGAGTAGGCCAGGGCGTACTCGGAGCCGGAGGCCGAGCCCGCCAGGGTCACCTCGGAGCCCTCCCCGACTGCCAGGTCGGCTCCGGCGTCGGCGGCCAGGTCGGCGTTGGCGCCGTCCGGGATGGTGATTGTGACGGTGTCAGATACGGTGGCCCTCCCGTCGGTGACCGTCAGGGTGAACTCGACGGCGGTGGCCCCCAGGACGTCGGGCGCGGCAAACGAGGGGGACAGTGCAGACGGGTCGTCCAGCGTGACGTTCAGGTCCGGCCTGTCGTGGGTCCACGAATATGCCAGGACGTCCCCCGGGTCGGCGTCAGTGGCGGTCCCGGCCAGCGTGACGGTCTCGCCCTCGGCCACGGTCCGGTCGGCGCCCGCGTCGACTGCCGGCGGGCTGTTGACCTGCCCCACGACGGTGATGATCGCGTCCCCGCTCCAGGCGCCGGAGGGGCCTGCGTCGTAGCGGGCCAGCAGCCTCACCTTGTAGGGCTGGTCCTCCTCCAGGCCGGTGATGGTGTGGCGCGGCTCGGCCGGGAAGGCGTTGCCCGACAGGTCCTCAAAGCCCCTGTAGGGCTCGCCCACCTTGGCCCAGGATATCCGGTAGTCGGCGGGGCCGTCGGTGGGAGGCTCCCAGGAGGCCTCCAGCGCCCCGGGGGCCGAGCTGGACAGGGTGATCCTGCCTATGTCGCGGGGCCCTGGCGGCCCGGACGGCTCCAGCACGGCGGTGTTTACGGGCGGGTCGTTGGCCGGATCGTTCAGGATTGTGACGACCGCGGCGTCCGAACCGGTCGCGTTGTACTGGTCGGTGGCGCTCAGGGTAAAGGTGACGGTGGCGTTGCCGGCGTAGAGCCGGGGGGCGGCAAACGAGGTGGACAGTGCAGCCGCGTCGTCCAGTGCGATGCCCAGATCCGGCCGGTCGTGCGTCCACGAGTAGGCCAGGACGTCCCCGGGGTAGGCGCCGGAGGCCGTTCCGGCCAGGAACACCTCGGATCCCTCTGCCACAGTCTGGTCGGCGCCGGCGCCGACAGTCGGATGGCCCCTGGCGGATCCCGCGACGGTGATGATCGCGTCCCCGCTCCAGGCGCCGGAGGCGCCGTTGTAGACGGCGCGCATCTTCACCTTGTAGGGCTGGCCCTCCTCCAGGCCGGTGATGGTGTGGCGCGGCTCGGTCGGGTAGGCGTTGCCCGACAGGTCCTCAAATCCCCTGTAGGACTCGCCCGCCCTGGCCCAGGATATCCGGTAGTTGGCGGGGCTGTCGGAGGGCTCCTCCCAGGAGGCCTCCAGCGCCCCGGGTACCGAGCTGGACAGGGTGATCCTGCCTATGTCGCGGGGCCCTGGCGGCCCGGGCGGCTCCAGCACGACGGTGTCTGACGGGTCGTTGGCAGGATCGTTCAGTATTGTGACGAGCGCGGTGTCCGAGGCGGCGGCCCCGAGGCTGTCGGTGACGGTCAGCGTAAAGGAGACGGGCGTGTCGGCGGTGACGTTGGGGGCGGTGAACGACGGGGAGAGCGTGTCGGCGCCCGAGACGGCGATGCCCAGGTCCGGCCGGTCGTGGGTCCACCGGTAGGCGGGGGCATAGTAGTCCGAGCCGGTGGCGGCGCCCTCCAGGGTCACCCCGGAGCCCTCGGCCGCTGTCAGGTCGGCCCCGGCGTCGGCCGTCGGGGCGGCCGTATGGAGCACATCTATGGGCCGGTCGGCGGTGCCGGCTATCCCGCGGCCGGACAGGCCAAAGACTGCGTCCTCGTCGACGTCCAGCTGGGGAGCGGACATGGCCGCCACCTCCGAGCGCTGCGCGTCGGCCAGCACGAAGGTGAGGGTGGCGCCGGAGGCCGGCCCCGCCTGGGCGCCGTCCAGCCGGACGCCGCCGGCGTCCCGGCCCTGCTCGCGGACGTGCAGGCGATCATGGTTGGCCGTCCCGTTGAGCGGCTCGCTGAAGGTGATGGTGAGCCTGCCGTCGCCTGTCGCGTAGGCGGCCGAGGCAAGCTCGGGTTCGGTGGAGGTGACCGTGACGGTCCTGGTGGCGGGGTCGGCGCCAAAGTACACCCCGGCGGCCAGGATTCTCACCTGGTGCTCGCCCGCCTCCAGTCCGAGGCCCGGCCTGAGCCGCAGGACGCCGTCGGCGTCCACCTCGAACTTGTCGGAGTTGGGGCCGGCAGGGTCCACCGCGTAGGCCGGGCGGTGGCCGGCCAGGTACTCGTTCTGCGGCGAGATTGTGCCGACTGCCCCCCCGGCGGCGAGGGCATGGCCGTCCAGTGTGACATACCAGGGGCCCAGGTCCTGGTCAAAGAGGGTGGCGCCGCTGAACATGTTGTCCATGTAGAGTACAGAGGAGACGTCCCATCCGGAGACGTCCTGGTTGAAGGAGGAGGCCCTGTTGAACATGTACTCCATGTAGAGTACAGAGGAGACGTCCCATCCGGAGACGTCCTGGTCAAAGGAGGAGGCGCCGTCGAACATGGCGAACGTTTCGGTGACGGCGCCGACGTCCCATCCGGAGATGTCCTGGTCAAAGGAGGAGGCGCCCGCGAACATGATGGCCATGCTGGTCACCTGCGAGACGTCCCATCCGGAGACGTCCTGGTCAAAGGAGGAGGCGCCGCTGAACATGTTGCCCATGTCGGTGACGCCGGACACGTCCCAGGCGGACAGGTCGCCGTCAAAGGAGGAGGCGCCCGCGAACATGGATCGCATGTCGGTCACGCCCGAGACGTCCCAGGATGACAGGTTGCCGTCAAAGGAGGAGGCGCCGTTGAACATCGAGACCGTGCTGTCCACCCCGGTCAGGTCGGGCGCGTCGGCCGCCCGGTAGACCATGTTGGCGGCCCCGGCAAACGCCCCGTCCATGTCAGTCCAGGAGATGGCGCCCCACTGGTCTATCGAGGCCAGACTGGCGGCGTTGGCCCTGTCGCCGGCCAGGGAGATCCTCTCAAAGCCGCCGGTGATCGAGACGGTGTGGTTGCCGGGCTGCCCGTAGGTGTGCGTCTGGTCGCCGGAGACGCCGGTCTGGACGGTGCCGTCGCCCCAGTCGATGTTATAGGAGGCCGTCGAGCCCCCGACGGGGATGGTTATCGTCTGGTCGGCGGCGGTGGTCCTCCAGGTGGTGACAAACGGGCCGGTCCCGGACTCGGCAAACGCGTAGCCGGGCAGCAGTCCGTCCCCGGCCAAATCCAGCGCGGGCATCAGCATGGATCCGTGCCCCGCCGGATGCGGCGCCGTGTGCGGCCCAAGATCCTGCTGCGTCAGCAGGTAACCCGCAGACGCGGCTGCCAGCAGCAGCAGCGCCGCCGCCAGCACGGCCATCATCAGGAGTCCCGACGTGCCGCTGCGCCCCTGTCCCGGCCGCGCGCGCCAGGCCGCCTGCCGGCGCCGCGGACGCGGGATCGCCGCGCGGTTTGATCCAAAATGCGTTATGTTCATTTTATGGCTTTCATAATGCCCATTATGATGCGGGATTTGGAACCACATGCAGGTCCGGCGGGTTCATCACATTCGAAATCCTGCATCATAACGCGCGGGGGCGGGCAGCCCACTTCGTAATGTTTTTATGTATTTTATGCAAACGTTCAACATCGTGTATGATAATGGGCATTATGACGCCAAAATAGAGCTATAGTGCCGGATATATTGCATAATTCACGTCCATAACCATGGCCGGGATCAAAAGCCCTCAAGGGACAGACCTGCCAAGCAGAGGCGGACTTTGATCCTTTTTTCTCCCCTTCTCACCTTCTCCCCTTCTCTCCCCCTCCCCCCCCCCCCACTCCCCGTACCACGCACGGCATGGCAGCGGCCAAGGCGGCCGGACCCGCGGCGCCGGCAGAGGACGGGGCCTCTCCCATGCACGGCGCCGGGTCCGGGCGCAGGTACCTCCCCCCTGCGCGGAGGGACGGCCGCCCCATGCACGAAAAACCAGAGGGGCGACGGCATGCGGCGCCGTACCGGCGGCGGCATGCGGCTCCCCGGGGCACGCGGCGCAGGGTTCGGCACGAAGGCACTCATCCGGTATGTCGCAGAAGTGAAGCGGCGGTTCGGAAATGGGCGCGGTCCCGGACGGGGCGCCCCACTCCCCACCTACGCGCGCGCGAGCTGCAAATGACGCGCCGCATGCGGCGCGTTGCGCAGCCTGCTGCCCGGATGCGCGCGGGGGCGCTTCCCAGCTGGGCCCGCCAGGCCGCAGCCCGGCAGGGTGGCGGCTTCCCATGATTGAACCGCACAACAGAAATAAACATGATGGGCAAGAGTCTGGCATATGATCCGGGCGCAAAGGGCCCCGCTGCCTGGCGGCGCGGGTACAGGGGCGCTGCTGGTGCCCCTGGCGGTGGCAGTCGCGCTGACGGCAGTGGTTCTGGGGACGGCGCAGCCATACTTGCACAGCCTGTCCGGGGATGTCGACGCGCCATACCCGGACACGCCGGCCGCCGCCCCCGGGTGGCACGCCTTCGCGCAGTCCGTCCAGGCCGTGCTGGACCTGAGGCCGGCCGGCCACATCTCCGACGGCGATCCCGGCGCCCCGGAGCTCGACGGCGCGACAGACATAGCCACATTCGAGACCGGCGGGCACGTCTACGCGGCCGTCGCGTCGTTTGACGACGACGGCGTCCAGATCCTCAACGTCACCGACCCGGCCAACGTCTCCGGGGTCGGTAGCATCACCGACGGCGATCCCGGCACCCCGGAGCTTGACACCGCAAGCGGCATCGCCACCTTCGAGGCCGGCGGGCACGTCTACGCGGCCGTCGCGTCAGACGCCGACGACGGCGTGCAGATCCTCAACCTCACCGACCCGGCCAACATCGCCGGGGTCGGCAGCGTCAACGACGGCGATCCCGGCGTCCCGGAGCTCGACGGCGCCCGCGGCATCGCCACATTCGAGACCGGCGGGCGCGTCTACGCGGCCGTCGCCGCGTCCGGCGACGACGCGGTCCAGATCCTCGACCTCACCGACCCGGCCAACGTCTCCGGGGCCGGCAGCATCACCGACGGAGATCCCGGCGCCCCGGCGCTCAACGGCGCAAGCGACATCGACACATTCGAGACCGGCGGGCACGTCTACGCGGCCGTCGCGTCAGACTACGACGATGCCGTCCAGATCCTCAACCTCACCGACCCGGCCAACATAGCCGGGACCGACAGCATCGCCGACGGCGATCCGGGCGGCCCGAGCATCGGCGGCGCGCTGGGCATCGCCACATTCGAGACCGGCGGGCACGTCTACGCGGCCGTCGCGTCGTTTGACGACGACGCAGTCCAGATCCTCAACGTCACCGACCCGGCCAACATCTCCGTGGCCGGCAGCATCGCCGACGGCGATCCCGGCGCCCCGGCGCTCAACGGCGCGTTCGGCATCGCCACCTTCGAGATCGGAGAGCGGCACGTCTACGCGGCCGTCGCGTCAATCTACGATGATGCCGTCCAGATCCTCAACCTCACCGACCCGGCCAACATCACCGGGGCCGGCCACGTCGCCGACGGCGATCCCGGCGCCCATGAGCTCGACGGCGCAAGCGACGTCACCACCTTTGAGACCGGCGGCCGCACCTACGCGGCCGTCACGTCATCCCGCGACAACGGAGTCCAGATCGTCCAGCTGGCCGCCGCGCGCGCCCCGCCGGCCGTCGACGCCGGCCCCGACCAGGCCGTCCGGGAGGGAACCGAGGTCGCGCTCAACGGAACTGCCTCCGGCCCGGATCCCGGCGACAGCATCTCCTACCTGTGGAGCCACGACCGGCCCGACCTGAACGTCACGCTGGCCGACCCGGCGGCCCTGTCGACCACGTTTACGGCCCCGCAGGTGGACACCAGCACCAACACCAGCACCACCATAACCTTTACGCTGACGGCCACAGACAGGCACAACGCGACCGCCTCGGACGCCGCCACGGTCACCGTCCTGGACACCCCGCCCAACCGGCCGCCGGCCGCCGACGCCGGCCCCGACCAGACCGTCCGGGAGGGATCCGAGGTCTCGCTGAACGGCACCGCCACGGACCCCGACGGCGACAGCGTCTCCTACATGTGGAACCAGACCTCGGGCCCGCCGGTGGAACTGCTGGGGGCCGACACGCCGTCCCCCTCGTTCACGGCGCCCGAGGTCTCCTCCGACGCGGTGCTCGCCTTCGAGATGGCCGCCGGCGACGGCCTTGACAGCACCACCGACACCGTCCGGGTGACGGTGCGCGACGCGCCGGACGCCTCCCACTTTGTCACCACCTGGAAGACGAAGACCGCCGGCGAGTCCATAACCATCCCGGCGGGCGGAACCGGCGGCGCCTACACCGTCGACTGGGGCGACGGGACCGTCGACGAGGGCGTCTCGGGGAGCCGGACGCACTCGTATGACGGGGCCGGCACCCACACGGTCAGCATATCGGGAGACTTTTCAAGGATCAGCCTCGGCGGCAGCCCGGCCAACGCGAAAAAGCTGCAGTCGATAGAGCAGTGGGGGGACGTACAGTGGAAGTCTATGAGATCGGCGTTTGCCGGGGCCTCGAACATGGCCTACCGCGCGACCGACGCCCCGGACCTCTCGCGGGTGGCAGACACGTCCCAGATGTTCGCCTACGCATCCTCCTTTGACGGCGACATATCAGGCTGGGACGTCTCGCGGGTGACAGACATGACTGCCATGTTCCAGGACGCCTCCTCGTTCGACGGCGACCTGTCATCCTGGAACGTCTCGCGCGTGACAGACATGGGCTACATGTTCTACGGCGCCTCCTCGTTTGACGGCGACATATCCGGCTGGGACGTCTCGCGGGTGACAGACATGGACTACATGTTCACCGACGCCACCTCGTTTGACGGCGACATCTCCGGCTGGGACGTCTCGCGCGTGACCCGCATGAGCTACATGTTCTACGGCGCCACCTCGTTTGACCAGAACCTCGGCGCCTGGTACATCACCCTTGACAGCACCGCCATCGGCCACGGCGACATCCCCGGGACGGTCGGCGGCATCGCCGCCCAGAACGCCCCGCTCAGCAGGCAGAACCCCGCCTACGGGATAGGCTCCGGCGGCGACTCGAGCCTCTTTGAGATCAACGGCACCGGCCTGGTACTGACGGCCGCCCCGGACCGCCCGGCGGATCCCCCCTACACCGTCAACGTGACCGCCACCGGCAGCTTCGGCTCCAACAACAACCACCGCGTCATCGAGGTGTCCATCGCAAGCCTCCCGCTCACCGCCGGCGCCGGCCCCGACCAGGCGGTTACGGAAGGGCGCCCCGTGCACCTGAACGGCACGGCCGTCTACGGCGGGCCGGCGGACAGGCCGGCCTACCTGTGGACGCACGACCGGCCCGACCTGAACGTCACGCTGGCCGACCCGGCGGCCCTGTCGACCACGTTTACGGCCCCGCAGGTCGACTCCAACACCACCATAACATTTACCCTGACGGCCACCGGCCGCCACAACGCGACCGCCACGGACGCCGCCACGGTCACCGTCATGGACACCCCGCCGAACCGGCCGCCCACGGCCGACGCAGGGCCGGACCGGTCAGTCGAGGAGGGGGCCGCGGTGACGCTTGCCGGCGGCGCCACGGACCCCGACGGCGACAGCGTCTCCTACCTGTGGAACCAGACCTCGGGCCCGCCGGTAGTGGAACTGCGGGGGGCCGACACGCCGTCCCCCTCGTTCACGGCGCCCGAGGTCGCCTCCGACGCGGTGCTCGCCTTTGAGATGACCGCCGGCGACGGCATGCACAACTCCACCGACGCGGTCCGGGTGACGGTGCGCGACGTGCCGGAGAGCTCCCACTTTGTCACCACCTGGAAGACGAAGACCGCCGGCGGGTCCATAACCATCCCGGCGGGCGGCACCTACACAGTCGACTGGGGCGACGGGACCGTCGACCGGCGCGTCTCGGGGAGCCGGACGCACGCGTACGACGAGGCCGGCACCCACACGGTCCGCATATGGGGGGGGCTCTCAAGCATCAACCTCGGCGGCAACCCGGCCAACGCGCAAAAGCTGCAGTCTATAGAGCAGTGGGGGGACATACGGTGGAGGTCGATGGGATCGGCGTTCCAGGGCGCCTCGAACATGGTCTACCGCGCGACCGACGCCCCGGACCTCTCGCGCGTCACCGACACGTCCTTCATGTTCCGCGACGCGGCCTCCTTCAGCGGCAACCTGTCATCCTGGGACGTCTCCTCCGTGACCAACATGGACGCGATGTTCTACCACGCCCACTCCTTCAACAGCGACCTCTCCAGTTGGAACGTCTCGCGGGTGTACGACATGAACGCAATGTTTTCCCAGGCGTACCCCTTCAACAGCGACCTCTCCGCCTGGGACGTCTCGAATGTGCTCTATATGGGCACGATGTTCTCAAGAACCTCCTTTGACGGCGACATATCAGGCTGGAACGTCTCGCGGGTGATAGACATGCACTGGATGTTCGAGGGCGCCTCCTCCTTCAACAGCGACCTCTCCGGGTGGGACGTCTCGTCTGCATACGACATGTCCAAGATGTTCTACGGCGCCTCCTCCTTCAACAGCGACCTCTCTGCCTGGAACGTATCGCGGGTGGACTCCATGTACAGGATGTTCGAGGGCGCCTCCTCCTTCAACAGCGACCTCTCTGCCTGGAACGTATCGCGGGTGTTCGACATGACAGGGATGTTCTCAGGCGCCTCCTCCTTCAACAGCGACATATCCGGCTGGAACGTATCGCGGGTGGCAGACATGCCCCAGATGTTTGCAAGGGCCTCCTCCTTCAACAGCGACCTGTCATCCTGGGACGTATCGCAGATGGACGACACGTCAAAGATGTTTGCAGGGGCCTCCTCCTTTGACGGCGACCTGTCATCATGGAACGTCTCGCGGGTGACAGACATGTCCCAGATGTTTGCAAGGGCCTCCTCCTTTGACGGCGACATATCAGGCTGGGACGTCTCGCAGGTGACAGACATGCACCGGATGTTTGCAGGGGCCTCCTCCTTTGACGGCGACCTCTCCAGTTGGAACGTCTCGCAGGTGACAGACATGTCCCAGATGTTCGAGGGCGCCGATGCCTTTGACCAGAATCTGGGCAACTGGTACATCGTGCTGGACGGCCTGCAGGCCAGCGGCGCCGATGACGGGGGGATAGTGGGGGAGATATCGGCGCAGAACGCGTTCCTTGCAGGCCAGGAACCGGCATACGGGATGGGAACGGGGGGTGACTCTAACCTGTTTGAGATAGTCAACGGCACCATCCTGAAGCTCAGGACGCCCCCGGACGATGCCCCGGCAGAAGGCCCGTATGCGGTGACCGTAACGTCCACCGGCCGCTTCGGCACCGACAACTCCCGCACGTTTGAGATTGCGCCAGCAGAGAACCCGCGCTCCCCGCCGGCCGTCGGCGCCGGCCCCGACCAGGCCGTCCGGGAGGGAACCGAGGTCGCGCTCAACGGAACTGCCTCCGACCCGGATCCCGGCGACAGCCTGGCCTACCTGTGGACGCACGACCGGCCCGGCCTTAACGTCACGCTGGCCGACCCGGCGGCCCTGTCGACCACGTTTACGGCCCCGCAGGTGGACTCCAACACCAACACCACCATAACATTCACGCTGACGGCCACCGACCGGCATGGCATGGCCGCCTCGGACACAGTGGCCGTCACCATACTGGACGTCCCCGCCGACGACGACCCGCCGCTCCAGAGCAACACTGCAGTGCTGGAGGCGCAACGCAGCTTCCGCGACATAGGCAGCATCACCCTGGTCAGCTCCACACCCGGGACCATCCAGGCGAGCTGGGTCGCCCCGGCCGAGCCGCCGGCCAACTACCGGATAACGTGGGCCAAGGCCGGCGAGGTGTTCCCGAGCTGGACGGACCAGATGGGCAACGCCTTCCCGACCGAGCCCTCCTGGACCATTACCGGCCTGGAGGGGGGCGAGAGGTACAAGGTGAAGGTGCGCGCCTCCTACTCCGGCACCGCCGGCGACTGGAGCGGCGAGCTGGCCATCACCGTTGTGGGGGCCACGCCGGCCAACAGGCCGCCCGCCGTAGATGCCGGCCCCGACCAGGCCGCTCCGGAGGGATCGGAGGTCGCACTCAGCGGCACCGCCACCGACCCGGATCCCGGCGACAGCCTGGCCTACCTGTGGACCCACGACCAGCCGACCCTGAACGTCACGCTGGCCGACCCGGCGGCCCTGTCGACCACGTTTACGGCCCCGCAGGTGGACTCCAACACCACCATAACCCTTACGCTGACGGCCACCGACCGGCACGGCATGGCCGCCTCGGACACAGTGGCCGTCACCATACTGGACGTCCCCGCCGACGACGACGACCCGCCGCCCGCCCCAGTCGATCCTCCAGAAGACACCACCACCACCACAGTCCTGGACCCGCCCGACCCCCGCGGCCCCCGCGACATAGGCAGGATCACCCTGGCCAGCCCCGCCCCCGGGACCATCCAGGCGGGCTGGGAGCCCCCCGCCGAGGGCCCCGCCGGCTACCGCATATCATGGGCCAAGGCCGGCGAGCCGTTCCTGACCTGGTCGGACCAGACGGGCAACGCCTTCCCGACCGAACCCTCCCGGACCATCGCCGGCCTGGAGGAGGACGAGGAGTACAAGGTGAGGGTTCTCGCCCGGTACGACGGCGCCCCCTCCGGCGGCTGGAGCGGCGAGCTGTACATCACCGTTGCGGGGTCCGCCCCGCCCAACAGGCCGCCCGCCGTCGACGCCGGCCCCGACAGGGCCGTCCGGGAGGGCCATGCCGCCACCCTCACCGGCACCGCCACCGACCCGGATCCCGGCGACGGCCTGGCCTACCTGTGGACCCACGATCAGCCGACCCTGAACGTCACGCTGGCCGACCCGGCGGCCCCGGCCACCACGTTTACGGCCCCGCAGGTGGACTCCAACACCACCATAACCTTTACGCTGACGGCCACCGACCGGCACAACGCGACCGCCTCGGACGCCGTGGCCGTCACCATACTGGACGTCCCCGCCGCCGCCGATGACCCGGTGACGGCGACGCTCACCGTGGTGGCGCACGTGCAGGACGACGTTGATGGCTTTCTGGAGCTTGTCGGCGTGCACGGCGTCACCACCTTCAGGATAGGCGCCAGCACGTACGCCATATTCGCCGCGGCGCTAGACGACGGGGTCCAGCTGGCCGACGTCACAGACCCCGCCAACCCCGTGGCCATCGCGCACGTCCGGGACAGCGACACCCGCATGCTGGACGGTGCGCGCGACATCGGCATATTCGGGATAGACGGCAGGACGTACGCCATAGTCCTGGCGTCGGATGGGAATGGCGTCCAGATAATCGACGTCAGCGACCCCCACAATCCCGTCGTAGCCGGGTCCATGGAGGACACCGTCCAGACGCGCCTTCTGGGCCCGCTTGACGTCTCCATCTTCGTGCTGGACGGCGACACCTACGCGGCGATCTCTGCGTCGGTTGACCGTGCCGTCCAGATAGTCAACGTCACAGACCCCCTCAACCCGGTCCCGGCGGGGCACCTCATAGACAGCAGCCGGCTCGAGCTTGCCACGGCGTTCGGAATCGACACCTTTGAGATTGGCGGCGGCGTGTACGCGGTGGTTGTCGGGCACGGCGACGACGGCGTCCAGATAGTCAACGTCACCGACCCGCACGCCCCCACCGCGGCGGGGCGCGTCACCGACAGCCACGCCCTGGAGCTCCACAAGGCAACCGACGTCTCCGTGTTTGAGGTGGGCGGCAGCGTGTACGCGGTGGTCGCCGGCTATGAAGACTACGGCGTCCAGGTGATTGACGTCACAGACCCGTACAGCCCGGTCCCGACGGGACGCATCACCCGCATCGACAACCAGACAGGATACAGCGCCGTGGCCCAGGTCGACACCTTCACGGCCGGCGGCGGCGTGTACGCGGTCTTCTCATCATATGACGCGGACCGCGTCCACCTGGTGGATCTGTCCGACCCCTACAACCCGACTGACCTGGTAAACGTCCAGATTCTGGAGATCGGCGGCATGTACGGCGCGGACGTCTTTGAGACGGGGGGGGAACTGTACGCGATCGTCACGGGGCGGCTGTCCCACGACGCCTACATCTGGCAGATAGGGCTGTCGGTGGACCGGGCGCCCTGGCTCGCCGTCAACCCGCCGGCGTCCGCGTCCGTGCCTGCCGGCTCCGCCTACGTTGACGCGGGCGCCGTCTGCGCCGACGATACAGACGGCGACCTGACAGACCAGATACGCGCCGTCTCGACCGTCAACACGGCCGTCCCCGGCGGCTACACCGTCACCTACGCGTGCGCCGACTCGGCCGGCAACGTGGCCGCCGCGGCCCGGACCGTGACCGTAACGGATGCCGCCCCGTTGGCGCCTCCCGTTGGCGCCCCGGCCGTCGTCGTAGTCGGCGACGACCCCGCCGAGGTGGCCGTCGGGGACGACTACTCCGACGCGGGCGCCACCTGCTCCGACGATGCGGACGGCGACCTGACCGGCGCCATAAGGACGGCGTCCGACGTCAACGTCAACGCGCGCGGCAACTACACCGTCACCTACGCGTGCTCCGACTCTGACGGCAACGTGGCCGCCGCGGCCCGGACCGTGTCCGTGACGGACACGGACGCCCCCCGCATCTCCCCCGTCGGCCACTCCACGGTCAGGATCTACGTAGGGGACGCCTACGCCGACGCGGGCGCCACCTGCACGGACAGGGTGGACGGCGACCTCTCCGACGACGTTGCGGCCACCGACAACATAGACGCCTCAGCCGCCGGGCGGTACACGGTAACATACTCCTGCGCCGACTCGGCCGGCAACGGGGCCGCCACAACCCGGACCGTGGTCGTGCTTGATCCCGTCCCCATCATCGCCGACGGGGTGGGAAACTATACCACGCTGGATGGCGCAAACGGCGTCGATGTCTTCGAGAGGGGCGGCAGCACCTACGCGGTCATCGCCGCGCGGTACGACAGCGGCGTCCAGGTGGTAGACGTGACCGACCCGAACCGACCCGCGGCGGCGGGGAGCATCAGGGATGATGCCGCCCTGGAGCTTCTCGGCGCAAGGGACGTCGAGGTCTTCGAGAGGGACGGCGGCACCTACGCGGTCGTCACTGGACGGAGCGACGACGGCGTCCAGGTGATAGACGTGACCGACCCGAACCGACCCGCGGCGGCGGGAAGCATCAGGGACAGCGCCGCTCTGGAGCTTGACGGCGCCACCGACGTGGCCGTCTTTGAGAGGGGCAACAGCACCTACGCGGTCGTCGCCGCATATGACGACGACGGCGTCCAGGTGATAGACGTGACCGACCCGAACCGACCCGCGGCGGCGGGGAGCATCAGGGACAGCGCCGCTCTGGAGCTTGACGGCGCCGCCGACGTGGCCGTCTTTGAGAGGGGCAACAGCACCTACGCGGTCGTCGCCGCATATGACGACAACATCGTCCAGGTGGTAGACGTGACCGACCCCGCCAACCCGGCCGCTGTGGGGAGCATCTCCGACAACAGCCGCCGCCACCTCGAGGGCCCGACCGACGTGGCCGTCTTCGAGAGGGGCAACAGCACCTACGCGGTCGTCACGGCAGTCTTAGACGACGGCATCCAGGTGATAGACGTCACAGACCCCGCCAACCCGGCCGCTGTGGGGCGCAAGGGCTACGGCGCCAGCAACCTTGAGGGCCTGTACGGCATCACCACCTTTGAGGACGGCGACCGAACCCATGCGATCATCATGCAGAGCTTCCGCGACGGCGTCCGGATAGTGGACCTCACCGATCCGTCCAGGCCGGCCAACCAGAAGGTCATCTACGACAACGAGATTCTCAGGCTCGACGGCGCCTACGACGCGGCCACCTTCCAGGCGGGCGGCAGCACCTACGCGATAGTCACGGCCAGTGGTGATAACGGGGCCCAGATAATACCCGTGGCCGTATCGGCCGCCGCGCGCGTACCGCCGGCCATAACGCTCAGCGGGACGTCCCCCGTCATGATATTTGCGGGCTCCGCCTATGTTGACGCGGGCGCCGCCTGCGCCGACGACATAGACGGCGACCTGACCGACCTGATGCAGGCATTCTCGACGGTCAACGCAGCCGTCCCGGGCAACTACACCGTCACCTACGAGTGCACCGACTCGGTCGGCCAGACCGCGACCGCAGTCCGGGAGGTCGTGGTGGCGGATGCCCGGCCGCCGGCCTTCCTCTCGGCCGTCTACGAGGTGGGTTCCGGCACGGTTACGATAACCTTTGACGAGCCGCTCAACTCCACGGCCCATCCGGACCGCCTGCACGTCCGGGATGCAGGCCAGTCCTCGGGCGGCGCCACGCTGGGCGGCGGCGCCACCTGGTCGGTCTCAGGCCCCGCCCTGGCCGTCACGCTCACCGCCCCCCAGGCGGCCGCCATCGGAGGCCTGGCTGCCCCCCAGCTTGACATCGACCAAGGGGCCGTCTTTGACCTGGCGGGCGTCGGGGTAGACGCTACGCCTGACCGGCCCATCACCATCCAGAGGGACAACCGGCCGCCGGCCGCCGACGCCGGCCCCGACCAGGCCGCCCCGGAGGGCTCGGAGGTCTCACTCAACGGCACCGCCACAGACCCGGATCCCGGAGACCGGCTGGCCCACCTGTGGACGCACGACCGGCCCGCCATGAACGTCACCCTGGCCGACCCGGCGGCCCCGTCGACCACGTTTACGGCCCCGCAGGTGGACTCCAACACCACCATAACCTTTACGCTTACGGCCACCGACCAACGCAATATGACCGCCTCGGACACCGTGGCCGTCACCATACTGGACGTCCCCGCGGACGGCCCGCCGCCCGCCCCGGTCGATATTCCAGAAAACACCACAACCACCACCACAGTCCTGGACCCGCCCGACCCCCGCGGCCCCCGCGACATAGGCAGTATCACCCTGGCCAGCCCTGCCCCCGGGGCCATCCAGGCCAGCTGGGAGCCCCCCACCGAGGACCCGGCCGACTACCGCATATCATGGGCCAAGGCCGGCGACTCCTACCTGACCTGGACGGACCTGACGGGCAACGCCTTCCCGACCGACCCCTCCCTGACCATCACCGGCCTAGAGGAGGACGGGGAATACAAGGTGAAGATCCGCGCCAGATATGGCGGCACCTCCGGCGACTGGAGCGGCGAGCTGTCCATCACAGTTGCGGGATCCGCCCCCGCCGACAGGCCGCCCGTCCCAGTCGATCCTCCAGAGAACACCACCACCACCACAGTCCTGGACCCGCCCGACCCCCGCGGCCCCCGCGACATAGGCAGGATCACCCTGGCAAGCTCGGCCCCCGGGGCCATCCAGGCCAGCTGGGAGCCTCCCGCCGAGGACCCCGCGGACTACCGGATAACGTGGGCCAAGGCCGGCGACTCCTACCTGACCTGGACGGACCTGACGGGCAACGCCTTCCCGACCGACCCCTCTTGGACCATCGCCGGCCTGGAGGAGGACGGGGAATACAAGGTGAAGATCCGCGCCAGATATGGCGGCACCTCCGGCGACTGGAGCGGCGAGGCGACAATCCGGGTCGCGGGAACCGGGTAGTGGGGCCGCCACAAGACCAAGGATGGGGGAGGCCAGGCCCGCATGGCCGCGGGCTGCTGCCTGTGCGCCGGCCACGCGATCCGGCACTGCCCGTGCATCCCGGCCGGCGGGGATGCCCGGATCCCCGTGGTCGGGGGGGACAGGTTTCCGCCCCCCCCCCCCAAGTCCTGCGGGAACTATACCTACTGGAAGTGGGACGGCCCGCCCTCACGACCGCCCACCGGTCTTGGGCAGGGCACTGCTGCTGCGCCACCACCGCAGTCTCAAGGCGCCGTCCGGGGCGCCGGCAAGGTGTGTTGCAGCCGAATGGCGGGCCCGTCGCCGGCAGATGTGGCGGTAAAAATCCGTCGCCGGCAGATGGGACGTAATGCGGCCGGCCAAAAGGACAAATCTGCATGGGCGGCCGCCGATCTGGGCCGCCGCAGTGTCCGTCGGTACGTTCATCGCGCCAAAGGCGACCCACCCGTCCCGGATATTGCCGGCCGGCACCGGATATCCTGGAGGAACGGGATCAGCCGGCGCGATCTCCCCCTGCCGCGGGCAGCGGCGGCGCAAGGCATGGCGCCACCGCAAGCGGCACGCAGGCGCGCGGCTGCAGCAAGGCATGCCCGCACCTTACATGCCGATACGTCGATGGCTTTAGTGCGCGTGCGCCGCAAATGACGCGGCGCAAATGACGCGGCGCATGCGGCGCGTTGCACAGCTTGCTGCCCGGATGCGCGCGGGGGCGCTTCCCAGTTGGGCCCGCCAGGCCGCAGCCCGGCAGAGTGGCGGCTTCCTATGACTGAACCACACAATAGAAATAAACATGATGGGCAAAAGTCCGACATATGACACGGGCGCAAAGGGCCCCGCGGCCTGGCGGCGCGGGTACAGGGGCGCTGCTGGTGCCCCTGGCGGTGGCAGTCGCGCTGACGGCAGTGGTTCTGGGGACGGCGCAGCCATACTTGCACAGCCTGTCCGGGGATGTCGACGCGCCATACCCGGACACGCCTGCCGCCGCCCCCGGGTGGCACGCCTTCGCGCAGTCCCTTCAGGAATGGCTGGACCTGAGGCCGACCGACCAGATCACCGACGCCGGTCATCTGGAGCTTAACGACGCCCGGGGCATCGCCGTCTTCGAGACCGGCGGGCACGTCTACGCGGCCGTCGCAGCCTACCACGACGACGGCGTCCAGATCCTCAACCTCACCGACCCTGCCAACATCAGGGCGACAGACGAGATCACCGACACAGGCAGCCTGGAGCTTGACGGCGCAACCAGCATCGCCGTCTTCGAGAGGGACGCTCGCACCTACGCGGCCGTCGCAGCCTACTACGACGACGGCGTCCAGGTGCTGGACCTGACCGACCCGGCCAACATCACGGCGGCAGACTGGATCACAGACACACGCAGCCTGGAGCTTCGCGGCCCCCGCGGCATCGACACCTTCGAGACCGGCGGCCGCACCTACGCGGCCGTCGCAGGACACAAAGACGACGGCGTCCAGATACTCGACCTGACCAACCCGGCCAACATCAGGGCGACTGCCCAGCTAGCCGACACCTGCGGCCTGGAGATTTACGGCGCCCGCGGCATCACCGCCTTTGAGATGGGCGAGCACACCTACGCGGCAGTCTCAGGAAACAGGGAAGACGGCATCCAGATACTCAACCTGACCGACCCGGCCAACATCGCAGCGATCGGCCGGATCGTCGACTATGGCACCAGCGAGCTCGGCTCCCCGGCCGAGATAGCCATCTTCAAGATGGGCGAGCGCACCTACGCGGCAGTAGCCGCCCACTACGACAACGGCGTCCAGGTGCTGGACCTGACCGACCCGGCCAGACCTGTGCGGTCCGGCCATATCGACGACACCCCGAACCTAGAGCTTGGTGGCGCAATCGGCATCACCACCTTCAAGATGGGCGAGCGCACCTACGCGGCCGTCGCCTCAAGGGACGACAGCGGCGTCCAGGTGCTGGACCTGACCGACCCTGCCAACATCGCAGCGATCGGCCGGATCACCGACAATGACAATTACGAGCTTGCAGGCGCACTGGATGTTGCCCACTTCGAGACGGACGGGCGCACCTACCTGGCCGTCGCTGCGCAGGATGACGACGGCGTCCAGATAATTCATCTGGCCGGAGAACGGCCGCCGACCACAGATGTCGGATCCAACATGACCTCCCAAGTGGGGTCGGCGGAGACCCCGTCCGGGACGACTGCCCCCGACCTGCGCAACGGGACCGCCTCGGACACCGCCGGCGACCCGCCGGCCAACGCCGTCGCGCTGGAACCGCCAGAGCAGCACGGCTCCTGCGATGTCGGCAGGCTCACCCTGGCGAGCTCCCAGCCGGGAACGATTCAGGCGGGCTGGGAGGCACCCATTAGGGTGCCTACCGACTACCGGGTCGCATGGGCCAAGGTGGGCGAGGACATCAAGAGATGGACAGACCTGTCGGGCAACGCCTTCCCGGCCGAGCCCTCCAAGACCATCACCGGCCTGGAGGAGGGCGAGACATACAAGGTGAAGGTGCGCGCCCGATACAGCGATGATGCCGGCGGCTGGAGCGGCGAAGCCATCATCACCGTCGCCGGATCTGCCGCCAACCGCCCCCCGGCCGCCGACGCGGGGGTGGGCCAGGCCGTCCGGGAGGGCTCGGAGGTCGCACTCAACGGCACCGCCACCGACCCGGACCCCGGAGACCGGCTGGCCCACCTGTGGACGCACGACCGGCCCGACCTGAACGTCACGCTGGCCGATCCGGCGGCCCTGTCGACCACGTTTACGGCCCCGCAGGTGGACTCCAACACCACCATAACCTTTACGCTGACGGCCACCGACCGGCACAACGGAACCGCCGCGGACACCACCACGGTCACCGTCCTGGACACCCCGCCCAACCGGCCGCCCACGGCCGACGCAGGGCCGGACCAGGCCGTCCGGGAGGGGGCCGCGGTGACGCTCGCCGGCACCGCCGCCGACCCCGACGGCGACAGCGTCTCCTACCTGTGGAACCAGACCTCGGGCCCGCCCGTGGAACTGCGGGGGGCCGACACGCCGTCCCCCTCGTTCACGGCGCCCGAGGTCGCCTCCGACGCGGTGCTCGCCTTTGAGATGGCCGCCGGCGACGGCCTTGACAGCTCCACTGACACCGTCCGGGTGACGGTGCGCGACGCGCCGGAGGGCTCCCACTTTGTCACCACCTGGAAGACGAAAACCGCCGGCGAGTCCATAACCATCCCGGTGGGCAGAACCGGCGGCACCTACACCGTCGACTGGGGCGACGGGACCGTCGACGAGGGCGTCTCTGGGAGCCGGACGCACTCGTATGACGGGGCCGGCACCTACACGGTCAGCATATCGGGAGACTTTTCAAGCATCAAACTCGAGGACAGCCAGGCCAGCGCGAAAAAGCTGCAGTCGATAGAGCAGTGGGGGGACGTACAGTGGAAGTCTATGAGATCGGCGTTTGTCGGAGCCTCGAACATGGCCTACCGCGCGACCGACGCCCCGGACCTCTCGCGCGTGACAGACACGTCCCAGATGTTCGCCTACGCATCCTCCTTTGACGGCGACATATCAGGCTGGGACGTCTCGCGCGTGACAGACATGACGGCCATGTTCCAGAGCGCCTCCTCGTTTGACGGCGACCTGTCATCCTGGAACGTCTCGCGCGTGACAGACATGGACTACATGTTCTACGACGCCTCCTCGTTTGACGGCGACATATCAGGCTGGGACGTCTCGCGGGTGACAGACATGGACTACATGTTCCAGGGCGCCTCCTCGTTTGACGGCGACATCTCCGGCTGGGACGTCTCGCGCGTGACCCGCATGAACTACATGTTCTACGGCGCCACCTCGTTTGGCCAGAACCTCGGCGCCTGGTACATCACCCTTGACAACGCCACCATCGGGCACGGCGGCATACCCGGGACGGTCGGCGGCATCGCCGCCCAGAACGCCCCGCTCAGCCGGCAGAACCCCGCCTACGGGATAGGCTCCGGCGGCGACTCGAGCCTCTTTGAGATCAACGGCACCGACCTAATACTGACGGCCGCCCCGGACCGCCCGGCGGATCCCCCCTACACCGTCAACGTGACCGCCACCGGCAGCTTCGGCTCCGACAACAACCACCGCATCATCGAGGTGTCCATAGCCAGCCTCCCGCTCACCGCCGACGCCGGCCCCGACCAGGCGGTTACGGAAGGGCGCCCCGTGCACCTGAACGGCACGGCCGTCTACGGCGGGCCGGCGGACAGGCCGGCCTACCTGTGGACGCACGACCGGCCCGGCCTTAACGTCACGCTGGCCGACCCGGCGGCCCTGTCGACCACGTTTACGGCCCCGCAGGTCGACTCCAACACCACCATAACATTTACCCTGACGGCCACCGACCGGCACAACGGAACCGCCTCGGACGCCGCCACGGTCACCGTCATGGACACCCCGCCGAACCGGCCGCCCACGGCCGACGCAGGGCCGGACCGGTCAGTCGAGGAGGGATCCGCGGTGACGCTAGCCGGCACCGCCGCCGACCCCGACGGCGACAGCGTCTCCTACATGTGGAACCAGACCGCGGGCCCGCCGGTGGTGGAACTGCGGGGGGCCGACACGCCGTCCCCCTCGTTCACGGCGCCCGAGGTCGCCTCCGACGCGGTGCTCGCCTTTGAGATGACCGCCGGCGACGGCCTTGACAGCTCCACTGACACCGTCCGGGTGACGGTGCGCGACGTGCCGGAGAGCTCCCACTTTGTCACCACCTGGAAGACGAAAACCGCCGGCGAGTCCATAACAATCCAAGTGGGCGGAACCGGCGGCACCTACACCGTCGACTGGGGCGACGGGACCGTCGACCGGCGCGTATCGGGGAGCCAGACGCACGCGTACGACGGGGCCGGCACCCACACGGTCCGCATATGGGGGGGACTCTCAAGCCTCAACCTCGGCAGCAACCCGGCCAACGCGCAAAAGCTGCAGTCGATAGAGCAGTGGGGGGACATACGGTGGAAGTCTATGAAAACGGCGTTCCAGGGCGCCTCGAACATGGTCTACCGCGCGACCGACGCCCCGGACCTCTCGCGCGTCACCGACACGTCCTTCATGTTCCGCGACGCGGCCTCCTTCAGCGGCAACCTGTCATCCTGGGACGTCTCCTCCGTGACTGACATGGAGGCGATGTTCTACCACGCCCACTCCTTTGACGGCGACCTCTCCGGCTGGGACGTCTCGCGGGTGTACGACATGAACGCGATGTTTGCCCAGGCGTACCCCTTCAACGGCGACCTCTCCGGCTGGGACGTCTCGCAGGTGCTCTATATGGGCACCATGTTCTCAAGAACCTCCTTTGACGGCGACCTCTCCGGCTGGAACGTCTCGCAGGTGAGGGACATGCACTGGATGTTCGAGGGCGCCTCCTCCTTCAACGGCGACATATCCACATGGGACGTCTCGTCGGTGACCGCCATGAGCCTGATGTTTGACGGCGCCTCCTCCTTTGACGGCGACCTCTCCGGCTGGAACGTCTCGTCGGCGGACGACATGTTCAAGATGTTCAGGGGCGCCTCCTCCTTTGACGGCAACATATCCACATGGGACGTCTCGCGGGTGTACGACATGTCAAGGATGTTCCAGGGCGCCTCCTCCTTTGACGGCGACCTGTCATCCTGGAACGTCTCGTCGGTGGACGACATGTCCCGGATGTTTGCAGGGGCCTCCTCCTTTGACGGCGACATATCGGCCTGGGACGTCTCGCAGGTGGCAGACATGTCCCGGATGTTTGCAAGGGCCTCCTCCTTTGACGGCGACATATCGGCCTGGGACGTCTCGCAGGTGGCAGACATGTCCCAGATGTTCGAGGGCGCCGATGCCTTTGACCAGAACCTGGGCAACTGGTATATCGTGCTGGACGACCTGCAGGCCGGCGGCGGCGGCGGCGGAGGGATAGTGGGGGAGATATCGGCGCAAAACGCGTTCCTTGCAGGCCAGGAACCGGCATACGGGGTGGGAACGGGCGGGAACTCCAACCTGTTTGAGATAGTCAACGGCACCGTCCTGAGGCTCAAGGCGCCCCCGGACGGCGCCCCGGCAGAAGGCCCGTATGCGGTGACCGTAACGTCCACCGGTTACTTTGGCACCGACAACTCCCGCACGTTCGAGATTGCGCCCGCAGAGAACCCGCGCTCCCCGCCGGCCGTCGGCGCCGGCCCCGACCAGGCCGCCCGGGAGGGAACCGAGGTCTCGCTGAACGGCACCGCCACCGGCCCGGATCCCGGAGACCGGCTGGCCTACCTGTGGACGCACGACCGGCCCGGCCTTAACGTCACGCTGGCCGACCCGGCGGCCCTGGCGACCACGTTTACGGCCCCGCAGGTGGACTCCAACACCAACACCAACACCACCATAACCTTTACGCTGACGGCCACCGACCGGCACGGCATGGCCGCCTCGGACACAGTGGCCGTCACCATACTGGACGTCCCCGCCGACGACGACCCGCCGCTCCAGAGCAACACTGCAGTGCTGGAGGCGCAGCGCGGCTTCCGCGACGTGGGCAGCATCACCCTGGTCAGCTCCACACCCGGAACCATCCAGGCGAGCTGGGTCGCCCCGGCCGAGCCGCCGGCCAACTACCGGATAACGTGGGCCAAGGCCGGCGAGCCGTTCCCGAGCTGGACGGACCAGACGGGCAACGCCTTCCCGACCGAGCCCTCCTGGACCATCACCGGCCTGGAGGGGGGCGAGAGGTACAAGGTGAAGGTGCGCGCCTCCTACTCCGGCACCGCCGGCGACTGGAGCGGCGAGCTGGCCATCACCGTTGTGGGGGCCACGCCGGCCAACAGGCCGCCCGCCGTAGATGCCGGCCCCGACAGGGCCGTCCGGGAGGGAACCGAGGTCTCGCTGAACGGCACCGCCACCGACCCGGATCCCGGCGACAGCCTGACACACCTGTGGACGCACGACCGGCCCGGCCTTAACGTCACGCTGGCCGACCCGGCGGCCCTGTCGACCACGTTTACGGCCCCGCGGGTGGACTCCAACACCACCATAACATTTACGCTGACGGCCACCGACCAACGCAATATGACCGCCTCGGACACCGTGGCCGTCACCATACTGGACGTCCCCGCGGGCGACCCGCCGCCCGCCCCAGTCGACACTCCAGAAAACACCACCACCACTACGGTCCTGGACCCGCCCGACCCCCGCGGCCCCCGCGACATAGGCAGGATCACCCTGGCAAGCTCGGCCCCCGGGACCATCCAGGCGAGCTGGGAGCCCCCCACCGAGAACCCCGCCGACTACCGCATATCATGGGCCAAGGCCGGCGATCCCTACCTGACCTGGACGGATCTGACGGGCAACGCCTTCCCGACCGAGCCCTCCCGGACCATCGCCGGCCTGGAGGAGGACGAGGAATACAAGGTGAAGATTCGCGCCCGGTACGGCGGCACCTCCGGCGACTGGAGCGGCGAGCTGTCCATCACCGTTGCGGGGTCCGTCCCCGCCGACAGGCCGCCCGCCCCGGTCGACATACCAGAAAACACCACCACCACTACGGTCCTGGACCCGCCCGACCCCCGCGGCCCCCGCGACATAGGCAGTATCACCCTGGCCAGCCCTGCCCCCGGGACCATCCAGGCGAGCTGGGAGCCCCCCACCGAGAACCCCGCCGACTACCGCATATCATGGGCCAAGGCCGGCGAGCCGTTCCTGACCTGGACGGACCTGACGGGCAACGCCTTCCCGACCGAGCCCTCCCGGACCATCGCCGGCCTGGAGGGGGGCGAGGAATACAAGGTGAGGGTTCTCGCCCGGTACGGCGGCACCTCCGGCGACTGGAGCGGCGAGCTGTCCATCACCGTTGCGGGGTCCGTCCCCGCCGACAGGCCGCCCGCCCCGGTCGACATACCAGAAAACACCACCACCACTACGGTCCTGGACCCGCCCGACCCCCGCGGCCCCCGCGACATAGGCAGTATCACCCTGGCCAGCCCTGCCCCCGGGACCATCCAGGCGAGCTGGGAGCCCCCCACCGAGAACCCCGCCGACTACCGCATATCATGGGCCAAGGCCGGCGAGCCGTTCCTGACCTGGACGGACCTGACGGGCAACGCCTTCCCGACCGAGCCCTCCCGGACCATCGCCGGCCTGGAGGGGGGCGAGGAATACAAGGTGAGGGTTCTCGCCCGGTACGGCGGCACCTCCGGCGACTGGAGCGGCGAGGCGACAATCCGGGTCGCGGGAACCGGGTAGTGATGCAGCCCATAAAACCAAGAACGTGGACGGCCAGGCCCGCATGGCCGCGGGCTGCTGCCTGTGCGCCGGCCACGCGATCCGGCACTGCCCGTGCATTCCGGCCGGCGGGGATGCCCGGATCCCCATTGTAAATGGGGGCCGGCTTCCGCCCCCCAAGTCCTGCGGAAACGACGCCTCTGGAAGCGGGACGGCCCGCTCCCATGACCGCCCGCCGGTCCCGGGCAGGGCCCGACTGCGCCACCACCGCACGGCTGCAAGGCGCCGTCCGGGGCGCCGGCCAGGTGTGTTGCAGCCGAATGGCGGGCCCGTCACCGGCAGACGGAGCGGTTTTGGCCAAGGGGGGGGGGCGCACCCGGCGTGCGGCACCTCCGTCCTCCGGACAGGCGGGCTGTAGCGTGGGTCCACGCGCGGGTCCGGTCGCCTGACGCCTTGATGGCGGATCCGCGCTCCATTGGCCGTCGCGCTCCCCAGACTCGCCACCTCTTCCTCTGCGGCAAAGTTAAACCCAACATGCTGCGACATGATACGGGATCCTTTCTTACAGATACACGCGAACGCGCATATTCCCTACATGAACCGTCTTGATCCCCTCCCCGCGCGCTCTCATACCTAGCTCCTATAGTCCGCTCAGTCTCAACAGCTCACCATACATTTCTGCAATGCCCTTTTCGTGCTTTCCGGTAAGGGCAATATCTGCCTCGCTGATCACCGCGGAGGATGCGTTCCCAACTGCAAGCCCCAGATCTGATGCCTGCAGCATTGGTACGTCCATGTCCGCATCCCCCACCACCACGACAAAATCGTCGGGGCCGAACCTCATCTCTGTGGTGAGTTTTTCTATGGCAGATCCCTTGTTTATGCCCTTGGCGGACACATGATAGGAATTTTTGCTGGGGTGAATGTCTACTTTGGCCTTGGACTT
Organism: Candidatus Nitrosopumilus sp.; assembly: GCA_965205215.1. GTDB lineage: Archaea > Thermoproteota > Nitrososphaeria > Nitrososphaerales > Nitrosopumilaceae > Nitrosopumilus. The sequence goes on from OZ242041.1 coordinate 82,948, forward strand.
TCTCACGTATCCGTTCATTTGTCTTCTGGAAACCGATTCTTGCAGGTAGATTCTCTCTGTCTTTCTGAAGCCTTGGTCTATGTCTTCACGAACCGTGCGGCAGTTCCTCAGGATGTACGAATTCAGAACGTCCGGCTGGGTCCTGTCACCCGGGGTTTCTTCGCTTCCCAGGCCGATTATGACGCCCCCGTTCTCTGCTATTCCATAAGGCTCCGTTTGGAACGATTTCATGTCCTTTTCAAGGCGCGGTATGGATCTCCCGGATGCAAAATAAATCCTCATCCCGCTAGCTTTCTTCATCCTGCCAAATATCGTGCGAATTTTCCTGTTTATGATGCTGCTTCCACGGGTCAGGGTCCCATCTATGTCAAAAAAACAGTGCAGGCTTTTGTCTCGTATTCCGCGTGTAGATTCGTCGTGCACTACGGTGACTATCACTTTTTTGACGCCTGCCATGTTGTATTTTTGATGAAGGTTTTTGATTTTTTGCGCCTGGTTCTGCGCTACAAACGTTTTCAGATGCACACGATGTTCTCGCCTGCATCATATACACCAGACACGTCCCTGAACTTGGAGGCCTTATCAATTATCCGGCCCTTGTTTGCACTGCGATCCAAGGCCAGGTATATCTTCATGAAACATCCCACTGGAACTGAAACTTATAGATTGCTCGCATCTGTCGTACATAGGCTTCAAAGCCCTGCCGCGGGTGGCCGCAAGCACACGTGCAGTGGCGCAACAACTGGCACATGCTGCGCTTCAGCTTCCAGTCAGGAACTCACAAACATCTTGACCTTGGACACCTTTGCGCCCGCGCTGCGGAGCGCCTTGAGCTTGCGGCCAAATTTGTCAATCTCACTATGTCTTACAATGGCAGACGCGGACACGCAATAGTCAGTATCAATTTCCGTTTTTGCCGTATATGCCCGCGTAACCTGCCTAAAGTTCTCAAACAATGCATCCCGGAGCACGGCGCAGTCCCCATGCTCGTCTTTTGAGCACCGCAGCAGTACGTCAACGTGGTGAGCCTTGGGTGCGGACATCATTTCCATCCACTCCAGGAGCCGGCGTGAGATCTTATATGCGTAAGTCTCGGTATTGGGGTGCGCACACCTATGATACGGGACGGCGACAAATAAGACTTTAAAACGCGGCCGACCGGGCTGGCCGTCACCCGTTCTGCCCGCACCGCGCCCGGGCTGCGCCACGTTGACGTACGCGGTGCAGCCCTCGTCGTTCCAGTACGTCTCGTCAAAGCCCGCGGCGGGCGCGCCGCGATCTCGGCTTTTCGTGACCTTGCGGTGAAAATCGGACGGCGCCGGATTTGGAAACAGAGTTAATAGATCAAAAGCGCTAATTATCGCATGCTTTTCATTTGCGTTTTCCCGCCGCGCGGCGCAGTCCGCGTCGGGGGGGAGGGGGATTCCGGCGGATCCGCGGCGCCCGTAAGGAGCATCACATACTAAAAGCAGGTGACAAACCATGGTGTCCTACTACGAGGTGCTGCGCGCCGCAAGCAAAAAGGAACTGGACGAGGCGGGGCGCGACATTGCGCCGATATTGGAATCGCTGCCGGCGTCCGGATACGTCGAGGCGGGCCGGCTGGCGGCCGGGGCCGGGGACGGCCGGGCGGCGGAGCGCGCCATAAAATGGGCCTGCTCTCGCGGCATAATGCAAAGGGCAAAGCAGGGCTGCCGCGTGCTGGAGCTGGAAAGCGTCAGGTTCTGGCTGGGCCAGCTGGGCTCGTCCAGGTTGAAAAACGTCGGCGGAGTAAGGGATGGAGGCACCAGGAGGACGTACGCAAAAGAGATCGAGGCGTTCAGCAGGTGGCTGCCCAAAGCCGAGTTCCCGGCGGGGCGCGGGTCCGGCGGGGCGTTCTCAGACGTTGAGGATCTGCTGAGGTTCTGCGAGGCAAACGGCGCGCAGGCGGCAAGGCGCGCCCTCAGGCAGCACGTGGCGGAGCTGGCCGGATCCGGCTACTCTGCGAACACGACCAGACTCAGGTGCGCCGCCGTAAAGTCGTACTTTGCCGCGCACGACGTGCCAGTCGACGTGAGGGTCGACAGGAGGCGCCACGGCAGCGGCGGCCGCGGCGGCGCCATAATCGACTCCGGTATGAGCCTCATGGACTTTTACAAGGTGATGACGGCAGGCGGGATGGGCGTGACGGCGCGCGCCGTGATGATGGCAAAGTTCCAGGCCGGGCTGGACTCGAGCACCATGGCAGACAGGTTCAACTTTGAGGCATACCCCCAGATGGTAAAGCACTTTGGGACGGAGGACCGCTCCTCGTGGGATTTGGACCGGTGCCCGGTGCCGATCAGGCTGGTCCGCGTCAAGACGGGCATGCCATATACGACGTTCATAGACAGGGACGCCGTAACCCACCTGCGGGACTGCCTGGCGTGGAAGGAGGGCGCGGACGGGAGGAGGCACGGCGCGGACGAGCCGATGTTTGTAACGCAGCGCGGCACCCCGATCACTCCCATCTGGGTGTCATCAAAGTTCTCCATGGCGGCCGTCAACGCCGGCATACAGAAGAGGATCGCCCCGCGCACGTACATGATGCGCTCGCACGAGGTGCGCGACCTGCTGAAGAGCACGCTGCTGGCCTCGGGGTGCGCGCCGTACGCGGCAGACCACGTGCTGGGGCACGCCCCGCGCGACTCGTACGAGAAGCAGGCCGTGCTGTACCCGGAGACGCTGCGCGCAGAGTACGCCAAGGCGTCGTGGAGGATCAACGTGTTCAGCGGCTTTGAAAAATACTTGGACTCGGTTGCGGCCCTCCCCCGGCCCGGGGACGGCGCGGCGGCGTACGGCCGGGACGGGCGCCCGGGCGGCGGTGACGATCATTCTGCCTCCCGCGGGGCGCAGGAGGTACAGGACGCGTTCCAGAAGATGGCGGCCGACATGGCAGACATGTTTCGAACCGTCATGGCAAACAACGGCATGGGCGCGGCGGGCAAGGCGGCGCGCGGGCTGCAGGACATGCGGGGGGACGGCCGGGATGGTGGTGATGGTGATGGTGATGGTGATGGCGGCGGCGCGGCGGCGTCGTAACTACATGTAATGGCGGCGGCGTCGTCGCGACGGGTGCCGCCAGGGCGCGACTGGGATCGCGCGCGTACCGTCAGCTGCAGACAATCCAGCAGCCGTTGACGGCGACGCGCGCTCCGCCGCCGCCCGGATGCGGTCTTCGCCGTTCTGCCCGTACGCCTGCATGTATGCGAGTCCCCGCCGTCCTTGCTGCGCCTCTTGCCATCCTTCTCCCCATCTTCTTGGATGCCGTTGGCGTGCCAGATATCATGATTCAACAGGCCTTGCCGCCGGGGCGCGTCGCGATCTTAGCTTTTCGTGTCTTTGGCGGGGAAAAGCCGGGTGGCGCCAAAGCCCCACACAGGGCATCAAGGCGCGTAACGCGTCGTGTCCTGCCGTACCCTCCACAGACTTGGAGGCGCGGCCTGCTACCGGTGGATCGCATGTCCACCTGCACCACGGCCCGGAAGCACGGCAGTATTTCCTGCTCGGTTTGCGGGGTAGCAGGGCGGCTCGTGCCACACCGCAGAGCCGCACCCTTCGAGCGGAGCGGATTGGGGAATTATGCAATACGCTACCAAGATGCGGTGCTGGTGCGGATTCGTGATATGGATGGTTTGTCGCGTGGATGTCACGAATTCACACCAGCACCTACTCCATTAAACCTTAATACTCCTGACGCCCAGCCTGTGGCATGGGGCGCAGAAAGACTCAGAAGATAATACGCACGGGCCCAAAGAACGCCACGACGGGGCTGTGCCCGGCCTGCCAGACCATCGGCAAGGTGTTCCTTCTCGGACCTCCCGGAGAGGAGAGGGGCAAGTGCGAAAAATGCAGGCAAGAGTTTGAGCTGTAACCTGGACTCGAGAGCATACGCCTGCACGCCTTTTATACTGCCTGCCCTGTCGGGGCCGCGGATGCGGCAGAGATGCCGTTACAAGCCAAATATATGATCAAAAATTGTCCGCCTGACCGCACTGCACGCCGCACGGCACATAGGATATCTTTTTTTAGATCCACATCTGACAATGATCGATGAGTACTGAAGCTGAGACCATCTATGACCGCGTGTCTGCACTTGAAGAAGAGGTTGCAGTGCTACGAAGCGAGGTTGATTTGCTCAAAAGGGCGCTGCGCAACAAGATCGCCCGTCACGAGATATCCATGATCAAGGAAGGCAAGGATGTCGAGAGCATTATTGACTAGACGCGGCGGCGGGAATAGCGGCGGCAACAACGCGCGCCAAGAGGCGGCGGCAGGACGCCGGGCATACTTTGGTTTGTAGTTGGCGCTCGCCAGTTGCGCTCAGGGTGCGCAGCGGCCAGTGCACGGCCCGAACGACGGCCCGGCCGCGCGGCCAGCCGGCGTCACCTGACGACCCTCTCCATATAACGCGACGGCTCCTTCAGCTCCCTTGTCGTGGGCGGCTCGCGTATCATGTCTGAGAACGCATCCCTGCCGCGCGCGTCGTATACGGCCCTTGCAAAGTCGCGCCCCATGTTCTTCCTGATCTTGTACGTGCTCAGGTCGGTCCCCATGAACGTGCCCAGGTACTTTGCAAAGTCCTCGTCGTCCCCAAGGATGTTCTCAACTGCCAGTGCCGCCATCCCCTCCATTGTGGTGAATGCCGAATGGTGCCTCTGTATGGGGCCGAGCCACTCCATGTACGTCTCGTGTATGTCAGGAATGGCGCGCTCTATGGTCGGATCTATCTCGACGTGCGTGTACGTCATGATGTCAGGGCCGATCTGCTCTATCAGGAAATGATCCGGGTTCAGAAAGAAGAACAGGTTGGCCCTCTTTGCAAACGGAAAGTCGTCTGGCACCGTCTGCAGCTGGCAGTGCTCTGCAAGCATGTTTACGGTGTCCGTGTCCAGGCCCATTATGGCCTCTGCAAGCCGTTCGTTTATCGTGTTTACGTGAGCTGCCGCCTCCGCGTTTGCGCGGTGCAGGTTTCCCTGCGCCGAGTGTATCATCTCCTCAAGCACGGTCATCTTTACGGCCCCGACGTACCCGGAGTTTACCTCGCCGAACCTAGACTCGTACGGCTCGCCCTGCCTGTACAGTATTATCCCCGGATACCTTGAGAGGACGAACTTGTTGAGGTATATCACAGAGTCCAGGTAGTCGCCGTACGTCGTGGTTATCTTTGAGATGTACTGTATGGCATAGGTCGAATACACCAGATATTTGGCGGTGTCCCTCTCCATCAGGCCCGCTATCGCCGCCTGGTCCTCTGACGCGACAGCCTCGAACAGGTCGGTCACGAACGCCCGCGCATCCTCGCTGCCCGCAAAGACCTTTGCGGCCTTTAGCCTCTTGAGGCCGTCGAGCTCCGGATACTCCAGCCGGAGCCCTTCTTGGCACCTTGCGCCGAGGAACTCCTCGGCCTTTTGCACGTATGCGGGGAATATCCCCTCGGCGACTTGTTCCAGCTCATCGAACCTGACCCTGTCCCCCAGGCTCTCGGCGGCCTTTGCGCCAAGGCTCTCAATCTCGGCCTCCTCGCTGATCTCGACTGAAAGCTGGCCAAACAGGGCCTCGGCAAACTCGTCGAACTCCTTCAACGCGCATGCAACGAACGACTACAATTTAACACTAACCTGACTTGTGCGTGCGCGCGCGGCCGGCCCGTGCACGCCCCCCGCCCCTCTCCACGAATGCCGATTGCAACAACAGTGAAATACAAAAGACGCCACGGTATGGCATGGTGTCAGCCGTCGTCATCCCGATTATAGTGGTGGCCATAGTGGGACTTGCCGGGTATCTCGTATACCGGTACCTGGTGATGGAGGTGTCAGCCCGGCGGGCCGTCACCCGAACGCTGCGGCGATACCGCATAGAGAAGACCCCGTCGCAGATAATACGCGAGTACCACATGATCAGGGGCCAGTCCCTCTCCGAGGGGGAGATCCGCGGCATGGAAAAAGAGTACATGCGCAACGGGCCGGACAAGTTCCTCGAGATGTACGACGAGATAAGGGACAAACCGGTGCGAAACGGCGCAGGGAGCCAGGGCGCAGACGGCAGCGGCCCCGGATCTGCAAGCGGCTCCAAAGGCGGCTCGATTGGGGACAAGTAGTTGCTGTTGTGGCTCATATGCCCGCATGATGCAGTATGGCGGTCCTGGCGCATACCGCACCGGCTGTGTCTATGGCGACACCGGGATCTGTATGAACGGCGTCCCGCCCTCGCCTACAACAAGTGGCAGCTGGCCGTCCCATGCCTGGGTCTTTAGCCACTCAAGATAGTTGGGATTCTCTGCAAGAGCCTGGTTGATGATTGAAATGGCCTCTGCCTCGCCCTTTGCCTCCGCGATGTTCGCGTTTGCGACTCCGACCGCGTTGGCCTCACGCTGCTTTGCCTCCACCTCTATCCTTCTCAGATCGTTCTCTGCCTTTAGCGCCCTCTGCTCTGCCTCCACCTTTGCCTCTATGGCCTGGGCAAAGAGCGGCGAGAACTCAAAGTCGGTTATCGATATTACCTCTGTCACCACATTGAACTGCGCAAGCCTCTCCCTGATGGACGACTCTATGTCCTGCTTTACAAGCGGCCTCTTTGTAATCAGCTCCTCTGCGTTGTAGTTTGCCGTAACCTGCTTTACGGTCTCCTCTATGGCCGGCTGTATGACCCTGTTCTCATAGTCTAGCCCCAGGTTCTTGTACAGCGTGTGTACGTGCTCCCTGTCGGGGTGATAGTTGACCGTAACCGTGGTCTCGACTGTCTGGAGGTCCTTTGAGGCGCTCCTCGTCTCCTTATCGTACTTTAGCGTCCTGACCTCTATGTTTACGACGTCGTCTTGGAACGGCACTACAAAGTGCAGCCCCTCGTCAAGCGGGGGGGCCGCAAGGTCTACTGCATTCCAGTGAAGCAGTACGCCCCTGTGCCCGGCGTCCACTATCTTGACAGACGCAAAGACCACGACCCCGATTACAATCAGTATGATGATTCCGATTGCAACGCCCTTTGCCGCGTTGGTGTTAACCTTTGGCGACTGGTATCTTGACATACCTTGAGGCGGGACGCCTGCCTTATTATACTATCCTGAATCCTCCTCCAAGCCCATCCCTGTCGGCCCGCCTAGGTCTCCGTCCTCCGTCTCTCGGGCCATCATGGCAGGTGCGGGGTGTCGGCATGCGGCGCCAATTCGTGGGGGCGACCGGCCAGTCAGATACTTGACCAGCTGGGTGGGACTCGGGTCCCAGGGGATCGGATCCTTGATTGGCATCTGGGGAGTGGGGGCGGAGATGGGGGGCGGATCTCTTGCACTCTCAACAGATTTAACGTGCGGGGACGTACATGCGGCATGGTAACCGGCGAATACTGGTGGCTCATATACCTGCTGTTCCTAGCGATTCCGCTTGCAAGGATAATCCCGCGACTGGCCTCGCGAACTCGGATGTCCGGGCGTGACGATGATCGTGCGCGCCATCCCGGCTCGGGTGGCGTGTGGGCCGGCGCCGGTGACCGCAGTCACCGCAACCGTGACGATGTTGGTGCAAACCCTGAACGTGCCGAGCGGCCGGGGGCGGCATCGGAGGGGCAGGGCGCAGCGGGAGAGGGGCGGCCGGCTTTTGCAGAGCCTCGCGGCCGACGCGACACGCCCCGGGACGGGCCTGCATCAAAGGCAGAACAGACCGACGAGATGATCGTGCTGGGCGCGATGCACCGGGGCGCCAAGACGTTTGCGTCAATTCAGAAAAAGACCGGCATGGACGACGGTTCGCTGAACAAGGCCCTTGAGAACCTCGAGGGGCGCCAGATGATAAAGGTGGTCACAAGAAAGGGACTCATGGGGACAAAGGTCGAGATGTACCCGACTGACAAGGGGTTTCGCAGTTACTACTCGTGATTAAACATGATGCACCTGCGGCTGCCGGATCGTCGCCGTTGGCGAGTGGGCGGCGGCGTCACGGTGATGGGGATGGTGTGTGCCGGGGGCGGGTTTCGAACCCGCGACCTCCAGATTATGAGTCTTGCCTTCTTTTTGGAGAACCGCTAGAGCCTGCCAACTGAACTGGCACTCTAACCAGGCTGAGCTACCCCGGCATGACTGTAGCGTCTTTTGGTGGGAAATTAAATGCTACGTCGCAGTAGCCAGTTTCAGATTCCTGTCGCGGTGGATTCCCATGATGTCGTGTTGGTCGGCTACGCCTGCGGCGCCGCACCTGTCTCCGCGGTATCATCCGCAAACTCGTCGTTTCGGCCGTACGTCTCTGAGATCTCAGACCAGTCAAGTCTCTCGCCGTGTACCCACAGGAACTTTCTCTGCAGGGCAGCCGTGTACAGCTTCTCCCACTCGGTCTTGGTCTCGTCAGTCCAGGCCTTTACCACGCGCGGATCGATATAGTTCCGCAGGGACGTGCCGAGGTTGTAGTCACGCGTCTTCTTGACCAGTTTTATCTGAAGTTTCATCCTCTCAAGCCTGTCACTGTGCCTTGCCTTCTGCCTCTTTATCTGCTCGTTGAGCCTTCTGATCCGCTTTCTCTTGTTCTTCTTCTGGGTCTCGGTCTTGGGCTTTGCATCCTTTGCCTTTTTGAGGTTGGCCTGGGCCTTTTCCCACGGCTTTTTGTTTTTAGCCTCCTCGTACTTTGTCTCCTTCTTCTTCAGTGACTCTTCAAAATTCTTTGGTATGGTCCTCTTGTGGTTGCACATTATGGCCGCCTCCAGATTGGCGCGCTTTGCACGATAGATCTTTTGGTGCGAGGTCGCGTCCTTTACATCATCCACATGTTCTGCAAGGTGCTTTTTGACTACCTTTGTGGCGCTGTACGTCCTGAAGACCTTTGCGCTGAGCCCCTTTACAATCCCAGAATAGTACGCGTTGACGTGGCTTGAGCGTATGCCGTCGAATATCTCATCTTTGGGTTTTTTGCCAGATATTATCTCCTTGAGGTTGGCGCGCAGCCTCTCGTCGCGCGGATTGGCGCACGGTATGGTTTCCTCCCACCTGACGCTGTCCTTGCCAAGAAAGTCGAACTTTATCGCGGCGTCTGATATCGTGACGTGCTCCTTTCGCAGCGTGGTGGCGCCTACCGTGTCGGCCTCGTCGGGATCCTTCTCGTCGCCCACCCTCATCGCCGTGCGGTATATCATATAGCACACGGTCGATATCTTGCGCTTTTTGGAATCGCGGCTTGCCATGTCTTTGGCCATGTGGTCAAGTATCTTGGCTATGCCGGAGGAGAGCGTCTCCGCCTTGAGGTACTTTGCCTTGTCCATGCTCTGCTTTATCTCGGACGTGTCTGCAAGCCACACGTACTTTGTCTTCTGCGTCAGGTAGTCTGTCCAGCTTGCAAGCCATGTGGCGCCCCTGTTCTCTATGATGGATTTCCACTGGCCCTCCGGCCTGGGCGCGTCCTTGCTCATGTTGAGTATGACGTCTTCCTTGGTGATGCGCGGCTTCCACTTCCCTCTCAGCGGGTGGTCTCCCCTGCCGATGAATATCCCGGGAGGCTCTGCCATGTAGTTTCCCACGTCGACCTCCTTGTCGTCCAGAACGGCCTTGCCGTACTCTGCCTTTAGTTTTTCGCGGATCTCCTTTCTCTTGGTCGCGGCCGCCTTCCTCTCCTCCTTTGTCATGGCGTCCTTGCGGTCCTTTTCCATGTCCACTATCCTGTACGCGTCTGCAAAGTCCACGTCCTTGTACTCGAGTCCCTTGTACTCGGGGCCCAGGGCCGCGGCAAGGTCACGTGTAAAGTTGGACTGGAACACGGCATCCTGCACGTACGGCGTGTCCTTCTTCTTTGCCCACTGGTACGCCATCTCCTCCTGGAGCAGGTTGGGTTTGAACTCCTTGCCCCTTATCCTTATCGAGAACCCCCTCGACTCGTATTCGGGCGGGAATATGATGCCTTTGTGCCGCAGCGTCTTCCACCGCTTCTCGTTCTTGTTGTTGTTGTTAGTCTTCTTCTTCTTACTGCCTGCCATCGTGAAACCTGAATCAGACTGACGAGCGCCAATATGTATATCAATATAACGTGCGTCAGGCGGCAGGCAGACCCTGTCGCCGGCCGCGGCCGCCGGCCGCCATGCTCACTTTGGAAAGAGCTCCTCGCTCATGTACCTCTCAAACTCGATGTCAGACTTTTCCCTCTTTGCCTTCATGAACATCTCGGCGTCGGCGCCCACCACGTACCTTGGCAGCATCTCCTCGTCGTTGATGGCCCCGATTACCGCGTCTGCCACCTGCGAGGGCGGTGTGCCCATCTCCACCATCATCTTGATTCCCGCAAGCATGTGGTCTGTCAACACCCTGTACTTGGGATCCGAGCACGACTCGGGAATCCTCATCGAGTCAAAGAACCCGGTCTTTACAACGCCCGGCTCGATCAGCGTGGTCCTGATCCCAAACTGCCCGAGCTCGTACCGGAGGCACTCCGTCAGCCCCTCCAGCGCGAACTTTGAGCTGATGTACGCGGGGGAGCCCGGCAGCCCCATCCGCCCCACCACGGAGCTGATGTTTACGATGTCGCCGGATCCCTGCCTGCGCATGATTGGGGCGGCCTCCTGTATTATCCGCACGATGCTAAAAAAGTTGGTCTCAAACTGCCTTCTGAACTCTGGCAGCGGCACGTCCTCCGTGCAGCCAAACTGCCCGTACCCGGCGTTGTTTACCAGCACGTCAAGCCTCTGGTTGTATGACGCGGCCTCCGATACTGCCGACACAATTGCTTTTTCGCTGTCGACGTCCATTCCAGGTATTATCGTGAGTGGGAGATCCTCCGCCTCATTTCCGTCCTCGGCCTCCACCCTGAGGGCGGCGGGTACCTTGCTGCCGCTGTCGCTACTCCTGACCCCTGCAAACGTGCGGTACCCGTTTCTTGCAAGCGCCAGCGCGGTCGCCGCGCCTATTCCCGAAGATGCACCGGTGACAAGCGCGACCCTTTCCATGCGCATGATCCGCACGCTCCGTATTTATCACCTGCGGACGGATCGGTTAGGCCGCTTCCTCTGCCGTAAGCGGGTCGCGGCAGGTCGCATCGCGCCCGGCGCTCCCCCGTTGCAATGGGGCGCCCCTACTGCGCCTTCCAGATGTACCACGTGGCCACCGTCCTGTAGGGCCGCCACCCCTCCGCGATTTTTCGGACATCGTCCTCAGACGGCATGTCCGGCAGGCCGTAAAACAGCATCACCCCCTTTCTGAGGCCCAAGTCGCCGGCGGGCAGGACGTCCATGCGCCCCAGCCCGAACATCAGGAATATCTCGGCAGTCCACCTGCCGACGCCCTTCACCTGCGTGAGCATCTCGGTTATCTCGTCGTCTGACATCCTGCCGGCCCTGTCAAGCCGTATGTGGCCCGCCTCAATCATCTCGGATATCTTCTTTATGCACTCGGCCTTTCTGACGGAGAGCCCGGTCCCCCGCAGTCTCGAGTCCGGCGTGCCAAGCACGTCCGCGGGCCTCGGATAGGGCGCGTCGTACATGGCCCTGAACCTCTTGGATATGGCCCCCGCAGAATGGCCTGACAGCTGCTGCGTGATTATGGCCTCCACAAGGGAGCGGTACCTGTTCCGGGACGGCCTGATCTCGACGCCGGCCGGCACCATTTCAATCACTTTTGCAAGGACGGGATCCCTTTGCAGGCGTCGCCGCGCATACGACACGGCGCGGGATCCACCAGGCACGGCCATGGCCGCGGTGCGGCACGTCGGTATGTAAACCCCTCTGCCCCGAGAGTGTAATACGTCCGGGACGTGCTAGACTATCGGGCTGCATCCCTCAAAAGAGTCGAGCAGAGCAGTGGCCTGGCCGCTGTTTATCCGCTCAAATACCTCAAGTGACGCCGTCTTGTGCAGGTACTGGTTGTTGTTGCCGCACCTGTACGACATCGTGCACCGGGGGCATCCGGACTCTGCAGTGCAGGGGCACTCGCCCACTATGCGCGCCCCGCGCTCAAAGGCCGTCTCAAGCCTGTCGTATAGCGCCCTGCTTGCGCCGCTGCCGCCTATCACCCCGTCGTGCACGAATATCATCCCGGACGAGCCCATCGATATTCCGCCCAGGTTGCGGGAGGCCCCGCCCGTTATCATGTTGCTTCCCTCTATTACTACGTGCTCTGTGGCATGGTATCCGCTTGTCATGATGTACTCCTCCCCTTCAGGCCTCCCCGGGATTATGGCGCTTTCACGCATGTCTTGTCCATGCATGCCCTGCCCCGTCACGTTCCTGCGCATCTCGTCGGTGGCCCTCTGGATCGTATCGTCCGGGGACGGCGCGCAGAATACGATTCCCTTTGTTACATACGTATATTCCAGAGGCCTGTCAAGCTCCACCGAGTCCGGCGCCACCACACTGTCCGGGTCGAGCCCCACGCTGTCCTCGTCGCCGTCCCGGCCGCGGTCCATCCAGTTGATCTTTACGTATCCGGTCACGGTCTTTTTTATGCGCAGCCTGCAGAACGCGGTCTCTATGCCGTTCACCATCCTCTTCTCCACGACCTCCTCTATACCGGGATACTCGGACGTGAGCGCCCTCGTGTAGTATGGGTGGTTCCGCGACAGCTCCTCTATGGCGGCATACTGCCTCTTTGGATAGTCAAACTCGGTTACCTCGTACGGTCTTCCCGCAAGAAAGTAGACTGCGCCCTCGTGTAGCTCCTCCAGCGCGATCGGGCACACCCTGTCTGCCACCTTTCGGCCCCCGGATATGATGTCTATCGACTCGCCCATGCCCCTGATGCTGTACCTGTCAAGTACTCCTCCCGCCGCCCCGCCGCCCCTGCCCGGAACTATGGCGCCGCCCGCGCGCCTGAGGCGCCCCTGTGATATGTGCTGCCTGATGACCTCGGCGTGGGGCCCCTCCTCCTCCGGGGTGATAGGCATGTCGTGCGCCATTGCCAGTATCTGGCACTCCTCGACGTAGGGGTTCCTTGGGTCGATGTACAGTTTCTCGGTATCCTCGAAATAGTCTCCGGGGTGGTTCCTGTAATACTGGGATATGGGATCGTTACCAAGCGCCAAAAACGCGTAGCCGCGCCGCCCCTCGCTTCTTGCCGCCCTTCCAATCCTCTGTATCAGCCTGTTTATCGGAGAGGGCGCCGAGACGACGCAGTCAGTGCCCCCCACGTCGATTCCAAGCTCAAGCGTTGGGGTACACGACACGGCCTGTAGCAAGCCCTCCCGAAACTCGTTCTCGGTTGCGACCCGGTGGCCTGGCAGAAGTCCCGCCCTGTGTACCTTTATCCTCACGCCGCCCCTCTGGCAGTATATCGCGAGCAGTTCGGCGTTGCGGTGCGAGTTGCTGAACACCATCGTCTGGCGCCCCGACGCGGCGAACCTCTTGGTCAGGTACGACATCAGCATCCGGGGGCTGCGAAGCGAAGGGAACAGCATGGCAAACTCGATGTTTCTGCCCCTGCCTCCGCCGCGTACAATGGCGATGTCGTCGATTCCGAACAAGTCGGCGCAGAAGCGCCCCGGGTCGTCAAGCGTCGCCGACGCGGCCACGTACTGCGGGCGGCCGCTGCCGCTGCCGCCTGCAATCCTTGCAAGCCTCCTTATGATGTGGTGCACGTTGCTGCCAAATATGCCCGAATAGGTGTGGGCCTCGTCCACCACGATGACTCTGACCGTGCGCAGTATGCGGCCCAGCTGGGTCCGGCGCCACATGTGGTAGTGCAGCAGGTCAAAGTTGGTCACCAGTATGTGCGGGGGACTGCCGGTTATCCTTCTTCTTGCAAGGGCGTCCGTATCCCCGTCGTACGCCTCGGCAGAGAGCCCCGCCGCCTCCGAGAGCCTCCGAATCTTTGGCAGCTGGTCGCGCGCAAGGGCCTTTGTGGGATATGTTATGATTGCGTGTATGTGTCTCATGGCGCGGCCGTCGTTGGTGTTGTTGTTGGTGGTGGTACCGTTGGTGCCCGCACCGCCGTGCAGGTCCTCTGCACCGCTGACCGCGTCCGCTATCCTCTGGATCACCGGTATGAGAAAGGCCTCCGTCTTTCCGGACGCGGTCGGGGCCTCGATTACAGTGTCCCTGCCGGATGTAATGCTCTTGATTGCGTCATGCTGGAACCTGTAGAGCCTGCCTATCCCGGACTCTTTGAGGGCCGCGGCAAGCCGGCCGTCCAGCCCTGCCTCGTCCGGGCTCGGCCCGTATTCGGGCTCCGCCTCCCTGATCACCCTGTAGTCCGCGACATAGTCCTTTTTCGAGTACAGTATGTCGCGCATGAGCCTGTCGGGGCTCTCGTCCCCGATCATGTCTTCAATCTCGGACTCGGGTCTGACCATGTCCCGCGCCGCCGCATCCCAGGCGTTTAGCGGCTCTGGCGGCGAGCCTGCCGTCGCGGCCGCTTTTGCCGCATCCGGCGCGCCCGCACCAAGCGGCCCACCCTCGTCATACCTGACAAGAAACTCCAGAAACGACTCGTCCGGGTTGGAGTTATACGCGACGAGATCCTGCAGCTCGCACCCGCTACACGAGACGTGCATCCTGCCGTCAAATGTGCGTGACAACTCCATGCCGGAGTCGCATGCGGGGCACGTGAACTTCATGCGGCCGCATTACGACGCATGCGATTTATTGCTTGGGTTTGTTGGATGCGCTGTCTTAACCTGACGCGGCCCGGAGCGGCGGTTACGTCTGCCGAGGCGCGAGGCGGCCGACACCGTGGTGAAAGCAATTTGCCATGCAGGACGGGCGCCAACGCCTGCAGGGGCGGACTTGCCGCAGGGGCGCCGGATTGAGATATTAGTTACTTGCGGGCACCGGAGATGGGATGGACGGGCGGCTCGAATATGATGAGATTTACAACATGGACTGCCTGCAGGGGCTGGAGCTCATGAGGCCATCGTCCGTGGATTTGGTGGTCACTGATCCGCCGTTTGCAATAGACTTTAGGCCAAGGCGCTCAAACTACAACCGCAGGGGCTCGCGCGTCCTTGACGGGTACAGCGAGGTAAGCAGTGTTGACTATTACGAATTTACAAAACGATGGATGCAGCTGTCCTCTGCAGCGCTAAAGGAGTCAGGCAGCATGTACGTCTTCTCGGGATGGAACAACCTCTCCGACGTCCTGAACGCGATCCGCGACGTCAAACTCACCGTCGTGAACCACATCATATGGAAGTACCAGTTCGGGGTCGTGACCAAAAAAAGGTACGTCACCTCGCACTACCACTGCCTGTTCGTGTGCAAAGACGACTCCAAGCGGAGGTTCTACCCGTACTCTAGGTTCTCAAAGGACGAGCGCACCCCAGAGGGGCGCAGTCTGCACTACAGGGACAAGGAGGACGTCTGGCAGATAAACCGCGAGTACTGGCGCGGATCTAAAAAGACCCCCACAAAGCTACCGGCCGAGCTGATAAGAAAGATCCTGGCGTACTCTAGCAGGAAGGGAGATGTGGTCATGGACCCGTTTCTTGGATCAGGCCAGGTGGCGGTGGTCGCAAAGTCCGAGGGGCGCAGGTACGTCGGATTTGAGATCGTCCCCGAATACTACAGGTTTGCAAAGAGCCGGCTTGACGAGGGCCGGTACCGCATCAGTGCAGATGACGGCGACGGCTACTGCGACCGCTGCTGACTGCGCGCGGGACGCGGCAGCAGTGGTGGTACCGGCGCTCTGCCTAGGCGGCGCGCCTGCCATTGTCCGGCGCGGACCCGGCTGCCGCCACCCTGTCCTTTGCAGGGGCACCTTTGTCACCGTCGTTGCTGCTGCTGTTGTTGCTGCTGCCTCCGCCACTACCACCACTACCGTCACCGCCACTACCGTCACCCCGCACCGCGCCGCCCTCTTTTTGCCCGATCCTCTTCGAGATTGCGCTGCGCAGCTCCTCATCACTCCTGCCGCCGGGGCTTATGCCCGCAGAGCGCGCAATCATCTCGAGCTTTTCGCGCTCCGACTCGACGGGACCCGATATCTTTGGGATTCCGTCCGCCGCATCCTGCATTCCCTTTACGTGCTCCTCGATGCCGTCCTTTGCCCTGTTGTACTCGCTGACGGCCTTTCCAATCTTCCTTGCGGCCCCGGGAAGCTTGCCGGTCCCGAGTATGAGCACCAGCGCTACAAATATGATTATCACCCACTCCGTTCCGCCGACGCTGAGCCCGTACCACTGCATGATGATAATATTTGGCGGCACTGAAATTAAACCTATAGCGCTCGCAGGTAACCGCCCGCCCGTGCCAAGGCCCCGCCGTGGTTGCGGCATTTCACGTCGCCGTGCGAATCCGCGGCCTTGCGCAATTGCCTGTTTTTTAATCGGACCGCGTCAGGCCTGCAGGCCCGTCTTTGGTCATACCCTGCGGGAGAAACGACACCGCGGACCCGCCCCTGCTTAATTTTTCACACGTGCGCGAATCAATGCGCGTCGGCATGGTCACGACAGCAGTTGTCATTGGATGCTCCTGTTGTCGCTGTAGCCAGTGACACTGCTGCCGTCAGCGGCACCATTACTTGAATGCGGCAACCATTATGGCGCCGCCCATCAGGTCCTTCTCAAACTCGACGCGTCCAAACCTCTCAAGCAGCATCTCCTCCAGCCGCCCGTTCTGGGGCCACCTCTGAAACGTCCCGTGCAGCGTGCCGAACTTCAGGCCCAGCCTGCCGCCTGCGCACAGGGCCAGCATGGGCAGCAGGATCCGGAGGTATGCCGAGACGCCGGCCCTGACCAGCGCGCTGTCCGGCTTGCCCAGGTCCACTATCACCAGCCTGCCGCCCTCCTTTAGGACGCGGTGCATCTCATCAATGGCGGCCCCGAGGTCTATCGCGTCCCTCAGGGAGTAGCCGCACAGCACTGCGTCAAAGGTGTCGTCCCCAAACGGCATGTGCTCAAAGACGCCGCATGCCGAGTCTGGCGCGTCCTCAAACAGGGAGCCCGTGTTCTTTAGCATCGGGACGAGCGGGTCATACAGCGTTACTGCAATCTTGCCGCGCGCGGCATCCACCGCGGTACGCGACATGTTTCCAAACCCAGAGCCCGCGTCCAGTATGCGGTCGCCGGCAGACACCCTGCCCGTTATCGCGCGCCGTCGGTGCTCCGAGTCCTTGCCCAGGGATATGATGCGGTTCACCTTGTCGTATACCGGTATGATCTCGCGGAGTACCGCGATTACCTCCGGCCAGTAGGTGCTGCCAAGCCCTTGCCCCGGCTCCCCGCTGCCCTCCGTCCCGGGATCCATGGCCATGCCACCGACGCCGCCCGACTCATGCGGAAAATTCTGGCATCTTGCCTGCAAGCTCCTGCAGGCTCTCGTCGGACATCTTCTCAAACTCCCGGGTGCCGTCTGGTATCCTTGCCATCTTTATGTGGGCAACCTCGCTCTTCTTGTCCAGCTTCAGGTTGATTGCGCCTATCGCAAGCCGTATGCCGTCGTCCATGCCCATGTCGGGGCCGTAGTTCTTCTCCAAAAAGTCGTTCACGTCGTCCGAGCCCGCCCCGATCGCGACTGCCGTATACTGCATGTACGCGCCGCTCGGATCAATCACGTAGATGGACCCGCCCTTCTGGTCTATCCCGCCTATTATCATCGAGACGCCGTTTGGGCGCACCCCGCCGTACTGGGTGAACTGGTGCGCATGGTCGGCCAGGTGCTTTGCAACCGTCGCCACCTCGACCGGCTCGTCATACGTCATCCTCGTCCCCTGTGAAAAGAACCTCGCGTTGTCGACCTCCACCCTGGCGTCGGGTATGTATCCGGCCGCGGCCACGCCGATGTGCTTGTCCACCTGGAATATCTTCTGGGTCACGTTCCTCGTCTGCAGCGTTCTCGGCTTCTCCTCGACGGCTATCACCACGCCCTCCTTTGTGCAGACGCCGACTGCAAGCGCGCCCCTCTTTACGGTCTCTATGGCATACTCGACCTGGTATATGCGCCCGTCCGGCGAGTACATCGTGGACGTCATGTCGTAATTGCGCGATGCCATCATGTCATGGCATGTCTGCCCGGTGTCAATTTAAGGGTTTTAAACCACCACTATCGCGCAGCCGTGGCGCCTGCGCCCATACGCACGCACGCACGCACGCGGATCTGGATATAACATTTTAAGCAACCTTGCGCATATCATACCATGAGCGAACAGGTGCTGTGCGACATACGTCAGGCTCTCAGGGACAGGCGTCCCGCCTCCGCAAAACCGCACACGGACAGACACACGAGACAGCTGCTGCTCTACATATTTGCAGTAACCCGCGGGGGCCTTACGCGGCTGCGGATCATAATGGAGCTCTCGGAGAGCACCCGCAACCCGAACCAGCTTGCAAGGGCCTTGGGACTCGACTACAAGGCCGTCACGCACAACCTAAAGGTGCTGGAGCGCAACAGCATGGTCTCAAAGATCGGTGACGACCGGTACGGCGCGCTCTACCGCATATCCGACCTGCTGGAGGCAAACCTCGGGGCGCTCGACGAGGTGATCGACAAGCTCTCCTACAACCTGGAGAAGAAGAGCCGCAAGAAGGTATACCACTGAACCTCGGCATGCCGCCGTACAGTCGCGGGCCCATGTTAACACGGATCTCGGCGCGCCGGCCCGTCCGCCGGCCCGGCAGCCGCGTCAGCGGATGCCCGTCTTGCCGCTCCACGTACTGCATCCGGATCCGCGGGCCGGTCGTGCCCTGACCGCGCACCGCCCGCGGACAAGACACGCTCAGCGGCAGCGGCTCTGAACCGGGGGCAGGTCGTACTCGGACCACGCGCCGTCCGCGAACAGCCACGACTGGTACTGGTCGTCTTTTAGCAGGTCCCCGTTCTCGTTGAGTTCCGTCGAGCCGATGGCGCCCACATACTGCATCGCGGTGGGTTTTATCTGCGGCAGCACGTCTGCAGGCTCGGAGCTCTGCGCGTAGAGTATCGAGAGTCCCAGCAGCCACACCGCGTCATACGCATAGCTGGAGTACGGGCTGGGCTCTATCCCGCGCGACTCGAGGTGCTCGTGGATGTGGCCGACCAGTCCGCTGTCGTCCGGAACGGACGGCTGGACCGCAGTAAACCGGACCTTGTGCGCAAATGCGGCAGATGCCGGGTCGTCTGCCACGTTGGGCGACGCCGTATTCTGGTCCGCGCCAAACCACCTGACGTCATCCAGCACGTCGTGCGAGGCAGCGGCCTTTAGGAAGAGCGGCCCCTCCCCGAATCCGACATACAGCACCGCCACGTTGGGCGCCCCGCTCTGCCCTGCGGCCCGCCGCACCTCGTCGGCCAGGGCTTCGGCCGCCGCTGTCATTCCTGTCCCGGCGACAAAGCCGTCTCCTTGGACATAACTCGCGTCATACGTGATAATCTCCGAGAACGTCACGCCCCTGGCCTCAAAGCCGCCCCTGGCCGCCCCCAGCAGTTCGGTGGCCCACGGGTTGTCTATTCCGACCGGCACCACGTGCTTCAGGTCTATTTCCGGATGCGCCGTCATCAGCCTTACGATCTCCGCTGCGTGCACGCGCTGGTCGGGAAGCATCCTGAAGAGGGCGTCGCCGGGTATGGCGTTTGTGGGGGACGACGAGCAGCAGCTGACCAGCACCATGCCGTTGGTGTTCGCATAGTCAAGGACGTTCTGCGTTATGATGTCGATCACGGGCCCGTTTACAAGCTTGACGTTCTGCCGGTCAAGCGTCGCGAGTCCGGCCAGTGCGGCGGCGGGGTCGGTCTCCGTGTCGATGTGTATTGCCTTGAGCGACCACATCTCCCCGCGCA
Source organism: Candidatus Nitrosopumilus sp. (assembly GCA_965205215.1). Lineage (GTDB taxonomy): Archaea > Thermoproteota > Nitrososphaeria > Nitrososphaerales > Nitrosopumilaceae > Nitrosopumilus. The sequence goes on from OZ242041.1 coordinate 102,610, forward strand.
TTGCAAGGTACTCGTTAAAGTCAGATACCGCAAGATCAGAGGCCGCCCGCGTCTCCAGCCCGTAGCGATAGGCGTTTCCGGTTACCGGCGCAAGCGAGCCTATCAGGACGTCGCCCGAAAGGGGCTCAAAGTCTGCAAACGACGCCCAGTGCCCCCTTCCAAACGGGTATGTGGGATCGTCAAACCTCTCAAGGACCACCCTCGTGATGGAGGACGTGCCGGCGCCGTCGGTGCCGCGCACTACCTGGTCTGAGAGGTAGAACGGCCCGTTGCTGATGACCATGTGTCCCATCGAGTCTATCCACGACATGGCAGCGTCGTATCTGGCAGTCGTGTATGCGGAATTCTTGTTCTCGTACAAAAAGTACGGGACATGGTACGCGTTGGACGCGTCTCCAAAGTCCGCAAGGTACTGGCGGATCAGGTTCGCGTCGCTGCGATCAAGCATGTCAAGCCAGTTGCCGCTGTGGTCCCGCGCGGCCGAGGCGGTCCAGTCGGCCCTGCCTTCGTGTATTGCCATGTCCATTGCCATGTAGAGCTCCCACGGTACGCGCGTCCACAGTCCGGTCTCTACTGCTATCTCGTCGTGATCAAAGTGCCAATAGTCCGTGTATATCTCGATGGTGTCGCGGTCTATAATGCGGACCGCCACCAAGTACGGGCTTGCCTGGCGCGGCGCGTGCTGGTCGGACTCTATTATCGCCTCGTCGCCGTGCAGCACGTGGTGCTCCACGTCAAACACCAGCGGGTACAGGATGTCATTGAGGTCCATGGGCTGCCCGTGGTGCCAGTTGGCAAGCCGCAGGTCCACGGTAACCCTGCTGACCGCCTCAGTGCTGTTGGTCTGAACCCACGCCATCTCGTGCGGGTTCCATGTTATGGCGTCGGGCGGAACTGCAAGCGTGCCGTCCGGCCCCCCGGTGGCCACGGACAGCAGGGCGTTTCTGCCGTCAAGCAGGCCCGTGCCGCTGGGATGGCGCGCAAAGGGGGCGTCGTACAGGAGCGACCATACGTCGCTGCTATACGAGTCGGCGAATCCGCCCACCGGGTTCCAGGCGCTCTGCGCCACGTGCCTGACGCCGATGCTCAGGCTCGTGTCGTTTTCCGGCAGCTGCGCGTTGATCGGGGTATACTTTGACGTGATGCCGTCGTACGCGGAGTTGACCACGCCGGTTATCCCGCCCCTTACGGGCTGGACCGTGAACGAGTTTGCAATAAATACGCGCACGGAGTCAAGGACCCCCAGGCGGGTTGCATCCGAGACGAGGCGGGCCCTGTCCTCAAGCGAGTCGTATAGTTCCAGATATAGGTACGCCGTGAGAAGGTCCAGCTCCTCGTTTGCATAGCTCCAATAGTGATCATCCTCCCCGCCCGGAAGGTTTCCAGGCCACGATGCGTAGAATATTGCAAGTATGGCATTGTCGTACTTGATGACGCCCGAGCTTGTATAGGCCTCGGTATACAGGTGCCATCCCTGGTCCGCGGGATCCGTCGCATACACTGTAGAGTATGCGTCACGCAGGTCCCCGTACGCCCTCTTGACCCCAAATCCCAGGCGCTCAAGATCGGCTGCCAGGCTCTCCCCGATCTGGTGGCGCACCCGGTCGTCATCACGGATGAAGATCGTCACCTCTATTGGCTGGCCCCCGTGCTGCCACACGCCGGAGGACGACTTTGAGGCGCCCGCGGACCTGAGCGCCTCTGTAATCAGCCGGTTGGCCTTTGCAAGGTCGTACCCAAACCCAAGCGATGCGAGATCCCGGTGCACCAGAAAGTAGTCGGGGTGGGTCGGGGACAGCGCGGAGAGCATTGCGGTTCCAGATCCCAGCAGGTCGTTTACGATGCGGTCCCTGTCTATCATAAAGTTGAGCGCAAACCGCACATCGCGCAGCGAGAACGGGTTGAACCCGTTTGCGGTGTCGTCTACGGGGTTTACATATATCGAGTACTTGATGCCCCCGGCCGATTCGTATACGTCGTGCCCCGCATTGCGCACGCGCTGGGCCTCCTCGTGTAATATGGATTCATAATACATGTCGATGTCGCCGAGTATCAGATTGTCCGTTGCGACGGTCGGATCAGGCTGCTTTGCAAACGTAACAGAGTCGACAAAGGCCGGCGGTTCCTCTGCGCCCCATGCGGCCGGATGCAGCGCGTCCGGCGCCACCGCGGATGCCGCCATGAGCGTCAGTACGGAGAATACCGCCACTGTAGAAAATGCAAACGTCGGGGATGCCGTTGAGCCACTTCCAGAGGCGGGGAGCATCCCGGTTCCCATGGCGAATGCATACGGGCATGGATTAAAAATGTTTGAGCGGCGGCTTCCAGTCCGGTTGCCATGTAGCGCGAACCGCTTGAGCGCGGCGTGGCGCATGATGTTCAACATGCTTGTAGCACGGAGACGCGTCCAAGCAGCCGAACCAGAAGCAAGACCCGACTAAGTAAACTATATAAGATTAGACTCCGGTGACCGGATTACTTGGCTCTTTCTGATCCCTTTGCAAACGCGACAAAGCAGGTGAACGACGCGTGTGACGTACTGAAAATCAAGGACAAGGGACTCAGGGAGTATCTTGCGGTACCAAACCGCATCATGAGGGTGAAGATTCCGGTGAGGATGGACGACGGATCTATACGCGTATTCATAGGGTTCAGAAGCCAGCACAACAACGACCGGGGCCCGTACAAGGGCGGCATACGCTACTTTGACCCGGAGGGCGGCGTCGAATACATGGAGCGCGAAGTAATGGCGCTCTCCTCGTGGATGACGTGGAAGTGCGCAATAGTGGACATCCCGCTTGGTGGCGGCAAGGGGGGCATATTCGTAAACCCAAAGACCGAAAAGCTCAGCGCAGGCGAGCTTGAGAGGCTCACCAGGGGGTTTGCATACCAGATATCTGAGATAATAGGCCCGCAAAAGGACATTCCGGCCCCCGATGTCTACACCACGGGCAAGGAGATGACGCAGATCATGGACACTTATGGAAAGCTTCACGGCAACACGTACGCGCCCGGCGTGATCACGGGCAAGCCCATACCGATGGGTGGCTCGCTTGCAAGGGACGTGGCGACCGGGCTCGGCACCGCGTATACGGTGAGGGAGGCGGCCGGCGTGATGGGACTTGACCTGAAGGGGGCTACCGTGGCGCTCCAGGGGTTTGGAAACGCGTCGACATTTTCTGGAATCTACTTGGAAGAGATGGGCGCAAAGGTGATTGCGGCAAGCGACTCAAAGGGCGACGTACTACTTCCAGAAGGAACCAAGGTTGCAAAGGTGATAAAGCACAAGCAAAAGAGCGGGACGGTGGTTGGATTTCCGGGCAGCAAGAAGATCACTACCGAGGAACTGCTCACGGCCGAGTGTGACGTGCTTGTGCCGGGGGCGCTCGAAAACGAGATTACGGCACGGATTGCAAGGAAGCTGAGATGCAAGATCATTGCAGAGGCCGCCAACGGACCCACCCTGCCCGCAGCCGATCCGATCATATACCGCAAAAAGATAATGATGATACCCGACATCCTGGCAAACGCCGGGGGGGTATGCATATCCTATCTGGAGTGGGTGCAGAACAACATGGGCTACTACTGGACGTTTGACGAGGTGGCCAAGAAGATGGAGGCGCAGATCACAAATGGATTCAAGGACACCTACGACTTTTCCACAAAGCACAAGATAGACATGAGGCGCGGTGCAATGGCCCTTGCCGTGCAGCGCGTGGTGGAGGCCTTTGAGCACAGAGGCATCTGGCCCTGATCATGCGACGGGTATCTCCACGGGCGCTGGCAGTCACTGCAACATCAGCATCATAACGGCGTGCTCATAGCACGCGAGCTGCTCGATGAACGTAATCCTTCCCCGGGTTATCTTCCAGAGTCTCCTTCTCAGCGACAGGTCAACGTTTGTACGGCGCTCAAGCTGCCTGGCCACCCTGCCCGTCAGGTGCCTGCCCTTCCTGTCCCCGTCAAACAGCACGACGACACTCTCGTATCTGGCCGCATGGTCCACAAAGTTTCCAAGCCCCCCAAAACGGTGGAACTCCAGTATCGTGCCCGCATACCCCAGCCTTCGTAGGGCGTCCGCATCGCGCCTGCCCTCCACTGCCACGGCCATGCCGTCGTTTTTGGCGGAGTTGAGCCGCAGGATATAGTCCCTGATCTCGGCCGCCTCCTGCGCTGAGACTAGCACGCATATCCGGCCGCGTGCAAGCTATTAAAGAGATCCCAGTACTTCGCCGCAGCCGCAGGCCCGGCCGCGGTGAGCACTGCCGTCACAAGCCCTTCACGTCCCGCGGCAAAAAGGAATTTAATCAGATTCCCTCACGGCTGATCAATGGCCAGCATGTCAAACATGTTCAAGACTTTCGGGCCGGGCATAATGTTCGCGTGCACGGCCATCGGCGTGTCCCATCTGATACAGGCCACGCGCGCGGGGGCGGAGTTCGGGTTTGCCCTGCTTGGGTTCGTTATAGCCGCAAACCTGTTAAAGTATCCCTTTTACGAGTTCAGCTCCAGGTATACGAGCGCGACTGGAACCAGCCTGATAGACGGGTACCTGAGGCTGGGCAGATCCTACCTGCTGCTCTACCTTGCCATCACAGTGGCCTCCATGTTTTTTGTGACCGGCGCAGTCGGTTTTGTAACCGCCGGGTTCATGGAGAACCTGTTCTCCGCAGAGTTTCTTGACCAGTGGACGCTCGTCATACTGTTTGCGGTGTGCGCCGCCATACTCGTCACTGGGCGGTATACGGTACTTGACAGCCTGATAAAGGTGATAGCGGCCGTGCTGGTGGTATCAACCATACTGGCGTTTGCCATTGCCGTGTACAACGGACCCTCCGAGCAGGTGCCCGGTTTTGAGGTGCCCGAGGTGCTGAGCGGCGCCGGGATATTCTTCCTGATAGCGCTGATGGGGTGGATGCCGATGCCGATCGACACGGCGACGTGGCACAGCATGTGGACGCTTGAGCGCATAAAGCAGACGGGGTTCAGGCCGCGCCTGCGTGAGACCCTGCTTGACTTTAACGTAGGGTACGGGATAACGGCGGTGCTTGCCGTACTCTTTCTGGTGCTCGGGACGTACATATTCTTCGGGAGCGGCGAGGAGCTTCCAAACAACAACTCACTGTTTGCAGGAAAGATAGTCACGCTGTACACAGAGACCGTGGGCGAGTGGAGCGAGCTTGTGATATCCGCCTCCGCGTTCAGCGTCATGTTTGGGACGATAATAGCCGTGCTTGATGGATATTCAAGGGCGCTCTCCAGGATGACGCGCATGGTGGGCTCGCTCAGGGGTGGCCCGCGCCACGCGCCAGGCACGCCGGCCGACGGCGGCGGCAACGGCCGTGACGACGGCGGTGCGGGCCACAACCGCGGTGCCGCCGAGCCTCTCCCCGCAACAGGCATAGACGCGCACCACGACGACTCGAGGGGCCTCCGGTACCCGATGTACATCATACTGCTGGTCGCCGGCTCGCTTGCCATTGTGACGTTCTTCGGTGACAAACTCAAGGAGCTTGTGGATTTTGCAACTATAGTCTCGTTTATGATCGCGCCCGTGATAGCGCTGTTCAACTTTAGGCTCGTCACGGGACGGTATGTCGAACGCAGCATGCAGCCGCCCGTATGGCTCAAGGTTCTGGCCTGTGCGGGGATCGCGTTCCTAGTCGGCTTTGCCGCATTCTTTGCGCTGGTGAGGCTTGAGATAGTCTCACTGTAACCGCGCGCCGGCGATTCAACACTTAATTCTGCAGGCACGTTCTGGCCGCAAAGCATGCGGTACCAACCGGCGCGGGCCGCCTCGTGCTTGCCGCCACGTGGCAGGTTTCCGATGCGACCGGACCCTGCTATCTGTTGCTGCCGGAGGCCCCCTCTAGGAGCCCCGAGTCGCCGTGTATCCTGTCGATGTGCCTGGAGAGATCCTCCTTGTCATCAAAGTCCGAGTTGCAGTAAGGACATGAGTGTTCTGCCATACATGGTATGCTCCCGCGGCGTTAAAAAACTGTTCCACGTGCAGTGACACTCGGTGATGCGTCAGTATGAACTCACCTGTCGTGCGTAAAGGACAGCCACAGTGTGGGGTTGTGCCCGATTATGGGAGGACGTGAATTCATACACGCGCCATGTCTGAATAGTTAATATACAGAGTAGAAAGCCCCATGTCTGATGGCCACGGCTGGCAAGAGAGGAAGACAGCCAAGACGGCAGCGCAAGAGCAGCAATACGGTACGCCGAATCTTTGAGGACGCAATGCAGTCTCAGGACGGCGTCATTACGGAGGAGCTCTCAAAGTCAGTACTCAAGAAATATGGGGTCAGCGTCCCGCCCTACGCGCTGGTGACGTCGGCCGGCGAGGCGGCACGGGAGGCGAGGCGCATAGGATTCCCGCTCGTAATGAAGGTGGTCTCGCCGCAGATACTGCACAAGACCGACGTCGGCGGGGTCAAGGTGGGCATTGAGAACGTATCTGACGTCAGGAAGACGTTTGATGACATGTACGGCAGGCTCTCAAGAAAGAAGGGGGTCCAGGTAAAGGGCATACTGCTAGAGAAGATGGTCCCCAAGGGGGTCGAGCTAATAGTGGGCATTCAGAACGATCCGCAGTTTGGGCCAGTGATAATGGCGGGACTCGGCGGCATAATGACAGAGGTGATGAAGGACGTCGCGTTCCGCATGCTGCCAATCACGGAATCCGACGCCAAGTCGATGATAAATGAGCTGCGCGGCGCGGCGTTGTTAAAGGGCTTCCGCGGTTCTGAGCCCATCGACATCAGCGCCGTTGCAAAAATGCTGGTCCAGATAGGCAGGATAGGCGTGGACCATGCTGACTACATCAACAGCATCGACTTTAACCCCGTTGTAGTGTACCCAAAGTCGCGCCACTACGTGGTGGACGCCAAGATAATACTCAACGACGAGGTCAGGAAAGGCTCCGTATCAAGGGCCCGTCCAAACAGCGCCAGCATGGAGAAGTTCTTTACGCCAAAGTCAGTAGCTCTCGTGGGAGCATCTACAACAAAGGGCAAGATCGGAAACTCCATACTGGACAGCCTGGCAAACTACGACTACAAGGGCAAGGTATACCCGATAAACCCAAAGGCCGACAAGATATTCGGGCGCAAGTGCTATCCGTCAGTCGCCGACATACCGGGCAGGGTTGACCTGGTGGTGGTATCAGTCGACCTGTCCGTCACGCCCCCCGTGCTAGAGGACTGCGCCAAGAAGGGCGTCCGCAACGTCGTAATCGTATCCGGCGGCGGCAAGGAGCTCGGGGGCCAGAGGGCCGAGTACGAGGCGGAGGTAAAGCGGCTCTCTGCAAAGCACAAGATCAGGATAATCGGCCCCAACTGCATCGGGATGTTCAACGCGGCAAACAGGCTCGACTGCGCGTTCCAGGGCCAGGAGCGCATGGTGCGCGCAAGGCGCGGCGACGTGGCGCTCTTGTCGCAGAGCGGCACCATGGGAATAAGCTTTCTGGAGTCCGCCGACTCGTTCGGGCTCTCAAAGATGGTAAGCTACGGCAACCGCTCCGACGTCGACGAGGCCGACATGATCTGGTATCTGGCCGACGACCCGCAGACCAAGGTGATAGCGCTGTACGTTGAGGGGTTCGGCGACGGCCGCAAGTTCATCAACACCGCGCGACGCGTCATGAAACAAAAGAAAAAGCCGGTCGTAATATGGAAGTCCGGGAGGACCGCCATGGGGGCAAAGCAGGCCGCCTCGCACACGGGATCGCTTGGCGGCTCAAACGCAATCATCATGGGGGCCTTCAAGCAGGCCGGGATAATATCAGTAGACAGCTACCAGGAACTGGTGGCCGTAACAAAGGCCCTCTCCTGGCAGCCGGCCGCGTCCGGAAACGGGTCGGCCATGACCAGCAACGGGGCGGGCCCCATGATCGGGGCCATAGACCACTTTGAGCGGCTGGGACTGAAGCTTGCAAGCGTCACGTCCGCGTCGGCCAACAAGATGAAAAAGCACTTTCCACCCACGTATGTCATAGGCAAGGGAAACCCGGCCGATGTTACGGGGGGCGCCAGCGCGGAGGACTACCAGTTTGTCATAAAGACGTTCATGGAGGACAAGAACGTGGACATAGTGATGCCGTGGTTCGTCTTCCAAGACGACCCGCTTGATGAGATCATAATCGAGTACCTTGCAAGGTTCTCCAAGAAGAGAGTCAAGCCACTGCTAGTTGGTGCAAACGGCGGGCCCTTTACCAACAAGGTGAGCCGCCTGATAGAGCAGAGGGGCGTGCCCGTATACGACGATCTGAGGGACTGGGTCGCTGCAGCCTCCGCCCTTGTGCAGTGGGGACGCATATCTGCACGCTAGCCGGGGCATGCGGCAGATCATTTTGGATCTCTACCCGGGGGCTTTCTCTTTTCCCCTCCCTTCCTTCTCCTCCCCCCCCCCCCTTTCCCCGCCCCCACACACGCCCGCAGCAAGAATTAGCGGCGTCGATCACGCTGCAAAAAAACGATGACATTTAAGACGGCCCCCTAGACGTCTGGCAATGACACTGGTCACAAAATCAACTTCAGAGCAGGGCGTCTGTACCGTAAAGATAAACAGGCCCGAGAAGCTCAACGCCATGAACACCGACGTTGCAAGGGAGCTGGTATCCACGTTCGAGGAGATCGGCCTTGACTCTTCTGTCAAGGTGGTTATACTGACCGGCGAGGGCGAAAAGGCGTTCTCGGCGGGAGCGGACATCGAGTACATGTCAGAGATATCGGCCGACGAGTCAGTCGAGTATGCAAAGCTCGGACAGCTTGTAACCGCGACTGTCGAGCTCGTGCGCCAGCCCACCATTGCGGCCGTCAACGGGTTCGCCCTTGGCGGCGGATGCGAGCTTGCGATGTCCTGCGACATCCGAATCGCGGCCGACACCGCAAGGATGGGCCAGCCGGAGGTTACCATAGGGATACCGCCCGGTTGGGGCGGGACGCAGAGGTTGATGAGGATAGTCGGCATCGCAAAGGCCAAGGAGCTTGTATACACGGGCAAGATGGTAAAGGCCGACGAGGCAAGGGAGATGGGACTTGTCAACGCGGTGGTTCCTCTGGCCGACCTGCAGTCCGAGGCCGAAAAGATGGCCCTGCAGATTGCGGCAAACTCCGAGATGGGCGTGCGCATGTCCAAGGTTGCAATAAACCGCGGAAGGAACGCGGACCTGGACACCGGGCTCTCAATAGAGCTCTTGGCGTGGCGCAACTGCTTTACGCACCCAGACAGGAAAGAGCGGATGACTGCGTTTGTCAACAAGTCAAAGAAGAACTAGCCCGCCGTGGACGTTTTTTCTTGTTTTTTGAGGTGCGCGTACGGCGCACCGGCGGCCCGCCGCGCCGCAGACCGGCAAAGCTTATTATAATTTGCAGCGGATACATGTGACATGGCAACAGAACAGACGCAGAAGGTCGTTACGGTCACCCCAAAGGCTGCCGAGAAGATCAAGGAGTTCATGAAGGAAGAGGCCGAGTCACCCGAGTACCTGAGGATATACGTTCAGGGCGGTGGCTGCGCCGGGCTCTCCTATGGAATGGGCTTTGAAAAGGAGCCGGAGGAGGGCGACATCGTCATGGAAGAGGGCGGTGTAAAGCTGCTCGTTGATGGCGTCAGTGTGGATCACCTAAAGGGCGCCAACGTTGACTACATCGAGAGCCTCATGGGCTCTGGCTTCAAGGTCAACAACCCCAACGTCACAAAGTCTTGTTCCTGCGGGCACTCGTTTGAGACGGCCTGATTTTAAGACGCGCTTTGTGCACCTTTTTTGCTTGCTACACCAAGGAGATGCGCGCGCCATCCCCGGGCGCCCATACCCGCGGGCCTGGCAGGGGGAACTGGGAACATAATCCTATACGCGGCGGAATTTACACATCGTGGACAAGCGCTCAGCACGGATTGCGCCACAAGCCAGGCTTATCTGCATACCAAGACAGGCGGGTCGGCCAATGTCAGGATATCGATGTCTATCTGCATCCATGGGTCCGTAAAGTCCATGTACGTGTCCCGCTCCGCCGTATTCTCAATTACGAACATCACGTCGGCTTCTCCATTCCTCATGAGGCCAAGGGCGTCTGACCACGACGAGATGTCTTCGACAGCTGCAGCTGCAAAGTCGGATCCTGTCAATGCCGTAAACAGGCTGACGTAGGCGCCTGAGAGTCCTGCAAGGTGTCCCAGACTGTCTCTATACTCGTAGGGGGCCCAGAACGGGTCATACGCGACCGTGACGGTCGGATTGTTGGCTAGCCACGCCTGCTCCGCTGCGGTAAAGGACGGCGGATCCGTTACCTTGTCGATTATGATTCTCCCCTCGCTTTCAGATATGGCGTCAATCAGTTTCTGCATGATTGAACCTAATACTTGGTCGCCTTCCGTGTATGCGATTGAGAGCGCATAGTCGTCGCCGAGCGGGCCTGCAGACTGTAGGTCGGCGATGTTGTTCTGCCTGGCAAGGTAGTTTGCCGTCGCAAGCGGATCCAAGTAGACGTCGGCCCTGCCGTCGTTCACCATCTGGAGCGCCTCAAGCGCAGTAGTGGCAGATATGTAATTGACATCGGGCAGGTTTGCGTCAAGCCAGGTCTCCACCGCATAGCCATCCACCGTAACGACCCTGTAGTTCTCCAGATTGTCCACGTTCACGGTGTCGACCAAGCTGGCATCCCTTACCAAAAGGTCGATATCTATCTGCAGCCACACGTCAGTAAAGTCCATGTACGTGTCCCTCTCCGCCGTGTTCTCAATTACGAACATCACGTCGGCCGTTCCCGCCTCCATGCGACTAAGGGCGTCTGACCACGACACGATGGTATCGGCCTCTAAGAATTCAGAGCCGGACAGCGCCGAGAACAGGGCGGTAAAGGCGCCGGAGACGCCGACCAGATTGCCTGTCGTGTCGTCGGTATACTCGTAGGGGGGCCAGGACGGATCATACGCGACCGTAATGGTCGGGTTATCATCAAGCCATGCCTGCTCCTCTGCGGTAAAGGACGGCGGGTTTGCCAGCCTCTCAAGGAGTGCCTGCCTATCGTCTGCGGGTATCTCGTCAATCAGTTTCTGCATGATTGAGCCGAGCGTTTGGTCGCCTTCCGTGTATGCGATTGAGAGTGTATAGTCGTCGCCGAGCGGGCCTGCAGACTGTAGGTCGGCAAGGCCGTTCTGCCTGGCAATGTAGTTTGCCGTTGCGAGCGGATCCAAGTAGACGTCGGCCCTGCCGTCGTTCATCATTTGAAGCGCCTCAACTGCAGTTTCGGCGGATATGTAATTGACATTGGGGAAGTTTTCGTCAAGCCAGGCCTCCACCGCATAGCCCTGCACCGTAACGACCCTGTAGTTTACCAGTTCGTCCGGGCTTATACTGGTACCGGCATATGCGATGCCGGACGTGCCGATTGTAACAACAACTGCCAAGACGGCAAAGAGTGGTATCGCAAGCCTTACCATTATGTGCTATTTGTACCACCGTCTTAAAAAACATACCGATACCGGCCAACCAACGCAAATGGGTCCTGCAGGATCAGAGTGCGAATAAGGACATATGACAAGATCCATGTGTGACGTCTTAATGGCTCGGGCGGTAATGAGAAAAGCCGCCCAAGGCAGTCTGTGCGTGACTGTGGCATGTCGCTATTTTGCAAGGCCAGCAGCATCTCCCTGATGACGGAGAACGCGGTCTCGACGAGGCTGCGCCGGTGGCACGCTCTGCCAAACCCCTCGGGATCGTCGCGGCGCGCCTTGATGCGCGCCTTGATGCCTCTTTCGTCTGCCTCTGGAACCCGGGTGGTACATACCACAATATATGATCAATAAGCTTTCCCATGCGGGGTAGCCGCGAACTTTGAGCTTTTCGTCGTCTTTGCGTTCGGGATCCTGGCAGCGCCGCCGTTTTCAATAAGCTTTTATACAGACCCAACGAAGGGCCAGCATGATATTAAAGGAGATGAGTGTTGTATGCCTCAATCAGGAATTGTCAAGTATCATGTTAAGCTTTCCTTCGATGTTGACGGGCTCGTTGAACGACCAGATATAATCGGCGCAATCTTCGGTCAAACCGAAGGCTTGATGGGTCCCGAAATGAACCTAAACGAGCTGCAGCGCGCCTCAAAGGTCGGTCGCATAGAGGTCAACATCAAGACCACGTCCAACGCCACCTCTGGCGAGGTCATACTGCCAATGAGCACCGACATAGACGTCTGTGCCCTTATAGCAGCCGCAATCGAGAACATCGACAAGGTGGGCCCGTTCGACACCCAGTTCAAGCTGAACTCAATAGACGACATCAGGGCAGCCAAGAAGGACGAGATCGTAAAGCGTGCCAAGGAGATCAAGCAGCGCTGGGCCACGAAGACCATCAGCGAGGGGGAGAGCATGATAAACGACGTGCACCACGGAGACCAGGCGCGCCTGTCTACGTACGGCCCCTCAAACCTGACATGCAGTTCGGGACTAGAGTCCTCTGACTGGGTGATCCTGGTGGAAGGCAGGGCCGACGTCATCAACCTGCTGCGCGCCGGATACGACAACGCGATTGCAATCGAGGGGGCCAAGATAGACGAGTCCATCAAGGAGCTGTGCGCCTCAAAGGACACCGTAGTGGCATTCCTTGACGGCGACCGTTCGGGCGGATTCATACTAAAGGAGCTAAAGTCGCTTGTACGCGTCGACTATGAACTGCGCGCGGACCGCGGCGTAGAGGTCGAGGAGATGACCCCGCAGCGCATAGACGACATCCTGAGGCCCATCGCCGACGAGATAAAGGCGGAAGGCCAGACGCCGACGCTCAAAAACGAGTCCGACAAGCCGCTTGCCGATCTGTCAGGGCGCATCCACAAGGAGATAAACGAGACCCTGGAGGCAGTTGCGCTAGACTCCAAGGAGGAGGTGGTGTTCAGGGTGCCGATAAGCGAGATCGTAAACAAGCTCTCAAACCAGTCGGATATCGCATATCTGCTGCTTGACGGGATAATAACGCAGCGCCTTCTCAACGGCGCGCGCAAGGCCGGCGTAAAGTACGTGATTGGGCACCGCATTGCCAAGCTTACCGACACCGAGGGGCTAGTACTGCGCACCTTTGGCGAGCTTGGGGTATCTTGAGCGCCGATAACAGAGGCAAGAGAAGTAGCGGCGGCGGCGCCAGCATCGACAAAAGACGGCGGCAGTCCCCTGCCGGCGGTAGGCATTCTGGAAGACCCGGCTCCAAAAACGGCGCCGGCGCGCGCGACTCGCCAACGCTTGACACCGGCAGGCTGCACGTCCACCACATCACCACGCTTGCATACCTCCTCTCGAGGGGCGCAAGGCACAACTACGTGGAGATGACCACCAAGGAGCTGGGGCGCAAAATCTCAAAGTCACAGCAGTCCGCCTCGAGGCACCTTGCGGATCTGGAGCGCGACGGCCTGATAGAGCGCGGGCCGCCTGCCCCAACCGGCGGCGGAGGCGATGGCGCCGCGTCCAGTCGCGGCAGCCACACGTCCGTCCGCGTCACGCGGCGCGGGTTCGAGGAACTTGAAAGGCTCTCATCCGTGCTGAGGGACAGCATCGCACCCGTCGATTCTGCAGATCCCGCGCGAATAACCCTGTCCGGCGTGCTGGTCTCCGGAATGGGCGAGGGCGCATACTATATGACGCTTGACGGGTACACGCGGCAGTTCCGCTCAAAGGTAGGGTACGTGCCCTTTCCGGGAACGCTCAATGTGCGCCTGGGTGGCCGCAGGCACATGGAGGCAGTCAGGAGGCTAAAGTCCGAGCGCGCGGGCAAGATGATCGATAGCTTTTCTGACGGTCGGCGCACATACGGATGGGCAATATGCTACCCGGCCCTGCTCCGGGCTGGCCCCGCCGCCGCCGGCGGCGGCGACACGGCAGACTCCAAGACGGCCGAGGTGCAGTGTGACTTGATCACCTTGGAGAGGACGCACCATGACGACTCGATAATCGAGCTGATATCCGCTGTCTGCATACGGGAGGCCACAGGGATCTCCGACGGGTCGGACGTTACGGTTGAGATACTGCCCGAATGAGGGGAGAGGGCTTCGTGCCGGTGGCAGGTAGCGCCGCGGTTATTGCTGCTGCTGCCGCTGCTGCTAACACCGTCCCTGCAATACGATCTGGTTCCACCTTCACAGTTCCGCCTTTGCCTCGTCGGCCCTGTCTCCGGTCTCAAGCCCCTTTAGCAGCCTGAGCGCGTCGGCCAGACCGTCGGCGTACCCTATGCTCAATACTGCCACGTCTCCGTGTCCCTCCTTTCTTATGAAATCTTCCGCGTCGTTCACGTACAGTCTGGCATTCTCCAGAATCCCGCTCATTGCGCTGTCGCCTGCGCAGCGCGCCGAGACCTCCTCTATAGATCTCCGTATCATCGGGGCGTACTTTGCAACCATCTGCTCTGCTATGCGGGCAGGGGCGTTGGGCCCGCCGCGCCACGGCGCATCCTCCGCCTCCTGCGGCCGCCGTGCCGAATCACCGTCTGCGCAGGGGGGCGGATCGATGCATTCGGCCAGCGTGGCCAGGGCATCGGCCTCCGTAAAGTGCAACCTGCCGGGGATGATCACGCTGTGGGGCGGGCTCCCGAACCCCTCCCTTGCGACCAGGCTTGATACCTTTCCGGCCACTATGCGCTGCTGCCGGTCCCCGAACCCCACCCTTGACGCCACTATGGCATACGTGTCGCCGTACACCACGCCCCTTTGCTGGCCCTCCTCCGCATTTAGGAGCATCCTAAGCGCGTCGGCCGGCTCTAGAAAGAAGTCCCCCGGGCCGTCCAGCTCCGTGCCCTCGCGGTCGTATTCGAGCAGGAGCATCGTATGGCACCGCTCTATCAGGTTCTTGTATATGGTATAGTAGGGAGTGGTCATCGACTTTGGGTCCCTCATTACGGTGGCCATCCTGCCCATCTTGTAGTGGTGCAGGCCGCACTGGCCCACAACTGAGGAGGGCGCCGAAGAGGCGTGTATGACGCGGGTGTCGATGCCCTGCCTTGCGGCCCTGCAGAGCAGTTCTGCATGGGTGGTTGCGACCAGTGGATCTCCGTACGACAGCAGGACCACGTTCCTTGACTCTGCCTCCTTCAGTATCCGGGCCCCGTCCTCAACCATCCACCTCTTCGCGTCTCTTATCTCGGCGCGGCTGCGATTGTCGACTCCGCCGGCGACGTCCCCTACAATGTCACGTGCAAGCGCGGTGAGTCCGCCCGCGCTGTCCGTCGACGCCGTCCGCGGCGTCGGGCTTGTAAACTGCTCTGCATATATCACGTCTGCCCCGCGCAGTGCTTCGGCGCCCCCCATCGGTATGGACTCCGTCCCCGATATGCCCATCCCGACAAGCCAGAGCATTACCCCGACCTCGCCTCTCTTGCCACCTTTTTGTCGTGAAGAACCTTTAGCTTTTTGAGGGTCACCTTTAGTATCTCGATCCCCCGGAGGTATTCGGTTATCGACACCTTTTCGTCTTTCGTGTGTGACTCGTGCGGATCACCCGGGCCATACGTCACGACGGGTATCTTCCACTGGTATCCGAGCACGTTCATGTCGCCCGTCCCGGTCTTTCGGACAAGCAGCGGGCGCTCGTCTTCCATCTCCAGTATGCCCAGCGTAAAGGCCCTGACCAGGGGCGAGTTGTGCGGGGCCTCAAAGGGCTCGGTCTCGTCCAGTATAGAGTAGAACGGGTCGACCCCGAGCTGCCGGCCGGCCTCACGGACCAGGGTCGCGACCCGCCGCTCGGTCTCCTTGCAGCTGCCGCCCACCGGTATCCGGATGTCAAATGTCGTCTCGCACTCAGAGGGCGTGACGTTGTGACTCGTGCCGCCCTTGATCATCGTTATGGTGGCAGTCAGTATGGCCCCCTTGCTCTTTCCCTCCTGGCCGCCCTCCAGCTCCTCCTTGAGCTTTGTCGCAAAGGCCATGGACTCGGTGATGGCGTTCTTTGAGAGCCACGGCGCGCTCGCGTGCGAGCTGTCCTTTGAGCGCACACGGAGGTTTATGGCAAGCCTTCCCTTGTACGCTATTGTGACCTGCTTGATGCCGCTTGGCTCGCCGAATATGGCATAGTCGGCGTCCATCCTCTCCTGTACCAGGTTCTTGATTCCAGTCGCGTTTCCCTCCTCGTCTATGGCGCCGACAAACGTTATGGTGCCGCTGCCCTCCGGCATTCCGGCGGCCGCAAAGAGCATCGCCATCAGGGGGGCCTTTGCATCAGACGCCCCGCGTCCGTACATGTAATCGCCCTCTATCCGGACCGGCACCTTTCCGGGCACTACGTCCATGTGTCCGCACAGTATGATGTTGGGCGAGCCGCTCCCCCTCTTGGCAATGACGTTTCCCACCTCGTCGACTCGGATGTCCTCGAACCCCAGCTCGCCGCACTTTGCGACCAGGAACTCCGCCATGGGGCCCTCGTGCTTGGAGAGCGTGTACAGGTCGAGGGCCTCTCTGAGCATCCTAGTCTCGTATCTTTCTGCGGCCGATGCAGTCGCGTCCCGCATAGTCGTCACTTCCTCTGCTGCTGGCGAATCCACATGCGTCACTTCCTCTGCTCTCTTACAGCAAACTCTAACATCATCTTCGGTATGTCCACGTTGCATACCCTGACGGTGTTCTTGTACTCCGTCGTGTTGTTTATCTCATGCACCACAAGCCCGCGCGACTCGTCCTCCATGAGGTCAACCCCGACTATGTCGCCGTGCACGGCCTCCTTTGCCTTTGCGCATATCTGCTCCATCTCCTGCGTCACCTTGCACGGGTCGGCCCTGCCGCCGAGCGCCGTATTGGTCTTCCAGTTATCCCCCTCCGACGTCCTGTATATGGCCGCCACGACCTCGTCCCCCACTACGATGGCCCTGATGTCCCTCGGGGGCCTCTTGACGAACTCCTCCAGGTAGTGGGTGTGGTGTATCGGATACATGTACTCCCTTCCCTCTATGATCCCTTCTGCCGCGTCCATGTCGGTCAGCTTTGAGACCAGCCTACCCCAGCTGCCGACTGTCGGCTTTATCACAGCCGGAAGGCCGGTCTCCCTCAGGTGCGACATGGCCGCATCCTTTGAGAACGCCACCGTCGCGCTCGGCGTCCGCACGCCGGCCCTTGCAAGGAGCATGTGGGTGAAGAGCTTGTTTCCCGCCAAGATGCCGGTCTGCAGGCAGTTGACCACCCTGGCGCCCAGCCCCTCTAGGGCGGCAGTCGAGTGGAGGTTTCTGTAGTAGCTGACGCATCTCTGCAGTATGGTCCCGTATTCGGAGGCGGGATCCGCGTGCGGGGCGCCACCGCCACCGCCGTCGTCGTGGCTGTTGCCACCGCCGCCTCCCGACCCGATGTCCAGCGCTAGGCTTCTGCAATCAAGCATGCGTACGTTGATGTCCGCCTTCCTGCCTGCCTCCAATAGGGCTTTCTCCTCCCATCGGATGGTATCATAAAGAACGGTAATGTCAGGATTCACTGCCCCCAATCCTCGCCGACCGTCTGAGCTGGCCTGAGATCAAAACCGTTCGTACCAGTCTTAAGCTCAAAGCTTGCGCCGCATTCGGGGCACGTAACAATCTCTCCCTCTAACGCATCGGCCGGAACGGGGATCTCTGCATCGCATTCCTCGCAGTTTGACATGCATCCAGTCTCCCATTACGTGTTTATCACAGTTGCGATCCGTCAGAAGGACGGAGTCGCGCTGCGCGCCGGATTTGTCGCACGCCGTACATGCTTTCTCTCATCATCATCATCCTCCTCCCATGCCCCGAACTACTTGTCCGTGCCTGTCATCTTCCTCTCAAGCCTGTCGTCTATGGGCAGGTCGATCAAATCCCCCAGTCCGAGCCCCTTGAGCCCCGCTGCCACGGCCCTTGCCTGCTTGTCGCCTCCCGACGTCTCGAGTCCCAGCAGGGACATCAGGTACGCGGCGCCGGTCTTTCCGGCCAGTCCGCCGAACACTATCCTCCTCCTGTTGCCCACCGCCCTTGGGGGTATGGGCTCGTACGCGGCGGGGTTCCTCAGTATGGCGGCCAGGTGCGTGCCAGCCTTGTGCTTGTACGCCGATGATCCCACCACCGGCTTTGAGTCGTACGGGGGCATGCCGGTATAGTCCTCGATCAGCCTTGAGAGGTCCTGCAGCATGTCGAGCCTAAAGTCGTTGCCCGAGCTGTACAGGTACGTGAGGGCCACGGCCACTTCTGCCAGCGGAGGTATGCCAGTCCTCTCGCCAATCCCGTCAATGGTAGTGTGTATCTGGTCGACCCCCGCGTCGCACGCGGACAGGGCGTTTGCCACTGCAAGCCCCATGTCATTGTGGACGTGGACGTCAAGCGGCACGCTGATCTCGCTTCTCACGTATTTTACAAACTCGTACATTCCGGCCGGATGCATTATCCCCACAGTGTCCGGCAGGCTGATCCTGTCCACCTTTGCCTCCTCTATCTGCTTGCACAGCGACATGAGGAACTCGGGGTCGGCCCTGCTGCCGTCTTCCACGGTAAACCTGATGCTCAGCCCGTGCTTTTTTGCATACTCCACGGTGTCGACTGCGCGCCGCGCGGCCTCCTGGCGCGTTATGCGGAGCTTGTCGCGGAGGTGGACGTCGGATACCCCGAGGTACGCGGCGCACCACTTTGCGTCGCATCCGATCGAAACGTCGATGTCCTCCCTGATGGCCCTGCCGTGCGACACTATGTCGGCCTGCAGCCCCTGCTTTATGATGGTCTTAGTGGCCTCCCTGTGGTCGTCGGATATCACGGGCGATATCTCTATCTGGTCAACCCCAAAGTAGTCCAGCATCCACGCGATCTGGATCCGCTGCTTGTTTGTAAACGAGACCCCGGGATGCTGCTCGCCCTCCCTCAGGGTGCTGTCAAGGACGCGTATCTTTCTGCCCCCGTCCCCGGCGGGCCGGCCCGTCCTCTCCTCCAGCCCCCGCGCGTTGTAAGAGTACGCGTGGGCGTTGGGGTCGTCCTCACGCGGCGCGGACTGCCCGGCCTTCGGCTGGGCCCTCTTGCCCGTTGCGGGCTGCGCCCTCTTCCTCCCTGCCATGTGTGACGCTGCCCGTCAAGGGAATATAAGCATAATCGTACATGATTCGCTGATATCATACGACGCTGCGACGATATTCGGCACATATACAGGTATACAAGACGGGTATCGTCTATGTTACCTTGTTGAGTATTATCACGGTGTTCGTGTCGGTCACGCCGCGTATCTTTCTGAGCGTGTCAATCGCCCTGTTGATGTCGGCCATGTTAGGCGCGCTGATTACTGCCGCAATGTCGTACTGGCCCGTGATCTCGTATACGATCTGCACCTCATCCAGCTTTGCCAGCCGGGCGGCCACCTTTGAGTTGTCCGTGGCAGAGTCAAGCGACGCGAGCACTATGGCGCTGGTCTGGTCCGACTCCCCCATCTCGATGGTGAACCTCGAGATTACCTTTGCGTCAAGCAGGTTCCTGACTCTGCGGCGTATGGCCGACTCGGAGAGGCCCATCTTCTTTCCCAGATCGACGAACGACTCGCGCGAGTTTGCCCTGAGCGCGCGTATTATGTCACGGTCTATCTTGTCGCCGGGCGGCTGCGCCATCAGCAGCACGCCTCCCGCGCGGTTCGCGTCGTTGCCGTCATGATAGTCACGCCCTGTCCCTCTGCTCCTCGGCCAGTACGGCGTCGAGCCCGTCTAAAACCTTTGCTGCTTGGTCCTCCGATATGACAAGTGGCGGGAGTATCCTCAGTATGTTACGGCCCGAGTACAGCATCAGTATGCCGCGATTCATAAGCCTCTCCAGTATCCTCCTCACCTCGAACTTTAGCTCCACGCCTATCATGAGGCCCCTGCCGCGCACGTCCCTGATCATGCGGGGGTGCCTCTCCTTGAGGTTTAGGAGCCCGTCTGCAAATACCTTGCCCACCGCCGCAGAGTTCTCTACCAGGCCGTCCTGTGTCAGGGCGTCCAGCGTGGCGATCCCGGCCGCGCACGAGAGGGGGTTGCCGCCAAACGTCGAGGAGTGCTCCCCCTTTGACATTGCGCCTATTATCTCTGGCCTGGCAAGCGTGGCGCCCATCGGGACGCCGCCGGCGATGCCCTTTGCAAGGCACAGTATGTCCGGCGCCACGCCCCAGTGCTGGCAGGCCCACAGCTTTCCGGTCCTGCCGAGCCCGGCCTGTATCTCGTCAAACACCAGCAGGGCCCCGCGCTCGTCGCATATGCTCCGTGCCTCCTGCAGGAACCCGGGCGGCGCGACGTGTATGCCGCTCTCGCCCTGGATGGGCTCCATGATGACAAACGCGGTGTCATCGTCCACCGCCTGGCGCAGGGCGTCGGCGTCCCCGAACGGCGTGAACTCCACCCCCTCGATGAGGGGCTCGAACGGCCTGCGGTACTTTGGGCCGAACGTGATCGAGAGCGCGCCCAGCGACTTTCCGTGGTACGATCCCTTCATGGCTATCATTTTTTTGCGCCCCGTGTACTTTTTTGCAAACTTTATTGCGGCCTCTACTGCCTCGGCCCCGCTGTTGTTGAGGTGCACCTGCTTTAGCCCCTCCGGCGCCAGCCCCGTGATCTTTTCGAGGAACTTTTCCCGGGTCGGGTTGTACAGGGAGCTGTGCACCGTGATTATCTTGCCCGCCTGCTCGGCTATGGCGTCCGTGACGCGCCTGTTGCGGTGCCCCAGCAGCGCCACCCCGTATCCTGCCATGCAGTCTATGTACTGGCGGCCGTCAGTGTCCCACACGTCTGCCCCTTGGCCCCTCTCGACTGTGACTGGAAATCTCTGGTAGAGCCCGCCCATGTATGCGTCCTCGGCGCGGATGCTGCTGCTGCTGTTGTTGTTGTCAGTCATTTCCTGATCACCGTGCAGTTCTCTTCGGCTATGGCCCTTGATATGGGGTTTTCGCGCCGTCCGCTTGCAATAAGCGCCGTACGGACCCCCATGTCGATTGCCTCGGTGGACGCCAGCACCTTCTTCTCCATGCCCGGCCCAATCTTTGGCATCGCGTCCCGCGCCTCCTGCCTTGACATGCTCGTCACAAGCCTGTCGTCTAGCATCAGCCCGTCCACGTTGGTTATGAAGAGCACCTTGTCGGATCCGGTGGCGCCCGCCACGTTCGCCGCGGCCCTGTCGCCGTCGACGTTGAGCATCTCGTACTCCTCGCTTATGGCGACCGGCGATATCACCGGGACGATCCCCTGCCCGAGCAGGCCCTTGATGAACCCCGAGTTTACCTCCGATATCTTGCCCGTATATCCGCCGTCGATCGCCTGCTTGCGCCCCTTCTCGTTTACTATTATGAGTCTCTTTTTGCGCGCCGCCCTTATGGTGAGGGCGTCGGCCCCGGAGAGCCCGACCGCGTTTATCCCGTTCTGCTGGAGCAGCCTGACTATCTCCTTGTTTACCATTCCGGACATTACCATCGTGAATATGCGCGCGGTCTCCCTGTCCGTATACCTGCTCCTGATCCCGCTCGGGGAGGTCACAAACTTGGGCTCGACTCCCATCTGCTCGCATACGCTTGTCACGGCCTTGCCGCCGCCGTGTACTATAATGACGCTCTCGCAGTCGGCCACCCTCTTGATGTCGGATATGGCCGACGGGTGCATCTCGTCGACCACGCTTCCGCCAATCTTTATGGTGATCATCTTCTACTGTGCCCCCGCCGCGCCGTCAATAATAACGGTACGTACGCCCCGGCAGCGGATACGGGGCACGTGATTGCAGTGCGAGTATGACGGCTGCCGCCTGTTCTGTATACCGTGCTGCCAGCAGCAGCAAAGATGTAGCAGGCACATCTACACGAGGGATATCCTCCAACCAGTCAGGCGGGGGCAGGATCCGTAAGAATTTTGTTGAAGTTGGTTTAGTGGCCTGTATGACGGCCCTACCCAGACAGATGCCCTGTTCAACCCGGACGTCCGGGTTGACGGCCCGGCGGAACAAGCAACGTGCGCACACCCAGAGACCAGACAGGGGCGCCGCCAGAGACATGCAGAGTCTGGGATTTGGCTTCGGAGGCAATGTTTCTTGAAGCTGGATCTTACATCCCTGGAAAACGCGGTCGACCAATTGGGTGAGGCCCTGATATTTTATGACCAAGAATCGGGCAAAAGTGACATGATGCAAAGGCAACTGCGTGCCGCCACCATCCAGGCCTTTGAATTCACATACGAAATTACAGTCAAAATGCTCAGAAGGCACCTAGAGGCCGTGTCAGACAGTCCGGAAGTCATAGACAGCATGAGCTTCAGCGACATCATGCGCGAGGCGTACAGGCGGGGCCTCGTGTCCTCGGACATCACCGTCTGGCGCGAATACCGCAAAAACCGCACAATCACCAGCCACACGTACGATGTGACAAAAGCGCGGCAGGTGTTCGGGTCGATACCTGGCTTTCTGGAGGAAGCCCGGTATGTTGCGGGGCAGTTGAGGGAGAGGAACCAGTAGTGACCGGCCCAATTGACATATCGCCAAGCCACCTCAAAATAGTACGCGATATTATTCGAGAACACCTGCCGTCAGACGTGGACGTATGGGTGTTCGGAAGCAGGGCAGGCCGCACGACAAAGAACTCGTCGGATCTGGATCTCGCCATAAGGGGGCCCGAACGTATCAGTCACAAAGTAATGACAGAGCTGGCGTATGCGTTTGAGGAGTCTGATCTCCCCTATACAGTCGACGTCGTGGACCTGATAACGGCCCATAGCAGATTCAGGCAGATCGTAGACGGGAACAAAATACCGTTGTTTTCGACCAAAAGCAGACGCCGCAACCGGAACGGCGCACAACCGGCACCGTAATGGCCGCGGTCAGACCGGGGTCAGCGGCGTGTGGAGCAGTCCTTCAGACTCGTCAAAGCCACACATGACGTTCATGTTCTGTATGGCCGAGCCGGCGGCCCCCTTCATGAGGTTGTCGGACGCCGAGAGGGACACCAGCCTGCCGTTGTCCTCGTCTATGTCAAACCCGATGTCGCAAAAGTTCGAGCCCACCAAAAACTTTGGGTCGGGGAACTTGTAGAGCCCCTTCTTGTCGCGTATGAGCCTCACGAACTTTTCGTCGCCGTATGCCGAGCGGTATATCTTCCACAGATCCCTTTCGTTCACGTCCTTCGTCAGGAACGTGTGGTTGGTGCACAGTATGCCCCTGACGACGTCGACCGCGTGCGGGGACATCGACACCCTGATCTTGCGCCCCGCAACCTCGCTGAGCTCCTGCTCGATCTCGCCGGTATGCCTGTGCTTTGCGGGCTTGTAGGGCCTGATGACGCCGGCCCTCATCGCATGGGCGGTTCCCGAGCCCGAGCCGGCCCCCGACGAGCCTATCTTGGAGTCCACCACGACGTGGTCGGTGTCTATAATGTCGTTCCTGACCAGCGGCGCGAGCGCCAGCATCGAGGTGACCGCCATGCATCCGGGGCAGGACACCAGCTGCGCGTCCCTTATGGCGTCCCTGTGGAGCTCCGGCACGCCGTATACGGACTTGGGGAGATAGTCCGGGTGCGGGTGCTCCCACCCGTACCACTTGTCGTATCCCTCCTGGTCGTGCAGCCTATAGTCCGCGCTCAGGTCTATTATCTTGACGCCGCGGTCGTACAGCGCCTTTACAATCTCAGTGGCCGTCCCGTGCGGGACCGCCGTGAATACCAGGTCGCACTTGTCGGCCACCCTGTCGTAGTCCATCTCGGAGAACACCAGATCGGTGAACCCCTTGAGGCTCGGCTGCACCCTGTGCAGGTACTCGCCCACGTGCTGCCTGGACGTCACCATCGCGATCTCCGCCTTTGGGTGCGTGACGAGCAGCCTGAGGGTCTCGCCGCCGACGTACCCTGACGCGCCCACGACACCGACCTTTACCATGCAGGCGCGCTCCGCGCGGGATAATTTATGTCCTGCACCGCGGGGCATTCTACGCGTGGCTCCCGTGCGCCGGCGCACGCGCCCGCGATATATATAATCACTTTCTTGCGGCGTCTACGGCAAACTGCACCATGGCCTTTGGGATGTTTCTCTCGGAGACCTTTGAGAGCCCCTTGAACTCCACGGTATTGTTCACCTCGTGGACCACCAGGCGGCCGTCCTCCCTCTCCATCATGTCGACCCCCAGTATGCCGCCGCCCACCGCGTCTGACGCGGCCGACGCCAGCTCGGCCATCTCGGGCGTCATGCTGCAGGCGACCGGGTCGCCGCCCAGGGCCAGGTTGGCCCTAAAGCCCCCGCCCGCCGACATCCTGTACATGGCCGATACCGGCTCGCCGCCCACCGTAATGACCCGTATGTCGCGCGTCCGGCCCTCCGCATCCTCGGATCGCCGTATCACCTCCTGCAGGTAGAATATCCGGTCAAACGGGCCGTCGGTCACAGACCTTGCCTCCAGTACGGCGGCAAGCGTGTCGGGGCCCCTTATCGGGATGACGCCCCTCCCCCAGCTGCCCACCACCGGCTTTATCACGAGGGGGTACCCAGCATCCTTCATGATATTCTCCGCAGCCTCGGCCGAGAACGCAAAGTGCGTCTTGGGGGTGGACACGCCGGCCCTCCTGAGCCTGAGGGTCATTATCATCTTGTTTCCGCATGCGGCGGCCACCTCGTACGCGTTTATCACGCGCGCGTCCAGCGACTCGAGCACGGACGTCATGTGCAGTCCCCTGAAATAGCTGACGCACCGCTCAAGTACGACGTCGCAGCCGCCGGGTATGACGTCCCCCGGCGCAGAGTCGGTGGCCGATACGGCGGTCTTTGCATCCAGCATCAGGATCTGGCAGCCGAGCGACTCGGCCTCCGACTTTAGCATCTTCTCCTCGGCCCTCAGGCGGTCAAAGGCAATGCAGAGCCTCGTCATCGCCTGCTACTCTCCCCAGTCTTCACCCACTGTCTCTGCCTGCTTCAGCTTGATGTCTGAGCCGTCCTTGCCTGCAATCTCATAGTCGGCTCCGCAGTCGGGGCACGATATTATCTCGCCCGTGTCGGCATCATCTGGTATGCCGAGTTCTGCGTCGCATTCCGGACAGTTCATGATTTTTCTGCCCTTGCCTCTTGTAATTTATTAGCTTCTGTAAGCTGCATGCCCCATATCTCGACGAACCCCGCCGCCATCCTCTGGTCAAAGGTCGAGCCTGTCCCATATGTGGACCTCCTCTGGTCGTACAGCGAGTTCTTGGACTTGCGTCCCACCACCCGGAGGCTGCCCTTGTATAGCCTGAGCCTGACGGTTCCCGTCACGGGCTCCTGCGACGCGTCGATGAACGCGTCCAGGCACTCCCTGAGGGGATCCTGCCACAGGCCCGCATACGCCAAGTACGCCCACTCCGCGTCGATCGTCCTTTTGAACCTGCCCGTGCGGCCCGTATGCACCATCTTCTCGAGGTCCGCGTGCGCCTCTATGAGGCACGCCGCCGCAGGGGTCTCGTATATCTCGCGGGACTTTATGCCCACCGTGCGGTCCTCTATGTGGTCCACTATACCGACCCCCGCCCTGCCGGCCTTCTCGTTGAGGTGCTCTATAATCCTCCGCGGCCCCATCCTTCTTCCGTCAATCTTGGTGGGGACGCCGCGCTCAAAGGATATCTCGACGTACGTGGGGCTGTCCGGCATGTCCCTCGTGCTGACCCATGCAAACGCGCTGTCCGGCGGCTCCGCGTACGGATCCTCGATGTCCCCGCCCTCTATTGCGCGACCCCACAGGTTCTGGTCTATGCTGTACCTCTTTGCGACGGTCTCTATCTTTATCCCGCGCTTGCGGGCAAACTCCAGCTCGGCCGCCCTGTCAAGGTTCTTCTCCCTGATCGGGGCGATTATGGGCAGGTCGGATCCCGATCGGAGCGCCAGGTCAAACCTGACCTGGTCGTTTCCCTTGCCGGTGCACCCGTGGGCGAGCGCCGAGACGTTCTCCTTTCTTGCAACTTCCAGCACCTTTTGCGCAATCAGCGGCCTCGCAAGCGCAGTCGCAAGGCAGTACTTGCCCTGGTACAGGGCGTTTGCCTTTATTGCGGGAAACACATAGTTTGTGACAAACTCCGACCTGGCGTCGATGCTGTAGTGCCTCCTGACCCCCAGGCTCTTTGCCTTTGCAGCTATGGCCCGCTTGTCGTCGTTCTGGCCCACGTCGACGGTCACCGTAATGACGTCAAGGCCGTGCTCCTCCTGCAGGTACTTTACCACCACCGACGTGTCGAGTCCCCCGGAGAACGCCAGTATTCCCTTTTCTGCCATGATGCCGATTCTGCCATTGGTGGTTGAAATTTATCTTTTGTGAACCGTCTTTTCGCGGGGGTGGCGGTGGCGGCGGTGGTGCCCATGCGCGCCGCCTGCGGCAATCCGACGCGACGCTGAGCTTGAGCTAAAATACGCTCATTATTTAACCATCTATTATAACGCCGTTTTATGAAAATGAGCAGGATTCCTGCGGCCGCTGCGGCGTCTGCCGTCGCGGTCACAATAATCGTTATTACCGCAGTAGTCGTCGTGGCCGCTACACCGGCGCCTACCGCAGGCGGCGGGGCGGTGCAGCCGGACCAGCGGGTCCTGCGGCTCGGGTACTTTCCGGTCGTGGGGCACGCAATTCCGATCGTGGGGGTCGAGCAGGGCATATTCTCAAGGCACCTGCCGGACGTGCGCATAGAGTCCAAGGTGTTTGACAGCGGCCCGCAGGTGGTCGAGGCCATGTTTGCCGGCTCGATCGACGTTGCGTACGTGGGGCCGGGGCCCGCGATAAACGCATTCCTGAACTCGGGCGAATCCGACACCATACGCGTACTGTCGGGCGCCGCAAGCGGCGGGACGAGCTTTGTAATGCACACGGACTCCGCGTCGCCCGAGTTTGACTTTGCCCACAAAAGGATTGCCGCCCCCCAGATTGGCAACACGCAGGACGTGTCACTGCGCCATTACATGGAGCAGCGTGGACTGCAGGCCTCCGACCGCGGCGGGAGCGTCGTCGTCTACAACATACCGAACCCGGACATAGTGACCCTGTTTGTAAAGGGCGAGATAGACGGCGCGTGGGTCTCCGAGCCGTGGGCCACCATCCTTGTCGAGGAGTACGGCGGCGTCAGGCTGTTTTACGAGGAGGAGATGTGGCCCGGAGGCAAGTTTGCAACCGTCCTGCTGATTGCCGGCGAGTCGTACGTGCAGGAGAACCGCGACATTGTGGACGGGTGGCTCGAAGCCCATGAGGAGGCGGCAAAAGTCATAAACTCCGACAGGGACGCGGCGGGTGTGATGTTCAACGACTTCCTGTTGGATCACTTTGGGCAGCAGCTTGACCCCGGCGTGGTCCGGGAGGCCGTGCACAACACGGAGGTGACTGTAGACCCCCTGAGCGGCACCGTGTACGAGTTCGCGGAGCGCGCCGATCGGCTGGGGTACATGGGGCGCGGCAGCTATGACCTTTCGGGCCTGTTCTTTTCGTTTGACAGTGCGGACCAGGATGAAGGCACCGGCCTTGATGGCGGCGACGGCGACGGCGACAGAGGGACAGGGTGAACCGCAATGGCAAAGTTGGAGGCAAGGGGCATCACAAAATACTTTGAGCATGAGTCGCACCGCCTGCAGGCGCTCGGGGGCGTGAACCTCAAGGTAGAGTCAGGCGACTTTGTGTGCCTGGTGGGGCCGTCCGGATGCGGCAAGTCCACGTTTCTGCGCATAGTGGCCGGGCTTGAAAAGCCCGACGGCGGGCAGATCCTGTTTGACGGGCGCCCCGTGACGGAGACGGGCCCCACCCGAATCATGGTGTTCCAGGAGGGCGCGCTGTTCCCGTGGCTCACAGTCCGCGACAACGTCGAGTTCGGACTCAAGGTATCCGGAATACCGCGCGAAAAGAGGGCCGAGGTATCGGAACGGTACCTGGACATGATGCAGCTTACAAAGTTTGCCGGCTCCTACACGCACCAGCTCTCCACGGGCATGAAGCAGAGGGTGGCAATTGCAAGGGCCCTCGTGATGGACCCCGACGTGCTGCTGATGGACGAGCCGTTCGCGGCGCTTGACGCCCAGACCAGGGACCTGCTGCTAGTGGAGACCCAGCTGATATGGGCCAGGACCAAAAAGACGATCATGTTCGTGACGCACAACGTAGCCGAGGCGGCGGTACTCGGCACAAAGGTGGCGGTCTTTAGCAACCGCCCCTCAGTGGTCAAGCGGGAGATTCCAAACGACTTTCCGAGGCCCAGGGTTCCGGACGACAAGGAGCTGCTCGACTTTCAGCACGAGATACTGCAGGAGCTGAGGCCCGAGGTAAGAAAGAGCGGTAGTGCAGGCGCGTCAGGTGCGAGCAAAGGCGACGCGGGCGCAAGGGGAACGGTGACAGGGGGAGAAGAGAAGAAGCAGAAGAAGGGAGGGACGCGGTAGGATGTCGCTATCAGCGTCGTCGTCATCAAAAAAGCGCAGCTATGCGCCGCACAAGATAGCCTTCTACATAGGGCTGGTGGCAGTCTGGCAGCTTGTGGCCATGGCCGGCGTGTGGCCCAGCAACATATTCCCGTCCCCCTACGAGGTGGGCGAGGATCTGGTGTACGGGGCCCTGGACGGCAGCCTGCTGCACGGGTTTGCCACGAGCATGTGGAGGCTTGCGGTGGGCCTCTCCATATCGATAGCAGGCGGCATCGCTCTGGGAATAGTCATGGCCCGCAGGGAGGCGTTCAACCAGACGGTGGGCTCCCTGGTACTCGGGCTGCAGTCCATCCCGTCCATCGCGTGGGTCCCGCTAGGGATACTGTGGTTCGGGCTGACGGACGCCGGGATAATATTCGTGATTGCGATAGGAGCCGTCTTCGCAGTCACGATAAACACGTATACCGGCGTCAAGAACATACAGCCCCACTATATCGAGGCCGCGCGCAACATGGGGGCCACGGGGGGCAGGCTGATAACAGACGTGCTCATACCCGCCGCGTTCCCGTACATGATATCTGGGTTCAAGCAGGGCTGGGCGTTTGCATGGAGGGGCGTCATAGGCGCCGAGCTCCTCTTCTCGTATCTGGGGCTGGGGTACATGCTGTACGTGGGCAGGTCGCTCAACGACATCTCGCAGATAATAGCGGTCATGCTGGTGATTATGGTAACGGGGTTGGCCGTCGACGCCGTGCTGTTCAAAAAGCTAGAACTCAAGGTGATGTCCAGGTGGGGACTCAGATGACCACAGGGTCGGCGCGCCGGCGTGGCCGCCGCTGATGACTGCGGGACGCGCCGGCCGCATGACTATGCGGGCCGAAAGCTCGGGCCATTGGCATCCCGCCCGCTCGGCCCGCGGCGCAGCACGCGATCCCAAGAATTAAACCCGCGTGAGGCACGCGGTCATGCATGCCAGATGATCCGCAAAAATTGCCATTTCTTGACGCGCTCAGGGAGCGCGTGCTCCTGTTTGACGGCGCAATGGGAACCGAGATCCAGAGATACGACCCACAGCCGGAGGACTTTCCGGACTGCAGGGACGGGTTCAACGACGGGCTCGCGGTGACGCACCCGGAGTGGATCGAGTCCATACACAGGAGGTACCTGGAGGCGGGAGCCGACTGCATCGAGACCAACTCGTTTGGCTCCAACAGGATAAAGCTTGACGAGTACGGGTTCGGGGAGCAGACCGTGAGCCTCAACAGGGAGATCACCGAGCTTGCGCGCGGCGCGTGCTCAAAGTACGGCGGCGACAGGCCTCGGTATGTGGTCGGCTCGATGGGGCCCACGGGGTTCCTGCCAAGCTCAAACGATCCCGACCTGGGGCAGAAACCGCTTGACGACATACGCGATGCGTTCGCGCTGCAGGCCGAGGGGCTGATCGATGGGGGCGTCGACGCCCTGCTGATCGAGACCAGCCAGGACATCCTGGAGGTAAAGCTTGCAGTTGAGGCGTGCCATGCGGTGATGCGCGCCGCGGGCGCCGCGGTTCCGATAATTGCAAACGCGACTCTCGACCAGCACGGAAAGATGCTGCTTGGGACCAGCATACAGTCGGCGTACACGACGGTATCGGGCATGGGCGTGGACGTGTTCGGGATGAACTGCTCGACGGGTCCGCACGAGATGGCCCCCAGCGTTAGATGGCTTGACGAGGAGTCCTCACACCACATGCTGGTGGTGCCAAACGCCGGAATGCCAGAGAACGTGGACGGGGTGGCCGCGTACAAAATGACGCCCGCGCAGATGGGCGACGCAATGTCCGCGCTCCTCTCAAAACACCGCCGCATCCGCATAATCGGGGGATGCTGCGGCACCACCCCGGAGCACATTGCGGTGCTGCGCGGGGTAATAGACGGGAACAAGGCGGCCTCGTGGGATGCCGGCGGCTGACTGCAGCGCATGCCGCCGCTACGGGCAGGAGGGGGTCCCCGGCCGATGTCCGTAAATGTTTACAAACATCGTGGATTTCCACTTCCACATGGCAGTAGTACCAAGGGTAAGCTCGGCGCTGGCTGCGGTGGGCCTCAGGCAGCTGCCGCCCCCCATGATAATAGGGGAGCGGCTCAACACGCAGGGCTCCAAAAAGGCAAAGCGGATGGTTCTTGACGGGGACTATGACGGGCTCGTAAGCCTGGGCCGCACGCAGTCCGAGGAGGGGGCCCACTGCATCGACGTCTGCGTGGCCACGACAGAAAAGTCCGACGAGCTGGAGTTCATGGTGAACCTGGTAAAGAGGCTCAGCCTCGAGGTAGAGGCCCCGCTCGTAATAGACTCGACTGATCCCGACGTGATACGGGCGGCAATACGGCAGATTCCGGGCAGGCCCATAATCAACTCGATAAATCTGGAGGGGGACGGCTCGCGCTTTGCAAGCCTGGCCCCCGTAATGGCCGAGTACGGCACCCCGGCAATCGCGCTGTGCATAGGCCCCGGCGGCATGGCAAAGACGGCCGAGGAGAAGCTGGAGACGGCAAGGCTCCTGTTCGAGGAGGGGAAAAAGTACGGGCTGGCGCCGGACCAGTACATATTCGACGTCCTGACGTTCACGCTTGCGACGGGCCAAGACGAGTTTCGCGGCGCGGGGGTCGAGACGCTGGAGGGCATCAGGCGGGTCAAAAAGGAGTTTCCCGACTCGTTTACCGCGCTGGGCCTGAGCAACATCAGCTTTGGCCTCACGCCCCCGGCGCGGCGCATTCTCAATTCCGTGTTTCTGTATCATGCCATACGGGCCGGGCTTGACGCGGCCATCGTAAACGCCAGGGAGATAATACCGTACGGAGAGATCGACAAGAAGGAGAGCGGCCTTGCCGAGGACCTCATATTTGACCGCAGTCCGGACGCGCTCTCAAGATTCGTGTCGTACTTTGAGGATGGTGGCGGCGCAGGGGGTAGTGGCGACGGCGGCGCCAGAAAGCGAAGGGGCCCCGAGGTCGACGCGTCGTGGCCTCCTGCAAAACGGGCAAACTTTAGGATTGTAAACCGGCTTGCCGACGGCATCGCACAAGACGTGGTGCGCGCCATAGCCATGCAGGCGGAGCTCGAATCCCGCGTAATCCCGGACAAGGAGGGGGGAGATGCAGACGCCATTACAATCGACGCGCCGCGGCCGAAGACCCATGACGCCGCCATACACGTGCTTAACGAGAGTCTGCTGCCGGCCATGAAGGAGGTCGGCGACCGGTTCGGCGCCGGCGAGCTCATACTGCCGTTTGTCCTAAAGTCGGCAGAGTGCATGAAGGTGGCCGTCGGCGAGCTTGAGAGGTACCTGGTAAAGGATGAGGGCGGCGCAAGCAAGGGCAAGCTGGTGCTCGGCACAGTATACGGGGACGTGCACGACATCGGCAAGAACCTGGTAAAGACCATATTCCAGAACAACGGGTACGCCGTATACGACCTGGGCAAGCAGGTGCCGCTCCAGAAGTTCCTCGACAAGATTGCAGAGGTGAAGCCGGACGCAGTCGGTCTGTCGGCCCTGCTCGTATCCACCTCGAGGCAGATGCAGCTGTTCGTGGAGCATGCGCGCGAAAACAAGATGGACATACCCGTCATGTGTGGGGGCGCCGCCATCAACAGCAGCTACATAAACAGGATTGCGACGACTGACGGAGACAAAAAGGACGCGCTGTACGAGCCGGGCGTCTTTTACTGCAATACGATGTTCGACGGGCTAAGGATAATGGACGCGCTCGTGGACGACGCGCGGAGAGGGGAGATGTTCGCGGACTGGAGGAAGGGCCTCTCACGATGGCAGGCAAGGCAAGAGTCGCTCTCCAAGGCCAGGGCGGCCGGGGCGGGGCCGGACGGCAAGGCGGGGAGCGCGTCTGCGGGGGAAGGGAGGCCCGAGAGGAGCGCAGTCGTGCCGGTGCGGCCGCCTGCCGTGCCCCGCTCCATGAGGCCGGGTGTGCCGGCAAGGCTGCAGCCCGGCGACATTCCGATGGGAGATGTCTGGCCCCTTGTCGACACAAAGTCGCTTTACAGGTTGTCCTGGGGCGTGCGCGGCAGGGGGGCCGGCAGGGAGTCGCAAGAGGACCACGAGAGGCTGTTCTTGTCGTGGCAGCGGAGAATTGAATCTGAGCACATGTTCGAGCCCCGGGTGGTGTACGGATACTTTAGGTGCCACAACAGGGGCGACGCCGTACTCGACGTGGAGGATGCGAAGGGCGACGTCGTGTCGTTTGCCTTTCCGCGCTCGCAAAAGGCGGAGCGGCTGTGCCTTGCTGACTACTTTGGTAAAGACGACGTGGTGGCGTTCCAGTCGGTTACGGTAGGCTCAAGGGTCACCGACACAATAGAGGAATGGAACAGGAAGGGCATGTACACGGACGCGTACTATCTGCACGGGCTTGCAGTCGAGGCGGCCGAGGCGCTGGCGGAGTGGACCAACCGGCGCATCAGGTCGGAGCTGAACCTCGACGGCGGATGCCTCCGGTACAGCTGGGGCTATCCAAGCTGCCCGGACCTGGCGCAGCATGCGCTGGTCTGGCGCCTGCTGGAGCCGGAACACTCTGACATGACCCTGACAGAGTCAGGGCAGATCGTGCCCGAGCACTCCACAGCGGCCATAGTAGTGCACCACCCCGGATCCAAGTATTTCGTGCTGTAGCACTAGCGCGGGGCATCATGCCGCGTGCTGCTTTCAACATGTCGCCGCCGTCGCCGTCTTGCCGTCTGAGGCACTGGGTCTCGCGGGCGGCCCGCACAATCCTGTCGGTCCTGTACGGCCGTGCCATACCAGACGTCCGCGGTGCAGTCTGCAGGTTCCGAACGAGTATTCCACATTACACGGCTCAGTGCCATAATCATTGCCACAATCATTGCCATAACCACCGTCGCCGCACCCATCGTGTCATCCGCATGTACGGAGCTTCAAATGTCCAGTCCGTCAAGGAACTCGTACGCGGCCGCAAAGTCGTTTGGCGACGTGATCAGCAGATCGCCAGTTATGCGGTGCACGCCCCTTACGAACTCCTCGAAGTTTTCAGAATAGGAGCCTAGGTCCAGGTTCAGGAACTCGGCCGACTTTTGGTTCTTTGGCGACGGGTGCAGCAGCACCGGCACTACCCTGAACCCGTCAAGCCGCGACGCCATGCTTCTTACCTGCTGCACGCTGTGCACCACCTGCGTGAAAAAGCCGACGGGGCGCGCCAGTATCTTCTGTTGTATCTGTGACGCGCTCAGCCCGTCTGAGACCGACATGTACAGGTCGATCTTGGAGCTTGTCACGGACTCCCTGAGCCTTTTTGCGACGGCGCTGGACTTTTGGCCCGTGTCTGGACGACCGTTGCGGGACGGGTCGCCCATCAGAACCAGTATTCCTTCGAATCCGGAGTCAATGCACTGAGATACGAACGCGTCAATCTCGGATCCGGTCTTGTCCCTGACCCTGAGACTGACTGTTATGGGCATGTCCGGCAGTACCTGTTTGATGTTCCTGCCGATTACAATGGGCGAGACGCGCTCGTTTCCAAGCACGTTCTCTGTGACGTGTATCGAGTTGCACTTTGGCGCTATTGCAAGCAGGCGCTCCATGCTCCTTGCGGTTGCGCCAGCCTCATCCATGCCGGGCGACACCTTTGGCGGGTTGAACTCGTATCTGATGGTTCCCATTTTCAGTATGACTCTTTTATTCCCCGTTAATATCCTTGAATGTGGGATTGCTGGACGACACGCTGACACTTGACATTGTGCGCTCGGCCCTGTCCGGATGCTCCGGGCAGGCGGGCGGCCTCGGCACGAGCGGCCCTCGTGGTTATGATGCACCCGCCACAGGCAGCAGGACGGGCCGGCGCGCCGCCGTCATGGTCATAGTGCACGGTCCGCGGGAAAGGCCGGCGGTCGTAATGACCGTCAAGTCCGCGTACCTCCCCCAGCACGCCGGCGAGATTGCGTTTCCGGGAGGAAAGGCGGAGGAAGGAGACGAGAGCCTGCTGCACACGGCACTGCGCGAGACCTTCGAGGAGGTGGGGCTGCGCATAGACTCCAAGCACGTGATGGGGGGGCTCAGTCCGGTGTCCACGCTCAGCTCGGGATTTGTAATCGCGCCGTATCTGGCCGTACTGGACGGCGCGCCCGTACTGAAGCCAAACTCCGAGGTTGCCGAGATACTAAGGATTCCGCTCGGGGCCCTGCTTGACTCTGTCGCGCCCGACGACGATCCCGATCACGGCGCGATGCACGACATGTACACGTTTGAGCATGCAGCGACGGGCGGGCGAAAGGTATGGGGGGCGTCCGCGCGAATCCTAAAGCAGATACGCGACGAGCTCGCAGTGCCGGAGCCGTGCGCGTGACGTGCACACCCGCCTGAACGCCTGCAAGACGGCATGCCGGCCGGGAAACTGGTAGCAGTACGCGCGTGCGCCGAACATCATCGTCATGATGATGATGATGATGATGATGATGCGCATCATGTCCTTGCGCCGATCACCAGATCGACTTTGTAGTTTAGAACCGTGCGCAGGTTGATCTCAAGCCTCCACGGTATGTACGAGGGTTCTGCGGTGTCTGCGGATATCTCGAATCCGTGCTCTGTCAGGGCTGCACGCAGGGAGTGCTCGTCAACCCGCCTTGGCACCGGACCGGGACCGCGCTCAAAGTCATACGGGTCGGCCATTACAACGGACGCCCCCGGCAGCGTCTGGCCCGACATGCGCCTTATGAGTTCAAGCGGCTCGATCAGCTCAAGCATGTTCAGGGCCACCACCAGATCAAACCGAAACCCGTCCGTTATGCAGGATGTGGAGTCGCCCACCACATAACAGGCGCCTGTCCCGGCGCCCTTTGCCTGCGCGATTGCGTCATACGAGGAGTCGATTCCTACAACCGCCTCGTACGCAGGGCCCGAGTCCGGCGACGCGAGATGGTTGGACACTGTTCCAACCGAGCAGCCGTGCTCCAGCGCGCGTCTTCCAGAAGGCAGCCGCGCCAGCCTCTCCTTTATCACGTGATAAAATTCAGAACCCCCGCTTCTGCGATAGATTTGTGACCACCTGTTCTCAAGATTGGTCCTGTCGTATGCGGCAGCTGCCCCCTTTGCCGCCGACGTCCTCGACGATGCCGCGGCAGACGACAATGTCTTCTTTACAAACATCCTCATCTGTGGGGACTGTACAATGCGATACAGGCGGCCGCCGAGCGCGGCGCGGCGCGCAAAATATTCTGCGATATCATCCCAAACTATCGGTATTCCATCGATGATTGGAAACTCAAGCCGGCACGCCGTGCAGGACAGGATTCCCTCCTGGATCTCATCGCCCTCCACAAACATGTCATGTTCCAGGCCTCCGCCGCAACGCGGGCACCTGATGAACTCTGTGTCACGTTCCCACATCCCAAATTCCGTACATGCCGTCCAATATTTGGATTGGGCGAGGAGGGAGGATGGGGCAGGGGCGGAAAAATGGCACAATTCTCCAACCCCGTCTCAATTAGGAATCGCACATGAGAGCGGGAGGGGGATCAGGGCGTGCCCAGAATCCCGTGACGAAGGCCTGCGGCTCTGAGACGCGGAGGGGCACGCTGCAAAATATGCCGCGGGACAGACGCGTGGCCGCGGATCGAGTTATGGGCGGGGCACCGTACGGATTGTGGGGCGGGTGCGCCCTGCCATCAGGTGATAGGCTCTGTCCGGCCTGAGAGACGTGTCGGCGTACTGCCTCATGTGAAGGCGCGTGCCGGACGGCATCGGAGAAGGTGGGCTGGAAGGCATGACCCGCGAGTTTGAAAACCGGCTGGCAAAAACAGGGGCGTCCCCCTGCACTGCGGCGCGACTGAGATCTCCACGCGTCCAAGAGCCATCAGTTTTAGATTCATTTAAAAAGAGCTCGGCGTGCCTGCTGACTCATGGCCGCCCGAAAGTCCACGCCGCGCAAAATTCGTCTGATTAAAAAGATAAAGCAGACCTCGCCCGTGCCGGCGTGGGTAATACTGAGGACCAAGCGGGGCGTCCGGACCAATCCAAAGCGCAGGCAGTGGCGCTCAACTGACGTAGAGGTGGGATGAGCACATGTCCGAAGAACTCGAGCGCGTTCATACGATAAACTTGGGCAAGGTATTACTGTCACAGCCGCAGCACAGGTCGGTGCGCGCGCTCAACATGATACGGGAGTTTGCCAGGCGCCACATGAAGACGCAGGACGTAAAGATTGACGAGGATCTGGCCCGCCAAGTGTGGTCAAGGGGAGCAAGGAGCCCGCCAAGAAGGATAAGGGTGCGAATGCACCGGACGGACATTGGGCACATCCTGGTCTCCAGATATGACGGGCCTATAGAGCCGGAACCGGCAGCATCAGAGGCGCCCGCAGTGGAGGATGCCGCGGCGGCAACGGCAGCCCTCGAAGGATCCGCCGCGCTGGGGCCTGCCAAAGAGGCGCCGTCGCTTCCAGAACCCGGGACGGACGTGGCAGGAGACAGCCGCAGCGACAGTGACTCCGCATCAGATACCAAAGCACCCGGTACGGTGGAAAAAACCTTGGACGGCGCGGAGGAACAACCACCAAGCGCCCCCGCCGAGAAGGTTGATGCAGCTGAGCAGGATAAAAGTGACGGGCCGCAGGCAAAAGCCGCGGATCCGGCAAATAATGACGATGAGGCAGGCGAGCTCGACGACGCGACGGGCACCGAGGCCAGAGCCGAACCCGGCGACGGCTCTGGTGCCGCCGACAGCGCCCCGCCTGCGCAAAAAGATACGGATTCCGGCGCTGAAAATGCAGGCGAAAACCCCGGTGCTCCGGACACAGGCTCCGAGCAGTCGGCATCTGGCGAGTCCCAGCCGCCTGCAGGCAAGGATGATCCTGACACCGCAAAGTAACCTCTGTCAGCATCGTAATCTTCCGCATTCGCATCTGCATCATAGGCACCACTACAACTACACCCGCCTGCCAAATGCAATGAACGCGGCATCTTCATGCCGTGCGGTGGCAGGGGCCAAAATCACATTGCCGCTACAGGCAGCAGCTGCCACGCGCTTGCAGGCAGGCGCGCCGGGGATGCCCCAGAGATGCAGGAACATTCAGAACCCACGAACATGCCGGGCAGGGCCACAACATGCCCCCGCTGGCATCATTCTTCAAACCTGAGCAAAGCCGGCGGATGCCCGCGTTTGTAAAAGATCACTCCAGCTGGTACATGCCGGACATCTCGCAGTCTATGCTGCATTCGGGAGTGGACCAGTCAAGCGTCTTGTCGGCGGGTATGGCCCCAAGCGGGTCATACTTTTCAAACTTTGCCATTCCCTGTACGGTGGACATCATAATCACTCTCGACTCGTCAGAGGAGGCCGCCTGTATGGACGCCGTCTCGGCAGTTGATACCTGCGCGTCTTGGACGGAGTTGCCGCCGCCCCCAAGTACGCCCTCTGTAATGGCCGCGACGGAACGCAGCAGCCCCGCAGGCACGTCTTCGCCTCCTGCCACATACAGCACGGAATGCCTTATGGCGCCCGGACTCGTGCTGCCATACACGGTCTTGAGCGCGTCCCGGAGCGACTCCTCCAGGCTGTCACGGTTCCGGCCCGCCGCAAGCAGGCTCTCCGTCCCCTCCTCAAGTTCGGATCGGGTTACAAAGCCCACCGCATACATGACTGCCGCCTCTGCCACGTCGTAGCACTCTCTTGGCGACAGGTCGGGGTTGCTCTCCGATATCGAATCATTGTCCACCACGGTAACGCACGCCGACGTCTCCCTGAGCCGCCTGAGCGCCACGCCTGCATGAAAGAGCCTTGACTTTTCGTGCCCGAACGGCATGACTGCAAACGATACGAGTTTCGCATCCTCTGCGGCGCACGCCTCTGATACGGCCGGACATATGGCGCACCCCGACTTTCCTGCCAGGTTTCCCATCAGTATGACAGTCGGGTGGCCCGATATGGCATCCCTTATCGCGTCGATCTTCTCATAGGCGGCCGCCCGTACCAGGCCGACTGTCGGGTTTATTACGGCGCCGGTGCCGACTGCCACTGTACGGGTGCTACGGCGGCTCTGTGGCGTGCCACCGTCCGGCGGTTCGAGATCGCCCTTGTCGTTGCTTATCAAAAGACTGTCGCATTCCAGTATATCCGATGCCCTTCTTGCCAGTTTCGAACCTGCTCCGCCTATCCCAACGACTAGCACGGGATCCTGCATCTGAAGAGACATCTCTCAAGTGGTTCTGTACGCTTTGTTAAAAAAGAGCAGTACTTGACGCCAGCTGTTCTTTTGATCGAAAAAAATTAACAAGCGATCGCCGCATGCGACATGCTACAGTCGTGACATGCCGGAGGTCAGGCATGGTCACAATCAGGCTGCGATCAGTCCTGACAGGTAGTTTCTGCCAGAGCCGGTGATCCGTACCGTCCGCCACTGTCCCAGCAGGTGCTCCTGGCCGCCGCTGCCGGCGCCGTCCGCCAGGTATATGGGCTTGTATGCGTGGTTCCTGCCCCTGATGCCGGACTCTGTCAGTTCGTCGAACAGCACGGGTCCCTTCCACCCGATCCACCTGCGGTTCGACTCCTCGGAGATCCTCGCGACGTGCCCGGTCATGACGCGGCTGCGCCGCTTTATCTCCGACGGGTCGACGCGGTCGGGCCTCTCGGCCGCGTCCGTTCCGGGGCGGGCGCTGTACTTGGAGAGGTTTACTATGTCTGGCACGGTCTGCCAGAGCAGTCTTGCGGTGTCCTCAAACTCCGACTCGGTCTCCGACGGGAACCCCACTATCACGTCAGTTGATATAGTGATGTCCGGAAATATGCGGCGGGCCTCGTCTACAACCCTGCGGAACGTGTCGGCGGTGTGCCCCCTTGCCATCTCGTGCAGCACGCGGTCGCTTCCGCTCTGCACCGGCACGTGCAGGAATTTGAAGACCTTGTCTGACTTGAGCGACTCCAGCAGCCTGCCCCTGATTCGGGGCATGTACATGGGGTTCATCATCCCGACCCTTACCATGCAGCCGTCCGGGATGGCGTCCGATACGGCGTCGACAAGCTCGGGCAGGTCGGTCCCAATGTCAAGCCCGTAGCATCCGTTGTCGGTGGACGTCAGCCAGATCTCCTTGCAGCCGTCGGCAACCTCGCTCCTGGCCTGCCTTACTATCTGCCCCGGCCTGTAGCTTGTCAGCCCGCCCTTTGCAAGCTTTGTCTGGCAGAACGTGCACTCGCTCATGCACCCGCTTGCGATCTCTATTATGCCGACGGCGGGGTTGAGCCTGACCTTTGGCAGCCCCACCTTTGGCTCCTGCCTGTCGGCCATGTCGATAGTCTTGGTCCCGCCAAGCGCGGACTGCACTATGCGGAGCGTCTGGCCTATGGCTCCGGGGCCCATCATGCTTGCCTCCCCTGCGGCCCTCTGCACGGTGCGCGGCTCGGCCTTTGGCAGGCAGCCTGCCACTATCAGCGGCTCGTCTGCCGCGCCAAGCGACTTGATGCGGTGGAGCATCCTCTTTGCGGTGGCGTCCTTTACAGAGCACGTCACTATGAGGTTCAGGTCAGACTGCGACGGGTCCTCGGCCAGGGTGTGTCCGCCGTTGCGTATGATTCCAGATATCATCTCAGAGTCCGCGAAGCTTGCAGAGCACCCGTACGCCTCTACGAATATCCGCGCCATTACGGGCGCCTCCAGGTCCGCACCGTCGTCGTCGCCGCACAGTGGGGGTGCTGGGCGCCCGACTCCGTCGCCGCCGCTGCAGTCGCCGCTGCAGCCGGCAATCTCAACGGTGCCGTAATCGCAGTCTTGCGTGCCAGTAGTGGTGCCGCGGCCAACAGTTATCGTCCCCTTCTTGCCGCCGCCACTATTTGAGCAGCGCGTCAAACTCGCGTTCTGTTATAATGTTCTCTGACACGGCGAGATCCCTTATGGTCCTGCCGGTCTTTATGGACTCTTTGAAGAGATCGGCCGCGCGCAGATACCCTATCTTTGGGGCAAGCAGCGTCACTATAACGGGGCTCTCCTCTATGTACTGCTGCAGCTTTTCCCCGTTTGCCACCAGCCCGTCTATCAAGTTCGCCGCAAATATCGGAACGAATCTCTTTATCATGTCAGTCGACTCTAGTACGGAGTTGAGCATTACGGGCAGCATCACGTTCAGCTCAAACTGCCCCGCGTGTGCGGCGTACGCGACCGTGGCGTCGTTTCCTATAACCTCAAAGCACACCATGTTCATGCATTCTGCAAGCGAGGGGTTCACCTTGCCGGGCATTATAGAAGAGCCGGCGTGGACTGCGGGTATCCCTATCTCGGCGAGGCCCGCCACGGGGCCGGACGCCATCAGCCTGATGTCGTTTGCAAGGCGCCCCATCTCGAGCGCTAGGTTGCGCAGGGCTCCCGACGTTGCCGCCACCGCCGCCCTGCTCTGAAGCCCGTACTGCATGTCCCTCTCCGGCTTCAGTCCGAGCCCGGATATCCTCGCAAGCTCCGCCACTGCCGCCGAACGGTACCCCCTTGGCGTGTTTGCGCCGGTTCCTACCGCGGTGCCGCCGAGCGCCACGAAGCGCAGGGCCTTCTTCGTGGACTCAACCGCGTCGACCGCGTTTGACAGGGCAGTCGTATGGGCCGCAAACTCGCCGCCGAGCGTGACCGGCAGCGCGTCCATAAGGTGCGTCCTTCCCACCTTCTTGAATCCCGCAAACTCGGCCGCCTTTGCATTCAGGGACCCTACCAGCGTCCTGAGCGCGGGCACGGCCTCGTTCAGGTTCATCAGTATCGACATGTGCATCGCGGTGGGATACGTGTCGTTGCTTGACTGGGACATGTTGACGTGGTCGTTTGGGTGCAGGTGCTCGTACCGGCCCCTTCCCTTTTTGAGGATGCGGTGCAGGGCCACGTTTGCAATCACCTCGTTGGCGTTCATGTTAAACGCGGTGCCGGCGCCGGAGTTTATCATGTCCACTGCAAACTGATCCCTGTGCCTCCCCGCCAGTATGATATCGCACGCGGACATTATCGCGTCCGCCCTGTGAGCGTCAATGGCACCCGCCTTTTTGTTTGCGGCCGCGGCTGCGCGCTTTATCATGACAAAGGAGCTGATCAGGTGCTCGTGCGCCGTCCGGCCCGTGACGTGATACTGCTTGAGGGCCCTGCCCGTAAAGGCCCCGTAGTACGCGTCGGCGGGTACCTTCACGTCGCCAAGGGAGTCCCGGTCGATCCTGTATTTCATACGTGGCCTGCGGACGGGCCCCGCTATATTCACTTCTCTTTACGCGCCGGAACCCTGCAGGGGGCCTGCAGGAAGCGCCGGGCCGCCCGCGCATCATGCCGCCCGAACCAGCACCCTCGCATACCGCAGCCAGTCGCCTGCAGGCTTGCTGCTCAAAGGCGTCAGGGCGCATCCATAGATCGCCCATATCCTTCACTTTGCAATTTTCAAGAGACTTTGCGTATCAGTTTTCTAGAACCGTCATCCGGAACCCAGGCCCGTACCTGATCGCAACCGACCGGAGGATTTGATTTTTGTGCCACTAGCTTTTTGCACAATATATCGTATTGACGTACGGGGCCGGGCTTGAGATCAGCATCAGTCCGGTTCCCCGCCGGGGTGTTGCGGTTCCGTTTCACCCGGCGGTTCCAACAGGCTGGCATGCAACTTTGCAACATCATGGGGGGGTGGGTAACACGTCTTGGTTTTGGAGAAGTCACCAATTCGCACGAGCCCGTCTACGTTTAGTATATATTCTATAAAATAAGCCAACCGGCAATGAATAAGCGTATCAGCATGCTCTTTACTGTCGCGGCAGTGGCAGTGATGGGCGCGACCTTATTCGGAAGTACATACACGCAGACCCAAATCTCTGGACAGTCTTTGGATCTCACGCAGATGGACGCCGACGTGATGGAACAGATTCATCAGATGGGCGGACTGAAGCTGATGATGCCAGAGGCCTTTGCAGAGACTGACTGTGGCGTATTGGAGACATCAGGAAGGACAGTTCACAACTTTGATCTGACCGCCGAGAGCGTCGAGCTCCCCATAATGGGAGGCAAGACGTACCACGCCATGACGTTCAACGGCATGGTGCCTGGACCCACAATCAGGGTCATGCAGGGCGACGTGATCAAGATGACTCTGACCATTCCCGACGACGAACCGGTTGCACACGGCAACGACATGCACGCGTCCCAGATAACTGCGGGAGCCTTCGAGTCCGTAAACCCGGGTGAGACAAGCCAGTACTGCTTTATTGCAGAATCAGCAGGTATGTTCAAGTACCACTGCTCTGGCGTCAAGCTTGCGGCCATGGACCAGCACGTGCTCTCAGGCATGTACGGGATTGCAATCGTCGATCCTGCAAACGGCTACAAAAAGCTGATGGTCGAGAAGACCAGCGGCAGTGGCGAGCTCAAGCGCATGTTCTACGACGCAGACGCGCTAGAGTTCCAGCTCCAGTACAACCAGCTCTACCTGACCCCGGAAGGCAACTTTGATCAGGCCGCAATGTTCAAGCACCAGAACACGGGAACGGTTGTAAACGGGTACCAGTTTGGATACGTTCCGAACATGGCCCACAACCTGCTCGTCAACGGTGACACAAACAAGAACATCTTTGTTGCACAGCCCTGGAACGGCATCGAGCTAAAGCAGCACCAGTCACAGCTTCTCTTCGTAGAGAACGATCAGCACGTAAGGCTGTTCATAGAGAACCAGGGCAACGAGCCGGTCTTCTTCCACATAGTGGGAGAGATCCTCGACAGGGTGACACAGGGCAACAGGGTCCAGTCCGCAGCAACCGAGACATGGCTGCTTGGCGGGTCTCAGGGCATGATCGTTGACCTCGTGTTTGACGAGCCGGGCGTATATGCAGCAGTCAACCACGACTATGCGGCAATCTTTTCAGGAGCCGCCACAGTATTCGTGGCCGGCGACCCGTTCAACCTGAACCCAGTTCTGGTTGAGAAAGGAGTCCTACCGGAGCCTGTTCCATCCTATGCGTACGCGCTGGGCAACCCGAGTGACGCTGTTCCCCCGATGGGAATGAACAGCATTGCACACCCCGCCATCAACATACACGGTCTGTACACCGACGAAGTGGCTGCAGAGATGCAGGAGTCCGGTGACTATGTCGCACTCTGGGAGGTAATCCCGGTAGTGGCAGAGATACTTACTTCCTAAAACAGCACTCTTTTTATTTTATTTTTATTTTATTTTTCAGCGGCGGCGCGCCATTCGGAGCCGCGGCCGTCGGTCACGCCCCCCCCCCCCTGCGGCGTGATCTCGCATGCGCCGCCGACCCGCGGCACGCATACAAGTTATATTTTGCAGATGCTCAGCGCCGGCATGGGACTTGACGGAAGAGCGCTGGTATGCGACGAGGTCGATCCCATACTGCAGAAGATACTCGGGGACAACGGCGTGCGCGTCTCGTACGAGCCCGAGATAAAGCCGGACCAGATTCTGGAGCGCATACAGGACTTTGAGATTGTCGTGGTCAGGAGCCGCACCACAATAACGCGGCAGATGATAGAGCGGGCGTCTCGATGCAAGATAATAGCACGGGTGGGGGTCGGACTGGACAACATAGATCAGGACGCGGCAAGAGAGAAGGGCATACGCGTGATAAACGCGGTGGAGGGCGCCATGAACGCAGTAGCCGAACTGGTACTGGGCATGATGCTCTCACTCGCGCGCCATACGGCCCGTGCGGACAGGGCCATCAGGGACGGAAAGTGGCTCAAAAAGGAGCTAAAGGGCACCGAGCTGCGCGGCAAGTACCTGGGAATAGTGGGGCTGGGCAACATTGGAAAGAGGCTGGGAAGGCTCGCCCGGGCCCTGAACATGAACATAATAGGGTACGACGTGGTCCCGATAGACGAGGAGTTTGCAAAGGAGGTCGGGCTGATAAAGGCCGATCTTGACACGCTCTTGAAGAGCTCCGACTATGTGTCGCTGCACGTGCCGCTGCTCGACTCCACGCGCCACATGATTGACGCGCAAAAGATGTCGATTATGAAGAATACCGCAGTGTTGATCAACGCGTCCAGGGGCGGCGTGATAGACGAGGACGCGCTGTACGATGCTCTGTCCTCCGGGACACTTGGCGGGGCCGGGCTGGACGTCTTTGAGGAGGAGCCCGCGG
This sequence comes from Candidatus Nitrosopumilus sp., assembly GCA_965205215.1. GTDB lineage: Archaea > Thermoproteota > Nitrososphaeria > Nitrososphaerales > Nitrosopumilaceae > Nitrosopumilus. Next base: position 147,002 of record OZ242041.1, read on the forward strand.
TAGGAAGCCGCCTTGCCGAGCTTGACAGCGTGGTCATGACCCCGCACATAGGCGCCCAGACAAAAGAGGCCCAGTCGCTCGCGGCCAACGTCACGGGCGAGAAGATAGTCCAGATATTGCGCGGCGTCATATGACGGCGCAGTTGTGACTACATCAACGCCAATACAGGTGCAGTGCCGCGCGTCGTGCCGCTCGGGGCATGGCGCGCCAGCTTTCATGCAATCAATACTTTTAACAATAACTTTGCCACCTCACCGCTATTGGGCCATGCGGATTGTCGTGCACGTGCGCTTCCTTGCAGGCTGCCACCTCTGCACGCGCGTGCGCTGCCTGCCGTCATGCTGGCGTGCGCCGCAGTCGTGTTGTTACTGGCCGCCTCTTCTTCCGCATACGCACAGGCCGTGGACCTGTCCGATGTCCGCTCTGACATGTCCGACGGGGCCCCCGAGGTGCTCGAGTATGAATCGTCCGGACTGAACGTCACGGGCGCCGAGCTGTTGGATTTCCCGTTCCTCTCCATATCGATAGAGTTTACGGATGACGCGGGGGATCGCGCGCTGACCATGTTCTTTACAGACCCACTGTTTGATCCGGTGTTTGATCCTGACGGCTACCAGCTTGACGTGATCACGGACGTAGGGCTGCATGACTCTTTTGAGACGTCGGGGAGAAACATGACGATAACAAACCTGCCTGTCGGAATTGAGTCTATTGACATCTACCTCTCGGCCCGCGACGTGGCAGAGGATGCAGTCCCAGACGGCGATTCGTCGACGGTCCAGGATCCGAATCCGGACATGGCCGATGCAGGAGCGTCCGGTGACGAGGCTGCAGGCGAGGACGGCGCCGCGCCGGAGCAGGTGACGGACGCGCCGGAAGACGTGGCGGACGAGGAACAACCCGCGCCGGAGGATGCCACAGGTGATGTTGCCGTGGATGACGACAGCGACGTGACAGGCGGTATGCCGTCTGAGGCAGGCGAACCGCAGGATGTGGCCGATACGGCAGACGAGGCGCCGCCGCAGCTGGCAGAGGACGGGCCGGCATCCGGCGAGCCTTCCACCGGGTGCGGGCCCGGAACCGTGTTGGTGGACGGCGTGTGCATGATTGAGGGGATGGCAGAGTCTGACACGGAGCAGGAGGCGGAGTCAGACACCACACTCGCGTCCCAGAACGGCGACAGCGGCGCGCGTGCAGACGTCAGCGGCCCGACATACAGAGACCTAGTGTTCGGCACGGCCGGCGGATTTCTGGCTGCAGGAATCATTGGAGTGATACTGGCCCTCATATACCGGGCAAACAGGCGCAAGCGCTAGTTGCAGGCCAGATCGGCCGTCCTCATGACACGGTCAAACTCGAGCGCCGACATCTGCGAGGTGGCGTGGTATGGAATCAGTCCCAGTATGGGCGTATATGTCTGGGTTGTGAGTATAATCTGCCCGGGGTCGACCCTAAACTCCCCGTTGCTGATCCCAAAGTCGACTGCCATGAACATCTGATGCGAGCTGGCCACCTGCTCTGATCTGAACGTGCCCTCGTACACGTCTGATGCAAGCGGGTCCATACTGATGGGCCCCACGGTGTATGTGCCGATGTCCTTCCCCTGGTAGTATGCCGTAACCTCGAGCCTTTCAATGCTTGTCCAAAACGGCAAGGTATTGCAGAACTCCAGACTCCCGCCAGTCGCCATCTTGAAAAACGAGAACATTCCGGGGGAGTCCCACCGGTACTGCATCTGCTCTGCACCGGCAATGTTTGCGGCTGACACTGCAAACGGGGCTGCAATGACGGCGATCGCCACCGCGGTGATTATGGTATGCTTGTCCATCGCACCCACCGTCAGGTCTCGCTGCCCCCGTGCTCGGACTGGCCTTCATCTGACATCCCTCTTCCATCATCATCATCATCATCATCATACTCTGCCTGCATGGATATCGTACCGGATTCTAGCAGATAGTCCAGCATTCCCGCCATTGTGTCGTCGGATATCTCGCCAGTCACCCACCAGTACGCCGCCGTCTTTACCCACTCGGGTATCATGATGCTGTATATGGTGTCGCGCTCGATCTCAAACGGCACGTTGATTACGCTGCTGTCCACGGATTTTTTTATCGAGTCGATCAGAAATCCGTCATGGAACGTTCCGGACAACCATGCGGCGGTGATCTGCCGGAGCTGGCTTGGAAGACAGGTGATCTCCGAGTCCACCAACTCAAAGTCCGCGGACGCGCGGGCGCCCGAGTACTCTATGCTTATGGTGTACGTGCCGGCCGGAAATATCGCCCTCTCAAACGGGAACGGCGCCCTTATCTCGGTTTCCTGCATGCTTATGGAGATCGGGATCGCCTGGCTGCTCTTCCCATCCTCGTCGACTATGTACGACGTGGCCGCCTGGCCCGTGACCTCTGAGACCGATATGGCATACGAGAGCATATCACAGTACTGGTATACCGGCTTTCCCATGGATATGGCGATGTCGGGCCCCTCCTCTGGTGGGATCGTCTGCGCAAACGAGGCCGGCATAGTTCCAACCACTACTGCCGCAGCCATTGCCACTACAATAACGGCGGCGGCCCGTGCGCGGGCGATACCGTGGTTGCGGGTTCTTGCGCCCGCGTGCATCGCGCCCGGGTTCATGTGGTGGGCCCGCCTGAAACCTCAATTAAATCTGATTGAGGCCGGCTCTGACCTGAGCGGCGCGCACGCCCGTCATCCCGGCCGCCCACCTCCCCTCCTCCTCCCCCCCCCCCGACCAATGCGGGCAAGTTGGAGGCGGGCGCTCCACATGTACGGCGGCAGCGCTCACAAGCCTGCGCCCGCAGCACCTTCCAGTCCGGCCCTGCTCGAACTCTTCTTTGGGTACCAAGCCAGTTCGCACACTAACCTTGATCAGCAGACCCGCCACACCGCATCTCAGACTTTGCAGGCAGGAGACCCAAGTACACACGTCCTCCTCTGAGATCAATTATTAAAGGGATGTCTGGCACGCACGACATGCCCTCATATCAGGATAGAACGTGGATACGCCTCTGGCGTGAGAACGCGCCGGAACTTCGACAGCGCGTCGTGCTGTGGCGCAAGCAGAACGCAATCACGCGCGTTGAAAAGCCCAGTCGCCCCGAGAGGGCGCGGAGGCTCGGATACAAGGCAAAACAGGGCATCATTACGGTGCGCATGAGGGTCGGGACTGGCGGCATGCGCAAGCAGAGGCCGAGGGGCGGCCGAAGGCCAAAGCACCTTGGCGTGACCCGGATAAAGGCAGACGACAGCATGAAGACCGTAGCAGAGCGCAGGGTGCTTGAGCGTTATCCGAACATGAGTCTTCTCGGCTCGTACTTCATCTACAAGGACGGCATGCACTACTGGTTCGAGGTGATCCTAGCCGATCCCATGCACCCGCGGATCATGGGTGACAAAGAGTTAAACCGGAGAGTACCGGCGGCCGCATGATTGGCATGCGGACGTCCAATCGGGGTTTTTTGCGCTTGCCACCGACCGCCGCGTGCGCAAAGGCCCGTCTTTCCGGCGTGACTCACCGGCATGTCTGCGGCACGTTTGCGTGGATGCTTCTGCCCGCGCTGCTTGCGGCAGCACTCGTTCTGAGCGCCCCCGGCGTGTCTGACGCGCAGCTGCTCTCGGACAGTACGGGGCTGGTGAACCGCATCGAGATTGCCGCCGCGGGGGGCCAGACCTTTGAGGTCGTCATAACGTCGAACTTTGACATTGTGGGCTACGAGTTTGTCGCGGCCGACAAGAAGCTGGTGCTGCAGACGGGGGCCGTACTCTCTGAAAGCATTGCGGAGATAGTAATGCCCGCGGGGCTTTTGTCCGGACATCTCGAGGCAGGCGTAGATGGCCTGCCGGTCGATGCTCAGGTCAGGTCAACTGATACAATCTCGCTCCTGGTATTGGTGTTTGAAGGAGGTGGCGCCGATGTCAAGGACGGCGCCGACAGGGCGGGGCGCACGATCGAGATTACAGGCACCGAGACATCGGTGTCAGAGACTGCCGGCGTTCTGCCGCCGGACGGGCAGGGTGTCGGGAACAGCGGTGGCAGTGATGGCGGCGTGGGCGGTGGCGGCAGTACCGGGGATGTCAGCCACGACAATGGAGGAGGCTGCCTCGTTGCAACCGCGGCCTTTGGCTCCGAACTTGACCATCGGGTGCAGCTTTTGCGGGAGGTTAGGGACTCAAAGGTCTCCAGCACCGAATCCGGCCGCGCATTTATGGACGCCTTTAACTCTGCGTACTATTCGTTCAGCCCGCACGTCGCAGACTACATGCGCGAGAACCCGTCCCTTATGGGCGCGGCCAGGGTGCTCCTGACCCCCATGCTACTCTCACTTGAGATCATGAGTCATGCCGAGGAGGGCTCCGAGGTGCAGGTGCTGGCGTACGGTTCCCTCCTGATACTGCTCAACATCGGAATCTATGCGGCCGTTCCTGCCGTCGTCCTCGCCCGCTTGCAGTCTTGCTTGTCATCCCGCACGTCGCACGCGGCGGCCCCTGCCGTGCGCCGGGCACGCGGAGCCGAGTAGAGGCGTTTTATTGGGCTGCGCGCACGCAGGTGACAGGCAATGGATCCTGCCAAGATTGCTCTGATCGGGGGGTTTGCAATAGTGGCGGCCCTGTCCGTCTTCCTCTTTCTAGTGGCGACCTAGTCCTTGTCAAGCAGTCCCCTGATCAGTCCGTCGAGGTGCCCTGACTGCCCAAATGAGACGTGGCGGAGCACTCCTTCCCGGTCCACCAGTATGGTCGACGGCGTCCCGCGTAGTCCAAACTTTTCAAACGTCTCTGCAGAATACTCCTTTGTCTTTAGATAGTCCCTGACCCTCTGTATGATCTGCTGCTGATACTCTGGTGACTGCGACTCAAAGTCTGGAATCTGCGGGCGGATGATCTGCATGATCTGATCCTGTCCCACCTCGCCCTCCATCCTTGTGAGCTTGTCCATGGCAAGCGGGAAGGGTATCTTGTGTCCGTACCGGGAGCCTTCTGCAAGCTGCCCATACGCTGCAAGCATCTTCTTGGTCTCGCCCACCACCTCTCCTGTCTCGGCAAGCATCCTCAGGTTCTCCACCGTGTTCAGCTCAAAGTCCTCAAAGGCCGTTGCAAGCCCTACGACCCTGACCCCTTCATCGGCATACTTGTGATATACCTGGATTGCCTCGGGTATGGCGTGCATAAAGCACCCCGGGCAGTTCACCTGGAAGACCTCGAGCAGTACGATATGGTCATTTTCTTGGTCGAAGTTGGTGGGCATGCCCTGCACCCACTCAGAGACCTCGAAGTTCGGGGCCCTCTGGCCTATTACGACGCTCACGCGGCGACTCCGCCCCTTTGTGTTAAATAGCTTGGCTCATGGAAGGCGGCACGGAACTCCCATACTGCGTGCGTTTGCCGCGATCCGCCAGGGGAACGAGGCGGCCGTGCACGAGGCTGCGCAGCCAACCGGCACGAGGCGGCCAGACTCGAGGGAGCCACGGGCGCACGATCGGTTCCAGATGGCACGAGCCGGCCTTCCCAGAGACGTGCCCCAGACGCCCCTCGGTTCTCGGCCGCTGGCATCAGAATAGAATTATAAGGATTTATACCGCGCATGAGACGTGCTTCGATAGCTCAGCCTGGTAGAGCGTTACCTTGGTAAGGTAAAGGTCGCGGGTCCGGATCCCGTTCGAAGCTCCATCATCATAATTACAGCCCCGCGCCATGCCCCGGCCGCGACAGACTGCAGCTGCCGCCATCTGGAAGACCGCATGCGGGCAGCCGGGCGACAAGGCGGTCGGCCCGCCAAGGCGTCAATAGTTTCTAATCAGCAGCTCGGTATGCCCGAGGCGCCTACCAGAATCCGAGTTGATGCAGCGGCTTGCGCTGACGCGCTCTACTGTCCACTCATCCCTTGCAAACATCTCGCTTATGACTCCAGAGTCCGAGTTTGACAGCAGCACGTGGCATCCCATCTCGTCAAGCGTGACGCACAGATCGGCCAGCCTCCTTTGGTCCTCAATCCCAAAGTCACCGCACGTGTACCTGGTAAAGCTGGCAGTCCTGCTGACTGGCATGTACGGCGGATCAAAGTACACAAAGTCCCCCCTGCGCGCCTTGCGCGCCACGGCCCCAAAGTCCTCGCACGATACGTGGACGTTGCTCAGGTTCAGTATCTCGCTTACGGCAAGTATGTTCTGCTCGTCGGCTATGGTCGGGTTTGCATACCGGCCAAGCGGCACGTTGAATTTTCCGCGGCTGTTGACGCGGTACAGCCCGTTAAAGCACGTCTTGTTCAGGAATATCAGCCTGGACGCAGTGTCAATGTCGCCGGCGCTGCCAGGGTCATAGCCGTCACGTACGCCGTAATAGTACGACTCGGGGTCCGCCCTGTAGCCGGCCTCGTGGCCGCGCAGCGCGCGCAGGAGATCCTCAGGACGGTCACGGATCATCTGATATGCCAAGACAAGCTCCCGATTCAGGTCGGATATGTGGAATGGATGCGCGCCGTCGCGGCCGTTCTTGCCGCCCTTTGAGCCTGCCGGCGCAACATGAAAGAACAGGGCGCCTCCTCCCAGAAAGGGCTCAAAGTACCTGCCAAACGACTCCGGCATGACGCCGCTCACCGTGGGCAGTATCTGGCGCTTGCCGCCGGCCCACTTTACAAACGGCCTCGGATGGTATCCCGACGACGCAACCTGTCTGCGCATCAACGGGCCATCAGGACACTGGTAATTACACATTGAAAATAAAACGGTTGAGTTATTGGTAAAAAAAAACGAATCATGTACGGCGCGACCTCATGCCCGAACCGACAGCAGACATAGGTCATAATGACTCCGGATCCCGGGCTTCTTTGCACGCGCGGCTTCAACCGGCCCGAGCACACACGGCGCGACGGCGCAGTAAAAATATAGAAAATGAAAATGGGGTGGGATTTCTCCTAGTCCCACTTTGACCAAGCGGCCATCCATCTGTACGTCCACGTATTGAGCTTGCAGCCCAACGCAGCAAACGTACACGACAGCACCGCACCAGCACCGGCGCCCAACGCGACCGGACTATTGTAGAACTTGCCTACCTGCGGTTCTATCGGCGTCATGTATGGCGGCAATGTCGGTCTCGGATACTTGAATGCCGTTTCCAACGGATCGGCTACCGTTATCAGGTTCACCATGTTAAACAGCGGTAACGACATTCCAACCAGTACGCCGCCAAACAGTATCAGCGAGTGCTTGTTCTTCTTTGTCGCCCAGTATACCAAGTCAAGCAACATTGCCGACGGCAACCAGACTGGCGTCACTATGAAGTCGTATGGGTAGCCGAGCGCAAACCATGCCCCCTTGGCGACCCATGTATACACGGTCATGATTAACGCGTAATACGTGGCCGTACCTGGAACGCCTGTAAAGGTAAGATAGTAGGTAGCACCAACTACAAGCATCAGCGTCTGCGATATTGAGAATACCGTATACGATGTCCAAGCCCAGTCAGTATAGAAGATGTAATCTCCCGCATTAATCGTCAGCAGCGTAGAGTTAACTGCAACCACTACTATGAACAAGTAGTGTGTACATCGTCTTAACCAGACCATTAGTTTACTGAATTAAGGATAGGTATATAAAATTTTAGAATCAGGAACGCACTCCAGCCGTACAGAAAGGCGGCCCGCCTAGGATCACGGACATTATATGGAAAATGGGTCCTCTTTTCCCCAGGGTCTAGGCGTCCTCCGTCCATTTGGGATCGATGCTTCTGATCGCTCCGATCATTCCTTGTACCTGAATGGCACCGGCGGCGTCCCGTAGTCGTCGACATCAAGTGAAGCGTAGCCCCGACTCGTCGTAGATCCATGTACTGCCAGAGGCCATCAGAGGATCTCCGCTTCCAGGCTGCGATGGAACCGCACCGGCTACCGCTTGTCTGTGGGCGGCACGGCGGGGCAGTTGCCAGCAAGACATTGCGCTCAGGCGGCCCTCAAGGACGGTGCCGCCCCCTAGCGGCCCTCAAGGACTGCGGGCCTGCACCCCCCGCCCCACCCCCCTCTTTCACCTCTTCTGCCATCCTGTCCCGCAAGGCAGGGCCCGTCGTCAGACAGCATGGGCGCAGGTGCACCAAGCCTTCTTAGCTGCAGGCCTGATAGCTATCACGGGATTCCAGAAACATCACATCCGTGGCGCGCACAGGGACATCGTCCATGCATGTAACGAGGCTCTGCTTGAAAAACGCGGATCCTTCGTGGCGTGCCAGCCCACGTCACATGGCGCCGAGGTGCATGCCAGTGACGCACCCACCTGCACCTCCGCGACCCTGCCGCCAGAGACTCCGCGACTCGTCCTTCTTCAATACAATATGCCGCGGCGTAACTAATATCGAGTTCCTTCTCCTTCGCCTTCTCAGCCCTCCTGCGGCGAGTACGGCCAAGGCCGGCCGTCTTTGACAGGTGCGGCTATCGCTCATCCTGCCCTCGCATACGGGAGCGCGAACTGATCATCGGCGCGCACGGTCCGAGTCGTACGGAACAGTCCAGTCCCTGCACGAGCCGGGGGGAAATTCCAAGGTCCTTTGCTGTCCCGGAGGCAGGGACCCGCTTCTCGATCCCGGGCCAAGTGCTGGTGTGACTTTCCCGGCAGTCTCTTTGGCGCGGTCTTTGATGACCGGCCCGTCAGTAGTTGACTTGTGCGCCCGATCCTACGGAGACTACTTTTTGCACAACAGCTCTGCCTGCCACGTGGTTCCAGGCATGCCTCGCACCAAGCTCAATGACAGCTTCATGAATGGACTGCCCGTGCCCAAGGGGCGGACCGGGCGACGCAGCACCCAAAACAAGAGAAAATGAAAAAGATTGAAGGTTAGCCCTTCTTGCAATCAAGCGCCCTCAACGAACAGCGAGATTGCAATTGTGCCTGCCGCTACAGCGGCGACGCTGCCGGCCACAATGCCGTTGCTGTTCTTGTTTGAGCCTTCTTCCATGACCTTTACGCAGAAGATGTAGCCTATTGCTTCGATGATGGTAAGTACGATGAATGCAAAGTGTCCACTCGGGGTCGGGTATGCCCACGGATAGTAATAGTATCCTGCTGCCGTACCTCCAAATGTTGCCAACCATGCTGCCCAGAACGATATGGTAATCAGACCGGTCATGTTCTCAACGCGCTTTCCAATCATACGTTCTACGTCGGCGCTAGAGGAACCTCCGGCACCGCCAGAACCAAACCCTTTTGGAAGAGTCATTGTAGGTGTGTATGCTGTAATAGTTTTAAATCTTTCTTAGGGGCTGCCAGGTCGGCAGCGGGGGCATATAAGCAGCGTCAACTGGCTACCATCTCCAAGACGCATCCGGCGGGCCAATCGTACCGGGCGTCAGGCAGGCACGGGAAGTGATACCTCCAAGCACGCAGCCGGTAAACCGCGGTGCCGAACGCACGTCTCTGATCGCAACATCAAGAGTCGGGCATGCGGCGATCGCGTCAAGGAGAACGGCAGTCAGAGGGTACGCGTCCGGCCCCGCAGCAGCAATCCCCGCCTATGCCGGCATATCGGTGCCGCGCAGGGCCTCCCACGCACGACTCGAAAAGAAGAGTGTGAAAAAGACCCACACCCTATGGGATTGATCTGCTGTACAGCTTGCCCTCTAGGGCCATCTTGTACATCTCTGCAACATACGGGTTCTCTCCAGGAGTCTCGGCGCCCAGTTCTACCAACCGAGCGTACACCCTGACCACGTAGGCCAGTGCGCCCATGAACGCCACTACGACGCCCATATTGAACATCCAGTGGTTCGGCACGGCAAAGATCTCCTCTACAAACCAAAAGTGCCACATCTCGTTGACTCCAATCGTGAACATGGTCGCCAGATAGCCAAGAATGGTCATCTTCAGACCCGTGTTCATAGAGTTGTTGGGGCCTCTGAGAACCGGAACCTTTCGGTCATATATCGCGGCCGCACCCCAGCCTAGTGGGAGTGCAACAAAGTGCGAATACAGCCACCAGTGCGCAGGCGTAAACGCGCTGTCCCTGATGGATGTCTGGTGAAGTGAACCGTCAACAAAGTTGTCCACCTCGACGGATGCTGCAGTTGATCCCATCGCAATGACGATCAGCCAGATCTTCTTGAGTCTCTGGATCTCGACTTCCTTTGGGATTAGTGCTGGCATTTGTGCCATGTGTGTTATCACCTTTATCTTACATATAAAGTACAAGAATGCAATTGCATGAGGAATAGTATAAGACTTACATTTTTGCAAATAAAGTATGAAATTTTTTGTATTTTATACCATAAAATGTATAATACAACATTGCATGCAACCACCAAGTTTGATGTTAATCATCAATGTTAATCATTGGACACCACAAGCGCTCCGCTTTCAGGCACGGGCCCGGGGCAGCCCGAACCGCGCCGTGAATACTGCCGGGGCGTACGCGGCACGTTAGTCGTGGTGGATCGCATCCAGTACGTTGGAGGGTGAGGGTGACTGCGGCCAAGGGTTTGCCAGCAGCAGCGACAGATCCAACAACGGGCGGCGCAGCCGGTCCAAGCAAGCGAGGACATGCCAGACACCCGCTGCAGATTCAAACGGCAAAACTGGTCAGAACCGGAAGCTCGCACGCGTGTCTGTTGCAGGCATACGCCGTAGCGCGGCGTCACTTTTGTTCCCAAACCCCCGCCGGAACCGCCCCCGAGCCAACAGACGGACGTCTGGGCCTGCAGGCGTCTGGCACGCAAGACGGCACACCACGACCATAACCACTGAGAGACGCCCCGTGCCGCAATGAACAGTCGTCGCTATGGTTATATCAAACTGCGCCGCATCTTACGCGACAATGACGCCGAGAATGACATCAACGGCAACAGCAGCTCCAAACGGCCCGACCCAGTGGGGGAGCTTATTTTGGAACTAGCCATCCAGTCGGCAGCGCGACAAGGAAATATAATCACCACGATAACGGAGGCTGTAGATTGAGTTGAGCGATAGCGTTGAGTTGAGCGATAGCGTTGAGGAGGTCGACGGCAAGGCAAACTTCCTATTGCGGAAGGAGGTCACGTTCGTGATACTCGGCTCGGTTGCGGGCGCGCTGGCCATGCACGTACCCGCCATCTTCTACAGCTCCTTTGAGGAACTGTCACACGAGATATTGTCGCAGGTGCTGCCGGCCGGAGAGTCGGACGGGCACGACGACGGGGCGGGATTCCTGCTGCACATCTTTGTGTCCACCATCATAGGGGTCGTGGCAGGCGTGATACTGCACCGCGCGCTCAGGATGGACATCTCGCGCCCTTCAATGGGCCTGATCTTCGGTCTGCTCGCAGGAGGCACGGCATTCATCATATTTGCAATGCCCATGATATACCTGATAATGTCCCCGTCGCTTGCCGCCGACGCGCACGCGGAGCAGTTTGACTTTACCACAGTCGTACTCGAGTCGTTGGGCATACACCTGCTATGGGGCCTTATAATGGGATCCGTGACCTCCTTCCTAACGCGCAGGTTTGGCGCCAATTACATATGCCGCGAGTGCGATGTGGAGTTCTTCAACAGCGCAACGCGAAAGGCCCACATAGCGCACGTGCACGGGAAGGGCTCGAAGTCAATGAGGCGCGTGCTGATACTGGGCGGGGGGTACGCCGGCGTCGGGGTACTGAACCGCCTGCAAAAGAAGTTCCACGACGACATCGACGTGAGCATAGGCCTCGTAAGCGAGTCAAACTTTTTCCTGCACACGCCAATGCTGCCGGAGATGGCCACGGGCTCCATAGAACCGAGGCATATCGCGACGCCCATCAGGAAGTTCTGCCATAGGGCCCGATTCTACCAAGCCCGCGTAACCGCGATAGACCTCAAGGGGAAACAGGTGACCATACGCCGGACCGATGCGGACAGCACGAGCGTGCTGCCGTACGACTATCTGGTCATAGCGTCCGGAATGAAGGCCAACTTTTTTGGAAACGAAAGCGTCAAGCACAATGCGCTCAAGATCAGAAACCTGGAGGACGCCATCAAGATCAGAAACCACGCCATCGGGGCTCTGGAGGGCGCCGACCTGGAGCAGGATCCGGCCGCCAAGGCCAAGCTTATGACCTTCGTGGTCGTGGGCGGGGGTTTTTCCGGCGTGGAGACGGTGGGCGAGCTGAACTCGTTCGTACGCGACTCGGTCAGAAAGTACTATCACAACATACCGCCATCGTCAATTAGGGTGATCCTGGTATCGTCAAGCAACATACTTCCGGAAGTGAGCGCCCTGAGCGCGCACGCCATGTCGGCGCTCACAAAGGCGGGCGTTACGATACACATCAACGTAAGGCTGACCGAGTACACCGACGGCGTGGCGACCCTCAACGACGGGACCGTCATAGAGACCGAGACACTCATCTGGGCGGCCGGCGGCATGGTGGACGAGATCGTGGCGAAGCTGGACACCGAGCACCACAAGTCCGGGCGCGTCGTTGTAAACTCGCACCTGAGCCTGAAGAACAACCCGGACATCTTTGCGCTGGGCGACTGCGCATTCATCACGGATCCGCGCGACGGGACGCCGTACCCGCCTACAGCCCAGCACGCAGCGCAGGAGGCAAAGGTCGTCGCCAACAACCTTGCAAACAGGATACGCGGCATAGAGAAGCAGGACGAGTTTACATACGACGCGGACGGGTTCGTGGCCAAGATAGGGAGCATGGAGGGAGTGGCCCTGATGAAGGGAGTGAGAATGCACGGGCTTGCGGCGTGGTTTGTATGGAAGCACTACTACCTCTCAATGCTGCCAACCACCGAGAAGAAGGTGCGCGTCGGGTTCGACTGGCTGGTGGACCTGTTCTTTCCTCGCGACATATGCAAGACGTAGGCGTGGCGTTGCTGCCGCAGTCCAGCAGCATTTGACGCCAAGCAGGTTCCCGCCCTCGCATCTTGTGCCCGGCCTGCTTGCCGGCAGGGGTTTGGGCCATGCGTGCGCACCCGCATCCCAGGATACACCGCCGGCAGGCACACCAATGCTGCTTGGCCCGTCTGCAGGCGCCCATACTCCGGCCGGGACGCAGCAGGAACCTGCATCCGGGCCGCAAACCAGCCCTTGGCGCACACGTAAGATCGGATGCCAGATGCGGCAGGAGCGCCCCTGGCGCACACGTAAGATCGGATACGGAGGACGCCGGATGGCAGGAAGGGGGCTGGCAGACGCCCTCGCTAGGCACAAGCCTCAGGAAAAACATATAACGGTATGCTATTCCCCCATATAGCAAGGGATACTATGTTCGAAAAGAAGATTTTCGTATTAGGACTGGCCGCAGTGCTTGCGCTGGGAACACTTGGCTTCGACTGGGTCGAGGCCGTCATTCCTACCGCAGAGGCGCACGGCGTCCAGGCACAACTCCAGAGCCGGTTCATCAGAATCGAGGATGAGACGTTCAACAGGCAGTCTCTACAGACTGGCGAGACCCTCACATTGACAGGAACACTGGTCAGTCTCGTGGAAAGGGATCTTAGAGGATGGCTGTCCATCTTCTCAGAGTCCACGAACGCCGGCAACAGATGGGAGATGCTAGCTAGGGATCCCCCGGGCAACGTCTTTGACATTCCTGGAAACAGCCAGATAGAGTATACGCTGTCTGCAAAGGCACTTGAGGCCGGAGTGTACCACGTGCACACGCAGCTCAACGTGGCCAGCGTCGGGCCAGGACTTGGTCCGGGCCAGACAGTGGTCGTGGAGGGCGACAACATACTCAAGCCGATTCCATATGTGAACATCGCATACCAGTCTATCATTATAGGCGTCGGGTATGTGATTACGTTTGCCACGAGACCCTGGCAAGTGATCTAACACCCAAATCCCTTTTTCCTTTCATTTTATCTCAGAGCCGTCGGTTCCGCACGTTTATCTTGAGGAGGCTACATACGTGCGCGTTGCTGAACTTTAAGATAATCAGGCTGGACATTGCTCAGAGCTATTTTACAGGAACGGTAGAATTCCGTTCAGACGCATACAAGGCAAACATCCAAGGCCAGAGGAGGGACAAGGTGCTGAGGCTTCCCTTCCAGCTGCCGGGATTCGGCGGCGGCGGGCCGGCAAGAATGCTGGTCAGGGTGTCGGGGCCGCGCGGACTCTACGTGGAGGACTGGCTTATGTACGGCGGCAAGTCGGAGTGGCTTGAGATCGACTCGGACGCGATCACGTATTACCTGGCCGACCACCAAGACGAGCTTGACACGGTAGAGGTTGACTACAACGGCGGCAAGTGACGGCGGTGGCGTGGATGGTGGGGGTGGCAAACGCCCGGTCGCCGATACAGGCAGGCCGCGCAGCAGATGCGGCATCCTTGAAGCGACGCCGGGGGGGGGGACACGGCGGAGCCGCGCGCTCCCTCCTGCGCAACGCGCATGAACTATGGGCTTGGCATCCGGCAGGACGGATAGGCAGAGGCTGGTTCGGAAGAGAGGGGAGGGGCGGGGCGTACTGTCGCGCCACGGCATACTAAGCGTTTATGGAAAGGGATTTATCAACCGACGGCGGCGATCAATCATGATCTGGCCCGGCACCAGTGATCCGTACAAGCGCAAAAAGACGATACGCTTTCTGATAATTACGGCCATAATCGGGATATCGGTGGCGGCCGCCAGCGCCTCCATACAGTACGTGGTCAACGCGGACAACCCGCTCAAGGCCTGCATCAACGACCGCGTGACGCCCTACATGACCACCGCCACGCTCGAGCTGATAGTGGACGGGATAGAGGCGGAGATTCCTGCCAACATCGGGAATACCGACGAGTGCCAGAGAACAATGTATACGCTGTCCGACGACGGAACGATATATGCAGAGTGGGAGGAGGAATATCCGTTTGAGATCGGCCACTTTTTGTGGATGTGGGACTTTCCACTCAGGGACATGGTACAGGACAAGTCAATGATATTTGTCGACGACCAGCCGTCACCGCACTTTACAAACCACCCGTTTACCGAAGGGGCCCACTACAAGGCCGTGTTTACGTCAAAGGACTACGACACGTCAAAGGACTCGGACTTTTTACCGCCGGGAAACTAGCGCGCGGCAGGACTGGCGCCGGTCACGGCGCATCTGCAGGCAGAGGCAGAATGCCAGTGCTTCCGACGGCGGCGGGGCGGCAGCATGCACCATGGCAGAAAGACAACAAAGGACTAAAAATAATCATAAAATATGGAAAGGCAGGCACTTACCAGTACTTGCCGTTGTCTGGAATCAGACCTATACCTTCACGCTCAAAGTGCCTGTCCAGCTCGTCGACCCATTTCTCACGGTTGTCCTTGTAGGCCCATCCGTGAACACGCAACCAGAATGCAATGATTCCAAGGAGGAATATTGTGAACATCATGGTCCCGAAGATGTAAATCATTACATCAAAGAATAGCGGATCATAGTTTGGTCCCAGCTGTCCTGAGATAGAGGATAGGATGCTTAGGAAGATTCCTACTATTGGTTCCATAAAGAATCTGAACTATGTGTATGTTATATACATTTCTGTTCTTTGCTGCGGGCCGAACCGCACGATCCGGCCAGGCGCAGGTGCCAGGCGCAGATGAGGGGTGAACGGGATCGATCGGGGCGATCGCACCGCCACGGCAGCCACGATAGCCGTGTACAGCATACGCTAGGCGTCAATAATAAAAGAGAGAGCCAGAGGTCTTATCCCCGGCCCATTGCTGCGTATTTGCCAGAACGGCCCCTCAAGAAGAAGGCGCCTGCTATACCGCCAAAGACGGCGCCCGCTATAACGGACGCGCCCACGACGCCATCGGCGTCAAGGTATGGAGTTCCCGATCCGGATGCAGGATTGGCTTCCGCCGTCTCGATTCTCCTTCTCTGAATCTCCAATATCTCTTCGAGCGTATGAGCACCGGTCTCTCCGGCACCGCCGACATTGCCCATATACTGGGCAAATGCGATCGATGCGGCGCCCATGGCACCAAAGAAAAAGACCGACAGCATGGTTGCTGTTAGTAGTACTTTCGTGTTCATAGCGTTTACCTACGGTGATTGTGATTATTAGTTATTTAAAACTTTATTCCGCACGGTGCCTGACGCAGGCGGGGCGGCGCCAACCCGTGGCGCCGTGCGGACCGGCCTGAAGGCGTACAGGGCGTGCGCTAGGCGTCACATAGCAAGACACGTGGGTCTCATCCACTGCCCATCGCCGCGTATTTGCCGGAACGGCCCCTCAGGAAGAAGGCGCCCGCTATGACGGACGCACCCACGACGCCATCGGCGTCAAGGTATGGAGTTCCCGATCCGGATGCGGGATTGGCCTCTGAGGGCCCGATCCTCTCCCGAACCTCGATCAACGGTTCCTCGATCAACGGTTCCTCAAGCGTAGGAGGGATGGGATCTCCGTCACTGTCGACGTTGCCCACATACTGGGCAGGTGCGATCGACGCGGCGCACACGGCGGCAAAGAGAAAGACCAACAGCACGGTTGCCGCCAGTAGCACCTTTGTGTCCATGGCATTTGCCTACACTAGTAGGGGTTGATGCCTCCTAAACCCCATCCGTACGGCGGTCAGATCTCAAACCACGCACGCAGGCGCAACCGCACCCAACGCGAAAGCAGTGGTTGGTAAGGTTTAATTTGACACCGCAGTTGGCAGGGGGCATGGGCCGAATGCACACGCACAGGCATGGCAAGTCACATTCCATCAGGCCGCACGTACTGACAAAGCCCGAATGGGTAAAGCAGTCGGCAGACGAGATAGAGAAGACGGTAGTCAAGTACTCAAAGGACGGCATGACCCCGAGCCAGATAGGCATAAAGCTCAGGGATCAACATGCCATCCCGCTTGTCAAGGTGGTGGTGGACAAGACGATGGGAAGAATACTGGAGGAGAACGGCCTCAGGCCCGACATGCCGGAGGATCTTGAGAACATGGTAAGGAAGGCAATTGGCCTGCAAAAGCACCTCAAGGAGAACCACGGCGACCGCAGAAACATCAGGTCGCTTGAGCTCATCGAGGCAAAGGTGCACCGGCTGTCCGTATACTACAAGAAGATAGGGCGGATACCCAGAACTTGGAAATATAAATCAGTCGTGGCCCAACTCGAGTGATGCCCCCCTCCACGCCACAATCGCCAGCAGAGACGCGGACCGAACCTGACACCTCGATTGACGCGTCGATGAGGGCGCTCCGTGACAGGATAAACGACTGCATAAAGTCAGACGGCAGCATCCAGGTCCTGACCCACATAGACTGCGACGGCCTCACGTCGGGCGGCATCATGACAAAGGCCCTGATCAGGGCCGGAGCCAGGTGCGCGCTGAGTACCTCAAAGGAGTTTAGCGACGCCGCGATAGGGCGACTCAAGTCCGGGGAGCACGACCTCTGCATAATAACGGACCTGGGCGGGGGGTTTGCGTCAAAGCTGAACAAGTCGCTCGGGGCCGGCAAGTGGGCAATACTCGACCACCACCAGATACCGGAGGAGGAGAACGGCGAGGAGGGCGTGATAAACGCGTGGAAGTACGGGATCGACGGCGGCAGGGAGATATCAGCAGGCGGCATGGCGTACCTGGCGTCAGTCGCGCTCGACGACGACAACTCGGATCTCTCCACGATGGCAGTGGTCGCCGCCCTAGGCGACAGGCAGGACCAGGGCGAACGGAGGTCGTTTGTGGGAAAGAACTTTGAGATTGCAGAAACTGCAAAGGGGCTGGGAATGCTCGACGTGGACATGGACCTGCTGCTGTTTGGGAGGGAGACAAAGCCGCTTGCCGACGCGCTGGCCTACACGTCGCAGCCGTACATCGACGGGCTCACGTGGAACCGCGACACCTGCTACTCCCTTCTGACGTCGTCGGATGTAAGGCTGAAGGAGGGGGGACGGTGGCGCGTGCCGGCGGAGCTTGACGAGGACGAGAAGAAGCGCGTGATCGAGTCCATCGCGCAGTTTGCGTCGGGGGAGGGAGGGGCCACGGAGATAATGTCGGAGCTCATCGGGTACACGTACACGTTCCCAAAGGAGGACGGGCGCGGATTCCTGAGGGATGCAAGGGAGTTTTCCACCATGCTCAACTCGTGCGGAAGGATAAGCAGGGCCGGAATCGGGATCGCGATATGCATGGGAGACCGCAGCAGGAGCCTGCTGGAGGGCGAGTCCATACTGAAGGACTACAGGGGCAGGATAAGGAACTGCATCAACATACTGACAAACGAGAGGTGGCGCATGTCGGCAATGCCTGACAAGCCGTACATCACGGTCAACGCCCAGGACGTGGTGCAGGAGACTATGTCGGGGACCATATCATCCATCATGGCCGGGTCCCCCAAGTACTCGGGCAAGATCGTGGTACTGTGGACAAAGGCAGAGGAAGAGTCCATGATAAAGTTCTCTGCGCGCCGCGCCCAGGGCGCGGCAGGCGGGGGCGCCTCCAATGCGGTCAATCTGGGCGATCTGATGGGCGCCTCGGCGGCCGCGTGCGGCGGGGTGGGCGGCGGGCACAGCGCTGCGGCGGGCGCCAAGATAACTAAAGACAAATTGGATGATTTCCTGAAGGTTCTAGATGAGAATGTCCCTAAGATGCGCAGTACGGGTGAGGATTAGCGATCTGTCAGAGTCGCAGGCCGGATCGGTCATAGCCGC
This sequence comes from Candidatus Nitrosopumilus sp., assembly GCA_965205215.1. GTDB lineage: Archaea > Thermoproteota > Nitrososphaeria > Nitrososphaerales > Nitrosopumilaceae > Nitrosopumilus. The sequence goes on from OZ242041.1 coordinate 165,584, forward strand.
GCTGGAGCCGGACAACGCCGGGATGCCGGAGGGCCTCGGCGTTGTGGCAAGGTACGATAAAGAGGGGGGCGGGGCGGGAAGGACCCTGACGCTGGAGTTTGAAGGCGTGGAGGACGGCGAGCGCGCTGCGCACGCCATGGGCAGCCTAGTCGGTACCGTCGACGAGGTGCTGGAGCACGTGCAGGTCGCGCTAAAGGTGATGGACAATGCTTGACCCGGACGCGATAAAGGACCGCACCGAGGAGGTGAGTAAAATGCTCAAGGCCCGCTCCGTCCAATACGACCTCGACGCGCTGGTCGCCCTGGACGCGGAGAGGAGGAGGACCATAATCGCAGCAGACGAGCTGCGCGCAAAAAGGAACAGGATGGGCGTCGACATATCGCAGGCAAAAAAGAGGGGCGAGGACGCGTCACGCATCATATCGCAGATGGGCAGAATGTCCTCCGACCTTGACAGCGCGATCGCCAAGTGTGACGAGGCAGAGTCGGCATACCGCAGGATGGCAAGGGCCATACCAAACATGATAGACAGCAGCGTGCCGGTGGGCCCCGACGATTCTGCAAACGTACAGGTCAGGACGTGGGGCGACGCTACGCGCCTCCGGAGGGGCGGCGGCGGGTACGAGCCAAAAAACCACGTCGACATCGCAGAGGGACTGGACCTCATAGACCTGAAGAGGGCCGCCAAGGCGGCGGGCGCTAGGTTCTACTACCTAAAGGGCGACCTGGCGCGCCTGAACTACGCCCTGATACGGCTTGCGCTCGACTATCTCGCAGAGAGGGAGTACGTGGCAGTCCAGCCTCCATACATGATAAACCGCGACTCGATGGAGGGGGCCGTGATTGCAGACGACTTTGAGGACGTGATATACAAGATAGACGGCGAGGACCTGTACATGATAGGGACGTCGGAGCACGCGATCGCCGCGATGCACGCAGACGAGATACTGGACGGCACGACGCTTCCGATAAGGTACGCGGGGGTCAGTCCGTGCTTTAGAAAGGAGGCGGGATCCCACGGGCGCGACCAGAAGGGGATATTCCGGGTGCACCAGTTCGAGAAGATAGAACAGTTCGTGTTTGCCAGGCCCGAGGATTCGTGGGCCGAGCACGAGAGGATGCTGCAGACCGCAGAGGGGTTCTACAAGAAGCTGGGCATCCCGCACCGCACCATGCTGCTGTCCTCCGGGGACATGGGCAAGACGTCTGCAAAGACCTACGACATAGAGGCTTGGATGGCGGGCCAGCACGCATACAGGGAGATCGTCTCGTGCTCCAACTGCCTCGAGTACCAGGCAAGGAGGCTCAAGATAAGGTTCAGGGACCGCACCAACGACGCCACCACGTACGTCCACACGTTGAACAGCACGCTCGTGGCGACCACCAGGGTGCTGGTGGCCATAATGGAGGACTTTCAGACCGCGGACGGGCACGTTACGGTGCCCGACGCGCTGGTCCCGTACATGGGCGGGCAGAAGGAGATCTAGGGGCGGCCGTAGCGCCTGCCTGTCCGGCAGGTTCCGGCGTCAGAATGCAGGATGCGGTCCCGGGCTACTTGGCATGCATGCAGGATCCGGCGCGCGGCCGTCCGGCTGGGGGCCGGCGGCCCGCTTGATTACCCTTATATTTTAGCCTCGGGGGCTAGAATAATTGGCACGCCGGAAGGGTAGGGTAAAGGACAAGTGGCGCGAAAAGCGCTGGGTTACAGTGCACGCCCCCCAGTCGTTTAACAGCGTCCAGATAGGGTACATACCGATTACAGACGACGAGACGGCGATAGGCCGCGTCATGGAGGTTACGCTGCACGACATACTCAAGGGGGACGCCTCGCAGTACCAGTACAAGATGTACTTTCAGATATCCAAGGTGGACGGCGACAAGGCGCACACAATATTCAAGAGGTTCGAGTATTCCAAAGAGTTCCTGAGAAGCCTGGTCAGGAGGGGCTCCTCTAAGATCAACCTCACGACTGACATCAAGACAAGCGACGGGTACATCTTTCGCATAAAGATCATCGCCCTTACCCACAGGCAGCTGAACACCTCGCGGCAGCACGCGCTCAGGCTTATTGCGCAGGACATAATCAACAAGACCGTCCCGGATATGACCATAGAGCAGTTCGTGCAGGCCACCTGTTACAGCAAGATCAACTCGGACATCATGGCCGCGTTCAAAAAGGTGATCAGGGTGAGGCACGTCGGGCTTGAAAAGGTAAAGCTGATCCGGACCGCAGAAAAGGAGACCGTCCTGCTGCAGGCATGACAGACAGTCGTTTGACAACACGGTGCCTCTGATCATAACTGACTCCACCAATAATGAGTATAGTCGGCCGTGATCATAATCGGCACCGATACTGCAGACGGTACCCCGTCCAATAACATGGGACTCACGGCGTCACCGCAATAACGCATGCAGCCACATCCGGCCCTGCGCGACGCCGGCGGGCACCACATGACATATTTTGAAGACGATGAGACGCGCAGTGATGCCAAGGGAGAGAAGGATGGAGGTGTCGGCAAGCGTGATTGTGCATGCAACTGAGGATCCCAGAATAATCATAGGTGCCGCAAGCCAGATGCTGAGGATACAGGAGGGCGCATTTACCGGCACCGACACCACCGGCCACTTTGGCAATCCGATATCGGTATATGATGCGAATGTTACGGGAGCGGACGCGGCGCTGTCTGTGCGGAGATTTGTCGGCATGCTGTCGGAAAAGGACGTGGACGCCTTGGCAGTCCAGATTCAGGAGAGGACGGTCGACTCGAGGCTACATCTCAGGATAGACAAGCAGGCTCTGATCAGGAACGGGCGCCTGGAGATAATCGGGCTGCATGGATCGGACGGACGCGAGGGGGAGGAAGAGGGGAACGGCGGCAGCAAAGACGCCATAAAGATAAAGATTCACACCCCCATATACAGCAAAAAGGACGCCGTGCCCACGTTTGTAGAGATACTACGAGGCAGTGCATAATGAAGATTTACGGCGTGAACTCTGTTTGTATGAGATGTTCAAACAACAAATGAACACACCGATTCTTGCTCACGGAGGGGGTATTTAACACTAAGCAGCGCTGAGTGTTCCTGCAAAGGCGGGAGACTGACCCGACATCCTTCCAGGCCCAGCGGCACTGCACGCGCGCAGAGTCTGGGCACAGATTAAATACCAAATGCGGCACAGGCAGCCAGGGAATGAGGAGATAACAGCCGCTCCAGTCCGAGCCCAGAGGCAGTGAGGATCCCGCGACGAACCGACCCTTTACCATCAGACAGAGCAGCCGGTATGGGACAAGATGCTCACAGGGGCGGCAAGCGCAGGATGGCAGATTATGCGCCGCACGGCTCCGGCGACGCGGCTGCCGGCTAGCCGGTTCGGTCCAATAGAGGCCATACACAGGCGCAGGTGATAACCACTTCGCATAAAGTCTGTTACAATACCCTCACGTTCCTGTCCTGCACGGGAATTTTTTGCCGCGATTGAAAGGCACGAGGATTCACGGACTGCCGGACGCGGCGTTCGGCAAGATCGGATTCGACGATTGGGACGACGCATTGCTCTCGACTCCAGCGGCGCGCATCCGCCTCCCACCGTCGTTATGCGGTGTCGCCCTTCCAGGATCTGATCCCCCTCGAATCTGGATCGCCGGTTCCTGCTCTAGTCGGCAAGTCAGGGGGAACGTGGTTATAACAGTACAGAAACGAACAATTTTCTTGATCCGGTGATTGAATCATCTGGCCGCGACCACGCAACAACCAGCGGAAACGGCTTCTTAGAAACGGGCGGCCGCATTTTGGGCTTGGGGTACATAGGCAGCCGCAAAGATCAGATTCTTGGTTTCACGTAATCGTGCTCATAACAGGTCAATTCGAGCTTGTTTCCATCAGGATCATCAAAGTAGATTGAATATGACAGATCGTGATCTACCAGGTCATTATTGGTTACTCTACGTTTTAGAGAATATACCTTTTCCTCGTCCAAGCTGCTTATGAAACTCACGAAATTCTCGCCGGACGCGCTAAATGCCATTCTGTTGACGGAGCCGTCATTGTCTTTTGTACCGTTAATCAAGGCAAGCTTTACCGTTCTGTCCTTATTTCCAATAAACAAGGGACCGGTCTTTGCCCATGCGCCAAATTCCTGAATCGGGCTCAGTCCGAAAATTTTTTCATACCACTGAGCAGCCTTGATCCGATCCCTTACGAATATCTCAATATGGTCGATGTCGCTAATTTTCATATTCGACGGTGGCGAATGCGTGGTTCAAATTAATAAACGTAGCCACTTGCAGCATGTATGCACTCAGATCCATTGAAGATCCATGCCTATTTGTCAGCATTTTGAAATGTCACAGGCATGGACCTGAGTGCATACCACAGCATCTAACATCTTGGAGGGTTGAACCACATCCGGCAAATTGTCAAGGAAGTGGTGGGGAGCGGGCATCCTCCTCCCCAACGTACGCTGTAGACGAATGCGCCGCGTCTGGGCAAAAGTCGCGTATGCACCGCCAAACATGCCACAATCACGCCAAAATGTGCCGGGCCGAGACACGACAGATGCGCCTAAAATCCGCAAATTGAGGGATAAATCTGCAAGATTGGACAGCGCCACGCGTATGCACTCAGGTCCCTTGAAGATTCGTGCCTATTTCTCAGTATTTTGCAAATTCACAGGCACGGACGTGAGTCCATACCGCCACGCCCCTGCATGATTTTAAATACGGATAGGTGCACCCGGACGTATTGGCAGACGCATACGACGTGATAGTCGCAGGGGGAGGCCTGGCAGGCACGATAGCAGCCCAGTCCGTATCCCACTACACCAACCAGAACGCAAGCATACTCGTGATAGACCGCAACCCCCAGCACAGGCCGGGCAGGAAGTCCCTGGCCGGATGGGTGTGCGGGGACGCGTGCTCAAAGGAGGCAGTCGACTACATGACGGAGCACATAGGAATCAGCTGGACCAGGCCCGAGATCGAGCACGACGTCAAGGGGGTGATGGCGTTCTCGCCGGACAGGGAGACGTCCATACCGTTTGACGGGGACGGATACATGCTAAACAGGCAGAAGCTTCCGGAGGTTCAGAACGCAAGGTGCCAAAAGGCCGGCATAGAGTTTGACTACGAGATCAACCTCACCGGGCTGGAATACGAGAACGGCAACGGCCAAGTAGTCGGGGTCAAGGGCATCGACAACAAGACCGGCCAGCCGTACTCAAAGTCGTCCAAGGTGGTGGTCGACGCGACCGGCGTCACGTCGATGCTCCGCAACGGGATAAAGAACACCACGAAGGTGGAGAGGAGGATAGACAGGCGCGACCTGGAGTCCACCGGCAGGTACATCATGTACTTTGAAAAGGCAGAGGAGGACCTGTCCGACTTTGATCCGGACTACTGCATCATACACCTCGACCAGGACATAGCGCCCGGAGGGTACGGTTGGGTCTTTCCAAAGGGGGACGACAAGGTAAACATAGGACTGGGCGTGGAAAAGTCGCTGCTCAAAAGGAGAAACGAGAGGCTCGGCAAGCGCGACAACGTCGAATCCCTGATGTCCGAATACCTGAACAGAAACAGGGCGATAGCAAACCCAAGGCTGTCGACGGACCTGGAGGACGAGCACAACAACTCCGGGATATTCCAGGTGTCGGTAAGGCGCCAGAACGACTGCATGGTGTCCGGGGGATACCTCCTTGTCGGGGACTCGGCGTGGATGCCAAAGCCGATTGACGCGGGCGGAATAGGGCCCGCCCTGATTGCCGGCACGATACTGGGCAGGTGCGTCGCGACGGCGCTGGAGGCCCAGGACTTCACGGAGAGAGGGCTGTGGCAGTACAACCTCGACTTTATAGAGGAGTACGGCTACAAGACGGCCGGGCTGGAGCTCTTCCGCAGGCTTGTCCAGCAGATGACAAACGAGCAGATCAGTTACGGCATGAAGCACTTCCTGGGCAACATGGACGTGGAGTCGATAAGCAAGGGGGAGCACCCAGATTTTTCCGGGCTGGGCAAGCTGAGCATGATAATCAGGGGCGCCATGAACAAGACCGTGGCGGACGGCCTCCGGTACACCTCAAAGGAGAACCAGTGGCTCGTGGACCACTACAGGAACTACCCAAGCGAGCCGTCGGGCTTTGACGCGTGGAACAGGGAGCTGCACGACAGGATGGACGGCGCCTTTGCAAAGGTGGCCGCCTTTGGCAGCTGACGGGGCGCCTGCTGGCAGAACCCACAGGCGGCCGCAATACCGACGACGGTATGATGGTGCGGTATGACGATGATGACGATGATGATGCCGCCACCGACGCTGCGCATCGTTATCATCTAGTTAAAATATCGCACGCGCGCATCAGCATCAGTGTCAACCGGAGAGTCGCACCAAGTATCGTCACCGTCACCAGAAACGCCACCACAAAATGAACCGCCTGTCACGCCGGACGGTCTGTCCAAAAATACGGCGACGGCGCCGCCATACCTGGACTGGAACGGCTCGCTTGAGATACTGCGCAACGCGTACGAGTCCGGACTCTTCGTACTCGTGATAGGCCCAAAGGGCACGGGCAAGACCTCGCTCGTAAGGGAGTTTGCGCGCATCACCGGGGAGAGGACGGGCAGGGAGAACAGCGGCCTCGAGTCGATCAACTTTAGCCTCAGGACGCGCGAGAGCCACCTTGTAGGCTCAAAGACGCTCAGCGGGGGCGACGTCTCCTTCGAGGAGGGGATACTCGTGCGGTCCATGAGGGGCGGGGGCATTCTATACCTAGACGAGATAAACGCGGCCGAGGCCGACGTGCTGTTGAGGCTCGACGAGGCCCTCGACGACAGGCGCCAGCTCGTGCTAAAGGAGTCGTCTGCAATGGAGGTGGTGCGGGCGGACAGCGGCTGGTTCGTGGTCGCAACGATAAACCCGCTTACGCACAGCGGCACAAAGGAGCTGCCGCCCCAGCTCCTGAGCAGGTTCCCAGTAAGGATAAAGCTAGAGTACCCGCCCGAGGACGTGGAGATTGAGATCGTAAGGGCGCACTTTGGGGACAGCCGCTACGACGAGGGGCACAGGGAGGACATCATGCAGGCCGTGAAGCTTGCCAACACGCTGCGGCAGGCGGCCGCCGTGGAGGAGCTGTTCTACTCGCCAAGCATCAGGGAGACCATCGCGTTTGCAAAACTGCTTGGGAGGGGCGTGCCGGCAAGAAAGGCGGCCGACTGGGTGTTCGGGAACGTGTACGCGCAGTGGGGCCAGATAGAGCACCAGAAGGTGAGCGACGTGATAACCTCGATGTTCGGGGAGCGGGCGGCGGCATGAGCGACGGCACCGGCACCGGCGATACCGGCCGCAGGTGATTGCCGTGGACGCGCATCCTGCCGCAACCCCGGGAATCGCGCGCGGGGCGCGGCGGCAGATCAAGATCTCGGCCGAGTCGCTGATGGAGATAGCCACATTCCTTGCAAGAAGGTGGTCGGAGAACGACTCCATGACAGTCCAGATCCCAGAACGCATGTCGGAGACCAAGACCAGGCTGTCCGACAACCTCATAGTGATAGCTCCGCCCGGGAGGCGCACCGGCGACGGGTTCCAGCGGTACAGGCAGTTCCGCACGGCTCTGTGGTACGAGTCCACAAGGGCCCTGCACTGCACCAAGATTCTCAGCAACGACCACGCGTTCGGGTTCATACTCAACGCGATGGAGACGTGCCGGATAGAGCACATGGGCCGAAAGGTGTGGCGCGGCATGGACGACGAGATTGTCATGTACCACGCCCACATGCTGGTGGAGAGGCCCCAGCTGCACGAGGTGTACGGAAGGGCCCGCATAGTCGAGGCGTTCTACCAGCAGCTGCTGTTCGGGGCCGTAAAGGGCGAGTTACAGGCAAGCCATGCCGAGCGCGTCGCGAGGGCTGCCGAGTTTGCAAGGGGCGTGATATCAGAGGCGGTATCAGAGGGCAGGGGCACGGACTGGGTAGAGGGGCACACGAGCCGCATCATAAAGATGCTGGACATAGACTCGCTCATGACAATACCGGTCTCCCTGCCGTTCATGAGGGCCGGCATGGCGCTCGACGAGAAGGAGATGCTAAAGGTGCTAAAGGTGGTCCTGCAGCACGACAAAAGGTCGGGGCTCGCGGAGAACGCAAGGGACGCCTCGTCCATACTGCGCGGCTCGGAGGACATACACGGCGAGTATACCATGCTGCTTGAGGAGAACCAGCGGGCCGAGAACAAGGGGCTTGCGTCTGAGCCCATCGGAATCCAGACCCCGGCGGGCGCAGAGGGCGCCGACGAGTCGGCCATATACGACGCCGCCCTGATAAACGGGCTCAAGGCAAAGTTCAAGGAGTGGAAGAGCGGATGGAGCGAGACGCACGTCGCGTCGGCGGGGGAGGAGTTTGACGGGGAGAGCTACATCGAGGGGCACGATCCGTTCGTCACGGACGTGAAAAAGTCGATAAAGACCAGGATCACCATACTGCTCGACCACTCGTCCTCGATCGCGTCGGACGCCAGAGAGTACAAAAAGGCGACCCTGGCGCTCTGCGAGGTGCTCTCGTTTCTGAGGGTGTCGTTCTCCGTCTACGCGTTCAGCACGCAGGAGAGATCCGTCGTATGCTGGTCCATAAAGCCGGAGGCCGCAAAGTGGAACACCTCCGCGGCAAAGAGGCTCGCAAGGATAGTCGCAAACGGCTCGACCCCGCTTGCAGAGGTGTACGACAAGATGTACCCCATACTCCAGGCAAGGAGGCCTGACATATTCCTGACGCTGACTGACGGGGAGCCGTCTGACCCCGACGCGGTCAGGGAGATGATAACGGGGCTGAAGGGACTGGGCACGGGCATGGTGGCGCTGGGCCTGGGCCCCAACATCACAAGGGCCACCGCGATTGCAAGCAACCTGAGGCGGCTCGGATACGAAAGGACGGTGGCCGTAAGCAGGCTGGCCGACATACCAAACAAGGTGATGGGGATACTGGAGGCGTGACTGTCCTTGCACGCGCGCACCGGCGGGCGGGCCGCCGATCTTACATTTTATAAGAGTATGATGGAAACATTCCAGCATGGACGCAGACGGGCCCCCCCTGCTAGAGCGCTTTGAGCGCGAGATATGGTCCAAGGTGCCGCACCTTGAGCGCGGTGGGGACGGCGGCCAGGGCGCCACGACGGTGGTCGGCGCCACGCCCCTGGTAGACATCACAGAGCACCTCAGGGAGTGCGCCAGGGCCGCATACAGGACGGACCTGCCAAGCCCCGACCTGCGCGTCATGGGCAAGCTAGAGTCCGAGCTCCTGACGGGCTCCATAAAGGTGAGGCCGGCGGTCCACATCATACACGATGCGATAAAAAGCGGCAAGCTGAGGGACGGCCAGGCCGTAATAGAGGCCACGTCCGGCAACTTTGGGATAGCGCTGGGACTGCTTGCAAGGCTGGGCCTAAAGGTGGTGGCCCTCGTCTCAAGAAGGCTCCAGGAGGGCGTGTTTGCAGAGCTTCGAAGCGAGGGAGTCCACATAATCGACCTCGACATGGACGTCTGCCCCGCGCCCGGCATGAAGGGAAACAAGGACGAGATTGCCGCAAGGGCGGCGGCCGCGAACATACGGGCGCAGATGCTCAATCTGGGATTTCCGACAGGGCCGTTTGATGACAACATGGCCGGGATACTGGAGCTGCTGCAGGCCCAGGACATCATAAACCTGGCAAAGCTTCTTGCAAGGGCGTACGGGTGCTTTTGCCCCGCCCAGTATGACAACAGCCTCAACCCCGAGGCGCACCGCACCGTTACGGCGGTGGAGACGGACCAGCAGCTTGCCGCAGAGGGCGGGTCGCTTGACGGGTACCGCATAGTCTGCACGTTCGGCACGGGCGGCACCTCCTCCGGATTCAACGAGTACATGAATGACAGGTACGGCCAAAAGGCCGTGCACGTGGTCTTCCCCCCCGTGGGACAGGACGTGGCGGGCATCAGGACGCAGGCCACGGCCGACGGGCTGTCGATGTACAGGCCCGACTCGTACGAGGGCCAGCACATAATAGACTTTGAAAAGGCAAGGCCGCTGCACCGCTTCTTTGTAAAGCAGAAGGGGCTTGACATGGGAGAGAGTTCGGCGCTCGCGCTGTACGCGGCGATGCAGATGTCCATAGACGGCAAGGCGCAGAAATTCGTGGTGATAATAGCAGACGGCGTCGCCAAGTACCGCAAGGCAATGGAAGAGGCAGAAAGGAGGGAAAAGCAGGGGAAGGAGGGACGCATCCAGGTCTCGCTTGAGGACGCGGCCCAGTCTGCCGACGACTATGACAGGATAGTGTGGGTCCACCCACAGTATACGCCGCGCGAGGAGGGCCTCGAGGTGATTGCAAAGTCGCTGGGCGTATCCAAGGACAAGATAACCGTGCAAAAGGCGAGCACCGTGGGACAGCTGCTCACAGACAGAAAGGTCCCGGAGGAGATGAGCCGCGACCTGCAGCACGATAATAGTGAAAAGGGCAAGTGCCTGCTGATCTGCATGGCCGGAAACACCTCGCTGATGGCCACAAAGGTGCTTGTGGGAAACGGCATAGCCGCAGAAAGCCTCAACGGGGGGATAACCGGCCTGCCGGAGAGCATGATGATGAGCCCGGGCCAGCTTGTAAAGCCGGCAACCGACTAGGGCCGCGCCAAACGCCGTGTCGGCCCGCACACAGCCAACACCGCAACCGCCGGCGCCATGATTATATGCATACCACCGCTTACACGGCCATGAAGTGCCTGTCAGTCTGCCAGCCCTTTGCGGACCTCATCGTACGCGGCAAGAAGACAGTCGAGCTGCGCGGCTGGAACACCAGATTCCGCGGCGAGTTCCTGGTGCACTCCCCGCAAAGGGTGCGCATCCCAGACTGCAGGAGGCTCGGCATGAGGCCGGACTCGCTGGCGACGGGCGCAATCATAGGCAAGGCGACGATCTACGACGTCACGAGATACGAGACCGCGGCAGAACTGAGGAGGGACCGAGCCAGACACCATGCCGCAGTGACGGGGCCAGAACTCGGGAGGGGTCACAGGTACGGGTTCCTGCTGGAGTCTCCAAAGGCGTTTAGGATACCGATCCCGTACAAGGGAGGCCTCGGGTTCTTTGACGCCAGGCTGCCGGACATGACAGGAAGTCCCGACGGCACGGCGCTTGCAGAGATAATCGACGAGGAGCACCGCTACCGCCTGGTGGGGCACCACTGAGCGGCGCCAGAAGGCAGGGATGCGCAATACGCGCCGCGGGCAAAATGTCTAGTATATATATGAGGCTTAAAAAGGCTTTTTGTGCCCCAGACAAAGCCTGTCGTGAGCGTAGAGAACGTCGTGGCCTCGGCATCAGTCGACCAGAAGATCGATCTCAACGAGATTACGAAGAAGTTTCCTGACACCGAGTACCATCCAGAACAGTTCCCCGGGCTGGTATTCAGGCTCAACAACCCGCGCACGGCCACGCTGATATTCAGGACGGGCAAGATGGTCTGCACCGGGGCAAAGTCAGAGGAGATGTCCATAAAGGCGGTCAACACGGTGGTGCAGAGGCTCCGGAGGGGCAAGATCAAGATAAAGAAGGACGCCGTCATAACCGTGCAGAACATAGTGGCGGCAATCAACCTCGGCGGCAAGATCCACCTGGAAAAGGCCGCAAGGACGCTGCCGCGCAGCATGTACGAGCCGGAGCAGTTCCCAGGACTCATACACCGCATGCTGGATCCCAAGACCGTGATACTGCTGTTTGCATCAGGCAAGCTGGTCTGCACCGGGGCCAAAAAGGAGACCGACGTGTACCGGTCGGTGCACAACCTGCACGCGCTGCTTGAGGAAAAAAACCTGATGATATACGAGCAGTAACGTCATAGTAACGGGTGCCACAATGGACTACGCGGATTGCAACAGGAGCCATGCGCGCATCGCACAAATGAAAGAGGGTCTGCGGCGCCGCGTCTCTTTGGAGGGGGCGGCCTGCGATGGGGCCTGACGGCAGCGGCCCGGATCAAGTCCGGCTGCAAAGGCAGCGCGAAAAGCTCACACCGAACTCCGGGTTCTGCCTTGTTGGGATCGACCGGCTGGCAGACGTCAGGGGCGAGCTGTACGAGATAAGGCGTTATGACAGATATCAGGACGCGCTGGACGCCAAGAATTCCCGGGACAGTCCGGAGGAGTACTACGTACTGTACAGGGACGCAGAGGGCAACTGCTGCCACAGATAAACGCGGACAGTTTGCGGGCGCATCCTGGTGGTACGGTTAGTTTGCAAGCCTGAACTCCGACTCGGCCTCATCCACACCGTTGTCGGCGCGGACAACAAAGGTTCCGGACTCGGCCCAGCCGCCGCTTATGCCGGCTATGGTAAGCGTAGAGTATGTACCGTCCCCGCTTACCCGGACCGACTCACGCCAAACTACGGAGTCTGACGGGTTCTCAATCGAGAGGCTGACGTGTCCGTCTTCACCCGACCACCCGCTGAGAGATATTAGATCCCCCCCGGCGTAGCTTTCAAGATCCGTCCTTATGGAGAACTCCCCGGGCGTCGGAGGATCCACGGTGACGCCGTTCCCGGCTGTAACACCCCCAGGGCCGCCGCCATTATCAGATGTCATGAGCGCGGCCGCGGCGGCTGCAACTATCGCAACGATTATGACTCCCGCCAAAATGGCGACGATCTTGCCCTTGGGGCCGCCGGTCTTTCTGGTAGTGGAGTGTATGAGCCGCACGGATTCGCCGCCTTCGTCCGGGCCACGGTCCTGCTGCTGTTGCCGCTCATAATGACCACGATGATCACGGTGGCGCGGATCCGGCGGTGGGGGCGATGTATGCGTCCCGTATGCGCCAGGAGCGCCCTCCGCCTGGGCTCTTGCCTTCTCCGGCAGTATGACGTCTGGAGACACGCCCTTGTCGGGCGCCGGGCTCGAGGCGTCCTCCAGCGGGTTCGTCCTCAGATAGCGCTCCGTCAGATCACGCACGTATTTTCTCTCATAGTTGCTGATGACCTCGCCGTTCTTGCACGCCCGGTAGATGTCCTTGAGGATTCTGTCGTCCCCAAAATCACCATCAAGCAGCTTCTTTATGTCGTCAATCATAGCCTCGGCCATCAGTCTCCTATCAGACACGCGTTATTTATGCATGCAATGTGGGGCGTGCGGCGGCAGTGGCGGGGGTGCGAATACCGCCCCGCGCATCCGTCAGGCGCCAGACCGGGCCGGATTGAAGCAGGGCCGGCAAGCCACTCTGGCGCCGCGGCCGCAATACCCAAGTTTTTTATAAACATGCAGGAGGTGATACCCAATGAAACAGATCACGGCAACCGTCCCGGCCAGCAGGAAGAACGCGGTCGTGGACGCCATTAACGACATAGTCGGGGGCTTCACCATCACCGAGGGAAGGGGCCGCGGCTCAAGCAAGAGGCAGACTGTCAAGATGGGAAGGGGGACCGGCTCGATGACTGCCGACTATAACGAGGTCGTGTCCATAGCAACCATCGTCCCCGACGCGGACGTCCCAAGAATCTCAGATGTGATAGCGGGGGCTGCATATACGGGAAGCCCGGGTGACGGAATCATAGTGGTGACAGATGTCGACAGCGTGCTGAACATCACAACAAAAAAGAGTGGTGAACAGGCCCTCTGACCATTTTTTTTGGCCGCACACATGGCCGTCCACTTGTCGCGCCAAGCTGCCGCATGGCGCATGCCCGGCAGGGCCCGATGCGCGGCAAGCCAGACAAGACACGGGGCGCAAAGGAGCCCCCCAAAAACCCAAAAAAGGAAGATGTGGGCGCGGTTGAATCTACTGCTGGCCCTCGATTCCCATCAGCGTCAGGGTGGACCTAATCTTTGGAATCTTTCTAATCTTCCAAGTGATGGTCTCACGCAGGGCCTCGACCAAGGACGACTCCACCTTGGCCAGAATGTCGTACGCGCCAAAGGTGCCGTGCACTTCTACGACACCCTCTATGGATTTCAGCTCGTTTATAACAGCCTCTTCTGACCCCAGCTCGCAGTTTATCAGGACGTAGGCCGTGGCCATTATGCGCATCCTCCATTAATCATACATCTATAGAAACCCCCAATTATATAAGATTGGCCAGTACGGTTCTCTCGAAAATACGGTTGCGGTAGTTTATATGTACTTATTAAGAAGGGGCATCACGCCCGCGCGTCAGCCCGCCGCGCAGGCGGCCCGAACGCCGTTGCTCATCACGTCGGCCAGCTGGTCTATGCCTTCTGAGTGGGTTATCCTGGAGCGCATCGTGGCGCCGTTGCGCAGCCCCTTTGTGAACCTCATTGCCTGCCCCTTTATGTTGGCAAAGCGGATCCGGTACTTTGCGGCGATGCGGAGATACTCAAAGAACGCGTCCAGTCGATCCTCAAGCGTGTACGCAGAGTACGAGCCCGTGTCCAGGTAGTCGTTTATCTGCTCAAAAAGAAACGGGTTTCCCATCGCCCCGCGCCCGACCATGACATAGTCGCATCCGGTCCGGTCAATCATGGCCTTTGCATCCTCCGGTGTTGCGATGTCGCCGTTGCCCACTACGGGGACGTCCGACCTCTCCTTGAGCATCCTGATCATGTCCCAGTCGGCCCTGCCCGAATACCCCTGGCTGACCGTACGCGGGTGCAGCGTTATCATCTCGACCCCCTCGTCCTCGGCGATCCTTGCCACCTCCAGGAACAGAAACCGGTCCGACTCCGTCACGCCGGCCCTGACCTTTAGCGTGACGGGGGTCCTGCCCCCCGCCGCGCCGATGAGCGTCTGGAATATCTGGCGCGTCAGGTCCGCCTCCTGGAGGAGGGCCCCGCCGGCCATCTGGCTTGTTATGTGCGGCGCCGGGCACCCCATGTTGTAGTCGATGATGTCAAAGTGCGGCTCCACGATCCTGGCGGCCTTTGCAAGCGCCTCGAGGTCGGAGCCGAACAGCTGGACGGAGAGCGGGTGCTCCTCGTCTGAATACTCCAGAAACTCCCGTATCGTCCGGCCTTCCCCTGCAAGCTGCTCCTGCTTTGCCACAACGCTGTGTATGCTGGTAAACTCCGTCACCACGAGGGCGGCCCCCATCCTTCGGCACTGCAGCCGGAGGGCCGGATCACTTACGCCGGCCATCGGGGCGAGAAACGCCCTGCCGGAGAAGCGCGGAAGCATGAAAAAACGGATATCAAAAAGGTATATCTAGATTATTTCAGGGCCTGTCGCTCTCGCTCAGCCGGTAGCCGCCGCGTCAGGGCAGCCGTCCGTATCCTCAAAGCCGTCATAGTCCTCCGGCGCGGTCGGGCACTGGTCCTCTCCGTCCGGTATACCGTCAAGATCACTGTCGTGCCCGAACCTCTGCTGCTCTGGGGCCGTGTCGGGGCAGCCGTCATGGTCGTTGTACTTGTTCCACACCTCGGGGCTTGTCGGACACAGGTCCACGTCATCCAGGTATCCGTCGCCGTCGCTGTCGGGCCTGTCGAGGATCGGGCTCAGAACCGGCCTCACGTCGGGGCAGCCGTCCCAGTCAAGGTAGTCGTTGAGGTTCTCCGGCTCGTCGGGGCAGTTGTCCCTGGCGTCGTGTATGAGGTCGCCGTCGGCGTCAGGCAGTGCCATTTCAGTGGGGGTCTGGACGGCGGCCGTGTCGGGGCAGCCGTCGGTATCGTCAATGAGGTTGTACACCTCGGGCTCGATCGGGCACGCGTCGGCGCTGTCAGGGATGCCGTCGTAGTCGGCGTCGTGTGCAGACAGCAGCTGGTCGGGGCAGCCGTCCCTGTCAAGCACGCCGTTTACAGTCTCCGGCTGGTTGGGGCACGAGTCGATCACGTCATAGAGTCCGTCGCCGTCGCTGTCCACAATGGTTCTAGAGTCAGGTATCCCGTCGGGGCAGCCGTCGTCGTCCTGGTAGCGGTTGTACGTCTCCCTTGCGTTCGGACACTGGTCTATGTCGTCAGGCACCAAGTCGTAGTCGGCGTCGCCGACCGGAGAGGCATACTGTATGATGTCCGGGCAGCCGTCCGTATCCTCAAAGCCGTTGTACCGCTCCGGCAGGAACGGGCATGCGTCACTCCTGTTTGGTATAAGGTCAAAGTCGCTGTCCACCACTCCCGTGCCGGACACGCCGGGCACCTCGGGGCAGCCGTCTGAGTCAAGCACGCCGTTGTAGTTCTCGGGTTCTGACGGGCACTGGTCCCACCTGTCGTCTATGCCGTCTGAATCCGCGTCGGCGAGTATGAATGACGTGGTTATGACTCCGGGCGAGACTACGGTGCCGAGCGCGTCGGGGCAGCCGTCGTCGTCCTGAAAGTGGTTGTAGGTCTCAGGCTCCGTCGCGCACGCGTCGGCAGAGTCGGGTATCCCGTCCATGTCAGCGTCCGCGTCGGCGCTCGCGCCAAGCGAGTCGGGGCAGCCGTCCGTGTCAAGATATCCATTTACGGTCTCCGGCTGGTTGGGGCACAGGTCGATCGCGTCGATTATCGTGTCGCCGTCCGAGTCGTACGCCGGCCTCGCGTCATATATCGCGTCGGGGCAGCCGTCGTCGTCCTGGTAGCGGTTGTACGTCTCCCTTGCGTTCGGACACTGGTCTATGTCGTCAGGCACCAAGTCGTAGTCGGCGTCGCCGGTCGCAGCATGCTGAATGGTGTCCGGGCAGCCGTCCGTATCCTCAAAGCCGTTGTACCGCTCTGCCAGGAGCGGGCACCTGTCGATCGCGTCTGGTATCAGGTCAAAGTCGCTGTCCACCACTCCCGTGCCGGACACGCCGGGCACCTCGGGGCAGCCGTCTGAGTCAAGCACGCCGTTGTAGTTCTCGGGTTCTGACGGGCACTGGTCCCACCTGTCGTCTATGCCGTCTGAATCCGCGTCGGCGAGTATGAACGCCGAGGCTGCGGCGGCGCCTGGCGAGACTACGGTGCCGAGCGCGTCGGGGCAGCCGTCGTCGTCCTGAAAGTGGTTGTAGGTCTCAGGCTCCGTCGCGCACGCGTCGGCAGAGTCGGGTATCCCGTCTGAATCCGCGTCGGCGCTCGCGCCAAGCGAGTCGGGGCAGCCGTCCGTGTCAAGATAGCCGTTCATGGTCTCCGGCTGGTTGGGGCACAGGTCAATCGCGTCGATTATCGTGTCGCCGTCCGAGTCGTACGCCGGCCTCGCGTCATACAGCGAGTCGGGGCAGCCGTCGTCGTCCTGGAACATGTTGTATACCTCGCGCGCAAACGGGCACTTGTCCGCGGCGTCCCTCACCCCGTCATAGTCGGCGTCGCCGGATATCGAAATCTGCGGAGAGTCGGGGCAGCCGTCGTCGTCCTGGAACTTGTTGTAGTTTTCGCGCTCAGTCGGGCACTGGTCCTCCCCGTCCGGTATGGAGTCATAGTCAGAATCAATGACCGGGTTTGATTCTGAGCCCGGCCTGTCCACGCACCCGTCCCAGTCAAGCACGCCGTTGTAGTTCTCGGGTTCTGACGGGCACTGGTCCCACCTGTCGTCTATGCCGTCGCCGTCGACGTCGGGGAACTGGTACGGGTTGGGCTGTCCGTCGGGCACGGCATCGGGGCAGCCGTCCTCGTCGGCGACAAAGTTGTACACCTCCGGCTGCAGCGGGCAGAGGTCAAGCGAGTCTGATATCCCGTCCTGATCGCGGTCGGTAACCTCTCGCAGGTCGTCCGGGCACCCGTCGCGGTCGTCGACCCCGTTGAAGGTCTCCGGCTGATGCGGACACAGGTCCATAAAGTCAGGATACCCGTCAGAGTCCGCGTCCGCAATGGAGAACGGGCCCTGTCCCGGCAGCTGGTCGGGGCAGCCGTCCTGGTCAGATATGTTGTTGTAGGTCTCCTTCAGGGTGGGGCAACCGTCCAGATGGTCCTGTATCCCGTCCTCGTCGGTGTCGTACCACGGCACAAAGTCCGCCGGACAGCCGTCTATGTTCTGGCCGTACTGGGGATCGTAGTCCTCAGGCAGGTGGGGGCAGTGGTCCAACGCGTCCGGGACGCCGTCCCTGTCCGTGTCCACGTCCTGGTTTGCGTGCGCGGTGTCGACGCCGGAAGGGAGCATCCCAATGCTCAGGATTAAAATGATCATTGTTATAGGAATGCCTAGGGAATGCATATCTCCAACAACATCTCTCGTTATCACGTGTTTATTAAGTATCGTGATGAATCATCGCGGCCTGATCGACAAAACGCGTGACGGCGCATGCCGCCGCCACGCAATCATCGCCAAGAACTACTTGCGTCGGCCCTTGGCAGTCCATTTATGAAGTTCATTTCGGCCGCTGCCGCGGCAGCCAGCATCCAGGGGCGGCAGGCAGGTCAGGGTGCGCCGCTGCCGTCATCCGGGCAGCCGTCTGTATCCTCAAAGCCGTCATAGTCCTCCGGCTCGGTCGGGCACTGGTCCGCGTCGTTCAGTATGCCGTCAAGATCAATGTCGTGCCCGAATCTCTGCTGTTCCGGTACCGAGTCGGGGCATCCGTCAAAGTCTAGGTACTTGTTCCACGTCTCAGGCGAGATCGGGCACATGTCAACCATGTCAACGTATCCGTCGCCGTCAGAGTCAATCATGAGCGGCGTGACGGACTCGGCCGCTGGAGTGTCCGGGCATCCGTCAAAGTCCAGGTAGCCGTTGTAGTTCTCAGGCTCGTCGACGCACTGGTCCCACCGGTCGTCAATCCCGTCAGAGTCGACGTCGGGGAACGTGTACTGTGGAAGTACGGTCTGCGTGCTGTCCGGGCAGCCGTCGTCGTCATCCACCCTGTTGTACGTCTCCGGGGAGTTGGGGCACTCGTCGGCATTGTCCGGGATGCCGTCAGAGTCGGCATCAAGCACCGTCAGCAGGTCGTCAGGGCAGCCGTCGGCATCAAGAACACCGTTTACGGTCTCCGGCTGCAGCGGGCAGAGGTCAAGCGAGTCGGGCAGCCCGTCACCGTCCGTGTCAGATATGGACTTGTTGTCGGCAAGCGTGTCCGGGCAGCCGTCGTCGTCATCCACCCTGTTGTACGTCTCCGGGGAGTTGGGGCACTCGTCGGCATTGTCCGGGATGCCGTCAGAGTCGGTGTCGCCCACATAGTCGCTGGGGACTGACTCGGGGCAGCCATCCTCGTCCCGGTATCCGTTGTACCGCTCGGCCACATCGGGGCACATGTCCGACTCGTCGGGTATGCCGTCATGATCTCCGTCCGGTATAATGATGGAGGTGGCAGCCCTCATGTCCGGGCAGCCGTCCCAGTCGAGGTAGTCGTTGTAGTTCTCAGGCTCGTCGACGCACTGGTCCCACCTGTCGTCTATACCGTCAGAGTCCGTATCGGGAAATGCAAACACGGAGGGCGCCGTGGACGTCTTGTCCGGGCAGCCGTCGGTATCCTCAAAGCCGTTGTAGGACTCCTGCTCGGACGGGCAGAGGTCGTCCACGTCAAGCAGTCCGTCACCGTCGGTGTCCGCATTCAAGAGCAGGCTGTCCGGGCAGCCGTCGAGGTCTTGGAATCCGTTCATGGTCTCAGGCTGGACGGGACAAAGGTCAATGCCGTCTGGTATGCCGTCAGAATCCGAGTCCACGATATTGGTGGCGGCCTTGTAGGCCACGATGTCAGGGCACCCGTCGTCGTCCTCGTACATGTTGTATACCTCCGCGTTGAACGGGCAGGCGTCGTCATGGTCTGAGACGCCGTCCCTGTCAATGTCGCCGTTGAATCCAAGCTCAAGGACGTCCGGGCAGCCGTCGTCGTCGGCTATGCGGTTGTAGTTCTCCCGCTCAAGGGGGCACTCATCCACGTCGTCGGGGATGCCGTCGTAGTCCTCATCCCGCTGCTCGAGGGACTCCGCACCCGGCGTGTCCGGGCAGCCGTCCCAGTCGAGGTAGTCGTTGTAGTTCTCAGGCTCGTCGACGCACTGGTCCCACCTGTCCTCTATACCGTCGGAGTCCGTGTCCGGAAACTCGTACTCGGGCAGCTCAAAGGGCGCCGTGTCGGGACATCCGTCGCCGTCCTCGTACCTGTTGTACGTCTCCGGGGAGTCCGGGCAGTCGTCCATGCTGTCTGACAGCCCGTCACGGTCTGTGTCGAATACGATCGACGGGTCGTCGGGGCAGCCGTCCAGATCGTTGAGCCCATTGAACGCCTCCGGCTGGTTGGGGCACAGGTCGATATAGTCGGGGAACCCGTCGCCGTCGGTGTCAATGTCCATGCTGGGCGCCGTGATGGGTGAGACGTCCGGGCATCCGTCGGCGTCGGCAAACCTGTTGTAGGTCTCCTTGACAGTCGGGCAGTTGTCTATGTGGTCCTGTATCCCGTCCTCGTCGGTGTCGTACCACGGCACAAAGTCTGCCGGGCAGCCGTCTATGTTGTCGCCGTACTGCGGGTCATAGTCCTCCATGAGGAACGGGCACTGATCAGAAGAGTTTGGGACGCCGTCGCCGTCTATGTCAAGGGCGGTGACGGACTCGGCATGGGCCGCCGGCAGGGACAGCATGGAGGAGGATGCCGATGCAAGTCCTACCGTCAGTATGGCGGCCAGCATAAAGCCGGTCGCGATGCGCCTGCCGCGGGTAGCGGGGCCGGAGCTGCCAGAGTTACCGCGATTGCTGCCGCTGTTGTTGTTGTTGTTGTCGCTACCGCCGCCGCGAGCCTGCTGCGCCGCGCGTGTCGCGGCCTTTGCCCTTGCTGTAATTGTCGCCGACACAGTCATGCCACCACATCTCCGCTCCCTTTCTCCTGCCATTAACTTCATCATCGCAATATCATGGGGCTACGGATCAGGGCAGCCGTCCGTGTCAAGGTTGCCGTCAAAGTCCTCCGGCTCGTCCGGGCAGACGTCCGCACTGTTTATGATTCCATCAAGGTCACTGTCATGCTTGTATCTGGACTGCTCCGGTAGCGAGTCGGGGCAGCCGTCGTCGTCCTTGTACTTGTTCCACGTCTCCGCGAGGTCCGTACACTGGTCAACGCTGTCGGCAAACCCGTCGCCGTCGGAGTCCACCTGCGGCGTCGCGAACGGTATCGAGTCGGGGCAGCCGTCATAGTCCACGTACCGGTTCCACGTCTCAGAAAGGTTCGGGCAGACGTCCATATTGTCCGGAACCCCGTCGCCGTCCTCGTCTGGCATGGTCTCATTGGAGTCGGGGCAGCCGTCCTCATCGTCCAGCCCGTTAAAGGTCTCCGGCATCGAGGGGCACTCATCGCTCACGTTGTTGATGCCGTCGCCGTCAGAGTCGGGTATCGCACCGTTGGTGGTGCCCGGCGTGTCGGGGCAGCCGTCGTCGTCCTCAAAGCCGTTGTAGGATTCCGGTGCAATCGGGCACATGTCCGACTCGTCGGGTATGCCGTCAGTGTCCCTGTCCATGAGCGGCTGGTAGTCGTCGGGGCAGCCGTCCATGTCAAGCACGCCGTTCATGGTCTCCGGCTGGTTGGGGCACAGGTCGCGATAATCGGATATTCCATCGCCGTCAGAGTCCGGCTGTCCCTTGTTGCTTGGGACCGTGTCCGGGCAGCCGTCGGAGTCTACGAAGAAGTTGTAAGTCTCCGGCGCCGCCGGGCAGACATCCGCTCCGTCAGGTATGCCGTCCGAGTCGGTGTCAAGCGAGGCGTCAAAGCCCGGATAGTCGGGGCAGCCGTCGGAGTCCTCAAAGCCGTTGTACGTCTCCCTGGCAAGCTGGCACTGGTCGTCCACATCCAGTATTCCATCAAAGTCGGTATCGGCCTCCAAGGTGCTGTCATCGGGGCATCCGTCATAGTCAAAGTAGTGGTTCCAGGTCTCCGGCTCGGTGGGGCACATGTCCATTCCGTCCCTCACCCCGTCGCTGTCCATATCAGACACAAACTCGTCGGGGCAGCCGTCCGTGTCGAGGTATCCGTTTACAATCTCGGCATCTATCGGGCACTGGTCGACAAAGTCAGATATGCCGTCCCCGTCCGCGTCGCGGATAATCGTAGTCGGGTTGGAGTCAGGGCAGCCGTCCTCATCGCTCACCCTGTTCCACGTCTCTGGTGCAAGGGGGCACTCGTCCGCAGAGTCCGGAATGCCGTCCAGGTCACGGTCAGGCACGTAGACGCTGTCGGGGCAGCCGTCCAAGTCAAGATAGCCGTTCATGGTCTCCGGCTGGTTGGGGCACAGGTCCTTGTAGTCGGATATGCCGTCCATGTCAGAATCCGGAACAAGCGTGATAGAGCCGACCGTGTCCGGGCAGCCGTCGTCGTCCTGGTACCGGTTGTAGGTCTCCATGGCGTTGGGGCACTGGTCCACGCTGTCTGGAATCGCGTCACGATCCGAGTCGGCATCAGTCGTATACGGCGGGATGTCCGGGCAGCCGTCGTCGTCCTCAAAGCCGTTGTACCGCTCTGGAATAAGCGGGCACATGTCCTCGTGGTCGGGCACCCTGTCGCCGTCGGCATCGCCTGGCGCGCTGTCAAGGTTAGGGGGAGAGTCGGGGCAGCCGTCAAAGTCGGCAAACTGGTTGAACGTCTCAAGGTCAGTCGGGCATATGTCGTATCTATCTGCAATGCCGTCGCCGTCGGTGTCCGTCGTGTCAGAGTCGGGCGTGACGTCAGGGCAGCCGTCCAGATCGCGGTACCCGTTTATGGTCTCAGGCTCCGTCATGCACTGATCAACCTTGTCCTGGACACCGTCGCCGTCGGTGTCAACAAACGACGGATCGCCCGGTGTATCAGGGCAGCCGTCCGTATCCTGATACCGGTTGTAGGTCTCCGGGGCGATCGGACACGAATCCAGGCTGTCTGCAATGCCGTCGCCGTCCCTGTCCCCGTCGCTTGGCGAGTCGGGGCAGCCGTCTAGGTCAAGATAGCCGTTGAACGTCTCCGGCTGGTTGGGGCACAGGTCGACCAGATCAGAGAAAGAGTCCGAGTCCGAGTCGGGCAGGCCGCCCGTCCCGCTTCCGGGAGCCGTATCGGGGCAGCCGTCGTCGTCCTCAAAGCCGTTGTGTTGCTCCCTTAGGGCTGGGCACTGGTCTAGATGATCCTCTATGCCGTCCTCGTCCTCGTCATACCAGGGCACAAAGCTGGACGGGCAGCCGTCCAAGTCACCCTCGTAGTCCTCCATCAGGTTGGGACACAGATCCTCGTCCTCCATTATGCCGTCCCTGTCTGGATCGGGATCTGCAAAGGTCTGGGAGGCAAACGGGACGCTGGTGAGAATAGCTACAAGTAGGAACATGAAAGGAAGCGCCATCTTTTGTTTCAAATACAAGAGACGTTTCAATGATCTATTTATTAAACTTCTCTAAAATCTTCTCATATCAGGTCGTTTGGCCCACTGGCGTCCGGCGGGCAGAAGATCGGATTTTGCGATCGCTCCTGCCGCCACCCATACGCATGGAACGCGCGGAGGCATCCGGACGGCAGGATGCGGCATCAGATGGCAGTGCCGCATGCGATTGCTTGGGCTGATCCCCCGTTTTGTCCCCTTTTGCACCCGCCTGATCCCTGCGATGCCCTGTCAGTGGCGGCCCCGGGCTCCATGAACACGCCTCTGCCGGGGTGAGGAGGCGTCCGAATCCCAGATATGAGGACCCGGCTCTGGCACCTGGGAGGGAAGTCGGCGCCCAAAGCCGTCGGCCGGGTCGGCGGGCCCCCTAGGGCATGCAAGCTGGAGGATGCGGGGGGGGGAGAAAGAGGCAGGCGAGCTAGCAGGAGAGGCCCAGAGCGCACGCATACGGCAAGTCTAGCAGACGCCACGAAGGGCGCGAGGAGGATTCACGCGCATGCGGTGCTTTGGAAAAATCCCGGGCCGCTTGTATTAGGAAGCAAGCCCGCTGCGTAAGTGACGAGCGCGGGCGAGCTCGCACATATGGAGAAAGCAAGACGGCGGTCAGGGGGCCCAAACGCGGGGGTACGAGCCTGCACGGCCTACTGTCGCGCCAAGTTGGACAGGGGGCGCGCGAAAAAAGCGGGCGGTCGCAAGAACACGGCAAAGGTTACAGCGCAGGCCGGAACGATACCTCTTGTTTTTAAAATACGGCGGCGCGTTTCGTGCGCGCCAAGACGATCACGAACATCCGGGGCAGGGGCGGGACGGGTGAAGTGGGCGCGGCCATAACCCAAGGCCGGGGGGAAGCACTTGCGGCAGCGGCCAGGGAGGGACGCCCGCCTGTGCCAGAATGTACGCTAGCGACGCGCGCCACGCGATAATTATAAGAAAGCGGGCATACGCCACAGCATGAGCTGTTCAGGAGAGATAGTCGAGGGGGAGGAGGAAGGAGCGGGCCTGATCCAGATAAGGCCCGCCGTTGCAGAGCAGCTCAAGAAGGCAAAGTACGGCGTCGCGGACCACTCGACAGTCGAGCTATGTCACTGGACGAAAAAGGCGTTCAGGGGCGAGGGAAGCTGCTACAAGCACAAGTTCTACGGCATCAGCACGCACAGGTGCATGGAGTTTTCGCCGGCCGGCATGCACTGCGAGAACCGCTGCATATACTGCTGGCGCCCCATGGAGTTTTACGAGTCGCTTAACATGGAACCCGGGCAGGTGGCAGAACCGGAGGACATACTGTCAAGCCTGATGGCGGAGAGGAAGAGGCTGATAAACGGATACTATGGCGATCCCCGAAACGACAAAAAGAGGCTCGACGAGTCGCTCCTCCCGGCCCACTACGCGATATCGCTGTCCGGGGAGCCCACGATGTACCCAAAGCTGCCGGAGCTGATACGGTACCTGTACACGCTCGAGGCCACAAAGTCAGTATTCCTGGTGACCAACGGGCAGGAGCCGCAGATGATAAGGCGCATGAAGGAGGAGCCCGATACGCTTCCCACGCAGCTGTACCTGTCCACGAACGCGGCCGACCGCGACTCGTTCATGGAGATAAACAGGCCCAGGTACGAGGACTCTTGGGAGCGGTGGAACGAGACCCTGTCCATGCTGAGGGAGCTGCCGACCAGAACCGTCCTGCGCATAACGCTGATCAGGGGATACAACGACCGCGATGACATGGTGCCGGCCTTTGCAAGGATGCTTGACGAGTCAAGCCCGCACTTTGTGGAGATAAAGTCCTACATGCACATAGGGCGCTCCAGAAACAGGCTCGAGCGCGACGACATGCTGGAGATGGGCGAGGTAAGGAAGTTCGCTGAGGGCGTGGCGCGCCGCAGCGACTCGTTCTTTGTTATGGACGAGAGCGAGATATCAAGAATTGTCATACTGCAAAACGGCAGTCGGAAGATCAACAGGTACATCGAGGCGTACGCGCAATAAGCGGGCGCGGACGTGCCGGCGAAGCTTGACAGGATACAGCTCAAGGACTTGGCATCCCGCTCGATTCACAGTGTGTGCAAGTTATACCGGGCCATCATCATCATCATCATAATCATCATCATCATGTATTTCAACTCTGATACTTGAGTCGGGGGCGGACATAGATGCAGTAACCACAAGTCCGCCGATGATAAATTGTAATCAACATGTCAAAAACAATTGCAACCTTGGTAAAAATGCCCATGCCCCCAAGTGACTAACCCGCGTACCATTCTGCAAACGCCTTTAGCGCACCGGTCCGGTGCGAGGCCCCGATCTTTTGATCAGGGCCCATCTCCGCAAACGTCTTGTCCTGGCCGTCCGGCACGAACACGGGGTCGTACCCCCAGCTCTTTTCGCCCCGCAATATCTCGGAGATCACCCCGCTCACCGACGCCTCAAACGCGCGGCTCTCCGAGCCATCGTCGTACGCAATGGCAGCAGAGAACGTGGCGCGCCTGTCGCCGCTGCCGTCAAGCAGTCTCAGGATGCCCGCGATCCCGATCGTGCGCAGGGCATAAGATGAGTACGCCCCGGGGAAGCCGCCCAACGCCCCGATGAACAGCCCGTCGTCCTCCACGATAACGGGCCTGCCAAGCCTGCCGTACGCGTCGCGCGCCTTTGCCCGCGCTATTACGGCAAGCTCGTCGGACTGGACTTCCTGCAGGCGGGCGCGCTCGTACTCGACCCGCACACCGAGGCCCCTCAGCACCGGCAGCGCCTCGTCATACTTGTGGCGGTTTGAGGATACAAACCGCACTGTATCGTCAGACGACCGTCGCATATCGTCCGCGCCCCTCTATAACCGAGACGAGCCGCACTATCTTTGCGCGCCTCTCGTATCCGACTGCCCGCGCGTACCCCTGCAAAAGCTTCTTCCAGGACTCGGCCATTATACGCGCGTGCGCGCTGTTGAGGATCTCCTTTATGAGCCGCATGTCGACGGCGTGATCCTCCGGCTTGGAGGTGCTCTGCGAGAGCCCAAAGTCTATCATGTACAGCTCGTCGCGCCCGCCGTCATATACAAAGTTCGACGTGGTCAGATCCCCGTGCATTATGCCGCTCCTGTGCAGGGTTCCGACCATGCGGCCCATGCGGGCGGACAGCCCCACTATGTCGTCGTCCGGCAGGCCCTGCACCACAGAGCCCGGGACGTCCTGCATTATAATGGCATAATTCGCGGTGTCCACCAGATATACGAGCGGGGTGGTCACGCCGAGGGAGCGCGCGTGTGACAGCATCTGAGACTCGCGCGAGGTGCGCTGGCGCCTTATGCGCGCGTCCAGCTGCGGGACGCGGTAGCCCTTTGGCTTTCTGACCTTTAGTATTGCGGCCCTTCCGTTCCACGAGCCGCGGTATATGTCGGCCTCGGCCCCTTTCTTTACCAGCTTCATCGCAAGTCACGGCGGGTTGCGTCAGCTATCATTATAACCATAATGATCCAAAGTCGGAGCATGGAGGACGGGGAGAAGAGAATAAGGCAGGAGGACTGCAGCGAGGACGGACTGGGGCCTGGCATACTGACCCTGACAAACAGGCGTATCGCGTTTGACAAGACAAGGGCCCGCATAATGGACTTTAGCAAGAACGTGGGAGACACCGTGCTTGACGTCCCACTCAGGAGCGTCACCAAGACGTGGAAGGAAGGGCTGCTCATGAAGAAGGTGTGCTTTACGGCGAGGACCGCACAGGGCGAGGACACATACAAGTTCGGCGTATTCAGCCCGGGAAGCTGGAGGGACGCGATAAGCGAGGCAGTCGAGGACGACGCCAGTAGCCAGCAGGAATAGTCAGTACTCGACCCGCACCGTGTCAAGGCGCCAAGACTGGGTGACAAACGTGTCGGACATTGCGGCGCCCCGCTTTACGTTTGACTCCAGCAGCCCGGTCCAGCAGATCTGGCTGCCGCAGTCGCCGGCGTATTTCAGCGGCACCACGAAGAACCTGCACGAGTGGCGCCTACAGACGTCGGACAGCATGGCCGACAGCCGCTTGTTTGCGGCGACACCCCCCACGACCATCAGTTCGCGCTTGCCCGTAAACGAGAGGGCGCGCTCGACGGCCTCGCCGATCATCGCAAACGCGGTCTCCTGCAGCGAAAAGCACGCCGAGTACTTGTCGGATTTTGCGGCCGACTTTGCGGCCGACAGCAGCCCCGAGAAGGAAACGTCGTTCCCCTTTACGGTGTAGGGGAGCGGCACGTATTGCTGTTGCTGTTGCTGTTGCTGTTGCTGTGGTTGTTGCCGCTGGTGACGGGCGGTGCGCCGCGTACCTTTGTTGCTGCTGCCGTTGCCATAATTATCACTGGCGCCGTTGCCACGGCCTGCAGGGGAGACGCCGGGCTGCCGGCCCTGCTGCGCCATCTCCTCGATGACCCTGCCGCAGGGAGACGCAAGCCCCAGCGCCCGCCCGAACTGGTCAAGCAGCTGCCCCAGGGTAATGTCAAGCGTCTCGCCAAACACGCGCCACTGCCTGTCCAGAAACGCCAGCAGCATGGTGTGCCCCCCCGACACGAGCAGCACCAGCGGATTCCTTGCGCCCGTAAGCAGCTTGCCAAGTTCGATGTGCCCTATGGCGTGGTTCACAGGATAGATCGGAATGCCGTGAAACGACGCAAGCGACCGTGCCACCACGGCACCCACGCGCAGGCAGGGGCCCAGTCCGGGCCCCGCCGCGTACGATATCAGGTCGATATCGGCAACCGACGTCTTGGACTCCTCCAAGCACTGGGCGAGCACCTCGGGGGCATGCTCCACGTGGTGGCGCGAGGCCTCCCTCGGGTGTATTCCCTCCCCGTCGTCGGGCCTGTATACATGGCGCACGTCGGAGAGTATCCGGCCCCTGTCATACCCGGTCTTCACCATTATGGCGCACGAGAACGTGTGGGCGGTGCTCTCGATGCCAAGCCCGAGCATCCTCTTCTTTCTCGGGGCCGCGGCGCCCGATTTAGTCGATGTCGCCGTCGTTGTCGTCACCCTCCACCATACGCGTCACGCAGCCTGCTCCGTCACGATCATCATCCCCTGCTCATGGTCGACACGATCTTTATCACGTCGCCGTCGCTTAGCTGCTTGTCCCCGCTTATCCGCTGCTTTGTCTTGCAGTCTATGGCGTGCAGGAGCCCCTCGGCCAGGTCCGCGTGGACTGAGGCGGCCAGGTCCCGGACGGTGGATCCGCGGGGCACCAGCCGGGAGTCGGGCAGCACCTGCCCGTCCTTGTTCGTAAGTCGGGTCTCGTCCTCCACCGGATAGACCACGATGTACCCCAGAATCTCAAAGACTGCCGTGTCAAGCAGTTTCTGCACGCCCGTGTCAGACATGCGGGACAGGATGGCGTCCGCCATGTCGAGCGCCTTTCTCTGCGGCGGCGCCAGCTTGTCCGCGGCGCCCGGCGCGATCTCAAACGAGCCGGCGCCCGGAGCGTACGTGATCACACCAGCCTTGGCCGCCTTTCGCAGCAGCAGCTCCGTCTCGGCGCTGCACGGGACCACCCGCGCGCCGTCCGACGCACCGGCAAGGGCCGCTGCCGCGTCCCGGATGCCGCCGCTGCACAGGTCGGCCTTGTTTGCAGCGATTATCATCGGCTTTGCGTCTGCGCGCAGGCGGCGCGCAAAGGATACGGTGTCGGACTCGGACCACTCGGCGGGCCCGCGCCCCTCAAGGTTCATGCCCGCAAGGACGCGGTGCACGTCGGACGCGGTTAGGCCCAGCCCCGAGAACCGCTCGGCGATGCCGTCTGCCAGCTTTGTGCGCTTTTGGCCAACCTCGCGGATTATCCTGTCCCAGTCGCGCATCAGTATGTCTGCAAACCACAGGTCGAACTCGTCCCTCACGAACCTGACGTCCTCGGCCGGGTCGTGCGTGCCGGCCGCGACCGGCTGCCCCTGTATGTCGGTGGTCCCGGCCGCGTCCACCACATGTATCAGGATCTCGGCCTGCCGCGCATTGTCAAGGAACTTGTTTCCAAGCCCCTTGCCCTCGTGCGCCCCGGGCACCAGCCCGGCCACGTCGATCAGCCGCACGGGCACCAGCCGGGTGCCGTCCCGGCACAGGTCGTTCTGGTGCTCGATCCCAAAGTGCGCGCAGGCGCACCTGGTCTCCACGTGCGCTACCCCCACGTTGGGCTCGATCGTAGTGAATGGAAAGTTTCCCGACGGTACGGCAACCTCCGTCGCGGCCGAGAAGAATGTCGACTTGCCCACGTTTGCCTTGCCCAGCAGCCCAATCTGCATAAGGCGACGGCGGCCGCCTGCTTCATATTAGTATCGCATCACAAAGTGCGCCAATGGACAATGCGGACATCTCAGGGGAAGGAAGGGACCGCCGGCGCATCATACTGATAACCGGCACTCCCGGGGTCGGCAAACATACCGTGGCCAGGGCCCTCCAGTCCCGGATGGCGCAGGCGGGGGACGCGGGCTGGCAGATTATCGACATAAACGAGGTGGCGCGCGCGGAGGGGCTGCTTGATGCCGCGGGGAGCTACGACCCCGCGTCGGACACGACTGACGTGGATGCCAATACACTGTCAGGCGCGGCGCGCGGCGCACTCGCGGCCCCGGGCAGGTACATCGTCGTGGGGCACCTGGCGCCGTATGCGGTGCCGGCCGACGACGTGGTGCTTGCAGCCGTACTGAGGAGAAACCCGTACGAGCTGATCAGGGTGTACGAGGAGAGGGGGTACTCGGAACGCAAGGCAAAGGAGAACGCGGGGGCCGAGATGCTCGGGACCATATCGTTTGACACGTACGCTGCGCGGTACGGGGCGACGGGCCAGTACGACACCACCGGCAGGGAGGCGCAGGAGACTGCGCGCGTGATACTAGCCGATGCGGAGCGCATATGTCGCGTGGGCAACGGGAGCAAGGGCGGCGATGGCCGGGCGCCGCACGCAGTGTCGCCTGATTCACCGGACGCAAGTGGCACGTGGGAGCCCGGCGAGCGCATAGGCTGGCTTGCCGACAAAACCGCGTACGAGAAGATGCTCAGGGACATCGTGCCCGGCTGGCCCGGCGGCACGGTATGATTAATTAGCCAATCATGGCGCGACGACTCCATGCGGTTTGAGATTCAAAAGACGGATCTGGCCGCCCGCATAGGCAGGATGCAGACGGGACACGGGACGGTGGAGACCCCCGCGTACGTGCCGGTCATACATCCCGCAAAGCAGACCATTCCGGCATCCCGCATCAAGGAGATGGGCTTTGAGATCGTGATAACAAACGCATACATCACAAGGAACACCTACGGCCACGACGAGGCCGTCAGGCGCGGCATACACGACATCATCAAGTACGACGGAGCCATAATGACTGACTCGGGCGGATACCAAGTGCTCGAATACGGCAAGGTCGGGGTCACCCCGCCGGAGATGGCCGAGTTTGAGAGGGGCATACGCACCGACTTTGCCATCCCGCTGGACAAGCCGACGGGGTTCGGCATGGGGCGCGATGCCGCAAAGTCGTACGTCAGGGACACGCTCAGGGTGTCAAGGGAGGCCCTGCGTGCTGCCGAGGGCGCAAACGGCGGCGACAGCGGCCAGACGTGGATAGGCCCCATCCAGGGCGGGGAGCACCGGGACCTGGTGGCAAGGTCGACCAAGAGCCTGGTGAGGATGGGCTTTGAGATGCTGGCGCTCGGCAGCCCCGTGGAGTTCATGGAGTCGTACGAGTACAGGCTGCTGGCCGAGATGATCGCGACTGCAAAGCGCAGCATGCCTCATGGCATACCACTCCACCTGTTCGGGGCAGGCCACCCGCTTACGATACCGCTTGCCGTCGCGCTCGGATGCGACACGTTCGACTCGGCGTCGTACATACTGTACGCAAAGCACGGCCGGTACATGACCGAGGACGGCACGCGCATGCTGGACGAGATCGAGTACTTTCCGTGCTGCTGCGCCGTGTGCTCCAAGTATGAGCCCGACGAGCTGCGCCTCATGCCGCAGGAGCAGAGGGTCAACAACATAGCGGTGCACAACCTGTACGCGATAAAGCTCGAGGTGGACAGGACAAAGCAGGCGATTACCGAGGGCAGGCTGTGGGAGTATGTCATGAAGAAGTCAAGGGCGCACCCCAGGTTGTACGAGGCCGTCACGCACCTGATGACGCCGTCGTCTTCTTCTTTGCCATTGTCGTCAGCGTCGCCGTCACCAACATCGGCGGCGGCGCCGCTGGATATCAGCGGCATGTTCAGGGCCGGAACGCCCCAGTACAAGCAAAAGGCCGCCTTCCTGTACGGGGCGGAGGACCAGCACAGGCCCGAGGTTGCCGCATACCACGACATCGTGCGCAAGTTCCGGACTAGGAAGAGCATCGTCGCGATAACCCCCGAGTCCCACACAAAGCCCGGATACATGTCACGCGAGTACAGGGAGCTGTACAAGCGGAGCAGAGAAAGTGATGACGTCCAGTTCTGCCAGTACAGCCCCATACTTGGGATAATACCAATCGAGATATCCGACGTATACCCGGCGGCGCACCACGAACAGGCGCGCGTGCGCGTGGATCCGGCCGCGTGCACGGAGTTTGCCAAGACGTGGGACGCGTTCTTTGATAACAACGAATTTGCAGAGGTCTGGTACGACAAGGGCGACGCGTTCCTGGGCCATTTTGCAAAGAGGCTCAAGGGCGTGAAAAAGCGCAGCATGAAGGGGGCGGCAACAGCAGCCGCGGCACGCCGAACCGGCGCCGCGCCGTAGTACAATCGTCCAAGTAAAATAAAGAAGAAAGAAAAAGAGCGGTTATAGTGCCGCATCTTCGGCCCAGCCGTTTACGAAGACACCGTTCTTGTGGAGCGGTACCGGCTGACCGGCGGTATAGTTCATCGGCCTCATCCAGAAGATGGACTTTGTCGGGCACACGCCAATGCATGCGCCGTCAGAGATGCATCTCTCCGGGTAAAAGACAAATGCCTTACCTCTCTTCCAGCCTTCGACTGGCTTTACTCTGAGGACATCGGGTCCCAGTGTTGTACAGATCTCCACGCACAGCGCGCAACCAATACACCTCTGCTCGTCAATGTCCGGCAGTATTGCTATAGGCATTACAAACCATCTTCGGCTATTTACTATTTAAACTGTGAGCTGATATCATAACCCTGTTATGAAACGGATCCCAGCCCTTTGATGCACACAAAACAAAAGAAAAGAGAAAACGGGCCCAAAGCCACGCTATTACTTTCTCATTGCGTCGATCTGACCGGATGTGACCCAGTCAAGAAGTTCAGCAGAACTCGGATTCAGGTCAGCCTTCTGATTCATCAGATTATTAACCCAGATCCAGTTAATTTGGTTCAGAAGGGGCTTGTTGTCCTCGTCGCCGGCACGGACCTTTTTTACAAGATCGGCGTCCTGCTGGGCAAGCCACTCTTCGAAGGTTCTACCCATGAACAGCAGGAATAGATTATAGTAATTAAAGCTTTTGAAGATTTCACGGTGTGCGTAATAAAGGGCCGCCGGGGCTGGGCTGCAGACGGGGCGCCGGCCGGTGCGATCTGCATTGCGCGCCGCACGAGGGCAAAAAAGAAGGTTTTAACGTAGACGTTTTTGGACGTTAATTCTTGGATGTGCGAGTACTGGGGGCGGCCGGCGAGGTAGGAAGGTCCGGCTTTCTTGTCAACTGCGAGGGCGCCAACATACTGCTAGACTACGGGGTGATGTTCGGCAGGAGGGGATCCCCGCCCACGTACCCGCTGCACGTCAGGCCCAAGGACCTGGACGCCATAGTAATAACGCACGCGCACCTGGACCACTCGGGGTGCGTCCCCTCCATGTTTGTCAGCGGCAGGACGGACGTCTACGCGACGCCGCCCACGCTCGACCTGTCCGAGCTGCTGATAGCGGACATGCTAAAGATAGAGAAGAACGCGCACCAGTTCGACATGCCGGAGCTCAACAGGATGATGAAGAGCGCAAAGGGCATCGGGTACAAGCAGCGCGTATCAAAGGGCGACGCGACGTTTGAGCTGCGCGAGTCGGGCCACGTCGTGGGCGGGAGCACGGTACTGGTAGAGTCGGGCAAAAAGAGGCTGTTTTACACCGGCGACATAAAGACCAACGGATCCCGGATGCTCCGCGAGGCGGACCTCGACGTGGGGGAGATTGACATGCTGATTACCGAAAGCACGTACTCGCAGACGGTGCAGACGCCCAGGGCCGAGTCCGAGCGCGATTTGGTGGATTTTGCAAACGAGGTGATGGATCGGAAGGGCGTCCTCTTCATACCGTCGTTCTCCGTGGAGCGGTCGCAGGAGATCGCCTGCGTACTGCGCGCCGCCAACTTCAAGCACAGGATAATCATGGACGGCATGGCGCTAAAGGTCAACGACATAATATTCAGGCACCCCGAGTATCTCCGCGACCCGGAAGTCTTCAAGAGCGCCATAAAGGACTCGGTCGCCATAAGGGACCACGGCCACCGCAAGCGCATCCTGAGGGACGCAAAGGCAGCCGACGGCAGCTACGCGGAGCCGTGCGTCGTGATATCGCCCGCGGGCATGCTGGTCGGGGGCAACGCGGTCTTTTACCTGCAGGAGCTGGCGTTTGAGAAGAGGAACGGGATAGCCCTCGTGTCGTACCAGGGAGAGGGCACGCCGGGCAGGATGCTGCTGGATACCGGCAAGGTGGAGGCGCGCGGCAAGGAGATCAAGGTGGAGGCCGAGGTCAGAAAGTTCGAGTTTTCGGGGCACGCGGACAGGAACGAGCTCTTTGCCATGCTAAAGAGGATAGAGGGCGACCCCAAGGTGCTCGCGGTGCACGGGGACGGTGAGTCCTGCACCGCGTTTGCGCAGGAGATCCACGACGAGTTCGGGTGGGAGGCGCAGGTCCCCGCCGCAAACGACACGATACCGGTCTGAGATGCGGCGTTCGGGTGGCTCAAGCAAGGGAGCGGGCCGCGCGGCAATCGACGTGGCAGACACAATGAACAGTGGGCAGGTGTTCCTGTGGAAAACCATACAGAAGAAAGGGAAAGGGATGTGGTGGTACGGCGTCCAGGGCCAGGAGATACTCAGGGTCGACGGGCGCACGGGAAGGACCAGCACGTACCACAAGGGCGGTAGGTGGGCCGCGTACAAAAAGGATTTGTTCAGGGACTCGGACAACCCAGGTCGCATACCGGAGTCGATGCCGCAGGACGACACAACTGTGGAGGCCGCGCGCAGGTACCGCAACCTGAGGATCATCAGGCAGGACCCGTACCAATGTATGATATCGTTCATCACGTCTGCAAACTCCAACATACGGCGCATAACAGACAATCTCTCGCGCATGGCGGAGACGTTTGGCAGGCCCGTGGATGCGGGGGGCAGCGCGGGTATGATGCATCGCTTTCCCGCGCCGTCGGCGCTCGCGGGCGCAACGATACGGGAGATACAAAAGTGCGGCGTCGGGTACCGCGCCGCGTACATCAAGGAGGCGTCGGAGATGGTCGAGTCAGGCGAGGTCGACTTTGGGCACATCAAGAAGATGAAAGACTATGATAACATGATGGACGCAATGCTCGCCATACCGGGCGTCGGAAACAAGGTGGCCGACTGCATAATGCTGTTTTCGCTTGAGAGGTTGGACGCGTTCCCGCTTGACAGGTGGATGCTCCGCGTCCTGAACACGCACTACGGCGACGTGTTCGGGAGCCAGAGGTCTCATGCAGTATCGTCATCGTCGTCACCACTAGAACACCTGACCGACAAACGGTACAGGGCCGCGCACAGCAAAATCACAGAATACTTTGGGCCGTACGCAGGGTATGCACAACAGTGGCTCTTCAAGATGGCCAGGGACGACGCAGGTGCCTCTTGGAGGCAGAAGATATGACATGGCACACTGATAGAAACGAGGCCATGCTCTGATACAGACGCGCCATGCAATCAAGCGACACGGCATACGGATGCACGCGGTTTGAAATGATTAGAATAGAGTCCTTTAACAAGAACATGCTGAGACATGGGGGGAAGGTGGTCAGAGAGCACAAGCGTGACGATTCCACGATCGTCAGAGGACTACAAAACTACCACAACTTCATACGGCTATACCCGGCATAGACGGGAACATGTTGGTGGACCAGGCAAGAACCAAGGTCATGGGAACCAACAAGGGGTTGACGATCATTCAGAATGCGGCCAAGTCGACAGAATCAGCAGGGTTAAAAGTTCAACCTGTGCAATAACAGCATGACCATACAAATCAAGATCTTTAGGGGGCAAACACATCTAGAAGAAAAGGTTAACGAGTTCTGCGGTTTACTGAATGACAAGCCTCACAACTACAAACTCAAAGACATATTGTTTCCAGACTCCGACACGTGTGTGGTTGTCTTTGAAGATCATAGAGTCCGCCATAGATTCGTCGGTTCCCAACGCTTTCCAGAGACGATCAAATTCAGCTAACTTTCCAATACCTTGCCAAAAAAACCCTTAAAACCGCACGGGGTTGCAAGCTTCTTGGGCCCATAGCTCAGCATGGATAGAGTGTTGGACTTCTAATCCAATGGTCAAGGGATCGAAGCCCTTTGGGCCCGCTACTACCTTCGCGAGTCAGCCTCTTCTTGCTGCTCTCGTTCATGGACGATCCGTCGATCAATAAGCTTTTCTGCGATTGTTCATCATGAGTCAAAATTTTCAACGGGTACCACCTAGGCATGAAATTATTAAGTTAGATGTAGTTTTTCTTAATAGTTAATAATATTTACCAAAATCTTAATATATGGAGATACCTTGGCAGAGGTATGAAAGAATACGAAGCATATGACGTTAAGGCAAGAAAAAAAGTCAAAATTCTTGAACCAAAATTAGCCCAGCTCAAAAACAAACGTTGGGCGCTAAAAGGTAAGAGTTCTGCAACGGGTGGGACAGTATTTCGCATACTGGGGAAAGATGAAGCAGAAGAGCTGAAAAAACAACTAGAGAGTACTGAAACATGAAAGATAAGTCACATGTCCTAATGGTTAATTTATTGCGGATCTAAAATGACTATGCAAAATTCCACAAAAAAGAAAGACGTTCATCTTGATTCAAGAGGGACCGTCAGGTTCGTATACGGTTACGAATACATCGTAGCACACCAGCATGACAGTTTCTACGGAACTCAATAAATAAATATGGAGAGGTTGGTGCTAACAATATGACGAAAATGCTTCAAGTAAATCTTGAAACCGAAGGTATTGACAAGGATGAGGCACAGGAATGGGTACATGAAATTGCCAATGTCTACGCCGATATGGAAATATCTGACGTAAACATATCCGGAAATACAGTTTCTTTCCAAGCTGGTCTTTCCGGGATGGACGACACAACTTCTGAAGACATAAAACAAAAGATCGACGAATATAGTACCATGACTGAAACGCTTCAGATTAAAAACATCTCATGCAGCTAAACCAACTTTTTATCTTTTTATGACATAATACGATAGGGATATTTTTTAGTGCGCAGAAACAATTTTGTGTCCAGAATCTGCTCGGAATGCAGTTTAGGTGATCTTAGTCAAAAAATCTATAAACAAACTTCATGAGTGTGGCACAGGATTGCAAGGTTAAAGGCCGGAGGAAAAAATGGTGGCAATATTCCTGTGTCAATGACGGCAAGGAAGAAAGGGATTGGCGATCTGACACGCCCGCCGCTGCCGATTCGATCGTGCTGAAGGATGCGTGGGACTCTGAACTGTTCCTTGCAGGCGTGAGAAGGGGGCTGGCGGCGGGTACAATGTTGCGCGCAATGACCGGGTACAGCGCGGAGAGTCTAGGAGGCCGTACGGGGCCTTTGCTGCCAGGCGGGAGGCCGTGGAGGCCAAGGAAATCGAACGGTGGAAGGAGTCGCTGACGCACTGCCTGCGGGCCGCTGCCGCCGGCGGCAGCCATCCAGAACACATCACGGAAAAAGCCGGCGCCTTGTCCGGGTTTTCCCGTGGCTGCAGTTACCACAACTGTCGGCATTCTCAAGATGGCTCTGTCATTTTCCGGACAAACCAGACGACGGGATTGGCTCACGGCTTCTACTGCGCGTGCCTGGATGTAACTAATTCCAAAAAACTCCGAAAATGGCCCCGGCAGCAGGCCATGGTGATCAGGTAGGCGCCACAGGACTCCTCGGCCGCGCGGCCCTAGTCGTTGTCCCGGCCTACCCGGCGCGCGATCTTGCCGCCTGAGCCGCGGGAAGAACTGAATGCAAGGCGCGCATACCCCAGAACGAACCCAGCATGATTTATGTTATATATTCAGCATGCAGCCTGACGATAGATGAATTTCGCATATAGGTGGGGGCAGCTCACAGCGGGTTGGGCGGTCACTGCCGCGTCCATTGTAATTGTTGCGATGGCAGCGGGTGGCGGGCCCCTCCACATGCAGGAGGCTTACGCGATCCCGCCGTCCGAGCCGTTCCAGCATATAGACAGGGTAGTAAAGATACACAACGGCACACTTGACGCTCTGTCGTTTGGCCCCAACGACGCGTTCGGGGCCAGCGTCGACGTAATCGGGGACATAGACGGGGACGGCACGCCCGATATCATGGTCGGCGCAAACGGGGACGATTCATACGCCGAAGACGCCGGGGCCGCATACATGCTATTCATGAACAGAGACGGCACGCCCCGACACGTGGAAAAGATAACCGGTGCAACGCCCAACGGGCCTTCCCTCTCGGCCGGCGACTACTTTGGGGTGTCGGTGGCAGGAATAGGCGACCTTGACGAGGACGGCGTACCTGACGTCGTGATCGGCGCCGACGGCGACGACGTGGCAATAACCAACGGCGGGGCACTGCACGTGCTCTTCCTCAACGAAGACGGTACGGTAAAGCGCACGGCCGAGATCAACGGTAACACCGCCAACGGGCCCTCCACGGACCTGCACGATTACTTTGGATTCAGGGTGACCGACGCCGGCGACATAGACGGGGACGGCATAACGGACATCGCAGTAGGCAAGTTCAAGGCGCACGGCTCCTACCTCTTCCTGAACCTTCCGTTCGAGGCACTTGATAATATCGACGAAGTGACAGAGGCCAATCCGAACGAGATGTTCTACGGTTCGATGGATGTAATCCTGATGAACCGTGACGGCACGCCCAAGGATACCATAAGGATAGACCATAAGAGTCCGAACGTCCCGTATCTTGCCCCAGGCGCCGTCTTTGGAAGCTCGGTTGCCGACATTGGCGACTTTGACGGGGACGGCACGCCCGACCTACTGGTAGGCTCCGAAGCCACCGACTACATGCGGGTGGTGTCGTGCCTCAATTCAAGGTCGTACGCCACCACCATCACTAACGCAGGCTCCGTACACATACTCCTGATGAATCCGGACGGGACCGTCAGGGGAGCCCACACAATAGACGGGAGAACATCCAACGGCCCGAGCCTCAATACATGGGACTTTTTCGGCATAGCGGCATCCGAATTCGGCGACATAGACAGGGACGGCGTCACGGATTTGGTGGGTGGCTCCAACCTCGGCGATGGAGGCGGCAAGGACAGGGGACACGCCCACGTCATGTTCATGAACGCGGACGGAACCGTCAAGGGGACGCAAGTCGTCAACGACTTGGCGCCAAACGGGCCCGTCCTTACAGACTATGACTATTTTGGTTTCGCGATATCATCAAGCTCTGACTTTGACGACGACGGCCGGCCCGACATCGTGATGGGCGCATACCTTGACAACTCCGCCCAAGGTGACGGGGGAAGGGCCACGACAGACGCGCTAGTCCCAGAGGAACAACCCAGCCTCGGGGCCATATACGTCATATTCACAAGGTGACCGCAGCAGACGGCAACGTGTTAACGTGGAGCATGCGTCCACGTGTCTCCCGCCACGCCAGCCGCCGGATACGAAGCGGGCGTCACCCGAGGTACCGCTCGAGCCTGATCCGGTCAATGCCCGGAATTTTAGCAATCTCGAACCCCTCGGGGCGCTTTGAGCGTGGTATGGTGGCGTCCACCCCCATCTTGGCCGTCCTCAGGTTCTTCTGGTCGCTTGACGGATCCAGGCTCGAGCCCCTCACGTCTCGGATTATGACGAGGTCCTTGTCGGCCTGGAACCTGGTCGCCATCGCATACTCTACCGACTCGGCGCTCTCCGGGTCGATGTCCTCGTCAACCACGGTGACCTGCTTGAGCGAGCGGTGGGACGCAAACGCCTTCTTTATTATGCGTCGGGGATCGTCTGAGCGCCTCTTTGATATCTGGACCACGGCATGCAACCAGTTGCAGCCCCCGCCGGTCATCGAGACGCGCCTGACCTGCGGAAACGCCGCTCCGAGCTCGCCGTTAAGCTTGGACTCGATGGGCATGCCCATCAGGAGGCGGTGCTCTGCATACCCGGAGAGTATGTCGTGGAATATGGGGTCGTTCCGGTAGTGCAGCCGCTCCAGCTCAAACACGGGCTGACGCCTCTTGTGGTCGTAGGTCTGCAGCATCTCGACCATCCACTCCCTGTGCGTCACGTCGTGCAGTATGCGGCCCTCCAGTACGATCTCGGAGGCAGACGGCACGTACATGCCGGACCATCCCAGCTTGGCAAGCTCCAGCTTTCCGCCCAGAATGGAGTTTGCGATGTGCATCTCGTCCCGGCCCCACTCCGCCTGGTATGCGGCCGCGATCGATATGGCCGGGTGCACGCCTATCGTAATGGCCACCCTGAGGTCCTGCCCCAGCTCCTTGGCGGCCTCAAAGCACCGGTGCAGGTGCCGTCCCTCCACCATGCGGACGGAGCACCTCGTGGTCTTGTTGCCGCCACCCCCGCGGCCGCCGCTGCCTCCCCCCGCAACTGGCATGAGCCTGTGGAACGAAGAGTTCTGCGCCCCGGTCTCCGGGTTCTCTGCATATATCACGGAGGACGTTACGAACGGCCCCGGCTCCTTCTCAAAGTGCGTCACTATGGGCAGCACGGACAGGTCGCGTGCATGGTTCTCCTCGTACAGCCCCGCGCGCCCGGATATCCTGGGCCTCCTCGCCTTTGATATCGCCGATACGACCTTGTCATGTATGACATGCTCCGTCCTGGCCCCCACGGCCGTGGCAAACCTCGTGCGCGTTCCCACCAAATTCGAGACGAGCCGGAAGCCGGCGGCGGCGCTGCTGCTGCTGCCCCTAACGTTCTCAAACAATATGGCGGGGCCCCCGTCCGCCCGCGCCGTCACGCCTGCGATCTCGAATTTTGCGGATACCGGCTTTGCGACGCGCTTCAGCTGGCCCGTCCTCTCGATTGCCGAGAGGTATCCGCGCAGGTCAGGCAGAACCATCCTTCTCCCCCCCAAGTGTAATCATCCCCACCAGGACCTCTAGCAGCTCCTTTGACGCCGGCGCGCCGATCTCGCCGTCGGCGTACACGGAGACGGCCGCGATTCCGCGCGTCCGCGAGCTGATCTGCTCGGCCGCCATCCTCATGAGGAACGCGCACGTGGGATCGCGCGGCGGGATTATCGTAGTCGTAACCGGGGCGGCCCCCGCCCGCGATACGAGCGACACTGCAAGCGAGCCGAGCCGGCGGCTGTTCTCGGATATCGCCGCAAACACCCCGTTCTCAAACCTGTGCACCTGCACGACAAAGGGGCGGCCCTGCGGACTTACCATACTCTCGGACATGACGTCCCTGCCCCCGGACACGCCCGGCGCGGGGCCTGCCGTCCCTTCCTCTGCATCCGTTGTTGCGGGCATTACCTTCACCGTGGGGTGGGCGGCGCCGTCAATATCAATGCGCCCCTACGTGCTGCCGGACGCGGCGGGGTTATTCTTGCAGTTCTTCGCGTGGCGCTTGGGATATACGAACAGTCTGTCGCAGTACAGGCATGGCTTCTTCTCCCCCTTTGTCGCCCTGCCCTCGGCGGCGCCGGACTTGGAGGCGGCGGCCTTTTTGGCCCCGGCGGGTTTTAACGCCTTGGCGGCCTTGGACTTGGCTTTTTTTGCCTTGGAGGCGGCGGCGGCCAAGCTTGCCCGCGCCTCGGCTGCGCTCGCCTCCACCCTGGCGCGCAGCTTGGCCTTGTACTTGAGGTTGCGTGGCTTTGTGCGGAGCCTGTATCCGCAGCACGGGCACCACAGCCCTTCCCATTTTATGAATATCTCGCATATCTGACACCGACGCTGTCCCGAGGCGTACCTGCCCGTCCCGACCGGCTTCTGGGCCTTGTATCGAGTACAGATTCCCTTGCACGTCATGTGTGATTGATAAACACGAAAGGTATTTAAGCCTAAAGCCAGAAAATTTTCAAAAAAACAGTCCAAAAGTATAAAACTTGCCAATATGATATGAAAATTTGGAAGATACAGTAAAAACGGCGGGAATTCTTAAGAAAATATACAGTTATCGCGGCCGCAGGCGGCGTCGCGCCGTCAGCCGGTCATCGAGAGCGGCATGACGTCACGGTGCCTCCTCCTGCCGTCGCGGCGGGATATGTAGCGCGCAGACAGGATGTCGCGCCTGCCGCGGCGGTTAAAGTTCTTGAGCTTTGGGCTCGTCCGGCTCTCGTCGACGAGCTCAAACTCAAAGGAAGAGCAGAAGCGCAGGTTCAGCGTGCGGGCAATCTCGCAGGCCGTCTCGACGTCGCCGTCCCCTATCTTGACGAGCCTGCGCCTTGCAGGCAGGCCCCCGAGCACGCGTATGACCATGGAGACCAGGCCGTCCACGGAGGAGTGTATCGACGACCCTATCTCCCGCCCGCAGTACGATATTGCAAGCCCGCTGCGCTGCCCCGGGTCTATCCCCACTACGAGCTCCTCGGGCCCCGGATGCAGGCCGGACTCCCGTACCATCAGGCCGCACACCACGGCGGGCGGGTGCCCCGAGACGTCCTCAAAGAACAGGGCGGGGCCCGGAAACGCGCGGGGCCCCGGGTGCTCCGGTATCGTGGTCATTACGAGGTGTCCCCCGTACGCGCCCATGCGCTCCGGCAGTATCGAGTCGAACCGGACGCCAAGCTCCCTGAGCAGCGACGAAAAGTAATAGTAGGGCCTGCCGCGGGCAGTCGCCACCGCCACGCGCAGGCCGCTCGGAAACGGCGTATCCTGCAGCGGGTGGAGCGTCATTGCACGCCACCGCGTCCTGAGCAGTAGCAGTAGTGGCAGCAGCAGCAACGGCGGCGGCAGCAGCAGGCGGCGCGTGCCGGCGGCCCTGCGGTATAGAAATATGCGACGGTACTGGTTGTTGTGACGTGTATGATCATAACGCACCGGTCATGGCTTCAAAATGGTCGATACCACGTCCTTCACCGCGCCCTCAAAGTTGCCGTCGACAGCGGATTTGATCTCGGCAAGCCTGGCCTCGCCGCGCTCCGTTATGCTTTTTGACTCGGCCTCCGCTGCCGCCTTTGACTCGTTGATGATAACCTCGGCCTCCTTTGAGGCCATCTCCCGCGTCTTTTCCATCATGGAATCGATCTGGGACTGGGCCCTTGCCGCGAGCTGCTTTTTCATGTCACCCACCTTGCCGCCCAGGGAGTCGAGGTCGTCCTCGAGCGCGCTGAGGGACTTTATGATGCCAGAAACGTTGGACTCGGCCGCCACACCTGCAGAACCCTTGCTCATACGCTTGGGCTCACGCAGGCTATTACTTAAATCTTAATTCGGGGCCGGCGCCGAGCTACTGGTCGCCG
Organism: Candidatus Nitrosopumilus sp.; assembly: GCA_965205215.1. GTDB lineage: Archaea > Thermoproteota > Nitrososphaeria > Nitrososphaerales > Nitrosopumilaceae > Nitrosopumilus. The sequence goes on from OZ242041.1 coordinate 208,351, forward strand.
AGCGCCAGTATGGCCCGCGCCAGGTCGCCGTCGGCCTCGGCCAGCGCGGCGGCCGCCCTCTCCCTGTCGACGCCGGTCTCCTCGCACACCATGTCGATGTCCTCGTCCGGGAACACCGGGATCTCCAGCTCGCGCTCCGAGTAGCCGCCGTCGGCGGCGGTCACGGTGAATATGGTGGCGTCCTTGCTCTTCATCTCCGAGACGGACGGATTCTCGACGATGATCTCCTTCTTGTCGGTCTTGATCACCACCTCTCGGACGTTCTTTATCTCCTCCACGTCGAGTCCCATCTTGTCCATCATGCGCCGCATGCCGCGGTTTCCGCCACGCATCATGGCACGGTTACCCGCCGCGACCTTTTAAACCATCCCTGACCTTGACTGCGACCCCCCTGCTCATATCCGACATTATCTCGCACGACAGCAGCGCCCTGCCCACCGCGATCACCCTGCCGCCGCACGTGACGGGCACGTCGGAGGCGGCCCTGACGTTCCGGCCGCAGCGCACCACGTGCCTGCAGAAGACCGACCGGCCCTCCTCCACGAACGGGGCGGCATCAGGCGAGACCTCTACGCAGTACGACGCGAATGCGGCAGGGCGCCGGGCAAGCATAATCTCTGCCAGGCGCGTCGTGATCGCCAGCCCGCCGTCGGGCCTCAGGGTACAGAGCAGGTTCTGGCTGCCGTCGCGTATGCCCCTTATGCGCCCGGTCCGCCTCGAGCGCTCTATGACGGCGCCAGCCGGGACCGACCTGTGCGCCCCGCGCCCGAACTGCGCGTCGATGGTATGGCGCACCTTTGAGGCCTCCTGCATGCGGCCACGCGCCACGCCGCCACTATTAGACGTACGCGCGGCCGCGCACGCGATGCAGGCCATATGGGGCGGCATGTCTATATAGAATGGCCGGCCCGTATCATATACATGAGCGAGAATGAGGAGATGCGCAAGATTCAATTTACCGGCAAGTCGTCGTATATAGTCACCCTGCCAAAGGACTGGATAACCGACCTGGGCCTCAAGAGGGGCGACCAGGTGAGGATAGTCCGCAAGGGGGCGACGGCCCTCGAGGTGCACCCCCCAAAGTACGAGCCGAGGACGCCGAAGAAGGAGGACGCCATACTGGAGATAGACGGCAGGGACGAGCCCTCAAGTATCGTGCGCAAGCTCATCTCGCTCTACTTTCTGGGGTTCAGGTCCATCACGGTAAAGCCGAGGGGGGACAGGCTCAGCCCGGGCCAGAGGAGCACCGTAAAGGAGTCCGTCAAGAGGATGCTCATGGGATCGGAGATAACCTCCGACTCGAGCAGCGGCATCACGGTTCAGGTGCTGGTGAACCTCCTCGAGCTGTCAGTCGACGGGGCGTTCAAGCGCATGATACACCTGGCAAAGTCCATGTGCAGCGACGCCATACTGGCCGTGCGCGAGAACAACGCGGAGCTCGCAAAGGAGGTGATCAGCACGGACGACGAGGTCGACAGGTTCGGCTTTTACATAATACGCCAGCTGAAGATAGCGATACAGAACGAGCACATACTGCAGGAGATCGGGTTTCGGAACGCCAGGAACTGCCTCGGGTACAGGCTGGTGGTGAAGAACATCGAGAGGACGGGGGACCACGCCACGCTCGTGGCAAAGGACGTCCTGGAGTTCCAGAAGAGCATAGGGCCGGAGTACCTGGACAGGCTGGAGAGGATGAGCCAGTTCTGCCTCTCGGTGCTTGATGACGCGTGCCTGGCCCTCTTCAAGGAGGACCACGTCCAGGCGGAGGGTACCATAAATAGATGCGGCGAGATCTCGACGTACGAGAAGGACCTGCTTGACTCCGTAAGGGACCACAAGGACGACGAGGAGGTGTACCGCATAAGGAGGATGGCAGAGAACATCAGGAGGATAGCAGAGTACGCGAGCGACATATCGGAGATCGTACTGAACATGAACATAGAAAAGGCGCTCAAAAAGGGGAACGGGGACGCCGCCGCGCCAACGGCGTGACGGGCGCGCCCGGTGATAGAGATATTATGACTGCCAAGCCGCGGCGGTGTGCTACAATGACAGGCAAGGAGATGGCGAGGGGATGAAGACAGCTGTCCTGATCACGCGCAACAGGGAGGACGCCGTGGGCGAGGCGCTGGGCCTCTGCGACGCGGCCGGGTACGAGCCCGTACGCGTGATGAGGCAGCGTTATCTGGGGCACCCCAGGTATGGGATAGGGCGCGGGGCGCTCGAAAAGCTGCAGGAGATCGTAGAGGAGACGGGCCCCGACGTGGTGGTATACGACGAGATCCTAAAGCCGAGCCAGAACTATAATCTGGCGTCGGCCGTGCACATGGAGATACTCGACAGGGAGACCCTCATACTGGAGATATTCGAGAGGCGCGCGTCGAGCGCCGAGTCGAGGCTGCAGGTGAGGCTGGCGCAGCTCAGGTACGAGATGGCCAGGGCAAAGGAGAGGGTCAGGCTCGCGAGCATGGGGGAGCAGCCGGGGTTCATGGGGATCGGCAAGTTCGGGGTCGACGTATACTACAACGACATACGGAACCGGATGAACTCGACTAGGGCGAAGCTCGAAAAGTCCGGAAGGCAGCGCGAGCTGCACAGGAGTGCGCGCAGACGGGCGGGGTTCAAGACCGTCTCGCTTGCGGGGTACACGTCGGCGGGCAAGACCACGCTGTTCAACACAATGACGGGGGAGAACAACGAGAAGGGCGACGAGCTGTTCACCACGCTCTCCACCACCACGAGGCGCGCCCAGGTCGGCGGCAGGGCCGCGGAGCCGGTGCTGGTGTCGGACACGGTCGGGTTCATCAGCAAGCTGCCCGCGTATATGATAGAGGCGTTCCGCTCCACGTTGGAGGAGCTCGGGCACGCGGACGTGATAGTGTTGGTCGTGGACTTTGCCGAACCCGTGCAGGCGGCAAGGAGGAAGATTGCCAGCTGCCACGCCGCGCTCGGCGAGCTTGGAGTGAGGGAGGAGCGCGTCATATACGCGCTCAACAAGGCCGACATGGTCGCACCTAGCGCCGATGTCGCGAGGAGGAGGGCCGAGCGACTGGGAATTGCGGGCGCGGACGACGACGATGGCGGCACGGGGAGGTGGGTCGCCGTATCGGCCAAGACTGGCGCGAATATCGACGGGCTGAAGGACATGATAGCCGAGATGGCCTTTGGTCCGGCCGCGGGCGGCGCGTGGCGTCCCGGACGCCGGGACAAGAAGGGTTCACACATCCCAGAGGCCGTCACGGCAGCAGCAGCGGCGGAGACAACGGCAGCACGCGAGGAGGCGGACGGCCGCGCATGACCGCGACCATAGAGGTGCTCCGGATCGGCCAGCGCCCCGTCAGGGACGACAGGGTCACCACGCATGTGGCCCTGGTGGCCAGGGCCTTTGGGGCGTCCAGGATATACATGACTGAGGCGAACCCCGAGATCAGGCAGGGCGTACGCGCAATAAACGAGACGTGGGGGGGCAAGTTCGAAGTCGAGTACGTGGACGGATGGAGGCCCGTCCTGCGCGAAAAGGTGCGGCAGGGTTATACGGTAGTGCACCTGTCGATGTACGGCGAGTCCATAAACGACGTACAGGGCGAGCTGCGGCGGCGCGCCGAGGATGGCGCGGCCAGGATGCTTGTCGTAGTCGGCGCCAAAAAGGTGCCAAGGGAGGTGTACGACGCGGCAGACTACAACGTAAGCGTGGGGGGGCAGCCGCACTCGGAGATTGCGGCCCTGGCAGTCCTGCTTGACCGCATATACCAGGGCGCCCAGCTCGGGCAGGATCGGTTCGGGGGAGCAAAGAGGCGCATAGTCCCGTCCCGTCACGGCAAGCGGGTCGAGTCGCGCGCGTACAGTGACGACGATGACGACGACGGGGATGATGGCAATCGCGACGACGATCAGCCCGGGGCGCACAAGACGCAGTAAACAACAGATTAATAGCCACATAACTGACCGCGCACGGTGGCAGAAAAGTACGAGGATCCGTTTGTAAAGATCGCGGCCATACTTGGAGGTGACGAGTACCTCAAGGTCGCCATATCCCTGCTAAAGTCCGAGGACGCCACCGACGAGGAGATTGCAAGCTCCACCGGATTGAGGATAAACATGGTGCGCAAGGTGCTCTACGACCTCTTTGGCAAGTCGCTGATAACCGGGATAAAGGTCAAGGACGAGCGCAAGGGGTGGTTCGTATACAGGTGGAGGACCAGGCGCGAGGAGGTGGAGCAGTTCATCGAAAAGCAGAAGAAGAAGATAACCGAGCGCCTGCAGCAGAGACTCGAGTACGAGAACGCATCAGAGTTCTACCACTGCGGCAACGACGAGTGCCTCCGTGTGACGTTTGAGGACGCGCTCGACGGCATGTTCAAGTGCCCGTCGTGCGGGAGCATACTGAACTTTAAGAACAACGACAGGCCGAAAAAGGCGTACGCCAAAAAGATAGACGAGATAAAGAACGACATGCAGCAGGTCTTCTAGGCGCCGCCGTCGTTGTCGTCGTCGTCACCACTGCCGCTACAAAAAAAACACGGACAATACTGCCAGACATGGGGCGCGGGGCGGGCTGCCACTAGGCATGGTTCCGAGGCACGCCATACGCATAAATACAAAGCACAAACGCACCATGAAATGTCACAGGGCGCCGGCACCGTATCGTTTACGGACATAATAAAGGAGAACACGTCGAGGATGCTCAGGGAGATGGAGCTCCAGTCGCCGACCCACTTTCAGATATACTCAGACATGTACAAAGAGTACCTGCACATGCTGGACAACGTGTTCGGCATGCTTTTGCTCTCAGAGCGGGAGCTCCTAGACAGGATGGCGGGCGGCGCCGACCCGGGCTTTCTGGACAGGTTCGGGCGCTCAGCGGACAGGACGACGGACCACGTGCTGGCGCAGCTTGACGGATACGGCGACATCCTGCAGTGGTACGCAAAGGCCCGCTCGCAGGGCATGAAGGCGTTTGACAGGTACATGCACTCCATGATAGGCGCATACTCCGAGGCCCTGAGGGGCGCTACGTGGTGGGCGGCAGTCTACGGGCCCGCATCAGATGCGGCGCCAGGTACGCCGGCATCATCATCACCGCCATCACAGTCGAACTACAGGGGAGCCTGAAGATGCAGGGCGCCGAATTCAGCACCACCAACCCCGCCACCGGCAGGGCCATAGACACCTATGCCGCGATGACGGGGCCTCAGGTCGCGGAGATAGTGGGCAGGGCGCAGCGCGTCTTTCCCGAATGGAAGAGGGACTACGAGAGGAGGCGCGGGTACGTATACAATCTGGTCGAGTACCTGAGGAGCCACAAGGAGAAGCTGGCAAGGGTGGCCACGGCCGAGATGGGCAAGGTCATAAAGGAGTCCATAGGGGAGATTGAAAAGTGCGCGTGGGTCCTCGAGTTTTACGCGGACCACGGAGACAGCTTCCTTTCCAACGAGGTGCTCACCACGGACGCCAGAAAGAGCTTTGTCACGTTCGAGCCGCTCGGGACCATCGGATCCATAATGCCGTGGAACTTTCCGTACTGGCAGGCGCTCAGGTTCGCCGCCCCCTGCCTGATGGCCGGAAACGTCATCGTAATGAAGCCAGCAAGCATCACGCCGCAGTCCGGCATAGAGATAGAGACCGCGTTCAGGGAGTCGGGCGTGCCTGACGGCGTGTTCCAATGCGTGATAGGAAGCACGGAGACGGCAAACCACCTGATAGACTCTGAAGGCGTCAACGCCGTCACGTTCACAGGGAGCGCGGTCGCGGGCGCCAAGGTGGGACAGAGGGCGGCCGCCGGACTCAAAAAGTGCGTGCTCGAGCTGGGCGGAAGCGACCCGTTTGTAGTGCTTGACGACGCGATGATCGACGACGCGGCACAGGGGGCCGTAAAGGGTAGGTTCATCAACTGCGGCCAGAGCTGCGTGGCCTCAAAGAGGTTCTTTGTCCAGAAGGGAGTGGCAGAGGAGTTTATAGAAAAGTTCCTGAGCATGGCATCGAAGCTCGTGGTGGGCGATCCCATGAACATGGACACCGACCTGGGCCCCGTCTCAAGCAAGGCAGGGCTGGAGTCGATATCAGAGATGGTGGAGGACGCCAAGGCAAAGGGGGCAAACATACTGCTCGGGGGCGAAACGTGCGGAGATGGCGACGCTGCAGACGATGAATCGGGCGGCGGGTACTTTTACAAGCCGACCGTGATATCCGGCGTCACCCAGGACATGATGATCGCAAGGGAGGAGACGTTTGGCCCAGTTGCGCCCATCACCATAGTGGAGAACGAGGGCGAGGCAGTCAGGCTGGCAAACGACTCCGAGTACGGGCTTGGCGCCAGCATATGGACTAGGGACCTCTCAAAGGCAGAAAAGATCTCCCACAGGATCGAGTCGGGAATAGTGAGCGTCAACAATGTGGTGGTGTCCGACCCGCGCGTGCCGTTTGGCGGCATAAAGCACAGCGGCTTTGGGCGGGAGCTCTCCAGGTACGGGATGCTCGAGTTTGTAAATGTAAAGTCAGTCAGGTTTTACGACAACCTGACGCAGCAGCACTATGTCGAGTGACCCGGTAAACAGCCCCGGCATTCTGCAATCCAAGTCCGTAAAGTATTTGCGCAGCCGCCTTTGGCGCGCCTGCCGGCGCGGCGACAGTCATTGATGGCTGCGCCCAGAGGCGCCCCGCTCAAGATCGTCGGCCAGCCTCTCATAGTGGAGCCTGTCCTTGCCTACCGCGTCCAGCTGCTCTCCCTCTATGCGGCCAAGCTCGCCGTCTACTTTTTCAGAGACGTACTGCAGGCGGGCGTCGGCCATGACAAACAGCCTGTTGTTCTCCTTCCACAGGTGCTCCGTGATGTGCTCCACGTACTCCTTCATGTCCCGTACCAGCCCTGACGGGTCGCCGGACTCCAGATATGCGCGGGCAGACACCTCCATGCTCTGCCCGATCTCTCGCGAGCGCTGGTGGTCTGCCAGCATTACGGCGATGGGCCCCATGTTGGTCGGCATGCCGGCGTCTGCAAGGGCGGGAAATAACGACTTTTCTTCCTTTGTGTGGTGGCACACGTCCGTAAAGTTCTTTGTAAAGTCGACCACCTGCATCAGGACGGACTCGGGAACCTGCTTGCCGCCCTGCAGCACCTCTATGGTGGTGCCCATGGCCTTTGTCACCTTTTCGATGAGGTCGTGGTCTCGGCGCAGCGACGCAGTCGGCATGTACGGACGGACGCAGGATACAGGGGTTATATCTCTTCACGGCCACACGGTGCCGCAACCTGACGGCAGTCAGGTGCGGGAGCCTGCGCGACGCGGCCTCCTAATGCTGCCGCCGCCGTTGCTGGTGCTGCTGCTGCTGCCGTTGTCACCATCCCACGCGCCAACGTCATAGGACAATATGACGTGATCACCAAGGCGCCTTGCAGACCTCAGCGACAGCTTGGGCGAGTCCGGCACGCTTGGGAACCCGGGGCCCTCCACGAGCGAGACGGCGCCGCGCAACCCGCCCCCCAGCACGTAGGGGGATACGGCCACTACAATCTCGTCGACCAGGTTCCTGCGGAGAAATTCCCAGTTGGTGGTGCCGCCGCCCTCCACCAGAACGGATCTGATCCCGTCTTTTGCCAGACGGCTCAAGAGCCGCCGCACGTCGACTGCCTTTCGTCCCATCGTCACAACCTCCGCGCCCGTCCGCCGCAGAGCCAGGATGCGCCGCTCGGGCGCCGTTCCGGACACCACGATTATCGTTCTGGTCCCGGGGCTTGTCGATACCACCTTCGAGGCGGGCGGGGTTCTCGCCATAGAGTCCAGTACGATCCGGGTGGGCTGACTGGCGGTGGCGGCGGCGCCTTCGCCCCCCTTGCGCCCCGCGCGGGCATGCCGCACGGTAAGCAGCGGATCGTCGGAGAGGACCGTGTTGACCCCCACCAGTATCGCGTCGCATCTGGCCCTGAGCCTATGCACCCTTGACACGTCAGGTTCGGAGGAGAGCCTGGCGGGCGCGCGGGCGCGAGAACGCGGGCCGCGGCGGCCCCCCGCAAGCGAGATCTTGCCGTCCACCGATACGGCCGCGCTGAGGATGACGCGGGGCATGGCCGGTCGGTTGCTGCTGCTGCTGTTATTGTTTTTGTTGCGCCTAGTCAAGCGAGCCATGCACCATCCTGCCCCCTATCATCACGGCCCTTATTGACGATGCCGACGCCCTGTGGACAACCGCCGCATGGGGATTGTGCACCGGTTCCAGATCGATTGCGTGCTTGTCCAGAAAGACGCAGTCGGCGAGCATGCCGGGCGCGACCTGCCCTATCCTTCTGCCCAGTATCATGCCGGCGTTCACGGTCGCCATCCGCAGTATCTCGGCGGGATCCACCCGTTCCCTGTCCATGCCCATGGCCGCCTTCCACGTGTAGTCCATCTCCCTGAACATGTCAGGTGTATTGACCATGACGTTGTCGGTGCCGAGCGCCAGCCTGCGGTTCGACAGGCGCCTCATGGACGTGATGTCCGGCATCCCCTCTGCCAGGGCGGCGTTGGCCCTCGGGCACACCACAATGCCCCTCACGTCGGGAGAGTCTGCGACTGCCGCCAGATCGCCCTTTGACGCATGGGTCATGTGCACCAGAAAATGAGGCCGGAGCCCCAAGGCCCTGGCGGTCTCAGAGGCGCCGGTCATCTGCTCCGAGCGGGATACACTTTCCGCGGTTTCTGACGCGTGTATGGCGCGCAGCGCGTCGCACTTGGAGTATCGTTCAAGCATGGCATCACTGTTCTCGTTTGCCCCGCTGACGCCCAGCCCGTCGCAGCGCCGCATGACATCGCCCAGCTCGCCCTCGCCGGATACCGAGAGCGGTGCGTTGCGGCGTATGCCATCCTCGTCGCTGTAATGGTTCGTGCGGCCCATTATGACGCAGCGTATAGGAACCCTTGAGAGGGCCCTTCTGAGCAGCGCGACTCCCTCAGCACCGCCCTCCCTAAAGTCCACAAAGGTTGTTGTCCCACTCCGAACCATCGAGGAGCACGAGTTTGCCATGAAATCTACCAGTACGTCAGGGGGGGTCTCCGAGAGTATCTTGGACTTTAGCCCGAACACGGGGTGTATCTTGTAGTCCACCGTCCCCTCGAGCCGGGCATCCTTTCCCACGGAATCTCCGACGTGGGTGTGGCAGTTCACCAGTCCCGGGATTACAAGAAGCCCGGTGCAGTCATGGGTCGAGGGAGCCGCATCCGCGTCGCCGGCATCGCGGCCCGGATCCTGCCGCGGCCTGCTACCGGCAGGCCCCACGTATTCAAACGTGTCATTTGAAACTGCAATGTCGGCGTCCCGCACGTACCTGAGCTCGGGGCCCGCCAAGACCGACGCGTTCTTGAACAGACGTGTGTGTGCCATTCACATCACCGTCGTCGTTACCATCATCATCATCATCATAATCAGATACCCACGGGTCAGAGGCGCCGCCCGGTCGCGTGCTCGTACACGCGCGGCCACTCTCCCTCCGATCCTGCGCTGCTGCTGCTGCCACTCTCATCGCGCATCTTTCTTATCATGTCAAGCGACTCGGTCGCGCGCATGGCAGCCTCCCGTCCGTTTCTGCCGCTGCCTATTCCGCAGTTCAGGCGTATGCCGTCCTGCCGCTCCGCCGCGTCCACGAACCCTCGGCCGCCAGACTCCCTGGCCTCGTCTGAGCATATAATCATAAAGTTGTCCCCGCCCATGAAAAACGCAAGCGACTCGTATTCGCGGTAAAAGTATTCGGACATCTTGTGGTACAGCCCGAACATCAGAAGGGAGATCTCGTACGGGCTTGCGCCGCGTCGACGGAGGCCGCTCAGTTCGTCTATGTCCATGTGCATTATGCTTACGTCGTCGCCTGAATCCGATTGTGCCGCAGCATCCCCGCCGAATATCATGTCGGTGCGTTCGCCGTTGCCGCCGCCGTTGCGCGTACCGGCCGTACGCGTTGCGTCGGCGGCGGCCGCGTCGGCGGCGGCCGGCGTCCGGCCGCTCCCAATCGACATCCGCACGCGGATGTCGGCAAACTCTGCTGCCAGCGCATCCTGTATTGCGACGTGCCCGTCCACGGCAAGCCCGGAGCTGAGGGCGAACAGCTCATCGGCACGGTTTGCAAACACAAGGCAGTCGCGCTCAGAAAACAGACTCTGGACCCTGTTGTAAAGCCGCGACTGGAGCATCTGGAGTTCGTGCTCCCTGTCGCTCCCAAGCGTGAGCGTCCACGGCCCGTACTCCTCAATCTTGAGGACGCTCAGCTGTACCATCTTGCCACACCCCTCGTAGTTGCTGCCGCCGTCATTGTAGCCGTCATCGTAACCACCATCATAACTGTCATCGTAGCCGCACCAGTCACATGCGTATCTTTGCAAGCTCCCCGTCTATCTTCAGCAGCGCCTCCACGGCGCGTTCCGCGACGGGCCTGATCCGCGCAAACGCGTGCCTCTCCTGCATGCCGGGCCCCGTCACGCCGAGCGACACGGGCTTGCCGTGCTTCACGGAGAGGTCTGCAAGGGCGCGCGTGGTGGAGTGGGCTATGACCTCGTCATGCTTGGTCTGCCCCTTTATTACGGCCCCAATCGCCGCCACCCCGTCCACGTCGTCCCGGCGCAGCAGCGCGTCGGCCACCACGGGCATGTCAAACACGCCCGGCACCCAGGCGGTGTGCACTATCTCAAGGTTCAGGGCAGCGGCCCTCTCCTTTGCCACCTCGTACATCCGAGACGTCACGTCATAGTTGAACTCGGCCACTACGATTGATATCCTCAATTTCAGTGCACCCTGGCATATTCGGCCAATTCCCTGCCGTCGACAAGCGGCATGCCGTGCTGCGCGGCGAACCTGGATGCCTTGTCAACTGACAGCGCCGCGTACGTCTGCGCGTCCATCATCTCGCACATTGCCATTACGGGCCGGAGTCCGGCGGCCTTTGCCAGATAGATTGACATCTCGGTGTGCCCCTGGCGCTCCTCCAGCAGGTTCTTTGACGCGATAAGCAACGGGACGTGCCCCGGCGTCCGGAACGACTTTGCAAACGCCCCCGCCATGTCGTCGGCGTCGTACACGCGCGCAATGTCCGATATGGTGGCGGAGCGGTCCCTGTCGGTTATGCCGGTGTACGTGCGCCTGGAGTTTACCGATATCGAGAACGTGGAGCGGTCCCCGTACGGGGCGAGCCCCATTATCATGGACTTGTCGCATGCGGCGGCCCCCGAATCGGCCAGTATGTCGTGCATGTACCGTATCCCGACTGAGCGGGCAAACTCGTGGTCCACCGCGACGCACAGCAGTCCGCCGGCGCGCTGCCGCATCCTTGCCACGTGCTCCGGGCTTGCCGTCCCGGCGTACGCCACCATGTCGACCTCGTCCTCCCTGCCCTCCGAGTCGTGCAGCAGTACGAACTCGCCGCGCCTCAGGGATGCGAGCGCGTCATCAAGGGATGCCATGCGGGGAATCCGCATGATCCGACTATAAAGCTTACCAACATATTGGTAATTACCCACATGTGGGTTATGACCGGTCAGTCCAGGATGTACTTGCCCAGCACGTCGGTCTCGATATTTAGCTTGTCACCCGCCTTCTTGGCAGACAGGTTTGTCACCTGCACCGTATGCGGTATGAGCGAGACTGAGGCGGTGCGGTCCCTGACTGACACTATGGTCAGGCTTATGCCGTCAAGCGCGACGGAGCCCTTCTTCACCACGTACTTGGCAAGGCGCTTTGGTATGCGGAACCACATGCGCACCTCGCCGGGCTTTTTCTGCATCTTGGTGATGGTGGCCCTGCCGTCGACGTGCCCTAGCACAAAGTGCCCCTCGAGCCTGTCGCCCACCTTGAGGCTGCGCTCCACGTTTATGATGCTGCCCGCCTTCAGGCCCCCGAGGCTGGTCTTCTTGATCGTCTCCTCTACAAGCTCAAAGGTGCACTCGGAGCCGTCTATGGCCACGGCCGTGAGGCACACGCCGTTGAGAGCCACGCTCTGCCCCTCCTTCAGTCCCCTGGGTTTCTTCTGCAGGTCCACCACGAGCTTGGCCGCGCTCCGGCCGGACGTGCTCGCGGTGATGCTCTTGACCAGGCCGGTATTCTCTATGATTCCAGTGAACATTTTGGTGACGTGTATGCGGCGGGGGCAAATATAATCAAAGTGACGCCGGCGCACGCGGAGCGTCTTGTGGTGCCGTCACGCCGTCAGGTGTCGCCTGACGTCATCTCAGAGTACTCTTTGTCGCAGAACTGGTGGAACACGGAGCAGTTGCTGTTTTTCGCGTCAGATATTATGCGCGCCATGTCTCCGTCCCGCACGCCCTGGGCCGCCAGAAACGCCTCGTCGTCCCTTCCCAGCTTGGAGAAGATCCGGGAGCGGGCGGCAGAGACGTCCCTTGCAACCTGCTTGTCCACCCTTCCACCTGCCGCGTCATACAGCCGCAGGGCGTCCACGTACCTGCCAAGGTACGTCATAGAGAGCGCCTTGTTGAGCAGGGCCGTCACGTCACCCGGCGACGCCTCAAGGGCCCTGTCGTAGTACGGGAGGGACTCTGCGTGCCGGCCCGTCCGGGTGAGCGCAAGCGCGACCCCCGTAAGCGCCGTCACGTCGCCGGGGTTTGACTGCAGCATCTGCTTGCACGTGTCGATCGCCTCATCGTGCATATCAAGGGCCTCGAGCGCGGACAGCCTGTTTCTGAGCGCATACTCGTCGTACGGCCTCAGCTTTAGCACCCTGTCACAGTACGACAGGGCCTCCCCGTGGCGCCCCATGCATATGAGCGCGAGCGCGATGTTCTGCAGGGCGGTCATGTCATCCGGGTCTCGTGCGAGCATCTGCTTGCAATAGTCGTGCATCTTCTCGTACCGGCCCGCGTCAAACATGGACCTTATCACGTTTGAGGGGTCGAGCAGGTTTACCATCTGTCACACAAGGGGCGTGTCAAATTAACATGTTGTTGTTGTTGGAGACGTATGTCGTCCAACCTCCCGTGACGCCGCCCATGTAACGACGATGGTGGAAAGGCGCATGCTCAGCCGGCGGGATCCGCGGCCAGGTCGAGGACCGCCCTGGCCTGCTTGTAGTGGACCTCGTCGATCATCCGCCCCTCCACCGCGGTGGCTCCCCTGCCCTTTGCTGCAGACTTTGCGTACGCGTCGGCGACCTTGCGCGCCCAGTCCACCTCCGACCTCGTGGGGTGGAACACCCTGTGCACCGTGTCGATCTGATCCGGATGGATCACGCTCTTGCCGGCGAATCCAAGCGACCTGCCAAGCATGCAGTCGCGCTCAAGCCCCTTGGCGTCCTTGAGGTTCTGCCATATGCCGTCGATCGCGGGCACGCCTGCCGCCCTCGCGTCAAGCGCCACCCTTGCGCGCGCGTACCTGGCGGCGTCCGACTGCGCCGTATACTCTATCCCCATGTCGGCAAGCAGGTCAAAGACCCCGAATATCACGCAGTCTATCCTGGAATGCCTGCTGCTGCCACCGGACGAGGCAATCTCGTACGCCTTTACCACGCCCTCGGCCGACTCGATTGACGGCATCACGCCGACCGGCCCCAGGCGGCGGCGGCGCTCCAGGTCCTCCAGCACCTTTACTATTCTCTTGAGCTGGGCCTTGTTGTCCAGCTTTGGGATCACTACGCCGTCTATCCCGCGTCGAACCACCTCCCCCAGGTCCGACGGTATGAGCCCGGAGGCGGGCGAGTTTGTCCGCACGTACACTGCGCCGGCCGCGTACGAGTCTCGGTCGCGGAGCGCCTGCCGTATCATCTGCCGGGCCTCCCTCTTCTGGACGTCCGGGACCGAGTCCTCGAGATCAAAGCAGACGATGTCGGCCCTCAGGCTCTTTGCCTTTTCAATAAACCTCGGGTTATTTCCAGGAACAAAGCAGAGACTGCGGAATAGCCGCGGCTGCAACTGCGATCAGCCCTGCGACTTTAGGAGTATCTTTCCAAAGAGTCCCTTGCCGGTGAGCATCTTTGTGTGTGCCTCGGCCGCCTGCTCGTACGAGTATACGGAATCGATCTGGGACTTGATCTTGCCCTGGCCCATCCAGTAGAGGCCCTGGTCAAACTCGGCCTTTGTGCCCTGCGTGGAGCCCAGTATGTTGGTGCCCTTGAAGAATATGTGACGCAGGTCGGTATGGGCGTCATACCCGGTGGTGGCGCCGCACGAGACCAGCGTCGCCCCGTACTTCAGCAGGGTAAGCTGCTTGTTCCAGTGCGTCTGGCCTATGTGATCGAATGAAATGTCAATGCCCGGCGCCTCGCCCTTTCTCTTTGCGATCTCCTTGGAGATTGCGCGGACCTCCTTGTGCCAGTCCTCCTTGCGGTGGTCCACCGCATAGTCGGCCCCGAGCTCGCGGCACTTGTCGAGCTTGTCGGGGCTCGCGGTCGCGATGACATCGCAGTTGTACAGTTTTGCAATCTGAATCCCAAAGCTCCCGACTCCGGAGCCGCCGCCCATTATCAGCACGGTCTGCCCCGGCGTTATCTTCGCCCTGCCCACCAGCATGTGCCACGACGTCAGGAGCGTCATGGAGGACGCGGCCGCCTCGTCGTACGACACGGACTCTGGTATTTTTGAGACGTTGACCTCCGGCAGGTGCGTCACCTCCTGGTATGCGCCCCACGTGGGCCCCGTCTGGAAGCCCCATATGGTGCGCCTCGTACAGTCAAACTCGCGCCCGTCGGTGCACGCTGTGCAGACCCTGCAGGCCATGTTGGAGTGCGATACGACGCGGTCGCCCACCTGTATGTCCCGGACGTCGTCGCCCACAGCGATCACGTCGCCGGCCGCGTCAGAGCCTGACACGTGCGGCAGCGGGACTGCCACGGGCTGGCCCCTCATGCCCCAGATGTCGTTGTAGTTCAGGGCCGCCGACTTTACCTCAAACACGACCTCGTTGGACTTTGGCTTTGGCTCGTCAATATCCTTGACCTGCAGTATGCGGGCATAGTTGTCGTCAGGTGCGTACTCCTCGTACACCACAGCCTTCATAACGACACCGGCAAAAATCCCATAAATATAGCTTATCTGTCGAGCACGGGCCACGCATGCGAGTTGTGTCCTGAGCGTTTCCGCCATTTTCCCGAGCCCCTCAGCCGCCCGCTGCAGTCCTGCACCTGGCGTCCCACGGCTCCCATCCGACTCGGCCCCCTCGAGATCCCTGCGTAGGATCCTTACCTCTGAGCCTGCCATGCGCATGGCGCAAAGAGGATGGGAAAGGAAGGATTGTGACCTGATTCTGCAGGTGTGCCGGCCAAGCACCTTTCATAGATGCGGCCGACGGCGTGCCAGACGCGCCCCTGCTGCCGCATGCCGTCTTGGCGTTGCCCATTGGACGGGCCCCCACACCGGCAGTCTAGTCCGGAATCGGATGTATGGTCACGATGGCATTCTTGATTTGCTTCCTAACGGAGTGCTCTATGTCAATGAGAAGATCGTGCGACTCCGCGATGGTAAGCTTGCCGTCAAAGGAGCATTCGATGTCAATCTTTGAGACGTTGCCAAACTTTAGGGACAGTATACGGCCGACGCCCCTGACAGCTTCGTGGCGGAACAGGATCTCCCGGATTAGATCCTCCTCGTCCATGGACTTTTCCCCGGCATCGTCAGACTTGCCTTCCTCAAAGGGTTCGAGTCTGGCCGTCACGTCCTTGACGCTCGGCAGTTCCTCGGCGATCTTTTTCTTGATCGCCCTTGAGATCTTGTAGGTGTTTTGCAGTTTTAGATTCCCGTCTATCATGACGTGCAGGTCCGCATAGAGACTCTTGCCCATCTTGTGTGTGCTTGGGCTGTGCGCTGCCTTTACCCCCTCGACCGTGTTTGCAATATCGACGAGCCTGTTGTCGATGGGAACGTTCTCCCAGTCGGGCTCGACATGTATTGTTATCTGGGCGTCCTTGATGTGGTCGTTCCCGTGATCATGGTCGTGCACGAAAAAGCTCAGGATGCCGTGCTTGTGTTCGTGTTCGTGGTCGTGGCCATGGTCGTGGCCATGTCCGTGTTCGTGGTCGTGGCCATGGTCGTGGCCATGGTCGTGGCCATGTCCGTGCTCGTGGCCGTGCTCGTGGCCGTGCTCGTGGCCGTGCTCGTGGCCGTGCTCGTGGCCGTGCTCGTGGCCGTGCTCGTGGCCGTGCTCGTGGCCGTGCTCGTGGCCGTGCTCGTGGCCGTGCTCGTGGCCGTGCTCGTGGCCGTGCTCGTGGCCGTGCTCGTGGCCGTGCTCGTGGCCGTGCTCGTGGCCGTCGTCCTCAGGCTTGTCAACAACGTGGTCCTTTATTGCAGCCTCAACGCTGCGATTGATTCGGGAGACCGAGTCAAAGTTGGCGTCGCCGCGCACAGAGATAAGCACGTCGGCAAACAGCGTGTCGCCTGAGCGGCGCAAGAACACATAGCCCACCCGGAGCACGCCCGGAACTGCCAACACAATCTCCGTGATGTCCGACACGAGCTTTGGAGGTATGGCATCCGTCAGGTCGAGCGCAGTCTTGTGTATCAGTTTCACACTGATTATCACCAGCAGTACGCCCAATACGAGAGCCGCCACAAAGTCCATGTAGTAGAAACCAAGGGACGCCAGGATGATTCCTATTATGGCCACCATGGTGGAACCCGCATCCATAAAGGCGTGGTACAGGTCGGCCCTCAGGGTGTGCCCCCCGAGTCCCCGCAGTGCCTTTCTCAGTATAGCAATGCGTAAAAAGTCGATGCCGATCGTGTACAGCCCCCCTACAAGTCCTATCAGGCTCGGCAGGACATCCGGTGCGGGGCCTGTCAGATGTATGGCCGACTCGTATATGAAAAAGCAGGCAAGCAGCAGTATCGATATGCCGCCCACAAAGCCGCCCAGCGGTTCCATCTTGCCGTACCCGTATGTGTGCCCTACGGTGGCTGGCCTCATTGCGATCCGGGCGGCGATCAGCAGGATTACGGTGGTGGCGGAGTCCATGAGCGCGTGGATACTGTCTGTAATCAGGGCCAGGCTGTTTGAGATTAACCCGAATACAAGCTCGACTACGAACGCCGAGAATATTGATATGAGTGATATCTGGAGGACTTTGGTGCGCTGCTCAAAGATTCCCATATACAGGGGGCCAAGAGGTTTGAATATAAATATTCATAAATATTAATATCACACTAGAGGGTCTCCTGCCTGCGGAACCCGAGGACGCAGAACGGCAGGCACATTGTCCAATGGGCCAGAGGCCACACTATTAACACGAATGCGCAGGCCGGCTGCGGCTGTACCCAGAACGGCCGGACCCCGGGCTTTTGCGCATGCGGCATCAAACCCGGGCATGTACAATGGCGCGGATCAGCCTCCTGAGAACTCACCCATGGCGGCCTGATCCCCGGATCCCACGGGCGGGGGCCGGATCCGTACTCAACACGCATGCAAAACGGCGTGGGAGACGGGCATGTCAGATCCGGTTTATCTTGAAATCACGTCGGGGCTGCTGTATTGACGAGAGCATCTGCCGGAGCTGCTCGTCGGTGAGTCTGGATTGTATGCGTCCCTGGGTGGCCAGGGCGATGAGCTGCTGCTCCACCATGCCTGCAAGCTCCGGCTTTACCATTCTGATGTTGTTGAGCCTCATCCTGGCCTCGGGCATCAGTATCTGCCTGAGCAGCTGCTCCTTCTGCGCTGCAACTTCGGCCCCGGCATCGGGTGCGCCGGCGCCCCGACTGTCATCGGCGCTGCCGCTTGGATTCCCACCTCCAAATTCGTCAGGTTCCCTAAAGCCCATTTCAGATCCGCTGGCATGATCTAGGCATATATCTTTAGATGAGGCGCCTGTTTCGACATTTCGTGCAGTATCTCCGTTGCAAGCACGTCAAGCTTCTTCATGCCGGTCTTTGACACAACCCTGCCGTGCCGTCCCGACTTTTGGACGTATCCAAGCTTTTCAAGCTCGTGTACCGCGTTTCGTATAATCGCACCTCCTGCATAGCGATGATGTGCCGCGCCGTATCCTGACGGCTTGCCTCCCCCGTACTCGCTACGCAGTCCGTTAATCCCTATGGGGCCATGGAGGTATACCTTGCGCAGTATGGACGCGCACCTGACGTGCCACCAGTCCCGGTTCTGCGGGGGTTTGTCGGCATGCGCGCCTGTCTTTACGAACGGAACCCATGCGGGCGCCTCGACGCCCTCCTTTCGGAGTATCTCAGTGAGCCTCTCGACCAGCACGTCGGCGGGCACGTCGTACACCTTGGCCATGTTGAAGAAAGCTTGGGGGTCGTTTTATAAACCCTTGAAGCCAGCATGCCCGGCCGGACCGCGGGCGGGACGTGGCGGGGGGCAGTTCCGCGCGACTGCGGCCGGGTCAGGATGACGACGGCGGGGACGGCAGCATCTTGCGGTATACAAACCCGCAAAAGCCGCACGTCGTCCTTATGGAGCGAATGTTAGAGCCCCCTATCCTTACGCGCGACGAGACGCCGGGCACGATAAGCGACTTGCACCTGCGGCAGAACATCATGCGGAGATGATACGGCATGCGGACGCGGTGCCTCGAACACAGCCTGCGCGCGACGGACGCCTGCCTGTATGCAAGGGCGGGGTTAGTGCCGGCTATTGACGAGGCGCTTGCCATCAGTATCTCCATGCGCTCCAATACGACTACCCTGCGGCGCGCCGTGTTTTTCCGGCCCATAACGGTGCAAAGTGCGGCCGCAAAAAATTCTTTGCGCCTGCAGTGGCCGAACCCCCCGGCGCATGGTGCCGCACTGCAGCCGGCCCGCTACAGGCACGGGGCGTCTGTAATTCAGGGCCGTCATGGGAGATGCCCAAGCAGTCCATAAGACAGGCAGGCAGGACGCAAGTTACTCCCAAGCTGCGTGCCATCGGCATGCCGGCGTGGAAATGAGGCATTGGGATCTGCAGGTGGTGCAGTCAGCGGGATTCGAACCCGCGTTACGGGGTTGGAAACCCCGAATACTAACCAGGCTATACAATGACTGCGACATGCAGGCAGGCAGTCGTCTTACATAAATGGCTTTTTTTCATACTCGTACAGGATGCGCGCGATCACCACATGGGCCTCTAGCGGCGACGTGTCGACTGCATACACCTCGTCAAGGTGCCCGCTTATCCCGTCTGAGAAGTGCCCCTTTTGGAAGCCGCCTATCACGATGGCGGCGTCATCCGGGACGCGCTGCGTCACGTACTCGTAGGGGTGGGGCGAGTCGGGAAGCGTCCCAAGGGAGGAGAGTCCCACCACTTTTGAGAACTTTTTGGCGCGCACCAGATCGGCAAAGGTGCGATTGCGCTCAAGACGCATCAGCACGGTCTCCTCCCGTGCAGGTGCTCCATCTTTGCCGCTGTGATGTACAGTGTTGTTGTCATTGCCATTGCCATTGCCATTGCCATCGCCATCGGTACGACAACTCGCGTCTTTGGAACCGCCGCTGGCATGACTATCGCGCGTCGTCGCCTCTATCACGCCGGTCTCATACAGAGTCTCGACCAGTCCGGCAAACCTGTGGTATGATTTTGGAATGCGCACGCCAGGACCCAGGCTGATCATGCAGCCGTCCGCGGTATGCACGTACACCTCGAGGGCGCGGCGCAGTCGGTACAGGGGGGCCGACGTAGCTGTAACCAGCGCCAGGTGCACCAAGTCGGGCCTGCCGCGTCTTGCAGCATCCGGCATGTCTTTCATGGCGGCATAGTGCCAAGAGTTGTCAAGCAGCATGTGCTGACGTTTTCCGCCGCGCGTCCGGCGCGCATGCGCCCTGACTGCCGGGTGCCCGTACAGTTCAGGGGGCACCATCTCCAGGGCCGACTCTGCAATAACCAGCGATATCATGCGGCCGTCCCCCGTGCAACTGCGCAGACGGCGCCATTGCCACTCGGCCTGCCGGCGGCAATCGCGACAGCCTCTAGTGAAAACGTTCCTGTCGCGCGTGGCGGCCGCGGCGGCCAGACGTACGTGTTCAACCCGACGTGCAGCCGCTGTACCCGCACTCTATGCAGATGCAGCACCCCTCTACAAACACGAGCCCGTTCTTGCAGGTGGGACAGAGCTGCTCCTCGGGTATGTCCCCGTGTCCGGGCGCCTGCTGGGCGGAGTCTTGGTCGGATCCAGACGCAACGATCTCCTGATCGTGCGGCTTTATCGCGAGCGCCGCGTCGATCTGTCCCGATATGTACCGGTTGGTTATATTGGAGCGCACAAAGTCCATCACCCACCGGCTCGGCCTCACCTCAAAGTTCTTTTCCGCATTCTCGCTTGTCATGTGCAGCACCTGCTTTTGCCTCGAGCCGTCCCTGTACACGGTGATTCCCTTGAGCCCCATCTCGTGCGCAAGCAGGTAGGCGGCCTTTACGTCATCGGCGGTGACGTCGTACGGCATGTTTATCGTCTTTGCGATCGCGTTGCCGATCCAGTTCTGCCACACGGACTGAGCCATCAGGTGGTCGGCCCAGTGTATGTCCATCGCAGTGACAAACACGTCCTGCATCCACTGCGGAATCTCCGGAATTCCGCGCAGAGACCCGTAATTGTCGGCAATCTTCTCTATAATCTCGTCAGAGTACAGTCCCTCCTCCATGAGGGCCCGCTTTACAATCTCGTTGGTGTAAAAGAACTTGCCCACCGTCACCCGCTTCTCAAAGACCAGCGCGAACGCGGGCTCCATGCCGTTTGAGCAGTTTGCAATCATCGACAGCGTGCCGGTGGGGGCCACCGTGGTGGTCAGCACGTTGCGTATGCCGTACTGCCTGATGTTCGATACGAGCGCGTCCCACTCGCAGGAGTGACGGCCCGTGGGCATCTCATAATATGCGGCGACGGGTATCCGGCCCTCCGGATACTCGGACTTTGAGCAGAGCGGGAACTCGCCCCTTGACCTTGCAAGCGCCACGCTCTCGTCCATCGAATAGTACGTGAGGGCCTCCGACAGCCTGGACTGCATCTCGTATCCCTCCTGCGAGTTGTACGGTATGCGCAGCTTGTAAAGCAGGTCGGCCACGCCCATCACGCCGAGCCCGATGCGCCTAGACTCCTTGGAGGCCTCGTCGATCTCCGGCACCGGGTACAGGTTCACGTCAATCACGTTGTCAAGGAAGCGGGTGGTCTTCCGGATCACCTCCTCGTACCGCTGCCAGTCAAACTCGTACGAGCCGTCGGCCTGCTTTTTGACCAAGTTGGCCAGGTTTATCGATCCCAGGTTGCACGACTCGTACGGGTACAGGCTCTGCTCGCCGCACGGGTTCGTCGCCCGCAGGGGCCCCTGCCGCGCCTTTGCAAACACGTTGTACTTGTTTATCTGGTCAAAGAATATCAGCCCCGGCTCGGCGCTCCTCCACGCCGACATGGCTATCATATCTATGAGGTTGTGCGCCCTCACCTCCTTTACGGGCTTTTTGGTCTTGGGGCTGCGCAGCATGTAGGCGCCGCCGGTCCCGCCCTCCTCCGAGTCGTTCACCAGCGCCTCCCAAAAGTCCTCCCATATCCCGACTGACACGTTGAAGTTTTCTAGCACGCCAGGCTCTGTCTTGTTTGTGATGAACTTCTCAACGTCCGGATGCCACACCTCCATTATGCCCATGTTGGCCCCGCGGCGCTTGCCGCCCTGCTTTACCACCTCCGTTACGGTGTTTATTATGTTCATAAAGGACACGGGGCCGGACGCCACGCCGGACGTAGACGCCACTATGTCGCCCTCCTGGCGCAGGTCCGAGTAGTTTATGCCCACGCCCCCGCCGGACTTGAATATCATGGCGGCGTCCGACGTCGACTTCATTATGTGCTCCATGTCGTCGTCCATCCCAAGTACAAAGCACGCCGACAGCTGCCCGAGCCGGCCGCCTGCGTTCATCATGGTGGGCGAGTTTGGCAGAAAGTCCTGCGACACCATCAGGTTGTAGTACTCTTGGATCTTGTCCGCGTACGCGTCAAGCCTCTTGCCGGCCAGCATAGTCAGCAGCTCCTTGAAGCTGGCCTTCATCTGGTTCTTCCTTGCCAGGTGCACGTAGTGGTTTATGAGAGCCCGAAAGTGCCACCTGTTGAGATGGAACTGCCCGATCCTGAACTTGCAGTCAAAGGCGTCCAGCTTGTCCAGGTACGACTCGGCCTCTGCCACATCCTGGTGCGAGCTGCCCGCCCTGTCAAACAGCTCCGAGTCATATAGCATGTCCCCGAGCCCGACCAGGATGGCCACCCGCTCGAACATCTGCGTGGGCGTCTCGACAATCTCGTTTTTGTTGTTGCGAAACAGATAGCGCGACGCCAGCACCCTCAGGCAGCTTATGTCGAAATCCTTTGAGACGGGATCAAGGGTCTTTAGGTTCAGCACCTTCATCTTCTCGTTGCGCACCTTGCGCCTCTCGTGCCGATACACGATGTACGCCTTTGCGATCTCGCTGTATCCCTTGTCGATCAGGGTCGACTCGACCATGTCCTGTATGTCCTCCACGGAGGGCGGCATGGCGTTGGTAAAGCCCTGCTCTGCCAGCTTTGTGACGACGTGCCCGGACAGGGCGGCGGCAAGATCGCGGTCCGGCTTCGAGGTCGCGGCGAGCGCCATGTATATGGCGTTCGCGATCTTGTTCTGGTCAAAGTCCGTGATCTCCCCGTTGCGCTTGCGTATGACACTGATACCGGTACCCACCTGTGAATTATCCAAATTGCTACTCCCCGAAAGGGTTGAAAACATATGCTATATTAATTGTCTAGGCAAAAATCCCCACAATGTTTGGCCAAAAATATCGCGCCAACCGCGGATCGCGCCATGCCGGACTGCGAATATCATAATATGGACATGTGAATGCAGGGCCAGGGGGCGGTTTGTATATAACAAACCCGGGCAGGATCGGGCGGGCCGGACCGCGTGTTGCGATAATCGCAACACGGCACGCAAGCGGCACTGTATATTGGCTGGCCGCCTGTCTTTCAGGCAGAATGAACCATGGCGTGCACGGGAGAACGGGCGGCGTCATACCAAGCGGCGTCATACCGGGACGCGGCGCGGCGTCTGGCACTTGGGGCATTTTGAGTCAAACGGCCTGTCCTTGAAGCCGCACTCGGCGCACACGATAACCTCCTTTGAGGGGGAGAACGTCGGAACTAGGGCGGCCATCTTCTCGATCGCCTTCCGTACCACGTCGGGATCCGTCTCCGTCTCCGGTATGCGCAGCACGACCTGGAGCCCCGCGTTGAGGGAGCGGCTCATCCTGTTGGACAGCGTAATGGGGGGGCTCTTGTTCGTGTACTTTTCAATGTCAGATACCTCAAACACCAGCCCTTGCGTGTAGGGTTTCGTCTGGCCCGGGCCCGTGACATGCTTGCCGTACTTTTTGCCGTCGAGCCTGGCAAAGCGCTCGCCGGCCTCCGGCGCGTCCGCGATGCATATGGTCACCCGCTCGCCGGCCTCCCTTGCCCCGTTTGTCCCGGCATCCACCGCATGCGTGATTATCTTCTGGACTGTCTCCCTGCCCTTGCGGTTGTACTCGAACCCCAGGCCCTCAAAGACCGCCTCGCGGAGGCCCACCAGGTTTATGGTAAGCGACGCATAGCCGTACTGCATGTACTGCGTGTTTCTTGCAATGAGCGGGTTGAGGCCGCGGCGCGTGTTCTCAAACAGCTCCTTTTTGCGCGTTATTATGGCGTCCACCACGGGCTTTAGCAGTAGCACCAGCCTGGCCATAAAGTACTCGGCGTCGCCCCTGCCCACCTCGTATGCCAGTCCCGCCAGATTGACGGACACCGACTGGAGCGCCATCGACATCTTGGAGTCGGTCTTGTTGAGGCTGCCGCCTGAGACGCCCCTGCTTGAGACCTGCTGCGACTTTGTGAGCAGTACGCGTCCTCCGGCGATTACGATGTCGGCCAGGCGGCCGGAGACGGACTCTATACTGCCCTTGTCATAGCCTATGACGAGTCCTATGCGGGGCCTGGGAGTCAGCCTCACGTATCTAGAATAGGCGTTTATGATGCAGTCTACCAGCCGGGCATCGTCGTGCCCCATGTTGAGCCGTATGGACGTTATGTTGCCGCCCTCCTTGGTGTGGGCGGGCACGACGGAGGAGGCGGCAAGCATCCACAGCAGTCCCGCCTCCATCTCGGCATCGCCTGCATCGGGGCACCTCTTTGCAAGCAGCCGGGGCAGGCCCGACACGACGACCTCCTCGGATGCCTCCCGTGATAGCAGGTGCAGCATGATGCATACAGAGGCCATTGCATCTGACGGCCCGCCAGACCTCGGAATGCGGGATGCCGACGCGTGCTTGCCGCCGATGTTCATGCCGCCGTCAAGAAGATCCTTTATGTTGACAAATATCACGTCGGGCAGGGCAAACCACGTGCCGACATTTGATATGTGGATGGTGCCTGCCATGTGCCTGTCGGCGACGTCCTTCTGCAGCGAGCCGAACATGGTATTCTCAACGAAGACGTTGCGGCCGGCCCTGCTGATCAGGCTCTCCATGCCGCCGTCCACCTCGTCCAGATTGTATAGCATCTGCTGCACGTCGTGCAGCGGCATGCCGAGGCGGACCAGCTTGTTACGGTACTCTTCGTTGTTTGTCTCCAACAAGACGGAGTTCACCATGTCCCTGATCAGAGAGCCCGTGATGTACGATATCTCGTACTTGTGGATCTTGTTCTCCACCTCTTTTGTTATCTTTTCCGCCAGCTCATGGGGCATGTTTCCCTCCTTGACCAGCGACTGGACAATGCGGTGCTTTTTGAACTCGTCAATGGACGCAGACGACGAGCGCACCTGCAGTTTTCCGCTCTCCATGAACGCATTCTCCTCTATCTTTCCGGCAAGCTCCAGTACGAGCTTGCCCTGGTTTGTAATGTTGTAACGGCGCTCGGACTTGTTGCGCTCTACGAGTGCCAGGGCCGTCAAGTCGCGCAAATGGTATGCAAACTTGCCGCTCTCCTTTTTGGATCCAAACCCCGCGAGGGCCTTTAGGTCGGTGTACGAGGTAGAGCCCTTCGAGTACAGCACCTTTAGTATTTCGAGCCGGCTTATGTTGGACATAGACCGGAATATCGAGCTCATGCGTTTTTCAGTGGCCTTGGTGTGGTTTTTTTTCACGGGCCGGGACGGCGTAACTGTTTTTTTTAACTCCATCCAGAATATGCTCCAAACCGGAGTAAATAAGAATTATGACGTGCCGCATGCCAAACAGTGGATGATCACATGCCAGAGCTGCAGATCTTTTGCGCCGTTGTCGAAGAGCCCGCGGGCGGCAGGCCGGACTGACGGCCGTTTAAGAACTGACCGCTGCGGGCACGGATGGCAGGCTTCAGGCAGGAGTGCTGTTTTCCTCCAGACCGCACGTTGCGCCCAGGACAGTTCTTGCATGGGGCAGGCCGTCGTCCTGCATGTCGCGCCCGCCGCCGTTCCTGGCGCGTGTCACTTTTCCCTGGCGTCGAGCTCAAACTCGGAAGACGACAGCTTTTCGCCGCATGCGGGGCACTTGCCGTTGTTCGAGGCCATCGCGTCTTTGAGGGACTTTAGCATCTTCATGTTTGTGATCTTTTCGCCGCACTTGCCGCATACCACATTCACAGACATGATACACCGGTCGGAGGGCGCAAAATAAAATTGTTGTCGCGCGGCGGGCCGTTCAGGAAGCGCCGTCGTCCTTTGAGATTACTATGCCGCGCTCATCAAAGCCGGTAATCTTGGCCCTGGTACCGACGGGCAGATCAGCCGGAGTCGCAATGTCCGCCATGAACCCCGATATGCGGAGCTCGGAATCGTCGAGGCGCAGCACGACAAACGCGTACGGGGTATACCCTTCGAATCCCGCGGGGGGGACGGTAATTATCGTGTACGTAGCAACGCTGCCGCGCCCTTCCAGCACGACGGGCTCAAAGCCCTTTGCCCCACAGCCCTGGCAAAAGTAGACCGTGCTCAGGTGCAGGCGCCCGCAAGCGGTGCACTTGTGCGTAAACACCTTGCCCTCTCTGGCGTAATTTATCATCTGTTCCTTTGCAGACATCTCTTCTTACACGCCTTGGAATATGTGGACTGCGCAGCTGGCGCCCGTGGCGCCAAAGTTGTGCGTGAGTCCTATGTGGGCGTCCTTCACGGTACGCTCTCCTGCGCGCCCCGTCAGCTGGTCGTACACCTCGACCACCTGCCCGACGCCGGTGGCTCCAATCGGGTGGCCCTTGGACTTTAACCCCCCGGACGGGTTTATCGAAATTTCAGAGTTGAGGCTCGTCCTTCCCTCGCGCACCGCCTGTACGCCCTCCCCCTTTTTGAAGAATCCCAGATCTTCCGTGTCAACCACCTCCGCTATCGTAAAGCAGTCGTGCACCTCGGCAAAGTCCACGTCCTTTGGGGTTATGCCGGCCATCTTGTATGCCGCGTCCGCGGCTATCCTGGTGCTGGGGATCGTGGTGAGGTGCTCCCGGCCCTGCAGCGCCGCGGGCGAGCCGCCCCGGCCCGAGCCTGAAACCTCTACATAATCGCCCCCGTGCTCCTTGGCAAACTTTTCAGAGCACAGGATTACAGAGCTGGCGCCGTCAGAGAACGGGCAGCAGTCAAACAGCTTTAGCGGGCTTGCGATCACGGGGGAACCCATCACGTCGTCGACCGTAATGCGCTTTTTGAGGTGCGCCTTTGGGTTCAGGAACCCGTTTTCGTGGTTCTTGACGGCGACCCTGGCAAAGTCCTCCTCGGTCGCGCCAAACTCGGTCAGGTATGCGCGCGCCATGGACGCAAACAGCCCCGGAAACGACGCGCCGGCCTGGCCCTCGTAGAAGAAGTCAGAACAGTACGCAAAGTAGGTCGTGGTCCACTCGGTGCCGGTATGCGTCACCTTTTCGACTCCCGTGACCACAAGGCAGTCGTAGAATCCGGCGGCCACGTTTGCATACGCCTCCCGGAACGAGACTGATCCGCTGCCGCACGCCGACTCTATTGACAGGGACGGGCGGTCCGATATCCCCAGGTTGCTCATCAGGACGGGGCCTATGTGCACCTGCTTGTCCGCCACGCCGAACACGTTTGAGATGTAGGCGGCCTTTACCTCCTTGGGGTCTACGCCCGCATCCTCGATTGCCGCAACGGAGGCCTGTGTGGTAATGTCCACAATGCTGTCATTGGCCAGGTTTCCATACTTTGTGCTTCCCGCTCCAAGGACGCAGACCTTCTCCATGCGGCGCGTAATCAGAATCCCTATAAAAATCGTAATAGCAACATATCTCATGAAAGAAGCCGCCAAGCGCCGCGCCGGGCCTGCAAGTGGCAAGAAGGGCGGCAGCACTGGTACCAAGATCACAAGAAAGGCGGCGGCGGCGGCAAAGAAGGGATCCGGGCAGGCAGGCAGAAAAAGGCGCGCCAAGGCCGGCGCCGGATCCGCGGCGGCAGGACGGGGGCGGCGTCACTCAGACAGGCACTCGGTTCACGCCACAAAGCCGGAGGCCGAGACGCTCAGAAGACAGCTCGTGCAGTATATGGACTCCGGCGGGTACGTCTCGTGGTCCGCAAAAAAGCGCCAATACATGATACTCGGGACGAGTTCCACGGCGGGCGGGCTGGTCCCGTGCCCCGACTGCGGCATAGGCCAGCTACTCGTAATAAAGTCGCCAAGGACCGGCAAGCGCTTTATGGGGTGCTCCAACTTTTACGGCGGGTGCGACGCCTCGTCGCCGCTCCTGCAGAGGGCGCGGCTGCGCGCCACGAAGAAGGCATGCGGAACGTGCGCGTGGCCCGAGGTGATATTCCGCTACTCCTCAAAGCAGAAATGGACGAGGCAGTGCTCCAACATCGCGTGCCCCACGAGGGGTCAGGCGCGCAAGGACGGATAGATGTCGGTCCTGCGGTTCTTCAAGAGCGGGAGGGCCTTGCGCGTCTCCCTTACCTTTGATATGTCAACGTCCACGTATCCTATCCCCTCCCTCTGCTTCATGTCAAGGAGCACCTTGCCGTACGGATCCACTGCCATGCTGTGCCCACAGTATACGTGGCCCACCTGGTCGGGCGCAATCACGTAGCATCCGTTCTCTATTGCGCGCGTGCGGTTCAGCGTGCGCCAGTGCTCCTTTTTCATGTACCCCCCGACCCACGCCGAGGGCGCGACCAGCACCTCGGATCCGGCCGCGGCAAGCGAGCGCGACATCTCCGGGAACCTCAGGTCGTAGCAGACCATCATGCCGATTCTTCCTATCGCGGTCCTGACCGGTTTTGCCATGCCAGAGCCGGGCGCCATCTTGTCGGACTCCTTGAACCCGAGCGCGTCGTACAGGTGGATCTTTCTGTACGTGGAGATTATCCTCCCCCTCTTGTCGGATACGAACAGCGTGTCATACACACGGTCGGGCCGCGGACTCGTCTCGTATATGGAGCCGACGACCTGTATGCCGTTCTTCCGGGCCGCCTCCGCTATACAGGAGACAAACTCGCCCGTAACCGGCTCGGCTTCCGACGCAAGCTGCTCGGGGGTCTGCGATGAGCTCGTATACAGCATCATGAACTCTGGAAATGCGCACAGGGAGGCCCCCCGGCCTGCCGCCCTCTCGACGTACGAGAGTATGCGGCCTAGGTTCCTCTGCTTTGACGTGGATGCCTTGAACTGGACTATGGCAGCCTTCAACGCCACGGGGCGCGCGCCGCGCAATAAAGGTTTAATCAAAAAAACGGTTACGGGGTTTCACTCAGAGCTGCTTTCCGGCAAGGAACCAGTTCTCCTGTGGATTCTCGTCAAACACCACGATGACGTGCTCTTTCTTCGTGCCCAGTATCTCCACGGCGGATTCGGTCAGGGCCCTTGCAAACTCGTCCTTCTGCTCCTGCGTCCTGCCGGGATACATCGAGACTGTAACCAGTGGCATGGCCGCGATTCTGCGCACGCGGGATTTATTCGTAATAGTCCGGCCTGTACCCGTACCTGGTCCCGTACAGCGGGGGCGGATCGAACGCCCTCCTGTACGCGTACGCCGTGATCAGCCCGATCGCAAACCCCCCGATGTGCGCAAGGTACGCGACGCCGCCGCCTGCCACGCCGAACCCCCCCACCAAGTACGGGAGCAGGTTCTGCATGATGAGCCAGAACGGCATGAACCACTTTGCCTGTATGTGCAACATGAAATAGCCCACAAACGTGAGGATGCGGACCCTCGGGAACAGCACCAAGTACGCCCCCATTATGCCCGATATGGCGCCCGACGCGCCGACTGCCGGAATCGGGCTTGTGGCGTCGCCGTATATGTGGACCAGGCCCGCCACGACCCCCCACATCAGGTATATTCCCAGAAACTTGAACTTGCCGAACTTTTGCTCTATGTTGTCCCCAAAGACCCACAGAAACAGCATGTTGCCGCCAAAGTGCAAGAGTCCGCCGTGCATGAATATAGAGCTGAGCAGCGACGTATACTGCATGTCGGGACACGGTATCGACACGGCGCCCGCCCCGAAGTTTATCAGCGACTCGCTGGCGCCCGTGACGCAGTTGGGCACGGCCCCCCAGCTGTAGAACATCGCAAACGCGTTGCGGTTTGTAAAGTCAAAGAACTGGCCCGTATACAGCACCTCAAATACGAAGACGATGGAGTTTGCAATTATCAGTATGATCGTCATGACGGGACGGAATCCCGGTGGGTGCGGGTTCTCGTCCTTTAGTGGGATCATATCAAAGCTGTTGGAGGAAAATTGACTAAATAAGATTTGTCAAGCCAGAGCGGGCAGGGCCGCTCCGTGTCTGTAATTTGAGAAACTGTCGCGCGGCCTACCGTCAGGGCCGGGTCTTGGCACGGGAGCTCAGTCGGGCCCGTGCCAGCCGCGCGCACCCCACGGCCGCAAACGCTGGAATGCCCACGTACATTCCAATGTTCAGGAGTATTACCGACATGCCGTACCCCAGCATCTCCGCTTCCGTGTCGATGCCCGCATGCTCCAACAGCGAGAGTGACGACAGCATTGGCGTCAGCAGAACCTTGGTTGCCTCCCTGATTGCCGGGTTCTCCCTCTGAATGTCTGCCACAGACGGGGAGAACGTATAGTATATGGAATTGAAGCCAGACATGAATGCGGTTCCGGATGAGGTTGCAAGTACGGTGCTGTCCCTCAGCTCCCTGAGCTGCTGGACTTGGGGCGCAAGCTCGGAACCAAATGCGGCAGTCGCGATAAGGCAGCCGCCGCCTTCGTCTGCGGGAATCTCGACGGCATCATCCATCATCGTGACGTGTTTCTGCCTCATCGTCTCGTGGTCGGCCCGCATCATGTCGTGGTCGTCACTCATTGCCTTGTGATCCTTCACCATAGTCTCGTGCAGGCCCATCATTTCATCGTGCATCTGCGCCATCATCATCATCATCCCGTCGTCACCCATGCCCGTACCGTGCCTGTCCATTACCTGCATGTGCTGCTGCATGACCGTCTCGTGGGCCTCGACCATCTCTCCATGCCCTGATATCTTCGCCTCATGGTCCTTGATCATCCTCATGTGCGCATCAATGTCCATGGGATCGCTGTCGTCGCTCATCATGGCCTCGTGCTCCTTCATCATGGCCTCGTGCTCCTTCATCATGGCCTCGTGCTCCTTCATCATGGTCTCCATCTCGTTGTTCATGGCGGCCATCTCGTCTTGTTCCGTGTCGCCGCCCATCATCATGCCGCCGTGGTCCATGCTGTCGCCGTCGCCGTCGCCGCCCATCATCATGCCGCCGTGGTCCATGCTGTCGCCGTCGCCGTCGCCGCCCATCATCATGCCGCCGTGGTCCATGCTAGACATGTCGTGCGGCTCGCTGATCACAAAGGAGATCCTAACAGACGAGGAGGTTCCCTCTATGTTTGCCACCTCGAGTGTTGCAATACCCGTCTCATCAAACGTGGCCGTAATGCGGTCACCCCCCTCGGGCGCCTCGCGTCCGGCCTCGGACAGCACGACATCGTCGCCTAGTGACAGTCTCATGTCGTACGTGGCCCCCGGAATATGGTCGTCAGAGCCCTCATGACGGATCACAAGTGACAGCGTCAGCTCGTTTCCGGGATGCAGCATGCCCGCAGGCTCAGCCGACACGCGCACGTCATAGTTCCCGTCGGCGCCCCCAGTCGACCTCGTTATTACCGCGTCCCCCGCCTCAATTGACGCGTCGCCGCTTATCTGGTGCTGGCGCTCGGCGCCGGCCCTTATCTCAAACACCATCCTGTCAAGATACCCGGGTTCCAGATTTTGCATCATCTCAAGCAGCTTGCCAGAGGACAACAGGTAATGCACCACCGTCTCATCACTGCCGGAGCGGTCCACCGTGCCGAAATAGTCCATTCCGTTTACTGCAAGCAGTATGTCATGGTTCTCAAAGAGATCAATTGATTTCGGGATGAAGAACTCGGCGTGGATGAACGATGCCGCCTCTATGTACTCCTCGGTCCAGACAAACGGCATCTCTACTGAGACACTCCTGGCCTGTTCGTCGTATGAAAATTTGTCAACCCTGTCAAAATAAGTGGCAAATGTGATATCCGACGGCATGCCGTCAATCTCGACTGTAAACGGAACATACTGGCCCATGCTGAACATCACCTCGAAGGTGGAATCCTCGCCAGCGGACACGGGCTGCGAGTCAATTGACTTGACTGTCGCATGTACGTAGACTATGCCTCCCTCCAGAAATACAGGGGCCTTCAACGTGGCCGGGGAGTCGTCGGATGCCAACCAAGATCCCTCCTTGGCGCTCTCGCCGGATACCTCGACGGGTGCATCCGTGGAAGGTTGGATCAGGATACTCAGACTTTCACCAGGCGAGTACGCGTCAAGGGATGCAAGCGAGGCGTCCCTGTCACTGCCATCGACAAACGTCAGGCTGTACTCTACGCCGGACACTGAGATGGCAGGTTCCGCGTCCACATTCACCAAGGATATGGTCATTGCGACATGCTCCTCGTCACCGCTCAATATTGCAGGGTTGGTCGTGATCTTGAGCATGTGATAGTCGCCGTTTATCAGCAAGAGTTCACTGTCAGCTGAACCGGAACTTCCCGCATAAGCCTCCTCAAACATGCCGTCATACGCAAAGAGTACGGATGCCGACACAAGCGTCGCCACAAGCATGAACGACAGTGCAGTATGTCCAGACCCATGCCGTTGCAACACAGTACCATATGGAACGGACGCAGTATAACTGTCAATCGCAGCGCTCATACCAACCAAGCCTCCATTATGACGGGATCTCCACGAATATCTCAGAACCGTCGTCGCCCGCAGAGGTGCCCGTGTCCAGCACCAGCGCCCGTGTAACGATATCCAGTGAGTCGGCAGTCGTATACGGATCTGGGAGTGTAAGATCCTCATATTCGATGTATATGGTGTCGCCGTCCGACACGCGCAGCCTGTCCTGACTGTCGGAGCGATCCGTAGTGGTCATGATGAACTCACCCTCCAGATAGTTGTAGTGGTGGGGGTGATCATATCCCTCGAGGTAGTCAGGCACGTTTCCCTCCTCAAACGAGTCGTGTCTGGGCACGACTTCCTTGATTACTGCCTCCGGAGCCACTTGGAATGAAAAGTTGACCTGCTGTGATGCATCATCAAAGATGTCCTTTATTACGATACGGACGGATCCTCGCTCGTCAAACCGGATTGGCTCGAGGCCCTGTCCGTCCGCAAATGAGCGGTCGGCACGGGTCTCGACAAGCTCGCCGTTGAGGTATACCTCCATCGTATATGTCAGGCCCATCTCGTGCACGTCGGTCATACCGTCGTGCGCCATGAGGTTGACTACATAGTCCTGGCCGACTCCGAGCAGCCCCCCAGGCTCCCACCAAAAGTAGACCTTCCACCTGCCGTCTTCCGTATATTTCGTAAGCGAGCTTGCGGCAGGCTCCGTAAGGTGTCTGTCACTGAATCCGTCTTGGATGGTGGCGTGCTCCATAAATGGAGTAAATTGTACACCCACATGAATTCCGGTAAGATCAGTATCAGAATATACACGGACATAATTGGTGTGGAATTCGGCGTGATGTATCCACAGATCCTTGTCGCGCAAGAAGAACGTGACCTTTTCATTGACATCATATACCGGTTTGTGGAATTGAACCTCTCCAATCTCCCATTCGTATGTCGCAGATTTTTGTATGATCGTATCCTCGTTTGGTTCCCAGGATACGGTAATCCGTCCGTCTTGCGGTTCTGTTGCTATCAGAACGGCGCGGTCATGAGATGAGATCTCGGCGCCGCTGTTGTGCTGGGGCGCGGTCATGTCGGGCGCGGTCATGCCGCCGTGGCCTCCGCCGTGCTGGGGCGCGGTCATGTCGGGCGCGGTCATGCCGCCGTGGCCTCCGCCGTGCTGGGGCGCGGTCATGTCGGGCGCGGTCATGCCGCCGTGGCCTCCGCCGTGCTGGGGCGCGGTCATGTCGGGCGCGGTCATGCCGCCGTGGCCTCCGCCGTGCTGGGGCGCGGTCATGTCGGGCGCGGTCATGCCGCCGTGGCCTCCGCCGTGCTGGGGCGCGGTCATGTCGGGCGCGGTCATGCCGCCGTGGCCTCCGCCGTGCTGGGGCGCGGTCATGTCGGGCGCGGTCATGCCGCCGTGGCCTCCGCCGTGCTGGGGCGCGGTCATGTCGGGCGCGGTCATGCCGCCGTGGCCTCCGCCGTGCTGGGGCGCGGTCATGCCGCCGTGGCCGCCTGAATGTCCCCCGCCATGGGCGGGAGGCCCGTTTTCGGTGGAACCGGTCACGCCATGGGTGGATATACTAGTATGAAACGAATCGTGTACGAGATAGTTAGGCGCTCCGGTCATCTTGACAACACCCATAAATATTCCAGTATCAAATCCGGTCTCCGAAAAGTCCACCTCCGTGACTCTCTGCGGGCCGGTATACACCTTGATTGGGTTCTCCGGCGTGCCGATAACGTCTATCTTGTCAGAGTCGTCGTTCCAGCCCGGCGCGTATATCAGGACGTTTATACGATCCGTCCATCCTAGCCCCTCATACCTTTCGTTACAGTCCTGCAGGGTGAACGCCTCGTTTGTACAAAATTTCATTATAATTCCAGTAGTCTTTTTTACAATCGTAAAACCTGTCTCAGCTGATGCAGACTGCAACAGCGTCGGGGCGATCGCAGCAGTGCCTATAATCAATATTGCCGCAACAGTAGCGCCGGCCAGAACTGTTTTGTCCGGCATACCTACCATATATCACATAGCAGATTTGCCTATAAAAAATAAGGCGCGTATTTGAAATATGTACCAATTCAGTCATAGTCAGAGGACGCGGATATTGATCATGCACCAGCTGATGTCAGGGCCCGTTATGGTAATGGTGGCCGCAGTAACGCTTGCTGTCATGCTGGCAGCACAGGTGTCCGTCGTTGTGGCACAGGAAGAACATAATGCTGAAATTCCGGACTGGGTCAGGGAGGCGGCCGAGAGGTGGCTCGAGGGCAAGATTTCCGACGGCGATTTCTGGGACGCGCTCACCGTACTGGCTAAATCCGAACTGGCAAGGGATGACGTGCCCGGCTCCATGAACGTTCCGACTGCGAAAGCAGGCACGGCCTCTATGGCGGCCCCTCTCACGCCGCGGGTGATCGAGTGGATCGAAACTAGGACGGCATGGTGGTTGGATGGGAAGATCACCGACGGGCAGTTTGTGAGCGCCATACATCACTTTGGTAAGGCAGGGTATCTCAGCCGGGACGGCATGCAGGGCATGGAATTTGACATAGAGGCGGAGGCGCGTCAGACATTGGAGGAGACGCCCATAACAAGCCTCCTCCTAACAGAGCGTGAGATAGACAGGATAACAAAGGTGTCAAAATGGAGGTTTGTTTCCACGGAGGAGGGATTTGACAAGACGGAGGGGGTGGAGGATTCTGCCAGGGTCCTGATGAGGGACATCAGCAGGACATACGATCCCGTATTCAACAAGTACCAGATTCCCACCATGTACATGAGCATTACGCGACTCTCCGACCAGGCAGGCGCCTACGACTATTGGGCCGATTACACAAACCAGACCATACAATCCCTTTTTGAATCGGCGCACATGACGGGGCGCGTATCAGACGGCATCGAATGCATCTTTGGATATTCAGACGAGGGGGCGGTCACCACCTGCGCGTACAATGACCTGGTAATACAGGCCGTCATATTTGACGCGTATGGCGAGCATTACCTGTACAGGACGCCGGACATCGAGATTGACAGGACGGAACCCACCACGAACATCATGGATGGAATAATCAGAAAGATATTTGCCATCAGCGGCAACGACTCATATTCCGCGGGCATGCTCGTCCGCGCGCTGCAGGAAAATCCCCTAGTACATGATGATGTCGGGGCTCCAACCCAAAACAAACCGAGCGCGGACGTTGCGGACACCGTGAATGATACAGGGGGCGATGTTGTTGCGGCCACGGGCCAGCAGCAGCAGCAATGGACGGATCCAGAAACGTCTCCCAGATACGGAATGTCGGGGCTTTTCTGCTCGCGCGACGACTTTGGCACCATAACGATCACGGGCGCATACACCAACGACGAAAGTCCTCGAAACGTAACCAATGTGGACATAGTATTCGTGGACTGGGACGAAAACATCATAGGCAGGACGTCGATATCGTTTGCAGACCTAGGCGAGTTTGAGACAAAGCGGTTTTACGGACACGTAAAATGGGACGGGAACTTTGCCCTTTGCAAGACACCGTAGGGTTCAGGGCCTCCTGCCCTCTCCACCCTCCTGCCCTCTCCACCCTCCTGCCCTCTCCACCCTCCTGCCCTCTCCACCCTCCCTTCCCCCGTTCGTCGGCGGGCGGGGCACGCAGGATACGCGCTAGTCCTCTGCCGACCCTGCCAGCACACCGGAGAACTCGTCCACAACGTCGGCAAATCTTCTGGAATCCGGCCTGTGTCGTGCATACTCGACGCTGCCGCACGCTACAAGCCACCTCCTGACCGTCTCGTATTCTACACTGGAGGAGCCAAGCTTCTGCCGCATGCGCGCGAGCAGCTCCTCGTTTGTGGGCCGCCCCTGCAGTCCCGTACGGTGTGCATAGAAGAGCCGGATCGCATGCCCGAGCGCCTCGTGGGCCTCTTTGTGCCGCCCCGCGTCATAAAGGTCGCGCGCATGCGACAGCATCCGACCCGTCAGCCCCCTATAGTTGTATGAGGTTTCAGGTTCTACCTCACCGGCCGCTACCAGCAGCGATTCCTCGGGCTCGGCATGCCTTTTTTGGAGCATCCTCCACGCGGCATAGCCGGCGGCGGCGGCCAGTCCCGCGGCCGCGGATGCGGCTAGTATAATGGCAAGCTGGACATTCCCGTCCCGGTCCTGCGCGGGGAATGCCGGCGTTTTTGCATCGAGGTTTTCCAGGCCCACACGGACGCGCCCCGCATCCTCAAAGCCAGGCCGCGGCCTGTCGTCAAACAGGTCGCCTATTATCGGAACGGCAGGCTGCTGCAACTCGTCCGTGTCGGGCGGGAGCGGCTCCGGACTCGACAGGCTGTACAGCTCGGGCTCCGGTTCTGGTTTGTCCGGGGCAAGGAGGACCTGCCCTATTATGCCAGACGCCTGTTCCGAGAGGGACTCTATCATCCGGGATTCCAGCTGAGACTCGTCAAATACCATATGGTTTGGGGAATACGCGCGCAGGTCGCCTGCTCCCGCCCCCATCAGGGCCGACTCCCCGAGCAGTTCGCGTCCGAACGTAAACTCCATCGGCGAGAAGATGTCGTTCGGTATGGCCTGCAGGTTGTCTAGCGAGTAGCCGCGCTCCAGCACAAAGATCTCCAGGTTGGAGTTTACAGGATAGTCGTATGCGGATCCCGCTATGAGGTACATCTGCTTGCTGATAGGATCCAGCAGGGCCTCGGCAATCTCCACATAGCCGTCGGAGAACCTGTCATAGTATTTGATCTTGTGGCGAAAGCTCTCGGCCTGCAGCTCCTGCTGGTCTATTATGATCTGGTTGAGCAGCTGCCCCTCCTCAGAGAATATGGATATCCTGTAGTCGCCCACAGAGTACTGGTTGCCAGTGACAAACCTGTCGTATCTGAATTCCCGTTCCAGTCCCGGCAGCGACGCGGCTAGGGGATCGTCATATGTGGGGCCGCCGTCGGCTCCAGCAGCCGCATCATCATCATCGGCGTGCCTCTCGACTACCACTGTCACGTCTCCATTGTCACCCCCTTCGCCCCCCACGGCGCCCGACTCCGTACGTGGGTGCGGCTGCCCCTCTATCGACCAGCGGACTACAAGGTCATCGGCCTGCGCGTGTACAGATGATATCATGGCGGCAGCGACAACCAAAAGCACGGCGGCCGTTGCAGTTGCAACGGGCAGGCTCATGCGCTTCAGATTAAACCGCGCGGGCGTGCAGGACACGTATGAATATATCGCGCCGCCGTCTTTTAACTGCGCCGTCGCGCGCCACGCGTCGCGGCGCAGCGCCGCCCCGACGCGGCCACAGGTGCCGGCCGCCACTGCGCGCCAGTACGATCTTGGTAACAGTGAGTTTTGCGAAAACAGGCGCGGCGGCCCACACCTGCGCAACATGCGCGCCGGTCAGTACACGATAACGCGTCAGCTGTTTGTCAAAGCAAAACAAAGTAACGCAAAGTAACGCAACGCATCGCAAAATAAAGCAACGCAAAAAAATTAGAGGGCCCGGTTTTTTACGCGACTGCCAACGTTGGTACATCTTGAGAATCGGCGACGGTATTAATTAAGGGCTGGCCCTGCAACAATGCAATGCAGGATGCTGAGGTAAGATATTCCATGTCGGACGACAGAATGATCGAGCTCAATGAGCGCGCCCAAAAGTACGGCGGCATACTGCGCAGCATACTTGACGAGTCCCACAAGAGGATAACGGGGCAGCACCACGCGCTGGAGCGCATGCTGATCGGGGTCATAACAGACGGACACGTGCTAGTCGAGAGCGTCCCGGGCCTTGCAAAGACGCTCATGGTAAAGACGATGTCCCAGATATTTGGCGCCGACAGCGTGAGGATACAGTTCACGCCCGACCTGCTACCCGCTGACATCATAGGGACCAAGATTTATGCCGGGAGGAGAGAAGGTGACGCGGGAGGGACGGCCTCCGGCAGTCCGTTTGTAACCGAAAAAGGCCCCATATTCCACAGCTTTGTGCTGGCCGACGAGATAAACAGGGCGCCCCCAAAGGTCCAATCCGCCCTGCTGGAAGCCATGCAGGAGAGGCAGGTGAGCATACACGGGGACACGTACGAGCTTGGCAAACCGTTCCTGGTGTTTGCAACGCAGAATCCCATAGAGAACGAGGGAACCTACAGGCTTCCCGAGGCGCAGATAGACAGGTTCGCGATGAAGCTGGCAATGACGTACCCCACCAAGGAGGAGGAGATGGAGATCATAAGCAAGAATGCGACGGGCAGCCCGGGAGACGCCCCGGCCGTATCAAGCCCAGAAGAGGCTGCAGAGATACAGGGGTTCTGTGAGGGCATTTACGTCGACGAGCTGGTCTCAGAGTACGTGACCGACGTGGTACGGGCGACCAGAAACCCAGACGAGTATGGCATCAAGGGCATGTCGGGAACTGTAGAGCTTGGCGCCTCTCCGAGGGCCTCAATATGGCTTGTCAGGACGGCAAGGGGCCGCGCGCTGATAAACGGCAGGGGATTTGTGACGCCAGAGGACGTAAAGGAGATGGCACACGACGTGTTGCGGCACAGGATAATACCGACGTTTGAGGCGGAGGAGAGGGGGATCACGCCGGATGCGGTGATAAGCGGCATACTGGAAGGCATCAGTCCGCCATAACACCGCATACTGCAATCGATGGTACGGTGGGTGGAAAAACTGATGTCGGGGACAGATCAGGCGACGGTGACATCCACAGAAAAGGAAGAGTCGGAGAAGAGGTTTCGCGACGTGGTTGCGGGCGCAAAAAAATTAAACATAGGCGCGTGGTTGCGGCCAAGCTACACGTCGGGGGACCGCGGCCGGCGACGGCCGGGCGGGGGAATAGAATTCTCGGAGGTCCGGGAATACGCGGCCGGCGACGATCCGCGCCGCATAGACTGGAACGTCTCTGCCAGGCACGGCGGGCTGTTCGTAAAGGAGTTTGTCGAGGAGAGCGACCTTGACATATACGTGGCAGTCGACTATTCGGGCAGCACCTCGTTTGGAAGCGGCCCCAAAAGCAAGAGGGACGTCATGGTCGAGATCGCAGCGTCCGTCGTACTCTCCGCGCTAAACGGCAGGGACGGCGGCAGGATCGGCATGGCGCTGTTTGCAGAGTCGTTAGAGTCGTTCACAGGGGCAAGAAGGGGCAGGCGGCACGCAATGGGAATGATAAGAAAGATGGTGCTTGATGGGCTCTCCGAGTCGTACCGGCAGGGCAAAACCGGCATTGCAAGATCAATGTCGCGTCTTGCGCGTGCGGCGGGGCGCAGGAGCGTCATGTTTGTAATATCTGACCTTGAGACGGGCGAACCTCTCGCCGAGGCACTGCGGGGCGCATGCGCCAGGCACGAGGTCGTAATGATCCGCGTGCACGATCCGCACGAGCGCATACTGCCGGACATCGGATACGCGTATCTGGAGGACATGGAGACGGGCGGACAGATCCTGGTCAACACGTCAAGCAGGGAGGTCAGGGACGCGTACCGTGCCGCGGCGCGGCAGGCGGCCGGGCGTGCAAGGGAGGAGGCGCTCAGGGCGGGCGCTGCATACATCGACATTGCAACAGGTGAACCGTTTGACGCGGCGTTCAACAGGTACGCGGGGACGGTTGCGGCGGCAGCGGCCATGACGACGGGCGCATCCAGAAGTGCGGCAAGGAGGAGGAGGCGATAACAGACGTGCAGTTTGAACACGCACACATGCTGTTGCTGCTTTTTGCACTGCCGGGCCTGTATATCCTGTATTCGAGGTATAACGCGGGAAGAAAAGAGTCCGTCCTGAGGTTCAGCTCCATCGAGACGGTTACAAGGGCGGTGGCAGGAAGGCAGGGCGCGTGGCGCAGGCACCTGCCGTTCACGCTAATGGCTGCGGCGGTCGCAATGGCCGCGGTCGCAATGGCCGACCTGCAGGTTCCAGTCGTCACAACAGACGTGCCACCGGATACGAGGGACGGCAGAAGCATCAGCATAGTGCTTGATATCTCTGAGAGCATGTCGGCCACAGACTATGCGCCAAGCCGACTGGACGCGGCAAAACAGTCGATAACGAGGCTGATTCAGGGATCGGATCCCCAGGACTATGTCGGCGTGATACTCTTTGAGACGGGCGCCACCACGGCATCCTACCTGACTGACAACAAGCAAAAGGCGTCTGAGGCCGTAATGTCCATAGGCCAGAGCGGAGGGGCCACGGCCATCGGGGACGGGCTTGCGCTCGGAGTCGACATGGCGATCTCCATACCAGACAGGCGGGGGGTGGTGATACTGCTCAGCGACGGCGTGCACAACTCGGGGCAGATCACCCCGCAGGAGGCCGTCGAGTACGCGCAGAGGGCCGGCGTGCGGGTCCACACCGTAGGAATAGGATCGGTGGAGCCGGCCTTTGTCAAAAATGACGTGTTCGGCCAGCCGCAGTATGCAGAGCTTGACGAGGCGACGCTCGCACACATTGCAAACGCGACGGGCGGCACATTCTCAAAGTCCCTTGACGAGCAGACGCTTGGAGGCACGCTCGCCGAGATAGGCGCCGCGCTTGGGGGGGAGGTGAGATACCAGAGCGTCAGCGACTGGTTTGTCGCGTCGTCCCTCGCGCTACTGGCATCGGCCATGTACACCATATATGGAAGGTACAGGATTGCCGCATGACCCGAGCTGCGTCCCCCGCCACGCCCCGCACAACCGTGCTAGGAGGAGCCCAGTGGGTTTATCATGTCCTCAAAGTTCGAGGCGTACCTGCCAACCAAGCTCGGACCGTGATCCTCAAGCAGGCGGTCTACGCGCTCCCGATCCCGGAGCCGGTAGTGCTTTTTGAGCTTGGGCATACGCACGTCCACCAAGCTCTCCCTTACCAGCTGCGACAGATACAGGGACACAGTAGAGGGGGATTTTTTTACCCTCTCCACCAGCTCTGCAAACGAGAGCCCGTTCACGTTTTTGGGATCCTCGTGCAAAAGCGCGATTAGCAGCGCGCGGGGGGTGGGCCTGCGCAGTGCCCGGATTATGGCATGATCTGACTCTGGTATCCGCACGGAATAGAACCGGGCGGTGCGCGGCCGGCGCCTTGCAATTATCAGATTGTTGTTCTCCAGCTTGGCAAGATGGTACGACAGCACGCCGTTCATGAGTCCGGTCTTGCGCATGATTCCCCTAAAGTTTATGCCGGGGTTTGACTCTATGGCCTCTAGTATCACATCGGACTTGTCAGTCATTTCGCAGCGCCCCCAGAGCCAGCAGTCCCAGCGTGACGAACATCAGCAGGTGTCCCACCTCGTATATGTACACGTCCCCCAGGTTGATAATCGAGAGATCCAGCACGTAGGCAAGCAGCAGGGCCTCTGTAAACACAAAGTTTGCAAATGCAATCGTGGTCAGCAGCAGGCGTCTTGAGCGCAGCGTGCGGTACGAGATGGTGGCCAGCGTCGTGATAAACAGCGCGAGTATCATGCCGCCCGTGTGAAGCAGTATGTGGGCCGCGTGGAACCCGTGCATAAGGTGCGGAAACGCCATCGGGATCAAGAACGTCAGCGCGATGCCCAGAACCGCAACCGGAAACAGGTTGGTCAGGCTGGAGCGTAGCGACTGGACGTATGCTACCATACATAGGGTAGGCCTTGTTCTAATTTAAGACACGTGGTTCGAACGCCAGTCTGCAGGCGCGGCGGCCTGCGATGCCGCGTCAAAAAGGCGGAGTCAAGCGCCCGCACGGAAGGCGCGCCATACCGTAAGACTCAGACCTGTATGATTCCGGCCGTAATCAGAAACTGCAGGGCGCCCACGAACGTGGCGTCGTCTATCAGGCCGTCGGCCCACCACCCGGCGTTGGTCTTGACCCACGGCGGGATCTGCGGCCCCGGCGCGTCCTCTCCTTCCCCTCCGCCGCCGTCCGCATCACTCCCTGGGTCACTGGCAGCGTCGTCGGCGGCGGGAACGACCAGTATGCCGCTCCGTATCAGGTACTCGATTCCGGATACGAACGTGGCGTCGTCTATCAGGCCGTCGGCCCACCACCCGGCGTTGGTCTTGACCCACGGCGGGATCACCGCCACGTCCGGCGCTGCGGGTGCCGACGCATCCTCCCCCACCGGTATCTCAAAGGATACGGCCTCGGCTGGAATGGGCTGGAAGAGTATTCCCTCCACTGTAAAGCCCAGGGAGTGGACGCCTGGATTCTGGAACTGTACAGGGAGCGTTATGGTGCCGGGAGACGTATGTATGAGATTGGTGGGTCCGAATACCTGCTCCCCGTCTCTGGTGATCGTAATCGTATAGTCTATGTGCTCCTGAGTCCTACCGGTTACGGGATTCAGAAAATCCACCTTGATCTTTGTCTCCTCGCCCGGCATTATCACGTCATCATACACGAGATGGACGTCTATGGTTCCCTGCTCGGTGGGCAGGGTCTGGGTCTCTGCATGCGCCTGGTGCCCGGCGGCAAGCACGCATACGGCAACAAGCACCAGGGCAACCAAGACTGCCTTCATAGACATGATACGTGTTACACAGATAAAAAACGTTCCAACGCGGGGCCCGACGGCGGGCGTAACCGCGCATAGGCAAAGGCGCACGCACGCGCCTCTTTGATCTTTAAATATAGTGTGAAATTATTTACAATATTGCACAACAGGCTCGCACTGCTAGCGGCCATGGCCGCCATTGTCGTAATTCCGGCGGCCGCCCAGTCGGTCTCGGGGCACGGACTCGGGGGCGACCAAGCGCCGCCCATCAGCTTTTCGGGGATGGAGGTGACCGTCCGCACGGACCTCACGCCGTCGGACATCACGATAGGTGACATAGACGACGTCAACATGAAGATCAGGTTCTTCGACACGCTGACGGACACCACGCTTGAAAAGGTCACATACAGGATAGAGATGTGGCGCAGCGGGGAGCTGCTGGCAAGAAACCTGTTTTACGATCCCGACGGCAGACTCGACGTGGAGATACGCCCCAATCCGGACTGCGACAGTGCGGAGCTGTGGAGATGCAGCGTGTACGGCGGATCGGAGGACATAAGCTCGCCTGGCGCCCTGTTCGTGTACGGGGAGCCGTGCACCGGCGACAACTACGACGTATGCGCAAGGCCCACCATAACAGGGCCCATATTCGAGAAGGGCGGGCTGTACCACGTACGCGTCGACATAGAGGGCGCGACCAGCCCCAGGGTGCAGCTTGCAGAGAGGCTGAGCTATGACACGTTTGTCAGCGTGGCCCAGGAGCAGAACTTTGCAATACAGACAGCCCATGCCGAGGAGATTCCCGTAATAATCAAGACGTACTACGATGATGTAAAGAACTTTGCATTCGAACCGTCGGACAACTCCATCACGTTCGACATGGCCTTTGACTGGACGCCGGACTATGTCGACCTGGTGGAGGTGGTGCACGAGGAGGTCAGGATCCCCAAGGACTTTGTGCCGTATGCGGAAGGCAAGCAGTTCAGGGGATACGTAAACGGGGTGGAGGTGGACCAGCGCGCCCTGCTAAACGATCCGTACTCGTACGAGGACACGAACGTGGTACACTTTCTGATAACCAACAGCGAGCTGCAAAAGATCAGCGAGAACATGGAGGACGACAGGTTCGAGAGCAAGAACATGAACCTGAAGCTAGTTCCCGTCGAGGAGGCGGAGGTCAGCTCCGTGGAGTTCTATTTGGTGGACCTTGAAACCATGCAGGAGAGGGCTCCTACCACCGTAACCATAG
This sequence comes from Candidatus Nitrosopumilus sp., assembly GCA_965205215.1. Taxonomy (GTDB): domain Archaea; phylum Thermoproteota; class Nitrososphaeria; order Nitrososphaerales; family Nitrosopumilaceae; genus Nitrosopumilus. Next base: position 252,086 of record OZ242041.1, read on the forward strand.
AGTGGGAAGGACAGTACGGCGCGGGCGACGAGATCCCGTTTGAGTTCACGTTCCTGGACCGGGACAACAAGCTGATCAAGGACGTCTGGTACGGGTACATAGTGAGCGACGAGTCAGGCAACGAGATAGCAAGGTTCTCCGGAAGCGACCCGCTCAATACGGGCATAGCATCGCCGGAAGGCATAGACGTGCAGGACATCAGGATACCGTCTGAGGGGCTGATCAGGGTGGACGTGATAGTATACGGAACCGGCCTCGACTACGACCCCACGTACTCGGGAATCGGGTCAGGACTCATAGAGATCGGGCCCGGGGCGCCCGCGGGCGGCACTCCCCCAGGCGACGTGAACGAGCCGGCACCAAGCACGGAGGCGGCGGAGATACCGTCGTGGATAAAGACCAACGCGGGCTGGTGGGCCGAGGGCCTGATAGACGACGCCACGTTTGTGACCGGCATACAGTACCTGATACAGAGCGGGGTGCTCGTGGTGCCGGCAGCCGGCAGCGGCGACCCTGGCCAGGACGGTGAGGCGGCGGCGGGGATACCGCCGTGGATAAAGACCAACGCGGGCTGGTGGGCCGAGGGCCTGATAGACGACGGATCTTTTGTGTCAGGCCTGCAGTACCTGATAAAAGAGGGAATAATACGCGTGAGTTGACGGCAGTGGCTGCATGCGATAAGCTTTAACACGGAAGACGAGAGTGACGGCAATGAGGGACATAAACGAGATAATGCCAAAGATCGACAACATGAAGTGGGGGGCCCTGACAAACAGGCCGCCTACCAAGGACAGGGTACGGGAGATGGACAGGATATTCCCCGACAACGGCAAGTGGCACACGGTCTTTGAGCACGACGATCTCATATCGATTGACGGAAAGCATATCAGAAGAAAGAGTCCTGACAAGTGGACATGACTGATGGCAAGCATGGCGGCCATAACTACGACAACGGCAGGACCGATACCCGCGACAAATGGATGGCTGCGATGGCGGCGTCCGGCCCGGCAGCAACGGCCACAGCCGTCGTCACGCGGGTACCTTGCCGCAGTTCTTGTCCTGATGGCAGTATGCGCTGCGGCGATGGCCGCATCCGGCGTGCAGCCTGCCGCAGGCCACGGCACGTCGAGCGAGACGTTTCCCCCGGTAGAACTGAACGGGCAGCAGGTTGCCCTAGAGATATCGTCATCTGCCCCCCCACCTCCGGAGACGACGGGGCGGCCGCCGGCAGGAATCGCGCCGGGCGAGGACCTGCAGATAGGGATAGCCCTCGTCGACTTTGACTCGAAAGTCACGCTCCGTGACGTGACGTTCCACATCAGGGCCGAGCTTGGGAACAAGTTCCTCTTTGAGCAAGAATTCAGGGCCGACAACGGGTTTCTAGTCTTTAATTTTGCATCAGACGACAGCGCGGGCGGCGAGATAACGGTCCACGACGGAGGGAAGGGAGACGATCAGTATGACATTGTCTCGTACCTGCTCGGAGTCGAGAGCAGGAACGTACGCGTGGCGGGGCCAAGCCTTGCAGACGGCGGACTCTACAAATTTGGCATTGCCATAACTACGGCAGGCGACTACTCAGAGCGCCTGGATGCACCGATAGAGTACGACTCTGGGATATCCATACCGATGATAACCACGTACGGCGTAAAGGATCCCAACTTTGGGGATCAGTACATCAGGGCCATTACATACTACGACAAGATAACCGACTTTGAGTACGACTCCGAGGCGAGGGAGATCAGGTACTCTATGCCGTTTGAGTGGAGCGACTCTAACATAGACCAGTCATACGTGGTGCACGAGGAGCTCTCGATTCCGGACACGTACGGGGATCTCCTGCTGTCGGGATTCGAGCTCTACATAAACGGCGTAAGGCTGCCAGAGGAGACGATCCTGATTGACGACTTTTTCACGGGGGAGAGAATAGTACACTTTATCGTACCCCAGGAGCAGCTCTACAGCATACGGGACGGCGGCGGCCGGGAGGACGGCATCATGAACTTTGTAATCAGGCCCGACACCAACCATACGCGCATAGCGTCAGTGACGGAGAACGGCCAGTTCCGGATATTCGCCTCGTGGGAACCGGAGGATCTGAGGTCCGGCCAGAACGCTAGGATAATCTTCGAGGTAACAGACGTCTTTTTGAAGGGCGCGCCCATTGCAGCAGAGTACCATTTCTCTGTGACGACGAATGACGGCAGTACCATCTTTGAGCAGTCAGGTGTCAGCACGGACTCGAGGGACGATCCCACAAACGTGGCCGAGTTTGAGATACCCCAGGACGTCTCTGGAATAGCATATCTCAACTTTGAGAGGCTGCAGGACAACGAGCGCGCCAGAACATCCATGCCTATCGTAATAGACAGGGTGGCAGGCAGCGCCATCATAGACGACGGCACGATAGGCATAGCAGCAAGTGAGAACGGGGCGGGAGGGGCAGCCAACAATGGCGGCGGTAACGACGACAATGGCGGCGGCTGCCTCATTGCGACTGCCGCATACGGCTCGGAGCTTGCCCCGCAGGTGCAGCAGCTCAGGGAGCTGAGGGACAATACCATACTGAGAACCTCGTACGGCACGGCATTCATGTCAGGATTCAACTCCATATACTACACGTTCTCCCCAACAGTGGCCGACCTCCAGAGGGAGCACCAAACGCTGCGCGACGCAACCAAGATCGCACTGACGCCCATGCTGGCATCGCTCACGCTGCTTGACGGCGTCAGCATAGGGACCGAGCACGACATGCTGGCATACGGCATCCTCATTATCGCGCTGAACGTGGCAGTCTACGTGGCATGCCCCATTGCAGCCATGACCATGGCGTACACGGGGCTAAAGAGGCGAACAGGCGGCAGAAAGACGGCAGCGTGGCGAACCATGATCAACTGACCGCATATGTGAACAATCAGATAAAAATTTTTAAAACCCAGCGAGTCAAACCATGCAATGAAGACTAGAACAGTCAGTTCATTCTTTTTACTGTCTGTACTCGTAGCGGGAATGATTGCAACTACCCCCTCAGCGTCTGCAGATCATCCGAACGTAGTGCTTGAGCCCCTTCCGGGGTCGGCCACTGCAGGATGTCAGGATACCGACGAGGGCTGTTACAACATACCCATACTGACAGTAGCTCCGGGAACTACCATAACGTTCTCAAACACAGACAACGCAGCACACACGCTGACATCAGGCTCTCCAGCAGAGGGCATGACCGGCGTGTTTGACAGCGGTTTGGTAATGGTCGGGGCCACGTACGAGTTCACGATAGATGAAGAAGGAGAATACAATCATTACTGCATTGTCCACCCGTGGATGACGGGCCAGATCATAGTAGAGGCGGCACACGGTGAGGAAGCAACGATGATGGAAGAGGACGACTCCATGATGATGGAAGAGGACGACTCCATGATGATGGAAGAGGACGACTCCATGATGATGGAAGAGGACGACTCCATGATGATGGAAGAGGACGACTCCATGATGATGGAAGAGGACGACTCCATGATGATGGAAGAGGACGACTCCATGATGATGGAAGAGGACGACTCCATGATGATGGAAGAGGACGACTCCATGATGATGGAAGAGGACGACTCCATGATGATGGAAGAGGACGACTCCATGATGGACGAGACGTCAGCGGCAGACGAGGAGACTGGTGGTTGCCTTATTGCAACTGCGGCATTTGGCTCCGAGCTTGCGCCACAAGTTCAGCAACTTAGAGAGCTGAGAGACAACACGGTACTTGCCACAGAGTCCGGTACGGCATTTATGTCCGGATTCAACAGCATATACTACACGTTCTCCCCAGCGGTGGCAGATCTCGAAAGAGAGAACCCGGCGTTCAGGGAGGCAGTCAAGGTGGCACTGACCCCAATGCTCTCCACACTCTCACTGCTAAACCATGCAGACATCGACACTGAGACGGAGATGCTCGGATACGGCATGTCCGTTGTCCTGCTGAACCTGGGAATGTATGTTGGAATTCCAGCATTTGCAATCCTGAAATGCACCAAACTGGTACGGGCAAGACTTCACACGGAAAACCCCCAAAACAGATAATGTAACGGGCAACAGTAAATTACATTGTCTACATATTTTTAACTTTCATAACTAGAACAGAGCGCCCTTCATTCGAACCAAGTTACATGCACGAGACACCTCACGGCAAAAGAAAGAAGCGCGAATTTGAGATAGAAGGCGATCCTCAAGTAACGCCAAGCATCAGGCAGCAGGCCTTCGAGTTAGGGATATCACACCCATGACAATGGCGACGGCAGACATGGAGAGCCCCATGACGGCAAAGTTGTAAGACAGGCCGCCTGCATCATTGCTGCTGTTATTGTTGCCAGGTGGTACCATATCCTCACCAGATTTCAGTCTCGAGACGTCCTGCTGCAGGGAGGATATCGCCTTTTTCATTGCGACGGTATCGGCCGCATCCGCTCCTCCTCCTCCTCCGCTGCCGCCTCCGCCCGCGACAGGCGGAAAGTCCAGCGCCGCCGTGTGCTCCACGTCCTCAATTGGGATCACGATATCCACGGGCGTGCCTCGAATATCGCCCTGTACCTGAAGCAGGTACGTTCCGGTTCTGGTTGGAATTATCGGGGACAGGTAGTGTCCCGGCAGGTTGTCGGGGTTGAAGGCAGCCACCTTTGACTCGCCGCCGAACATTATCGTCGCCTCCACGCCCCGAAAGACGTGTGTGACACCGGTGGACTGGCCCTCCACCTCGCCGCGCTCGACTACCGACAGTACGACCGAGTTTCTCAGTCCCACTATGGGCGGCTCCACGTCCCATCCGGCCTCAATATCATACTTGTCGACTGAGATGGTGGTGTGGGCAAAAGAAGGCGCGGCAAGTCCGGCCGACAAAACAAAGAACACGGCCAGTGCGCATGCAGACAGTGCCAGCATCTTTGGTCCGGCCGTCTTTGGCACCACCAGCCTCGCTGTTGGCGTACCCGCAACCATCACATCGTTTCAGTCACTATGGGTTATTATATTTACGCGGATGCTAGCAGCCGGCGAAGTTTTCAGAAATTCATCGTCAATGCCAGAAAACATCACGAGACAGCAGTCACCCGGAACCTAAACGACAGCTTGCATAAATTACGATGCAGGCAGGTGCTACTCCCAAGTGTGGCCGGAACAAAGTGCGTTTATTTGTGGCACCGCACACATATAGGCAAATGCGAACCGTGCCGTTCCCCGGGCAAGCCACAAAAGGGAGTAGGACAGCGACAAACTCAGCATTGCATCTGTCATCATTGTCATCGGTCACCAACACCACCAAAACCGCACGAGTCGTGGTTCTACTGACGATTCTGGCAATCCCTCTCATGCTGGCGTCGCCGGCAGTCCCACTTGCATCGGCCCATCCGTACATAGAGGAGACCACTCCAAGCACGGCCCAGAACGCGCCCGCAGGGACAAGCGAGGTGATAGTGTACTTTTCAGAATCAGTGGACATAGAGTTCAGCGAGATCAAGGTCATAAACGACAAGGGAGATCGCATCGACAACAGAGATCTCAGGTATCACCACGAAGACGTGGCGCTGGCCGTCTCAACGCCCCCACTTGAGGACGGGGTCTACACGGTCTCCACAAAGGTGCTCTCAAAGGTGGACGGCCACCTGGTCCCCGGCGTCTTCCTGTTCGGCGTGGGGGAGGCAACGATAGATCCCGAGCTGCTGTCCCAAGAGAAGCAGACTGAGCTGCTGTTCCTGCCCGAGGCCGGCGCCGAGCTCCCAGGCATAGTGGGCCAGACCATCATAGTCGGGGCGGCAGTGGCCGCAATCGCAGTCTGGGAGTCCCACAGGGACAGGCGGCACGGCCGCACCGAATCATCACCGTCATCAGCAATGGAACAAGAGCACCACAAAAGGTTCATGCAGCTTACGGGGGCGGGACTGCTGCTCGTACTGGCATCGGACATGATGGTAATTGCGCTGCAGATGTCAAGACTGGAGTCCGGGCTTGTGGAGACCGTCCAGACCCAATTTGGCATGATATGGCTTGCAAGAATGGCGATCACCATGGCCCTGTTTGGCGCATGGTTTGCCGCCAACAAGGCCGGCAGGTCAAGGCCAAAGACGATGCACGCGGCCATGCTGGCCGCCGCGCTGGCCCTCATGCTGACGTCAAGCATGTCGGGGCATGGCGCGGCGACGGAGACTGTCGAAGCAGTGCTTCTTGACTATATCCACAACATAGTGGCCGGAATATGGATAGGCGGGATAATATACATCGTGTTCGGGCTCCTGCCGGTACTCTCAAGATTCCCCGACGTCAAGGAGCGGCTCAGCCTGGCCGCAATCCCGAGGTTCTCTGCAATATTCATAGTGTCTGTGGGAATCGTCATAGTGACCGGCCCCATCCTGCTGTGGACCTTGGAAAGCGACGTGGGCATGATTACGGAATCGGTGTTTGGCAGGCTGATCATACTAAAGGTTGCAATCGCGTCGGTCATGGTGGGCATGGGTGGGCTTGTCCAGTACACCATACAAAAGAGGGCCGAATCCGATATCGCCTCATCAAAAAAGCCCCAAGTCCACGGCAGGCTCAGCAAGACACTCAGGGTTGACGCGGCACTCGGGATAGCCCTGCTGGTGGTAGTGGCCATCCTCACCAACGGGACCCTGCCCGCGGGCGAGATACGGAGCGTCGAGGCGCAGCAGTCGTTTGGCGGGCTTGCCGCGACCGAGTTCTCCGAGAGCATAAAGTTCGACATCGAGATAACACCGTTTGCCACGGGGGAGAACGGCATTGCCATAACGGTATCAGGGACAGACGGGACTGACCTAGACGATCTGGACAGGATAAAGGCAAAGGCGTCGAACCCGGCCAGGGGCATCCCCCCAATCGAGCTGGACCTGCAGGACGTGACACGGGACAGGGGGGATGCGGGGGCAACAGGCTCCGTCACGTACCAAGGAGTCCTGACCCTCGCATTCTCAGGCCAGTGGCTCGTAGAGATCGAGGCCCAGCGCCTGCAGAACGCAAACGAGGCGGTGCGCCTCGACATATTTGCAAGGCCGAACCTGAGGGACATGGACACAACGCTTGCAGAGTACGATCTCCCCGCCAACAACACAAGCCCGCTTCACGCCGCGTACGACCATGCGGGGAGCGTCTGGTTCACAGACGCGTCGGCGCCGCGCCTGTGGCAGGTCGACACGGAGACGGGCCAGGCCACACCGCACGAGTTTGAGGGAGCCTCGTCGTCGTTTATCACGTACAATGAGAAGGACCGCAGCATATGGTTTACGGACAGCAGGGGCGGCCAGATCGGGCACGCGAGGCAGCAGGGCGGTGACGGTGATTATGTCATAACCACCATAAAGACCCCCGAGTTCGAATCAAGGCAGCCCCAGTCAGATCCGACTGGCGAAAAGGCCTTGCCCTTCTTCATAGAGTCGGACAGAGACGGTGACGTGTGGCTGACCGTGATAAACAAGGGGCTGATAGCAAGGTATGACGTGCAGTCAGAGGAGTTTGAAGAGTACCACGTTCCGGGCCGCGACTCGCTGCCGTTTGCGCTGGCAGAGGGGCCCGACGGCATGATGTGGTATACTGCCACCGGAACCGGAACCGTCGGATATATCGATCCCGGCAACGGCAGCATGACGCAGGTAATCGGCCCCGACCGGCCGCTCGAGGCGCCGGAGGCCCTCCTCTTTGAGGATGAGTCGGAGGGGGGAGGCCTCTGGATCACAGAGCATACGGGCTTTGCAGTCGTGAGGTATGATCCCGTGCTGGACACCCTTGCAAGGTACGAGGTACGGGACGCCGACGCGCTGCCGTTTGGAATGGCTTTTGACAGGTACGGCAACGTCTGGTTTGCGCAACACACGGTGGATGTCATAGGCGTCATCGACCCGCGCAGTGGAAACATGGCCGAGGTGGAGGTCCCGACGGCGACGTCGTTTGTGCAGTTTCTAGAGTCCGATGGCGACGGAAACATATGGTTTGCAGAGCAGAGGGGTGGCAAGATAGGCGTCATATCCATCTCTGAGAGGCCCAGCACGTACAGCGCGCAGGACCTGCAGGAGTCCGTTCCGCGGGCATACGAGGTCAGGTACGCGGACCTCGTCTCGCCGCTCATGGCGCTCGGCGTGCTTTCCGCCTCGCTGTTCTATGTAAAGGCCGTGCGCGACGGAAGGAGGCTGGATGGCATCATGATGAACATGCCGCCCGACAAGCGACCCGGCTGACTCTGCCGCCATCGCGGGGGCGCCGGCCGCCATGGCAGCGGCCGGACACTACGGGGCGTTGATACAGGCAGTAGCCAAGCTTGAAGAACGGGCGTCGCCTTTCCGCGCACAGTCCCTATTGGTCTTAGCACAGCGCCGCCTGGAGGTTCTCAAGGTTTTGGTACATCTTGGACATGTATGTCTCGTCGGGCTGTGCAATCTCAAGCGGCGACAAGGTCAGGACCCGTCCGCCTATCTCGTCTGCAACGACCTGCGCCGTCTTGGGATCGGCCGCCTCGTCGGTAAATATGACGTCCAGGCCCTGCGCCCTGGCAGTCTCAATCACGTCATGGAGCGTCCTCGGGGCGATCTCGCCGTACGGAGTCAGCGACCTTAGTATGACGTGCTGGACCAAGTCATACTCTTCTGAAAAGTAGGCAAACGCAAAGTGGTACGCCACAAACTCACGTGAGCACGATTCCAGCCCGGTCCTGATGTCAGAGTCCAGCTGCTGCAGCTCTGCAATGTACCTGTCGGCGTTTTCCTGATAGTAGTCGGCGTTCTTGGGATCGGCCTCTGAGAGCCCGTCGGCGATATTCTGTACCTGTATCTGGGCGAGAATCGGGTTAAGCCATATGTGCGGGTCGCCGACAAACGCGCCTCCGGGGGCATCGTCATCGTGGCCGTCGCCGTGATCGTCCTTGGCCTCCATGCCGTGGTCGTCATCGCCGTGATCGTCCTTGGCCTCCATGCCGTGGCCGTCGCCGTGATCGTCCTTGGCCTCCATGCCGTGGTCGTCATCGCCGTGATCGTCCTTGGCCTCCATGCCGTGGTCGTCATCGCCGTGATCGTCCTTGGCCTCCATGCCGTGGTCGTCATCGCCGTGATCGTCACCTTCTTCCCCGTGGCCGTGGCCGTGATCGTGGCCGTGCGTTCCTTCCGCTGCCTCCATCACCTCTACTCCCTTGCTGGTGTCAATCAAGACGCCCTCAAATCCGACGTCCTCCAGACTATCCAGCCACGTCTCAAATCCGATTCCATTAATCGCTATGGCATCTGCACTCTGCATGCGCTGGGCGTCCCTGACGGTGGGCTCCCAGTCGTGCGGCTCGGCGCCAGGCGGTAGGATCAGATTCGACTCGACCTTGTCCCCGCCCACGGCATTTACAAACTGCCAGATTGGATAAAACGACGACAGCACCAGTATCCGTGGCTCCTCTGCAACGGCCGTGCCCTCCACGTCTGCCGGCTCCGGCTCTATCGTGGTGCTGTATACGGCAAAGATTGCAAGCGGGATCACCACCGCAATTGCGATGCCCGCGTAGACCGCCTTGGATACCATGTGCGGTCTTCGCAGGTAGCTATTAATAAATCTTGAGAATATAATAATAATAATTATCAGAATTTGATCAAAATATAATATCCTAGCCGCATCCGGCGGCCTCGACGGCCGGACACATGCGAGCTTGACCAGCGTCGTGGATCCTCCATGGCCCCTTGGCAGATCCGGGACGGCGGGGGGCTGGAACCGGGATGCTCGTCTCCGATTAGAGGAACAGGGCCGTCGTGGGAGAGGTAAGTGGAAGGAAGGAGGATAAACGCAGGATCCCGTCATACGGAGGGAAGGCAATACGCCGACGGCGTCGCATCGTCTTGGAAGCGGCGTGCGTGACGGCCACCCGCCGACCCACTGCCCATCCAAGGGCTATACGTGACGGGAAGCGGAAGGGAGGGGTCGGACGGCATGACGGTGGGCCTACCGACGGGCCAACAGTCCGGCGGACTTTGCCCCCATCGTGGCCCCAAGCACGCATATTGCCAAGACAACTATGCTTCCGGCAGGGGCGATATTCAGTACATACGACAGAAATATACCAGCGATTACGGTCGATACGGAGATCCCTATCGATAGGACAACCGTGCTCTGAAACCCGCGCCCCAGCATCATGGCAGTGACGTTCGGTATGACAAAGAGCGCTGAGATGAGCAGCACCCCGACGAGCTGTATCGCGGTGACCACGGTCAGCCCCGCCATGAACACTAGCAGGTAGGTTATCCGCTCCACGCGTATTCCACTCACCTTTGCCTGCTTTTCATCAAACGTAGTGTACAGTATCTGCCTAAAGAGCGCCAGTATGACAAGCAGGATGGCGCCGGTCATTGCCAGTATCAGTATGGTGTCATCTACGCTTACAAGCAGTATGCTTCCAAACAGAAAGCTGAATATGTCAACTGAGAACCCCCCAGACAGCCCTATTATGACCAGCCCCACCGCGATCCCGGACGACAGCAGCACCGCGATTGCCGCGTCCCCGGACACGTTGTACTTTTCCCGGATCCGCGTGATCAGTACGGCGCTGATTATGGATATCACGTACGCCATCCACAGCGGGTAGATGCCCATAAGAAGTCCCAGCGCCACGCCACCAAACGAGGAGTGGGCCAGGGCGTCACCGAACAGCGAGAAGCGCCTCAGCACGAGAAATATTCCAACTACGGAGCACAGCACGGCGATGGTGGCGCCGGACAAGAGCGCCCGTTGCATAAAGTCGTACGCGAGCACCTCAAAGACCATTACATTCCCCCACACGCGCTGCTGCCTGTCGCTGTCATGGCCATCATCACCTGCAACCGCCCACCAGTGTCACGAGGCTTCATTTCTTATGGGCTGGGGTTTGGTGATGCCGGGGTTGTACTCCATGCATTCGGAGGGGTCGGTGCACTGGCACATGATCTGCGCCAGTTTCTCGTCAGCGAAGAACTCCTTGGCGGCGCCGTGAAAGAACAGTGTGCGGTTAAGGCATGCCACATGGCTTGACATCATTTTTATGGCGTCAAGGTCGTGCGACGACCACGCGATGGTTATTCCGTGGTTTAAGTTGAGATCCTTCAGTATTCCATAAAACAGGCTCATGCTGGCCTGGTCTATGCCCGCGACGGGCTCGTCTAGGATGAGCATCTTGGGATCGTTTACCAGGGCCTTTGCAATAAAGACGCGCTGCTGCTGCCCCCCGGAGAGCTCCCCAATCCGCCGATCCGCAAGCTCATGTATCCACAACTCGCGCATTACCTCGTCTATGCGCTCCTCCTGGACTCCGTGCCACATTCCCAGCTGTATCACCTCCCGGACCGTAACGGGAAAGTTTCGCTCAAAGTGCATCATCTGCGGCACATACCCGATCTTTTTTAGCGGACCTTTGGATCTGTGTATGTTCTGCCCGAATACCCGTATCGCGCCGGTATACTGTGTGTTGAGCCCAAGCATGCATGCAAAGAGCGTGGACTTGCCCGCTCCGTTGGGCCCTATTATGCCAAGAAACTCGCCCTGATCCACGTCAAATGACACGTTCTCGAGGGCCTGCACTCCGGCATAGCTCACGCTCAGGTTGGAAACCTCTACTGGTCTTGGCATAATGCCACCTGAAGGTTCTCAAGGTTTTGGTACATTTTGGATATGTATGTCTCGCCGGGCTCTCCAATCTCAAGCGGTGACAGGATCATAACGCGCCCGCCTATCTCGTCTGCAACAATCTGTGCGGTCCTGGGATCGACTGCCTCTTCGGTGAATATGACATCGATGCCCTGCGCCCTAGCGGTCTCAATCACATCCCTGAGTGTTCCCGGGGCGACATCACTGTGCGGGGTTGCCGACTTTAGTATGGTGTGCTGGACCAAGTCATATTCCAATGTAAAGTAGGTAAACGCCTGGTGGAACGCTACAAATTCACGTGAGCACGATTCCAGCCCGGTTCTGATGTCAGAGTCCAGCTGCTGCAGCTCTGCGATGTACCTGTCGGCGTTTTCCTGATAGTAGTCGGCGTTCTCGGGATCGGCCTCTGAAAGCCCGTCGGCGATATTCTGTACCTGTATCTGGACAAGAACCGGGTTCAGCCATATGTGTGGGTCGCCGAGCAGCTCATCTTCGTGGTGGTCGTCATCGTCGCCGTGGTCGTCCTCCTTGGCCTCCATGCCGTGGTCGTCATCGTCCATGGCCTCCATGCCGTGGTCGTCATCGTCCATGGCCTCCATGCCGTGGTCGTCATCGTCCATGGCCTCCATGCCGTGGTCGTCATCGTCCATGGCCTCCATGCCGTGGTCGTCATCGTCCATGGCCTCCATGCCGTGGTCGTCATCGTCCATGGCCTCCATGCCGTGGTCGTCATCGTCCATGGCCTCCATGCCGTGGTCGTCATCGTCCATGGCCTCCATGCCGTGGTCGTCATCGTCCATGGCCTCCATGCCGTGGTCGTCATCGTCCATGGCCTCCATGCCGTGGTCGTCATCGTCCATGGCCTCCATGCCGTGGTCGTCATCGTCCATGGCCTCCATGCCGTGGTCGTCATCGTCCATGGCCTCCATGCCGTGGTCGTCATCGTCCATGGCCTCCATGCCGTGGTCGTCATCGTCCATGGCCTCCATGCCGTGGTCGTCATCGTCATCATCGTGGTCGTCCTTGGCCTCCATGCCGTGGTCGTCATCATCTTCATCTCCGTGGGCATGTGCACCCTCCACCGCTTCCATCAACTCTATTCCTTTACTGGTATCAACCAAGACGCCCTCAAATCCGACGTCGTGCAGGCTCTCCACCCACGTCTCAAACCCGCCTCCGTTAATCACGACAACGTCTGCGCTCCTCATGTCCTGGACATCCCTGACGGTGGGCTCCCAGTCATGAGGTTCGGCGCCCGGTGGCAGAACCAGCGCCGACTCGATCCTGTCCCCGCCCACATTACTCACAAACTGCTCAATTGGATAAAACGATGATAATACGAATATCTTTGGCTCCTCTGCCGGAGTCACGTCTTGCACATCTGCCGGTTCCGGCTCTATAGTGGTGCTGTATACGGCAAATATGGCAAGTGGAATTATCACTGCGATCGCGATACCCGCGTAGACCGCCTTGGACACCATATATAATGGGCATGGGTAGTTATTAATAAGTTTTTAACTTAATAATAAATAGTAAAAACTTATAAGATTAATGTTAATAACGTGACGTATGTCGATCATCTCGATCTCCCTGAACGATCAGATCCTCTCTGAGATTGACGCGTACAGGAAGGCGCTGGGCTTTTCCGGACGCTCGGAGATAATCAGGGCGGGGATCAGGTCATTCATCTCCGAGGAGAAGCAAAAGGCCGAGATGAGTGGCGACATAAACTCGATACTGCTCGTGCTGCACGATGACGACTTTGACAATGTCGCGTCGGACCTCAGCAAGGACTATGAGGACATGATAAGGACCCGCATGCACAGCAAGATAGACGGCAAAAAGTGCATGGAGCTCTTCGTGCTGAGGGGCAACGCAAAGCTGATCACCGAGATGACGGCCAAGTACACCACGAACAGGTACATGGACACGGTGAAGATAGTCGCGTTCTGAAGGGGCCGGCGGCCGATACGGGAGGCGGCGGTTACGCGGCAGGCAGCGGTGCCGGTTCCGTGCGTTTCGCGCGCCCGTTGTGCCTTGACGCGGCATACATCGAGACGACAGTGGCGCCGGCTGCTGCGAGCATCGCTGCCGCGACCGTCCCAAACTCGGGCACCACCAGAATGCCAAACTCGGTCTCCTGCCCGGTGCCGCGTATATCCTCGAACTTTATCGTGGTGGGCCCCGTCTGGTCCTCAGCAAAGGTGAACTTTACAAACTGCCCCCCGATTCGCGCCTGGCCCGACGTGCGGTGTATCTCGTCTTCGCCCTGCTCTATTACAAACGTGTAATCCGAGTTCCGGAGCGGCTCGCCGGTCTGCCCGTCGCGTATGGTAAACACGAACGTGGTCTCCTCTCCGGGAAGTATCTCAGGCGGATCCCACGACAGGTTGATGAGAAACTCCTCGCTTATCGTATATGCAACCAGCGGGAACTCCAGTTCCTCGGCCATGGCGAGCGTGAACGTGATGCTGTCCGGGAACGGCTCGCCGGTCTTCTTCATCTCGTTCTTGATGAACCTCGTGTGATCCTGAAGGAGGACAAAGTGCACTATCCTCTCGTCCTCCAGCGTGTAGTCGTCCGTGATGACCGACGCCCTGAATAGCTTTACGCCGTTGGCGTATCCCTCGTAGCCCGGCGAGTGGAACTCTAGAAAGTCCTTTGGGAAGTGCGTCTCCACGTGAACCACCGGTATGTGCGACATCCGGGCCTCGCTCCAGTCAAACGGCATTACGATGGTTATGAGGCCCGATTCGGCGTCGTACTCGAGGCTCTCGATCTGATCAAAGTAGGATTTTGTGCCGAATGCGACCGGGCTTCCGTCAGAGCCGGTTCCAGCATGGGTTGCAGACTCGATGATGCTCAGATCGGCATAATACGTGTCGGGCTCTGTAATTACGTCCCCCCCTATGGCATGGACTGCGACATCAAAGGTGTAGAGTCCGCCGTGGCCAAAGGCAGATCCGTCTATCCTGACCGGGTTGTCGCCGGCGGGACGCCATGCGTCAGGAAGGAGCCCGCCGCCGCCCCGCTCCCCGACTATGACCGGGTTGTCGCCGCGGGCGGCCTCCACGTCAAGCGCAAGCACGCCATCAGGCGCAAGAAAGTAGTCCCGGAATACCGTCTGGCCGCCGTGCGACGCGCCAAGCTGGTATATGATGTCCCCGGCAGGCTGGCGTGTCGTGGCGTCCGTGGCAGTGATGGTGATTCGTTCCGTGGCCGAATTGTCCGCAAGCTCCTGTGGCATCTCGACATGTATCACGATCTTTTGGTCCCCGGCCACGACTGACGGTATGCGGTCAAGCCCCAGTCCGTGCCCGTATGCCGGGGGCAGCATCATGCCTCCCAGCACCGACCCGGGGGCGGCCGGCGCGCCATCGTGTGGCGAGAGCGGCACGTCTGGAAGGGGCTGCGGTGCGGCTACCGCGAACAGTGCGGCTACCACGACCGCCATCACTACCACTGCAGGCGTCGGCGGCATCCGGCCGGCTCCCAGACGCCGCATGGCGCCCTTGCCATGCCTGTCGCGCCCGATGCGGCCGCGCGCAATCATGCGGGGGCCGCCGGCTGCGGGGGCCGCCGCGGCGGGTGCCGAACCGTGCCATACGCGCAAAACGCCGTCATGCCCACAAACCAAACCTTCTCGCCCTTGTGCTGTATTCTGAGGTATAACTAGTTAATTTTCCAGCGCGCGGCTTGCCGCACACGCCGGCCGCGCGAGCCCTTGCGGGCAAGCCAGACCGCCGCCATAGGGGGCCTAGGCGGACAAGCCGCGCCTCATCAGGCGCTCGGCCCTTCCCAGAAGGTCGCCGGCCGATTCGGCCTCCAGCAGATCTTGGAGATCTATAGGGCCCGTGGACGCGAGCGCGCACAAGCTGTACACGTACTCCGCGGTGGGGGTGTCCGTGGCGAGGTAAAAGCGCCTCAGCATCTCGTCAAGCGCGCCGGGCGTGACGTCGTCGGACGTCGCCTGGTGTTTTATGTTCTTCTTCCACAAAAAGACCAGGTTCTCCCACGAGTCAAGCGGGATGCTGCCGTCGATCTCAGGCAGCATCGTAACCTTGGCGCGGATGTACATCTTGCCGCCCGAGCCCATCTTGTCGTTCATCTCGGATACGATCTCGTGTCCTTCTGCAGACAGCGGGTCATAGTCCCGGGGCTGCGGTATGGACGGTTCTATAATCTCGTTTATGCGAAACGGGTTACGTCCGACGGTCTCTATCTGCAGCTGCAGCCCGTCAAGCCCGACGTCCTTGCACCTTATGATCTTGGCGATGGTCCCGACCGAATGCGGCATGCTCCATCCAAGCACGGATCCGCCGTCCCTTACCAGACACGCCCCGAACTGCCCGTCCCCCAGCATGCAGTCATCCACAAGCTGCTTGTACCGCGGCTCAAAGACGCGCAGCGGAAGCTCCTGCCGGGGGAAGAGCACCAGATCAAGCGGGAATATCGGGATAATCTTTTCTGTTGGCACGCCAAGGATACGGCGCCAGTTCAGGCGTATATATCAAGCAGCCGGGGCGATGCCAAGATTCATTGCGGTGGGGCGGGGGGGGAGAAGACAGTCCACGGCCCTGATGACGGCAGCGGCGACGAGGGACTAGAGCGGGGTCGGGACACAGGGGCAGATCATACGATAACCGGCACGGCGCCGCTCAGACGCCCTTCTCGTTCAGCATGACGGCCAGCAGCGCCGCGCGCGTGTGCATTCCGTACTCGGCCTGCCTAAAGTATTTTGCATTGTCAGTCGCGTCCACGTCCGGCGATATCTCGTCGACGCGCGGCAGCGGGTGCATTATTATCGCGTCCCTCTTCATCTGGCGCAGCATGTCAAGCCCCACCACGTAGCTCCCCTTTACCTTGAGGTACTCCTCGGCGTCCGGGAACCTCTCCTTTTGTATTCGGGTGACATACAGCACGTCAAGCTCCTCTATGTGGTCCGATATGTCCGAGGATTCCACAAACTCGAGCCTCTTTCTGATCTCGTAGGTGGAGTCAGACCTGATCTTGAGGGGTTCTGGCGAGATCAGCCGCACGTCCACGTCATAGTTCCCGAGGCCGTACAGCAGCGAGTATACGGTGCGGCCGTACTTTAGGTCCCCGATTATCCCTATCTTCAGCCCGTCTATCTTCCTCTTCTCCTGCCTGATGGTGAAGAGGTCCTGGATTGCCTGGGTCGGGTGCTCCTCTGTGCCGCTTCCCGCGTTGATGACGGGCTTTGAGGACACCTCTGATGCAAACCGGCTGGAGCCGTCCAGCTTGTGCCGCAGCACTAACACGTCAGAATAGATCGACATCATGCGCACCGTGTCTGCAAGGCTCTCGCCCTTGTGCGCGGACGACGAGGAGACGTCCGATATGCCAAGCGAGCTGCCGCCCACGGAGGCCATCGCCGCGTCAAAGCTCAGCCTCGTCCTCGTGCTCGGCTCGTAAAAGAGGTATCCCAGGGTGGAGCCGGCGCAGAGCGTCCTGCGCTGCTCTGGCGTCATGCCCATGACGCGCTCCGTGGCGGCAAACAGGGTCTCAAACTGCGCGCGGTCGAGATCCTTTACCGATATGACGTCGCGCCGGTAGAACTCGTTTTCCGAGTCGTGTTTGTCCACTTTCAGCATTATATAGAGGTGAGTATAAAATATTTTGATGGAGCAGTCCGAGCTGCTTGTAAGGCGGATAAGGGAAGGCACCGTGATAGACCACATAGACGAGGGGATGGGCCTCAAGGTGCTTGACGCCCTGCAGATAGACGGCAGCGACGGCAGCCTGATTACCATAGCCCTCAACGTACCGAGCGGCAAGTTCAAGAAAAAGGACATCATAAAGGTGGAGGGCAGGTTCCTCAAGGACGACGACACCAACAAGCTGGCGGTCATAGCCCCCAAGGCCACCATCAACATGATAAAGGAGTACAGGCTCGTCGAGAAGCGCCGCGTCTCGCTGCCAAACGAGATCGACCGCATATTCAGGTGCGGCAACCCCGACTGCATCACCAACAGCGCAGAAAAGATAGAGTCCGTAATGGACGTGATAGACAGAGAGGGTAGGGTGCTCAGATGCAGGTACTGCTCAAGAACCCTCGACGTGGACAGGCTCAGGTACAACTAGCAGCCTGGCGGGCGCGCCGCATGCGTCAGGCCGCGCGGCTGGCCGCACAACACTAGAGAGAAAAATTTGTGGATAGGAAGAAAGTACCGCGAGCCTTACTGTCCCAAGATGATGAACATCATGACGATGCCGTATATGGCGATCGACTCTACCATGCCTATAAAGATGAACACCTTTGACTGTAGTGCCGGGTTCTCACTGATTACAGCAAGTCCCGCCGCTCCCACCTGGCCGAGGCCGATTCCTGCACCAAAGGCCGCAAGACCAAAGGCCAGCCCGGCTCCGAGGATCTTCATAGAGTCGGAGCCCGTCGATGATGTGTCGCCCTCAGCAGCATATGCAAGGCCGGTCGAGCCGACAACCGATATTGCCGCTATTGCAAAAAGTACCAGCGTTATTGGCTTCATGTTATGTTGTGGCCTCTCGAAAGTCCTTATTTAAATCATGATAACAAGTTGGGGCAAAAACGCGGCGGCGGCGCCGCGCCGCCACATGCAGGCTGCTTGGCGCGCAGGTGGCGCTGTTTTGCAGGCAGGGTGGGAACAACGCGTGCGCGGACGGGACGGGCGGCAGGCTCAGCTGCTGATGTCCTCGAGGGCCTTCTTCTTGAACGACTCCAGGTCCTTCCTTACAGAGTCCGCAAACTTTTTGCGGTCCTGCTCCACTGATTTCTTGGAGTCCTTTACGAGATCCCTGATGTCGTCCCTTGGCATGCTACTTTCTACTCTCCATGGCCGCCTTGACTTTTTTTAACTTTGCGAACTCTTCGCGTTCGCGCTCCTCCAGCGTCGCAAGTATGAACCTGATGCGCTGTTGGTACTGGGGTATGATCACGTTCTCGAGGGCGTTGAGCAGCTTTTGGGTCTTCTCGAGCGCTTTTGCCAGGCTGAATATCGAGTTCTCGTACTCTGCGGCCTTGCATATGCTCGGCAGCAGCTCCTTGATCTGCTTTGCGCCCCTGTCTATAGAGGAGTTGGTGTCGGCAAACCCGTACGGCATGCCCGCGTCGTCCTTTTCCGTGACCGAGAGCGCCGGTATCTTTACGTCCACCACGCGGCGCACCGACACGTCGACCTGCATTATGGGCGGGGTGGACTCTGCAACCGTGTCGACCGTGGACGTCCCGAGGGCCAGGTACGCCTCGTTGACTGACCTGTAGATGTCTTGGAGCGGATCCCATATGCCGCCGCGCGCCTTGGAGGCCTCGTCTATCATCTCCTCTATGTTCTTGAGCAGCACCTTGCGCTTGTCATCGAGTATCTTCTGGACCATGGTGGCAACCTGGCTTGAGCGCTTGTACTTTAGGAGCTCGATCTTGGTTGCAGCGACGTTCTGGCCAAAGGACACGGGCGCGACACCTCTTCTCAGTCGGTACCCTGGTAGTACTGGTCCATGTACTTGTCCTTTACCTTCGTAAGCTCGTTTTTGGGCAGCTGCGAGACCACCTTCCACAGGATTGAGAGCGTCTCGTCCACGTTACGGTTCTCGTCTATGGACTGGGACAGGAACTCCTTCTCAAACGTGTCGCCCACGCCCATATACTTGAGGTCGATCTCGGTAAGCCCGGCCTTGCCCACTATGCCGGCAAGCGCCCTGACCTCCTGCGCCCTAGAGTACGCGTCGTAGTTCTGGTTGGATATCTCGCCGTGGTCCTCGCGGGTGCTGCCCTCGCCGATGCCGTCCTTCATCAGGCGGCTGAGGCTCATCAGTATGTTGACCGGCGGGTAGACGCCCTGCCTGAACAGGTCCCTGCCGAGCACTATCTGCCCCTCCGTGATGTATCCGGTCAGGTCTGGTATCGGGTGCGTAATGTCATCAGACGGCATCGACAGGATGGGTACCTGCGTGACGCTGCCCTTTTTGCCCACCAGCTTGCCGGCCCTCTCGTATATGGTCGACAGGTCGGTATACAGGTATCCGGGATATCCCTTGCGCCCGGGAACCTCCTCCCGCGCCGCGCTGATCTCACGGAGGGCCTCCGCATAGTTCGTCATGTCGGTAAGGATAACCAAGACGTGCATCCCGAGATCGAACGCCAGATACTCCGCCACGGTGAGCGCCACGCGCGGCGTGATGATGCGCTCTATTGCCGGATCGTCGGCGAGGTTGAGGAACAGCACGCTCCTCTTCAGCGCGCCGGACTCCTCGAGGCTGCGCTTGAAGTACTCGGCCTCGCTGTACTGGACGCCGATTGCGGCAAACACCACCGCAAACTCGTCGTCCGTGCCGATTACCGCGGCCTGCCGCGCGATCTGGGCCGCAAGCAGGTTGTGCGACATGCCGGAGCCCGAGAATATAGGAAGCTTCTGCCCCCGCACGAGAGTGATCATGCCGTCTATGACAGAGACGCCGGTCTGTATGAAGTCCTTGGGGTATTCGCGCTGCTCCGGATTCATCGGCTCGCCGTTGATGTCGATGAACCTGTCCGCTATCGGGTCCGGCAGGCCGTCCTTTGGGCGCCCGAGCCCGTCAAAGACGCGGCCCAGCACCTCCCTTGAGACGGGCATCTCCATCACCTTGCCCACGAACTTTGCGTTGGTTCCAGACACGGACAGTCCCGTGGTCCCCTCAAACACCTGCACGATGGCCTTGCCGTTGCCCACCTCGAGCACCTTGCCCAGCCGCTTCTCGCCGTCGCGGGTCTCCACCTCTACCAGTTCGTCGAACGCGGCGTTCTCCACGTCGTCTACGATGACGAGGGGCCCCTTTATCTCGGCAATCTTGCTGTACTGGACGCCGCCCTTGCTGGCTGCGGCAGCCGCCGCCTCAGAACCGCTCAACTCGGAACCTTTACCCCCGTTATTCCCTGGAACTGCTCGGCCATCTGGGCGCCGAGCTGGTCAAGCTTCTGGGTCTCCTCGTCCTTTATCTCCATCCTGGCCTTTAGCAGCGACCCTATAATCGGCATGGCCCTGATGTCGGCCAGCCCCGCGCCCTCCTTTAGCGCCGTCTGCCCCCTCTTGTAGAACTCCACCAGCATCTTCAGCAGGCGGTACTGCTTGTCGGGGCTGCAGTACGTGTCGACGTCGTCAAACGAGTTCTGCTGCAGCAGTCCGATCTTGATCATCCTGGCCACCTCGAGGATCAGCTTCTCCTCGTCCGGGAGGGCCTCTGGGCCGAGCAGCCGGACGATCTCTTTGAGGGTGTCCTCGCGCTGCAGTATGCCGTACGCGTCGGACCTGAGGTCGAGCCAGTCCTCGCTGACGTTCTGCCCCCACCACTTCGCGATGTCGGCCAGGTACCCCGAGTAACTGTTCATCCAGTTGATGGACGGATAGTGCCTAGAGTAGGCAAGCTTGGCGTCGAGCGCCCAGAATGTCTTTATGAACCTCATGGTGTGTGTCGTGACCGGCTCCGTAAAGTCGCCGCCGGACGGCGAGACCGCTCCCACCAGCGTGACCGAGCCGTCCCTGTCGGGGCTGCCGGCCGCCCTCACGCGCCCTGCCCTCTCGTAGAACTCCGCAAGCCGGGACGCCAGATACGACGGATAGCCCTCCTCGGCGGGCATCTCCTCAAGCCTGCCGCTCATCTCCCTGAGCGCCTCGGCCCACCTGCTTGTGGAGTCCGCGACCAGAACGACGTCCTTGCCCATGTCCCTGTAATACTCGGCAATCGTAACCCCCGTGTAGATGCTCGCCTCCCTCGCGGCCACCGGCATGTTGCTTGTGTTTGCCACCAAAACCGTGCGGTCCATGAGGGGCTTGCCGCTTCTGGGATCCGTCAGGTGGGGGAATTCGACTAGCACCTCTGTCATCTCGTTGCCGCGCTCGCCGCATCCGATGTATACCACAACCTGCGAGTCGGCCCACTTTGCTATCTGGTGGAGCGTGACTGTCTTGCCCGTCCCGAATGCGCCCGGAATCGAGCCGGTGCCGCCCTTTGCGATCGGAAAGAACGTGTCTATCACGCGCTGCCCCGTCAGGAGCGGAACGGTCGGGTCGTACCTGTCCTTGTACGGCCTGGGCTTTCGCACGGGCCACCTGTGGTACATCCTGAGCGGTTCGGCCGGTGCGCTGCTGCCGTCGTCGCTGCCGCTGCCGCCGGCGGCGGACTCGACTGTGGCAAGCTCTACCTCCAGATCGTAGTCGCCCTCCGGCACCACGCTTGCAATCTTGCCGCCCGGATGATCCGGCGGCACCATTATGGAATGATCAATGAGATCGGTCTCCTGGACGGTTCCTATCACGTTGCCCGCCGCGACCTCGTCCCCGACTGACACGCTCGGGACAAAGTGGTACTTTTTGGCCATGTCTACCGGGGTGGTGGTGATGCCCCTGCCGATGAACGACCCCGATGCTTTGGAGAGCTCCCTCAGAGGCCTCTGGATTCCGTCGTACAGCTGCCCTATGATGCCGGGCCCCAGCAGGACGCTGAGCGGGTTGCCCGTCCCTACCACCGGCTCGCCCGGCTTCAATCCACTTGTCGACTCGTAAACCTGAATGAATGCAACGTCCCCGGTAAGCCTGATGACCTCGCCGACCAGCTTCGCCTCTCCTACCACCACGGTCTCGTACATCTTTGCATCCGACATGCCGTCGGCCTTTACGGCAGGGCCGCTTACCCATACAATCCTGCCCTGCGCCGCCATCTCAGTTGCCTGCTCCGAATTTGGATGCGATTCCCTTCCTAATTAAAGGCTTGAGGCGCTCTATCCTCGCGTCAAGCGTGTTGTCAAACGTCATGGCCCCGTCCTTTGACTGGATCCGGACCCCTCCCATGCAGCCGAGCGGCTCTGGCGCCAGTTCGGCGCCCGCATAGTCAGAGGACAGTATGCCCTGTACCGCGTCCCGGTCCTGCGCGCTCGCATGCACTACGACGTCAGACGAGCCCAGGACCGACACGGCCTCGGCCAAGAGCGAGCGCAGGAGCGCCGCATAGTCCGCCCCGTTGCGGTCGGCCGCGGCCACCTCCTCGAGGGCGCGCGTAAAGACGCCGTCGACCGCGTCCTCGAGCGCCAGCAGCTGCCGGTTGCGCACCTCCAGATCGGCCGAGCCCACGATCTGGCGGCTGATCTTGTCGGCCTCCTTCCTGCCGTCGGCGATTATCTTCTCGTACTCCTGCTCCAGCGCGGGTATGGCGTCGTCAAGCGCCTGGCTCGACTGTCCCGCGGCCGACTCCATCCCGGAGAGTATCTCCTCCTCGGTCTGGCGTATGATCTTGTCAATGGTCTGTTCCAGCTGCGCCACGGGCCCTGATGTCGTCATGGCCGTCCGTCTGGAATAATGGATTTTAATGTTTTGAAGTTTTCCGGCCCCCGGCGGGCGGCGGCGCCGTTACACAGGCAGAATTAGCCCCGCCGGGGCGTCTCCCCTTGCAAAGGTATTAAAACACAGCAGTCTACGGGCCAAGCATCTTGGGTCTGGCGGAGCTAAAGCTGGGGAGTGTAATCTTGCCAAGAAGCGAGTCCCCGGCCGCCATATCGAGGCTGGCGGAGTTTGAGTGGTTCCACAAGATCGACGGCGAACACGACATAGTCACGCCGGAGATAGACGACCTGCTGCTGGAGGCCCAAAAGACCTACCAGTCGGTGGACGACGTGGTAAAGGGGCTCGGGATACCGCCCACAGTCGGCATGCTGGAGATACTGTTCAAGGGCACCATGATCAAGAAAAAGGACTACGAGCTTGACGAGGTAGCCGAGATGGTGGGCCACCTCGCCAAGGAGGCGCCCGGCGCGATATCCGACGCGGCGCGGCTGTTGGAGGAGCGCGCGGACACAAAGCGCGCGCTAGACGAGTACACCTCGCTGAGGGACACCATAGGGATCGCAAAGAGACTTGAGATCGACCTGTCCGGATTCGGACTCATGCGGTACTTTTACGCAAACCTGTTCGTGATTGACGCGGCGGACTATGACGAGATTGCAAGGTCGCTTGAGGGCGCGGCGCCGTCTGTTACGTCGTACAGGTATGACCTGTCATCGTCAAAAAAGAAGGGCGGAAGGTCCGCCGTGCTGGTAATAGGGGGGGCGGCCGACTCTGAGAAGATACTAAAGATATTCAGGAGCTTTAATGCAAACCCGTTTGCCATCCCGGAGGGGATGCCGCAGGTGCCCTCAAAGGCCCACGCCCTGGCAGAGTCAAAGATCAAGGAGCTGGCCGCCAAGCAAAAGACAAACGCAAAGGAGGTCGCGCAGATGGCAAAGAGGACGAGGCGCGACATGCTTGCCCTGCACGAGGAGGCGAGGGTGGCAAAGGAGATGCTGGAGACGCTCAGAAAGCCGTCCGGCACAAAGCACTTTGCGCTGATCCAGGGGTACATACCCGCAAAGATGGAGGCCAAGTTCCAAAAGATAGCGGGCAGGTGGACTGCCATAGTAGAGGAGCTCACCGATCCCAAGCTGATAGAGCAGGCCCCCACCCTGTACGACAACAAGCGGTTCATACGGACGTTTGAGACCATAACCAACAGCCAGGGGATTCCAAAGAAGGGCGAGGCGGATCCCACGCCTATGATTGCGCTGATGTGGCCCATCTTCTATGGCATAATGTTCGCCGACCTGGGGCACGGGCTGCTCCTCATGGGGATGGGGCTGCTCTTCAAGGCAAAGGGCCAGGGCAACCTCTCAAGGTGGGGCATGCTGCTTGCAATATCCGGGGCCGCGTCGGCGATCGCCGGCGTGGGCACGGGGGAGGTGTTCGGGCACCACATAGCCGCCATGGGCCCGTTTACAGGACTGCTGGCCGAGGGCGGCGCCCTGTACCCGATCAGCTGGATCGTGGGAGTGATATCGGTCGCGGAGCTGACGTTTGAGCAGGTGATCGACATACTAAAGGTGTCACTGTTCATAGGGATAGTGCACCTGCTGTGGGCGATGATCCTGCGCATAAAGCGCCTGGCCAGGGAGGGCAAGAAGATCGCCCTGTACATGGAGGCGCTCCCGAACATCACGCTGTACGGCGGGATCGTCGTGATAATGATGTGCGCGATAGGCTCCCAGTACGACGTGATGAACATGTACTCCAGGACGCACACGGAGACGGTCCCGTGGGTTACCGTGTTCCTGGGCGAGTGGGCGCAGGTCTGGATAGTGACGAGGATCGCCGTGGTAACGGTAATTGCGTCGATGGCCATGATGATGATAGGCGGGCTGATGCACGCAAAGAGGCACCCGGAGGAGGGCGGCTCGGCGGCCAACGTGATAATGGAGGTATTCCTGGGCAAGACAATAGAGAGTCTGGCGCACACCATCAGCTACGCCCGGATAGGGATCATGCTGCTGGTGCATGCGGCCCTGCTGCTTACGGTCAACAACTCGTTCTACTCGCTTGGCGGCCCCGACGCGATAGGCGCGTGGGTCATGATAATAGGCGGCAACATCGGGATCATGATGATCGAGGGGCTCATCGTCTACATACAGTCCCTGAGGCTGCACCTGTACGAGTTCTTTACAAAGTGGTACGACGGCGGCGGGCACGAGTTCAGGCAGCTGAGGCCGGAGATGATCTACAACCAGTTTGTCTGGAAAAAGTCAAACTGATTCCAGAGCCAAGAAAGCAGCCAAGCACAGGCGCGAGTGCGCAGTCACGTATGCACAACATGACACTTCGCGACGGCTTGCAGGTTTACGGGCAACGGCGGCGTCGGATAGAGGCGGCAAATTCACTATGCCGCAGAGGGCAGGCCAGGTACGTTGCCCCACTCGCCCCACGAACCTAGGTAGACTCTGACGTTCTCAAATCCCGCCGTCTTGAGCGCGACAAACGAGTTTGCAGCGCGGTAGGCGCCCTGGCAGTACGTCACAACCTCAGAGTCGCGCGGAATGCCCCCGTACATCTCTGCCAGCCGTCTCTTGTCCTTGAGCCGCCCGTCGCCGGCCAGGTTCCTGCTCCAGTTAATGTTTGTCGCGCCCGGTATGTGCCCCGCCCTCGCCGCTCTGGATACGGTCCCGTCATACTCCTCCGGGGAGCGGGCATCCACCAAGACGAGCCGGTCCAGATTACTTGCAACGTACTCGTATCCGGCCAGTACGGAGGGATCTGGCCGCGGCTCGAACACCGCAGGCCTCGGTGCGTTGGTTCCCGTCTCGACGGGCCTCGATTCGCCCCGCCACGCGGCGAACCCCCCGTCAAGCATGTACGAGTCGCCGTGCGACATGTACCGGAGCATCCAGACGCCGCGCGCGGCGAGCATGCCGGACTGCCCGTCATACACGACGGCGGTTCTGTCCCGTGTCACGCCCGCAAACCCGAGCAGCCTGGCAGTCTGCCTGTCGAACTCGGCTATGCCGCGCGCGGAGGTGTCGTTCCAGTGGAAGGCAAACAGATCAAGGTTTACCGCCCCGGGTATGTGCCCCTTGGCGTACTCCGAGAAGGGGCGCACATCTATCACGACCAAGTCATCGTTTGAGCCTGCAAGAAGATCACCCAGGCGGCCGGTGGTAATCAGCATGCCGATTCCATCACCACCACTAGCACCACACACATGCTACCACTGCCGCAGCGTATTAATTGATTTTGCGGCGGTCCTGAGAATTCCCAACTAGCCAACACCGCGTACTGTTCACCGCTGCATCTTTCACGGGACTCACTCCAACCACGGCACGCCCGGACACTTGACGTGGGGAGGGATCGGCCGCCATCATATTCAGAGCCGCGCGCGGCGCACAAAGGCCAACTGCTGCAACGCGCTTGGCACGCGACGAGCAATCGCGAGGTGCCCGTGCGCACCCATCAGGCCAAAAAAGGAATAATAAAAAGAGGAGAGAGGAATTCTACTCGCTTGTGTATGCTCTTTCACCGTGCTGCGCAAGATCAAGGCCGATCTCCTCCTCTTTCGGAGTGACCCTGATTCCACCTGGCCAGACAGCATCCATGATCTTCAGGATGACTATCGTCACGCCAAACGCATACGCGATGGACATTGCAGCGGCGATGATGCTGATTCCCTGCTGCTCCATGCCCTCGGCCGTGCCGGTCCATGCTCCGATACCGTCGCCGGTATCCCACACGTGCGGACTTGCCAGTGTTCCGGTCAAGATGGCGCCCGTAAGACCGCCCATCCCGTGTACTCCCCATACATCGAGTGCGTCGTCCCACTTGCGCGCGTTCTTGAACGCTATGCTTGCGTAGCATATGGTGCCTGCAGCAATGCCGATGATGATCGCGGCCATTGGACCTACCCAACCAGAGGCTGGCGTGATAGCTACCAGTCCCGCCACAACGCCGGTTGCCCCGCCGATGACACTTGGCTTTCCTGTATGCGCCCATGACATGAGCATCCAAGTGACGGCGGCCATGCCTGTTGCGGTATTGGTTACCGTCCATGCGCTGACCGTAATGCCGTCTACCATCACTTCGCTTCCTGCGTTAAAGCCGAACCAACCGAACCACAGAATTCCGGCGCCCAATACTATGAGCGGGATGTTGTGTGGCTCCATCGGAACCTTGCCATATCCGAGGCGTCTGCCAAGGACGATGGCTCCTGCCAATGCAGCGAATCCTGAAGAGATGTGCACTACTGTACCGCCGGCAAAGTCTAGAGCGTACGATGGAGACAGGTCCGGATCGAGGTCTAGCGAGCCTCCGCCGATGTATCCTCCGCCCCAGACCCAATGTGCGATCGGGTCGTATACGAAGGTACCCCAGAGAAGCACGAATATGACCAGCGCGCTGAACTTGATTCTGTCAATCAGACCACCGATAATCAGAACCGGGGTGATGACTGCAAAGGTCGCCTGGAACATTGCAAAGAGCTGGTGTGGCACTGTGCCAGGCCAACTCAGGCTGCAATACTCGC
The DNA here is from genome assembly GCA_965205215.1 of Candidatus Nitrosopumilus sp. GTDB lineage: Archaea > Thermoproteota > Nitrososphaeria > Nitrososphaerales > Nitrosopumilaceae > Nitrosopumilus. The sequence continues at coordinate 279,563 of OZ242041.1, forward strand.
CTTCCTTGAACTCGTTCATCTGGTAGGCAGCCGACCATGTATCATGGCAGGGCCCAAGCTCGCCTAACGGCGCCCAGGCCGAGACCATGTTGAATCCTGCATAGTCGAGGTTGCCCATGAACAGGTTTGCGTCCGAATCAATTCCGCCGAATGCCAGCGAGTATCCCCAGAGGACCCACTGTACGGACATCAGACCCATAACCATGAGGGTCATGCCCAGTACGTTGACGATGTTCTTTGATCTGGCGAGACCGCCATAAAAGAACGCTACGCCGGGGGACATGAAGAGTACCATCGAGGTTGCAGTCAGCATCCATGCCATGTCACCTGTGTCTACCATGCATGGCAGCATGCCTCCTTCGCCGTCGTCGTACCAACATTCGTTAGGGTTTCCAGTATAGATGCCACTGGTTCCCATCACGTATCCGTCCATACCATCGTTGACACTCTGCGCATATGCTTGTGACATTGCGCCTGTTGCCGTAATGGCTACTGCGGCCACAAGTAATAGAGCATACTTGTGGTTCTTAGAATTCATTAAATCTGCCACAGATTGAAATTATTTAAGAGTTGAATATTATAATATCACCCAGAAAGTAAGTTATTATATCCGAGTATAACAAGATAGTATCATAACAATGAAAAAACGTGTCAAGGTGGTGCAATGAAGGACGCCAGGCTGTCCATATTCAGCAGGTTCAAGACAGGCAACAGGCGCCTGACGGGGGAGGCAAGGAGGCAGAGGGCCATCATAGCAATACTGGCGGTGCAGACCAACCCCACGGGCCGCACGAGGACGGGCATAGCGCGGCAGGTGGCAGAGGTGGAGAACAGCGTGTGGAAGAACGTCTACTCGGGAATATTCCGGGATCTGGACGAGGTGCTCCTGCCCATGCATGTGGTGGAGGAGGAGGGCAGGATGCCGCTCAAGCGGGGGCCAAAGGCGCTCCAAGAGATGGGGGTGCCGTACTACAGGCTGACCAGGGAGGGCGTACTGGTCGCCGCGTCGCTGGTACGCGACGCGGAGCAGAAGAGGAGGATGCTAAAGACGTTCTTTGCAACCGGTCCCGACGAGGACGGGAACACAACAATGCTAAAGAGGCTCTCGGAGGCAAGTCCGCTGTTTGCGTCATATGTGGTGCGGCTGTACGTTGGCGCGTTCTGCGAAAAGAGGATAGACAGCCTGCTGCCGTTTGAGCTATCCAAGCTGCGGCGCATAGAAGACGACTCGCTGGCAATGCACAGGGAGCTCCTGACGGCCTTTGCGAGATTCTCAAAGGGCGACCGCGACGGTACAATAGGACTGCTTGATGAGATGATGGGGGCAGGGACAGGCGCAGGCGCAGGCGCTGCATCCGACGGGACGGGCGGCGACGCGGCACCACGCGCGAAGAAGGACGGCGCGGAACGCGCAGGCGGGACGGGCGTCGATGACCGGTGAAAAAGACGGCCCGCGAAAGGCAACCGCTTACAAACATTAAAATCCATTGCAGAGTCGCCGCACGCTAAATGGGCAAGAGCGTATACGCGTCGGTAAAGGCGTACAGCAAAAAGGGAAAGCTCTTGGCGCGTTCTGATTTTCAGACGCTGGCAGAGTCAAGGGACCTGGACGAGCTGATGACCAGGATAAAGAACACCACGTACGCGGACGCCGTATCAGAGGTGCAGAAGCCGTACACCTCGCAGGGGATCGAGTCGGCCCTGAGGGGCCACCTGGCCGAGGTGCACCACTCCATCGCGCGGACGGCAGGGGGAAACTCGCGCCTGCTTGACGCATACTATATGAAGTTCATCATAACCAACCTGAAGATCATACTAAAGGGCAAGGTGCTCGGAAAGAGCCAGGAGGAGCTGGAGAGGCACCTCAACCTGCGCGCGGAGGAGCTGATAAAGCAGCGCGACGTGGTGGTAAAGGCGCTCGTTGCAAAGGACCTGGAGGAGGCAGTCGCGAGCCTCGGGTCGGCGCAGTTCGGCGAGGACATAGCAAAGGCGGCGGCCGCGTACAACGACAAGAAGAACATCCAGATGTTTGACACGTACTTTGACAAGATTCTGTACAGGCAGCTGGGCAGCGCCATTCAGGGCACCAGGGAGCTTGACGCGACCAGGCTCATCGGGATGGACGTGGACTTTTACAACCTGCTCAGCGTGGCAAGGGGCAAGCTCTGGGGGCTTGACGACGCGCAGATAGAGGATCTGATAGTGTCAAGCACGCCGCTGATCTCAAGGGAGCTGCTGGGCAGGATGATCTCGGCCGGGACCGTATCCGACGCGTTTGCGGAGCTGTCCGCGACGAGATACAAGGTGCTGGTGCCCGACTCGGACAACGACCTTGACGCGGTGGCCCAGTTCGAGAGGGCCTTTGAGATGGCCATATACGCCGCGTCCGCAAGGGCGTTCACCAGGATGTTCAGCTTTGCAACCGTAATAGGGATAACAAAGCTCATGTCCTACGAGGTGCGCAACATGGCGGCAATCGCGTACGCGGTGGAGCAGGGAATACCGGCAGAAACCACAATGTCAAAGCTCATCCTGCACGGGGAGTGAGCTGCGGACGGAGGGGGGAGCCGCGCGGACCGCGGCGCGGCGATGGTTCTAGGAGTTTGCACTAGCCTAGAATATTTATTAAAAGATGCGGATACATCTGTCCCATGCAGGACGGGGACAACGGGAACGGCAAGGAGGAGCGCCTCTTCGTGGGGACGGCCGAGGCCGAGCACGTCGAGATGTACCTCAAGGCGATCTGGCACATAAAGGAGCGCGGCGGGGAGGTGAAGATCACGTCAATTGCAGACATGCTGCACGTAAAGCAGCCCAGCGTGGTGCAGATGCTCAAAAAGCTCAACGCCAAAAAGCTGGTGAACTACAACAAGGCCGGGGTGAGGCTGACAGACGAGGGCGAGAGGATAGGGGCGAGCATGATGAGAAACAGCAGGCTGCTCGAGGTCCTGATGCAGAACGCCCTCAAGGTCGAGATAAACGAGGAGATGGTGTGCGGGATAGAGCACCACATGAACAAGCAGTTTACCGACGCGCTGTGCACCATGCTAAACCACCCCAGGCTGTGCCCTCACGACTACGTCATACCGCCGGGCGAGTGCTGCCTGTCCAAGAATGAGGACGAAGGGGACGGAAAGGCCGACTGACGCCTGGCCGGCTGCCGTGCCGCAGCCGCGCTGCGGCCTGCAAGAGCATGCATGCTTCTCATTGGGGGAGGGGGCGCAGATCCCAGAGCCGCGGCGTTTGCAGGTTGCGCCACCGCCACCGTCGTTGCCGCCGCCACCGCCACACCATAAAACAAGAGATATAACGATACAGAGGGGCGCCCGTTTATGGCGTGCTTTTGCGGCTGCGAGACGTACGAGAAGAGCGAGGACGGGTTCAAGATTGCGTGCACGAAGTGCGGGCACGGGCCGCAGAACCACGACGACGAGTTTAGGGCCTCTGCAAGAAAGAACGAGTCCCAGAGCCAAAAGCGCGACGCGGACTTTGGGTGACTACTGCCCGATTATCTTGACGAGCACGCGCTTTTTGCGCCTCCCGTCAAACTCCCCGTAAAAGATCTGCTCCCACGGCCCAAAGTCCAGCTTGTTTCCGGTGATCGCCACCACCACCTCCCGTCCCATAACCTGGCGCTTCATGTGCGCGTCGGCATTGTCCTCCCCCGTCCCGGAGTTGTGCGCGTACCGCTCCACGGGCCCGTGCGGGGCCAGCCCCTCGAGCCACTTCTCATAGTCGCCCAGCAGCCCGTCCTCGTTGTCGTTTATGTAGACGCTGGCGGTGATGTGCATCGCGTTGACAAGGCAGAGCCCCTCCTGCACCCCGCTCTTTGCGACCAGCGACTCGACCTGCGGCGTGATGTTTACAAACGCCACGCGCGTCGGGGTCTCAAAGGTGAGGTGCTCTGTAAGGGACTTCACGGCCGCGCGGCGCGGCGCTCCCATTAAAAGTATGGCAGGACTCCGAACTCAAGATCGTCATCATCCTTCCGCGGCCGTCGGCCGGGAATCAGAGGGATAGATTCGTCACTGCCTGCACTGTGCCTGCCGCGCGCGAACTGATTAACCTTTCAATGCGGAGAGGGGGGGAAGAAGCGCGCCGGGGCCCGCCGCCGCGGGTGCGGACCGCTCGGCATGCGGCACCGTGCGGGCCAGGCTGCGGGGAGCGGGGCCGGAGTGTCCCTGAAAAAAGCTTGATAAAAGGGCCAGCTTCCAGTCCTGCAAATTGGTTCGGATAGAGACGCCGGCGTCGCTTGAGAGTTTCAGAAAATTCGTCATATTCAGCACGTGCAGGTCGTACGCGCCGAGAAGCTATCTGGACGATCACGAGATATTTGCCGAGCGCGGCGAGTCAAGCGGCGAGATATACGTGGAGGCGGCGGACAAGGTCACGCTAAAAAAACTCAGGGACGTAACGTTCGTGAACGCGAGGGACGTGCTGGGCATCATATACAAGTCAAAGAGCGGAAACACCGACCTCAAGTGGCGCCAGCTTAGGCGGTTCAACGGCAAGGTCACCGGGGAGGCGTCATCAAACTCCCTGGCCAACCTCTCGGAGTCCGGCGTGATAACCATGGACTGGCTGAAAGACTACCTCAGGGAGAAGACGGGTGACGGCGGCGATGCGGCGGCGGCGGCAGCCTCAGGCCCGGCCGATACACCATAGCAAGGCGATGCTGCAGGCGTCCATGCATAGCATGCTGCCGACGCAATACCGTTATTATCAGACACGGGCATTGTCAGCAGGGACGCAAGCATGATAGTCAAGAGAAAGGACGAGTCTGCACTTTCCGCAATCGCGGAGGACGCCGACGACCTGCTTGCGCTGCGCCGCGTGATCAAGCGCGGCGACATGATAACGGGCTCCACGACCCGGGTGCTAAAGCGCGACAGGGATTACTCGCGGCCCGACCGCGGCGAGCGCGTCAGGATCACGGTCACGATTATGGCAGAAAAGATCTCGCTTGACGGCACGATCGAGAGGCTGAGGGTAGGCGGAACCGTGCACGAGTCAAACAACGACTCTGTCCCGCACGGGACGCACCACTCCATGACGGTAGCGGCCGGCGACGCCATCACCATCTCAAAGAGAGTCCAGAGGGCTGGAGGCGGGAAGGGCGGATGGACTAGGACGGAACACAGGATACTCAAGAGCGGCGGTGGCGGGAAGGGCGGCAACTCGGCATTCATCCTAGTCGCAATGGACACCGCCGACTGCGGGGTGGCGCTCCTAAGGGGCACGCACCTTGACGTCTCGCCCAACATGTACTCCGGCAGGGGCGGCAAGCGCTACAAGACGAGCCACAACATGGAGGACTTTTTCGGCCAGGTTGCGTCGGCCATAGACGCCGTTGCAAAGGAGGCGGCGCGCGGAGGCGGAGGGCAGGAATCCAGAACCGTGATACTGTTCGGCCCCGGAAACACGAAGAAGAGGTTTGCAAACTACATCGGCGGCGGGCAGCCAAGGGGTGGGCGCCCCGCATACGAGATTATAATGGTGGAGGGGATAGACTCCGGAGGCGAGGACGGAATACACGTATTTGCAAAGTCGGAGGCTATGCGCGAGGCCATCTCAAGCAGCAAGCTGGCGCTCGTCTCGGGCATACTTGACAGGATAATCGGGCACGCGCACAAGAAGGTTCCAAGGTATGCAATGGGGTACGAGGAGACCCTTGCCGCGGCCAGGATGGGCGCAGTAGACTCGCTGATATTTGCCGACGGAGCCCTGCAGCAGTACGGTGACGAGCAGAAGGTGGTGGACCTTCTCAACATGGCCGAGGAGTCCGGGGCCGACGTGTACGGAGTGGACTCGTCGACGGACATAGGGCTGCGCGCGGCGGGGCTGGGCGGCATAGTGGCGCTGCTAAGATACGCGGTGGAATAACGGCGGCGTCTCCCTTTCCCCTTTTCTCCCATCACCTACGGCATCGCACGGTGCGGACGCAAGTCTCAGAAACCGATTGCCGTCACGGGCCGTTGTCTCGGCCGCCACCAGGGGCGGTGGCGGCAGCGGCAGGAGAACTGGTCGAGGCGGCAAGCCAGCGCATGTACGGCCCGTTGATGTCAGACACGGCGATCTCCGCAACCTCCGGAACGTCGTACGGGTGCGTCGCGCCTATCCTCTCCTTTAGCTCCTCCTTTCTGTCCGACGTGGTCTTGAATATGGCGATGTGTTCGCGCTCGTCCTCTACCATCTTGCCCTCCCACGAATAGAACGAGGATATCTCAGATATGTTCACGCAGGCCGCAAGTCCGGCCCCCACAAGAGCTGCCGCGGCGCCGGATGCAGCCGCCTTGTCCGGATATGTCGAGACTATTATCGCGGGTTCGGTTGCCGGTGTCGGTGGCGGTGCCGCTTCTGCTCCTGCTACCATGCCAGTCGCTTGCACGCCATGCATTATAAACAAAAGCTTAAAATCCCGTCCTCCAGCCGACACGATCACAATGGGTAAGAGGCCACTTGTAAGGAGAAGAGGCAGGGGAGGAAACCAGTTCAGGGCTTCCTTTACCGGCAAGGTGGGCGCAAGGGCAATCTATCCAAGGTTCAAGCTCGGCGACCAGCTGGAAGGCAGGGTCATTGACCTGGTCCACGAGCGCGGACGCGACGCGCCGCTCTCCAAGATAAGGTTCGGCGACGGCTCGGTATCGTTCGTGCCGGCCGTGCTGGGCACCAAGGTGGGCTCCATGGTGCAGTTCGGGCTAAAGTCGGACATTGCGGAGGGCAACGTGATCAGCGTCCAGAACATACCGGACGGCACCGTGGTGTGCAACATAGAAAAGCACTACGGCGACGGCGGGGCGATAGTAAAGTCGGCCGGCACGAACGCGACGATATTCTCCCACGGCGACGAGGGCGTGACGGTCAAGCTTCCCTCCGGCAAGTTCACCACGCTGAACCCAAAGAACCGCGCCATGATCGGGACGCTGGCGGGGGGCGGCGTGAGCGAGAGGCCGTTCATGAGCGCCGGCGGCAAGTGGCGAAAGTTCAGGTCAAAGGGCAAGAAATACCCCATAGTCCGCGGAGTGGCCCAGGCCGCATACGTGCACCCGCACGGGGGCGGAAGGCACCAGCACGTAGGACAGAGCTCCACCGTATCCAGGGACGCGCCCCCGGGGGCAAAGGTCGGAAGCATTGCTGCAAGGAAGACCGGAAGGGCCAGGATCAAGGAGAGGCGTTGACAGCCACGGCATGGCAACGGTTGCAGCTGGCGGCCCGCGGTGCCGCGTTGTGACGCACCCATCGCAGACGCAATGTCAAAACTGATTAATGGTCAGCCCGTCGGCCGTACAGAATGGCAGACCGCCGGGTTCGAATCTTTGTCACGGGCCGCGTGCAGGGCGTCTTTTTCCGCCAGGCGCTCAAGGTAACGGCAAAGAAGAACAACATACTTGGATGGGTTAGGAACCTCAAGGACGGCCGCGTAGAGGCCGTGCTTGAGGGGGACGAGGAGGCGCTCGGCCGCGTTATAGAGTGGGCGCATGCGGGGCCGGCAAACGCCAGGGTGGAAGACGTGGAGATCCGCAACGAGGAGGCGCTCGGCGAGTTCCAGTCATTTGACGTAAGGTACCCGTGACGGCGGGGCCGCGGCGTGGCGTCGACACGCGCAGGAACCGGTGACGCGCGGACGCGCGGTCAGCGCACCGAATCGTACGCGGCCGCAATCGCGTCCCTGATCTCCTGGGAGGGGCCGTTCCGGTCCATCCGAACCGTCCGTATCGGATCCCGCCATCCGGTGCGTATCTTGATCGTGACCGTTCCGGGGTCATCATCGGAGGGCTTGGCGTCTGCGAACCACCTGGTGTTCATGGACTTGCAGAATACAACGCGGTGGGGCCTGACATCCTCTATCACGTTGCCGCCAAGCGACATGCAGAACTGCCGGAGCGCGCCAAACGCCGGGCGCATCTCAGCTGGCAGCTGGCTTTTCTGAAACCCGTCATAGCTGCGGGAACTTGCTCCCCCTCCCGAAGGCATCATGTCCATGCTACGCGCTGCGCGTGCGGTTCTAATTAAGGTAGCAGCCCTGCCGGCTCCAGTCCAGACAGGCGGCCCCATCTCGAGGCGTACAAGATCCGCCACGTTGACGGGGAAGCGTGGAAGCTCCACCTTAGGATTGCTCCCTCCCGGACCTAGTCCCTTTCGGTGGCTCAGGCTTGGAAGCCGTCCCTTCGAACGGTTCCAGCCTTGCAACCACCCGCCCCGGCGTGATTTCATTTCCGCACGCCAAGCGGGAACCGCCCATCGGGAGATTTACCCAGCAGTTACTGATCTCTGCGTATAGCCGGTTTCAGAACGGGGCACGGCTGGCACCCCAATCCTCCCTGCTACCAACGTACGGTGGCCGAAGTTCTATATTTGCATTAAGATCGCGGGACGGCAGAAGTCCTACACTAGGCGGCGGGCGGACGCCTGCTAGCGGCGGATGCGGCCCAGCCTGGCCATCGTCTCGCACACGGAGCATATTCCGTTGTCTCCCCCCGTGCAGCTGGCGCCACACCGCGTGCACGAAGAGCGCCGCTTGCCGGCGGATTCTGTGGGGGCGGGGATGGTGGCAGCAGGAGTGTCGGCGGCGCCGTCCGGCCTGCCGGCCCTCGGAGGCTCGGATGTCGCACAGCGATCATGGGCCATCTGTACGATCCGGAGAACCGACGCGTACATGCTGTTCTTTATGCCGCTCCGCTCAGACTCCAGCGAGTTTAGGAACTCGCGTATCTCGGTCCTTATCCCCTCGTTCATGTGGGGGCACGGCTCCTGCTGAAACGGGAGCCCGCTTGCAAACGCATAGAATACTATCTCCGACTCGTATATCTCGCAGAACGGCTTTATCCTCCGGGGGTTTGCGCCGGCATCGGCCGCCGCCCCCGTCGCGCCGCCGGGGCCCATCCACGCGATCTTGTCGGTGTCGCCGGACAGCATGTTGATGAGAAATGTCTGCAGCGTGTCGTCAAGGTTGTGCCCCGTCGCGACCGCATCGGCGCCCACGTCGGCCGCGGCGATGTCGATGGCCCTGCGCCTGAGCGTGCCGCATATGGAGCACGACGACATTCCCCGGGCTCCCTGCTGCTGCTGCCTCAGGCCGAGCGCCTCGTCGAGTGACACCTCGAAGAGGTCCTTGTACGCATACACCCTGTGCCCCACCCCCAGCGAGCCGCACACGTCGGACACTATCCCGAGCGCCTCGTCCCTGTATCCGGGGATCCCCTCGTCTATGGTTATGACGTCTATTCCAAAGTTGTGCCTCTGCGACATCTCGTGCATTATCTGCAGCAGCGCAAGCGAGTCCTTGCCGCCGGATACCGCGACTGCCACCCTGTCCCCGTCCCTGATCATGCCATACTTGGATATGGTCTTTGCGACCTTTCTTGATATCGAGTGCCTAAAGCATTTGGTGCACAGGGACTGCCCGGAGTACTTGCGCGTATACGCGGCGCGCTCGGCGCCGCACCGGTCGCACATGCTTGGCGCCCCGCCGGCGCCAAGGCCGCCGCCGGTCCGCGGGGTGGCCGGGGCGCTCATATCGTAAACCATCCGGACTTCAGGTAGGACAGCGCTATGTTCAGCACGAACAGCACGAACGTGAACGCGTACGTCCCGATCATTACCACGGTGATCGCCCGCTCGGATATCCTCTCATCAAGTATGCTGTGGACGAACTTGCCGCCGTCGAGGATCGGAAGGGGCAGCATGTTGATTATCCCGATAAAGAACGATATCATCCACAGCCACAGCAGGAACATCGAGAACGCCGGATCGTTCCACTCGATAAAGTCCAGCACCGGCTTGTACGCAAGCGAGTTGTCGCGCATTATGCCGACCAGCCCCCTCTCCGGATCGTCAGGCGCCGGGGTTATCGGGACCTCGAACGACACGTACTGGCCGCTGCGCAGCACCTCCACGTCGGCCACATCCCCGGGCTCCAGCCGCGGAAAGTCAAGCGGCGTGGTTATCTCGGCTCCGTTTATCCTGGTGATTATGTCCCCTGACAGCATCCCGGCCCCTTCGGCGCCTGACCCCTCTATGACTGAGAGCACCAGTACGCCCTCGGGCAGCTCGTAAAAGGTCTCGCGGATTGGATCGGGCAGCACTATGGCAAACAGCGGGTTTGTAAGTAGTATGGCGCCGAGCGCGAGCGCAAAGATGACGTTTGACGTGGCCCCCGCCCCGATGACGCGCAGCTTGGAGACGCGCTTTGCCTTTTTGAACTCGTCCTCGTCGGGCTCCACGAACCCCGCAAAGAGCGCGATGAATATGGCAAACCCGCCCGTCTTGATCTTTATCCTCTCAAGGGCGGCCACTATGCCGTGCGCCCCCTCATGTATCACCAGGACTATCGGGATGGACAAAAGAAAGTACATTATTGACGTGGCCGACGTCAGCGTGACGCCGGGTATGAGGACCGTCAGCTCTGCAAACTCGTCCTGCGCCACAAAATAGTTCGATACGTTGTTCAGCAGGAACCAGAACGCAAAGCCCATCATCAGGAACCCGGCCACCACGCTCACGTCTGCAAAGACCCGTATTCCACGCCGGGTGCGGCCAAGCATCCGTACAAGCACCGAGTTGACTCCCGCGTTCTTGTACGTGAGGCTGTACGGGGTTATCGAGAACCCGTGCCGGTCAAGCCGGATCGCCTTCGCTACAACCACGATGACAACCCACGCGATCAGGACGTAGATTATAGAGTTCTGGGTGATGGCGTCGAGATCCAACTGTTGGCCTGCCCTTGCGCCGTGCATTTATCGGTTACTGTAAGCGGGCGCACACAAGGAGTGACAGGCCTGCGCGTCGGCCACTCAAGGCTCTTGCGGCCTAGAGTGTGTGTCTTTGCCAATGGCCTTAGACGCACACGACGGCTCAGTCTGCGCATGCCTGCTTGAGTCCGGCATCATTTGACGCTTTGTATTGCGTATGGCAGGCGCGAAAGCGGCCACTAACGGTGATCTACTTGTCATGCATGTTCATATTAGCGCCATGCCGAGAACGGGGCTTTATAGCCGCCGGACAAAGACGATGCCCGGCACTTTCCAGTTCGTGAGCTCCTGCCTGCGCGCCTACTCGATGGCCGGCTGGAATCACGTAGGCCGCAATAATGGGAATGCGCGCGTGGAATTGCAGATTGTACAAGAAACGTGGATCTCAAGACGGACGCATTTGGCAGAGAAATGGAAGCGAATTAGGGGCAGGCAAAACCCATGAATTAGAAGCAGTATCCAACCAAAGGTCTTCTAGGTAAAAGACGGCTACCTGCAAACCAATACCTTGGCAGAGAAGTTGTCGTTAATCCTTGGATCGGGAGACAATGCCACAGCAGGCCTCTTGAGGTCAGCGGTTCCGTCCAGCAGTGTCTCGAAGTAGTCGTATGCCTTTGCGCCTACATCGCCACAGAGGTTCAGTGATGCGTCTACGGCGTCCCTAAAGTGCACGCCGCTCCACACGCGGCTGTCGCCGCAAGCCTCCTTGTATTCGGTCCATGTGTTAAATGAGACGTATAGATTGTTTCTCGGTGTTGTGCCGGGCTCATGTACCGAACTTCCTGCGCGCAGTATGCCGGCCAAGTCATTACCAAAGTTGCCATCTCCGTTGACGTCGGGAATGGTATCGCTACCGCCGTGGTACCTCTTCCATGCCTCCGCCTGGGCTGCACAGAAGCAAGTCGTGGCCGAGGGATACTCTGGATGGTCGCTCGTGATCACGTAGGGTTGCCAGTTTTCTCCCTGGACCTGTCCATCGTAACGGTCAACCGTCTGGCCGTCATAGAGATACTGGATTGCCGTTATGGGTCGTACGGCGTCATGCCGGGTCTTTTCCTGCCATGTGACAATGCCCGCGTCAAACTGTGCAATGTGCAGCATAAAGTCCAACTGCCAGAAGTCCCGGGTGTTCAGACAGTCAGCATAGGGCACGGGTAGTCCATTCTGAGGAGGTGCAAGGGACGGCGGGCACGCGTTGGTCGCAACAAGAGCACGCTTGTCGCCTGTTGCCAAGGCCTCCACTGCGGGGAAGAACAGCGTTTCGCGAGCCTTGTTGTCAAAGTATTCGGCCAGCATCTTTTGTTCTTCGGTCAAGGCCGCAACCGCATCCAACACTTCCTGTGCCTGCGCCTTGTAGTCCTGCGGGTTTGAGTAATAGTCGCTCTTTACGGGATCCGGCGTGCGGTAGTCGCGCGGGTCTAGCCCAACGGTATACGGCTCTGTGTTGGCCCACTGCGGGGTGATGTACTGCTGCACCCATGACGCACCATCGCTAGCGGTCAGACTCAACGGCTGCCACCGTGACAGATCCACCAAGTTATCGGCGGTGTTGACGGGCGTGTAACCGGTCGTGTCCAAGAACTCACCGGCGGTCGTCCCATCAAAGTTCTGGTTAAAGCCGTCGTTTATGCGCCCATCCATGACACACTGGGCGGCAATGTTGCCGATAGCGATAGCCGCTTGTCTAGCGGTTGTAAAGGAAGACAGATCCGGATTGTCGCATCCTAGGCCAATGCCCACATCGACGTCGTTTGGATCAAGTCCGTTGTCAGTCAGCATCCTATCCCACTGCCCCTTGTAACTTGCGTCGAATGCCATTGCAAGGCGGTACATCGCTTGTATTGATGCAATGTTCATGTTCTCGCTGTTCGCATACTCGGTTGTGGGGCGGTTAGCTATGTGCGAATAGACGCCCTTGGCATTTTGGCTATAAGGCGCCGTGGCATCATAGCCTACATTCAGTATAATTGTGACATAGCGGAACGCCAGAGACGGCTCGGCAAAGTTAGGCGAGATCTCTTCGTAAATCCAAGTCCCAAGGTTTGGTATGACCACACCAAAGACGGCGTTTCCGTCAGTCATGGTGAAGGTTGGATTGTTATAGGAGCCTGGAGGATTAGTGGGAAAGGGGTACGGTGGGAACGGTGGGAACGGTGCGTTTACGTCATTACTCACATCAAAGTTCATATAGTTTCCGCGGGCAAAGGGCGAACCAACCTGTGCCATCGCTTCTTGGGCAGTGGCAGACTCTGTGCCGAGTTCGTCGCTTACGTAAAAGTCAATTGCAAGTACTGATCCAGCCGCAACTGCTGCTACCAGCACGAAAGCATGTACGATGGTTCCTGTTGTTCCCATTCTAAACAAGGGTCACGATGTGGGTATAAAAAAGTATCGAACCCATGCTGTACGCACTCGGATCGACTGAATCGTGCCTGAAATCGCAAAACTTGGGGTGCACTCAGGCACGAACTCGAAACCGGCCTGAGCGTGTACCCATACTGTGTGGCAGTCCCGCCTAGAAAATGGCGGAATGTCAATGATCGGGCCATGCGATCAGGATCCGGACGCGTCTTGACGGCCGACTCGTGTCTGGATGCTTGGCCGTGCCCGCATGGCCGAGACGGCGGCGTGGTGGCAGTGGATCCCCAGAAACATGTCAAGGTGGGCGAGATGCTGACGATGCACGGACAGGGGCCGCGTGAGGTGTAACCGAAAAAAACTCAACTGCCGCAAGAACAGACGTCCCTCAGTTACACCAACGGCCCGTTTGTCCCCTTGGCCATCGCAAGTCTAGTACGCAGTAGGGATGTGGACAGATCCGGGGCGTGTGCAGCAAGTCGCTTGGAGACGACAATTCGTCCAAACTCCGTTACGCAGGAGGATCCTGAAAGCTTGACGCGTCCATTGACGGGTTAGAGGATGCAGAAAAGAAAGTGTGGCTACAGGCATCAGTGGCGGCAGGGAAGGGTAAGCCGGAACCATCACGGCGCGTGACGGGGGGAAAGTACGACTCCGTCCTGAGCCGTCCGGACTCGCCCTCACCATCCGCGCGGAGTGCATGCGGGACGAACACCGCGTGGGAAAGTCGTTTCGCAAGATGCACGTAACGGCTGACATGAAGTCTGCCGGCCGAGCCCGGCATACGTCACGTATGTAGGATAAGGCACTTGCCAACGGGAGGCCTGAAAGGCTGCACGCGAGATACAGTACAGATCCTTTCCCTTCCTTTCCCCCCTCCCCCCTCCCACGAATCCAAGTCCATTGATGAGATCCCACGGGCCTGTTCACGCGATGCCAACTGGCGTGTCGCGCATGTCGGTTGAGGAACCGCGGTGGCGCCTGCAGTAATTTGAAAGGGGGCGGCACCGCGGGGAGAAACTACGACGGCCGCGGATTAACAGACGCAGGGATTGGTGAAGAACACGATGCCGTTGACGGCGGGAGAAGGAAGGAGGCCAATTCTTGAACCCCGCAACCTCCAACCAATCTGACAAAGGTATAAAATGTAGGCAGGGTCATTCCACACATGAGTCAGAGCGGGCTGTCCCTCAAAGTACTGGAGGCATACACCAGGGACGTGGGAAGGGGCGTCGCAAGGATAGACTACGACTCGATGGACACGCTTGGCGCCTCTACCGGCGACGTAATCGAGATAAAGGGAAAGCGCCGAACTGTTGCAAAGTGCCTTCCGCTCTACCCGTCAGACGAGGGCAAGGGGATCATAAGGATTGACGGTTTGGGCCGCAACAACTCCGGCATCGCGATAGGCGACACCATCATGGTCAAAAAGATAAAGGCAGTCGCGGCCGAGAGGGTGGTGGTGGCCCCGCTGGAGTCGATACCCCCCATCGACGAGAGGTACCTGGCCGACGCGCTCGAGAGCGTCCCGCTGATAAAGGGCGACAACGTGATGGTCCCGTACTTTGGCGGCAGGCTGACGTTCCAGGTCATATCGGTTACGCCGGGATCCGACGCGGTGCTGATCACGCAAAAGACCACGTTCACCATAGCAGAAAAGGGCGAGACCCTCCGCGGCGTGCCCCAGGTCACATACGAGGACATCGGCGGCCTGACAGACGAGATCAAAAAGGTCAGGGAGATGATAGAGCTTCCGCTCAGGCACCCCGAGATATTCGAAAAGCTCGGCATAGAGGCGCCAAAGGGCGTCCTGCTCTACGGTCCGCCTGGCACCGGAAAGACGCTGCTTGCAAAGGCCGTCGCAAACGAGAGCAACGCCCACTTTATCAGCATATCGGGGCCCGAGATAATGAGCAAGTTTTACGGAGAGAGCGAGGCCCGCCTCAGGGAGATATTCAAGGAGGCGAGGGAAAAGGCCCCGTCGATAATATTCGTAGACGAGATAGACTCGATCGCCCCAAAGCGCGAGGAGGTCACGGGGGAGGTGGAGCGCAGGGTCGTCTCGCAGATGCTCTCCCTCATGGACGGCCTCGAGGCCCGGGGCAAGGTCATAGTGATATCTGCCACCAACCGCCCCAACGCGATAGACCCGGCCCTGAGGAGGCCCGGCAGGTTCGACCGCGAGATCGAGATCAAGGTGCCGGACAAGAAGGGCCGCAAGGACATACTTGCAATACACAGCCGCAACATGCCGCTTGACGACGACGTCAACACGGACAAGATATCCGCGATAAGCCACGGGTACGTCGGCGCGGACCTCGAGTACCTGTGCAAGGAGGCCGCAATGAAGTGCCTCAGGAGGCTGCTGCCCATACTGAACTTGGAGGAGGAGAAGATCCCGCCCGAGACGCTTGACAAGCTGGTGGTGAACCACGAGGACTTTACAAAGGCCCTCATAGAGGTCACGCCGTCCGGCATGCGCGAGGTCTTCATAGAGAACCCCGACGTAAAGTGGGAGGAGGTCGGCGGACTGGAGGACGTAAAGAGGGACCTGCAGGAGGCAGTCGAGTGGCCCATGAAGTATCCCGGGCTGTACGACAAGCTCGGGCACAACATGCCCCGCGGCATACTGCTGCACGGGCCCAGCGGTACCGGAAAGACGCTGCTTGCAAAGGCCGTCGCCACCCAGAGCGAGGCCAACTTCGTGTCGGTCAGGGGGCCCGAGCTGCTCTCAAAGTGGGTCGGCGAGTCCGAGCGCGGCATACGCGAGATATTCAAGCGCGCGCGCCAGTCGGCGCCGTGCGTGGTGTTCTTCGACGAGATAGACTCCATCGCGCCGGTCAGGGGCGCCGGGGGCGAGACGGCCGTGACTGAGCGCGTCGTCTCCCAGCTGCTCACCGAGCTGGACGGCATGGAGAACATGCACGGGGTGGTGGTGCTGGCCGCCACCAACAGGGCCGACATGATAGACCCCGCCCTGCTGAGGCCCGGAAGGTTCGACAAGATAATACAGATTCCGCTGCCCGACAAGGAGAGCCGCAAGAGCATACTGCGCATAAACGCCAAGAAGATCCCGACCGTCGACAGCCCCGACGACCCGCAACACGTCAACTTTGACAAGATTGCCGAGATGACCGACGGCATGAGTGGCGCCGACACCGCGTCCATAGCAAACACGGCAGTCTCGCTCGTGATACACGAGTTCCTCGACGCCTACCCCGACGTAAAGGACGTGGAGAAGAAGAGCACCGAGGCCAGGGTTACGATGCGGCACTTTGAGGAGGCCGTCAAGAAGGTCAGGGAGCAGAAGGACCTTAAGATAGGCGAGAAGCTGGCCGTCTCTTACTACAGATAATTAATTAAGATGGCAGGGGCAGTTTGTCTGCCATGAACGATACGGGCGGATACCGCGGCGCTGCGCTGCGGGCGCTGAACGACGCGGGCGCCGCAGTCGGGGACTCCGTCGTCATAACCTACAAGGACGGCACCAGGCGCGCTGGACTCCTAATGCCCAGGTACGAGCACGACGACGACGCGCACGTCGTGGCAAAGCTGAGCAGCGGGTACAATGCGGGCATCGACGTTGACCTGATAAGAGAGATCTCAGTGGACAGGCGCAGCGCCGTCACGGACATGGGGAAGGGGGACGGCAGCAACAGTGGCAATGGCGGCGGCGCAGACGGCGACGCCTCGGCCGCGGATCCACCCAGAACGGCGGCCCGAAACCGCGCAGGAGAGAAGAGGATACTGCTGCTCTCGACCGGCGGCACGATAGCAAGCAGAATAGACTACAGAACCGGAGCCGTGACCCCCGTGCTGTCGGCCTCGGACCTGCTCGACTCCATACCGGAGCTGGCCGACATAGCCGAGATAGACTCGGAGGTGGTGATATCCGAGTATTCTGAGAACATAATGCCGGAGCACTGGCTGACGCTTGCGCGGCGCATAGACGAGCGCGCCGCGGGCCTCGGCGCCGGCGACGCCGCGGTGGGGGGTGACGGCGGCAAGTCCGATACCGCCACCGCCGCATCAACAGCAGGAGGCGGCAGGCCGTACGCGGGCATCATAGTGGCGCACGGAACCGACACGATGCACTACACGTCCGCGTTCCTGTCGTTTGCGCTTGCGGGGCTCCCGATTCCCGTCGTCCTAGTGGGCGCGCAGAGGTCGTCGGACAGGGCGTCGTCGGACGCCGCGACCAACCTGATCGGGGCCGCAAGGTTTATTGCTTCACATAGCGGCGGCGGCGTCTACGTCGCAATGCACGGCGGCTCCGGGGACGACGAGATAGCGTGCCACGTAGGCACCAAGGTCAGAAAGAACCACACAAGCAGGAGGGACGCCTTTGAGACCATAGGCGGCAGGCCGGCGTTTGTCGTATCTGCCGACGGTGGCATATCCCCGGATAGTCCGGATGGCGCAGGCCGGCCGCGTCCCGGCCCCGAATACAGTCCCAAGATATCGCTCGACCAGAGGGTTGCGCTCGTAAAGTATCACCCCGGGTACGACCCGGCCCACTTGGGGCACATAATCGACTCCGGATGCAGGGCCATAATATTCGAGGGGACCGGCCTGGGACACGTGGGAAGGGCCGTGTACGGGCAGGTCGCAAGGGCCGGCGAGCGCGGCGTGTTCATGGGTATGACGTCGCAGTGCATAGACGGCAGGACGGCGATGACAGTATACGAGAGCGGGCGCGATCTAATGGAGATGGGAGTGGTGCCGCTCGGTGACATGATACCGGAGGTCGCCCTGGTAAAGGCCATGTGGGCCGCCTCGCTGGCGGAGGACTCAGAGGGAATCAAAAGGATAATGCTTGAAAACGTCGCGTCGGAGATGACCGCACGGTGAGCGTGCAGGGGACGCCGAGCCTCGGGGACCTGGGCGTCATGGTGGGGCTGGAGATACACCAGCAGCTCGCGACCGGCAAAAAGCTGTTCTGCGGCTGCCCGCCGGCCGAGCCCGACGCGTACCCCATAACGTTCAGCCGCAGGCTTAGATCATCAAGCGGCGAGGTCGGGGGGCACGACCCGGCGGCGCTCTTCGAGGGGGCAAGGGCCAAGACCATCACATACTATGCAAACTACAACAGCAGCTGCCTGGTCGAGCAGGACGAGGAGCCGCCGCACTGTCTGGATCCCGACGCCAAGAGGACGGCGCTGACAATCGCGTCCGCGCTCAAGTCCAGGACGTACACCGAGCTCCACACCATGAGGAAGACCGTGGTGGACGGCTCAAACACGACAGGCTTCCAGCGGACCATGCTGGTGTCGGAGGGGGGGTCGTTTGACGTGCCGTTGCCGTCGTCGTCGCCGTCGCAGGGACTGGAAGGCGGGGCGCCGGGCACCACAAGGATCGGAGTCCAGTCCATATGCCTAGAGGAGGACGCCGCAAGGATACTCGAGGCAGGAGCCCATGCGGACGTGGATGCCAAGGGGTACGGCCTCGAGAGGCTCGGGGTGCCGCTAGTCGAGATTGCAACGGAGCCGTTTGACGTGTCTGACCCGGACGCGGTGAGGGCCGCGGCCCTGTCGCTTGGGAGGATGCTGCGGGGCACCAGGATGGTGACGCGCGGCCTGGGCTCCATCAGGCAGGACGTCAACGTGAGCATAAGGGACGGCGGGGGCAGCGTGGTGGAGGTCAAGGGGGTGCAGCAGCTCGACCAGCTTGCAGACGTGGTGTCGTACGAGGCGTACAGGCAGCACGGGCTGACTGCCATATCAGCAAGGCTGCGGGAGTGCCGGTGGGAGCACGACGCGTCGCGGGACAGGGCGGACGTAACCGGCGTATTCAGACAGTCCGCGTCATCGAAGATAATCCAGAGGGCCGTAAAGCAGAACCATATAATCATGGCAGTCGCGTTCAGGAACGCGGCCGGAATATTCGGATACTCCCCGCACGAGGACGTCAGGCTCGGCAAGGAGATAGCAGAGCTCGTCAGGCGGTTCGGCGTGGGCGGCATATTCCACTCCGACGAGCTTCCGGCGTACGGAGTAACGGAGCAGGACGTGGCCGAGGTGGCCGGACTGCTGCAGGCAAGCCTCGACACGGACGCGTTCATCATGCTGGCGGCCCCGGCCGGCAGGACGGGCCCCATCATAGACCAGATAGTCTCAAGGGTGCGGCGCATAGCAACGGACGGCGTCCCGGCCGACACCAGGCTTGCCACGGCCGACGGCAGGACCGCGTTTCTGAGGCCCCGGCCCGGCTCTGCGCGCATGTACCCGGAGACTGACGTCCCCACGATTACCATAACGCAGGAGGAGCTGGACCGCGCCGCGGCCGACGTGTCAAAACCGTGGAGCGAGGCGGTGTCAGACCTGCAGGACGCGTACGGCATCAACAGGCAGCTTGCAGAGCAGCTCTGGGACTCGCCATATCTGGAGCTGTTCGAGGAGATTGCGTCCGGGCGAGGCGCCCGGGCGGCAGCGGAGACGGTGGAACCTACGTTCGTGGCATCCGCGCTCTGCTCGTCGATAACGAGGCTGGGCAGGCAGGAGGGCATGGATGCCGGACGGCTTGACGATCAGATGATACGCGAGACGTTTGAGATGCTCGGAGAGAACAAGATTGCCAAGGAATCAGTCGAGATGATATTCCAGGCCATAATGTCGGCCAGGGCCGGAACCGTCTCAGACGCCATAAAGTCGGCGTCCATACAGAGCGTCGGCGCAGACGAGCTCGAGGAGATAGTAAGCGGGATAATACAAGACAACATGGAGATGATCTCAAACCAGGGCGAGCGGGCGGCGGGGCCCCTCATGGGAATCGCCATGAAGCGGCTCAGGGGCAGGGCCCCCGGGCAGAGGGTCAACGAACTGATCGTAAGCGGCATTGCAGACGCACTGCGGGAAGCAAAGTAGCCCATAGCGGGGACGACAGCGGCGCGGTAACCGTTCAATCCTTCTCACCTCCCCCCCCCCCCCATGACACGGGGCAGGAATTCGGGCAGTCCGGGCCTAATAGTAGTGATGCATCTGGCGCTGCTCCAGGCCCTCCTGCTCCCAGTGGTTGTGGTTCCTGCCGGGATCCTTGTGGGCGTGCACGGTGCCGTCTATATGGCAGTGCGTGTTGTCGATCAAATCCTTGACAAAGACGTCATCCACGTTCAGGACGGCGCATGCGGCCTCTACGGAGCTCTTGAGAACCTGGGCCTTTACGGCATACGGCTCTATGACGCTGTAGGGCAGGAGGGAGACGTCGCATATGCTCCGGGAAGCATGGTCGATCCCGTACCAGCCCGAGGGCGGGTCGGAGACGGCGGCGGCGCCGTTGTCCCCGTCACCGGTCCCGCCGGCATTGTCACCGGCGCGGGTCGTCGCAGCACGCGATCCCCGGCGGTCTCCGTGCACCCTTGAGCGCAGGAGCGGCAGCGCGTCCAGCGTCTCAATCCCGGCGTTCTCGGCAAGGGTCATTGGAACCGACTCGAGCGCGTCTGCAAACCTTGCGGCCGCGACCTGCGCCTTCCCGGCCATCACACCCGACTCGTCCCTGACCCGCCGCGCGAGAATGGCCTCGCACGAGCCCGCCCCATACACCAGGTACGGGCATTCGACGAAACCCCTCAGCATGTGCAGCACGTTGAGCGCGGTGCGGTGAAACTCGTCTAGGTACCTCTTTGAGTTGGCCCGCAAGAGGAGCGTCACGGACTTTGCGTCGTCACGCCCGGACTCGACGAAGAGCATCCTGTCCCCGCCCACGCTCCTCTCGCATACCAGGTCCGCATGCCCCATCTTCGCTCCTGACATGTCGCGTATGTCCGTGCATGTGACGGCGCCCGTCGCCTTTTCAAGCCACCATATGTCGTTGTGCTTGACCCGCCTCACAGAGATTATGCCGCTCCTTGCAAGCAGCTCCTGGGCCTCGTCGTCAATCCCCTTGCGGGATATGACCACGTTGGCACCGCTGCCGATCACCCCGCTCACCGCGCCGCGCACGTCGTCGGACTCCTGCCGCAGGAACTCCTTCATCTGTCCGGGAGAGTCCATCGCAATCTCCGACTCTGTCTTGGTGCGGCTGCGCTCAAGCGGCTCGCTCACAAGCAGTATCCGGGCGTCGCGCACGGCGCGGGGCATGGCGGCGCTGTCCACGGGCTTGTCGATTACGGTCCCCATTACCAGTTCGGTCTGCGCCGCGCTGCCGGGCTTTTCCTCTATCTTGACATCATCAGTATGGGCGCGCCCGGAGGACACGTCAGACGTGCAGTATGCGGCGCGTACCAGCATGTCGACGATGCCGCCGTTTCCGGCGCCATTGCCCCGGCCATCCCGGACGCGGCTCCCCTCGCAGAGCTCCCCGAGCGCTGTGCCCCTGATGCAGCAGCGCGCCAGATCACGCATGGTGCGGTGGTCCGAGGCCCTGCCCTCGAACTTTATGCGCCCCAGTTCCGCCAGCGCGGCCTCCAGTCCCGCCTCGTATCCTGCAATGATACTGGCAGTCGGGATGCGCAGGGCGCGCATCTCCCTGGCATTCCTGAGCAGGGCCCCGATCAGCACCGCAGCGGTCGTGGTTCCGTCGCCCACGTGGTTGTCCACTGTGTTTACCGCGTCGATGACGGCCTTGGCGGCCGGGTGGTCCACGTCAATCTTGCGCAGAAACGCGCCCCCGTGCACGGTCAGGGTATCCTCGCCGAGGATGTCAACGTACACCTTCATCATGCCGCGCGGCCCGAGCGCCGTTCTAACCGTCCGTGTTACGAGCTCGCCGGCAATCAGATTGTACATCTGCGACTCCTGCACGCCGATGCGCGACAGGTCGGGGTTGAATATGTCGGGGTACTTCATTAGCGGTATTACGATAATGATGCGGACAGGTTAAAAACTTCAGGCTCCCTTGCTTGGCACGCCGCCGGGCACGTTGCCGACCCCCTTTGCGCCGCCGTCCTTGCCTCCGGCGCCCTCCCCGCCGTCGCCGCCCGAGTCCTGCGGCACTCCCTCAAGCCCCGAGCTCATGAAGTCTTCCCTAAAGTGCCTTAGGTCCTCGCCTGCAATCACGTCCTCCTCGGGCGGTACATAGTCGCGCACGTCGTGCCTGGCCTTTCCCGGATACCGGTTCTGGGTCGCAAGGGCCACGGCGATGAACACCGCGAACGAGACGACCGGCGGGATCATGGTGTCCAGTCCCGCCCACTCCTCGGGCATGGTAAAGAAGAACGACAGCCGCAGGAACGACGCTATCAGGAGGGACGCGACGGCAGCAGGCATGTTTGCCTTCTTCCAGAACAGCCCCAGGGTAAGCGGGGCAAAGGCCCCCGCGAACATGATGTCAAAGGCCAGCACCAGATAGACCCCGGGGTTGGGCACCAGGTATCCCAGCGTGGTTCCCGCCACAATCATGGGGAATAGCGTGACCCTCGTCATCCACAGCAGGCTCTTGTCGCTTGTGCCGGGCTTTCCAAGCCACCTCCTGCGTATTATCCTGTTTACGAGGTTGCGCGACACGACGCTTGATATGGCCAGCAACCCACCGCTGGCAGTGGACATGGATGCGCCGATCACCCCCATGAGGATGGCCGCGCCCACCGCAAAGGGCATGTGCAAGGTGCTGAGCAGCGGGAGCGCGAACCCGGGATCCGTGTCACCCGGCAGGTAGTAGAGCGCCACGATCCCAAGCATGCTGGTGGGCACGACGGTAAACAGGGTGAGGGCCCCGCCCATGTATGCGCCCCGTCGTGCAGTCCTCGGATCCTTTGAGGCAAACACGCGCTCCATAAAGTCCAGGGCGATGATGTCGCCCAGCCCCAGCGCCAGTATGGCGCCCCAGTTTATCAGGGCCCCGTTGCCGATGTCAAACAGCCCCGACAGGTCCAGGAACTCGGGCGGCGCGTTCGCGTATATGACAGCCCACGGGGCGTCTGCAAACCCCCCCGCAAAGTACAGGAATCCGACCCAGAACGCGGCGATTGCAAGATATACTTGGAACAGGTTGGTGTACGCGGACGCAAACAGGCCGCCTGCGCAGGTATACGCAACCACCACCAGGGCCGAGAATAGAATCCCCCAGAAAAAGTCAATCCCGAACACGATCTCCAGTATGAACCCGCTTGCGGCCAGGTTCCCCGCGACCAGGACGGTAAAGCTGATTATCATGAGTACGCCGGATATGCCCTCTGCCGCGTTGCCGTACCTCCTGTAGTAAAAGTCCGGCAGGGTTATCATCGACATCTTGTTGAGGGGCTTTGCGTAGAACGTGGCCGTGATCAGCAGGCACACGCCCAGCCCTATGGGCACGACGGCCCCGGCCCAGAATCCAAACTCGAAGACCAGCGCCACGTTGCCAAGCGACGAGTTGCCGTCCACTGCCTGCGCGGCGAGCATCGTCCCGACCATGGCAAGCGGCAGGCTCTTGCCCGCGACAATCAGCCGCTTGCCGCTCTGCTTTATGAGCCGGCCCGACAGGACGCCGACTACCAGTGTAAGCAGGATAAACAGTATGATCGCGGCCCCAAAGCCGTCTATCTCCGCCAACGCACCTGTTACGGATGCAGACCTATTAAATATTGAAAATTTGATGTAAAGTACGTATTACGCATAAAATATTATGTGTATAATACAAATTTATGCATAAAACGTAGTAAATACTAAAAAAAGATAGATTATATAAAGATACAACAAGTGGCGGGGCGCCCCTGCAGAAAGGAGTACTGCAAGGCGGCCCGCAGAGGCGGCGGCGGGGCTGTGGCTCACGGCATGCCCTTTCTTCCTCCTCCTCCTACTCCCTCCCTTTCCTCCCCCCCCCCTCCCCGCTAGTACAATACCCGGCGCGTCATCAGGATTCCGCGCCAGAGGCTCAATACTATGAAATGCCCAAGTGCCGGCCAAAACCGGCCAGAACATCGGCATGCGCCACGAACTGCTTTTAATCTACCAATGCACATCCCGTCTGTGGACAAGCAGTTTGCGGCGGCAGTCATACTGATAATATTCGGTTTTGCCCTGACCCAGATGGGCGGCGGGGAGCAGGCGCAGGGCGGCGCAGACCAGAGCATGCCGTTTCTGGCGGGGCTTGGGGTCGGGACCATCGCAATTGCGTCGTTCTGGATAGTGATGCGGATCATATCAGACATCAAGAAGAACCGCACGAGACAGTGACTACAGGCGCGGCGACTGCAAGCGTTCGTCGCGCTTGGCCGCACGCGTCCGCGGTGGCGCGCACTGCAGACGGCGCGCGACGACGCAAGGTTTTGACGGCATGCGCCCGGATCGGTTGGGGCCTTATGCCCACAACTACCAGATGCAGGACGCGCCCAAGCGTAAATTAAGCCGGCCGGAACGTTCACTTTTAATATATTCATAAAATAATATAAACGCCAGTACGGTACGCACTGCATGCCCGGCAGTGGATATTCTACAATCGGCCTCAAGCCGGGCATACTGGCGCTCCTCACAAGCGTCACGGACACGTTTTATCCGGGAATGTTCCTGCCAAGCACTCTGATAATTCTGATGAACGAGGTGAGGCTGGGACGGTATACGGTAAGGATGCACGGCCACAGGCTCGACCTCTCAGGCAAGTACAACACGCTGACCATACGCAACGACATAAAGGAGTGGATTGACAGCCACCACAAGGAACACATGGAGGAGTACGCGTCAAAATACCGCATAAAGTGCTACTCGCACTTTGTCAGCTACTTTCTTGCAAACCTGTTCGAGTCAAAGTTCGAGTCGCAGAACGGGATCATACGGCTGCAGGAATCGGACTTTGAGTGGCTTCACTCAGAGTACGAGTCGCACCGTGCCGCGGCAGCAGGATCCGGGAACGGCAATATGACCTTTGACAGGTTTGCCGACGTGTACGTAAACAACATCCTGCAAAGGATGAGAACCGCAAAGGAGATCCTCTCTGCCTGAGCCGTCACAGCGGCGTCATGGTGTCGATCAGCCTAGCGTTTGTAACCTGGCAGTCCCTCTCCTGTATCTCGAGGTCCACGGTATACTTTAGCCCGTCACGCATAAAGTTCACCTGCACGTCCCACGCCACGCGCGGCCCCTTTTCGGGTATCTGAAACGTCTCGTTGACCCTAAAGTCGGATATCACGTCGCCGTACAGGGACGTGATGACGCGCTTGGACTCGCGCTCTATGTCCGCCGGCGTGCTTACCGCAACCATGCATGTAGTATGGCGTGGTATGTTATAAGATTTTTGTCACTGTCGTGTTGTTGCAAATTACACATAATATTCTCGGGCGGGCTGCCTGCGTACAGTACGAATTGCCCGCCGGGCGGGCCGTGAATTGCGCGTGCGCGCATTCCGCATTAATTATGGCGGCAGTCGCCGGTCATCTTGGCCCTCCCTCTTCCTCCCTTTTGCGGCCCTTTTTTGCGCCTTTGTGATTTTTTCCACAACCTTGTCCCGGTAGTACTCGGCGGTGCGGTTGCCGGGATCAAGCGAGAGCGCCTTTTCGTACGACAGGAGGGCCTCGGCGTACCGCTCCAGCAGGTACAGCAGCTTTCCGCGATAACTGTGCGCGTACACGTACCCCGGATCCGCGCCGATGGCCAGATCGCAGTATTCAAGGGCCTCCGCGTATCGTTTGCGGTGCTCCAAGATCCAGACCATGCTGCACAGGGCCTTGGGATTGGATGGGTCGGCGCGTATCGCAGCGTCGCAAAAGAACGCGGCCGCGGCATGCTGCTTTAGCGAGTGTAGCGCGATCCCCTTGCTGTAAAGGGCCCTGACGTTCCTCGGATCGTACTCGAGAATCCTGTCAAGGCACTCGACTGCCTTGCGGTACAGGCCGGTCCGGTCATACAGGAAGCTCAGGTTGAGGTGGGCCTCGGTGCAGTGCGGGTCGATCCGTATGGCCTTCTCATAGAGCGGGACCACGTCCTTTGAGGGAAGCCCTGCATAGTCAAGCGTCCAGCCCTTTGCCACGAGCGCGTCCGTGTTCTCCGGGTTCAGGCGCAGCGCCCTTGTGTACATCTCCACCGCCTTCTCGTGCCTTTTCTGCCGTGACAGTGCCTGGCCCTGCTCGTACAGGGCAGCAGACTGCATGGCCTCGGCCTTCCTTGCATCGTCCAGGGCCGATATGGACTCGGCGTCCCTGTGCATCCGGCTCAGGACGCGGCTCCTGCAGTAGTGCGCCTGCACGTGGTTGCCGCCGCTTCTCGATATCGCTCCGTCAAGCATCGCAATCGCCTCGTCGTGATCCCCGAGTCCGCTCCTGCAGAGGGCCGAGTATGCCACTGCGTCGTCATACGTGGCGTCTATTGCAAGGATCCTCTCAAAGTGTGCAAGGGCCTCCGCGTACTTGTGCTGCTTTTCGAGCGTGAGTCCCAGGCCCTGCAGGGCGTCTATGTTGGAGGGATCGGACTTGACTATCTCTGCATAGCAGCGCTCGGAGTCGTCGTACCTTCCCGTCTGGTAGTGTATGCCAGCAATGTGCATCAGGGCGGTCCCGTTGTGCGGGTTTATGCTCAAGGCCTTTGCGAACCGGGAAGCCGCCTTTGAGAGCTGCCCGTACCGCTCGCACCGGAGTCCCTCGTTTATGTGGCGCCACTCGTTTACGCCGCGTCCCTTTCCTGCAAATACCACGCGCGAACTGGTAGGCGCACGCGCTTATAACTTTGGATGTTGCCGCGCGGGCAGGGCGTGCGCGGACGGCCGTCTTCCATTATACGATCCGGCGCGCTTTGTCGGCGCCGCGGCGCGCATGCGTACTTTACTTGGAATCTTTATTTATCCACAATGCGTCACATAATTGATTATCATGGGGATGGAATTTTACGGTGACGATTACCGGGGGGCCGATGTCGCGCCGTTTGTTGGAATAAACACATTTCTGCACCTGCCCTGGATCAGAAGCCACGCCGAGCTGGTAGATGCAAACCCCGACGTGGCGATAATAGGAGAACCGTTTGACTTTGGTACCACGATACGGCCGGGTGCAAGATACGGCCCGCGGGCCCTGCGCGCCGCGTCCACCATACCGTCCCCGCCGTACGAGCGGTTCAACATAGAGACCGGGGCCGACCCGTTTGGCACGTTCAGAACCGTGGACTACGGCGACGTGCAGGTCTCGCCGGGTGACGTGATAGAGTCACACAAGAGGATGACCGCAAAGGTCAAGGAGGTGCTCGAGCAAGACGGCATCCCGGTCATGCTCGGGGGGGACCACTCCATAACGTATGCCAACGTAAGGGCGTTTGCAAAAAAGTACAAGCGGATAGGAATGATACACTTTGACACGCACGCGGACTGCGCGCCGCAGGGCCTGACGGGCTACAAGTACGACCACGGGGCCCACATACGCCGCATAATGGAGATCGGGTGCATGAAGGGGCGCAACTACTCGCTTGTGGGACCGCGCGGATACTGGCCGGGGCCTGACCTTTACAAGTGGATGTCCGACCAGGACTTTCAATGGTTTACGATGCTCGACGTGGAGGAGATGGGTATAGACTATATCGCAAAGGAGATTGCGGACCGCGCAAACGACGGGACGGACGCGGTATACCTGAGCTGGGACATAGACTCGTTTGACCCCGCATACGCCCCCGGCACCGGGGAGCCGGAGCCCAACGGACTAACGTCCAGGGAGGGCATACGCATGATCAGGCTGCTCTCGAAATCCTTTGACCCGGACCGCTTTGCGATGGATCTGGTGGAGGTCGCGCCGGCGTACGACGTCAGCGATAACAGCTCGTACAACGGCGGGATTACCTCTGGCCTTGGCCAGCGGCTGATAGTGGAGCTGCTGGCGGGACTCTCGCTTACAAAGAGGGGGCTTGAGGGCGGCAGCCCCGTCAGGCCGAGGGACTATCGCGGTACGGGCAACACATACAACTTTGGAAACCCACGGGCGGAGATTCCTGATCGCGGTTGACGGGTAATACGCGCAGCAGCGGCCGCCTGCAGTGCACCATACAGGTAACCGCGCGGGGGGCAGACAGGGACATGGGCCCGCTGACCAGGCGGTACGATATAATGGACAGAAACGACGAGGAGATGCTTGCGGCGGCGGCCGACTCAATCCAGAACATGATCGCCGGCAACCGCAGGATAAACATCAACGACGTCATGCTGCTGTACGGTGCATGCGCGTACTCGTCTGCGGCAGCGGCAGGCCGGCAGGGCTCGTGCATGTCTGCAATCGAGGAGGGGCTGCCGGACATGCTGTCTGACCACCAGGTGATGATCGGCGTGCCGGACATGATCAGGCGCCTTGAGATCAGCATCATGGACAGGACAGGCGGCGGCGGCGCGGCAGATGTAGTGATACAGGATCCAATCAGGCCCGCATCATACATGAAACGGGGATTGAGTCAGGGGCAGTCGTCATCACCATCGTCATCACCATCGTCATCACCATCGTCATCACCATCGTCATCACCATCGTCATCACCATCATCGGCGGCGGCATCGCTTAGCAACAGCGATGGCGGCGGCAGGATAATCTCGGGTGAGATGCCATGACCGTGCTGGACGGACTGCTTGCAGGCGCATACCACGCGCCGTATGCAGAGGCTCCCCTGCTTTTGCTGGGGGCCGGGCTGCTGATAGGGCTGTACCATGCATTGGAGCCGGATCACGTAACCGCAATGCTGTCGTCTGTCAGACGGGGGCAGAGGGGGGAAGAGAAGCAGAGTAGGAGGAGGGCAGGCATATCGGGCTCCATATCGGGCTTGTTATGGGGGTTCGGGCACGCGTCTAGCATATTTCTAGTGGCGGTGTTAGTCATAATACTGTCCGTAAACATCCCACACGAACTGTTTGACATATTCGAGATGGGGGTGGGCGCGATGCTGCTCCTGCTTGGCGTGTCGGCGATACGCGGAGGCGACGACGGCACAAAAAGGTGGGGGGTGCCATTCCTGTCACGACTCTGGACGCACTCGCACGTCCATACGCACGAGGACGGAACGACGCACTCACACCCGCACAGACACGACGACAAACACGGGGGTGGGGGTGATGACGGCAGCACGGGCCACTCGCACAGCCACGTCCCGTACGTCATAGGATGCGTGCACGGCCTGGCCGGAAGCGGGGGGTTGGTGATATTGGCCCTGTCGGCCGTACCGGACGCAATAGCATCGTCTGCGGCCGATGCCGGGGCGCTGCTGCCGCTGCCGCTATTGCTTGCGTCAGTGTTTGGCGCTGGATCAACGATCGGCATGGTGCTGGTGGCGGGTGCCCTGTCACTGTTGTTTGCGGCATGCGGCAGCACCAACACCGCAAGGAGGGCAATCCGGTACGCGTCAGGGGGCGCCGCAATACTGTTTGGCGCGTATATCATTGCGAGCGGCGCGGCCGCAGCGCTGGGGATATAGCGGCGTCAGCAGAAAGCAACAACCAAGAGCACTAGCGGGTCGTAGTCTCCGGATTGGACGGCTCGGCCCTGCCGCTGCCGCCTCCCACGTTTCCGCGGCCCAGCAGCAGACTGCGCGACTTTAGCGTCTTCCGGATCAGGACGAACCCGAGCGCGGTCGTAATGGCGCCAAACAGGATGTGCGTCACGTTGGCATCCTCCCCAGTGGACATCATGGTAAAGCCCAGCCCCAGCAGCATCATCAGGCCGCCCAGTCCGGCAAAGATTATCATTACAAGGGGCAGTTTCTGCGGAGGCCTCGGCAGCTCGTTTTTTGATTTTGGCGCCGTGGGAACGGGAACGGCCCCGTTTGATACCGCCTCGTAGCAGACGTGGCAGTAGTTGTGGTGGATGCCGCCCTTGTTGTACGGCTTCATAAAGTAATAGTCGACGCCGCACAGATCGCACTTCCTGGTAGGGCTTACAATCTTGGCGTGCTTGTCAAACTCCTTGCCGAGCTCCAGCATGCAGGGCCTGCAATAGTAGCCCGGTATGCGCCACATGCGCTGGAACTTGTATTTCTTCCATCCAAGGGTGATGCCGCACCCGGCGCAGTGTGTCACGAGGGATCACGCCCCCGATTTTGCCCCGTCGTCCTTTCCGCTTTTGGCGTCGTCGCCACCGCTGTCGTCATCGTCGCCGCCACCGCCGGCTTCATCGGCAGGATCATCCTCGACGGCCTCCTGCGCCCCGGATTCCGTGACGACTGCCTTCCTGCCCCTGGCAACCTGTGCGATTCCATGCCTCGCTTCTATGATGGGTAGCCCAACTATAAAAAAGGTCGCGGCGCTCACCCATGTGACTGCTATGCCGACCCACAGAGAGTAGAACCCGATGTCAAACACGTACCCGGAGAAGAACAGCGGCATGGGCCACGCTATGATCAGCACCAAGGTCATGATCCCGCCTCCCTTGAGGCTGAACTTGAACGCGCGGTTAAGCGTCCTTTCGTCCGCGTCGAGCGCCGCCTTCTCGGCCTGGCTGATGTCCACCAGCTTTATCCTCTCCCTCATTAATGCCCAGTCGAACTTGGTCCTGCTTGCCAAGCTTCCCAGGCCCGCGATGGCGCCGCCCGTAAGTATGCCGGCTATGTTACCGAAGAGCATAGAGTAGTTGTGCCCCAGGCTGGCAAGCGACACCTCGCCCCCGAACTCCGGCAGCGACGCGGCCACGCCGACCCAAGTGCCCAGCGCCACGAAGAGCCCCGCAATCGCGCCTATCGTGGCGGCGTACTTGTTTGTGCGCTTCCACGTGATCGTCAGGGCTATCGGTATCACGGCAGAGCCGATCAGCACGCCCATCGCCAGGTATACGAATCCCAGTGACAGTCCCATGCTCAGCAGTATCACCGCCAGGCCCCCCATGCCCAGGCCGAACCCGATTATGGTGGCGCGCGAGACCTTTAGCAGCTGTTTTCCCGACGCCGACGGGTTCTTGTACGTCCTATACACGTCGTACGTGATCAGCGACGAGACGGCGATCAGCTCGGCGGATCCCGCCGACGTCACGGCCATGAACAGCATGGTCAGCACCATCACGGCGCCTACCTCGCCCATCAAAACCGATGCGGCGGCGGGCACCGTAAGCCCGAGCTGAACCTGCTCTGGCGTCAGGTCCACGCCAAGCGCGACGGCCGTGAGGCCCATTGTAGTTGCAAGCGTAAACGGAATGGCAAACCAGCAGGCGCCACCGAGGAGGAACCCCTTTACCGTGGACTGCGGGCGCGCGGCAATCGCGCGCTGCCAGTACGCCTGGTCCACAAACACGGTGCCAAAGTTGCCCACGATGTTGATCACGCCGAATATCAGACCCCCGAGGGACGCCATGGTAAGGTAGGCGCCCGCCGCGTTGCCCTCCACCGGGCTTATGCGCGCGGCCTCGACGAGCTTGTCGTACATTCCCTCGATGCCGCCCGTAATGGGGCTGATAAAGTAGACCGTGCTGACGAATATCAGTATCACGATGAATATGATTATGGTATGCATGTAGTCTGCAACGAACGTGGCCTTTAGCCCGCCGACCAGCGTGTATATCATCACGCCTATCGGGATCAGGAACGCGGCAAGCGAGATATCCATGCCGGTCAGCCCGTTGACGACTGCAGCGCCGCCGAGCAGCAGCATGGCTGTAACTATCATGTTGGTCATCAGGGCGAACACGAGAAAGACCCGGTGGGCGCCGCCGCCGTACCTGGCCCTTATGATCTCCAGGAACGTGTGGGCGTTGGGCGCCTTGCGCTTGAGCTCTATTGCCAGTATGCCGAAGAGAAGGACCTGTATGGATGCGCCTGCCGCATACCAGAACGGACCGCTTACCCCGTACTGGTAGGCAACCGTCGACGACTGCAGCAGCGTGGCGGCCCACGTCCAAGCAGATACAATGGCAGCCGCAGTAAGGCCTGTTTTGATCACTCTGCCAGCCGTGTTGAACCACTCTGAGGTCTGGGAGACGCCTAGGTATCGTTCCTCCACCTTTGTCTCGATCGTGATTACGATCGCGAACACGGCGCCGAGGCCCACAACTATGAACCAGCCCCAGCTCTCGTCGAGCACGTCGCCTATCGTGAATCCTTCCGCGATGGCACCGGCACCAAACGCCGGGTTTGGGACGCAGGATATAGCCAGTACGGCGACCAGCGCCACTGCCGCAGACGGCAAAAACGCCTGCCGGGACATGATCGCCTTTTTGTTAGCAGCCGCAGCAGACGCAATGGATTCAAGCGGCGCCACTACTGATGCCGTTATCGTAGAGAGGGTGGTAGTCGCAGGCTGTCCGCGCTCCATGCGCATACGTGTGGCCTGCTTTCCCCATATGCGTTCAAACCGTATCTCGCCTTATATACAAAAAACTAGTCGATGTCGACTAAGCCTAGTACAGGCTGTACAACCTTCCAAGGGACAGGCGCGTCGCCGGTTCGGCGGTGGCCGGCCTGCCGTCCACCACGACCTCGTAGGTCTCAGGATTGATGCGTATCTCAGGCGTCAGGTCGTTGTGCACCATGTCCTTTTTGCCTATGCCGCGGCAGTTCTCGACTGGCACCAGCCTCTTTGAGGTCCCAAGGCTGTCCGGAAGCCCGCGGGCAATGGCCAGCTTTGACGTGAACGTGACCGACGTCGAGTGCTTGGCCGAGCCGAGCGCCCCGAACATCGGGCGGTAGTACACAGGCTCAGTCGTCGGTATGCTCGCGTTGGGATCGCCCATCAGCGAGTACGCGACAAACCCGCCCTTTATGATCATCTTGGGCTTTATGCCAAAGAACTGCGGTGTCCACACCACGATGTCGGCAAGCTTGCCGGGCTCAAGCGAGCCGACGTGGGCCGATATCCCGTGCGTTATGGCCGGGTTTATGGTAATCTTGGCAAGGTACCTCTTTACGCGCACGTTGTCGTTGTCGCCGCGCTCGCTGGCAAGCCGCCCCGTGCTGCGCTTCATCTTGTCGGCGGTCTGCCAGTTCCTGGTGGTAACCTCCCCCACCCGTCCCATCGCCTGGCTGTCAGAGGACATCATGGATATGGCGCCCATGTCGTGCAGGACGTCCTCCGCCGCTATGGTCTCGCCGCGTATGCGCGACTCGGCAAACGAGAGGTCCTCCGGGACGGAGGGGTTCAGGTGGTGGCAGACCATCATCATGTCGAGGTGCTCCGCCAGCGTGTTCACCGTGAACGGGCGCGTAGGGTTGGTGGAGGACGGCAGTATGTTAGGCTCCCCGGCCACCCTCATTATGTCGGGCGCGTGCCCCCCGCCGGCCCCCTCCGTATGGTACGTGTGGATGGTCCGGCCCGCTATGGCCTGTATGGTATCGTCCACAAAGCCGCACTCGTTGAGCGTGTCGGTGTGTATCGCAACCTGCGTGTCCGTCTCGTCTGCCACGCGCAGGGCCGAGTCTATGGTGGCGGGAGTCGTCCCCCAGTCCTCGTGCAGCTTTAGCCCGCAGGCGCCGGCTCCCACCTGCTCCAGAAGCGACTCGGGCCTGGAGTCGTTGCCCTTGCAGAGGAACCCAAAGTTGAGAGGGTATTCCTCGGCGGCCTCTATCATGCGGTGTATGTTCCACGAGCCCGGCGTGCAGGTCGTGGCCTTTGTGCCGTCGGCGGGGCCCGTGCCGCCGCCTATCATGGTGGTGGTGCCGTTGCATATGGCGTCCACCGCCTGCTGCGGCGAGATGAAGTGGATGTGAGTGTCTATGGTGCCCGGCGTGCATATCGTGTGCTCGCCGGCGATCACCTCCGTGTTCGAGGACACGGTCATCTCGATGCCGTCCATGATGTGGGGGTTTCCGGCGTTCCCGACGCCCGCGATTAGCCCGTCCTTTATCCCGATGTCGGCCTTTACGATGCCAAGCACCGGGTCCATGACGATCGCGTTTGTAATCAGCAGGTCAAGCGAGTCCTCCCGCAGGACGCCGCTGGCCTGGCCCATTCCGTCGCGCGCGCTCTTCCCGCCGCCAAAGACGATCTCGTCGCCGTGCACGAGCAGGTCGCGCTCGATCTCTATTATCAGGTCCGTGTCGGCAAGCCGGACCCTGTCGCCGGCGGTGGGCCCGAACAGCTCGGCGTACCGGCGCCGCGGAATCTCAAGCGTCACTGCGACCTGTACCCCCTCTCCGCGGCAAGGCGCAGGGCCCCGTCCCTCTTCTGGTCGAGCGGCCCGTTCACCAGCCCGCCAAAGCCGTACACCGTCCTCTCCCCGCCGTACGCGACAAGGCTGACTGTGCGCGAGTCGCCCGGCTCGAACCGGACGGACGTCCCGGCGGGAATGTTCAGGTGGAACCCGTACGCCCTTTGCCGGTCAAAGGACAGGGCCCTGTTTGCCTCAAAAAAGTGGGCGTGCGATCCGACCTGCACGGGGCGGTCCCCCGTGTTCGTGACCTGCACCGACACGGTGTCCCTGTCCCGGTTGAGTACGATGTCGCCACCGGCTATGATGTACTCGCCGGGTATTTCGCGCGCGATCACTGCCCGGCCGCCGCCCCCGTGGTTTTCAATGCGATCCTGGTGGTCGTCGTCGTAATTATCATTATTAACATCACCTGCCACCATTACCACCTGCCATCATCACAGTCCCCACCACGCAAGCACGACGACACATCCTCACTTTGCTATCGGGTCGTGTACGGTCACGAGCTTTGTGCCGTCGTCAAACGTGGCCTCCACCTGTATCGAGTGTATCAGATCCGGAACCTGCGGCAGCACGTCGTCCTTGCAGAGAACGCTTCTGCCCGAGCTCATCAGCTCGGGCACGGTCCTGCCGTCACGCGCGCCCTCCAGTATGTGGTCCGTGATTACGGCGACAGCCTCCGGATGGTTGAGCTTGAGGCCGCGCTCCTTGCGGCGCATCGCAAGCTGGGCCGCAAGGAACACGTGCAGCTTGTCAATCTCCCGCGGCGTGAGCATCAATATTGAACCTACG
Organism: Candidatus Nitrosopumilus sp.; assembly: GCA_965205215.1. GTDB lineage: Archaea > Thermoproteota > Nitrososphaeria > Nitrososphaerales > Nitrosopumilaceae > Nitrosopumilus. The sequence goes on from OZ242041.1 coordinate 314,390, forward strand.
TGCGTGACATATTTAATAATTGAGGGGGCAGGGGGTGGGCGCAGGCAAAGTATAATTTGACACGCCGGCCAATCACGGCATGCTGGATGTATACACCAAGATAGCGGGCAACAAACTCAACGGCGACGAAAGGCGCGCAAGGGGCGGCGAGGAATTATTCGATACGGCCGTGATGCCGAGGGCCGACATGGCAAAGAGCAGGCAGCTTGTAAGGACAGAGTCGGGGGCCGAGGTAGGGATAAACCTGAGCCGGGGCACGACGCTGCGCCACGGGGACATCCTGCAAAGCGAGAACCAGAAGAGGGGGCCCCTAATGATCCAGCAGTCCCCCGAAAAGGTCGTCGTGGCAAGATTTCAGGCCCGGGATCCGGAGGACAACCATGGCATGCCATCTGTCAATGATTATTTCGAGTTATGCCTGGTCATGGGTCACGTAATAGGAAACAGGCACCGTCCCATCTCTGTCAACGGGGAGGAGAAGACCGTGTCGTTTCCGATACAGGACGATTCTGAACTAGAGACGTTTGAGAGGCTGCTTGGCCAGGCGGGGGGCGACGTCGAACTGAGGATTGCAAGGGAGATCTTTGTGCCGCATACGGGGGCCGACGTGCATGGGCACCAGTGACGCGGGAGCGGCGGGGGACGGCCCCGGCGCCTGCGCGCCGGACGATCTTGACGCCCTGCAGATATCAGACTCGCTGTTTCCCACCGGGATGTTTGCGTCATCAGGCGGACTGGAGCTGATGTTTGCCAAGGGAATGGTAACTGGCGCGCGGGAGCTGTCTGCGCTGTGCAGGGACCTGATCACCCACCAGGTCGGCGTTGCAGACTGCGTGGCCCTTGCAAACGCGTACGACGCGGCGTTCCGCAAAGACACGGATGCCATAGAGGAGGTGGATGCCGCATGCTGCTCTACGAAGACGGTGCGGGAGGCAAGGGACGCGTACGTGCGCTCCGGAGTGCAGCTGTGCAGGTGCGTTGCAGGGTTTTGCGGCGACGCGCGCCTGGCAAGATACATGGAGTGCATAGATGACGGGAGGGCCTCCGGGGTCTACCCGGTCGCACTGGGCGTGTGCTGCCGCGCGCTCGGGATCGGAAAAGAAAAGGCCGCGCTGATCATGCTGTATGGGTTTGTCTCAAACATGGCGGGCGCGGCGCTGCGGCTGGGAATGATACATCACTTTGAGGCGCAGGGGATAATTCACGAGCTAAAGCCCGTCATGCGGGAGGCCGCCGCGTCGTCGGTTGCAAAGGACGTGTCGGAGATGTGGCAGTTCTGCCCGCACGCCGAGGCGCTGCAGATGGCCCATGCGAGGACTGATGCAAAAATGTTCATTACGTGACGGGAGGACGGCGCGGTATGGCGGAGAGGATACCTAGGATCGGAATAGGCGGGCCCGTGGGCTCCGGAAAGAGCATGCTGATTGAGCGCGTGGTGCCCGTGCTGGCGGGCCGCGGATACAGCGTGAGCATAATATCAAACGACGTCATATCAAAGGAGGACGCGGACCGCATGAGATCCAACCTGGCCACGGAGCGCGGCCTGCTGCCGGAGAACTTGGTCGTGGGGCTGGCGACTGGCGGGTGCCCGCACACGGCCGTGAGGGAGGATCCGTCAATGAACATATCGGTAATAGAGGACATTGAAAGGGAGCACCCCGAGCTGGACCTCATAATAATAGAGAGCGGCGGCGACAACATAACCACCACGTTCAGCCCGCTGCTTGCAGACTACTTCATCTACATCGTAGACGTGGCCGGCGGCGACAAGTATCCAAGGAAGGGCGGGCTTGGAATAACGAGCTGCGACCTGCTTGTGATAAACAAGACGGACCTGGCGCCCATGGTGGGCGCGGACCTGGAGGTGATGAGAACAGACGCCCTGAGAATCAGGGGCGCGGAAAAGCCGTTTGTCTTTGTCAACTGCATGGCCGACCGGGGCATACCGGAAGTGGCAGACCTGATAGTAAGAAACCTGCTATTCGGGGAGCCCCCGAAGAGCCGCGCCGCAAAGGTGGGGGAAGTGCAGCAGTGATGGGAACCGCGGCCGGCGCGGCAGCGGCGGCAGGAGGAGGAGTGGGAGCCGCGCCGCAAAGGTACGATGAGGAGGCTGCCGCGGACGTCATACCGCCCCACAGGACGGGCATGGAGGGGCGCCTGCACCTGTCGCTACTATACGACGGCGCCAGGACGATAATCGCGGGCCAGCGCGCAGAGCCGCCCCTGGCAGTACAGAGGGCGCTCTACTGCGAGCAGTCCCTGCCAGGCATGGCGTACGTGTATGTCACGTCCACGTCCGGCGGCATACTCCAGGGCGACAGGCACGTCACGAGGTTTGACCTGGGCGGCGGGGCGAGGGCCCACATCACGACGCAGGGGGCCACCAGAATATACGGGACAAGAGACTCGGCGCGTACAGAAAAGAAGCCGGCGGCGCGGGCGTCACTCCGCATGTCGCTGGGCGAGAGCTCGTATCTGGAGTACATGCCCGACCAGATAATCCCGTACGCGGGATCCAGGTTCCGGCAGGATGCGGTCATGTCCGTACACGAGACTGCAACCCTGGTGTACGCGGAGACCGTATCGCCCGGGCGCGTCGGAATGGGCGAGTCGTTTGAGTACGAGTCGTGCAGCCTGAGGATGCGCGTCACGGACCAGAACGGGAGGTTCAGGTTTGTGGATGCGGCAAGGATGGAGCCGCGAGTTGCGTCCTTGCAGTCATCGCCATCGGCATCATCGCAAACGGCATATTCTTTATCACCATCCTCACAACCATCAGATTCAACACAAGCATCGTCTTTACAGCCACAATCCGCAGATGAGCCAGAACTGGACATAAAGTCGTTTGGAATAATGGAAGAATATGATGTAGTATCCTCGTTGTATGTAATTACAGAAAAAAAGCATGTGGAAAGCCTGCAAAAAGGCATGGACGGCGCCATACTCCAGCACGGCGAGGTTGCAGGCGGCGCCACCGTAATGAGCGGCAACACTGGGGTGATGGCAAGGCTGCTCGGGCGCGACACCGAGTCCGTAGGATCCGCAGTAACGGAGGCCGCCGCTTACGCAAGAAAGGTTGTTCTGGGCGCCCCCTTTACCGGCATCAGAAAGAGCTGACTGTGTTGACGGCGCGACATGCAATATGACGGACGGCGGGGCCGCACCCACGCCGCCTACTGTATCTGTCTGACCGCGGTGGCCCCGGATGACTTTTCAATCTTGAAGACGTGCTCTGCGTGCGCTACCATCTCGTCGTCGTGGGAGACCAGTATGATCTGCTCCGAGTTCAACCCGTCGAGCAGCTCCTTTACGTGTCCCAGCTGTCCCTTGGAGAGCCCGTCGGTAGGCTCGTCGAGTATCAGCAGGCTCGACTCCAGGCTCCCGGCCTCCTTCCTCACCATGTGGTTGAGGGCCAGTCGGTAGGAGAGCGCCACGCTTGTCTTCTCGCCGCCGCTCAGGTACTCCACGCTCTGCACGTACCCGTCCTGCTCCACTATGGGCGCAAACTCCTCGTCTATGTAGGAGTCCTTTGTCGGGTCGTCTATCAGTTTGGCATGCCACGTACGGTACGACTCGTTGAACGTCCGTTGCAGTGTCAGCAGGACCGTCTTCTCTATCTGGGACACGGTGGGGGTGAAAAAGTCCGACAGCCAGTTCATGCAGGCGGTGTATCTCACGTGCCTTTCTTCAAGGCGCTCTGCCTCCGCAACGTCGGCCCCCAGCCGCGACACGGCCCGGTTTGCGTTCTCCAAGTCCGCTTTTTTTGCGGCGAGCTTTTCGCGCACGTCGGCAAGCGATCGGCGCGCGTCGTCGAGTCTTGCCTTTGCGGCCGACGCGGCCTCGTCGTCGCCCTTGTATGACTCGAGTGTTGCAGAGACCCTGCTGAGCTCCGACTCGAAGCCGCGCGTGCGCTCCAGCGAATTTTCCATCTCCGCGCGGTCGCTTTTGTCGGCCGCCTCCAGGCGCTTGAGCTCGTCGGCGATGTCGGCCGCGCGCCTCCTGTTGTTCTCGTACTCGACAAGGGCGTCCTTTAGCGCCGAGAGGTACTCGGCCGGTGTCTGCGTGCGGCCGGAGTCGGCGGGGAATCCTGGCTCCGGTGACACCGCGTTCTTTGCGTCAAGCGACTTCAAGCTGGCCTGGAGCCGCGCCAGTTCGGAGCCAAGCCGCCGGTGTTCCTCCGCGTCCGGTATCATAACCTGCAGCGAGGCCAGCGTACTTTTGAGCCTCTCCGCGTCGGCCTCCGCGTCCCGAATCCGGTCTGACTCGGCCTTGTACTTTACGTCTAGCGCGCTCTTCCTTGACCGGGCGGCGGCCATCGCCTTGCGCCTCTCCTCTCCCTGCCGGGCTATGTGCTCCTTTGTCAGCTTGTGTCCACACAGGCTGCACCTTGCCCCGAGCTTTTGAAGTGACGCAACGTCCTCGTTCAGCCTGTCCTCCTCGACGGCGGCCGCCGTCCTTGCGGCGTTGGTGTCCTCGCGCGCGCGGCGCATGTCATCCAGCGTTCTTGTGCGCGAGCCAAGCTCCGACTCGCACCTGTCGGCCTCCTCCCTTATGGCGCCCGCATCCGTTCTTCCCTGCAGCTTTGCCCGCAGCGCGTCGATCCGCCCGGCCACCGAGCTGGCGTCGGCGCGTGCCCTTATGATCTCCTCGCCGAGCGCCTCGAACCGCGCGATCTCCTCGCGTATCTGCTCCATGGTGCGCCCCGTGGGACTCTGGATCCTTGAGATCGCGACGGACTCGGCCCTGACAGAGTCCATGCGGTCCCGGTTCTCCTCCATCCTCCTCTTGCATTCCGCGCGCATGTGCTCTTCCCCGTCCAGCCGGGAGCGGATGCCGGCATACCTTACGTCGAGCGCGTTCTTATCGGCCATTCGGCCCTCGTACCGCGATACCTCGTCCCTTGCAGTCTTCTCCAGTACCCCTAGGTCTCGTTCTGCCTCGGATCCGGCAGATATCTCGGCCGTGATGTCACGGATGTTCCGCTCCGTGTCCGCAAGCTCCGACCTCTTGTCGCCCAGATCCTCGAACTTTGCCTCCAGTCTGTTTGCCTCGTCGCGCATCCTTTGTCTGAGAAAATTCGCGTTCTCCACGGCCGTCTGGTACTCTTCCATGCGGAATATCTTGCGTATGGTCTCGAGGCGCTTGTCCGTATCCCACAGTATGGACTTCATCTCGTCCTGCGGGGTGAACACGGCATACCGGTATATGCGGCTCTTGGCGTTGGAGCTGGACGGCTCGTTGAGCCTCAGGATCTCCAGGATGCGCCCGTCCAGCTGCTTCGTGGTGAGAGGCTCGAGCACGTTGTCTGCGCGGAGGTACGAGCCCTTGGGGTCCTGCGCGATCTTCCCGCGGGCCCGCCTGAGCGTCCTGCCCACCTCGTACTTGGTGTCGCCGACGTGGAACGTAAGCATTATCTCGCCGGAGTCCGCGCCCTTTGAGAGAAGGCTCTCCCCCTTGACGGATCCGCTACCGAACAGTGCAAACTCGATCCCCATCAGTATGGTGGACTTGCCAGAGCCGATGTCGCCGCTGAATATGGTGATGCCCGTAGGGAACTTTATCTCGGTGTCGCGGTGGCTCCGGATGTTGGTCAGCGTGAGCGAGTCGAGAATCATTTTTGTTCCTCCCCTCCCTCTCTCTTCCCCCCCTCTCCGTCCAGCTCGAGCGCCGCCGCGGCCTCGTCAGTCACGCGCTCCCGGTAGACCGTGAGCGGCTCGTTCTCAAGGGCCGGCCTGCCCAATATGTCAAGCAGCCTCTTTGCAAGTTCCGCCCCCCTCCTGCCGGTCAGCCCCGCGGCCCCGGAGTCGACCTGGCCTATGTTCTCCCCAAAGGTGTTTACGGCAATCTCCTCGGCGGTCTCCCCCTTTGACTCCGTTATCTCGTACTCGGCGGAGGACAGCTGGCGCCTGCTGATCTTCACCTCGACTGCGCCCCTTCCCTGCAGGTTGCCCGATATGGCCGCAAAGTCGACGTCTGTGGTCTTTCCCTCCGACATCCTGCCGGACACGCTCAGTATCACTACCTTGTCGGCCGGCTCGACGCCCGCAAGTCTCTGGTCGATCTCCTCGCTTACGGCATGCGACGTCTTGTGGGTTGCGTTTACCCGTATCATGTCATACTCGCAGTTCTTTATCCCGATCTGCCGCACGTCCGTGATGCCGGTATCGTCAAACTCGGCCAGCACGTACCCGCGCGTGGCGCCGCGCGCATTCTCCTCCAGGTCCGAGTGGAACCCGGCAAACGTCGTGCCGGGATACACCACGTGCGGGTAATTCTCAAACGACTCGTGGCGGAACCGATGTATGTGGCCGCCAGCGTAATAGTCAAAATTCCGGGGCATGTACGACAGTGGCATGGCCGCGTCCGCCGCCTGGGCCGCGTCGTCGGCCGTGCGCATCTCGGAGACCGGCCCGTGGAACATGAATATGCGGAGGCCCCGCTCTGCCTCCAGCGGGCCGCGGTCGAGCTTTTCATAATACGTGATGTCCTTTGACGCGCCAAGCCCGCTGATGCCGGCAAGCTTCGCGCCCGTCTTTTCATCAGTGACAAACCCCAGTGACATGGTGCCGTCGTCGTTGCTCGTGAGCCTTTGGACGTTTGTGATGTAGCCCGTCTCCGCAAGCAGGTCGATGACGGAGGTGGCCGACGGGGAAAAGTCGTGGCTGCCGTATATCGCGTATACGGGAATGCCTGCCTCGTGCACCCTGCGCAGTGCCGCGAACGCGAACTTTTGCACCCGCATCTCCGGTATGTTGACGTGGAACGTGTCGCCGCATATCAGGATAAAGTCGACTGAGCGCTCTATGCAGTCGTCCAGCGCGCTCTCAAATACGTCCTGCTCTACGCCCTGGAGCGGCCTTGACTTTTGGAACCCCAGGTGCATGTCCGAAAAGTGCGCAAACTTCACTGCCCGAACACCCTCACCCGCTGGTTGTTGCCGCGCCCTGTGGCCCCCGCATCCGTCGCTGCCGCCCCCGCACCACCCGCCAGATCCTCGAACTTTGGGACCTTGATCGGTATCGCAAACGGGACGAATATGCTGGTTATGATGGCCTCGCCCCTGTCCAGGCTCGCTATGTTCTTGTCGTCGCTTGACAGGTCCTGGGACGCGGACGCTATCAGGGCCTCACGCTCCTGCTTCATCTCGTTGCCCAGTATGATCTTCGTGTTCATGTTGGCCAGTATGGCCTTTGGGATCACGCTTGCAAGCTGCGTGACGGCCACGAGCCCCACCTGGAACTTGCGCCCTTCCCGCGCTATCGTGGCGTATATGTTGTCGTTCTTTGACGCAAGCACGTCCTCGCCTATCACGCGGGGCGCCTCCTCGATTACGATGGACGTGACGGGCTTCTGGCTCAGCGTGCCCTGGGTCTTGTAATACTTGTACCTTTCAAGTAGGCTCGTCGCGACTATGTTTCCGACCACGAGCTCCGCCGCGCTGTTAAGCTGCGACGTGTCAAGCACGACTATCTTGCCGGACTCCATGTCGTGCACGATGTCCTGTACGGTGCTGGCGCCCTTCGTGTCCGGATCAAACACGGCGTTCCTGGAGTGCATCGTGCGGCTTTTCTTGCCCGTTGTGTATATGTCAAGCGTCATCTCCAGCTTGCGCCGCACGACTGACATGGTGGAGCGCGCCGGACTGTCACTGTCACGGCTGCCCTTGCCGCCCTTGTTGTTGGCGCCGTCGCTGCTGCTGTCATTACTGTCATGGTGGTTGGCGCCGGCCTCCCGCGGGGCACCATCGTAATCGTCATCGCCGTTATGGTCGTGCGGGCCTTCGGCTGCTGCAGCATCAGCGGTGTCGTCACCGACGTGGCCTGCGGCCCCCATTATGGCCGCGATCCAGTCCTCGCCGTGCGTGGCGTAAAACCCGTGTATGGCCCTCAGCTGCGCGTCGGAGAACTCTACGATCCCCTCAAAATGGCGCGGCTCCACGGCCCTGATGTTTATCGAAAACGTGCGCGCCCCGGGCAGCGTGCGGCGCTCCGTGGTATAGTACACCAGCCTGTCCGCCGCACTGCCGTGGTTCTTGAGCCCCCTGCCCGTCTTGCCATAGTACTCGTCGTGGGCGTCAAGCACCAGGATCCCGACCCTAGTCCCCGAGTCCATCACGTTCCACAGCATCGACTTTACCAGGTTGGACTTGCCCCTGCCCGTGGTGGCCGGAATCAGCACGTGGTGCTTGAATATGTCCCTGACCGGCAGCATGACCCTGGCGTCCTCTATCACCTCCGAGCCGCTCCTTATGCTTCCAACAAAGAGGCCGTCCTGGTTTCTCTTCTCCAAAAACGCCAGATCCTCCCTCCTGACGGGCCTCAGCGTGCTGTGAAACGGGGGCAGCGCCTTGGGGGTGCTGACAGGCACGTCCCCGTCACCGTCGGGCGCCGTCCCCACCCTGGCAAGCGGCCTTATGCTTGCGATCACATAGTTTACAATGTCCGGCTCGTAGAACGTGGATTCCCCAGGCTGCCCCTCATCCTCCTCTAGCGTCACGCCCGATATCATCTCGTGCATCTTGTCGTCTATCTGCGACGCGTACCTCAGGTCAAAGACGGACAGGACAAGGTTGTCTCCCGTCTCTCTCTCCTCCAGGACCAGTATGTCGCCGATCTCCAAGGTCGCGCCCGCCTTCTGCCGCACCAGAATCTGGCCGAACCCGCCCCCGATCACCTGGCCCATCACGTCAAGACTGCCGGCCCGCCCCCTCATCACCCGGTCACCCTGTTGAGAATGTCATGGAATATAATCGAATCAGGGTGGCGCGCCAGCACGCGCCGCCGCTCCGGACGCCCCTCCATGCGGGCGTAGAGGGAGCGCCTGTACATTGCGGCCTCCTTTTTGCGCACCTGCGCGTGCTTGTCCGCGTCGATCAGCCCGTACGGATACCCCAGTGCCGCAACGTCGCCAGAGTTGGCCGCCAAGCTCCAGAACACGGCGTTTCGCTGGGCGCCGTCCATCTCCCGAAACTGCTTGTACAGCACGTCAATCCGGAATACAAACCGCGACCTTGGATGGAGCTTTGCCGCAAGCATCGAGGTCAGGCCGTCACCGAACATCCCTTCGGCGACGGGGACGTACCACCGGTCATGCCCCGCCTTGGCGGCGATCTCCGACACGCGCGCCAGCAGCGGCTCGCCGGACTCTGTAAGCAGCCGGGTGGTCTTTGCAAGCCCGCATACTATGACACCCCTCTTCACAGCCGTATCGTACAGCCTGCCGGCATACTGCCTCTCGACGTCAAGCGAGGTCTGAAGCGAGCCGTCCAAGACCAGTATGTCGCCTGGTTCAAGCTCGTCAGACGCTATCCGGGTCGCGAGCCTGATCTCGGCAAGCCGCCTGGCAAGCGAGGCAAGCGGGGCGGAGCCGTCAAGGGCCGTGGTCTTGCCGTCCGAGATTGAGAGGAGCGCGTCCCTGTCAGGAAGGCATCCAAGGAACCCTTGCCCGTACGGGTAGATCCGGGTGTCGAATCTCAGCGGTTCCGGGGGACTTGCGCTGCCGTCATTGCCATCGTCACTGCCATCGCTGTCATCATCATCATCGCGCGTGCCGCCGCGTGCTGCAGTATCGCCTGCATGCGGCAGCACGCACGACAGGAATGTCGTCGTCTTCTGCCTCGTCGAACCGTCACCGTCGCGGCCGTTGCCTTGGCCGCCATCTCCCATGCGATCGCGCATTCCGATCTTCTCGGCTCCCCGAAATACGGAACAATACACTCGATTAAGCACGATCAGGTAATCCGGCACCTCGGCCAGTACCCCGTTGCCGCCGTCGACAAAGGCTGCCCTTCTGGGAGGCGACGAATCGGGCCTTATGCCTACAAACCCCGACGGCCTTATCTCAAACCGGGTTTTTGCCACGGCCCGCACTCTGTCGACGTGCGCACGCGCGGTGGTATGTAACTCGAGATCAGACAGCAACCGCTTGAGCGGATCGCTGTCTCTGTCGTTGTTATTGTCATTCACAAGATGGCAGTCATGCTAGGACTATTAAGAGTGCGCAACGCGGATTCGCTTATGGGGGACGCCTGCCACATCAATGTCAAAAAAACAAGTCGCATATACAAAGGAGCGAGAATATCCTCCCGTCGCATGCAGCTGGGGACACGGCGTGGCGGCGGCCAGAATACATCACGGGAAAGCCAGGCGGCATCGGCTAGTCAAGCAGGACCACCGGCCTCTGGGTCAGCCCGATCACCTCCATGGTGACGTGCCCCATCGGCTCGTCGGTGCCGCCGAGTCCGCGGCGGCCCATCGCCACGAGGTCGACGTTGAGTCTGTCGGCCGTCTCTGCAATCTTTTTTGCAGGCATGCCGAGCTTTACGATCCGGGTGCAGCTATGCACCTCCTGCGGGACCGACACGCTGCGCAGGACTATGCGTCCCTCCTCGCGCATCTGGCTGCTCAGCTGCTCGTCCATGTCCTCCTCGCCGCCTGCATCGTCCTCGTCGGCCCATTCCATCACGTACAGGAGGTAGACCCTTAGCGCCGAGACGTCCCTCAGAAGGCGGTTTGCGTTGTTGAGCGCGCGCAACGAGCCGATGGAGCCGTCCACAGGAACCAGCACCTTGAGCAGGGACTGCGCTCCCGCGGCATCGGCGCCGCGCGCGCGGACTGCCCCATGCGGCCCCTCGCCATGCTGCCGCCGCGCATACGCGGGATCCTCGCGCCCGTCCGCGCCGAAGATCTTGGACGCAATCTCCCTTACGCTGCGGCGGGCCTCCAGTATGGGCAGCGCAATAACTGCCATGGCCCCGGCCGCGGCCCACACTACGGCCATGACCACCCACGCGGTAAACGAGGACTCGGTGAACACGTACTCGGTAAGGTAGAGCGAGGCGGGCCACACTATAACCAAGAATACCGAGACCCCCAGGCCTATCCGCTTTGACAGCGCAGACATGCGCGCGAGCCTGCGCTCGTCCGCGTCGCGCCGCAGCATGGAGCGGATCCTGTCGTCGGCGAGAAGTATGCGCTGCTTGAGGTCCCTAAAGTCGAACCTCTCCGGAAACATGATGCTGCCAACAACCGTGACGATCAGGCCCGTCAGTATGGACACGACGTTTCCGGCAAGCAGCGGAATGGAGCTGCCGGTGGACAGTATGCTGATCTCCCCGTATATGGCCGACGCCGAACCCAGCCAGGCCCCGACCCCGGCTACCAGGCCCGTCACGGCCGCCGCGGTGGCGGCGTTCCTGTTTGTGCGGCCCCACAGTATCGACAGGGAGATGGGGGCGACTGCCGACCCTATCAGGATTCCCATCATCAGGTACACGTACTGCAGGCTGACGCCCAGCTGGAAGAGCATGGACGCCATCAGGCCCATCCCCGCCCCGAACAGCAGTATGGCGTATCTGGAGACGCGCATCAGCTCCCTGCCCGTGGCCGACGGCTTGAGGTACGTCCGGAACACGTCGTATGTCATCAGCGACGAGACGCTGACCAGCTGCGAGGATCCGGCCGCGGTCACGGCCGTAAACACTATGGCGAGTATCAGGATGGCGCCCACGTCTCCCATGATCTCCGCGGCCGCGGTGGGCGCGACGAGGCCCAGCCCTATCTGATCCTCGCTCAGGGTCACGCCGGTGGCAATGGCGGCCAGCCCCAGCGTGGTGGCAAGCGTGAACGGTATCGCAAACCATACCAGCCCCCCGATGATAAAGCCCCCCACCACGGAGCGTGACCTGGCCGCGATCGCGCGCTGCCAGTACGACTGATCCACAAACACGGTGCCGAAGTTCCCCACGATGTTGATCACGCCAAACACTAGGGCCCCGGCCGACGCGAGCGTCAGGTAGCTTCCCATCGCGTTGCCCTCCACCGGGTTCAGTATGGCCGCGGCGGACAGCTTGTCGTACATGCCCGATATCCCCCCTATGTCCGGCGACACAAAGTAGATCACAGATACGAACGCCAGCACGACCACGAAGATGAATCCCGCGTTGATGTACTCGGCAAAGAACGTGGCCTTGAGGCCGCCGAATATCGTATACAGCACGATCCCGACAGGCAGCAGGAACGCGGCAAGCGTAATGTCGACGCCGGTAAGCGAGTTGACGACGGCGGCCCCGCCGAGCACGAGCATGGCGGTCACAAGCGTGTTTGTCATGAGTCCGAAGAGCAGGAAGACCTTGTGCGCGTGCTTTCCGTACCTGACGTTTATCATCTCCGCGAACGTGTGGGTCATGGGGGCCCTCCGCTTCAGCTCGACGGCCAGTATCGAGAACAGTATGACTTGTATGCACGCGCCCGCCGCGTACCAGAACGAGCCGGCCACGCCGAACTCAAACGTTACAGTAGAGGACTGGAGCAGCGTGGCGGCCCACGTCCAGGCCGACACTATCGAGGCCGCAATCAGCCCGGTCTTTATGGTGCGGCCCGCGGTATAGAACCATTCGGAGGTCTTGCGCGTGCCGAGCCACTTGGTCTCGGCCTTTACCATCAGCGTGACGGTCAGGGCCATCACAAGCCCCACCCCTATCATCACCAGAAACCCGACGTTCTCGGGGAGTATCGCGGCCAAGCAGAGAATCAGGCACGCACTAGTATTAAAATGCGGCCCGGCTTCCAGAGTATGAGTTCACGTCCTCCTGCAATCAGGCGCAAATCCCACACTGTAACCGTCCTCTACGCACGACATGCGGGCCCATGCTTTCCCGCTGGCTGCCATGCCCCGTTTGTCCGTGCGTCCCGCTGCCCGCCGTTGCGCATGTGGGGCATCACGCCATGCCACTGCTGCTGCCGCCTACGCCGCACGCCACACTGCCGCTCATTCGTACGGCCAACCGCCCGGCTATGCGCGTCAAGCCCAGCCTAGGCACAGGACGGCGTAGGAGCCGCCGATCAAAAAAGTACATATGAGATGCCATACCATACCATACAGAAAGATCATGGTTGACAGGATTGACGAGATGATAATCTCGGCTCTGAGCCAGGACGCCAGACAGTCCGTGTTCGAGCTCTGGGATCGCGTCAGGGGGTTCGGATACAGCGTCACGGAAGAGGAGATAGAGTCCCGCAAGCAGGCCCTGGAGGACAGCGGCGTCATAAAGGGATATACGATATCGGTGGACACCAAAAAGCTGCCCGGCCGCGTCATACGCGTCGACCTGGTCACGTTCAGGACATCCCAGGCGCTGCAAAAGAGGCTGGAGGGGCTCAAGCGTTACCTGCAGGACGCGCCGTTCGTGGCGTTCTCCGGCAGGACCAGGGGCGGGTACGACTGGATTACCATAAAATCATTTCTGAGCGCGGAGATGGCCGACGAGGAGAACGACATTTACCGTAACCTGTTCGGCGACATACTCCAGACATACGAGGTCTATGACTTTGTGCCGCAATCAGAGGCGTCGCTTTATTCCATGTCGTATACCGAAAAAGAATATCAGGAATTCCTCAAAGAGTGGATCCCGCCGTTCATCGGCAAATAACGTCGCCGCGTGCAAAAGGACTGCAGTGTCGCGGCGCGCGTAATAATATTGTAAGTAGGTTCTATGCGGCCGCTCGGTGCTCCCGCTTGTACCTCAGCGCGTCGTCTATCATCGCGTGCGCCTGCATCCTCATCTTCATCAGGAACTGTATCAGCTCAACCTGGCTGTGCGGTCCGTCCCTGCCCGCATCCTCTATCAGCTCGTCGATCCTTGAGAGCGTAATCCTGAGCGCGAGGATGCTGCGCTTTACGACGGCGGCCTCCCTTGTCTTGGCCGCGGCCGCGCCGGCGGCATCGTCGTGCACGGCGGGCCGCGCCCCTTCCGACCATCCGGGGGGCGCCATTCCCGAATAGTCGTACGCCTCTGCCTGCTTTAGCTGGCCCTTGACCCGACGTATCTGCTTGACTGTCATCTTGTTGTCTATGATCTCCTGCGCCAGCTCCGAGGCGCGGCCGCCTAGCGCGGTGTCGGTCAGCTCAAGGGCCTGGCTGATTCCCAGCACGCGATCCCTCACCCTGTTGCGCACATCCTCAGGCAGTCTCAGCAGCTGTATCCTGTGCGAGACGTACTCTTCGCTCTTTCCTATCCGCCTCCCAAGCTCGCTGACGCCGCCCCATCCAAAGTCATCCACGTACCGCTGGTACGACATGGCCTCCTCGACCGGGTCGATCGTCTTGCGCTGGAGGTTCTCGGTAAGCTGCACCTCGTACGCCTCCTTGTCGTCAAACTCCACAATCTTGCACTGTATGAACCTCCATCTGAGCGACCTGCATGCGGCAAACCTGCGGTGCCCCGCAACAATCTCAAAGCCCCGCTCAAGCGGGCGCACTACTATGGGCTGCAGCAGCCCGTGATCCCTGATGCTGGCCTTGAGGGCCTCAATCTCAGGGGAGTCCTTCGGGTCGGGGCTGCGGGTGGGGAACTTTGACGGCCTTACCATCCTCAACTCTATGGGTTCTACAAGCGAGTTATCGTACGGTTCCATAATTACAGCCAAACCATATACGTGTGCGGAATATTTATCATTTTTATAGCCATATTGTGATCGGCCGTGCCGGAGTGCGTCTCAGTCACGGGAATCATAACTGCTGTCAAAAAGGATCATGCCAGACGTTACGCGGTCCGAATGTCCGCCGCAGGTCCTCCGTATGCCCCGCGCCGGCATGGCTCTCCCTTTTCTGGCATGACAGGCCTTTCTCCGCGTTATTATATGGGAATTCTTCATGCCGTGTATGACCAGCTATATCGAGATCTACTGCTCCAGCTGCAAAAAGACGCTTGGCAGGTACAATACCAAGTTTTACAACGACGACAAGATAAGGGATCTGCTAAAGACCGCCCATTCGGTGCACGTAAGGGACGGCCACACCGTGGATATGAGGAGGACGGACTAGAGGATTCTGCCGATGCTGCGTCACCGTAGAGCCGTCGCCACGCGCACCGCAAGCATCTCCAGCAGAGACGCCTTACTGGCCGCCGTGGTAGTCACCCCCGGGCGCCATGCGGGCGGCGGCCTCCGCTGCCTGCCTGAGGCTCGACACCCTGACTAGCCGCGGCGGGGATTCTGCAACCGTGGTGTTCCACGGCTGCGTGTACAGGATCACCCGCTTGCCGTTGCGCAAAAACGCCTCCGCGTTTACGGGCGAGTCGTCTATGAACACGTCATAGTCCAGATCGGCCTTCATGTGTCCGGCCGCCACGTGCACGTACCTCCGGTACGATATATCGTGAAGCTTGAGCCACATCCTTACGTGCCTGTTCGTTGCCGGCGACCGGGCCGTGACGATGTCCACCGCGCCTATGCGCGACAGCCCCTCCGTCGCACGGGCCAGATCCGGCTCCGTGGGGGGCAGGGAGTCCCATTCGTTCCAGCATGCGTCAAGCTGGGCGTAAAAGTCCCGCTTCTTGACGCCGTATCTTGACCAAAAGTCCCAGCCGGTCATGTCCGACTTGGAGAGCGGGGCGAGCCTGCCGGGGTTTGTCATGCGCAGCCACGCCTGCATCACGTCGGCCAGCACGCCGTCCACGTCCAGGGCTATCCTGCAGCTGCCGTTATGGCCGTCGTCGTAGTCGTCACCACCGTCACCGCCGCCGCCGTTCATGGCGGCTAACCCTCCTTCTGAAACTCTTCGAGCAGCCGCCTCTGGGTGCGGTTGAGTTTTTTTGGTATCCCGACGGCAAGGTGCACCAGCATGTCGCCCTTGCCGCGGCTGCGGACGTGCGAGACCCCCTTGCCCCTCACCTTTATGGTGTCGTTTGGCTGGCTGCCGGGATCTATCCTTATGGTCTCCATGCCGTCAAGCGTGGGAACCCTCATGGTGCATCCGAGCGCGGCATCCACCATCGGGACGTGCAGGCGCATGTGTATGTCCTTGCCGTCACGCTCAAAGAGCTTGTGCCTCATGACCCTCACCCTCACTATCAGGTCGCCGTTCCGGCCCCCGGGCACCTCGTCGCCCTCCCCCTGTATGGTATAGTCCCCGTCATCGACTCCGGGGGGTATCTTGAATGCAATGGGCTTCTTTCCCTTGCGGCTGCCGTTCCCCTTGCACTTGCCGCACGGGTCCTCTATGGCCATGCCCTGGCCCCCGCACGCAGAGCAGGGCATTGCGGTTACAAAGGAGGCAAACCCCATCTGGCGCGTCTTCCTGATCTGGCCCTGGCCCCCGCACGCAGAGCACGTCTTCCTTCCGGTCCCGGGGCGGCATCCCGTCCCGCTGCACTCCCCGCAGGCTATGCGCTTTTGGACCTCGATCTCCAGGTTCTTGCCGTGCAGGACCTCCTCAAGTGTAACCGACGTCTCGACTAGGCGGTCGGCGCCCTCGCGGCGCCGGCCGAAGCCGCCGCGGCCCCTGCCACCAAAGATCTGCTCAAAGATGGACTCGAATCCGCCGCCGTCCCGGCCGAATATCTCGTCAAAGTTTCCGCGCGCACCGCCGAAGATATCCTCCGTGCTGTACTGCCCGTCTACTCCCGCATGCCCGGCCCTGTCGTACAGCTGCCGCTTGGAGCCGTCAGACAGCACCGCATACGCCTCGGATATCTCCTTGAAGTGCTCGGCGGCCTCGGCCGTGCTGTTACGGTCGGGGTGGAACTTTAGCGCCAGCTTACGGTACTGTTTCTTTATCTCGTCGGCGGGCGCGTCTTTGGCAACGCCCAGAACCTCGTAATAGTCACGCTTCGAACTCACAGCACGTCACGCTCTGAATGTTTTACGTATAAACGATATTAAGCCGTACCGCGTGCCGCAGGGTCACGACTGGCCCGTCTGGTGCGGATCCTTTTGCGCCGAGTCGTTGTCGTTGCTGCTGCTGTTGTTGTTGTCGTTGCTGCTGCTGTTGTTGTTGTCGTTGCTGTCTGCGCTGTCAGCGTCGCCGCTTTCCCGTGCGCCCTCCGACTGCTGCCCTTCCGGATCCACCTTTTCAAACACGTTCTCGTCACCCTCGGCGGCTGACTGTTGTTGCTGCTGCTGTTGTTGTTGGTCTGCCCCCGGAGCGGCATTCTTGTACAGCTCCACGGTCACCTCGTTTACAATCTTTTGAAGGGCCTCTAGCTTTGGCTTTAGCTCCTCCGGCTCCCTGTCCAGGGCCTCCTTTACCTCCTTTGCCGCGTCGGTAATCTTGATGCCCTGCTCCTGGGTTATCTTGTCCTTGAGGTCCTGTGTTACCAGCTTCTCGGTGGTGTAGATATAGCTCTCCGCCTCGTTCCGGAGGTCTATCTTTTCCTTTTTCTTTTTGTCCTCCTCGGAGAACTTTTCGGCGTCCTCCTTTAGCTTTTCAATCTCGTCCTCGGACAGCTTGGTTGACGACTCGATCGTGATCTTTGCCTCCTTCTGCGTCCCGAGATCCTTTGCAGTCACGTTGATTATTCCGTTGGCGTCGATGTCGAACTTGACCTCTATCTGCGGCACGCCCCTTGGCGCCGGGGGCAGGTCCGTAAGGTTGAAGCTTCCAAGAGAGACGTTGTCCGAGGCCATCGGGCGCTCCCCCTGCACCACGTGTATGGTAACGGCCGTCTGGTTGTCCGCGGCGGTGGTAAAGACCTTGGACTTTGAGGTGGGTATGGTGGTGTTGCGCTCTATGAGCGGCTCCCTGACCCCGCCCAGTGTCTCTATCCCGAGCGTCAGCGGCGTCACGTCAAGCAGTACGATGTCGCTTGTAACGTCGCCCGCTATGATGCCGGCCTGGATCGCTGCGCCCATTGCGACTGCCTCCATCGGGTCCACGCCGGACTCGGGCGTCTTGCCGACCACCTCGCCGACGAACTTTCTTACAAGCGGTATCCTAGTAGGCCCCCCGACCATCACTATCTTGCCGATGTCAGAGGCCGTAACCTTCGCATCCTCGAGCGCCTTTAGTATGGACGGCTTGCAGCGCTGCACTATCGGGTCGATGAGCTCGTCGAGTTTTGCCCTGGTGATCCTGATCTCGAGGTTCTTTGCGCCCGACGAGGGGTCGTTTGCTATGAACGGCAGGTTGACGTCAGTCTCCATTACGGTGGACAGCTCGATCTTTGCCTTTTCGGCCGCCTCCCGTATGCGCGTCATCGCGGTCACGTCGGATCCAAGGTCTATGCCCTCCTTTTTGCGGAACTCGTCGGAGATATAGTCGATCAGGGCCTTGTCCATGTCGGTCCCTCCGAGCTGCGTGTCACCGGAGGTGCTCATCACCTCAAAGACGCCGCCGCCCATCTCCATTATGGTAACGTCCAGCGTGCCGCCGCCAAAGTCAAAGACCAGTATCTTCATGTCCTCCTTTGCCTTGTCCAGCCCGAACGCAAGCGAGGCGGCCGTCGGTTCGTTGATTATCCGGACAACATCAAGCCCCGCGATCGTGCCGGCGTCCTTTGTGGCCTGGCGCTGGTTGTCATCAAAGTATGCCGGGACCGTAATGACTGCCTTCTGGACAGGCTCACCCACGAACGCCTCCGCGTCTTTTTTGATCTTTTGCAGGATGAACGCCGAGATCTGCTGCGGCTTGTAGTCCTTGTCCTGTATGCGGAACGTGTGATCGGATCCCATCTTGCGCTTTGCCGCGACTATGGTGTTCGTTGGATTTGTGACGGCCTGCCTGCGCGCCGGCTCCCCCACCAAGAGGTCGCCCTCCTTTGAGAACGCCACGACGGAGGGAAAGGCCTTGCCGCCCACGGTGGCGCCCTCGGCCGCCGGAATTATGGCGGGTTTGCCGCCCATCATTACGGCAGCAGCAGAGTTGCTGGTGCCAAGATCAATGCCGATAATTTTACTCATTATTTACCGCGCTACTCCTTTTTTGATATGACAACCATTGAAGGCCTTATAATCGTATTTTTCATCACGTAGCCGCGGCGCAGCTCCTTTGTTATGGTGTTCTCATCAAGCAGCGGGTCCACCTCCGAGGAGACGGCCTCGTGCATGTTCGGGTCGAATATCTCTCCGAGCGCGTCGATGGGCCTGACCTCGTACCTCTCAAGCACAGAGTCCATGTTGCGCAGTATGGAGTCAAGCCCCGTCGTGTCAACCTGCTCCTTGGCAAACGTGTCGCGGGCCCTGACAAAGTCGTCCCGCACGCCGAGCACGTCGGACACGAGTCCGCCAAGCCTCGCGGCAATCCCGGCCTCGATCTCAGACGCCGCCCTCTTCGTAAGGTTCTGGTAGTCGGCAAGCGCGAGCTTGAGCTTTTGCTCGTACCTGGAGGACTTGGCCGCCTCGGCCTGCAACAGGTTGTACAGCTGCGCGGGGTCCATGTCGGGTGACGGCGTCGGCGGCGCCGTGCCGCCGGGCTCGGCGTCTCGGGTGCTGCTGCGACCGTCGTCTGGCTCCGACTCTGACTCTGCAGCGGCCGTGGCTGCATCCGCGGTCGGTTCGGGGCCCGTGGCGCCGCCGTCTGAACCCTCACTGTCGTCGTTTCCGCCGGCAACATCCCCACCGGCAACATTCTCAATTGTAATCTCCCCGTCGGCCGCGTAGTCCGTTTCGGCCGCCGCGCCGGGATCGCGGCCGCCGTCATCTCCGCCATCTGCAGGCGGCCCGTCGTTTTGTGACATCATCTAGCGCCACGGCGCAGGCGATTTATAATTTAACAACTGGCGATCCCCTGGTTTGTTGCGCAACCCTGCCTGCGCTTCATTCCGCGGTCGAGAGCACACACCAAGAGTTCGGGTTATGCAGTTAACTACTATCCTTCAAACTGCTCGCACAGCGGGGTGGCCTTTACCACCACCAGATTGGGCTTTTCGGCCTTGGCGGCCGCGGCCAGCTCAAAGTCCTTCAGGGAGCACGGGATGACGGCCATTGGCTTGTCAGTCGCAAAGATTCCCGGCGGTGGCTCCGCGTACACGTCCACGTCGGCCAGCCAGTCGTGCAGCCGGTTGGCCAGCACGTTGCATATCTCGTTGCGGTCACCGCGCATCAGGTGGTCATCAAACGACCACAGTATGACCACCTTGGTCTTGGTGGTACGCATGTCACAGTCCCGTATGATCTGCTTGGTGTTGTCCACCAGCCGCCGGACGTACGAGTCCAGGCCCTTTGCGTACAGCGTGGGCAGCCGCTGAAGCGACTTTGCATCCTCAAGGGACAACCCGACGGCACGCATGTCAAGCAGTCCGCCAACCATCCCGTCCAGGTACGACTCCTGCATGCGGTCGTCGACTGCCATCTCCGGCACGCTCTCCCTTGGAACGAACTGCGCCACCTCGAGCATGGTGCATATGGACGCAAACCTGGATACGATCTCCATTGCGTGTATGTACTCCGACGCGGCCAACGTCGCGAACTCCGCGGGGGTCTCGGGATCAGGCGAGAAGATTGCGGCAAGCCGGCCGTCGACCCTTCCGGGATCGGCGGAGCCGACCATCCGGGGCGGCGGGCGGCCGCTCTCCAGCGGATAATAGTAGTAGGACACCTCCGAGCCCACCTCGAGCCCGGTATCGTGCTGCAGTATCGACACGTACTCGCTGCTCTCCCCGATGCCGACCGGCACGCAGAATATCACGGAGGCACCCTCCTTGACGTGCTCTACCGCATCCTTGAAGAGCGAGTGCGTGCTCGCCTTTGTGCTGTGCAGCTGGGCGCGTATGCGCGGCGCAAAGAACAGATAGTCAGACCTTGAGACGGCCACATGCAGCGGCTCGAGAGACATTATGGGTTCGTCATCCTGCAGGGAGGATATGTGCGGGTACGTCCTGGCGATCTCCGCGTTCAGCTTGATTGCGGTGGGGTTCGACTCGTCTATGATAAAGACGGTCGCGCCGTCTATGGCGGCCTGCCGCGCTATGTCGTAGCCCTCCGTGCTCATCCCAAACACGGACACGGTCATGGCGCGGTCATGCGCGCCGTTGCCGGCGTTGCCACCATCAGGGATTGTCCTGCCGGCTCTCTTGCCGCCACCCTTCTTGCCGCTATCTTTTTTGCCACCGGTCCTTTTTGCCGCCATAATACACCGCAGCGGCTTCTTTAAAAAAACTTATTGCGCAGTCGGCCTAAAATGCAATCTAAAAAGTTCATTAAGGGATGTGCAGCTGCCCGTTTACTGTCAGCCCGGTAGTGTAGTCAGGTCAAGCATGGAGGGTTTTGGTCCCTCCGACCCCAGTTCGAATCTGGGCCGGGCTACCATCATCATCATCATCATCATCATCGCCACCACCATTACAGTCACACGTTGAGCCTCGTAAGCAGCCTGGATGCCACTGCAAACAGCGCGCACGCAAGGACCGCCAGAACCGCCACCTCCACCGCGACAAACGCGTCGACGCTGCCGAATATGCCCGCCCTTATCACGTCCACCAGATATGTCAGCGGGTTGAGGTAGAACGCTGTCCTCAGCGGCTCCTGGACGCCCTCGGCCGGATAAAAGGCCGTGCTCACGAACGCAAAGAAGAGAAAGACCGTATTGATGATAACGTTGAACCCCTCGCTTGAGCGCAGCCTGGTCGATATTATCGACGCGAGCGACCCGAACAGCACGGACCCCGCAACCGCGCCAAACACGATGATCGGTATGGTAACAAGCGAGATCTCTGCATCCTCAAAGAAGACCGGATAGCCGACTGCCATGATGAACGCGGCGCTGACCAGGCCGACTATGGCAATCGTGCATATGTTGCTGATGATATAGTGCCCCCTGGTGAACGGCCCCGACATTATCTGCTCAAACATGCCGTGCCGCCTGTCGTTCCAGATTATTATCCCGGAGACCAAGGTGCTGTTCATTATGTTGAACCCTATCATGCCGGACGCGAGGAACGCGGGATAGTCAAGATCCTTGGCCGCACCAAACTGTATGCCCTGGACGAGTGGCGCGTATGCAAACCCCGCGACAAAGATGTAGACCAGCGGGAAGATTACCTGCCATATGAGGAACCCCGGGTTCAGCGAGATGGTAATGTTGCGGTTTACCAGCCGGATTATAGGATGCGTCATGCCCGCCTGCCCCCGCGCCGGTTGTTCCGATGGCCGTCTTCGTCGTCCCCCGCGCCCGCATCCGGCCCGCCCTGTTGCCCCCTCAGCTCTTCTGTCATGTTCAGGAATATCTCCTCCAAGCTGGTGGGAACGGCCGACAGGTCCTCTATCTCGATGTGGTTCTCGCGCAGTATCCCCAGTACCCTGAGCAGTACCAGCTCCGATTCGGAGGAGCGGATTGTAATTGTGGTGTGGCTGCCGGTGTGGCTGCCGTCACCGCCGCCGCCGCCGCCAAAGCGGTGATCTCCGCCAAACTCGATGCGGCACCCGTCCATGCCGGAGAGCAGGTCGCGTATGTTGGGGGGCCTGTACGGCAGGTGTATCTTTATGGTCTTCTCGTCCCCCAGCTTCGCCTTGAGGGCGTCAGGCGTGTCCACCTCAAGCAGCCTGCCGCGGTTCATTATCGCGATCTCGTCGCACAGGTACTCGGCCTCCGTCAGTATGTGCGTCGTATAGAAGATGCTCAGCCCCGTCGCCCTTACACGGTTCTGCAGATAGTCAAGTAGGTCGCGGCGCGCATTGGGATCAAGGCCGACCGTCGGCTCGTCCAGAAACAGCAGGTCCATGTCGTGCATGAACTCGCGGGCCACCTGCACGCGCCTGCGCTGCCCTATCGAGAGATCCTCGTTGCGCCTGCTCCGCACCCCCACCAGGTCGAACTCCTCCAGGAGTGACTCGGTCCTGTCGCGGCGCGTGCCCCGGGGCACGCCCCACATCATCCCGTACTTGTCGAGCGCCTTTTCCACCGACAGCGTGGGCTCGTAGCTCGGCTGCTGCAGCACCACTCCTATCCTCTGGCGCACCTGCAGGGGGCGCTTCATGGCGTCGATGCCCAGTATCGATATGTCGCCGGAGGTGGGCCTGACCAGCGTGGTCAGCATCTTGATGGTGGTGGACTTGCCCGCCCCGTTGGGCCCCAGGAACCCAAAGACGCGGCCCCGCTGCACCCGGAACGTGACGTCGTCTACTGCGCTGGTTTGGCCGTACATCTTTGAGATGTGCCTGGCATCGATGCACGTGTCGGCGGTATCGTCGGGCGGCATTTTCTCCAACCTTCCTCCTGCCGACCCCACTAATAATATCCACCACACGCGCAGGCGGCCCGCGAATGGACGGCGGGGCTGCCCGCGCGCACCGGGCGCATACAGGAGGTGAGAGAAACGCGATGCAGAGGCCGCCGAATAAATAAGATCATAAAATATTGTGGTTTGGAACTTTTATTATACAGCATTCCCCCACAAAAGCGACGAGACGATGCAGAATATCGACGAGCTGATAGACGAGATCATCAGGCAGAGCCCCGGCGCAAGCAGGGAGGAGATAAAGAGCCGCATAGCGGCCAAGATAGAGGCAGTCGGCCCCGGGTACCTGACTGAGAGGGGCGCGGCATTTCTGGTGGCCGGAGAGTACGGCGCCACCATAGCAAAGCCGATCAAGTCGGACGTCAGCATAAAGGACCTGTACGCCGGGGCAAACGAGGTGACCCTGGAGGTCAGACTGCTAAGCGTGTCGTCAGTCAGGAAGTTCACCCAGAAGGACGGCGGGCAGGGGGCCCTGAGGACGATGTCGGTGTACGACAGCCCGGACCATACGGCAAGCGTAAAGCTGTGGGGCGACAAGGCAACCCTGCCGGGCATCAGCGAGCTGAATCCGGGCGACTATATCAGGATATCAAAGGCATACATCAAGGAGGACAGGGACGGCTCGCTGGCAATCCACGTCGGATCTGGCACCGACATAGAGCCGGTCGCGGAGCCGCGGCGGGAGATACCGCCCATCGAGTCCATAACGATGGACGTGAGCAAACTGTCAGAGATGCAGGGCGACGGCGAAGGACAGACGGCGGGAATGGGAGCCTCGAATCTCGCCGTATCGGGCAAGCTGGAGGGCGACATCACGCTCATGGAGTACACCAGGCAGCAGACCGGCGAGCGCGCCACGGCGCTAAAGATGAGGATCAGCGGCGATGACGGGGTGGCCAGGCGCGTGGTGCTGTGGGGCAAGGACATGTCATCGGTTCCAAAAAAGATAGTGTCCGTGTCGCCAAAGGTCGTACTGCTCGGCGTCTCGGCGAGGACGACGGATCAGCAGCAACAGCAGCAGTCCATGGAGATACACGGGAACGACTCGACGCGCATAATCATACAGGACGAGGGCGGCGCGGACGGCAGCTCCATGGAGCCGATTACGATACGCATACTGGCAAAGCCCCCTCCGTCCCAAACGGGCAGGCAGGCGATCCTGGGCATAGACGCAATGGGAACGCTGTACTCTGTCATCGACACGGACCAGATATCGGCCGCATACAACGAGGGCGAGATTGTAGAGTGCATGCCGGCCCAGCTGCACGGTGCCAACGTTGTCATAGACTCCAGTTCGTTTATCAGGAACGCGGAGGGCGACGTGGCCGCATCAATTCCGACGCTACGCGAGGCCACGACCTCAATTACAGAGGCGAGGCCGGACGCCGGCCCCTCGCTTTACTGCATCAACTGCATAGTGATAAACGCGCCGGACACGAGGGAGATACAGACCAAGAGCGGCGAGACGATACCGCTTGCCGAGATGGTCGTAGCAGACGGCTCAGGCGAGGCCGTACTAAAGGCGTGGAGAAACCACGCAAGGACGCTTGAGCGGTGCGAGATGGGGGGCAAATACGTCATAACGGGCGTCAGGGCGCAGCGCGGCATGGGCGAGGAGACGGACCTTACACTGACCGAGTACTCCGTGGTCAGGAACGTCGAGGACAAGGGCGGGGCGGGTAGTGACGGCAATGCCCAACCCCAGTCAGACAGCCAATACTGACAACCGTCAGTATCAACGCACCGGCGCCAGCACGTACACGGATGCCGCACGCCATGCTCGTGCGCCAGTGCCTGTCCTATGCTGGCGCCAAGCCAAACTTTCTCTTCAGACTGGCGCGCCGGAAGTTGGGCCTCTGCGACTCGTAGATCTGGGAGATGATGTCATAGCAGTGGAGCCTGAGCCGCAGGTGGTTCACGTTGTCAAGACCGCGGGCATGCCTCGCGTCGTTTCGAACGGATCTGATTACCTCCATCTTGTACGAGAAAACGTCCCTGCGCCTAAAAACCGGCTCAAAGTGGTTCCGCCAGTTGTCCCTCCGGGTTATTATCCTCTCATACGCGTCAAAGTTGACATAGTCAAACATCGAACGGTCTGGCTTGTTCAACACGTCGCTCATCTTTTTTTCTTGGTGGTGCCTCTGCTCCGCGTCCTTTCTGATGTCGCCGGGCAGGCAGGCTTTCTCCCAGTCCTCAACAGAGGAGAGGCGCTCCACGATGAAATTCCTCAGCAGGGGCTCGAACGCGTCAAGCACCTCCGAGCTGCTGGGGCCCGTTGAAGACTTGCCCGACGCTCCAGACGGCGCGGCCATGTCGTGGATGCTCTAGAGCCTTTAAAAAAATTCCGGCCAGATTCTGCCGAGGGGGAGGGCGGCCCCACCTCACGCGTATCAGTCCCAGAACCCGCGCGTCACAACATACTGCCTCTCGGCCTCGTAGATCTGCTTTATGAGGTTGTCCTCGTCGTCGCCTATCATGTTGCGCAGTATGCGCGCGGCCGTGTCGGCGCCCACCCCGTACCCGGACATCACCACGACGGCGGTGGGTCCAAACGACTCTATCAGTGACGCGACCTTCCATGCGCGCTCAAACTTTCGCTTCTCCTCGGCCGTAACCCTCTGGCCTGCGGCCCTCTTGCGCACTATGCCGGGCAGGTCCGTATCCGAATGGAACGTCACCGCTATCTGCCTGCCCCTGCAGTGCGGGCACGCAAGCGGCCCCACCACGTCGCGCGTCTCGACCAGCCGCTCCCACCTGCCGCAGCGGACGCATACTATGCGGTGCTTTGTCTTTGCCAGCCTGGCCTTTACCAGCTCGATTATGCCGCGGTCGAGCGCGGCGGGAGACGAGTAGTACCTGGCAGTGTGGTCCAGGATGGGCGCCGCCAGCCCCGAGAACCCGTCCACCTCGGTCCACGACACCCGTATGCGGCCGCTGCGCACGCCCTCTAGGACGGCCCTGCACCCGTCCAGGTCGTACTTGTCATGGAACAGCTCCCTGAGCGCCTCCCTTACGACGGGCGTGCCGGCATGGCGCTCGTACAGAAAGCGGGCCGACCTTGACTCGTAGACGGCGTCGCGGCCCAGCACGCCGAACCTCTTTGCCACGCACCAGACGCGCCAGTTGACGTTGTGCGTGCCCGCAAGCGAGGAGCCGACCATTCCGGCCAGATCGTCGTACTCGTCGCGGAGAACCCGCAGGAGCATCGGCTCGTATATGCGGGCCGACGAGGACGACAGGACTATCCGGTACCCATCGGAGCGCGAGTCTATTCTGGAACCCGTAAGGCCGGAGAGCATGGAGGAGAGCAGTGTGGAGAGCGTCGCGTTTATCCTGCTGCCAAAGCACCCGTGCAGCACTATTACTCCGCGCGAGCGCTGCGACTCGACCGGTATGATGTCCAAGGTGGTGGTTTTGCTGTTTTTGCTTCCGTTTTTACCGCCATCATTGTTACCGCCGCGATCATCGTCACCGTCCCCTGACGCGGCCACCTCGAAGGTCAGCCCCCCCATCACCTTGTTCTGGACCTCCATCCTGCCGCTCCTTATCATGCCGCGGAGCAGGCCGACCCTGCGGGCCGTCTCATAGTCCACAGGAATGCTCTCGCCCTCCCAGTACGGGACGGTCCTCGTGGCGGGGTCGCCACCGCCGCCGCCTGACCGCAGGGGCTCCACGTTCACCGCAAACGACTTTTCATCCACGTTGAGGATGCGCCACTGCGAGCCCCTGAGCACGAAGATGTTGCCCTGTTCGCCGTGATCCCCCACGAACCTCTGGTCGAGCGTCCCTATTATGCGGCGGTTCGTGCTGTCAAACACCTTGAACCTCAGCATGTCCGGGATGGTCGACAGGTTCTCGTAGTGGTAGCGCATGTACCGGCCCGACTTTTCAAACGTCATGCCGTCCCGGTCATATGTGATCAGACGGCTCGCGTCCAGCTGCTCGAGGACCTGCGAGAATTCCTCAATCGTAATGTCGCGGTACGGATAGGCCCGCCTTACCACGTCGAGCGCGGCGTCCACCCTGATGCTGTGGGGGCCCGCCTGCATGGAGAGCCCCACCATGTGGTGGGCCAGGACGTCGAGCGGTGCCACGTGTATCCGCTGCTGCTCTATCGACCCCGCGCCGACGCGCTCCATTATGGCGCGCGCCTCCAGCTCGTCGTCCGCGCTGTTCGTGATTATCAGGCCCCGCGCCGACGCGTCGCGCACGTGCCTGCTGCGGCCTATCCGCTGGACGAACTTTGAGACCTGCCGGGGTGAGCCGTAGTGCACCACCAGCTCGACTGAGCCGATGTCGATTCCCAGTTCAAGCGACGACGTGCACGCTATGATGCGGAGGCCGCTCCCCTCGCG
The DNA here is from genome assembly GCA_965205215.1 of Candidatus Nitrosopumilus sp. Lineage (GTDB taxonomy): Archaea > Thermoproteota > Nitrososphaeria > Nitrososphaerales > Nitrosopumilaceae > Nitrosopumilus. The sequence goes on from OZ242041.1 coordinate 341,696, forward strand.
GAGCAGCTGCTCGGTCTCCTCCCTGACCGACTTGGAGAGGGAGCCGTGGTGCAGTTCGACGGGCGTCTTGCCGATCTCCTTTAGTATGGACGCCAGAAACTCCGCCTCGCCGCGCGTGTTTGCAAACAGCAGGACGGGCGAGTCCAGCCCGGACTGCGCAATCCTCGCGTGTATGGCGCGGGCCGCGTCCGATATGGTGCCCTCCACGTACTCGATGTCAACGTCGTACTTTCTCAGTGACCTGTCTTGGACGATGCGGCAGTGTCGCCGCGTGCCGGAGACGAACTTTGCCGCGTCCGACACGTTTCCTACCGTGGCGGAGAGCCCGATGCGGGTAAGGGGCCTCTTGGAGTTGAGCTCGAGCCTCTCCAGGCTAAGCGAGAGCTGCGAGCCCCGCTCGCTTGCAAGCAGCTCGTGCACCTCGTCTATCACGACCCACTCCAGGCTGGCAAGGGCGGCGAGCATCTTCTCCTGGCTCAGCAGCACGACCAGCGTCTCGGGCGTGGTGATCATGACGTCCGGGGGGTTCTCGGCCATCTTTCTCCGGCGGCTCTGCGGGGTGTCCCCGTGCCTGACGCCGAGCTCAAGCCCGCAGAGCTCCGCGTATTTCGAGATGCGCCGGAACACGTCGCGGTTGAGCGCCCGCAGCGGGGTTATGTACAGGGCGCGGATGCCCCCGCGGCCGCCATTGCCGGAATCCCCGGATCTGAGGATGGAGAATATTGGTATTATCGAGCACTCCGTCTTGCCGGAGCCGGTGGGCGCTACTGCCAAGCAGTCGCGCTTTTGCAGTATGACGGGCGAGGCCTTTGACTGGATCTCAGTCAGGCTCTCGAACCCGAACTCTGCAAACGTCTTTTCAAGAATGGCGGCGCGATCTTCTTCTTGCCCTGGACGCCCTTGGTGCTTTTTGCTTGCTGGTGGTGGTGGCTGTCGTGGTGGGTGTGGTGGTGACGCTGTCGGCGGTTTCTGCCGTGTCTCCGGCGTCCGCTGTCTTCTCTGCCCCGGTCTCCGCGGGGGGCGCGGCGGTGGTGTCGGCTGCTGTTGCTGCCGGTGCTGCTTTTCTGCCCCTCCTTCCTGCCGAACCATCAATGGGACTGGAGCGCGCCCGCTCATATAGGATTGCCCCCACTATCCCGGCGGCAAACAGTATGGTGCAGATAATCGGGATGTAATCAAATATGTCCGTCATGCCGTGCAGGCCATGCCTACCGTTAAAAATCTTAAGCTTGACAACGGGGTACGCGACGGGTAGCACTGGCCTCGCCTGCTACACGGCCCATCGCACACGCGTTGCGCAGCGCAGGCAAAAAAACGTTAAAAATCGAGGACGGAACAGGGGCCAAACATAATGGGAGAGTACAAGTCCTGATGGCTACGGCTATGGTGACGATGACGACTGCTGAAAGGAGCCTCCCATAATGGAGAACAGAATACAACCCTCAGAGGAGCAGCAACGGATAATCAAGTCCAAGGGCAACGTCATCGTGGTGTCCAACCCCGGAACCGGAAAGACCACCACGCTGGCGCTCAAGGTAGTGCATCTGCTGGAGGAGGGAGTCGACCCAGACGACATCGTGTGCATTACGTTCACCAAAAAGGCAAAGAAAGAGATGTACGACGCGATCAACAGGCAGGGCAGTGACAAGTTTCCTGCCCAAGTGAAAAAAGTTCACATACACACGTTCCACAGCTTCGCCTACGAGCGCCTCGTTGACTCGGGCCAGATCGACGAGATGGCAGTAGACGAGAACCGCATAAGATACTCGGTATACAAGAGCTTCAAGGACAACGAGGCGTTCAATTATAGCAAAAAGTACGTAATAGACGAGATCGTGCCGGCCGCCACGAATGCCATCCAGTACATCAAGAGCTTCGGGGTGACGCCTGACAGGATAAGCATCCCGGAGGTGTCGGTTCTGCTGGAGCAGGTTCACAAGGACCACATCGAAAAAAGCTCATACACGATGGAGGAGATGCAGGCGTTCCTGAAGTACTTCACTGCCGCATACAGGGACTACGAGGAGTCAAAGCGGGACGCGATAGACTATGCCGACATGCTGATCAAGTTCCTTGAAAGGTTCGACGGGCCCCTGTTCAAGCACGCGCTGATCGACGAGATGCAGGACATGAACAAGATGGAGGCCGATATTGCAAGTCGGGTGGCGGAGAACATATTCCTCGTGGGCGACGAAAAGCAGGCCATATTCGGGTTTCAGGGGGGCTCGACAAAATACCTAAAGGACTTTCAGGAGACGTACACAAAGCTGCCGCTCTCGACCAACAGGCGCAGCACTAACCAGATCCTGGACTATGCAAAGCGGTACTACCTTGACAAGGCGGGCCCCGACGAGGAGTCCAAGAAGTACTTGGAGGCGTTCAGATCCGACAAGTCGGGGGAGATGCCACTGGTAATCTCAACCGGGGCTCCTCATTTGAACATGCTGAGGCTGATAAGGGAGAACCCCGGAAAAAAGATAGGGATACTGACGAGGAGTAACTACCAGATCGTACGGATCTCCGAATTTCTGGATGCGGAGAAGGTGCCGCACAGGACCACCGCGTCAAAGATCACCGCCGACAGGGCAAAGGAGCACATCGTCGACTTTCTTGAGGGGATGCTGTACGACGACATGAAACACAAGATTCAGGCGGCTCTCACCGTCCTGTCCCCGTATCCGCTCGACGAGGCCCTCGAGCTGGCCGAAACCCTAGATGCGGGCGGGGGGGAGAGGGAGGGTGGCCCCGGCCTTGAAAAGCTGAAGAAGTGGGGGTGCGGGATGACGGCCGACGAGCTGGACGAACTCTTTGACAATACCATACTTCCCATATGCGTGGCGCACGGCCCCGAGTGGTTCTTCACTGCGGGTTCGATAAAACAGAACATCGACCAGTACCTAACGTTTGACTTCCCCACACGCGAGGGATTATTCGAATACCTTACCGTAGGCGCGGAGCCGGGAGCCGGCGCAGTGGGTAAGAAGGGGGACGGCGACGGGGGCGGCGAGACTGACGGGGGCGGGAGAACGGTGGGAGAGGACATAACGGTCAGCACAGTCCACAAGGCAAAGGGCCAAGAGTATGACGTGGTGATATACCTGCCAAGAGAGATCAGGGGCAGCAAGACAAAGTTCATCGACGTAGTAAAGACGGCCATACTACAGTCCGTGGGAATCGACGTCAGCGGCGAGATAGAGGGGGAGCAGGCCAGGCTCCATTTTGTCGCGTTCACAAGGGCAAGGGAGAGACTTGCGGTCATAACGAGCGGCGGGGAGGACTTTGGCATAAAGGGCCTGTGCAATCTGGTGGAGGATGAATCGACAGAGGAGGAAGAGGCAGGCCCGACGGTGGCAGAAAAAGAGCAGGCAAGATACAGGGAGGCGTACTCTATGTTCGTGGCAGGCAGGCTGGAGGAGTCGATGAGCCTGCTTGGCCGGGACAGCCGGGACGGCTGGATAGAGAAACGGATTGCGGACTATTTTGAGGGCCTAGGGCGCCTCTCATACTCTGGAATCTCGGCCAAGCCGTCGGAGTTTCTGAAAAACATATTCAGGACACCGCGCGCCGAGAACGAAAACACGAGATTCGGCAGGGACTTCCACAGGGCCATGTACAACGTACTCAGCGGCAAGCAGGATGCGGAGGGCGCGGCCAAGGATTACGGCGCGGACGGAGGAGATGCGGACGGAAGGATGAAGAAGTCCATACAGAACGCGCTGGACGCAATAGAGAGGCTTGGATCCGAATACCGGAACCTCGAGGTGCATGCGCTTGAGAAAAAGATGGAGGTGCCCGTCAGCGACATGACCAGTCATGGCGGGGACGGAATGGTGTTCAGTGGCCAGATCGACGCCATGCTCAGGCACGATTCCGGATACCTCGTCGTAGACTACAAGACGGACAGGACGGCAACGCGTGCCAGCGACCACCGCAAGCAGCTGGCCGCATACAAGAGGATACTGTCTAGCGCGGAGGGCATACCGGAAGACGAGATTGACACACACATCATATTTGCCTCCATGACTGGCAGCATCAACACGGGCAAGAACGACTACGAGGTATCCAAGACAAAGCGGGACGCCTACCCCAGGTTTGAAAAGGACCTGCAGAAGGTGCTCGAGTGGAAGCATGGCAGCGGCAGGTTCGTAGACGATCTGCTAGAGGAAGACGCGGACATGGACAGCCCCTACGATGCAATCATGGAGAGTCTGAGGAGGTCAAGAGCAGGCCGGACGAAATCATGACCGACTGATGCGTGGCAGGCGGCGCCAAACTGCCGTCGTTTCTTCCACGATTGTCTCGTAACTAGGGCAGATTGATGTCGCTGTGACTTGAATCAGAATCGTAACCGGACGTCGTAATACCGCCGGATTCTATCCTATATGAGAATTTTACGCCGTGGTCTCTGTCACCATCGCTTCCTTTGTGGTCGTGCGCCAGCCCATAATTGTCGGCATGGGCGCGGCCGTCGTTGCTGTCGTTGTAATTATCATCACGATTGTTGTGACGGGCGTCGCGGCTACCGCCCCCGTTACGGCACGGGGAGTCCAGCATGACGCATGATGCGTGTCCGTGAAGTACCTTGTCGGCTGCGCCTGCAGTGGCGGCAACGGCAGAATCCAACTCCTCCCTGGCCAGGCGTATCCGGACGTGCGCAAACATATCGACCTCGGCGGCCATGTTCTCCACCTCTGCATCGCCCGATATCCTCACGACGTTTGACGTCATTACGGTCACGCCATGATGCACGGCGAGCCGCGCAAGGCTCCGCATGTACCCAAAGAACAGCCTGTTGCGCTCGCGCAGGTTCCCGTACCTGCTGTATTCGTAGGAGAACAGATCAGTAAGGCTGTCAACTACGACGAGGTCAAACTCCGCGGCGGGCCCGTGCCGCGTCTGCTGCTGTAACAGCAGCCTTGCAACCACGCCCTCCTGCTCGGCCACGTTATGAACCCTGGCAACAGATATCATGCCGAGTATGGCCTCGCGACTGGCCGAGGCGCCCGCCATCTGGAGCACGCGCTCGGGCCGGAACGTGCCTGCCGTGTCCACGAACAGAACTCTCTTGCCGCACGCGGCAAACCTGGCCGCCGCCTGCATCATAATCTGTGTCTTGCCCGTGCCGTGGCCGCCAAACACATCCACTATGATGCCCGGCGGGATGCCGCCGCCCAGCATGTCGTCGACTGCGGCGATGCCGATCGGGACGCGCCGCGCACTGCCTAGGGTGGCAGCGGCCGAGGCGCCGAGGCCGTAGTCGGGACCGGCCCCCCGCGGTGAACCTGCCTGCGCCGGAGCCGGCTCGGAACCCGCAAGCGAATCGGGCCGGCGCTCCATGCGCAGACAGGCGCGGCGCAGCACATAAGGCTTTTATTCAAGACATCGATGCTCAGATCGATAGATATTGTCCCAGACAAGCGCAGCAAAACGCCCCCTTACGGCCCTGCAGAAAAGCACCAAGAGGCGGGTCACGGTCCGGCTCAAGAACGAGGTCGAATACAAAGGAAAGATGAGCAACATCGACGCATACATGAACCTCATAATGACCGACGCAGAAGAGCGCCACGGCGGAAAGACGATAGCAAACTACGGCAGGGTCATCGTGAGAGGAAACAACGTTCTGTTCATAAAGATGGAAAACGAACTCTGATTGTCATGATGACGATGATGATGATAGCGGCAGCAAGACGGGGCGCGGCGTGATGTCCGACAACGAGAACTTTCTGTTTACATCCGAATCGGTAACCGAGGGGCATCCCGACAAGATATGCGACAACGTCTCCGACGCGTTTCTGGACGAGTACCTGAGGCAGGACCCCGACTCCCGGGTCGCGATAGAGACGCTCGTAACCACGGACTTTGTCATGGTGTCCGGGGAGGTCACGTCAAAGGCGGCCCTTGACGGGCCCGCGCAAGAGAGGCTGGCAAGGACGGTAATCAGGGAGATAGGATACGACGACCCGGCCCTAAAGTTCGACGCCGACACGTGCGAGGTGAGACTGATGCTCCACGCCCAAAGCCCCGATATCAGCCGCGGGGTGGACGAGAAGGAAGGGGGGGAGCAGGGCGCAGGCGACCAAGGAATAATGTTCGGATACGCCACAAACGAGACGCCCGAGATGATGCCCATGCCCATCCTGCTCGCGCACAAGCTGACCAGTATGCTGTCCCAGGTCAGGAGGGGCGGCACGCTGCCGTGGGTCAGGCCCGACGGCAAGTCCCAGGTGTCCGTGAAATACGAGGGCGGCAAGCCCGCGGGGATAACGGCGGTGGTCATATCCACGCAGCACTCGCCTGACGTGAGCCAGCAGGACATCAGGGAGGGGATCATATCCAGCGTGATCAAGCCCGTCCTGGGAGGCCTGTGGAACGACGGCATCAGGGTGCACATCAACCCGACCGGCAGGTTTGAGATCGGCGGGCCGCACGGCGACACGGGCCTGACCGGGCGCAAGATTATAGTGGACACGTACGGTGGCTTTGGCAGGCACGGCGGCGGGGCGTTCTCCGGCAAGGACCCCTCAAAGGTCGACAGGTCGGCCTGCTACATGTGCAGATACATCGCAAAGAACGTCATAGCCGCCGGCATCGCGGACAGGTGCGAGGTGCAGCTGGCGTACGCGATAGGCGTGGCCGAGCCCGTGTCACTCTACGTCAACACGTTCGGAACCGGGAAGGTATCCGACGAGCGCATAACTGACATAATAAGGGAGAACTTTGAGATGCGCCCGGCCGCCATAATATCGCAGCTGAACCTGAAGAGGCCCATATACAGGAAGACGGCCGCGTACGGCCACTTCGGCAGGGAGGACGAGCGCAAGTTCACGTGGGAGAAGACGGACAGGGCAGAGTCGCTAAGGAAGGCGGCCGGCCTCTAGTATCGACACCACCGAACGCGGCGAGATTCCGGTTGCGCGCACAAGCTTTCTGGGGTTTGTCGTGTACCCGCCGGTTATGATCCCAAGGTCGTCTACCCCGAACGCTGCGTTCTCCGGATCCTCGAGGGCCTGCGCGTAGGCCCGCTCCATCGTGATCGGATTCAGTGGGACTCGGCACGCGCGCGATACCATGCGCATGTAGTCGTAGAACGGGACGCGGTCGGGGCCCACCAGGTCAAGGGTCATGCGGGCGGGCGGCGCCTCTAGGGCGCCCCACAGGATTGCGGCCGCGGTGTCGTCGACGTGTATGGGCTGCATTCTGGCATAGCACTCGTAGACGTCGGCGGGCGCGGGCCTGATGCCGGTTCCCTTGGCGTGGGACATCACGTATGACGCAAGGTGGTCCCCGCGCCCCACGACATACGAGGGGCGGAATATCACATAGTCCAGGCCGGACCTGCCCACCGACGCCTCCGCGGCGTACTTGGATGCCAGGTACGCGATCGGCGAGCGCGCAGAGGCCCCCAGCCCGCTCACGTATACGATCCGCGGTATGCCGGCGTGCCTGCACAGGGACGCGGCAACGGACGCGGGGGTCGTTACGGAGTCTGAAAACGGCTCCGTGGCGGACTGGCGGCCCGAGCCCACCAGGTTTACCAGCGCGTCGGAGCCCCGTATGGCATCCACTGTGGCCCCCAGGCCCTCGTTGTCGCCCAGGCGCGGACCGCAGCCGACTGCGGCGTCGCCAGAATAGAATGCGCTCAGGTCGTCCCGGGACAGCGCGGCGATCTCCACGTCGTACAGCTCCGACGCGACGCGCCGCAGGTTCCGCCCGATGTAGCCGCCGGCGCCCATGATTGCGATCTTCCTTGCCGCCATGTGACGCGCGTGGCGCGCGTGCGAATTTTAAGAGTGCGGCGTGCCGCCAACGGCCGCCCCACACACATACGGTAAACAGAAAATAATACGTTCACGTAATGCTCACGTATGAGCCAAGGGGGGGACGCCCAGAAGCAGAGGACCGGGTACACCACAGGAAGCTGCGCCACGGCCGGTGCGAGGGCCGCCCTGAGGGCGGTAGTCACGGGGGACTGCTCGGCAGGCAGCATGGAGATCACCATACCTAGGGGCGACACGATCATCATCCCGATCAAGGAGTGCACGAGAGCCGGGGACGACCGCGCCAGATGTGTAATAACGAAGGACGGCGGGGACGACCCCGACGTGACACACGGCGCGGACATCGTAGTGGACCTGCACGTGACCGGCAGGCCGGGCGAGATAGAGATCGACGGCGGCGAGGGCGTCGGTGTGGTGACAAAGCCCGGGCTGGGGCTGGAGATAGACAAGCCGGCGATAAACCCCGTTCCAAAGAGGATGATAGTCCAGAACCTCCGGGAGGAGGCCGCATCCCCGTTCTGGGATAGCCGCGGCATCAGGGCGGTCATATCGGTCCCCAAGGGCAGGGAACTTGCACCAAGGACCGACAATCCCAGGCTGGGCATAATAGGCGGCATATCCATACTGGGCACGAGCGGGATCGTAATACCGTTCTCGACGGCGTCGTACGCGGCCGCCATCAGGCAGAACTTGGACGTGGCGGCCGCCATGGGCGAGGACACCATCGTGCTGACGACCGGCGGAAGGAGCGAGGAGTTTGCAAGGAGCGTGATTGCGCGCGAAAATGACAGTGACGGTGCGGGCGCCAAACAAGAAGATCCTGTCCTGCCCGACCACTGCTTTGTGCAGATGGGGGACTTTGCGGGGTATTCCGTCCGCGAGTCCGCAAAGCGCTCCGCACACTTTCAAAAGGTGTACGTGGTGGGGTTCGTAGGCAAGCTCGCAAAGATGGCAACCGGAGTAAAACAGACGCACGTAAAGGGCTCCAAGGTGGACATGAAGTTCCTCGCGGGTCTGGCGGCGGGCGCGGGCGCGCCCGACGACGTCGTGCGCGCCATCACCAAGGCGAACACCGCAAGGCACGTCTCTGAAATCATATCGGGCGCGGAGTGCGCGCCCAAGTTCTTTGAGATGTTGTGCGCGGAGGTCCACAAGCACATGAAGAACCACGCGAAGAATGACGACATCTCAATCGGGGTCGTACTGTTTGGGTTCGACGGCAGTATCCTTGCAAGGGCCGGAGCGTAAGTGACTGGTTTTTGAATCCGCAGCAGCCACACCCGGATTCAAAACGCGTCACCGGCCGCCTGTTGTTTTACAAGCGCGCATCCAAACGGACACACCAGATGAAGTGCAGGACGCATCCTGCATGTTCGCAAATTATTAATTTTTGGGACGCGATGCCAGCGCGTGGGATACAGGCGGAACGTCGGCAGGAACCGTTCGCATTACGGCCGAAACGGCAGTCGCCGTCGGGAGTCGCGCGGCAGAGGGAGCAGGGCCGGCGGCAGAAAGACTGCAATTGTCATACTTGGAATCGCCGCTGCCGCCGCTGCCGCATTCCTGCTGCTTGCAGGACCGGCTTCATACGACGGAGGCGCCTGGCCGAATGCGGGCGCGGGGGATGACGCGGAGGCGCCGGCGCATACGCCTGAGCCGCCGCCGTTCCCAGAACCTGCCATCACCACTGCAGAGGAGGCGGTGGAACAGGCAGGGGCAAAGCTCGAGCAGGCAGGCGCGGACCTGAGGGAATTCGCAGACTCCGGCACGCATGAAGCAGGATCAAAATACCAAGAACCGCCCTCCGAGGAGGAGCTCGCAGGGGCAAGGGCGTCCATGCTCGACATGATAAACGCCGAACGCGACAAGGCGGGGCTGGAGCCCGTTGCGCTGGGAAGCAACGGCGCGGCCCAGACCCATGCGGAGAACATGCTTGCCGGCTGCAGCTCCTCACACTGGGGGCTTGACGGCCTCAAGCCGTACATGCGCCATACGCTGGCAGGAGGAGACCAGTACAATGCGGAGAACATATTCGGATTGAACTACTGCGTGGACGAGTCCTACATGCTCGAGCCGCCCACCGCCACGGTACTGGATGCCATGAACGGGCTGATGCAGAGTCCGGGCCATCGGAACAACATCCTTGATCCGCACCACGCAACCGTAAACATAGGCATTGCAAGCGACTGGCGCAACGACATCGTAGTGCAGCACTTTGAGTACGAGGACGTGCTGTCGTTTGAGGCAGAACCGGCAATTGACGAAAACGGTGTACTGTCGTTTGCAGCCGCAGTGACGGCCCAGGTCCAGTTCAGCGACAGCATGTCGCTTACGTATGATCCGGCCCCGCACAGCCTTACGCAGGGCCAGGTCGCGCGAACCTACTGTTACACCGACGGCACGTCGGTGTCCCTGATCGTCGCGCCTCCCGAGCCCGGCTGGAAGTACGACGGGTTTGGCACCACGTACAGCAGTAGCACGTGCCCGGATCCATACAAGATACCGCGTGACGTCCCAGCCCCAAAGTCCCCTCAAGAGGCCCTGCGCCTGCAAGAGTCTGCCAAGGACGCCTCGCCGGAAGGCACGGCCGAGCTCAAGGTACCCATCATAGTCGCAGAAGAATGGGGGGGCTTTGAGAATGGGAGGTTTGACCTAAAGGCGGACGTGGGGGATCTGGCGGATCTGCCCGGCGTGTATACCGTCACGCTGTACAAGAAGGACGGCCAGGAAGAGGTTCCAATCACGTCATATTCGATATTTCACAAGATGGAGCGTCCGAGCGGTTACGACTGACTGCACGGCAGATCCCTGATGCCATGACGCCATTCCCCAAATGGACGGTACGGCTGCATCCCGCCATGCCGGACCAGAGCCCAGCTGCAGCATGCAGTGACCACGGCCGCCCGACAGGGGGCCGTGCAGGCCAGCCTGTACACATGCGGCGCGGCAGCAAGGAATGCCGCGCGCCGGTCGCGCCTATGTGATGGCAAGGTATTTTACAAAACAGGCCAAAGGCTGCGCATGGAGAAGGTAGCCATACTGGCAATAACCAAGGACGGCATCAGGACCGGGCTGGACATACTAGATGCGTTTCCCGGATGGGAGGTACACGCCCCCGGCAAGTTTGCCGCCACATACGACAACGACGCGCGCATAAGCTGGTACACGGAGCAGACGTCTGTTGTTATATCCAAGCTGTTTGCGCAGAGCGACGGGCTGGTGTGCCTGTTCTCGCTTGGCGCCACAATCAGGCTGATTGCGCCCCACATCAAAGACAAAAAGACGGATCCGGCCGTAATCGTGATTGACGAGATGAGAAACTTCGTCATAAGCGTGCTGTCGGGGCACATCGGCGGCGCAAACAAGCTGACCCGTGACATCGCAGGGAGGCTGGGCGCGCGGCCGGTAATCACTACCGCGGCGGACGTAAAGGGCACCATATCAGTTGACATGATAGGCCGCGACTACAGCTGGGTGATAGAGGACGACTCGGACGTTACGGCGGTGAGCGCCCACATGGTAAACGAGGAAAAGATCGGCGTATACCAGGACGCGGGCAGGACGGACTGGTGGCGCGGCGGTGGCAGCGGCGGTGGCAGCGACGGCCTGCCTGCAAACGTCACCACATACGACACGCTTGACGCCCTGCACAAGTCAGACTCGAGGGCGCACCTCATAATATCGGACAAGACTGACATACCAGGAGCCCCTGCAAGCCGCGTCATATACAGGCCCCCCACCCTGGTAGTCGGGGTCGGGGTGCACCGCGACACCGCCACGGACACCATCATCGGCGGCATTACGGAGGTCCTCAAGGCGCACGGCCTGTCTGCAAAATGTGTTGCCAGGCTGGCGTCGATAAAAAAGCCGGCCGACGTGCCGGGGCTGGCAGAGGCCGCAGACGTGCTGCAGGTGCCGCTTGACCTGTACGACCGGGACGATCTGGCGGGGGTTGCGGTGCCGAACCCCTCCGATACGGTAAGGGCGTACGAGGGCACGCCGAGCGTGTCTGAGGCCGCCTGCATCAAGGCGGGCGGAGGCCCGGATTCCTGCAGGCTCATAGTGCAAAAGCAGAAATTCCCGCCGGATTTGACGGTGGCCGTATCGAGGAAGGTGTCGGAGGCATGACTGCAGGGCAAGAAAAGGGGAGGAGGCGCGGGCTGCTCCTGATTGACAGGGGGAGCCGCGAGCGCGAGGCATCAGAGGAGCTTGACAGCATATGCGCCGGCATCATGAAAAAGGGGGACTATGCGTTTGCCGAATACTGTTTTCTGGAGGTGGAGCCGCCGTACATCGAGGACGGCATGGCAAAGTGCCTCAAGCCCGACGAGATAGACGCGCTTACGATCGTGCCGTACTTCCTATACCCGGGGAAAAAGGTCAAGAACGCCGTAGCGGACGCCATGACGTACCAGTCCAAGACGCGGATAAAGCTGCTCGTAACGAGGGCCATGAGCATGCACGGCACGCTGGTCGATATCGTGCAGAGCAGGGTGGCCACCGCGCTAAAAGAGAACGACGTCACCATGCCGGACGACGGGGTGGACGTGATGATAATCGGCCACGGCAGCGTGGATCCCAACGCGCAGCGCTCCATGGACTACATCGTAAACGGCCTCAAGGGAAGGTACCGCAACGTGAGCAGGTGCTGGCTTGAGATAGAGCAGCCCGACATAGCCGCGGGCATCAAGAGGTGCGAGGCGGACAGTCCCGAGGCATTGGTCATCGTATACTATTTCCTGCACGAGGGCGCTCACGTAAAGACGGACATCAACAACGATCTGATGCCCGCCCTAGAGTCGTCGTCGATAAGAAACGCATACATCACGAAGCACATCGGGGCGGACGAGAGGATGATAGACTTGATACTGCAGAGAGCGGCAGAGGTGGAGGCGGCGGACCATGTCACAGGTTAGGGCGGGCCAGTCGATAGAGGATGCCAGCATGCGCATCATAGACGAGGAGATTGGCGGCAGACATACGTACAACGACACGGAATGGCCCGTCGTGAGGCGGGTCATACACGCCACGGCTGACTTTGACTTTGCGGGGGCAAACCGGATACTGTTTCATGAGAATGCCATCAAGGGCGGGATGGGCGCGCTCAAGGGCGGGCGCGCGATCATAACGGACGTCAACGGCGTGATCGGGGGCCTCAACAAGCAGAACCCGAGGGACTTTGGAAACGAGATCATATGCAGGATATCCGATCCCAGCGTGGCCGCGGCCGCAAAGGAAAAGTCGCTTACCAGGTCGCAGGCAGCGATGCGCTCGGTGTCGTCTGAGATGAGCGGCGGCATAGTGGTGATCGGCAACGCGCCGACTGCCCTGCGCGAGGTTCTGAAGATGGCAAGGGAGGGCGCGGCAAAACCCGCCCTCATAGTGGGAATGCCGGTCGGCTTTGTGGATGCCGCAGAGTCAAAGGCGGAGCTGGCCCAACAAAATGACATACCGTACATCACCAATACGGGCAGGAAGGGCGGCAGCCCCACCGCGTCTGCCATCGTCAACGCGCTGTACAAGCTGCTCAGGGCGCACAAGGCCGCATCATAATCACCCGAGCCACAGATGGGCGTTACAATACCAAGATCGTTTTTCATCCCGTAACTTCTTCAAACACGCCCTGCGGATCGCCGCAGTACGGGCCTCAGAGCCGCCTGTACCGTGCGCAGTTCGCGACAAAGTGCGACGCAAAGTCGGCCACGTCAAAGTAGATGTGCCCGTACGACGCAAGCGTGTTGTGTACCATCAGGCCGTCGTTCCCGTTTTGTATGCCCACACCGCAGTTCTCCCCGCCGCAGTTCCCGTCGTACAGACGGATTGCAAGGCCCGAACCCCGCGGCAGGCCAGACATTCTGGAATAGTGGAACTCGTGCCCCCGGAACTTGCGATCGGAACTGCCTGTAATGGGAGTGCCAGGACTTATGACGCCTTTGGTATAATTTATGACGGGACGGCCTGTCATTACGACGCCGGCATCAAACAGTCCCACCATGCCATATTTTTTGCGCTGCTTGCTTGTTATGCTCTTTGAGAGGTACATCAGTCCGCCACACTCCGCGTATATGGGCATCCCGTCCTCTGCCATCTTCTTGATCGATTTTTTCATGGACTGGTTCTGCTCAAGCGGGGCCGCCAGCACCTCCGGAAACCCGCCCCCGATGTATAGGGCGTCGCACGCGGGCGGCCTCTTGCCTGACACGGGACTGAAGAACTTCAACCGCGCGCCCTCGCGGCGCAGCGCGTCGAGGTTGTCCTGATAGTAAAAGTTGAACGAAGAGTCTAGCGCCACCGCTATGGCTGGCCCGTCCTTGTTTTTCACCTCCTTGTTGTAATTTGCGACGAGCTCCCTGTTCCGCAGCACGGCGTTTGGCGTCCTGCGCGGCTTGGCAGCAGCAGCAGCAGCAGCCGGAACGGGCCCCGCCGAATAGGCTATAGCCAGCAGTCTCTTTACGTCCAGGCGCGGTTCTACGACGTCTGCAATCCTCTCAATCTTTTTCTCCAGCTCCGTCCTGTCAACGGTAGAGTGGAGTCCCAGATGGCGCTCCTCCATCGTCATTGCCGCGTCCCTGTATATGGCTCCCAGGACCGGGATGCCTGCGCTGCGGAGCGCGTCCTGGCACGTCAGCGCGTGTCTGACGCTGCCAAGCTTGTTGAGAATCACGCCCGCAATGCGCGAATTCTTCTGAAACGAGCGAAAGCCGAGAGCGGTGGCGGCCACCGACCGCGCGGCCTTTGAAGCGTCCACGGCCAGTATGACAGGCGAGCGCGTGATGCCTGCCATGTGATACGTGCTGGCATAGTCAGAGTGTCCGGAATGCCCGTCGTAATACCCCATGACCCCCTCTATCACCGACACGTCGGAGCCCTGCGCGTGCATTGCAAAGCTTTCCAGAGTCCGACGGGTGCTCCCCATCACCCATACGTCTAGGTTGCGCGCATCGCGTCCCGCCGCCGCACCCAGGTACACGGGATCGATATAGTCCGGCCCCACCTTGAACGGCGACACGGTCAGCCCCTGCCTGCGCATGATATGTATGATTGCGCATGTTATGGACGTCTTGCCGACCCCGCTTGAGACGCCGGCGACGACCACCCGTGGAAGCTTCAACGCATACGGGCCGTCCTGCCGATTAATAATAATAACACGCAGCCGCCACCATATCCGGAGAACAGGCATGAAATCACGCGACAAGAGAGACGATAGCGGCGGGATTGTCATCGTATACACGGGCGGGGGCAAGGGCAAGACTACCGCGGCCCTCGGAATGGCCCTGCGCGCGCTGGGCCACCGCAAGAAGGTGTGCATGGTACAGTTCATCAAGGGGTCGTGGAGGTACGGCGAGATGGAGTCATCCAAGCTGCTCGAGCCCGGCTTCGAGATGATCGCGGCCGGCAAGGGGTTTGTAGGAATAATAGACGACAAGAGCCCCCGGGAGGACCACGAGAGGATTGCGGGGGAGGCAGTCAGGCTGGCATCAGAAAAGGTGCGATCTGGCGCGTACGACATAGTCATACTGGACGAGATAAACTACGCGGTGGACCTCGGGCTGGTGCCGGTGTCCGACGTGCTCGAGATACTGGATGCCCGCCCGCCAGGGGTCTCCGTGGTGCTGACGGGAAACCGCGCTACCGACCAAGTGGTCGAGAGGGCCGACCTCGTCACCGAGATGAGGGAGGTCAAGCACCCGTTCAAAAGGGGCATCAGGGCCAAAAAGGGGATCGACTTTTAGGCACACGCAGCAGGCAAGAAAAGATCACCTTGGAATCACAGTAACAGACCGAGTTTCCGAGTCGCTAATGCGCATATGGCAGAGGGAGGAGCAGGCCTGGCCGATGTGCGTTAAAGGCAGTCGCGCGCGGCAATCCTGACAACGGCGCCGCATGATCCTCGTCGGCGCTCGGTTCCGGGCGGGCGCATCATGCGCCCGGCGCCAACCGCGGGGGCAATCCTGAAAAGCCGCGAAGCGTCACGGCTGCTGGGAGAGGAGATCCTCCCACTCGTCCTCGTCACTAACCTCGTCAAGCAGGACCGTCTTGAACAGCTCAAACGTGACATAGTCCTTGTCCCTGTACTTTTCTGCCATCTTGTTGTAAAAGTCGATCGCACACCTCTCGGCGCTGATCACGTCCTCGATGACCTGCTTCAGGTTGCCCTGATCCTCCGGAGGCTTGCTGTAGCCGCACCCGCCGACTTCTGCCAGCTTTGCAAAGTCCATGACGGGCGCGCCGCCAAGCTCCATTATCCTGTTTGCAAACTTTTCTGCATGCAAGAGCTCGTCGGCAGACTGGGCCGTCAGGCGGGAGGTTATCGCGTCGGCGTTGATCCCGCTTACCCAGTGGGCGGCAAGCCAGTACTGGTAGTGCGCAAGCCACTCGTCGGCGTACGCCTTGTTGAGGTCCGCAATCACCTCGTTTACGTCAATCTTTGAGGCGACGATCTCGGTTCCTTTCTTGCCCATATCCATCCGTGGAGCGCATCCTGATTTAACTATTGCCGAATCCAGTCCCCCCCCCCTAGAAACCGTTTAATTCGAGGGGCCCACACGCACCGCATGCATGCAGACGAGATGCCCGAGCAGGGCGAGATTGTCATGGCGACCGTCACGAAGGTGATGGACCACGGCGCCTACGTCTCGCTTGACGAGTACGACGGCATGCAGGGGTTCCTGCACATATCGGAGATCGCCCCGGGGTGGATACGCTCCATAAACAAGCACGTCAGGAAGGGGGAGAAGAAGGTGCTCTTGGTCAAGAAGGTCAATCCCCGCAGGGGCGACATAGACCTGTCGCTCAAGCAGATATCAAAGGATCAGAAAAAGCAAAAGATCCGGGAGGTCAAAAAGTACGAGAAGGGAAACACGCTGATGCAGAGCGTGCGGGAAAAGGCGGATCTGTCAGAAGACGACATATCAGACGTGGAGGACAAGATATACTCAAAGTTCGACTCCGTGTACGACGCGTTCATCGAGATAGGCCGCAGGGGCGGCTCTTCTGTCGGCGGCCTAGGAATCGACAAGAACATAGTTAGCACAATGGAGGAGGTGGCCTCGAAGATAAAGCTGCCCTCAGTGGAGATCAGGGGCGTGATGGACATTGCAAGCAGCCGTCCGGACGGGGTGGAGGTGATCAGGAAGATACTGCTCGACGCGATACCGGACAGGAACGGCGGCAGCGCGACGGAGAACGCGGAGATCACGTACCTGGGCGCCCCGAAATACAGGCTGGCGGTCACGTCCGAGGACTTCAAGTCCGCGGAGAAGGTGCTAAAGCCCATCGTGTCGGAGATACAGTCAGGGATAGAGAAGAAAAAGGGCACGTTCAGCTTTACAAGGGAAGAGTCGAAAAAGACCAGGGAGAACTAGCATGCGCTTTTTGCTGCGCAGGTGCGTCTCATGCAACAGGTACACCCTCAAGGCGCGGTGCCCCGCGTGCGACGCGGACACGGAGTCGGCGCATCCCGCCAAGTACTCGCCTGACGACAAGTACGCCAGATACAGGCTTGCGTCAAGGTACGCCGGGCAGGATTCAGGTGGCGGTGGTGGCGACGTGCCGCAGAAGACGCAGTGAGCCGCGGAGACTGCATCAGCCAGGAGAGTACCTGCCGCGCATCTCCGCCTTTGCCATGACGTGCGGCCTTATGGCCTGCTCCAGCTGCTGCTTTGTCGCCGACGCGCCCAGTTTAATCTCGGCGTCCAGCGCGTAGACCGCAAAGACGTAGGTGTGCTCCGCATCGGGAGGGGCGGGGCCGCCGTACCCGGTGCTGCCAAAGTCAGTCGTGCCCTGCACGGCGCCTGCCGGCGGCGCCGAGCCCTCGCCGATCAGGGCCGTATCAGGCGGCATGTTCCACACGATCCAGTGCGACCACACCTTGCCTGCCGGCTTCATGGCGTCCGGATCGTCCATTATGAGCGCCAAGGACTTTGCGCCCTCGGGCACGCCGGAAAACGACAGGGCGGGGCTGACGTTCCCGTTCTTGTAGCCGTGCCTCCTCGGGATCCGGCCGCCGTCCTCAAAGGCGTCGCTTGATATGGCAATGCCCGTCATGCGCGCCATTGCGGGCGCGCCAAGTTAAGGGTTTCCTTCGGGCTTTCGGCGGCCTACGGCTCCAGGACTATGCGGTCGTTTGAAAACGACATTATCGAGCATCCGCGCTCGCGGAGCCGCCGCTTCAGCCCCCGGTCCATGGTGGCTACTATGCCGCCGCGCGCGGCCGCGTGGGACAGTATTGCGTCGTCGGCCGTCGCCGCGCCGGCGCCCATCTGCACGGTCCGGAGGCCCCGCGCAAACTCCATGGTGCGCCGCGCGTCGTCACTCCTCGCATCGCCGCGCCGGAGTATGCGGTCCAGCTCGACAAGCACTACACGCGGCACCACGAACGACACCTCTCCTATCTCGTCGCCCAGGCTGTCTATATTTCTGACCCGCGTGGTGGCCAGGTGCATCAGAAAGCTCGTGTCGCATATCACGTCAGCCAGCGGCGACCACACCCGCGCCGATCAGCCTCCACCTGTCCGCAATCCTCCTGCTGATTGCCACGTGCCCGCCCTCGAACACGCACGCGGGGCGCTTGAGCTCCACCTCGATTCCGCCGTCCTTGGTGCGCGCCTGCTTTACCTGCCCCGGGATCGGGGCGGTCCCGATGTTGAGCCTGAGCATCTCGCCGTTCTGGATGGGCTTTACCTGCACGTCCTCGGTGGTGCCGACTGCCGAGTCAAACAGGCTCACGGACATCGCAAGCGAGGTGGTATTCTCAGGCAGCGTGCCGGGGCGCCCTATCACCGAGCCGATAAACGAGTCGCTGCGCGTCATGGAGGGGTCGAGCTTTGTGCCGATGGCCACGAGGCCGCCCGGCTTTACGGAGTCCACGGTTCCGGCCGCGGTCCCAAGCGACGTGATCTCGGTGACTAGCGGCTCGTATCCCGCCGCGCCCCTGTTCTTCTCGGACGGCACGCCCGGCTTGATCTCTATCTCGTCGCCCACCTTGAAGATCCCCTGAGTCAGGCTCCCGCCTATCACGCCGCCCTTGATCTTCTTGATGCCGGTTCCGGGGCGGTTCACGTCAAATGAGCGCAGCACGTGCATCACGGCGTCCTTCCCCTCGTCCCGCTCGGGGGTTGCGATGGTGGACTCTACCGCGCCTATCAGCGCGTCCACGTTCAAGGACGACTGGGCCGATACCGGGATTATGGGCGCGACCCCGTTTCCTGCGCGGGTCTCCCCAAGAAACCTCGCAATGTCGTCGTGGTTTGCCATCGCCTCCTCGTACGTGAGCAGGTCGACCTTGTTCTGCACCACCACGACCTGGGTTATTCCAAGCGTCTGCAGCGCCAGCATGTGCTCCTTGGTCTGGGGCCTCGGGACCTGCTCGTTTGCGGCCACCAGCAGCAGGGCGCCGTCCATCAGGGCCGATCCCGACAGCATGTTGGCCATCAAACTCTCGTGACCCGGGCTGTCGACAAAGCTAACGACTCGCGTAAGCTCGCTGGTGCCTCCGCAGTTGCCGCAGGTCGGGGTCGTCGAGTACCCCAGGGGCTCCTCGCACGCGCCGCACTTGTAGAACGCCGCGTCAGAGTATCCGACGCGTATGGTAATGCCGCGCTTTAGCTCCTGGCTGTGCACGCTGGTCCACGAGCCGGTCAGCGCCTGTATCAGCGTGGTCTTCCCGTGGTCCACGTGCCCCGCCGTGCCGATGTTCACGCACGGCTGGTATCCGTACTTTTTTACATACCAGTCCGGTAGCGTGTCGCGCCAGTGCATAATCATAGTGTCGATCCGACGTATGTTAAGCTTGGTTTTGCAGGACTAGTCCTTGCCCTCATCTGACTGGCCGGCCTCTGCGCCGCCGTCTGAGGCCTGTCCGTCGTCCGCGGCCGGCAGCTCGCCGTCATACCTGCAGTTTACCTGGTAGGTCTCCTCGGATATGGTGTTGCCGCGCACGAGCTTGCGGACGCGCTGCCCCTTCTCGGCGTCCTGCAGCCCCACCCCCTTTGAGAGCAGCACGTACTTGCGGGCGGCCCCGTGCACGTCGCTGCGCATCGGGACTCCCGACTTGTCGCTCCCGCCCGTGAGCGTGAGTATGCCAGAGAGGCCGACGGCGTCCGCGTCCGCCTCGTCCCCAAGCTGGAGGCCCAGCAGCGGGACGGCGTCCGAGTCCTTTAGCTCCTTTGAGATGGACCTGCCCTTGGTATCGGATATGGTCACCTTGAAGCTTGCCATGCAGGCGGGGCGGATCTGAGGCTAATAATCCTTTGGCAGGCGGGACCCCCAGTTCGCAGGCGGCGATCTGCCCAGAGCCGACGCGCAGATCCTGAAATCAAGCAATTCCTGGGTGAGTTGGAATGACTAGTGGTACACTTACCAACTGTTAATAACAAGTAATAACAGTGATGTGTATGAAGGCATGGGCGGCCGTACTGGTAGCAGTGGCCGTCGCTGTCACCGCCTCTTTGATGCACGGCGAGGCATATGCACAGACCGACATCAGGATCGGGGTGCTGTTGTCGCATCCCAACGACATAGACGCAGGCCCGTGGGGGGCAATGTTGCTTGCCGAGAGGGACCTGAACAGTGAATTTACTGCGATCGATAGCACGGTGACGCTCGAGAGGATCGACGTGTCGGACTTTGCCAACCCTCAGTCGATGGTAACGACGATCGCATCTGCTTACCAGCGGGGCTTGATTCACTTTATTGCGCCGAGCGACGAGGTCGCTCTTGGCGCCGTAAAGGGGACCGTAGACGCGCTTGCTGCAGGCCTGATCCCGGGCGCTGAAGGCCTGAGCCCGGTCGCGGCAAGTTCCATACTGATATCGCCAAAGTCCCAGACGGTCGTCCACCCGTTGTACAACTCCGACGACAACCTCTTCAGGCTCACCCCGAACAACGACGAATTGGCCAAGGTGACCATTCCGTTGTATGACAAGTACGGCACGGACAGGCTGATTATGGTGATAGATGCCGCAAGGGGGAGCTCCCCGTTCCCGGCGCCAGAGGCCGTGCGCGATCGCTTTGGCACTCCCTTCGAACCACTCCTGGTCTACAGCGAGGACACGCCGAACAGTGGCGAATTGAACCTGCAGGCCGCCACTGATCTCAATAATCGATTGGGTGCCCTGATCGACGAATACGGGCAGAACAGCGTAGGCGTCATGTTTGTCAGCGACGTGTACCACTACAACACCCTTGTCAACGTGATCAACGACAACCCGAACCTTGCCAACCTTGACAATGTAAGGTGGTACGGCACGGACGCAATACTCGTGGACGAGGTCGCGACGGATCTGTCGATGGCCGAGTTCTCCGCCAGGGTGAACATGACCATCCTAGCGTACGAGATATTTGAGACCCCCATTGTCAACGAGCTAAAAGCCCTCCCGAATCCAAGCAGGCTGCACAACGTATACGCCAACTATGCCGCGTATGACGCGGTCCACCTGCTGGCCAGCAGCATCTTGATAGCAGAAGCCGACAATCTTAACCTGAAGGAGACCATATTAGAGGTGGCCAACGACGACATACACGTGCTACAGCACACCACACGCCTTTTGGGCGAGGGCGCGCTGGGCGACTACAGCTTGGACCGTCAGACCGGCGATCTTGCCGTCGGGGCCGGGAACTTTAACGAGCACAGGATGGGCCAGAGCAACGGCGGCTACATATGGCTCGAGCTCGATGATAGGACTCCGCAGATGTGCCGCTAGGCAGGCAGGCCCGCGCCACGCACAATTATCACTTTTGCGTTATAACCCCCATCGGCCCTTGCATGGAGCTTGGGCAAGCCCATGGTTTCCCCGCGCGGCTGCCGGATTCGGGAACTGCCAGCTGCGGCGCGCAGGCAGATGGCCTCATGAGCCGGTGCGTCCTGACACGCGGCGGACCGGCCGGAGCTTTCCGCCATGCTAATCGTGTGGATCCCAAAAGCACTCCACCGCCACGGCCGTGGTTTGTGAACATGCCACACATCAAGACCTACGTGTATCTTGTGGAACCTGTGGTATCCAAAAAGCCGTTCTCCCCCGGGGCCGCAGCGCACTCATACTCGGAATGGAGATCATCTCAGAATATACATACGGAGAGACGCTGTGATGTACGGCATGTCTACAAACTGCTTGGATTCAAGGGTGAGTCTGCTTGGGCTCCACACGACGCCAACGGCGCGGCACATTATTTAGGATGTGCCATAATTGTACCTCATGCAAGTGGAGAACAAAGGTCCAGATGACAGTGGTGCGGTCGCATGCCCCAGGTGCAACCACGCCATGATAGAGATGCAGGCATGCCACTTGCTGTGCGGCAACTGCGGCTCCCATCTGGACTGCTCGGACAAGGGCAGCTACTGGTAATCAGAGGCGGCCGCGCGCCGCCGTCACGACCGCCATCAGAGGCCGGGCCTGTCGGGAATGTAGTCGGTGGCCATGTTGACTGCCAGATCCTTCATGATCTCCAGGTACTCCTCGTATCCCTTTTCAAAGCCGCAGTGGGGGCACCTCACCACAGTGATGTCGTCGTCAAGCACGGCCACGCCCTCGCACTCGGGGCACTTTGCGTCCATACCCACGTGACATGGCCAAGATATTTAATCATAGGGTACAGCACAGAAAGCGCGGGCGGAGTTAGTTTAGCTCGGTATGACGTCAGCTTCCCAAGCTGAAGGCCGCGGGTTCGAATCCCGCACTCCGCACCACCATCAGTTAGACAGCTCCCTTATCGCCTGCTCTATGGCCCCCCTGTCGGGCGCGCTTGGCAGCTGCTTTAGGTACGCGTGCAGGTCCTCCAGCGTCCCCTCCCGGTCGCCCTGCTTTTCGCGCAGGTACGCGCGGTTCTTGTAGATGCGGGCGGATCTCTTCGGGTTTATCCCTATCGCCTTTGTATAGTACGACTCGGCCTTGGCAGACTCGCCCCTCTTCAAATAATAGTTGCCGAGGCCGTTGTGCGCGAGGAACGCGCTGCCGTTTGCGCGTATGCACCGCTCGTAGTATCCGACGCACTCGGGCAGGCCCTGCTCGTTGCACAGGCCGCCGAGCATCTGCAGGGCAGTCGGGTTCTCCGGATCCATCTCTAGCGCCTCCTTCAGCGAGCCGGACGCGCCAGACTTGTCACCCAGTATCATCGCCCTCTCCGCGTCAAAGCACAGCCTGCACGCCACGCTTACCTGCGCCGAGATCCGCATCGGCAGGGGGGAGATGCTCTCCGGGGGCGCCACCAGAATCATCAGCCTGCCCTCCTCGGACCACTCCCGGTCAAACACATTGGCGGGTATCGCGCCCTCCTGCTGGTCGCCCTCCTCGTTTCCCTTTTGCACGTAGTGGTACACCGCGTCGTCCCCGTACCCGGATATCACGGACGCGTGCTGGGTAATCTCCGGGCTGCCCGGGATCCCGGGCAGCATCACTATGGGCGGGATGCCCGCGTCAATGGCGGTTCTGAGCCCCTGCATGTCGGAGTGCAGCATCACGCACGCCAGGCCGTGCCGTTCTGCAAGCTCGACACCCTCTATTATGATGCCGCCCTCAAACGAGGGATACCTCTTTGCGGCCTCGACTGCCTCTGCCATCGGAAGCGGCACGTTCCAGTACGTGGACACTACGTTGATCGGCAGCGGCAGCGACACGAGCTCCTCGCTTACCAGCGGCAGGAAGAGCACGCGGTCGCTGCTGTCATCGGTGGCCGACATGGGGTTCCGGTACTACGGAGTTATTAAAATCGTTCAGCGTTGCGGCGGCCGCGGCCGCGGCATCACGGTAATGGTGGCAGGGTTGCGGCGGCCGCGACATCACAGCCCGCAGAACCGCTCCACCATACGGCGGCCGTCCCTGCTCATCTCGGGATGGAACTGCGTGCCGTAAACGTCCCTGCCCTTGTACCTGATTATCTCGTGCCTGCAGTCGGGGGAGCCCCCCACCGACTCGAACGCCGGAGGCAGCCGGGATATCTCGTACGTGTGGCTCTCAAAGACGTCGATACTGGCGCCCGCGTCCGGGGTGATCGGCGTCGGCTTTGACACCACGACGGCGCAGCGCATGTTTCTCTGCGGTATTTCGGAGCGGCGTATCGTCCCCCCCATGCACAGCGCCATGATCTCGGCGCCGTAGCATATGCCCAGCAGCTTTGCGCCCGACGATACCGCGTGCCTGACGACCCTGGAGTTCACCTCGTTTACCAGCCGGTCGTTGCGCTTCCGGCCCGACAGTATGAACCCGCCGTACGTGGGCAGCTCCTCGGCCGATATCTCGGAGGGGATCACCCTCCTGTACGAGCAGTCGAACTTTTCAAGCACCGCTGCCAAGTCGTCGGTATACGACGAGCCGTTGTCCACCACCAGCATCGTCGCGCCTGGCGCGGGCAACTAGATGCCGACCCCTACCGACACGTAGTGCAGCTCCGGCACGTTGTCCTTGATCACGATGGTGCCGATGTTTATCATGACGCCCTCGTCGGTCTCCTCCTCCCAGATCAGGACGCGGTCGGTCCGGGGCACCACGAAGTCGTCTATGAACTGCAGCAGCGCCTCCTCCGTCTCCTCGCGGTCCCTGTCCGAGTAGAAGAACAGCTCGCCCTCGTTGAACGACAGCGGCACCGACAGCCTGGTCGGCTCGTCGACGCTCAGGTCGCTGTCGACGAAGACCTGCCGCACTATATCGGCGCGCTCGTCGCGGTCCAGCTCCACGAACCCGTCGCCGACCTCTATATCGGTGGGGGTCACGCCGGACACCTTGCTCAGGTACGCCTTGAAGGCATCCTCCTGCGTGTCGCCCAGTCCCACGAAATACTCGCCGTTGAACGCGGCGCCGACTGCCGCGATGGTGCCGAGCTGCGCCACCACGCCGCCCGCTCCCGCGGTATACACCGGGATAAAGTAAACGTCGTGCTCGCCCACGCGGTACAGAATGTTGTCGCCTATACGCGGGTTCCTCAGCAGTGTCTTGAGCTGCGCAAACTCGGGGTCGCGGTCGAGCGCCTCCCTGACGGCCGTGGGCCCTATCAGCTTTGTCGTGGAGTTGAGCGGCACCTCGTAGAACTGGATCTGCCCCAGGTTCGACAGGTCGTTCTCTACTACGATGTACCCCGCCAGGTTCCTGCCCTGCGAGCCCCTCAGCTCCAGCGACAGAAGCCCCAGGAACTCGGTCTGGTTGAAGCCCGGCGGCTTTGCCTCCACGTAGTACGTGTCAAGCCCGCGGGGAATCTCGTAAAACTCGTTTGCCTGGATGAACGTGTCGACGTCGGTTACGTGGTATATGTTGTACATCTCAGTCTTCCAGTTGAACAGCTCGACGGGATACCTGATCTGCTCCTCGAGCCACGGTGGCATGGGGCTGAACTGGTCCGCGTACTGCGCGGCGAACATCTCCGAGAAGAAGTCATCCCCGGTCTTTAGCAGCTGTATGTCCCCGTCGTACGAGTCTATGAGCGCGTACCCGACCAGCCTCAGGTACGGGTTGCTTATGGACCAGGGCACGTTATCCGTCTCGAACCCTATGATGAGCGGCACCAGCCAGTACGAGTTCTCGCCGTCCGTCACGGGCAGCGAGTCGAGCTCCTTGCCGAACAGGTCGTACAGGAAGTACGGGTAGAGGATCTCCATGCGGTCGTTGACATCCTTGTACCTCATCACGTGCACCGACTCGGCCGGAAACTGCAGCAAAAAGTTGGGCTCGAATATCCAGCTGAACGGGGGCCCCACGTCCAGGCCGCCCACCCCGGCGTACTGGACGTTCCCGAGCTCGTCGCTGCTCGTGCCCCTCGAGTTAGAGTAGCCGGACCACGTCAGCTCGAAGAGGCCGCCCTCCCCGTAGTATATCTCGCGCTGCTGGAAGAACTGGTCGCTGTCCACTATCTGGCCGTCCGTGGCCTCGAGCGTCAGGAAGGCGTCCGGCACGTGCGTGTATACCAGGTGCTGGTTGTACCACTGGTTCTCCGCGGACACCGACGAGGGCAGGATGGGCTTCATCGACGCGGTCCAGTACAGCGTGTTGTTGAACCTCAGTATGTCGTTGTCCTCAAAGTCCACGTACGGGATCAGCCCGATCTCCGGCTTTAGCTTTGCAAACGCGGCCTCCCAGTCCCAAACGCGTATGACGTCGAGCACGTCGGCGTTGTCCACCGCGTAGTCGCTTATGTCGTTGGGCGAGACCGGGTTGAGCCTCACGTCGTGCGTGTTCTCGGTGATCTGGTCGAGCTGCCCCAGGTAGCGGTTCACGCCTATCTGCTGCGCCGTGTAGGGCCCCAGGTACTCTATCTTGCGGGCGTCGGCTATCGTGTCGTTCACCGCGACAAAGGCGAATACCGCTATGGATATGGCGAGGATCGTGAGGAACCTGACGTAGACGTCACGCTTGAACATGTGGGTCAGGACGCGGGCCCGTATGCGGTCGACGGCGGAGAACGCCATGAGCGCCAGCCCGATTATCAGGACGCCGCCTATCTCGTACCTGGTGTTGTAGTCTATCTCGTTTGTAAAGAACATGTTGAAGCCTGCCCACAACACGGCTATGCCCACCAGCCCCTCTATGGTGGAGACGTAGTTGAGGTATCTGGGCTTGCCCCCGTCGGTGTCCTGCACGAACGACGTGATGACGTGTATGATGCGGTGCAGTCCCACGTACAGCATGAGCCGCAGCCCGATGGCGGCCAGTATAGGCGGTATCAGCACCACCAGAGCGGGTATCATCGGGACCACGGTCTCGGCCGCGTACGCCGCGTCCTCCGGCGGCGTGACGAAGGGCAGCGAGAACAGCGTGGGCAGGTTCTCCACCCCGAGCATGTCGCCGTCGACCAGGAACGCGACGGCGCTGAATCCGAACATTATGTTAGCAAAGAAGGCGCCAAACAGCAGCACCTTTGTTATCTGCCAGACCACGAAGGATGCTGGCCCGAGCCTGTACTCCGAGTAGCTCTGCAGGGTCTCGGATATCTGGGACTGGCTTATTCCGGGGCCTCCGCCCCCAGCGGCGCCCGCCCCTCCGGCGGCGCCCGTGCCGGGGGCCCTGGGGCCCCTGGCGACGAACGCGATTGCAGTCTTGATCGCATACCAGAAGATGGACGAGCGCGCCGCCATGTTTACGCGCACCAGCGCTATGGCGGAGAGTATGATGGATGATACGAGCGTATAGTACAGCGGCTTTGTAAACTGGTCGCCGAACTCTGAAAAGTTCATGTACAGAATTACGCCCTGGTTTCCGACCACGAGCATGGTGGCCACGGCCACGGCCGCCACTATGATGAGCTTCATGTACTTGCCCGTGTCAGGAGGAGGTGCCTGCTTGTCAGTTGTGGCGCTATACAAAACCGAACTTGCTCATGGCTTGTTAAATTAATGTGTTGTCGGGTGGCCAACTATATAGATCGGGCGGTTATACCGGCAATGATTCGGGTGCGGCGTGTGCGCCGCGGCTGCGGGGTCGCTGGTGCGGCAATATTCAGAATCCGCGGCCGCCGCGTCAGTCCGCATTCGCGGCGGCGGCGTCGGTGGTGCCGGCGTCGGCCGCCAGCCGTCCGAACCCCTTGCATATCGCATATGCGGCCGCGTACACGGGCAGCTCCGCGCTCTCGCCTTCCTTGTAGGGCCCGAACCTTTTGCTCCCAAGGCCGAACCTGACGGGACAGCCGCACTCGACTGATACGGTCTCGTCCGCGTCCAGAACCACCGCGTCCACGTACGGGTCAAACGAGTCCGCGTCTCCGGTACACGCCGTCTTCAACATC
This sequence comes from Candidatus Nitrosopumilus sp., assembly GCA_965205215.1. Lineage (GTDB taxonomy): Archaea > Thermoproteota > Nitrososphaeria > Nitrososphaerales > Nitrosopumilaceae > Nitrosopumilus. Next base: position 369,178 of record OZ242041.1, read on the forward strand.
CCGCTCTTGCTGTTTATCGTGTGCGGCATGCGGAATATGCGGTGTATGTCGCCGGTAACCTGCGCGTCTATCCTGGCGCCGACGTCGCCTGACACCTCCCTGATTATCCCCTCGAATCTGGCGTACGCGGCCCCGGACGAGGTCTTGGACATCTCCGAGATGGTCTCGGCCCGCTTGGCCTTTGAACCGAACGCGGCCTTTGCAAACCTGCCGCGCCACCCCTTCTGGCCTAGGTCGGGCAGCTCGGCCTTGTCAAGTCCGGAGGTCTTGCGCATGCCAAGCGCCTCCGGTATCAGTCCGCTCAGCATCACGTAGCCGGCAAGGTCGGCGCGCGCCCTCGCGTCAAGCCCCCTGAACCTAGGATCCGACACGTGCACGTGGAACCCCTCGTTTCCAGAAAAGTATGTGGACATGTGATCCGGCCCCACCCCGAGTTCGTCGCGCAGTATGCGGTTCAGCAGGGCCACCTGCTTTTTTGATGCTGCTATGCACTTTTTGCACGGCAGCGACTTGGGCCTCACGCGGCCGGCCTGGCCGCACGAGCCGCACTCGTGCCCAGGGCTTACTGCTCTTTCCTCACCTGCTTCCCTTTCTCCTTCCTTTCCCTCTTCCTTCCCTTTCTCTTCCTCTTCTCTTTCCCGCTCCATCCAGGAGCGGCCGCACGTCTCGCATACCGCAAGCACGTGGTCCCTGCGGCAGGGCAGATCCAGATCCTTTGCGTCAATGTCGAACACGAGGTCGGCCCCGCGCCAGTCTTTCTCCCTCATGTCCAGGTTTGGAAATGAATAGTACGAGTTTGAGCAGTACGCGTCTGACGGCACGGTCTTCATGAACATGACGCGCATCTGTCCCGCGTCCTTCACTTGGATGTGCCGCGTCATGCCCCCCACCCCCAGCTTCTGGTACCCGAACTCGCGGTGCAGGATGTCGTCGGGCACGGGGATCTCAGATATATGGTCATAGTAATACTTCTTGAACGCGGACTCTAGAAACTGTATGTCGCGCTCGTTCATGCCGGCCCTCCCTCCGCAGGTTCCGCGTCGGAAGGCGGTTGCTGCTGCTCATGCTCATGCTGAACAGCCTTTCTCCGCCGCCCGAACTGCAACGGCGTTATGATCCCGTCGCATTCCGGCACGGCAAAGCACAGGTTCTGGGTGCGCAGCTTGTCGCACGAGGGGCAGTTGTATTTTACTCCCCCCGTCTTGCCGGACAGGTGGTTCAGCTGGTACATCGTTACCCGCTCGCTGTAGTCGGGCGCGTTCTTGAAGAGGGGCGCGATCTCCTCTACCGGCCGCCCCCTTGCAAGAAGGAACGTGGCAAGCATGAACCGGCCCGAGTGGGGAAGGTTCTCGCCGCTCTTGAGCACGTTGACGGCGTGCTTTATGCAGGGCGGGTTCTCGCCCGTACTCTCGTATGTGGGCGTGAGCCTGTCGGCCACGGCGGCCAGCTCGGCGACCATCCCCTCGAGGCCGGGGATCATGTCCGGGACCGGAGAGTCCCTGATCTTGTCTGAGATGTACGTGGTCAGCGCGTGCCGGATCAGCCTGACCGTCTTGTCCGGCTTTAGTATCACGTAGCCGTCCTCGACCTGCCTGTTTACCAGCTTCCACTCGCGCTCGTGGAATACGGAAGAATGTTTGAGATAGTCAGGCACCGGTATCAGGTACCGGTAGCCGCGCACCTCTACCTTGAGTCCGAACAGATCAAGCAATATGTTCCGCGCCATTTCGGCCCTTGGGGGATCGAGTCGGTGGTCGCGGTACGACAGATCCCTGATCAAGTGTGTCTCTGCCCTGCGTGCTTCGCTTAGCGCAAAGCGCCTTACGAGTGTGTGGCGGTTGGCCAGCTTTATCAGTACAATGGCAATCAGAAACGAGAATACCTCCATGTCCAGTACGTCGTACTGCATCGCCTTGCCGCCGGCCAATCCAGATCTGTATACAGAACCGCTGGTCGCCGCCATTACCCGCTCGTATGCCTTGTCTACAATGACTCTGAGGATTGGATCGGTGCCGAATTGCCGGAGCTCAAAGCCATACTCTTGGAGGTATCTTCCGGCATCGGCCAGAAAGGGGTACTTTGCCTTCTCATCTTTGCCCGGCACAAGCATGGCATGGCTTGCATACCGATACATAAAAAGAACAAGGGCGCTGCGGGCCGATCGTTAAGATCAGCGAAGGAAGTGCCAGTAGCATGAGGGTCCTGAGCTGCATGCAACGGGAGCTTATCCCGGATGGATCCTTTGGCGGGAACTGGACGGGGATACCTGCGCAGAATATCCTAGCCGGCGTCTTTCCCTGCATGGGTTTGTCCGGCCCCGGGCCTTGAAGCAGAAGTCGCATCACCCCGTACGCTCGTGCGGGTCGTAGTTTATCGCTATTATCTCCGCGCTGTCCTTTTGCGTCACATACTGCAGGGACCGGCGCAGCGCTATGCGATAGATCCTGTAGGACTCGGGGATCCCTATCGCGTCCGGCTCGTTCTGCTCGGATATCATGACACGGTTGTGCAAAGTGGTCGCGCGTACGAACCGCGCAAAGCTATCGGTTGCGGGCACCCCGTTGTAGTGAGCGTTTGTGTTGTTCATGTATGGGGGATCAAGGTAGAGAAATGCATCTCTGATGTCCTGAAACTCTTCAAAATTCTTGTTGGTTATGGCCATCCCTCTCACCGCGTCGCTGATGGTCCGCAGGCGCTCCTCTGAGAGCGAGGGGCACCTCGCGCTCTTCCTCATCGGGGCGTTGAACTTGTTCTTCTTGTTGAAGCGAATCTTGCCGCTGAATGCGTTCTTTGCAAGGTACAGGAACCTTCCGGCACCTCTCAGGCCGTCTGTCAGGGATTCCGTACGCACCCTCAGGAAGTAGTCGGGGGACGACATGCTCCTGTGCCTCTCGTACTCCTCGATCAAACCTGCCACGTCGTCACGGACAAGGGTCATAAAGTTGGCCAAGACGGGGTTGTTGTCGTTGTAAACCACGCGATCCGAACCGAACCTAAAGCAGCAGTATATGGCAAACGCTCCGGATCCGCCAAAGACGTCCACAATCTTCCCGCTGCCGGCATCGTCGGGCACCAGTTCGTCGAATATGTCCGAGAAGCCGGACTTGTTTCCTATGTAGGGGATCAGGTGACACCGGTTGCGGCCGTTTCGCACCTCATACTGCCGGACGAACTGGGACGCTGCTGCCATAATACCGACAACACGGATAGGCGCCGCTTACTTAAACCTGCATGCAGTTCCGGGGGATCTAGGGTGCGTTTGACGCAACCGCACGCCACAGTCATTGACCGTTAGATTATGTCACGCGTTTTTTGTGCGGTGGTGCGCGCCGTACCGGACTGAACCGAGCGTCGATATGCCGGCACGGGGATGACAATCCATGCCCTGCAACTGATGTCAGCGCATGCGTTCTTTTTCATGCGGGTTTAAATTATCACGCGTACGACCGCCGCGTGTAATGGCGGCAAGAATCGGATGCCACGTGTCGATATCGGGCTCCATCGACATGGCAGTCGACAACGCCGTGCAACGCGGCTGCACCGCGTTCCAGATGTTCACGCGCAACCCCCGGGGATGGCACGCAAAGGAGCTTGACGGGCAGGTGACCGCCGCATTCCGAACCAAGCTTGGGGAGAGCGGGATCGACGGGGACGCGATCTGCGCCCACATGCCGTACCTGCCCAACCTGGCATCCCCTGACGACGCGGGCTTTGCAAAGTCGACGGCCACGCTCACAGACGAGGTGCGCCGGTGCGGGCTGCTCGGCATCCCGTACGTAGTGACGCACCTCGGCAGCCACCTGGGCTCAGGCGAGGAGGCCGGCATGGGCAGGCTGGTCAGGGGGCTCAACGGGGCGGCCAAGGCGGCGGACAACGACGTGATGATACTGCTGGAGAACACGGCGGGCCAGAAGAACTCGGTAGGCTCCGACCTGGGGCAGCTTGGCGACATACTAGGCAGGTGCAGGCCCGCCGGAAGGTTCGGGGTCTGCCTTGACACGTGCCACGCGTTCGCGGCCGGGTACGACTTGCGGACCAAAAAGAGCGTAAAAGAGACGTTCGGCCTGTTCGAGGAGCGCGTGGGAATGGACAGGCTCAAGATAATTCACCTCAACGACGCAAAGGGCGAGCTGGGATCAAGGCGCGACAGGCACTACCACATAGGACTCGGCGAGATAGGCGAGGAGGGAATGGCGGCGGCGGCGAGGACAGCCGACAAGAACGGCATACCGCTCATCCTGGAGACCCCGATCGACGAGAAGAGGGACGACGTGGGAAACATTGCCAAGACCAGGGAGCTTCTCGCGGCAAAAGGCGCCGGCAAGGCCCGGACGTGATGGTTATATCAGGATGAAGACAACGTGGGTGAGATGCGATGAACTATGACGAGGTTGTAAAGCTTGCACTGGAGCGGGGCTTTTACTTTCCAAGCTGCGAGGTGTACGGCGACGCGCAGGCCGGGTTCTGGGAGTACGGGCCGTCAGGCGTCTCCCTGAAGAACAAGTTCGTCGAGCTGTGGCGGCGTGAGCTGATCAGGCGGGACGCCATGATGGAGATCGACGGCTCGCAGATAATGTCCGGGTCGGTGTTCGAGGCGTCGGGCCACCTGGCAAGCTTTGCGGATCCCATAACGAGGTGCGAAAAGTGCGGCCTCACGGTCAGGGCGGACAAGGCCATAGAGGAGATATCAAATGTGGTTATACCAGAGTCCGCAGAGCCGGCCGAGTTTGACGCCGCAATAGCGGAGAACGGCATAAGGTGCCCCAAGTGCGGCGGACAGTTCTCCGGCACGGAGCGGTTCAACATGATGTTCAGGGTGGGCATAGGGCCCGAGCAGAAGGCGGCGTACCTGCGCCCCGAGACCTGCCAGTCGATATTCGTGGACTTTCCAAGGCTGTTCAAGTCCATGAGGGGGAGGCTGCCGGTCGGCGTGGGGCAGATAGGCAAGAGCTTTAGAAACGAGATCGCGCCAAGGCAGGGGCTCCTGCGGCTAAGGGAGTTCTACCAGGCGGAGATAGAGGTGTTCTGCAACCCCGACAAGCTGGACGACGCTCCGAACTTTGCGGAGGTTGAGAACACCGTGCTAAACCTGCAGGTTGCAGACGGAGGTGACGCGCCGATCCAGACCGTATCGTGCTCTGACGCGGTGCGGACGGGGCTGCTGCCAAGCAGGCTGGTGGCGTACTACCTAGGGCTGCTGGCCGAATTCTATGAGAAGACCGGCATCGACATGTCAAAGAGCAGGTTCCGGAAACTGGGCCAAAAGGAGAAGGCGTTCTATGCTGAGGTCGCCTTTGACTTTGAGGTGGAGGTGTCGACGGGGTGGCTGGAGCTGGTCGCGTGCAACTACAGGTCGGGGCACGACCTGTCCGGGCACGCCAGGCAGAGCGGCGAAAAGTTCGAGGTCATGGACGGGGAGCAGAAGGTGCTGCCGCACGTCTTTGAGATTTCCATGGGCATCGACCGCAGCCTGTACACCATACTGGAGCACTCCCTCACGCGCGACGCGGAGCACGACGACAGGACCGTGCTGTCGCTCAGGCCGTACCTGGCGCCGGTCCACGTGGGCGTGCTCTCCTTGGTAAAGAAGGACGGGCTGCGCGAAAAGACCGACGAGATATACCGCATGATAAGGCGCAAGTGCGACGCGTTTCTGGATCACTCGGGCGCCATCGGCCGCAGGTACAGGCGCCTTGACGAGGTGGGCGCCCCGTTTGCCATAACGGTGGACCACCAGACCCTGCAGGACCAGACCGTCACGATAAGGCGGCGGGACAGCATGGAACAGTCCCGCATCCCCGTATCTGAGATCGACGGCGTGATAGCGGAGCACATTGCGTATCCTTAACAGGCCCTGTATCGTGCACGAGGCCTGCTGAGCAGGAAGCGCCGATCCGTACACAGCAGGGGTCAAATCGGTTTTAAGAGGACGTGGTAAGCAGGGGTTGTTGTTCCCCGTAGCGCTGGCCGTGCTTGACATGCTCGACGGGTTCCGGTGGGACGGCCTCCTGCAGGGGACGTCGTGGCCCGCCTCCATATCGGAGGTCATCGGCATGCTCTCGGAGATTACAACATCCGACGGGGCGATCGCGTCGGCGCCCGTCCTCCTGCTCGCGGCAGGCGTGGTCATATTTCTAGGTGTGACGGGCGAGGCGTTCTTCAAGAGGACGGGAGTCCCGGACGTCGCGTTTTTGATGATCCTCGGGGTCGTCCTAGGTCCCGTCCTGGGGATAGTGCAGCCTGAGGCCGTCGCGCAGATCGTCCCGTACTTTGCGGCCGTCGCGCTGATCATAATCATGTTCGACGGCGGCCTGAACCTGGACCTGAAGAGCATAGCGAGGACGGCGCACTTTTCCATATTCCTCGCGGTGCTGGGGTTCGTGGTGTCGGTGGCCATAGTGGCGGCGCTCGCGTACTACTGGGCCGGATGGTGGCTGATGGACAGCATACTGCTCGGCACGATAGTGGGGGGGAGCAGCTCCGTCATCGTGTTCGGACTGGTCCGGAACGTGCGCGTCTCGGAGGGGGCGAGGTCCATGATGAGCTTCGAGTCGGCGATTACCGACATACTGGCCACCATAATCGCGTTCATAATGTTCGAGGCCATACTGACGGGCGAGTTCAGCCTCGCCGTGCTCAGCGAGACCATCGGGACCGCGATGATGGTCGGGCTCGTGCTGGGGCTGGGGGTGGGGATCCCGTGGATGTATGTCACTACAAAGTTTGCAAACGCGCAGCACAGCTACATGCTGACGCTCGGGATACTCTTCGTGCTGTTCTTCATGGCGAACACGTTCGGTGAGTCGGGCGCGCTGACGGCCCTGGTCTTCGGTCTGATGCTGGGAAACAAGGACCGCCTCTCAAAGGTCTTCAGGTTCAAGGTGAGGAGGATCGAGGCAAACGACCCGACCCACAATCAGCTGACGTTTCTCGTGCGCTCCTTCTTCTTCGTGTTCGTGGGGCTGCTGGCCAGCTTTGGGCAGATCGAGTATATACTGCTGGGCGTGGTCTCGACGGTCCTGATCTACGTGGCGCGCGTCGGAATGGTGAGGGCGGTCCTGACCAAGAGGTTCTCAAGGCTGGACAAGAAGGTGACCCAGGTTATGATGCCAAGGGGGCTTGCCGCGGCCGTCCTGGCGACGCTGCCGCTCACCATGGGGCTCCCGAACGCGGAGGCCTACCCGCAGATCGTCTTTTTCATAATACTCACGTCCGTCATCATAACGACCATAGGCCTCGGCGGCGCAAAGAAGATCCCCCCTCCCGAGCCGCGCGAGGGGGGGTTTGTGCGCATCACGGACAACTACGACGACGATAGTGGTGGCGGCAACAGCAGCAGAAACGGCAGCCCATGACTTGCCGTACGATCGGATCAGTCCGAACCTCCAGGGGTCGGCGGCTGGACGGGCCGCGTCCTTTCTTCCTAGTCCTGAGGCGGCTGTTGTTGTTGCCGCCCCACCTCCCTTACCTGGCTCTTGCCTGACGGCAAAACCCTGACAAAGTCGTCAAGCGGTATCCTCTTGGCCGCGTCCTCGTCCAGCTTCAGGAACTCGGTCCTCACGCGCTTGGCGGCTTCCGACAGGTCGGGGCCGTGCGGCTCTATTATCGCGTACAGCACGGAGCGAGACACGACGGGCTCCGGCGGCCCGCACACCAGCACGGGGCTGCCGTTGTGGATCACCATGCCGACTGCCAGCCTCAGGGACTGGGGACGGATAAAGTTGCGCTGCCCCGATATGGTAAAGGATCCCTTTGGCAGGAACTGCCCCGTGGGCGCCGACTTGCGGACCTGATCGGGGCCGACCCAGAACGCGCTCATCCCGTGCATCCCCTCGCGCCAGGCCCTGCTAAAGCAGACCGTCGCATGGGCCACCTCGTTCATGCTTACGTCGGAGGGCGCCGCGGACGGGTCGGCCCCCTTTAGTATGAAGAACGGCGAGCCGTGCACCTCGGCGTGGAACACGCGGTCGCCCGGGGCCATCTGCTTGCGTACGACGGCCGAGTTGGACGCGGCGTCCCTTCCCCCCACCGCAAGCGAGCCGTCGGACGTGTAGAACCACCGGTACCGCTCAAACCAGCTCTTCTTGCGTATCTCAGAGGCGATGCCGCTGCCGGCCCTGGCCCTGTCCGACTGGGCCTCGCCGTACAGCTTCTCTAGCCTGCTGCGCGCGTCTGCCATCGACTTTTCAATGGCCGGGGCCGCCCTTGCCTGCCGCTTTGCCTCGTCAAACAGCACGGACGCGACTGACTGCAACGGGGCCTGCATGCTGACATGTATCTTTTTGTCAGATATCCTTACGAGGTGTACGCCCTTCTCCTGCAGCAGCTGTGCCCCGCACCCCTCAAGCGCGGGCAGGACGCGCCCGTCGGACATGGACAGCACGCCCTCTCCCGCAAGCCCCAGCAGTGACCTTGCAAGCGCGCCGACTGACTCGGAGCGGCGCATCACGGTATCTACCGCCTTTTGCTGCTCTGCAATCTGGGTCTCCAGATCTTTGATTCGCGTGGCCGTGCCGGACGCCCCCGCGTCGCGCGCCCTGGCAAGAAACGACTCGGTAAAGACCTTGTCAAGGCCGGCCATAAAGCTGGAGGCCTTGGACCTTTTGGCAGTGGTGCCGGCCGCGTCACCGTCACCGGCGCCGTCGTCATCGTCCATGCCGCCTGTCACGTCGACGGGCATCACCTCCGGGCTCTTGCCCTCTGTCGTTATTATGACGGGGGTGTGGTTTCCCGACGTTACGTCGGACACCAGGCGAACGGCCGCGTCACATATCGCGTCTGCCTGCCCCTGGTCCAGCTGCGTGCCCGCGGTACCGGACGGCACGCCGGCCATCCGTATTATCCCCTCGGCGTACTTTCTTGGAAGTCCCAGCGTGCGCCCAAGCCACCTGGCCGCGGCCATATCGGCCCCGGGCAGGGATGCAAAGTCCTGCCTGTCCATGTTCAGTACGTCCACCGCGTTGTCTGACGGCGCGGGCGGCGGGGCGTACTTGGCCCCGACCTTGAGCGTCCGGTGCCTCACGTCCACCGAGTGCATCAGGGCCAGTATCTTCATGTCTGCATCGCACAGTATGACGTTGCCGTCCCCGAAGAGCTCCGCTACCAAGACAAACTCGCTGCCAAACCCCTCAAACTCCAGATACGCGATGCGCTCGGCGCCGATCTGCCTTATCTGCCGGAACCTCATGCGCAGAAGTGTGCTGCGCAGGCGCCTCTGCATGCGGTTCTCCTCTATCTGGCCCAGCTTGGTGGACGTCAGCCATATGCCAAAGGTCGAGACCATCAGGAACAGGTCGTCCTTTGAGGTGTGGCGCAGCTTGAACAGCAGGCTGTCCCTCGTGACCCCGTAGATGTTGTTGACATAGTATCCGTCTATGATGCCCGATATGTGGTCGACTATAAAGCGCAGCTCGATTCCGGCAAGTGCCATGATGGTGTGGCCTCCCCACCCTAGGATTAAACTCCTTTGCGCTTCTTGGCGCTGCCGACTGCGCCGATATGCAGGTGAGACTCCTCCCCTCCCAATCCGTGGATAGCCCGACACGCCGGCTGTCAGACCGGCCACCGTTCACGCACCCGGCCATCACGGGGGAGGAGAGGGGGAGGACGGTGCACGGGGCCGAATGGCTGCCGGGATCGTCTACCAAAGGTATTAAACGAGGCGGCCCCAATTCAGGCTAGAAATTCCTTGGCCAGGTTCAAGAAGAGAAAGTCAAAGCCGACTTCGGGTTCTGGAGGCGGCCGGAGTGACAGGCAGGCGGAACCACCTGCAAGGGACGACGTGGCAGGCGGCGCAGAGTCGGAGCCACCCCCCGCTGCCGCAAAGCCCGCGTCGTCGGCGCCCACAGACGGCGGCGAGGACGCAAAGGCGCCGGAACCACCCCCCGAGTCGGAGCTCCAGAGGAGCGAAAAGGAGCGCAAGCTTAACCTGCTGTTCTGGATGCGCGTGACGCTCGCGGTGGCGGCGGGTACGGCCGCGACGTTCGTCTTTGCCGACATAGAGGGCGAGGACAGAAGGTGGGCGTCCATCGCGTTCATGATAATACTGTTCATCGGGACTGTATTCGTCGCAAAGGGCATGAAGATGCAGCTGCCCTCCTCGGACAGGAAGAAGATAGTGACGCAGGGGCTGGGAAGCTACGTGTTCCTGTACCTGTTCGTATGGATAGTGTCCTACACGCTGGTCAACCTGGAGAGGGTTCAGAGTGGGATCAACCTCTAGTGGGAAGAGCGGCGGCGGCGCTACGAAAAAACCACTCAGCCCCTCGAAATGGCGCTCCGACGTGCCCGGGATTCCGGACGAATACTTTGAGAGGTCGGACTCCGTGCCGATCACAAAGGAGGAGGTGCGCGCAATCATAATCAGCAAGGCCAGGCTCAAGGATGGGAACCGTGCCCTAGACGTGGGATGCGGCTCCGGTTCCATAACGGTGGAGGCCGCGATCCGCGCAGTCGGAAACGGCCTCGTAACGGCAATAGATCGCGACGGGGAGGCCGTCGCGCTGACCGAGAGGAACCTAGAACGGTTCGGCGTGCGGGGGTACGCCGACGTGGTACACGGGGACGCTCTGGACGTGCTTGGCGGGACCGGCGGCGGGGCGGACGGTTCGCCACCTCACGCGTCACCATATGACGCCATCATAATAGGCGGGACCGGCGGCGACACCGCGGAGATCGTGGAGAGGTGCTCACACATGCTGGCGCCCGGAGGACGCATCGTAATCAGCACCATACTGATCGAGACCCTGCACGCGGTCCTGAGGATCATGGGCGGGATGCCGTTTGAGGACGTCGACATAACCCAAGTGACCATATCAAAGAGCCGGAAGACCTCCACAGGCACCATGATGCTTGCAAGGAACCCCGTGACCGTAATATCGGCGACGCGCATGGGGTGACGGCGCCGGGCAGCGGCAGCCACCGGGGGCGGCAGGGCGCCGTCCGTGCTGACCGGGTATGCGTCCAATATGGCTCAAGGCATAGCCACGGTAGCCATCTGCGAGTTCACGCTGTGAGTATTGCCGACACCCAAGCGCGGCCAAAGAACAGAGCGCCGGCACGATATGGACTGCTTTATTCAGCAGGCTTGAGTCCAAGGAGGGACTGGGGGGTCTCTGACCACGACCTGTCAGCTCCCTCAAACTCACAGGAGACATCATTGTAACGCGCCGATTCTGCCCCGAGACAACTATCAAAGCAGCTCTGCTCCGTTGACTGCCCGTCGACGCTGGTTGCCACCCCATCCTCTGCATATACGATAACGGTGCAGACTCCAACCGGTTCTAACGTAAGCGCGCTATACGGCAACATCGCCGCGATTACAATCCCGCACATTATTGCAACTACGACCTTTTTTGTAAGGTAGGGGGGAACAGGGAGGGCCTGACCCATGCAAAGGCCCCGTAGACTAGGATCAAAAGAACCGAGATTCGTATTAGAGAAAACATGTATGGAAACTGGAAAGAACCAAAGGGGAGGAATATTGAGACAAGCGAAATCCAGACTGGCACGATATAGGACACGGCCGCGATTACCAGAATCACGATTCTCTTTCTGAGGTTCGGAATGTTCATCTTCTACTCCAGACCGCAAAACCGGTTATCACGATTCCTGCATAAAGCGCCATCGACCAAAACAGCCAGTAAGGGTCAATTGTCGCCCCATCCAATGGCATATACCCAATTTGATATCTAATGCCCCTGCCCTCAGTGGGCACTACGTTGTAGAGACGCTCAAATGGAAATGGTTTGTTCCAGAACGAGGGACTGTATGTAATTGGCAGGTACCTGAAAAAGTTCGCTAGCCCAAACGCAAGCAGCCCGATCCCAGTTATCAAAAATCTGTCTTTCATTTACTAGACTCCAAAGTCGTGCCCAAAACTGTGCTTGATGATCTCGAGGCACTGGCAGGGAATACCCCCATGTACGGGGAGCACCAGTTTGCCACCATGAACAGGTATAACGAGAAGACCGCAGATACCGTAGTCGAAACTGCGATCTTGTACCTTGCCTTCATTCTGCCGCCCTGAGTTCGACCGTTGCCTGCTTGCCGCCGTCTCCGGTGCCGGCAGCCCCTAGGCAGTCTGCGTTCCGGATAAAGTCCTCGGCAAAGAGTCCGTCCGCGTCCATTTCGCGATGATACTCGCCCACATTGCAGTAAACGTACGCTCTTATCCTGTCTTGGTATGGGGAGTAGTCCAGGTCTAGTATCAACTGGTTTTGGGTATCAAAGCTCATTACGCCTACCTGAAGATTTGCGTCCCCCCTGTCGCGGTACACAAACTCTTCTTTTGCGTCCGGATACACCTCGTACATTGCCAAGTATGCCGGGTGCGCGGCCATCTTAGAGTATATCTCGTCTGGCGACATATCCATTCTATCCAACCTCTTCCACCTGTCCCAAGAGTCTTCAATGATGAATGGCAGTATCGAAACCAAGAACAAGGCGAAGATAGTTATGCCTACGCCTATGGCTAGATACAGCGCAAACCTTGGCAGGCGTTCCATGGCCCAAATGGTCTCCCGTGAGTATATAACGTCTGTTCCAAAACTGCTCTCGCATAACCCTCCGCTTGCGGATCGTGACAAAAGTGACATTATGGGGATGCCGCTTCCACACGCGCCCTCCCCCGACCCACAGGGACGTCAGGTTACAAAATAACTATCAATCTTGCAGGCAGTCGTTATCATCCAAGAAATCAAATGTCGCTTCAAACGGAACTCCCTGCGGTTTTAGCCACCTGTCAGTACTACAAATCACCGAATAATATGGATGTATGTCATCACCCTTGAGGATCATCAAACTCAACGTATTGTTATGGTTGTCTGATTGTTTTACTTCAAGGGCCGGGCTTTCATACAAGGCATAGGATTCGGTGGAATTAGGATACATTGACTTGAATTTCTTGTAGATTTCATGTTCTCGGAACTCGTCAATCATGCCATCCTGACTTCCTCGTCCGATGGCGCAAGATCCAGGTAAACATACCATGAGACGAGTACTACAGCAACAGCACCCATCCCCAACAGAATTATTTTATTCATGAGAAAAAACCTTGTTCGGCAGCGCGATCACTGCGATTGAGACAATACCGCCTCTGATTTATTCCATGCTTTGATCCTTGACAACGCGATCAATCAACGCGCCAATGTAAGACAGGCTCCAAAGCCTGTGATAGTGTTTGTCATAGTTGACGTACTTCTCGGATCTGGTGTCGTTTTTCATAATGCCCCACATCACATGAAACCGCACCGTCCGGCTTCTTCATGTCGCCGCGCAGCGTGGCGGTTCTGTGTGCGTTCAGGGTGATGTCTGCCGTGCTCTACTGGGCGCCGGTACCGGACAACGGGGGGGCGGCAGCCTAGACTTATAGGATCATGCCGGATAGTCCAACCATGAAGGGAAGCCTGACCGGGATAGGCGTCGGCCCCGGCGACGCGGACCTGCTGACCGTGAAGGCCGTGAAGGCCATAGAGGGCGCGGACGTCATAATGTGCCCCGCGTCTGCAGAGGACAGGCCCAGCATAGCGCTGTCGGTGGTGTCCCACCTCGTGGACGAGCCAAGGCAGGAGATAACAAAGCTGATCTTTCCCATGACAAAGGACCGCGACGTGCTGGAGGAGACTTGGAGGCGCAACGCCGACATCATGGCCCAAAAGGTCGCCACGGGCAAAAACATAGTATACCTGACGGTGGGCGACCCGTACCTTTACAGCACGTGGATCTACATGCACAGGCACCTCAGCTCAGAGCACCCCGAGATGGAGATATCCGTTATACCGGGGATAGTGTCCATGTTCACGTTCGCCTCAAAGGTGGGCGTCAGCATAGCGGAGGGCGCAGAAAAGGTCGCCATAATACCCTCGTGCTACGACCTGGCCGGCGTCAGGGAGATCGCCAGGTACGCGGAGTCTATGATATTCCTCAAGGACGGCAGGTACTTTGACCAGGTCATAGACGTGCTGCGCGAGTCGGGGTTCGGCGACGATTCGCTCTTCGCGATAGGCCAGTCCCTGGGCACCGATCAGGAGGTGATACAGAAGATGACGCTCGGCGAGGTCAGCGAGGAGAGCCTGGGCTCAAAATACTTTTCAATTCTGGTGGTAAAGCGTGCCTGAAAAAACCGTATACTTTGTAGGGTGCGGCCCCGGCGACCCGGAGCTCGTCACCCTAAAGGCCAAGAGGCTCATACAAGACGCGGACGTCATCGTGTACTCGGGATCGCTCATCCCGGAGCCCATAATTGCAATGGCGGGCAAGAACGCGGAGCTGCACGACGCGTCGGGACTGGTCAGGGAGGAGATATCCGAGATCCTGTACAGGGGCGCCTCAGAAGACGGGAAAAAGACAGTGCTGCGCCTGCACGACGGCGACCCGGCCATATACGGCGCCATCAGGGAGCAGATCGACGAGCTTGCAAATAGGGGCATAAGGTCGGTGGTGGTGCCCGGCGTAACGTCGTTTCTGGCGTCGTCGGCCGCCCTGGGCACGCAGCTCACGCTGCCCGGAGTCACGCAGACCATCATAATCACGAGGGCAGAGTCCCGCACAAAGGTGCCGGAGGCAGAGGGCATAGCGGAGCTGGCAAGGCACGGGGCCACCATGATATTCTACCTGAGCGTGCACCTCATAAGGGAGATCGTCTCAGAGGCCAAGAAGGGCGGATACGGGGACGCCACGCCTGCGGCCGTCATATACAGGGCCAGCTGGGACGACGAGAGGGTGATCAAGGGCACCCTGGAGGACATCGAGCAGAAGGTCAGGGACGCGCGCATAACAAAGACGGCAATCATAATGATAGGGGACGTGCTGAACCCGGAGTCGTACGAATACTCGAGGCTGTACGACAAAGAGTTCAGCCACGGGTACAGGAAGGCAAGCGTTCCGGACAAGGGGGACGGCTAGCCCGAGGGATACGGCGGCGCCAGGTCGGGTACGGCGGCGCCAGAACATCTTGCCACCGCGCGCACGCGCAGCCCCATCCGGTTACTGCAGCAGGAGCGGCCTGACCTTCCTGCGCACGCGCAGCCTCTGCAGGTTGTCCTGCAGCGCGGCGTAATCGCCTGACGCGTATATCCTCAGGGAGTTCTTGCCGCGCGTCCCGTCCGGACACGCGCCAAGCACCTCCTTTGCCACGTTGTGCGCGGGGTTTACAAACTGCACGCCGGGATACTCCGACCCCAGAATACCGGCCAGAAACGGCAGGTGCGTGCTTGAGAGCGTGACCACGTCGATGCCATATCCCGATATCGCGGGATCCAGTATGCGGCGCGCGGCCGCCCTGCACGCCGCGGCGTCCCTCAGGAACAGGCCGGTCTCCACCATGCGGACAAGCTCCGAGCCATCGATCCGGAAGAACCTAGGGGCTCTGCGCGCGGCCACCCTGTATTCTCGTATCATCCGCGACAACCCCGCCCCTCGTATTCCGGACGCCGTCCCGAGTATCCCTATCCTTCCCGTATCGGACAGCCGGGCGGCCTCGGCAAGCGGCGGCCTCACCCCGGCCACCAGCATGCCGTCATCGCGTCCGTCCCGTATGTCCAGCGCCAGACAGGGCGTGTTTGAGGCAATCACGACGGCATCGGGCGCAAACCGGCCGCGCAGGCCTGATATCGTCCTGCTTACGATGCGCCCCAGCTCCGCCCTAGGCTTTGAGCCGTACGGAAAGCTGGCCGTGTCCGCATAGTATATGATCTCGGCCGTCCCGCCCCCGCTTCTGGCAGCCCTGCGGAGCTCCCTGACTATAGACAGTGAGCCCAGCCCCGAGTCGAACACCGCTATCCTAGGCACGAACAGGCGGGGGCGGCACTACCTAAGTTTGTTAGTAAAATTTGGCACTTTGGTTGACAAAAATATACACCGTCCATTAAGTGGGAAGCGCAGCATGGGACGGCATGGCAAACAACTTCGAGAACAACTGGTCTAGACCAGAGACGCGAAGTGTAACCGAGAAGATTCGTGATGCTGCAAAGCCTCAGGGGGCCCTCAAGCCCCGGATCCAGGCCGCAGTCAACGGACTGCAGGTCCAGATCTCAAAGATGGATGGCATGCTGGGCAAGCTGCGCGAGAGGGACCAAAGGCTCTTTCAGCGCGTGGTGGCGGCCATGCAGCAGCACGACATCAACACCAGCAAGGTACTCGGCAGCGAACTGGCCGAGATACGCAAGGTTACAAAGATGCTAAGCAACATGAGGATGGCGCTCGAGCAGAGTCAGCTCAGGCTGACAACCGTCCACGACCTCGGTGACGCAATGATTGCGCTCCAGCCTGCCATGAACACCATGAAGGGACTAAAGTCGTCGCTTGGGAAGTTCATGCCGGAGGCAGACTCCGAGCTGAACGCCATGACGCAGACCCTCAATGGGCTCATGATGGACTCGCTTGCCGGCGACTCCTTTGGCATGGAATCCGACGTGTCCAGCGAAGAGACGGAGAGAATCCTGCAGGAGGCCTCGGCGGTTGCAGAGCAACAGATCGGGCAGCAGTTCCCGTCCGTACCGTCCTCGACGGGGCTCTCGTCCCAGACGGCGGCTGCGACCAGCACCACAAACTATACCCCGTAGGAACGGGACCAACCCCTTCCTTTTTCTTTATTCTCTTCTTCATTTGCCCGCTCACTCATTCGCTCGTTCGCCCGCTCGCTAGTTCATCTGTTCCCGAGGTTCCCCTGCTCGTGGCCAGTCTCAAAGGGAAGCCTTCCCATCCCGGCGGATTGGCCAATGACGCGTGCAGCAAAAATCCCAAGATCTGGGAATCGAACGACTCCAGCAGTTGCTGATTAGCCAAAATAAGGTCAAACCTCCCAGATCACCGGGCTTGTCGTGCAGCCGCAGGTCGCCGTCGGCCACATATGGCGCCCACGGGGCGTGACATGGAGCGAATCCGGCTGGTAACCCCACCTGATACGACTATCATAAGGAACTTGGCAGCTGCTCGTGCTCCGCGAGCCTGTCGGGTCGCGCCGATGGCGGCCGGCCAGCGGCTCCGCGCGGTCAGTCCCACAGGCCCTCTCGAAACGTGAGCTTTTTGTTGAGCACAAAGTTGCTAAAGGCGGCTGCCGCGATGGCCGCAAGCAGGGCAAGCGGGTACGACACACTGTGCGTGTCCACCAGCCAGTACACGGCCCCGAGCTGCACCGCGGCGCCAAGCGAGCTGAACGCTGCAAACCTGCCGTATTGCGACAGCGTCCGCTTCAATCCAAAGTCGCGGTCCTCAAACGTCCACACCTTGTTGAGCACAAAGTTGGTCGAGAGGGACGCAATGATCCCAAAGGCGTTTGCCTGCACGTACCAAAAGTCGGCCAGTCCGGATGCAAACAGCATGGAGACAAGATAGTTGACACCGAATCCGGACGCGCCTACCGTAAAGAACCTGGCGGCTTTTGAGAGAAACCTGACCGACCTGCGCTCCTTGGGGGCGGCCTCCTTGAGTTTCTTGCTCCTGTACAGCCTCCATACCGCGCGCAAATACTCGGTCACCGTCTGGTACAGGGAGGTGTCAAGCTTGCTTGTGCCCAGCCTGCGGTTCTCAAACGTGTACGGTATCTCGCGCACCGCTATGTTGTTGTTTGCCTTTACCAGCATCTCCAGCAGGAACTTGTAGCCCAGCGCGTCGAACGAAAGCCCGTTTATGATGTTCCGCTTGAACGCAAAGAACCCCGACATCGGATCCTTGATCTTTACGCGCAGCCCCAGCTTTGCAATTATGGCCGCGCCCTTGCTTATCATCCTGCGCTTCAGCGTCCAGTTTCTGGTGCCGCCGCCCCGCACGTACCGCGATGCCACCACCAGGTCGCACTGGTACTGCCTGAGCGCCTCAAGCATCCTCGGTATGACCTGCGGCGGGTGTGAAAAGTCCGAGTCCATCACCACGATGGTCTCGGCCTTGGCGCTCTGGATCCCCCTCAGTATGGCAGACGCAAGCCCGCCCTGCCTTGCCTTGCGGTGTATCACGCTTACGGTATCCTCTGCAAGCCGCCTCAGCCCCTCCACATAGTCGTCGACCAAGCGGCCCGTGCCGTCCGGCGAGTCGTCGTCGACCACGATGGTCTCGGCCCACACGCCCTTGGGGATGTTCTCGCGTATTGACTTTAGGACTGATATGATGTTCTGCGACTCGTTGTACGTGGGGATGATGATCGATACCTGCGGGCTGCTTGCAGGGCGTGTCGCCATTATACGCCCTTTGAAATGTGTGAATATAAGGGTAGTAATGCGGCGGCGGGGGCGTCCCGATCGCACGTCACGCGCTCTTGCGGCGGCGGGATCGGCTGTGAACCGGCTGTGAACCGGCTGCCGCAGGGGCCCGTCCCCCAGATCTGCGGCGTCCCGCAGGCTTGGCGGGCGGCGGATCCGCGGCATGCACGTTATTCCTGTAAAAGAGGCACTCTGCGCGTATCTGGCACACCCCGCACATGGGCGAGACCGGCTTGCAGATGTTCTGCCCGTACATCACAAACGTGTCGTTTATGCGCAGCCAGTGCCTCCTCGGAACCAGCTTCATCAGGGCCTGCTCCGTCTCCTCCGGGGTCTTCGTCTCCACGAGCCCCAGCCGGTTTGATATGCGGTGCACGTGTATGTCGACCGGTATCGCGGGCTTTTCAAACGCGTACACCAAAACGCAGTTGGCAGTCTTGCGCCCCACGCCGGGCATCCCGACCAGCTTGTCGATGTCCTCCGGCACGACGCCGCCGTACTCGGAATCCACTATCTTTGCGACCTCTATTATCCTCCTGGCCTTGACGCGGTAAAAGCCGATGGGCCTGATTATGCGCTCCACGTCCCTGATTTTGGCGCCCGCAAGCTCCCGGGCGTCGCGGTATCTGGCAAAGAGGGCCCTGACCACCTTTGCGGTGTTCTCGTCCTTGGTCCTTGCAGACAGTATGGTGCCGATCAGTATGCTGAACGGCCCGCCCGTCTCGGCCTCGTGCAGCTCCCTGAGCGCGGTCATGCGGGGCGGCTTGACCGCGTTCATCGTGTTCATCATCCCGTCAAGAATCTTCTTCACGCGCACGGTGCGCTTATAGTATTATTATACCTGTCAGCGGCACATACGGCAATGCACCTTGAAGAGTCCGAGGAGGCCGCGCTTGCGGGGGAGCGCGGCGAGATCATGCAGATGGCCTACCGCATACTGGTCGCAACCGGGGAGGCCTCTGACGCCGAGCGCCTCATACCGATAAGGTGGGCGCACCTGTCAGGCGTGAACTACAACACGATAGGGGGCGCCGGCGAGGAGTTCCTCAGGAGCATAAGCTCGCGGGGCGCCAAGGTAAGGGTAAGAACCACGCTGAACCCCATGGGATTTGACGCGGACAGCGTGGAGAGGTACGGCCTCGGCGACGAGTTCGTCTCGGGGCAGGCCTCCATAGCTGACTCGTACGAGGCCATGGGGGTGACGCAGTCGTTCTCATGCATACCGTACGAGATATTCGAGATGCCCAGGGGCGAACAGATCGCGTTCGCGGAGAGCAACGCGGCGATATACGCAAACTCGTTTGCGGGAGCAAGGACGAACAAGGAGAGCGCCTTTAGCGCACTTGCGAGCGCCATTACGGGAAAGAGCCCCTACTCGGACCTGCGCAGGGAGGAGGAAGAAAAGGGAGCGGCGTCCAACGTGACCGTCCGGATGAGCGCCAAGGAGCCTGATGAGCTCACGTACGGAATGCTGGGCTACTTTGCGGGGAGGGAGGCGGGCGGCGCGTCCTCAGTCGACATATCCGGCGTGTCCGCGTCTGCAATGGACAGGAGACAGTGCAAGGCGATGTGCGGCGGGATGGGGACGTCTGGCACCTGCGCCAAGTTCCGGTTCGTAGAGGAGGGGAGTGACGGGGATACCCGCGGCGGCGGTAGTGGCGGTGACAGGCCGGAAACCGTAGAGTTTGATGATGATGCGGCGCGGAAGGTCCGCGACGAGCTTGACACGGCCGAGAACGGGGACGTCATAGCGCTCGGCAGCCCCCAGCTGGGCCTGTGGGAGATGTCCGACCTGCTGGAGCGGCTGCGGGGCCGCTCGTTCAAGAAGAGGTGCATGGTGTTCTGCCCCAGGGCGGTAAAGGAGCAGGCCCAGAAGCTGGACTACGTACGGGGCCTTGAGCGCGCCGGGTGCGAGATCCTGGCCGACTGCTGCACGTGCCTCTCGCCGCTGCTCGGCTCGGACAAGGTTGACGCCGTAACCACCAACAGCATAAAGGGCGCGTTTTACATGAACAACGCAAGCGGCGTCGGCGTGGACCTGAAGCCGCTCGCCAAGATACTGGAGGACGAGACGGAGTGAAGGTGTTGGTGGAGGGCAGGGCCCAAGGCACGGTGCTAAAGTCTGAGATGCCGATCAACTTTCTCGGGGCGGTGGACAAAAAGAGCGGCGTGATAACCGACCGCAACCACGATCTGTACGGGAAGAGCGTCAAGGGCGCGATACTGGTCTTCCCGTCCGGGGCGGGAAGCAGCGTCGGGGCATATACGATATACGCGCTAAAGTCGGGCGGGGCCGCGCCGGCAGGCATGATATGCAGGGAGGCCGACCTGACGGTCGCCACCGGGTGCGCCGTAGCAGGCATCCCGCTCCACATCCTAGATCCGGACAAGTTTGCGTCCATCAAGACAGGCCAGCAACTCCTGCTTGGCGCAGACTGAGGCCGTCGCGGATCGCGAGACGCAGGGGAGGGGGCATCACGGCGCCAAGGAATCTTGGAGGCGACATGCGCAGGGGGTTCAAGATAAGGCACCACATGACAAACGCCCAAAGGATAACACGCAGGCTCCCGGTCACGGGGGCCGGTACGTAATTTCCAAAACGGGCACTCATACGACAACCCCATCCATGTCCGGCGCGACATCGGACAAGTTGGCGAATTGGGCGCCGATCATCGGGGTTGCGGCGTGCGGTTGCGGCGTGACCTAGTGGCCGTTGCCGCACCACCGCCGTCACCGCCTCTTTGTCAGGTACAGCGCGCCCACAATAATGCCTATACCGGCCGCCACGTAGAACGGAAAGAGCGCAAAGGCGTTCTGCGACGGGTCGCCTGACAGGAACTCCACGAGCAGGTCGCCGGAGACGGTGGCAGGCGGGTCGGTCGACCCCTCCATGCCGTGCACGGAGTACGAGTCCGGCGCGAACAGCCCGATGTCGAGGTTGGAGACCACGATCCGGGCGCCGTTGTTGACGGTCATCCCCGCCCTCTCGGTATATGATACTATGACCTTTGCCTGCGGGTACCATCCCCGCTCGCCGTCCCTGTGCACCACCACGTAGCCCTCCTTGGGGGTCTGGACTGCCACCCAGAACCTGTTGTCCGGGTTCGCCCCCATCCCGACCTCTACAAACTCGTCCCTCGACTCCTGGTCGTACAGCCTGAGCACGGCGCTGCCCCCGGGGTGCGCGTACACCAGATCGTTGTCTATCGTGGCCTGCCAGCTTACGATGTGGGGCTGCTCCAGCATTACGATCGGCGCGTCCCGCAGCACGCGGTTGAACTCTGGCGAGTCGACCGTAACGGTTTCGATTACCAGCGACGGGTTCTTTATGTCGTGTTGTTGCTGTTGCTGCTGCTGCGCATCCTGGTCCTGGGCCCACGCGTCCGCGCCATATAGGATCATCGCGGCCGCCACAACGGCCAAAAGCACCGACGATGCAACGCCTGCCGCCCGCATGTCACGTGCCGGCCTCCATCCCGAATAAATGAGCCGAGTCTGTCATGGTTGCCGCCGTTGTTGCCGCGTCAGCCTGCAAGGTACGCGCAAAAGTCATTCCTCTACAAACGGGTTGGGGTGGTTCAGTATTATATCGGATACCTCCGGCCTCAGAACGAACTTTGAGGGCGGCCTGTGCTCCTGTATCATCTGCCTAAGCTGGGTGCCGCTTATCTGCTCCCTGGCGCCCTCGCCGTGCGGGCAGCACTTTCCGTTGGTATACGTGATGCACTCGCCGCAGTAAAAGAATGCCGGAAAGAACACGGGTTGTATCTCCAGCTCGGGATACTCTGAGAATATCTCCTGGGCCGCAAACGGATGGTAAAAGGAGCCGACCCCGGCGTGGTCCCTCCCTATGATGATGTGCGTGCAGCCGTAGTTCTGCCGCATTATGGCGTGGTGTATGGCCTCCCGCGGGCCCGCATACCTCATCTCGGTGTGGAGCGTGGCAAAGTGGCACCTGTTCTCCGGATAGTACAGCCGTATCATCTCCTTGTAGCATTTTATTATCACGTCGTCCACAAAGTCCCCCTTCTTCTTGCGGCCGACCAGCGGGTTGACAAAGACGCCGTCGCGGGTCGTAATCGACGTCTTTTGCAGCATCTCATGGGCTACGTGCGGCGGGTTTCTCGTCTGAAACGCGCATATGGTCTTCCACCCCGCCTCCTCAAAGGCCTTGCGCGTCTGTACAGGCGTCATCCGGTCCGAGCGCAGCAGCGTGTCCGCGGGCCTCTGCACATAGTCTATCACGCCGGAGACAAAGTTGTCGTGCAGCGACATCGTGTGGGCCACGCCCGGGTGCGACCTGTCAGTAGTCCCGTAGACGCCCTGGGCCAGCGCCTCCTTTGCGGGCCTGTACACCTCCTCCGCATGCAGTATGGCGATGCCCGTGCCCTGCGGATCCCTTAGCATGACGTCGCCTGCGTCTTTCACTGCAGACGCGGTCTCCTCCGTCACGTCAAGTACGATGGGTATGGTCCAGGCCGTGTCGTCCGCGAGCCTGCCCCTCTTGGCGACGCTCTCGACGTCCCCCTGTCCTAGAAACCCCTCAAGGGGGCTGAAGATCCCGTCCGCGATGTTCTCAACGTCGTTTGCCAGATCGGCCGATATCTGAAGCGAGAACATGTCGCCGTACGCGGAGCCGTCGCTGCCGTCGTCGCGCGTGATCATGCGGTTTACAAGCCTGCCGCCGTGCGCCCCGATCGCCCCGCCGTTCTTGGACATGTACATGCTCCCTTGGGGTTCTATATGAAACCACGCCCTACCTACAGTCAACGCAAATGTGCCCCAAGAGAGGGGGCGCAAGGCTATAATGCGCGCATATGAAAAAGATCTATATGTGACGTCTTAAGGCGGCTGATTGCGAATTGAAGAAAAGCCGCCTAAGACGATCTGCGCGGGGTTACGCGATATATCAATCTATTTTGCGTAGCCTGCAGCTGGGGGACCTGTCAAGCGCGCTGCCATTCTCGAGCAGGTACAACGCACTCTACGGCAAGGAGGACATGGACTTTGTCATGTACGAGGCGTGCATGAGGAATCGCAACGTGACCTCCATCGCGATGGACAGGAACGGCACCAACGTCGGGCAGCCCGGTGCGCGCGCCCTGCCGTGCGGCGAGCGAATGATGCAGTGGATGAGGGCCGTCGACGGCGTGAGCCTGCGCGAGCTGTTCATAAGGGACACGGGGATGTACGTGGACCGCATGAAGGCGATGGGACTGTTCAGCGGGCCCGTCGACATTGCAATCGACTTTCACTACAGGGAGAGATACGACAAGAGGGACGGCCCCGAACTGGTGCGCAAAAAGCCAAGGAACGGGACCGACAGGTTCGAGGGATATGCCACGGCTCAGTGCGTCGTCAACGGGGAAAAGCTCGTGCTCGGGGTGGTTCCGGTGCGCAAGCTCCAGTCCACCCCCGACTTCGTGCCTGAGTTAATTCACATATGCGGCCGCGTGGGGGTCGAGATCGGCCTCGTCATGATGGACCGCGAGTTCTTCAACACGGGGGTGATAAGGTACCTCAGCGAAAACGGGATACGGTTCCTGATCCCGTGCAGGAACACCGACACCGTCGTGGACGCGCTGGGGCAGTACTCGAGAAGGGCCAGGCACCGCGTGTCGGAGCTGGAGATAAGCGAGGGCGGCGGGGGGCGCACGGCCACGTACTGGGCCGTAATAACGGAGAGGAGGCGCAGGAAAAAACACGCGCCGTACCCGGAGCCGCCGGAGGAAAGGTACATCGCGTTTGCCACCAACGTGCCGGACGCGGACCCCGACAGGTACGGGCGGCGGTGGAACATAGAGACCGGATACAGGCTGCTTGAACAGGGCAATGCAAAGACGCGGTGCAGGGCCCCGGCGGCCCGGATGTTCTGCTTCATGTACACGTGCCTCTTTTACGACGCGTGGATAATCGCCAGGGCCCTGATGTCCCGGGCGTACCTCCTGATGGGAACCGCAAACGCCCCCGACCTCAAGTGGGGGGAGTTTGCAGGGGCCCTCCACAACCTTCTCACCGATCCGACCCTCGAGCCGAAGCCCCCGCCAGACCTGCCGGAGGGCTTGTTCGAGTCACATTTGCGTTGACTGTACCTACATCAGACGGGATCCACGTGTATCCCGCACTCCAAGTCGCTACCTGACTCCCACCACCACCTGCCGTCGCGCAGCGACTGGCCGGGCTTTACGGGACGCGTGCACGGCTCGCATCCTATGCTCAGGTAGCCTCGGTCAAGCAGCTCGTTGTATACGACATCGTGGGACTTGATGTAGTTCTGGACGTCCTCCCACGTCCAGTTTATGATGGGGTTTATCTTGACGATGCCGCCGTGCGCCGCGTCGAGTTGGAACATATTGGCGGCGTGGCGCAGCTTCGTCTGTTCGTGGCGCAGGCCCGTGATCCAGCCGTCAAGCGTGGCAAGCATGCGGTTTATGGGGTGCACCTTGCGCACCTTGCAGCAGAGCTTGCGATTCTCCACGCTCTCATAAAACAGGTTGACCCCCTTTGCGTTGACCATCTCCTCGACCTCGGCCGCGTCGGGAAACACCACCTCCACCGCCACGCCGTACTTTTTGCGGATCCTGTCGATGGTGTCGTAGGTCTCCCTTGGAAGCCTCCCCGTGTCCAGGGTGAAGAACCGGAACTCCGGGTTTATCTTCAGCATGATGTCGATCAGGACGGCATCCTCGGCCCCAAAGCTGGAGGCCTTTGCCACCCTCGGGTGCAGGTTCTTAGAGGCCCATCTGAGCGCGTCCTCGGCGGTGGTAATCGACGAGTTCAGCTCGTCCACATCCTTCTGGGTGAATCTTGGCATGCGCCAAGACCGCGCGTTTGTTATATATTGATTACATCAATCCGTGGAAAGCCTGAGGATCCGGTCCACGACCGTACCAAACGGTATCCTGGGGCCACTGCTGCAAACGATCTACCGGCGCCGGCCCCAAGTACATGACCCCCCCAATCCCCAACATCACTTGGCCACGGAGAGCATGAACAAGCCTGCCGTTCTGACGCGACGGCCAATGAACACGGGCCCGTGGGAGGTGGGCGCGTCCTTAACGCATATAACATAATGCGCCGGCCTCGTCTTGTGGCCAGGCGGCAGGTAGAAAAGGTCTCGGCATCATTATCGTCATCATCATCACCAGCATCATCATCATCATCTGCGACGCGCGCCACGCTGAGCGTGGTGATCCTCATATCCGGCAGGGGAAGCAACATGGAGGCGATAATACGGGCCGTGCAGGCGGGCCGCATACCCAACGTCAGCGTAAGACGCGTCATATCAAACGTGGCCGATGCCCCCGGCATGGAGACGGCCCGGCGGCATGGGATAGAATGCAGCGCCATATCCGACATGGGCGAACTGGCCACCAAGCTGCGGCAGCTAAAACCCGACATAGTCTGCATGGCCGGCTTTATGCGGATAGTGCCCCCCGAGATTGTCAGGGAGCACACCGTCCTGAACATACACCCGTCCCTGCTGCCGATGTATCCGGGGCTGCACGCGCAGAGGCAGGCGCTGGAGGACGATGCAAAGTGGTCCGGATGCACCGTCCACTATGCAGACGAGGGGGTCGACACGGGCCCGATCATAGTGCAGTATGCGGTGCCGGTAAGGCCCGACGATACCGAGGAATCCCTCTCAGGGAGGATACTCGAAAAGGAGCACGTGGCGTATCCCCACGCCGTAATGCTGGTCGCGGGGCGCATTGCAAGGGAGCGGGCGCAAGTGACTGGCGGGGGCGCCAGCACAAGGCAACGCTAGGTTAAAAACGCACACCGGCCTCAACACGGCGATGGAAGAGGCCCCCTCGTACGTGCTGGTCTTTCCAACCGTATTTGCACGGAAGAGAATCCCGCAGCTGACTGCAAATATCAAGACAATCCTGAGAATACGCGGGCAGGAGTTCAGGTCGGTTGGCCGCGACGGCGACATCATACTGGTGCACGCAAACGACCCGGTCTTTGCATCGTCTGCCATAGGGCTGCTGTTCGGGGTCAGGAAGGTGGCCATAGCAAGAAGGGCCGGCAACGGCCTCGACGAGCTGGTCTCCAAGATTGTGTCGGTGGGCGGCAACCTCCTGCTGAGGGGGGAACGGTTTCTGGTTACGGTGGAGGGCACCACGAAGGGGTTCATCGCAAAGGATGCCGAGGTGGCCGCCACGTCAAGAATCATAGAGAGAAAGGAGGAGTTGGGGGCGGTTCCCGGGACCGAGAGCAGGTTTGACAGGGAGATCTACGCGTACGTGACGCCAAGGAACGCGTACGTCTGCATATTTTCGGACGGGGGCGCGGGGGGCGTGCCGACCCAGCGGGACGGCCGGAAGGATGCGGCGTGCGCCGTATATGACGAGCTGTCCGCCGCGTCGTGCCTTGAGTGCATGCGCCAAGGATACGACGTCTCGATAACCGTCTTTTACAAGAACAGGGCGGGGCTGCTGAACCTGGCAAGGCTGCTGAACCGGCTGATTCCAAGGATGCTGAGGCAGGAGATCGAGCTGGAGTTTGTAAGGATGGGCGGCGGCGGTAGCCGGGGCCGCGGAGGCCGCGGCGTCGGTGGAAAGTACCAGGCCTTCGTCGGGGCCGTCACCGGCGCCATGCAGGCCATGCAGGGGCCGGGCTCCAGAATGGCGCTTGCCACACCCCCCGCCGCGTTTCCGGCCGACGTCGTGGACGCCCACGTGCTGTACGTAACCGAGCACGGCATGATGCCGCTCGTGCCCCTTGTAGGAACGGGCGAGGACGGCATCTACGGAATCGCGCGCGAACTGGTGCTGGGGGACGCCGGCGTCAAGAGGCTGGAAAAGGAGATCGCAATGGCGGCCACGGCCGGAGGGACGGCCGACGCAGGGTGGCAGGACGGCACGGTCAGGGCGGAGCCGGCCCAAAAGGTCACCGTCCGGGTGGGCGCAAACAACACGCACGACATTCTCGACTCGCTGTATCCGGAATCATCCGGATCGTCCTAGGGCATCAGGCAGATCACAATTTAAACGGGCAGTGGTCTTGGCGCCTCATGCGCAAGATAGGACAGTTCATCTACCCGTGGGGGGGCGGCCACTATTCTAGAATGATGAGGTTTGACAGGGCGCTGGCGGACCGGATGGGCGGCGATGGGGCGGCGGAGGTGCATTACTCAAGCAAGGGCCGCATATACCAGAGGCTTCTTGAGCGCTTTGGGGCGGCGGAGGGCCAAACCGACAGAATACACGAGATCCTGATGCCGACCCCCATAGACGGCGACATGGGCCCCAGCCTCTCAAGGTCGCTTGCAAACCTGCTGCTCCCGGTGGAGGGAAACCCGGCCCTCGTATCGCAGATCGCCAACTACCTGCGCCAGGAGCGCAGGCTGTACGACACGCAAAAGTTTGATCTGGTGGTAAACGACGGCGACGTGGGCTCAAACATACTTGCAAGCAACAGGGACATACCGTGCCTGTTCGTCACAAACCAGTTCAAGCCCAGACTGTACAGAACGCGGGCGTACCTGTACCCCGCGGTCGGATTCATAGCAAAGCAGATAGCAAAGGCCACCAAGATTCTGGTGGCCGACTCACCGCCGCCGCACACCATATGCGAGCACAACCTCAACTTTCCAGACGAGGTCGAGAGGGAAAAGGTCGTGTACGTGGGCCACTTTACGGAGGACCGCGGCGGAGACGGAGGCGCAGGACCGACTGCAGCAGCAGAGAAACGGTCCGACACGAACCTGGCCAGGCTGCTTGGGCAGAACGGCACGGGGGGCTTTGGGTACTGGATGCGCACGGGCAACAAGTCCACCAACGACGGGACCGGCAGGAGGTACGAGGAGGCCTTTGCAAGGGACGAGATGAGGGCAGAGCGCAGGATAATCTCGCATGCAAGAAACGACGGCAGCATCGACTCGGTGACTGATGCGGACGGCAGAAGGTACACCATAGCAGAGGCCGCCGACAGGGGGGTAGACTGGATCCAGATCGACGTGGGTTTTCTGGCCGAGGGCGACAAGGACACGGTGCTTGGCGCGTGCGACTATGCCGTGATCAACGGCTCGCACACGGTAATGGGCGAGATAATGGGAGGCAAGGCAAAGCCCATCATAGGGGTCCCCATATACGACGAGCACACGAACAACATAAGATGGGCCCACGAGCGCGGACTTGGCGCCCTGGCAAACAACACGGGACAGATCATCGAGGCCATACGCGACATAAGGCGCAACAGATCCGAGTATGCAGACAGGCTGTCAGAGTTCTCCAGGAACTTTGACGGGGGCGGGGCCCAGAACGCGGCCAAGATCGCGGCTGACATCCTCGGGGAATAGGGATAATAAGACGCGGCGCATGGCCGACGTAGGTCCGGCGCGCGGCAATGTTCGATGGGCGAACGGACCGAAAGGGATGACGAGATGAGCCGCGCGTTGGACTGTCCATTATTATTATTATTATCATTATTGGAGATGGCCACAAATGCCTAATTTGCGCACGAATCCACGCGTTCCGCATCATTAGATGGGCTGCGCCGTTTTTGAAAGCTGTAAGAAGGGGGCAACGGCCATGCGCCGGTTACAGTCCTTAGGGAGCGCCGAGCAGATCCCAGACCGTCCAAAAATATGTGGACATAAAATTAGGGTGCGGCCAATACCGACGGGCCGCGCCAAATTTTGATGCGGCCCTTCGGGCGCGTCCGATCTGGCAAGCCGCGAAACGGTACCCGCGTCCGAACCGCTATCGGTAAGGCTTTTTAAGGAAAAAATTTGGCGTCAAGATACATGCCCAACTGTCCAGAATGCGCGGCAAAGGAGAAGAGGAAGATACAGGAGCGGTACGAGGAGGAGACGCCCGAGGAGGACAGGGGCAGGGACGACCTGTACAAGCTGTTCGACCAGATCGAGATCCCCATGAAGCTCGACACGGCCACAAAGCACTTCATATGCAAGCGGTGCGGACTGTACGCCACGAGGGAGCAGGTGTCGGACATCAGGTACAAGCTGAACCAGCGTGAGAAGACGCGCGAGGACAGGCAGGATGACTACCTGAACTGGTGGCAGAAGAGCAAAAAGGAAAAGCAGGAAGAGTAATGCCAGACGAGCTTCCTGACTGGGTAGTCAGCGACATCGAGAATGCTGAGTTTACGGACGCCAGAAGGGTGGACGGGACGGGGGTCATACTGGAGCTGTATGACAAGGACAACAAGGCCGACGTGCAGCTGTACGAGCCGGTGGAGGACGGAAGGCACATCATTACGATGGACGTGCCTGCCGGCACCGATACGAAGATCTTGGAGAAGGGCATGGTGTACTGCTTTGTATTTGAGCAGCACAAGGCCCCGCTTGGCAAAAAGACAGTCGAGTACCTGCTGAATGAAAAGGGCATAGAGATGGACGCAATCTACAGGTTCGGGCTGCAGTCGCTGGAGGCAGTCGACGCGGGCGGGGCGGCCGGCGACTAGGCGGCCGGCGACGGACAGGGGGGAGACGCGACGGACAGGCGGCGCGCTGCTAGCGCATGTATTTTTTGAACGCCCTTCCAAGTATGGGGTTTATCACGAACGGAAACGTGTGCTTGAGCCACACCGCGGCGCGGACGGGCGGCGGCACTATGATCTCGAGCCTTGGCGAGCCTGCGGCCTGCAGCACGGCCTTGGCGACGGTGCCGGGGCCCAGCGAGGCGGCCGGGCTGCGCGGCACATTCTCAAAGCACGGATGATCAAAGAACTCGGTCCTGACCATTATGGGGCTGACCACCGTTACGCCCACGCCGGTCCCCCTCAGCTCGTGCTTCAGCCCCTCGGAGAACCCCAGCATCGCAGACTTGGAGGCGCAGTACGGCGCGATGCCGGGCAGCCCAAAGCTCGCGGCAACCGACGCCACGTTGACTATGTGTCCCGAGCCCCTCTCGAGCATGCTGGGCAGCAGCCCCTTCGTGCAGTATACCATCCCAAGGTAGTTGGTCTGCATCTGCGACTCGATGTCCTCGACTGACAGCGCGGACACGGCCCCGCTGATCGCAAAGCCCGCGTTGTTCACCAGAACGTCGATATCCGAGAACTCGTCGAGCGCCAGGCGGGTCATGCGCGAGACCTGCTCCCTTTGCGACACGTCGCACTGGTACGCCTTGGCGCGGACGCCGTATCTGGATTCGAGCGAGGACGCGGCGGCATCAAGCACGTCCTTTCTCCTTGCCACCAGGGCCAGGTTGGCGCCCCCGCGCGCAAACTGTATCGCGGACTCCCTGCCTATCCCGGATGAAGCGCCAGTGACAAGGACCGTCTTGCCGGTGAAATCCACAATGTCGTAATACATGGCGGGGATAAAGTGGTTTTGCCGGCGGTGCGCCTCTCACGCGGCGGCCCTTGCGGCGCCTCCTTGCACGTGACGCCGCGCCGCAGGGGAACGGCGGTTCACGCGCGGAGGCGCCCCAGTATGTAGTCGGATCTGAGCAGGTACCGAATCTTCACGGACTCTTCTATCTCTTTTTGCTGCGCGTCGGATCCCCGGAACACCACGCACATCAGATGGTCGCACTCGTATCCCGCGTCGCGGATTATATCTACCGCCCTGAGCGCCGAGCCGCCGCTTGTAACCACGTCCTCCACCACGACTGCAGGCGACTCTATCACGCCCTCTATCATCTTCTGCGTCCCGTGCCCCTTGCGGCCCTTCCTTACGAAAAAGGACGGCAGCGACGGCGACGACGGATCCCGCCTGTGGAGCTGCCCGCTCAGGTGCGATATGGCCGCGGCAATAGAGATTGAGCCGGACTCTATGCCGCCCACCGACCGCGGCGCGCCCATCCGCACCATCATGTCATACAGGGCCGCGGACACGGCGCCTATGCCGTCCGGATCGCCGCACAGCAGCCTGAGATCAAAATAGTGGTCTGACATCTCGCCCGATGCCAGCCTGAACTCCCTCCTGTCAGAGAGCCTCAGGGCCCCCGTCCTTTGCAGAATCGCGACGAGCTCGTCCCTCCCGCCGCCGGGATCGCTTGCTGGCGCGTCGGACATCGCGTAACGGCGCGTCATTTTCAATTAAAGTATTCTCCGGCGGCGGCGCCGCAGGCCCGCCGCGCGGCAGGCAGAGGGGCACAGGGCCCTAGTCTCCGCCGGGGCCGCCCGCGGCCGCCTGCGGGTTGCGGGACACACGGCTGAGCGCCAGCTTGACTAGCAGCAGCCAGGTGATCACAATCGGCACGTAATACGTGGCGATGCGCCACCCGATGACCGCGTCCCATGCCAGGGTGTCCGTCCCGGCGCCCGCCTGCAGGTTGAACGGGTCCAGGTTGTACAGGTACGCCACTATCCCAAACTCTGCCAAGCCGGAGCCGCCCACCGTAATCGGCAGGTTTCCTATCGCGTTTGCCGCCATCACGGCCATTATCGACTCAAACGCCCCGATTACATAGCCGGGCCCCATCGATATTATCATGAAGGATATGCCGTAAAACGACCACGACGCAAGCGAGATCAGGAACGACACTACAAACACCTTCTTTGCCTCCGGCGTCCTGAGGTGCTGCCTGCTCATGCTGCAGATCTCCTCCATCCAGGTGTTGGTCTCCTTGACGTACTTGGCCGCCTTCTCCTTGCCGAGCCTGACCGAGAACGACGCCAGGACGCGCGGCACCTGGAACGTGCGCTTGGATGAGAGCAGGAACAGCACCATCCACAGCGTGGTCACGAATATGCTGGTGCCAAGCACGATGGCCGCCACCAGGTACGCCCCGCTTGCGAGCGCTATGATGCCGGCCGCGATGGAGAGCAGCCCCCCCGCCAGCACCTCCGTTACTATATCCATGATGGCAATCCAGGTCGACTTTGAGGGCTTTACGCCCTTCTTGTGCAGGTAGTATATCACGATGAACTCGGCGCCCACGAACATCGGGGTGGTGAACTTTATGAACTCGGAGCCGACCCTGACGCCGGTCAGCCTCAGCACGGAGTCAAACCCCGCAAGGTACCTGCGCGTGATGTACGCGAATTTTATCCCCTGCAGCCCGAGCTTTGCCATCATGGCCGCCACCGCCCCCACAAACGGCACTATCCCTATGGCGAGGACGTCGTCCAGCTCTATGTCGAACTGGACGGCTATGATGACTATGGGTATGAGCGTAACGGGCACCACTGCCAGCCTCCAGTTCATTGCAAAAAACCCTAGAAATGGAAAATATGAACTAAATTATTACGCAGGCACGGGCGGCGGCCCTGCAAGCTTTGAATAAAGGGCGGCAGGCACGGCAGTCCAGTTGAAGTCCGTCTTTATATCCGGGACCGCCGGAAGCGGCAAGTCCCTCCTCACCTCAAAGCTACACGAATACTATACGAGAAACGGCGCGTTTGCGGCCATCCTGAACCTGGACGCGGGCGTCGAGAGCCTGCCTTACGCGTGCGACATAGACGTCAGGGACCACGTCGACCTAGTGTCCATAATGCGGCAGTACGACCTGGGGCCCAACGGCTCGCTGATAATGGCAAGCGATCTGATAGCCTCCAAGGTGGACGACATACGGGCGCAGGTCGACGACGTGAACCCGGACTATCTCATAGTGGACACGCCGGGCCAAGTCGAGCTGTTCGCGTACCGCTCAAGCGGGGGGTACGTGGTCGACAACATATCGGCGGGGGAGAAGACCAGCATCTTTCTGTTTGACGGCGCCCTGATCACCACGCCGGTCAACTTTGTGTCAATAGCCCTGCTCTCCACCTCCATAAGGCTACGGCTCGGGCTGCCCGCCATAAACGCGGTCACCAAGACGGACCTGATAGGCCCAAAGATCAGGGAGATACTCAGGTGGTCCTCCAGCCTCAGCTCGCTTGAGGACGCGGTCGCGGCCGAGTCCGACGGCGAGACGTACACGCTTACCAGCAGCATACTGCGCGGGCTCAACATAGGCGGGTTTGCGCAGGGGCTTGTCCCGGTATCTAACGTGACCGGCGACGGGCTGGTAACCCTGGAGGGGGCGCTCAGCAGAATACTTAACAGAGGAGAGGAGGTGGAGGACTGACATGATAGCAGCAGCAAGGTCACGGCCTCCGGCACGCGGCGGGGCGGCGGCGGCGGCGGCGGCGGAGAGGTGAACGGCTTGGGCGCCACCACAAGGGCCCCGCGCGCCGCGAAGGGGACGCGGAAGAAGGCGAGGGCGTACTGCAGCTCGGCAAACCTAGGCCCCGGCTTTGACGCGTTCGGGCTTGCGCTCGACGCGTTTTACGACGAGGTCTCAGTATCCATAGCGGGACGGAACTCGGGGGCCGGCAGGATATCCATCACAAGCACGGGCTCCAGGAGGGGGGGTCCGGGCAGGACCGCGCCCCTGCCGCCTGCGGACCCCGACTCGAACACGGCGGGGTTGGTGGCAAGGCACATGCTCAAGGGGCGCGGCATAACTGACGACATCAAGATAGCAATCAGGAAGGGCGTCCCCACGGGGCTGGGGCTTGGAAGCAGCGCGGCGTCGGCCGCGGCCGCCGCGGTAGCGTGCGACAGCTTGTTCGGCCTGGGCTTGCCCCCGGCCGAGCTCGTGGCCGCGGCCGGCGAGGGCGAGAGGGCGAGCGCGGGCACCGTACACTACGACAACGTGGCGGCCTCGGTCATGGGCGGGTTCGTGGTGGTCAGGCCCGGCAGCCCCATGGCACTGGCCGGATTCAGGCCGTCCCCGAGGCTGCGGTTTTGTGTGGCAATCCCTACAATAAAGGTCCCAGACAAAAAGACGGCCGTCTCAAGGGGAGTGCTCCCCAGAAAGGTGCCGCTCGGGGACAGCGCAACCAACACGGCAAACGCGGCGCTGCTTGCAGCGGCCTTGGCGACGGGGGACAACAGCATGCTTGGCTCCGGGATCACAACGGACGCGATAGCAGAGCCCGCAAGAAAGCACATGATACCGGGCTTTGATCGCGTCAAGGAGGCCGCGCTCGGGGCGGGCGCAAAAGAGGTGATGATAAGCGGGGCGGGCCCCTCCGTCATATCAATAACGACCGGCGCGCCCAGAACGCAGCAGAAGATAACGGCCGCGATGTCGGCCGGGTTCAGGTCCGCGGGTGTCCCGTGCAGGACCGTTGTCTGCAGGCCCGCAGGGGGGGCAAGGATAGTATCCTAGATGGTGATGGCGGCGGCGGCAATGCGCGTGAAGACTAGGGGGAGAGGCACAGGGAGCCGGAAGAAGGGGGGCGGCACAGGGAACCGCACGCCAAGAAGGGCGGTCGTGGTGTTCAGCGGCGGGATGGACTCGACGTGCGTGGCCTCGATGCAGGCGGCAGAGTATGATGAGGTGTACGGCATAACGTTCTCGTACGGCCAGAGGGCGGGCCCCGAGCTGGACGCGGCCAGGAGGCTGGCAAGGAGGCTGCGACTGAAGCGGCACAGGATAGTTGACATCGGCTTTATGAGGGGGCTGTACGGCGACTCGAACGTCCTGACAAGCTCAAAGAACGAATTGCCGGGCTCCTTCGAGTACTCTATTGTGGTGCCGATCAGAAACGCAGTCTTTCTCTCGATCGCGTCCGCATGGGCGTTCTCGATCGGGGCGACGCGCGTCGCGTACGGGGCCCATACCGGCGACGCGCACTATCCGGACTGCAGGCCCGCGTTTGCCAGAAGACTCCAGGCCGCGTTCAACGCCGGCGAGTCGGACGGGATAAGGCTGGGCGTGCGGCGCGAGATAGAGATATGGTCCCCGTACTCGGCGGGGATTGGAAAGAGGGAGCTGGTAAGGCTGGGGGCCGACGCGCTCGGGGACCGCATATATGAGACGTGGAGCTGCTATGCGGGCAGAAGGCGGCAGTGCGGCAGGTGCGAGTCCTGCATGAACCGCAGGCGCGCCTTTGCGGACGCCGGCATCGCGGACAAGACGGCGTACCAGAACAGCTGACTCAGATGCGGAAGGGGCGTGCGGCGCGCCTCTAGTAGGTGTTCCGCAGGATCTTCTTTCGGAGCACGAGCCCCCTTATCCCGATATACCAGGCCAAGAATATCAGGCCCACTATCCCCATGAAGAGGTAGTTCTGCACGTCGGGCGCCAGCTCCTCGACGGAGTTGGTGATCTCGCGGGACACCAGCATGGAGGCCGCCAGCACTATGCCAAACTCAATCGCGTACCATATCCAGTTCGGCCACGACTCGCGGGGTACGTGTGCATAGGGAGGCAGGGTCATGGGGGTGCTCTCTGGCCTGATTATTTAATGATTAAGTTTCAGATGTGGGGGACACGCCAGTAGGCAACGGCCCGTGGAGCGGCGGCGAAGAGAGTACATTAAGGCCCGGGCCGACAAGATGATGGCCGGAGATAGTTGACATGCCAGGTGACAGACAGCGGACGACAGCAACAGCAGGGAGGAAGGGCAAGGGGCGCCCGCCAAGAAAGACCGCGATGAGGGGCTTTGGCGGAACGGAGAGGGTAAACCACGACTCTGGGGAGTTTTACGCAAGGAGGATGTTCTCAGGCGGGGGTGGCAGTGCTGGCGATGGCGGCAACGGCGGCGCCCAGGCGGTGCGTGAGAACGACATCGGCGCGTGCAGGGACACGGTCATGTGCGGCGACAGCACCAGCCTATCAAAAATTCCGGACTCGAGCGTGCACCTCATGGTGACGTCCCCGCCCTACAACGTGGGCAAGGACTATGATGCCGACATGGACATGGACCAGTACCTCGGGATGCTTGACCGCGTGTTTGCCGAGACGTACAGGGTGCTGGTGCCGGGCGGAAGGGCGTGCGTCAACATTGCAAACGTGGGGCGCAGGCCGTACGTCCCGCTCCACTCGCACATCATAACGCTGATGCTAAAAAGCCAGTTTCTCATGCGCGGCGAGGTCATCTGGGACAAGGGCAGGGGGGCCGGGACGTCCACCGCATGGGGCAGCTGGATGTCGGCAAGCAATCCGACCCTACGTGACACGCACGAGTACATACTGATATTCTCCAAGGGAAGGTTTGACAGGCGCAGGGACGGCAAGAGAAAAAGCACGATAACGAGGGACGAGTTTCTGGAATATACGAAGAGCGTGTGGAGCTTTGGCCCCGAGAGAGCAAAGAAGGTGAACCATCCGGCGCCGTTCCCGGTGGAGCTGCCGCGCCGGTGCATACAGCTCTACACCTTCGAGGGGGACGTCGTGCTCGACCCGTTCGGCGGATCCGGGACGGCGGCAGTGGCCGCCATACGGACAAACAGGCACTTTGTGTCAGTTGACATCAACAGTGAGTACGCGGCGGCGGCCGAAAAGAGAGTAGAGTCCGAGCTTGCGCGGGCCGAACCGGCCTAGCTTCTTCGGCCCGGCGGCCTTGTGGCACAAGTCACACATGTAGGTCTTGCAGGGCGATACGCAGTCGTCTGCCCTCGCCACCAGGGCGCCGTAGCCGCAGCGAGCTCAGATCTGGTACTGCTCTGGCGCCTTCCTGCGTAGGAGGGTTATTACCCCCTCCCTCTCGCCCTTTGCCGCGTATATGCCGCGGAACGCGGACGACGTCAGCAGCGCGTCGTTCCGGACGCCGCGCATCTTCATGCACAGGTGCTCCGCGTCGGCCACGACGGCGACGCCGCGGACACCCTGGGAGTACAGCTCGTCGGCGATGTCCTTGGTCAGGCGCTCCTGTATCTGGAGCCTCCTGGAGTACTTCTCGACGAGCCTGACGAGCTTTGATATGCCAAAGACCCTGCCGTTTGGGGAGTAGGCTATGTGTATCTTGCCGTAGAACGGAAGCATGTGGTGCTCGCACATGGAATAGAACTGTATGCCGCAGGCCACCACCGTGTCGGAGTCCTCTGAGAACTGCACGGAGAGCTCCGAGTCCGACTCGTACCCGCCGAATATCTCCCCGTACATGCTGGCTATCCTTGCCGGCGTCTCGCGCAGGCCCTCCCGTGTGGGATCCTCGCCGAGTTCTATGATGATCTCCCTGATCAGCCTTCTTACGCGCTCCTCGTCCATTCCCTGCAGCCTGATCTGGAACGGATGCGGGTGTATATGTACTTAGTTTGCAGCCTGCTGGTATAGACTCAGGTCGCCACGTCTCATGATTCGAGCATATGTGAAGGACCGTCTCAGCATGTGGCGGCGACAGAGGGCACCGCCGTTGTAGCCTGTACCAGCCGTTCGACGCGCTCCGGGCAGTCGGGCGGTTTGAATATGCGCCAGTCAGGATCCTCGATCATGCGCTCCACCGCCATACGCGGGAACACACCCATCTTCTGGCACGTGCGCGCGACGGACACCAGCACGGAGAACACGTGGCGCCCGTCGGGTTCTGACAGCTGGTGGCGCACGTTGCGGTGCAGCACGACGGTATCGCGTATTTCCAGCTCGGCGGCGTTGTTATGGGGCGGCATGCCCGGACATCTGAGGAACGTGAACAGGTGCGGGGCGGCGTTCTCCAGCGTCTCGCGGAACCCGTGACCCTTTTTGTAGCCCGACGCTATGCGCAGCACGGCCCTCTCCAGGTTTAGGCACTCGGCGCCGTCCGCCGACTCGCGGCTTTTGATCCTCCGGTACATGGAGAGCAGCCTGCGGTAGCACGACAGGTCGTCCCCGCCGTTTCTCACGGCGTATTTCTCGGCCTCGCGCAGTATGTGGGCCCAGCAGCGCTGCCTGACCGGGAGCATGCCGTACGCGACATATCCGTCCGTGACGGCCGGCATGCCCAGCAGGCCGCCAAAGTGCAGCTCCAGTACGGCCGCGGCCCTGCTCGGGGCCGCCACGATATACGTGGCGTCCCCTGTAGTCGCCAGCCATACGTACCCCCTCTTGCCGTTCATCCTGATAACCGACTCGTCGAACTGGACGAACGCGGCGCGCGAGATCCTCTCTAGGATGCCGTCGTACGCGGCCCCGAGCAGGTTCCTTATCGCCCTGCGCGCGTTCCAGACCGCGTTTGCGGACACCGAAAAGCCGTAGAGCGCCCGGAAATAGTACGATATGGTCGAGTCAGTCGACCTCTTGGCGTAGTATTCGAGTATGAACCCTAGGGCCCTCGGGCCGAACGACGTGCCGGGCGGCAGGGGAGCCGGGGCGGTGCTGACCGCGCTGCACCTCCTGCAGAATCCGCGCTCGAGCACGTACGCGACCGTCTCGATGCACCTGCTGCTTTCATCCGGAAAGTCGTTTACGATTCTCGTGACGGGGGCCGCGTACGCGAGGTGGCCACGCCCACAGTTCCGGCACCGGTACAGGCGCATGCGCTCCCTCCTCGAGGGCCTGTTACCGTGGGACGCGCCCTCGTGCCCCTCCGGAGGCCCGCTGCGCCTGCCCGCCGCGCTTTCTTTCGGTTCAGGTCCGCCCCCGTCCCCCTCCTCTTCTGCCAGCCTCTTCCGGAACGCGTCGCGCTCCGCGTTGTATATGGAACCCGTGGAGGACGGCGCGTTCGGGCTCTCGTATTTGGCCAGCCTCCTGTCCTGCTCTGCAATAGTCTCCATAAGCAGGTCTATCTGCTCCTCAAGGCCGGCCCTTATCCTGTCACGCTCGGCCTCCACCCGGGCGACTGCATCCTGCAGCCTCTTGATCTCCGCCATCATCTTGGCCATCTCCCGACGCAGCAGTGCCGTCTCGGAATCGCCCATGGACAATTTGCAGAATATATGATCTATAAGCTTGTCGGCCTGCCAGAGTTGCCAACAGGGTCACAGGCATGGACGTGAGTCCATACGCCTGCTGCCGCCTCAGGGGGCCCCGATCAGCTTGTGAAGCTGTGGAACCACGCGGACGTCGGGGTGGATGGGGCGCACAGCGTCATACATCGACAGCAGGAGGCCAAGCGGCGGCTCGTCCCTGCCGTGTGTAGGCTGTATTACGAACCCCGACATGGCGCCGTCACGGTCGTCCTCCCGCCGCCCCGACGACTCCCGGCCCCTCTGCAGGACGTCACGTATGGCGGACGCCAGGTCCCGTATCTCCTGCACGGCGGTCCTTGAACTGACCACGATCTTGACGTACGTGGTCTTGCGGGCGGAGACTGCACGCTCAAGGCACAGGAGGGCCTGCCCCGTCATCCTGTCATGGTGCCCGGCGTCGACAAACTCAGAGTCGCTCGTCTTGAACTCGACCTTTGCAACGTCGATGTGCGGCAGCACGTGCGCAAAGCGTTCCGCGTCAAAGCACGACGACTCCAGATACGTCAGCACCCCGCGCGCGTGAGCATGCACGTGTCCCGCAAGCAGCGCGACGGCCTCGTGCTGCATGAGCGGGTCGCCCCCAGTAAAGTTGACCTTGTACGTGTGGTCCTGCAGCGAGTCGTCGATCAGCCCGGCGGCCTCCTCAACGGAATACTCGGTTCCGGAGTCAAGCGGGAGGGACTCGGGCGTGTCGCAGTAAAAGCACGTAAACGGGCACCCGGCCAGCCGCACGAAGAGGGTCTTGGTGCCGTACAGGATGCCCTCGCCCTCGACTGACGTAAATACCTCAGATAGTCTGACCCTCAAGCAACGGTGTTAGTACTGCTGATTATTTATGTCAGTCAGTGCATGACGGGTTCCTTTGTGTAGAAGAGTCCAGCGATGAAAAAGGCGATTCCGAGTATTCCTATGGTGCTGCCCACCAGCTCGATCTGCGGCTGGTAGCTGTCCGTCTCGAACGGCGCCCACAGAAAGGCCATGAGCGCACCCACCACAATCATGGGGATACCCACGCCCACCGTAATCTCCCTTGACGCCATGCCCCGCGCTGGCCTCGGATTGTATATGAACTTTCTTGCCCGGAGCGCGGGCGTCCCGTACAGGAGACGCCTTCCCTCTTCCTTGTCTCCCCGTCTTCTCTCCCTCCTCCCTACCCCCCCCCCCAAGCATCACGCGGCACGGAGCGTTGCCGTGCGGCAGATGCGGCATGCAAAAGGCTGCGCGCAATGAAAGGGTTATTTGATTAGTAATCGGTGGTATGTCATGCCAGAGGGGCTCTTGCACGGCTGCACGGGACGAGGGCGGTGTCGACAAGAGCGCGGCAGCCGCCCCAAGGCGGCGGCCCCGTTCCTCGCCGCGGCGGCCCTGCTTCTTTTGCTGGCGCCGTCCCTGCCCTTCGAACCGCCCGGCGCTGACCGGAACGCGGGGCAGTACCTGCAGGCCCCGGCCTGGCCGGGCGTCATGGCCGGGCACGGCCATGATGATGATGCCTACGTGCAGTCCGCCTCCGCGGCCACCCACGACGGCGAGTATGGCGGCTTTGTCTCGTTTGGAAAAAAGGTGTTCAGCTGGACCGACACGGTTCACATAACCATAGTGGCGCCCGACCACAACTTTGACTCGAGGGCCGTGGACACCATAGGCGATACCGAGCACGACCCGATAAAGATCTCCACCAGGGAGGGCACGCTTGAAAGGTACAAGCTGGTCGAGACGGGTCCGAACACTGGCATATTCACCGGAGAGGTCACGCTGATCGGATTTGACCACGACGCGGACGGCGACTCGCGGACGGGCGCGGACGGGCGCGGATTTGACAACCCGCAGCGGGAGACCGGCGGCAACGGGCCAACCAGCGGCCACATCAAGGCCGGAAGCGACGACGCAATTACGGTCTCCTTCGAGTATACCGACGGCCACACCATAGTGGGCACCGCCCCGATAAGTTGGAACATGGGGCAGATAGAGTGGTCCGAGCGGTCATACCCGGCGTCCGGAACCGGGACGGTCAGGGTGATTGATCCCGACATGAACCTGAATCCGAATGCAGTCAACAGCTTTGAGGTCGACGTGTGGTCGGACTCCGATGCAGGGGGCATCTCGCTTGTCGTAACCGAAAAGTCCGAGTCGTCCGGGATCTTTGAGGGCGCCGTAACGTTTACCGCTGACGACCGGTCCTCCGGGCACCGGCTGAAGGTGGCAGAGGGCGACATTGTAACTGCAAGCTACAAGGACAACACGCTGCCGAACCCGTACAGCGAGGCAGACGAGCAGTCGGTCACGGCCGCGTCGCAGATAGGGGCCTTGGTGGCGCCGCTAGACAGGGTAAGGACGTCCGAGCTGAGGATTACGGACGGGTTCAACGTCGACATGGGCAGCTCCATATCGGAGGGCCAGCAGGTGCAGGTATCGACAAAGCTGACAAACCAGCAGGAGAGAAAGCAGCAGTTCGTGTACATCATAGTGGTCAAGGACGCCGAGAGCGGCGCGGTCTCCTCCCTGTCATGGGTGACGGGGCACATGGATGCCGGACAGTCCCTGAGCGTCTCCACATCATGGATGCCGGAGGCGGCAGGCCTGTACGACGTCACGGCGTTCGTGTGGGAGTCGCTTGTAAGGCCCAGCGCGCTGTCGCCGCCGTCCCAGATCATGGTGACTGTAAACTAGTGGCGCCGTTCGTGCCGTACCGAGGGGGCGGCGTCACGGCGTCCCAGTTCTCCTCTCCCCCCCCCCCCCAAACACGACCAGCGCTGTTTTTAAATTGGGACGCGTGCGCGTTGCCGCATGGCGGGCAAGTCCAGAAACCGGGACTCATACAACATGATATTTGCAAGGCTGAGGGAGCACCACAAGTGGTTTGCCGAGTCGATTCCGCTCATAGCGAGCGAGAACATTCCGAGTCCGGCCGTCCGGGAGGCGATCGCAACCGACTTTGGAAACCGCTATGCGGAGGGCTGGCCCGGCGAGCGGGTCTATGCCGGATGCACCAAGATAGACGAGGTCGAGGTGCAGTGCATGGGCCTTGCAAAGAGGCTGTTCAGGGCCAAGTTTGCAGACGTGCGCCCCATATCGGGCGTGGTCGCGAACCTGGCCGTGTACTCTGCATTCTCGGATCCCGGAGACACCATGCTTGCGCCCTCGATACCGGCCGGCGGGCACATCTCGCACGGCAAGAGGGACCACTCCGGCACGGCGGGACTGGTGCACGGGCTTGAGATCGAGTTCTACCCGTTTGACGCGCAGGAGATGACGATAGACGTGGACGAGACCAAGAGGCGCGTCAGGAAGCTCGCCTCGAAGAGGGCCGCGAAGGGCAGCGGCAGGCCCAAGATAGCAATGTTTGGCGGTTCGCTCTTTCTGTTTCCACACCCCGTAAAGGAGCTGGCGGACTTTCTAAAGGGGTACGGCATGCACATAAACTACGACGCGGCCCACGTGGCCGGGCTCATCGCCGGCTCCAAGTTCCAGGACCCCCTCAGGGAGGGGGCGGACACCATGACGATGAGCACGCACAAGACCCTGTTCGGCCCCCAGGGCGGCCTCGTACTGGGCGCCGCGGAGCACGAGGAGGCAATAAAAAAGGCGGTGTTCCCGGGCCTGACAAGCAGCCACCACATCAACAACATGGCAGGCAAGGCCGTGGCGTTTGCCGAGGCCCTGGAGTTCGGCAAAAAGTACGCCGCCCAGGTGATAAGGAACGCAAAGGTCCTGGCAGAGGCCCTGAGCGCCGAGGGGTTCAGGGTGCTGGGCGAGTCGAGGGGCTTTACCAAGTCGCACCAGATCGCGCTCGACGTCCTAAAGTACTCGGACGGCGGGCGGGTCGAGGCCGACCTGGAGAGGGCCAACATCATAGTGAACCGGCAGCTCATACCCGGAGACATCAAGGCAAAGCGCAACTACTTCCGTCCGGGGGGCATAAGGCTGGGCGTCTCAGAGGTGACGAGGCTCGGCATGAAGGAGGCCGAGATGGCCGAGATTGCGTCCCTGATACGGCAGGTGGTAATCAACGGGAAGGATCCCAAGAGCATACTCAGAAAGGCAAGGGCGCTCAGAAAGGGCTACCAGACCGTAAAGTTCTGCTTTCCTGACGGGGCGCGGCGCGGGGCCTACGAGTACGTCAGGCTCAGGTGACTGCCGTTCGCACGTGCAGCTTGCAGGCTGCCGCGTGACCGTATCTCACATGTAGTCGCTGAGCATGAGCTGGTCCCCCTTGCTCTTGCCGAAGACCATCGAGATCTCGTCGGCAAGCAGGGCTATCCTTCCGCGGTTGTAGCTCCCGATGTCGTACCTTTTGGCCAGGCTCTTTGCAAGCATCAGGTACTTTTCCACGCCCGGCCTCGTTATGTTGGGCGTCAGCCTTACCCCGCACTGGGCGCACTTGCGCGTCAGCGGGATGCGCCTGAACCGCGTGCCGCATTCGGTGCAGCGGAACTCCTGCCTTGCGTACGCCCTCAGGTTGCCGGCCATGTCCGGCAGCAGGTGGGTCGTTATGACGTTCAGGGCGGTCTCGTCCGGGCTGACTGCCCTGATCATCTCCGCGTTCTTCAGCTGCAGGTCAAGCTTGTTGAGCATGGAGCCCAGCACGGAGTACGCGCTGCGCGACCTTGACGTGGTCAGGGTGGACGT
This sequence comes from Candidatus Nitrosopumilus sp., assembly GCA_965205215.1. Taxonomy (GTDB): domain Archaea; phylum Thermoproteota; class Nitrososphaeria; order Nitrososphaerales; family Nitrosopumilaceae; genus Nitrosopumilus. The sequence continues at coordinate 412,576 of OZ242041.1, forward strand.
CTCGTGGGTGAAGAGGTAGTCGTAAAACTGCCTCTCCGTGTCCAGCCTCGACTTTATGATCTCAACGGAGTCGACGCTGCCGGCCTTTTCCCTGCGTGCGGCCGACTCGAAGAACTCGAGCGGAAAGGACCGCGCGACCTCCAGGTTGTGCGCCTGCGGCTGCGACTCGTGGGGCAGTACGAGGGGCTGGACCAGGAGCGGCGCGTCCATCAGTCCGCCTATCCTCCCCGACAGGAACGCCTTTGAGAAGTTCAGCAGGCAGTCCATCAGCAGCATGATGGAGTCCGCGTCGCCGTCGGCGTCCCGCCGCTTGGCAGAGTGCCAGTTGGGGGTTGCAAAGCACACGTGCGTCTCGGCAAACCCGATGATTCTGCCCACTATGCCGACTGACGTGTGCGGCGCGAGTCCTATGACCAGATGCCCCGCCATGTCCTCCACGGCCCTGGCTTTGTAGTACGGCTCTGCGCCGTGAAACTTTGAGAGCAGCGCGTCGACATACTTGGCCGCGGCCAGGAGGTAGCGGCCGCTCTCGTACGGTATGATTACGTCCTGCATGCGCATCTCTACCAGCTGGTCCGGGTCGGTGAGCGGCCTGCCGTCCATGTCGTGCGTGTAGCCGAGTTCGCGCAGCCTCTGGACGGGGGTGCCTATCCAGGAGGGCTTGAAGTGGGTAAGCGGGGAGTTCGTCGCGTCAAAGCGCACCGTCCCGTCCTTGAAGACGGTCAGCCCGAACCCCTGGCGCAGCAGCCCCTTCTCGATGGGCTCGGCCAGCTTGTCCGTCCCTGCAAGCCCCTTGACCCCCTTGAGCGGCTCCTGCGCCCGCAGTTCCATGCGCTCCTGGGCCTTGAGCAGCTGGGCCCGCAGGGGAAACTCCAGGTTTGCATACAGGACGGTCCTGCGCCCGCACTGGTCGCACTCCTCCAAGTCAGTCGACGTGCCGCAGCGCGCGCAGCGCCTAGTCTCCACCGACCTTGCGCCGCAGTCGGGGCACGCCAAGCCCAGCGTGACGGCGCCGCAGTCGGGGCAGCGCCTGTTGCACAGGTCGGCGTAGAAGCGGTCAGAGGCCCTGGACGCCTTTATGATGTCCCTGGTGGAACCGCCCCCCTCGCCCACCGGGAACAGCAGGTGGGTCGGGGGGGACATCGCCCGGGCGGCGGCCTTTTCGGGCCTGCCTATACGTATGCCGATACACGCCGACGACTTTTTCCTGACGGCAATGCCCGAACCTGAGAGTATGTCGAGGACGGTGGCACCGGCGTCGGCATCAATCCGGGGCGGCCTCTTGAGCAGGAGGTTGTAGAGGATCTTGGCCTCGGCGCCCCTCAGCAGTATGGTGCCGAGTGCGGGCGGGGGCCTTGGGGCCGGGACGAACTCAAAGTCTCCGTTTTTGGCTGCGGGTAAGGCGTCGCTGCCGTTGTCGCCGGGGCCGTCCTTTTCATGGCGATCTGCGGCGGCCCCGGTGCCGACGCCCCCTTGCCCGGCATGTCCGCCGCCGCCGCCGCCGCCGTCGTCGTCGGCAACAAACTCGTGCGGCACGCCCGCCTTTTCAAGCGCCTTCTTCACAATACCGTCGCTGTAGGCGTTGCCGTAGGCAATCTCGGACTCGGATGCCGCGTCGGGTTCCAAGAGCGCCCCGAGCTCCGCGGGCCGGAGCTCGTCCCAGAAGTGCAGGTACTTGGGGTGCAGGGCCAGTCCAAACTCGAGTGACAGCGAGATGGCCTCGTCAACCGTAGGGTCTCTGAGCAGAAACTCCTCGAGGCGCCGTATCTTCCCGGAGACGGGCCCGTCAGGCGTCTGCCCACGTTCCTGCTCCCGCTGCAGCAGCCTCCTCAGCTCCTCGGTCCAGATCTCCCCCACGTAGCCGGATGGCTCCAGCTTGGCGTTGTTCTCTATAAAGTCGCCAAACGAGATCAAGACGTCGCCTAGGTGCAGAATCTCGGCGATCTGCCCCTTTACCATGATCCCGTGCTCCGTGTCCCTAATCTTGACCACGCTGCCGTCCGCGAGCCGGACCGTGGGCGTCTCTATCGAGTCTACGAACGCGACCGACGCCCCCTTGCCCGGCATGTCCGTCTTGACCTGGGTGCCGACTGCTATGGTATGGTCCAGAATCTCCGCAATCACCGGGTGAAACCCGACTGCCGCAAAGCCCGTGTTGCACGCACGCCCGTACCGCAGCCTGAATCCGCCTGGCCTGCCCGGCATGGAGAGCACAGAGCGCCCGGTGAGCACCTCCCGCATCCTCTTTGCGCCGGCGTCCTCCTTGTCGTCATAGGCGTTGTCGCTGTCGCTGCCGCCCGCGCTCCCGTCCCCCGACTGTACGGCTCCCTTGAGTTCGGCCAGCCACTCCCAGCCGTCGAGCTTGTAGAGCTCTATGCGCTTGAGAAGCTTCTTGGACCTGCCGATCAGGCCGTCGTTGAGCACGCGCAGGGCCCCTCCGCGGACCTTCTCGGTCTTGATCCTAGTCATGTTACGGTGGTTTACCACCTCAAAGTCGTCCGTGTCCACCCCGTCCAGCTCGACTGGCAGGTTCCGTATCGTGTGCTCTATGTCCTCGTCGTGGACGTGGTACTGAAATCCCAGCCCGTCCCTCTCATAGACCCTGAGCTCCTCTACGAACCTGCCCGGCTCGTCGTCGTACGACTCGGCCTGGTACCTGTCAAGCCCGACTGCCTTGCGCACGTGGTCCGCAATAAGCATGGTAACGGCCGACTCGGTACCGCCCGCTGCGCGCATGGGCCCCGCTATGGAGACTGAGAGGTAGCTCGTGCCGTCGCGGTTCTTCTTTATGGATACGGCGCTAATGCCCTCAAGCGGGGCCATGGTGACCCCCTCCGTAACCACGGCAAGCCCCACCCGGACTGCCAGGTCGATCCTCTCCTCGAGGGGGGCGCCCTCCCTGTGATACTTGCCCAGCGCTATATCCCTTGAGAGCAAGAGCGCGGAGAGTTCCTTGCCGTTGCCTGCAAGCAGTTCCCGCAGCGGCTCGGCGATCTCAATCTCGTGCATCTTTGAGACGCGATCCGCCAGATCAAAGGCGATCTTGGGCCCTATCACGTCGTCGGAGTCCGCCCTGCTGCCCTTCTTGGCGGCCGAGGCCCACTCGAGGACCCTCGCAGTCTCCTTTGAGAGCCGCGTATAGTAGTCTTGGTATGCCTCTGGCATCTCTATGCCCTGCAGCCTGTAGCCGACGTCGTCCAGGGTCATCATTGCGGGGGTCTCAGGAGGGTCTGCGGCCAATCACGGGCCACCCGTTCCGTCGCTGCGGCTGCCGTTGCGGCTGCCTCCAATCGCGCCGGTAATCTCCCCGAGCCTCCGCTCGCCCTCCGCCGAGTCGCCACCCTCGACTAGGGTTCCCACCACGAGTGCGTCTGCCCCCGCATCCGCCAGCGCGGCCGCCGTTGCGGCGTCCCTGATGCCGCCGCCGACAATCAGAAAGCCGCCAAAGGCCTTGCGCACCGTCCTGACCATCTCAGGCGACACGCTGGTCTTTGCGCCGGAGCCCGCCTCCAAGTATACAAACCGCATGCCCAGAAACTGTGCGGCCAGTGAGTAGGCCGCCGCTATCTTGGGCTTGTCGTGTGGTATGCCCCGCGCGCCCCCAACAAACCAAGCCGTGGTTCCCTCCCCTATGACCAGGTATGCGGTGGGCAGGGGCTCGAGCCCGAACTTTGCCACCGAGGGGGCCCCCAGTGCCTGGGCCTGCGTCACAAAGTACGGATTCTCCGAGTTTAAGAGCGAGCTGAACAGTATGGCGTCGGCGCTGGGCACGACTCCCGTCACGTTTCCGGGAAACAGGATGACCGGTATCCGCTGCGTGCTCTTTTTAATCTCGCCGGTCACGACGGACAGCTCCATCTGATCCGTCGCGGAGGAGCCGCCCACCAGTATCGCAGAGGCGCCTGCCGACTCGGCCGCGCGGACCAGGCGTGCCGACTCGTCGGTGTCCGACACCTCGGAGTCTATCAAGACAAAGAGCAGCGTCCCCCTGTTCCTCAGCTCCGACTGTAGATAGCCCTCTACCTGGCCCCTGCCTATCTTCTCTTCCGTGTCTGCGGCCACGCATTGCGTGGCAGCCCCTTTACTTTAAAGTTTAATTTACGTCGTATACAAGTTTGTATAGCTATGAGCGAATCCAAAAGACAGATTTTCAACAAAGTTATACAGGAAATGATTGAAAAATCACTGTTTACAGAGAGACAAATTGAAATTATTTTAAACCAGCGGGAACTCCTGGAGGCTAGGTTTCCCATAAGCCGGGGGGCATACTACAGGCAGGTAGGCCAATCGAGGGACAAGCTGGTCGCTCTCTTCTATACGGTGGTCGTTCTAAGGGGGTTGGGGATACTCCTGCCTGACGATGTGGACGTGATGATGGACCTTGCAGAGAGGATTAACGTGATAAATAGTGGTGATATACCGCCTGAAAGTGCTGAACAGATGATTGACGTGATTGAAAAGTACATACGACAGGCATGCAGTATGTGATGTACAGTGACGAATGGTTTGGTCTTGGCAGTCCAAACTGTTGCGGATGGGTGATTTTTTAACATGCGGTGTGAAAAAATACTGACCGAATATGATATATCACAGTACATATGATATACCGTGATGGCAGAGGAGGTTTTTGATCCGTGGGTGGCGATTAGCATTGCGGTTGCATTTTTGGCGGGGCTGCTGGCCCTTTTTGCATACTTTTGGCTGCGCACCGTGGCCAGAGAGTCCGGTCTTGGGAGCAAGAGTGGCGAGATCACCGGCTCGGAGCGCCTCGAATACTATGAGAGGCAGCTCATAGACCTAAAGATACGCCTAGATGCAGTGGAGATGGTGCGTGGGGAGGCTACCAAGGCGGGAGATGGCAGTAGGGACGAGGCCGTATCCAGGCTGGCGGCGGCCCTGAGCGAACTGGTGTCCAAGGAGCCGGCCGCCACCGCGGCGGCGGCAGAGGAAGAGGGCTCGGTGGCAGAAGAGATGCATGCGGAAGGACGGGAGGAGGATCTCGCGGGCGGCGACGGAGAAACCGTGCCCAAGACGGAGTTCCGTGCCTATCCTAACCCCGTTGACTACGTATTGCATTTAATCACGAATGATATCATAACATCACGTGATATACAAGTCACGATGGGGAAGAGCAGGGAGCATACATCACGACTCTTGAAAAAGATGTACGAGGACGGATATCTCCAGCGTGACGAGGACACTAGGCCGTACAGTTACAGCGTAACCCAGAAGGGCCTGGAAAGACTTCGACAGGGCGGGGCCGGTGGCTGATCTTTTCATGTCACCTGCGCCAGGGGGCTCCGTCTTGCACCAGGTCTCGGAGACTGCCGCGGGGAGAGCCGGGTGCACTGGGTTCTGGAACCGCCGGGTGCGTCTTGCCCGGGCGCAGCCGGTTGCGCGGCAGGATTGCTTCAGATATTATGTTTACAATGAATATGGAAATTCATTATTTCTTCTATTATAGAATATTTAGTATAAATTAAGAAAATTATATATTATAATATGTAGTGAAACACCCATGCAGGAGAACGAGGCGCTGGTAAAGATCACCTCGGCGGGGGCGATATCCATACCAAGGCAGTTTAGAAGATACATGGACATGCAGAAGGGGGAATACGTCAAGATAACATATCAGAACAACGAGTTGGTTGTACGCAAGGCAGTCATATCATGATTAGTGCTGCTGGGCGATCTTGTTGGTCTGATAGGTCCATTCCCTGCCTGTCCGGACCCTGTCAAGCCTGCCCCTTGCAGAGAACCTTGACAGGTATGTCGATATCACGCTCAGTTTGATCGGCTCGTTGAACTCGTCCTCGTACTTTTCAAGCACGTCAGTCGACGTGAACTTGCCCAGTGAGAAATACTTGTCTACGGCGTGCCAGATCTTGGCTCCGGTAGAGTCCATGTTGGGTGGTTCTGGGTGGTTCTGGGTGCCGCTCCCTGCCTCTATGTCCGCCATGTTCATGGCCTCAAAGACCATCCGGATCTTCTCAAGGGTGATGTTGCCCTCCAGTTTGATGTCATATTTGGCGCCGTCGGCGTCCTCAACGTCTATCCTGATGCGTTTCTTAACCAATGCAAAGCATTGCTCACAATATCAGTATATTAGCATGCGCATGCAGTGTATGTTAAGTAACGTGCGTGTTAAGCTGGCACGCCTAGCCCGTGCCTAGCCAGAAGGGCGGATCCTAACATTTTGGGGCCGGGGTGTGGGCCGGGATGGGTCGATTCCATGACTGGAGTGGAAATGAAGGGGTCGATTCCAGTATGTTGACAGTGTTAAGGTGGATCTTGACGCTTGGAGTGGAAATGAAGGGGTCGATTTCGACCACTTTTGGCAGTACCTTAACAGCATGCTAACAGTTGTGAACGGGCAGGCAGAAACCGCCACTGGACCCCCAGCCAGTTCCACTGCCAGCCGGCAGACCCACACACCTTCGTTTCCACTCCACACCTTCTAAAATTTTTCAAAAAAGAGCTTACATACTACATCACACAACACAACACGACACACTACACCGAATCGTATACGGTATGTTATATGCTGGAGTGGAAATCATGGTGTGTGAGTGGAACATATGGCAAGTGATCCGGTCGACAGCCTCCTTGATGCAGTTGCAGGTGGCAGATCCATAATCGTGGACAGGGTCGTGCTACATTCCGCGCACATGCCGGATCTGGTGTTGCACAGGGACGAGGAGCAGAAGGCCGTGGCCCAAGTGCTGATCCCGATACTAAAGGGTTCGAGGCCCTCCAACCTGCTTGTGTACGGCAAGCCGGGGACGGGCAAGACACTCGTGGTCCGCAAGGTAATATCCCAGATCCAGACACGTGCGGCAGACTCCGAGTTCCCAATACGCCTCGTCTACTCCAACGCAAAGGATGAGACGACGCTGGGCGGGCTGCTTGTGAGCTTGGGCAAGCAGCTCGGGATGGACCAGAAGAGGCTGCCCGTCACGGGACTGGCCATAGGGGAGGTATTCAAGCGCATACTTGAAGAGGTGGACGGGAGCGGGCTGAACGTCGTGTTCGTGATAGACGAGATCGACCACTTGGCGCAGCTTGTGGGCAGGACGGGCAAGGACATCCTGTACCAGCTGACCAGCGCCAACATGAGGCTGGACCGTGGCACCCTTACCATAGTGGGCATATCAAACAACCTCTCGTTCAAGGAGAACCTTGATCCGCGCGTGATAAGTAGGCTGGCCGACGAGGAGGCAGTCTTTACCACCTATACCACGGAGCAGATCAAAAAGATACTGGAGGAGAGGGTCGCGGTGGCCTTTGCCCCCGGCACGGTGGAGGAACCGGCGCTGAACCTGTGCGCGGCCCTGTCGGGCTCGGAGCACGGCGACGCAAGGCGGGCGATAGACCTGTTGCGGATCGCAGGCGAGATTGCCGAGAGGGCGGCAGGCGGCAGCGGCACCGACAGCCAGACCGTAACGGTCGAGCACGTAAGGGAGGCCTCAAAGAAGATGGAGGAGGACAAGGAGATGACCGTGCTGCAGTCGTACCCACTCCACGAGAAACTGCTGATACTCGCGATAATGAGGAGCGAGGCCAGCTCCACCGGCGAGGTCTACTCGCACTACAAGTCCCTGTGCAGGGACGTGGCGGCAGGCCCGCTCACGCAGCGCCGCGTGACGCAGATGCTGAGCGAGATAGAGCTGTCGGGCATCGTGTCCGGCAGGGTGGCAAGCCGGGGCGTGCACGGCAGGACCAAGAAGCACAGGCTGACGGTCTCGCCCCAGACCGTGAAAAAGGCGTTTGCCGAGGATCTGGCCCTGCAGGGGCTGCTCTGATCCGCTATCCGTTGTAGTTCTGGCTCTTGAGCTCGTACGTTTTGAGGTTGACCAGTGCGGCAATCCCCGGGTTGGGCACTATGCCGACGCTGGCCTGGAACGGCGTCTGGCGTTGCCAGGCCCCCGAGTTGACGAGCAGGGTGCCCCTGTACTTGCTGACTGCCCACCTGTGCACGTGCCCCGCGTGGAATATGTCGATGTCGTCCCCTATGACCATCCAGTCCTCAAGCTCGGGGGCAATTGGTGTCCTCTCCCCGTATATGGGGCTCAGGTGCCGCGCCCTCAGCAGGAGCTCCATTACCGCGATGGGCTCGTCGTAACTGAGGCCCGGCGTGACCCTGACTATGTCGTCGATCGACTGCCCGTGGAACATCAGGACCCTGACACCGTTGAGCGAGACCACGGCGGGGTTTCCGACCATGGTTATGTTCTCGCGGCGCCACAGCCCCGGGCAGTACCTTTCTGGTATTGCCGGCTGGGGCAGGGCCCTTCTTCCGGGATCGTGGTTCCCGGGGGAGATTATGATCTTGATGCGCTCCGGTATCTCGGCAAGCATCTCCTCGAGGCGCCCCAACTGCTCCTCGACAGTGTCCATCTCCAGCTCCTTATCCTGGTCCTTGTAGATTCCCACCCCGTCGACCACGTCGCCACATATCAGGACGAACCGCACGTTCCTTGCGACCGCGTCCGCCTCCGAGAGCCAGCCCACAAACCCCCTGAACTCCTCCTCCATGAAGTATTTCGAGCCGACGTGAAGGTCGGAGATCAGGGCCGCCCAGGCGCCCGTCTCAGACCTGTTGGGCACGTGGGCCGGGGTGTCGGGCAGGATGATCTCCTTGGCAAAGACGCCCCTCTTGCCCCTTCCCAGCCTCAGCATTGCCATCTGGTCCCGCATCAGGGAGCCGGCCTCCTTCTGCAGCTCCTCGTTGTACACGGGTATGGACAGCACTCCCGAGGGATCCTCCAAGAGGATCTCGGCCCTACTGTCCCTGACCTCCCTGTCGTTGATCAGTCCGGCCACGTAGGCGTCCTCGTCGTCCTTTGCGCCGCCCGATCTCCTGACGGACTCCACGGACTTGACCTTTTTGGACTCGGGCCTGGCTGCGATTATGGACTTTAACTTTTCATACCTGCTGGCGAAGAGTGCGCCGTACCCGTCGACCCCCTCGGCCGTGGTGGTGTGCCCCGTGGGATCCGACAGCACCCTGAGGTCCGCGTCCACCTCGGCGTCCACCCTGAGGCCCAGGTGCTCCTCAAGGTCGTCTGCCGTCATCTGGGTCCTAGACTCCCTTTTGGCCGCGTGCACCATTGCCTTGACCACGCCCTCAAGCGAGTCCGACGGGACGCTCCTTAGGATCTCAAAGGCGCGGGGGCTTATCTGGACGCCCCTGCTCAGCGCGTATCCCAGCGCGTCCTTGCGATCCCACCCCATTGCAGGATAACTGCCGGCGCCGATAATTAATCTGTCCCCGCCGGAGCGGCGCGCCGCTGTGCCGCCGCCTCCGGCCGTTTTGCCAAACAACAAATAGAAAGCTCTCCGGGCCGAACCATGGAGGGGTTCCCAACCAGGATTGCGGCGTTCCTTGTCCTGCTTGCCGCCTTTACCGCCGTGTTCGTGCTGGGCACCACGTCTGACGTCTCCGACGCCGAGGCCGAGATACTGCTGTCCGAGTTCGAGGCATTGGTGGAGGATATAGACGCGTTTGGGATATTTCTGCACAATACCATGATCGCGCTGCTCATGTTTGTTCCGGGCGCCGGGCTGGCGTGGGGGTTCCTGTCCGCCTGGTCCACCGGGCTGGTGTTTGCGGCCTTGGAGACCAGCATGCCGGAGCTTGAGGGGGTGTCGCCCTTGGCCGTGCTGTTCCTCACCCCGTTCGGGCTGATGGAGATCTGCGCGTACTCGCTGGCAATGTCGAGGAGCGCACTGATGGCGATTACGATTGTAAGGAGGGCCGCCCTGTCGGAGCACCTCCGCCCGCTGCTCTTGGAGGCGGGCATCGTGGTGGCGCTCCTGCTGGCAGGCGGCTACGTAGAGTTCTTCATGATAGAGGAGTCTCTGGATGTGGGGTTCCGCTAGCCGCCGCAGCCGCAGCCGGCCGCACCACTGTAGCAGCAGGCCCCGTCACGCGTCCCCCTGTACCCCGGGGACGCCCCGCCCGCCCTCATCGCTGCTGCCCGGCGCAGCCGTCGTCCCACTGCCACCTGTAGTTCATGTAAGAGTCCGGCTCTGACTGGTTGAACACCACCACGCACAGGTCGGAGAACTCCCTGCCCTCAAGCTCGCTTACGGTTCCGTCAAACCTGGCCTGCTGCTCGGTGGTAAGGGACTCAAAGACGCTTACGCGCATGGCGCCTGTGTCAAAGCCGTGCTCTCTGAGGTGCGCCGCCACTTCCGACGGCATGAAGTGCTTGTCCGGCCTCTTGGGCCAGGGCCGCGGGATGAGAACCACGCTCAGCCCCGACGCCAGCGCTTGGCGCATCTCCTCCTTTTTGCCCTCTATGGGAGACGTCACGTGCATGGTAATGACCCTTGACTTGTCAAGCGGCACCCCCGCCATGGCGGCCGCCACCTGCACCGAGCTGATTCCGGGTATTATCTGCACGCCGCCAAATATCTCGGCGAGCCTGTCGACCACCTCCGATTCTGAAAAGCTTGCGTCGCCGGTAAACGGGACCACCACCGTCTTTTCCTCCGCGCCCGCCCTGAGTTCGGCGGCGACTGACTGCAGCACCCCCTCCTGGCTTGACATCGTGACCGTGTGGACCGTTTTGCCGGGCCCCAGAAGGTGCCGTATGGTCCTGAGCGTGTATTCGTATCCCACCACGATGTCGCACCCCCTGATGATCTCCTCCGCTATGGCGGTCAGGTACCTTGGTGATCCCGGCCCCACGCCCACCGCATAAACGCGTCCCTCTGCCACGGCGACCACACCCCCCTACGTCGCCAGCTGCCGCCGCCTCTTGTTTACAAACTCCACAAACGGCTCCCAGTCTACCTTCATGTACTTGGTGGGCTCCTTTGCGGGGTACTTGACCCAGTCCTGCGCGACGGAGTACTGGTGCTTCTCCCTTTTGTCGCCAGCGCGGTACTCTAGGTGCAGGACGCTGCCCCACGCCTTCTCCCCGCTGCTGATCCCCACGACATCCTCGTACGGAACCTCCACGTTCCTGTCGTCGGCCAGGTCGTCGGCCAGGTCATCCTCGCCGTAGCCGTCGTGTCGGATCATGGTGTTTTTCGACCTGATGAACTTTACAACCTGCCTCTGCGTTATCGCCTTCCACCAGTTCATGCTGGCCCCCGTCTTGTGTACAAATGCAATGTGCCTGTCGGTAAGAAAGAGCATCCCCTCCTTGCCCCCCAGCGCGAAGAGCCCCTGCGACTCCCTCCATATCGAGACCAGGTGCGCATGAATCTTCTCGTCGGGACCCATGCTTTGGCAGGAACTCTGGCTTTTTATAAATAGAGTGCGGCGCCTGCCGTGGCTTTTGCCGTAGCCGCCGCCAGACAACGGCTTTTATGGAGGCGGGTGTCGATCCGTTGTTGTACATGAAAAATACTGGAATTTTACGGGCGCCTGTCGCGTGCGCCGCCCTGGCCGCCGTCTGCTGCCTGGCGCTGCTGCATGCGCCGTTGGCACTGCCTTTTGCAGAGGCCACTGCGGAGGCCTACGCCCAGGTTGCGGAGGCCGACGGCAGGGTGGCGGTACTGGAGACGCAGATGGGCACGATCATAATAGAGTTCTTTCCGGCAGCGGCCCCCAACCACGTGTCCAACTTTGTCACCCTGGCAGAGTCCGGCTTTTATGACGGCACGCTGTTTCACAGGATCATACCCGGGTTTATGATACAGGGCGGGGATCCCAACACGGTCGATGGCGACCCCCGCACTTGGGGGATCGGAGGCCCCCCGCACTCCGTGGACGCCGAGTTCAACGACATACCGCACGACCGCGGCATAGTCTCGATGGCAAGGAGCCAGGACCCTAACAGCGCCGGGTCGCAGTTCTTCATAGTCCACCAGAACTCTAACTTTCTTGATGGGCAGTACACCGTGTTTGGGAGGATTGTAACGGAGCAGAGCTTCGAGACGCTCGACGCCATCGCGGCAGCGGAGACGGGAGCCCAAGACAGGCCCGTCGACCCCGAGTCCGTGAGAATCCAGAGCATACGCATGGTGGACCGCTCCGCCATCGCGTCGCTGCCCGACGAGCCGGCTCCGGCGGCGGCGCAGCAGCCGGCGCAGGACCCGCTTGCCCCCGCCGACTCCGGCGAGCAGATCTATGACAGCTCCCGCCTTGGCATCACGTTTGTAGCTCCCGCCGGCTGGCTCTTGCAGGAGCCGGGGCGTTCGGATCCCGACGTGCCCGACGTCGTTGCGGTGGGGCCGCGGGCCGCCGGGGGAACCCCGCAGATCTACGTGTTTGTGAACGACGCGGGCCTGTCCACGCTGGAGCAGCTAGTCAGTGACCGAACGGCGGAGATCCGCGAGGTGCTGAGCGCCGAGGACTTTGCGACGTTTGAGCAGGAGCCGACCGTAGTGGCGGGCCTGCCGGCCCACGCCATGCGGGTGACCGAGACCATAACACTGAACAACGTGACCGCCAAGGTCTCGCTCATTGAGACCATCGTGTACGGGGACGGGCAGTACTATAGGCTGTCATACGCCAACATCCCCGAAAGGTTTGATGACATGATACCGCATTATCAGAGGATGCTGGATACGTTTGCGGTAAAGGAGGAAGCGCCACCTACTACCGACATGACCGACACAACCCCGGCCGATTCGTCACCACCACCACCACCGCAGGAACAGTCCGACGCTGCCCCGACCGACCCTGAGGGCGGGGGGTGCCTTATCGCGACTGCGGCGTTTGGCTCCGAACTTGAGCCCCAGATACAGTCCATGCGCGAACTGAGGGACGGCACCGTCATGTCCACCAGCTCCGGCGCGGCGTTCATGTCGGGATTCAATGCCGTATACTATTCATTCTCGCCCGCCGTGGCGGACCTCGAGCGCGAACATCCCGCGTTTAGGGATGCGGTAAGGGCGTTCATCACGCCCATGATATCCTCGCTCTCCATACTGGACGCGGCGGAGGCGGGCTCGGATCTGGACGTAATCGTGTACGGCTCTGCTGTCATCTTGCTCAACGCCGGACTGTACGTCGCGGCGCCCTCCGCGGCGGTCATTGTAACCGTGAGGAGGCTGCGCCGCATGGCGCCGTAGTGCGGCCGCCCCTTGTAACGCGCGCGGCCCCGTCACCACATGTCGTCCACCTCGTCCAGCACCCTGTAATCCTTCTCGGCCCCGCGCCTTGCCAGCTTTAGCCTGGATATGTCCCTGCTAAAGAAGAGGTCGATCACCCAGTCAAGCAGCACCCTGCTCTTCTTCTCCCCCGACGAGATCTTTGATAGGTAGACGCCCCTCCATATGAGCCAGGCCCAGAACCCGGACATATTCACGCCAAACACGGACGCGATCGCGGACCTCTTGCCTATGACGGCCATCTGGCCTCTGGGCTTGAATTCAAATCTCTCCTTTTCGCGGTTTCTTATCAGCGCAACCAGGTTCTTGGCGGCCGTCTTACCCTGAGCCTCTGCCAGCTGCGCGGTGGGCGGGACGGGCCTGCCCGTGTCCGGTTCTACGAACAGCGCGCAGTCCCCGACTGCAAAGACCCCCGGAAACTCGGGCACCTCCAGGTAGTCATCCACTATGACCTTTCCCCTCTGCGTCTTTAGCATGGCTCTCTTGATCATGTCGACGGGCGTGACGCCCGCCGTCCAGATCAGGGTTTTTGACATTATCACCTCATCGTCATCATCGCTACCGTTACCGTTCTCCTCCCCCCTGGGCCCTCCGCCACCGTTGCCACCGTTTCCGTCCCCCGCCAGCCTCTTCACCGTTATCTCCTCCCCGTCAAACGCCCTTACGGCTGACTGCAGCCTGAACTCTATCCCCCTCTCCTCCATCCGTCTCTTTGCAAATGCGGCCAGATCCTTGTTGAACCCGGGAAGTATCTCCTGCAGCGCCTCTAGTATCACGACCCTTACGTCGTCCTTCCCTACGGAGCGATAATGCTTGTGCGCGTCGTGCAGCAGGTCCATAAGCTCCCCCGCGGTCTCGATGCCTGCAAAGCCCGCCCCAACCACCACGAAGTTCAGCAGGCGCCTGCGCAGCGCGGGATCCGCCTCGTTCTCGGCCCTCTCAAGCATGTCAATCACCCTGTTTCTGAGCTCGGCCGCGTCGTTGAGCGTCTTCATCGTAAAGGCGTTCCTCTCGACGTCGGGCATCCCAAAGAAGTTGGCCTCGCTTCCGAGCGCCACCACCGCAAAGTCGTAATGCATGGTCAGGCGCCCGGCATCGCCCCCTCCCCACACGGTTATGGTCTTCGCGTACGGGTCTATGCCCCTTACCCTGCCCTCAAAGAAGCGCGTCCTCTTGCAGATGGTCCGTATGGGCGTAACGATGTGCCTGGTCTCGATCATACCCGACACGACCTGGGGCAGCATGGGCGTAAAGAGCAGAAAGTTGTCCTCGTTTATCATAACCAGATCGACGTCGGGATCGTCGCCGAGCTCGGATTCTAGCTGGCGCGCGCACGCGACGCCGGCAAAGCCGCCGCCGGCAATCACTATTCTTTTTCTGGGTTTGGCGGCCCCGCGCCCGTTGTCTCCGATGCTGCCGCCGCTGTCAGACACCAAGCAGCGCCCCGCGTCCGCGGTCACAATATATGCTGTGTGAATCTATATCCTCGCCCGGGACGCGCCGGCGCGCAGGACCTCGTACGCGCGCGCTGCATCCTTCTCCCTCAGTACGACCGTGATGCCGTCCTGGCCGAAATACGCGTTGACAATCTCTATTCCCGCCGCGTGCAGTATCTCGGCCACATGGGACACAATGTCAGACGGGCCGTCTCGGGCACGCGCGGCGGAGGGCAGCACGATCCTGATCTTGGCCAAACCCGTACTGAACATCCTCTCCTCCTCCTCGTAGTCTCCACGGCCCCCAGCCGTTGACTCCTTCCTGAGCATGCCCCTGAACATCTCCCTTACGTCCTCCATATCCTCGGCAAGGAACCTAAACGAGTCCGACAGCCTGAAAAACTCGTAGTTGCCGCCCATCTTTGCAAACTTTGCAAGCATCTCTGGCGCCCCACCCAGCCTGTCAAACTCCTCTGCTGAAAACCTGATGTCCATCATCCCGTCAGTCAGCACCACCCTTGCGTTCTTCAGCACGGACTCTTCCCCCTTGGCTGCGTCCTCCCTGACCGAGAGCCGGTCCGCGTACCTCTTGATGGCCACCACGATCGTGTTCAGGTTGACGGAGCCGCCGAGCATGCGCTCCACCTCGGGCTGGATCCTCACCGCCAGCGCCGTATAGTTGATCAGGTCCATCCTCATGCAGTCGTATACGGAGCGGTTTCTTGTTATGATCTCCCTTATGGCGTCCGGAACGGAGACTCCGACTGTCCGCATGCCATATTACAGCCTGTAAACTATAATAGTCTTTTGTAATATCACACCCTAATTAGAATAATATTTATATTATGTAATATACATTACATAAACAGGTGAATATGACATGTTCTTCGAGAACGAGGCGGACAGGCTCCTGAAGAGGCTCTTCTCCGATCCATTCTTTGGGATGGGGGGAGGCTCCTGCGAGGGGGGCTCGTGCCGCACAGACCACGAAGAGAGTGCCGACTGGCTCCAGAGCCCAGGCGTGCGGTCCTATGGCTTTGTAATGACTACAGGGCCGGACGGCCGTCCCGTCGTACGCGAGTACGGAAACGCCGGGATCGTGGGGCGCCGACCCGCCCACCTGCCCGGCGCAGGGGGCGCAGTCGAGACTAGGGAGCCCCTGGTGGACACCATAGTCGACGAGAAGGAGAAGGTTGTCAAGATGATAACCGAGATGCCCGGCGTAGAGAAGCGCGACATCAGGATCGCAGTAGAGGGAAAACACGTGTCAGTCTCCGCGGAAGGCGGGGGCGGCAAGAAGTACCAGGTGCGGATCCCGCTTGAGCGCAAGGTCAACACCAACTCTGCCAAGGCATCCTACCGCAACGGCATTCTCCAGATCACCTTCGGCTTGGCCGAAGGCGCAAACCGCGGAAAGACGGTCAAGGTAGACTGAGTCCTCCGCACCCCCCTTCTTTTTCTTTATCTGCTTGGCCGACTCGTATGGTATTGGGCAGCAAACCGACTTTTTACATACTGCGCCCTGCTCGCATGCTCTCGTCCACGCTGGACGGCAGCATTAAGGTGACAATAGGGGAGGCAAACATGGCCGTTGTTTTTGCGGTACGGCGTCTGGACAACTCTGCCGTCACCATAACTGCAAGCGGCGCTTTTTATGGCGGCATCGGCCGTGTCGTCCCCACCCGCCCGTCGTGCCCTGCCTAGCAGTACCGCCTGCACGCTATCGGCATCTCTAGCTTGTTATACTGCTTTCTTAATTTAGTGCCGACGGTCAATCTCGCCTGATTGAATATTGCCGAGACCTCCGCGTTGGACCGGCCAAGGCTCAGGTTGGAGCCTGATATCGTGGCTGCATCGAGGATGATGCCGCCCAGGTGGGCCGATGCGTCGTGCAGGCTTCCTTGGCACTCGGGTGCCGCGTCCTGGGCCAGCTGCATGTGTGCGGTGCGCACCACATACAGCGCAGGCAGCAACATGCGGGGCATCTGGCGCGCCGTGACAGGCGTCACCGTTCTCTGGCGCGCGCGGATCAGCGCCTCAAGCATGACGGACATCACGTGCTCTTGGCCCATCGACTTGGTGTGCACCTCGTTGCTGGGGTCATACTTGTGGGCCAGCCTCCTGTTGCGCTCGCGTATGTCGCGCACCTGCCCCCTTATGGACGCAATCGCGGAGTCAAGCGCGTCCGTTGCAAGTTCCAGCCTCGTAAGTATGCCAGAGGCGGTAATGGCAGCGCTGGCGACAGCGGGGTTCAGCCAGTACAGGTCGCCCATGTCATGTCCCGCGTGCCCCGTGATGGCGCCGCTCGCGGCGCCCCCGCGTCCCTCCACGTCCGCCTGCAAGTCCGGCGTCAGCATAGCGGCCATACATACCCTTACGCCCTGCGTTATATAAGGAGATATATCCAAATCTGGAGTGCCTTTTTGCCTGCAAGATCTGGCCCGTGACCTGCAAGGCGGGCCTGCACCCGTACGAACGGCATTGGCGCAAGGAATCGACCTGCAGTTGAAAAGTCGGCGTTGGTCCATACGGCAACTATTCTAAAGACTGGCAGGCGCCGAGAGTTTTACTGTTCGCGTATGGCCAATGGATGCCTCGCAGGACTTTTTGTAGTACCATGCCTGCTTGCCCTAGGCCTTCGCCCCGGTCTCCGCATGCGAGCCCGCGCTCTTGCCAAGGAGCGGTCGTGGTGGGGTACTGGCGGCGCGGCAACCCAAGACATGAATATGCTGCCGTCGTACCGGAATCGCCTGCCATGAACGCGGATCCGTATGACATACTTGGAGCCTCGCCGCTGGACCCACCCGAGACGATCAAGGCCAAGTACCGCAGCTGCATACTGAGGTACCACCCCGACAGGCCCTCTGGCGATATAGAGATGTACAAGATGGTGTTGTGGGCGTACAACAGCATAGCGGATCACCACAGCGCGGGGCCGGACATGCCGCGCAAGAGCGGCCACATCAGGAAGCAGTCGGCCAAGTATACGCGCAAGGACCCGTCCAAGAAGGGCAGGGCCGCCCGCCAGAAGACGCGCCGCCGCAGCAGATCCCAGGGCCGCCCGCCGGCGCGGTGCACCTCGTGCGGCGGGGACGGGTATCACGAGCGCAAGACGGGCATGCTGTTCCGCAAGACGCGCAGGTACGCATGCACCTCGTGCGGCGGCACCGGCAAGGTGGATAATGCCGCTGCAGGCCGGGGACGGGGAAGCGGGAATGGGGACGGGGTGCAGGACGCGCAAAGGCCATCCCCCTAGCCCGGGAGAAGCCGGATGACGGGCGAGGAACGTACTAGCGCCTTATGGAGTCCAGCGTGTGCCCGCGGTTGGTCACCATCTGGATCACGGCCTCGGTGGTATAGTCTATCCCGTGCTCCTCCTCGAAATGATGCCTCAGTTTTTGAATGGTATCCGCGGTCGCCTTGGCGTTAAGGGTAAAACTGCACTCAAAGCCATAGTCTGCGCACCTCAGGTTGAGAACCATTGTCAGGGCGGAAAATTCAAACCTATAAAATTGTAATTAAGGGACGCCGCGCCTTTTATACGGCCTCTGCGCCGCGGTCATGCGTTGCTGGATCTAGACAGGAGGGTGTTCGGGCGCATAGTGGCAAGGGAGATCATCGGAGCCCGGCCGCCCGCCGTTCCGGACACCAGGGACATGCTTGCCTCCGAGCTTGAGGTGTTGCTGGCGGGACTTGCGGGCGCCGACGCGGAGGAGCTCCGGCGGCTGCTTGCAGAACAGATGGATGCAGACTCCGCCGTCAACGGCAGGCCTGGCGCCATGGCGCTGGCCCAGGATAAGATACGCCTCTTCAACGAGTACAGCCGGAGGTATACGGAGGCCATACGCGCAAGGTGCGACGGCGGGGAGCCGGCGCCGGACGGTGCCAACAAGTGACGGCCGCGCCCGGCCTGTTACCCTTTGCGCCCCCCGTCCCCGCCGAACCTTCGCTTTAGCAGGATTGAGATGACCGCGCCCGCGGGGATCCCCGCTATCGTGCCTATGCTCACGTAGGGCGCGATGAAGATATTTCCCAGCCATATGCCACCCTCGGCGGTAAGCTCCATGAACATCCTGGGCCGCAGCACGGTCGACACGGTCTGCGCGTCGGACTGCTCCTCCCCCACGTCGTCCACGTACTGGACCGTGATCTCAAACGGCAGCTTGTACTCCGTGGGTACCTCCTCTGCCGGCGTGACTATTCTCGAGGTTATGCTGACGGGCACCCCCCTCTCTATCTTTGAGAACGCGTGCAGCGTCTCGCCCCGGAACTCGATGTCCGACGGCGGGATTATCCTGATCCGCGCGTCCCTGAGATCAATGTCGTTTGATAAAACCTCGACCGTAATTGGGAACTCGGCGTTGCCGAATATCGACTCTGGCATCTGCGTGCGGATGCTGACGCTCGCGTCTCCCTTTATCTTGATCGGGACCGCTATGTCGTAAAAGAACGGCGCCTGGGGCTCTTCGTTGTTTGCAACCAGGACGTGAGTGTAACGCAGGTTCAGATAGTGCGTGCCGGGGCCCGCGTCGTCGGCCGCGGATATGGCGATGCTCTCGCCGTACGAGCCGCCCTCGGCCAGCCGCCCTATGGCCAGGGCGTCCGGGGGGTCGGCGCCGACTGTCCCGTCGTCGGACAGCGATATCTCAAAGGAGATGTCCTGCTTGTCCTCCCAGCCGTTGTTCTTGACGAGGATGGAGACGGTCCCCTCCCTTCCCGCGACTAGGCCGTCAGGATATGTTATCTCTATGTTTATTCCGCCCTCCACGGAGTGCGCATCCACGAGGGATCCCACCTCTGCGTGCGCCGCGTGCGGCACGGATGCTCCTGCATATGCGACGGCCACTGTCATTACCACGAGTGCCAGCACTGGAGGCGACGGCAATGACGGTGGTGACCGTGGTGGTGGCGGCCGCGGCGCCCCTTGTGCACCGGCGTTCCCGCACCGCGACGGCAACCGATCCCTCATGCCTCCTTATAGGGGCGGTTTGATAATAATACACTGCCTGCAGATCCACGCCCGTGGCTGCGGACGCACGGGCGCCTTGGCATGTGCGTGCCTACAGCGCCCGTTGTGCCCCGAATGAGTTCATGATTAATAAAGACCACTTTTTGAGGTTAATAGCCATGGTAAGTGTATCAAAAGATCTGTGTAACAGGTGCAGGGGCGTCATGGTCACCGACAACGAGTCTGGAGAGATGTTCTGCTCCGCCTGCGGCTACGTGGTATCTGAAAAGCTGCAGGAGTCGGGACCTGAGTGGCGCTCGTTTGCCCAGGACGAGCACGGCGATCGTGCAAGGGCCGGGGCCCCGACCTCGCTGACAATGCATGACATGGGGCTTGCGACCATCATCAATCCTCTGAACAAGGATGCCTCCGGGCGCCCGCTTGCCGCGACCATGAAGAGCACCATAGAGCGGCTCCGTACGTGGGACAGCCGCAGCCAGGTGCACGAGCCGGTTGATCGCAACTTCAGGCAGGCGTTCAGCGAGCTTAACCGCCTAAAGGACAAGATGGCAATCTCGGATCCCGTGATCGAGAAGGCCGCCTACATATACAGAAAGGCGCTCGACAAGGGGCTTGTACGGGGCCGTTCCATATCGGCCCTGATGGCATCCGCCCTGTACGCGGCGTGCAGGGAGACCGCCACGCCGCGGAACCTCAAGGACGTGGAGCAGGCCGCCAACATCAAGCGCAAGGACATCGCGAGATGCTACCGGCTGCTTGTCAAGGAGCTCGACCTGAGGATGCCCGTCACGGACTCGATCCAGTGCATTGCAAGGATCGCAAGCAGGATTGGGATAGAGGAGAAGACGAAGAGGTACGCAATAAAGGTCCTCAAAAAGGCGCAGGAGAACGAGGTCTCCGCCGGAAAGGATCCGATGGGGCTTGCGGCCGCGGCGCTGTACCTGTCGTGCGTCAAGAACGGGGAGGACAAGACCCAGCGCGACATAGCAGAGTCGGCAAACGTGACAGAGGTTACCATACGGAACAGGTACAAGGGGCTCAAGGACTCGCTCGACCTCTGACTCCGTTATCCGAGTTTTTCTTTACCGCCTTGACGCGCGCGGCGCGGCATAGGTGCCGCCGCCCGATCATTATTAAGCCCCGCCTGCGCCCCGCGTGACGTTGAGCGCGACGGAGGAGCTGCGGCGTGACCACATACAGGTGCGCAGGTTCGACAGCATAGTCACAAAGTGCTACACCGCGCTATACGACGGCAGGAGCGTCCCGTTCGGCGACGTTGAAAAGATTGCGCGCGTAATGGAGGAGTTTCTTGACGCCGTGCACTACTCCCGGGAGGAGGACTCGTACTTTCCGTGCGTCGCAAGCTACGACCACCTGAGGCGCGAGATCCACGTGCTGCTGGTAGAGCACGAGTTCTCCAGGCGCGTCGCGGTGCAGCTGCGGCGGTACATGCGGCGCTGGAAAGAGGAGGGGAGCGACCTGAACGCGCGCGAGCCCATCGCCCGGTACATGAGGGCGTACTCAGTATACATATCCGACCACCTCTCAAAGGAGGAGGACTTTTTTGACAGGGCCGAGGCAGAGATACTCTCAAAGGAGGAAGAGTTCGAGATGTACGAGCAGTTCCGCTCCGTAGTGGCCACGTCCAAGAAGCTTGACGATCTGATGGGCGACATAGACCATCTCGAGTCGCAGCCCTGGGCGGCCTGACACCCGCCGCTGTCCCAGCTGCGCGCGGCCCTGCCGGTCACGGCAAGCTCTTTAAGGCCGGCCCTGTGCCAGTGCGTCATGGCAAGGCCGTTCGTACTGTGGATGACGGGACTGCCGTGCTCCGGCAAGACCACCATAGTGAAGGATCTCCAAAGGGACATTCCAAACTTGGCGATGCTCGACGGCGACGAGCTGAGGGAGTGGCTGTCCCCCAAGGACTTTTCAAAGGAGGGGCGCGACGAGCACAACAAAAAGGTCGCGCACCTTGCCAAGATGCTGCTAAGGCACGGGGTTCCCAGCGTGGTATCGCTGGTCTCCCCTTACGCGGAGAACAGGGAGAACGCCCGGAGCATAGTGGACTCTGGCGACCAGTTTGCCGAGTGCTACGTCAAGTGCTCCCTTGCAAAGTGCGAGGAGCGAGACGTCAAGGGCATGTACGCCAAGGCCCGCAGGGGCGAGATCAAGGGGTTTACGGGGATAGACGACCCGTACGAGGCTCCCGAGAACGCGGATCTCATAGTCGACACGGAGGACGAGCCGCTGGAGGACAGCGCGCAAAAGGTAAAGTCATTTCTCCGCGGCCGCGGCCTGATCTGATGACAGCGCAAACTCGCTGACTATGCGCCCGTGCACGGCGCCGTTTGTGGCCAAGATACCATGCCTGTGGTGGACGTCCTCGTTGTTGTACGTGAGGTCGCGCCCGCGCACGTCGGTCATCGTTCCACCGGCCTCCGTTATGATGCAGTACGACGCGGCCGTGTCCCACTCCTTTATCCTGTCGGTGGTCGTAATGTACGCCTCGGCCTGGCCGGAGCTTATCATCCCGACCTTGAGGGAGCTTCCTATACTCACAAACTCCTTTACCCCGAGCCCGGCTATGAACCCCCTTTCCTGGTCCGTGAGGTGGTGCCTTGAGCCGACCATCCTGCACTCGGACAGCGCGGACGTGTCCGTCACCGCGATCCTCCTCCAGCCCTCCGCGTCATGGCAGAACGCGCCCCGGCCTTTCTGCGCGACAAATATGGTGTTGTCGGTGGGCCGCAGTATGACACCCAGCACGGGCCTCTTTTCTTTTATGAGCGCCACCATTATGGTAAACTCGCCGGTCCTGTCTATAAAGTCGGACGTGCCGTCGAGCGGGTCCACTATCCACACCGTCTCTGATCCCGTTCTGTCCGCGCGCAGGATCCACCGGTCCGCGTCTTCCTCGGACAGTATCGCGTGCCCCGTCTTTGACAGCAGCTCTGTCAGTATTCTGTGGCTTGCAAGATCGGCCTCCGTGACAGGCGAGCCGTCCTCCTTCTTCTCGGAGCCGCCGGCGTTCTTGCGGTATATGTCGAGGACCACGGCGCCCGCACTGGTTACTGCCTCGAGCGCGGCGCCGAGCTCCGGGGCCGCATCTTTTATCGGCGGCGGATCCGGCGCCAGCACAGGCCGGCTCATGTCGTCAGCTCCGGCTTTAGCGTCCAGACCACGCCCAGGACGACGAACGGTATCGACATGACGCCCACGATGCCAAGTATGGTATTGAACTGTGACTCGGAGACCTCCGGGTTGTTTACGATCCAGGGCAGCGGCAGGGTTATGATTACCCATATGATTCCCAAGAGTATGATCAGCTTGGCCTTTGCCTTTCTGTTCATCATGCGACTTGGCATGGCCCTGCCGTAATAAATGTCGGAGTGCGGGGACCTCGCAGGCCCGGGGCGGCCGTTCCACACCCCTTTCAGGCCGGCCGCCCAGATCCGTCTTGGCGGGCATCGGAGTTCCGGAATTCGCGCGTGGCGCGCCAAGGGGTGAACGGCCTCATTCAGGTCCCTGCGATCTGTCCCTGTCACTGCGTCCTCCGTTCCTGCCGGCGTGATGGTATGCCTGCAAAAATGATGCAATTTTTTCTAAAAACAACCCTAAAAAATATGAGATGGTGGAAAAAATGTTAAATACCCAGATTTACTAGTTAGATTGATGCCGATGGATGCAAGTTCTATCGACTGACGGCGCGTAACCCCGCAGAACGAAATGGCCAAGGGACTTGGTTTCCCGAACGGAGAGGAAATCTCTCATTGTTCTGTAGCAGAGGGGTTGCGCCACCCCTTATCTTAATTCTCATACAGGTATACGGACACAGAGCCCAGCGTGTCGCCGTGGGGATCTATCGTAATGGAGACCGTGCCGCCGTCCTGTATGACTATGTGCTTTTGTCCCAAATACTCCCACGTATAGTACTCTCCAAGAAGCGCCTCGTGCTTGGTTCCCTCCAGCACAAAGTCCTCGCGGTACTCTGGATCACCGCCGCCTTCCAGCGTAATGGAGAGGATCTCGGGACTGCTCCCGTTTGGCACAAAGTCAAACGCGTACTGGCCTCCGGGCGCCTCAAACGAGTCGGTGTACACGCCGCCCGAGTACATGCCGGGCTCTGCCAACCTGACGTGAAAGACCTCGCCCCCGCCGTCCCGGGGCGCGCCGATGCCGGGCTCCGTTTCCTCTTCTGGTACGAGCGTCCCCACAATCAGGCCTGCCGCCAGCAGTACCACTATCACGACAAGTGCAGTCTTTGCGCGGCTCAAGGCTGCGCGGTATCCGGCGCCCGGAGGTAAAAGCCTGCCGATTGGCCTTGACGAATTCTGCACCGCCGGCACGGCCCTGCACCGGCCGTCGTCCGCACGGGGTTAAATACTAACTTTGAGACAGGGGTCAATGGCAAACTTCCAGAAGACCTGGTCGAGGCAGGAGACGCCAACCATATCCGAAAGGATAGGGTCCGTCGTCAGGCCGAAGGGCCCGCTCAAGCCCCGCATACGGGACGCGACAAAGATGCTAAAGCCGCAGATCAGGAAACTGGACTCTATGCTTGGAAGCTTGCAGAAGCGGGATGCCGCGCTGTTCCAGAGGGTCGTTGACGCCGTACAGAAGAACGATCAGCAGACCAGCAAGATCCTCGGCAACGAACTGGCCGAGATACGCAAGGTTACAAAGGTGCTGGGTGGGGCCAGGACCGCACTGGAGCGTATCGAGCTGCGCCTTACCACGTGCAGCGACCTCGGGGACACGGTAGTCACTATAATGCCGACGGTAGCCCTGATGAAGAACATAAAGTCGTCTCTGGGCAAGGTCATGCCGGGGGCAGAGCAGGAGCTGACGCAGATGGCCGAGATGCTCGACGGGTTAATGACGGAGAGCTTTGCGGGAGACGCTGCGTTTGGAACGGACTCGGTGACCAGTGCGGAGACAGACGAGATACTAAAGGAGGCCGCAGCCATAGCGGGGACCTCGACAGGACAGATGTTCCCCTCGGTGCCGACCCAGACGCAGGGTGTGTCCACTGCGGCAGCAGCGTCATCGCCTGCAGCAGCTCCCAACCGGCACTTTAACCCGTAGCCGACGAGCGCATACGGGCTACTCTCTCACACACGCACACGGTGGGCCGACGCCGTGCGGCACCCATGTTCGGAGTGGCGACGGCTGCCCTGATGCTAGTCTGTAAATTCAGAGGCTGCCCCCGCCGAGGCCTCCTTTGTTCCCTTTATCTTCCTGACCCTGTCGCCCTCTTCTTCTATGACCTGGTCGATTCCGGCAAGCTTGTTTCTGAGGTTGTTGATTATGGCGCCCACCTCGTCGGCCTCCTCCTCGACCTCCCTCCTCTTGAGGGCCAGCTTTGTGATCCCGGCGCTCTCGTCCTCTATGTACTCGTTGACCTTTTGGAGCTTTTCCTTGAGGTTCTTGATGTCGACTGACTCGTCCTCTATGTCCTTTTCAAGCAGGGTGCGCTTGTCCTTGAGGTTCTTTATCATGACCCCGACATAGTCGATGGCCTCCTCGAGCCTTGCACGTTTGTCCATCAGGTCCCCGATTCCTATGCGCCCGCCCGGGGCAGTCGGCGCCTCTACGACCGTCCCCTCGCTTGGCGGCCCGGCACTGTTCTCTTCTACTGCTGCCATCTCCACTTCTCCCTTCCCTTCCCTTCTGAATCTATTAAACATTACAATCAGCGGTTCTAGTGCAAATTCGGGAGCTGGGCACGGCGTGATCTTCTTTCAAACCTGCCGACCTGCTTCCTGCTTCAAGTATTCCCTGACCCATCGCTCCGCCTCGGCCTTGGGCGGATTGCCCTCCCGCGATATGCAGTATATGGCAAAATCGGCAAGTTGGTCGCCGTCAAGTCCTAATTTCCTTCCGCGCTCCACGAATGCCCTTACCGTACTCTTTTGACCACGGTTCATGCAGTGATACAAGGCGGCCGCTACTTAATCGTATCATGTGCGCGGGGGGCGGGACTTGAACCCGCGGTTCACGGGGTGTGAAATGTGTTTCGTAGACACACGCTCTACCAAGCTGAGCGACCCCCGCAAAACTTTTTATCACTATGTGGCGTATGAATGATACGGTTGCCGCTGTAGACACGAATACGGGGTGTGGGCGGTATCCGTATCACATTCAAACCCGCTGATCGGTGGCAATCAGGTATAGACTGCTGTTCTGAATGATGGTCTTCCACTTGTTGCGGCCCTCGGTGTGTATGCCTGCCGCCTCTGCCGGGGTCTTGCAGATTGAGTCATGCTTGCGCACGTGGTTATAGTGAACCTTCATGCCGTCAAACACCGGGGTGTGCGGACTCCGCAGGCCCCGAAACGTCTTCTCCCTATCACGAATAGTACCGTTCAGGCGCTCCATCTTGTTGTTGGACGGGTGGAAGTTGGCCCCGCTTGTCTTGCCGCTTGGGCCTATGCGCTTGCTCCTGATTCCGGCATCACACTTGTGGTATGTCTTGTTGCCAAAGATTTTGCGGGCCGCCTTCTGGTACGCGGGCAGCTTGTCGGTGATCAGCACCGTAGGGTTCTTGCCACCTGCCGCCTTTTTGGTCATGCGAAATATGTTGTCCGCATCGTGCTTGTCCTTTGAATCCGCAAGCTCGCCCGCCAGCCAGTATCTGGTATCATCATCCATCGTGGCAAACAGGTAGTGCTTCCTGCCGTCCACCTTGA
The DNA here is from genome assembly GCA_965205215.1 of Candidatus Nitrosopumilus sp. Classification (GTDB taxonomy): domain Archaea; phylum Thermoproteota; class Nitrososphaeria; order Nitrososphaerales; family Nitrosopumilaceae; genus Nitrosopumilus. Next base: position 438,744 of record OZ242041.1, read on the forward strand.
CCCACACCTCGTCCCCGCGATACCACTTGCCCACGTCGGGGGTGAGGCTGTCAGTGTACAAAGAGGCAATCTTGGAGTATCGGTCAACCCACCTTCGTATGGTCGAATCATCAACGTCAATGCCGCGTGCCTCGAACAGGTCGGCGACCGCGTAAGAGCTCATCCCTGAATAGTAGAGATGGATTGCCTCGCTTACGATTGCCGGATCAAACTGCCTGTACCGGAATCCAAAGTTTGCAGTAAACGCCTTGCCGCACGCGTTGCATTTGTACCTCTGAACCGAGCCGTTCTTGTTCTTGCGGACGCCGCGCCTCTTGATTTTATCGGAGCGGCAGAACTTGCAGAATGTAATGACATCATGGGAGTCAATGTGAGTGCTCATACTGCACGCCTCCCACGAATTATAAGAGAGAAAATGAAGGAGTGCTCAGAGTAACAGGCTCTCGTCATTGGCCCTGTCCGGCCTTTGACTCCTTTTTTCATCATCGCACTTGACTTCATTATACTACCTATGGATATAACAGAATATAAGTGTTGGGTGTATTGGGTAGTATAACTATTAGTGGCAAAAAGTAGTATAATGTTATATAGGGTGTCTGAGATGTTATGGTATGGGATCACGTAATCTGAAGACCATCAAGGGCAAGCCGTATCTTTACTATGTCATATCCAAGGATGGAAAAAAGAAGGCGATCTACTGCGGGCTGGCATCAAATCACGAATCCGAGAAAAAGGCGCTTGTGCTGGAGCTTGAGGAAACATCATCGCGTATAAAGTCACTTGAGCTAAAGGCCGTTGAGATAAAATCCAAGCTGGAGGCCTTGCCGGAGGTGCAATCGTGATACCGCCAAGCACACCTACCGCCAAGCACACCTACCGCCAAGCACACCTACCGCCAAGCACACCTACCGCCAAGCACACCTACCGCCAAGCACACCATAGTTAGCGGGGGGCGACCACCATGTCACATATCCAGCAATAGGGGCGCTATAAGTCCACCGGGGGCGGCCTGACTGCCGCCCAAGCCTAACTGGGCCAACCGTACCATGTGGACTGGTGACAATCTGGACATTATGCGCGGCATGAACTCCGACTCGGTAGATCTCATTTACTTGGATCCTCCCTTTAACAGCAACAAGACATACGAGGCCCCAGTCGGCTCGGAAGCGGCGGGCGCGGCCTTCAAGGACACGTGGACATTGAGTGATCTTGACATTGCATGGCACGGCTATCTGGCAGACAAGGAGCCCGCCCTGTATTCGACAATAGGTACGGCCCGCAGTACGCACGGCAAGTCTATGATGTCATACCTGATCATGATGGGCGTCCGACTTATTGAAATGCGACGCTTGTTAAAATCTACGGGTTCAATCTATCTGCACTGCGATCCGACCGCATCACATTATCTCAAGATAGTTATGGATTCGATATTTGGTCATAAGAATTTTAGGAACGAAATAGTGTGGTGTTATACTGGGCCCGGCTCTCCAAAAATGCGTCAATTTAACCGTAAACATGACACCTTGTTTTGGTATGTAAAAGGTGAAACGTGGACTTTTAACACCGATGCAGTGCGCATCAAACATCATGGAAAGACCAAAGAAAATTTTAAGGATGGATTGCGCGGTTCAGGATTCGTAGAAGGAAAATATGGTTTAGCAGAAGGCAAAGTACCTGAATCTTGGTGGGTTCAAGAGAAAGGCAACGGCTTTGCCATTGCTGCACGACAAAAACATCAATATGTCGGTTACCCTACCCAAAAACCACTGGCTCTACTAGAGCGAATAATCAAGGCGTCCAGCAATGAGGGTGACGTGATACTCGACCCCTTCTGCGGGTGCGCAACCGCCTGCGTGGTCGCGGAGCGCCTAAACAGGCAGTGGGTCGGCATCGACCTGTCATCAATGGCGCTTAAACTTGTCAGAAAGAGAATCAAGGAGAGTATCGGCATGTTCGCATACGACATAGCAGAACGCGACGACATTCCCAAACGGACGGATCAGGGCAAGATCCCGAATTACCGCACGCACAAGCACGAGCTGTATGGCAGGCAGGAGGGCATGTGCGTGTGTGGCCAACATTTTCCGTTCAGGAATTTTACCGTAGACCACATCGTCCCGCAGAGCAAGGGCGGCACGGATCACGCAGACAACCTCCAACTACTATGCGGTGCCTGCAACAGCCTCAAGGGCAACAGGGAGCAGGCATACCTCATTGCCAAACTCAAGGAGAATGGGATCGATGCACTCATGCCCCCGATACGGGCCTGATTTTTTTGTGCCTATATCACGAATCTGCAATAGTATTCTTTCTTGCCCGTTTATATTGCATCTACGCCCACGTATGACGTGATGTTCGAAAGCAAAATCTCCGACGACTATGACGACAGACCCATCCCGGACAGCGTACCGATAGGCACGTTGGCGTACAGGTGGTGCCAGCATAGTGGCAATAGAGAGGCCATACACTACTCGTTCAAGCGATGGTCATTTCCGGGGGACTATGACGAGGATGAACTGAACAGGGCCATAGACGAGTCCCTTGCAAAGTATCCGGAGGCCCTAAGGGCATTCCTCGAACGCAAGAAAGACGTCGAGGATGATGGGAATCTCATGTGCAGCTATCCGGCAGAGGATCCCACGCGCACGGACGATTCAGATAGCAGTGCCTCGCAACCGAATTCTCAACAGTACCGTCCCTTGAACACTTATTAACTGACATGCAGGCAAAAGAACGGGGGCGCGATTATCTCTACCCATTCTAGAGACGTCGCATTGTCACGGCTTATCGGCCCCCAATTTTCATAATGCGTCTTCATGTTCTGACGCCGTGCCTAGCTCCCGAATTTGCACTAGAACCCAATCAGCCCCGGCCGCTTGGCATAAAAAGATAGGCCCCGGCACCGCCCCCGCGCGGGCATCGCGCACCTGCATAACGGTCGGAAACTAGATTGTCCGGTGCAGTCCAGAACCACCGTCCGGCCCGAGAAAATGCCCGTCCCTCTCATGCCCCTAAAGCATGGCGGTGCACATATTTTCAATTACTGGGTCGTATGGACCAAGCCCGGCGCATCTCACGACCCGGGCGTATGTGAAGGGCCGTCTCGGCGTGTGGCGGCGGCCGCAGCAGCAGCGTGTCGGTAGGAGCACGCCGCCGCCGATCTCAAGATATAAAAAGTGGATTTCCAAGTCGGCAGGCATGGCAATACAGGCGACGTCAAAGGGCAACATGCCCGTCGTACTCCTAAAGGAGGGCGGCACCGAGACCAAGGGCAGGGACGCGCAAAAGAACAACATTGCAGCGTCAAAGATAATCTCGGAGATAGTGCACTCCAGCCTCGGCCCGCGCGGCATGGACAAGATGCTGGTAGACTCGCTTGGAGACGTTACGATAACAAACGACGGGGCGACCATCCTAAAGGAGATCGACGTACAGCACCCGGCGGCCAAGATGCTTGTAGAGATATCCAAGACCACCGACAACGAGGTAGGCGACGGCACCACCTCCGCGGTCGTTCTTGCCGGCGCCCTGCTTGAGAACGCCGAGTCGCTCTTGGATCAGAACGTCCACCCCACGATCATAGTGGACGGATACCGCAGGGCGGGCAAGCAGGCCGAGGAGTTCCTCAGGGAGATTGCCGAGCCGGTCACGCCCGACGACAGGGACGTCCTGACGAAGATTGCAAAGACGTCCATGCAGACAAAGCTCGTGCGCAAGGACTCGGATCAGATTGCCGGGATAATAGTGGACGCGGTACTCACGGTCTCCGAGAAGAACGGCGACGATTACGACGTCGACATCGATGACATAAAGGTCGAGAAGAAGGCGGGCGGCTCAATAAAGGACTCGTCGATAGTCCGGGGGATTGTCCTTGACAAGGAGATTGTACACGGCGGAATGCCAAAGGACGTCTCGGACGCGAAGATCGCGCTCCTCAACACGGCGCTCGAGATCAGCAAGACCGAGACGGACGCCAAGATCAACATATCCGATCCGCAGCAGCTAAAGTCCTTCCTTGACGAGGAGAACAACATGCTCAAGTCGATGGTCGACAAGGTGACCGGCACCGGGGCCAACGTGGTTTTGTGCCAGAAGGGAATAGACGAGATGGCGCAGCACTATCTGGCAAAGGCCGGGATAATTGCGGTCAGGCGCATAAAGGAGAGCGACCTTACAAAGCTCTCGAGGGCCACCGGCGGCAGGGTGGTTACGAACCTTGACGATCTGTCAGCAGACGACCTGGGCGCGGCCTCGCTGGTGGAGGAGAGGAAGATAGAAGAGGACAAGTGGGTCTTTGTGGAGGGATGCAAGAACCCAAAATCCGTTACACTGCTCCTGCGCGGAGGCTCGCAGAGGGTCGTCGACGAGGCGGAGCGCTCCGTCCACGACGCGCTGATGGTAGTCAGGGACGTCATACTGAACCCGTCCGTGGTGGCAGGCGGAGGCTCGCCTGAGACCTTTGCGGCCACAAAGCTCCGGAGCTGGGCAAAGTCCCTGGAGGGCAGGGAGCAGCTTGCCGCAGAAAAGTTTGCCGACTCCCTCGAGTCGCTTCCGCTTACCCTTGCAGAGAACGCCGGGATGGACCCGATAGACACGCTGACGCTCCTGCGCTCAAAGCAGCAGCGCGGCGAGAGCTGGACGGGCATCGACGTGATGGAGGCGAGGATCGCAAGCATGAAGAACAGCGAGATAATCGAGCCCCTCTCAGTAAAGCTGCAGGTCACGTCGTCGGCGACGGAGGCCGCCTGCATGATTCTCAGGATTGATGACGTCATCGCCACGCAAAAGTCCGCCGGGGGACCCCCGGGAGGCGGGGAAGGCGGCATGCCCGGAATGGGTGGCATGGGCGGCATGCCCGGAGGAATGCCCGGAATGGGCGGCGGCATGCCCGACATGGGCGGAATGATGTAGTAGCGCCGCGGCGCTTGGCGGCTCAAGGTTTATTTGATTAGCCCAAGACCGGCCTGACGATGGCACTTGAGAAGGGCACCCTCCTGATGGGCGGCTTCAAGTATGTATACATTATAGTCTTCTTCATGTTCCTTGCCGGCTTCTTCCACCCGCTGATAACCAACACCAGTTTTGACATCGTGGTGATCGGGGTGCTGGTCCTCCTGCTGGGCCTCGCCGGCGGCATACTGCTGTACAGGTCGGCCACCGACAGCGGCAGCGGAAAGAGGGGCGCGATTCTCGGGGCCGGCTTTGGCCTGATGGCCGTATCCGCGCTGGCAATCTACTACATGACCGGCAGGGTCTGACGGGCGCACGCCGCGCAGCTAGACGTCAAAGTACAGGTAAAACTCGTGCGGGTGCGGCCTGATCGATATCTCGCGCTGGTCCCTCCTCTCCAGCTCTATCACCTTGTCTATCACGTCGTCCGTGTATATGGACAGCAGGAACTTTCTGTCGCTCTCAAGCTCGTTGAGCGCGTCGCCCAGGCTCTTTGGCAGCACGTCGATTCCGCGCTTTGCCCTGTCTGAGCGCGTCATCTTGAATATGTCGTCGTGTATCTGGTCGCCGGGCTCCATCTTCTTCTTGACGCCGTCCATGCCGGCCGCCGTTATGGCGGCGAACACCAGGTACGGGTTTGAGGACGGGTCGGGCGCCCTGAACTCCAAGCGCTTTAGGTGGGCGTACTGCTTGCCCGTCAGGTGCCTCGGGACCCTGACTATTGCCGAACGGTTCCCCGAACTCCACGCGATATATGCGGGCGCCTCGTAGCCGGGCACGAGCCTGTGGTACGAGTTCGTGGTGGGGTTGCAGATGGCGGAGAGCGCCTTTGCGTGCTCTATGACGCCGCCGCAAAAGTAGCGCGCCGTCTGGCTCAGCTCGTCCTCGCTGCCCGAGTCGTAGAACATGTTCCGGTCCTTCTTCCAGAGACTGACGTTGACGTGCATTCCGCTGCCCGAGTCCATCGCAATGGGCTTGGGCATCATGGTGGCCACCTTGCCGTACTTTTGCGCTATGTTCCTGATTACGTACTTGTATGACTGCGCTGCGTCGGCCGCGTTGGTCAGGTGGTCATACCTGATGTCGATCTCGCACTGGCCCGCCGTCGCGACCTCGTGGTGGTGGTTGTCGCACAGTATCCCGAAGTTGTTCTGCAGTATGTTTACGCACTCGTTCCGGTATGGCGTAAGCGTGTCAGACGGGGTGCTCGGATAGTACCCCTCTTGGAGCCCCATCGGATACCCGTCGCCCTCCTGGCTCCACGGGGCCTCCTTGGACTCTATGGAGTATGACTGGCCCTTGTATGGCGTGAGCACGTCCCAGTGCACCTTGTCAAAGACAAAGAACTCTACCTCGGGGCCCCACGTTGAGTAGTCAAAGCCCTGGGACTTGATGTACTCCTCGGCCTTTTGCGCGATCCCCCTGGGGTCACGCGAGAGCCTGCCGCGGTCGCCCCCCCAGTATACGTCGCACAGCAGGCGCGCCGTCTTGTTCTCCGTCATCCACGGGATTATGGCAAACGTGTTGGGGTCCGGCTTTAGCAGCAGGTCCGAGTCGTCGATGCTGGTGAACCCTATTATCGACGAGCCGTCGAGCTTTGGCAGGCCGTCCCTCATCTGCTCCGGCGTGAAGGTGGCGGCCGATATGGTGGTATGGTGGAAGTGCCCGGTCAGTCCCGTAAACTGCAGGTCGATAAACTGGATGTTCTCGTGCTGTATCCTTGAGAAGACCTCGTCGGGTGAAAACTGAACCTGTATCGCCTTACCGTGACTGACTCTGTATGGCATATCTCTGCGCTTCAACCAAACACAAATAGAACCATCATTTAAGGTTTGGTAAGTAGTAACTGCAATGTCCGGCTCCCCCTCCGACCCCTCCGCCCCCTCCGACCCCGCGCCCTTGGACATGGACGCACAGACCCGGCTTGGCAAGCTGTATCACATGGTGCTGCGCGAGGTGGAGGACGAGTCGGCCCTCACCGAGATTGACTCGGGGCTGTACAGGGAGATGTCCGAGTTCATAGGAAACCTGTCGCGGCAGGAGTATGCCGGGGTGGAGGACGAGGTCAAGGACCAGGCCATAGCAGTCTCATCCGGGCTGGTCTCCATGCTGCTGAGGACGAGACTTGAGAAGGCCTCCAAGCTCAGGGCCGCGTCCGGCGCCGAGGAGGCCTCGCATGTGATGCAACGTCTGCTTGACGAGGAAAAGTACATCCTGGACTCCGAGGAGGAGCGCGACGAGCGCCGGGAGATCATACTGTCTGCGACCAAGAGCGGCAGGTCCAAGCTCCTCGAGTCGATATCCGAGAGGCACAAGGCAGACAGGATCGTAGTCCGTTTCCTCAAGGACGCGGAGCAGATGGTGGGGGCGGACATGAGCATGTACGGGCCGTTCAGGGCAGAGGACATCGCGACCATTCCGCACGAGAACGCGCAGGCCCTGATATCCGAGAGGTCGGCCGCGCGGGTGCGCTGGGAGGACTAGCCGCCACATAGGTAGAAATTACAAGCGCGCCCAGCGTACTGCATGTCGCACACGGGAGTCGACGTGATAGATTTTCTGTTTTACACGATATATCCGGTGATCGGGCTCCTTGCCATAGAGGGGCTGGCCAGGCTCGTGCGCGCCCCGAAGTGGTCCAAGCTCTGGGCGCAGGCGGCCCTCTCAATCGGCTTTGGCGTGTACTACTGGTTCGTGCTGCCGGCGCCCCAGAACTTTCCGATGACCGCGCTCGTCCTGTTTGCGCTAGCCGCGGCCCTCATCTACCAGGGAAAGCGCGCAAGGATATCGCCTGACAAGAGCCCGTACTAGTTGTTAGCGGGCCTCTTCGGCGTCTGTTCGCGGTTCCCCGCCCGTTCGTCCGCCATGCCTGCGGCCGCCGTCAGAACCGCCCGAATATGCGCCTGAACACGCTTGGCTTGCCGCGGCCGCCGTCCCGTATCACGCCCTTCTCCCCGAACCTCCTTGCCCTTATCTGGCTGAGCTTTACGCAGCGGTGCTCCTCGGGTAGCCTGTGCTCGGCGCAGAACGGATCCTTGCAGTAGTTGCACTGGAACGGCATGTCAGTCAAGTCCCCGCAGTAGGCGCAGTTCTCCGCGTTCATGACACCTGTGTGACGCTGCGGCTGTTAATCAAGTTTTAGTAGCGCGGAGTCGCGGACGCGTCGCGCGCCAATGTTGTTGGCGGCGGTGACGACGACATGTTGCAACACGGTGACTAGCGCGGTGACTGCAACACGGTGACTGTAACGGCGCACGACGGCGACACTCCTAAAGATTTTTAGCCGCCCGCGGCCCGCCGGCCCCGTATGATAAAGGACAAGGTCGCCATCGTAACGGGCGCCAGCAGCGGGATCGGGCTTGCCACCGCGCTTGCCCTCTCAAGGGCGGGCGCCAAGGTGGCCATCGGGGCCCGCCGGACCGACAAGCTGGCCGACCTTGCGGGCGTGATAGAGAAGGGGGGTGGCAGCGTCATGTACCGGAGACTTGACGTGACGCAGCGGTCCGAGTGCGAGGGGTTTGCCGCGGCCGTCCTTGAAAAATGGGGCTCCATTGACATCCTGGTGAACAACGCGGGGCTGATGCCGCTGAGCTTCTTTCAGAGCCTGAAGATAGACGAGTGGGACAGGATGGTCGACGTCAACCTCAAGGGCGTGCTGTACTGCACGGCGGCGGTCATATCCCACATGAAGGAGAAAAAGTCCGGGCACATAATCAACATCTCGTCCGTGGCCGGCAGGACCGTGTTCCCGTCCGGCAGCGTGTACTGCGCCACCAAGCACGCGGTGACGGCGCTAAGCGAGGGCCTCAGGCAGGAGTTCAGCACGCGCTCGAACGTACGCGTCACGTGCATCGAGCCGGGCGTGGTGGACACGGAACTGAACTCCACCATAACCGACGAGTCGCTTGCCGGCTTTGTGAAAAAGGCAAAGGAGATGGAGTCGCTCAGGGCCGAGGACATTGCAGACGCAATAGTCTACGCAGCCGGGGCCCCGCCGCACGCCAACATAAACGAGATTCTCATCAGGCCCACCACGCAGGAGCGCTGACAGGGCCCTGTTTTCGAACCCGCACGCCGGCCGGCGTCCGGGCCGCAGGGATGAGCGCAGTCTTCTACTACGGTACTCCTTCCCCGGCGCCTCGGCGCGCAAGGGGCCGCGCGTCACTTCTCTTCGGATTCGGCCTTCTCCCTTGCAAGGTGCTCCAGAATGGCCTTTATCTCGACACCGAGTTCGCCGGGGTTTTTTGCCATGTCGAGCTTTTCTGGTATGGACTCCTTTAGGCCCTCGTCCTCCATCTCTATCCTTCTCTGCTGTACGCAGTCGGTGTGGTCCGAGTCCGTCGCCGATATCCTGTTGCAGATGCGGCAGACCCTCATGTATGTGATCTGCAATACGACGGTTTAATAATTTCGTGTTTCGGCCTTTTGCAAGGGATCGTCGTCTAGCTTGGTATGATACTAGTCTGGGGGGCTAGTGGTCGCAGGTTCAAATCCTGCCGGTCCCACCACTTATCACGGCAGACGCGCGCCCGCGGTGCCGCACGGCCCGTCGGCCCATCGGAATTCCGGGCGGGCGGCGCGCGGCTGCCTGCTACATTTTATAGCCGCGGCGCGCGCGGCAACAGCATGAGGGTGTTCGTGGCAGTGGAGATTACCGAACCCGGCATAACGGGCGCCATTGAGAACCTGCAGTCAGAGCTGCTGCGGGCAGAACCCGGGGGCGCAAGGCCTGTCGGCGCCGGCCTGCTCCACATCACGCTTCAGTTCCTTGGGGAGATGCCGGAGGGTGCGGAGAGCCGGGTCATAGGCGCGCTCGGCTCGATCAAGTTTGACGCCTTTGACGTCAGGATAGGCGGGGTGGGGGCGTTTCCAAACGCCAGATCGCCCAGGGTGGTATGGGTGGGGGCGTCGCCGTCGCCGCCCATAACGGCGACCTCAGCGGCGCAGGGAGGCGGCCGGCCCGGTGGCACCGTCTCCGGCCGCGGCGACAACGACGGGCCGGCCCCCGCCGCGGGTGCGGCGCCCAGCTGCCCGAAACTGCAGGATCTGGCGCAGAGGGTGTCAGGAGTGCTGGGCCCCCTGGGATACAAGCCTGACAAGCCGTTCAGGCCGCACTGCACCATATTCAGGATTAAAAGGAGGGTAGACATTGCCAAAGAGTTGAGGGAGATGGCCGGCAGATCATTTGGGGTGCAGAGGGTGAAAAGCTTCAAGCTAAAACGGAGCCTGCTGACCCCCCAGGGGCCGGTCTACAGCGACCTTGCGGTGGTGGAGGGTGCCGAGAATTGAGCGGGACGGCGGCCGTAAAAAAGGGGAGAGGGAGAAAGAAGGGAACCGACATCAGGAAGGCCATAGCAGACGCCCGCGACGCGGCCAGGCCCACCGACGCGCAGGCCTCCCGGGCCAAGAGGCTGGCCGACATGGTACTGGGCCTGGTCTCCGAGGAGGCCGCAAAGCATCCGGAGATACTGGACGTGGAGGTGGGGGGCTCCTACAGGAAGGGCACGTGGCTTGCCAAGCCCGAGATGGACGTCGACGTCTACCTCAGGTTTGACCGCGGCACGGAACAGGATCGGTTCAAGGACGTTGCAATCGACGTGGGGCGCGCAGCCCTCAGGGACTTTGCGCCATACCTCAAGTTCTCGGACCATCCCTACGTGGAGGCCAGGCTTCAGAGGGGCGTCCTGGCAAACGTGGTGCCTTGCTATGACGTCGACGAGGGCCGGTGGCAGAGCGCGGCGGATCGCTCCAGATTCCACGTACAGTACATGACCAGAAAACTGACCAAGAAGATGAGGGACGACGTCAGGCTTCTCAAGTCCTTTCTAAAGGCAAACGGGCTGTACGGTGCCCAGGTTGCAACCAACGGGTTTAGCGGGTACGTCGCCGAGGTTCTGGTCTCGCATTATGGCAGCTTTGAGGGGGTCGTAAGGGCGTTTGCACGTGACGTGGTCCCCGGCTACGTCATAGGCCGGACGGCAAGGGAGTTTACGGGAATCATATCGATAATCGATCCCATTGACGGCAACAGGAACCTGGCGGCCGCGATATCCAGCGCGAACGTGGTGAGGTTCATACTCGCGTGCCGGGCATTTGTAAGGGCGCCCTCGGCTGACTTTTTTGACGGGCGCCGCGCCAAGAGGTCCGGAAGAAGGGTGGCCCGGAGATACTGGGACAACCTACTGGTGGTGAGGTTCGGGTTCAGGAAGAGGGCGCCCGACGTGATATGGGGGCAGACGAAAAAGTCCGCCGCAAAGCTTGCAAAAAAGCTGGCACAGGACGGCTTTACCGTGCACAGGCATGGCGCGCACGTCGAGACCGGGGAGGGGCGGGGATACCTCTTCGTGCTGCTGGGCGCAACTGAGATCCCGCCCGTGTATGTGCAGTACGGCCCCGAGTTCTCCATGTCAGAGAACTTGGACGCGTACATCGGAAAGAACCTCGGGGACTCGGAGATGATGTGGGTGGACGCCAAGGGAAGGCTGGCGGCGCTCAAAAAGTGGGACGACACGAGGGCCGACGCGCACGCAAGGCGCCTCCTGAACCGGGAGAGCGCGGGGGGGAGCGGCGACGCGCTGCTGCCGCCGGGGCGGGAGGGCAGGCCAAAGGTATGGATTGGAAGCGCCGCGGATCTGGGCGCGGCGGCCAGGGGCGCGGCCGAGGAGCTGATTGCAACCGATGCGGCGATCGTACGTCTCAGTTGACAGCGTGTCCGGCGACCCGGACGCGCTGGCAGTCTTCGGGTATCCGCGCGCCACCCCGCGGCAGAAGAAGGCGCGGCTGCGGGAGCTCTCAAAACTTGGAATCGACTCTGTCTCGTTCTCGGGCCCCACGATCTTGGGCAGGACGCGCGTGCTCGGCAAGGGGTACGTCGGGGTAGTGGTTCTGGGCAGGGATTCGGGCGGCAGGCGCCTTGCCATAAAGGCGCGGCGGGCGGACTCGCCGAGGCCGCACATGGGGGGCGAGGCGTCCCTGCTTGGCGCGGCCAACGCGGCGGGGGTGGGGCCCAGGCTGGTCTCCTACAGCCGGAACTTCCTTGTCATGCAGTACGCCGGCGGCAGGAGAATAGGCGACTGGCTTGACGCGCTCCGGGGCGCCGGCACGTCAGCAAGATTCAGGCGCGCCGCAAGATCGATAATATCCGACTGCCACAAGCTTGACGAGGCCGGGATAGACCACGGCGAGCTCGTCCGCATCTCAAAGCACGTCATCATCTCAGAGCGGGGCGACAGGCCGGTCATAATAGACTTTGAGAGCGCCAGCACGGCGCGCAGGCCCTCGAACGTCACGTCCATAACCCAGGCCATCTTCATCTCCCCGCCCCTGGCAGGAAAGGTCCGGAGAATCTGCAGGGTTCCGCCCAAGGACGAGGTGATAGCAAGCCTCAGGGAGTACAAGCACTCGCGGGACGGGCGCGCCCTTGCACGGCTGCTTGGAAGGCTGGGCCTGTAAGAAGTGGTGGCGCAGCACGCCTTGGCAGTGGAAACAGCAGCAACACCCATGCTCAGTACGTTCTAGGACGCGCCCCGACGGGGGCCAATGACGCAAAACAACGGAGGCGGCGGGACGCGCAAGCCGCCGGAAGGGGCACTGCTCCGGCGTGCTGCACCAGTAGGTAACTTCATAATGCAAGCGCGGTGAACACCGGCCGTTGAACCGGGGGAAGAAGGTGCTCGTCGTGTGCCTGACCGGCATGCCGGGGGCAGGCAAGTCAACTATTGCGGACGGGCTGCGCGCCCTGTACGGGTACGACACGGTGAACATGGGGGATGCGGTCCGCGAGGAGGCCAAGAGGCGCAACCTTGAGCCCACCCGGTCGAACCTTGGCAGGATAATGCTGGAGCTACGCGAGAAGAACGGGCCTGGTGCCATAGCCGAGCTCGTGCGCCCACGGATCTCGCAGGCGGATTCTGACGTGGTGCTGGTCGACGGGGTGCGCTCAAATGCCGAGATAAGATCGCTCTCAGAGATTGGCACGCTAAAGGTGCTGGCCGTCCATGCCTCTGCCGGCACGCGGTTTGGATTTCTGCAGGAGAGGGGGAGGCCCGACGATCCGCAGACGCGGGACCACTTTGAGGAGAGGGACACGCGCGAGATGGCGGTGGGGATAAGCGACTCCATAGCGCTGTCCGACTACGCCATATCAAACGCGGGCCTGACAAAGGAACAGCTGGTCGGGGAGGCGTACCGTGTCGTAAGCATGTGGCTGCGCGAGAGCGGCAACGGCGGCAACGGCGACGTGACGCCCGCCGATGCGACGTGACGCCCGCCATTTTGAGCGCGGGATCGGCGCAAGTGATATTTGACGGCGGTAGCAGCAGCAGTAGCAGTGGCGGAGGTGGTGTGAACAGTGTCCAAAACGTCATATGATGCGGTCATCCCTGCGGCCGTACCCAGGGCCAGGTTCAGGGCAGCTGCCCCCGTGTACCCGTCTGAGGATCCCGCAAAGGTGGAGGCGGCAGTCAACAACGTCTTTGACGGCGAGACGAGGCGGCAGCGATTCTCAGTCGTGTCCGACGCGTCGGCCGCATCCTCCCTTGAGCGCGTGCGCGAGGCGATCCGCACGGGGGCGGAATCCAGGAGCGCGTACAGGCGCAACTTGGCAGACAACACCAACGGAGGCTCCGCCTGGTTCTACCTCAACAAGCAGGCCGCCTTTGCTGGCCGCGTGGCAATATGCCGCGAGTCCGACGAGTCCCCGCTCGGGCCGGTCAAGATAACCATCGAGTCCGCGAATCCCCAGGGGATAATCGACTGGCTTCTGGGGTGACCTGCACCCCCGCGCGCAAGCCCTCCGCGCCACTTCTGCGAACTGTCACACCAGCACGGAGCCGCGCGCAGGACGCCGCACTGCAGGACCGTCAGGCCCATGCCCTGCCCGCGCTGGTAAAGAAAATTTATCCAATATACCTGATCTTTTTTAGCTGGGCCGTAATATCGTGACGCGGCAACCACGCATCATGCTGATAAAGATTGGAATCGTAGCCGGGCTTGTGATTCTGGGAGGCATGATATTCTACAACGAGCTGGGCACGCTGTTTCCAAGCACGGTCTCCACCGTGCCCGAGTCCCTGGCAGAGGACGTTGAGAAGCTTGGCGGCGAGGCCACCGGCTTTGTAGAGGAGAGGATCAACGAGTCGGCAATGCAGATTGAGAGCATGACAGACGAGGCCACAAGCGGCATAGTCGAGAACATCCAGGGCGCCCAGGAGCGCATCATCGGAGGGGCCTCATCCATAAACCCGATCGAGCCGCTGCAAGAGGTCTTGGCAGGCGTCGACGCGCCGGCCGGGGAGACGTAGCGGCGCCCGCGCCGCGGCTGTCCTGCCGCCCGCCGGGTTGGTCACTCCGACGGAGCCTTCCACCACTGCCACCTGCGCATCATGGTCCACTTTACCGCGAGCGCCGTTATGACCAGGTATATCATTATGCCGACGGGCTCTATCCAGTTGTCATTGTTGCCGTACCCGGCCGCGATTCCCAGCGCGGGCTCCACCACATAAAGGAACAGCACGCCCGCCGCGAGGGGCGCCATCGCGACGAAGAATATCATCAGTGTCCACGTGTCCCTGACGGCCTTGGCAAGATCGCGGTACGTGCCGTGCGGCTTTTTCCACCTGCCGGGGCCGGTCCAGACCTGCATGCCGCTCACGTACCAGTATACCATGCCTTGGAATATCATGGCGCCTATGATGTTCCCCAGCGTGACCGGGACCAGGTTGTTGAACCACGCCTCCCCCCACGTATAGTCCGCCCCGGCCCAGATTCCGGCCGAGAGCGCAAAGTGGTTGACGATGCTGTGCTCAAACCCTATTGCAAAAAAGATCGAGACCGGTATCCCGATCAAAAGGAGCCGCCCCACGGTATCCTTTGCCCTGAACGCGCCCCACACGCCCATCGCAATCAGCCAGTTTGCAAATATCCCCCTGTAGAATAGCTGCTCCCATGTCAGATCGTGCACCTTTGTCGTTCCTATGTCCTGGAGCACCTCCATCATTGTAGAGCCTATCGGACCGGCCTGCGCCGCCCCTATTACGATCATCCACGCGATCACAAACCCGCCTATCCAGTGTCCGGCGTGCGTTATGGTCCACTCCCAGAGCACCTCGCGCCAACGCGATCGCTGCGTCATCATGGCCAGGCCGCCGGTCATATAGTCCCCGGTCACAAGGTTTGATCCATAGAGTATCACCAGGCCCAGGGCCGAGAATCCGAACACCCCGAAGGCCAGAAACTTGCCCAGTCCCACCGACAGGTCCACTGACACGTACGCCATTATCATCCACGCCAGAAACGCCGCAAACGCAAGGTATACGACGGCCTGCCAGCCCATGAGCAGGCCCTGCGCTGGATTTATCTTCGTCTTGGCGACCCCGAGGCCGCTGAGGGTCCTGATCGTCTCCGGTATGTTGAAGATGCCCACCATTATGCGGGGAGGCCCAAAACCGTCTTCCTCCGCATCGGAACCCGCAGGTTCCGCGGCCCCTTTGCCTTCCTCCTCCCCCTTCCCTTCTGCCGGCCCCGGGACATCGTCTGGCATAGTCCGCGTGTCACTGCTGCGTTAATAAGGTGTTACAGTCTGGGACTGCACCCTCGGATCACCCTGCATAGCGCGGCGGGCCGGCGCCGCCCCCCCTGCGCAGGTGGGTCGCAGTGACAGGATATAGTGTGCGGCGGCCCCGCCGGATGACACCTTTTGCCTGCGGCAGGCACGCGGGGGGCGACCTGCCTTCGGGGCCAGCCAGAACAACCCTGTTTCATAAATTTTAATATAACACGGGTTTTGCCCCCTAACAATGGGCCGCAGCATTGGAACGTCGATTCCCGAGATGTTTCGCTCCGTTGATCTAGACGGCACCATAATTGACTGCAACCGCACGTATGCAGAGAGGCTGGGGTACCCCTTGGAGGAGGTAATCGGCAAGTCGTTTATTGACCACACGCCCGAGAAATACCGCGACGATCTGGTGGCCAACTTTGAGAGATGGAAGGAGACCCACGCGCACTCGGCCGGGCACATATTCCTCCTGACCAAGTCCGGCGAAGAGTTCGAGGTCATGCTGGCCGCGTCGAGCCTGTATGACGACCACAGGAACCTCATAGGCCGCAACTCCACGATGAGGGAGATCGCGCACCTCGAGGAGATGAGCAAGATGTACGACGTCTCTTCAAGGGAGGGGTACGAGCACCCGGAGATCCTGCACAGGTCGGTAAACTACAAAGGCATCATCATAGACTGCAACCAGACGTACGTTGACAGCCTGGGATACACAAAGGAGGAGGTGATAGGCGTCGACCTGCTGGAGCACACAGCCCCGCGCTCCCGCGGTAACATAAGCGCCCACATGGAGAACTGGAGGAACGGGATACACGACACGGCAAAGATCTGGATGCTGCGGAAGGACAAGAGCGAGTTTCTCGTGTCCCTTACCGCCACGGATGAGCGTGACGAGGACGGCGCTCTGGTCGGCAGGACCGTCGCGCTCAGGCCCGTCAAGCAGTGATGCGCCGCAGCCGCCGCCGCTAACAGCAGTAGCAGCAACAACAACGGTCGAGCCCGTGCAGTTTCTACAACGACGCGTCTTCACGCGACCCGTATCTCCATGCGGTCCGCCGCGGCGGTCACGCAGGGATGGATCCTCCGCGCCTCGGCCAGGTGCCCGGCGTCGTCCCTGTATCTGGCAGAAAAGTGCGTCAGGATCAGGTTCTTGGCGCCGGCAGACTTTGCCAGCGAGGCCGCCTGGGACGCCGTCGAGTGCCTGGTCTCCGCGGCCCTCTGCTGCTCCCCGTCAAGAAAGGTGGCGTCAAATATGAGATAGTCGCACCCCGCAAAGAACTCTTCGAGCTCCGCGCTTGGCATCGTGTCCCCGGATATGCCTATGACCTTTCCGGGGCGCTCCTCCCCCAGAACCTGCTCGGGCCTGAACGTCTTGCCGTCCACCACCACCTCGCGCCCTTCTTGGAGCCGCCCCCACAGGCGCCCCCTCGGTATGCCCAGCTTTGCGGCGTTCTCCTCGATGAATCTTCCGGGTTTGTTCTTCTCGCGGAGCACGTACGAGAACGCCGTTATCGTGTGGCTTGCCCTGCACGCCAGAATCTCATAATCGCCGCGCCGCCCGCCCCCGCCTCGTCCGTCGCCCCCGTATCCGACCACCGCGCCGGGACTGACCGTTCCGATGGTTATGGGAAAGGTCGGAGCAAAGCCGAGCATGCGGATGTTTGCGGTTACAAACTCCTCGATGCCGGCGGGCCCGAATATCTCAAGCGGCTCGGTCCTGCGCTGCATGGACATTGTCTGCAGGAGCCCCAGTATTCCTATGCAGTGGTCGCCGTGAAGGTGCGTGATGAATATCCTCATCCTCTTGTTCCATCCCAGCCCCGTCTTGGCGTACGCGGTCTGGGCGCACTCGCCTGCGTCAAACATGATGATCTCGCCGTTCCTCTCTATGCAGGTGCATGAGAGGCCCCTTGACGCGGTGGGCTGTGCGGCAGACGTGCCCAGAAACAGGATTCTCATATGCTGGTACCTGGCACGCGTGATGCTTTATGCATACCCATTTACCTCCGCCGCCTTCTCTTCAGGATCCTGACAATCTCGTCTGATACGTCGACTGACGCGACTCCCCTGCCGGCGGGTATGGTGTTGGCGCAGACTATCTTGCCGACTCCCGCCCTCCTTATCTTGGATTTGGCGCCGTCCGCGAGCAGGGCGTGCGTGCATGCGGCAAATATGCGCCCGCAGCCCTGCTTTTTTAGAAACTCCGCGGCCTTGACAACGCTTCCCCCGGTGCTTATCATGTCGTCGATTATAATGGCGTCCCTGCCTGCCACGGCCCCCGCCTTCTCGGTCTTTATGCTCACGGCCCCCGTCCTCCTGTCCCTTGACTTTTCGAGCACCAGCAGGTCGCACCCCATCTCCGACGCGAACCGCTCGGCCCTCCTTGCGCCCCCCTTGTCGGGGGACACCGCAATGGGACTCTCCAGCCTGATGCCGTCAAAGTGCCGCGCCAGCGCGGGTATGGCAGACACGTTGGTCATGCCCCGCGTACCGAGCAGCGCAAGCCCCTTCTCACTGTGTATGTCTACCACCACGATCCTGGCGGCGCCGGCGCTTCTGAGCATTTTGCCGAGCACCTTTGCTGATATGATCTCGCCCGGAAGGAACTCGGCGTCCTGCCTTGCATATCCAACGTACGGGATCACCGCGGTTACATCCTTGGTGTCCTCGCTTATCCTTGATATGAGGCAGAGCGCCCTGAACAGGTTGGTGTCCACGGGCGGGTGGAGCGACTGCACTATGACCGCCCTCTCGTATCCGGCGGTCCTGCCCCCGAGCCTCATCTTGCTCTCCCCGTCGGCAAACACGCGCACCTCCGTGGTGATCAGCCTGGCGCCAATCTTTCCCGCTATGCTCCTGGCAAGGCCGTCCGAGGAGCCACCCGATAACACGCACGTCCCCTTTCTCTGCGCCATGTCGGCCGTATCCTGCACTGCATCTTAAATCTTGAGAGGGGCGTACGCGCGCGGCCTGCCGGGTGGCGCAGCCTTTCCTACCTTGCATGAAGCCTGTTGGCGCCGCAGCCGCAGCCGCAGCCGCCGCACCGCGGCATCGGGAGCGGGCGTAAACCTAGTCCTCGCCCTCGCCGCGCCCGTCTGTGCCCGCGCCATACTCGTCGATCACCTTGTCCCTCTCCTTGTCGAGCGCCCCGATCTCTTCGGCCTCCCTCTTCTCGTCCCCTTGGTATACGGTCCTGATGGGCCACGGTATCCTGATGTCGTACCGCTTGAACTCCTCATACATCATGATCCTCATCTCCGTCGTCGTCTTGAACTGCGCGCCGTAGTTGCGCACGTACACCCACAGCGCAAAGTCGAGTGACGAGTCGTTAAAGTTCTGGAACCTGACGACCGGCTGCGTCACGTCCACGTGCAGGTCCTTGTCGCAGCCGCAGCTGGGCTTGTTCTGGTCTAGGTACGGGCACCGGTACTGCCTTACGAGGTGCTTGCCCTTGAGGTCGACTATCTCGCTCATTGCGCGCCTGCCCACCTTTGTAAGGATGGCCTCGACCTGCTTGGGGTCATTTAGGTACGACACCCCGACCTTTACGGTTGCAGGCACGAGCTGGTTCTCCTTTGTGTAGTTTATGATCTGGGACTCTACGAGGCTGCTTGTTGGAATGACTGCGACTGACTCGTGGAGCGCGTCCCTCACGTACGTGACAAGCGGCGTTATCCTGTGCACCAGGCCGTTGTATCCGGACTCCAGCTGTATCCGGTCCCCCTCCTTAAAGACGCTGTCCTTTCTGATCCGCAGGTACGCAAAATAGTTCTTCATGGTCTCCTGCAGGGCCAGTCCCAGGCCTATCGAGAAGCCGCCGGTTGCCGTCGCGACCACGAACAGGTCCACGCCCCACCACCCAAGCACGCCCAGAATGGTCGCCGCAAAGAGCCCGATGGGCATGAGCTGCTTTATGGACTTTGGCAGCTCGTGCCTCTTCTTGGCCGCGTATCCGGGGGGGTGCGCGCTCGGGACGACGTGCTCGTATCCGCCAAGCCGCTTCTCCTCCCTCCAGAGGTCGATGGGATATATCTCCGCCACCTTCATGCCCGGCCTCAGCTTTATGCCGGACTGGTTGTTGCCGCTCGTGCAGTCGGTGTAATACTTTGCGTACTTGGCGCGCTCCGACTTCTTCCACTCCTCGAGCGGATTTTTTACCCTCTTTTCATACATGCCTATCGGGTTTCCCTTTGTGGTGCGGAACTGCTCAAGCTGCGCCATGCCCTCCTCCGTGCCCGTCAGCTTGCGGAACTCCTCGGCATCCATGCCCTCGGGGGCCTCCTTTGGGGGGGTCCACTTGTACAGTTTGTGGAAGAGGTCGCCGTCGTCGTCTGAAAACCCCCTCATCTCAAACCACGCGTCAAAGTCGCCCTTCTCGTCGATCGTGCGGTCGCGCTTTGTCAGTATTATTGGAATCATCTGGGAGGCTGCATAGCCGACCACGATTATGGTGAACGTGTTGAGGATCTTGGCAAACGTCTCGCTTGCGCTGAGCATGCCGTCGGGCGCGGCCGCTTGTCCCCCCGGATCCTCGGTCAGGACGTTGGTCTGCACGTGCACGTTTATGGCCGCAATCAGGACTATGGCTATGATGGGCAGCATGACGCTGCGCAGGAACTTCGATATGTGCGGCCTCTCGTAGTAGAACCTCTGCGTGGCCATCCACGAGGAGAACCTCTTGTATATGGCGACAATCCCTATTATCCCGGCCGTCATGATGATGAATGCAATCTGGAGCGCCTCTGAGGTGGCAAGCAGGTGCGGGACGGTCTCAAACTGCCCCGCCGTAATCTGCGACAGCTCCTCGCCGGCCATGTCACTTCCTTCCCCGACGCCGCGGCGCTCTTCCGGTTTCCGTCTCCACACGTGCTGGCATCATGATACTCAGAGGGATCATCTCTCATGCACGTTATATCATTTTGTCCCCTCCCCCGTGCGTCATGCAGCACGCGTGCGCCCGCCCCGGCCGTCCGCGCTGCCGCACGATCTAAAGGTTTAACAATAATCCTAACCGAATAGTGACACTCATGACGTATCAGGAGACCGTATGGGACGACGCGGCCGGCTCCCCGGCGCTCAAGTCATACACGCTGGCCAACTTCAGGAGCCTTCCGCAGATCGAGGCCCTCCCGGAGCAGGCGGTATCGGAGATGGAGGTGGTGGGCAACGTCCTCCCGTTCAAGGCCAACAACTACGTGGTCGAGCGGCTCATAGACTGGTCCGACATACCAAACGACCCGATCTTCGTGCTGACCTTCCCCCAGAGGGGGATGCTAAAGCCGGACCACTACGCAAAGATGGAGGCCGCGCTGGAGGGGGGCGCCGGCAAGGAGGAGATCGCGCGGGTGGCAAACGAGATACGCCTGCAGCTCAACCCGCACCCGGCCGGACAGATGGAGCTCAACGTCCCGGCGCTCCGGGACGGGACAAAGCTGTACGGCATGCAGCACAAGTACAAGGAGACCTGCCTCTTCTTTCCAAGCCAGAGCCAGACCTGCCACGCGTACTGCAGCTTTTGCTTTAGGTGGCCGCAGTTCGTCGGGATGGACGAGATGAAGTTTGCAATGAAGGAGGGCGAGCAGCTGGTCCAGTACGTGTCGGAGCATCCCGAGATAACCGACATCCTGTTTACCGGCGGCGATCCGATGATAATGAAGGCGCGCATATTTGCAAAGTATGCGGACGCCATAATAGAGTCGAGGCTCCCGCACCTCAAGACCGTCAGGATAGGCACAAAGGCGCTCGCGTACTGGCCGTACAAGTTCCTGACGGACCCCGACGCGGAGGAGATGCTCGACGTGTTCCGCCGCATAACCGAGAGCGGGCTGCACCTCGCGTTCATGTCACACTTTAACCACCTCAACGAGCTCTCGACTGACGCGGTGGCGGCCGCCATCAAGAAGGTCAGGGCCACGGGCGCGCAGATAAGGACGCAGTCGCCGCTGCTTGCACACATAAACGACGACGCGCAGATGTGGGGGCGCATGTGGACCAAGCAGGTCAGCATGGGCTGCATTCCGTACTACATGTTCGTGGTCAGGGACACGGGCGCGCAGCACTACTTTGGCGTGCCGCTTGTCAGGGCGTACGAGATATTCAGCAGGGCGTACTCGTCAGTCAGCGGGCTGGCAAGGACGGTCAGGGGCCCCAGCATGTCGGCCACGCCCGGCAAGGTGCAGGTCTCCGGCGTCGCCACGATAGGCGGCCAAAAGATGCTCGTGCTCAGGTTCCTGCAGGGAAGGAACCCCGACTGGGCGCACACACCGTTCTTTGCGAAATATGACGAGGACGCCATATGGCTTGACGACCTCAGGCCGGTGGAGGGCTCTAGGTTCTTCTTTGAGGACGAGCTTGACGCGATAAAGGCGGCAAAGCAGCAGGCAGGGCATAGCAGTACGCGCCCGGGCCAGGACCCCCCGCAGGAAAACTGATCAACTAGCAACGAGGATTGGCCACGACCCGGACACCGGTCCCCCGACTAGACGTATGCCAAACCCCGCCCGGGGCGTTCCCGGGCAAGAAGGCCGCAAAAGCGATCAGGAAAGGGCGGCCCCCGCCGGATGGAGTCGGAGCGACGGTGCGACATAGTCTTTTATAGCATACTTGTCAAAGCGCCGGCATGTCCAGAAATAGCATGGGCCGGAGGCTCGTGCTATCAAGTTTTGGCGAGGCCAACGGACAACTGATCGGAGCCATGCTTGACGGCTGCCCCGCCGGCATGGAGCTCTCAGAGGCCGACATCCAGCCCATGCTTGACCGGCGCAGGCCCGGGCAGAGCATCCTCTATACCCAGCGCAAGGAGGGTGACGTCGTCAGGATAATCTCTGGCACGTACCGCGGGCGCACGACGGGCGCGCCAATTGCAATGATCATGGAAAACCAAGACACACCCTCGACCCACTATGAGCTCCTGAGGGCGTACCTTAGGCCCGGACACGCCGATTATACGGCCATGGTAAAGTACGGCCGCTTCAACGACATCCGGGGCAGCGGCAGGTTCTCTGGCAGGATCACCGCCACGTACGTGATGGCTGGGGCAATTGCACGAAAGCTTCTCAGGATCTCGCTTGGCGTCGAGACCTGTTCGTACGTCCAGTCGGTGGGCGCGACTACCATGGCGGCGGATACGACGGGGACGTCCGCAGCTGCGCAGCGTGGTGGTAGTGGATCCGCCGTCGCATATGACGATGCCGCGATATACGGCAACGACCTAAGATGCCCCGATCCCGCCACCGCCGCCGCCATGAGGGAAACCCTACTGGACACGAAGAGGAGGGCCGACTCGATCGGGGGCGTCGTACAATCCGTGACGACCGGGGTGCCGGTCGGACTGGGCGAGCCCATCTTCGGCTCCCTCGAGTCCGACATAAGCTCGGCCATGTTCTCGATTCCGTCCGTCAAGGGCGTGGAGTTTGGTTCCGGCTTTGCCGGCTCGGAGCTTTGCGGCTCGGAGAACAACGACACGTTCGCGCTTGCAGACGACCATGACGGCAGCGGTGGCAGCCCGCGCATAATAACGCGCACGAACAACTCCGGCGGCATTCTGGGAGGGATATCAAACGGCATGCCCATCACGATGAGGGTCGCCTTCAAGCCGGTCCCCTCCCTGCTGAAGGAACAACCCGCCGTCAACGTAGACACGATGAGCGAAGCCCCGCTGACCATCAAGGGTCGGTTCGACCAGTGTGCGGTCCCGCGGGCGCCGCCGATAGTCGACGCGCTGGTCTCGCTTGTAATAGCCGACCACGCGCTTGTATCCGGGCATATGGGGCCGGTGCTCCGCGACGAGAGCTGACGATCCGGATGCGCCGCGCCGCGGGGCTGGGGGCAGGGAGCACAACTCTTGGGCTGGCTGCTGGCGCGCTTGCCATTAAATAACACCCCTGCAACGGTATGTCATGAGCACCGGAAGCGAGGAGATGACGACAGGCAGGGTTCTTGACGTCATCGAGAGCGAGGGCATCTCCTTTGTCGACTTTTGGTTTGTGGACGTCTTCGGCGAGCTGCACAATGTGGGGATGCCCACCTATGCGATAGACGAGGACAACTTTGTAAACGGGCTTGAAAAGCTGGACGGAAGCTCCATTGTGGGGTTCAAGACGGTCAACAAGTCCGACATGGTGATGCTGCCTGACCCGTCCACGTTCCGTATACTTCCCGACGACTATGACATGGGCGCAGGCAGCGGCGGCGGCCACGGCCGCAAGAACGCGCGGATAATATGCGACCTGTACGATGGGAGCACGCATCCGGACGCCAGGTACAACCGGGACTCACGCGGAATAGCCGAAAAGGCGGCGGGCAAGCTGTCCGAGCTCGGGTTCACGCACACGAACTGGGGGCCAGAGATAGAGTTCTTCATATTCGACGCGATAAACGTGTATCCCTCGCCGTACGCGGCGACCCACTCCGGCGCGGGCTCTGGGTACTCGATCGAGTCCAAGGAGTCGCCCTGGTCCAAGGGAAACGTCAGTACTGCCATCGAGGTTCGCGAGGGGTACTATCCCTCGCAGCCAAAGGACACTCTTGACGGGTTCCGCAAGGACGTCTGCGTGGACCTGTACCGCCACTTTGGCATAGAGGTCGAGGCCGAGCACCACGAGGTTGCGACGTCCGGCCAGTGCGAGGTCAACCTCCGGTACGGGCGCATGATACAGATGGCCGACAACGTGGTCACGGTGAAGAACCTCGTAAAGGTAAAGGCAAAGCGCAAGAACAGGGTGGCGACGTTCATGCCAAAGCCGATATTCGGCGACAACGCGTCGGCCATGCACACGCACCAGAGCCTGTGGAACGGCCAGACAAACGAGATGTACGACGAGGACGACCTGGTTGCGCAGATCAGCCAGGCCGGCAGGTACTACGTGGGGGGCATACTGGATCACGCAGAGGCGCTCTGCGCCATAACAAACCCCACCACGAACTCGTACAAGCGGCTCGTTCCGGGCTTTGAGGCGCCGGTAAACGTCTGCTGGGGCCTGGGAAACCGCTCTGCGGCCGTGAGGGTGCCCATGTATACCCGGCACCAGGAGAAGAGCAAGAGGATCGAGTACCGCGTGCCGGACCCGACTGCCAACATCTACCTGCTGGAGGCGGCTCTGCTGCTGGCCGGGCTTGACGGCATCCGGAGAAAGCTTGATCCGGGCGACCCCGTCGAGGAGAACGTATACAGGCTCACCCCCGAGAAGAAGCGCGAGTACAACATCAGCTCGCTGCCCGCGTCGCTGAAGGGCGCCCTCGACTCGCTCGCAAGCGACAGGGAGTTCCTCGTAGACGTGTTTACAAGGGACTTTCTAGAGGTGTACGCAGACCTAAAGTACAGCGAGTACTCGTCGTTTGCACAGACCCCCACCGCGTGGGAGATCTCCATGTATGCGGACGCCTAGCCGCTCTTACCACCACCGCGCCGCCGCCGCCGCCGCCGCCGCCGCACTGCGGCGCATCAAACCACAAATATGAAACCCGGCTGACCCACTGCAGGTCTGGGATGGTCGAATCAAACTATGACATTCTGGGGGTGCCCGAGGACTCCACGGATAGGGAGATCCGGGACGCGTTCAGGCAGCTTGCGCTCCGGCTGCACTCTGATCGCGGGGGCGAGAGCAAGCAGTTCATCCGCATCAAGCAGGCGTACGAGGATCTGAAGGCGGGCAAAAAGTATCCGGACACGGACGACGAGCGCCTGAGAAACTCGAGGGTGTTTGCAGGGGACACGGACGCCGACGTGAAGAGGCGCAACCAGATACTGGGCCAGCAGATACACAAGGAGATGATGGCCGCCGAGGAGTGGGCGGCCGCCCTGAACCGCGCCAACATGACCGCGTCAAAACTGTTCGGCTCAAAGACGCTGGGGGAGATCGAGCTTGAGCGCAAGGCAAACGGCGCCCTCTCGATAAAGGGCAACTTTATGGCCGGCAGCCTGACGTATGACGGCCCCATTACGATGAGCGGCAACGTTACAAGCCCGTCGTGGGCAGAGGAGTACCGCACCCGGATACGGCTCACCCGGGGTGACTTCAAGCTGGTGAACCCGCTTGAGAACAAGTACAGGATAGAGAACGGGGCCTCCATTACAGTGGAGGACGGCAGCGCCATCGTCGGAAACGTGTTCGGCCGCAAGTACAGGGTGGACGACCAAGAGGGCAGGGTCGGCGTGTTCCACATGCAAGAATACCGCACCAGGATCTCGGCCCCCCGGGGCAGGATAATCGCCGAGAACGTGGTCAATACGGTCTCGCTGGAGGCCGACACCGTGATGGTGCTCAACGTGGAGGACGACGTGGTGATATCTGCCCGCGAGCTGCTGTTTTACGGCGGCAAGCTTACGTACGATTCGACGATTATACTGAGGCGCGGCGGCACCATCCGGTTCTTTGAACAGTTCTCGATACAGGGGCTGAGCGGCGATGCCGTGATAAAGCTGGAGGGTTCGGGCAAGGCCATACGCCTCTTCAACCTCAAGACCAAGCGCATAAGGACGCTTCCCGACGAGCTTGTCCGGGACAAGGAATCGTATGCAAAGGACGCGACCATGGTGGGGGGCGGGTTTACCATAACATACGAGATGCTTGAGAGCATATCGGTGGGCCAGAAGCCGTCAAAGAGGAAGGACAAGAGGGAAGAAAAGCCGTCGGGAGGGGGCTGGGCCGCAAGGTTCGGATTCGGGCAGCGGCAATAGCCGCCGCCGTGACCACTACGCCCCGGCGCGGCGAACCCGTTCAAAAATAAAATAAGAAAAAAGGTTTGGAACCGACTTAGTCAATCAGTTCAGTCCAGCCCTTTACAAAGACCGAGTTCTTGTAGAGTGGCACAGGTTGTCCGACGGTAAAGTCCATCGGCCTCATCCAAAAGATTGCCTTTGTCGGGCACACGCCAATGCATGCGCCGTCAGAGATGCATCTCTCCGGATAAAAGACAAACGCCTTGCCTCTCTTCCAGCCCTCGACTGGTTTTACTCTTAGCACATCAGGTCCCAGAGATGTACAGATCTCCACACATAGTGCACAGCCTATGCACATCTGCTCGCTGATGTCAGGAATAATTCCTACTGGCATTGTGATTCAGAATCTCCATTCATTGTTAATAAGGCTTGCCGTAAAACCATGACCTATAACGGCGTTTGCCGTTTTATAACACCGTTATGAAAGCGATCGCATGCCGTTGCTGCTACACCTCTACCTTGGCAGGTGGCGCGTCCGTGCCTTCGGGCGGCAGCAGGTAGGTGCTGTCGGCCGCCATGCGCGGAACCTGCCTTCCCCCGGGGTGTAGCACCCATTCCTCTGCAGTCGCCGCCGCCGGCTGGGCGGCATGCGTCGCCTCTCCGCCGCCGCCCTTGCCGCCGCCGAACCTGTTTGCCTTCATACTCATCCTTCTCCTTACCCGCACTCCTACTATGACGGCCGAGCCGGCCTGCCCTGCAAGCGACGCGAGGGCCATTATGTGCGTGTTTGCAGTCATGGCCGAGTCAGCCCCCCCGTACATCTCGTAGATCCCGTTCAGCGAGTCTATTATGACGGTCATCCTGCCGGCGGACGACGCGGATATGGCAGATGCAAGATCGCGGTGCCACGTGTCCTGGTCGGGACAGACCAGGGTCGTGCAGTCGCGGATCCTTCCGAGGCCCGCCCTTGCGCACCCCGCGTACAGCAGGTCCGTGTCCATGTACAGCACGGATCCGGCCGCCGCGCCGGCCGCCGCGCGCAGAAACCGCGTCTTTGCGGCCGCGCCGGTGCAGAGTATGACGCTCAGCGGGGATCCCTCCCGGCCTGTCAGTCTTCGCGCAAGCAGTTCTGCATGCGAGGGCGCGGACGGCGACGGCTGTCCCTCCTGCCCTGACTCCTTTCCGCCCGCCCCGCCATGGTTTTTATCCATCACGTGTGGTAGCTGCTTGAGACATAATAATGAGCTTGGATGATCCCACTGCCCGCCCCGCCAGAGGGGTTAAGAGTGACTTTGCAGACGACTTTGCATACACGGGGGACAGGATCTACCTGAACAGCGCGTCCGTCTCTGTGATGCCAGAGCCGAGCATAGACGCCATGAGGGACTTTCTGATAGAGTACAATTTGGCGGGGCCGGACTCTGCCGTATCCAAAGAGCTCGTAACAAAAAAGATCCAAAACGTCAGGAGCATGATTTCAAAGATAATCTCGTGCAGCCCGGACGAGGTCGTGCTGACCCAGAGTACCACGGACGGGGTAAACATGGTGGCCAGTGGGCTCGGACTAGGCGCCGACGCGGCCGGGGTGATAATTCGGGGCATGGAGCACGAACACCATGCCAACCTGTATCCGTGGCTCCGGCTGGCCGAGAGAGGCGTCCGAATCAGGAGCCTCGGGATAGACCGAGACGGGCTCTTTGAGATGGGCCAGCTCGCGTCCCTTCTTGACGGGCACGCCGGACTGGTCGTCTTGAGCCACGCCCTGTACAACACGGGCGCCATCCTGCCGGTAGAGGAGGCGGGCGACGTCATAAGGGAGCGCGCGGGCGACTGCAGATTCTTCCTTGACGCGGCGCAGACCATCGGCTGCATAGACCCTGCAGACTGCGACGTCTCCCGCATAGGCTGCGACTATATGTCGTTTAACGGCTCAAAATGGCTGTGCGGCCCCATGGGCACCGGACTGTTTTACTGCAGCCGGGAGGCAGGCCGCACCTTGGATCCCATAATGATCGGGGGAGAGTCTGCCACACTGGACGGTCATGATGCTTGCTGCAGCAGTGGTGAAGGCAACAATGACCGCGACAGCAGCAACGATGGCCGCAGCAACGACACGGCGCCCCGGCGCCTTGCCCTCAAGGACGCGCCAGACAGGTTCCAGGCCGGCTTTAGAAACTATGCCGGAGTGGCCGGGCTGGAGGCCTCCCTGGAGTATGTGACGGGTGTCGGCCTCGGCCGCATACGCGCGATAAACCGGAACCTGGCGGGCCTGCTGTATGACGAGCTAAGCCGGATGCCCGGCGTCTCCGTGTATGTGCCAGGCGATCCCGCAAGGCGCACCAGCATCATATCATTTAACATCGACGACACGAGCCCGGAGCAGGTGGTTGAAAGACTGGCGCGGCAGGGGATAATACTCGCCGTCCGCAAACAGGGAAGCCTCGCGCATGTGCGGGCGTCGCCCCATTTTTTCAATACCGAGGGTGAGATGCACGCGTTGCTCGATGCGCTAAAAAGGCTGTAGGCCCCGCATGTTGCTACTGTCCCTGCCCCTCTATTACCATCATGGTCAGGGTGGACTGGACTTTGCCTATCTTCCTGATCCTGTCCGTTATTATTCCGCGCAGCTCTTCCGGATCGTCGGCCGTAAGCTTGAGGACTATGTCGTACACCCCATACACCCCCTGTATCTCAAACTTGGCGTTCTCCGACGCCAGTATCTGTTTCACCTCGTCGATTATGGATTCGTCGGACCCCAGATCAGAATTGAGCAGGACGTACGCTGTCGGCACGCTTGGACTCCGTCCAAAGTGTATTTAACCTTTCATGGATGCCCCCGCATGCTGCCGACACGGCAAGCGTGTACGAGGGGGCTGGCCGGCTGACGTAAGAGAAAGGACGGACTCATGCGCTCTTCCCTGCCGCCGCCCCGCCCTCCCCCCCGCAGCATGCCGCACCGGCCGACATATGACATATTTACCATGGCCGCGGCCGTTGCCACATGCAGGCACCGGGGAGGCCACTGAAGCCGCTTGACCTTACCCTCACCATATCAAAGACGCTCCCGACGTTTCCGGGCTCGCCCAGGCCGCAGTTCATAGGATGGTCCGCCCTTGACGAGGATGGATACAACCTAGAGCTGCTCCTCGCCAGTACTCATTCCGGGACGCATCTTGACGCCCCGTACCACTTTGCAAGGGACGGGCTCAGGGTCGACCAGATCAAGCCCGAGAGGCTTGTCGGGAGGGCCGTTCTGATCAGGACTGCCGGCGCCGCGACCGCCGCGCAGCGCCGCCGCGCCATCACCAGAGACGATATCAGGGAGTTTGAGGAGTCAAGGGACGGCCGCGCAATACGGCCTGGCACGCCGGTGATATTCTATACCGGTTGGCAGGAGGGGCACCTCGGCTCCAAGGACTATTTTCTGGCAAACCCCGGAATTGACAGGTCGGCCGCAAGATACCTGGCATCAAAGGGGGTGGGGCTGGTGGGGATAGACTCTCCCAGCATAGACGTGGGGGGCGATCCTAGATTCCCGGCCCACCGCGTACTGGCAGAGGCCGGGGCCGTAATAGTGGAGAACTTGGCAAACCTTGGGAAGATACGTTCAAGCGAGTTTGACTTTGTCATACTCCCGCTAAAACTGAGGGGCGCAAGCGGCTCCCCGGTCAGGGCCCTAGCGCTCAGCAGATGATGCGCGGCGGAGGGGGGGCGGGGCGCGTGCACCGTAGCAGTAGCAGCAGCAGGGCCGGCAAGATAAAAATGAGCCGTCCCCTGCCGTACGCGCGATGAGCAGGCCGGGAAACATGTGGAGAAAGGTACACGGACGCATCACGAAAAGACCGACCAACTTTTCATGGGTGGTTGACGGCAGGCTTGCAGGCTCGGGCAGGCCTACAAGCCGGGACGAGCTTGACTGGGCGGTAGGCTCACAGGGCATAAAGTGCATAGTTACAATGACTGAGGACCCGCTGCCTCCGCAATGGATAGCGTCCTCGGGCACGAGGTACCTGCACGTTCCAACCCCGGACCTTACGGCCCCGGACCATGGGCGCCTGAACGACGCGGCCGACTTTATCGACGCGCAGATCAGGGAGGGCCGCCCCGTAATGGTGCACTGCGCGGCAGGGCTGGGCAGGGCGGGGACCGTCCTTGCCTGTTATCTGATTAAATACGGGGACCGTACCGCCGAGCAGGCCATACGCGAGATCAGGGAGAAGAGGCCTGGCTCCATCCAGTCGGCAGAACAGGAGACCGCGGTGGCCTTTTTTGCAAGGCAGCATGCAGGCCCCGACGGGCGTGACGACGGGGAGCAACCGTGACCAACTACTGATGCAATCATGCCAGATCTGGCTGCTGCCCGGCGCGGCCGCTTAGTCTTCTGCAAACTCTGCCACGAGCCCGCCGTCGCCTGCTATGCTGATGTAGAGCGTCTTGCCGTTCTGAAAGACAAGTGTCAGCCTGCCACCACCGTCGCCGTCCTCCGGGTCAATGACCTTTACCAGCTCCTGCATCTTTATCGGATCAAACTTTTCCATTGTACAGCCTCCGCGTCACTCCGGTATCGAGATCGTGTCTATCTTGCCGTCCCTTGCCTTTATGAAGAGGAACCTGTTGTCCTTGAAGATGAACGTGATTCCGCCCTCCTTGTCGGGCTCTTCGACCTCTAGCACGGGCTGTCCCAGCAGTCCGTCGTACTTTGCCATGCGTCACGCTCCTGCAGAGTTCCTTATATCCCTAATTGAGAATCGTAATCTCGATTCCATCCGAGTCGTTCTTTATGCTTCCTGCCTCGGTATACTGGTGCTTTTGCCACGACGCGTACACCTCGGCGCCTATCCTGTGCGTGCCCCCGCCTCCCAGCTCCGACGGCTTTATGACGAACGTCTCTGCAAAGTCGAACAGCTCGCCCCGGACCTCCTCCTCCGACAGCCTGATGTACGGCTTGAAGTTCTTTGCCACCTGGACCCATATGCGCTTGTCCTTCATGGGGTTGACCAGCTTTGGGTTTCTGGTCCAGAATATGGACGCCTTGCGGTAGGTGTCGACGGGCCTTCCCACCGCCTTCTTTCTAAAGCCGCCTGCCGTGACCAGCCTTGCGCCGTACTTGAGCTTGAATGAGACGTCGTTTGCCTCGTAGGCCTTGGTCCAGTCGCCCTCGTTGAAGGCGTTCCTGATCCCTCCCTGTATGGAGAACTCTGCCGTTATCTCGACGTTCTCGCCGGGGGAGTATTCGGCCTTGGGCGACGTCAGCGTTACCTCCGAGAACCTGCTCTCTGCCATCCGACTGCGGTGTGCGCGTCCCTGCTTTATGTGTGCGTTGCGGGCGCGCATGACACCCACGCTAGGGAATAGTTGACATCCGAGTCAAGATCACTTGATCAGTTCAGTGGGGCGTGCGTGTAGGATGATGATGACGACCTTTGGCGCCGCATGGACTCAGATCCCCTGAAAGTTCGTGCCTGCCATCCCGCATCCTCAGACTTCGCGGGCAGAATACGAGTCCGGCCACCGTCACCCCCCCTGCGCAACACGCACGAGTTATGGGATTCCAGCACCCGATAAGACGGATCATAGCAGGCCGGTTCGTGGGGCGGTGGTGGTGGACTTTGCCATGTGTTCGGCCCCGGCGGCGACGTGAACTTATATACTGTATATTGAAATGATGTACCATGAAACTTTTAGGTGTCCCAACACCCGTGGTGTGCGCAGTTGTTGCGGCCGCGGCGGTTCTTTCCATCGGCGGTGTGACGGCCGAGGACGGCCTGTTCGTGCACGACACTTCTGCCCAGACCGTCGGCGGCGAGATCAAGATCGCATTTCTAAGCGACTTTGAGCACAAGGGCGTCTTTGAATATGCCGTGAGTGAGTATAACCGTGAGCAGGCCGCCATAACCTCGTCAAACTATCAGATCGTAAGCAAGGTGGTCGACGTGCCGCTTGGCAATTCTAGTATCACGACTTACATACAGGACTTGGAGAGAGAGGGCTTCAAGTACTTTATAGGCCCGCTGGCCAGCTCGTCTGCAGAAGCGGCAAAGGTGTACACTGACTCCACAGACGACCTCGTACTGCTGTCCCCGTCCTCTACTGCGGCCTCCCTTGCCATCGAAGACGACAGCCTGTTCAGGCTGGTGCCAAGCGACGACGCGCAGGTTCCAGTAATCGTGGACCGAATACAGAGCCAAGGCAAGGAGCACGTGGTGCTCATATACAGGAACGACACGTGGGGGGTGGGCCTGCATGACATCATAACCCGCGACTTTGCGGTGGCCGATACGATCCTGCTCAGTCCCGACGGCTCAAACGCGGCCGCAGTGGCGACGGAGGCGGCGGCACAGGTGGGCGGGCTCGTCTCGTCCCACGGCGCGGACAACGTCGCGGTATTGCTGCTGTCGTTTGACACGGACACCGTTGCGCTTGTACAACACATTACGTCCGATGCGGCGCTGGCCAGTACGCTTGGCGGCGTGCAGTGGTACGGCGCCGATGGCACGGCGGAGCAGAGCGAGCTCGTCGACGATCAGGACGTTGCGGCATTCTTGTCATCAGTCAGCTTTGTCTCATCCAAGTTCGAGGTAGCCCCGAATCCCATAAACCTCAGGATTGGCGCACAGGCGTTTGGCGACGACGCGACGTACGGGGACAACCTGTACGACGCGGTCTTCCTGCTAGCCGACACGGTAATCATACACGGCGAGGAGCTTGCCACGGACCCCGACTCCACCGTAAGGTCGCTGGTACTTGACGTGGCGGCCGGGCTGCGCGGCCACGACCACCACCACTCCTCAAGGACCGTCGGCGACGGCGCGCTCGGACCATATGAGCTCAACGCGGCCGGCGACATGTCGTCCCCGCTCACGTTCGAGCAGTTCGGAATATTTGAAAACTCCGACGGGTCGTTTGAGTGGCGCATCATAAAGACAACCGTGTGCCGCTGACCCTCGGCCTCTGCTGCAGGGTTGATTTATATCCATAACTGGCACGGCGCAGTCACATGAAGGCCCATGTGGTAAGCTCGGAGCCCAAGGAGGTCAACCTGTCAATCGCGGAGGCCGATATCGGAATCCTGTACATAATACAGCACGAGCTTCTCAAGGCGGCCGGAACCAGCTTTGCAGGCGTCATAGTAAAGCATCCGCTCACGAACGAGTGCTGGATGAAGGTCGGCTCGTCCTCGGCGCCGCTGGCCGAGATCCAAAAGGCGGCCGAGTCCGCGATAAAGACGGCCGCGGGCCTCAAGGATCTCTTCTATTCCACAGTCAAGGTCGAATGAGTTGAAGTTCTGCCCCACATGCGAGGTGAAGATGAGGCGCGGCGCGGACGGCCTGATCTGCCCGAAATGCGGGCATGCCAACGCGCAGGGCGGGGAACCAGCGGCTCCGGCCTCCTCTGCCGCTGCCGCCGACAGCGGCGACGGCGCTCAGGGTGTTGTCGGCCTGAACGTCTTTGATGATTCAGACGAGGACGAGTCGCGCCCCACGATCAAGATAGAGTGCGAAAAGTGCGGAAACGACGAGGCCGTATGGTGGATGCTGCAGACCCGTAGCGCCGACGAGCCCACCACGCAGTTCTACCGCTGCACGAAATGCCAGTACACTTGGCGCGACTATTCGTGACCGCGCCACGCGATGCGGGGGCGCCAGCCCGGGCAACCCCCGCGCCCCGCCGCCCCTGCCACCGCCGCCGAGCTCCAGCAGCATGATTTTTAATGAAGCATTACGGCGCCCAAGTCAACTTGACTTTTACTGCAAAGACAAGCGGCTCAGACGACCTCAAGACCATCATATCTGCGATATCCACGCTAGTCGAGGAGGCCACCTTTGACGCCACGGCCGAGGGAATCACGTTCCGCGGAATGGATCCGTCCCACGTGGCGCTGATAGACATCTCGTGGCCCAACTCTGCCTTTGAAAAGTACGAGTGCGACAGCGACATAAAGTTCGGCGTCCGCATCGACGAGTTCTCCAAGATAATAAAGAGGGCCGACAAGAAGGACAGCATCGACATCAGCATCTCCGATGACAACAAGCTGCTAGTTACGGTCGGCCGCAACAAAAAGTACAGGATACGGCTGATAGAGAGCTCTGCAACCGACACGCCGCTCCCCAAGATACCTTACGACACCAAGATCGTGGTCCCCACCACAAAGTTTGACAAGGTGCTCGGCGACGTGCAGGTGGTCTCCGAGTACCTGACGATCCGCGTCGCGGGCAACGTAGTGGAATTTTCCGGCAAGGGCGACTCAGGCGAGGTCGCGATAGAACTGGGAGTGTCCGGCTCGCGCGACTCCGGAAGCGACGACGCAAACTCCTCGGATAACATAATCGAGGAGGTAGAGACCAAGACGGAGAGCACCGGAACCTACTCGCTGGAGTACCTCAATCCGGTCATAAAGGCCGTCGGGAGTGCCACGTCCCGCGTGACGTGCGAGTTCTCATCTGCAAAGCCGCTCAGGCTCGAGTGCAAGATTGCAAACATAGGCAGGATCCACTTTTACTTGGCCCCGCGGGTCGAGGGTTAAAGCATTTTAAGGCTGCAACCGGCCGATGTGACATGCGGGAGCAGCTGCTCGTCCTCAAGTACGACGGGGCGTCAATCACGTCTGCAAAAGACATACGCAACATGGCCGCATATGTCGCCGGACTCTCGGGTAACAGCCGGCTTGTCGTGGTGTGCTCTGCGACGGGCGGCACCACGGACACCCTGCTGAGCATTGCAGACTCGATCAAGAGGGGCGACAAGAGGCCGGCAGAGCGCCTGGCATCCGGCATGATCAGGAGACACAGGCGCCTGGCAGTCCAAGTGGCGGGGAAGGCGTCTGTCCAGAAGAGGATGCTTGCCGCCATTGATTCGGACTCTGCGGAGCTGATGGCGCTCATCGACGGCATGGTGTTGCTCGGCGAGGTGACGCCGGGCATGATGGACTACATGCTGTCGTTCGGGGAGAGGCTGTCAGTCAAGCTGGTTGCGGGGGCCATATCAGACCGCCGCGGGGTGCGCGCAGTACCGCTTACCGGCAAGGAGGCCGGGATCGTAACCGACTCCGAGTTCGGCCAGGCGAGGCCGCTGATGGACACCACCCGCCTGCGGGTTGCAAAGACCCTCGGCGCCGCCATGTCCGACGGCGTGATTCCTGTGGTGGGCGGCTTTGTGGGCGCCGACCAGCACGGCCGGTTCACGACGCTTGGCAGGGGCGGCTCTGACTATACGGCCACCATAATAGGCTCATGCATAGGGGCCGACGAGATCTGGCTCATGGGGGAGGTGGACGGCCTTCTGACCGCCGATCCGAGCCTCGTGCGCGATGCGAGGACCCTCAGGCACGTCTCGTACGTGGAGGCAGTCGAGATGGCGCTCTTTGAGGCAAAGCAGATACACCCGCGCACGTTTGAGCCAGTCCTGGCGCGGGAGATTCCGATGCGCATACGCAGCTCAAGAAACACCGGGGATCCCGGCACGCTGGTCACCGCCTCGCCGCCGCCCACGGTCAGGAACACCGTAAAGTGCGTAAGCCGCATCAGGGACAGCGGCCTGGTGGACATACAGGGGGGGAGCATGGTGGGGACGCCCGGCACGGCGGCCCGGATATTTGCCACGCTGGCGGAGGCCGGAATCAACGTGATGATGATATCGCAGAACCCGTCGGAGTCGAGCATTACCATAGTGGTCCGGGACTCGGATCTGGACAGGGCCGTAAGCTCGCTGGAGCTGAAACTGCTGGGCAAGATAATCAAGAGGCTGGAGGTCACCACCAACATGTCGATCGTGGCGCTCATCGGGTCCGGGATGCGCGGCACTGTCGGCGTGGCCTCCAAGGTCTTCGAGTCGATGGGCCGCGCCGGGATCAACGTGGCCATGATAACCCAAGGGTCGTCTGAGCTGAATCTTGCATTTGTGGTGCGCAACGAGGACGCGGACGGCGCCGTGCGGGCCCTGCACGACATGTTCGGGCTTGGAAGGGCAGGCTGACCCCCCGGATGCGGCTTTCCGCCGACGTCCAAAATCATTTATGGGAACATGCATTGGTGCGGGTATTGAGGAGATCCCTGTCCGCTGCCGTGGCCGCGGCCGCCGTAGCCGTCGTCATATCCGGCGCGCTGTATGCGGTTCCGATGGGCGCGGTGGATCAGTTTGCAGACGCCAACACGCGCAAAAAGGTGCACTTTACAGAGACCCTCACGTCGTCGGCCGATCCCGGCATGTCTGACGCGGACCTGGTGTCTGGGCAGCCGCAGCAGCAGCAAGAGGAAAGGCACATCGCGTTCGTCCTGTCGCCCAATCCCGGCACCATATACGACGGCTCCATGACCTTTGCGTCGAGCGCGCCGGTGGACGTGATGGTGCTCCACGCGATCACCTCAGAGGACATCCAAGACGCCGCGGACTACGGGCTTCC
This sequence comes from Candidatus Nitrosopumilus sp., assembly GCA_965205215.1. Lineage (GTDB taxonomy): Archaea > Thermoproteota > Nitrososphaeria > Nitrososphaerales > Nitrosopumilaceae > Nitrosopumilus. The sequence continues at coordinate 475,311 of OZ242041.1, forward strand.
TGTGTGGACTGTGGACGGGCAGACCAGGTACGCGGCCTCCGTCATTGGGACCGGTGCGGGCGCGGCCTCAGTCGAGTTTACCGGGGCGGCAGTCGCGCTGTACGGGGAGGACCGGTTTGCCGCCACCGTGAGCGTGGACGGCTGGGTGCGCGGCGAGCCCACCCCCGTGATCATGCAGACCATCTCAGTCGAGACGCCGCCCGGCGATCCGCACCTGCCGCTCTCAAGGACCAGCGTGCCCGCGGTCATACCTATGCACGAGGGCATGTACGAGGGCGACCCGCTGCTGTACATCATAACCGACGCGGGGGACGCAGACTACGCGGCGGAGATATCAGAGGCGCAGGGATGGCGCGTGCAGCACTCACCGGTTCTGGCCCTGCCGCCCGACTCGCCTGCCGCCCCGCTGCCGGAGTCTGTCCTGCAGCAGGTCTACGTGTTTACAAACGGGATAGAGGGCGACGGGCTGTACGGGTACCAGACCGAGGTCTTTTCGTCAACGCCTGCCGGGGCGGGGTACAGCGCGCTGAGCGAGGTCATAAAGGTGGCGTGGAAGCCAGGACAGAACGAGATCACGCTTGAGAGCGTCGACGACATACTCAGGGAGGAGGAGGCCGGACGCGTATCACTTGGTGATGACGTGGTTATAGTAAACATGCCGCAGGTCAGGTGGCCGGGCGACGGGGGCGGCAACACTGACGGCAGCAAAGACCAGCGCCACGACCAGGCAGCTGTGCGCGGGGACGCCGACTTTTCGGGCCAGATGCCGTACGGTGGCGGCCAGATAACTGAGATTGACACGGAGAACATGACCGTGACGTTCGTGGCCCACCGCGGATGGGGCCCCGACGGGCGCACCACGTACCACATTGTGACCGGCGCGACCCCGGAGCGCCCCGCCGGCATAATAGGGGTCGAGTCCGTACCCGCGTATGCAGGTTTGGTTGACCACGCCGCCGCAGCCGATCTCTACGTCTTTGAGAACGGCGTCACGGGCTCCGGCTCCCTGGGGTTCCAGGCCCCGATATTTGGCGCCGAACCCGGGTGGCAGAACGGCACCACGTACACGCCCCTGTGGCGGGTGCATACCGTGGAGTGGAACGATCCGGCCCACGCGACCGTGCTTGAGAACGTGGCCGACATAGAGTCGTTCCGGGACGAGGGGATGCTGACGGCGGGCCTCGCGCGGCCAACCAACAGCTACTATGTGATCAACGCGCCCCTCGTAGACCCGTTCCAGTAAATTATTGGCGCGGATGCCGCCGGCCGGCCGGCGCCGCAGCCGCCCGCCCGCGCGGGATCTGCTGAAAAACATCCCCTCGATCCGCGGGGGCGGCCGCTACGGATAAATTGCGACCGGCCCCTGCGTCACTACGTGGCAGGCAAGCTGTTCATAGTCGGCGTCGGGCCGGGACACCATGACCACATGACGTTTCGCGCAAAGGAGGCCATTGCCCAGAGCGACACCATCGTCGGATACGAGACGTACGTCAACCTGGTCAAGGACCTCATCGACGGCAAGACCGTATACCGGTACGCCATGACGCAGGAGGTCGAGCGGGCCCAGCAGTGCATCGACCTTGCAAGGTCCGGCAAGACCGTGTCGCTCGTGTCAAGCGGCGACCCCGGAATATACGGGATGGCGGGCCTCATATACGAGACGCTTGCCGAGTCGGGCTGGAACCCCTCCGCCAAGGACGGGGCGGCCGACCCCGAGGTGGAGATTGTCCCGGGTATATCCGCGCTGAACTCCTGCGCGTCGATAGTGGGCTCGCCCCTCATGACGGACTTTGCCGTGGTCAGCATGTCGGACCTGCTGGTCCCGTGGGAGATCATAGTAAAGCGGGTGGAGGCCGCGGCCGCGGGCGACTTTGTCCTTGTGATATATAATCCGGCAAGCAAGCGGCGCATACACCAGCTGCAGGACACGCGTGAGATACTGCTGCGGCACCGCAAGCCGGAGACGCCCGTCGCCATAATAAAGGGCGCGTTCAGGGACTCTGAGACGGTGGTGCTGACGGATCTCCAGAGCCTTCCGGACCACTCCGACAAGCTTGGCATGATAAGCACGGTCATAGTGGGGAACTCTTCTACGTACACGTACGGCGACCTGATGATAAACCCCCGCGGCTATACGTCAAAGTACAGGCTCGGCGCGGCGTCGTGAGCGACTCGAGCATTGGCGCACAGGCCGCGGCAGACAGGCAGCAGCCCCGTAATCCGCGCCGCGCGTCACTGGGAACTGCCTCTGATGGCCTCTGCCGTCTCGTCTGACAGTGTAAGCCTGTCCCTTATTGGGGCCACGATTTTTGCAAGCTCGCCGCCTATGGCGCGCTTCAGGTCGGCCGGGTGCAGGCTGCGGGAGCCAAACGCCGACTCTAGCGACTCGTAGCTGTCGTACGAGACGTTTCCGCCGAATTTTTCCGGACGCTCAACCGTAACGACCCTGCCCGCGTCATGGAACACGATGCTCTTTGCGATTGCCAGCACCGGATTGTTCTCTATATCGCCCTCCTCGCACCACGCCTTTTTGATCTTTTTTTGTATCTGCTCGTCCGTATCGTGCATGAAGACGCTGGAGTCGGGATCCGACTTGCTCATCTTGGCGCCCGCCTGCGGTCCGCCTGCGGCGACGCCGCCGCCGCCGCTGGTGGGCCTTGAGAGTCCCGGCAGCAGCCCGTGGTGGACGGCGACGGGAACCTTCCATCCCATCTTTGGAAATATCTCCCTTACCAGCATGTGTATCCTGCGCTGGTCCATCCCCGCATGCGCGATGTCCACGTCAAGGGAGTGTATGTCGACTGCCTGCATGGGCGGGTATAGGAGCCTTGCCAGGCCCATGTTCTTCTCGTCCTCTGAGCGCCCCATTATGGTAAGGGCCCTCTTGGTGCGCTCAAGGGACATGTGCTTTGTGAACGTGACCAGCTCCTGCCAGTACCCTGGCTTTTCGTTGTACAGGTCGGTTCCGAGCCTTATCTCGGCGTCGGGGCAGACCAGCCTGAACGCGTCCCGGTAGTATCTGGTAACCCTTGATACGGCGTCCCAACTTCCTCCCAGTTTGTCGTTTATTACGGTGTGCCAGTCGGCCAGAAACACGGTGCATCTGACGCCGGCCCTCGCAAAGTCGTTTATCTTGTAGCCGACGCTCAGGAGGCTCCCCAAGTGCAGAAACCCTGAGATCTCCAGGCCTATGTAGTGCCTCGGCGCGTCGTTCGTCTCGAGTATGGTCCTCAGGTCGTCCTCCGTTACGATCTCCTGGGTGGGCGGCGCGGCAATCAGCCTTATTCTATCCTCAACATCCAACCAAGTTTGGTTGACGGCGGTAAACGTATAAAGCTACGCGCGGGATCGGCCCCGGCGTGGCCAGTCACGGCCGCCATCTTGCTCGCCCTTCGCGCGCGTCAGGCGCCCCCGATTGTGGCGCGGCCGCAACAACAGCTTCCCTGCGGGCGCGCCGCCGTGCGCGCTAGTCGAGCTCCTTTCTTGGTCTTGTGCTCAGGTACAGGGCGTGCGCGCTTATGATGAACCCTGCAAGGAATATCTTTGTCGCAAAGACCAGGTTCCAGGGCCTGTCCGGATCCGGATAGGCCACCGACAGGCGGTCTATGTCGGGGACCACGCCGTCCGCCACCCCGGCCGCTATCTGGGCGTTGAGGACGGTAAAGTTGTACAGGACCTCGTACAGCGTGATGATGGCAAACCCGACTAGCATAAGCTGCAGCAGGGCCATCCTGGTTCCTGTGATCTTGTCCCCCGCTGTCTTCTTCCACCCTATCCTGGAGACGCAGTACCAGCCCACCACGGCGGAGAAGAACAGCCACGTGGAGACCCTCGCAAAGTTCTCAAACGGAATGGTGGTGTTGTGTACGACCTCCCCCATGACGTAGGTGCCGTTCTCGAGCCACTCGATGGTGGTTGCGTACGCCCCGTATGCGGCCCCCGTCGCCATGACAGCCGCGCACAGGTAAAAGACGTACAGGTACACCCTGTATGCCGCGTCAGTCTCCTGCAAGTGGCCAGACTCCATACGGCGCGTCTGGATCTTGAAATATAAGAATTCTTGCCGCCCGGCCAGTCTCAATTCACGGGAACCGGCTCAATGCGTTTCCCCACGGGCAGGGCAAAGTAGAAATTACTTCCCTCCCCCTCCGTGCTCTCTACGTTTATCTTGCCGCCCAGGCTCTCCACCATTCCCTTGCAGATTGACAGGCCAAGTCCGGTTCCGCCGTGCTTCCTGCTGTGTGACGTGTCGGCCTGATAGAACTTTGCGAACAGCTGCTTCTGCTTCTCCGGCGGTATGCCGATCCCGTTGTCCTTCACTGAGAAGACAACGTCGGAGTCCTTCCGCTCCGCGGCTATCGTAATTCTGCCGGTATCCTTTGGCACAAAGTCAATCGCATTGTATACCAGGTTCGTGATCACCTGCTTGACCCTGTCAATGTCGCTGACCATCATGATCTCTTCTTTGCCTGCTACCGTACACTGTATCGTGACTCCCTTCTCCTGCGCCGTGAGCTGGAAGGACTTTTCTATGACGGCCATCAGGCTGTTTACCGACATCTCCTTGAGGGCGAACTTCATCTTTCCCAGTTCCAGCTTGTGCGCGTCGAGCAGGTCCCCTATCAGCTTCTTGAGCGTAGTGGCATTCGACAGGATGGTGTTCAGTGCCTCCATCTGCTTCTCATTCATCTCTCCCAGCAGTTTCGGCCTGGCCAATGCCTGCGCGAATCCAATAATCGGAGTGAGCGGCGACTTTAGTTCGTGTGTAACCATCGACAGGAACTCTTCCTTCATCTTGTCGATCTTCTCCTTCTCGCTGAGCATCTTCTTGGTTTCGTGCAACTTTGACGTGTCCTTTATGACCACGTTCCTCCCGATCATGAAGCCGTCGTCGTCGTAGATGTTGGTTGGCGTCAGGAGTGCCGGAAACTCTGTCCCGTCCTTGCGCTTCATCCATATCTCCGAGTCTTTCTCCCTGCCTGTCTTTCTCCAGGTTGCCATGTGTATGCGCAGGGTATCGACGCTCCTGTCTGCCGTATGCTCGATCAGGTTGCTGCCTATCACCTCGTCCTTGCTGTCGTATCCCAGGTCCTTGAGGTAGGTTCTGTTGCAGTCTACGATCGTGCCGTTGTAGTTCACTGTCCTGTAGAGATCCGGAGATTTCTCGTACAGGCTCTCAAACTTTCTGATCATCACATACTTTTGGAACGTCTTTAGCTCGACAAAATCCATCATGACATCAGATATGCCCGCTACCCTGCCTCTGCTGTCAATGCTGGTGCTTATGGATGAGATCGTCTCAATCCTCTTTCCGTCCTTGGATACGATCCAAGTCTTGAGGGTTTTTGATTTTCTCGTCTCCTTCCACTCGTCGAATTCCCTGCGCATGTCGGCCCTGTGGTCGGGAGGCGTATGCTCATCCATGCTCATCCCGATTACCTCGTCTATGGTGTAACCGAGCTTTTCAGCATACGCTTCGTTGCAGTCTATGATGATTCCGTCCATGTTTATCAATCGGCGCATTTCGTGTACCATCTTCTTGAGCTTGGGCTTGTCGACGTGTGTCTGCTCGGCCGTCGTGGATTCCATTTATGCCCATATTTTGCCTTGTAGTATATTTAGATTTTGAACACCCCGTGCCGTTGCAAAAGCGGCGCGCGGCGCGTTATGGCAGAGACTGGGACCCGGCCGGCCGCGCGCGACTTGCCGCAATGCGATTGGGATGTCACGACGTACCTGTGTAGCGTGCCTGTGCGCGCTGCATCCGCTCACCCCTGCCCATGCAGATCAACGCATGAACGCAGACGCCAGGAGCGCCGCCCGTTTGCCAATTCCGTCTATGCGCACGCCCGCGGCCTCTGCCGGGGCCTTGCTGCCTTTCCCGTGTGCGGCTCTGTGCCGCTTTGGAGCCCGTAGAAATTGCCGACGGCGTGGCCGAATGCCTCCGGCCCATCCTAGCTTCCGCCTCCCTGCCCTGTCATCGATTTTTGCTCAAGCGGATGTGACTTCAGACGCAACCTTTTCCAGCAGGTCTGTTATCTGATCTATGTCTGCCGGCTTTGCCAGTATGGAATAAACGCCCTTCTTGCGTAGATCGACTTCTATGTCCTCTACGCCCAGATATGAAGCGGTGAAGAGAGTTACGCGCTGCTTCTTTATGATGCCGTCTTGTACAAGCGCGTCTATGACCTCAAGGCCTGTGAGGTTGGGCATTGACATGTCCAGAAAAACCAAGTCATATTCTTTGCTGCGTATAAGCTCGAGTCCCTCCTGGCCGTCGTGTGCAAGCTCGAGATTGTGCCCCATCGACTCTACGATGAGACTTATCAGATTTAGTATATCTTGGTTATCGTCAACTGCCAGTACCTTCATTGTTACAGATCCCCCGTTCTTGTGGAAAAGTGAAACGCGCCGCTATTCTTCATTTTATCTTTCCCGTTTCCCTCGGGCGCACCTGCCTCATACGGCAATACAGCACCCCGACGGATCAGCCATTTATTGGGATCTGCGTTTTCATATGCTGACGGTCTGCGCAGATTAAAGGACAACGTATCGTCCCCTGTGACATACCCGCCATTGAATTTGGACAACTTGATGCTATTTCGCCCCCTTGGTTATGTATATGCTTTGCCGCGTGGCGGCCGTTACTGGTTGGGTTGAACGCAAGGCCAAACTTTCCCGGTCATCAGTTCTATGCGGTACTTGGCATACGCGAATGCGGTGTCAAACCCCTCGAGGTCAAGCTGTTGCGAGGCGGGCTTGCGCGGGTCATAGCGTAGGTCAAGGGAGGGACGAGGCCTTGGAGCGGCAGTATCCAGATTGAGCAGCTGGTGGGGGGGGGGGGAGGAGGGGGCAGCTGGACAAGGGAGGCGGGGCGCTCCGCATACTACGAGGACCCGCACAGCCGGCCGTCGACGAACTTCCCGAAACGGAAGAGGGCCTCAAGGAAGGATCCGACAGACTACAAGAGGCCCAGACGGAGGCCGGGGCACAGGGGCGTCTCGCACGGCCGCAAGTCATCGCCGACCATACACCACGCCTCCAAGGCGTGCCGGGGATGTAGCAGCGGCAGGTTGGAGGCGGGCCGCATCGCGGACACGAGGCAGGCCACCGACGTCCCGCTCGCGCGTGGGCAACGATCGCCTCCCGCGCGGCGCGCGACGGGGGTGCGCGGGATTGTCGGGCGGGGCCCCTAACCCCGGGGCCGACGGGACGACGTACGGGTTTCTGCACGCTGGATCCGGCACGGTTCGTTCTTGGTCGGCATGTACCATATTATCTCAAGCGTGTGGCGCGCCACGGCCACCTTGCCTTGCTCGCCCCGCGCCGCTTCTTGTTTTCGCGCATGCCTTTGCCATCCTCGCCCCGCGCCGCATCGTGGTGGCGGCAGCCTCGACTGTGGCGCTGCGCATCCACTTGGAGCCCCCCTTATTATGCCGCTCCCGCGGTAGGTCGACGCGCCGTTGTGGCGCGACGGCATAACGCCGCAACCGCGTCAGCATAGGTGCGTGCTGACGTGGAGGAAGCGGAACCTCGGCGTGTCAGACATGCTGTTGAAGGACTTGGGCGGAATCGAATCAATAACCTGTGGGCCACGCCCATCGAAAATATATTCAAGACGTTTGCCACACGTTACGTGCGCCGGACTACGTATCTGTTGTTATCTGCATCACTACTGGTCGGCTTCGTTTGGGGTATACGCGCCCCAATAGTGCCAATCTTTGCCGCCAACGAGTTGGGTGCGACCTACAGTGATATCGGAATGATAGTAACTGTGACTTGTCTGCCGTATATTCTGGTACCGCTGGCGCTAGGGATCGTGCTGGGTCGCATAAACGACAAATACCTGCTTACGGCGGGCTTTGCAACGTCTGCCCTGGCGATGTACCTGATATCCACCTCGACCACCATAACGGAGCTCACGCTGTACTGCCTCCTATTGGGCTTTGCATACTCCCTGATATGGCCCCCGGCGATACACGCCGTCTCCCAAAACCCCGAGACGAGGGTAAGGCTCACGGCGATGCTCACGATGTGCCGCGTGATAGGCTTTATGATAGGACCGCTGGTCGGATCGTTCATACTAGGAGCGTTCGGAGTGGATGACCGTACGCTCCTTCTGATTACAGCAATCATAACAAGTACCGGAATTGTCTTGATCGTACTAAATTACCCGCATCACAAGTCAAAGGGAGTCCAGCTAGATCTTCGCCTGTTCAAGGAGGTACTGAAATTTCCAGTACAGGTTACAGTACTGATATACAGCACCGTCACATTCGGCTTGGTTCTGTCACTGTATCCGGTATTTATACAGGAGCATGGATTCGACGCCGCCGCCGTAATGCAGCTGTATGCCGTCTTTGGGATCACCAGGATTTTAGGATCGTTTCTGGCAAAGAAGCTGGCCGAACACAGAAGGGAGACACTTCTGCTGTCCACGTCGTGCGTGATCATAGCCATGGCCGTATCAATGATGGCCACCACCTTTGCAGAGTTTGTCGTTGCTATGCTGTTGCTGGGATTTGGATTCATTTCCATATATCCGGTGACTCTCGACATGCTACTGGCCGGTTCCAAAAAGTTCACCGCTGGGAGAATGATAGGGACGTACGAGGGGCTGTACGGGATAGGACTGGTGGTGGGCCCGTTTGTAAGCGGTTACATCGGGTACACCCTGGGTTCGGACAGCCTTTACTTGATTCTGATTGCTACAGGAGCAGCCGTATTGCTGTTGACGTTCCTGTATCGCAACAAAATGCGTACTACAATAGCCTTGATCAAATACGACGCCGAATCCCGGAAGAGCAGGGCCATATTCGTCAAGCAGGAGCTCAAGAACCAACTTGGAGTAATACTCATGAGTATCGGCCTGATAAACATGTGTCTCAAAAAGGCTGGCACGTACGATTCCGTCCAATCTTCCATCGCAGACGCATCCAAGACCATGAACCTGACTACAACCCGCGCCAACGAGATGATAGGCGAGTCAAACGACATCATGCATTCCGAGCTGATTCAGGAGATACGCGACACCCTGTCCAAGATAGGCGAGATCGATCCAATGTCGGGAGTGGGCAAAGGTTATCCTGACTATGACAATATCAAAAAGATGGTGACGTACTGCTCAGACAGGTTAGATCGCAACATAACCGACGATGCCGTACTAAAGGACTATTGAACGCGTGGCAAGCCCCTTGACATGGCTGCGTAGTCAACGAGCCAAATAACAGAACATTATCACAGCCGGGATCCCTTCCCCCTGCAGCTGCGTTGGCGGATTCCTGCACTCTTCCGCGCTCTCCGTGGGCGCGGGGTGGATAAAAGAGGGAGGAGAGCGGGCGGTTGCCCTTTCCGGGGGGGGTTTATAGTCAAGCAACTGACAATCCATGGTTGTCGGATACGCGATTTATACGCCCCCGTGCTGCAGTACACCATAATGAACGCGATAGGCGATGGACTCTGTCCAGTCTTGGTGACCTGGGCGGGACTGTCAAATAGGTGACCTGTCCGTGATCTGTTTCAAATTGGGTTGCTGACTACGAGTGATGCGCCGTTACTTGTCCGCGGATCTCGGCTCCCTGGTGCATGCAGAAGAGACGCCATCGGGAGGCGTACCGTCGTGGGTGAAGGACACAGCGGGCTTTTGGTCACAAGGTCTGATAGACGACGGTGCGTTTGTCAACGCCATCCAGTACTTGGTCGAACAAGGAATCATAACACTTTCAACAATGCAGGCGCAGAATCAGGAATCAGCAGAGACGATCTCGGCACTGTATGAACACGTCGGGCGCCTCAAGGCAGACAACAAGAAACTTGAGGAGATGAACGAGGTGCTTGAGCACGAGATCGAGTTTTTACGGAATACCGAACAGTGTCTAGTTGACTGCGGCGTTAACTTTGCGGTGACGTCCTGCGAGGCGACGTCCAGTTACGCGCACGTGAAAGGAATCGTACAAAACACGGGTAAGGAGACACTTAGGCTGGAGTACACGGCCTATCTGACGGATGCCTTCAGTAACGGGGTGGCGATTGACTCTGGAATGATAAATTCCCTCGGGTGCGCCTGCCTCATCAGGCAATACAGCACCCCCGACGGATTAGCCATTTATTGGAATCTACATTTCCATACACTAGCGGTCTGCGCAGATCAAAGGGCAGCGTGTCGACTCCTGTGACATGTCCACCATTGAATCTGGACAGCCTGGTGCTATTTCGTCTCCTTGGTTGCGTATATGCTTTGCCGCATGATGGCTGTGACTGCGCGCTGGCGTGAAGCGGAACCTCGACGTACCATACGTGCTGCTGAAGGCCTTGCGCGGAGCCTGCTCAATGGCCTGTGGTTCACAATCGAAAATATATTCAAGTGCCTGCCATACGTTACGTGCACCGGACTACGCATCTGTTGCTATCTGCATCACTACTGGTCGGCTTCGTTTGGGGTATGCGCGCCCCAATAATACCAATCTTTGCCGCCAACGAGTTGGGTGCGACCTACATTGATATCGGAGTGATAGTAACGGTGACTTGCCTACCATATGTTCTGGTACCGCTGGCGCTAGGGATCGTGCTGGGTCGCATAAACGACAAATACCTGCTTGCGGCGGGCTTTGCAGCGTCTGCTGTATCGTTGTACCTGATATCCACCTCGACCACCATAACGGAGCTCACGCTGTACTGCCTCCTATTGGGCCTTTCATACTCTCTGATATGGCCACCAGCGATACACGCCGTCTCCCAAAACCCCGACACTAGGGTAAAGCTCACGACGAAGCTCATGATGTGCCGCGTGATAGGCTTTATGATAGGACCGCTGGTCGGATCACTCATACTGGGGACGTTCGGGGTGGATGACCGTACGCTCCTTCTGATCACGGCATGCATAACAAGTGTCGGAGTTATCCTGTTCGTACTAAATTACCCGCATCACAAGTCAAAGGGAGTCCAGCTAGATCCTCGTCTGTTCAAGGAGGTACTGAAATTTCCAGTGCAGGTTACAGTACTGCTATACAGCACCGTCACATTCGGCTTGGTCTTGTCACTGTATCCGGTATTTATACAGGAGCATGGATTCGACGCCGCCGCCGTAATGCAGCTATACGCCGTCTTTGGAATCACCAAAGTTTTAGGATCGTTTCTGGCAAAGAGGTTGGTCGTACACAGAAGGAAAATACTTCCGCTGTCTACGTCGTGCGTGATCGCAGCCATGGCCGTATCCATGGCGGCCACCACCTTTGCAGAGTTTGTTGTTGCTATGCTGTTGCTGGGATTTGGACTTGTTTCCATATATCCGGTGATTCTCGACATGATACTGGCCGGCTCCAAAAAGCTCGCCGCTGGAAGAGTGATAGGGGCGTATGAGGGACTGTACGGAATAGGGCTGGTGGTGGGCCCGCTTGTAAGCGGTTACATCGGGTACACCCTGGGTGCGGACAGCCTTTACCTGATTCTGCTTGCTACAGGGTTGGCCGTACTGTTGTTAACGTTCCTGTATCGCAACAAAATGCGTACTGCGCTAACCGTACTCAAACAAGACGCCAAATCCCAGAAGAACAGGGCCATATTCGTCAAGCAGGAGCTAAAGAACCAACTTGGAGTAATACTCCTGGGTATCGGCCTGATGGACAGGCGCCTCAAGAGTCCTGGCACGTACAACTCCATCCAGTCTGATATCGCAGATGCATACAGGACTGTGAACATTAATAGAACCCGCGTCAACGACGTGGTAAATGACGCAGACGATATCATACATTCTGCGCTAGTCAAGGAGATACGCGACACCCTGTCAAAGATAGGCAAGATAGATCCAATATCGGGGGCGGGCAAAGGTTACCCTGACTATGACAATATCAAAGAAATGATAGCGTCTTGTACAGACGGGTTAGAACGCAGCATAAGTGACGATGCTGTACTAAAGTGACTGTTGAATGCATGATAAAGCGCCTTGACGCGGCTTCGTAGCCAGCGAGCCAAATAATAGAATATCTCCACAACCGGAATCTCTTCCCCCTGCAGCATTGGATTCCTGCACCTCTTCCACACTCTCATACAGGCGGTTCCCGATCGCCCTTGTGCGTGTGACCCCCGCTGTCCTTCCGCCGGATTTGTCCCCGGCGCGTACAGTACATGGAAGTACTGCCGGGACTGTCAAAGCTGCTTGACAGGCGGCAGGCGCTGCACGCGGCCGGCACAGCCGATGTGGCCAGGACGCCCGGCATCCACGATCAGTCCTGTCGGTAATCGGTGTGGTGGCCGGGAGGGAAGACCAGAAAGAGCGCCAACGCGTCCTCCGGTGTCCGCCCGCGCGTTCTGGGCTGGCCCGTGCCCTAATCTGCACCCGCTCTCAATGGGCGCGGGGTGGATAAGAAGGGAGGGGGGGGGGGAGGGAGAGGAGCGGCGGAGAGTTGGACGGTTACCCTCTCCTAGGGATTAGTCAAGTAAACTGACAATTCCCGACATGCCGGATACGCGATTTATACGCCCCCGTGTTTGCAGTACGCTGTAATGGACGCGATAGGCGACGCGCTGGGAGAACTGTGCAAGATCGTACTGCCCATACGGCCAGAGTCGTATCGCGGAAACCCTCAGTCCGCGGTTGCCGTCTGTACCCTGTCTGACATTACTCTGCTTGACGATCTGGCCTCCGATCCCGGCGTACTCGGGCGAGTCAACATAGTGGGCCGCCTCCTGTCAGAGAACAGGGGCATTGACGCCATGCTGGGATACCTGCACGCCAACCCTCACGTGCGCACGGTGATAGTATGCGGAGCAGACGGGGCGGGACACCGCGCGGGGCACTCCCTGCTCATGCTTCACAGGTACGGCGTTGACCATGACAGCGGCTACGGCAGCAGCGCAGCAAACCGGATAGCGCGCTCGCGCAGCCCCGAGCCGTATATTACTGCCAGCCCTGATCAGATCGGACACTTTCGTGGCGACATATCCATAGTCGACATGACGGGCACCTCCGACCGCACGGAGGTACTAAGATGCATAGGGCGGTACTGCGCGTAGGCGCCCGCGCGGCCAGCCCCCGCAGCTAGTACCCGTCCCTCTGCCTGTCCCTGTTGATCTCGTTTTTGCGCCTATACTCTGCCAGTATGTCGTCCGGCGTCAGTCCAAGCTCTAGCGATGCCTGTATTACAAAGTGCCATATGTCTATCAGCTCCTCCCTTGCCTCTGTTGTGTCAAACTCAGTCGGCGTCTTCCACCACTTCCAGTTGGTGGTGCGCTGCAGCTCCACTGCCTCGTGCATGATCGCGGTGCAGAGGGCCGACACCCTGTCCTCCGTGCCCTCCGGGTACCTGCCATGCCTCATCATTGAGGCCAGCCCCCTCTGCAGCTCGAATATCTCCTCCAGGCGGTCTGCCGCCGCCGCCGGAGCGTCAGGTTCGGTCCGCCGCCCGTCTCCGTCCTCATGCGACACATGGCTCACCATACCGCGCCGTTCCCATATCCGTCACCATCATAACCAACCCTCAATGCGGAAACGAGCTTGTATACTTGTCTGCGCGCCCCGTTATCGCGCCCTTTCTGCCTGCCCCAAGGAGCCCGTCCAGCCCGTACCTTTCGACTGCAAACGATCCCATGACGTTTCCAAAAATCATGGCGCGCTTGAGATCCCGCACCCGTATCACGCCGCTGTCCAGGCTTGCCAGGTATCCCATCATGGCGCCCGCAAAGGCGTCCCCCGCCCCGGTGGGGTCCACCACCTTTTCAAGCAGGTATCCCGGCGCGGCCACCACCTTCTGCTTGTAGAACATGAGCGCGCCGTGCTCCCCCTTTTTTATAATCAGGAACGGGACGCCGCTCTCCCTCCGGATCTTTTTTGCGCACCGCGCCAGGTTGTCCTCTCCCGCAAGCAGCCTGGCCTCCGAGTCGTTCATTATGGCCGCGTCCGTCCGCTTCATCAGCTTTATGACCGAGCTGCGCTTTGTCTTTATCCAAAAGTCGATCGTGTCGCACATGGAGAACCTCGCACGCCCAAACTTTTCGAGCAGCGCCAGATTCTGATCCGGGTCGTTGTTTGCAAGGTACACGTACCGCGACGAGGCATACGTGCCGGGAAGCGTGGGCCTGAACCCGTCAAGCACGTTGAGCTCGGTCTTTATCGTGGTTCTGGTGCTGAGCGTCCTGTCGTACCTGCCGTCGTACCTGAATGTCTTGCCGGGCCTGGTGACCAGCCCGTCAAGAACCGCGTGCCTGCCCAGGGTGCGGCGGTCCCTCTCCGGCAGGTCGGTTCCCACCACGGCGACGAGCCCCGTCTTTGCAAAACGGCTTGCCGATACGGCGGCGTATGACGCGGCTCCACCTAGGACGTTTTTGAGGGTCCTTTTCGGCGTCCTTATGGTGTCAAGGGCCACTGAACCGAAGACGGTCAGCATGAATGCGCGCTAGCTCTGATGTATAAAATCTCTTGCCTGCTCGTCGGTCGGATAGTACTCAAACGGGATCCCGATGGAGGCAAACAGCACGTCGTACTCCGTACTGCCCGAAATCCTGATTGTCGACGCGTCGCCGCCGCCCTCCCCGTCACCGCTGGGAGTGTGGTACGTGCCGCTGACGGTCGTCCCGTCAAGCGGGGTCAGCGTAAACGGAGCCAAGACGCCCTGGCCCACGGCCCTGCCGTCTGACTCTATCACAAACTCGGTCTGGCCCGCCGTCAAGACAAGCAGCGACGGGTTCTCAAACTCAAGCTCGATGTAATAGTCAGAGCCGTCCCCGTCCGTGCTGAGAAGCTCGTTGTGAGTCATGTTGACCGATATGTGGGACGCCGACGCGTACTGCGCGTATCCGAATATCGCAACGCCGATGGCCACCAGCGCGATGATGCCAGCCTTTCTCGACGGCTCCATGATCTGTGTCTGCAAAGTTTCCTTTTAACCGCGCCGCGGAAAAAGTCTAATTTTTTTGATCAGGTAATCAACATAGTTACATTACGCATACTATATCTTGGCGCGAGCATCATGCCGTATGGCGCGAGTCAGGCTTAGAATGGGCCCAAGTGAGGTGGAGATAGACTCGCGCGACTTTTACGTGGACAACGAGACCGTACGGGCCGTCATAGAGGAGATGGCCCTGTGCATGCAGGAGGCGCCAGCGGCAGGCAGGCCACCGGCGCCACTTCCAGCTCCCCCGCAGGCCGGGTCACCGGAGTATCTGGACGCCACGGGACTGCGCAACATCAGGGAGGCCGAGGCGTCTGAGCCGGAATTCTCGGATCACGCCGCAAGCCCCGGGAACGATGACACTGAAGAGGAGCCGCCCCCCGCAGGCCCACGCGCGCAGCGCGCCCACTCCCGCGAGCAGGTCAGGGACGGACTGCTGATGCTGCTTGACACAGACGCCTTCTTTGACTATCCGCGCACCGTATCTGACATTGCCCAGCGCCTCCGCGAATGCGGCTGGCGTGCCGGCTCGCTTGCGGTCTCGGAGGTCATGACGGAGCTGGCAATCTGCAAGAGGGTCACCAAAAACTACGTCAAGGGGACTGCCAGCACGTACGTCTCCGCCGTAGCCCGCGCCGGTTGCTATGAAGCATGCGACGGCCCCCCCGCCGCCGAAATGGCCGCCCCCGCGTGACCTGCACCGTCTCACCGCCCGCCTTCTGGAAAACCGCACGTCTGGCATTCGGAAAACGTTACGCCCTCCAGATGGTCAAAGTGCACGTTGCAGTCGGCGCAGGTGTGGTGCATGTCATAGTATCCGTCCTCCTCCGGCTCGCCGACCCTGTCCGTCTTTAGGTTCGTGCCCTTGCACTTTATGCAGTGGCAGCCACAGTCGGCGTCCATGCCTCGTTTTTGGGGCTGACGTATATTTACCGTGCGTGCGGGGTGATAATGATATCAAATGCCAGCCAGTGAGAATCATAACGGCGGCGACAACGCCGAGGATGCCGGCGCCGAGGCCGCGGCCGGGCCCGGCGCGGACGCAAAAGAAGGGGAGGAGGAGGAGGAGCGTGTAATACCGCTGGAGATTGACGATCACTTCCGCCTGTTTGGCAAGCATCCGTGGGAGGTAGAGTACGGTGAAAAGTGCCCCGAGTGCCAAAGCCGGATCGACGAGTACGGCTTCTGCTCGTGCGGTTCTAACGGCGACTGAACCTTCTTCTCGTGGTGAACACGGCAACAGCAGCTATCGCCGCCAGGCCCGCGACTGCCGCGGCAACAACCCAGGCTCCGTCATCCGGGGACTCCGCGCTCACCGGCTGCTGCGCCTGCATCTGTTGCTGCATGTACTGTAGTATGTGCTGCGCCGGCGCGCCCGATATGCTCACCAGGCCCCCCGACTCCAGGTTTGCCGCGATCAATGTGTGCGTGCCGTTTGGGCGCTTTTGGTGAATTATCTTTTTGCCGTCAAGCGAGACCGTAAACGGCTCGCCCATCAGCTCCATCGGGATCGCCATGTCCAGGAACTGGCGGCCCGTCCCATCAGCCCAGAGCGAGATCTCCCCCTTTGGGGCGTCAAATGAGAACTCGCCCACCCCCGAGCTTGACGCGATCCCGACTTGGAACGCCGCATAACCCGCGATCTCGGCAGTCTCGGCCCCGCTTGAGATCTCCTTTGCATAGTACAGGGTCATGCTGCACCCGTGGCAGGCAATCTTGTCCTTGTCCCCCAGTTCCACGATCCTGTCGTTTACAAATACCATTGACGCGTCGTCCGGCAGCACAAAGACCGTAGTGTGCGGGTACGCATACTCCAGGGAGTATACGCCGTCTGACAGGCTGATCGCGCCGGTGAGGTTGTATTCTGCTACCGCCGGCCGGCCGTCCGCCGCGCGTATTACGGCCACCGGCCCGCTCTTGCTTTCGGATGGCAGTGCCAGCACGGGTTGGTTCTCCCGGCCGACGTCGTCCAGGCTCGACACGCGTACGACGGTTTCGTAGACGCCCTCCGCGTCCACCAACGGCAGCAGTGCCGGCCCGTCCGTGGGGTCAAGCGTGTGCACGACGCGCATGCCCAGCCCGTCATCGCCGGTTCCAAGCGTAATCTCGATAGAGTCTTGGCTTGCCTCGGCCGGCATGCTGCCGCCCTCCTCCTCCTCTTGGGCTGACGCCATGTTCTGATATGCAAGGGCGCCTCCAGCGCCACCGTCCGCATAAAGACCGCCTGCAGCCAGCAGTAGCGGCGGAAGTAGCAACAACAACAGCAGCAGAGACGGCTGTGATAACAGGCGTGGCGGTATCCTAGCGTACCTCGTCATGCCTCGATGACCACTCGCGTCATTCTGGCATCGTCTTCCTGCTTGGGGCAGTCGCCGGCGTCCCTTGGGAGCGCCACTATCTTGTCTGCCACGTCCATCCCCTCCGTGACCTCGCCGAACACGGTATACTGCCTGTCAAGAAACGTGCTGTCGGCGACTACTATAAAGAACTGCGATCCGGCGCTGTCGGGGTCCTGCGCCCTTGCCATTGATACGATCCCCCTCCGGTGCGAGCGCGAGCTGAACTCCGCCTTTATGTTGTGCCCGGGGCCGCCCATGCCCCACGAGCCCCGGTTGGGGGTCTTCGTGTTGGGATCCCCCCCCTGTATCATGAACCCCGGTATGATCCTGTGAAACAGCGTCCCGTCGTAAAACCCGCTCCTTGCAAGGCTCTCAAAATTCCTGACATGCTCGGGCGCAAGCTCCGGCAGCAGCCTGAATTTAATTACGCCAAGTCCGGTCTCTATTTTTGCAGTAGACACGCGTTGCCTGCATATCGTATCCTAATAACCCTTTGGCAGAACCGCGCCGGACCGGATATATTGTGATCATAGTTCAGAGTCTGCATTTGTTTTGGCTTTTTTTGATATAGTATTATATAGAACGGCCCATACCGAGTATCCGTTGATCAGTTCTAAGAACCAGAGCGCCAGAATAAAGGCGACGATAAACTCTTTTCTCGACCAGGGACTGACGGACAAACAAGTCATCTACAACAAGGTGGTCGACGAGCTGGGCGTCCCGAGGCCCACGGTACGGCGGGTCGCAAGGGATCTAAGAAACGAGTTGCTGGAAAAGATAAACGTTCTACAGTCCACAATGCCGAGGGAGGCAGACGGCGGATCCCGCGGCATCGGTGCGAAGAACTAGGGTTGCTTTGAACCCCTGTTTTTTAACTTGGGCGCGGGCCGGCTGCGATGCGCCGCTTATCATATGATCATAAGCAGGCGTGAATCCGGGTTGTTGCGCGGGCCGGCGTTGCCGGCAGCGGCCTTCCGCCTTGCGGGCGCAGACAAGGTTTTCGGGCGTTATTACCACTGGCGCGCGTTCCGGAATTAATCGCGCATGGTCTGGTCTGCCACCGCCCCTGCGCTTACTAAAAAGATCATATCGATGGTGGGCCGAGTGAGATTCGAACTCACGATCACCGCCGTGTCGAGGCGGTATCCTAACCAGCTAGACTACCGGCCCATCGGATCACAAACCTTGGCGCAGGTATTATTAAGGTTTAACAGGGATGGCCCCTGACGCATCAGCATGGCCGGTAATTCTTCAGACGATTTCAGTGACGAGGAGAAGGGTGGCCTGTACAAGGCCATCTACACCAGGAGGGACGTGAGGTCGCACTTCAGGCCGGGCCGCATAAGCGACGAGACGGTTGCCCGGATCCTCCACGCGGCGCACCACGCGCCGTCAGTTGGCTTCTCGCAGCCCTGGAACTTCATACTGATAAGGGACGCCGCGACCCGCCGCAGGATAAAAGAGTCCTTCGAGGCCGAAAGGAAGAGATCGTCGGACATGGTGCGGGACGACCCGGAGAAAAGGTCAAGGTACCTGTCCTTCAAGCTGGAGGGGATACTAGAGTCGGCGCTCAACCTGTGCGTGACGTACGATCCCGCGAAGTTTGGCCCGTTCGTGATCGGGAGATCGAGCATCCCTGAGACGGGGCTGTACAGCGTCTGCTGCGCCATCCAGAACCTCTGGCTGGCGGCCAGGACGGAGGGCATAGGGGTCGGATGGGTCAGCATACTCTCAAACGACGTTCTCAGGGAGGTGCTGCAGATACCCGGCCACGTCGTGCCGGTAGCGTACCTCTGCCTGGGGCACGTTGACAGGTTTGCGCCAAAGCCTGACTTGGAGGAGGCCGGCTGGCTTCCGAGGCTTGCGCTGGGGGACGTGACATACTTTGAGCGGTGGCGCAACGAGGATGCCGGCGGCGTCTGGGAGGGAATGCAGGACATGATCAGGGACATGGCCGCCGCCGACGGCGTGCCGGCAGGTTCAGGCGCCCGTGCCTCCCCGCCCTCCGAGTAGGCTTAAATAATTAGCGACATTTCTCACGCTGGGCTTGTGGCGCAGAGCCTCTTTGGCGCGCAGTATGGATAGCGTGGTAGCCTCCTAAGTTACAGGTCGAGGGATCGAAGCCCTCCAAGCCCGCTCTTGCTGATGCCGTCGGTGGGCCGTCCTGCGCCCCCGCGCTTACTTTGACTTAAATGAGACGGGCGCGGCAGCGTGACATGCGGGTAGTGGTAATATCAGGCAGCCCCAGAAGGAACGCCAACACTGAGACGATGATGAGGTACGTCTACGAGTACGCCATGGACAGGAACGGCGGTGACGGGAGCGACACCACGTTTGTCAACCTGTCGGAGGGCCAGGTAGAATGCTTTCACGGGTTTGACGTGGAGTATGGCGAGGCTACAAAGTCCGCCGCAAAGGCGATAACGGAGGCCGACGTCTGGCTTGTCGGAACGCCGATCTACAACTCCTTCTTCAGCGGGGCCCTGAAGAACCTCTTTGAGTATGTAGACTACAAAAAGACGCCGGGGAAGACGGCGGGCATGGCCGTAATGGCGGCAGGCAGCATAGGCTTCACCGACGTGCAGACCGTGCTGACGCAGCTCATGTCGTATTTCGGCGTGGTTACAAACCCCAAGGCCGTCTTTATGACCACGGGCGACGTGGCCGACGGCGCCATAAGCAGCGCCGACGCGCAGGCAAGGCTCAGGGAGATGGTGGACGGGACGCTTGAGATGGCCTCGAAGCTTGCCCAGGGCAGGTAGCGGCAATGATGGATCCCGCCGCCAAGGCGTGCACGTGCAGGTGCCACTTCGGCGGGGCCGTAAGCTGCCCGTCCTGCAAGAAGAACCATCCTGACGGACGCAGCAGAAAATGCCGCCACTGCTCCGAATAATCATACTTGGGGCATCGCGCGGTGACGGCCATGGCGCCGAGTCGCGCCTCCGCCTCTCATTTCTTGTGCTTTGATGCCAGCATCTTCAGGTTTGCCAGCTCCGCCTTGAGGGTCTCAATCTGTACAAGCGTCTGCAGGTTTGCAATCTGCCTGTTGAGCCTCTCAATCTCGCTGTCCTTGAGCTTGAGGGACTCCTTGAGCCCCTCGAGGTCGGCTGCAAGCTCGCTCTGGACGCTCTGCAGGTCTGCTATCTCGCTCTGGGCGCCCTTATGACTCCCGCCCGCCGTCGCCGTCACTGTCAAGCTTTTTTTTTCGTCGTACTGCAGCACGGTTCCCGCAGGGACATCGTCATTCTGGTCGTGGTGGTGGGTCGAGTGCATGTAATCGGCGCTCTTCTGGGCTATCCAGCAGGTAAATACCAGAAACCACATGATTGGAACCGCCATTATAAAGACAAAGTCCAGCACGGGCGCAAAGTCGACAAAGACCGGCCAGAGCACGGTCAGGACCGCCGCAAAGACGCCGGTCGCCACGGTGGCCAGATGGTTGCCCAGATAGCCCATGGACTAAATCCGGGTGCTCACTATTTATGTGGTATGCGGCCCTGTCCGGAACTGCCGGCCCGTAATCTGCCACGCGTCAGCCGTACTAAGTCTCTGCACATCTCCCAAGCCGGGCCTGTGCTTGGAATGGCCGGTTCTCGGGCTTTAACGCACGGGGGCGCCAATCGATTCACACATGGTACATCTATCAAAAACTTTTAAACGGATACCTTGCCCTCTTTCTTATTGTTGAATGCAAGGGGCGCAGGCATGCTTGCCGCCATACTTGGAGTCGCCGCGGTGTCCGGGCTGCTGCTTGCCGCACCGGCGATCACCACGTCCGCGCAGGTCTTCGATGAGAACAACGAAAAGATAATCAGGATCGGCACAATCCTGTCGGCGACAGACCCGGGCGACCACAACCCGCACGACGACCGCTTCAAGGCCATGGAGCTTGCCCGGGACGACTTTAACGCCGCTCAGGACACCTACAGGCTCGAGCTGGTGGATCTCAGGGTAACCGGCGAGTCCGACAGCCACGCCCACAGCCGCGCCGGGGCCATACTGCAGGAGACGTTTAAAAACCGGAACATCACGTACTTTGTCGGGCCCATGGGCAGTACGGACACGACGTCCACCAAGGCCCAGCTGGCCCTGCTTGAGCCGGAGAACCCTGGCAGAGACTTTATCGTCATCTCGCCCGCGTCGACC
Source organism: Candidatus Nitrosopumilus sp. (assembly GCA_965205215.1). GTDB lineage: Archaea > Thermoproteota > Nitrososphaeria > Nitrososphaerales > Nitrosopumilaceae > Nitrosopumilus. Next base: position 496,681 of record OZ242041.1, read on the forward strand.
GCCCTGTCCCTGCGGGCCGACGACAGCGTGTTCAGGATGACCATTGACGATTCGGTGCAGGCCGTCGAGATTTCCAACCTGCTGCGGGCCGACGGCAAGACGCACGCGGTCCTGATAGGCCTGAACTCACACCATACAGAACCCGACGGGACGCCGGAGCGCGACATCTGGTCGGTGGGGCTGGAGGAAAGTTTTACTGCAAATTATGCGAGCCAGGGGACGATTGACTACCACCTTACCATCGCAATACGTGACAATGACGAAAACGAGCCGGGACGCGATGCGTACGACAGCTTTGCATCGGATCTGAACGACAAGGTGTCCGGCCTGATTGACGATCATGGGGCGGACAGCGTCGCGGTCGTTATAATGGGCTATAGCGCGGACCTGTCACACCTGGTGCAGGCAATCAACAGGGACGCGTCACTCGACAGCCTTGACGACGTAGCGTGGTACGGGCCTGACGGCATTGCAACCCGCAGCGAACTAACTAACAACGTCGAAGTGGGGAGGTTCCTGGCCAAGGTCGGACTCGCTGCGACCCAGTATGCGGGCGAGGACAACGAGCTAAAGTCCGACGTCGAGTCCAGGCTGGTCAGCGCCGGCGTCGCCTCGACCAGTTCCATCTACCTCTACTCGTCTTATGACGCGGTGTCGCTCCTGGCGCATGCAATAGCAGAGCGCGAGGACAACGGGCAGACACAGACCGTAAAGGAGCTGCTGCACGAGCTGGCCGATACACCTGTAGGCGTGGGGGCGCTGGGCGACTACAGCTTTGGCCCAAACGGCGATCTTGACGCGCCCCTCTCATACAAGACGTGGAGGATCGTCCTGGACTCGGACTCTATGCCGGTATGGACCGACAAATCCGTCCAGATAATGTGCAGATAATAGATTGCTGGAGCAACCGGGCGCCGCGGCTGCCGCCGCAACAAGAGCTATACACCCGCATCCAGCAGGGCCGCGAAGAGCAGTATGGCAACGGATATCGCCACGGTGACCTCCCCCAGTATTATGATCTTCTTTCGCAGCCTCTGGACCTCCCGCGTCGAGAGCGCGCCGGACATTATCTTCTCCTCCACGCCCTTGGAGATTATCCTCACGTGCGCCACGTATGCCACAACGAGCGCGGCCACCAGCCCCACCTTGACTGCCAGAAACGTCCCATAGCTGGTGGCCATCAGGAGCTCCGGCCTGGCAAGCAGGGCGTGCGAGCTGTACAGCCCGGTGGCCACGAGTATCCCGAGCGCGGGGATGGCCACCATGTTGAACCTCCTGCCCACGCGTATCATTATCTTCATCCTGTCCTCCACCGAGTCGGCCATCGTCTTTAGCAGGGGGGAGAAGACAACCCCGATGAACAGCGAGCCGCCCACCCAGATAGAGGCCGATATGAGGTGGACCCATGTCAGGAGGGCCTGCTCCAGCGCGGACATCGTGACGTCCAAGCGGCAGGGGATATTATCTATTTGGGGGAGGGAGGGAGGGAGGGGGAATCGGATCTGCGCCAAGCTGGACGCCGGGGCGTGCGGCCGCATGACCGGTGGGGCCGACGGCCGTCGTGAAACCTTTTTTAATAATTCACGGGCCGGTAGCGCAATGGAGCTGCAGAGCAAGACGACCGTGTACGTCGCGATAGGCAGCATGCTTGCGCTGATGGGCGGGATCATCTATTATGCAAGCCTGGACAACGAGTCGCTGGAGCAGGCGGAGATCGAGCTCGGCTCCGTGATGCTCAGGGACGTCAACGCCGTTACGAACCAGGCGGAGTTCGTGGTAGAGTTTGTAGTGTCCAACCCGAGCGAAAAGACGTTCACCGTCGCCAGCATCGGGTACCAGCTGTACGGCGACGGGACGCTGCTGGGATCGGGACAGTACTCGGTGATTGACATCGCGCTTCCCGGCAGGGCGGTCTTCTACTCCGGGGCCGCTGTGCCCCTGAAGAGCACGTTCGTCCTGGACAAGGGTTCGGTCGGCGAGGACGCGTACAACGCGATGATAGACGGGCGCATCTCCAGCTTTACGGCCGAGGGCATACTGACTACCCAGACCGCGTGGAGCACCATCGACAAGGAGTTCAAGACGCTTGCGTCGGCATACACAATAGAGGAGAAGCGCGATACCGCGTACGAGGACTTTCTGACGCGCAACAACAAGCACATGGTCCGCGTCTCCGAGTATCAAAAGTACTGGGGAGACGGGCAGACGGACCAGCGCCTGAACGAGATACTGGACAACATACGCGTGGAGCGCGAAAAGGTCAACGGGTTCGACCCCGCGTCGGCCGGGGCGCAGCAGGAACGGCAGGAGTTCCGGGGCGCCAACGACGCGGCGGTGGCAGGACTGGTCTCGCTGCTGGCAGACGAGTACGACCTGCACATACGGCACGCGCAAGACAGCGGACTGTCAGAGATTGCGTCGTCACTTGAAAAGCAGAGGGAGGCGGCAGTGCGGATCACCGCCACGTCCTTTCCGGGAGCGGGCGACCACGTGGAGATGACTACTGCCCACGGCGAGGAGACCGAGGGCCTGGTCGTGCAGATGGAGGAGGCCGGCGCGCAGGTGCGCGAGAGGCACGACGTGAGGGAGGTCGGAGACGACCAGAACACGATACAGGTTCTCTACTCGGTCATCACGTGCCAGCAGGAGCTCCGGATCAACGGCGAGGACTACATGGACGCCCTAGTGGAGCTTGGCGCCCGGTGAGGCGCAGGCTACATCATGCGCCGTCCGAGACTGCCTAATTCAAGCGCGCGGCGCGCATGTGCCCGAAATGGCTCGATTATGGGCGCGGCAGGCCGGTTAGCACGCCGACCCGGAGCAAGGGACAAAATTGTTATTTGGGCTCGCTCCCGCCCTTTTATGGCCCTACGGAACGCACGGGACGCGCCGCGCCCGTCGTGACGGCAAGGCGGCGGGAGGGGGATCCCTGTACATGGTGGTGAGGACAAGAAAGGCCGGGGCCGCCGCTGCCGCCACGGAGCCGCAGGACGTACCTTCCGCGCCAAAAAAGAGGCGCAAGGTCGAGAAAAAGACGGACGAGCCGGCCGTCGTAAACTCAAAGGAGCTGTGCATGACGCGGTTCAGGGAGTGGTGGTCCACAGACGAGCTCTCGGCCATAATATCGCAGATCAACCCGGACATCATCATGATGTTCTCAGACGACAACAAGGACGTCTTCAACCCCGACAGGCTCTCGGAGATACTGTACGATACGGTCGGCTCGCGCTTTCTGCGGAACATAGAGAACGACACGACAAAGCGCAGGCTCTTTCTGGACCTGATACTTGCGACCGTAACCGCAAAGGGGCTTGCAAAGCCCGACGACATAATCGGGGCCGTACGGTCCGCGGTGCGCAGCGCAAAGAAAGACTCTGTAAACCGCATAACCGACATACCGGCCCTGGAGATTACAAACAACCTCGGGCTGGCCCTCGCCGGAGTACTGGGACTGCCGCCGTCGGTGGCAGAAAAGGAGTACGTCGAGTCGCTGCCGGACACTGAGATCATAGTCCCGCACACCGCGCTCAACCCCCTGTACGACTACCAGTTTACGACCGGGATCGTCGTGCGCAGGATGCTGGAGGGGACCATGGTCGAGAACGACAAGGAGGCAAAGCGCAAGATGATATCCATCCCCACCGGAGCCGGCAAGACCCGCATGCTTGTCGAGACCATAATAGAGTGGCTCAACGACGGCAAGCCCTCAAAGAACGCCCAGCAACGGGACTCTAGGTTCATACTCTGGATCGCCCAGTCCAACGAGCTCTGCGAGCAGGCGTTCAGCACGTTCAAGGCCGTCTTTGAGGACGTCGGCCGGCGCGGCACCACGCTGCACATGCACCGCTTCTGGGGCGCGGGGGGCGCGCTGCCCACCCTCGGCATGGACGACCTGCTTGATGAGAAGGGGATAATTGTGGCCACGATACAGTCACTCCTCAAGATAATGGAGCAGCCCGAGCAGCTCCGGACGCTCGGCAGGCTGACTGCCTGCGTCATCATAGACGAGGCGCACCACGCCGTCGCCTCGTCCTACTCCAGGGTGCTGCGGGAGATGGGCTTTAACTGGGACAACAGAAAGTCGGAGATATCCGAGTGGGGGATCATACTCATCGGCCTGACGGCCACGCCGTTCCGGGGCAAGGGCTCGGGCCTGGACACTGACAGGCTCAAGCGGCGCATGGGCGGCACGTACTTTCCGACCATACCCTACTCCGAGGAGCTGAGGCGCTACAAGCCCCACGCCGTAGTGGACTGCCAGACCATCGCATACACGAAGGATCCGATAAAGATCATAGGCGAGAACTCGTACGACCGGGACGGACACATCGAGGACGGGGACTTTAGGTGGACCATCACGCGCACCGCACAGCTCGAGGAAGGGGCGCTGCCGGCGGACGCCGCGAGGGAGGACGGCGTCGTCACGTACGACGACAACACCTTGGAGGGCGCGGAGGACGGCCGCGGCCACGGAGAGGGCGCGGAGGGGCAGGCGGCCGACGCCGACGACGGCGGGGATGACGGCAACAGCGACGACCCGACGGATGGGACGGACGCGCTCCCGACCTGGACGTACGACGGGCAGAGGAACATCATACACGAGTTCAAAAAGCCGGGGTACTACGAGGTGGCGCTATCCGTAAGGGACAGCCACGGCAACGTGTCCATCACGACGGCCCGGATTACGGTCGAGCCCAGGCCGACGGAGTCGAAGATGACGCCTGAGGAGCGCCAGAAGAACCTGTACCACCGGCTCATAATGCGCAATATTTTGTGTGACGTATACCACAAGGTGCTCTCCTCGAGCAACTACGAGCTGAGCACGCAGGACGTCAAGTATATGGCGACCTTTGGCGAGTTCCGCAGGGAGACGATCAAGGAGATAGGGCGCGACAGGTCCCGCAACTCCATGATAGTCAGGGAGATAAAGCGCCTCAACGGGCTTGGCAAGCGCAAGATACTGTTCTTTGGGTGCAGCGTGGCGCACTCGAGGCAGATTGCTATGCTGCTAAAGGTGCTGTACCACATGAAGGTAAAGTACGTGGACTCGAAGATGGACCTGGACGCCCGCGTTAACGCGATAGAGCAATTCCGGTCGGGGGATCTGGAGGTGCTGTGCAACTTTGACGTCCTGACCACGGGCTTTGACGCGCCCAACATAGACTGCGTGTTCGTGGGCAGGCCCGTCAAGAGCACGCTGCTGTACACGCAGATGATAGGAAGGGGCATGCGCGGGACCAAGAGCGGCGGGACCGAGAGCATGCTGCTGGTGGACGTCGATGACAACTTTCAGCTGCGCCAGAACTATGACGTGGTCGAGGTGGAGCTCGGATGGAAGATCTTCAAGAACTTTTGGAAGACGTGGGAGGATCCGTACGACGGGGACGCGGAGGCGGCGGCCGGCGGTGTCGGCGCAGAGAAGGGGGACGCAATGCTTGCCGTAAAGAGGCAGAGGGCGCGCGGCGGCAGGATAGAGGACAGCGACGTGTGGGAGGACGACGACGAGGAGGACGACGACGAGGAGGACGACGAGGACGCCGGCCTGACGTACGCCTGCTCCGGGTGCAAGAAGGAGGGGCGCGGCATACCGGAGATACAGAGCCTGTTTGGGATTGAGGGGGCGCGGCAGCTGCTGGCAGAGTGCCTGCGGTCCGGCGACCACTCCATGCTGCCATCCGAATGCATGGAGTGCAGGAGCAGGTAGTCTGCCGGCCCGTGGGGGGCCGCCGTGCCCGGCCGGCGGCGGCGGGCCTGACACTTTTTTTAGAGCCGCCGCGCAGTATAGCAGTGGCCGACGGTCTCTTGGTGGGTAGGTTCCAGCCGTTTCATCTGGGGCACATGTCCGCGCTCCGGTTTGCACTCGACACGGCGGACCGGCTCTGGATCGGAATAGGCAGCTCCAACAGGCCCCCGGAGGCGGCAAACCCGTTTACGGCAGCGGAGCGCAGGGAGATGATACTCTCCTCGGTGGACGCCGGCACGGCGGCGCGCGTTGCGATATACGACATACCGGACGTGGAGAACCACGTCAGGTGGCTTGACCTGATCGACGAGATCGTGCCCCCCTTTGGCGTGGTGTTTACAAACGACCGGCTGACAGAGCGCCTCTACTCTGAGAGGAAAAGGGGCGCAGTCAGGACCGTCCGAATCCCGTTCCTCGACCGGGACGAGCTGTCCGGCACCCGCATCCGGAACATGCTCAGGGGCGGGGCCCCCCCGCCCGACTGGCAGCGGCTCGTCCCGTCCGGGACGCGGGACGTCCTGCGACGGTGCGACGCGGCGTCGCGCCTGGCGGATCTCTAGTTATAAATAAAGCAGGACGGCATCCAGAGCAAACATGGAATATCTGGCGATGCTTCCGGGCCCCACAAACGTGCCCAACAGGGTCATGAGGGCCATGCTGGCGCCCATGATAAACCACCGCAGCGACGACTTTGTAGACCTGTACACGGACGTAATATCAAAGACCCAGCAGGTGTTCGAGACCACGAACGACGTGGTCGCCCTCTCCGCGTCCGGAACCGGGGCCGTCGAGGCGGGCGTCATCAACCTGGTCAAGAAGGACGACAAGGTGATCATACCGGTAAACGGCGAGTTCTCAAGCAGGCTGGCCCAGCTCATCGAGGGGCAGGGCGCAAACGTGGTAAGGCTGGAGACGCCGCCGGGACAGAACGCAACGTTTGAGCAGGTAAAGGAGGCCTTTGACAACAACCCCGACGTAAAGGCGTTCTACGTGGTGCACAACGAGACCTCGACTGGGACCATGGTCAAGTATCTTGACCGGGTGTCTGACCTGACGTCGAGAAACGACGCGTTCTACGTGGTGGACTCTGTCTCGCTGCTGGGAGGAGCCGAGCTGCCCGTCGACAAGTGGAACGTGGACGTCTGCATGACGGGCGCGCAAAAGGCGATCGCGGCGCCGCCCGGAATATCCCCAATATCAGTAAGCCCGAGGGCCAAGAAATACATGATCGAGAACCCGCCGAACACGATGTACTTTAACCTGGCACGCTACTTCAAGTACTACGAGGAGTCGAAGCACACCCCGTTCACGCCGGCCCTGCCCCTGTTGCACGCCTACAGGGAGGCACTCTCCATACTGCTGGAGGAGGGGCTGCCAAACGTGTTCCGGCGCCACCGGACGTGCTCCGACGCTCTGTACTCGGGGCTCAGCGCCATAGGACTGACCCCGTTTGCAAAGGAGGAGGACAGGTCGATATCCATAGTGGCGCTGAACTACCTGGAGGGGCTGGAGGACAAGACGTTCAGGGACACGCTTGCGGCAAAGTTCAAGGTTCTTGTGGCAGGCGGCTTTGGCAACCTCAAGGGCAAGGTCTTCAGGGTGGGGTGCATGGGTGAGGTGAGCCCCTACCACGTGATGCGGACCATATCTGCCATATCCTCCACGCTTGCCATGATGGGGTACGACACGGACCCGCAGGCCGGGCTAAAGGCGGCCGAAGAGAAGCTAAAGGCGCTCTGACGGCGTACGCCGCAAACGGGCGAGCGGCAGCCTGAGCGCGTTTGATTTAATATGTGGAAATTCGAGAGCAGGCTCGTTGACTTTTGAGAAGGGGTCGCTGATTCTAGTAGAATATACGATGCGCGCCAAGGACAGCGACGCCGTCATCGAGACTACCAGCGAGGAGGACGCCAAGGCCGGTTCGATACACGATCCCGACGTTCTGTACGTGCCCCGGCTCGTCTCTGTCGGGGAGGCCAACTATCCGGTCCTCAAGGGCTTTGCTGAGGGACTCGGGGAGATGTCGGTGGGAGAGAGCAGGGCCATAGAGGTCGGGCCAGAGAAGGCGTGGGGCGTGCGCGATCCGAAACAGGTGCGCACGTATCCGCAGCGGAAGCTCGGCAAGGACGCCGACCACTACTCGGCGGGGGATCGCGTGCTTATTGACGACAAGCCGGGCATAATCAGGTTCATGAGCTCCGGCAGGGTGCAGATTGACTTTAACCACGTGCACGCCGGCAAGACCCTTGTGTATGACGCGACCGTCAAGGCGCTGCTTGACAAGCCGGATGACATCATACGCAGCATACTGCTGGCCAGACTGAGCATCAAAGAACCGGAATTTGCGACGGATGCAGGCGTCCTCTCGATCACGCTCGCGGGGGACATACTGGAGTCCATGGAACTGCCCGCCGCAAAGCGCAGGATCGCGCGCGACATATTCAAGTTCGTGCCTGATCTGGACTCTGTGCGGTTCGTTGAGAGCTTTGAGAACAAGGCAAAGGCGCCGCCGCAACAACAGCCGGATACTCCGGCAGCCGACGACGCTGCCAGTGGTGATACTGCCAATGATGATGATAGTACTGCTGCCGCCGCCACCACGGACACCAACGCCGACTCTGGTGACGGCAGGACTGCCTAGCCGCATTACGTGCCGCCTGCGTCCCCTTGGATGCCCCATTTTGACATAAATACAGAGGTCGCTTCCGTACTACAATGACGGGCAATATGCATACTATGGAGCTGCCGCGCCTCATAGAGATAGGAGAGAAGAACCTGGACGGGTTTGGGCGTTTTCTTTGCTCGCTGGCAGGCGGCGTAGGTTACGGCAGCAGCAGCAGTAGCAGCAGCGCCGGCAGCAACACAGGCGACAACACCGGCAGCCCCGCCGCGAAAAGGCCCGACGGCATATCCCTGGTGTCCGGCTCCAACGTGCGGCGCATCATCAGAAAGACAGTCGAGGGGTCACTCGAGTCTGCCGGCATCGCATACGTGTGGCACAAGGCGGGCAAGAACAGCCCCGACTCGCTTGACCGCGTACGGGCCGAGATCGAGGAGGACGACACCGAGATGGTAGCCGGGATAGGAGGCGGAAGGTCTGTTGACACCGCCAAGATGATCTCGTTTGGCATGCGGAGGCCGTTTGTCAGCGTGCCCACCGCCGCGTCCCACGACGGAATGGCAAGCCCGTTTGTCTCCATCAAGAGCGACAGGCCGCACTCGATAGTGGCATCCGCGCCGCTGGGGGTCTTTGTGGACATCAGCATAATCAAGAGCGCCCCGCCCGGGCTGCTTGCAAGCGGCTGCGGCGATCTGATCGCCAACATCATCGCGGTCCGGGACTGGCAGCTCGGGCACAGGCGCACCGACGAGTACTATGGGAGGTATGCGGCCGACCTGGCCACTATGAGCGCAATGATGGTAATCGAGAACTCGGCCGAGTTTGCAGAGAAGGGCACGGACGCCAGGCTGATCGTCGAGGGGCTGATCAGCGCCGGGGTCGCGTCATGCATAGCCGGCAGCAGCAGGCCCTGCTCCGGCTCCGAGCACCTGTTCTCCCACGCGCTCGACGCGATAGCCCCCGGTATAGGACTGCACGGCGAAAAGTGCGGGATCGGCTCGATAATGATGGCAAAGCTGCACGGGCAGGACTGGCGCAGGATTGCAAGGGCCCTGAGGGACGTGGGGGCCCCCACGACTGCAGAGCAGGTGGGGCTTGACGCGGACCACATAGTAAGGGCGCTCTGCATGGCGCAGGGGCTCAGGCCGGAGCGCTATACCATACTGTCCGAGTCGGAGATGACCCCGAGAAAGGCGCTGAGCCTGGCAAAGAGCACCGGAGTCGTATGAGCCGGCGCCGGCGTAGCGATCCGGCCGCTGCGGAATCAGGCACGGGTCCGCGCAAGCCCCCGCCTGCCGCGGGCGCGTGCATGCGGGGCCGGGCGGGCTCTGTCAAATCGGTGACCTGAGGTGCATTAACCCAAGCTTTATTTGGAATCTGACACATATGAAAGCCATGGGCATGCACCTGCATTGTATGTAAGCAAACGGGGTTATGGTTTACGGGTACGCGTAGGTTGAGGATGAGATGGGTTGACCGGTTCATAATAACCGCGATAGTTCAAGGGGCGGTGATTACCGGGATGGCCCTGGCCATTGTCGGGGTGCAGATGGCATACGCCAACGTGAATATAATCCAGCACCTGTCACTGTCATTTGAGGGGGCCGCCAAGTGGTTCTTTCTGGGGATAGTGTTTCACTTGATCGTCATAGTTGCAATAGCAGTCACCGCGCTGTTTTACAGCCACTTGGAGATCACCCTCAAGAAAAAGTTCTCACGCGCGTCAAATACACTGGCCGCCATACACCTAATCGGGATGAACGTCGGCGGCGCCGGGGCCATGATGATCATGACGTTTGCGGGCCTTGCAGGAAGCGGGCTGCTGGATGTGTTTGCCACGGGGAAGCCAGGCCCACAGTCCCCCGCAATCATGGATTCGTTTGTAGAGCCAATCGGCGGGTTTGTCGCACTTTTGGCAGTAGGCGTCATGTGTGGTGGCTTTTGCTTCATGCTGGCATATAGGAGCAGTCCGGAAGGGGCGGCATCCTAGCGCCCCGGGTTGGCGGCGCCGGATACGGATCCAACGCGGTGGCGATCTGTCCTAAAGTGTCGATGGGATGCATTACTGCACTGTCTTGCCCGGCAAGCAGTCCCGCCTTTAATACGTGCCTGTGTATGATCATATCAAACGTCGACAGTGTAGGCAGTTCCGCCTAGGGGCGCATTTCCGTCTGCTGGCTTGGCGCATAGTTATTTAAAAGGCCAAAACGTGCATGAGACAGGTGCTTTTTTGTCAAGGGCCAACATTGAAAACAAGATACTGCATGGTACCACCACCGTGGGCATTAGGGCCAGTGACGGGGTGGTGCTCTGCGCAGACATGAGGGCCTCGGCAGGCTATTTCATTGCCAACAACAACACCATGAAGATCCAAAAGATAGACGACCACGCCGGGCTGACCCTTGCCGGCGGCGTGGCCGACGCCCAGAACATAGTGGACGTACTGAGGTACCACGCCGGGCTGCACAGGGTGGAGAGGGACGGCGCCCCCATAGGGATAAACTCGCTTGCCCGCCTCTGCTCGCTGATATTCCACCAGAACCGCGGCTATCCGTTCATCGCGGACATACTGGTGGGCGGATACGACGACTCGGAGGGGCCGGCGCTCTTCAACATAGACATGTTCGGCTCCGTCGAGCCAAAGCCGTACGTTACGACGGGCAGCGGATCGCCGGTCGCGTACGGGCTGCTGGAGGACGAGTATTCGCCGGACATTACGGTATCGGAAGCCAAGACGATCGCCCTCAGGGCGGTCAGGGCCGCGATAGTGAGAAACATCGGGACTGGCGACGGAATCAACTTGGCCGTGATGGACAGCGGCGGGTTCCGGCTCCTGACCGACGAGCAGAAGAAGGCAGTAATCAAACTCTAGTGATATAATGCAAAGAAGGCAACAGTCACCACCCAGGGAACCGCCCCCGAGCAGCCAGAGCATCATGGCGACCATACTGCAGAGCATACCCAAGGATGCGAACGTCACGAAGATCGAGTACGAGGGGCCGCGCATCGCGCTGTATACCAACACGCCGCGGTTCCTGATGGAGAACAGCGAGCGCATCTCGAGGCTGGTCAACATCATAAAGAAGCGCATCGTAATCAGGACCACGGACTCTATACGCAAGCCCGAGGACGAGGCCCGCAAGATGATAGCCAAGTGCGTCCCGGAGGAGGCCGGGCTCCAGGGTACCATATTTGACACCGCCACAGGCGAGGTCTCCATAGAGGCAAAGCGCCCCTGGCTCCTGCAGCGCAACGCAAAGGAGTTTGACCACACGGACGTGACCGAGAAGATCGGGTGGCGGCTGCGCATACGCAAGTCCACCACGATACAGTCGCGCACGGTGCAGATGATAAACGCCACGCTAAAGCAGTCGTCGGCCGAGCGTAGCAGGCAGCTAAAGCAGGTCGGCGACGAGATATTCAGGCCCCGCCTCTCGCAGCGCACCGAGGTCACGCTGCACACGCTCGGCGGCTTCGGGCAGGTGGGGCGCTCCTGCATGCTTTTGTCCACGCCGGAGAGCAAGATACTGCTTGACTGCGGGATCAACCCCGGCGCCCGCTCGCCGATGGACGCGTACCCGAGGCTCGACTCGCTTGCCATGACCCTCGCCGACCTGGACGCGGTGGTGATCGGGCACGCCCACCTAGACCACACGGGATTCCTGCCCGTGCTGTGCAAGTACGGGTACAGGGGCCCCATATACTGCACCGAGCCCACCCTGCCCATGATGAACCTGATACAGCTTGACGCAATCAAGGTGGCGGCGGCGCAGGGGCGCCTGCCGATATACTCCGAGCGCGACGTAAAGCAGGTCATGCGGCAGGCAATCACGCTCCCGTACGGGACCGTCACCGACATCTCGCCGGACATCAAGCTGGTCCTTGCAAACGCGGGGCACATACTCGGGTCGGCCCTGTGCCACTTCCACATAGGGAACGGCGAGCACAACTTTGTGTACTCCGGCGACCTAAAGTTCGGCAAGTCCATACTGTTCGAGGCGGCCGACTACCGGTTCCCGCGCGCCGAGACCCTGCTGATAGAGAGCACGTACGGCCTGCGCGAGGACGTGCAGCCCAGCAGGCAGGAGGTCGAGTCCGCGTTCATCAACGCCGTGAACCACACACTTGCCGACGGGGGCAAGGTGCTCATACCGATACCGGCCGTGGGGCGCGCCCAGGAGATCATGATGGTGATAGACCACTACATGAAGTCCGGCGAGATGGTAGAGGCGCCCGTGTTCACGGAGGGGATGATATCCGAGGCGTCTGCGATACACGAGTCGTACCCCGAGTACCTGGCGCGCGAGCTAAAGCAGAAGATACTGGAGACTGACGACAACCCGTTTGACTCGGAGTACTTTACCAACATAGAGCACGCCGACGACAGGGACGAGCCGCTCCGCGAGGACTCGCCGTGCATCATACTCGCCACGTCGGGAATGCTCGAGGGCGGGCCCGTGCTCGAGTACTTTAGGAACATAGCGCCGGGCAAGAACAACAAGATGCTCTTCGTGTCCTACCAGGTCAACGGCACAATGGGCCGCCGCGTCCTTGACGGCTCGAGGCAGGTTACGATGGTGGGCAGGGGCGGCAAGGTCGAGGTGGTCAACATCGACTGCAGCGTCGAGAAGCTTGACGGGTTCAGCGGGCACAGCGACTACAACCAGCTGATGGCGTTCGTGCAGCGCCTGCGGCCCAAGCTGAGGAGGGTGCTTGTAAACCACGGCGAGCGCAAAAAGTCCGAGAACCTGGCAACCAGCATACGCCGCAGCTTTAGGCTGCCCGCGCACAACCCGCAGATACAAGAGTCGATCAGGCTATTTTAGGTCGTACTCGGGCTTCCAGATCTTTATGCCGGCCGGCGCCACTATGATGCGCTCCTCGCCCAGCCTTGCAATGTCGGCCCCGGCCGCCTTTGCCACGGCGTACAGCTCCTCGACGGTGCCCCGCAGCTGCGCCACGTCCTTTTGCGCCAGCGGCGTGACGCGCAGTATCAGTATCATGTCCCTCTTGATGTCCTCCTTGATGCCGTGTATGTCGCTTGGGTCCCTTATGGTCATCGCCTTGAGGTACGTGGGGCTGTCATGCTTTTGCACACTCTTCAATTACATCCTCTCACTCAAAAACTTTCTTTATATGCAAAGCTGTGCATGCCGTACCTGCCTGCCTGACGCGTTATTTAATCCTGAACCTGGCGTATGACTCGTCTGCCGCCGGTTCCGCGTGTACGACGCGCTCTGCGGCCGCGTCATCGTCGCCGTCTTCCCTGCCCCCGCCGCGCACCCTCCTGACGGTCACGGCCCACTTCGCGTCCTGGCCCTTTGGCGCGTCAGAGTACCGCAGCGTGATTGACGCGGCAAGCGATACGTGGTAGTCAGTTATTGCGCCGCCGCCCGAGTCGCCGCGTATGACCGACACGGGCCCCATGTGATCCCTTGCCTCCAGGAGCACGTCGCCGGGCAGCGCCAGCGCGGATATGACCCCGTTCTCGTCCTTGTTGCGGCCAGTCACAATCTTTGTCATCTCGTCGAACCTAAAGTGCCTGCCGACCTTTAGCAGGTCGATGTCGTTTATGGTCGGCGTCTCCGTGTGGTCGAACAGGTCCCTAGTCTTGCGGCCAAACTGCGGGTCGGTCAGCAGGCACCCCCCGCCGGCGTTGGGGGGATCCTCTATCGCGTACTGCTCGGCCATCCTCAGCTGGGCCCTTCTAGTGCGGCCCCTTATCGTTCCCATGTCCTCGCGCCTTATGAGGCCGTCCCTCTCAGGATCGGTCGCGGGAAGCAGCGCGGCCGAGAGGGGCCTCACGATCTTGCCCTCCAGACGCGACTCCTTCTCTATCGTCCTTAGCGCGGGGCCATGCTGGCTCATGGGCCTCTGGCCCAGGACCTCCCCCGATATCACGAACTCGGCGCCGATCTCCTCCATGCGCTTTTTTGCGGCCCCGAACATCATTGCGCGGCAGTCTATGCACGGGTTGAACCCCGCGCCCCTGCCGTACTTGGGGTTCTTTAGCATCTCGACGTACTCGTCGCCCAGGTATACGGTCTTGAGGTCCACGTTGAGGTCGTCGGCCCTCTCCCTGATCTCAAAGCCGCACCCCCTGCCGCAGTCAAAGTCGCAAAAGGGCGTCTTGATGGCCACGGCCGAGACCTCAAAGCCCCGCTCCTGCATCATCCTGACTGCCAGCTGGCTGTCAAGGCCCCCCGAGAGCAGGGCTACCACCTTCTTCTTCTCCTCCCCCTTCTCCCGCGCATTCTCACTCCTGCTCTCTCCTGCGCCCGGCTCATATGCCGTGGGGCCCGCGCCGTTGCCGCCGCCCTCGCGCCCTGCCGCCATCATATCTGACATGTATGCGCGACATACAGGCCCCTTATACAGACTTTGGTTTTCCATAGTCCGGCTGCGCCCTGCCATCTCAAGGTTAATACGGTTTGGTATCTGCGCCCCCGTGTGGGCGCAAGGTACGGGTCACTCCTGAGGAGTGCCGGCAGGATGAAGTTTGACACGCTGATTGCGTTTAGGCCCGAGAACATATCCTACATGACGGGCTTTTGGGGGGAGGCCGCGGCCGTACTGCAGAGGGGGCAGAAGCCCGTCATCGTGTCCCCCGAGCTGGAGGCGGCCAGGGCCGAGTCCGAGTCCGGCGGCTGCGAGGTCGTGGTGGCCGAGCGCGGCATGCGCGGGATTGCGTCGACCGCGGCAAGGGTGGCAAGGGCCGGACGCCGGGACGGCGCCGGCGCCGGCGCCGGCGGCACGTGCACCGACTGCAGGGACTACCAAACCATGACGTACCTGAAGAGGGCGGTCCCGAAGATCGTACAGACCGAGGAGCCGTTTGACGCGTCCCGGATGGTAAAGGACCCGTCTGAGATTGCGGTCCTGAGAAAAGCCTCCCGGATCATAGACTGCCTGTTTGAGGTATGCTCGCAGAAGATGAGGGCGGGGCAGCGCGAGTCCGAGCTGCAGGCCGTCCTGATGGCCGAGGCCGCCGCGCAGGGCGCGTTTGACGTGGGATACTCCTCCACGCTGAACCCGCTCATAGTAGCGGGGGGCCCAAACGGCGCGCTCCCCCACGCTCAGGTCTCGCAGCGGAGGTTCAGGAGGGGCGACATGGTCGTAGTGGACCTGACCCTGAGGTACAAGGGATACGTCTCTGACGCGACCCGCACGTTTGCGGTGGGGAGGCCAGCCTCCGGAGAGGCGCAGAACGTGTACGATATAGTGCGGGAGTCGCAGCGGCTCGGGCTCGCAGCGGCCAAGGCCGGCGCCGCGTGCGGCAGCGTGGATGCCGTGTGCCGCTCGTACATAGAGCAGCAGGGGTACGGCAAATACTTTGTGCACTCCACGGGCCACGGCATAGGGCTGGAGGTGCACGAGCTTCCCGCCGTCTCTAGGAACGTTGCGACGAGGCTTCGCAGGGGAATGGCGATAACAGTCGAGCCGGGAATCTACCTGCCGGGCAGGTTCGGCGTCAGGATAGAGGACTCGCTTGTAATCCGGGGGCCGGGACAGGCGCCCGGCGTGCTGCACAGGTTCACAAAGGATCTTGTCACGGTATGATCCGGTCAGTCGTAAAAGTTGACGATATCCACCACGTGCCTTGATGGCGGGTCGTCGGACGTCACTGTACCGGAGTCGGCGTCGACTGTCCACGTGTAGTGGAGCTGGCCCTCGTGCGTGTCGATCCCAAACTCGACGTCGTATGCCTCTTTTTCCGCCGCCCCCCCGTCGGCGGCAGCGCTCACCACTACAGTGACCGCGGTCTCCTTGTGGCTATAGATCCTGTCGCCGAACTCTTCGGTGATCCTGTCTGATATGGCCTCCCCCATGCTGAACCCCGAGCCGTCAGGCCCCCTGTACGACATCAGCATGTCGACCACGCGCGCGTCGCCTGCCTCCAGTTCGGGCAGCGCGTCCTCAAGGCTGCCCTTTGTGAGCTCCGGTACTACAAACACCAGAAAGAGCGCCAGCAGTCCGAGGTATATGGGGGCCCGCTTTTTGAGAAACGCCTTGAAGCTAGAGTCCGAGGAACCCGGGGGCTTTGCGCCGCCCTTGTCTGAACCCCTGACTTTTTTGCGCTTGTCCCTGGCCATCATACACGTAAGGCGGCCCCGTGTTATCAACGCATCGCCGTCAGTATCAAAACCTGCCAGGGAAACGTTATGACACCGTCGCCGCCGCTGTCCCTGTCGGCATACGGCTCGGCGTTGCGCCGCACCTCCTCGACGAACTCCCTCCTCTTAGCGCGTCCTAGGGCGTCGATCTTTTCCCTGATGGGCTTGGCCACGTACCTCAGGTAGCCCCTCCAGTAGTCCTCAAACGTGCCGGGGCTGTACTGGAACGTGCGCTCCCTGACCGACACCTCTGAGAATCCGGCGCGCCTTACCTCCGCCCCGAGCTTGTCGCTGGTGGAGTACCTGTCAAGCTGGGGCGTCCCCTCCGGGATGTAGTCGGGTATGTACTTTGCAGCGGCGTCGAATATCGCGCCGTAATACGGCACCCTGTCCCTGCCCCCGTGCACCACTATGCCCATCCTGCCCGATGCCTTGAGGCTCCTCCTCATACCCCTCAGGGCCCTCGGGGCGTCCGGAAAGAAGAACAGCGCGTACTGGCACGTAACTACATCGAACTTTCTTGCAAACGACAGGTTCTCGGCGTCCGCGTTCACGAACAGGGCTTTTCTGTTCCCCCTCTTGGCTATCCTGATTGCAGATGCAGACGCGTCGGCCCCGACGACCAGCCCGGAGTCGCCTACGGCCGGGACGAGCATCCTTGTGACAAAGCCGGTCCCGCACGCCACGTCGAGCACCGCGTCGCCCTCCGCGACCCCGACGTCCCTGATCAGGCTCGCGGTGCTCTGCAGGGGCCCGTCCACCCTGTTTGCCCACCGCCTGTGGTACTTGGGGGCCAGCTCGTTCCACGCCTCCATGTTTCTCTTCTTGTATCCGCCCTCCGCATCCATCGTGACTACTCTCCTCTCTGCTCGGCCGCTGCCGCTGCCACCGCCGCAAGCTCCGCCTCTATCGCCCTCTTGATGAATCCGGCCACCGCCTCCTTTTTGCGCCATCCGGACTCCGACTCGGATGACGGCGACACTACTATGACGTTGTTCGAGCCGGGCCTCCCTTTGTACTCTGATCCGACGTCGTTTGCAACCACGAGATCCGCGCCCGACTCCGCCATGCTGGCGCGCGCAGACCTTACCAGGGCCGCCCTGGACACGTCGGCCTCGGCCTTGAACCCGACCAGAAGCGCGTCCCTCTGCATCCTCCTTGCCATGCCGATGATCTTGGGCACGCGCCTGAGCCTGATCGTGAGCCCGTCTGCTTGATCGCCGCTCTTTATTTTTGTGCGCCGCCGCCTAGCGGGCGCATAGTCGGACACGGCCGCGGCCATCACAATGACGTCGAACTTCGCGCCCCCGAGCGCGGAACGCACCGCGGAGCGCATCTCGGCTCCCGTCTCCACCCTGGTCGTCTTGACGCCCTTGGGCGGCTCGTGCATTCCGGGACCATACACCATGGTGACGCGGGCGCCCGCCGCCGCAAGCTCGGCGCCCAAAAGCACCCCCGTCCTGCCCGAGCTGACGTTTGAGATCACGCGCACCGGATCCACAAATTCTACGGTGGGGCCCGCAGTCAGCAGCACGCGCGCGCCCCTGAGCGGGGACTCTGGGGGGCCGAACCTCGAGATCACGTGGTCGAGCACGTGCTCCGGTTCTGGCGCCTTTGCCTTTCCCTCCGTCATCTGGGGCCCGACAAACGAGACCCCCCTCCTCTTGCTCAGGAAGCCGATGTTTCGCAGGACCGCCGGGTTCTCGTACATCGACTCGTGCATGGCGGGGCATACCACGATTGGAATCTTTGAGCCGAGCGCGACGGTCAGCACGGTGGAAACGGGGGCGTCGTCCATCCCGTTTGCGAGCCTGCCTATCGTGTTGGCCGTGGCCGGGTACACGACTACGATGTCGGACCTGCCGTAGTCTGCAAGCCTTATGTGCTCCATGTCGCCTGTCAGGTCGGTTACCACGTCGTTCCCGGTGGCCCACTTGAGGTACGCGGGACGGATCAGCCTGGTCGCGGCCTTTGTGGCCACGCAGGTGACGCTGCTGCACCCGTGTCTCATCAGGAGCCTTGCAAGCTCTATCGCCTTGTAGGCCGCCACGCTGCCCGCGATGCAGAGTATGATCCTCTTTCCGCGCAGCTCGCGGCCGTCCGACGATACGATGTCAAGGGACGGGTGCCTGACCTCCCCCTTTCGCCTGCCGCGACTTCTTTTTTTGCTGCCGTTTTTGCTACCACTGCTACCACTGCTACCACCACTGCCGCCGCCGGGCCTGCCCGCCCCGCGCCTATCTCCTACCGCCGTTCCTTCTCCCCTCCTCTCTTCTCTACCATGTCCGGTCACGTGGATGTCCGTCCTTTCTCCAGGCCCTCTGCCAGCCTGCCGCACTCGACCTCGTCCATCTCAAAGCAGTTCTCCCGCGCGGGAAATGCGCCGCCTGCGACGTCGTCCACATAGGAGGACACCGCCTCCGAGATCTCCTCTGACAGGTTGCGGTATCTCTTTGCAAACTTTGGCTTTATCGCGTCGTACATCCCCAGCATGTCGTGTATGACGAGCACCTGGCCGTCACATTCGGGGCCCGAGCCTATTCCGATGGTGGGTATGGAGATCCCTTCCGTAACGGCCTTTGCGGCCTGGCGCGTCACGAGCTCCAGCACCACCGAAAAGGCGCCCGCCTCCTCCAGGGCCGCCGCGTCGTCAAGCAGCCTGCGGGCCTCTGCGGCTGTCCTGCCCTGCACCCTGTATCCGCCGGCAAGCCCCGCCGTCTGGGGCCGCAGTCCTATGTGTCCCATGACCGGGATGCCCGCGTCCGTTATGCCTTTTACCTTTGACGCCATCTCGGAGCCGCCCTCCAGCTTTACCGCGTCGGCGCCCGCCCTGACCAGGCGGCCCGCGTTTGCAATGGCGTCGGATACGCCCGTCTGGTACGACATGAACGGCAGGTCGGACACTATGAACGATCTCTTTCTTGCGCGGCCCACCGCCCCGGTGAACATGCACATCTCCTCCATCGTGACCGGGACCGTGTTCTCGTACCCGAGCATGACCATCCCGGCGCTGTCGCCGACCATCAGGATGTCGGCGCCCGCCCCGTCGCACAGGGACGCGAGGGCATAGTCGTAGCTCGTAACCACCGAGATGCGCTCTTGGCGCCTCTTCTTTTCTGCGATGTCGCGGATCGTAATCCTTTTGCCGCCATTGACGTTCTCGGATCTTGCCACCGCGTCCACCGTCCTATTCCCGGCCGGTCACTCCGGTTGTGGGCCGTGCGCAGTAATGGCATCGGAAGCCGTGGCGGCCGTGGCAGTTGAGCCGCCGCCGCTTGCCGCCGCCCGCATGCCCTGCAGGCGGCCCAGGTTGCCGGTGATCTGGCGCACTGCCTGCGCTAGGTTCCCCTCGTTGTCAAAGTTTCGCGCAATCCGGGCCGCCGCCTCCTCTGCCGGCTTGGCGCCTCCTCTGCCGCCGCTGCGGTAGTCACCGACCTCCTCCTCTCCTGCAAGATCCCGGCACTCCTCCAAGAGCACGTCTATCGCCCTCGTGATGTTGTCTATTATGCTGATGTCCGCTGTCTGCGCGGTCCTGGACAGCGGGTTGAGATCAAACGTGATGACCGTCTTGCCCGCCCGCTTGAGCGCGGCAGTGCGGTCCCCGTCCTCAAGCGGCACCACCACCGTGTCGGCCGCGAAGATTCCGTCCCTGTCGACCATCCTGCGCGCAGAGTCCGTCCCGTGCAGCACGGCCATTCTCTCCGGGTCAAGCCCCAGCACCCTTTTGGCGCCGTGTTGTCGCAGGCGCCCCGCTATCGCGCCCCTTCGCCCGGGGCTGTCATAAAACAGGTTCACCTCCAGCGCGGATCCCGTGCACTCTGCAAGCGACACAAGCTGCTCCGCGCACAGCGCGGCCGCGTTTCCGTTTACCGATATGACCGGCCTGTCCGACGCGCACAGCGCGGCCGCGGCCGCCCTGCACGCCTGCCTGGCCGCTGTGCCGGTCACCTCGCCGAGCAGATAGTCGAGCGCCTCGCCCCTTCCGTGCGCCAGCAGCCCTTCCGCTGCGACCAGCCCCTCCTCAAAGCCACCTACAAGCCTGTGCCGTATGCGGAGGGACTCGGCCCTTGGGTGGGACTCTGGCACCACCGCATCCTGCGCGGCGTGCACCGCCCTCCCCGTTTCTGTCGCCACCACCGCCAAGCCGCCGTCACCACCTGCCCCCCGGAAGGGGCCTTGCGCCCCGCCGGTCGATTCTTGATTTTATCACGTGGCCGGAGCCGTAACTCCTGAGTATCTGTTCGGCCCTTGCCTCTGCCGCGCCTCCCGCCTCCACCATGCAGAATATCGTCTCGCCGAACAGCGCGACGCCGCACCTGATGCCCGCGTCCCGCAGCGCGCTTGTGACGCGCCGCATCCTCGGGGTTACCACCCCGACGTGCTCTGCGAACTCCAGCGACATGTCCTCAAAGTGCGCATAGTCCCTTGATCTCTTGAGCCTTCCTATCATCTCGCCCCCGAGCCCGTTGATGTGCGGAAGGCGCTCTGCGATGAACCGGCGCGTCGATATCGGCGCCATGCACAGCACCAGCACGGTAACGTCGCCGGCCGGAATGGCCTCCACCGTGCCCACCCCGGGCGCGCCGGGCTTGGTGCGCACCTCGAACCCGCCGTGGTACGACGCCAGCACGTCCCCGAGCCCCGTCCTGCACTCTATCTCGGCCTCGTGCGCGATGCCGCCCAGTTCCTCGCGCGCCATGCCGGCGCCAAGCGCGTCGTTGAGGGCGTATGCAAGCGAGAGCGCGACCGCGCCGCTGCATCCCAGGCCGTACCCGACGGGGACCGATATCTCGTGCCTGACGTCGAGCACCGAGCCTGCGGGGACCGTAGTACCCCTGCGCCCCGCGGCCTGCAGGAACCGCCGGATTGTGATCTCTGAGAGGGTCGTGTCGTCCGTGCCATACCCCGTGGTCGTTATGACGTATGACGGCGTGGCGTTGGCGTTGGCGGAACCGCCGCCATCGGTACATTCAGTGTCAACGGCGGGCGCGTGCGCACCCCCGGCGCGCCTTCCTGCCCCGCGTGCGTCCGTAAGGCCGACCCTTGTCGTCACCCCGACTGCAAGCGAGAATCCCGCGCCCGTCGAGCCTGCCTCCTGCATCCGGTCCGCGCTGCCTTCCGCAAAGGCCTTGAAGAATCCGGTGATATGCGCCGGGCAGAATGCCGCCGCCTGCCTCCATGCAGCCATGATCGTTGTTTAAATTATCGACAAGATATAAAAATATGGATTAAATTACTATAACAGGTATAAATTGACTAAATTCACGCGACGCCTGCAGAAGATAGGAAACAGCACGCTGGTCTCGCTTCCAAAGGAGTGGGTGGACTCGCACAACCTGAAGAAGGGCGGCCGCGTCGAGCTGGAGACCGTGGGGCGCGACTCGATATCGCTCTCCGTGTCGGAAGGCGACGGCGTGGAGGCCCGCGCCACGGCCGACCTGGTCATATCGTATCCACTGCCGGCCGAGGAGAACATAGTGGCGGACACGACGGGCGCGTACCTGCTCGGGTACGACGTCATCAGGATAGAGTCCGGCGACGCCGGCGTCATACCCGTCGGCGACCGCGAGGAGATACGCAACTCGATGAGGCGGCTCGTCGGCATGGAGATCATAGAGGAGGACGCCTCGCACATCGAGATGCAGTTCCTGCTTGACGCGGCCACCCTGAGCCCGGCCAAGATACTCAAGCGCATGTCCTCCATCGCGGTCGGAATGTGCGGGGACGTCACGCGCGGGCTGGTCTCCGACGACAGGTCCAACCTGCAGACCATTCCAAACCGGGACATAGAGGTGAACAGGCAGTACTTTCTGCTCGTGCGGCTGATCAGGAGCAGCTTGGCCGACCGGCGGCTTGCAGGCGCGTTCAACCTGGGCAGCATAGACATCCTGGACTACAGGGTGGCCGCCAACCTGCTTGAGAACGCCGGCGACTCCGTAGTCGAGCTTGCAGGACTGGTGGCAGGCTCGTCCCTCTCCTCCGGGCAGTCCCAGATGATATTTGAGGCAGTCCAAGAATTTGAGAGGACGGCCTCCTTGGCGATAGACGCGTTTACGGCGCCCGACAGGAGGCTTGCAATCGAGGCCATATCGCTGCACCGCCGCATGCAGGAGAGGCTGGCGGGACTCCGCACCATGCAGCCGGGGCCCGGCGGCCGCGCCGACGCGCGCAGCGCGGCGGCCGCCGGGGCCGCGGCCGACGGGCAAGAGGACGGGCCGGGCGGACAGCTCCCCGTCGACTTTATAGACGTCATACACATGTATGAGAAGATTGCAAGGTCGTGGGCCGACGTGGCCGACCTTGTCAAGCCCATATATGACGACAAGGCCTAGCCGTTCTTGGACGCGTACGCCAGGGCCGCGCATATCGTCTTCGAGTCGCGTATCCTGCCGGTCCTTATCATCTGCAGCAGCCTCTTGAGGCTCATCCTGCGTATCGTGATGTCCTCGTCGTCGTCGGGGCTCTGCCCGCCGGGGGCCGGCCTCAGTTTTGTGGCCACAAAGCAGTGTATTATCTCGGTGCTGTACCCTATGGACGGGTAGAACGAGACCAGGCGCTTCATGCTTCCCGCCGCGAATCCCGTCTCCTCGCGCAGCTCCCTCTTGGCGCACTCCAGGGGCTCCTCCCCCCTCTCAAGCGTCCCGGCGGGTATCTCAAGGGTGGGGCCGTGCGGGAACCTGTCCTGTTCGACCAGTATCACCCTGCCGCTGTCGTCAAACGCCAGCATGGCGGCCGCGCCCGGGTGCTCTACGATCTCGCGGCGTATCTTCTTTGATGCGGGGCCGCGAGGCCTGCCCTCGTACACGCGCACGTTGATTATCTTTCCGTCGTACACGTTCCTCTTTCTCATGTGGATGCGGCCGCGTGGCCGTTATTTATTGGGTGGCCGCGTTGGCCGCTGCTGCCGCTGCCGGGGCTTGGGAGGGACCGGGCAGCGGCGCCGTGTGGCAGGCACTTGTTTCGTAACCACCACACAAAGTCAGAGGTTTGCGCGCCCGGAGTTGGAATCAGGGAGGCGGAGCATGCAGGAGGGTGGAAAGGAAGGAGTCGCCGGATCCACCTTGAAACCTAAATAGAGATAGCCACCAGCCGTCCCATGATCTGCAGACGGTTCTGGGGCACGCCCCGCTCTGTGATTGCGGCGCCGCCGAATGCAGCGGCGACGACAACGGCAACAGTTGCAATGGCGGCTGCCGTCTGCGCCATTGTAGTGGCGGCAGCCGCCTGCGCTCCGGGTCTGGCGTTTGCCGATGCTGCCACCACCCCCACCGATGCTGCCACCACCACCGCGTCCATGTCCGGCAGCGTGCTGGACGAGAGCTGGGGCTGGTTCGTCGTGGTGGGCTTCGGGGCAGTCTTTGCAGTCGTGATCACGATCGAGACGAAGGTGGAGGAGCGGTACCTGGGGGTCTCCCAGACCTCCGAGTGGTTCAACACGGCAGGCAGGGTGATCAAGACCGGACTGACCGCGGCCGCCATCGTGTCCGCGTGGACGTGGGCGGCCACCATCCTGCAGTCCTCGACGGTCGCCTACCAGTACGGGGTGAGCGGCCCGTTCTGGTACGCGGCGGGCGCGTCCATACAGGTCCTTCTCTTTGGCATACTGGCAATCGAGCTCAAGCGCAAGGCGCCCAACGCGCACACGTTCCTGGAGATAATACGGGCCAGGTACGGCGGCGGCGCCCACCGGGTCTTCCTGGTGTTCGCCCTGATGACCAACATGATCGTAACCGCCATGCTGCTACTCGGGGGCGCCGCGGTCGTCCACAGCCTGACGGGCATGGACATCTCCGCCGCCGCGCTGCTCATACCGGTGGGCGTCATAGTGTACACGCTGGTCGGCGGGCTGAAGGCCACGTTTATCGCAAACTACATGCACACTGCAGTCATATTCGTCGTGATACTGATCTTCGCCGGCGTGGTCTACTTTGCCAGCCCCATTACGGGCGGCATCGAGGGCATGTACGACAAGCTCGTCGAGGCCGCGCGCACCAACCCGGTCGAGGGCAACGCGGCCGGCGCGTACCTGACCATGGCTTCGGTTGGCGGCCTGATATTCGGCGTGATTACCATAGTGGGCAACTTTGGCACCGTGTTCGTCGACCAGGCGTACTGGCAGAGGGCCATCGCCTCCAGGCCCACCGCCTCGGTCAAGGCCTTTCTGCTCGGCGGCGTGTGCTGGTTTGCCATCCCGTTCGCGCTGGCAAGCACGATGGGGCTTGCCGCCGTCGCGCTCGGGGTCGACCTGACGCCGGAGGAGGTCCAGCTCGGGCTGACCATATCGGCCGCGGCCTCCGTCCTGATGGGGGAGGCGGGGGCCGTGCTGGTACTCGCCATACTGTTCATGGCCGTCACGGCCGCCGGATCGGCCGAGCTGATCGCCGTCTCGTCGCTGATCACATACGACGTGTACCGCACGTACAAGAGGCCTAACGCGACGGGCAGGCAGCTGCTCAGGGTGTCGCGCATATCCATAGTGGCGTTCGGGGTGGGCATGGGGGGCCTGGCCGCGGTGCTGCTCGGCATGGGCCTCTCGCTCGGGTTCGTATACCTGGCCATGGGCGTGCTGATAGGCTCCGCCGTGATACCGATAGCGCTGACCATAACGTGGAGGCACACAAACAGGTATGCCGCCACCGCGGGCGCCGTCGCCGGGCTGTTTGCCGCGCTCGGCGTGTGGGTGGGCGTTGCCGCGTCGCTGCCGGAGTTCGGGGGCGAGGTCTCGCTTGCCAGCTTGGGCCACAACTACTCGATGCTCGCCGGGAACATAGCGGGCATAGTTACGGGCGGCGCCATAACGTTAGTCGGGAGCCTGGTGTCCCGCGCCAAGTTCGACTGGAACATGATGAGGTACAGGATCAAGCTCGTGGACACCGGTGGCGCCGGCGTCAGGGACGACGAGGCGGATCCCGACGCCGACGAGGCGACCCTGCGAAAGGCCTTCAAGTTCAGCCTCAGGGGGGGCGTGGCAATTACGCTGACGTTGACCCTGGCGTGGCCCATGCCGCTCTTCTTTGCCGGGTACGTGTTTGACATGGGGTTCTTCTACCTGTGGGTCGGCATAGCCCTGGTCTGGGTGTGCGTCGCGACCTCCCTCATAGTCGGCCTGCCCATAATAGAGTCGAGGCACGGGATCGCTCAGGTCATGCGGCGCAAGAGGACTACTGCCGAGGAGCGGTGGGAGGAGTATTTTATGAAGGAGAGGGGCGCGGCCGTATACGACTATGACTGGTGGGACGAGGAGGAGGACGAAGAGGAGGACAGCGACGGCGCGCGCGACGACGCGCTAGTGACAGGAGAGGAGCCTGACGGAAAGGAGGAGCCTGACGGAAAGGAGGAGCCTGACGGAAAGGAGGAGCCTGACGGCAGGGCGTGACCGCGCCGCGCGCTAGCGCCGCGCCAGGTGCAGCCTTGGCGACGCGCAGGCCTCTGCAACGGCGCCCCTCAGCCACCCGTCATAAAGCGAGATCTTTTTTGGTATGAACAGGTCGGCCGCGCTCACCGGGGGCGACTGCCTCACCTCCTCAGTCACCGCGTCCATCTCGTATATGGTCCTGCAGTACATGAACAGCACCACCTGGTTCCTTGCCACAAAGGGGGCCTGCAGGTAGTGTCCCGAGAATATCTTGTCAAGGTGCCGCAGCGCGCCGGACGGCTCGTCGTCCCCTGTCCACGCGAGCACCGCGTACGGTATGTACCCCTCCAGCTTCTCGGGATCATACGTCAGCGTGAACTGCACGTCGGGGATCGCGTGCAGCTTGTCCCTGCAGCGCGCGACGGTCTTCGGGGAGAGCCCCGTCTCCCTTGCAATGTCGTCGGTCCTGCGCCGCGGCGACTCGGCGAGCCTCCCGAGCACCTCCATGTCGGTCCTGGTCAGGCGGCCCGCGCCACCCGCGCCACCCGCGCCCCCGGCCTCGAATATCGAGAGTATCCTGACGTCGCGCATGATCTCCCGCGCCAGCTTGATCTTCTGTTGCATCTGCGCGCCGTCCTCCATCTTCACCACCACCCCGCAAACCGTTATGCCTCCCACGCACGGCACCACCAGGTACGGGCTTCCTATCAGGCCGCACTGCCCCAGTATCTCCTCCGTGTCCTGGCCCGTCACCACCACGTACAGGACGCCGTACCCGAGCAGGGGCGGCTCTACCTTTACCGCATATCCGGTTATCACGCCGGCGTCCTCCATCTTCTGCCTGCGCGCCCTCACGGCGCCGCCCGACACGCCAAGCTTTATGCCTATGGCGCGGTCCGACTCCCGGCAGTTGTCAAGCAGCGCGCTCAGTATGCCTATGTCCAAATTGTCCATTATGACATGTATTGACCACTACCATAATATAGAAATATCTAATATGCCATGGAATTGTCCATAATTTTCTTAATTAGCATGAAATACATTATATATCAGACTCGGGTACACATACCATGGGCTACAGGCCTCGTCTTGCCAAGAGAATGCTCTTCAACCGCAGGGGCAGCCTGATAGGGGCGGTGCTTGCCGTCACCATCGGGATACTCGTGATACACGTCAACTTTGTCATATTCCAGGGACTCTATGACGCCATAGTCCGCGACATAGGCGACTACCGCACCGGGGACATCATAATTACGGACGAGGACAGCTTCATCACGAGGTCCGACCTGGCCGTCGCAAGCTGGTTTGAGCGAAACCCGTCGGTGGAGGCCGTCGCGCCCAGGCTCTCGGCCTCGGCCGAGATCAACATCACAAAGGGAGGCCAGCTGATCGAGGAGACGCGCGTGCCGATCGTGGGCGTCGACCCGTACCGCGACATCAGGGCGTCGACGGTGCACAAGACCATATCGGAGGGCAGCTACGTGTTTGCGCGCAACTCCGTGGTGCTGGGCACCAACGTGGCAAGGGACCTAGGAGGGGCCACGGTCGGCGACAGCGTCAAGGTGATGATCGTCGACAGGTGGGGTGAGGAGCAGGTCAGGCGCCTCGTGGTGTCCGGCATCGCCAGCTCGCCGGGCGGCCAGGGGTTCGACTATACCGTGGTGATGCACATTGACACGCTCCGCGACATGATGGCGCGCGAGGGGGAGACCGGCTCGTTCATGGTCAGGATGGCCGACGAGGGGCAGGCCGCGGCCGTGCGCGACCTGTTCCTGCGCTCGTTTCCAAACGACGACTTTGTGGCCGAGACCATAGAGGAGGCCTCCGAGGAGCAGCTGCAGGGGTTCCGGTCCGGCATAGCGATGATAAACATGATAGGGTACTTTGGGATGATGTCCTCCGCGTTTGCTATCGTAACCATACAGATGATGATAGTCAACGGCAAGACGCGCGAGATCGGGATACTGCGCGCGCTGGGCGCCAGGCGCCGCGACGTGCTGGTGATATTCATCATGCAGGGCATGCTGATAGGCGCGATAGGCGCCGGGGTGGGGACCGCGGCGGGCCTGTCGTACACGTTTTACGCAAAGGAGACCAAGATGTCGTTTAACAATAGCCTGCCGCTGGAGGTGAGCTACGACTGGACCAAGATACTGCAGACCGCGCTGACCTCGTTTGCGCTTGCGGTGGTGGCGTCGCTGTACCCGTCGTATCGGGCGACCAAGCTGGTGCCTGTGGAGGCGATGAGGGCTGTCTGACGGCGCAGGGAGGGGAGAAGTCGTGCTGCGGGCGCGCGGTGTCACAAAGTCGTACGGGCAGGACGAGACCCGCGTGACGGCGCTGCGCGGCGCGTCCTTTGACATACGCCGCGGGGAGTTCGTGCTGATCGTGGGCGCGTCAGGCAGCGGCAAGACCACGCTGCTCAACATGATAGGGCTCCTGAGCTCGCCGACTCGCGGCCGCGTCATAATCGAGGGCGTGGACACGACCAGGCTGGGCAGCTCCGGCATTGCCGCGTTCCGCAACAGGCGCCTGGGGTTCGTGGCCCAGTTTGCGAACCTGCTTGTGGATCTGACCATACTCGAGAACGTGATGCTGCCCAGGCAGATTGCCGGCGGTGGCTGGGCGCGCGGCGACAGGCCGCGGCGCGACGCGCTGAAGTTGCTGAGGTCGGTCGGCCTGGAGGCGCAGGCGGCGCAGCGCGCAAACAAGGTCTCGGGCGGGCAGGCGCAGAGGGCGGCGATCGCCAGAGGGCTGATAAACAGGCCCTCGATCGTGCTTGCCGACGAGCCGACGGGAAACCTCGACTCCGTGTCGTCCGAGTCCGTCGTGCGGCTCATGAAGGATACGGCCAGGAGGCTCAACCAGACGTTCGTGGTCGTGACGCACGACAGGGAGTACTTTGGCGAGGTCGACAGGGTGATAACCGTCAGTGACGGAAGGGTGTACGAGGAGGAGGGGGGGAACGGCGGCCAGGTGGCGCCCGCCGCTACTGCCCCCGCCGCCGCCGCCACCACCACAGCAGCAGCGCGCAAGAGGGGGGTGCTTCCGTAGATGGGCGCAACGGCGGCCCCGGGGATGACTATTCCAGCTGCCCCCGCCCGCCGCAGCACCCCGCGTCTGCCCGCCGCAGTCCCGCTGCCGCTGGTGCTGGCGTTGGTGTTGGTGCTGCCCCTGCTCGCGTCTGCCGCCATGCCCGCGCCGGCGCACGCCCAGGCCCCTACGTACGGCGGCTTTGGAAACTCGCCGTTTGAGCGCGACTTTGGCGACGTAAAGTTCCTTGACGCGTACTTTGGCACGGCCGACGAGAAGATAGAGGTGGAGGCTGGGGACAGCAACGTCCCGTTCACGGTGGTATTCGCAAACGTCGGCACGCAGGACATAACCGGGATCCGGGGCCAGCTGTCGATGCCGCTCGGGTTCTCCCCCTCCGACGGCCCGGGGTCGGTCATATACGCGGACAGCGACTCGAACTCCAGGGCCGGCGAGAGCTTTGCGCTCACGTTCTTTGTCAACATAGGCGCGAACACGGAGATACAGCAGTATACGGCCGCGGCCAAGGTGGACTATTCGAGGCTGCGCGAGTCCGGCACGCGCACAGCGTTTGAGACGTTTGACTTCAAGGTCACCGGCGACACGGTGGTCAACGTAAGGGCCCTGGAGCCGTTCCTGACGTCCCTGCGCGTGAACGAGATCGACGTACTGATTGCAAACGACGGGACGGCCCCGCTTGCGGGCGTCGAGGTCACTGCCGCGAACACGCAGACGGAGCGCGTCTCGACGGCCGCCTCCACCACCAACGTCGAGAACGTGGTGCTCTCCGCCTCGAGCTGGGACCTGGGGCAGATCGGGCCCGGGGGCTCGAGTGTGATCACCACGACCGTGTACGTCCCGGAGACGCTCAGCGGCGAGACCCTGCGCATACCGCTTGAGGTGTCGTACTACAACGCGCACGGGGACAGGGTGACAGTATCGAAGATCGTGGACTTTTTCGTAAAGGGGCTCATAGAGCTGTCGGTATTCAACGTGGGGGTGATCGAGATATCCGGCGAGCCCATGATCATAGGCGAGATCATAAACGAGGGAAACGAGGACGGGCTCTTCGGGTTCGTGCACGTGACGCCCCTTGAGGGCTCCAACCTGAGGCCCGTCACGCAGTTCATCGACGAGATCGAGGTCGACGCGCCGGTCCCGTTCAACATACCCGCGGAGTTCGAGGGCCAGCCAAGGTACGGGGAGCACGACATCCGGATAGACGTGAGGTACAAGGACAGCATAAGGGAGGAGCACGTGCTCAGCCACGACGCGCGGGTGGCCGTCCCGGAGCCGCCCCCGCCTGAGCGCAATCCGTTTGATTTGAGCGCGCCGGGCGACGGGGCGGGCGCCGGCCTTGGAGGAGGAGGGGGCGGCGACGGCAGCGGCGGCCCGGTCAACACGCTTGTGGCAGTCGCGATTCTCGTAGTGATAGGCGCGGTCATCGCCCTGTGGCGCGTGGCCGCGAGGCGGCGTAGCAGGCGCGACGAGGCGTACCCCGACGACGATGTGGGTGACGACGACGACGACAGCGGCATCAGCAACACCGCGGACGGCCCCCCGGGCGCGGCCGCCAAGCTGTGACCCGCCCGCCGCGCGACTGGTTGGTTATTAATGCGGGGCCGCGCACCGATACCGTTGGAGCTCCACAGACTCTTGGCGTTCGCGGGGGCCGCGCTGCTTGTCGCGACCTTTGCGATCAACACGAACCACACGGAAAGCGGCGACCCCGACGCGTTCAACTACGCGTATGTCACGGGCATGGGCATGCTGGCCGCCTTTGTCGCAAGCTTTGCCGTATTCACAAAGCAGAAGATGAAGCGCGGGTTTGCATCCTGACTTGTGAAATGTACTATATCCTTGACGCGTATCGGTCACGTTGCACGCAGGACATCTGCCGAGCGTTTTTGTTCAGACCACTCCAGAAATATCGAATGTCTTTTCTCAGAGCCAACCATACTAGTCACATCTAGTCTTCCATAGTCTGGACTATACTCTCAATTTCTTCTATTTTCTGGACGTTTAATGAACAGTGCAAGCCGTAGCCTGTGGGCTTTTTAATGATGTAGTTTTGCTGGATCAACTTCTTGACGGCCTTCTTCACATTGCCACGTTCGTCCTTTGGAAACTTCTTGGGCAGATTGTCTACCGACGTATGTCTGTTGCCAATATGGCAATACGCGTACATTTTCCTTAGTACCTCGATTTCAATTTCGTTCATGCTATAGGCGGTCAAGAACCATATATAATCCTATTTTTTACCATATTAATGTTAATTATTTATATTACCCTCCTCCTATACAATATCGTAATGACTACACAAGCAGTAGACCAACAATTGGAAGGGGATGTCGGGCCGCTAGCAAGCATCCTTCCGTGCTCGGAGTCGCGCATACTGGATCACATGATAGTCATGAAGGCGTTTGACTATTCCATCACGGACATTGCCAACATGTCGGGTGTCGGCATAAAGACCACGTTACGCATAGTCCACAGGCTTGAATCCGACGGCGTACTGCTTCGGACAAGAAACGTGGGCAGGGCGATAATGTTCAAGATCAACCCCGACTCTGAGAGGGCCAAGACCCTAGAACGGCTGTCGTTTCAGGTAGCACATGAGAGAGCCATGGGTGCAATAAATGGGCAGTAACTGAGGGAGAGGGAGACGTTCGCGATCCGATTATGGCGCGGTCCACAGCAACCCGATCTCTAAGGTTATAACCAGCCGCACCCGTGTATATTGCACATGAATGATGCAGGCTGGCAGGAGAATGAGGGGGAGATACGCGTCCCAAAGGAGGCGCGTGAGTTCGTGCCCGACTGGGCAGAGGAGACTGTGCTGGGCGAGCCGCAGGGCTCCCGCCGGCAGTACAGGTACGGCAACCTGCACATACGGGAGTATGATGACTGCTATACCGTGCACGCGGACAGGGTGGACCCTCGCAGGGATCCGCTCGGGCACCTGGTACGCGATGCGCCCGAGGTTCTGATCGGGGCCGGCTGCGGGCTTGCGGCGGGCGCGCTTGCATACGCCGCGTCGAGGAGCATCGGAAGTAGAAACGGCAGCGGGGGGACGGGCCGCTCCCTGCTGGCGGCCGCGGCCGCGGCCGCCGCGTCGGGATACGCGTCGTATTCGGCCGCAAAAGAGGTTCGCCGCAGGCTACGCGGGCGCAGTGCCGGGGTGTGACCGATGCCCGCGACGCTGCGCGCCGTCATGGTGCTGTTGAAACTGCTGCCGTCAGTGATTGCCCTGCGCCGTGACAGGCGCAGGTGGGCCAGCCTCAAGGGCGAGGACGGTGAACAGAACGACACGATCGACGAGGACGCGTTCCGCTCAAATGCGCGCCGCATGCTAAACGCGCTCATATCGCTCGGGCCCGTCTACATCAAGCTGGGGCAATGGCTCTCGTCGCGCGCAGACATACTGCCCCACCCGTACCTTGTGGAGCTTGCCAAGCTCCAGGACGACGTGCCGGCCGCGCCGTTTGAGGAGGTCAAGCCCATACTTGAGAGGGAGCTGGGGCCTCTTGGCGACACGTTTGAGGAGATCGACAAGACGCCCATATCGGGCGCCTCGCTGGGCCAGGTGTACCGAGCCGTATACGGCGGCAGGCAGGTGGCAGTCAAGGTAAGGAGGCCCGGGATAGAGAAGATGGTCAAGCGCGATCTTGCCGTACTCAAAAAGGCGCTGCCGCTTGCCCTGCGCTTTGTCGACCCGAACCTGAGGTACTCGGCGCAGGCCATGCTCTCCCAGTTTGTAGAGAGCATCCGGGAGGAGATGGACTATACCGCCGAGTCGGAGAACCTCAAGAGGATAAAGAGGGACATGTCCTCTGCCGCCGGCGGCAGCAGCAGCAACAGCAGCAGCAGACGTAACGGCAGCAACGGCGCCGCGTCGTCATCGTCATCGTCGGTGATAGTGCCGTCGGTGCTAGACGACCTGTCCTCAAGGGACGTCCTGACCATGGAGTACATACCCGGCATCAAGATAACGGACATCGCGTCGCTTGACGAGAAGGGAATCGACCGGCAGAGGCTGGTAGTCGACGTGCACAAGGTCTTCTTTACGATGCTGCTGAGGCACTCCGTATTCCACGCGGATCCGCACCCCGGGAACATATCCGTAACCGATGACGGCAGGCTGATCCTCTACGACTATGGGATGGTGGGGAGGCTCGACGACGAGACCAGAATGAGGCTGGTCCGCCTGTACCTGGCCCTGGTCGAGAAGGATCCCCCCCGGACGGTCAACGCGATGAGCGACCTGGGCATGCTCGTGCCCGATACGAACAGGGAGGTGGTTGAGAGGGGAGTCGAGATGACAGTCAGGGCCATGCACGGGCGCAAGCCCGACGAGATGGAGGTGCAGAGCCTGATGGAGATGGCAAACCGCACGATGAGCCGGTTTCCGTTCGTGCTTCCAAAGAACCTGGCGCTGTACATGAGGATGGCCTCGATCATAGAGGGAATATACAAGACGCACGAGGTTGACTTCAAGTTCGTGCGCGTGCTGCGCGAGATCCTGGAGGAGGAGAGCCTCATCAAGGACGCGTACGTGGAGGAGATAAAGCACTCCATAACGAGGCTTGCAAAGTCGATTGACGCGACGATATCAATCGCGCCCGAGCTCAAGCGGTACCTGGACGAGTCCAAGCCGCACGCGTTCGGCACAAGGCGGCGGGAGAACCGCGCCGACGCCAACATGATACTTTTGTCCGGCTCGATATTCTCCGGGGCCGTGTTTGCGGGATCGGCCGTCGTGTACGCGTTGCATGGCGCGGCCGAGCCGGCCGCGGCGGCGGGCATGGCCGGCTCGCTTGCAATAATGGTTGCATCTGTCGTACTTGCGCATAAGAGGCGCCACCGATAACCGTGCCGCTACTTTACGGCAATCTCGAGCCCCTTTCTCTTCCTGACCGGTATCACTATGGTCAGGACCCCCTTCTCGTACTTTGCAGTGGGGGATTGCCGCTTGTCTTCCTTCTCCTCGTCCTCTGCCGGCGCGCCGTCCCCACCGCCGCGCCTCGGACGGAATGCCGCGGCCGCCGGAAGGCGTATCTTCTTGTCCACAAAGCTGGGGCGCTGGGCGCAGATTATCTCGTTGCCACTCTCGCCGCCGTCCGGGCCGCCCTCGCCGCCCTTGATGTCGAGCCACGCCTCCCTCTCCTTGCACGCCTGGATGCGGAGCATCCTGCCCCTCAGCGTTACACTGACGTCCTTTTTCTCAAACCCGGGCATGTCAGCTGCCACGATCAGGTTGTCGTCCCTGACGTACATATCAATCGGGGGCAGTACGAACTCGTAGAACTCCCTGGTCTTGGCCCCGATCTCCCTCGTCATCTCCTGCGCCAACCTCTCTGCCGGACCCATCGACGTGTGTGGGCCGTCAAGCTATAAGTATTTGACCGTGCTGTTCCCCGCGCTCCCCACCCTCATCCAATCCATTTTGCTTTTTATTATGTACGTGCGGCCACACCGTGTTGATAGTCGCGATAGAGGGGGTGGACCAGGCGGGCAAGCACACGCAGTCCGTAATGCTGCAGAGGGCGCTCAAAAAGCGCGGCATGTCGACAAAACTGTTCCACTTTCCAAGGTATGACACGCCCATCGGGCGCGCGATAAGTGGCCACCTGGTTGCAAAAAGGCGCAAAAGGATTCCGCCCCAGGTCTTCCACTGCCTGCAGGCCGCCAACAAGTGGGAGTTCCTGCACGTGATAGAGGACGCGCTGCCGAGCCACGACGTCGTCATAATGGACAGGTACCACTCCTCCAACGTCATATACGGCGCCGCAAACGGCGTCGACCGCAAATGGCTTGAGAGCCTGGAACGCGGAATGCCGGAGGCCGCGTTTACCATACTCCTTGACATTCCAGTTACGGTGTCCTTTGAGAGGCGCCCCGCCGACCGCGACAAGCTTGAGCGCGACAAAAAGTTCCTCGGGTCGGTGCGCGCAGAATACCTGTCCATGGCCAAGAAGAGGCGCTGGAAGGTGGTGGGCGCGGACAAACCCAAGGGCGACGTCCACGCGGAGATGCTTGACTATCTTCTGCCAAGGCTGGAGGCGGCCGGGATCGGACGGCCTGCCAGGAAGGCGGGAAGGGCGGCGCCAGGCACGGCGGCGCGAAGCGCAAGGGCGCCAAGCAAGAAAGCGACGCCGACAAATAAGAACAATAAGAAGAAGAAGAAACCGGCGGCGCCTGCGGCAGCACGCCACCCCAGGACCGTTGCGGGCGCGCTCCGGAAAGGCAAAAGGGGGAGGCGTGGCCGCGCATGACCGCCGCGCCCGCCAAGAGATACCTGGACATCATCGACCCCATACACGGGTACATCAGGGTCTTTGACCGGGAGGTCGCGGTCATAGACCACCCGCTCTTTCAGAGGCTGCGGCGCATAAGGCAGCTGAGCGGGGCGCACCTGACGTACCCGTCGGCGCAGCATACCCGGTTCGAGCACTCGCTTGGCGTGATGCACATCGCAAGCCAGGCGGGGCACATGCTGATGGACAAGGGCATCATGGACCCGGACAGGCTTGCCCTGCTGCGCCTGGCCGCCCTGCTGCACGACATAGGGCACGGCCCGTTCTCGCACCTGTTTGAGGAGATACTGCACCTCAGCCACTCGTCCCACGAGCAGTTCGGCAAGCGGCTCATACTGGAGTCGGAGATCGGCGACATACTCTCCAAGCACGGCTTTGGCAAGAGGGAGGTGGTCGACGTCGCGTTCGGCACGTCCGGCCACCAGTACATGAACCAGATCATATCCGGGGCCCTGAGCGCCGACATGATGGACTACCTGCGCCGGGACAGCTACTTTACCGGGGCCCAGATGGGCCGCACGGAGCACCAGCGCATACTCCAGTCCTTTGACGTGCACAGGAGGGAGCTGGCGCTAGAGCGCTCGGCCCTGTACTCGTTTGAGTCCATGATGCATGCCCGGTACCAGATGTTCAAGGCAGTATACTTTCACCGAACCGTCCGCGCCGCGGAGGTGATGCTGCTCGAGGCCCTCCGCATATCGGACGCCGAGTTCGGGTTCACCACGTTTGACCTGGACGACATGCCGAACCTTACAGACGAGCCCGTCCTGTCCATGATGGCCACCACCGATATCCCGGAGCTTGCCCGCGCAAGGTCCCTTGCGGCGGACTACCAGAACCGCAGGCTGTTAAAGTGCGTCTTTGAGCGCATCATCACAAGCCGCAGAAAGCTGCAGGGCATCAAGACCGACAGGCTGCGCTCCGCGATATCCGACGCGTCGGGCGTCCCCGAGTCGGCCATATTCGTCGACAGTTCAGCCACCCCGTCCATACCGCTTGCGCCCTCAAAGAGCGAGTCAAGCCACATCCTGGTGGTCTCGCCGCGGTCAGGCGGCAGCAGGAGGAGGAGCGGCGGCAGCAACAGGGGCAAGGAGGCAGAGCGCATGCCGATATCGGACATACCGTCGGTCCACGCAATATCCGGGTTCATGAACATCCTGCGCGTCTACACCACGTCCAGATACCGCAACAAGGTTGAAATTGCGACACGTTCGACACTTGATGACATATCATGACCGCGTCACTGCCATCCTCATCATCCTCCCCCTCCCAGTCCGCCCGAAAAAGAAAGAAACGCATAGTCATAAAGCTCTCCGGCAGGGTCTTTGATCCCAACAACACCCGCGTCCTCAAGGACTATGCGTCGTTCTTTGCAAAGATAAGCAGGGTGTGCCAGCCCGTAATAGTGGCCGGCGGCGGCACCATCGCGCGCCACTACATATCGGACGCGCGCTTTTTTGGCGCCGACGAGTCCACGCTGGACGAGCTCGGCATAGAGATATCCCGGCTCAACGCCAAGCTCCTCATATACGCGCTAAAGAACCGCGCGTACTCGCACCCGCCCACCACGCTGCAGGAGGTGCGGCACGCAGTCGACGACGGACTGATCGTGGTTGCGGGAGGGCTGCATCCGGGACAGTCCACCAACGGCACCGCGGCCCTGATAGCCGAGAAGGTGTCCGCCGACATGTTCCTGAACGCGACT
This sequence comes from Candidatus Nitrosopumilus sp., assembly GCA_965205215.1. GTDB lineage: Archaea > Thermoproteota > Nitrososphaeria > Nitrososphaerales > Nitrosopumilaceae > Nitrosopumilus. The sequence continues at coordinate 533,568 of OZ242041.1, forward strand.
GACGTGGACGGCGTGTACGACATGGATCCCAACAGGTTCAAGCGGGCTAAGAGGTTCAAGCGGATCGAGCTCAAGGGGCTCAAGAGCATGCTGGTCCACGAGGACTCCATCGCGGGGGGCTACGACCTCATGGATATAGTGGCGCTGAAGATAATCGAGCGGTCCAGGATAAGCACGCGCATCCTCAAGGCCGACCCCAAGCTTATCGAAAAGGCCATCAGGGGCACCGAGATGGTGGGAACCGAGATCGTCCTGCCGCCGGCCGCGGCCGCCACAGGCGCAACGAAGCGCGGCAAGAAGAGCTGAGAGATGTTGATCAGACGTCCCGCACCGTGGGGCGCGTCTCGGACCAGATCTGTATGCTGTCCCCTGGATATCTGGGCATTCCGCCGCCTTCCCCTCCTTCCCCGGCCGCCGTAAGCTTTTGGTATATGGCCACGGCCTCGTCCCTCGTGACCGCCTTTGACTGCGCCTTTGTGTACCCGTCCGCGTCGGTTATTATCGCGACGAACCCGTCGGCGGACTCGACTACGGCCGCCATCTCCTCCTCGCCCACCGGCTCAAACGATCCGCCCACCTTCTTGGTGGTCAGGGTGAGCATTCCAAAGCCGGCCGCCTCGAACATCTTCATCTGCGACCTGCCGGCGCGCTGCTTGCCCTTCTGCACGGCCTGAAAGTACTGCATGGACGTAATGCGCGCTAATGATATAATAACCAAGCACTGCCATACGTACCAGTGAATCCGAGGATCTTTGTCGGCGCGGCGGCGGGCGCGATGGCGGCCATCATAATAGGAATACTGGTGACGGGGCCTGCCATGGTGGCAGACAACGTGCCGCTCGTGCCCGGGATGCAGCAGGGGGACGGCGACGGCAGCAGCAACACCGCCCTGATCCTGCCGCTGCAGGTCTCCCTTGACGACATCGCAGTCGAAAAGATAACAGACAGGGCCGCCACGATCGAGATATCGTTCTCCGTACACAACCCCAACCAGCGCTCCGTCATAGTCCAGACGCTCGACTACCGTCTCTTTGAGACCGCGCACATCGGCGGCGACATCCTCCCCATATCCGGGGGGCAGATAGGCACCCGTCCCGGGGGGATGGTCGAGTTCGGCTCCAGCTACTACACGCTGCTTGCAGGCGGCACCATCACACTGAGGGACACGGTAAGCCTCCAAAACCAGGGCAGCCCCGGGCTGTGGCAGGCACTGCAGGACGGCACGGCGTCCTGGCGCGTGACAGGCGACGTCTTTTACAACCTCAGCTCGATGACCAGCGGACAGGAGAACGTGCTGAGCTTTGAGTTCGTACGCTGATTGTATCACAACATTTGCAAATCATGATACTTTCATTATATCAAAGGATTCCTGCCAAAGTTATAAAAGCGCCACGGATCGAATCTACCCAAATGGCAGAAGCAGGTATGGCCGCATACGGCGCAGCAGCCGGGGTCGCAATAGCACTGGCAGTAGTGTGTTTCGCTCTCCGTGGCAAGGGGCATCCCGAGCCCATTGAGTGAGTAGATCACCAATCTCTCTTTTTCGTTGTTTCCAGCATGTGCTGCGCGGCGCACGCCGTTCGCGCGTACCGCCGATCCTATGCCGTTCGCGCTGAGCCAGCCGCCTACTTTGCGGACTTGTCGCCGCCCAGTCCGAACATCTCGTGCAGGGAGATCTGCTTTGCGTTGCGCCGGGTCGTATAGCACCTTTCATAGTACTGGCAGGTGGTGCACTCCGAGGACGGCTCCAGAATCGGGGTCTTCTTCTCCTTGAGCAGGCTTGCCAGGACGCGCGTCCTGCGCACCGTCTCCTCGAACATCTTCTTGTTGCGCGCCATGGAGAACATCACCTCCTTCTGGTATCCGGACATGTACACGATGATGCCGCTCTCCTTGCCGTATATCCACATGCAGGCGTTCAGGTACAGCGCGTCGGCCGCGTGCGGGGCCTCCATCCTCTCGCTTGCCTCCGCGTCGTCGCCGGCCGCGGCCGGGGGCGGCCTGAACAGTATCACCACATCGTCCACCACCATGTCCGCCCTGCCCTCCAGCGTGATGCCGCCGTCCTCGACCTGGAACCTCTTGGACTCGCTGCCGTACTGCATCTTGCGCAGCAGCCCGGAGAGGAGGCCGCTGAACTCGCGCGACTCGACCTCCTTGGCGTCCGTCCTGTCGTAGTACGCGCGGCGCATGCAGCCCGTCACCTCCTTGAGGTGGACGTTTCTGACGTCCCCTGCGTCTATCACTAGTTCCAGCTCCCTCCCTATGGAGTCTATGGCGTTCTGGACTATGCTGCGATAGTCCCTGTCTCCCATCATTTGTCACGTGGTTCATAGCTTTGCTCTTATAGTTTGGGGTGTCGTGGTACGGGCGGCACGCCCGCCCTGCCGCACTCTTGCCTGCGGACGGACCTGTGCTGCCGCCATCACAGCCTGCCGCACCCGCGTCCTGCCGCCTGCCCACCCCCGGGGCGGCTACTGTGTGGTACAAACTACGAACTGTGCGTGGGTATTAAAGCCGGGACGCGGGCCAATCTCAAGTATTAAATATGAAGAGATCTGCCTATTAGCAGTATGAGCCTGATTCAGATCTCTAATCAGTCCGCAAAGAATCTGGGCAAAAAGTCCACGATCAGGTTCACCCAGTCCATATGCCCCGACTGCAACATGATCCTGGACGCCGAGGTGTTTGAGCGGGACGGCAAGGTGTTCATGACAAAGACGTGCCCGTCGCACGGCGAGTGCGAGGAGCTGTACTTTGGCTCGTACGAGATGTACAACAAGTTTTCAACATACTGGCAGGACGGCAAGGGGGCGCACGCCCCGAACGTGATGATAGACAAGTGCTCGTGCCCCAACAACTGCGGGCTGTGCTCCAACCATTTGTCGCACAGCGGCCTGGCAAACATGATAGTGACAAACAGGTGCGACCTGACGTGCTGGTACTGCTTCTTTTACGTCAAAAAGGGACTGGAGGGCGCATACATGTACGAGCCCTCGCAGGACCAGGTCAGGGCCATGATGAAGACGCTGAGGGCCGAGAGGCCCATACCCGGCAACTCGATGCAGATCACGGGCGGCGAGCCCATGCTCCGCGAGGACATCACCGAGGTAATCAAGATAATGAAGGAGGAGGGGGTAGACCACATCCAGATGAACACAAACGGCATAAGGCACGCCATGGATCCGGAGGCCGCAAGGGAGGTCAGATTGGCCGGATGCAACAACCTGTATTTGTCATTTGACGGGGTCACGGCCAGGACGAACCCCAAGAACCACTGGGAGATCCCGTACGCGCTCGACAGCTGCCGCAAGACCGGCACCACGGTCGTGTTCGTGCCCACCGTGATAAAGTCGATAAACGACCACGAGCTGGGCGGCATAATCAGGTACGCCCAGAAGAACATGGACGTGGTCCACGCGGTCAACTTCCAGCCCGTTTCTCTGACGGGAAGGATGGGCAAGACCGAGCGCGAGAAATACCGCATAACGATACCCGACTGCGTCCAGCGCATCGAGGAGCAGACCAACGGCGAGGTTACGATAGACGACTGGTTCCCCGTGCCGTCGTGCATGCCGCTTACAAACGTGATAGAGGCGTTCTCCTCAAAGCCAAAGTACGAGCTGTCGATACACTTTGCGTGCGGCGCCGGCACGTACATCTTCGAGGACGAGGAGACCAAAAAGTTCGTGCCGCTCACAAAGTTCTGCGACATACAGGGCATGCTCGAGCTGTTCGAGGACAAGGCCGAGGAGATCAGGTCGGGCAAGAACAAGTACTTTACGATGCTCGAGGTGGTGCGCAAGCTAAAGTCGTTTGTCGACACCAAGAAACAGCCGGCCGGACTGGACCTTGCAAAGATGTTCGGCAACATACTGATGAAGCGCTCGTTTGACTCGGTGGGCTCGTGGCACGTCAAGGGATTGTTCTTGGGCATGATGCACTTTCAGGACAAGTACAACGAGGACCTGGAGCGCCTGCAGCGCTGCGACATACACTATGTGACCCCCGACCTGCGCATAATCCCGTTCTGCGCGTTCAACGTGATACCGGAGTGGTACCGCGACCGCATCCAGAAAAAGTACTCGATAACCGTGGAGGAATGGGAGGAGCGCGAGGGCGTAAAGCTCGAGGACGGGCTGTACCGCGGGCTGATGAGGCGGGGCGCCGGCGACGAGCTTGCGGCCGGATGCGCCAAGTCCGAGATGTTCCACCAGGCGTCGCAGGCTTTAGTGTGATTCCTAGCCTGCGGCACGCCGCGATCTGCATGCGTTTTGTATGATAAGACATTCCATCCGACACGCTGCGTTTCGAAAAGTCATATATAGCGCCGTGCCATATACTACACACGGTCCTGTGTTTTGTATAGAACACACTGGATACAATGTATCCAAGGGACCGCCTCCTTCACAATGAGCAATTTCCTCGCTTAAAGACGTTGGGGTGGTTGAGATTGTAATACCTGTGGGATATGGATCTCCACCGATCCTGCTTTTCTCCGTGCGTTCTCGATCTTATCAAAACTGAATATGCAAAAAAATCACTGAGTTGAAGTATAGGTTCCTCCGCAACTCTTGCAAATTTTATCTGGTTGTCTATGTCTGAAAACTTGATAGTTTGTGGAAGATTGTGGGTTTTAAACAGCCGTCCATAGTTGGTCTGCATGTCTCTGTTTATCTGTCTAGTCACATATTCGTGAATGATTTTTCCCTTACCTTCTTGTTCAAGCAGGAAATACTGAAATCGTTCTGTTAAAAATGAAAGAGCCAATACCCTCTGCGATATTTTATTGATGTAGTTTTCGTATACATAATCCAGATCTATAATACAAGAAATTAGATGGCAGTCGAAATTTGCAATTATGCCAAACATTTCGTTTGCAACGGCATATTTGGCGTCACGATCGAGAACGTTGTACGGTGGTACGATTCCATTACGCAATCCATGATAGGATAGCTTGAATTTGTCAGATAATTCAGATCCTACAAAATATTTGCCAATCATTCTTTCAATTTTTTGCTCTAGTGCTGTGATCTGGCCGATCTCGACTATTACTCCTCCTAGTACAAAATATCGATGTTCTTGGTCGCGATCGGTGCGTGGGTGATAGTTTTGCACATGGCCACTCTCATCTACGTATAGGTTATACAATCTTCTTCAATAGAGTCTAAGTCTTTAAATGTATGATGGAGGACTGGCGCTGCAATTGAGCCATACAAGCTTTTACTGAAAAGACGATCCTTTGTGTCCCCCCCGCTTATGGGCATGCCTACGCTGGCATGCCGCCGCGCAGGACTGCGCGCATCGGCTCGGTTTAAATTATTCAAAGGAGGCGTAACGATACCTGACATGTCCGCGACTGCATCATCCGCACCACCATCACCGCCGCGATCGCCCAAGCCGTCGGACCTGATGAAGACCGTGGAATGGAGCGACGACGGCAGGGTGGTGATGATCGACCAGACAAGGCTTCCAAACGAGCTTGTCTACGTCACGTATGACGACTACAGGGACGTGGCGCAGGCCATCAAAGACCTCGTCGTGAGGGGGGCCCCTGCAATAGGGGTGTCGGGCGCCTTTGGGCTTGCGCTGGCCGCGCGGCAGAGCGGCGCGTCCGATGCGTCCCAGCTTCTAAGGGATCTCAGGACTGCCGCCACGGTACTCGCGGCGACGCGCCCCACCGCGGTCAACCTGAAGTGGGGACTGGACAAGATAATGCGCGTTGCAGAGGACGCGGCGGCCTCGTCTGCCAGCGACTCGCCCGTCCCCGTGGCCACGGCGGTGGCGGACGCCGCCATGCGCATGGCGTCAGACGACATCGAGATAAATCTGGCGATGGGGCGCAACGGGGCGGCCCTCTTCTCGGACAGCGACACCATAATGACCCACTGCAACGCGGGGGCCCTTGCCACCGTCGCGTACGGCACGGCATTGGGGGTGATCAGGGCCGTGCGCGACTCCGGCAAGGCGGTCCGCGTAATCGCCACCGAGACCCGCCCCGTGCAGCAGGGCTCGAGGCTTACCGCATTCGAGCTAAAGCACGACGGGATCGACGTCAGTATCATACCCGACACCGCCGTGGGGTACTCGATGGCAAACGGGCTGGTCGACCGCGTGGTGGTGGGAGCCGACCGCATACTGCGCACGGGGCACGTCTACAACAAGATAGGGACGTACCAGGTGGCCACCATGGCGCGCCAGCACGGCATACCGTTCTACGTGGCGGCCCCGCTCTCCACGTTTGACATGGACAGCGCCCCGGGCGACGTGGTGATAGAGCAGCGCAGCCCCGACGAGGTTACAGGCGTGGGGGGCCGCAGGACGGCGCCCGACGGCATCGGCGTGATAAACCCCGCGTTTGACATGACTCCACCCGAGCTCGTGTCGGGGATCATAACGGAGAGGGGCGTGGCGGCACCCCCCTACGCGGAGTCAATCCCCAAATTGTTTGTCGCAGCTAATTTATAGAAACTTTTTATTTCTTGGCGCAATCGCGCCACGCATGAGCGCCTCGACAGTGTCAGTCACCCCCGACGCGGTCAGGGCGTCGCTCAAGCAGTGCATGGATCCGGAGGTTCCGATCAGCATCGTGGACATGGGGCTGGTATACGGGATCGACGTCACGGACGGCAACGACGTCAACATAAGGATGACGATGACCACAAAGGGGTGCCCGCTGCACGAGACGCTGGTCTCAGACGTGACGCGGTTTGCCAAAAAGGTGCCCGGCGTCAACGACGTCAACGTCGAGATAGTCTGGGACCCGCCCTGGTCGATGGATATGCTGTCCGCCGAGGCCAAGGAGACGCTGCGGGGCATGGGCAGCCTCACCAACATGGCGACGCCGGCCCCCATAGACTATGCGACTGCCATGCCGCAGGGCGTGGGCAACCTGGTCAAGCAGGAGGACGGCTCGATGGTGCTTGCAAACGAGCACGACCAGGGGTTCATGGTAAACCAGGCCATAGTGGACTTTTGGAAGTCCTGCAACGGGCAGCGCAAGATAACCGACCTGGTGGAGGTGTTTGCCCAGCAGACCGGGCTACAGCGCGGCCAGGTCGAAAAAGAGGTCATGCAGCTTGTAAAGCAGCTTGCCGACGGGGGGCTCTTGGTGATACCGCCCTCCTCATCTACATCATCATCGTCACCACCACCACCGCAGCCCGGCGCGCAGGCGCCAGCGGACGCGGCTACCGCTGCCGCAGCAAAGGACGGCGCGGGCAACTAACGACAACAACTGTTCCGCCCCCGCAAAACGGCAGACGACCATATACCAGAATCAGAGCCTCTTCTTTACGAAGCCTATGGACTCGACGGGCGACGGGTCGATCCCGTTCATTACGGCGCGGTATATGCTGGCGTATCCCGCCACGTACGCGAGGCCCATGAGCTTTGCCAGTATCCCCCCCTCGCCCGACTGAATCTCCACGTATTCGATATTCCGAGACCCAAAGTACTCTTTTAGTATCTGCCACCTCTCCTTTGTCTTCGGGTGGTCGTCGCTTCCAGTAATCATGACGGGGCCGACCGCATCGGAGGGCGCCTCCCATGCCACGATCCCGTTGTGGCAGGCCTCCAGGACGTCCTCCACTATGGCGTGCGTCTTTGCGTTCTCCTGCAGGTCGTTTTTGAACCTGATGGCCGCGGCCCGCAGTCCGAACGGGTGGTATATCAGCGGCATGGCGGCCATGCGCTCGGCGATGCGCCGCGATATATTGTCGCCGCCGCCTATGTTGCCCGACGATATCGCGCGGCCCGTCTCCTGAAGGCGCTCTATGGCCTCCTCGACGTCCCCCTTGCGCAGCGGCAGCACGCCCTCAAGCGCCCTGAGCATGGAGAAGACGACCCCCGCAAACGACGCCCGGGGCGAGTGGTTCTGCCCTATGGGTATGTGCCCGTGGCCCCTGCTGCGGCAGAGCCGCTCCAGCCTGCCGCCCGACGACACACCGACTACCCGCGCGTCGGTCTTGGCGGCAGCCTCGAGCGCGGCCAGCGTCTCCGGCGTCTCCCCCGAGACGCTTGTCGCGACCACCAGCGTGTTCTTGTCGACCGTCTTTGGCAGCTCGTACCCCTTTGTTACGGTGACGTGCACCGCGGTCTTTGAGAGTACGGCGGCAAAGAGGTTCCCTACGGCGCCCGACCCCCCCATTCCCGCAAACACGATGTGCGTGACGTCGTCCCCGTATGCGACGGCGTCCGAGTCCGGGCGGGGCTCGTACGCGTCAGCCGCGATCTGGGGCCACCTGTCGTACACCTCGTGCATCCGGCCCGTGTCGACTGTATCCAACGTATGCTTGTCAAGCAAGTGGATGTGCTCACGCGTGAAATAATATATGTCTAGTATTGTCACGCCGCGGTCCTGCGGCCGGCAGCTGCGCGCGGCGGCCGCACCGTCTAAAAGACGTGGCGCGAGCCGGCCCCGTCAAAGTTTACCACGGCGCCCGACAGGTACTTTATGCGGCGGCTCACTATGCCGGCAACGAACTCGCCTATCTCCCTGGGCTCGCCCAGCCGCCCCATGGGCAGCTGCCTCTGGAACTCCTCGACGTCGTCGACAAGCTCGCGCGTGCGGTCCGTGTTGATCGGGCCCGGCGCTATAGTGACGCAGGTGACGTCGCGCCCCGCGTACTCGGTGCGGCTCTGCACCCTGAGCACCTCCGAAAACGCCGCGCGGTACGCGGCCGACATGACGAGTCGCGGGTCGGGCTCCTTTATCACGCTTGAGCTGATCAGAAATATGTAGCCGCCGTCGTTCACCCTGACGTTCCGCAGGACCGTGCAGAACCCCAGGAACAGCTGGTTGTGGTACTTTAGCCAGTCCTGCTCCGTTGTATCGGCAAACGTCTTTGGGGGGGGACCGCCCGTGTTGAGCACAAGCACGTCTGTATCGGGGTGCGCCTCGGCAAACTCCCTTACACTGTCAAGATCCGACGTGTCGACGTCGCGCCTTGATGCCGCGTACACGTTGACGCCGGCGTCGGACAGCGCGCCTGCAATCGCCCTGCCAATCCCTTTGGAGCCGCCCATGACAAGCGCGTCCATGCTCATACCTCCCTGACGTCCGTTACGGTGCCCAGTATGGAGTCCATCCGTATGACGGCCCTTTTGCCGTCCCAGCCTAGCGCGACATACCAGTCCCCCGAGTCCGTATCATACTTGGTCTCAAGCGTGCTAACCGCGCCTGCCGGGCCCTCCTTTCCTCCTTCTCCGCCTGCCGGGTTGTGCTCCTTTAGTATGTGCGACGTGGCCAGCGCCACTGCCTGGGCCTCCGTCTCTAGGCGCCGCTTGATCAGTCCTATGCCCGGCATTGTGCCTTGTGCGACTCCTGCCTATATTGCTCTTTTCTGTTGTCGTCACCGTGACATGAGTCGTATGATGTGGCAGCTGTAGGTGCATCCAAAAAGCTGGAGATTCCTACCCTTGTTGATACTGACACATCCGTGGTGGCGCCTATGGCCCCTGCCTCTTATGGATGATATGGATACTGTTGCTGATACTGGTACACCAACTGTCGCATCTGGGGTAGCCAGTCTTAGTCGCGTCGTCTCTGTCGTCATGCTCTTTGCTATTGCAGATATCTGTACTCCTGTGCGTTTGGACCGTCTGGGTTTATCACTGTCACCCCAGTCTGCTCTGCGGCACGCTCAAGGCCCCTGTCGCACGTGACAAGAACGGATCCGTTATCCATAACACATGCTGATATCTCGTCGCCGCCGGGGTAGATCGTAGGGTATCTAGTCTTCATGGATTTTGCCTTTGCGCGCATGTCGTCAGAGATCGGTACAAACTTACATGGGCCTCGAAGATCCTTGACAGCTTCTCTTGGATCGACTGGTAATTGAGCTCACGCATACCCAGCTCCCGTACGATTCTCGTGCTGTCGCCTGCGGCTACTTCACAGTCTAGATCGAGTTTCTTTGTTGCAAGTTATAAATTTTGATCATAAATTCCGATCCGCATATGTTGATTATAGAAAAGCCGAAATACATGTCAAAAGTATTTCACGATCCGGCCTCAATCTGTTGTTTGAGAGGTATGCCTTCAGGGTGCACCCATCAGTTACGATGAATTTATAGAACGTATTGTTCAGTTCATTATATGCAAACAATCTGTCTAACTGAGCCAATACATGTCTACATAAACGAGTCACTGACGTGGTACGTTCCAGCCCCTTGTGTCACGGTTAAAATTCAAGAAAGATGATGGCAAATGGTATCGACGTCTTGTGACAGTAATGCAGTCGCGTCAAATTCTCAGAGTGTAATATATTCAAATAATATCACTGTTGATGCAAAATGTTGATTACGACTAAAGAGCCTCGTTCTCCGTTAAGATATGCCGGTGGTAAAACACGAGGTATAGTATCAATACTAGAACTAATCCCGCCTGAAACTAAAGTAATGTATGCGCCTTTCATTGGTGGGGGCAGTGTAGAGATATGCTGTGCCGCTAACGGAGTTACAGTTTATGGCTACGATACTTTCAAACCACTTGTAGAATTCTGGCAATGCCTTTTGAATAATCCCCGCAAACTAGTGGAAATTGTAAGAAAACATTTTCCATTATCTAAGGAAAAATTCTACAAGTTACAAAAATCACAGCAAGATATTCGTTCAAAATATGAGCGAGCCGCGGTCTTCTTTGTACTTAATAGATCCTCATTTTCTGGTACAACTATGTCTGGTGGAATGTCACCTGGCCATCCGCGCTTTACTCAATCATCTATAGAACGACTAGAAACATTTAAAATTAAGAACCTGAAGGTGAATCTAGCTGATTTCCGAGAATCCATATTACAGTCTAAGAGCAATCTACTCTATCTTGACCCCCCATACCCTCTGAAAAACTGCAACCTATATGGTGACAGAGGTAACTTACACAGTGGTTTTGATCACAAAGGACTTGCAGATATTCTTCATAATAGAGACACATGGATATTGTCTTATACTGATTCAGAGTATGTATCTAATCTCTACAAGGGTTATGCTATAATCAAACCTGCATGGAAGTATGGAATGTCTAGTAACAAAAACTCACGAGAAGTGCTAATACTGAGCCACGACTTAGCAGAGATGAGATTGTGATGCCAACTCAAACTGAATCTGGAAAGGCTTTTGAATACTCACTAGCTGTTGCATTGTTTGAAAAAATAAAATCTAAGCAGGATGTAGAACTTGTATTGGATTCCTCTTATGATGCGGCCTTGTATTGTTTCAACATTTTTGATACTATCGGACAAAACCAGTACGCATTGGCATCTAAATCTGCTGTGAATCACATCGTTGATCTTGAACCATATCTAGAAAATCCTATTAATTCTAATACAAAGCTCACAATTAAAATTCAGCCAGATCAGCGTGGCATTCTGGGTGATGCTAGAGACATAATTGTCACAAACTATGATAATGACTGGCAAATTGGTTTTTCCGCAAAGAACAATCATACCGCGGTCAAACATTCTAGATTGTCTGATAAGATTGACTTTGGTAAGAAGTGGTTCGGTTTGAAATGCTCGCAACGTTATATGGACGAGGTAAAACAGATCTTAGGAAACATAAGAAAACTAGTTGAAGAAGGTAGGTATGAAACATGGAATCAGCTGCTGGATAAGGAGGAAGAGTACTACAAACCTGTGTTAATGGCATTTAAGGCCGAGATAGAACATATGGCGTTAACTCATTCTGAGGTGCCGAGTCTTCTTGCAAAATATATCATAGGCAAATATGATTTTTACAAGATAATGAAATATCATCATTATACAAAAATTCAGGGGTTTAATCTTGATGGAACACTTAATCAAAAATCAGGTAAAATAAAGGCACGTTACAAGGTAGAAAAATTAAAGCTTCCAACTAGGTTGGTAGAGAGCGGCCTGTATAACAACAATACACTTAAAATGATTTTTGACAACGGTTGGCATCTTTCATTTCGAATACATAATGCAAGTACAATGCTAGAACCATCGCTGAAATTTGATGTGCAGTTGGTAGGCAACCCAAGCAGTATGTACACTGATCAGGAATCATGGTAGGAAGGGCTCGGAGGGCTTCGATCCCTCGACCTGGCGGTCCGAAGCCGCCCGCACTATCCAGACTGTGCTACGAGTCCGAAAAGAGAAGGCTTTTAGACGTCTAAATACCTGCCTAGCGCCTTGAAGGTATCGCGGAGAGTCGCAGGTGTAGAGTACGCCATCAGGGATATAGTACTGGCGGCGCGCGACGTGCAGCGCCGCGGCGTTGCCATAGACTACCTGAATATCGGCGACCCCGTGCAGTACGGGTTCCAGCCGCCCGAGAACGTCAGGCAGGCGCTCATCGACGCCGTAAACCGGGGCGAGAACTATTACGCCCCGTCAGAGGGCCTGCCGGAGCTGCGGGAGGCCATAGCCAAAAAGGAGTCCGCAAAGGGGCTGTCAGTATCGGCCGACGACGTGGTGGTTACAAACGGCGTCTCAGAGGCGCTCGACATGGTGATATCCTCCATAGTCGAGGAGGGCGACGAGGTGCTGCTGCCGGGCCCCTACTATCCCCCGTACGCGTCCTACGTGCGGCTGCGCGGCGGCACGCCGGTGGAGTTTGCAATGAACCTAGAGGAGTCGTCAGTCGACATAGACGACATCAAGTCCAGAATCACGCCGAGAACGGTCGCCATCTGCCTGATAAGCCCCAACAACCCCAGCGGCGTAGTGTTTGACAAGAAGAGCCTCGCCGAGATGGTCCGCATCGCAGAGGAGCACAGCCTGTACCTGATATGCGACGAGATATACGACCATATCACGTTTGACGACAGCGGCGGCGGCCGGTTCGCCGGGGTGGGCGGGGTGGCCGGCACGGCCCCCGTCATAATACTCAACGGATTCTCAAAGGTGCACCTGATGACCGGGTGGCGCATGGGGTACGTGGCGTTCAACGGCGCGTCCGCGCATCTTGACGGCATCCGGGAGAACCTGCCAAAGCTTGCAAGGGTGCGCATAACCACGAACCTGCCGTTCCAGCACGCCGCGCTAGAGTCGCTGCGCGGGCCGCAGGACTACATCGGCAGGTTCGTATCCGAGGTGCGCAGGCGCCGCGACTATATCATCCCGAGACTCAACGAGATTCCCGGCATATCGTGCGCCATGCCGAGGGGCGCGTTCTACGCGTTTCCAAAGATAGAGGACTGCGCCAAGAGGTTCGGCGGCGACAAGAACTTTGTCATGTCGCTGCTTGAGAAAAAGGGCGTGCTTACGGTACACGGCTCGGGGTTCGGCGAGCAGTACGGCTCGGGGCACTTTCGCATAGTGTACCTGCCGGACATACCGGTGCTGGAATCTGCCATGTCAAAGCTAGAGGATTTCATGGCTAGTAGCTCCAGCTAGCCATGTGGTCCGGCACTATGCGTATGATACAGTCGGTGTCTGCCAGCAATTCTTGCGCGGCCGGGTCGTCAATCGTGTCATAGTACCTTGCAAGTATCCTGGACGCGGTGGCGGCGACGCCATCCTTTAGAAGCGAGGCCCTGCCGCGCCCCGACACCCCGAATATGTCCGGGGAGTGCACCCCGACGTCGACGCAGAACGCGGCGCGTCCAGTCTTCTCCACGTTCTTGGCCTTTGCGGTCCTGGTGTGAGTACCTATGTAGAAAACCTCATTCTCGTACAGGTACCACACCGGCACGACGTGCGGTGTCCCGTCCCCGCTCACAGTCGCAAGGCGCATAGTCTGCTGCGTTTTCAGGAACCTTTCCACCTGCTCTTTGGTGTGCCGCGCAGTCACTGCGTGCCGGGCCCCCTCGTGGGCGCGTTGCGCCTGAACCCCATCGCGATCATGAATGCTCCGAACCCGAGCATGCCGGCCGACACCTTTTCGTTGGTTACCTCGGCGTTTACCAGAAAGTCTGCCACGAACTCGGGGCCCCACACCAGCAGCTGCTGCACCAGTACTATGCACGCCATTATGACGAACAGCGCCCCGACTGCAGTATACCAGTTTCTGCCCCTGCGCTTGTACTCGCTGCCACCGCTCATGGTCCCGACATAGTCATGCGTCACGTCATATATTATGTCATGCCAGCTTTGCGTCATGCAATTTGGTCATACCAGCTTTATGCCGGGGTTCCTCATCTTGTTCCGTATCATGGCGTTGAGCAGGAGCGGGGTTGCGATCTCGGCCATGTATGCCAGCTTGCCGGGGCCCAGCAGTATGGGCCGCAGCCCCTCTATCTCCGATATGAACCCGCATATCTCGTCCGTGGCCCGCTTGTCGTCGCCGCACACGAAGATGTCATAGTCAAGCTTGATTGCGGGATTGGCAAGCTTTTTCTCGGATATCACGTGGAACGCCGACACCAAACCCCTGCCGCCGTCACTCATATGGGCTGCGACTGACTCGTGCGACGTCTTTGCGCCATGTTTCATCGGGATGAACTCAAACCCCGCGTCGGTCTTCTCCATGGGGACTATGGGCGACACCACCGTGCAGCCGTCCCCGACCCGGGGCAGTATCCCCGCGCACGTGGCATCAATGTTGCCGTACGGTATGGAGAGTATCAGGATGTCGCTGTTCTCGGCCACCTCGGGGTTGGCGCCGCCGGTTATGTCAGTCTGTACGCCGTATATGGCGTCGGCCTCCTTTTGGTATGCCGCGGCAGCCTCCGCTGCCCTTGCCGCGTCCCTCGAGCCTATTAGTATGGGGTGGTCCTGGGCCCATCTCATGGCAAACCCCTTGCCCATTCCCCCGGTGCCCCCTATGATCCCGACGGTCTTGGCCATTCAACGGATGACCATATGACTTATTATTATCTCTATTCGAGGGCGGATACCTTGGTGCGTCATATCATTATGGTCCGGCACGGCCAGGCCCGGAACAACGTGGAGCGAAAGCTTGCCGGCCGCATGGACGGCGTCCCGCTGACGCCGGAGGGCGTGAGGCAGGCGCGGCACGCGGCCAAAATGCTCGCGTCGGCCGGCGTGTCTGCTATATACTCGAGCCCGATTGAGAGGGCGGCCGAGACCGCGCGGATGATATCAGAAGAGTGCGGCGTGCCGGTTACAATCGACGAGCGGCTGACTGAAATCGACATGGGCAAGTTCACCGGCATGACGTTTGAGGAGGTGGTGTCGGGCCACGACGACATATTTGCAAAGTTCTACGGGGGGGACGTCGAGATTGCGCACAAGGGGGTGGAGACGTTCGAGCAGGTCAGGAGGCGCGTCACCGGGATTGTGTCGGAGGTGCTGTCAGGCGGCGGTGATGCTGATGGCAGCGGCAAAGGCGCCGCTGATGATAATGATGATGATAATGGGAACGCCGTGCTTGTCACGCACATGGACCCGATAAAGGCCATGCTAGGCGAGATAGCCGGGATATCGCCCGAGCGGCTCCTGCACGCCGAGATTGCAAACGCCGCGCTCAACGTGTTCCGAAAGGAGGCCGACGGAAGCCTGTCCCTGCTGGCGCTCAACGTGATGGACGCGTCCAGGTTCGCCGCGTGATGCGGCGCGCACGACGCGTGCCAGAAAGGGGGGAGGGGCGGGAGGCGCCAAAGAAGGGCGTTCACCGACGCCATGCGCGCGGATGGCTCAGCTGCCACGTGCCTTGGGGTATGGTTGGCCTGGGCCTCCCCGTCTTGCGCCGCGCGTGCGCGGCGGCAGGGCTGCGGCACGCGTACCTTGCAGAGGCCCTCCGCTTCCACACAAGCGGCCGGTTTGTACGCTATGCTGGAATGTGCGGAGATGGGAAAAATGACGGTGGCGTCACACCGCCTACGCCGGGGCATTCGGGTATGAAGACGCCCGAACCCGAGCGGCCCTTTAGAGCCCGCCGGATCCCTACGCCTCCCTCCGAGGCATCCCCCCCGCATCCGGGCTTGCAGAAAAGGAGGCCTCTGGCGGGCGCGTGCGCGTTACCAAAGGTGCACAGCCAGAGGGACGGGATTCCCAAACCGGAAGATCCGGCCCAAGCCGGTTGGTGGAACAGCGTATCGCATCGCCGTAATTGGACTGGTGGACCCGGGTGTGGGCGCACAACGCCCCTGCCTAGACCGGCAAGGCGGCAGTTGACATGGCAGTGCGCTTGTCGGGACTCCTTAGCTGCCCCGCAAGGGATCTCCAGACACTGCTTGAGGGGGGAATAAAAAGCGGATCTACGGAAAGGCATCCTGAGGGCAGGCAGGGCGGGCGCCGCTATTGTCCCACGGCCCATCTGTGCAACAACGCCAAGACTCGCAAGAAATATTACATCCCGGCAAACATATTCACATACAGGAACGAAACAGTATGATGACCGCTGAGATCCTTTCGACCATGGTGGACCGTATAGTAGGCCAGTTCCACCCTGCTAGCATAATGCTCTTCGGATCACAGGCACGCGGCGACACCAACGAGTCAAGTGACGTGGACCTGTTAGTAGTGATGAACGAGGTTCAAGACAAACGCCAAGCCGCAATCGCAATACGGCGGTTACTGCTGGACATTCCAATCAGCAAGGACATAGTGGTAACTACCCCGGACGAGATCGATAGGCGGAGATCCGTAGTAGGAAACGTGATCCATGAGGCGTTTAGGGAGGGTAGAATTCTATATGAGCAACAACAATAACATCATCCAAGAATCGCTTCGCTGGCTGCGCTTCGCTAACGATGACCTTGATGTGGCATTGCACTTGATGCGTGGAACTCGGACTGCTCCTAGACACGCCTGCTGGCTCTGTCAGCAAGCTGCAGAAAAGGCACTGAAAGCAGCCCTGGTATCAGAAAGCATCCATTTTCCATTCACCCACGACTTGCACATTTTACGTGGCCTACTCCCAGAAGGTTGGGCCGTACGGGATACGTACAAGGACATGTCCAATCTTATCGAATGGGCAGTCGATGCGCGATATCCCGGAGAATCTCCAGAGCCCACCGACGAGGATGCACTCAAGGCAGAATCTGAAGCCCGTTCAATTCTGGACTCAGTAGACGCGGAGTTCAAGCGTCGCGGTATGTCTGTCTGATAGACAATATGCGCAATCGAAGAAAAAATCTCCACAGGCGTGCGGGCTCCTGCAGATATGGGCCAGATGATCAAGCATGGCGGGCCAAGTACCCGAAGTTTGAGATTCCAGGCAGGCCCATCCACTGTCAAAGCAGGCCAGAAAGGTCGATGGGGGTCTGGCCCGCATTTGCAAGAACCCCGACGCGTTATTCGTACCGGCGGCCAAGACTGGAAACTGGTATGCCAAGCAACGGCTGAAGCGTGGCTTTAAGATAGGCGGCAAGCAATGCCGCATAATACTCGCGGAATCCGGGGCCTGTCTCGATTCGGTGGCAAAGCCGCATCTGGGTGCATCCTTCTCTGGCGCCGTCTGCCGGCGTTCAGCCCGGGTTCAGCGCGAACTTGGGCACGTCAGAGCTTTGGAAAGCCGGAGTGCTATGACGGCCGGCATCAAATCCTTTCATATCTGATGTCTGCTGCAATGTCGAGGTCTACCAGGCTCTTCCCCGTGATTTTACTGACGTTCGTATAAAAGTCGTTAAACTCACGATACTGGTCCATGTCAACGCTGGCCAGCTCTCTGTAGGCGCAGATGTCTGCCAGCATGTCTGCGGATCTCCTGTTGTACACCATGAACTCTTCCGGCCGCAGTGCCATGGCAAGTCCCGTTAGGACGGCGGAACCAAAGTTCCGCCTTCCGTCGGTGAATGCCTCCAACTTCTCGTAGAGTTCGTCGGGTTCACTGCTGCGTATGTAAAAAGCCTCAACCATGTCCAAAAATTTTCTTCTATCTGTAAGGTCATATTCACCAAGGAGCGTTCTGGCTATGCCCCAGTACCTGCCCGGCACTGACAGCCTTGCTATGTCGTTGATCCGGCGGGCGCCCAATTCGGGAAACGATTCCTTCATTATTCCCTTTAGTGTCGTTTTCTCTCCGTCTTTGTATTGTAGGATGTTGAGGTATGTGCGTATCATATCCCTGAACCGGTCTCTGTTTTCAAACCTGCCCCTGTTTGCAACTACGTATTTGTTGAATTTCTGCACGGCGGCGTGCACCCTGCTTATGTTGTCACGAGCCTCCTCAACGTATTTCCTAGCATTCGGCTTCTGTCCAAAGCGTTTTCTGAGCTTCCCTTCGACTTCTGCTTTTATCTGGCCTATCTGGTATTGCTGTACACTGTCCTTTGATATCTGGCTTGCAAGCTTTTCGCAGGCCTTCTTGTCCCCTATGCTTATTCTGGGCTGCAGGCTGCCTTTGAGGACGCTCCAAGTGCGCCCATCGGTAGCCACACCAACGAACAGGGAGCCTTCGCAATAGTCCCTTATCTGGGGTTCGGCCGCCTCTATGTCCCCTAGTGTCTTTGCCTCGATCAGAACGCACGGCACTCCGTGAACAAAAAGCACATAGTCCAGCGTGCCTCCGGTTCTGGCTGGATTTCTGTATTCGCGCCTTACTTCCTTGTTGTCCGCGGTATTCCAGCCTAGGGCCTCTAGCATCGGCTCAATCAGAACTGCTCTGGTGTCTGCCTCGCTATGTAGGACGTTGTCGTTTTTCTTGATTCGGCCTGCAACCTCTCTTATGGCAACTTTCAAGCTTTTTGGGCATTGGCCGGACATGTCATTGTTGCCACCAGATAGCATGTAAGCTTTGCCGCGGGGTGCTCTTGCAAAAATGGGCCAAATGTACGGTTCGGCAACCGCCGCCACTTGGCGGCTTCCGTGGAAACTGGACCGGGCGCCGCCTCCAGCATGAATCCGGACGCCGGCTCATTTCTGCAAACAGAACCGTCCGGCGCAATAGATAAAGTCCGCCCAATGGTACCGGCTGCGTGAAAAACAGAAGACCCGAACCGCGGGGGGCGTCGCGCGAGCCACTGCAGCAAGTCGTCCTGAAGCCGGGTGACATTATCGTCCCCGACACCAACGTGATGCTATCCGCCATAGGGCTCAATAACGTGTCGAACTGGGAGGGCATACTGTGGTTCCTGCTTGCAAACATCAAGTCGCTCAGGGTGCCCAAAAGGGTGCAGGAAGAGATGGAGGGCGTGATGAACTGCCAGGATATGCACTCCGAATACCACGGGAGACTGGCAAAGGTGAGCGGATACGAGCTGATCGAGCATGAACCGGATCCCGGCGTCCTGTCGCACCTGCGCAAGGCGCACAAGCGGGTCGCAGACGATCCCGAGTCCAACAAGGCGCTGGACTGGCTGCGCGCAAAGCAGTTCATAATCGAGTCCAAGCATGGTGGGGAAGCGGCGGATCCGCGCGGGATGGGGTATGATGAGAAGGCGGACAGACTGCGTGAGATGTACGAGGACGCGGAGAGCGACCGCGTCATAGCGGCCCAGGCGGCGGCACTTGCCTTGAAACGCGGTTCTGCAAGAGTCAGAAGGGACGGCATGCATGAAACTGGCGGCGGCGGCACGGTGTACCTTGTCACCAACGACAGTGACATTACGCTCTTTGCAGGCAAGATTCTTGATGCAACCGATCGCATGGTCAGGCCCGTCCGGCTTGACCAGCTTGTTGATGCGTGATCGATCTCGCTTTGCTGGGCTCCTGAGACTGTTCGGGGCATCCTATGCTGTTGGCGCTGGCAGTGGCGCCGCGCAAACTGCCCTTCGCCAACATTGGCCTGCGTGGGAGTGCCCGTCCACTCTCCTCCCCCCCACCTGTGATGAATGGATGTATAGACATGCGGCTAGTTTGGTGGACGGCATGCCCGGATGTTTGACGGATGGGGGCGGGGAAATACTGGCATGATGGACATGTTGGGCATAAAAACAGCCGGACCTGTCAAAATTCACAGCCGGCTATCTGTTACGCTGTAGGCTCCTGATCTGCCTGAACCTGCTCAGCGAGCCGAACAGGTTCAGATAGTGCTCTATGCCAAACTTTGACATGGATCTGATCTCCTCAAAGTGAGGTTCCCGGCCGCGCTCCACTGTCATCGTGTCGTAGTCGGCCATGAGATCCTCCATGGATACGTTCTTGGCTATGTTCTGGACGCGGTGGATCAGGATGGCCACCGTATCCTCAAATTCCTCCAATGATCCGAAGCATTCCTTATAGTCCTCTACGCGATACCTGCCGTATCTGTGCAGCTCCTCTGTCGGTATGGGCTCGCCAGAACCTGGCCTACGATTCGTCTTGATATACAACTCAAAGTACTCATCGTACAGGTTGTCCTCCAGCGCACGTTCTCCGCGGATTGGAATGCCCTTGGCCTTGAGATATTCTCTATACCCCCCGTACAGGCGGTCTATGGACTCGCGAACGTCAACTCGCGCAAGTTCCCAAAACTGCCTGCTTGTGGGCACGTGTGCGTACACCTCATCCTTGAGATACCTGAACTCTTCGTCGATCTCTTCTGCCGTGGGGACGCCGCCTTCCTCTTCGGGTTCAGCCTCCTGCGGCGCATCCTCTGCAGGTAACGGCGCGGTAGTCTTGCTTCTCACCGAGGGTTCCGGGACTTGTATGTCTCCTGCACCCCTGCACGCCTGGCATTTCTGCGGAATACCCTGACGATCCTTCGACATTAGGCTGGCCGTTAGCACCTTGGGATGCCCCACTATTCCAAATATGCGCTGGATTGACTCTATTCCCACCGCCTCCACGCCGCAGACAGCGCAGGTGTGCGACAGCGCATGTTCGTGATCCTCCGACGGGGCGGGTTCTACCTTTTCCTGTGTGATGTCCTGAACCGCCCCCGGGAATCCTGATCTCTCCCTCAGATACGTCCAGTGGTCGCTAAACGCCCTCCATCCGAGATTCGCAATGTCCAGACTCTTGCCGCTTTTGAGCTGAAAGTTGTCGTTGATGTCGACTAGCATCATGTTCTCGGTTCCGCCCGTCTTGGTGCCTCGCATTCCCCTTCCTATCATCTGCGTATACAACAGCGTGCTTCTCACGGGCCTGCCCACGAACACGCAGTCTACGTTGGGTGCGTCGAACCCCGCAGTCAGTATGTTAAAGTTGCACAGTACTTCGAGATCGCCTGACTTGAACCTCTCTATGGTGTTGACACGCGCGTCTATTCCAACGTTGGCATCCACATAGTCCGACCGTATGTTGTATTTGGTCTTGAGCAGGACGGAAATCATCCTGGAGTGTGCCACGCTGCATCCAAAAAACAGTATCTTCTTCATGCCCATCCTCTTGAGGGCATCTATCTCCCCTACGATCATTGCGTTGCGGCTGCTGTCCTCCTCGACGGACTTTAGCGTCTTCTCGGAGAACTCTCCCCACATCTCCATATGCTTGACCTCGTCCATATCCACGCTGAACCTACGGGACTTGAGCACCCTGTGGTATACGTTGCACAAGATGTTCCTCTTTGTGAGTTTCTCGTACAGCATCCTCTGTCGCGCCCTCGTCTCCACATCTTCGGCACCGGGCTTTTCGCGGACGTGCATGCGCGCAGTGGCCGTGTCATAATCCCCTTCGTTGTCGATTACCTTGAGGGTGATTTCGTACTCGCCGGGTTTTTCGGGCCTGAACGCGATGTTCTTACTCCTCTCGAACGTCCACTCGTCCTTGCTCTTCTCCTCATCCCCATGTTGCCGCGACTCGTCCCACCTGACTATGCGCCAAAAGTAGTCCTTGTCGTCTATGTAGCCGTCCCTGTCGTATGATCTCTCGCCAAGTATATTGACGTATTCGCCGGCGTGGGCGTACGTCTGGCAGTCTACTAGCGCGTGAGGCCTGAAGTTTTCTATTTCCTTGGAATAGGGTATGTCCGGGAAGTACACCCCATTAAACCACCTCTTGAGCCTCTCCGTGTCGGAGCCGCCGCCGGTCCCGCGGAAAGGAGTGGCGGTCAGTCCGATCAGAATTATCCCCCTTTCCGATATCTCGGATTTTTTGTTGTCCCAGTTGAATCCCATCTCCCTGAGGACCTTGGAGTACGATGACGCCACTGCGTGGTGGGCCTCGTCCACTACTATGCACGATGTCAGCTCTGCGAGATCCGCCAACTGTCCCGTGCCCAGCAGCTTGTGGAGGGATTGGATCGTAGCTACGATCACGCCTTTTTCGTCAAGCAGGTCGTCCATATCCATATCGGGCAGCTTGCCGTGGGTTCCCCAGAACCTGTGCATGTGCAGAGTGGTCCCATGCCTGCCGACGGATTGGAAGACGGCTTTGAACGTGCTGAACGCCTGCTCGCACAGCTCACTTGACTGTGCTACCCATAAGACGAACTTGGAGTCACTCTGCTGCTCGCTGTCAGAAGGCTTGCCGTCGTTGAGCCATCCTATGACTGTCTCCGCGACCATCCGGGTCTTTCCAGCCCCGGTAGGGATTGTTATCATCTTCCTCTTTACCTTTCTCTGGTTCTCGTCAGTCTCCTCACCCCCTAACATACGGCGTATGAGCCGCCCCGTCGTGTACTGGTAGTCGTACAGCGGGTTGAGCGGAGAATGAGGCACTATCACCTCGGTCCGCGCCGGCATGTCTGCGTGCTCTGCGTCGGCTACCTGTGTGGGCAGGCCGAGCTCCATGGCCAGCCGCCGGGCCAGCCGCGCCGTCATGGTGAGGTTTGGCACATCCCGCACGTCCCTGATTATGTCCCTCTCGTTCTTTCTGGCCGTGGATTTAGCAGCTTGCACGATGTCCTTGCTGCGCACGTCACCGCTCCCGACCGCCGCATCCAGAATGAGCTCTAGAAATGTACGGCGCTTTTCGTTATCGTTGTCTACGTTCTTTAGAAAGTGAGGCCCCACTATATCATAGAGCATCTCGGCGAGCCTGTCGGGGTTTATTATGTTCCCACCTGATACAATCATTCTTAGTATCTCTGGATTGACCTTTGAGATGGTCGTAGAGATTGCACCGGCGTCCCACCATTCCCTGAACTTTGCGACGCAGGCTTCTTTTGTCGGATCCTTGCCAGCATGCGTACGCCTTGGTATCTTGACCATCAGGTATTGCACCTTTTCACGTCACGCTTCGATCCGACGTCATGCTTGGGCGATCTGGCTCGTGCCGCCAGTTGTCCAGACGTTTTCGTCATTCCACATATCATGCTAGCTCTGCCCACTCCCTAAAGTATCCGAACTCTTTGTCAAACAGGAGCCTCCTATCAAGCAGCCTGTTGACGTTCTCGCAGCTGGTCTCGGGCAGCAGCACGCATCCATAGCACGCCGAGGCGTTGATCCTGGTGTATAGGGGGGCGCTGGCTCGCGCCATGTCGCCGGGATCGTCCTCCGCACAGAGGGGGTCTCGGGAGCAGCGCGTGGACCCCCGCACGGATGCTCTTAGCAGGCTGGCAAAATTCTCCGTCTTTCCCTGCCTGACCAATCCGCCCAGACTGCCGTCAGCTGAAGGTGTCGCGGTGTACAGCAGTATACCGTTGTGCTGCCTGCCGGAGTATATCCTCTCGCGTATGGACGCCTCGCTGTATCCAGATACGGCCGCGACTCTCCTGATCAGTACGTGGGCAAGCGTGTGCAGCAGCGTGTATCTGGGCGGCCTCCGGGGATCATCCTGACTCATATCCGAGAAGAGTTCCCTGAATGCGTCACGCATCATTCCGCAGCGCGACCGGACGGCCGGTTCACCTTCCCACCTGCGCAGCCTCTCTTCGTTCAGCGTGAACAGGAATCCCTCCCCGCGGTTCTCGATTGCAGGGTACCAATTGGTATTTCTGCCCGATATGGGGCAGTATTTCACACTCTGGCCTTCCGAAAGATACGGATCTGCAGGGGCCTCCCGCGTAAAAGCCCGCATCACCCGTATCTCGGTCAGTCTCTTGACCTGCTTTAGCGTCTTGACATACTCTGCAAGCTCCCCGGCTACCGCCGCCTCTGCGATCTCCAGATACTCGTCCCCCTCAAATTCACTTAGCATCAGATCGTCATACTCGCGGTTGCGCACTTGGGCCTCAGTAGAATCCTTGCTCAGATCGGGCCTGGGACTGAACCTCTTGATCAGGTGCTCCTCTATCTCGTCTATGGTGTGCGTTTCTCGCACTTTCTCTAACAGTTCGGACTTTTCTGCCACCATCCGGGCTGTGCCTATATCCAACTGTGATCTTATCGATTCCTTGTTCTCTGTAATGCATTTTTGCACGGGGTGCAGCCACTCCGGCACGTACAGGGCAGTGACAGTAACAGGATAGTACATGCTCGTGGATCTGATGTGTATGCCGTACACGGGCGTTGGATTGCCTTGGCCGTCGGAGCACTCTGCGGTGGCATTGTGCCCGATCCACGGCATGGCGCCGCTACATCCGGATATGATGCCCTCCAGTCCGCTGCGCGACGTAGCTCCGGCACACGACCTTGACGCCTTGCAGTCCAGGCATGTCACAAAATAGTCGGCAAGCCCCGGGCTGTTCCCGCGCTGCCTGAACTGCAGGCGCGGATGCCTGCCGCATACGCCCCCCGGGGTTCTACTATGGGCCCATTCATTCCACGGAAACTCCTCAAGATGCCCGTTTGAGCACACCGCAGCGAACTTTGCGGCGTATATCTCCCTGCCGCAGTCCCGACAGGAAAACAACCTCTTTCCGTTGGGAGGCGCCGCCTTGTGCTTTTGCAGCATGGCACACGCTGGGTTGGAGCAGACGCCCCACAGGGGAAACGACCTGCAGGATAGCACCCTGTGCCTGTCCACCTGGCGCGGCATCCTGAAGTGGCTCTTTTCCAAGAGTTGCTCAAGGTATGGGTGGCCAAGCCTCTTGTAGTAATCCTCGGATTTGCTCCATGTGTCTATGCCCATTACCAGCACGGAGTCGTGCTCCATCTGCACGATGGCCCCCGGCCCAAACGTGGTTATAATCTGGCTTGCACGCAGCGCGCCAGGACTCTCTGAGTACGCCTTGAATTCTTCTTGCATTATGTCTCGCCTCCAGGCGCGTCCTCTGCGTGTCGCGGCGAGTCGTCCAGATACCACATCTTTACGGCCTCCTCTGCATCTCTTAGTGAGTTTGGTGCGGACGCCAGCTCGCCCTCTCCCGTGTAGAACGTATTCCCGAGCAGATAGTACACGTCCTCTGGCCTCTTGGCCTTTTCGTGCTGGTTGCCGCGGTATTGTAGCCTGTCTATGCTCGAGGCCCACTCATGCCACCTGTCGGCGCACTGTTCGAGTTCTGCCAGTGTTGCGTCTCTCTCCTGCGCGTCAATGTTACCCACCCTGCCCGCCAGTTCTTGGCGTATCGCATCCAGTATTTTGGAGACATGTCGTACGTTCTTGTCGAACCTGCCCGCCGCGTCGTTCTTGGCCAGCCTGCTGTCGAACAGGCGCATAAGCGCCACCAATACCCCAAACAGCGCCCTGTCCCTAGCGCGCGGCGCAAAGGGCGTCAGGTTCACCGACTCTACGTTCATGTGCAGTGTGGAGTGGTAGTATCCGAAATTTTCATAATGGGAGAGATCCCTGGGCTTGAGCGCATTTAGACTGGTCACTACCAGTCCGGGGGACTCCCTTCCTATCCTGCCCGTGGCCTGGATGTACTCCGAATGGTTCTTGGGTTGGCCGTTTACTACCATCACTCCGAGCCTCGATATGTCCACCCCGACTGACAGCATGTTGGTGCACAATAGTAGATCTTCTGGGCGTATTGAGCCACTGAGCGTCCTCTCCAGCCCCTTGAGTATGTCCGGGATCCTGCTGGCGTCGATCCTACTTGTCAGCTCCACCTTTTCCAAGGGCTGGTTTCTGTATCTGCCGCTCCCGTTCTTCTGATCCTCAAAGTTGCTGAACAGTCTCTGGATGTATCCGGGAACCGTGTCGTCATACATCTTGCTTGCAGCCCCCAGTTCTTTGAGCGTGTTAAAGTATGACACCAGCGTATAGTACTGGTCTATGTCTTCGTGCGAGAGACCGTTCTCCGGCATGCCCTCTTCCATGCGGCGCACGCACCTGAGTATGGCTGCGGAGATCCTACCCAGGACAGTCAACCGGCTTCTTGCCGCCATGCAGACCCCGACGTACACCTTGCCCGGATCCTCGTCCAACGGAACCTCTTCTGCGAAGAATGAATGTCCAAAGTCTATTCCCTGCGGCGGGAATATGTTGCTCGCATTTCGGTTGAAGAGGCTTCGAATCTGTTCGCCAGCCCTCCTAGTGGTGGCGGTAGATGCAATAATCTTTGGACGGGCGCCGTCATGGCCCGTACACAGAATGTCTATGGCCGTCTCGTAGAGGCCCGTGAGCGTCCCGAGAGGCCCCGATATAAGATGCAACTCATCCTGTATAATCAGCTCCGGCGGCTCCAGCCTGGGAGGCCCGAACTCGGAGAACAAGAACGACTCGTGGTTAGTGTGCGTGTTGCAGTCGTCTGACAGCTCGTCCATTACGAATCCGTGCTTTTGGCAGTACTTGTTCACCCTGCCGAATATGGCCCCCGTCTCCCACTTCCATGTGATCTGTGCAAACTTGTCAACCGTCCCTATCACCAGTGAAGGACACCTACTGTAGATGTCCTCATCCACTACCAGCACCGGAAGGTTGGTCTCGCCGTCCCCCCCTTTGGAAAACGCGCAGGATTTGTTGGGGCAGTACACCCTGCACTGTCTCGGTGTCCCGGACACCTCGTAGCAGTACTCGTTTACTGCGCTGCCGCACCACGGGCACGACACCAGTTGCAGCGGACTGCGCTCCCGCGGCACGCTCCCGCGTCTGGCGCCCTTGATTGCCTCTACGGCGCCGTATTCGCCGTCCAGAGAGTTGGGGGTGGTGCCGCTCCCCACCCAGAGTCCCACCAAGAACGGTTCGTCTCCCCACGTTTTCGGGTCCTTCCGGCGTATGTACTCGCATCCGCACATAAGCGTGGCGGCCCTGTGGAACTGCTGCAGTGTAAGCAGCCGCAGCGTATACCGCATCATGACGGCCGTTCCATACCGCATGTGTTCCGTGTCGTGCCTCAACCGCCTGTGCGCCGTCGTAAACGCGATGATTCCCAGATACGCCTCGGTCTTGCCGCCGCCCGTGGCAAACCACAGCAGATCTACCGTGGAACGATCCGTCGAGCGTGGGTTTGTGATCGACTCCACGTTTATCAGGAAAAACGCCAGCTGGAACGGCCGCCACCTCCCGGAATACTCTCTGGGCTTTGGCCCGTCCACCTTTTTTCTCTTCGCGTTATTTTGGGCCCATTTTCCATACGACATCTGGAGCCACATGGCCCTGTTGGCAAAGGAGAATGCGTCTGCGGCGCGCTTGTCCGTGGATATGATATCGATCCCTTTTCGCATGCGGGCTAGGGATGCCCTGCACTCCCCGATCTGAGACGCTGCCGCCTCTTGGAATTCTCCTGCAAGCGTTTCGATCTTGGCCTCCAGCTCTTGAGATATCCACCGCTCGTATTCGTCTGCTATCGGAGTAAGCAGATCGCGATATTTTGACCTGTCTGTTACCTCAAACAATACCTTCATGTCCAGTCCTTTCATGACCATCTCGCGCGGGCGAATCTTGGGGACGGCATGCACCGGGACGAACGCCGTTCTCAGCTCCGAGACCCTGTCACCCGCACCGTCGCCATCCCATTCCACCGCGCAGCCGTGCCCTATCGCAAAGTTGCCGTTTTTGCGGAACAGCAGGCCGAACAGCGCCGAATCGTGCCTGCCGTACCCGTCCCTGTCTTCTGTGTATGGTTCCCCCTGAACCCTACTGTCAACGAATATCCGATCCCCTCCGGGCGCGGACAGGGTGAGCCTCGGCTGAAACATGCATCGCTTGAACTCATTTTTACTGTCGCCGTCCCATACGTTGTTGTTCACCACGAACACGCTCAGCGAAAGGCCGCGCTCATGATCCTTTGTATGGTATTTGAGCGTAAACTTTGTGTCAGTTTCCAACGGAATGCTTGGTTTTGGCGTGGGATCGCCTAGTCGTATCTCGTGCGTCTCGGAGTGCTGCGTGCGCCTGTAAATGTACGACTTTTCGCCTACTGGCTCTCCTGTCTTGGCTCTTCCTTCCTTGGGCTCTTCCTTGACATCTTGCCCCACAAGCGTCTCGCCGGCCGGCCCGCTCCCTTTGGCAACCTTGGGCCTCAGGTCATACGTCCCGTATTCTATGTGGGCTAGTATGCTGTTCGTGCCCCGCGGCACCGTGCACGTTATTCCGAATGACGACTGCTTCATGTTCGTCACGCGGTTGGCGCCCCCCTCCTGCGAATCACCATTGTCGTCTTCCACCTCTATCTGTTCCCGTTCGTCCTCTTCGGGATCTGCGCCACTCATTCTGGGAAATAATATTCCCGACAGGTATGACTGGGTTGGATTCTCTCTTCTGGGCAAAACCTCCTCGGGTCCGCCCCTGGGTCCCACCATGTCGCTCTTAATCCATTCAATCAGGCTGTTCCGCACATGTTCCCTTTTTGAACTATCGGTCACCGTACTCGGTTGGGCTTTATGTTTAAAAACTTTCCAAGCGGTTATGTTGCAAAAATGTAACAGATGCTGATTTTATTCTGGGTCTTGCTGTGGCTGTACATTTATCAGCGACGTGCCGTTCGCACGATTTATCAGGAAGGTGGCCAAGGCGGCAGTAGTGACACAAGAAATGCCTGATAGTGACAGTGTGATCGCGATCGACGAGGACGAGCTTGCCGTAAGAAATCTCCGCCTCTCGGATCCTGACGTCGTGGGATATTTCAGGGATCAGAGGCCGGCGCTGAGGCAAGAAAGATTCGTGACGGCTGTCAGGACGGGCGTCATAGCTCTAAAGAGCACTGACGTGTCGGAGAGGGTCGATTATGTGGAAAAGAAATTCCAAGAGATGGGCCGGAGATTTGACAACTCATTGAGCGACGCGTTGGACAAGATGGACGAGTACCTTGGGGACGAGGGGACGATGCGCGACATAGCCAAGGAGTATCTTGGGAAGGACGGTACACTGATCAGGGACGTCCTTAATCCAGAGGCCGAGGCCAGTCCCCTCTACAGCCTGAGACGAGCCATGACAGATGAGGTCGACCGTCTCAGGACTGATCTCGGGCTCAAAAAAGAAAGGGCGGAGGTTGCGAGTGCGACTACACTCAAGGGACGGGTCTTTGAAGGGTACTGCGAGGAGATCCTTGAAGGTTACGCCATGGGGTACGGGGACATAGTGGAGAACACCGCCGACGTACTGGGTTCACTGAGGGGCAAGAAGGGCGATCTGGTCGTGACGCTGAACGGATCAGACGACAGAATCGCCTTTGAGTTAAAGGACGTGGATCGCATATCCGGTCCTGAAATACGGAAAACCTTGGACGAGTCCATTAAGAACAGGGACGCGTCGTATGGAGTGCTGGTTGCAAAGTACGTCGAATCTCTTCCGGGCGATGTCTGGTTCCAGGAGATGGACAGCAACAAGCTTGTAGTCGCGCTGGGCTCAAGGGAGGGGGATAAGGAGGCTGACGCCGTTCCTCACAAGGGCCCGCTGATAGTTGCGTACCACTGGGCCAAGACCAGAGTCGTGACGGACAAACTTGCGAAAAGGGGAATAGACACTGGAGCCATAGCAGAGAAGACCGTGCTGATAAGATCCAAGATCAAGGAGATGGCGCGCATAAAATCAGAATGCACTAACATTCGGAAATCTGCGGACAATATAGAAAATCGGGTCAAAGAACTGGAGTCCGGCATAAAGGACGCGCTTGATGGCGTCACATCGTCTCTGGATTCGGTTGATACACAACAGACTGTGGCGTAAACGCTTGCCGTATGACGCTGTTGCCTCAAGATTGCGTTTGCGAACGCGACTTGGATCTTGTCGCTGCAGAAACCTACGTCAGTCAAAGATGTTCTACATCCAACTTCTATGATGCGGCTCTCTTTTCAGGATATGCAAGGTACCATTGCTGAGGCGCGCGGTGAAATGACGGGATTGGCGCCTCTTCGTATCTGTGATGTTCTGCCGATCGCTGGCAACTCCCACCGCCGTAAATTGGCCCCAGAAATCTTACTGGCTGATCAGAGCTCGCTGTATGGAGAATCTCAAAGTCGCGGATTTGTCGGCTGGCTTGGCTGCACGGTGGTGATTTACGACTTGTCCCTGTCGGGTTGCGCAGGTACTTCCAACTTTGCAGTATTGGAAACAGCCGCGGAATCATTACCGGTGCCGGATCACGAGTCTCGGTGTACGTGGCAGGCGAGGCTTCTTGGAGAATCATGATTATGACTACTTATTAGTTGTAGAGTGGGACGATAGCCTCGTTCGAACCACTACTCTTACGTCCCGGCCTGAGATAAAGCGGGAGCCAGCTTGGCTTGGCAGGGAGTGGCGACTCTGACTGTGAAAGACCGTCCAGAGTAGCCGTGCCGCTGCTATGCAGCGTACATGGAAGTCCACGCGGGGCTAGCAGTGCACTGCATGCAGTCTGGTTGGGGGTCGTCGTGGAGCATGGCAGGGCCGTGCCTCTGGACGCGTGTCCGGCCCAACTTGACAGTCCTGCACGTATCTTACTGTCTGTCAACGCTGTTGCCTGCCTGCAGTCCAAGGAAGGCAGCCCGCCTGCACGGGCCGGTTTGGCGAACGCTTTCTGAGAATTTCGGCATTATTCCAGTTATAACATTGCATTCAACCTTATGATTTTACGAGCAAAGACAGAGAAAATACACAATATTCTCACATCTTGGTCGTAATCATCGTACGGACGATTCCCGTGGACATCGTCCCTGGCAAGAGCCTGATCAAGAAGCTGGGCCCCGTCGGGGCGGCCTTGCGTCGGAGGAAAAGCTCCAGTCGATTGCAAGGCGCAGAACGCTGCTGGACGGCATCGACGAATATCTGGGAGGCGGACGCGCTGGCAGCCCTGAATACTCCGCGTTGTCTGTCGAGAAGGGCATCATCCCATAGCCGAACGGTACGGGTTCGGGAACGAGCCGTAGTTGAAAAGTTCATCATGGACTCTGGGGCGCTCGCACATAACGCGGAGGGCGGACTGCGTCACGAGGGGAGGCGTGTGCATGCTCTTCCACGCGGCCGGAGACGCGGACTGCGCATGTCCGACGACCCCGCACCGCCTGATATCCTGGCCTGCATGTGGCATGCTCGAGGCGCGAGAGCGGCCACATCAACAGCAATTTGGTGACCGCGTATGTCCGTGTTAACACCATGCCGTCGAACGGGGTTTTCTAGCCACCGGGCACAGCCGCATCGACATACAAAGCTTATAATGCTTTTTTGCAATTGTAGACACAGCAAGGCGTCTGCTAATGAAGGAATCCCTCACCAAACTCAAGATTGATAATTTTAAAAGTCTCAAAGACCTTGAAATCTCGCTGAACCAGTTTAACGTGCTGATTGGGCCAAACGGCTCGGGCAAGACAAACGTACTCGAGTCGATCCAGCTTGCGGTATTGTGCATGTCCCCGCAACGGGCTCCGGCATATCCGTTTGCAGACTGGGGTGGATACAGGAACATAGTATGGTCAGGCAACGAGCATGAGCCAATCTCGTTACGGATTGGATACTCCATAGACGGATACGACGTTGAATACGCTTCTACGATTGCAAGCCAAAACAACAACCGGCTGGACATACTCGAGGAGGGGCTTTACATCAAGGACTATCTGGACGTGACACTCAAACTAGACGGGGTTCATTACGACGTCGGCCAGTCTTTTATGTCAAGTATTAACCGCCTTGATGAGAATAAGAAGATTACAGATGTGCTCGCAAGCCACTTTGTGGTTCCTCATCCCAACAGCAGCGTATCAATCGTGAGATCTGTCTGCTGGAGAAAGACTGTAATGAACTATGGAAATTTTGTCGTACTGCAATCGGACGCGACTGTTGATGACTCCGGGAGAGGCCACTACCTGCTTGCCTCACCGCGTCTTGAAGGAAGGAAACGCAACCACGATTCCCTGTATAACGCAGCACTTGATTACCTGACCGATGAAAACAGCGTTATCATGCTAAAACAACTTGACTACGACAACCTGCGTCACTCCGTTCCCATTAATTATTACGAAGATCTGGGGGAGGACGGGGACGGACTGATTAATCTGTTATATCAGTGGTATGTCAAAAACCACCAGTTGCCGGAGGGGATCACATTGGCCCTTGAGGCGCTGTTCCCGAACTGGCAGGTCTCTTTTCAGGTCATACCGGGAAGCGACGTAATAATGACGGTACACGACGGGAGGACGGAGCTGGCACCCGCGTCCATACCTGACGGCTTTTACAAGCTGCTGGCAATCCTTGCCGCCGTGGAGCTCGGTCCAAAAATTTTGCTGATTGACGAGATAGAGAACTCGTTGCACGGAAGAATCATAGAGTACGTCGTGGATCTGCTGCGAACCATTGATTCCACGGTGATTGTTACGACCCACTCGCCCCTTGTCATAGACTATGTCGACATTGCCAGTCTGGTAATTCTGGAGCGAGACAGTCGTGGAACCGCCTGTCGCAGAACCAAGGATCCGGACCGGCTCAGAGAGGACTTGGCAGACAAGGGCATTACCCCAAGCGAGTCGTGGCTGTATGGTGACCTACGATGAGGTTTGTATTTCTGGTAGAGGATTATTTTGGCCGTGACTTCTTCAAAAAGTTCTTTTCTAAAAAAGCATCGGAGAATGTCTTTTCAGGACGGTTAAAGGATTCATACACCTACAATCTTGGGGCAAAGATGGGCCGAATAATCGGCGCAAACTTGGGCGACGCTGATCGCGTTATAGTAATTGCGGACGCCGACGGACAAGACCCTGAAGAGAAGAAACAGCGTATTCGCAAATATGTTGGAAGCAGACACGCAAATCGTGTCAGAATAGTAATGCTGGATTATGAGATAGAGGAGTGGATATGCTATTCCCAAGGCCTCAAGTTCGGTGACCAGAAGCCTTCTGCCATCCTCAAACATAAAGAAGGATACCAGAAAAGGCAACTGCCGACATATGCGGAGCGTTTGGATTGCGACAAGCTGCAAAACTGCACCAGCTTCAGACGCCTCCTGTCTGCGCTTGAGTAAACCATGCAAGCTGGCGTTCTACCGGAGGACTTGTCGATATCCCAACCTCCGCAATGACCGAGACTTGTGTGCTGCGCACACGGGATCGCCCAAACGGTGTGCTGCTGCTGAGTTGCAAAAGAACGCCGGATCCCGTCAGCTGCCCGGCAGCCTGTACGCGGTGCGCGAGTCGATCTCCGTTGCCTTGGCCTTGTAACCGTCCGGGTACAGGTTGCGCAAATACTCCAGTTCCTCGTCCGCGCCGTCCTTGGTGCTGGTCCACCAGTACCTCTCTGACTGGTTCCACTTGTACCCGCGGCTTTTTAGCTCGTCCTTGACGTCAAAGCTGTTGCCGTGGGCGACCACCTTTACGGACGGCTCCAGCATGAGGTTCAGGCTGCCCGGCACCACGCCCAGCAGCCACGCGGTCGCAAGGCAGTCGGCGTGCGCCCTGTGGTGGTCAAAGAACCACCCCTCGCGCATCAGCAGCTCGCCCAGCCCCCGCGTGCCGTGTCCCAGTTCCCACCACGGTATCTCCTCCATGGTGCACTTCCACCTGCAGTCGTTTGGGACGATGCGATCAAAGAACGGGCGGTCGAACTTTGCGTTGTGGGCCGCCATTACGGGATCGCCGCGGATCATGTCGCGCACCTTGTCCGCGTCGATGTGCTTGCCGCGCACCATGTCGTCCGTTATCCCGGTCAGCTTGGTTATCTTGTCGGATATGGGCTCGCCGGGATCCTCGAACATGTCGAGCGCCTCGTCTACTCCCGCAAGCCTCCCCTCCGAGTCGTAACGGCACCGCACCATGCCGATCTCTATGACCTTGTCCGTGTCGTGGCTGAGCCCCGTGGTCTCAAAGTCCACTATTACGACGGTGGTGTCGTCGTGGCGCGGCTCTGCAAGCCTTATCGGGATGTCGTCGTAACGCAGGGGGACCTTTTCCAGCACGCGGTAGTCCTCCGGGTTCCTTGCGATGCCCTCGGCGTGCGCGCCGGACGGCTTTTTCTGCGTTCCCGTCGGGGTGCGCCACATGGCGTCGCGCCGACGTGCGGTCAAAAAAAGTCTTTGCGGCCCGCACGGCGGCAGCAGCCGGTGCCGGGCCGCCGCCTGTGTCGCGCGCCGGCTTGCAGGCCGCGGTAGTCAAGTGGTGGGCCCGCCATCCATATCCTGCGGGCCGTGTTCTCCCTCGCTTTGCTGCTGACGCCTCCTCTGCATCTCCCCTATGGCCTCCTTCAGCCTCCCGGCGGACACCATGCCCCCCTTTTTCATCCGCGCAAACAGTTCCGCGTACCGGAATTCCCTCTCCGAGTACTCTAGTATCTTTTCGTACTCGCCGTCAAAGTAGTGCTGTATCTCGTCGCCTCCGGAGGTCTCCTTGACGGGCAGTCCGTACGCGTGCATCAGCGTGTCGTGCCTGAGCCCTGCAATGTCATAGCCGTTGAGCGGCAGATGCATCTGTAGCGTGTCGCATACCACCACCCCCTCCACCAGCCTGCGGTATACCTCGCGCCCGCCGTCTATGTTGTGGCGCAGCATCCTGGTGTACAGGAACGGCAGGTCAAATCTAGTCAGGTTGTGCCCTATGATTCTAAAGCCCCTGATCCTCTGGAACCTTGAGAGCATCCCGTAGAACTCGGCGAGTATGGCTCTCTCGTCCGACTCCCACTCCGCGAGGCGGCGCACGGGCCCGTGCTCGCCGAGCTGGTATGTAATCAGTATGACCTTGCCGTCTGCCGCGCTGAGGGCCCCCTTTCTCACCTTCCAGTATGTGTCGGGATCCGACTGTTTCGTGAGAGTGCCCTGCCCTATGCGCATGTTCGCGTCCGCGTACTCTGGCGCGGACATGTCCGGCGCGGTCTCGATGTCCAGGAAGAGGTCCATCAAACGCCTGTACGGTGCTGTACTCTAAAACATTGTGGGCTTAGCCACGTGGCCGTTGGCTGCGTGCGCCGTTATGTGCCAAGTCGCATCCGTGTCTCGGGTAATCTTGACTGGGGACCCAGTGTGCGCGGACGCCCTGAAACATCTCCCAACCAGGTCAGAGCTTGGACAAGGTTCCGGGGCGCGCATGAGCATGATACCTGCCAGCTGAGACCGGTACGTAAAATCGACATGTCGCGTCTGCGGATCTGAATCAGACGCCGCCCTCCCGAATGTATATTTTTATACCAATAATTGAGTGACAAGCGCGTTGTGTCCAACGCAGAAAGTCATGGTGGCGGCGGTAGTGGCATTCTGTGCTGTTGTGGGCGCCACTCTGGCAATTCCGGCTCATGCGCAAACCCTGGGCGAAATCCCGGCAGAGGGAATACTGGTGTACAAGAACGGAACGCACATCACCGTCGATTGGCAGGATGCAGAGCACGCCACAAAGTATCTGGTGCAAATATACCTTGGTATACGTGTTGCAGACGGACTATTTGTCACAGACTCGATTTTGGTAAACAAGGAGTTGACACCGAACATGGAACACACCATAAAGGCCACTCCATACAGGGATTTCAGAGCGGGTGTGGAGACAGAGTTGGCGGTAGTTACACTCGATGGTGTGTCGACAACTCCATTGCCTCCGCCCCCTACAACCCCGACTACTCCCACAACGCCTACCACACCCACTACACCGACAACCCCTACAACCCCGACTACTCCCACAACGCCTACCACACCCACTACACCGACAACCCCGACTACGCCTACCACGCCTACAAACCTGGTCACCGCCATTACGATCCTGACAGGTATCATAGAAGAGCTCGCACTGAAAATAGCAGCACTGGAGGCAGAGATTGCGGGGCTGAAGGGAACCTTGGGAGGGCAGATCGTGGTGCCAGTCACTGATTCGGGCGACTTTATCCCCGTCTATCATGGTGCAACGGGTAGAAGCAACCTGGAGCAGAAATCATATTATGAGAATCAGTTGTTTCTTGAGGGTTTCACGGGACGCCTGACCCAGACGCTTGCCCTGCCCTACAACGTTTATCTCACAATGGATGAATGTGACGAACCCGAGGCGGTTTATTATCCGGATTACAAGCGCATAGTCATCTGCTACGAATTCGTCACATTTCTTGAAGAACGGCTGGCACCGTACTACAACACGGATGCGGAACTGTCCCGGGGTGTCAACGGTTTCGTTACGTGGGTCATGCTGCACGAGCTGGGGCATGCCCTGATTGACGTGTATGACCTGCCGGTTACAGGAAATGAGGAGGACGCGGTGGATCAATTCGCCACGATAATCGCGCTGGAATACATCCCGCCTGATCAGGCCGGCAACGTTCTCCGCTCGACTCTGCTCGCGTGGTCCCTAGGCCAAAGCAGTATCCTTACTGAAGGGCAGCTTGCGGGCCCCCACTCGCTGGCTTCCCAGAGATTCTACAACGTGGCGTGCTGGATGTATGGAAGCAACGTACATGCATATTCGAACTTTGTCGACAACGGCTTTCTTACGGAGGCGAGGGCCAGTCAGTGCCAGTCCGAGTACGAGCGCATGAGCGAGAGCTGGTACAGGCTGGTCAGTCCGTTTCTGATCAACCCGGGATCAGTGCAGCCGCCCTGATCCAACGATTGCCGGGCCGCCCCTTGAGGTGGGCAGACGTGTGGGCGTGACACGGCATGCCGTATCCCCCCTCCCCCGCAAAAGGCGGAGCCGCCAAACTGCAAGTCTGAGTGGCGGCGTGCCCGGCTCTCCCCGCAGTGATCGGTAGGCGGCCCGCGGAGCGGTACCTGGCGCGGCGGATGGATGTCTGGCCGGCCGCTGCGCGGCAGCATGGCCGTCCTGCCCCCAATCCTCCGGCGACCGCCATATTGGTACAAACATAAAACAGCCGTGCAGCGTGATACAGTGGCGTCCCGTGCCTAGATCTATGAATCAATCGTCCATCACGCTTATAAGTAAATTTTTTTGACAGGCCATCAATAACATGCAAAACGAAATCTACAGAAAATATACTAGCATAACGCTAATGGCAATCATGGTCGCCGGAGGGCTGACCTTTGCGATACCAGGCGTGGACCCCGTGTTTGCGGAAGTGAGCACGTCCAACCCGCACCTGTACGTGTCTGCAGAGGGCCAGGACCCCGACAACATCTTTGCCGAAGGAAACATAATCGAAGTAATCATAAGAGATGATACAATAGGAGATACCGACGAGGGAGAGGCAGAGCCAGAGGTTACCGTAAACGGTGCCGACCTGAGGATGCTTCAGACTGCCAACGGCTACTGGACGGCATACTTTGCCGAGGTGGACGCTCTGGCGGGCATTGATAGCCTCCCCTACGGCGAATACTGTACCGAGACCCAGGCATCAACGGTAACCGGCCTTCAACTAAGCGACGGCAACGGCATTTACCTGCCACCCGGTTCAAACTGCGCAAACGACTCCACTACTGCCGACGGGCACCCCCTGATAAGGGAGCCCCGAGACCTGACTAACTATGACGGCAACTCGCTTGGACAGCTTGGACTGTCCAACGCGAACCTGTGGCCCTTCATCCAAGTGTTCGACTTTACGTCACTGTCTGACGTCGAGATCGTCTACAACAGGGGCGGCACCCAAGAGAGTGTCACCCTCACGTTTGACGACCCGTCAGAGTCGCACACACTAGACAGGCAAAAGTACCCGCAGGGCGCTCACGTGCACATCGCGCTGATGGACTATGCGCTAAACATAGACCCGACAGACGAGGACACGTGGGTGTTCGACACCCAGAACGGTGCCGCATACTACAACCTGTTTGACGAGGACGGAAACGTCCTAACCGCGATGAACCCGGTGAGCGTAGGCTCTGAGGCCGGCATCGACGAGACCGTCAGCATAAACAGGGGCGCGCAGGGCAACAACGTGATCGAGTGCCAGGTGACAAAGGACTTTGGAATACAGGAGGAAGATGACGCAAGCAAGGATTACCTGATGGTTAACGACTACGGCGCCTGCGTGCCCAACACGCTGGGCGGCAACGCTGCCGACCTGTTCAATGACGACAGCTTCGCGATAGGATTCGTGGAGGACGGCTCGAACAACAACGTGTTCATAAACTGGGCCGAGGACCAGAGGTCCAACATCGTCGTACTGGACGACGCGCTGAGGGGCAACAGCTTCGAGGTGGACTACAGCTCTCCGGACGCAAAGTCCGGGGTCGTAGGACACTTCTTTGCCGAGCTATCCCTCGACGTGTCTGACGGCGTCTGGAACTCTGGCGAACGCATACCCATCGTACTGACCGACATGGACGCCAACGTGAATCCCCTCGCAGAGGACGACCTCACGGTGGCCAATCCGAACAGCCTGCTGGTGCCATCAATCAGGATAGGTTCACCGGTTACGCTGGCGTCGGCCACGGGCGACGTGGAATGGGTCGACCTGGCAGAGGACGACAACACGGCACCGACCATCACGCTCAACGGCGGCGACGTTACTCTGGTGCAGGGTACGACCTACACCGAGCAGGGCGCCGTATGTGACGACGACCGCGACGCGGACAAGGATGCAACAGCATCCGGCAACGTGGATGTCGATACGGCTGGCACCTACACGGTCACATACTCCTGCATGGACAACGCTGGAAACAGCGCAACGTCCGTAACCAGGACCGTAACCGTCGTGGAGGCCGACAACACCGCACCCACAGTCACGCTGAACGGCAATGCAGCCGCTACGGCGGTGCAGGGTACGACCTACAACGATCCGGGCGCCGTATGTAGCGACAACGTCGACGCGGACAAGACGGCCACGCCGTCCGGTACCGTAGACACCGCTACGCTTGGCCCCCAGACTATAACGTACACCTGTACTGACAGCTCTGGCAACACATCAACTGCTACTAGGACAGTAACGGTCGTAGAGGCCGACGAGGAGGCGCCCACAATCACGCTGAACGGCAATGCAGCCGACACGGTGGTGCAGGGCGGAACCTACACCGACCCGGGAGCCATATGTATCGACAACGTCGACGCACAAAAGGCGGCCACGCCGTCCGGTACCGTAGACACCGCTACGCTTGGCCCCCAGACTATAACGTACACCTGTACTGACAGCTCTGGGAACGAAGCGACGCCGGTGACCAGGACCGTAACGGTCGAAGAGGCCGACACCGAGGCGCCCACAGTCACGCTGAATGGTGACGCCACCATCAGGATAGTGCAGGGCGGAACCTACACCGAGCCGGGCGCCGTATGTGACGACGCGGTCGACGGACAGTCGGCGGCCACGCCATCCGGCAACGTGAATACCAACGCGGTTGGCACCTATACGGTAACGTACACCTGTACGGACAGCTCTAACAACAGCGCAACTGCAGACAGAACAATCCATGTAGGACTGCCCGTGGTACTGGCGAACATCGTCAGGGACGCCGACGGATGGACCGACGGGGTGTACGAACTCACAGTGACAGGAACCGTATCCTCAGACGAGCGGGATGTAGAACTCACCACGGACGATATCGAGGACTTTATCCCGATTTCCGTGCCCGTAGCCAACGACGGCAGCATAAACGGCACGGTGGCTCTGACCAACATCGGGGCCTCCGGAGACATCACGTTCCAGCTGGTCTCTGCGCAAGGCGCCGAGTCAAACGAGTTTACCGTGAACATACCGCCGATACTGCAACTGTTCAGCATCCAGGCCGCACCACAGTGGGTTATTGCTGATCCTACTAATCTACAAGTTCCAAACCCCCAACTCGAACTACGACTAAGTGGTAGTCACGGGGTGGGTAATGCACCATACAGTGTGAGTCTGGTTACGGTGGACGATCCATTAACCGCAGTAATACCGGGAGTCGTATTTACCAACGACGCTACCACAAGGAATATGAGTGACACCTCTATATCCGACAGAACCCAGTTTATGCTGGCAGTCGTGGTCGGCGACGAGGTCATTGCACAGTCAGGTGTTAGAGCCGCAACCATCCCGACGCTGCTGAGCGCAAGTATTGAACGCGCCGCCGCGTGGGGTGAAGGTACGCTTACACTGACGATAACCGGCAAGAACAACACTCTCGTCGTCGATAACGATGCGGATCTGATATACAAGATCGATCCCGACGCCGCCGCATACACCGTCGTCGGAGTCAACCCCTTCGTTGCTAACACGACCGGAGTATTCGGCACGGCGACCCTCGATACAGACGACTTCGCAACAGCTGGTGAGACGATAGACTTCCAGCTGGCAGTTCCAGACGAAAACGGAATAACATCACCCAAGGTATCCGTGGACGTACCACCAATACTGACCCTTGATCCCATCACGATAGCTGGTACATGGAGTGGTGGAGCTACTCCTACACTAACCCTGCGAGTATCGGGTAGTGAGGGAGTATCTGGCACCAGTGTGGACCTGTTCGTGAACGGGGCCGACAGCGGTCTGGACGTAACCTCTAATGCCGATGGCAGCATAGCGACCACGGCATCATTTGCCGATGTCAGCGTATCTGGAGACGCAACGTTCCAGCTGAGATCAGGCGATGCAAGATCAGAGAACCAGACCGTGAACATACCTCCGGTGCTGACACTGAGAAGTGTTGCTCCATCTGGTACGTGGGAGAATGGTGAAATCGACCTTAGGATAGAAGGAAACACACTGTTAACGGAAGGCACGGTTAACCTCATTTCACCTGACGTAACCGGCCTAACGATTGCAGTTCCAATAACTGGAGACGACTCAATCGCTTCTAACGGTGCCATTAGTGGCACGGTAACGCTTTCCAACATAGCCGTATCTGGAGCCACAAACTTCCAGCTGACGTCAGTTGTTGGAGCGAATACCGCAACGACAGAGAACCGGACCGCGAACATACCTTCGGTGCTGACACTGACAAGTGTTGTTCCGGGCTCATGGACGGGCACTTCGCCCAGCGAAACCATCGAGCTGGTCGTGACCGGCGCTTCTGGACTGCCCACTACTGCAACTGTCACTCTGCAGCTGGTTACCGGTAATGCCTCACTAACACAACCCACGGACACTCTTCCAGTTGCTAATGACGGCAGCATATTTGGAAGCGTAACCTTTGGAAATTCAGATCTAGCCGGAGATAATGTGTCATTCAATCTGACTTCTACAGTGGCCCCCAATGCTGCCACATCAAACGCTCGGCCGGCCACTCTGCCGGCGCTGCCTTCAACCAGCAGCGTCGACATGATACCGACGCCGATATCCTCCCAGAACAGCGGGTTCCCGCCCATAACCAGGGCGGTAATCGGCGACATCTCGGAGATACCGGCGATACACAACGTGCAGTTCACCACCGACCAGACAATGGATCGGACCGTATACACATGGTCAGACGACGACAAGACCGTCGAGGCGTTCAGCGACAGGCTCAGACTAGCCGAGCCGTCCGACAGGTACGCCATCGAGGGCAAGTCGAAGATCATCGTATACGGATGGGAGCCACCCACGTTTGCCGACGGTGTCACCACGCTGTTCAACTGGAACTTTGGCGGTATCAACTACGACGGTATTGCACCTGACGCAGTCATAACCGACATCAGGCTTGCAAACGCGGCTCACAACCAGAGCGTGTCCCTGGGCGACGGTGCATCCGGCCTGGTGGACATCACCAGTATGGAGGATGACATCAAGGCCCTCGGAGACACCGTGGACCTGATCATCTTCATAGGAGACACCAACCTTGGCCACGTGTGCGGCGACCTCATGCTCGTAGCCGACTTCTTCACGTTCGGACAGAACGACGATGACGGCCGCGTGAACAACGCCATATACCGCATCGAGGTTGAGGAGGCAAGCAGCAACTCTGCTGACTATGAAGGCACGATCGAGTATACAATGCTCAACCAGCTCAACATCGACGATCCCAGCACGTACACAGATCTGAGGCCCATCAGCGACCAGATATCGATCATAGTCCACGAGGACTTTACCGACGAGGATTCGGTCCGCGTGAACTATCTTGACCTGGGAGCCGACGGAGTGTCGACGCAGATAGCCATCCAGCAGGCGGCCCCGACGCACAGCGCCGTGGTCTCATTCGACTCGGAGAGCTACAAGATCGCCGACACCGTCACCATAACGCTGGAGGACGCCGACCTGAACGTGGACAACGACGTCATAGACATCTACACGTTCTCAAACGTACACACCGACACGATCGGCGACGACGGCGCGTTCATACTGGACGTGACGTTCGACGACGAGCTCTGGACCTCCGGAGAATGTGAGGGAGCCGACGGATTCTCATCCACCGGCTTTACGCTGCAGGAGACTACAGCAACCTCCGGCGTCTTTACGGGCGACTTCCAGATTCCAGAGGTATACTGCCAGTCGAGCACCACCACCATGGTCTCAGTAACCGGCGTGGACATTGAGGTCAACTATCAGGACTTCCGTGACGCGTCCGGCGAGGAGATCGAGGTCGGGGCGGGAGCAGCGGTACGCGCCAACACCGGCACAGTATCGCTTGACCGCACCGTATACCCGGTGCCGTTCGAGGCAGGAGTGTTCGAGCACACCACCGGTACGCTCGGCCAGCACGATCTGACGGTCCACGTCACCATAGACGATCCGGACTTTGACATATCGGCTGCCGGCGAGGACGTAATCACCAACGCCACCGAGTACCTGACCGTACAGGTCATACGCGGCTCGGCATCCTACACGATCGACCTCGAATCAGCGCAGATCCTCGAGACCGCGCCCGACAGCGGCGCGTTCGAGCTTGATCTGCCGCTCGCGTACAGCGACGGTCCTGACGGTGCTATCCTGCAGGGAGACATCCTGCAGGTCGAGTACCGCGACCCGACCGACGCATCAGGCGAGGAGAACACCGTCACAGACTCTGCCACGTTCGACCTGCGCAACGGCGTGCTCCAGTCAGACAAGTCCGTCTACATCATCGGCTCAGACATGATCCTGACGCTGATAGAGCCGGACCTTGACCTGGAGAACGACGGCGCCGAATCCTACACGCTCGACCTGATCGAGTGGGACTCTGACGCCGCCACACTGGGCATGAACAACGCAGTATTCGATCCAGAGCCATCAGAGCTCCGTGAGACAGGCGACTCCACCGGAATATTCCAGGTGATCGCCGAGATTCCCGCGGAGATCGACGGCGACCGCCTCGAGAGGGGCGAGGAGATCGAGCTCGAGTACGTTGACTGGGGTCCGTCAGGAGCCGACTATGTCGGCGACGAGAGCGAGGATGTCGGCCTAACGGTCTACACCTCCAACTTTGGCGCGACCATCGAGCTGGACCAGAAGGTGTACACGTGGACCGACAAGGTCTACATCACCATCGTGGCGCCAGACCACAACTTCGACTCCGCTTTGGTGGATGAGATAGGCGACTCCAACCTCGACCCGATACAGGTGTCCACGCGCAGCGCCGACATCGACAACTACAAGCTTGTCGAGACCGGTCCTGACACGGGCATCTTCACGGGAGAGGTGATCCTTATCGGATTCGACCACAACGCGGACGGCGACACCGAGACTGGCACCGACGCGGGTTACGACAACCCGCAGCGCGACACCAGTCCAGATGGAAGCGGGCCCACAAACGGCTACCTCCAGACCGACGATGACGACGGCATCACCGTCTCATTCGAGTACTCTGAGGACGAGACCGTGGTTGGATCCGCGCTCATCAGGTGGAACATTGGCGAAGTGCAGTGGCTCGAGTCATCGTACCCGGCATCCGGCACAGGCGTGGTCAGGGTCATCGACCCAGACATG
The DNA here is from genome assembly GCA_965205215.1 of Candidatus Nitrosopumilus sp. GTDB lineage: Archaea > Thermoproteota > Nitrososphaeria > Nitrososphaerales > Nitrosopumilaceae > Nitrosopumilus. Next base: position 577,108 of record OZ242041.1, read on the forward strand.
AACTGGAACCCGGAGGCAGTGAACAACTTTGTAGTTGACGTGTGGTCAGACGCCGACAACGGCGGAATCGACCTCACGGTAACTGAAACCAACGAGGCGACCGGCATATTCGAAGGCACGGTGTTCTTCACCATCACCGACGAGTCATCCGGGCACCGCCTCCGCGTGGCAGAGGGCAACACTGTAACGGCCGAATACGAGGACAACACGCTACCAGACCCATACACGACAGCAGACGAGCTTGACATCACGGCAACAACCCTGATCGGCACCATCGTGCCTCCGCTGGAGAGGGCGCCCGCAACCAACCTAAGGATTGTGGATGCATTCGGAAACAGCCTTGACACGGTGTCCGCCGACCAGCAGGTGCAGATCGTCGCCGACCTGGCCAACGGCCAGGACCGCTCCCAGGCCTTTGCCTATCTGGTACAGGTCCAGGACGCCAACGGCGTCACGGTCGCACTGTCATGGATATCCGGAACGCTGGAGGCAGGACAGTCACTCAGCCCGTCAACATCATGGATTCCATCCGGCGCGGGAACCTACACGGCGACCGCGTTCGTATGGGAGTCAGTTGACAACCCGACTGCCCTATCGCCGCCGGTCACAACGGACATCACCGTAAGCTAGCTAGTATATCACAGAAAACACAGAAAAAAATTCCCCCTTTTTTCTTTTTTTTACTTTGGAACAACAGCGGACGCTGTGACCGTCCATGCATGACATCCTTCCCCCTGACCTACCTAAGATCATGCGTAAAGTTCAGCCGCAATGCCGCGTTTCCGGCTATGTTGTTCTTTCAGGGTGTTAATCTAGAACATATAAAGAAATTTAGTGTAGTCAATCTGGAATATATAAAAGAGTTTAAGGTTAAAAATTTATAATATATAAAAAAGTTCTAGATGAGTAGGATATGGTACAAGAAAGTGACATACGGGGCGCCAATCCGTGGTGGCGGGATCCTTCAAGCATACAGGATGATCAAAAAATCAGGGATTGGGAAGAATCAGCAGCGAGATACGTACCCAGACTACTGCACGCCATCCGGTATGATTTTGAGCCCTCCAATACGGTGGTGTACTCACTGCGGGGTCCAAGACAGGTAGGCAAGACAACGCTTGTCAAGCTGCAGATAAAGGAATTTTTGGGCAGGGGCATATGCCCGTGGAACATACTATACTATACGCTGGACCTGGTAGGCACAGCGCAGGATCTTGTAGAGGTTATAGAGAGGTATATGAAAATAAGCAGCGGACTGCGCGGGGAAGACCGCTGCTATCTGTTTCTGGACGAGATCTCATCAGTACCCAATTGGCAGAAAGGAATCAAGTGGCTGGTTGACGGCGACAAGCTCAGGAACTGCACGATCATGGTTACAGGATCACATTCAATCGACATAAGAAACGCGGCGGAGAGACTGCCGGGGCGCAGGGGGAAAATTTCTGACAATCATGACAAAGTCTTGCTTCCGATGAAATTTTCAGAATACGCATCAACTAGAAGCGACGGGATCAGAAACGTATTAAAAAAACACTTGCTGTCAGTCCAAGACAGGAGGGCCGTATTTAAAAAGCTGTTAAGCAAGGAAATCGACGACCGGCTCTATCAAATGAGCGCGTACCGGGACGAGTTGGACGATCTTTTGCGTGAATATATGATAACGGGAGGAATGCCAAAAATCGTCAATGAGAAGATAGAGACAGGCGGCATAAGTGAGAATTCATACAAGGTCTATCTGGACAGCATTGTGGGGCAGTGGTCCGCATTTCACAAGAACGAGTCAAGATTAAAGCAGTTCTGCAAGGCGGCAATCAAAAGCCAAGGCAGCCACACGTCATGGAACAGCCTGTCAAAGGAGGCGGATATTGACAGTATGGACACTGCCTCAAACTACGCATATACGCTAAAAGATCTGTTTGTCCTGTCGGTCATACACCGGTATGGGGGCGATAAAAAGATCCCAATGATCAGAAGTGATAAGAAGCTCTATTTCCACGACCCATACTTCCTTCATATATTCAACGGCCTGACAAGTGCAAAAGACAACTTTGGGACCAGCCTGGACTACGTGGATCAAGAGGATAACCAAGGCAAGATTATCGAGGGTGTGACGGCAGATCACCTGATTAGATGGGCCTTTATCCTAAGCAACAAAAAGCAGACTTTTGACTATTACAATCACGTGTTTTACTGGAAGGATAAAAACAACAGAGAAGTGGACTTCGTGCTGTATGGCGTGGATGACATAGAGGTCCCCATAGAGGTCAAGTATAGAAAGAGGATTAATTTCAGAGAACTGTCCGGACTCGTGAGCTTTCTTGGCAGCTCTAATACCAAAAGCGGGCTAGTCGTTTCAAAATACGACTTAGAGGCAAGATCCGAGTACGTAGTCATTCCGGCCGCGGTCTTTTTGCTCCTGATGTAAACCCGGCCGGGTCGGGACGGACGGGCCCGCAAATGCGGATGACGCAGAGCGCACGATCACACAGTAAGAATACGCGTTTGGGGGCTTGTGGCGCCGAATCCAAAGCTCGTGCATACTCTGAAACCCTCCTGTTGAGATACCTGCGTACGCCTTGAAAACCGCGCGCCCTCTTAACTTTATAAGAACCACGGCGCACACGGACTCATGCCGGGCGCAGGGGTCGACGAGCTGGACGTCTCCATACTCAGGGAGCTCTCGGAGGACTCGTCCGTCTCCGTGCCGCGCCTCTCAGAAAGGATAGGCGCAAACCCGTCGGTGGTATACTCCAGGATAAAGCGGCTCGTCAAGAACCGCCTGATCGAGGGGTATACCATAAAGGTCAACGGCGAGGCCCTCGGGTACGGCGTCAAGGCGGTGACCGGCATAAAGATGGACACGAACCGCCGCGACCACATAATAGACGAGCTGTTCAGGATAGACGGCGTCGCCGCCGTGTCCGAGGTGACCGGCAGGTTCGACATGCTTGTAACGATGTATTCGGAGTCGCTTGACCAGATGCACAAGGTCGTCTCCGAGAGGATAGGCCGCATCGACGGGGTGCTGTCCTCCGAGTCCTTTGTGGAGATGAAGTCGCGCGCAAAGGCAATGCCATATATGAGAAGCGGCGCCGGGGATGACTGACAGACATGCAGCAGCACGAAAAGTCCCAGTCAAGGGTGGCCGTATACTATGAGCTTACAAAGCCCAAGATATGGTACCTGCTGGTGTTCACCGCGTTCGGGGCCACGCTGACGGCGTCGAACATATACGGGGTGGAGGTCTCCCCCGCCACCTGGGCCTTGGTGCTGTTCTCAGTCGCCGCCGGCTCGGCTGCGGCAAACACGCTTACAAACTACCACGACAGGGACATCGACGCCATAATGGAGCGCACAAAGAGCAGGCCGCTCCCCTCAAAGAGGATACACCCGGCCACAAAGGCCCGTAACTTTGGGCTCGTGCTGGCTGCCGCGTCCCTGGTGCTGGCAGGTGCGATCGCGCTAACCACTACCGTGGAGCAGGGGCTGTGGGCCGCGGGGTTCATCGCGTTCGGCCTGCTCAACAACGTGCTGGTGTACTCTTACGCGCTAAAGCGCACGTCCCGCACCAACATAATACTCGGCGGCCTGTGCGGGGGCGCCCCGCCCATGATAGGATGGGTGGCCGTTACAACGTCGGACCTGTGGACCATGGGCCTCGCGATGGCGGGCCTCGTGTTCATATGGATACCCATGCACATCTGGGCGCTGACCCTGCACTTCAAGGAGGACTACAACAGGGTGGACGTCCCGATGCTGACGGCGGTGCAGTCTGAGAGGACGTCGGCCAGGGCGATTGCCGCGTCCACCGTAGTGATGGTGGCGTTCTCCATTGTGCCGTTCTTCCTTGCAATGGAGGACGGCACCGCCATGGTGGGGCCCGCGTACCTGTGGACGGCCGTGGCCTCCGGGGTTCTGATGATTGTACTGTCCGCGTGGGTGATTGCAAAACCCATGGAGAGGGCGTCGTGGACGCTCTTCAAGTTCTCAAGCCCGTACCTGGCGGTGCTGTTCATAGCGCTGATGGTCGACTCGGCCCTCTAAGGGTCGGCCATATTCTTCTAGCGGGCCGGCGCCGGGATTCTCATCGCGTGGGGGTTAGGCGGTGTCGCCGCCACTCAGAACACGTGCGCGCGGCCCGTCCGCGCCCTCACGCGGTGGCGCCCGGCTCACGCGCCTGAGTCCAGCCCGTTTATCTCCCCGGTGACCTGCGAGTGCTCCCTGACTAGGTCTGCCAGTTCGGCGCGCATCGCATCCGAGTCCCAGCCGTGCTCTGTTATCAGGCGCGTCAGTTTTGACGCAATGGCCTGTTGCAGCGTGCTTTGTTTGTCTATGAGTTCCAGAAACCGCCTGCCCTTCTCTATGTCCGCGTCGCCATCGCTGTCCACGCCGCCCATGCATGACGTGTCCGTGTCTTCCATAAGTGTCGTTCCTTGCAGGGCCATTCGGCACATATGATATCACCGCAGCCGGCAGCGCGCACCGCAGGAAACGTTTAAGGTTCTGTGTGTGGCACCACGGGCAATGGCCGGCGACAAGAAGAAAAAGGACGGCAAAAAGGCAAAGAAATCCTCGGGCAAGAAACCAGCACCAGTACGGCAGGGCGCCGCGGCAGCCGCCGCTGCCGCCGCGACAACCGAGCCGCAGCTGCCGTTCTCCATAGCCCCGGATCTTGAGCATTCGTGGAACCTATACCATGCGGCCCTGACGGGCTGGACCGAGTCGGCGGCCGTCCTGCAGAAATCCTCCATACGCGCGTCGGCCTCCTATCTTGAACTGTGCCGTCGGGCAGTCGACTTTGACACGGAGCTGCTCAAGGAGGCCGGCCTGTACTGGGCCGAAAAATGGCAGGACGCCTGCTCGGAGAGCGCCGTACAGCACGCGAGGGCTGCCACGGCAGCCGCCGCGTTCCAGATACATGCCTTCAGGCGCGTGCAGGCCGGGTTACTTGCAGAGTATAACAGGCAGTGGGAGCGGGCGCTCTGGCCCTGACGGGGAATCATGTACATTAGTTCGCTGTTGCCCACAATGTTGCCATCGCCCCCGCCGCCTGCCTGCCCGCCCGAAAATGTTATTACCGTATAGTACCGTAATAATATCATGTTTACGTACCGAAAGTACCGCGTTCCCGTCCGCCTGAGCGCGGAGCAGAAGGAGGATGTTGCCAGAATGCGGCACGGCCAGCGCCATGCGTACAACTGGGCCGTCTCCAACCTCAGGGAGGGGTGGGATCCCAGCGACGAGTACGGCCTGTACGCAAGGTTCACCACGTACAGGCGCGGCGGCGAATGGATGCGCTCCGTGCCCCGCGCCGTCCAGAACGCCGGAATCAGGGACGCGTTTACAGCGGCCAAGTCAATGCTGAGGCGCGGCCGCAACACCATATCAGAACTGGGATACAGAACCAGAAAGTCCGGCCGCGGCGCAGCGCTCAGGTGTTCGCTGGCGCCCGCCGTCGTGGACAGGCGCCTGATAAAGCTCCCCCGGTTCGGAACCGTCAGGTGCGACGTACCCAACGCGCTGCTTGCAGGCGAGCCTAGGTCGTACGAGTTCGTCCGGACCGCGGGCGGCAGATACGCACTGTACGTGTCCTGCCGCGTCGGGATTCCCGCCGCCCGCCCCGCGGGCCCCGGCATGACGGTCAAGGGCGTGGATCGCGGTGTAATCGAGCCCACCGTCGTGGCAACTCTGGACCACCGCGGCAGGCCGCTGGCCGCCGACTCGTACGACACGGCCTCCGCGTTTAGGGACGGCCGCGCCTCGTACCAAAGGCACCAGCGCCGCCTCTCAAAACAGAACAGGAGGTCCGGGCGGTACCGCGGCCACCTCCGCATGCTCAACAAAAGGCTCAGGCGCACCCTCGACCGCCGCGCGTACGCGGAGTGCGTCGCCGCAAAGGAGATCTGCCGGACCGGCCGTCCGCGCGCAATCGTCATGGAGGATCTCAAGCTGTCAGACATGACCCGCAGGGGCGGCTCACACAAGAAAGACCTGAACCGCGAGATGCGCTTTGTGCGCCACCACTCCATAGAGCAGAGGATCAGGAACCGCGCCGAGATGGAGGGGATCGTCCTGAAGCACGTCGCGCCACACTACACGTCCCAGACGTGCCCGGGGTGCGGCCATACGGACAGGGACTCCCGCGTGACGCGGGACATGTTCAGGTGCGTGTCGTGCCATTACACTCAGCAGGCGGACGTAAGCGCCGCCATAATAGTCGGGAGGGCCGGCCTGCGCCCCGCCGACGCCACGCAGGAGGCAGGCCCTCCGGAGGCGGGAATGGCCTTCGTGAGGCGCGAACTGGACGCGCGCCGCGGCAGGTTTTTGGCCGCGGGCTCCCCCGTGGAAGAGGGGGGATGCGAAAACCAAGCATCGGCTCGTCACCACTCCAAAACGGAGCGGAGAAACAACGCCCAAAATATGCTCGGTTCGGAGTCGTCATTACAGCGGTAATGACTGCGATGAACCAATGTGTATAATTCCTTCTGACGGATATCCATATACGTGCCTGCAGCGTCATATGGTCGTGCACGCGACCCAGTCCGACGCAATGCAGGAATGCCGCATGCGCGCCAAACAGATCCGGTTGTACAACCCGGATCCGTACTCTACCGGGCATCACTTTGAGCAGTACCTGAGGGCCGCGAACGCCGCGGTCGACGGCATATTCCATACGGCGGGCATCGACTTTGGGCTGCTGCCGTGCATGGGCAGGCACGCCGCGCGCGACTCCTTTGAGGCCGCCATACGTGCAAGGGGGGGACGGGACGCGTCGGCCTCCGAGTTCCTCGGATGGTTCGACGCGCAGCATTCCGGCCCATGGCACTCCGCGGTGTACACGCGCGCGGTGGGGGCGGCGCGCCGCATGGTGCGGGCGCACGGGCGGGCCCCCGGGGTCCGGATAATGATCGGCGTGTCGGACGGGTATGCAGACGACCCCTCGTATGAGGTTGACATAGCAGGGCTCACCTCGCGTGGCAGGCTGCGCTCCCGCGACGAGCTGTCAGTGGAGGTCAAGAGGCGGCTTCCCGCGTTCCTCGACATGGTGAATGACAAGAGGCGCCGCAGCGGCGAGCCGGCCGTGTCGGCCAAGGACGTGGGGGCGCTCTGCTTTGCAGTGGTCCGGCACGAGGGGGGAGAGACGCATACGGTGGAGATGGCCCGCGCGGCGGACGTGTACGTGCAGACCCTGCAGCGCATGATATCCGAGTCCGAGGCCCGCATCCGGGACCTGGCCGCGCCGTCATAGGCAGTCAGGCAGTCAGGCAGGTCACCGGCTGTGCGCGTCAAAGCCGAAGATGGGATGCTGGTCCCTGACGGTCACTATAGGCATGTACACGTACCCGTGCTCTATCCTGTCGGACAGCTCGGGCTCCTGCGCCCTGTCGTGCCCGTACCTCAGGAACGGCTTGTCGGGCTTTGCGTCGCGCATCACGTGGTAGAACACGTAGTGGGACTCCTCCATGTCGTAGGCCACCACGTACCCCAGGGCCCACAGCCCGCCCACCGGCACCGCGTATATGACGGGATCCGGCTCGTCTGGAAAGTCCGGATCGTACGTGAGCCTCGCCAGGCTGCCCAGGTCGGCAAGCTCTATCGGGTGGAGCACGTCGGGTATGTCGTCTGCCGGCGGGTCGGCCTCCATATGCGTCAGGCACGGCTCGCTGTTTACGTGTATTATGGGCGCATAGCTTGCGGAATTTGACGCCGCGTCCACCACGTCGGTGCGCTCCCTTCCTCCGTCGATTACATATGATACGTACCTGCCGTCCTTTGGAAGCGGGGCGTACATGACTACGAGGGTGTTTGCTAGGTTGAACACGGTCGCCGCGACGCGGGTGCCGCCCCCGTCGCCATTACTGTCGTTGCCGATGCCGTTACCGTCCTCGCCGCCTACGTCCGCATCATTCCCGCCCCCGTCGCCATCGTCATCCCTTACGAAACTGAAGATCCTCCTCGGGTGGGCCTGGTACGAGCATGCAAGCCTTGCCAGGTCCTCGAAACTCTCAAGCTCTATGTGGCACTCCGCCGGTTCCTCGCTCACGGCGGGCGTACCATGGTGGTGCTTTTATTCTTGTCTAATAGTTCGTCTTGGGCCACATCGCGTTCCATGTCTCGGCAAACCGCTTGAGCATCTCGCCGTACGAGTTCATCTGCTCCAGGCCCGCCGTGCCCAGGGACTTTTGCCAGTTCTCTGCAAACTGCGCGAACCCGCCGGTTCCCGACTCGCTGAGGGCCCTCTGCCATCCCTCGCTGAACTCCCTGAACGACTTTATGCCCGCGTCGCGCATGGCGTCCTGCCAGTTCTCCGCAAAGAGCTTCATCGTGTCGGAGCTGGTATCCACGGTCGTCTTCTTCCAGACGTCGTTGAACCTGGACTGCATCTCGGTGCTTGCGGCCTGCGCCTGCTCGTACATCCTCTTCCAGTTCTCAAGGGACCTCGAGTACTCCCCCCACAGCTCGTCCCACTCCTTGGCTGCGGCGCCGGACTCGTCACCGTCTGACATGAACAGAGCCCCATCCTCTCACAATTAAAGCTTGATTTCGGGCGCGGCGGCTCCGGCGGGATCGCCTGCGGCTGCTGCTACCACCACTACCGCCGCCGCCCCGCGTGGATGGTTATTATTTGGAGGCACCGGGTGACTCCCATGGGCGACATATCCCTGGAGATCGATCCCGCGGAGATACGGCCGAACGCGGAGATCAGGGGCGTCATTACGGTCTCGTACCCCGGCAAGTACGACGGGGTGGTCGTCAGCGCCCAGATATCGGACTCCAACGAGCACATCACGTACAAGTCCTCAAACGGCAGGCCGATCTCCCAGAACGTGGCCAGGCTGTTCATCAGTAGGGACTCGATGAAGGAGGGGGGCCGCACGGCCGAGTTCACGGCCGCAATCGAGTTTGAGCCCGAGTCCGAGCACGAGGTAAAGTTCAGGGCGTCGGCAATAGAGCAGCACAAGGAGATTGACAGCCGCATCGTCTTTGCGCGGTATGTGGCTGCGGCGTCAAAAGAAGACTAGCCTCGCTCCCTGCAGTCGTGATGATGATAATGATGATGATCCGGCGGCCGCCTCGGTCCCGCGTGGCTATTCCGTCTTGTCCTTTTGCGCCGCCGTAGCCGGGTCGGGCGCGGCGCCGTCAGCACCTGCCTTTTTGGCCGCCGCTGCCGCTGGCGTTGACGCCGTCGCCGTCGTTGATGATGACGACGACGCCCCCGCAGCCGGTATCTCCGGCGGGGCCTCCAGCTCCTTCTTCTTCTGCTGCGGCTCAGAGCCGAGCTTTTCGGCGCCGTCCACGCCGTCCCCGATCTCCGCGGCGCCCGCCGGCGCCTCCAGCTGCGGCGCGCTCTCCGGCACCGGGGTCGGCATCGGCGGCGGCGCGGCCTTCTCCTGGCTCATCCCGTACCTGTACACGTGGAAGAACCCGGCAAACACGATGAGTATCAGCCCTATGAAGAAGAGCGAGATGTTGTTCATGCCCGTCAGGGCCGCGTTGTACGCCGCAATGTTGAGGAACACCTGGAACGCGAGCAGGGCCACCAGCACCCAGTTGATCCACCTCTCTGAGAGGCTTATGGCGGCCACCTTTTGCGGGCCCGAGCTCTTTGCGAGCTTTGCCTTGCGCTCGGCCTCGTTTGCGAGCTTTATCATCATGTACGTGAACCCGAATCCGAGCGGCACGAGCAGTATCATCGTACCGTAGAAGAAGATCGGGTCGATGACGAGCCTCTCGACCAGCGGGATCGAGATGTCCGGCGTGATGTAGAACCCCCAGTAGGTGGTCACCATTATCTGGGCCAGGCTGGTGATGCCAAACGCCGTAATTATGGGGCGGTCCCGCCACGAGAACTTTTTGTACCTGTCTATGAACGGTATGAGCACGAACGACATTATGAACAGCAGGGGCCACAGGAGCCCCGTCACGAACTTGTCGTACTGTGTGCGCATGAACGCGTAGATGCCGGTCAGGTACCACTCGGGGACCGTCACGCCGGGCGGCACGTCGGGCTGGAACTTGAAGCCCAAATCAATCGGGAAGACCCCCCCCGTAATCAGTATGGCCCCGCCGATGGCCATGACCATCGGCACGTCGAACACCAGAAACCTCGGAAAGTGGACGGCCATGAGCCCGAGCATCACGACCGGCAGGATGAACACGTGCTGCGCGTAAAACCGCAGCACAAAGTCCGAGAACCCGCTGCCGAGCGCGGCGTCGCGTATCAGCGGCCCCACCACGGGTATCGAGGTCGTCAGCGAGGCCGCTATGCTGATTGCCAGCTCCGCCCTCTCGCTGAATATCACGTCATACCCGGTGAACGCCTCCAGTATCGTGACCACGCCCAGTATGACGCCGGTCATCCAGAGCACCTCGTTCCTTATCTTGTAGCGGCCGCTAAAGTACTGGTAGTACATGTGCAGGACCGCAAGCAGCACCATGGCATTAGAGCCGTGGTAGTGTATGTTGCGTATGTGGAACCCGAAGGGGACCTCGTCGTTTATGAACTGGACGCTGTCCCACGCCCTGTCGAGTATGGGCTGGTAGTAGAACATAAGCAGGGCGCCCGAGACGCCCAGTATGATGAACGTGATGAACGTGAGCATCCCGAGGAACCCGAACGGGCTGACGAACCTGGCCGGAAAGGAGAACTTTATCGCGGTGAATATGGTGCGGTCCACCCCCTCCCACAGCCAGTAGAAGAAGGCGACGGCGCCCGTCCTTCTCGGGAAGAGCGTCACTCCCTCAGGCGAAGCGGCCATATCCTATTACTCCGTTCTCGTTGGCGGTAAACTTGGGGGGAAGTATGTACACGAGCCCGTCGGCGTCAAGGTCAAGCGTCAGCTTTGGCAGCGTGTTTGACGGCGAGGCCTGCACGGAGGCGGGCCCTATGTACGCGATCCCCGTCGACGCGTCGTACATGGTCCCGTGGCACGGGCACTCGCCCCTCTTCCTGCCGTCGTCGGGCCAGTACTTCCAGAGGCACCACAAATGCAGGCATATCATGCTGAACGCCCGCAGCGCCGAGACGTCGTTGCTCTCGCCGCCCATCTCAGCAGGCAGCCTTATGAGCTGCCACTTGCGGAACGCCTCCGCGTCCAGCGCCGGGTCGCCTGTCGCCGGGTACGTGATCACCTCCGAGTGGTTCACCGGGAACGTGTTGATGTTTGCCTGGGTGCCGTCCGGCAGCATGGCCGGCACCCTCTCAAGGGAGGCCTGGTTGGGGTTGGGCATAAAGTTGCCAAACGGCACGAACGGCGCGAACGCGAGCCCGGTCCCCGCCGCTCCTATAAGCTTCAAAAAGTCCCTGCGTGATAAGCCGTCAGATCTGCGCTTTATGGTCTCTGACATCCTCAAGTCTAATACCGTAATTTCGCTTATAAACCTTCTAAAACGCGCCGCCATCCGAGGGTAAAAAGTGTTCACTTTTGACGGAGCCGCGGGACCGGCGGCGCGCCGTCTGGTTTTAAATTGTCCATACTGTGTATAACCTGCACAGTATGGAGACAGAGTCAAAGCTGCGGATGCATATCGCCCCGCTGGGCTTCGAGGTCGACAGGATAGTGCTGCCCGCCATACGCCTGAGGGCCGACGCGGTGTGGCTGCTCGTGCACAGCAACCGCTCCGAGGACAAGGCGGAGCCCTTCGAGGCCGAGATCAGGGAGCGCCTCGGGGGGGAGGGGATAGAGGTCAGGGCCGAGTACGCCGACAGGAAGAACCTCTTTGGCATGCTAAAGGCAGTCAGGGGGATAATAGCGGGGGAGGGGGGAGGCAACGACATATACGTAAACGTCTCGTCCGGCTCCAAGATACAGTCCATAGCGTGCATGATGGCGTGCATGATGTGGAACGACACGGCGAGCATCACGCCGTACTATGCGGAGCCGGAGGGGTACACGTCGTCGGCCGAATCCACGGGGCGGGCGCCCGAGCAGATGTCCAGCGGCCTCAAGTCCATCACCACGCTCCCAAAGTACAGGATACAGACGCCGCGGCAGGAGCTCGTAAGGGCCCTTGCGATAGTCAGTACGGCCGAGGGGGGCCGCATAAGGAAGGGCGAGATGGCCGAGAGGGCCGAGGAGCTCGGGATAATCACGGTCAACTCGCGCGAGGAGAACAGGGAGTCGGCGAGGTTTGCTAGCCTGGCAAAGAACATCGTGGAGCCGCTTACCGACGAGTGGAACTTTCTGCACGTGGAGAAGGTGGGCAGGACTAGGTGGGTCTCGCTTACCGAGGAGGGCAGGAACGCGGCCGAGTTCCTGCTGTGACGCGCGCGGCGCGGATTCGTACTGTGTGTAGTGCCTGTGACTCGCGCAGGCCGCGGCCCTTGCCGGCCTTATCGGTTTTCGCGCCCCAGCAGCTCGTTGTACAGCTTGGCGGCCCCCGCCTCGTCCTCTGTCCCGACCACGACGGCCGAGCCCTTCTTCATTATGCTGACGGACAGCTCGTCTGTGCGCAGCGACAGCCCCAGGTCCCCCTGGTTCTCCACGGTGAACCCCTCCTGGCGCGCCGCGTCTGATATGGCGCCAAGGTCCACGTCGAGCGCGGCAGGCGGCGTTATTGCAAACGTGCGCTTGCCCCTGTTGCGGCCGCACAGCTCCTCGAGTACGAGGCCGCCGGGATCTTTTCTCTGCTGCAACTGCTGCTCCGATGTCCCGGGATCCGTCTTCCCGGCGTCGGCGTCGCCGCATACGGGGCACTCCGGCGCCCTGAACGTCCGGGTCTTGTGAAACTCCATCTCCTCCAGGTCTATGTGCAGTACCCGCTCTGAGAGCGACGGCCCCCTGCCCAGAACTATCTTGACTGCCTCTGCCACCTCTATGCCGCCGACAATCGAGAGTATCGACGGGTGGACCCCCTCCACGCTGCAGGTCGGCATCGAGTCCTCGTCCAGGTCGGGAAAGATGCAGTGGTAGCACGCCGAGCTTCCGGGCATGACGGTGAATGCCTGCCCCGAGACGCCGACTGCCGCCCCCGTAACGAACGGTATGCCAAGCCTGACGCACGCCGCGTTGAGCGCGTACCTGGCGTCCACGCTGTCGAGCGCGTCGACCACCACGTCGCACCCCGCCACGGCATCGGCCGCGTTGGCCGCGCCCACCGACATGGGGACCGGCTCGATCTTGCAGTGGGGGGCCAGCTTGCGCAGCTTGCGCGCGGCTACCTCCACCTTTACCTGCCCCACGTCGTCCTCGTCAAATAACGTCTGCCTGTGCAGGTTTGTCAGCTCTATCGTGTCGCGGTCGATTATCCTGAGCGCCCCCACGCCCATGGCGGCCAGCCTGGTGGCGATGGGGTTCCCGAGCCCGCCGGATCCGACTATGCATATCTTGGCCTGCCTCATCTTTATCTGCCCGTTGTATCCTATCTCCTCGAGCATCACCTGGCGCGAGAAGCGCTCCAGCTCCCGCGGGGTCAGCCCCTCTGACACTGTCGCCTGCGCGGCCGCGGTGCTGTTGCTGATGTTCTCGGTGCCGCCGTCGCTGCTGCTGCCCCCCGCGACTGCCGGCAGTATGTACACCTCGTCCCCGCCCCCGAGCTTGGCGTCCATGCCGCCGGAGAACTTTGCGTTCTTGCCGTTGATGTACACGTTGATCAGCTGCCGCGGCGTCTTGCCGTCCGGCTCCATGACGCGCCTTGCAAAGTCGGGTCCCTTGGCCTCGACTGCCTTTGCAAACGCGTCGGCAAGCGACGTTACACCCATCTCAATCCTCTGCTCGCCGCCCCCTCCCGGGTTCAGCACGGACGGTACCACGAACGTTATGGCAGTAGCCGCAGGCTCTGGCGCCATTACCTGCCTGCAACCTCCGCTATTATGGCCTGCGCGTCGGCCTTTACGGTCTCCGGTTTCTTGAGCGACCGCATCACGGCCTCCGTCGCCTTGAGCCCGTTGCCGGTCACATAGCACACCACGGAGTCGCCGGGATCAATCATTTTTTGCTCTGCCATCTTCTGCAGCGTGGCGACTGCCACCCCGCCGGCCGGCTCCGTGAATATGCCCTCGGTCTTTGCAAGCAGCAGTATGGCGTCTATGATCTCGCTGTCTGACGTCTCCACCGCCGTGCCGTCGTACTGCTTTAGCCGCTTGAGGACGTACCTGCCGTCGCCCGGGTCGCCTATCGCCAGGCTCTTTGCTATGGTGTCGGGGGACTCGACTGGCACGACTGCGTCCTGGTTGTTTGCAAACGCGCCTACCACGGGCGCGCACCCAGTCGGCTGGGCCGCGTGCACCCTCATGCCCTGCACGCCCCCGCCCGGCACGAGCGACGCGGACTCCAGCTCCTCGAACCCCTTGCATATGGCGTTGAGCATGGCCCCGCTTCCGACCGGCACCACAAGGTTGTCCGGCACGCGCCATCCCATCTGCTCGGCCACCTCGTATGCCAGGGTCTTTGAGCCCTCCACGTAGTATGATCTCATGTTGATGTTGACCACGCCGATGCCCAGCCTGTCCCCGGCCTGGGCCGCTATCCTGTTCGCGTCGTCGTACGTGCCGTCCACCGATATGTAGTCGGCCCCGTAGGAGAGCGCCTGGGCGATCTTTGCCATCTCTATGTTGCTTGGCGCGAATATGTGGCACGGCATGCCGCCCCTTGCCGCGTGCGCGGCAGTCGCTGACGCCAGGTTGCCCGTCGAGGCGCACCCCACCCTGGACATCCCGAACTCCTTTGCCTTTGAGACCGCGACCCCCGCCGGCCTGTCCTTGAAGGAGAACGTCGGGTTCACCGAGTCGTTTTTTATGTAGACGTTCCTGAGGCCCAGCCGCTCGGCCAGCGCGTCGGCCTTGATCAGCGGGGTCATGCCGGCCCCTATGCTTATGATGTTTGACGCGTCCTCGACGGGCAGCAGCTCCCTGTACCTCCAGTATGTCTGCTCGCGCCCCTCAAACGTCCCTGGCTCGAGCCTCGGCAGCCCCTCGTACCTCACGTCGAGCGGCCCAAAGCACTCGTCGCACACGTAGCGGAACTCCGTGCCGTACCTCTTCTTGCACTCGCGGCACTCCAGCACCATTGCGGTCATGGAGGGAGTTCATGCAAGGGATACTTAAAACATCCTGATGTTACATCAAGCAATAGTGGATTTTCAGCGGCATATTTTGGCCTTGGCGGGCACCCACGGGCTGTCGGGGTTCGTGGTGGCCTTTAGCACCGTGTACGTGGCGGGCTCCTCAAGGTCGCCTGCCGCGTTGAGCGTGTATTCTCCCAGCGCGCCGTCGCCTATGGTTCTTCCCTCGTACACGAGGTGGTGGACTCCCCTGCCACTGGCCACGTCGAGTATCAGGTCCCTGGCTGTGCTCTCGTCGCCCGGGATGCTGCCGTCTGCCAGCCCGTCGCGCGTTACGATGGCGTCTACCAGGAGGTGTATCGCGTCGTATGCGGCAAACGGCCCGTACTCGTACCGGTCGCAGACCACACCCTCCTGCTGCAGCGTGTTGCAGATCCCGATGTTGACGGGGTTGTCAAGCACGGTGTAGCGGGTTCCGGAGAGCTCCACCTTTTTTGCAAACTCCGCCACGTCCGCGTCGCGTACGGCGGCGGACTCCCCCGTGATGGTGGCCGTGCTGTACCACTTTACGCCATGTAGGTTTGCGAGGCCGTCGCCGGCCGACAGCACGCCCTTTACGTGGTATTCAAAGTCAAGCGGGAATCCTATGAACATCACCGCCACCTTGTCGGCGCCCTCGGTAGCTGCGAGGCGGCCCACGATTCCGTCGACGGTCTGCGCTACTGCCGCGTGGCTGGATGCGGCAGCTGCCGGATCGGAGAACCTTTCGGCCTCCGTGTACGGTATCAGGTGCTCAAAGGAGTCGGCGACCTCCGGCGGTATGAGGAAGCTGACGATCGGGAGCCATGACTGGCGGACAACTATTACGCCCTTTGTATTGCCGTCCTTGTTCAGTACGAGGTCGATCACGCTCGCCGCTTGGTGCGAGTCGTTTGGAATCAGCCTGAACAGGCTGTCTCCGGCCTCCGTGAGGTTGATGACGCCGCCGGGAAGCGGGATTATCGGGGCCGACGACCCGTATGATACGATGGCCGCGTCGGGTATCGTGTCGAGCACCTGCTTGGCAGGCGTGACAGTCGAGCTGGAGTGGCCCACGAAGTGGGTTATTCCCTGGGTCTGGACCGCGCTCTGGACCACCCCGGCGATCTCCGTCGAGCTGAGGCCCGTGACGTCCAGCGGCACGAGCGTCACGCTGTATTTGGTGCCTATGACTGGATCGTCGTTGATGTCCTGTATGGACAGATCCATGGCCCTTTTGCTGCTGGTGTCGTCGTAGCTCGGACCGTACTCCAGCAGCGCCCCTATCTTTATCTCAGTCAGCCCCTGGGTCTGGGCGTAGGCGGCCGTTCCGGCAGCAGCAGCAGTAGGATCAAGCGGCATGGAGAGTGCGGCCGCTGTCGCGGCGACTATTACGGATGCCAGCACCAGTGTCATGCGTATATTGTAATTCACAGTTGACACTACGTCACGGGATAGGCTAAAAAGACTTACGGTCAAGCGGCCGGTTCTGGCATACACAAAGTTGTTCACTCCTGTATCGGAGCCCGGGCAGGCTGCGTGTCAGGCCAACGGCAGGATAGAACGCCCGCAGCGAGATACCGGGCAAGCCGTACGAGTTCGAGACAGTAATGACAAGGAAGAGCGATCCGACGGGCCTGTTTATGATGGTACAACTATCGCCGGACGTACATGTCACTGAATGACGGCGAGCTACTGCAGAGGTGTTTGAGGGAGATAGCGTCCAAGGAGGGAAGGGATCATAGGTGAGCAGACGGGGGGGGGGGAGCACGATTCCAGATAGTGAGGAAGCGTTTGTCATCTGTAGCCTCCGTACTTCCACACATCGCATGCCGCCACGCTTTCGCATCGGGGTGAGTTTCAGCCGCATGGCCACATCACGGTAGACATGGCCGGACGGCGACATATCAGTGAAAGATCATGTATGGACGGTCACAGCGTCCGCCGCTGTTCCAAAGTAAATAAAAAAAAGAAAAAAGGGGGAATTTTTTTCTGTGTTTTCTGTGATATACTAGCTAGCTTACGGTGATGTCGGTTGTGACCGGTGGTGACAGTGCAGTCGGGTTGTCAACTGACTCCCATACGAACGCGGTTGCCGTGTAGGTTCCCGCGTCGGATGGAATCCATGACGTTGACGGACTTAGGGACTGTCCTGCCTCCAGCGTTCCGGATATCCAGGAGAGTGCGACCGTGACTCCGTTGGAGTCCTGGACCTGTACCAGATAGGCAAAGGCCTGGGAGCGGTCCTGGCCGTTGGCCAAGTCTGCCACGATCTGCACCTGCTGGTCGGCGGACACCGTGTCAAGGCTGTTTCCGAATGCATCCACAATCCTTAGGTTGGTTGCGGGCGCCCTCTCCAGCGGAGGCACGATGGTGCCGATCAGGGTTGTTGCCGTGATGTCAAGCTCGTCTGCTGTCGTGTATGGGTCTGGTAGCGTGTTGTCCTCGTATTCGGCCGTTACAGTGTTGCCCTCTGCCACGCGGAGACGGTGTCCGGAAGACTCGTCGGTGATGGTGAAGAACACCGTGCCTTCGAATATGCCGGTCGCCTCGTTGGTTTCCGTTACCGTGAGGTCGATTCCGCCGTTGTCGGCGTCTGACCACACGTCAACTACAAAGTTGTTCACTGCCTCCGGGTTCCAGTTCATGTCTGGGTCGATGACCCTGACGACGCCTGTGCCGGATGCCGGGTACGATGACTCGAGCCACTGCACTTCGCCGATGTTCCACCTGATGAGCGCGGATCCAACCACGGTCTCGTCCTCAGAGTACTCGAATGAGACGGTGATGCCGTCGTCATCGTCGGTCTGGAGGTAGCCGTTGGTGGGCCCGCTTCCATCCTCGCTGGTGTCGCGCTGCGGGTTGTCGTAACCCGCGTCGGTGCCAGTCTCGGTGTCGCCGTCCGCGTTGTGGTCGAATCCGATAAGGATCACCTCGCCTGTAAAGATGCCCGTGTCAGGACCGGTCTCGACAAGCTTGTAGTTGTCGATGTCGGCGCTGCGCGTGGACACCTGTATCGGGTCGAGGTTGGAGTCGCCTATCTCGTCCACCAGTGCGGAGTCGAAGTTGTGGTCTGGCGCCACGATGGTGATGTAGACCTTGTCGGTCCACGTGTACACCTTCTGGTCCAGCTCGATGGTCGCGCCAAAGTTGGAGGTGTAGACCGTTAGGCCGACGTCCTCGCTCTCGTCGCCGACATAGTCGGCTCCTGACGGACCCCAGTCCACGTACTCGAGCTCGATCTCCTCGCCCCTCTCGAGGCGGTCGCCGTCGATCTCCGCGGGAATCTCGGCGATCACCTGGAATATTCCGGTGGAGTCGCCCGTCTCACGGAGCTCGGATGGCTCTGGATCGAATACCGCGTTGTTCATGCCCAGTGTGGCGGCGTCAGAGTCCCACTCGATCAGGTCGAGCGTGTAGGACTCGGCGCCGTCGTTCTCCAGGTCAAGGTCCGGCTCTATCAGCGTCAGGATCATGTCTGAGCCGATGATGTAGACTGACTTGTCTGACTGGAGCACGCCGTTGCGCAGGTCGAACGTGGCAGAGTCTGTTACCGTGTTCTCCTCGCCTGATGCGTCAGTCGGGTCGCGGTACTCGACCTGCAGGATGTCTCCTTGCAGTATCGAATCGTCCGGACCGTCGTCATATGCGAGGCCAAGGTCAAGCTCGAACGCGCCGCTGTCGGGCGCGGTCTCGAGGATCTGCGCGGACTCTAGGTCGATCGTGTGAGTCGCCGAGCCGCGTATGACCTGTACGGTCAGGTATTCAGTGGCGTTCGTAATTACGTCCTCGCCGGCAGCCGATATGTCAAAGTCCGGATCGTCTATGGTGACGTGGACCGTCAGATCGTGCTGGCCGAGGAAGCCTGTCGTGTGCTCGAATACGTCAGCTGCGAACGGCACCGGGTATACGGTGCGGTCAAGCGATACGGTACCAGTGTTGGCACGTACTGCTGCTCCCGCTCCGACCTCGATCTCCTCGCCGGACGCGTCACGGAAGTCCTGATAGTTGACCTCTATGTCCACGCCGGTGACTGACACGACGGTGCCTGTGGCGCCGCCCTGGCAGTAGTACTCGGGAATCTGGAAGTCGCCCGTAAAGACGCCGGAGGTTGCTGTAGTCTCCTGCAGCGTAAAGCCGGTGGATGAGAATCCGTCGACTCCGCAGCCGCCCGTCCAGAGCTCGTCATCAAACGTCACGTCCAGGATGTAGGCCTGGTCGTCACCGATGTAGTCCGCGAGTTCGCTTGAGAACGTGTAGATGTCGATGACATCGTTGTCCACGTTCAGGTCGGCGTCCTCCAGTGTGATCGTGACCGTGTCGGCGACCTTGTAGCTCTCAGCGTCGAAGGAGACCACGGCGCTGTGCGTCGGGGCCGCCTGCTGGATCGCTATCTGGGTCGAGACTCCGTCGGCTCCCAGGTCAAGATAGTTCACGCGGACTGAATCCTCGTCGGTAAAGTCCTCGTGGACTATGATGGATATCTGGTCGCTGATGGGCCTCAGGTCGGTGTACGTGCTTGGATCGTCGATGTTGAGCTGGTTGAGCATGGTATACTCCACGGTACCCTCATAGTCAGCAGAGTTGCTGCTGGCCTCCTCCACCTCGATGCGGTATATGGCGTCGTTCACGCGGCCGTTCTCGTTCTGTCCGAACGTGAAGAAGTCGGCTACGAGCATGAGGTCGCCGCACACGTGGCCAAGGTCGGTGTTACCTATGAAGATGATCAGGTCCACGGTGTCTCCGAGGGCCTCGATGTCATCCTCCATGGCGGTGATGTCCACCAGGCCGGATGCACCGTTGCCCAGGGACACGCTCTGGTTGTGGTGTACGTTTGCAAGCCTGATGTCGGTTATGACCGCGTCAGGTGCAATGCCGTCGTAGTTGATACCGCCAAAGTTCCAGTTGAACAGCGTGGTGACGCCGTCGGCAAACGTGGGTGGCTCCCATCCGTATACGATGATCTTCGACTTGCCCTCGATGGCGTACCTGTCGGACGGCTCGGCTAGTCTGAGCCTGTCGCTGAACGCCTCGACGGTCTTGTCGTCGTCGGACCATGTGTATACGACGCGATCCATTGTCTGGTCGGTTGCGAGCTGCACGTTGTGTACGGCCGGTATCTCCGCCATATTGCCGATTACGGCCCTGGTTATGGGCGGGAATCCGCTGTTCTGGGAGGATATCGGCGTGGGTGTCATGTCGACGCTGTTGCTGCTAGAGGGTGCCTGTGGCACTGTCACAGTAACGTTGTTTGAATACGCGGTGTTGGTACCATCGTTTACTGTCAGTCGTACTTTGACAGGATTGCTCAGATCTACGGTATCAAGGGCAGAAATTGTCGCCGTGGTGAATATGCTACCGTCAGCTCCGGATGTGACCGCTCCAACAGTAGCAACAGATGCCGTCGTGTGATCGGGCATCTCCAGGTTAACAGTCTGACCTGACGCTACCAACTCCGTACCGACTATTGCAAAGGTGAGCGCAGGGTCGTCAGAGTCTCCCGTAGTTACAGTGGCGCTGTCCAGGGTCAGTATAGGCGGTATGTTTGCCGTCACGTTGCCTGAGGTGGCGATGTTGTCACCACTTCCTGCCTGTAGCCTGAATGTGGTAATACCGGACAGTGAGATGTCAGTGAGCTGTGCTGCGGTGGATATGGAAGCGTCCGCAGTGGTTGCGGACACAACATCACCTGGAACCAGTACAAATGCACCTTCTTTCAGTACGAACAGTTGAACAGCGTCACCACCTACCATTTCCGAACCGGTTACGTTCAACGTCAGTTGACCGTCCGTAACAGCGCCCCACGTTCTAAATGGAACGACACTGTCCAGAGTCAGCGCAGGTGGTATGTTTACCGTCATGTTGTCTGAATAGGCAACGTTAGTACCAGTTCCTGCCTGCAGCCTAAAGTCGGTAGGACCGGACAGCGCGATGTGGCTTGTGGTCACGGTACCGAAAATGGTGCCGTCACCGGCAGTTGCAGTGCTAACATCAACATTTGCGAAGCCAGCTACAGCCTCGGATGGAACCAGATTGACGGTTCCACTAGCGAGTTCGCTGCCTGACAATCTCAGACTGAGAGAGCCCTCAGACCACGTACCTGGCAGTGATAGGCTGTCCAGCGTCACCACTGCGGGTATCGGCACGGAGACGCTGGGCGATGTGATGGTCGAACTTCCAAGCGCCAGCTTGAAGTCTACTGTCTTGCCGGATGTCGTGATGTCCACTAGGTCCGCGTCGCCGAATATTCCGGTCGAATTGACCACGAAGTTGGCCACTGTGACTGTGGCTGCGTTGGGATCGTCAGAATCGTACGTCAGGGTTGCAGCGCTTGTGATGGCACTCGGCAGCACGGTGTTGTTCGTGCCGGTTATCACCAAGTCGAGTGAGCTGTCAGCCCACGTTCCATCTATGGCGATGTCTACATCCAGCAATACCGGAACGGTTGTGGATCTAGCGCCTGACTGTGCGATGACCTCCCCATCTTCCACAACTACCAGTACAAACTGGGTGTTGCCGGTTATGGAGGCGTCAGTCATATTCCTTGTGGTACTGCCGTCGGTGGCGTCAAATTCGATTTCGCTCAGACCTCTTAATGGGGATGCGGGATCGTCTAGTGTAGCCAGCTCCACGGTGTATCCTGGTGCCATACCCACTCCCTCACTACCTATCATTCGTAGTTCGAGGTAGGGGGTCTGGGTGGTGTCAGTTGAACTTGCATCATCAATAACCCACTGTTGTGCAGCCTGTATGCTGAACAGTTCCAGTATCGGCGGGATGTTCACGGTAAACTCGTTTGACTCGGCTCCCTGCGGAGAGACCAGCTGGAACGTGATGGATCCAGAGGCTCCGATGTTGGTCAGGGCCACCGTGCCGTTTATGCTGCCGTCGTTGGCTACGGGTACGGAAACCGGGGCAAAGCCCTCGATGTCATCCGTGGTGAGCTGTATGTTCCGCTCAGATGAGGATACGGTTCCCGTCACTGTCAGCTCGTACACTCCGTTGTCCCACCCGTCGGCGTCCCTGACGATGTTCGACAGTACCACGGGCAGTCCTACGATGACTGATCTTTCTGCAGTTGCACTGTTGTTAGAGCTGTCCGTACAGGTGTACAGTACAGTGTAGGTGTTGACTATGCGGGTGTTTACGGTATCACCGGATACATCGGCCGCCTTGTCTGCGTCGACGTTGTCTTCACAGACGGCGCCCTGCTCGGTGTAGGTTCCACCCTGCACTATCCTGACGGTGGCATCACCGTTCAGCGTGACTGTGGGTGCCTCGGTGTCGGCCTCTTCGACCGTTACCGTCCTGTCTACCGGTGTTGCGTCGTTGTTAGAGCTGTCCGTACAGGTGTACGTTATCGTCTGGGGGCCAAGCGTGCTGGTGTCTACGGTACCTGACGGCGTGGCCGCCTTGTCTGCGTCGACGTTGTCTTCACAGATGGCTCCCGGATCGGTATAGGTTCCGCCCTCCATCACCGTGTCGGCTGCATTGCCGTTCAGCGTGATCGTGGGTGCCGTGGTGTCGGCCTCTATGACCTCTACGGTCCTGGATACGGACGTTGCTGGGTTTCCAGCGTCGTCCGTACAGGCGTACGTTATGGTGTATGTGCCAGTCGTAGCGGTATTTACGGTACCGGACGGCGTGGCCGCCTTGTCCGCGTCGACGTTGTCGTCACAGACGGCGCCCTGCTCGTTGTAGGTTCCGCCCTGCACTATTGTGACAGTGGCATCACCGTTCAGCGTGATTGTGGGTGCCGTGGTGTCGGCCTCCACGACGGTTACGGTCCTGGATACGGACGTTGCGCTGTTTCCAGAGCTGTCCGCACAGGAGTACGTTACCGTGTAGGTGCCAACCGTATTGACGTCTACGTTGCCGGACGGCGTGGCCGCCTTGTCCGCGTCGCGGTCGTCGTCACAGACGGCGCCCTGCTCGGTGTAGGCTGTGCCCTGCACCAGAGTAACGTCGCCGCCGTTGAGCGTGATTGTGGGTGCCGTGTTGTCGTCCTCTGCCAGGTCGACCCATTCCACGTCGCCCGTGGCCGACGCCAGCGTAACCGGTGAACCTATCCTGATTGATGGCACCAGCAGGCTGTTCGGATTGGCCACCGTGAGATCGTCCTCTGCGAGGGGATTCACGTTGGCATCCATGTCGGTCAGTACGATGGGTATGCGCTCGCCAGAGTTCCAGACGCCGTCAGACACGTCGAGGGATAGCTCGGCAAAGAAGTGTCCTATGACCCCGGACTTTGCGTCCGGAGAGCTGTAGTCCACCTCGAAGCTGTTGCCCCTCAGCGCGTCGTCAAGTACGACGATGTTGGACCTCTGGTCCTCGGCCCAGTTTATGAACACGTTGTTGTTGGAGCCGTCCTCCACGAATCCGATGGCAAAGTTGCCGGGAGTGAATACCGTAGAAGCGCCGGCTTCCAGCTTGCCCTGATTGGGCACGCAGGCGCCGTAGTCGTCAACCACGAGATAGTCCTGGCTTGCATCATCTTCATTCTGGATTCCAAAGTCCTTTGTCACCTGGCACTCGATCACGTCGTTGCCCTGTCCGCCCCTGACGATACTTACTGTCTCGTCAATGCCGGCCTCAGAGCCAACGCTGCTGATCTCGGAGTTCATCGCGTTTACCGGATTTCCGTCCTCGTCAAACAGGTTGTAGTACGCCGCACCGTTCTGGGTGTCGAACACCCACGTGTCCTCGTCCGTCGGGTCTATGTTTAGCGCATAGTCCATCAGGGCGATGTGCACGTGAGCGCTCTGCGGGTACTTTTGCCTGTCAAGTGAGTGTGACTCTGACGGGTCGTCAAACGTGAGGGTGACACTCTCTTGGGTGCCGCCCCTGTTGTAGACGATTTCCACGTCAGACAGTGACGTAAAGTCGTACACCTGGATGAACGGCCACAGGTCCGCGTTGGACAGACCAAGCTGTCCAAGCGAGTTGCCGTCATAGTTGGTCAGGTCGCGGGGCTCCCTTATCAGGGGGTGGCCTCCGTCGCCTACGTCTGCATTGGTACAGCTCGAGCCTGGCGGCAGGTAAATGCCGTTGCCGTCGCTTAGTTCAAGGCCAGTCACCGATGATGCCTGAGCCTCTGTACAGTATTCGCCGTAGGGGAGGCTGTCAATGCCCGCCAGTGCGTCTTCCTCGGCAAAGTATGCCGTCCAGTAGCCGTTGGCAGTCTGAAGCATCCTCAGGTCCGCACCATTTACGGTAACCTCTGGCTCTGCCTCTCCCTCGTCGGTATCTCCTATTGTATCATCTCTTATGATTACTTCAATGATGTTTCCTTCGGCAAACATGTTGTCGGGATCCTGGCCCTCTGCAGACACGTACAGGTGCGGGTTACTCGTGCTCACTTCCGCAAACACGGGGTCCACGCCTGGTATCGCAAAGGTCAGCCCTCCGGCGACCATGATTGCCATTAGCGTTATGCTAGTATGTTTTTGTAATTTTCGTTCTCACCCGCTGCCCCCGAGCACAAATCCTGCACCGCGGGCGTCTTTTACGCACGGCAGGCGGCCGTGCGGCGGACTGTCAAGAAAATTTATCTAGTTACGGATGTTTTTTGACACGGCGCATTAAGTAAGATTGGCACGCGTATGGTGTATGAACGGCAGGCCCGAGATCATGTATGCGGTCATGCGCAAGCCGACTGCCGCCGACTGTGAGCGGGCCAAGGTCCCGAAGAGGTTGGTGGGCATATTCGAGTCCTTTGAGCCCGGCAGGAGGTTCACCTGCAGGGAGATCTACAGCGAGCACAGGCCCCGCCTGCCGGAAAACGACTCCACTGCCATCTCGGTGGTGAGCCGCGGGCTTGCCGCGGTCGCAAAGACCGGCGCCCTTGACAGGGTGGAGGACGGGCACATACCCGACGAGTTTCTGGGCCTGAGGACCGTCTCGTTCTGGCTGGGACAGCTCCGCGGCAGCGCGAGGACCAACGTCGGCGGCTCCGGCAACACCACGCGCTCGTCATACGCGAGGCACCTGTGGCGCTTCAACAGGTGGCTTACAAGCGGCACGCACGAGATCCACGTGGCAAGGTACAGGGCCGGCAGGAGGAGGTGCTCCGGGGGGTGCACGGTGGCAGGCGGCTCCACCGCGCGCGTGAGCCAGGCCGCCTTTGGGAGCGTCGAGGACCTGATAGAGCTGCTGGCAAGGCCGCTGGCAGTACGCTCGGACGTTGCCGTCATAGTAAAGCGGTACCTGATGGATCCGGCGCACCGGGGAAAGAGGGCGTCGACAATGACCTCTACCAGAAACGCCATCCTGTCATACTTCAAGCGCAACGAGCAGCGTCTCGAGGTCGCATTTGATCCCGCCGCCACATACGACACCACGGAGACGGTCCAGACGCTCACGCTCGGGGACGTGCGCGAGATGCTGACCGCAGCGGGCCCCACCATAGTGGAAAAGGCCGTAATGCTCTGCAAGCTGCACAGGGGGCTTGACGTCTCCACGCTGATAGACCGGTTCAACTTTGAGGCCTGGGGG
Source organism: Candidatus Nitrosopumilus sp. (assembly GCA_965205215.1). Taxonomy (GTDB): domain Archaea; phylum Thermoproteota; class Nitrososphaeria; order Nitrososphaerales; family Nitrosopumilaceae; genus Nitrosopumilus. The sequence goes on from OZ242041.1 coordinate 602,623, forward strand.
CAGATGGCGCGCCACTTTGGATCGGAGGATCATCATATGTGGGACCTAGGCAGGTGCCCCGTGCCCATCACGCTGACGCGCCTGAAGACGGGGTACACGCACCTGGGATTCCTGGAGCGGGACGCGGTGGCCGCCGTGCAGGAATACCTGGACTGGCGCCGCTCAAGGACGGGGCGCGACATGAGCGGGGACCTCCCACTGTTCCTGTCGAACGCGCTAAAGCCCATCGGGAGCGGGTGGGTGACAAACGCGTTCTCGAGGCTGGCCTGGGGCTCCGGCGTGCAGCAGAAGACCGGCAAGAACTCGTGGCGCGTGGACTCGCACGAGATGCGCTCCCTCCTAAAGTCCACGCTCATAGAGTGCGGCTGCCGGATGGACGTGGCAGACCACGTGATTGGGCACAAGCCAAAGGACACGTATGAAAAGCAGTTCATCCTTTACGGGGAGACCGTGAGGGCCGAGTACGCAAAGGCGGCCCACCTGCTCAACATATTCAGCGGGCCACGGGGAGAGGGCGGAGGAGGCGCCGGCGGTTTGGGCAAAGACGACCAGGCCGATATGCGCGCAGTCCGCGACAGGCTGCAGCAGATGATGCGTGCGGGGGGCTCCCCGGATCCCGACGCGCTGATCGGCGAGGTCGCAAGGATCATCTGCATGAGCAACAGGCACGCAAGGGAGATCCGGGACGCGATCGGGGCCCTGTGCGTCGGCATAAAAGATGGTGCATACGCGCGCGGCACATGAAAAAGAAAGTACTGGGAAGAATACGGTGCGATCATACCTTTCAAGCGTCTCGGCACCGGATCCCGACGGTGCCTGGAGCCAATTCTGTAATCGTGTTCGAGATGTAGCAGCATGGGCCCGTCAAGGAAGGATGGCTGCAAAACAATGACGTGTAGGATGATCCCAGTCTATTTTGTAAAAGATCTTGTATGGAAATCTACAGATTCCTGTATCGCTCCCTGGGACGAAATTTTTAATGATCGTCACTCTGGCTTGTAATTCTGATGTGAATTGTTTTAGGACGCTTCAGTAAAGGGGCTGCAGATTGGGAAGCGCAGCGACTATTTTGGAGTGTTTAATCCGGGCATTTTAGTCATTTTCTCAAGCCTGCCTCTGAGGTATCTCATGCGCTCCTCTTCTGGCATGTATCGGGCGTGCTCGTGCATGTCTGAGACATACTTTGAGAGCATCCTGTCAAAGTTCCTGTCGATTATCTTGGTGGCCTTGTACAGGTTGTCCAGGTGCAGGTTATCCAGGTCGTCCTTTCTGCCAATGTAATACTGGGACTTGCCTGCCAGCAGGTAGATGTACTCGATCCCCTGCCGCTTCCTTATGTAGATGGTCATTATGCTTTGTATCATCCTAAATGGTATAACTTAAATAAAGCTATGTATCATCTAAGATTGTACAAAAATGGCATCTGGGAATATGCTCAAAGGTAAAATCGCTGCAGGGCCCTTCATACGCAAGGGTAAAGTCGCCGAGAGGCTGACCGGTATGGGAAAAGAGCAGCCGCACGCAAGGGACGGCAACGCTGCCAAACAGACAAAACGATCCAGACTGCTTGCAAACCCCGACATCAAGCGATGGTATGACAACCTGGCACGGGGCAGCCCGCACACCGCAGAGGGCCGCCTCAGGCGTCTGGGACGGTTCTGCGAGATCCACCAGATGACGCCGATGCAGATGGCGGATTTGGCAACAAGGGATCTGAGGACTGCAACCGACCTGCTGGAGGACCACATCACCATGATGGAGTCGCAGGGCTACTCGCCCGGGTATGTGGAGGAACAGGTCAAGACCGTAAAGTCGTGGCTGAGGCACTTTGATGTAGAGATACGGCGCAAGATCAGGGTGGCGTCTGCAAACTACACGCCCACCCTCCAGAACGAGCGGGTGCCGGACGCCTCGGAGATGTCCGAGATATACGACAGGGCCGGCCTGCGCCAGTCAGTCATCATATCGCTGATGGCAAAGTCCGGCCTGAGGCCAGAGGTAATCGGGAACCACAACGGGACGGACGGGCTGCAGATCAGGGACCTACCCGATCTGGTGATCCACCAGGGTGTCGTGAAGTGCATGAGGATGCCAAGCCGCATAACGGTGAGGCGCGAGCTGTCAAAGGCGCGCCACCAGTACCTTACATTCTCTACCGCGTCCGCGGCAAAGCAGATCGTGTCATACCTGAACGACAGGCTCGCGCACGGCGAGCCGCTCCACGCAAATTCGCCGATTGTGGCGCCCGACTACATCTACAGGACATACAGGGGAAGAAACTCCGCAAAGACGTTCCTGCCCACCGCGCAGATAAGTAAGCAGGTCCGCAATACGTTTCGTCCGCGATTCACGTGGAGGCCGTACGTACTGCGGGCGTACTTTGACACCCAGCTCCTCATAGCGGAGGCAAAGGGCGTGATGGTGCACGACTTTCGGGTCTTCTTCATGGGCCACAAGGGCTCGATGGAGTCCCGATATACGACAAACAAGGGCATGCTACCAGACGTGCTGCTAGACGCGATGCGGGACGCGTTTGCAAGGTCTGAGGAATACCTAGACCAGAACGGCAAGACCGCCGACCCCATGCTGGAGCAGAAGCAGCAGATCCAGACGATGGTGGAGAACGCAACGCCGCAGCAGCTTGGCCGCGTACTAGAGGCACTTGCAACGTGCCGGTAAGACGGGCCGGGAGCAACAGCGGGCAGCTGGCTGCGGATCCCGATGAGGCCGAAGAACTGATAACTCTGGCTGCAGGTTAGTATGATGCCTGTCTATGGCAAGGTCGTGCTGGAACGAGCGGATAAGGGGAACCCGAATCCACAGTGGAAGCGGGTCTAGAGGGAACAGTCCCTATACGGTACTACTTCTAAGCTCTTAGTTATAGTACGGTAATACCATTAATTAAGGTTTTGAATCAAGAATTTTTCCAGCTTTACATTCGAGTCATTTTAAGATGCTTTGAAACGTATCTTTAATCGACCATATTCACAATCAGTTAAGATTTGAGCTCATCTTTGCTCTAACACGTACTGTCACTCATTGATAATAAAAAATCACTAAGTATTACGCCAAGCTTCTAGATCTGGATTTATCTGTGCCTATGTTTAGATTTGCAGAATCCCCACATGCGGTGAGTTGTCTATACGTGCATTTTTTTATGCAATTGAATTGTTTTGGAATGATCTCGCCACTGGCATAATCATATGTCTGTTGTTTCATGTCTCCAACTCTAGCTATGTTTGTCACCATTTCTACAAACTGAATTGTTTCCATACTCGCAAGGCCTAAAGAGAATGGAATTATGTTATATCTAGTGTTTTTACCTGATGCTTCTTGTTTCCTGATGTATTCTGGGTCATCAAACATTCCCTGTCTATCTCTTTCTATTTGTTCTAATCGCAACTCACCTGAGCAGTCTAGACACGCCCGTTCAACTCCTATGGTTTGAGCCCTGTAAACACCGTGTTGCATTTTATCATCTGCGAAATCAAAACTAATCCCGCCATTAATTACTGGGATTAGACTAGAGTATGCAATCTGATTTAACACAAGTCGTGGCCATGGTCTGTCTACACAGCAAAATATAACATCACAGTCGAGTGCTTCTTTCATCCCCGCTTTTTCTACTATGGAGTTGTTTGATGTTGTGCATGCAAAACGTTTGGACGTGGCTACTTTTATTACGTTTTTTCTTACAGCATCTTTCTTCAACATTCCTACATTTGTTTTGTCAGCACCGATCATTCTGTCAAGATTGTGAATCTCAACACTGTCATAGTCCATCAAGAAAATTGTTCCTATTCCCATTCTGGCTAGAATCTCGCTTACTGCCGATCCGACGCTGCCAACTCCTATGATGCCAACTTTCATTCGCGCTAGGTTGTTTTGGGTGTTATTGCCCCACAGACTAACAGTTCTCACCTGCATTGGATTTAAATCAGTTTGTGACGTCACTGGAGGATTAAAGTCAATGGCAAGGTTCTTGCCCACAATTCTAACGGATTGGCACCACCTAATCTTAAAGGGTTTTGGATATATCCTGCCACTCCATACCTTGTCTCCAGAGAGTGTTATGCCTACGAATGGCTGCCCTGTTATCCCAAACACTTCTTTAGCAAGTATGTCTTGCTCCGAATGCAGATCTACTTTTGAGACGTGTTGAATTCCTACTCCAAAAGGATGCGTATGGATCATGGCAAGTCCAGCACCTTTCATTACCGCAAATTCTTCACATCTTTTTACATATGAGGGCTGTGCAGACACTGTTCCATGCTTTTTGCGCTCATTTTTTTCTGGATAGATTGCTTCGTTTAACAGAATATTGCATCTTTGGGAGCCCTGAGACGGTTGCCATGTTACAAAACATACCTCTTCTTCTGTAGCGTCTTTTAGCAAAAAAGCCTGCATATGTCGACTTAGTGTTTCCGTCATAGCTATGCTATAATCCATTTCAATCCAGCTCCAGGCATCTGTTTATCTGATCCATATAGTATCTCGGAGTTCGTTGTTCTGGATCATCCCACCGTATCTCTCTGCTCCAGAACTCCCAATCTGAACCTAGATCACTGGTGTTACGACTGGGAATCTCATCTGAGAACCCATGATTGCATCTTACGTGAAACCCATACGGTGGAACATTTGGAAAATCGCTAGGAATCGGCAAGCCTATGCCTATGACTCGGCCGGAATACTTTCCATGTGGTATTTTGTATTCATGTATAACAAATATTGTCATATTGCTTATGGATTTTTCAACATAGTTCATACCTAGTTCTTTTAAAAATTTAGAAAAAATAAGGTTGGAGGTGCTCATGCGTTGTTTACAGCTCCTGTGTACCTTACGGTGAAGCAGTCTCCATCCTTCAGATCGATGATCTCTTTTGGATCGTCGTATGTTTTCTCCAAGGAATTTGTCTTGCAATCTCTTTTTTGCACCTCGTAATCATCGATTTTGCGCTTGGCAAGTCTGATGATATCTTCAACAGAGATCTTGTCGTCTTCGATCTTGAACTCTTCCTTGTCGATCGTTATGTCTTTAGTCATGTCGGGACTATTCGTTCTATGATTATAAAGTCATTTTTCTCTAATAGTGGAAAACGCATCTAGAGTATTTTTTAGATCGTGCCTGATTTTTTGGTAAATATAGTATAATCAGGCACGTTCGGACGCAGCGCATGAACAAATGTCATCTAGATCAAGTACGAACAAGTACATACTTTTCTCCAAACTGAGAAAAATACCTTAAAACCCAGATCGCCATGATTATTAGTATGGGTGCTTGCGTCGTTTTGATGGATACGAAGCCGGGATGGTCAGACACATATACTCGACTTCTCTCTAAGTATGGCGGTAGTTTGCTGGCGATAGGGCTTGGCAGCACCGATACTGCGGTATGCATATTTTTGTTTGTCCAAAAATGGGTAGAGCAAAAACCGCCATTTTCAGCACATAAGATCTTCCAAGTGCTTAGATCGCTTGTTAGTATATTGCCCAATGAGTTTCAAGCACAACATACTGAAAAAAATGTTAGACAGGCACTTGAGAATCTAGTTGCGAGAGGTTTCGTAACCCGCTGCGATGGCACAGATGTAAAAACACCCTCTGGCAGGCCACCTGCTGCCCGTTATGAAATCAACAGTATGTCAGATGTTCGTAAAGGAATCCGTCAGAAGCTTAGAAATTATGAAGCTGCTGTTTTAAGCGCTATTGAACCATTGGAGGAATATGAAGAGGGAGCTGGATTGCGACGCAATAACGGTGAAAAATAATTGATGAATGAATTGTTCATCATATTTGAAATTATATCGAATTTTAACGATGGACTTAGAGGCAAAACAAGACTTCAAAAATTGGTGTTTCTTACACAAACTCAGTGCGCTGTCCCTCTTAACTATGATTTTGAGCCTGCTCCCTTAGGACCGCTTTCTAGTGCCGTGAATCGTTACGTTTCTAATCTTGAGGAGTTAGAACTTGTCGAAGAGAGCATCGAAAAAACACCATCTGGTAATAATGTTTTTTGCTACACTTTGACTGAATTTGGAAAAACAATTTTGCATGCAGAAAAAATGCATAGAGATGCAGAAGATATTGAAGATGCAGTTGCATGTGTTTGTCGCGAATACGGAGACATGTCATATGTGAACTTGCTAAATTATGTCCATGAAAAATATCCAGCTTATCACATTAAAGGAATAATGTGACTGGATTGAAAAGTTATCGTGACCTGAAATGTGCTGGAAAATGAGTGACCTACAGACGGGATCTGATCTTCCTTGGCAAGTGTCAACGGACTACTGCCGCTTGACAGATTCGAGTTTTGTACGTTATCGTGTAAACGGGCACAAGATCGCATGCCCGCCACCGTTGTGCCCTTAGTGATGCGACTCGTTTCACATCAGCTAGTATGGGATACCATGTGGTAAATACTTTGAGTCTGTAACTCTGTCTCTTAATTCGTCCTGCGCACGTTGACAGAGACCGCCTCGATCTACTCCTTGTATCTCCGGTAGAGATCCCACGCGAGGGCTTCTAAGGCCTGCCATACGTCGTCCTGCAGGTCATTCTTGAGCTGGTCAAGCAGGCGCCGCACAGTCTTTAACGTGCTGGTGTCCACGTGAAAGGACAGGTCTCCAAGATCACCAGGTTCCAGCTCTGCGTCAAGCTTGCCTATCTTCTCAAAATATGCGGTAAACGTGCTCCAAGAAACCAAGTCCGGCTTCTCCTTTGCCGCCTTCTTGCATTGGTCTAGCAGACAGTCTCCCGCTACCTTGCTTGCCTTGTCGACATACGCAAAGAACAGCTTTCCTTCCTCTTTCCGGATATCTTCGATGTTGACCTTCGCCGAGTAAACCACTATCGGGGTTCGCGTAATACGAAGGCTTCTTCTCAGATCGTCGATCAACCGGTACCCTGTTTTGTCTGAGTCTTTTATCGACACGTCAGTAACTATGACATCAAAGCTGGTGTCTATCTTCTCGTCTAGCTCTTTCTGGGTCGAGCACCACGTCACCTCAAAGTCGTCTTCTAGCGAATCCTTGATCAGGTCGGCGGTGTTTTCATCGTCGTCAAACAGAAGCAGTCTGGGCTTGTCGCTCATTTCACTTGCCCCTCAGACTCTCAAGCGGTATGAGTATTTGAATGGTGGTTTCTCCCTCCCCGGGGCTGCTTTTTTCGTACGTGCTTGAGCTTACCTTCACGGTTCCCTTGCAGTCGTCTTCCACAATCTCCCTGACGATGGTGGTGCCCATGCCGGTGCCGTCGTCCCCGCCGGTTTTTGATGTGGAGTAGAACGGATCAAATATTTTGTCAAAGTTGTCCTCCGGGATCCCCACGCCGTTGTCGTACACTTCTATCTTCAGGTCAAATTCGCGCTTCTCGAACAGTATTCTTATGTGCTTCTTCTTGCGCTGGACCCTGGTTAGCGCCTTGATCGAGTTTGCCATGAGGTTTATCACTATCGACTCCCAGGATGCGCGGTTCATGTACAGGCCGTCCAAGCTTCCGGAGCCGACGCGTACCTCGACATCTATGGACGCGGACTGCAAAACGTCCCTGAACCCCTCCTTGAACCTTTCCACCGACTCCCTGAATTTTATCACCTCCCTTCCCCGTCTTGTTCCCTCCGGGCCGCTAAACAGGGAGGCAAACTCCCGTATGTATGAGTTGAGGTCGATCATGGTCGAGACGTCGTCTATCGTTTTACGTACATAGTTCTGTTTTTTGGCGTCGTCCCATGCGGGCCACTTGCCGGCCAACATTCGCTGCCTTTGGTTGATTCTGCCGATTATCTGAAGGGCCTCGTGGTGGAACGCCAAGGCGGATATTCCAAGCGAGGCCAAGTTCCGATACATCTCCAGGTTTGTCGTGACCCTGCTTATGGCCTCCGTTGTTTCCTTCGCTTGGATCTCGATCTGTTTTTTGACCTCCGCCGCCTGCTGTATCAGTATGGACTTCTCATCGTCTTTGATGTCCGCGCCCTCTACGTGGTCAAGAAAGTGCCCGAGTGTCGACTGTGCCTTTGCAATCGCCATGATTTTGGGCCTGCTTTCCTGCCGCCGATCATCATACTCCCTCCTGTAGTCCTCAAGTTCGTTTAGGATCTCTTTCACTAGTCGGTTCTTCAGGAATCTGAACGCCTCGTTCTGGATCAGCCCCTCCCTCGTAGTGGTCTCCACGATGTCCGGGTTCTTCGCCCGGGTTAGAAAGACATACCCCATGACGTTCCTGTTCCTTACATTTCCCCCCATTTGGCGCAGGTACCTCTTGTCAAGCCCTATCCAGTCGTCCCCCTTCTTCCCGTACGGCATGATCCTGACGCCGTCGTTGAAGATCTTGACTCCGCAGTTTTCTTCGAGCTGGTCGTCAAGCTCCTTTCCCCTCCTCACGGATTTGGGCGCCCACTGCCTTGCTCTACCTTCGAAAACCAAGAGGACGACTTTTGCATCCCCGCACGTCTCGCTGCCCACGTCAATGGATTTCCGGTGTTTCGCCCTGTCGCTCAGGTCTGACGCGGGTTTTCGCTCATCGTCCCCGCTCGCCCGGTGGTAGATCTGGCAGTTCACCTTCCTTCCGATGAGCTGCGCCCGGATCTCCCACGGCGCGTATTTTTCCACGACGCTCTCGATCTTGGTCCTTTTTGGATCAAACCCGTGTGGCACGATCTTTACGTCAAATGAGTTGCCATCAGACTGCCTCATGACTGCGGGCGACACGAGCGTCCCTGCATTCACCACTATGTCATCAATGTCTTTTAAGGTCCACTGGTCCTTCAGATCGGTGATCTCGATCCTAAACCCGTGTCCACCTCCAGCATCATCCAGCGTTCTCAGCTTGTTGGGAATGGACTCGAAGTCTCTTCCGGCCACGTACTGGTTCCAGTCTATCGTAAGCTCGATTGCGCCGTGCGGATGGTCGGACTTTGCCCTTCCGGCGTATTCTCTGGGATGAGACGTGATCTTTACTGCGTTGCCCAGCCGCTGTGACGCGAACCGCCCCATTCCCTTCTCTCCAGCCACCCGCCTCCCCAGTATGGGGGAGTGCTTTTCTCGCTCCTTGTGCGACGTGGCGACCCGCATCCACTTGTCCCTGAAGTCCTCAACCGTCATCCCTATCCCGGAATCTTCGATCACGATTTTTTTCATAGATATGCTCTCCCCCACTTGGCCGTCCGCATGAAAGTGTACGCTGCACTCTAGGGCATCCGCGTCAAAGGAGTTCTTGATCAGCTCTAGGATCGCTTGCACGTTGGAGGAGACCGACTGCTCTCCTATGTTCATGGCAAGCTTTGCGTCAAATGAGTGATACAGCTCCATCTCGGCCATTTCAGATCATCCTGCCCACGTCGGGGCCGCCTGCGTCTCTGTCAACTGGCTTGCGGTTCATCACATTCGGGAATCTCTTGTGGTATTTAAAACAAAAAACCCGGACGGTTTTCTCGGATGGTTATCCGGTTTCCAAATATATTCGGTGGATCGTGTTTCTAAGGGGCAGGAACCCCCTGTATGACTTCCTGTCTTTGTAGATTGTGGCTTCGAGTAAATCGCCGTCTAGGAGCTGCTTCAGGCCTTGCATGACGGTTGAGAATTCGGCGTTACGATCTTCCTGGCACATCTCGATCTCGGCTATGCGCTCTATCTGCGCCATTGCAATCCCCCGTGATTGCTCCGACAGTGTTTTGGTGTTTTTGTGCTGTTTCAAGCTGGCAAGCGCCACATTCATCGGATACGAGAGGATCGACTCCTTTATGCGGAACAAGGCTACTATCTCTCTTAATTTTAGTTTGCGCCTCCGCCTATCGTACAGGCTGTCCAACTCCCTTATCTTTTCAGATATCTGGATCCTTCTGATGGCGTCGCCCAATACGGACATCTGGTCTTCCTTGACGGGTTTCACTTTGGATGTTTTTCCTTTCCCTCCACCGCGAACGTATGTCCAGTCCCTGCCCTCGCCGTCCACAATGATCTGGTAGATCTTGTCCCTGCCGGGGGGCTTTTCATCCCTCGGCCTGCTTCCAAGCCGCCTGCCCTCCCTGCGAGAGATCCTTTCAATGTCCCTGACGGACATCCCGTGCGGATGCTTGGCAACCGCGTCCCTTACCCACTTGTAATCGTCTTCGGAATACTTAGTCACGAGCGTTTGCCGTGCGGTGCCCTATATCATAGTTACCGTACGGAATTTCCGTACGATATGGGGGAGTTATAAGCGAACCTGTCACACATGCAACATGCAGGAAAGCAAAGAGACAGAGGTTCGGTCGAGGCAGGGGCGCTTCACGGTAGAAATTACCGACTTTGCCTTGAAAGGTCTTAAGAAGATCGCCAGAAGAAACAGCGGGATCAGGGATGAAGTTGATCGCATCATGAAGAGGATCTCGCGCGATCCGGAAATTGGGCAGGAGCTTACCTCGGATCTATTCGGAATGAGGGCGATGAAATCAGCAGACGGGAAATACAGGATCGTCTACAAGCTTGAAAGCGCGAGGCACGGGGTCGTTGTGCATGCGGTCGGAGGCAGAAATCGCGTCTACGACGATCTGGCGAGGATGCTCAACAGGGTCATGCCGTATACTGGAAACAGGTTTTTTGGCAGGCGGCAAGGCAAGAAATGATGATCAGGATCATCCCGCCCAAGATACGGCAGTGTTGCGTTAAATCTGCGCGATCCGGTCCTACCGGTTGAATTCCAGTGTACACGTTGCCGTCTGTTCAACCAAGTCAAAAGCCACGGACTGCGAACGGGTCTCCACGACCGCATGCGGAGTCGTCTCATGCGGCTTGTCGGTTACAAACCCGATCGTTTCTTGGGCCGCCTCTTCGTCGGCAGAAACTCCGTCAGCACGATCCTCCGTTTGGGGCTCTTGAGCTGTGACGCGATGGCTGCGGCGACCGCCTCCACCACCGGCGGCACCACGGCGTTGCCAAACTGCCTGTATGCCTGTGCGTCGGACACCGGGATCTTAAAGTCCCCCGGGAAGCCCATCAGCCTGGCGCACTCCCTCGGTGTGAGCCTGCGCGGGTTCTTGTTTTTCTGCGCAATCAGGATCTCGGATCCGTCCTTGTAGTATCTGGCGCTGAGGGTGCGCGACACGCCGCCCCTGTCGGCTATCCCGTAGGTGAATCCGTTTCCTTTCTTCTTGCTGTTGACCGCGTGCCTCTGAAGGGTGCGCCAGAGGTTGTCCCCTAGCGTGTATTTTCCCCTCACCCTCCTGCTGAGGATGTCCCGGAACTTTGGCCCGAGGTCGGGCATGTCGGGGAATTCGAACTCGGTCGGGCTGGCAAAGCCGGCTATGAATATCCTTTCCCTGTGCTGGGGCACTACGGTCCTTGCGTCTATGACCTTGTGGTGTACGTCGTATCCCAGCCCCCTCAGGGACCTCATTATGACCTTGAAGGTGTTGCCCCCGTCGTGCGACTTGAGGTTTTTTACGTTCTCAAGCAGGAACGCGCGAGGCCTCTTTTCCCTGATTATCCTTACCACGTCGAAGAACAGCGTTCCCTGCGTCTCGTCCTCAAAGCCGTCGGGCATGTTGAGGCTGCGCTTCTTGGACACCCCCGCTATCGAGAACGGCTGGCACGGGAAGCCGGCGACCAGCACGTCATGATCAGGTATGTCGGAGGCGTCGACCTTCGTTATGTCGCCCTCTGGGACGTCCCCAAAGTTGGCCTCGTACGTCTGCGCCGAGAACTTGTTCCATTCTGACGTATAGACGCATCTGCCCCCCGCGCGCTCGAACGCTATGCGCATGCCGCCGATCCCCGCAAACAGATCTATGAATTTGAACGAGTTCTTGGCGCGCCGCATGTGTCGTCTGCTATATTGGGCACTACAGGGTTATTATGGATTTCTCCGGCCGTCGTGGTCAATCCGGCGCTCGGAATCTATCGCGATGCAGGCCGCCGTAGCCGGATGCAATCTCCTTGACCCGGTCGGGCAGGCTGTCGGCCCTCCGGAGGCTGTTCTCGTCAAACGTGGACTCGGTAACTTGGTCGAATGCTCCGTACGGGACGCGCACCGTCTGCGTGTCGGATCCTCCCATTCCGATTCCTCCCCGCACCAGATTCCAGGACGACTTCATCAGTATGTCCGAGAGCATTGCGTACTTCCACTCCACGAATTTCCCATTCTCGTCAGTTTCCCGGACTATGTAGAAGGCGTCGGTGTCGTTTGGGAGGCACAGCCGTAGCAGCATCATGATCCTGCCTGCGTCTATTCCAAAGTATTCCTTGTCCCCCCGATTGTTCGTGGCCGGGAACTTTTCCTTGACCTCCACGGGAAAGACGTGTTTTTGCGACTTTGATATTATGAACGCGTCCACGTCGTAGGGGTCGTTGGTGGGTTTCTTCAGTATGGATTTCATATAGCCTATGTAAAAAAGCTCGTTAAGCAGCATCGCGCCCAGCCGGCTTTCCGGCATCTCTGCAAACAGCTTGACCAGCTCGTCGTTGTCCCATTTCTTCTTCTTGTAGACCACCCTGCCACGGCTTCCCCACGTAGAGAACAGATCCTCCCCGGGCACGATCACAAGCCTCTCGTTCTTGTAGAGCAGCATCCTCCAGTCCATTCCGGAATAGTCCCTGCGCAGGATGGCCTCCACATCAATGCTGCCGGATCTGGCAAACGCGTACGAGACGCCAACTCCGGCGTTGTCCAAGAACTCGGCCGTGGCGTAGAACGGGACGGCCCTGTGGCCCAGCATGTCCTCCGGATCCACTTCGCGGCCTTTTGTTGCGAACTGCTCCCCGTGGACGAAGGTGGCCATGCGGAACTTGTAAAAGTCCTCGGACTTTGGGCTTGTCAGCCAGCACCCGTTGGCCATCTTGCCCCGGTGCCTGCGGAACCTGCCGGAATCAAACTCCCGTACAAGGAACTCTTGTGCCAGCAGGCCGCGCGCCTTTCTTGAGTTCCACACCATCTGAAAGTAATCTATGCAACGTTGCCTCCAGTTCCCGCCGCGCCCATCCATGCCACAGTGTATGCGCGCAGGCTCGTATTTTACAGTTGGGTGATCGACTCGCTCACGTCACGCGGCCTACCGGCTGAGTCCTAGATATGACTGTGTGGTGGTCTCCAAGCGCGTACGTATGATCGTCGATCTCTGCAATGATGATCCTGTCGTTTTACAAGAACCTGTGCCTCGCGCCAGTTCCTGCCATGATCCCGTCTTGCGGTAGATATTAATCCAAAACTCTCTTGTCTAGTGTGTGGTGGAGGGAAGCACCCGGCCCAAGGGGAAAACCCACCGCATCTTTTTCGACGTATCAGTAACAATTCTTTACCCGTGACCTAGCGCCCTTGAATGTCCCCCTAACATCCTAAGTTGCCCTTATAGCATCCAGTCAGAAAGCTTTGCCATTACCGCATGAACCGGATTATCCGGTTCAGGCATACATGTGGTCTCTTCTCTATGTCGTGCTCCCACAGCCGTATGACAGCGTAACCCTCGCGCCTCAGTTTTCTAGACACCTTCCGGTCGCGCCTCATGTTGCTCTCGATCTTGTCCCTCCAAAACTGTTTGAGCGACCCACACCTTTCCTCGTATCTGTAACCGTGCCAAAAGTCTCCGTCACAGAAGACCAGCGTCATCTTCCCGACCAGAAAGTCCGGGCTGCCGTAGATCTTCGGGTGCTGTCTGAACCGGATCTTGTTTGACTGGAGCAATCTGCGGGTCTTTATCTCGATGCCGGTGTTCTTGCCGCGTATCCTCGACATAATCCAGCTCCGTTTTTCCTTCGAGAAGATGTCGGTCACGTAACTGGATGTCACAAGCTTTGCTTTAGGGATATCGTCGGACACCGATCTAGCAAATGTGCCGTCTCCCGGTTCGAGAAAACTCGGTTGATGACGGTTTATCCGTATTGGACAATTCTAGGCTAATCCAGACGTATGTCTAGATCTTGTCACCCTGCATGACCAATTGAAGTCTTTTTGAGTTGCCAAGCTTGGTAAGAATCGATAGGGATAGACATCATGTCGGTGCACGACTCGACCTTGTGCTGGGCTGCGACAGATGGATCAGGCTCATGCAGAATGCGGCCATCGGCACTGCCACTTGGCTCAGCGTATGGCAGCATAGCCAGCTTGCCGCAACAGGCCGACAAGCAAGAGACTCTCCCCTTGCCACTTTCGTATACGTCTGTCTGTTTCTCTACTGCGCAGTATCGTATCCTGCACGAGTCTAGGGTGTTACTATGCGGATTCATGATCTTGGGCCCCCAAATCTCCGCCGCACATTCATATGAGTACCCATCACCACATTCTCAAGAAAATCTTGCGCTGCGCCTTCATTGCATACTAGTGACCAAGTTTGCTTATTGCACCTAGGGTGCGTCTAGCAACTTTTGGATAAAACCAATGAGGGTATAAAAAGAAGCCAGAATGCTCGAAAAGTAGCATTGAAGTCTAGTTTTGATTTCGTGGAATAGGTTTTACGCATGAAAGGTTAGGTTCAAGCGCGTATTGCGATCCTACTGGCGTAAAACCTAACCTATTCCGTCCTATACTTGTATTATTATTGTAACCTTTTCTATTGCCAACAACAATACAATTAATTTTAGCATCATAGTGCTTTCCTCCCGGGTATATTTTACCCACTTTTATCACACCCAATTCGAGATTGGATTCTACTATAGTCAGTAGTTTTTGTTTACTGACTTCCCTCTTCATTCCCCATTTGGATCCATATATTTCACGCCTCCTTACGTGTTTGGATCCCATAGTATAGTATTGCACTCACATATATATAAAATATAGCACGCGAGAGGGGAGGGTTGGTGTGCATGAATCCCAAAAACGGCCCAGACGTAGGGCCCTCCGCAATTTATTTCACGACATCGGCCGATCCAGACACGTACGCTCATGTTTATTGAAATTATATAAACATACTAGAAGCGAATATAAGATTGTGTTTCAATGGATGTGAAACGCTCAAACCATCAAGACAGTGGACTACTTGGTGGCGCTTACAAATGTGGCGCGACAGATCCGAAAAAACCCGAAGGCGGGAGGTGTGGGACGTGACGGCCGCCCACAGGAGACAGGAAGGATGCCAGAAGCACTACGAGCGTGTGAATGCGAGGGACACGAAGCATCTAGTGAGGGGCGTTAGCGCTCACGGTTCCCAGTAGCGCCGACGACACGTCCGCGCTTCCGGCATGCCCAAGAAGATCCGGCGAGCGGGATTTGACCCCCCCGGGCGTCGGTTCAATGTGGACAGGACGTATTACTCGAACCTCAACTGCGATAGGATGTTTGAGATGGGATGATCCACAATATCGAGCAGCGCGGATCAACTCCTGACGGCTCGACAGGGGGCGGAACATTGTGTGGAATGGCAGGGTGCTGGGCCGACTCAGGTGCGCAAACGAGCTCTGCATACCAATATCGCCCTACGGTAGGACATCCGCCACATGAGGCGTCGGTTCAGGCGGCGTTTACGGGCCAAAAAACCTGCGTATGTGAACGCATACGTATTGGACAGCGGCCAAAACAGATGGATTTTGATGATTTATGCCCCGACTTTCCGCGCAGTGAGGGGATTTACCAGATGGTTTGACTGTGGTGTCCAAGAAACATGTTTTAGAGGGAGGCATACTTCACGTGTATGGCACGTAGGGCAAACCCCCCACCGGCAGCAGTAGATCTGTTTTGTGGTGCAGGCGGGCTTTCGTATGGCATGCAACAGGCGGGTATCACTATATGTGGTGGCATAGACATAGATCCTGCGTGCAGGCACCCATTCGAAACAAACGTTGGCGCTAGATTTCACAGGATGGATGCCAAGGATCTAACCCCCGAATTCATACTGCCCATGTTTCCACGCGGCGCGCCTAAGATTCTTGCAGGATGCGCCCCCTGCCAACCGTTTTCGTCGTATGCCCGGCGCACGGAAAAAGACAGGTGGAAACTGCTCTCAAAGTTCGGTGAGCTGGTGGAGCAAGTACGGCCCGACGTCGTCACCATGGAAAACGTCCCAGGGCTTGCCAGATATCCAATATTTGCAAGGTATGTGAAGATATTAGAGAGATCCGGGTATGACTGCTGGCATTCTGTCATTGAATGTGCCGCGTATGGGATACCGCAGACGAGGAAGCGTCTCGTCCTGCTCGCCTCGCGGCTAGGCCCTATAGCGATGCTGCCGCCGACTCACGCACCCGGCTCTCATGTGACTGTGATGGACACAATAGGGAGCCTAGAACGCATCAAAGCCGGCGGAACATCGGATTCAGACCGCCTGCACAGATCCAGCACGCTGTCAGAAAAAAACATGGAGCGCATCAAATGCTCCGTTCCCGGTGGGACATGGAAAGGATGGAATCCTAAGCTCAGGGCAGCATGCCATATTAGGGAGACAGGCAAAACGTACCGTAACGTGTACGGAAGGATGGAATGGAACTCTCTTGGACCAACAATAACCACACAGTTCAACGGGTTCGGTAACGGCCGGTTTGGACACCCGGAGCAACATCGCGCCATCTCGCTTCGCGAAGGTGCCCTGCTACAGACGTTCCCGCCTGACTACTCGTTCGTGCCAGAGGGAGGCGAGATCGAAATTAACACCGTGGCCAGAATGATAGGCAACGCAGTTCCTGTCAAGCTTGGCGAGGCCATAGGAGAGAGCATAGCAGCGCACCTAGAATTGGCAACAGAAGGACGTGGATGCAATAGCTCCTAACACCTACACAATGCGTATAAGTCTGAATGCGCTGAAGCATTTGGGAATAGGGCTCTACAGCAACATACCATCTGTCTTGTCCGAAGCCGTCGCCAATGCGTGGGATGCCGACGCTGCAAACGTCAAGATAAAAACAGACCGGGAGAGAAAGACGATCACGATAGAAGACGACGGGGTGGGCATGAGCATATCCGATGCCAACCGCAAATATCTGCGTGTGGGATACCCACGCAGGGAAGACAGCGGCGACATGACGGCCAAAGGTAGGCCCGTAATGGGACGAAAGGGCATTGGCAAGCTTTCGTTGTTTTCCGTGGCCAATACCATTACAGTACACAGCGTCAAAGGCGGAGAATGTCACGGATTCGTAATGGATGCAGAGAAAATAAAAAGTACACTCGGACAAGACCGCGTTTCCGAATACCATCCAGATTCCGTGAGTCCTGCCCCCGATCTGTCGCGAGGGACGCGTCTAACTCTCTCGGACATAAAACCGCAAATGCGCAGCACCAGCATAGATGCACTGAAAAAGAAAATCTCCCGTAGGTTCAACATACTGGACAACGGCTTCCGCGTAACACTTGACGGATATCACGTCACATTTCGAGATCGTGATTACCACAACAAGCTTCAGTATGTGTGGGTATTCGGAGATCTTGGAGCCACAGTGATCCCGGAGACGGAAGATCTCCGACACGAAAAACTGGATTCCACGGTAGATATTGATGGGCGCACTGTAAAAATTGACGGATGGATTGGAACTGCTACACAGTCGGGACAGCTGAAGGACGGCGATCAGAACATCAACAAGATCTCCGTGATGGTCAGAGGAAAAATGGCGCAGGACGACATACTTGGAGAGATGAGTGAAGGCAGGCTGTTCAGCAAATACATCATAGGGGAAGTATATGCAGATTTTTTGGATCAAAGTGATGGTGAGGACATCATGACCACCAACAGGCAAAAAATCATGGAAGACGATCCGCGATACATTGCACTGATAGACAAGATCAAGAACGATCTTAACACCATAGGCTCCAAATGGACCAATCTGAGAAACGAAGAGGGGGAGAAGACCGCACTCAAAATAAACGAGATTGGCAAGTGGTACAACGAACTTCCTAGTGACCGTCGAGCGGCCGCCAAGAAGATGTTTGGCAAGATCAACCAGCTGCCCATTGACAATGAAGACGATAAGCGCCGCCTGTTCATAGGCGGCATACTGGCGTTTGAAAGCCTGAAACTCAGGGACATGCTTGACAAGCTAGAACGACTAGATGTAGACGGCCTAGACATGTTGAAGGAAATATTCTTGCAGCTAGACGACCTTGAGGCCAGCTCGTACTACCAGACAGTCAAGAACCGGCTGACGGTAATTCAGAGGCTGAAAGATGTAGTTGACGACGACGAATTGGAAAAAGTTGTGCAGCAGCTCATATTTGACCACCTGTGGCTTATAGACCCGACATGGAAGAGAATCGAGGGTACGGAAAGGAACGAGTCACTGATACGCACAGAGTTCGACAAAATTACCGCAAAACTGACGGAAGAAGAAAAGAATGGCAGGATCGACATACAGTACAAGGCGATGGACAATAGCCATGTCATTATAGAGTTAAAGCGCCCGGGCGTCGTCACTGAAACCGCTGCTGTCATCAAGCAGATTAGTAAATACAAATCAGCTGTCACAAAGATCCTCCAACAATCTGAATCTGAATCACCAGAGACGGTGAAGGCCGTATGTGTGCTGGGAAAGAGCTTAAGGGATTGGGGTAAAAATGACGAAGGCCGAAACGAATCGATCAAAGCACTTTCCGCATATTCGATCAAAATCCTATTCTACGAAGGTCTGATCTCCAGCGCCGAACGGACACACGCCGAGTATTTAAAAAAGCAAAAGGAGGTCTCCCGAGTATACAGACTCATTACGGGCATTAGCGTTGGCGACAAGGAAGTCATGAACCCGTCGTGAGTCGTAAGGGCCAACCGTTGCACCGTTACACACGGGGATGTAAAGATACAGGCGCTCGACAAAGGTCTAAAACTAGGCGTTGGACAGTTGAAGTCTGATCTCAAAGACGGGATAACAAAGAAAGTCTTTTCACAACAGTTAAGAAACAAATTCACTCCTCCAATAACATGGTTGGACGTTGCGAGGTGTGTGGTAAGAGTTGTAGTGGTTACGTATGCGAAGAACACGCTTGTGCTCATTGTGGTATACGCCCAGTCAAAAAAGGCAGCAGTTATTGTGTAGTTGATAACATATACGACCGATTAAATAAAATGCCCTAGTCATCCTTTACCTTCTAACTAGGTGCCGATTGTCCACTCTAATCTCGGTTCTGTCTCGCAAGATGGTGGATATAGCTAGAGGTCAATATGGACGTATTCCTATAGAATCTAGTAAGAGGCTTTCTTCGTGATGACGTAGGTAGAGGACAGATGACGCGCGTCCCTGAACTTCAAGAACTGAAACATCTGTTTGGCCGTATTGGCGGTCTTATGACCGTCTCCTGTGTTCCACTTGTTTGTACGTATAGCCCTAATGAATACACATTTTGTCCATAGTCAGGTCGGAAGAGGTGGTGTGACTGAGCCGGACTTCCAGCCGCGATGATAAATCGGATAATTTCTATGTGAGTATCGCTGCTGCCTATTTTCGACACTTCTGCCCAAGCCCTTCTTGGCCGTTGCGAGAGTTGGGCTCTGTCGTGGAAAAACTGAGCGCGATAAGGCCGTCGACGTATTGGGTATGTGGCTGGAACCCGCTCCCGTGATGCGGAAGCGTGATAGTATGACGGAGGTGTGCGGAGACACGGCTGATTGCTGTTGGTTCCGACGGTGCCCGTGCTGTGCCGGTGCCCGTGCTGTGCCGGTGCCCGTGCTGTGCCGGTGCCCGTGCTGTGCCGGTGCCCGTGCTGTGCCGGTGCCCGTGCTGTGCCGGTGCCCGTGCTGTGCCGGTGCCCGTGCTGTGCCGGTGCCCGTGCTGTGCCGGTGCCCGTGCTGTGCCGGTGCCCGTGCTGTGCCGGTGCCCGTGCTAGTATCCCCCCCCATGCCTAGCGCCTGTCAAAGTCTACAAAGTTGACGACATTGTCGACACCTATGCCTGGAACGCCCAAAAAGTCTACAGGTCTAGACACCTCGTGTGAAGGCGCGACGTACTTGACGGGTCTAGTCAAACCGTACGACTGCTGGCCTCGGAGCGGCGACGCGTGCCGTATGCTGCCGCGACATTCTGACTGCTCATGTCTGGAAGATGATGTGCGCAAAGCCAGATCCCGCGCAGATCAATCTTCGACAGTGAGAAAAGCTGTGGACCTGACGTAAGCGGGGGACGAGCTGCCGTTCTGGGCGCAGACCATTTCCCGGGCTGATCAACGCGGCGCGCTCTTGAAGTCGGCGCATGTCGTGGGACGACTGAACGGTGAGTACGTCGGCGCGCCGTCAGATGGTGTGTTTTTCGCGGGAAGTCGGGCCGCCAGGCCCGACCGTATGTGGGAGGGGGCCGCCGCTAGGCGGCCCCCGGCCGTTTCGTGATTGCTGTGCGTGAGGAACATTCGTTTTTTCGTGTCCGTGAGTAAATGCAAGGTGATCTGCCCGCCGGGCCGTGTACGATGGATCTGCGGGTGCCGCTCGTATGCACGTTGTACACGTGTTTAATGCAGATTGTGCAGCGCCGTAATGCAGATTGTGCACGTGGGAAAACCCCGTGAATGCAGATTGTGCAGCGCCGTAATGCAGATTGTGCACGTGGGAGACACCCTTGCGGGCCGTTTACGAGCATGTCGTGCATTTTCGGCCTTTTATGCATCTGCGGGTTTGCGGTACATGGAGGTTGAAGACATACAGAGAAAGATCCAGTTCCGACAGGGTTCCTATACCGTCACCATACCGCTCCGGATAGTCCACACGCTGGGGATCCGCAAGAACCAGTACGTTAGGTTCGCCGTCTCAAAGAACAAGGTCATCATAAAGCCCGTCGAGTCCAACATTACGAAAAAGGATGTGGCCGAGGCCGACCGTGACTCTGCCGCGCTCGACAGGTACGGGGAGCCGAAGGATGCCGGTTACATGGGGGATCTCGCCGAGGCCCTAGCGCGCAGGCCGGATGATGTGGGGCCCGGCCGAATCGAGAAGCTCAGGATGAAGTGACAGTCATGTACGCGTGTTTTTTCTGCTCCCCCTCCGTCTAGCCGCTCCACTCTCCCTTATCGGGAGGGGGAAGGCTCTTGGATAATCGTGATGCTCGGCCAAGCCCGGTCTAGGCCCGCCCTGCAATGTTGTACGTGGCGTTCTCCGGGCGGCTCTGGATCCCGCCTGCGTACTCTGGCTCGACGCTTCTCGGAACCTTCTGGTAGTCACAGGCCACAAAGTCGGCCCGGTCCCCACCCTCTTTGAGCCATCGGGAGGCCATGGCCGCGGACTATCCCTCTGAGATGCGCCTTTGCTGTCTTTGCCGCCGGACCCGCTGACGGCGGTGCAGGTGTCGGTGCCTCCGTGTCTGATGCCTGCCAGAGTCGACAGAGTCGCGCTTGGAGCCTGCTAGTTGGGGGGGAGAACGGCTGGTCTCGATCAGCGGAGTTGACAAAGATGTGTACCTCCCATCAACAGTGGACAGTCTCATGCTGTGTCCCTGCCGCTTGATTCGTCCATGCCTGGTGAAAAATTGGAGCGCAAGCGCGAAGAGCTCCGAAGATACGGCCCTCCCGTGCTGAATCAACAGCGGGAATTCAACCGTCTTGGGTCGGGAAAGATTCGAGAGCAGGAGCCGCCGGATGACCGGACCCATGTCAGGGATGCCATGACGGGACGCGCCCCGGAGTGTGCCGCCAAGCAAACGGAACGGCCGCGCCGTGTCCTGGATCCGTACGATGCTGCGCGCTGTGTTTGGGCTGCCGGCTTGAGACGTCGGCCGGGGCGGATTCGCGCCTGTCAAGTGGACCCCCGGTCCTGCCGGAGGAGCGCCGGCTTGACGGCGCCTGTATGTGGAGTGTGTCGGGGGAGCGCCGGTCGTCGTCTGGGTGACATGCCAATATGCGAACGCGGTATCCGACTCGTGCCGTCAAGTCATATTGCATGTTTCACATGCTTTGCAGGTGCGCCGTACGCGCGCTTTACAGGCTTTGCCGGCATGCAGGACGCGTGTTTCACATGTCTTACCGGTATGCCGGACACCTGCTTTACATGATCTGCCTGCGTTCCGGGCGCATGTTTCACATGCTTTGCCTGTGCGCCGTACGCCGGCTTTACCGGCTTTACCGGCTCTTCCTGCTTTGCCTGCGTTCCGGGCGCATGTTTCACATGCTTTGCCTGTGCGCCGTACGCCGGCTTTACCGGCTTTGCCAGCTTTTACCCTTAAGTGGATATGACGCGTCAGGGGCCATGGAAGAGGAGATAATCGAGCGCACGGTGCAGCTGAACCGGGGATCGTTCATCCTGACGATACCGCAGGCCATAGCAAAAGAGGCGGGGATCCGCAAGGGGCAGGGCGTCAGGTTCCGCGTCAGGGACGGGGAGATCGTGATAAGCCCCACCGACATCCTGGGCGGCAGTGAGTCCGACCCGGCAGGCCCCGACAAGTACAAGAGGGCCATAGAGGAGATGATGGCAAAGGACAGTGCCGAAAGGTCCGGCGGCCGGGGCACGGCATCCGGGAAAAGCAAGCTGGAAAGGCTCCGGCTCAAATGACCGTCCCGTATCCCGCGCCTCTCCTCGTCTGAGCGCCGCGCAGGCCTGCCGCACCCCCGGGCTCTGGGACCGCACGCGGCACCGTCCAAGCCGCATCTTTTTCCGCGTGTCTCCATCAAGCGTGTCCGGGACGGCCCCGCACCCCCACCCGCCGGCCCGATCTCCACCGGGCGCGCCGTTGTCACCCGGGCGCCGCCGGGTCCGTCCCCGCCGTCCTTCACTCTGCGCGTCTTTCGGACCCTAGAGTACCGCGCATGGCACGTCTCTGATGACAACGGGAATCTCCAATTCGGGTGCGGTTCAGTAGCCGGGCATCTGCCATGTCGTTTTCAGACTGATCTCTCAAGGCCCCTTGGGCATGTCCGCTCCCGCCCTGCATGCCTCACCGCTTACTATTCGTCACACGGCCCGATTCCACACCTCTGGATCCCCCCCCGCCTGCACGATGCCTGTTTTCTGGGCGTACCGGGATCGCCCGGGGGATGATCTGCTGCGGAGGCGGCAACGGTGGCACGGCGGGCTTTGGCGGTTACCCGCAAAGTTTCATAGAGCGCTATGAAAGTTTGCGGGTAAGCTGTATGCCGGGGGGCCGCCTAGGTGATGATTTACAGTGGGAACAACGGCAGCACGACGGCGGGGACGAACTGCGGCAGTTACCCGGTAACAATCATAGAGCACTATGATTGTTACCGGGTAACTGCGGCGGCGGCGGCGGACGTATCCATGTCACGGAACGCCTGCCTCCGGATTGGCCGCTGCCGGTAGCAGCGCACTCCGTACATGCGCGTAGCGCCCCCGGCCACACCAATTCGTTACAAGGCGGCCTAACATCTGCGCCGATCCGTCTTGTTCGTGTAAGGGCGTTTCCAAGGGACCGGTTGTGGTGGGACGGTGGGATAACGGCAGAGCGCTTACCCGGAAACAATCATAGAGCTTGTTGATTGTTTCCGGGTAACTCGACTGCACGCCTTGGAGGCCGCCCGGGAGATGATCTGCGGTGAAGACAACGGCAGTACAGCGGCGGGAACGGGCTGCGGCGGTTACGCGCGAAGTTTCATAGAGCTCTATGATTCTTTGCGCGTAACCCAGCTGCATGCCTAGGGGCCGCCCGGGGGATGATCTGCAGTGGAGCCAGCCACGGCAGCGCGGCGGCAGGAACGGGTTTCGGTAGCCATACCCGGAAAGAATCATAGAGCTCTATGATTGTTTCCGGGTACGTGCGTCGCAGATGGTGGGACGTACTAGTATCGTGAAATGCCTGCTTCCGACTTGGCCGTTGCTGGCAGCTGTAGACTTCTGTGCACGCGCGCAACGTCCCGCCGCGGGTCCACTGCCCATCTCTAGGCCCGGGCAGGGGAAGAGGTGGCTGGACGTCTACAACCATTCCGCGCGCCGAGTTTTTATGCCATGCATATCGGAGATAACTGGCATGATTCCGGCAGACGTCACCGATGGGCACATCCGGAAAGCCGTGCGGAGGATCACTAACCGCGGATTTCCAGCGCGACGCAAAAGCCGGAACTATTGTCTTGCGGTAGACGGCAGGCACTTTCCGCCGAAATACACGATCGCATTGGCCCATAAGATCGCCACGGGAGGTTTTCTGGACTCGGGGCAATTCTCCGGGGGCGACGAGTCAGAGCGCTTTCTTCGTGATCGCGGATTCGCCGTAGTCGCGTGCGGCTGCGGCGGGTACCGTCGCGATGCCGGTTCTGCGCCCATGACGCCGCAGGGCTTGCCGCGGCAGGACGGGGCCCAGGCGGTGACTGGGGGGCGTCCCACGGGTTCCGATGTGAATGTACGCCCCCCGCCAGGCCGGGCGGCACCACCGGCCCTGCGCGTGGCGCTGGTGTTTCCATCGCTAAAGTCGCTCCGCCGTCCAAGGATACCTGCCGCAGGAAAATTTGCTGGCGAGGGAGTGGACTTTGTGCTCTTTCCAGAGGAATACATTGACTCGTCCGATGAAACACGCGTCGAGACGCTGAAGACACTCGCGTCGGATCTGGGCGCGCCACTGTTAGTGGGCGCTCTCAATAGCGTTGAAGAAGGTGACATGGAGATTCTTCTTCGCTTCGATCCCGACGGCTCCGCCCCGGTTCGGCTATACACAAAGCACTCCACCGCCGACATGGTTGCCTTTGAGATGCCCGGTTGGAATCCGCGCGGCATGCTGCCCGCGTTTGAGTTGGGAGGTGTGAGGGCAGGGGCGACCATTTGCCATGACTGCTATCTGGGGCTGCTTCAGCGCCACTTGGCCAAGAGCGGAGCGCGCCTTTGGCTGAACCCGAGTTATAACAACGTGATTGATGTCAAGTGGTCGTCGGTTCTGCGGCTGAGGGCGGTGGAGAATCGCCTCTTTGCCCTCTGCACGCTACACGATGACAAGTCCAAACGGACTCATCCGTTTGCATTCTCACCGGACGGCAACGAACTCTATGCCAGGAAGGCCGGTTCCTCAGACAGGCGGCCGATCTCGGACTGTACGGAGGCCGATGCCGTCTATATGGTCGATCTCGATACCGCCTCTGCTGGCAAACAGCTCGATTGGTCGAGCCTTTCGCGCGCCGCCAAGCCACCGCGACCAAACAAAGATCCCAAAAAACCCGTCCGCGTATCATTGAGGGGCGGCCGGCCGGCGGTTTACGCAGAAGGGCACTGGTGTAACGGTGCCAGTGACCGCCGCACTCGGACGGAGCATGGCGGGGCATACGTGGGCGTGGTACGCGACAAGGATGTTCTGGATGCCGCCGCGTGCTTTGGCGTAATTTACAGTGCGCATGAGATGGACTGCCGCCCGATCATCTGGAACCACTGGGATCGCCTCCCGACGGAGCCGGATCGTCTGGCAAACCTCGTGATGGGAAGGGCCATTGAGTGCTGTGCGCCGATAATAATTTCGGATAAAACCGGGATTCGAGAACTGGTGGAGTTGTCCAGTGGATACAAGATCCCGGTCCGGAGAGTTGTTAACCAGTCCGAAGCTGTGGTCGATCTTGGATATGCGTGGGGCCTGTCCAGCGCACTCAAGATGGCCACCAAAAACACTACGGCGGCATTGGACCTGTATAGGAGTCTAACTGAGTGACCCCATGCCTGCGCCAGAGGCATTGGCCCGCATACAAGGTTTGTGGGCGCTAGGCCTACCTCCCGAATGGACGCGGAGGCCGCGGCGCATTTCGGGACGTATGCAGGCATCATTACCGCAAGTGGCCGTCCAGTCTGGAGTTACTGCGCTGACTGGTGCATGGGCGCCTGCACGGTCCGGCGCGGCTTTTCTGCGTGCGCGCAGAATATCAAGGCGCGCGAACAGGCGACGATCTCCGCGTCAGAGTGCAGATCTAGGGACCGCGAGCATACAGGGCACGTTTTATTGTCCATGCGGCCAGCCCCGCATGGCGCATAAAAGCCTCAGTCCTTCTTGGAGGAAGACTCGATCCTGCACGCAAGCTGTTCCACCATGAGGCGCAGCTTTGCAATCTCGCGGTCCTTTTCATCCTCCAGCAGTGTTATCCGCTCGGACTGCCTTGCGTTTGCCAGGCGCAGCCGGGCCGCGTCGTCTATGGTCAGGGCGGGCACCGACTGCAGATACTCTTCTGCCAGCTCCATCACGTGCGTCTTGAAGTAGTTGCGGTCCAGGCTCACCAGGCCGACGTGCCCCATCATGTACTCCTTGCGTATCAGGGACGACAGGGGCGACTCCTTTGAGGAGGACTCTTTGCACGCCTTGTTCCAGAACCGCCTAAAGCCGTTCATGATCGGCACGTCAAACAGGTTGCGCGACTTTCTGCCGGAATCGCGCAGCCCGGCCGCGCGCGCCGCCTTTTCGATCCTCTTCTTGATCAGGGCAGGGGTGGTCCTTTCGGGCAGGCTTCCGACCTTTTTGAAGATGGGATCGCCGGGCTTGGGGGGCCTGCCGACCTCTGCAGCCCACACGTTATGATAGTCCATTACCGCGGCGTACGCCTCCGGCGTGATGAACGCTGGATAGCTTGCGTTCGTGCGGCCGTATACTGTAAGCAGCGCGCAGACGGGCTCTGCCGCGCCGTCTACACCGTTGTCCCCAAAGCCGAGGGAGCCACCGCCGTTGTCCTCACCACTATCGATACTGCTGCCCCCTGTAGCGACGCGGTATATCGGCTTGAGGTCCGACCACCGCAGCATCTCAAACCCACCGGCCCTCATGCCGGAGCTGGCCGCGACCAATATGGCGGCCCTGTCGGCCGACCCCTTGGCAAACCGGAGCATGGACTGTATCTCCGTCCTGTCCCACCCGCGCGATTCCGTGATGTTGTCGGACTCGGGGAACGTCGAGTACACGCGCTTCCACGGCATGGAGACGCCGTTCATATCGAACAGCTTTTTGAGCGGCTTGAAATAGTTGGAGACGCCCGACGGATTAAAGTAGTCGGGATGGTCGTGCGGCAGCGCGCTGCGCCCGCGGATCTTTTTTGATATGCGCAGTATGAGGTCCAGCGCGTGGTCAGGATCGTCCTTGCCCAGCCGCACGAGCTGCGCCGCGCGCTCCTCAAACGTGCCTTCCAGCACCTCCTCCAGCATGCTGCACAATAACCGTTTGAGCGTGCGCGTGTACGTCCTTCTAGTCTCGTCTGCCCTGATGCCCTGCCAGAACAGGTCGAGGGGCGCTGTGAGTGACGCGGCGTCCCGGCAGTCCTCCAACTCCTCTTTTGTAATCTTGATCATTGCCCGGACGCGCCCCCTGAAACCCATAAAAGCACCTGTGGAGGGGCGGATCCCGCGTCCATGCGCGCCGCCGTGACACCCGCTCCCGGTTTCCGCCTTCCGAGCCTTTTCTTCCTATCTATGATCATTTTTTCCACATGCCGGAACCCAAAAGAGTACCGGTATAGGAGCGGGTCTAGAGGGGTTAGCCAGCTGTAACGGGCAGAACCCGGATTTTCTGGGATTCGAACCCTGCATGTCACATGGTAGCGAGTGTCCAATTAATAAGAATATGGAATCTTGGGCGGGCAGACCCGGCCGCGGTTAACCAGAATGAATTGGCAGGACCTAGGGCGCAGCGCGTGCGCGCATGACGGCGGTTGCCGGCAATGACGGCTGGAAACAGGCATTACGCGATGCGTGCGCGTCCCACCGGTTCAAGTTACCCGCAAACTTTCATAGCGCACTATGATTCTTTGCGGGTAACTGCTGCGGCTGTCCTCCACTGGACCGCATGCAGAACGGCGATCCCCCTTTTATCATATTGAAGACATGCCATGCATGGTACTTTCTGAAAAGGATCCTGAAGACAAGCAGAAGATGAAGAGCGGCGTGATCGGCGTGGTGGTGCTCCTCGTGCTGGGCTCTTTGTCGCCCCTGATAATCGAGGAGTTCACCGATGTCGACCTGGAGACGCTGTGCGAAAAGGGCGAGGACGGCGCCGACGCCGAATGCCTGGAGGAGGGCGACATAAAGACGACTGTCCTTGAGGGCCTCGGCTACGTGTCGATCATCATCGCGATCGTCGGCTTTGTCGGGTTTGTCATCGTGGGCGTAAAATATTGAAGGCGTCAACCGTCCTTGTATGCCTTGCAGGCGCGCTGCTCGGGATCGCGTACGCCTCCGGGTGGCGGGTTCCGGCAGGCTGGGCCTGGGTTCCCGTCGCGTTCTGGCTTGTAGCATGCGGGACGGACATGGCATATACGGTGAGATACAGCCGATTTTTATCAAAACACGAGCAGAGCCCCGTGCTCCGCGTCCTGGCGGGGCGCCTCCGCCTTGCGCATGCCGTGCCGGCGGCGCTTGCGGCCGAGGCGGCGCTCGTAGTTTCTTCTCCGCTTCTGGTCGTGCATGAGTGGGATCCGGAGTTTATAGGCGTGACGGCCGTCCTGGTAGGCACGGTACACCTGTCCGGGTTTGCCGAGAGCGTGTCGTTTGTGCGCCGCATGGACGCGGGGCCCGTCGGCCGGGACGTCTGATCAGGCCGGGATTTGCCATGATGTTTTTTACGCGCGGTGGACGGTCCCGCCATACAACCGCCAGAAAATTTTGCTTAAACGCATTTTGGGCCTGATGTGCTGATGAAGATCGGACTTGACGTCGGAACCGGCTTTGTAAAGTGCGTATCCGACTACGGGGCGGTGCGCTTTCCGTCCGTATACGTGAGGCGCATCCACGGGCTGTGGACGGAAAAGGCGACGGAGGCGGTGGGCTCTAGGGCAAGCTCGCTGCTTGACACCATGGGCGCCACTGCCATAAGCCCGATAGTCAGGGGCAGGCCGGACCCCAGGTACTACAAGCAGGTGGACATGCTTCTGGCCGAGATGCTGCGCCAGATACACAAGCTGGCAAAGACCCCGATCGATGCGGACGCAAAGCTCCGCATCGTGGTGGGCCTGCCGTACCACGCGTTTGGATACCGCGAGTCCATGGTCAGGGTGGTGCAAAAGGTGCTGAACGTGGAGACGTGCACCGTGGTCGCCCAGGCCTCGGGCACGCTGGTGGACCTCGACCTTGAGAGCGCCATCGTGGTGTCCATCGGGCAGGGGACGACGGAAATCGTGGTGATAGACGAAATGGAGGTGATAGACGGGGAGAGCTCCAGGTGGGCGTCGGATTTCGTGACAAAAAAGATTGGCAGGTACGCCCACCTCGACGTGGAACTGCTCCACAAGAACCAGGACGTGTGCCAAAAGTACGCGAGGGCGATGGCAGAGAATTTGGCCCGCGAGATACGCGACATGTCAGGGCAGTACGACGACAGGTACCCCATAGCACTTTCGGGGGGCGGCCTGCTGATTCCCGGCATGCAGGAGAGGCTGGCCGCCCGGCTAAAGGAGTTCAAGGTGGTGGTCCCAGACGACCCCGTGATGAGCAACGCAAACGGGCTCTACAAGCTGGTGGAATAGTACGCCGCCTGCAGGTCGTGCGCCGTTTATGCGGGTTGCCAAGCAGCCAACCGCAAGGATGCAAATGCAGTCCTTCACAGGTGGTGGAATGCCCGGCGGCGCGTCGCATCCCCTGCCGTCTTGGAAGAGTGTGGTTCCAGGAAATATCATAAACGGGGTCAGTCCCTGCCGTAGACGTACTTGTGATCTCCCACCACCAACAGCAGGATTATCTTTTGCCGGCTGACGACCTTGTAGATCAGCCGGTGCGAGCGCCCGATCTCATACGCAAAGTATCCCTTGAGTCGGCCCTTTTTTGGAATGCCTGCATCTGCGGGATTTTCGTATGTTGCAAGGTGCAATATGGCCTCGTTCACCCTGTCTTGCAGATGAGACGGAAGTCTTCTGTAGCTGCGGACAAACCGGCCGGTTCGCTCTATGCGCCACAAATTCATTCGGGCCTGCGAAGATCTTCTATCAGTGCTTCGGGGGTTTCAAATATTTTTGTCGTGTCCTTTCCGGATTCGTACTGTTCTATTGCATCCTCTTCGTTTGGCCACACTTCGTCATCTGACGCCTGCTTTGTCTCTGACATGCATTGCAATATTTTTAATTATTTTTAAAGATATCCACAGCGGGTCGGTTCTGCGCATTCCCACTCCTCTCCCCGTTTCCCCCAAGTCCCGATCCGGACGCAAATGGGGAACGCGGATAAAGCTGCACGTTTGTGGGCTTAAAAGGAAAATGCCGTCCTGACTGCATGTCGAGGTGGCGCATCTCAAACAAAAGGATGCCCCGGGGGCAGCTGGCAGACGTCAAGAAATTCA
This sequence comes from Candidatus Nitrosopumilus sp., assembly GCA_965205215.1. Classification (GTDB taxonomy): domain Archaea; phylum Thermoproteota; class Nitrososphaeria; order Nitrososphaerales; family Nitrosopumilaceae; genus Nitrosopumilus. Next base: position 632,655 of record OZ242041.1, read on the forward strand.
TGCGCGGCCCCGAAAGATTGTCTGCCCGCTCGGTGACCATACCGATAGAGTCGGACCCGCAGAGGGCGGCAGACGTCGCCGGGGGCCTGGCAGGCGATCAAGTACGGAGCTTTGAGATGTGGTGGGACGCGGCAGAGTCAAGGCTCCGGTTTGTCATCATATCCGACGAGAGGGATGCCGGCGACTTTGAGCGGGCGTTCCGGGTCATGTATCCAAACGTGGCGTTCGACGGCATGAGCGAGACGGTCCCCGCATGGTTTGACCGCAGGTCCGCCGAATACCGCGTGTTTGACGTGGGCACGCGCCACGGCCACTACGCGACTATATTTGACGGGCCGGGGGAGAGCAGCCTCATCACTAGGATGGCAGGCGCCATCCAGTCGGCCGGCCACGCGTGGTTACAGTTCGTGTTTGCGCGGTTTGACTGCACGCCGTTTCTCCGCGCGCACATGTCGCGTCTGGACGGGCGGTTCGCGGAGATAAACCGGGGAGACTACACGTCGTGGGGGGACGAGATCACGGGAAGAAAGCCGCGCAGGCATCCGGAGCTCGGGTACGACCTTACGAGCAGCTACAAGGGACTCAAAAAGCACGCCATTGCAAAGATGCAGGGCGCGCACCTGGTAATGAGCATAAGGGGGCTGATGCAGGGCGGCGACGGCGACGGCAGGGACGCCGACCTGCAGTTTGACAAGGTCTCGGCGCTGTCAGTTGACGGCATCGACTCCGCATACGAGCATCTGACAAAGTTCCGCTACGGGTACGACAAGTTCTACTCTGACACAAAAAAGTCACGGATCAGGGTGCCGGGGCCGCGCGGCGCGCCGGACCACAGGATATGCATGTTCGAGTCGCGGCACCTGCCGGATCCCGGCAGGTATTTTGGCCGCGCCATATCACAGTATTTCGACAAGAAATGGTGGGGACTCCGCGGGTACCAGACGCGGAGGCCCATGCCGTTTCTGATCCTCAACCCGGCGGAGGCGCCGCTGTTCGTGCACCTGCCGGACCCGTCGACGCCCAACATCGACACGACGCGCGGCGTGCGCCTGCCCTCAAAGCCGTCGGAGAAGGCGGGCGCGGGTATCGGCTTTTTCGACTCGCTGGACGATCCCGGTCAGCTTGGCCCTGCACCGGAAGACGCGGCACCGGAAGACGCGGCACAGGAAGACGCGGCACAGGATGCTGGCATATCTTGACCACAGTACGGAAGGACGGGGAACGCCGGTGGGGCGAGATGGCAAGGTCCAAGGACATGGGCGCGGCGGTCATATCCCCCACCGACTTTGCAAACCACCTGTATGTGGTGGGCGCGTCCGGCTCCGGCAAGACCTCGCTCATCCGCCTGCTTGCAAAGCACCTGGAGGCGTGGAACCTCAACGGCACGTTTCCCAACGCGTTCATCTACGTGGACCCAAAGGGGGACGACTCCCACAAGTTCGTCAGGCAGTGCAGCCCCGACACGGTAGGTCGCGGCCTTGTGCACTTTCTGGACCCCCAAAAGACCAAGTTCTCGATCAACCCGCTTGAGCTGCCCAGGTACCAAGAGCAGGAGCGCGAGGAACTGGTGTCCAGGTATGTGGGATACTTTATGAAGACCATAGAGGAGTGGTACCAGCAGTCGGCCACGTTCGTCCAGATGGAGCGCATATTCCGCGCCCTGCTGTTCTACGTGTACATGAAGCACGACTCCCCCACATTCCTTGACATACACGACATGATACTGAAGATGCAGGAGAGCGGGCACGACGCCCTGCCGCAGATAGCAGGCACGTTCGGGGAGCCGAATCCCGAGATGAAGCAGGCGCTCCTGAGCATAGCGGCGCTAAAGGGCGACGCGTTTGTCCCGCTGCTCAACCGCATCGAGCAGTTCGCGACCGACCCCGTGCTCAAGCGCATGTTTTCGGTCCGCAAGGGTACCGTGGACTTTGGAGAGCTGATCAGGCCCGGCATGTACACGGTTGTGCGCATATCGCCCCTGAACATGCCCCACCACGTGCAGCCTTTAGCGATGCAGGCGTTCATACTGAAACTGTGGTTTGCCATCCAAGAGCGCGCAAACCGCATGCTGGGGGAGGAGAGGACGCAGGTGGTGCTGGCGCTCGACGAGTTCCAGATAGTCAAGGATTTACAGGTGCTCCAGCTGATGCTCGAGCAGGCAAGGTCGCTGGGCCTGGGGCTGGTACTGTCACACCAGACCACCGAGCAGATATCCGACACCCAGCTCGGGCTGATCACCGGCAACTCGGGGACGCAGCTGGTCGGCAAGGTAAACGGCAAGGACGCCACCAGGATGGCCCAGATCTGGGACCCCCAGTTCAAGCGGGAGCTTACCCAGGTGCTTGCAAGCCAGGAGTACTTTCACTGGTCCATACGGGAAAAGGCGCCGCCCGGAAAGGAGCAGCCGCTGCCCGTCCAGTTCTGGCTGGGCGCGCCGCCCGAGCTGCTGGTGTCCGACGCCGCGTACGACGCGTTCCTGGCCTCCCAGCTTGCCAGGTACGGCCGCGGCGCGGTGGAGGATACCATGGTCAGGCAGACGATCGCCGCCCGCAACAAGTGGCTTGAGAGCATAACGGTGCGGTTCCCGGCGCACATGGAGTGGAGGATAATGGTCATGCTGCTCGGAAGGCCGCTCCAGCAGACGGACATGGTGGCGCAGCTGCCCGTGTCAAACAGGTCCGAGGTGCTTGACATACTCAAAAAGATGCAGGCGGACCGGCTCGTCAGAAAGACCGATCCCGGAAACAGGATGTCAAAGTACGAGCTGACACCGGACGCCAGGTCCGCGTACTTTGAGCCCAGGTTCGACGAGGTCGGCTCCGCCGCCGAGATCGAGGGCCTGACGCGGCGCGTGTTTTACAGCTATCTTGAGCTGGGGATGTTCGTGGCGGTGGCGTCTCAAAAGGTGACAAAGGGCCGCGACAGGACCGACCTGGTGGCGTACGACTATGACAACGGCACGCCCATAAGCGTGGAGATCGAGTCGGTGGTCGAGGTGCAGAGCCACCCCGAGCACGTCCGGTACAACATGGTAAAGTGGCGGGACATGGGGTTCGGGCAGTGCCACGTGTGGTCCAAGAGCCCGAAGGCGCGGCAGATCTACGACCGCCTCTCAGACGAGGAGAAGCGCGGGGTCCTGGTTACCATCACTTGAGCCTGAGGCGCTCCAGCTTGCTCTTCCCGGACGCGGCCCTTGTGCCCGCGGGCCTCTCGGACTTGGCGCCCTTTGCCATCATGTCGGTTATGGCCCTCTTGTACGGGTCGAGGCCATCGGGGTCCGCAGCGCCGCCGCTGTCCACGACATCCGTGGGGCTGATTACGATCTTCCCGTCCGTGACCTCGAACCTGACGCTCTGGCCGTTGCAGATCCCCGCCTTTCTTACTATGGACTGCGGGATTGTCAGTATGAAGGAGCTCCTCCTCATGTGCACCCTGCGCTCCATTACGTCTTTTTCCATGACCCCAATGCCCCGGATCCACTTAAGGGGAAACGCGCGCTAAGCATGTGAAGCGCGCTCGCGGCACGCGCGCTAAGCATGTGAAGCGCGCTCGCGGCACGCTGTGGCGCGCTAAGCATGTGAAGCGCGCTCGCGGCACGCGCGCTAAGCATGTGAAGCGCGCTCGCGGCACGCGCGCTAAGCATGTGAAGCGCGCTCGCGGCACGCGCGCTAAGCATGTGAAGCGCGCTCGCGGCACGCGCGCTAAGCATGTGAAGCGCGCTCGCGGGCTGATGGCATTTATCTGCTACCCCCTTCGCACATAACACAACACCTGAACGACGGCCAGCTCTTCTCCCGACACATTCCACATGGGGAGTCATCTTGGAGCGCCACGCGCTCACCCCCCCCAAGCTGGCATTCATCGTGGGCGCGCTGGGGGGGCTGGTCCGCCGGCGAAATGTCGCGCGTCGTGGGGATGGGGGGTTTCCCGCGCCCTCGTCGGTTCCCTCCGAGGTCGCTCAGTTGTCCCCCTCGGCCAGCAGGCGCCCCGCGCTCAGCTGTCAATTTCTCAAACATCTTCCAGCCCACACTCTTCCAGACGCGCGGTTGTCATTCAACACCCTCGCGCGCCGACGACCCGGATCGGGCAGGTCAACGGCGCCCCGCCAACTCGTCTTCCACATACGCGACGCGCCACCGGTATACCGCGCAGTCATTTCGCGGCATCCAACTGTCCGGATGTCCCTTTTTGGCAGACCCCTAGTTCCTTGCCCAAACTCGCCCGGAAGCACCAAAAATCACCGGTCGATTCTCCCAATGTACGCCGATCGCACTATGGCGACACGCACTTCGCGCACGGGTACGTTCTGGATCGGATCGTTCCAACCCCGTTCCCGGCGCAGACTTCCCGAGGCATCCGTGGTCCTACCGCCGTCAGCCAGCCAGATCACGAGACGTCTCTGGCACGTCCCGCGGCCGCCCTGGGCTCCGCCCAGGGCGGCATTTGCCCATCCTGTCTACCCAGTCGGCTCCGCCGACCCTAGGGGGGCTCCAGCACAGGCTCAGTCGGCTCCGCCGACCCTAGGGGGGCTCCAGCACAGGCTCAGTCGGCTCCGCCGACCCTAGGGGGGCTCCAGCACAGGCATCGTCAATGTCTTCGACTTTGTAGACTTTGTAGACTTTGTAGACTTGGCAGGCAGGCAGGCACAAGAGTCGACAATGTTGTCGACTTTGTCGACTTTGTCGACTTTGTCGACTTGAATCCACAAGGCCGGCTTTTCCACGGCGGAGTATATCCCTGATTGTACGTCAATAGGAGATCAAGCCGCTCGAACAGTACATCCACAGGCCTGGGACAGCTCGCCCGTCACCATCATTCGGATTCGACGACAACTATGACCCCGCTCTGTACGAGGAACTGTATGGACCGCACGAACGTGTCGTCGTCAATGGCGCCTTCGGCCCACCACCCGGCGCTGGCCCTCACCCACGTCGGTATCTTGCCCGCGCCCTCGGCGCCCCCGGCCTCGGTTGCCGGGATCTGTATGATTCCCTGGTCGATCATATACTGTATGGACTGTAGGAACGCGCCGTCGTCCAGCGCGCCCCCGGCCCACCACCCGGCGCTGATCTTTACCCACTCGGGCATGGACGCCTGGCCGGTCGCGGGCTCGGAAACGGTCGCGGGCGCGTCGTCCACGGCCGGCGGCGGTACGTTTGCGCCATCGTCCTCATCCGCGCCGTCCTCATCCGCGCCCGCGATAACCGGAGTCTTCGTATCGGCGTCCGCGCCATCCCCGTCCGAGTCCTTCACGGTGGCGGGCGGCGCCGGCGCCGGCGCGGGTTCTGGCTGCCTGTCCGTCACCTCGAACGTCACAATCCCGATCAGCCGGTTGTTCAGCGAGGCAAGCGCCTCGTACGTTCCGCGCGGGGAGTCCCTGTCCAGGGCAAGCAGCGCCTCAAAGTATCCGTCCTTGGTCGGATACACCAAGTTCCCGTTCGTCGTGCCGTCCGGATACGTGTACGTGATCGCTATCTTGTCGCCCTTCTTGACCTCTCCCGCCGTGCCCGAGATCTTTGCATACGTGGTGATGGCCGCGGGGCCCACCACATAGACGTCCTGATCCGCGCCCACGTCGCCGATCTTCAGGGGGGGCGGGGGCGCCCCGGATCCGGGGACGGGCTCCTGCGGGACCGGAACCCGCTCCGTCTGGCCGGCCCGGGGCTCGGAGGTACTGGTCAGCTGGAACGAGGCGATCGAGTCTGCCAGCAGCTCCGAATACAGCTCAAACGCGGACACGTCCGAGTCTGCGATGACGTTCCATATGCTGTCGCCGTCGTGCAGCTCCGTCACCACCGTAACTGTGGGGTACTCGCCGGAAAACAGGGGATCGTCGTATTGGCGGATGGACGAATACGCCACGGCGTAGACGGGCCGCCCCGACTCTTGTGCGTATACGTCGTGTGAAATCACCTCAAAACCATAACAGATCTGGCCGTCTACGGGGTAGGTCAGCCCGTTGCAGTAGTCCCGCTCATACCCTATGAGCGCGTCAAGGATCTCGTCGTCCGAGTACCCTGCATAGTCGCCGTCAAACAGGAATACGCTTAGTGCGGCAGTCCAGGCCTGATGATCGTAAAAGCTTACCTGGTGCGCCCCGTAAGCCTCGTCGTCCACGATCCACGTCGACGGGTACTGTATCGTGTATCTATTCTGCGGGTCGACGAACAGGTTGTAAGAGTCGACTATGCCGGAGGGGTCCGCATCCTGCAGCCTCACGGGAAAGGACTGGGACACCTCGTACGTCCTGGCCTCGGACACCTCTTGGAGCTGGACGGTTATCGTAGTCAGTGGGCTGCTCTGCACGTCGTGCGTGACGATCAGCAGCCCGCTGTCGCCTGCCACGCCCTCGCAGGTGGAGCCGTACTGGAGGTAGCCCTCCCCGAAGCAGGAGTCGTCTGCATAGTAGTCAAACGGCCGGTTCTCGCTCCACTGGTCAAACGATTCCGGGCCGGGCACAAAGTACACGTCAAACCCGTATGCCGGGTCGTCGGTTGAGACGTGAAAGCTGAAGGAGGTGACCTGCTTTGTGGAGAATACCGGGACGTAATGCCCGTAACCCTTTGCAGACGAGGCCTCGTACTCGACAATCCCGTACTCCTTGTTGAGGGCGACGGGGTACATGATGTCGTTCGGGTCGTCGACATGCCCGTACCCGAGCACGTGCCCGATCTCGTGCGTCATTATTTCCGACACGTAGTTGGCCGAGAACGGGTTCCATTGGTCCAGGTAGTTGCTGTCCCCCAGGCCGACCTCTATGAAGTGGGAGCCGAGCGCGTACCCGACGTGCTCCACGCCGAAGTCCTTTACCCACGATACTTGGAAGTTTGCCTGTGACGGATCATTGACCTCGTAAAACTCCAGTCCCGGAACCCGCTCCTCCCAGTATTTGGTCGACTCGTACATCACGTTTGACGCGTACGACGCCCAGTCGGGCAGGTCGTCTACGTATACGTACAGCTCGGTATCGCCGGCCTGGGCGAGCGCGGACTGGGCCGGGAAGACAGCTAGTATCCCCACCGCCACTGCAAGGGCCAAAAGCGGCGGCGGGCGCCTGCATACGGCCCGGGAGTCACCGCGGCGCACCTGGACGCCCGTCTTGTGCCGTACGTCGCATTCTCCGCCCTCAGCCAACCACAAGACCCAGAGTCCGCGCGCAGCGCAGCGCAAATAAAGTTACCTTGGACGGGTTTCCACACGGCCCGCCGGGATCCTCGATGCGGCGCCCTGCCTGCCTTCCCGCGGCGGTGGCCCGTCAGCCCGCCCCGGAGGGGGGTGGTGCAATCTTGCGGGCGGCCAGGACCTCCCTGACGTCGGGGATCTCCCACGCGTACTGTATGTGGACGCACATGTGCTCGTCGCAATATTCACACCATGCCTTTGCCTCGCGAAAGTACACCGACACTATCCTGCCCGCGCGCCCAAGCTTGTTGTCCAGTATCTTTACGTGGTCCTCGTACATGTTGATGTGCTCAAACCGCCTGCGCTCGAACTTTTCGAGCGCTTCGCGCAGCGCCAGATCCACGAACTGCGCCGCGTTGGTTATCCCGGCCTTTTTTGCCTCGTCGGTTCGCCGTACCCTCTCGACCTCGTCCAGGAGGCTCTTCTTGACGTTGACCGTCTTCCAGTCTTCCTTTCCCATATGATATTATTGTTATATGTAGTTATTATGCCTTGTGTTATGATCTAATACGCCCGGCGCACTACTAGGCATGGCCCGGAGCGAGCATCCGGTGTCACGCCGCGCCGGACGACCCCTGCCGACCATTTCTTACAACATATTTGTCATAAAGAATAAATACAAAATTGCCATTGTTACTACGTGAATGGATTGGGGGTGGCTCAGGCCGAGGCGGCGGTTCCTGAGAGGACAGATCGATGTCTGGGCAGCGGGGGGAAAGCCGCGAGGGGGGCCATGTGGAACGGCTGCCGCGGGGCGTCGTTTTTTTACACAGCAACGCACAGCAGGGGGGCGCGCCCGGCATAATGGCCTGCCACGGAACGTGCGTCCGGCACCAGGCAGGCAAGCCGGGCAGGCAGAGCAGGTACGAGGCGGGCCAGGTGCGCTGCCAGCAGTGCAACATCTGGATGGTCAGGGAGGAGCCCGGGTGCCCGTGCTGCGGCCTGAAGCTGCGGCGCAATGCCAGGCGCCACTAGGATAGGCCGCAGTGGCGCGTATCATGCTCAAAAGCGATTGCAGGCGGGGATGGTGATGACAAGTGGTGCGGGGGGGAGGACGGCGCGTGCGCGCATACGCGGGCCGCGCAGGCGCGCCGGCAACGGTGGCAGCAGAAACGGGGCCGGGACGGCCATGCATATCTTTGTCGGGAAGCGGGGCCGGGGGCGCACCGGCGTGGCGCGTGCCAGAAGAACTATGCATAACGTATGGCGCGCGTCGTGCGAGCCGTGCCATGCCGCCATTGTAATGACCGCAATAGTCGCGGCATCGTGCGCCGCGGCAGACACCGCGGTCTGGGCGAACCACTCGCCGACCAGCTGCATACTGCACGTGCGCGGCGAGTCCCACCCCGTCACGTACCTAGGCGAGCCGCGGCAAAACTCCGACGGCACCTACTACCCGGGGGACGCGTTCTACTACATATTCAGGTGGGAGGATAGATCCGACGAACCAGACGACTGTACAGTCCATGCGCCGCTCCTTGAGAGCGGCAGACTGCTGCTTGGCCACCATACCGTACGGGTGGACGGCGAGGGCCGCATGTTTCGCAGCGCGCCATTGACGCACACCGACCTCGATCCGGCAGTAGGGTTCCTGAGCGAGACCGACTTTTACGCCGGCAAAATGCAGACGGAGTGCCAGGTGTCGTTTGCAAAGCCCGGCGAGTCCTGGCGCACGCGGTGGGAGCAGTGGGCCGTATACGACAAGGTGTTCCTCACAAAGGACGGCACAGACAGGCTGACGGAATTTGAAAAGACGCTCAAGTCCAAGGCGTACCGCGGGGATCCCGCCTGGGAGTGGTGGGAGCAGAAGGGCAAGATGAGGAGCGGCCACCCTGAACTGCCAGAGTGCCAGTTCGAACTGCGGCCCGGCGGTGCGGGGGAGCAGAACCCGGGACTGCCCGCACACATGAGGTACTACGGCGGGGGCATATTCTACGCCACGTCGTATTCCTGGGGGATCATGGCAGGCGGGGGCAGCGCGTCTCACGCGCACCTGGCCGCGACTCCCGCAGACCCGGATAGCGCGGCGTGGTTTGAAGAGCGCGTGCAGGAGCTGTGCGGTAGGCCCGCCCTGCCCGCCCGCTCGGGCTGCGTGTACGGGACGGCCGAGATACGGCCCGACAGGGGGGTGTGCGTGTCCGATGCGGTCGGCTCGTACGCGCGATTGCTGGACGCGTGGCATACGGGGCTACCGCCGTACGACATAACCGGAGCAGGCGGCAAGCCTATTGAGCCGCCCCCGGGGCCGCCGCCCGGGTACCCCGCACCGTCGTGGGGGCACCTGCTGGCCAACCGGACGTACCCGTTTGACGTGCGGACGCCGCCGCCCGGCATTGCGCCCGAGATGTATGAAGTGGCGCCGGCAGGCGACGTGTGCGCCACCGCGTCGTCAGACGGTTCAAAGCTCGAGCTGACCATATCGGGCACATATCTGACGCCGCACCACCGCGCAAACGACATACCGGTAAAGGGGGTCAAGGAGGTGGCAAGGGACGCGGGGCCGCCGCTGCAGGACGGCGAGCTGCGCATCATACTGACAAAGCCGCCGCTGCACCACATGGAGGGGTATGACGCCAAGAATATCGACGGCACCTACTATCACGACGATCCGATATACGTGCGCCACGAGCCGTCGTGGAAGTGGAAGGACGAGCGCATCGCGCACATCAGCTTTTCGACGCACCGCCTGCCGCCCTCCACGCTCCCGGCAATAGACGAATTTGACTGCCCCCTTCTTCCTCCTCCTCCGTCAGATGACGGGAACAGCAGCAACACTGTCGCGCCCGCTCCTCACACGACGGCGCCTCCGTGTGAGTACGCGGTCGGGGTGGACTCGCCGCCGTGGCTGGCCGAAAAGATACGGTTCGGCAACGGCGACGGGCTGACGGTCCGGACCGCCGACGCGTCGCACGGTTTCGGCACGCACACATTCTCATACAACATGACCGCCCACAACTTAGGCAGGCAGGTCGCAGACGCGACGAATTCTACGGAGGCCGAGGTCGTGCCGTACGAGCCGTCCTACGAGACGATGTACTCGTATCCCGTGCTCGCAGACGCCCGCGAGTACGCCTTTGACGACCGGCACGGGATCGCCATGAGGTACGGCGGGAGCTGGCAGGACGGCGTACTGCATACAATGCGCCGCTCGTTCATCAACGGATGGGACGGGGCTGGCGGGGGGCACGACCCGTACACGTACAACCGCTTTGGGCAGGAACACGTGCTAGACACCGGCCGCAACGCCTCGCCCGACCACACCGCTCTGGAGCACGCACGGGACACGCAGACTGCCATGTTCGTGCAAAGCGGGCACGGCGCAGTCCTGTTTGAGTGGCCCGTGTCCGGATGGGTGTTCTCCGCGTACAACCAGACGACAGCGGGGGCGCCGGCCGCCGCCACGTATGCGAAGGCGGCAGTCTACGAGAACGTCACGGCGCACCTGCAGGTCTACAGCCGTGACTTTGCGGGCAAGGACACCCTGCTGTACGAGACTGCTATGCGCTATCCGGAGATGCCGTTTGCAAAGCACGTGGCTATACAGTCAGTCGACCACGCCGGAGCCATACAGGCCGCGGATGACATCACGTTGCGTGTGACGCCATATGCGGAACTGGGAGCCGAATATCTGACGGACTACATACGAGACAAGGTAACGTGGGATACGGGCGACACGGTCATATCCCAGATCGTCGTAAACGACACTCATCCCATGGTACAGGAGTGGCACGCGTCCGACGGCATGATCAGTGCAACGGTGCTGCGCACATCAGTCCACTTTGGTGACATTGCCATCCAGAACAGCACAGGCCTGCCGTTCAGCGGCAAGCTGGCGGACCTCCACGAGCTGGCAGAGCATCCGGAGACTCTACGCCTCACCGCCCCGTACGACCTAGGGCTAAGCGTGCTGGCCCCAACGTCCCTGTACGTCGCGATAAACGGCTTCGGAGAGTATGCCATACACCACAAGTACTACTCGTTTGGAGGGAGTGAGACAGTCAGCATCAACGTCCAAAAGGACAACCCGGCAGACATCTCAAGGGAGCCGGGCCGCATCATCATAAGGCAGCCTGAAAACTTCGGCATGATCAAGCATGTCGAGATAAATGGCACGCGTCTGCTGCAACCGTGTCCCACTGGCTGCATCGTCACGTCCCAGCCAGATGTCGCCTTGGATATAATACTGTACAACGAGTGGGGCGGGGAGGCCCATGGCACCGTCAACGCATCAAGTATGTTTGATACGTTGCGTCCGGACGAACCGCGGTGGGTGATTATCGGGATTGTCACGTCACTGCTCGTGATTTCATATATGACATATAGAAAGATCACGACTATAGAAAGTCAATGACATGGAGTAGCTGTCCAACCTCGTCCAATAACCTGTGCCTAGACTTGCTTTAGGTGTGTGTAAGAAGATGACGCCCGTGCCCAGTATTTGAGAGGCGTTGAACAGTTACGCTTCGGCCGCGGAACCCAAACCAGGCCCATTTCTCTTCAGTCATGCCGGGCCTTGGACACAACTTGGCCCGTCCTACAAGTCTGTGTCCACGTCAGGTTCCGCAAGCGAGCAGGGGTGTGAGGTTGGACAGTTACTTACCATTGACCGCGTTTGGAAGCACACTAGGTGAAAATCTTTTGTCTCGTGTCCGAGTCGACATCTGCATAAGGCTTCACAGATGGATTTCTTATGTATCTGCCTTTTGTATAGTCGGAATGATACAACAAGGCGCCGGATATTTCGGGATGCGGCCCTAACTCTTCTTCCACTATCGGCTTAATCTGATTAAAGTCATAATTGCTATCCTCAAACGAACTGCTCCACAACACTGCCTTAATTACAAAAATTATTGGTGAGCCCTGCACGTACTGCTTTTTCTCAATCTTGGATTTCAGCTTGCGCCTGATCTGGTTGAAAAACGACTCTTGCTGCAGATCTCCCGTTGTTATGGATGAAGGTTCAGGCAAGGAAGATAGTTCTCGGTTCGGGGCTGACATGGCATCTTCATGGATTACAACGCACGAGGGCGCGTCTACTGCATTCTTGCAGCTTATTGTGGTGAATGGCGCGGAGGCAACGTCCTTGATGGTGATTTTTTTGGCCCATTCTCTGACAGCGTCTTCTTCTTCGAGCATTTTCTTTACGCGTGGGGGATGATAAGGATATTCGTACAGCGTGTTGGAAAGATATGATTCTGTGCCCGGAGATCTATAAAGCATCAGCGGAATTGAAACGTTGAATTTTGAGAGCGCGTACAGGGAAAATTTATCGATCCACCGAGTGATTTTTTCTAAAGACTCTGCCTCGTCGATCTTACCATCATGACACACTAGCTTTGTAGTGTCCAGATACAAGTTCAATCTAAAACTATCTTCACTTTTGACGCGTTCAAAAATATGTTTACAAAGTTTGTCGCATATGGATTGTATTTTGTTACTGGTAACTGACTCTGTAACAGAGCTTAGTTCGAGAAATATATCCCTGTCGTCCATTTTTACCCGAATGTCTGGATTTGTGTTGTTGGGCAAGTTGTATTCATAATCGACGTTTGAAATTCCTATCTTTTGACCTATTCTGTACGCGGTTGTAATCTCGAAAAAAGCGGATTCGCTGTCATAATAATCGCGTGACGATAAGCGCGTTTTGAATGATTGACGTGCATCTCTTTTCCGTTGTGAAATATCGAATGCTTCTAGGCTTTTTTCTAACAGAACTAACGGCTGAGGATCAAAGTACAAGTGGGTGTATTCTATATAGTTGGGCTCTGCTTCGCCATTTGTCTCAACACCTAGTAGCGAATTTAGATCAACGGGCGTTATCTCATCCTTACATTTTAAAAAAATTATGTTTTTGGCTTCTCTGTAGCTTAAGCCATCATAACCTGCAAAATTATCAACCAGTTTGTTTATCAAAGGAAAACGAGATATGCGCTCTTTCGCTCGCGTGACTTGCCATTCGTGGAACTTTTGATAGCTGGGATCGCATTTTGGATATCTTCCCAGAGCATTCATGTAGGTGCACAGAATCGGCACGGTATATGTTTAACTTGTATGTGTTCCGTGACTATTCAACCTACGCGCCTGCACCAAGAGGTGGGCGGATGGATTCGAGTCTAAATTTTGAAGGGGTCGAACAGTTACTGACATGGAACGAGCAAACTTTATTAAATTAATCCTTTCTAATAAACAAGTACAAAAATCATGAATCTTTGGAAGGAATTTCTCAATAGAAGCAAACGTGATTTGGAGGTGTCAGAAATCTGTTTTAAAAAGAAAGATTATGAGTTGGCGTCATATCTCTTGCAACAGGCGTTGGAGAAATCTATCAAATCATATATGTTGAAAAATAATGCCATTGGGAATCCAAAGCAGTTACATCATTTGACACTTGGGGGAATTTTTCATATTATAATAGAGAAACTTAGGGAAGGTAGGCGGAAGCACCAGAACAATATTGGATTAATGGGACTATTTGATTGTATGATAAAACTTTGCAAAAAGTATCAAGAAGTTTTCAAGCCACAAGAAATAAACGATACAAAAAAGAAACTTCCGTTTTGGAAAGTCTCCCTGCAGCTTTCATTAAGTAATGAAGACAAAAAATATCTACAAGAAACATTTATTGTTAACTTCCAACAGGACATAGAAAAATGCAACGATATTTTTAAAAAAATATCCGAAGATTTTACAAATCTGCCGAAAGGATTCACAAACCGTATCGAAGAATCAAAAATTATGGAAGCTTTGAATGAGTCAAGAGAAGATTATGGTGACAAAATTTCACAGATTCCATCATTGAAAATTTTAGAGCCACTTCTTTTGTTCATGGATACTAAACTTGTGAATATAATAATCAAAACATTTGCCCATGAGGACATAGGCAGGTATCCAACTGAGGTGGATGGGAAGATTTCTACGGAATTATATGCAAAAAATCCAACCTTGATCAAAAATATGATAGAAGATGTGAGAACCGTATGTTCAGATTTAGAAAAGAGAATGGAAGAATGATTTTAACCCTAATGAGGCGAATCATGGAGCCTGAGACGCGGCATTCATACACTCCACTGGATTTGTCCAAGGTGACTTCCGTACTGTCACAATCAGCGCACAACCAGCAGCTGGATACTCTCTATTACTTCCTTCTACTGGCCTCCAACGTTGCATCACATGGGGCGATTATGAGTATATTCTTTTTGGGGAACTGTCAAGAACTGGAGACCTGTCACCTGCTGTCAAACGGTGCCCTATCGCCTTACTGTGTACTTTCTTCCACGTTATTGTGTCCGATATGAGATTGTCCAAAGACTTGACTTTGAAGCCCGCAGGCATTGTTATAGAGGACACGAACAAGTGGTTTGCCATGATACAGGCAACGGCTGAGGCAGGTCACCATTTTGACAGCGTGTAGCAGGTCTCCAGTTCTTGACAGTCTCGATATTTGATTTGTACACGTTCGCATAAGAGTTCTGTCATACACACAGTCGTTTCAAGGCAGGCCAATGAACCCATTTTGCTTAAATATGGATCGTGGGAAGCGTCTTGTTGACAAATGGGGACAACTACGCCATCTGTAGGTTCGACGACCAAGCGTCTGACCTAGACGTGGTCCAAAAATATCGGGTCGGACAGGCAGGGACAAAAGCTAGCGTCTTTATCACCAGTGACGGCCGCTACATCATAAGGGAGCCGCCCCTCACCATGCGTGCCGAGGCCGCGTACAGGCGGCTCATGCAGAATATACATCACTCCTTCACGTACCAGAACATATCCCACAATGATGTCATCCCGTTGCTAAAGCGCACGCTCGAAGAGGAGTCAAAGGCGACAAACGACTTTGAGGTGTGGAGGCGCGAAAAGGAGGCAGTCGAGTACTACCTGGTCCGCGATATAGCCGGATACGCCGAGCTCGACGTCCTGATAAGGGATCCGCACATAGAGGACATACTGTGCCTCCACTGGAACAGGCCCGTGGCAGTCGTGCACCGCGAGCACCCCCACCACACCCTGCTGAGCACGAACGTGACATTCCAGACCGAATCGGCGCTGGAGCGGCTCATACAGAGGATATCCCAGAGGTACGGCGAGCCGCCCAGCGAGACCCGCCCCATGACCTCGTTTTCTGACGAGCGCGGCATACGTTACACGTTCACCGGAAACAGGAAGATCACGCCAGACAGCCCGACCGTATCCATCAGGAAGCCGTCAGTATCGGCCGTTACCATATGCCACCTGCTGCAGAGCGGCCTGCTCTCGGTACTGGCGGCCTCATACCTCTGGTGTATAATGGACCTCAAGGGGTTCGGCCTGGTGATCGGGGCGCCGTCCGCCGGAAAGACCACCATGATAAACGCCATATTCACCATGTCAAACCCCAACTGGCACTATTTCACCATAGAGGACGTGCTGGAGCTGAAGGTGCCGCACCAGTATGTGAGCAGGCACCAGACCACCACGAACTCGTCGCTGCACGGGGAGCAGGGCGCGTCTGCAACGACATCCGGCGGCAGCGGCGGCGCGGGAGGCGCGGCAGGCTTTGGCGTCTTTGACCTGTGCAGGCTGTCGATGAGGTTCCGCCCCGACTTTGTGGTGGTGGGCGAAATCCTCGGCCGGGAGGCCGACGGCCTGTTCCAGGCAGCTGCGTCCGGCTCCGGGTGCATGTGCTCGTTCCACGCCAGCAGCGCGGAGCACGCCCTGACAAGGCTGGAGGCGCCCCCCATCTCGCTTTCCAAATCCCAGACAAACCTGCTCACGTACGTCCTGCACATGTCATGGGTGCTGCACGACAACAAGAGGCAGCGCAAGCTCATATCGATTACGGAGGTCTCCACGGGGCAGGACGGCGGCCCCGCGACGGGCGCGTCGTGCGCGGCCGGCACGGGTACAACAACCAACAACAGCAACCCCGACTCCCGGAAGGCGCTGAACACCCTGTTCTGGTACGACCCCGAGCAGAACCGCGTCATGCCAGACAGCCTGGACGAGATCATAGAAAGGAGCGCCGTCCTGCCGCGCATGAAGGTCATGCTGGGCGTCGACGACATCAGATGTGACATGGAGCGCCGCATGGGCATCCTAGAGCGCATACGCGACGACAACATTACCGAGGTGTCCCGGATACACGACGCGATAAACGGCTTTTACCATTCCGACCCCTGATACCGAAGGACATGCATATTACCGGCCGGGCCGTACACAGCAGAGATCACATCCCCGTGTGATCGCAGGAGGGCAGGACTCCGCATCGGCGCGGATCTGCCTTCCCGTCCTCAGTATCGTCGTTCGCGCTCTGGCACATGTCAGGATACCGGGCGGGGGATGTGCGCAAGTTTGCAGTAGTGATGAATCCACCGTATTCCATAATAATACTACTTTTATGCTCAGCATCCACCCATGTACGATATCCATGTCGCGCGCATACATAACATGCAACTGCCGCCATTCAGGAGGGACGCCGCGGTGACGCGGGACTCCAAGAAAGGCCCGGATGACGCCGGCGGGCCGTCCAGGGCATACGTCGACACGCACTATTTTCTTTCGGTGATATTTGAGGAGGATGTCGCGTGCGATGCCAGGCGCCTGTTCTACGCGCTGCGGAACCGTAGCTACCGCGTGCTCGTACCCCAGCTGGTTCTGGGAGAGATTAGCGCGAAAATCCTGGAGAAGACCGGCGCGGACATACTGCCTGATCGCCTTCAAAAGTACGCCTCCCTGTTCTCCGATTACGGCATCGACCACTCGTGCCTTCCCGGAGTCGGCAGGCACGTGCCGCAATGCATGTCGGAACTGCAGGAGATCGACGGCCAGATAGACCCGAACGACGCGCTGATCGTGTCCCAGGTCCTGGCAGATCCCGACTCCAAGTTCTTCTTCACCAACGACGCAAAAATGCTGGACAACCAAAGGATCCGGGAGTACGAGTCCAAACTGCGCGGGACAAACCGAAGAAACACCCGGCTAAAGATCATAGACTGGCTAGACTAGCCTCAGCTCTTCCAGCTTGCGGAGCACGCCCGAGATGTACCCGGGCTCGGGCTCGTCCTTGAAGCTCTTGACGCGCCTGACAAGATCCTTCCTGTCCGCACAGTGGGGTTTTCTCTCAATCAGCGTGGCCGCAATCTCAAGCCACTTGTCGGTCCTGTCCCTTATGGCGCGCAGGAACCCGTCCGCGTCAAACGAGCCGTCAAGCCTTCCGTCTGCCCGCTCGTATTCGGTCCGGTTTCGCGCCAGATCATAGTAGTCGCTTGTGAGCGTCTTTGAATAGGGGCCGCAGAGGTAGATGTCGTACTCGTATGGCATCTTGAACCCCATATTCTTTGCCAGAAACACGTACTTTTGGATCCTGAACCGGTTTGAAAACTCCTCGTCACCGTCACCAATCACGTCAAACCGCACCAGCCCCCTGTCCTCCAGAAACCTGATAAAATTTGCCAGTGCGGGTTTTTCCATTGTATGATAAGCGGTGACGTATCTGTTAAGCGTTGCCGTTGTGCCCTGCATGAGGCACGGGCTTTCACCACCGGCGGCGGGCCGGATGGCAGCGGTGGGCCGCGCAGGCGTCACCGTGGTGCCGTCCCAGCGGCGGGCCCGGGTTCCGCTGCTGCTGCCGCCCCCGCCGCCACGGCGGCCGCCCCCGCCACCACTGCAGCCCGCCCGACATCTGCGCCTTTTATCCCGCCCGCGTACCTGATACCGTGAAGGACAGGCCCGCGTTCCTGTTGCAGGGACCCGCAATACTGGGCATGATGCTGCTCGGCTTTGTGGTGTACGTGGGGGTGATGACCGCGTTTACGGGCGTCATACAGGGCAGCCTGGCAGACGCCATAACCGAGGTTCCCACCATGCACGCGTACGATATGGACGGCAAGCGCGTCGCGGTCATATCAGAGGAGGTCGCGGCGGCCGCGCAGCCGCATATAGAGCGCCGCGACGAGCTGCGCAGGCTCTCGGCCATACACATGCAGAACGCCGACTACGAGGCGCTGACGCAGGCGGACGGGGAGATCGACGCCATAAACGGGGAGCTGCTAAGGATGGGATACCACGATGTAGACAGCGGCATCGCGGCCATGTACTGGTGGTTTGCATACCCCGCGGCCGCCATACTGGCCGCGATGATAATATTTTCGGGCGCGGGCCACTTCTGGGAGAAGGGGCTCGGCATATGGCGCCGCGGCACGTCCCTTGAGATGTTCCGCGCGTCGGTCTTCGGGCTGGTGGCGATATTCCTGGTGCCGGAGGTGTGGGATACGTTTGCCATACACATGACGGAGTTCTCCAGATATATGATGAACCCGGGGGGCGACCCGCGTACAGTAATCGACTCGCTCTGGTGCAAGATGGGGGCCTCGGCCGCGTGCATGTTCGACTTTGCAGGCGTCCTCGACCCCGTGTCGTGGAGCACGGCCCTTGCCAGCCCCAACGACTTTGGCCAGAGCCTGATGGGCGAGGTGTTCATGCCGTTCTTCAAGCTGATGCCCGCACTGGTGGTGTCGCTTGTCGTGTTCGTGACGGCAAAGGTGCGCGTGCTGTTCATCAGCATCGTGCTGATCACGCTGCCGATGTGGCTGGTATTACGAAACGTCCCGTACCTCAAAAAGCACGCCAAGAACATGGTGGACAACATGGTGGGCGCCTCGTTTGCGCCGTTCCTCTCGGCGGTCACGCTGTACGTGGGCTGGACCCACGTCTCAAACGCGCCCATGCCGTCACTCGAGGAGTGGGTCTCCGTGCTTGGAATCGTCACGCTCGCGGGCCTCTGGCCCCTGATTTTGGCGCCGTTCCTGAGCAACGTGACGGGATCCATACAGGGCGCGGTGCAGACCGCGGTCATCAGCAGCAGCACCATGGCCATGCAGATCGGCATGGGGGGCGCGGTGGGCGCCGCGAGCGGGGCCGGCGGGGCGGCGGCGGGCGCCGCGAGCGGGGCCGGCGGGGCGGCGGCGTCAGGCGGGCTCGGCGGCCCCCTCAGGGGTCTTGCCATGGGCGCGGGCCGGGGCGCGGTCGGGAGCATGCCTGCAGTCGACGA
This sequence comes from Candidatus Nitrosopumilus sp., assembly GCA_965205215.1. Classification (GTDB taxonomy): domain Archaea; phylum Thermoproteota; class Nitrososphaeria; order Nitrososphaerales; family Nitrosopumilaceae; genus Nitrosopumilus. The sequence goes on from OZ242041.1 coordinate 651,865, forward strand.
GCTGATGAAGGGCGCCAAGAACAGCGGAATGCTCGGGGGGACGGGTTCCGGCAGTGACGGCGGCGCGACCGGGGGCAGTCCGGCCGCCGGCGACATGCCGGGCGACCCTGCAGCCAGCCAGCCCGGCAGGGGCGTAACGTAGCGTCCGGCAACTGGATGGCCTCATTCAGGCAAGAGCGCGCCACCCGGTTACGGGAACACGCGTCCCGTGGTCGGATGGCGGCCGTTCCATCCTCCGCCAGCCGGCAGAGTTGCCATCCGTTCAGCAGCAGCGGCGCCCCGCAGCCAAGATTAATAGCGCAGGGGGGCGCATGCACGCCATGCCCGCAGTACCGGCACTTGCCACCCCACAGCGGAGGACCCCCAGCTACTGGTACGAGAAGGGCCTCCCGCGCTCCGACCTCAAGACGGACCAGGGCATCAAAACCCAGGACATATCGTACTTTAAGGTGGACGGAAAGATATCGGTCGGCCTGAAGAGAAAAGTGCCAATAGACTGGCCGCGCGCAAGATCCGAGATAACGGGCCTTGGCTTCGGCGGCCATAACCACTTTATCGGGTTTGAGAATAACAGGACGCTTGAGATGGTACAGTTTGCGCGCTACGAGGCGGACGACTGGTATGCCGACGTACCCATCGACAGCAGGAGAAGAGACTGGCAGGGGTTTGTATGGGGATGCCGCGCCGACACGGAATCAGTGCTGAACACAGCGGGACTGTTCTTTGAGGAACTCCCCTGGTTTGACTCGCTCCCGTTTACAATGCGCAGGGTGTCAGACTGGAAAAAGTATGCGGGACGGGACGCGTCAGCGTAGCGGCATGCAAAAAACGGCATCAAGGGTACTGGTGCAAATTCGTGATATGGAATCTAGGCACATCCGCAGGCACGACGCAATCAGCAAGATGCCCACCGAGGCGGCAGACATTGTAACCGAGGGCGCCCAAATGGAAACCCATCATTCAGAACAGCAGCCTGTACCTCATGGCGACTAACCAGAGGGTCTGACAATCATCACTCGAACATCTTTCTCAGTTTGTTCTTAAGGGCTATCACTTGTTGTTCGTCATTCAGATCTGGCAATGGGCCAAACCTATTCATCGTAGGCATCGAACACATAAGATGAATTTCCAGTATGATGCACTCTATCATCGTATCTAGTATGTCTGCCTGTCTTCGTGGCGTAGAGCGTTGCTAAATTCTACACAGTTGCCAAGTTTTCGACGCAGGATCTCTTCAAATTCTGGTGACATGGGCGGGACTTCCATACACCGCAGGACGAGATTTACCGTATTTTAGCATTGACCTTTGTGCTTTTGGAGCCGTCTGCTTTCAAGGCATGTAAGCCAGCCCATGTCTTTTCAGCCAGTGTTACAAACTCACTTTCTACACATGGATCGACTACCTTGTTCTTCATATCCGTGACTATATGTGGCGCGATAAATATCTTTCGACGGGCCGTGCCTATCGCGACTAAACGGCATCAAATATCTTGGAGAATGTCTTGTCCAGTTCGGGCTTGACAGCATCCAGCAGGACCGCGAGGTGCTTCGACAAGTCCTCCCTTCTCGCCATCCCTTCTTGCTGTAAAAGATACAGCTCGGTGAGTGTAATAGTGGTATCCCCGCAGTTCTTGAACGTGCCTTCGATGAACGGGAGGCCGACATCTATGCCGTTTATGAACCGGGGGCTGAACATCCTGCGCAGTTCGGGCTCAACCTCGTACAGCATGATCAGGTCTCGGTACGGGACGTCCACCCTTTTCACCAGCCCGCATCTCAGAAAGATGTACAGGTCGAGGAGGCTGAATACGTGGTAGTCATGTCCGGGCAGAAACGTGTTCTGGATGAGTTTGGCGTCGACATCGATGCCGTTTATGGTTCTGTGATTTGTCATAAAAAAGTAGTATGCCATTTACGGTTTATAACTTTGGCGGGTTTCAGAGAAGATCACACCCAGCTCACGAATTGGCACAAGTACCTTGCATGGCATGACATAATAACAAGAAGTACTCACGTGTAGCGATGGCAAAAGCCAGTAAAGGATCAGCCGGATGGCCTAGTAAGACCGGCAATCCCTCCGGAAAGGGAAGGGACAACAACAACTAGCAGGGTGCTTTTATCCCCCCCGTAAGGGGGGCACCCTTTCCAGCAATCAACCTCATGACATCTGAGATCACGTCTAGTCCGTGCCTGACTATACTCAAGTATGTAATTCCCAAAATATTTGAGACTGTTTGAAAGATGGTGTGGCATGCAGGAGGGCCAATCTGCCCTACTTTTCAGGATGGCCGCCGGTTCCCGGCGGCGGCAAAGGCAGGTCACCGTTTTGACAGCGGATTACAGGTCACCAGTTCTTGACAACACCCCGCATCAAGAAAAGGATATAAGGTACAGTACGGTACATGTAACATGCCCATAATACTGCAGAGGGGCGAGATGATGGAGTCCCAGCACAAGATAAGCACCAGGTTTGGCGGCGGCACGCTGCACGTCACAAACAGGGCCCTGATAATCGAGATCAAAAAGAGGGGGATCCTGTTTCACAGGCTGCACAGCCAGATGTCCGGCATAAGGGCAAGCGGGCTCAGAAAGATAAGGCTGCTGTGGCCCGAGGGCTCCAGCCTGTTTGACTTTGAGTTCAAGGCGTGGGGCGCCGGAGGCATCGTGCGCGCCATCCGCGAAAGGCACGACTATGCGGAGAACTACTCTCTTGACGGCGTCACCAGAATAATATTTACAGAAAAGCAGAGGAAAGGGGCGCGCAGGGACCGCGAAGAGTGGGCGGCCAGACAGCTGCGCGGCGCTGAGTGTGGAGACGACGGGCAGGCAGCCGAGATGTGGAGGCAGCTGCTGCTCGACGTGTACGGCATACCGTGCAGCCGCTCCGTGCGGATACCGGGCCGAGTGGGGAACCACCTGTGCTGGAACGACTCCTGGCTTGACGGAAAATACGCGTACACGTTCAACCGCTACTGGCTGAGCGGTCGCTTCCCAAAGGCCCCGGTGCGCGGGGGCGGGACGGACCCGGAGACCGGGGCGTACCGCATCCCGGTCGGGCACGTGCGGTTCTTTCACGGGCACCCGTACGTCCGGGGCGACGCCTTTGCGGACCCGGTGTACGAGCAGGGGTTCCTGATCCCGACCATGCTGGAGTCCGTGCTTGACGACGAGATTATGGCGAGGCGGTACAGGCCGCTCGACAGGCTCAAGACGGGGGTCGGGATGGACTCGGTGAGACCCATCGCCATACTGGGGTACCTCAACGACCCGAATGAGGCCGTTCCCGGCAGCGGCAGCGGCGGCCCGCTCACCAGGACAGAGTCGGGGTTTCTACGCGGGCACGGCCTCGTGCCCGACGAGGAAACCCGGCAGTCCGGACGATGACCTTTCCCGCGTCCGGGGGCGCTGCCAAAAGAATGCACGTCCTTGGCCGGGATCCCTGCGCCGGGCGCGCCCCGCTGGCACGGACGTGCCTGCACGGGCCTCACCCCCAAGCCCCGATCATCTCTGAATTCCACCACAGACAGATATTCATAAATTGCAGCGCGGAGATCGTTTATTCATGGCCGCCATAACCACATACACGGTGCCCGAGGTCATCGGCATGGCAAGGCGCGCAGGACTCGGCGAGGTTGCGGACCGCATAGACTACCTGTACAAGCTTCCGCTGGAGAACGGCGCCGACCCGATGGATCCGGACTCTGCAAGGTCGCTCGTGTCCTTTCTGATAAAGCACCACCAGAAACTGCCAGAGACCGGAATAACGCTGAACCCCGAAGGGCACGTGCACGGAGAATGGATATTTACCAAAGACAGCGACATAGCCGCCCAGTTCCTGCCATCCGGGGACGTCTGGTTCATACATTCGGCCAGAGACCGGGATACCGGATCCTTCAGGATGCGGGAGAAGGGGACGGTGGCGCCGGAGGACATGCTCAAAAAGATCATGCCGCTTGTCAACAGTGCGATGTGAGCCATGATCGATGTCAACCGCCTCGGCTTTTTAGCCCGGTACTGCGGTCCGGGTTCCATCAGGGACGGCATACCACAAGAAAACGCCTTTTGGATTCGTTCTGTCGAGAAATACCTATCCGTCAACATCCTGCCAGAGGATCTGGGGGTGGAGGCGGGGCTTGCGCAGGTCAGAAAGATACTCGCCAGAAAGGAATACGATGCAAACCAAAACGGCAAATTTGCCGTCTTCAACGCGGGGCGCATCATACAATACATGAGCGAATACGAAGGCATGGATGTACAGATAAAGCACAGGCCTTCGCGCAATGATCCCACCCATGCGGGCATCGCGCCTGCAGGCACATACAACGCGAGCGCATGGTACGAGTCAACGCGTACCATGGCGCGGGCGCTGACAAAGTTCTTCGGGGAAAACCCCGACTCCGTATACCCCGTGCCCTGAACCGCACACCGTCACTGCGCGGCGATCCGGATTCTCCTGCCTGCAGGACTCGTACCCGCACCCTGCGGGATCCTCTGGCCAGTACGGACTTGTGCGTGGCCAGCCTCTGGCTGGCGATAAAAAAATAATAAAAAAAGTGGGATGCCGCAGGCTACTGCGGCGATATTACCTTGGTCTGGGAGTACTGGCCCCCGCCGGCAATGTCGGCCCTGACCTCGACCAGGTACTTTTGGCCGATGGTGAGGCGGTGGTCCATGTCGTTCTCCACGCTCGCGGTCTGGTTTGCCGAGCGGTCCTCCGTATCCCCGACGAAGATCTTTTCGTTTACGGTGGCCGTGACCCCGGAGTGTATGCCTGCGGGCTCAAACGCGGCTATGAACAGGTCGTCCTCGTCCACGCTCTTGTCGTTAATGTCAAGCGTGACTATGACCACTGCGTTGCTGATGTCCGTGTTGCCGGAGTTCTTGATCATGCCCGTGATGTACGAGGTGGTGCCCGTGTTCTGGATGTTGAGCCGCTTTATCTCCACCGCATCCAGGACCAGTCCGGTCGTTACGATGTCGGTGGTGGTTGTGGCCAGGATGCCCCCGATCGACACCACTATACCGATCAGTATTATGGTGACGATCATCCCGGAGATGGCCTGGCGCGGTTGGTTCTTCACGCCGCGTACCGCTCGGTTTGTATAAAAGGGGAGGGGATGCTCGACGCTGGCGCCCCCGGGTGCCGGCGCATACCGTGGTGCCTGCCCATACGCGACAAAGACAGCCACGTCTGCCGAACGGCCATAGTACCTAGCGCAGTTTTGAATTTTTTTATAGTATAATATGTGCAATATCTGTCATGGCCCAAACGGACACAGGCACCATACCATCCGGTAGGAGACAGATGAGGCTGGCTCCAGAAGTGCTGAGATGGGCCCGCGAACGCGCCAGCATCAGAGTGGAGGATCTGGCAAAAAAAATCCCCGCCAAATCAGAGAGAGTGGAAGAGTGGGAACGCACGGGGCTTATATCGCGAAATCAAGCAGAGAGACTTGCCAGCTCCACGCACACCCCGTTTGGCTACCTGTTCATGAAAAAGCCGATACGCGAGGATCTGCCAATCGTAGACTTTCGTACACGCAGTGACAATCCCCGGCAGCGCCGCCCCAGCCCCGGCCTCCTGTCCACCATATACAGCATGCAACGCAGGCGTGACTGGATGCGCGACTACATGATCGAGTACGACGTAGATCCTCCAGGGTTTGTGGGAATGTACCGCAAAGGCGGCGCGTCGGCAGGCGAGATCGCCGGCGTGATGCGAAAGACGCTGGGCCTTGAACCGGAATGGTCTGCAGAACACGACACATGGAAAAGTGCCTTTTCACACCTGCTTGGGATCATGGATGGCGCAGGCGTGATGCGAACTGTCACCGGCATCGTCGGAAGTAATACGCACCACAAGCTCGATCCGGATGAATTCCAAGGGTTTGCACTAGTAGACGACTACGCGCCGCTCGTGTTTGTCAACGGCGCGGACTACAAAGCTGCGCAGATGTTCACTGCGGCGCACGAGCTTGCCCACATATTCACAGGGGCGGAGGGGCTGTCTGCCCTGGACCGCACCCGGCCCATACACGACGGTCCAAAGGAGCGGCTTTGCAACAAGATCGCAGCAGAATTTCTGGTTCCCACAGGCGCACTGGACAAATTTTTGTCCAAAAATAACGCCAAGCCAGATAGCGTGTCGGCGCACTTCAAGGTCAGCATCATCGTGGCCGCTCGACGCATGCTTGACACGGAGGCGATGAGCCAGGCAGGCTTTGACGAGTTTTATGCCGATTATACGAGGCGGCAACGGGAAGAACAGAAGACAAAGGGGGGAGACTATTGGAGAAATGTGAATTATCGCACAAGTCCGACGTTTGGGAAGGCTGTGGTACGGGCCGTAATGGAGGATCGTCTGTCCTATACGGCCGCATACAGTCTTACTGACATGCACGGTTCTACGTTTGAGAAATATGCGGGAGAGATGCTGTCCAGATGAGTTCTGCCAACGACACGTTCGTACTGGACGCGAACGTATTCATCAGTGCAAATAACATGTATTATGCGCCGGATCTGTGCGCCGAATTCTGGAGGCGCTTGGCATACTGCAATAGGGCGAAAACCGTGTTTAGCATAGACAAAGTCTACGAGGAACTAATGCACCATGAAGACGAGCTATCTGTGTGGTCCCGCAAGAACAGATCCATGTTTGAGTCTGCACGTGATAATCAGACGGAAGAAAAGTACGCCGACATGACCGAATGGGTCAAACGAGAACGCCATGCCGAAGCATTAGAAGAGTTTAGCAGTGCGGCAGATGGATGGCTTGCCGCCTTTGCGTCAGTTAACGACGCCATACTGGTCACGCACGAGCAGCCCGCGCCAGAGTCACTTAGTCATGTAAAATTACCGGATGTCTGCGAGGAATTCGGCATCCAATACGTGAACACGTTTGATATGCTGCGCAGACTGGGGATACGGCTATGCCCCGCGTGATTCCGACTCTTGCGTACGCCGTATCACGTATGCCGGCCTGACCGCACACCACTCCTCCGGCGCACGCTCGGACGGCAAGTCTTGTCATTTGTGGTGCTTGGCGTCGTGACGGCGTCCCAAAAGAACGCCCAAGCCCCCACCTCATGCAAGCCAGCCGGCCAGCCGGCCACGCACCGCCAAGCGCATGCAGCGCCAAAAAAAGGTCAGACGGGCAGCGCGACTCCTGCAAGCCTGTCATAGTACAGCATGCCCGTTATGACCGCCAGCAGCACCCCCGTGTGCAGGCTGTGCAGTATGGTGGCGTACCTTATCTGCGAGACTATAACCATCGAGCAGAACGCCCCCACCACGACAAGCACCAGGTTCAGCTCCTCCAGTAGGCCGCCCAGGTCATATCCCAGGTACGAGGCATCCGATACCGTTTCGGCATCCGGGGCGGTGCCCGCCAAAACGTCGAGCGCGGCGAACTGGTCAAAGCTCACCACCGGGATCATCATGATCATCATCACCACGATGACGGACCCCATGTACCCGGTCATCAGCGGCGTCGCGGTCTTGGCCGACATCTCCCTTTTGGTCTCAACGTGGTGCGACGCGAACAGAGCCAGCCTGTCCAGAACGGCGGGCGTCACGGAGCCACTCCTGGACGCCTGCGCCATCAGCGCCATGACGCAGTCGGCAAGCCACGAGCCCGTGCGCACGTCCCCGAGCGCCCGGGATATCTCGACGCCCAGCAGGACGCGCGACTTTACTTTGCGCAGGACGCCGTTGAACTGCTCCGTGTACGGGGCCATTCCCTCCGTGGATACGAACGCCGCAAAAAAGCTCGGGTTTGAGCGCATCTTCTGGTTGATGTCCCTCACGAACGCGGGCACCGACCTTTCCAGGTTCGACATGCCCGCGAGGCGCCCGCGGGACATGCAGTGGTTTGCTATACACCATACGACAAGCGGGACCGCCGCTGTCTCCCACCACGACATGCCGAGTAAAAGGCAGGCGGCGCCCGCGGCGCCCGCCGCCGCCACGGGCATCCTGCGGACCGGTATCCTGCCCGCAGGCACGGGGGATGCTGCCGCCGCCCTTGCCACCAGCACGGCGGTGACGGCGGGCACCGCCAGGATGCCGGACGCGCACAAAAACAAAAGCGTGTACTGGTCCATCATTATCCCGCCCACCACCACAAATATCGGGAACATCGCCAGCCCGAACGAACCGACCGTGGCAAGCATCTCTGCCGTAGACGCGTACGCGTCCATCCGCTGCTTGGCGGCCGTGTGGTACTCACGGAGCCTCTCGTGCAGGTATGCCGAGGTGCCGACTCCCCCCGTGGTCTGCGATACCGCATACCCGCGCACAAAGTCCCGGAACGCCGCGGACGGGTGCGTTGCGCCGAGGTCGTGCAGCACGTCTGCAAACGACCTTGAGAACACCCGCATCTCGCGGCGTATCACCAGTGACTCGCGGTGCATTGCTGGAAACATCGGGCCGCCGCCACCGTCCCGGAGCGCCTCAAAGGCTCCGTGCAGCCCGCGGCCAGTCTTCTCCATTATGTCGCAGTATATGGCAAAAAAGAAGAGCTCCGAGTCCGCTCCTGACGCCCTCTTGCGCGCGATGTCGCGGAGCCCCATGCCCCTCATGAAGAACAGGACTATAGGGGCAGACAGGAACAGGAGCGCGTACGGCATTCCCGTTACTGCATACAGGATTGCAGAGGCGCAGACTGCCGGTATGACACTGAGAAGCGCGGCGCCTACAGATTCCGTGGCCCGCTGGCGCGGGGAGGCCGCGATGCCGGCTATGGGAATGTCCCGCGAGTAGCGCCCCGCGAGGTACCGGTGCGCCCGCCTGACTATGCCAAGCCTCAGCATGGCGTGCACGGCGCCGCTTGCAATCATTCCTGCACTCCCCCCTCCGTCTGCTCCGCGCTGCTACGGCCGCGTCCGGGGCGGTCCCCCGCCCCCTTTTGTCACTCCGTCGAGTATCCCTCCGATCACGTATGATATGCGCGGGCCCGCCTTCCTGTATGCAATGTATCCCACAGCCGCCGCCGCGGCAGCCAGCACGATATACGTCACGCGCGCATAGTCCGGCTCGTACACGGCCGCCATTTCTATATCGCGGTGGGCCTGCATGACAAACGAGGACGGCTTGCCGGGCGCCCCCTCCCAGTATGCCAGGCGCTCCGGTATGAGATACGGTATGACGTGGCCCGGCTCCGCCCGCACATGGACGTCGGCCCCGTACGGGTATATGCCGCCGCCCGCGCCGCCCGTCACGAACACCTGCACGCTGTTCTCATATATGGCGGTGACCGTTACGGTGTCGTCGCCGGGCCCCACGCGTATCGTGTCATAGATGCCGTCGTCGTCCCCGTCAGTAAGGTACCCCCCGCCCCCGCCGTATACCACGTCAAGCAGTCCGTACCCGGAGTCGATTGTATCCGGAAACTCGAGCCGCAGGTGCTCCGGGTGGCTCAGCACGGCTTCAAACGGCGTGGCCAGCATGGTGCCGTTGCCCAGCGAGAACTCCACCTCGAGCCCGCTGCCGCCGTCGTCTGATATGGCATCGACCTGTAGCAGGACCGCCATCTCCGAGTGCACCGGTACGGACACGGCGCCGGGCTCGAACCCGTCGAGGTGGCCCCGCACCACGATGACGGCGTCGCCCTGGGTGGCGGGGGTGACCCGGAACACCCCGGGGGCGGTCTGCTCCACGGGCCAGGGCGAGTCTGTCACCTCGTATGATATGGGCGGGGCGCGTGCGGCGCCTGCCGCGCCATCGCCACCATTGTTTTCACCCGCGGGCGGCGGGGCACCGATCGTCGTAATGGCAGTAACCGGAGACGCCACGCGGATCTCAAACGGCTCGCCCGCGGCGACCCGCGGCGGGGCGTCGGCCGTGAGGTTCATGAGATTGAGAAACGAGACAATTTCTTTCTGGATGCCGCCCCCCAAAGAATGCAGGACCCCGACCGTGTGGGAGCCGGCCCCCAATACGGCGGCCGCCGTCCCGTTGCTGTACAGGAATCCCGTGGCCGCGGCGGCCGAAGGCGTTATGTCGCCTCCCTCTTCTGCCGACGATACTGCCGCGCCCACCCTCTCCACCGGCACCCCGAACGGGTCCACCGTGTGGACCGCGACCGGAAAGTTTTCGCCCGAGTGCACCACGGACGGCACGGCCATCTCTATGGAGACCGGGACGCCGCCAGGCGTTATGGTGCCGCGCGCGGGGCCCGCCGCCCCGGGGCTGCCCTCCAGAGTGGCGACCACGTCCGTCTCCCCCGTGACTGCGCCGTATATGACGGCCGTGTTCGATGATGACGACGACAGCGCGCCGACCGCCACGTTCTCGACGCGCCCGTCCCCAAAGGCCGCGGATATGGTCCTGTCCCGCCCGAACTCGTCGTATACGTCTATTATCCGGCCCTTGCCGTCCGTAATGCTTGCCACATACAGCGGTTGCACTGTACCGAGCGCGGCGGGGACCGAGACGAGCTGCAGGCGGTAGTCGGCCTCGTACGGGGCGGCCACGCGGAGAGTGCCGGTGTCCGTACGGCCCCCCGAGGTCACGCTGACGTCGTACGCGCCCTCGCGGCCCGCTGATATCGGAAAGTCGTACGCGTTGGTGTACCTGGTCGGGTGGGCTATATGGACGGGCTGGACGAGTATGTCCCCGTGCGGCGCGGCCACCGTCACGCGGTGGTAGTCCGTCCTTGCCGGGATCATCCGGGTGTACTCGGACTCCGTGTCTATTTTGGTGCCGTTCTCGTCGTATGTGACCGTGTGCACGGTCTCCGTCTCCAGGTGGTAAAAGCCGACCGTCCCGCGCGCGGCGTGGCTGGTCACGTCGGGATATATCCAGAACCGCACGTGGTTTGCGGGGGGCTGGTCCGGCAGCTCCCGCGGGAGCTTCGGGATGCTATGGTGCCCGCCATGTACGGCAGCACTGGCGTGCTCGCCTATGATGCGCTGCGCGTACTCCCGGAACGTCTCGACGGTACTGCCGCCGCATCCGGCCGCTGCCGCTGCCGCCGCCGCCGCGGTGCCGGCTCCCGCGGCGCCGGTGTCGCGCGCCGCCGTGCCGTTTTCGGGGATCTGCAGGGTACCGTCGTCGTCGTCGTCGGCGGCATGGTCGGCGCCGCCATTTGCATCGCCAAACACGACAGCGCCAACACATACCTGGGCGGACGCGACGCCGTACCCCGGTATCGTCGCGGTCAAAACGGCATGCCCGGGCTCCAGTCCCGCATAGGCCACGCCCCGGGCCACGCCGTTGCGCACCACGATCGTGTCGGAGCTTGCGTCCTTGTTTGCAGGAACGTTTTCGGTCAGCCGGATCACGTCCACGTCCGTGGTCTGGAGCTCGCCGCGTATCGTGCGCGGCGGGTGGAAGGGGCTGCCCCCTGCCGCACCATCGTCACCATCCCCGCCCTTTTCCATCCATATCACATAGTGTATGACGCCCCCCTGCAGTACCACGTCGGGCACGGCCGCCACGTGGACGCTGACCGCGTCCCGGTCGTACGCGATGCGCTCCGTATCGGACTCCAGCCCCGCGGCCGCCGCCGTTATAGAGCCGGACCCGTTGACCTGCAGCGCGAACGCCGCGTGGGCCTGCCCCTCCGCTATGGAAACGATCCGGGGGGCGCCTACCATGCCGGATGCCACCACCCGAACGTCCGTGTCCCGTACCGCCTGCACCGGATACCCGTTCCCGTCAAGTACCATCACGACTGCCGTGACATCGGACGCGGACGTCAGGTTGCCCGGCATGACCAGGTCCAGGCTCCGGGGGCCCGTATACGGCGAGAACACGGTGCCGCCTGCCATTCCCACGTCTCCCGCGTGGGCGGCGTGCACCTCTGCGGGGCCGCTCCGGACCGCCCGTATCTCAAAGAGGCCGTGGTTCATGCCGGGCGGTATGGTCGTAGTATCTGGTATTCTGACGGACGCGGAGCCGGTTGCCAGATGTATGGTGCGGTCGGACAGCATGCCAAAGGGCGCGGGCCTGTCGGTTACGGCGACCCCCTGGTACGTCTGGCCCGCGATCATCTTGTCCGGTATGTGCAGGTAGAGCGCGGCTTCTGCCCGGGCCGCTCCAAACGAAGTGACGTGCCCGCCGCCGGCAGCCGCGTCCATAAGGGTAAGAAAGGAGACCGCGGCGGCGCATATCGCCATCAAAAAGTACGCTGCCTGCCGCGATCTCACGACATGTGGATTCCGAATCTGATAAAAGGCGGCACGCGCGGCGGTGATGCGGTACCGTCGCGCATCATGCCCCCGTGCGGTCGCGTATGTATTGCCGATGAGCGTCCCATTGTTGCCGCCGTGCTCTTTGTGATCTAAGCTTTTAAAATGGATGCGGCGAAAACCTGCCCATGACAGATGTAACATGTGGTTGTACCACACAGGCCGAGAACAATACTGAATGTGACTGCACTGTACAATCTGAGTGTGTTTGCGACGCAACATGTGATTGCAACGGAGATATCTGCAAGACTGGCCCCATCCGCAGTCCGCTCCCCCCTTGCGATGTTTGCGGCAGATACTGCAGTGGAGATATCTGTCATGCCAACCCCACACGCTTGAATGCGCAGAAGGCGGATGCCATGCTCATAGAGCTCAAGTACGAGGAGCAGGAGACGCGTCGGCAACAGCTTCTAGAGGCACACAAGTACTACAGTCAACAGGCTCGCAAATACGAGGAGCAGGAGACGCGGCGGCAACGACAGCATGCACAGAAGGCGGATTCTATAACCACAGAGCGTAGCGGAGATAACTGTCATACTAACCCCGTCCGTGGGGCCGAAGCCCCGAACGGGGAGGCGCCGTCAAAGAAGCTCGAGGTGTCGACAACCAATAGCGACAACGACAGCAATGCCAAGGAACGGCTCCATCCCAGCCTGACCATCAAGAACACGTTTGCGCCCAACCTTGGCAACGAGTGGCTGTCCCCCGCCGGCGTGATACAGGCCGTAAAGTACCACTTTGCAAAGTGGGAGGACGTCCCGCCGGATGTCCAAAAGCAGATTCACGACTACATCAAGAGCCAGGAAGAGAAGGGGCTCGCCCCCGGGGACACACGATAGGTTCAGGCGCCTGGATGAATAAAGACAGCCGGCGACGATTCCAATCACAATAGTTTATTTCCTATATTTTGATGTGGTTTTTGTCACACATGGCGAGTGCCCTGACCGTAGGCCAGCACTTTGACGCTTTGGAGAGCTCTGCTGGCGAGTGGGTACCAGACGCCCGAGCACGTGCTTGGCGAACAACGCATCGGCAACAAGAAGGACATGGAGGAGCCACCGGGGAGGAGGAAGTAGACTTCACGAATCTGATGCCCGACAAGCGGGGCAAGCAGGACAATGACGGTACTGATTTCACGTCGCAGATCCACAAGGACAAGACCGGCAGCAATAAGTCGGCCGCACTCAGGTTCATGCCTGTCAAATTTCAAAATACTGACGAATAGGCACGAATTTTCAAGGGGCCTGTTGCAAATTCGTGAGCAAGACACGGCCGTCAAAACGGCGATCTGGCTACCGGAAGATCTGCCGAAACCACTCCGGCGCGCGCCTGTTTTGTATCGTCAACGTCGCTCACAAGAGATCATAACGGAGGCCCTTTAGAAGCCACTCCAGTGCGCGCCTGTTTTGCCCGGGGCTTCCCATGCGGTAGAACCGCGCCCGAACCGAACTGTCGTATTTGAAGTGATCCATGTATGCTACGTATAGGTCGGGCAGCCAACGCCGCACTTGGCCGAGCGCGAGTCCTTGGTGTATGGGCTCTATCCTCATCCACCCCTTGATTATGCGCTCTGCGCCCTTCACCTCCCAGTCCCCGTATGCAATTTCCGGGAACGCCTCTGAGGCCTCCCAGTACTTTGCAAGGGACTCGTCTATGGCCTTGATTAGCGTGTCCTCGTAACCACCGTAGAGGATTTCGCTTTTGCGCATGCCCCATATGTGCGCGTGTGGGCAATATAAAGCGGCCCGTTAGCCAGCGACAACGGATTCTCGTAGCATGCGCCCAGATCCCATTCTCCCTTCTCAATCACGGCAGTGCGCGGCGGTGCTTTCTCATCTCGTTACACAGACTGCACGGTAATACTATTTGAGATGTGGCTGGTGCCGCCGTCCGCCCGTGGCGCGCCGCAGTCCGATCCCAAATGTCCGGGATCATGAAAGACCCGGCCGCGGCCCCGGCTCGCGCAACCATGCCCGCGGAGGCGGTGGGTGCAACCGCGCGGAAACCCAGCGTCACAACCGTTATCAGCGCACGCGCCAAATGGGGCATGCATGACATCCGGCACCCTTGCCAAGACGTACCAGAGAGCGGGCAGGGAGTGGACGCGCCCGGAAGTTTACGACATACTGGAGCATGCGGCGGGCATGCCAAAAAGCAGGGGGTCAGGTTCGGGATAGGCGAGGATGACGCGGGGCGCATAATTGCATGCCCCGAGGAGTCGTTGCCGCGCGACGTCCTGAGGGTATGCAGCGCCGCAACCCCGAAATCAGCCGGCCGCCAGGGTACGGAACGGGAGATCGAGTCCTACTCGAGCTGCGGCCTGTCATACGCCGATGAGCGCCTGCAGGTCGATGATGCGGCTTCAGGGGTTCTTGGCCACCTCGAATACGGAATCGCAGAGAACGGCCCCTTGCTGGACATGACGATGGGCCTCGAACAGCTGAGTGCGGCATTGGAGAGCACAAGCCGCATACAAAAAAGGCGCGGCGGCAGGCTCATCTGCGACATCAAGCGCAGCCGCAGGGACAAGCACTATGAGCACGTAGTGGCCATAGCACAAATGTCCAAAAGGCCGGAATTCGTAGAGCCCCTCGCGGCGGTGATTTCAGACGACGGGGTGTCCATGCTCAACAGGCCCCAACACGCGGCGCGTCTAAGGCCGGGTTCGCGCAGCGGCGATCCGGACAACAAAGCGTGGCGCGACATGACGATGCGCATAACAGACAGAATATACCATGGCGGATGGAGGTTTGCAACCCTCCTTTATGGGGTGCTGGAGACGGGCAGAATAGGCACCAAAGTTCTGCAAGACGAGATGGCCGACATGGCAACAATATGCAGGGCCCGTGTACGCGACGAGAGCGACACAATACGGATAAGCGTTAACAGGTATGGCCACCTGCTATGCGCATACTGGCCTGACAGAGGCAGGGCGGCAGATACCGCCAGCATTACCATCGACTCCAAAAGCCTCTGGGACGGAGACAGGATTTCAAAAGGCGCGGTCGCGAAATCCGCCCAATACGTGGTGCGGAAATTCTCAAGACTGCAGCCGTTCATGCCGTGCCCTTATGAACCGGTCGGATACCCCAGCTTCCCGGGGCCGGAGGAAAACTATCCCTCGCCACCCGCCCCGCCTCCCGGCGGACCGGCCACGCTTCCCATTGTTCGCCATGACTTGCCCTCCGTCGAAATGAGATGGTGATGCCGCAGGACATCAAACGGTGGAAGATTGGCACATGCCCATGATGGCAGTGCCTGACCGGCACCAGTAACGCAGCCCGCGGCCTGGCCGCTACTCGCTCAGCCTGCCCACCGTGAGTATCGTATCGCCCACGTCCACGCCGACGTGCGACGAGGCCGGCGCGCCGCCTGAAAACCCGCGGGGGCTGTAAGACAGGGAGATCCTGCCGTTGACCGTTATGACGTCCCCCGCCTCCACGTCGGCCTCAAGCCACCCGTCCAGCTGGCCGCCGTATGCCCACTCGGCCTCTATGTCCCCGGTCAGCCGGTACAGGCAGTTGTAGTAGTACGTCTCAAAGCCCGTCCTTGCCAGCTCCACGTCCCTTGCAAAGGACTCGGCGGGCGCGGCCGTCCCCAGCGGGGCGGACTGGACGGTCAGTCCGCCGTTCTGCATGCGCACGGACGCGGAGAACACGGGTTTGGGCATGCCGTCCTCCCACGACTTGAGCCGGTCGTCCACGGTATCGTGGAACTCGGAGAGGCAGTCGCACGGGCTGGTCGAGTGGGCCCCGCTGTCCGTACATCGAAAGTCCGCACCAAAGTCGTATGCGGCGCCGGCCGCCCCCGTGTACGGCGTCTCGACGCGGATCGCCATCTTGCCCGCATACGGGGCAGTTACGCTGCCGCTTATCGGAAACGTCACCCTAACGTCATAGTCCGCGTTGCTCCGGACCATCTGGAACACGTCAGGATGGCCCTGCAGCTGTGCGATGCCCGCCGGATATGCGGGCGCGCCCGGGTCGTGCCCGAAGTTGGAGCAGGGCTCGTACTGGTGGTGGCGGCCCGGCTTGATCTTCTCGCCCGCCTCCCAGTAATACCACGCGGGGCTCCCGGCAGGCCTCGGTATCGCGCCACCGAGCCCGCTGTCGGACACCAGAAAGGGGGTGTCGTATATGATGTGCTTCTCCCATCTGGTGTACCACGACTCCCCGGGCTTGACGTACGGGACCTTGCAGTATGTGCTGCTGTCCGAGTGGTGGTACGCGACTACCGTGTCGGCCCCCCTCTGGCTTGCCGAGCCCCCGTCCAGGCTCATGACTGCCACGTGTCCAAACGAGTTTTCGGGAACGCCCTGCGCCGGCGGCGGAGCGGCCCGTTCAATCGTGAATACCACGCCCTGCGCCGTCACGCCCCGGAACGCGTAATCCTCGTCGCCCAGCAGGGCCGCCATGCCGCCGGGGAGCGGTGTGCCCGTCAGGTTGTGTGTCCGGTACGCGGGTACCGTATGGTTGACGTGCCATGCGTCAGACAGCGTCCCGTTCTCGTAGCTACGGAACTGGATCACGGTCACGTCTTTCGCGATGTTGTTGGTGATTACTACGTGCGCGCCGTCATGGATCTCGCCGTACACGTGTGACGATGACGCAGACGGGCCGGACGCCCCCGCCGCCCTCTCCAGCATCTCCCGCTGGATCTCCCCGAGCTCGGCCTGCTGCTCGAGCCCCGCGTATATGCCGTACAGCCCCAGGGTTATCAGCGACACCATCCCGATGACTATGATTGGGTTCATGGGCCATGGTCACCTGACAAGCGCATACTCGTGCATGATCCTCGGATCCTCAGATATGCTGCGGGGGTCGTGCCACCTGCTGTACTCTGGAAACGGCATGCCGGATACAATGACGGTCCGCGACTCTGCTGTCGTGTCATATCCGAGTATGGACTTGTCCCCGGCCCGGGAGGTAATAGAGAGTGGCACGCTGTAAAAGTACGCGTCAATGTCCCCCCAGTGCGCCCCCACCTGTAGGCTTTGTTCCCCGTACGGGGCCAGGTGCAGCACCGTATTCTGGATGGAGTCCGCGAGCCACACGTCCCATGCGGACGTGGGATGCACGGTCATCGTATTATGGGCAAGGAGCATCACGGTGCTCCTGTTGTCAAAGCCCACGTCCATTATCCAGACGGGGCCGTACGCGTGGTGCGCCATGCCGTGCACGAAATCCATGCGCAGCGTATAGCAGGGGTTCGGGTGGGTCGCCTCATATGCGTGCATGCTGTTGCATATCTCGTACGTGTAGGAGTCGCCCGCCGCTAGGTTCCCGCCCAGCCGCCAGGTCGGGGGCGGGGAGGAGGGGGAGGCAGAGGGTGGCGTCGCCGCCGGCCCGCCGCCGTGCGATCCGGGCCCCGTGCCGGGATCGGCCGCGGACGGAACGGTATCCACCGCTGCTGCTGCTGCTGCTGCCGCCGCCGCCGCGGCCGCGCCAATGCACAGCAGGACCGCCGCCGCGGCCGCGCAGGCAAGTAATAAGGCAAAAGGGGCGCGGCGGCCGGGGGCGCGGGGCGCCAGGTTCCACGCGTATGTGACAACAGGGTGTCGGCTCACTGTCTGTAAGGCCGCTTTTTGTTAAAAGTACGGATTTTCAGAATCGGGAGGCGCGGCCGGTTCGCGGCAGATGCGCGCCATGGCGGTGGCCGCAGGGTCGGCCGCATGGCGGTGCGCAACGCGGCCCCGGCGCCACGTTACCCGCAAACTTTCATAGCGCACTATGAAAGTTTGCGGGTAACCTACCAGTTACGTGCAGGGCAGGCGGGCCGTTCCGGCGCCCCGTCCTGCGGCGGCAACAGAAATGACTTGGCGGCTGCCCGGGACATGTTCTGTCAGGCCCTGCATGTTACAAACCCGGCGCGCGGGGGCCGCCCGGTATGCGGCCGCCGCCGTAAAACACGCGGCGGCTACTTGTCTGCGGCGGCGACGGCAACGTCGGGCACGGCCCGCAGAATCAGGGACTTGTTCTTCGTCTTTTGGACGTAGACGTAGGTGTGTTTTTTCCACCCGAGCTCCTTGATGAGGTCCGCGGGAAGGCTCACTCCCCACGAACCGCCGTTCTTTTGGATTATCTTACGAATCAGCACCATCCGTCACAAGTACGGAAAGCGTAAAAGGGCAAAGGGGCGGGCGCGCACACATCCCACCTTCCGGCACGTACGCCCCGCCGCTACATCCGGGCGCCGCGGGCGGCCCGCGCCAAGGACATACTACGGTAATGTACCCCTTTGGGAAGGCATATTACAAAAACATCAAATACAAAAAGCATTATTGTTACGGGTATGAGCACGACCGCGCCAAGACGCACCGCATCCCCCGAATGCCCCGCGGGGCAAATGGCGGCCGCGGATGCCTGCGCGCACGATATGCGATACGAGACGGCCACCCCCGAGGGGGAGATCGTCTGCCGCGCGTGCGGGGTGGTCAAGGGAGACGACGACCGGCGGCAGGCGTATGCGGACCCGGCGGCGCTCCCGCGCACCCGGACCAACCTGTACCTTGAGATGGAGGTGGGCGGCAAGCCGGACCCGAGGCTGCGGGCGGACAGGTTCGTGCGCCGGGGGCGCGACATGGCGGCAGTCAGCAACATATCGCAAAAGCTCGGCATCCCAAACGGCGCGGGCAGGGACGCGTGGGCGTGGTACCAGAGGCTGCGCCGCGCGCCCGGCATGCGCATGACAAAGGCAAAGCTACTGGTCCTGGCGTTTCACGGCGTCTGCAGGACGTGGGGCTGCCCGCTAAACGAGGCCAGGCTGCGGGACGCCATACGCATGGAGCTGGGGGTGAGGCACGCGCACTCGTACCTGCACGCCATAATGGAGGCCTCGTCATACGTGGATGAGGAGACCGGGGAGCACGTGCTGCGCAGGATAGGGTTCCTTGACATGATCGGGCACGGCATGTCTGATGATGCTGATGACGGCAGCGGCGGCGGCGGCGATGGTAATGATGATGCGGCCCGTAGTCCTCCGCCGCCGCCGTCGAGCGCGTTTTCCATGAGCACCGAGATCCAGTCCCTGGGGTACAAGTACGAGCCCGGAATCGCGGAGGAGCTGGCGCGCGAGGCGCGCGCCATCCTCCCCGTGCTGGAGCAGAGGGAAACCAGCCGGGGGCGCGCGGCGCGCGCGGCCGTGCGCATAGCAGAGAGGAGGTACGGGGCGCGGTGAGCGCGAAAAACACGCAGTGGCGGCTGCGGCAGGTTCGTACCGCGTCCATACGATATCATGATCTCGACATTACGGTCCCGCTGCAAAGGCACGTGGACGCGTACAGGCTCATTTTTGCAGGGGTATCGGCCGGGCAGCCGTCCCCGGCAGACGGGGTTCCGGCAGTCAGGGTGGGCTACATAGGCGGCACGCCGTACCTGATGGCAGACGGCGACGTGTACCGCGGGGCCCTGGCGGCGGGCGCCGAGCATATCAGGTGCGTCGCCATGAAATGCGCCGACGCGTCTGACTTTCTTGTAAGGCACGTCCAGTACAACCACAGGCCCGCGGGGATCAACCCGCTCCTCCTCCGCAACGTGTCTGACTACGTGGCGGCCCACGGAAGCGCGGAGGACGCGGCGGCCCTGTCGCGCATATGCGCGGGGACGGTACACCAAAAGTTCATCGCGCTCGACCTGGGGCCCGGGGCCGCCGCGATACTGGGCGAGCTCTGCAAGTTTCTGGGCTCCAAGCTGTCACAGTTCGTGCTGCCGTACTACATCCCGTACCGCATAGCAAGGCAGAGGCCCGACATGCAGGGGGAGCTGGCCGAAAAGGTGTCGGGGCTGGTGAGGGCGCGCCCAGTCAACGACGCCCGCTTTGCGTGGCCCAGTTACGAGGAGGTAAGGATGATCTCCGACTCCCCCCGGTACCGCAGGGACGAGGAGCCCGCCATAGTGACCCCGGACGGCGAGAGGCCGCCCCCCGCGGAGGTGCGGCGCGCAAGGCAGCTGATCAAGGGCGCGCGCGACATCATCGCAATCCCGGGTACCGACGAGCACCCCCCATATCTCATAGACCTCAAGACAAGGCGCGCCTCCATAGTGGATGACCGCAAGACGGTCACGGTCCTCAGGGACGCGGACCCCGAGGGCGCCGGCGCCGCCATGACGTACCTGTTCCCGAGTGAGGCGGGCCGGTGGCTGGGGCTCTCGGGCGGCAAGGGGGACGGTTCGGACGTGGAGATGATGCAGTTTGACGCCGCCGCGAACCTCGCGGAGTTTGCGCAAAAGCACCGCGATACGCGCGGGGTAGTGTTCTACAGGAGGAGGGGGAGGGCCTGATGCCGCAATCCGGCGGCCGCGACGCCGCGTCAGTCATACGCGGGCTGTCCAGGCGCTCGCACTCTACGAGGGCCGTCAAGCTGGGGATGATGCGGGGCGGCATGCCGTGGCCCGTGGGCCCGAGGCGCATAGCCCACATGCACGCGGCCGTGCGCCGCCGCACGCGGGTCGGCAGCATGGGGCCGGACGACATGAGGCGCATGGAAAACGCGGGACTGATACGATATTCGGGTGACGGCAGGCCTACAGTCACGCGGGTGGGCCGCTGGTCGGCCACGGCGTCCGGGCTGGGCATATCGTTCCTTGAGATGTGTGTGCTGGCAAAGGTGTACGGGGTTGCGCGCAGTATGGAGGGCGCGGGGAGGGGAGGGGCAGACGGGAGCCCGGCGCGCATAGTTACAATCCCCCTCAAGACCGTCCAGTACTTTTTTGAGGACTGGCCCGCCTACCCGGGACGCGTCCAGCACGCGCTGTCCCGTCTGCGCGGCCGCGGGCTGATCCCAAGGTCGCGCCCCCGGAGGGTCGCGTGCGACATGTCCCGGTTGGACGCCATACGCGCGGAGCTCTCGGAGGTGGGCAGGTGGGTCGACGACACGGGGGAGGAGATACGCCGCGTACTCTTACATGGATACTGAGCTGATCCGGCTGCTCATGGTGCTGGGCGTGCTGGCGGCAAACTCGTACACGGACGTCAGGTACAGGACTGTGCTTGGGGGCGACCGCCACTATGCGCTGGTGGGCGGCGCCGGGCTGGTTTTGTTCCTGCTGGACGGCGGCTGGGCGGACGCGGGCGCCCTGTTCGGGATGGCGGCGGGTGTCACGCTCGCCCTAGTGCTGTACAGGTGCAGGGGGGCGGCCTTTGGGGACTGCATAATACTGCTGGTCGTATCGGCCACCCTGCCCACAGCGTTTGGCGTGCCGTTTCTGCCCGTCCTAGCCGGCCTGCTCGGAATTACCATACTGGCATTTGCGGTAATGGGATACAACGTGGCGCTGAACGCGTCGCATGCGGCCGGGCTGTACCGGCATCCGGCCGCGGGACGCCTGCCATTCTCCGCGTGCGGGGACACAGGCACCCTCAAAAAGGCGGCCGCGTTCTTTGCGGCGCACCACCGGAGGAGGTGGGAGAGACACATGGTCCGCATTGACGACGGGCGTGGCGGTTTTTCGCTGCGCGCGACGCCCGTGGGCACGAGAATATGGAAAAAGGGCGACGGGGAGGGGCGGCCTGTGATGGTGGCCGCCCCCGTGGTACCGTTTCTGCTGGCGGGCCTGGTCCTGCTACTAACACTGCCTCCGGCGTTCTCGGCCTAGCCTCCCCCCATTCCTAGAAATCAATTGTAAGAACGTCTTCCACCGGGATCTCGGGGTTTTGGTCGATTTTCAGGCTATTCCGGCTGATCTAGATTCTCACTTTTTCTGATAAAGTATAGATTGAACATTTTGCGGAGAAGGCAACACCCGCGGTCGATTTTTTCTTGGTCGTAATCAGGTTCCAATATCAATACCTTGTATGTTCCCTTTTTCAAACCTACCCGTGGATTGTATTCGGAATCAATTCTAGGCCTGAGTATTACGGTGTACCCGTGAGGACCGTATTTGGAATTCAGGTCATCTTCATATGTCTCGCTGATGTCATGTGGATAGAATACGAAGCTTTTGGTGTCGGGGATTCCCCATAGCTGGGCATGCCATTCTATCCAGTTCGGTTTTTCTACACTATGTGATTTTTCAAGAATCTGGCTATAATTCAGTCCGTCCATTAAAACATCTTAACGAATCTCACCTTATATATCTACAATGGCCGGTAGTGTACACCCTCAAAAAAATTTGAAGAGGTGTAGCTTCTGTAGTTTATGGAAGAGGGCACGTCCCATGCAGACGGCCCCATCACATCCGCTTAAAAGCCGCACGGCGCACCGTACGCGTGGAGATCATACGAGAGCGCCTCTTTGGCGGGCCGCCCAAACGGGTATACGGGCACGCGTACTCGATAACCCCCACCAACTTCCGCATACTGCCGGAGGAAAAGAGGCGGCGCAGGCTCGCAGAGTTCTTTGAGATGCTCAAGATGCTGGAGCGCGCGGCCGTCATCACACTTGAGCGCGTTCCCATAACAGTCAGGGGGGAAGGGAGCCGGGCGGGCGGCACTAGGATGGACGTTCTGCGCGTCATGCTTGACTCGGCGGAGCCGCTTGACGACATACTGGAGAGATTGAACTTTTCATACACCATCGACGAGCCCCACAACGCGCCGGCGGTCACGGCGCAGGGGGTCCGGGACTTTGCGTGCGTCGTGGACGGCCTGCCCCTGTACGGGAGGGCGTACACCGTATATGGCGCCCCCGCGGTCCTGCCGCCCGCGTGGGTACACGACGTGTTCGGCACGTTCCACCGGCTCCAGATACACGTGGCGCCTATACGCCCCGACGACGCCCTGCGCAAGATGGAGAACCGCGAGCTGCTCTACAGCGGGGTGCGCACAAGCAGGGCAGATATCCAGAAAAAGCTCCGTGACATACGCGCCCTCAAGCGGGAGCTCGAACTGGGCAACACGTCGGCGTTCGCGTTTACTGTCAACGGGTTCGTGTTTGCCGCGTCCCGGAAAAAGCTCCGCGAACTGCACCGCACAGTCAAGCGCAACACGTCCGCGATGAACGTCAGGGTCACGACGTCGCTTGGCAGGCAAAAGCACATCGTCTCGGGCGGCGGGGCCTCGTGGCTGGGCGCCATACACAGCATGCACGTGCTCTACCCGTTCGTGTCATCCGACATGCTCGAGGTCCCAAACGGCATCATGCTCGGCAGAAACCTCGACACGCAGGGCCCCGTCATATATGATGTCAACCTGCGCAAGAACCACAACGTCTTCACAGCGGGGACCACGGGCTCCGGCAAGTCGTTTACAAACAAGATACTGCTAAAGCGGTTTCTCGAAAAGCGCCCGGACATCATGTGTATCGTGATAGACCCGCAGGGCGAGTACGCGGAGCACGCAGAATACTTTGGGCTTGACAGGGTGGAGATGGCGCCCGGACAGGAGTACGGACTGGACCCGTTTGCCATGCTCGGCTCCGCGGTGGAGGCGGCCGACCTGCTGGGGGCGGCCACCAACGCGCCAAACCAGACGAGGAGGGAGTGGAGGAGCATCTGCGATACCGTACATTCCATAGACGGGCTGTACGAGGCGAGCTCCGAGGACTCGAAAAAATATCTGGCCGACCTGGTCCGCGGCGGCGTCTCCCGCGTATTTCGCGGCAGCCCCAGATTCTCGGACAGAATGGTGGTGTCGCTGAGGAATACTGACGGGCAGGAGTACGAGGGGCTGCTGATACTGCTGGTTTTGGCGTACGCGTGGAGGCGCGTAAACGAGCTGCCCGCCAAGCGGTGGAAGTTCGTCCTGCTTGACGAGGCGTGGCGCATGACCAAGATCAACCACAGC
This sequence comes from Candidatus Nitrosopumilus sp., assembly GCA_965205215.1. Classification (GTDB taxonomy): domain Archaea; phylum Thermoproteota; class Nitrososphaeria; order Nitrososphaerales; family Nitrosopumilaceae; genus Nitrosopumilus. The sequence continues at coordinate 675,777 of OZ242041.1, forward strand.
ATACGAAAGATAGGCGAGATGGCGCGGCAGGGCCGCAAGCGCTCATTGATATTCGCCGTGTCCACGCAGCAGTTCTCCGACATGGACCGCGCGCTCGACGACGAGTCCCGGCTCACCGAGCTGTTCGACACCAAGGTAATAATGCAGATGTCGCAGTCGGCCGCGCGCGCCATGGGCGCGGCCTTGGGGCTGACCGGGGCGGAGATGGAGCGCGTCACGAACTTTCGGGCCGGGACGGGGCTGCTCCAGACAAGCGACAACGCCGTATACCTCAGGTTCGAGGCCACGGGCGACGAGGCAAAGCGGTACTTTAACACAAAGGCGGTGCAGGAGTGACGCGGCAGGAGCGGCGCGCGGCATCCGGGATGATCGAGGTCCTGATCCTAGTCTCGGTGGCTGTCGTGGGCGCCGGCGCCCTTGCCGCGTGGTTCTCCGGATCGTACGACGTGCTGCAGGAAACAGGGTGCACCGCGTGGATGGATGCACACGAGATATCCGACGGCTCGTACTGGATCCAGGCTACCATACGGAACACGGGCGACCACCCCATACGCGAGTACCACGTCATGGTGGGCGACGGCGACGCGCCGGCCGCGTCGTCCCATGCAGTCTGGGAGCCGGGCCAGACCGCGGTGCTGGAGTTCGTAGTGGCGGGCGCCGGCGACGGGTCACACCTGCTGCCTGCAAGGGTGACGGCCCGGGGCGGAGGGGGCAGCGCGCTCTGTGGGGTGGTCACGCCGTGAACCAGATCATACAGTATGTTCTGATATTCGGCGTGGTCGGTGTCTTTTTTGCGGCGCTGTACCAGGGCGCTACGGACGACGTCGGGGACAGGATCGCGTCGTACGGCGACAGGCTCGACCTGTACAAGGCGCAGGCAGCAGAGCACCTCAGGCTGGTGGAGATTACGGATGCCGAGCCGGCCACGATAGACCTGGTAAATACCGGCGCAAGGGACGTCAGGATAAGGCACCTGTACGTGGACGGCGCCAGGGACGACGCGTACACGATCAGGGACGGGGACGGGCCCGCCGACGGGCTGCGCGCGGGCAGCTTGGCGCGCGTCGTCTCGGCCCTTGACGGCGGCACGGTCTCCATTGTTACAGAGAGCGGCAGGGTCTTTAGGTTCGGCCAGTGACTATGATGATAGTGACGACGCGGCAGACATGATCTCTCCAAACATGGAGGCGCAGCTCTCGGAGGTCAGAGAAACCTGCACCAGTGAGTCCGCGTCACCGTTGTGAAAAAAGTTGAGCAGTACGGTGTCGTGCGACACCTGCTCTGCAAGCAGCAGATCGCGGAGGGTCACCTCAAAATGGCTTGCCGCGCCGCCGCCTCTGGCGCAGATAATCGTCCCGTTCTCGGCGACCTCCAGCTCGGCCCTCGTCTTTCCGTATATCTTGACCCTGTAGATGCCCATTCCAATCACCTGTTGCTGCCGGTCCCGGCGCGGCGCACAAACCGCACCGTCCTGCGCAGTAGGACCGCGCCGCCCGCGTGCTCCCGTATGGCAAGGGTTCTGTAGCCCTCGCGCTCGGGCCTGACATGCAGCACAAGCGCGCCCTCCGCGGACGTCCGTAGCGCGTCTATCAGCTCGTCGTCCAAGTAGCACCTGACGAGCCTGTTGCCCAGCACGGAGCCGTCGCCGCCGTGTATGGTGACGCGTATGGACTTTAGCTCCTCCAGATCGGCGCACGAAATCTCTAGGACGCGCTCGGCCTTCTGCGCCACGTCCGTGTCAAGCCGCCGCGGGAACCCCAGCACCCTGGACTTTCTGCGCGTCCCCGCCCCGCCCCGCCCTTTGCGCATCTTGCGCATCAGGCCGCCGTAACCCGTCCTTTCCCGTAGGCGTGTAGCGAGCAGCGACAGCAGGGCGAGCAATACAACGTCCGCCGTCCCGTACGGCGTCTTTATGATGCCTAACACCGCGCCCGCCCCGAGCGGTAGGAGGGCCGCGCAGATCGGCGCCCAGTCCCGCGTTATCTCCATGTTGTCGGGCACCACGGCCCCGTAAAGCGCGGCGGACGCCAGGCCAAAGACGCCCAGCACCGCCAAGTTGCGCAGCGACATGAACCCGAACGGGGTGGTCAGCGCGGGCTCCTCCCAGCCCGAATAGTCCCGGAAAATCAACACTTCGGAAGGCTCTGCCAACTTATGCACCCCACGCGTCCTTGCGGCATCCAAATCCGACCAGATACATCGCACGATGGCGCCCGGAAGGACCCGTCGCCCTCGCCTCAAGACACATACAAGTCACCACGTGTAATCGCGCGCGTTTTGTTTTAAGCCGGCCTTCTTGATATCTATTCTTACATGCGACACGAACGTATCAGTAAACCTAACAGAGTGCAGTAGTCAGGTCACCGACTTTCCAGAGGATCTCAGATCACCATAAATTGTCAGCCCCGTCAAGCGGGCACTTGGGAAGCTCTACTATGGCGCATGCACGTCGGATTCGTATATGCTGTTCGGAAACATGGACGGAAACAGCCACTGTACGGTCCTGCTCACGGGGTCGGTGCACTCCACGTGGTACGATCCGTAGAGAACCTTGGGTTCGGGGACGACGATCCCACCCTCGTTAATCCAGAACAGCAGGGCGCCAAGCGCGCTGTCCGGCGGATCATTGACGACGATCACCTCGCTCTCCTCGAGGCTCGAGAAGACCTTCTTCAAGATCCTCGGGTTGCCGTCTTGATCTAAGGCAAAACGCAGAACGTCAGGCTTGATAGGAGAGTTGGTGGGCAGGGGAACCGTGTGCAGATAGTTCTGCATCACAAAACACTCCGTAGGCGTGAGCATCAGTACCAAAGCCGCAACGGCCACCGCGCCTACGATTCCCAAGGGCAGGTATGAAATCATTGCATATCTAGCGCCGGCTTTACGTTCTCCCACGGATTGAAGGCCTTGTAGTAATAGGAGTAGTTCACGTCATCGCACCAGATTGTCGAGGTCACGTTTATTGTACGCGACAGGTATTCTGACGGCGAGGTGAATACGCATACACCTCCCGAATGCAGGCCTATCAGGTTGTGCGATCCGCTGGCATTGTGGTGAATTACCGGGGCGCCGCTGTCTCCCCTTATGCTATCATAGCTGGAAATTCCCATGTTGGTAAGCGTGTTCGTGCCAGACCCGAGAGTTGCATTCTTGTACCGTAGCCATCCGTCATCGTTGGTAAATGCGCCATAGATGTTCACCTTTGACCACCGAGGGACGTCCGAAAGATTCCCATATGTGACGTTCATCACGGTTCCGTTCAACATCTGGACCTTGTTGCCTATGATTATGTTCGGATCCTCGATCGGAACGAAAGCCACATCCGCATCAACAGTGTTATGCCGTGCATCAGGATTTCGGTTTAAAATCACATAATCGTTGCCCACGGTGTGGTTGTGAAACACCTACGTGGCAGGATCAAGTGCGACATTGTGTCCTGCAGTTATGATGCCTTTGACTCCGGTGCTGGCGTTTGTCGCTCCTATCGCCATCGTGCCTGTATACCCGTATGGTCCGCTTGAATCGGCCAAGAATATCGTATAGTTGTTTCCACCATAGAACTCCAGCACTCTGGATATCATCACGTCGTCTATCCCGACATCCTCAGATGACGAACTCATGTGCGCCACGAACCTCGCTTGGAACGAGTCCGATATGTACGGGGTGATGTCGAGCCTTTCAAAGTGCCACAGGCCGTCGTCGTCCCCAGAGTTTCCGGCCCATTCTGCCAGCCGGGCCCATGTTCCGTTGCCCGTAGTCACCTCGACCCGGAGGTATTCCCCGCTGTCAAGGGTCTGGTCGACGTACCTGTAGAACGAGAGCGCCGCGCGGCCTTCAGAGGAGAGGTCGACGGAGGCCCTGGTGGCGAGCACGCACTGCGTGGTGCACCTGTCGGCCGACGCAACGCTGTTGGTATCGTTGTACCCCGGAGGATGGACATTATCGTCAAAACTGCCAGCCTCCCACTTGTATCTGCCGGAGTTGGTCCAGTTGCCCAGCCTGTCGGTCTCAAAGTCATCCAAAAAGACGGTGGTCGACAACGTGGCGTGGGCCGGTGCGGGGGCCGGCGCCGGTGCGGGCTCCGGTTCGGGCGCCGCGCCCGGGGGCTGCCACTCGTTGTCGGAGTCCAGCACGTAGTGGTTCTGGGTTGCCAGGTTGAAGAACAGCGCCTTGCACAGGCTGCTTGCGGTGGGCGAGTCGCACCTCGAGTCATACAGCGATATCCACGGGTCTGTCTGGGACTTGGGCGACGGCGACGTGTGGCCGTCCGGGACGAATACCCCGTACTTTACGTCCATCCTTTCCCCGCCGATCTCCAGAAGGGGCGCAATGTCGGCCTCGCTATAGTCAAATCCCAATGTCGGCAGTATCGAGTCGAGTATGACGTGCAGCTTTTCCTCATCCTCGTCAACGAACGTCATGGTGAACACGATGTCGCCTGCCCGGGAATAGTCGTGTTCTGAGTGATCGATCATGATGTCGGTAATGGTGCTGTGGGCCTCGTACAGCTCGCTTACGGTGCCGACTGGCCCGACCGCGTCGTCCTCGGGGTTCAGGCCCCCGGACACTGCAGGCCCGCCCGCCCCGCCCCCGCCGGCCGTGCCCGCGTGTGAAGTGGAATCGGCGACCGTCGCGCGCAGCGCCATCGCAGCCACGGACACGAGAAGGACGGCCGGGGCGGCAAACAGCACCACTCTTGGACATCCCGGACTGCTGTCTTGTGACGCGTATTAAACGTTGACAAGAACGGGTTGTATGGACTCACCTATGTTAACCCTCGTGCGTAGTTGGCGTGTCTGTGTCGTTGCACTTCCATTCCGTGCGTGATTGGGTGGCCGGCGGTTTATAGCTTACGCTGGGGGTAGTTAGTTGCGCAACCCTGCCTAGAATTTCGAGATACGCCACTTTTGTGAGCTGTTTTGTGCCCCCAAGTAGAATCTTCTTCACACCGCGTCTTATGTGTGCATGACGTGATGCCCCATCAGCGATCAAGAAGATGGGGCTAACACATCAGCAACAGCATGTGCTCTCGGAGCGCGAATTTAAGCGGATTGCCGCACCGGCCGGTCCCCGTGCCCGCCTGCGGGGGAGGGCGCGCGGTTGACCTGCGGGGACGGCGGGGCGATGAAGCGGAAGCGGAGGTCGCGGCCCGGGATGCCGCACGCGCAGAACGACGCCAGGTACGTGGCGACGGGGCGCGCGCTGGCGCTCGTCACAAGCCCGGATGCGGGGGCGGAGCTGAGGCGTATGAACAGGGGGAAGAACGGCCGCCCGTACAAGTATCCGGAATCGCTCATAATGACGCTGGCGGGGTTCAGGAGCTACTGCAGGCTCTCGTTTCGCGTATGCGAGGGATTTGCAGGGGGGCAGCTGGGCGGGGGGAGCGTGCCGCACTTTACCCAGATATGGAGGAGGATGAACGCGCTCGACGTCTCGGTCGGGGCCCGCGCCGTGTCGGTGCGCGGCAGGAACGGCGTGCTGAACCTGTCCATAGACGGCACCGGAATGAGCCCCAGCGGGCGCAGCGAGTACATCCGGTTCAGGCACAGGGTGGAGCACGGGTTCATCAGGTTCGTCATGGTGGTGGATACGGACACTAGGGAGATCCTCTCGTTCAGCATAACGGACGAGACCACCGGCGAGGCGCCGCAGTTCAGGGATCTCACGCTCGAGGCCCTGGAGAACGCCGGGGTCGGCGCGGGCGCGGCAGGCCGGGTGGGGCGGGGGCCGGGGCCGGGGGCCACACCACGCGGCGGAGGGCCCGAGATAGTGATGAGGGCCGACGGCGGGTTCGACTCGCGCCCCATATTCGCATTCTGCGACAGGCTCGGGATCATACCGTACATCAGGGTGGGCATAAGCTCGGCCACGCGCTCGCGCGGCGTAAACAGGGCCAGGACCCGCGCCGTCCTCGACCAGCTCGGGGGAGGCATGCGCGATCCCCGGGAATTTGCAGAACTGACCAGGGACGAGAAGGAGGCAAACCGCAAAAAGTGGAAGAAGAGGGTCGGTTACGGCAAAAGATGGCTGGTTGAGATTGTGATCTCGTCGTTCAAGAGGCTGTTCGGGGACTCCGTGCGTGCGGTACGCTGGAAGTACATCGCGCGGGAGATGACGCTCAAGGTGAACCTCTACAACATGATGCTGAGGGTCCAGAGGGAGGCAATGGCAGTGACATAGGGACAGTGCACCTGAACGCAATCATGGGATATGGGCATGCGGGATGAGGGAGTTGCGCAACTAACTAGCTGGGGGTGGCAGCTGCCAAGACCGGGCATCCCGTAGGATTACTGCCGCTTCCGGCCTGCCTTCTTGATCTTGTTCAGCTTGCGCTGGTACATTGCCTCGTTGCGTGACTTGTACGGTGTCTGGGTGCTCAGCATATGCCACATTATTGTGACCATCTTGTGCGCCACTGCCACTATGCCGAGCGCATGCTTGTCCGCGTGCCGCCGCTTGACGGCCTCGTATACGAGTGCCATCTTCGGGTCGTGCATCACGGCCACCTGCGCGGCCTCGCACATGGCCCAGTTTACCAAGCGGTTGGTGTTCTGCTTTTTGATGCGGTTCATCCGCGTCGAGTCGCCGGACTCGCGTACCATCGGGCAGAATCCCGCCATGGAGACCAGCTTTTTCGGGCCCTTGAACCGCGTTATGCCGTCTATCTCCACTGCCATCAGCAGCGCGACGAACGGCCCGACGCCGGGCATGCTCATCAGCAGCCTGGCATCTTTGTTCTGCTCTGTCTCTGCAGTGAGGTGCCTGTCAGTATCCGACAGTGACTCTGTAAGGTACTGCATCTGCCTGACGTGCTTTTGCAGCACGAACGTCTCGTTTGCGGTTCCGAGCTCGGTCGCCTCCAGCTGCCTGATGCCCTTGAGCGAGTACAGGTTTTTCGCCCCGATGCTTACGTTGTAGGCGTCAAGGATGCCGCGGATCCTGTTTATCACCTTGGTCCGGTCCTGGGTCAGCCTGACGTGGTGCCGTATCAGGGTCCTGATGCCGCGGACGTGCTTGGTCGGCACGTGGCACGCGTCTATCATGCCGGACCGGAGGAGCACTGCAAGCTTGTGCGCATCCTCCCTGTCCGTCTTTTTTGCGCTCTTGGTGATCATCTTCAGCTTGTACGGGCTGGCCAGGAAGATGCGGACTCCAGCGTCCTCAAACGCCTCGTACGTGGTTCTCCACATGTTGGCGGTGGATTCGCAGACTGCACTGCATTCACCCTTTTCCGCGCCGTACTTGCGCGCCATCTCCCGTGCGGCCTCCCTTGCGTCCCGTATCATGTTGGGGTACTGTCCCCTCTCGGCGACCTCCCCCATGGGATCCAGGACGCAGTAGTCACACTTTTTCTTACTGATGTCGATTCCTATGCTTGTGGTTGCTGTCATGTGTGTGTCCATTTTTTGTTCTCACCTCCTTTCGGATGTCTGGTTTTGACGGAACGGAAGCTGCAGTCACCTATCGGGGCGCGCAGCCCAGTTATACAGCAGCTCGGATTGCCCCATTCAGGTCGAAGAGTGCGCGGTCTGATTGTATTCCGTGTCCCATGAGTACAGAGGGGTCGCTCCATCACGCCCGTCACGACTAGAAGGGTTATCATCCAATCAGGTCGCCACATCTCACGATTCGAGCGTATGCGAAGAACCGTCTCAGCATGCGGCGGCAGAAGGCGCCGCCGCTGCGGCCCGCACCGGCCGCTCGGCGCGTTCCGGGCAGTCGGGCGGCTTGAATATGCGCCAGTCGGGATCCTCGATCATGCGCTCCACCGCCATGCGCGGGAACATGCCCATCTTCTGGCACGTGCGCGCGACGGACACCAGCACGGAGAACACGTGGCGTCCCTCGGGTTCTGACAGCTGGTGGCGCACGTTGCGGTGCAGCACTACGGTATCGCGTATCTCCAGCTCGGCGGCGTTGTTGTGGGGCGGCATGCCCGGATACCTCAGGAACGTGAACAGGTGCGGGGCGGCGCCCTCCAGCGTCTCGCGGAACCCGTGCCCTTTTTTGTAGCCCGACGCTATGCGCAGCGCGGCCTTTTCGAGGTTCAGGCACTCGGTACTGTCAGCCGACTTGCGGTCCTTGATCCTCCCGTACAGGGAGAGCAGCCTGCGGTAGCACGACAGGTCGTCCCCGCCGTTTCTTACGGCGTATTTCTCGGCCTCGCGCAGTATGTGGGCCCAGCAGCGCTGCCGGACCGGCAGCATGCCGTATACCGCATACCCGTCGGTGACGGCCGGCATGCCGAGCAGGCCGCCAAAGTGCAGCTCCAGCACGGCCGCGGCCCTGCTCGGGGCCGCCACGATATACGTGGCGTCCCCCGCCGTCGCCAGCCACACGTACCCGCGTTTGCCGTTCATCCTGACGACCGACTCGTCGAACTGCACGAACGCGGCGCGCGAGATACGCTCCAGGATGCCGCTGTACGCGGATCTGAGCAGGCCTCCCAGCGCCCTGCGCGCGTTCCAGACGGCGTTTGCCGACACCGAAAAGCCGTAGAGCGCCCGGAAATAGTACGATATGGTCGCGTCAGTCGACCTCTTGGCGTAGTATTCCAGTATGAACCCCAGGGCCCCCGGGCCGAACGACGTGCCGGGCAGCAGCCCGGGGGCCGGGGCGGTGCTGACCGCGCCGCACCTCCTGCAGAACCCGCGCTCCAGCACGTACGCGACCGTCTCGACGCGCCTGCTGCTTTCGTCCGGAAAGTCGTTTACGATTCTTGTGACGGGGGCCGCGTACGCGAGGTGGCCGCGCCCGCAGTTCCGGCACCGGTACAGGCGCAGTCTCATCCTCCTAGAGGGCCTGTTGCCGTGGGACGCGCCCGCGTGCCCCTCCGGGGGCCCCTGCGCCTGCCCGCCGAACGCCCCTCCGGTTCAGGTCCGTCTTTCGCGCCGCCGTCCCCTCCGCGCCCCTCCTCTTCTGCAAGCCTCTTCCGGAACGCGTCGCGCTCCGCATTGTACATGGAACCCGTGGAGGACGGCGCGTTCGGATTCTCGTATTTGGCCAGCCTCCTGTCCTGTTCTTCAATGGTCTCCATAAGCAGGTCTATCTGCTCCTCAAGGCCTGCCCTTATCCTGTCACGCTCGGCCTCCACACGGGCGACCGCATCCTGCAGCCTCTTGATCTCCGCCATCATCTTGGCCATCTCCCGGCGCAGCAGCGCCGTCTCGGAATCGCCCATGGACAATTCGCAGAATATATGATCTATAAGCTTGTCGGCCTACCAAAACGACCAACAGAGTCACAGGCACGGACCTGATTGGATGATAACCCTTCTAGTCGTGACGGGCGTGATGGAGCGACCCCTCTGTACTCATGGGACACGGAATACAATCAGACCGCGCACTCTTCGACCTGAATGGGGCAATCCGAGCTGCTGTATAACTGGGCTGCGCGCCCCGATAGGTGACTGCAGCTTCCGTTCCGTCAAAACCAGACATCCGAAAGGAGGTGAGAACAAAAAATGGACACACACATGACAGCAACCACAAGCATAGGAATCGACATCAGTAAGAAAAAGTGTGACTACTGCGTCCTGGATCCCATGGGGGAGGTCGCCGAGAGGGGACAGTACCCCAACATGATACGGGACGCAAGGGAGGCCGCACGGGAGATGGCGCGCAAGTACGGCGCGGAAAAGGGTGAATGCAGTGCAGTCTGCGAATCCACCGCCAACATGTGGAGAACCACGTACGAGGCGTTTGAGGACGCTGGAGTCCGCATCTTCCTGGCCAGCCCGTACAAGCTGAAGATGATCACCAAGAGCGCAAAAAAGACGGACAGGGAGGATGCGCACAAGCTTGCAGTGCTCCTCCGGTCCGGCATGATAGACGCGTGCCACGTGCCGACCAAGCACGTCCGCGGCATCAGGACCCTGATACGGCACCACGTCAGGCTGACCCAGGACCGGACCAAGGTGATAAACAGGATCCGCGGCATCCTTGACGCCTACAACGTAAGCATCGGGGCGAAAAACCTGTACTCGCTCAAGGGCATCAGGCAGCTGGAGGCGACCGAGCTCGGAACCGCAAACGAGACGTTCGTGCTGCAAAAGCACGTCAGGCAGATGCAGTACCTTACAGAGTCACTGTCGGATACTGACAGGCACCTCACTGCAGAGACAGAGCAGAACAAAGATGCCAGGCTGCTGATGAGCATGCCCGGCGTCGGGCCGTTCGTCGCGCTGCTGATGGCAGTGGAGATAGACGGCATAACGCGGTTCAAGGGCCCGAAAAAGCTGGTCTCCATGGCGGGATTCTGCCCGATGGTACGCGAGTCCGGCGACTCGACGCGGATGAACCGCATCAAAAAGCAGAACACCAACCGCTTGGTAAACTGGGCCATGTGCGAGGCCGCGCAGGTGGCCGTGATGCACGACCCGAAGATGGCACTCGTATACGAGGCCGTCAAGCGGCGGCACGCGGACAAGCATGCGCTCGGCATAGTGGCAGTGGCGCACAAGATGGTCACAATAATGTGGCATATGCTGAGCACCCAGACACCGTACAAGTCACGCAACGAGGCAATGTACCAGCGCAAGCTGAACAAGATCAAGAAGGCAGGCCGGAAGCGGCAGTAATCCTACGGGATGCCCGGTCTTGGCAGCTGCCACCCCCAGCTAGTTAGTTGCGCAACCCTGCCTAGAATTTCGAGATACGCCACTTTTGTGAGCTGTTTTGTGCCCCCAAGTAGAATCTTCTTCACACCGCGTCTTATGTGTGCATGACGTGATGCCCCATCAGCGATCAAGAAGATGGGGCTAACACATCAGCAACAGCATGTGCTCTCGGAGCGCGAATTTAAGCGGATTGCCGCACCGGCCGGTCCCCGTGCCCGCCTGCGGGGGAGGGCGCGCGGTTGACCTGCGGGGACGGCGGGGCGATGAAGCGGAAGCGGAGGTCGCGGCCCGGGATGCCGCACGCGCAGAACGACGCCAGGTACGTGGCGACGGGGCGCGCGCTGGCGCTCGTCACAAGCCCGGATGCGGGGGCGGAGCTGAGGCGTATGAACAGGGGGAAGAACGGCCGCCCGTACAAGTATCCGGAATCGCTCATAATGACGCTGGCGGGGTTCAGGAGCTACTGCAGGCTCTCGTTTCGCGTATGCGAGGGATTTGCAGGGGGGCAGCTGGGCGGGGGGAGCGTGCCGCACTTTACCCAGATATGGAGGAGGATGAACGCGCTCGACGTCTCGGTCGGGGCCCGCGCCGTGTCGGTGCGCGGCAGGAACGGCGTGCTGAACCTGTCCATAGACGGCACCGGAATGAGCCCCAGCGGGCGCAGCGAGTACATCCGGTTCAGGCACAGGGTGGAGCACGGGTTCATCAGGTTCGTCATGGTGGTGGATACGGACACTAGGGAGATCCTCTCGTTCAGCATAACGGACGAGACCACCGGCGAGGCGCCGCAGTTCAGGGATCTCACGCTCGAGGCCCTGGAGAACGCCGGGGTCGGCGCGGGCGCGGCAGGCCGGGTGGGGCGGGGGCCGGGGCCGGGGGCCACACCACGCGGCGGAGGGCCCGAGATAGTGATGAGGGCCGACGGCGGGTTCGACTCGCGCCCCATATTCGCATTCTGCGACAGGCTCGGGATCATACCGTACATCAGGGTGGGCATAAGCTCGGCCACGCGCTCGCGCGGCGTAAACAGGGCCAGGACCCGCGCCGTCCTCGACCAGCTCGGGGGAGGCATGCGCGATCCCCGGGAATTTGCAGAACTGACCAGGGACGAGAAGGAGGCAAACCGCAAAAAGTGGAAGAAGAGGGTCGGTTACGGCAAAAGATGGCTGGTTGAGATTGTGATCTCGTCGTTCAAGAGGCTGTTCGGGGACTCCGTGCGTGCGGTACGCTGGAAGTACATCGCGCGGGAGATGACGCTCAAGGTGAACCTCTACAACATGATGCTGAGGGTCCAGAGGGAGGCAATGGCAGTGACATAGGGACAGTGCACCTGAACGCAATCATGGGATATGGGCATGCGGGATGAGGGAGTTGCGCAACTAACTACCCCCAGCGTAAGCTATAAACCGCCGGCCACCCAATCACGCACGGAATGGAAGTGCAACGACACAGACACGCCAACTACGCACGAGGGTTAACATAGGTGAGTACATACAACGGGTTCCGTTGCTAATTCGTGACTCCTTTCAAAAAACAATCAGTTTCCATCCTTACCTGCGGAGGTCACAAATTCGCAACGGAACCACCTATCGCGGGAGCCGTGCAGGGCCGTGCCCTTGAGTCCCTCCGGCCTAGTGACAATAGCACCTGGCCGCGGCTACCTCTAGTACCTCTTTGGTCGTGAGTTCCCCGTCAACATAGTCTTGCATTGCGACATGCCACTCGCCTTCCTGTATCGCGCCGTCGCCGTTGCTGTCATACCGCTCTACCGGGGTACGCGGGTCGGGCTCGGGCTCGTCGCTTTCGGCTACCAGGCAGAACTGTTCGGTACATTCGATGACCCAGTCATCGCCGTACGTGGCTCTGTTCTTGTCATCTTTGGGTTTTTCCTGCTGCGCCTCCGCGGGCTCTGGCGCGACTACCGTGACCGTCCTGTTCTGCTGGACGGCCTGGGTGCCCGAGCTGTCGGCCACCCTGTAGTGCAGCGAGTACTCAGCGGCCACTGACGTGTCCACGGTACCCGTGACGGTCACGTTGGCGGTTATGTTGCGGCCCGCGTGGTCGGTGGCCGCGTAGCCGGGCTCCTCCCACGCCGAGCCGAGCTGTATGGTCATGTCGGGCGAGCCGGCCAGTGTGATCACCGGGGGCTGCGGCGGGTTCGGCGTGACTGTCTTTTGCTGCTGCTCCTCCTCCGCGGGCTCTGGCGCGACTACCGTGACCGTCCTGTTCTGCTGGACGGCCTGGGTGCCCGAGCTGTCGGCCACCCTGTAGTGCAGCGAGTACTCAGCGGCCACTGACGTGTCCACGGTACCCGTGACGGTCACGTTGGCGGTTATGTTGCGGCCCGCGTGGTCGGTGGCCGCGTAGCCGGGCTCCTCCCACGCCGAGCCGAGCTGTATGGTCATGTCGGGCGAGCCGGCCAGTGTGATCACCGGGGGCTGCGGCGGGTTCGGCGTGACTGTCTTTTGCTGCTGCTCCTCCTCCGCGGGCTCTGGCGCGACTACCGTGACCGTCCTGTTCTGCTGGACGGCCTGGGTGCCCGAGCTGTCGGCCACCCTGTAGTGCAGCGAGTACTCAGCGGCCACTGACGTGTCCACGGTACCCGTGACGGTCACGTTGGCGGTTATGTTGCGGCCCGCGTGGTCGGTGGCCGCGTAGCCGGGCTCCTCCCACGCCGAGCCGAGCTGTATGGTCATGTCGGGCGAGCCGGCCAGTGTGATCACCGGGGGCTGCGGCGGGTTCGGCGTGACTGTCTTTTGCTGCTGCTCCTCCTCCGCGGGCTCTGGCGCGACTACCGTGACCGTCCTGTTCTGCTGGACGGCCTGGGTGCCCGAGCTGTCGGCCACCCTGTAGTGCAGCGAGTACTCAGCGGCCACTGACGTGTCCACGGTACCCGTGACGGTCACGTTGGCGGTTATGTTGCGGCCCGCGTGGTCGGTGGCCGCGTAGCCGGGCTCCTCCCACGCCGAGCCGAGCTGTATGGTCATGTCGGGCGAGCCGGCCAGTGTGATCACCGGGGGCTGCGGCGGGTTCGGCGTGACTGTCTTTTGCTGCTGCTCCTCCTCCGCGGGCTCTGGCGCGACTACCGTGACCGTCCTGTTCTGCTGGACGGCCTGGGTGCCCGAGCTGTCGGCCACCCTGTAGTGCAGCGAGTACTCAGCGGCCACTGACGTGTCCACGGTACCCGTGACGGTCACGTTGGCGGTTATGTTGCGGCCCGCGTGGTCGGTGGCCGCGTAGCCGGGCTCCTCCCACGCCGAGCCGAGCTGTATGGTCATGTCGGGCGAGCCGGCCAGTGTGATCACCGGGGGCTGCGGCGGGTTCGGCGTGACTGTCTTTTGCTGCTGCTGCTGCTGCTGCTGCGCCTCCGCGGGCTCTGGCGCGACCACCTTGGGCTGCGGCGACTCCGCGGGAGGCGCGACGATGCACGCTTGGACGGTATCGGTCTGTGACCAGTCCATATCGGTGGCCTTCCAGTGCGCAGCCCTGCCGGGGCTGTCGGAGAAGGGAAACCTGTCGGCGCCAAAGACAAGCTCCAGGCCGTGTCGGTTCTGGATGGGCGTCTCGGTTGCAAATATCAGGTAATCCAGATCCATGTCGAGGTACAGGTACTCTACGCCATAGTTGGCGCCCTCATAGTTAATGTGGCGGGGGGTGAGCCACTGGATGCAGGCGGCATCGTACCAGTACCAGCAGCCATGCGAGTTGCCCGCCTCGTACGTCACAAGGGTGGCGTTCCAGACGACGTCAAAGGCGCGGCCGTCGTCGGTGACGGGCACGCTGCAGGCGAAATTGCCGCTTTGAGCCGTTGGCGGGCCGTCCGAGTCACCGTCCGATTGCGCAAAGGCGTCCTCGACGGCCGTGACATTCGACAGGCCGTACGCCGCGACTGCCAAAAGGACGATCATCGCACAGAGCCCGGGCTTCATCGGTGTTCGACGGGGGGGGGGGGGTATAATAACCTTAACCAATAATTCGAGAAAATATGTACAAACATTAACTATTGGACAGATCAAATTGGCATATGTTTGGCAGCCTTTCTGCCGGGTACCGGGTGGGTTCTGGCCCCGAATGGGGATTTTTTGGATTACAAGGCGGCCGGATCTGCGGGTGTTGGCCGGTCCGGGGCCCTGCCGGTGCCCGGGCGCCCGACACCCGCGAGGCGCCCGCCGCGGGCGGCCTGCCGTGCGCCCCGGTTTTCACGGTACATGGCAACCCCCCCACCGTCCTTCGGGAACGGTGCCGGATTCGGCATGATCCTGTCCGCTTCACGCGTCCGGCGGGCGAAGGAAAATCTGCTCGCGGAGCACCTGCCAGCGCCCGTCTTCGAAACGCCACTCGATGTTGCACAGGAGCTGCATCTCCTCGCCGCTCATTCCGCTGTGCCTTCGGGTCAGCACGCAGACCGCGGTGTCGCCCAGGACATGGAAGTCGTGCCAGTCCGCCCACGTATTGAGCCGCGTCCTGCCCTCTTCGGCCTGCTTGCGGAAATGGGCGATGAATCCCCCCTTGTCATAGGTGGTTACGGTGCCGTCGGGCATCACCAGGGTCGTATGAAAGTCCCTGTGGTAGATGGCCTCCAGCGCGCCGACGTCGAAGTTGGTCGCGCGATCGATAAGGCGGTCCATTGCCGCGCGGATCGCCCCTGCCGTGTGGGTGGCGTCTGTCATGGCGTCAGTTCCCGCGGATCGCGGGCGCCGTATGAAAGTATCGACGCCCGGGCCGGCCGCGGCAGCTCCCCGCCGCGAGGATCCGTGCCCTTTTGGCGGGATCCCACGCCATCCCGGCTGCCTCGCCTGTCTCGCTCTTCGGCCCGGCGACGGTGCCCCTGAAGCATCCCCGGCATGCCCGCTCCGGGGGGCGGGGCGGGGGCGGGGCGGGGGCGGGGCGGGGGCGTCTGCAGCCCCCTGGCCGCATCGTCCGCCATCCGGCAGGTCTTCTGGGCCTCCGGCAACAGGTAGTCCGTCTCGGGGGCCGCTACGTCGGTGTATGTCCTGCGGAGCCACTCAAACTCGGCCGGCCGGCCGGGATACGGCCGCGGGGGCCCGCTTCCGGACAGCATGGCGGTGCCCGCCCTCATCTCAGCCATGGCCGGGTCGACGGATGGGCGCCGAGTTCGTGCTTAATGCCTCTCTGAGACGGGGGCCGTTATTGGTTAGGTTGGGCACAAGGCCAAACTTTCTAGATCGCCACTTGTGTAACCCCTCAGACATGATTGGCGCGACTGTCGCCGCACTTCCATTCCGTGCGCGGTTGGGTGGCCGGCGGTTTGTGGATTACACGGGGGGGGGGGGTGGCAGCTGCCGGGATCGGGCATCCCGCAGGATTGCCGCCGCCCCCGGCCCGCCCCCTTGATCTTGTTCAGCTTGCGCCGGTACATTGCCCCGTTGCGTGGCCCGTACGGTGTCCCGGTGCCGCGGACGCGCCCGGTCGGCACGCGGCACGCGTCTATCATGCCGGACCGGAGGGGCACCGCAAGCCTGCGCGCGTCCTCCCCGTCCGTCTTTTTTGCGCTCCCTGTGATCATCTTCAGCCTGTACGGGCTGGCCGGGGGATGCGCGCCCCCGCGTCCCCAAACGCCTCGTGCGTGGCACGCCACATGCCGGCGGCGGACACACAGACTGCCCCGCATCCTCCATTTTTCGCGCCGTACCTGCGCGCCATCCCCCGCGCCGCCCGTCCCGCGCCCCGCATCGCGTTGTGGTACCGCCCACTCTCGACGGCCACCCCCCCCGGGATCCGGGGCGCAACAGTCGCGCTTTTTCTTGCTGATGTCGATTCCTGTGCTTGCGGTTGCTGCCATGCGCGCGTGTCCATTTTTTGTCCTCGCCTCCCCTAGAATGCCTGGTTTTAACTGAACGGAAGCTGCGGCCACCTATCGGGGGCGCGCAGCCCTGCCATGCAGCAGCCCGGATTGCCCCATTCGGGTCCGGGAGTGCGCGGCCTGGCCGTATTCCGTGCCCCGTGAGTCCGGAGGGGTCGCTCCACCACGCCCGTCACGACGGGGGGGGGGGGAGGTTGTCATCCAATCAGGTCCACGCCCGTCAAATCTCAAAATACCGACAAGCGGGCACGAGTTTTCGAGGGGCCTGAGCGCATACCGTGCGCGGTATGGTCTCACGTCGGCACGTCTCGCGAATCGAGCGCATGCTAAGAACCGCCCCGGCATGTCGCGGCGGCAGCGGCGGCAGCAGAAGGCGCCGCCGCTGCAGCCCGCACCGGCCGCTCGGCGCCCCCCGGGCAGTCGTCGGGCGGCTTGAACATGTGCCAGTTCGGATCCTCGATCATGCGCTCCGCCGCCATGCGCGGGAGCATGCCCATCTTCTGGCACGTGCGCAATCTAATTTATAAACATGTGAAATGGTTATTTGCTATGTTGCAGCGGAATGCAGTTTTTAGCCCTGCCTCTCCATGCGCGGCCGGCCATCCCGGCCCGCGTGCCATGCGCAGTGAGGCCTCTCGGGGGGGGGGGGGTGACTCCATGTGACGGGCCGCGCCCATCATATACGGATTGCGGCGGCGGTGGTGGCCGCCGCGATGGCCGTTGCCGCCTCGGGGATCGCCGCCAACGACGCCTTTGCCGAGCCGGAGATAGATCTTGTCCCGCGGGACAGCGTGGCCGACAGCGACTTTACGTATCTTCAGGGGGCAAACCAGGTGGAGGTCTTTGTCCAAGGGAACAAGAGATACGCGGTGGTGGCCTCCACCGACGAAAGCATACACCTGCTTGACATCACCGACCCTGCCAACATCAACGAGCTGCGCCACCCGAACCGGCAGCAGCAGAGCGGCAACAACAACTTCAACAACGCCATCGGCGGCGAAACGGCCACCACGTACGTGGCCAACGACGGCAACCTCTACATCGTGCTGTCCTGGAGCACCAGTGACGCCATCCAGACGTTCCACATCCACGAGAACGGGCGGCTGGACGAGCTGGCCCATGTGGTGGACAGCTCCAAGATGGACCTCGCCACGGACCTGTTCGTATATTCGGTGGGGGGCAAGCATTACGCCGCCGTCGCGGCGAGCCTCTCGAACTCCCTCCGTATAGTGGACGTGACCGACCCGCGCAGCCTCGGCACCGCAGCCCTCAGGGGCCAGATCACCGACAATGACGACATACTGCTTCAGGGCCCGTCGGGCGTCGCGCACTACCAGAAGGATGACCGGCACTACGCGGTGGTGGTGACAGATTCAGAGGACAGCGTTCAGATTATCGACGTTACCAACCCGAACAGCCCCACCGCCGCCGGCAGCCTGAGGGACAACGGCGATCTCGAACTGAACGGGGCCGAGGACGTTGCCATATACGCGGTGGGGGACCGCACCTACGCCGTGGTGACCGGCAACACCGACGACGGCATCCAGATTGTGGACATCACCAACCCGAACAGCATCTTCCCCGCCGGCCAGCTGGAGGACGACCACAGCCTACTGCTGGACAACCCCCGGGGCGTGGCCGTCCATGCAATAGGTGACCGCCACTACGCGGTGGTGGCCTCCAGCGGCGACCACGGCATCCTGGTGGTGGACATCACCAACCCGCACAACCCCGTACCCAAGGCGAGCCTCGGCGACGGCCAAAGAGGCGCCGACGAGCTTTATACCGCAACCGGCGTGGACACCTTCTCGATAGGAAACCGCCACTATGCAATAGTCGCGGCCAACAACGACAACGGCGTGCAGATGGTGGAGATGACCGAGGTGACCGCCGACGCCCGAGAAAGCCAGGCGGTGAGGGCCGGCCAAGCCGTCGTCCTGGACGGTTCGGCATCCGCCGTCTCCTCCGGCATGCCGCCCACGTACCAGTGGACCCAGACGGCCGGACCCACTGTCACCCTGCAGGACACCAACGCGGCGCGGCTCAACTTTACGGCCCCGAGCGGCCCCTCGACGCTAGTCTTTCAGCTGGCCGTAACGCACGGCGGCACCACCTCCACCGATGTCGTAACGGTGTCCGTCGCCCCGGACGCTGCCACACCGGTGGACAACACGGCGGTGGGCCTCACGCCGCGGGACAGCGTGGCCGACAGCGACTTTACGTATCTTCAGGGGGCAAACCAGGTGGAGGTCTTTGTCCAAGGGAACAAGAGATACGCGGTGGTGGCCTCCACCGACGAAAGCATACACCTGCTTGACATCACCGACCCTGCCAACATCAACGAGCTGCGCCACCCGAACCGGCAGCAGCAGAGCGGCAACAACAACTTCAACAACGCCATCGGCGGCGAAACGGCCACCACGTACGTGGCCAACGACGGCAACCTCTACATCGTGCTGTCCTGGAGCACCAGTGACGCCATCCAGACGTTCCACATCCACGAGAACGGGCGGCTGGACGAGCTGGCCCATGTGGTGGACAGCTCCAAGATGGACCTCGCCACGGACCTGTTCGTATATTCGGTGGGGGGCAAGCATTACGCCGCCGTCGCGGCGAGCCTCTCGAACTCCCTCCGTATAGTGGACGTGACCGACCCGCGCAGCCTCGGCACCGCAGCCCTCAGGGGCCAGATCACCGACAATGACGACATACTGCTTCAGGGCCCGTCGGGCGTCGCGCACTACCAGAAGGATGACCGGCACTACGCGGTGGTGGTGACAGATTCAGAGGACAGCGTTCAGATTATCGACGTTACCAACCCGAACAGCCCCACCGCCGCCGGCAGCCTGAGGGACAACGGCGATCTCGAACTGAACGGGGCCGAGGACGTTGCCATATACGCGGTGGGGGACCGCACCTACGCCGTGGTGACCGGCAACACCGACGACGGCATCCAGATTGTGGACATCACCGACCCGCACGACATCTTCCCCGCCGGCCAGCTGGAGGACACCCTCGCATCCGACATCCGGCTGGACAACCCCCGGGGCGTGGCCGTCCATGCAATAGGTGACCGCCACTACGCGGTGGTGGCCTCCAGCGGCGACCACGGCATCCTGGTGGTGGACATCACCAACCCGCACAACCCCGTACCCAAGGCGAGCCTCGGCGACGGCCAAAGAGGCGCCGACGAGCTTTATACCGCGACCGGCGTGGACACCTTCTCGATAGGAAACCGCCACTATGCAATAGTCGCGGCCAACAACGACAACGGCGTGCAGATGGTGGAGATGACCGAGGTGACCGCCGACGCCCGAGAAAGCCAGGCGGTGAGGGCCGGCCAAGCCGTCGTCCTGGACGGTTCGGCATCCGCCGTCTCCTCCGGCATGCCGCCCACGTACCAGTGGACCCAGACGGCCGGATCCACTGTCACCCTGCAGGACGCCAACACGGCGCGGCTCAACTTTACGGCCCCGAGCGGCCCCTCGACGCTAGTCTTTCAGCTGGCCGTAACGCACGGCGGCGCCACCTCCACCGATGTCGTAACGGTGTCCGTCGCCCCGGACGCTGCCACGTCGACGGGCGAGACGGCGGTGGGCCTCACGCCGCGGGACAGCGTGGCCGACAGCGACTTTACGTATCTTCAGGGGGCAAACCAGGTGGAGGTCTTTGTCCAAGGGAACAAGAGATACGCGGTGGTGGCCTCCACCGACGAAAGCATACACCTGCTTGACATCACCGACCCTGCCAACATCAACGAGCTGCGCCACCCGAACCGGCAGCAGCAGAGCGGCAACAACAACTTCAACAACGCCATCGGCGGCGAAACGGCCACCACATACGTGGCCAACGACGGCAACCTCTACATCGTGCTGTCCTGGAGCACCAGTGACGCCATCCAGACGTTCCACATCCACGAGAACGGGCGGCTGGACGAGCTGGCCCATGTGGTGGACAGCTCCAAGATGGACCTCGCCACGGACCTGTTCGTATATTCGGTGGGGGGCAAGCATTACGCCGCCGTCGCGGCGAGCCTCTCGAACTCCCTCCGTATAGTGGACGTGACCGACCCGCGCAGCCTCGGCACCGCAGCCCTCAGGGGCCAGATCACCGACAATGACGACATACTGCTTCAGGGCCCGTCGGGCGTCGCGCACTACCAGAAGGATGACCGGCACTACGCGGTGGTGGTGACAGATTCAGAGGACAGCGTTCAGATTATCGACGTTACCAACCCGAACAGCCCCTTCCCCGCCGGCAGCCTGAGGGACAACGGCGATCTCGAACTGAACGGGGCCGAGGACGTTGCCATATACGCGGTGGGGGACCGCACCTACGCCGTGGTGACCGGCAACACCGACGACGGCATCCAGATTGTGGACATCACCGACCCGCACGACATCTTCCCCGCCGGCCAGCTGGAGGACACCCTCGCATCCGACATCCGGCTGGACAACCCCCGGGGCGTGGCCGTCCATGCAATAGGTGACCGCCACTACGCGGTGGTGGCCTCCAGCGGCGACCACGGCATCCTGGTGGTGGACATCACCAACCCGCACAACCCCGTACCCAAGGCGAGCCTCGGCGACGGCCAAAGAGGCGCCGACGAGCTTTATACCGCGACCGGCGTGGACACCTTCTCGATAGGAAACCGCCACTATGCAATAGTCGCGGCCAACAACGACAACGGCGTGCAGATGGTGGAGATGACCGAGGTGACCGCCGACGCCGGAGGCGACAGGGCGGTGAGGGCCGGCCAAGCCGTCATCCTGGACGGTTCGACATCCACCGCCTCCTCCGGCGCGACCCCCGCATACCAGTGGACCCAGACGGCCGGATCCACTGTCACCCTGCAGGACGCCAACACGGCGCGGCTCTTCTTTACGGCCCCGAACAGCCCCCTGACGCTAGTCTTTCAGCTGGCCGTAACGCACGGCGGCGCCACCTCCACCGATGTCGTAACGGTGTCCGTCGCCCCGGACGCTGCCACGTCGACGGGCGAGACGGCGGTGGGCCTCACGCCGCGGGACAGCGTGGCCGACAGCGACTTTACGTATCTTCAGGGGGCAAACCAGGTGGAGGTCTTTGTCCAAGGGAACAAGAGATACGCGGTGGTGGCCTCCACCGACGAAAGCATACACCTGCTTGACATCACCGACCCTGCCAACATCAACGAGCTGCGCCACCCGAACCGGCAGCAGCAGAGCGGCAACAACAACTTCAACAACGCCATCGGCGGCGAAACGGCCACCACATACGTGGCCAACGACGGCAACCTCTACATCGTGCTGTCCTGGAGCACCAGTGACGCCATCCAGACGTTCCACATCCACGAGAACGGGCGGCTGGACGAGCTGGCCAGTGTGGTGGACAGCTCCAAGATGGACCTCGCCACGGACCTGTTCGTATATTCGGTGGGGGGCAAGCATTACGCCGCCGTCGCGGCGAGCCTCTCGAACTCCCTCCGTATAGTGGACGTGACCGACCCGCGCAGCCTCGGCACCGCAGCCCTCAGGGGCCAGATCACCGACAATGACGACATACTGCTTCAGGGCCCGTCGGGCGTCGCGCACTACCAGAAGGATGACCGGCACTACGCGGTGGTGGTGACAGATTCAGAGGACAGCGTTCAGATTATCGACGTTACCAACCCGAACAGCCCCACCGCCGCCGGCAGCCTGAGGGACAACGGCGATCTCGAACTGAACGGGGCCGAGGACGTTGCCATATACGCGGTGGGGGACCGCACCTACGCCGTGGTGACCGGCAACACCGACGACGGCATCCAGATTGTGGACATCACCAACCCGAACAGCATCTTCCCCGCCGGCCAGCTGGAGGACGACCACAGCCTACTGCTGGACAACCCCCGGGGCGTGGCCGTCCATGCAATAGGTGACCGCCACTACGCGGTGGTGGCCTCCAGCGGCGACCACGGCATCCTGGTGGTGGACATCACCAACCCGCACAACCCCGTACCCAAGGCGAGCCTCGGCGACGGCCAAAGAGGCGCCGACGAGCTTTATACCGCAACCGGCGTGGACACCTTCTCGATAGGAAACCGCCACTATGCAATAGTCGCGGCCAACAACGACAACGGCGTGCAGATGGTGGAGATGACCACCGTGACCGCCGACGCCCGAGAAAGCCATACGGTGAGGATCAACCAAGCCGTCGTCCTGGACGGTTCGGCATCCGCCGTCTCCTCCGGCGCGACCCCCGCGTACCAATGGAACCAGACGGCCGGACCCACTGTCACCCTGCAGGACACCAACGCGGCGCGGCTCTTCTTTACGGCCCCGAGCGGCCCCTCGACGCTAGTCTTTCAGCTGGCCGTAACGCACGGCGGCGCCACCTCCACCGATATCGTAACGGTGTCCGTCGCCCCGGACGCTGCCACACCGGTGGACAACACGGCGGTGGAACTTACGCCGCGGGACAGCGTGGCCGACAGCGACTTTACGTATCTTCAGGGGGCAAACCAGGTGGAGGTCTTTGTCCAAGGGAACAAGAGATACGCGGTGGTGGCCTCCACCGACGAAAGCATACACCTGCTTGACATCACCGACCCTGCCAACATCAACGAGCTGCGCCACCCGAACCGGCAGCAGCAGAGCGGCAACAACAACTTCAACAACGCCATCGGCGGCGAAACGGCCACCACATACGTGGCCAACGACGGCAACCTCTACATCGTGCTGTCCTGGAGCACCAGTGACGCCATCCAGACGTTCCACATCCACGAGAACGGGCGGCTGGACGAGCTGGCCCATGTGGTGGACAGCTCCAAGATGGACCTCGCCACGGACCTGTTCGTCTATACCGTTCAGGAGGGAACCTGCAAGACGCATACCGGCTGCAAGGTGTCTCCGGGCGATTCGGGCCTGGTCGTGAACCGGGGTGATCCCATTTACAAACAGTACGCCGCCGTCGCGGCGAGCCTCTCGAACTCCCTCCGTATAGTGGACGTGACCGACCCGCGCAGCCTCGGCACCGCAGCCCTCAGGGGCCAGATCACCGACAATGACGACATACTGCTTCAGGGCCCGTCGGGCGTCGCGCACTACCAGAAGGATGACCGGCACTACGCGGTGGTGGTGACAGATTCAGAGGACAGCGTTCAGATTATCGACGTTACCAACCCGAACAGCCCCACCGCCGCCGGCAGCCTGAGGGACAACGGCGATCTCGAACTGAACGGGGCCGAGGACGTTGCCATATACGCGGTGGGGGACCGCTCGTATGCGGTGGTGACCGGCAACACCGACGACGGCATCCAGATTGTGGACATCACCAACCCGAACAGCATCTTCCCCGCCGGCCAGCTGGAGGACGACCACAGCCTACTGCTGGACAACCCCCGGGGCGTGGCCGTCCATGCAATAGGTGACCGCCACTACGCGGTGGTGGCCTCCAGCGGCGACCACGGCATCCTGGTGGTGGACATCACCAACCCGCACAACCCCGTACCCAAGGCGAGCCTCGGCGACGGCCAAAGAGGCGCCGGCGAGCTTTATACCGCAACCGGCGTGGACACCTTCTCGATAGGAAACCGCCACTATGCAATAGTCGCGGCCAACAACGACAACGGCGTGCAGATGGTGGAGATGGAAGTCCTGACCGCCGACGCCGGAGGCGACAGGGCGGTACCGGGCAGAATAGACAAAGTCGCCCTGGACGGTTCGGGATCCACCGTGTCCTCCGGCGCGACCCCCGCGTACCAGTGGACCCAGACGGCAGGGCCGCCCGTCACCCTGAACAGCGCCACTATAGCAAACCCCAACTTTGTACCGCCCACCGCCCCCCAGACCCTCTCATTCCTGCTTACGGTATCGCACGGGATGAACGCCAGCGCCGTCGACACCGTCACCATAACCCTAGAGGGTGACCCGTCTGCCGATATTGAGAGCTTTGGCGGGCAGATAGCCGGCGACGTTACTGTCGGGACCGTCAACGACCCCGTTGGCAGCAGCAACAGCACCTCCCAATACATCTCCATGCACTTTGCCGGCGAGGGCGAGTCCAAATCCTTCACGTACCACCTGCTGGAGGCGACCAGCAGTACCGTCACCGTAGAGTTCATGATGGCTATGGGTCCAGAGGGGTCAGGCATACCGGGCTATGCGTGGGACTTGCAGGCAGTATCCGTCTCGCCCCAGACGCTCACCTTCAACGGGACAAACTGGTACACACCCAAGGCCGTGACCGTCACCCCCCAGACAGACGGGGACGACACATCCGAGCAGGTGATCATAGTAATCGTGTCTTCCGTCCCGGACAGCTACAGCGGCATCCACGTGACCGTCGATGACAGCGCCTCGCCCGTTGGCAACGTGGCCGGCGCGTCAGGCGGCCCGTTCGCCTTCGAGTCGCCGGGGCTACCCGTCATCACCCTGTCGGGCCCCACCATAATGGACGTGCCGCTCAACTCCGCATGGACGGATCCCGGCTACACGGCGACCGACGCCGACGGCAACGACATTACCGCCAGCGTCACCGTCACCGGGGCGGTGGACACCTCGCAGGAGGGAACCTACCTGCTGTACTACCAGGTGGCCGACGCATACGGCACCCCGGCCACCCCGCAGATCAGGACGGTCAACGTCGCGGCGCCCCCGCCCCAGTATCAGGCGCCCCCGCCCGGGCCCGAACCGGAGCAGCAGCCGCAGCAGGAGCAGCCGCAGCAGGGCTACGAGCCGGAGCCCGAGCCCGAGCCCGCGGAGCAGCCGCAGCAGGGCTACGAGCCGGAGCCCGAGCCCGAGCCCGCGGAGCAGCCGCAGCAGGGCTACGAGCCGGAGCCACGTACCCCGGTAGAGCGGTATGACAGCAACGGCGACGGCGCGATACAGCAAGGCGAGTGGAGCATCGCAATGTCCGACTATGTTGACGGGGAACTCACGACCAAGGAGATCAAGGAGATAGCCGCGGCCAGGTGCTATTGTCACTAGGCCGGACGGACTCAAAGGCACGGCCCCGGGCGGCTCCCGCGAATCAGGCTGCCGCATTACAAAGGGGAAGCGGCGCCGCCCGCAACCTTCCGAGTACGCCGGGAGGCGCCGTGCTAGCGGCATGGCACCGCGTGACAAACTCGCCGGGACAGCCTACGGCGGGACGAGCGCTTCGCGGGCGCAATTCCTTCCGAGCAACCCCCGGCGACGACATCGTTTGGGATACTCCCGGGCCGCCGGACATGCAGGCACGGACCGGCGCGGTCCCGCCTGCCCCGTGATCTCCCCGGGGATGTTCCCCGGCGCGGCAAGACCGGGCTGCACCCCTGCAGGATCCCCCCCCCTCCACCCCGCCGGCGCCTCCCGTGCATCCTCCATGGGCCAGATCGCTCGTGGGACGGATCCAAAGGCCGCGCCTTGATCTTGGCCCGTTCGCTCATTTTCCTACGTTGTCCGGGTTCGACCTGGGCCCGTACACGATCACGCCTGCCGCCCAACGGACCCGCATTCAGCGTCACGGGACGTAGCACCGGGACTCCTAGGATCCACGCTTCGCGGAATTCGAATCGGGCCGGCCCGAACAGTCCCGGAAAATCAGCGCCTCGGAAGGATCCGTCAACCTATGCACCCCGCGCGGCCTTGCGGCACGCGGCTCCGACCAGATACATCGCACGGTGGCGCCCGGATGGATCCGCCGCCCCCGCCTCAGGACACATGCAAGTCACCGCGCGTAATCGCGCGTTTTGCTTCAAGCCGGCCTTTGCGGCGTCTGCTCCTGCATGCGGCGCGAAAAGCCGGAAGGGCCACATATGATATCGTGGCGAATCCAAGCCCGGCAGTGAATCAGGACAGGGCCGCAGTAGACATTAGTATTCACGCCATCGACGACGCGGGGATTGTGCCCCCCTCCACACAACGAACCGTCACGCATGCACGGCCCTGCGCCTGATCAGGAATTTTCCGTCCGGCATGTCCTTTACCAGGTCCCACCCGTATGCGACGCTTGAGAGCAGCTCCTCACGCGAGATCATCCTTGTCTGGTATGGCGGCGCCCCGCGCGGGCCGTCCTGCGGCAGCTCCGGGTCTTGCGGCACCGCGACGGCCGGCGCCGGTTCGGGGACGGCGCCCCGCTCCTGCCCGGTTGTCCCTGCGCCGCCGCCGCCGCCCCCCGCCTGCATCCTTATGCTGGACGGGTCTATCCCGTACGCCCTGGCCTGCTGCCGCAGCGACTGCAGGAACATCTCCCTCCTGTGCCTGGCATCGTCCACGCTGCCCGCGCTCAGAAACGGCTCGCTCCTTGCAAAGGCGGCACGCATGTCCTCGATCATCTGCTCCGTCAGCCTTCCCTTGTTGGTGGTATACCTGGCCTCCATGTCGCCCGTGTGCCCCATGAAGAACTGCCTGTACGCGTGCGTCATGCACCCGCTGCTCTCGGCCATGAGGAGCTGCGTGTCAAAGTACGCGCGGAGCACGTAGGGCCTCGCCTTGATGGCGCTCCTGATTGCGGCCCTTATCGGGAACGTCACGGCCTTTGTGGTTATGAACTCCCGCCCGCCGCCCGCCCGCCGGCCCGTCATCCTCTTCCTGCATATCAGGGGCGAGTCCGGCCCTATCTTCTCGCCCGCGGCGGCGCGGCCGCGCAGGTACCCGAGGAGGTACGAGCATCCCTGGGACGTGAGGAACGTAAAGTACCTGTGGCCCGCCTTGCTTATCTGAGGCCTTATCGTAACCATTGCCGGCGTCCTTTCAAGCGAGACCGTACCCTTTCCGTCGCCGTCCGCGCGCAGGCCCTCCACGTCCGAGACGCGCAGCCCGTCGGTCCCGTCGTGGCTGCCTATCACCTGCGGCCGCACGCCGGCAAAGGCCATCAGGGACATGCAGGCGCGCGTGCGCGAATCCGCGGCGTTCATGATCGACTCGAGCTGCGCCGGGGTGGGCACCTGCTCGTCCTCCAGCGTCACGGGAATCCTGGCGTTTGCCACCTTTATCTTGCGCCGTATGTCGACATAGTTGTACGACAGCCACGACTTGAGCGCCTTTACCACGTCCTCTATGTATCCCGGCGCGTACTTTTGCGCCTCCATCCACGTCACATAATCGAGTATCGTGTCCTCGGCCCTCATGCTGTCCTCCTTTCCCGTCGCGACCATCTCGGCGGGGGTTATCCCGGTGTTCTTGTAGAACATGTTGAGCCGTCTTATGCGCGAGTCGGCGGTGAGCTGGCTTGAGCGCGCAAGGTTCGCGTGCCACCTTGCGACATTCTCGTCTGATTCCAACAGGCTCCTGGAAGATCCGCCCAACTTCTCCTCCAAGATCCCCAGTCTCGATTTAAGGCCGCTGGCGCCGGACTGTAATATATTCACATTATCCATGCGGCAGAACCTCGCACGCATGCAGAGGTTCTGTAACTTCGGACCGCAACGTCGGGCTGACCCCGCCGCATTCACCCCGCATGGAGATCCCGGCGCCCGTTGCATGTGGCACAACCCCGAAGCTGCTTCCTCTAATGTGATCAGAAAAAGCGGGTCTAGAGGGATTCGAACCCACGACAGCAGGATTAAGAGTCCTGAGCGCTACCTGGCTGCGCCATAGACCCACCGTTACAACCGGCGCAAAATTACTATTATAATCTTCAGATCCGCCTGGGCGCGGGGCCCCGTACCGGGACATGCGTGCAGGCGGCTAATATTCAGGATCTGGAAGCTGCAAAAGCACGGCGTTGCCTATCCTGTGACGGCAAGCTCTTTCTGCTCTATCTGGTTGTACTTTTGTATGATGGCCGTCAGCGCGGTGGAGACCGGCACGTCGTTCATCTTTTTCTTCTCCTCGAGCAGCTTTTGGTACGCGTCAAGCGTGATGTATACGGGAATCGAGCCGTTGCCCTCCAAGAGTCCGCGGACGCTGTACAGGGCCGTCTCCATGCCCCTCTCGGCGGATTTTGCAAACTTTGCCTTGTTCAGGATGGCTCCCAGCGGGCCAAAGGGCATCTCATAGTCCACTGACATGGTAACCCTGGTCAGGTTGGCCCCCAGCTCCTCGAACTCGTTCGTGATGGCCCACTTCTTGAACGGGCCCTCCGTCTGCTCTGCGGATATCCTCTTGTTGCGCACAAACTCGGTGGTCTCGCAGTCCCATTCCAGCCGCTTGCCCCCAAAGTCGCCTATAATCCGAAACGTGGTTCCGACCCCCATCCCCTCCTTGATGTCCATGGGGATTACGGTCATGCCCACCGTCTCGCTCTTCATCTGATCCGAGACGTGCTCGGGCCGCGCGAAATAGGTAAAGACGCTATCTACTGGCACCTTTATCTCGGTGGACTTTGTGACAAGTGTCAACGATCCGACTCTCGCCAATAAGGATTTAAAGCTTTTGAAGACGATCCCAGAGTATGATGACAAAACCGGCGGGAAAGCGGGGGAAGGCCCCGGGATCCGCCCGCGTCCGGGGCATGGCCGCGATCGCTCTGCTGTGCGCGGCGTGCGCCCTGGTGCCGGGCGCGCAGGAGGCGTCGGGGCACTCCATGTTCAACTCGGCCGAGGAGTTTATGGCGGGGTACAGGGTGCAGGTTGCGACGGCCCCCGAGTTTCCCCAGATCGACGAGCAGTCGATGTTTCTGGTCAGGGTGACCGACACGGACTTTGAGGAGGTCGACAGGTTTACGATGGGGATCCGGTTCTTTTACAACGGACAGCAGGTGGACGCGGTCCCGCCCACGGCCATTGAGGGGGGGCACTGGGACTTTGGGCACACGTGGCGGTACCAGGGAAACCACATCGTAAAGGTGGATCTCTATGACATGGTGGACAAGCCCGGGGTCACTACGTATACGTTCAACATGGGCACGCAGAGCCCGTTTGGGTACATCTTTATCATCTCAATTACCGTCGGGGCGTTCTGCTTTGCAGGCGTGATGGCGTACGTCTACCTTCCAAAGATGCGGCGGCGATGGAGTCGTCGGGAGGGGGGAGACGGCGCTACAGACAGCAGGAATCCACCGTTTGGCCGGTGATCTGGTGCGCTGCAGGCGGCGCTCCTTCGCCGTGACCTGGTCAGTGCGCGACGTCCGCGGCCGTTGCGGTATCCTGAATCATTTCGGCGCCGTCGTGGTTCCGACGACGTCCGCGGCCGTTGCGGCTGGCGCCGCTGTTGCCGTCACTATTGTTTCTGTTGCTGTCACCGTCGTTGCCGCCGCCGCGGCCGTGCGCCACGGCCTTTGCGGACGGTATGCGGAACGCGAACAGCGTCGTCATCAGCACCATTGCAAACAGCAGTATCCCTATCCCCAGGTGTATCGCGACCAGGACTGCGTGCAGCTTTAGGTCTATGACGAGCGCCCCGAGCGTGATCTGCACGATGACAAAGACGGTCGCAAGCGAGCTTGTGACCCTGATCTTGGCGTCGGCCCTTTTGTGCAGAAAGCTCGCGATCATGGTGGCGACCACTAGCGCGCCCGTGGTGGCGGCGGCCAGCCTGTGTATCCACTCTATCAGGTACTCTTCGGAGGGCATTATGCCGTCCGGGCACAGCGGCCACTCCGGGCACGTGAGCCCCAAACCCGCGGCGGATATGTACCCGCCAAGGAACATGAGCGAGTACAGCACGATCATGCTGGATAGTGCAAGGTACTTTATGGCAGCCAAGGCTACTCGACGATCAGGGTCCCCTGCATCCCCTGCAGGGCGTGGCCTGGGACGGTGCAGATGTAGTAATACTTGCCCGGCGCCCCGGCCGTGAACGTGACGGAGCCACTCTCGCCGTTCTTAAGCGGGCTTGTCATGGACCCTATCTCCGATTCCCACAGCACGTTTGCAAAGTCGGCGGGGTCTGCCACCACCCCGAAGGAGTGGAACGAGACTCCCACGTTGACCGTGGTGACGGTAATCTCGTCGCCGGAGTTGACCACAATGTCGGGGTTTGCGCCCTCCTCGCCCTCCAGCCCGTTGAACCCGAACGTCCTAAAATCGTCGGATTCCACAAAGTCAAAATCAAACTCGTGCGACACGCCGGTCGGGGGGGCCGCCTCTCCGCCTCCACCACCGCTGCCCCCGGACTCGGACTCGGGCGCGGGGCCCACCACAATGGTGCCCTCCATGCCCTGGACCCTGTGTCCCGGAACTGTGCATATGTAATAGTAGGTGCCCTCCTCGCCGGCCACGAACTCGGAGGTGCCGCTGTCACCCTTCAGCATCGGGCTGTTGGGGCTGCCGATCTCGGTGCCGGGTATGATGCCCGCGGTGCCCTCCTCATCCTGCGTGACGCCAAACGCGTGCAGCGAGATGCCGTCGCTTGCCACGTTGAACACAACCTTGTCGCCCACGTTCATGTTTATAGTCGGGTTGTTGCCCTCCTCGCCGGGCAGCGCGTTGAATGCCATCGTAATAAAGTCGTCGCTCTCTATGAATACCAGATCCGAGGTTATGGTCTGGCCCGTCTGCTCCGCCTGCTCCGCGACGGGCGCCGCGGTGGAGGCCGCCATTATTGCCACGATCGGGGCCGGCTCGGATATCCAGTAGTCCCACATCCCGAAGAAGATGGCGCCGCCTACAATGCATATGCCCAGCATTATGGCCATCATCTTGCCCGTCCTGGCCGGCGAGGTCCTGTACACCTGATGCTGCGTCCCTCCACTTCTGTTGTCGCCGCTGTTATTGCTACTTCCGTACCCCATCTGTCATCACCATGCTCAATGCGAGGGGTTCTTCGCCTCAAACGGGTAATAGTACCTGCCGCCCACGCCGAACGGGTCGTCCGTGTTTGCCGGCTCGCCCTTTGCGGAGCTGTGTATCATGTTTGCCAGGAACACCACCATGCTGACCCCGATTATCATCGCCCCTATCGACGCGATCTGGTTCATCGCGATCCACTCCGGTATGGGCGGGTAGTCAAATATGCGCCGCGGCATGCCGTACAGCCCGAGCACGTGCTGCGTAAAGAACACCAAGACGGTGCCGATGAACGACATTACAAAGTGTATCTTGCCCATGGTCTCGTTGTACATCCTTCCGGTCACGTACGGGAACATGTAGTAGAGGTACCCGATGGACCCGAACGCTATGGTCCCCATCACGAAGAGGTGGAAGTGCCCGACCACCCAGTAGGTGTCGTGCGTGGTAAAGTCCAGCGGCATTGCGCTGTTGACGACGCCGCCGGCGCCCGCCGAGAAGAAGAGCGCGATTCCGCCGACTGCCC
Organism: Candidatus Nitrosopumilus sp.; assembly: GCA_965205215.1. Lineage (GTDB taxonomy): Archaea > Thermoproteota > Nitrososphaeria > Nitrososphaerales > Nitrosopumilaceae > Nitrosopumilus. Next base: position 707,356 of record OZ242041.1, read on the forward strand.
ACATCATGGGGGTGGAGAACCTGATGCGGCCGTTCCACATCGTGGCGATAAAGTTGAACACGTGCATGGCAGACGCGGGAACCGCCGCCAGCGTTCCGACCATGAACACGGTCTTTTCAGTAAACGACATGCCCGTCGCGTACATGTGGTGGGCCCACGAGGAGAACCCGACTATCGACAGAAGGACGAACGCGAACACCCCGGAGCCGTAGCTGTAGATCGGCCTCCTGGAGAACCTCGGTATTATCTCGTACATCATACCGATCGCCGGAATCACCAGCACGTACACCTCTGGGTGGAACGTGAACCAGAACAGGTGCGCGTACGCTATCGGGTCGCCGCCGAGCGCGGGGTTGAAGAAGCCGCTCACGCCGAGGCGGTCGGTGAGCAGCATCAGCAGCGCGGCCGCAAAGGTCGGGATTGCGACCAGTATGATGAGCGACGAGGAGAGGAAGGACCACGCCAGCAGCGGGACCTGCCCTATGGACATGTCCGGATGCTTGCACTTTAGTATGGTGACGACGAAGTTTATCGCGCCCAGCACGGAGGAGACGCCCAGGATCTTGAGGCCGAATATCCACATGTCAGCTGCCGGCCCCGGCGCGCTGATTATCGAGTAGGGGGGCGTCGCGTACCACGTAAAGTCCGCAAAGCCGAGCCATATCAGGGCGCCGGAGGGGGGTATCATCCAGAACGCGATCGCGTTGAGCTTTGGGTACGCCATGTCCTTGTACCTGACCATTATCGGGACAAAGTAGTTGCCGACTGCCGACGCGAAGGGTATGATGAACAGGAAGATCAGCGTGGTGCCGTGGACCGTGAATATGCGGTTGAACGTCATCGCGTCGCCTATGATCTGGGCCCCCGGCAGGAACAGCTCCGCCCTGATTGCGAGCGCAAGCGCGCCGCCCAGGAACAGGAACGCCAGGGACGTTATGAGGTACAGGAGCCCCACGTCAGTGTGGTGGGTCGAGAACATTATCTGCCATATGGGGCGCGGCTTTTGCAGCTCTAGAACCATGATGCGTGTGCACCTCCCGCCACATTATAATCGGTGGCATCAGCCGGACGCCCGGCCCGTACTGCTGTTATGATAATCGTTATGTCCATGCCCGTCTCCATCCCACATCCCCTCGCGTCAGGACGACGGCTCCTCCACGTACAGCGTGCCGCGCATGTTGTAGTGTATCAGCCCGCAGTACTCGCGGCACTGTATGTCGTGCACGCCAGGCTGGTCGGGCGCAAACCATACCGTGTTCACCCTTCCCGGGACCGCGTCTATCAGAACCACGTAGTCGTGTATGTTAAACGAGTGTATGACGTCAGTGGCCATAACCTCGAACTTGTAGGCCTTGCCCGCCTCAAGGTGCAGCTCGCCTATCTCCTTTGTGCCGTCCTCGTGCTCAAAGGTCCAGAACCACTGCTGCCCCGTCACCTTTATGATCTCCGCGTCGGCCGGGACGTGCTCGATGAGGCGCTCGACCTCCCAGGCCTCGGCCCCGACCCACGTCATGAGCGCCACCACGATCCCGATGTATATCCACTCGGGCCAGTTTGAGTGATGTCCGGCCATCTACCAATCAGTCCCCTCGTACGGAGTAGGCTTTGCCTTGGGGTGCGACTCGCGGAAGCGCCACACCTGCCAGATTATGGTGCCGGATACGACCGCCCCGACCGTAAACGCGACTGTCATCATCCTGAAGAACAGGTTCCAGATGAGCACGCGGCGGTCGATGTACTCGCCGGGCTCGTCGCCGGCCGCAAGCGCGACGCCGGCGGCCGGTATGATCGCCACTGCCGCCGCTACTGCTATCAGTACCAAGGATATTCCAAGCATGCCCCTCATCAGTAATTGAATCACGTGGTTTCAGATTTCTATTTAAGGGTTTAGCGGTCGGGTTTTGGTACAAACGTCAAATAATTGCGGCGCGGGGCGGATTTGGGCGCGCATGCGGCTCCGCCCGGGGGTTTCGTTGCCGGCTGCGCGTGCGCGCCGTCCGGGGACGGCCCGGGACATGCTGCGCGCGCCGGGCGCCGCCGCGATGCCCCCTGTCGCCGCGGCCCGCGCTTGCGAATCGTGGGGGAGTGAAGTCGCCGACGGCGCCGCTTGCCTGTTACTGTCTTGGTACGCCGGCCGATGCCGGCGCCGGGCTGCCAGTCCCGTGGGTTATGGCATGGCAGGAGAACGGCTTTTGGAATAACCCGTACTCAATAATTATAAGATAGCGTTGTCGTACCACTGTGAATGATAGGCAAGATCATAATAGGACTCGCAGCGGTTGCTATAATTGGCGTCATGGTGTTGGCGTCCAACCTGTCGGACTACGATGAGCACAGATCCGATATCAAGCGGTTCATAATGGACAACCCGCTGTCGGACGCTGTGAGGGGCGACTCGGAGCAGCCGGACGAGCCAGAGGAGGTCTGGAACACGGCAGGCGCCTTTGGAATCAACAAGGACACATACCGGCTCGGCGAGGACGTGTTCTTTGCAGGGACGCTGACACCGGGCCAGCAGGCGATAATCAGGGTGGCAAGCCCGGAGGGCAAGATCTTTTTGGAGAGGGCGTACGACGGGTCCGAGCGCGAGGTGGCAAAGTTTTACTTCAGGCCGGACACGTCTGCAATCAAGGGCCTCTACGAGAAGGACCAGCTGGTGGGGCAGTGGATGATATGGTTTGAGGGAATAAACAACGACGAGATATACTTCGAGGTGACCGACGAGTTCGTCCCCGGCGCCGAGAAGGACATCGTGGACTTGCATGGTCCGCCGGCCGCCGACAGTAGCGGCACCTCTCCCGAACCGGGGCAATAGCCCGGGTGCGGCCCCCTGGACTCGGCAGGTATACGATACACGCCCCCTGCGCGCCCTAGGCCGCTACTTGCCTGCAAGCCTGTTGTGAAAGCACGCGCGCTCCCCCTTGTGGCACGCGGGCCCCGCCGGCTTGACCAGGTATATGATCGCGTCAGAGTCGCAGTCCACCAGTATCTCCCTGACGTCTTGGACGTTTCCCGACTCCTCGCCCTTCATCCAGAGCTTGTCCCTCGAGCGGCTGTAGAACCACGACCTGCCCGTGCTGGCCGCGAGCCCGAGCGACTCGCGGTTTGCGTATGCAAGGGTCAGCACCTCCCGCGTGTCCGCGTCCTGGACTATAACGGGGACGAGCCCGCCGCCCTTCTCAAAGTCGATTGCGTCAATGTCGATCTGGGCCACTGCGCCCACGCGGCGTGCGCATCTTATAACCTTACAGGAACGCCCCTGTCCCTGAGTATGCGCTTTACGCCGGACACGCCGTACTCCTGGTAGTGGAATATGGAGGCGGCCAGCGCCGCGTCCACGCCGGTTGCCTCAAAGACGCCTGCCATGTCGTCTGGATGCCCGCAGCCGCCGGACGCTATCACGGGAATGGAGACCGCGTCCACCACGCGCTTGGTAAGCGCGTGGTCGTAGCCGTCCTTTGTGCCGTCCCTGTCCATGCTGGTCAGCAGTATCTCGCCTGCGCCGAGCCTCTGGGCCCTTCTTGCCCACCGTATGGCGTCCACGCCGGTGCCCTTCTTGCCCCCGTACGTGTGCACCTCAAACCAGAACCGGCGGCCGCTGCCGTCCTCCTCTTCCAGCATGACCGGCGAGTCGTCCCCGTCCCCGTCCCCGGCGCCGCCCTCGTCGCTGCGCCCGCGGTCCGCGGGCGTCCCGTAGTTTCTCTTCGCGTCTATTGCGACCACGACACACTGCCGCCCGAACAGGCCCATCATCTCGGTTAGGATCGGCGGGTTGTTTATGGCGCCCGTGTTGATCCCGACCTTGTCTGCGCCGCTCAGCAGTATGTTGCGGGCGTCCTCCATAGTCGAGACGCCGCCGCCGACGGTAAACGGGATGTCTATTACGGACGCCACCCCGCGCACCAGCTCCCGGATGGTCTTGCGCCTCTCGTCTGACGCGGTGATGTCCAGGAACACGAGCTCGTCGGCCCCCTCGTCGCTGTACCGCTTGGCCAGCGCGACCGGGTCGCCCGCGTCCCTGATCTCCACGAACCTGGTCCCCTTTACCACCCTGCCGTCCTTGACGTCAAGGCACGGGATTACGCGCTTTGTCAGGGCCGTTGCGGATCGCCCTCCTCCTCACTATTTCCGTCCGCTGCGGGGCCGCGCCGCGCCATCCTCTTGGCGGCCGGTATGGTTATCTTTCCGTCGTACAGCGCGCGCCCCAGTATGACGCCCCACGCCCCCGCGTCCCCCACGGCCTCGACGTCGCGCTCGTGCGATATGCCGCCGCTTGCAATGACATCGATGCCGCCGGATATCTGGCAGGCCCTGCCCATGTACGACGTGTCGGGGCCCTGCAGCGTGCCGTCCCGGCCGACGCTTGTCAGCAGGTACTGGGTGACCCCGACCTCGCGATGCAGCGACGCGACGGACTCGATCATGTCAAGCCCCGTGTTGCTCTGCCATCCGCGCGTTACGATGCGGCCGTCCAGGTGATCCGCGGAGACCACCACGCGCTGCGGGCCCAGCTCCCGCACCAGCGCGGCAAGCGACTTCCTGTCGGAGAACGCAAGCGTCCCGACCACTATCCGGTCGGCGCCGGCCTCGGCCGCGTCCACTGCGGCCCGCACGGTGCGCAGTCCCCCTGCCACCTGCACGGGTATGGAGACCGCGTCCACGACGCCGCGGACGGCGTCCGCGTTGCTCCCGGAGCCCAGCGTGGCGTCCAGGTCCACCACGTGCAGCATGTCGGCGCCCTCCGACTCCCACCGGCGCGCAGCCTCGGCCGGGCTGTCGCCGTATACGGTCTTCTTGCTCGGGTCGCCCTTGTAGAGCCTGACCACCTTGCCGCCCATGATGTCGACTGCCGGGATCACCTTTATGGCGTGCTGCCGCCGCCCCCCTGCCGCCGCGGGACTGTCGGCCATTACCTGCGGCACACCCCCAGAAAGTTCCGGATCATCTGCCTTCCGACGGGGCCCGACTTTTCGGGGTGGAACTGCGTCCCGAGGTAGTTCCTGTACTCGACGGCGGCCGGTATTATGACGTCGTTGTACGAGGACTCGGCAGTCACCACGTCGCCGGCAGACCCTCCCGGAGGGGGCGTCTCCGGCAGCCTGGCCATGTACGAGTGCACAAAGTACACCCACGCGCCGTCCTCCACGCCCTCCAGCAGGCGGCCCCTCCTCCTTATCTGGAGGCTGTTCCACCCCATGTGCGGCACCTTCATCGTGTCAGGCAGGGAGGCCACATCGCCGGACATGACGCCAAGCCCGGACTCGGATCCCTCCTGGCTCCGTGCAAAGAACATCTCCATCCCGAGGCATATCCCGAGGACGGGCATGCCGTGCCCCACGTAGTCTGAAAACTTGCTGTCCGGGTCGCGGGTGACCGCCTTCATTGCGGGGTCAAAGTTTCCGACGCCGGGAAGCAGCAGCCCGTCGTAGCGCCGGGCGGCGTCGTTGATGCCGTTGCCGTTGCTATCGCCACCGCGACGACGGTCACCGTCCCCCCCGGGCCGCGTTGCAAAGTCGCGTATGACGTCCACCGCTGCGCCCTCGCGCTCTAGCGAGTTTTTCAGGCTGAATATGTTGCCTGCCCCGTAGTCGAATATGGCGACGCGCGTCATCTACATGGAACCCTTCGTGCTTGGCGCCCTTCCGGCCCGTTTTGTATCTATTGCCAGCGCGGCCCTGAGCGAGACGGCCAGCGACTTGACGGCGGCCTCGGCCTTGTGGTGGTCGTTTTGGCCGTATCTGACGTCCAAGTGTATGCAGGCCGCCATGTTATCTAGCAGCGACTGGAAAAAGTGCTCGACGTCCTCCTGCGGCATGTCCTCGATTGCGGGGTTTTGGCCCGACGGCTTTAGCGCAAGCGACACCCTCACGTACGGGCGGCGCACCAAGTCTATGGTGGACTCGGCAAGCGACTCGTCAAGCGGGACCGACGCGTGGCCGAAGCGCGCTATGCCGGCCCTGTCCCCCAGGGCCTTGTCTATTGCCGCGCCGACAGTTATGGCCGTGTCCTCTACAAGGTGGTGCTTTATGCCGTCAAGCGACTCGGCTTTTACTGTCATGTCGATCATGGAGTGCTTTGCAAGGGATACAAGCAGGTGGTCAAGAAAGCTGAGCCCGGTGCTGACCGAAGCGGCGCCGTCCCCGTCCAGGCTGACTGAGGCGGATACGCGGGTCTCCCCCGTGGCGCGCTCCTCGGTGGCGCTTCTTACTGTCGTCGTCGTTGCGCCGCCGTCATTATCATTGTTATCGGCGCCTTCAGCGGTGGGCATTACACCTGTATCTACCCCCTCTCTAGATTTAATGCCTTTGGAATCTCCAGTACGGAGCCAAGCGTAAAGTGCGGGACCCCCGCCCCGGCCGCGCGCTCCAGGATCCTGCGCCGCTCATCGGGATTGACGCTTGTCCCCGTGATGCCGCAGAATACGACGTCGGACTCGGCGTCCCTTGCCATCGCCGCGTCCTCGGCGGAGTCCCCCACGTATATGGCCCTTTTGCAGCCCATGCCCCTTATGCAGTCGTCGAGCCTCTCCGGGTTGGGCTTTGCGTGATCCCGCGGCTCGTCCTCAAGAAAGGCAGAGTTCCCCAGGTCGAACCATCCCATGACGGGCTCAAGCGTGTACCTGGCCGCCTGCAGCCCGCGGCCCGTCACCATCGATATCCTCTTGCCAAACCTGCCTGACAGCGCCTCCATGACCGCGTCCGTCACGATGACGTCGTCGCACCTGATGTGTCCTGTCTCGTCTCCGAGCAGCGGCCTGCCCCCGCGCCCCTCGTATATGTACGAGCCGTAGAACTTCTCGTCAAAGACGCGGCACAGCAGCCCCTTTCTGTCCGGCGACGGGTGGTCCAGGAGATCCGCGGCGCGGGACATTCCCGCATAGTCCCGCATGTGCCTAATGACTGAGGCGATCCCGTCGGGACCGGAGTTTTTTACTGCCATGTCGATTGCCGACTCGTACGTGCAGCCTCCTGCCAGGTGCGGCATTACGGCCGCCAGTGTTATGGCGCACGACACGTCGGTCTCGTCGTTGAAGAGCCCCGTGTTCTTGAGCCTTTCCACCGTGTGCCTTGACACCGCGCGGTGCGCGGGCATGTCGGGGATGGCAAGCTCCGAGGCTATCCTGCCGGTCATGTATTCTACAGTCTGCTGTATGGCGCGGTGGTAGGAGCCCGACACGTCCACCAGCACCCCGTCGCAGTCAAACACGATGCAGTCGGCGTCCCGGGTCACGTCCCGTATGGCGTCATAGTCGGCCGGCGCCGTCTTGGTGGCCGTGCTGCCGTTGCCACTGTTGCCGTCGCCGTCCCCCGCCAACGAATCACTCCAGCAGGTCGCGGATTGCAATCAGGAACCTGGAGTTCATCTCGCGCGTGCCGACCGTCACGCGCAGGCACCCCTGCCGCCCCGCAACCCTCCCAAGGCGGCGCACCGATATGCCCTGCTCTGCCAGGGCCGCATGCACGCGCTTGTAGGCCCCCTTTACGTCAAACAGGACAAAGTTCGCGTCAGAGTCGAACACGTCAAAGGCGTCGTGCTTCCTCAGGGCCTCTATGATGCGGGCGCGCTCGGACTTTACGGCCTTGGCCGTCTCGCGTATCTGGTCGGAGCGGCGCAGCGCCTCCAAGCCCGCCTCGATTGAGATCGTGCTGAGCGGGTACGGGTACTGCACCACGTCCGTAAACGCGCCGGCAAGGCGCCTGTCGGCTATCATGTAGCCCAGCCGCAGTCCGGCGAGGCCGAACGACTTTGAGAGCGTGCGCACCACCGCCAGGTTCGGGTGCCTCCTTGCCATGCCTGATACCGTATACCTGCCAAACTCGCCGTACGCCTCGTCAATTATCACCAGGCCGTCGAACTTGGATATTATCCTCTGCAGATCGGACTTGGCAAACTGGAAGCCGGTCGGGTTGTTCGGGGAGTCCAGGTATAGGACGTCGGCCCCTTGCGCCCTCTCCAGAAACGCCGACGCGTCAAGCGTCATGTCGTCTGAGAACGGCACCCCGTCCACCTGCATGCCGTACAGCCGGCACCTGTCCTCGAAGAATCCGAAGGTGGGGTCAGACGTCAGTATGCGCACTCCTCCTCCTTCCCTGCCTTGCTTCGCGCCCGCCGCCGCGGGGCCGCCGCGCCCGCCGCCGGCCACATGCGCAAGCAGCATGTCCAGTATCTGGTCAGACCCGTTTCCGACTGCAATCATGGACGCCGGCATCTTGGTGAACCTTGAGAGGGCCGCCAACAGCCGCTCGGTCCCGCCAAGCGGGTACTCCCGCACGTCGGCGTTCCTGCGGGCCGCGATTATTGCGTCTATCTGGAACTGCTTTGGGACCGTATAGTTCTCGTTGGAGTCGAGCTTTAGCGCGCCGGACAGCATCTCGGGCTTTTGGTAGCCGCCCACCCTGGATATGGCGTCAAGACGGTCTGCAAGCAGCCTTGTCTTGGGTCCTGCGCGGGGGTGTTTGGGTGATGATTTGGGTGATGATTTGGGTGATGATTTGGGTGATGATGATGGCGACGCTGACGAGTTTGATGCGCGCCTTCCCATAATCGTCCCGTTTTTTTGCTCTATTATGATGTTTCTGCAATGCTGCCGCTTGCTGCCGTCATCATCATCATCATCACCACCACCACCACAATGCCGCCGTCATGCGTGCCGACGCCGGCGCCTTGCCCCCGCACCCTCGCGCTTTAGCCTGCCGCGCACGGCCTCGTAGTGGTTGACCAGCCCCTCTGCGTGCGTAAGCTCCCTCATCATGCCGTCAATCCCGCGGAGCGCGCCCCTCGTGGACCTGACTGTGGTGTGCACCTTGAGATAGTCAAGCACCGAGAGGGAGCCGCGTACTGCCCCGGTCCGGTTGGTCGGCAGGACGTGGTTTGAGCCAAGCAGGTAGTCGCTTGCAGCAGACGGCGAGTTGCGCCCGACCAGCACCAGCCCCGGCGACGTAACAACAGACTCGGCCCGGGCCGCGCCCTTGGACATCATTATCTCCAGGTGCTCCGGCGCCAGCGCGTGGGCCACTGCGGCCCCGTCCTCCATGCTTCTCACCACTGCAATGAACCCGTTTCTCGACAGGCTCTTTGATATCAGCGGGCCGCGCTCGAGGCCCGGCACCAGGCCATCTAGGATGCCGTTGACGCGGCGCGCCAGTGCGGCAGAATCGGTTATCAAATAGCACTGCGTATCCTCGCTGTGCTCGGCCTGTGACACGAGGTCCAGGGCGACTAGCCGCGGCGGCGCGTCCGCGTCTGCCAGTATGCCAAGCTCGGTGGGCCCTGCCAGCATGTCGATCCCCACGTCTGCTGAGACCAGCGACTTTGCGGCGGTCACGTACGCGCCGCCGGGGCCCACTATCTTGTCCACGCGGGGGATGGACTCCGTACCGTACGCAAGGGCCGCCACCGCCTGGGCGCCCCCCGCGCGGTATATCTCCGTGGCCCCGCACATGTCGGCGGCCACCACCGTAAGCGGGTCGATCATGCGGCCGGCCGCCGCGGGCGCCCCGCCGTGCGGGGGCGTGGGGTCCGAGGCGGAGTCGGAAGGAGGCGGCGGGAAGGAGGACATGGGCGAGACTGCGACTATCCTCGGCACGCCTGCCACGGCGGCGGGCACTATTGACATTACCGCCGAGGACGGGTACCTTGCAAGTCCGCCTGGTATGTAGCACCCCACGCTGTCGATGGGGGCAAACCTGCGCGACACCGTGGCGCTGGCCGGGGGCCGCCCGTGGACCGTCTCGACCTTCTTGAGCGTCCTCATGGTGCGCCTCTCCAGCGCGGCCAGCCGCGCGGCCGCCTCCCTTATCGCCGCGTGCTGTGGCTTGGATACCATCCCGTATGCGGATCTGATCTCCGACTCCGAGAGCCGGAGGGGCACGCTGCCGTCTGAGAGCCCGCCGAACCTCCTCTCGTGGCGGTAGAGCGCCGCGTCGCCTCCCTCCCGTACGCTTCGCACTATGGAGCGCACGCGCGCGAGGTCGGGCCCCGCGCGGCGCCCCTTCCCGTCCCGCGCGAGCCGGGCCGCGAACCCCGCCGGGTCCGCCCCCTTTCGTTGTGTGATGACGCGGATCAATTCTCCTCATCGCGCTTTATCTCTTCGAGCTCCAGTATCTGGCGCGGCTCGTGGACCACCAGCCCCTGAGCCGTCCTTCTGAGGACCGGTATCAGCCTGTGGAACTCTTCTTTTGGTATTATGGTGTTGATTCCAAACCACCCCGGCTCGCTCAGGCTGCTGACAGTCGGCTTTTTGAGCGACGGCATCTCCCCGAGCAGCCTCTTCAGGTTCTTCTCCTCGACGTTGAGGTACAGGTGCAGGTACTTTACGCCGTGCACCGCCCCCCGCAGAAGCGTGATGATGTCGTATATCTTCTCCCGCTTTGCCGCGTCGGCAAGCGAGTCCCTGTTTGCAATCAGGTGCGCCGACGACGTCAGTATCTCGTCGGCAATCTTTAGCTTGTTCTGGCGCAGGGTCGTGCCGGTCTCGGTCACGTCGATTATGCAGTCCATCTCCTCCGGCGGCTTTGCCTCCGTCGCCCCGAACGACAGGTGTATCTGCACCATGTGGTTGGATCCGAGCCGGACCCACGGGGTGACCACGAGCGGCCTCTTTGAGCCGTAGTGCTTTTTGTACGAGGGGAGCCTCCTGATGAACTCGGACGCCGTGGTGAGGTACTCGGAGGATATGCGCAGCGTCCTCTTCTTCCTGGCATAGTCTGCCACCATGGCGTCGAGCGTCGCGTAGCGGTACTTGTCTGGAAACGCCACCACGAGCCTGATGCGGCCGTACTCGAGGTCGAGCACGGGATCCACGTCCGAGTCGGTCTCCCCCACCCAGTCGCGGCCGGTTATGCCCACGTCGTAGAGCCCCTCTGCCACCATGTTTGGGATCTCCTGGGGCCTGAGCATCTTGACTATGATGCCGGGGTCGTCAAGATAGACGCGGTACGTGCGGTCCTTGCGGTTGACCTTGGTCCAGGCCCTCTCGAGCAGCTTGAACGTGGCCGCCTCAAGCGAGCCCTTTGGAATCGCAAAGCGCACCTGCGCGGCCTTCCTTGGCGCCATGCGTGGTATCCCATGCGGGCGCTTATAATCTAGTAGCTTTCCCTGCGACCGCGCGCGCCGTGCGGTGGAAACTGTTGCTGCCGCTGCCGCTGCCACCGTCACTCCGCGGCCCGCCGCTCCGAGCCGAGTATGTCCCTTGCCCCCTGCATCGAGACCGTGCCCTCTGACACCATCTTGCGGACAACCCGGTCCACCTCGCCCGGACCGGCCCCTGCGGCGACTGCCAGGTTCCTTGCATGCAGCCGCATGTGCCCCTTTTGTATGCCGTCGGTGGCAAGCGCCCGCATGGCCGCATAGTTCTGGGCCAGCCCCGCGGACGCCATTATGCAGGCAAGCTCGCCGGCCGACCCTGCCCCCAGTATGCGCATGCACGCCCTTGCTACGGGGTGCACGGTAACCACGCCGCCCACCACGCCGACTGACATGGGCAGCTCTATCGTGCCGACCAGGTCGCCGCTGCCGTTCCTGCCCCACTGCGTGATCGAGCGGTACCTGCCCGTCCTGCACGCGTACGCGTGGGCGGCCGCCTCTATCGCCCTGCCGTCCTGCCCCGTCGCGTTTGCGACTGCTGTGATGCCGTTCATCACGCCCTTGTTGTGCGTGACGGCGCGGTACACGTCGCAGTCTGCAAACTCAAAGGCCGATATCATGTCGCCTACCACCCCGGGGCCCCCCACTACATCCTGCGGGAACGTGGCCTGGGCCCTGACCGTGCGGCGCGTGGAGTAGTTTGAGAGTATGCGCAGCAGGGCGCGTGCGCCCCTGTCCCCGTTTTTGTCCCCGCATATGTCCTCCAAGAGCGGCGCCACTGCCTCGCACATGCTGTTTGTAACGTTGGCGCCCATCGCGTCCCCCGCGTCTATCAGCAGCTCGGCAATCAGCATCCTTCCCGACGGCGCGTCCACAACGCGGCACGACACCTCCTTTGCGCCGCGGCCCATCTTGGAGAGGGTCGAGCTCTTCGTGTTTGCGAGCGCGATTATGTCCTCCGACCTCTCGGCTATCCTGCCGGCGGCCGCGTCCGTGTCGGCCACGTCCAAGAGCTGTATCTGGCCTATGCTGTATGCCTCTGACGCGGTTGCGCGAAACCCGCCGCCCCCGCGGGCCGCCTTTGCCCCCTTTGACGCGGCGGCGATCACGGAGGGCTCCTCTATGGCCATCGGGACCAGGACGTCCCTGCCGTTTACCACGAAGTTGGTGGCGACCCCCAGGGGCGTGGCAAGCGTGCCGATGGCGTTCTCCACCATGTTGTCGGCCTGCTCGAAGGCGAGGCCGCCGGACGCGTCCCTTAGGGCCTCGATGTCCTCGGCGCCGAGGCCGGCGGCGTCGGATATTGCGCCCAGCCGCTCGTCGCGCGTCTTTTCAAAGAATCTTGGTATGGCCGATGATGATGATGATGGTGACGATGACGACGCTGTTGTTGGCGATGACGACGCTGTTGTTGACGATGACGCTGACTGTGACGACGTTGGTAGTGACGACGGCGGCGAGCCGGAGCTCTCCTCCTCTCCTCTTCCCATGCAGGCCATCACCTCTTGATATGTATAAGCCTGTCATCGTCGGGGCCTGCAAATCCCTTGCCGTCCGTGTTTGACGTTATTACGTACACGCTGCCGTCTTCCGGGTGCACCGCGACGTCCCTTATGCGCCCCGCGCCGCTCAGTATGGTCTGCTGGGACGGCAGCCCCTCCTCAAAGTCGATCTGGTACAGGTTGGACGCCCTCAGCGACGTCATCACAAACGGCTGGTCCAGCCCCAGCCTGTCGTGGTCGTAAAACGCGATTCCGCCCGGCTCTATGCTCGGGTCGTAGCACAGGACGGCCGCGCCCGCGCCGTCCTCGCCACCGGAGCACTCGCGGTCGGGCCACCCGTAGTCGGCGCCGGGTATGATTATGTTGATCTCGTCGTTCTTCTCGGGCCCGTGCTCTGCGACGTACATGACCCCGTCGCCGTCCCACGCGATCCCCTGCGGGTTGCGGTGCCCCACCGAGTACACGGCCGAGTCCGGGCCAAACGGGTTGTCCTCCGGTATGGTCCCGTCGTCGTTTATGCGCAGTATCTTGCCGGCAAGCGAGCCGGTGTCGCGCGGCAGGTGGGACGCGTCAGATACGGTGCCCGTCCCGACGTACAGCTTGCCGTCGGGGCCGAACTTTACAAAGCCGCCGTTTGTGAACTTTGAGCCGGGGATGCCGTCGATTATGTCCGTCGCGTCGGCCAGCCTGCTGTCGGCCTCTGTGATGCGCACCACCTTGTTCCACAGCGTGGCGGCGCCGTCCTGCTCCCCGGCGCCGTCCTGCCGTACGTACGTGAGGTACACGTACAGGTAGTGGTTCTCGTCAAAGTCGGGGTGCGCGGCAATCCCGAGCAGCCCCCCGTCAAAGGTGTCGGCCGCGCGGAACGCGGCAAGCGGCTGCTCCAGAAGGGTGCCGTTCTGCACGACGCGGACTGCGCCCGCCTTTTCGGTCACAAATACGCGGTCCCCGTGTACGGCAATGGCGCGTGGCTTTTCGAGGCCGGTTGCAAGCGTGGATACGGACGACGCGGCCGACACTGACAGCGCGTCGCCGTCTTCCCGCCCCGACATTGCGGCCGGATCCGGCAGCGGCAGCGGGTCGGCCGGGGACGAGAGCACCATTACGGAGAACGCGATTGACCCGGCAACTGCCGCGATCTGGATCCTTTTGTCCATTACAGCTGCAGATCGTGCCTGCTAATTATCTCTTGGTTGGGAATGCCCGCACTACCGTCTGGCCGCCTTGGGCCTCTTCTTTGTCCGGCGGCGGCCGTTGCCGCTGCCGCTGCTGCCGCCTGCGCCCTTCTTGGCCCCCTCTGACTTTGCAGCAGAGGTGAGCCTTGCTATGTCCGCCTTTAGCTCCTTGCGCCTGGCCTGCAGCTCCTTGACTGACTTTGCCGTCTGCTTCATCTCCAACTTTGCGGCCTTTAGCTTTGCGTCGGTCCGGTGGGCGGGGCCGCAGTACACCACGATCCTGTCGCTCTTCTGGTAGTGCGTATAGTACAGGTACTTTTTGCCGTTTACCGTCCTGACCTCCTGCTTTGCCACGTGGTATGTTACGCTTCATTCTCTTTTAACTTGTCGGTTGCAGCCGCCCCGGCGCCGCCCCACGGCCTTGTGGCAGAATGGCACAAATGCTTGCCGCAGGCATCGAACCGCCGGGGGCTTGGCAGACCTGCCAGCTTGTCTCCTGCGCAGTTCATGAGGCGGGCGGTGCGGGATGGCTGCTTGGGGGTCCGGGCGGTTCTGCGCGCCGTCGCTGCCCTGCTGCTACCGCTGCTGCTGCAGTCGGGCACGCCTGCTGGCGGATCCCCAGTGTGTGCACAAACTCCGGGCCGCGGACACTCGTATTGAAAGGCGTATATACGGCGCGGGTGCCGCCATTCTCTAGCGGGGTGGGGAAGTCAGACACTTGAGGGCTAGGTCATCCCGGCGGGCTCATAACCCGCAGATCAGTAGTTCAAGTCTACTCCCCGCTATTATCATAAACGTGGAGCCACTCGAGGCCGCGGTCGGGCGCCCCCGCGCGGTTCCGCCTCCCCAGCCTCTGTGCGGGCCTGGTCAGGTGGCGCTGGGCTCCCGCGTCCGGAATGTACAGCCCGGTCCTCACCGCGCGGTCCCTTCTCACCTCCACCTTTGACGCCGCGCGGCTGTCCTCGCACCTGGCGCACTCGAATCCCTGGCCCACCCCCTTTGACTTCATCCTCTTGCCGCATGCGGGGCACGCGGGGTTTGCGAGGTACGAGTCGTCGGCAAGCGATATGACCTCGATGTACTCTGCGTTGAGCACCCTCTGGTGGCCCTTTGAGGCCTTCCGGACGCCGCCTCCCACGCGCACCTCGTCGCCGGCCGCGAGGCGGCGGGCCACGCCCGTCATCCCGGTGGGCTTGTACACGGCGCACCTGACTCTCGGCAGTCGCTGCTGTTGCTGTTGCTGCTGCCCCCCCGACTCCACCTCGAAGAACACGTGCCCGCCGCGCTCCGCTATGGGACTGTCGGTCACCGTGCCGCGTATCCACCCGGACGCAAAGGGCCTCATGGACTCTCCCGTCAGCTCGTTGCGCAGGTGCGCGCCCGTCCCCTGGTTCGTTCGGAAGACCATGTACCCCAGCGGGGACTCGTCGCTCCTGATCATCCGCGAGGCGGCCACAAGCGAGGCGGCGTCCTCGCCGCGTATCCCGTAAAACACGGGGTCCGGCCCCCGCGGCGTGATCAGCACCCGGCCGCTTCCCTCGTCATAGCTGTTGAACGTGCTGGGAAACGTGCGATCCTGCATACTTTTTACGCTTGCAGGCGACACGACGCGCCTGGTCCCACACATCTCGGCGCGGCGGTACGAGAGCAGCTCCATCGTGTGGTCGTCCCACTGGTATCCGGTGGCGCCGATGGCCCCGACCAGCCCCTGGCCGTTCCCCATGTAGTGGATCTCCAGGCCGTTGTCCCTTGCAAAGCCCCTGGCGTCAGCCCTGCCTATGAGCTGCCAGAGCGCCAGCCGGCCGAACCCGGCAAGCGGCTCCGGCACGTCATCCCCCTCCCAGAACACCAGTCCGGGGTTTGCGCCGCGCGCGACGTCCGCGCGCTCGAAGACGGTCCTGCGTATCTCGTCCTTGACGCGCCCGGGATCGCCTGTCCTGATGCGCATGGACACCGCGCCGTTTCCCCGCGTCTTCCACGGGACGTTGGGGTTGAACCTGACCAGCCTCGGATAGTCAAGAAACTCTGCCGCGCCCCCCCTCCGGAGCGACCCCGCAATCACGTACGCAAGGTACGTGGTGCACATCCCCGCGCGCGAGTCCGTGTCGTCAAACCCCACGTTGAGAGTGACATCCGAGCCCATCGCCAGAGCTTGGGGAGGCGCATCATTTAGGTTGTTGTGGCAATGGCGGCAGCCGCAGCAGCGACCGCGGCATTCCTTTAAATTAATACGGGCGGTGCGTACCGCATGATATCCGTAGACCTCGACAGGATCTTCCGCGTAATACGGGACAGGCGCCCCGCGTCGGTCTCGCTGAACGGCCCCGACGGTATGCTGCCGCAGGTGCAGGACGCCGCGGAGCGCATAGCAGCGGAGTTTGGCATACCCGCGTACGTCATGGCCGACACCACGTGGGGCACCTGCGACCTGAACTCCAACGGGGCAAGGACGCTCGGCGCCGAGATCCACTTTAACATCGGGCACACGATAAACTCCGAGACCATTCCGGGCAGCGAGAACACCGTGCTGATAGACGCGTTTGACGACGTATCGTTTGATGCTGTCGCCTCCAAATGCGCCGAGAAGCTGCGGGGCATGACCGCATCCCTCGTGACGGACAGCCAGCACCTGCGCCAGCTGGGCCGCGTCAAGAAGATACTCGAGGAGGGCGGCGTCGGCGTGGTGATCGGCGGGGGCTCCGGGCAGCTCAACGACGGCCAGGTGTTCGGGTGCGAGTTCTATCCTGCCCGAGAGGCGGCCGCGGACGGCGCAGCGGACGCGCACGTGTTCCTGGGGCAGAGCAACTTTCACGCGGCGGGAATCGCGCTTGCCACCGGGCTGCCCACCTACGTGCTTGACCCGTACTTTGGCGAGGTGCGTGAGGTGTCCGAGTTTGCCCAGAAACTGAAGCGCAGGGCGACCCTAGCCGTGTACAAGGCCGCCGAGGCCAAAACGTTCGGGGTCATAGTGGGCCTCAAGGAGGGGCAGCTCTCAAAGACGTTCGCGCTGAAGATCAAGAGGGAGCTGGAGGGCGAGGGCAGGAAGGTGCACCTGTTTGCCATGACCGACATCACAAACGAGCGGCTGGCCAACATACGGGGGGTGGACGCGTTCGTGCAGGTGGCCTGCCCCCGCATATCGACTGACAACAAGTTTGACAGGCCCGTCCTGTCCACCCCGCAGGCCAGGATGCTGCTCCGGGTGATCCGCGGCGGGCAGGCCGACGAGAACTACATGCAGATTCCGCACTGGCTGTGACGCCGCAGTCGTTCCGGCGCGAGCCTGCTGACAAGTCCGGCTAGCCGCCGGACTCGGGCTCGGGGCTGGGCGCTTGGCGCATGTGTGGCTTTATCAGGATCTTTCCAAACAGCCCCCTGCCCTCCAGCATCCTCCGGTGCGCGCTGGCCGCGTCGTCGAGCGGAAACACAGAGTCTATCATCGAGCGTATCTTTTTCCTGGACATCCAGTACAGCCCCCGCTCAAGCTCGGCCCTGGTCCCCTGCGTCGAGCCCAGTATGCTTATCCCCTTGAAGAATATGTGCCTCAGGTCCGTCGGCGCGTCGTACCCTGTGGTGGCCCCCGTGGTGACTATGGTCCCCCCGTAGTTGAGCAGCCCGAGCTCCTTTTTCCAGTGCGAGCCCCCGACGTGCTCGAATATCACGTCGACTCCCGGCGGCTCCCCGTTCTGCTTTGGCATGCCGCCCGCGATGCGGCGCACCTCCCTGTGCCAGTCCTCCCTGCGGTGGTCCACCGCGTGGTCGGCCCCGAGCTCCAGGAGCCTGCCGAGCTTCTCGGCGCTTGCAGTCGCAATGACGCGGCATCCGAACAGCTTTGCGATCTGTATGCCGTAGCTTCCGACCCCCGAGGCCCCGCCCATCACCAGCACTATCTGGCCCGGGCGCACTGCCGCCCTGCCCACCAGCATGTGCCACGAGGTCAGGAGCGTCATCGAGGCCGCGGCCGCGTCGTCGTACGTGACGCCGTCCGGTATCGGGACCGCGTTTGACTCCGGCAGCCTAGAGTACTCGCAGTACCCGCCCCACAGCGGGCCGGTCTCAAAGCCCCAGATGCGCCTGTTCCTGCAGTCGTACTCCCTTCCGCTCGTGCACCTTCTGCAGGTGCGGCACGACAGGTTCCCGTGCGAGACTATCCTGTCCCCCGGCTTTACGGTTGTGACGTCGGGGCCCACCGCCGTCACCCTGCCCGCCGCGTCGCTGCCTGATATGTGGGGCAGCGGCACTGCCAGGGGCTTGCCCCTCATGCCCCATATGTCGTCGTAGTTGAGGGCGGCCGCCTCCACCCTGAACACCACGTCGCGGGGGCCCGGCTCCGGGTCGGGGACGTCCCTGACGTTGAGGATCGACGCAAAGTCGTCATTCTCGGCGTACCTGTCGTATACGAGGGCCCTCATGACTCGTCTCGTATGTATGCCGATTATATGGATTCTGAGGCCTGCTAGAGGCCCTTGGGCGGGCCCGGGGCCGGTTCGCCCCGTCGCCGACAAACAATTATAATCATACTGTCCCAAGCGGCCGCATGGCTGCAGCGGCAACTACGGCGGGGAGCGCATCTGTGATACTTCCCGGCGACGGCATAGCCTCCATAGAGGAGTACGAGGCCGGCGCGAACACGTTTGATGACGGCGACATGGTAAGGGCCGCCACGGTCGGCGAAAAGATCATAGACCGCGAGACGTGGACGGCAAGCATCAGGCACCCCAGGGTGTTCTCCGTTCCCAGGAAGGGCGATGCCGTGATAGGCACGGTAGCGGCCGTGATGTCCTCCATGATGGCAATCCGCATCGACTACATCAACGGCAAGCCGACGACCTCAAAGGTCGAGTGCATATGCTCCACGCGCAACATACGCAGAAAGAACGTGGCGCTCGTGGGAGACGTGGTTGCCCTGAAGATACTCGGAAGCCTCAACGGCGCCATACACAGCACTATGAGCGCGCCCGAGCTCGGCGTCGTGTTTACAAAGTGCCGCAAGTGCGGCGGCTCCGTCGTGCCGCTTCGGGACGTAATCAAATGTACTGAATGCTCGTGGATAGACGAGCGCAAGCTCTCAAACAGGCTCAACAACGGTGACTTTGTAAGCCCGGAGCTGGCAGCCGACCCCGCCGCCCCGCGCGACGCAAAGAGCGGCAGCGATGCCTCGGGGTGAGCGCGCCACGTCACCCGCCACCGATGACGGCGACAGCGACACGATCCGGGTCTCGTTCCCGGGCGAGCATGGCGCGTACAGCGAGGCGGCAGCAACATCATTCTTTGCGGGAAAGAAGGTGGTGGAAACCGTGCCACACCTCACCTTTGCGGCGGCGATAAGCGGCACGGTGGACGGCGACACGGACTATACCATACTGCCGGTGGAGAACTCGATAGAGGGAAGCGTCGGCGAGAGCTACGACCTGCTCACCTCCACCCCGCTCGTGGCCGCCGGCGAGATGCACCACCGGATAAGGCACTGCCTCATAGGGTACGGCCGGATCTCCGACGTAAGGCAGGTGTGGTCGCACCCGCAGGCCCTGGGGCAGTGCCGGAGGTTCCTTGAGGGGCGCGGGATGAGGGCGGTCCCCGCGTACGACACGGCGGGCAGCATCAAGAACGTCAGGGATACAAAGGACCGGGAGGTTGCCGGGATCGCAAGCAAGGAGGCGGCCGAGCTGTACGGGGTGCCCGTAATCGCGGAGGACATCGCGGACAACTCGAGCAACTACACGAGGTTCCTGATACTGGCCGCGCGGGGCCGTGACACGTCGGGCCTGGCGCCCCCGCCAGGTGCGGGCGGCACCGCCGCGTACAAGACCTCGATAATACTCTCCCTAAAGCACGAGCCGGGCTCGCTCTACCGCGTCATCAAGAACTTTTACGAGAACGACGTCAACATGACGAAGATAGAGTCGAGGCCCACACGCGGAAACGCGTGGGAGTACAACTTTTACGTCGACTTTGAGGGGCATGCGGAGGACCCCCGGATAGCCGGCATGCTGGAGAGGATATGCAGCGACTCGTCCGTGCGCGTGCTCGGGTCGTACCCGTCCGCCGCGCCGCCCCCCGTCGAGTGATCAGAACCCCTTGGGCCTTCTGGCCGCAAAGCCCATGCTGAACCCTATGATTATGATCCCGGATATGATCACCATGAAGTCGAACGCGATCCATATGGGGTCCGAGCTTCTCACGATGACCGGGTTTATCTGCAGGTCGCCGCCGCCGGTGTTCTTGATGCGTATGGTGGTGTCGCCGGACTCTGCGTGCGTCCACGACAGGGTGGTAGGGCCGCGGTATTCCGCGTTTGGAATCTGCAGCCCGCCGCCGGGGCTCGACAGCGTGACGTTGAAGCGGTCGCCGGTTATGCCCATAGTCTGGGCCGTGTTCTCGGGCGCCGGTATGAGATACGACACTGACTCGCCTGGCAGGACGGTGTACTCCTCCGTAACCGTGATGGGGCCCAGGTGCATGACGAGGGCCGTGGCGCCTATCCCTATGATTACGCTGCCGACTACCACGCCGATGATCGTAATCTTTGACCACATGCGTGTGATCCGGCCGCTTCAAGATAAAAAGATTGGCAGGCGCCGGAGCCCGGCTCCCGGCATCGCGGTACCCTGTGCGGGCTGCCGCCTCCACCCCTCGTATCCGGGCATCACATAAGCGAGACGTCGTGCGGGTTGCTCTCCGCAAACCCGGCCCTTGACATCTTGACGAACTCGGCGTTCTGCTGCATCTGCGGTATGGTGTGCGCCCCGCAGTAGCTCAGCCCGGAGCGCAGCCCACCTGCAAGCTGCTTTAGTATGTCCGTGACGCCCCCCTTGTAGGGCACCATCGCCTCCACGCCCTCCGCCACGTAGTCGTTGAGGTCGTCGTCAAGCGACACGTATCCTGTCTCCTTTGACTTGCGCCCTATGGACGCGGCGAGCGACGCCATGCCCCTGTACACCTTGAACCTCTTGCCGTTCTTTGTCAGTACCGTCCCCGGGGACTCGTCGGTTCCGCCCAGCATGCTGCCCACCATCACGGAAGAGGCCCCGGCCGCGAGCGCCTTTGTGGCGTCGCCGGACGTGCGGGTGCCCCCGTCTGATATTATCGGAACGTCGTTCTCCCGGCCCACCTTGGCGCAGTCGATCACCGCGGTCAGCTGCGGCACGCCGGATCCCGTAATCACCCTGGTGATGCATATCGAGCCGGAGCCCACCCCGACCTTTACGGCGTCGACGCCGGCCTTTATCAGGTCCTGTGTGCCCTGCGCGGTGGCCACGTTCCCCGCGATCAGCTCGCAGTCGGGGAACGCCTTTTTGATGTTGCGCACCGTGCCCATCGCGTTCTCGCTGTGGCCGTGCGCTATGTCCACCACCAGGACGTCGGCGCCCGCCTCTAGCAGGGCCTCGCTCCTCTCCATAAAGTCGCCCTTTACGCCGACTGCCGCCCCGACGAGGGGCCTGCCCTTGCCGTCGACTGACATGTTGGGATAGTCCGACGTGTTGATTATGTCGCGGGACGTGACAAGCCCGCACACTGTACCCTTCTCGTCCAGTATGGGGAGCTTTTCTATGCGGTTGTCGTGGAGTATCCTCTTTGCCTCGTCCAACCCCACCCCGGGGCCCGCCGTCACCACGTCCTTGGTCATCACGTCGCGGACACTGTCGGCAGGATCCGCAAAGAGGATGTCGCGCCCCGTGATGATGCCCTCCAGCCTCCCCGTGCCCTTGTCAAGGACGAGCAGCCCGGACACCTGCTTGTCCTCCGAGTACTCGCGGGCTTCTTGCACCGTCCTGTCGGCCGATATCGTGTAGGGGTGCTCTATCATGACACTGCCTGAGCGCTTTGCCCTGAGCACCTCTTCTGTCTGGTCCGCTATGGACAGGAAGCGGTGTATTATCCCTATCCCGCCCGCCCTGGACATGGCGACTGCCATTGCAGACTCCGTT
The DNA here is from genome assembly GCA_965205215.1 of Candidatus Nitrosopumilus sp. Lineage (GTDB taxonomy): Archaea > Thermoproteota > Nitrososphaeria > Nitrososphaerales > Nitrosopumilaceae > Nitrosopumilus. Next base: position 729,046 of record OZ242041.1, read on the forward strand.
ACGGTGTCCATGTTGGCGCTCACAAACGGCATGTTCAGCGTTATGTTGCGCGAGAGCTTGGTGGTAAGGTCGGTCTGCGACCTGCTTGTTATGTCAGAGTACTTGGGAACCAGCAGGACGTCGTCAAATGTCAGTCCCTCCCTGAACTCCGCCAATGAAACCCTGCTTGGATGCCTTGGATGCGATTATAAGTTTTGTGAGTTGCCTGCGCCTGCATATGCCGCGATAATGGCGGCGGGATCAACACGTTGTGCGCGGCGGGTCAGATCTTGCCTATCTTGTACAGCATCTCTGCCAGCAGGACGGCCCCCTTGCCTGACCCCATCTTTTTGTTGTGCGAGAACAGCATATACTTTAGGCCGTTCTCGAACAGCTCCTCCTTCTCGACCCTGCCGACGGTGGTGGTCATGCCGCCTCCCACCGAGCGCTCCATGCGGGGCTGCGGCCTGGTGGGATCCTCGTGGAACGCATAGTACTCGTCGGGCGCCGACGGCAACCCCTCCGTTGACACGCTCCTGTTGTAGTCCTCGTATGCCTGCTTTGCGCGCTGGGGGTCGATCTCGCTCTTGGTCTCCACGAACACGGACTCCGTGTGACCGTCGACTACGGGCACCCTGGTGCACGTGCAGCTTATCCTGATGTCCGCGTCCTCTATCCTCTCCCCGTTGAGGGTGCCCAGTATCTTGCGGGTCTCGAGCTTTACCTTTCCCTCCTCCTTGGGGATCCACGGCAGGATGTTGTCGGTGATGCCCATCGCCGAGACGCCGGTCTTGCCGCCGCCGGATATGGCCTGCATCGAGGTCATCATGACGCGGTCGACGCCGTACTTGTCATATAGCGGCTTTAGCGTGATTGCCAGACCCGTGGTGGTGCAGTTGGGAAGCGGGGCCACCCATCCGTTCCAGCCGCGGTTCTTGCTCTGCACCTCGAGCAGGTCGGCCTGGGCGTCGTTGATGCCAGGTATGAGTATGGGAACGTCCTCCTCGTACCTGTACGCCGAGCTGGTCGATATGACCGGCAGCAGGGCCGCCATCTTGGTCTCGATGTCGCGGGCAGCCTGCGACTCTACTGCGGAGAATACCAGGTCAAGGCTTGACGTGTCGATCTCGTCTATGGAGCGCACCGTCATCGACTTGATGTACTCCGGTATCGGGCCCTCGACGTCCCACGCTATGATGCCGCCCGCGTTCCTTATGGCGTCCAGATAGTTCTTGCCCGCGGAGCGCTCTGACGCGGCAATCTGCGTGACCTCAAACCACGGGTGGTTCTCTAGGGACTGGACGAACTCCTGTCCGACCGAGCCCGTGACGCCTATTATGGCTACCCGCTTCTTTCCGCCATTAGGGGACTGCTGCCGCTGCTGCTCTTCCATGTGTGCACGGGGATATTTTCTTTTAATAATCCTTTAGCCGTCCATATGCCCGCACTCCAAAAGACACTATACCATCCACGCCGCCACAATGGCATGGGCCGCGTACCACCCCGCATAGCCGGACACGTTGCTGTCAGGCACGGTGGCCGGCTGGCGTACGGGGCGGGATCCGGCATGGTAGATTACAGCTCTAGCATCACGCCGCTTGGGACCCCGCCCGCGGTGGTGCGCGCGATCAGGGGGGCCGCCGGCACGGTCTCCGAGTACCCCGATCCCGGATCCGGCGCCCTGCTGGGGGCCCTGTCGCGGTATACGGGGCTGCCGCGCTCGAATTTGGTGGCCGGAAGCGGCGCGGTGGAGCTGATCTACGCCGCCGCGCACGCCTTTGGCGGGGGGAGGACGCTCGTGTGCGCCCCGACCTTTGGCGAGTACGAGGCGGCGGTGCGCATGTACCACGGCGGCTCGGGGATCGTGCGCCACGCGGGGAAGAAGAAGAAGAAGGATGCGTGGCTGTCCCCCACCGACATTGACGGGCTCGTAAGAAGGGTGCCGGACAACGGCATGGTGTTCCTGTGCAACCCCAACAATCCCACCGGGGAGCTGCTGACGAGGAGGCAGGTGCGTGAGATACTTGACGCGGCGGCCTCCGCGGGCTCATGCCACGTGCTGGTCGACGAGTGTTTCATCGAGATGTCCCGGAGCCCGCGCGAGTCAGTCATGCCGTACGTGCGTAAGGAAAAGTATGGCAACCTCGTGGTGCTGCGCTCACTGACAAAGTCGTTCGGACTGCCCGGCATACGCGTCGGATACGCGGCCGCCGGCCGCGACGTGGCAGACATCATACGAAAGACGACGGTGCCGTGGAGCGTCAGCTGTCTGGCCGAGGCGGCCGGCGTGGCGGCCCTGAGGGACGCGCATACCATTCTCAGGAGGACGCGCGACGCGGTGCGGGCCGAGCTGCGGTATATGCAGGGGAGGCTGTCAAAGATACCGGGCGTCGAGTGCCGCGACACGGACGCGAACTTTGTCCTGGTGAAAACGAGGCTCGGGGCGCCGCGCCTGCAGAAACTGCTTGCCGGGAGGGGAATGCTCGTGAGGGACTGCTCTGACTTTGCAGGCCTTGACGGCCGCCACGTCAGGATCGCCATAAAGAGGCGCAGGGAGAACAGGATGCTTGCCGACGCGCTGGAGGATATCCTGCGATGAAAAACATAATGGTGCAGGGAACCTCGTCGGGCGCGGGCAAGAGCGTGATTGCGGCCGCGCTGTGCAGGATACTCTCCGACATGGGGTACGCGGTGGCCCCGTTCAAGTCGCAGAACATGTCGCGGTACTCGTATGTGGCGCCCGGCGGGCGCCTGGAGGTCGCGTCGGCGCAGGCCGTGCAGGCGGCCGCGGCCCGCTGCGACATCACGCACGAGATGAACCCGATACTGCTCAAGCCCAGGGGGGACGGCACGAGCGCCGTGTACGTCAACGGCACGATGCGCGACGTGATGGACGCATCCTCGTACTATGACGGGTTTGCCCTCGGCGACGGGCTGGCGGCCGCGTCAAGGGCGCTGCGGTCCCTGATGGAGAGGTTCGAGGTGGTGGTGCTAGAGGGCGCGGGATCCCCCGCCGAGGTCAACCTTGCCAAGTATGACATTGCGAACATGAGGATGGCCCACATGGCAGGCGACGCGCCCGTGCTGATCACGTGCGACGTGGACAGGGGGGGCGCGTTTGCATCGCTTGCCGGGACCATGCGCCTGCTGCCCGAGGACGATGCCCGGCTGGTCCGCGGGTTCATACTCAACAAGTTCCGCGGCGACGCGTCCATACTGGAGCCCGGGTACGCCGTCCTCCGCGACGTGACCGGCGTGCCGGTCGTGGGCACCGTCCCGATGATTGACGACATGGGCATACCCGACGAGGACTCGCTTGACAGGCGCCCCGGATCCCCCCGGTGGGACTCGGGGGAGCCACCGCCCGGGCTTCAGGCGGAGCTGGACAGGCTCGCGGGCCACGTAAGGGACAGCGTGGATGTGGACGCGGTAGTTAAGATGATATCTGAGGGGAAGTGACAGGCGGGGTGGCGGGGTTATGATGGAGTATGTGGTGCTGCACCTCGGGCTTGTCGTGTTCGGAGCCGTTGCAATCGACATGGTGCTGGGGGATCCAAGGAACCGGTACCACCCCACCGCCTGGGTAGGCGGCCTGATGGCAAGGATGATCTCGTTTTCTGCCGGACGCGGGTTTTGGGCCCAGAGGCTCGGGGGCGTGGCGGCAGTGGCGGCGCCCGCGTGCGCCGCCGTGGCGCTGCTCTTGCCGCTGCACTATGCGGCGGGGCACGCATTTGCGGCCCTTGGCTGGGGCGGCGCCGCCGCCGTGGCTGCTGGAGCTGCTGCGGATCCCGTGCAGTACGTATATGCGGCCGTGCTCGCGGCGGCGTGCTGCGTGCTCTTAAAGTGCACCATCGCGGTGCGCGGCATGCAGGAGCACGCCTATGCCGTAGTCGAGTCGCTTGAGGGCGAGGGTGGGGTGGCGGGCGCGAGGTCCAGCCTGTCGATGATAGTGAAGAGGAAGACGGGATCGCTTGACGAGGAGCATGTCATATCGGGGGTGCTTGAGAGCATCGGCGAGAACACTGTCGACGGCGCGACGGGCTCGCTGTTCTATTACGGGCTGTTCGGGCTGCCCGGCGCGTTTGCGCACCGCATAGTAAACACCGCGGACTCGATGGCCGGGTACCGGGGCGAGATGCTCGGCAGGCTCGGGTGGTTTGCGGCCCACGCCGACACCGTACTGAACTATGTTCCCGCCCGGCTCACCGGCATCGCGATGGTGGTCGCGTCCGCGGCGCTCGGATATGACTGGAGGGGGGCCCTCCGGTCGATGGGCCGAGACGGCGGCTCGACTGCAAGCAGGAACTCCGGATACCCCATGGCAGCCCTTGCCGGGGCGCTGAACGTCCGGCTCGAAAAGGAGGGGCACTACGTCCTGTGCAGCGGCGGGCGGGCCCCAAGCACCCGCGACGTGAGGCGCGCCGTGTCGCTCATGAAGGCAACCGTCCTAGTGTTTGCTGCCGGGGTGGTCGTCCCGGCCGGGGTGGCGTCGGGCGCCGTGTCGCTCATGATACTTGGCGCGAATGGGGCGTGATGCGGGCATGATTATGAAGGGTCTGTTGGGGCATGCGGCGGAGGGCCGCGGTGATCACGGCAGCGGCGGTGGTTGCATAGGCGGTGGTTACGTAGACTATGGTGATATCGACAGCAATGACGCCTGCGGCATTCTCGGCGGCCGCGGCATCAGTATGATGCGGGGGCGCGGTGACGGTTTGTAATGACTGCCTCGGCTACGAGCACGGCGGGCGGGCTTGCGTCCGTCTTTGCGTTTCTGAGCATAATTCCGGCGCGCCCGGGCGGGCGCGCAGACGGGGCGGCCTCCGCGCACGCCGGCCTGTACGGCGCGGCAAGAAGCATGCACCTGTTCCCGGTTGCCGGCTGCGTGATCGGGCTGCTTGCGGGGCTGCTTGCGTGGGTACTGCTTGCGGTTGCCGGGCTGGAGCCGCTGCTCGCCGGACTCGTGACCGCGGCCGCGCTGCTCGTCATAACGGGCCTGCACCACACGGACGGGCTGGCCGACTTTGCAGACGGGCTGATGGCAAGGGGGACACACAGCCGCCGGCGGGACGCAATGAAGGACAAGTCCACCGGGACGGCCGGGACGGCCGCAATAGTGCTGTGCGTGGCAGGCCTGATAATCACGATATCGATGCTTGGCGGCGGCATGGGGGACGATGGCGGCATGCATATAGTGATCGGCATTATACTTGCAGAGGTCGCCGCAAAGTTCTCGATGGTCGTAATGGCGTATGCGGGGCGCCCCGCCCCGGGCGGCGGCTCGGGCGCCATCTTTGCCGAGGCCATGAAGGACGGGCGCAAGGTGGCCGCGTCGGCGGCCATGACAGTCCCGATACTTGTCATACTGGGTGGGCTGGTGCCTGGGCTTGCCATGCTTGCCGTGTGCGTGCTGGCGCCCGTGGCCATGGCGAGGCTTGCCGGGCGCAGCTTTGGCGGTGTGACGGGGGACGTGTTTGGGGCCGCAAACGACATAGTCAGGATAGCCTCGCTGGCGGTGTTCGTGTCGCTATGATTGGGATGGTGATGGCCGGAGGCAGGGGCAGCCGGATGGCTGCCTCAGCTGCTGCTGCCGTTGCCGCCAAAAACGATGAGTCCCTACCGGAATCATCGCCGCATGCGGCCGACCGCGCTGCATGGGACGAAAAGCTGTTGCTTCCTGTCGTCCCGTCCACCGCGTCCGATACAGGGGCGCCAAAGCCCGTGGTCTCGCACGTGATAGACGTGCTGCTGGGCTCCGACCAGATAGACACTGTAGTCGCGGTGGTGTCTCAGGGCAACGCCCCCCTCACAAGAAGGATGTTGTGGGATAAATACCATAACAGCAGCAGTGACGCCGATGATGATGGCGACGACGACGACAACGACGACAATTCCATACGCATAGTGGACTCTGCCGGGGCCGGATACTCTGAGGATCTGGGTTCCGCCATGCGCCACGTACTGCAGAACCGATATCGCGGAATCCATGACGGCGTACTCGTGGTATCCGGAGACATGCCGCTCTTGGATCGCGGCGTCGTCGCATCCGTATCCGCCCGCTATGCACGCGGCGCCTGGACCAGCATAGTAACGTCAAGGGAGTACGCCGGACTGTGGGGAATGAGCCTCGAGTACGAGGTTGTGGTGGACGGCACCGTGTGCTGCTATACCGGGGTCTCGCTGGTCGACCCTGCCGTCATGGGGCCGGGCGTGCACGGCGCGGTCCCGCAGCGGCACGCCATAGTGGACGACCACCGCATCGCGTTCACGCTGAATACCATACAGGACTATGATCGTCTGGCGCAGCACATGCGGCGGTCGGGCATCGCGATGCCGTGACTCACTTGGATGCCGGCTCTGCCCCGGCCGCGGCCGGGATCTCGGCGACGTGGTCGACTGCCCCCTTTACGTGCCCCCCCTCGATGCGCGCCTTTGAGCCTGACGACGACGCAAGCGGGTTGCCGCACTGGTTGCAGAACACGCGGGTGGTTGCGTGCGAGTATACCACCTGCTGCTCGTCGCAGTCGATGCATTCGACCTTGTAAAACCTGCTGGAGGGCGCCGGTATGTCTACGTGATCCTTTTTCATTATGCCGCCACCAACTCGAATTTCTTGATGCGTATGCCTGGCTTGTTGAATTTCTTCTTGCATGTGGTGCACATCAGTATGGGAGTGACCTTTTTTGTCACCTTGGCAGGCTTTGCCAGCTTGGGGAACTTCTGGCCCCCGTACCCCCGCTTCCGCTCGGCGTGCCTGCGCTCGCCCCTTGCCGAACCGCGCCTCTTGCCCGCCTTGTATATGGAGACCTTTTGCTCCGTGTGCGTCTTGCACTTGGCGCAGTACTTGCGAATCACCTTGGGGATGTTCATGCAGGTGCGCCTCCTCGCCCGTAATTTAAGCATTGGATCGCCATGCGCGGCGGGGGCGGCGGCGACGCGACGGCGCCATGCGTATTGAAAATAAATAGATGCGGCGCGCATGGGACGCATGGCCGCCGCCGCATCATCCTCCCCACGCGCGCCGCGCGACCCGGCCGATGCCACCAGCCTTGTCATAGCGGCCGCCATGGGGGACGAGCCGGCCGACACCATACTTGAAAACTGCTCCATATACTCTGTGTACACCGGCGAGATCCTGCACGACATGCAGATCTCCATATACGGCGACCGCATCTCGTACGTGGGGCACGACGCGTCCCACACCAGGGGTCCCCGCACCGCCACCGTCGATCTGGGCGGCAGGCGCGTCGCGCCCGGGTACGCGGACCCGCACACCCACATCGACCAGTTCGTAATGCCCGCGGAGTTCGCCAAGGAGGCGCTGCTGTGCGGCGTCACCTCGCTTTTCTCGGATCCCATAGACGTGGTAAGCGTGGCCGGGCACAGGGGCTTTGAGGAGTTCCTGCGCGCGGGGCGCGGCCTGCCGATCCGCATATTCCAGACCGTGCCGGGCGGCCTGCCAGTCGATCCCAGGTTCAGCAGGCGCGGCAGTGGCGCCATGCATGCAAGGCAGGGCGCGGCCGTGCGCCGCAACCCGGACGTGCTCGGGATGGGCGAGGTGTTCTCGTGGACAAAGGTGACCGAGCGGGACCCCCGGACCATGCGCTCCATATCTGACATGACGCAGCAGCACTGCATCATAAACGGGCACACGGCGGGCGCCTCCGGGAAAAAGCTGGCCGCGTACGTCGCGTCGGGCATAATATCGTGCCACGAGCCGATAAACTTTGATCAGGCAATAGAGCGGCTGCGGCTCGGGATGTGGGTGATGATACGCGAGGGCTCCATACGCCGCGACCTTGAGGGGATCGTCAGGGAGGTCATATCGCACGGGCCCTACCTTGAGAGGCTGATGTTCTGCTCCGACGGGCTTGATCCTGCAGCAATCAGGGAGTTCGGGCACATAGACCACTGCGTCAGGGAGGCAGTCCGGCTCGGCATACGCCCGGTCGACGCAGTTACAATGGCGACAAGAAACGTGTTTGACTACTATATGATGGGCCGCGATCTCGGCGGCATCGCCCCGGGCAGGCTTGCGGACATACTAGTGATGAGAAAGGGCGACCACTCCTCGTTCCGGCCGGAGACCGTGATGGTCGGCGGCAGGACGGTGGTCTCAAAGGGCCGCCTTGCCGTGGACGTCCCCACAAGGAGGACGCCGACATGGATACGGCGCACCGTGAGGACCCCCAGGCTCTCGGCGTCGGACTTTGCGGTGCGCGCAAGGAGTGGCCGCGCCGCGTCGGCCAACACCATCGTGCTGAAGACTGAGATCATAACGGGGTTGGGCACGGCCCCGGTCGTATATGACGGCGACGGGCGGGTCGTGCCGCACCCGGACGCGGCAGACGTGTGGAAGGTGGCCGCCTTTGACCGCGTACGCGGCGGCGGTGGTGGTGGTGGTGGCACCAGGGGCAGGCGCTCCGTGGGGTTCCTGGAGGGGCTCGGCGGGGACGTCGGGGCGTTTGCAAGCACATGGAGCTTTCATGAGAACGACATGATCGTCATAGGATCAAACGACGCGGATATGGCGGCGGCCGCAAACCACCTGACGAGAAGCAACGGCGGGGTGGCAGTGTCGCGCAACGGCAGGATTGTCGCGTCCATGCCCCTGCAGTTTGCGGGGATAGTGTCCACCGCCCCCTTTGATACCGTGCTCGAGCAGTTTGAGCAGGTAAACGGCGCGATGTCCGACGCGGGGTGCCGGTTTGAGAGGCCCGTGCTGGTGCCCCTCTTCTTGCCGTTTCTGGCGCTGCCCCTGGTCAGGATGACGTCCGGCGGCATGGTGCACGTCACGGAGGGCAGGCGCATTGATCCCCTCCGTTATGGCGACGCGTAGCGCGGCGGGCATTACGAGGGGGGATGCCACCAAGTAATATTAAAAAAGGGGACTTCTTGCATCCGGATCCGAAGCATGGCATCTATACAGCAGGGCCCAAACGGACCGGTACTCGTACTAAAGGAGAGCGCCCTCCAGCAAAAGGGCCGCGACGCCCAGCAGAACAACATTACGGCGGCAAAGCTGGTCGCGGACCTGGTGAAGAGCAGCCTGGGCCCCAGGGGCCTGGACAAGATGCTGGTCGACTCGCTCGGGGACGTCACGATTACAAACGACGGCGCCACGATACTAAAGGAGATAGACGTGCAGCATCCGGCCGCCAAGATGATAGTGGAGATATCAAAGACCGTGGACAACGAGGTGGGGGACGGCACCACGTCCTCCGTGGTGTTCGCGGGCGCGCTTTTGGCCGCGGCCGAGGATCTGCTCAAAAAGGACGTCCACTCCTCGACCATCGTGGAGGGCTTCCAGGAGGCAGCCGAGAAGACCTTGGAGGTATACGGCCAGGTGTCCGAGAAGATCAGCCCCGGCGACAGGGCCGAGCTGCTAAAGGTTGCAAAGACCAGCATGGAGTCCAAGCTGATATCCGAGGACAGCGAGGAGCTTGCAGGCGTGGTGGTCGACGCCGTGCTGAGCGTGGCCGCAAAGGCAAAGGACGGCAGCACTACAGTTGATCTGGACAACATAAAGGTGGAGAAAAAGGCCGGCGGCTCCATACACGACACCCAGATTGTAAAGGGGATCGTGCTTGACAAGGAGATCGTCCACAGCGGAATGCCCTCAAAGGTCGAGGGCGCAAAGATAGCCCTGGTGGACACGGCGCTTGAGATTGAAAAGACCGAGATGAGCTCGGAGATCAGGATAACCGATCCTGCCCAGATGCAGATGTTCCTGGAGGAGGAGAACCGCATGCTAAAGGAGATGATTGAGAAGATAAAGCAGGCGGGCGCCAGCGTGGTGATCTGCCAAAAGGGCATTGACGATATCGCCCAGCACTATCTGGCAAAGCACGGCATGATGGCGGTCCGGCGCGTAAAGGAGAGCGACATGACAAAGCTTGCAAAGGCATCAGGCGGGCGGGTCATAAGCAACATCGACGACCTGTCCTCAGGTGATCTGGGCGCGGCCGACGTGGTGCAGCAGAAAAAGGTCGAGTCGGACAAGTGGGTCTTCATAGAGGGGTGCAAGGACGCGCGCTCCGTGTCCCTGCTGATACGCGGCGGCTCGCAGAGGGTCGTAGACGAGGTGGACCGCTCCATACACGACGCCTTGATGGTGACAAAGGACGTGATTGAAAAGCCCGCCATAGTGGCAGGCGGCGGGGCGCCCGAGGCGTACGCGGCGGCCCAGCTGAAGACGTGGGCCGACAGCTTTGACGGAAGGGAGCAGCTTGCAGTCAAAAAGTTTGCAGAGGCCCTCGAGTCGATACCTCTTACAATATCGGAGAACGCGGGGATGGACCCGATAGACACCATGGCCACCCTCAGGGCGCGCCAGGGCCAGGGCAACAAGTGGACCGGGATCGACGCGCGCAACACGGAGATTGCCGACATGCTAAAGAAGAGCATCGTGGAGCCCGTGGCAGTAAAGGAGCAGATAATAAAGTCCGCGACTGAGGCGGCGTGCATGATACTTAGAATCGACGACGTTATCGCCGTGTCCGGGCCTCCGGGCGGCGGCGCCGGCGGCGGACCGCCCCCGATGTAGTGTTTAATGCGCAGATTCCTTGTATTGTCGCCCGGGATGCGGCTTGCGCCAGGGCAGAATCATTTTTCCAAACGAAAATGTTCGTATGGCCGGTTCCAGCATGTGCGCGCATACCGCATATGGGAAAAATCATAACACGCGTCCCGCATACGGTATCAGATGGACCGGTACAGGATAGGCGTGGATCTGGGCGGCACGAAGACCGAGGCGGTGCTGCTTGACGGGCAATCCCGCATAGCGAGGAGGGAGAGGGTGCCGACCCCGGGCGACTACACCGGGATCGTGGGCGCCATTACGTCGCTGGTCGAGCGCGCGGCCGACGGGCTGCCCGGCGGCCTCGGCTCCGTGGACGGCATAGGCATCTGCACGCCCGGCACCGAGTACGGCCCCGACAGGCTCATTGCAAACAGCAACACGCCGTCCCTCAGGGACAGGCCGCTGCGCCGCGACATACGGGAGGCGCTGCGCCGCGACGACGTTGCCATAGAGAACGACGCCAACTGCTTTGCGCTGGCCGAGTCCGTGATGGGCGCCGGCTCCGGGTACGACGTGGTGTTTGGCGTGATAATGGGGACCGGCGTCGGCGGCGGGATTGTGATCGGCAAGAGGATACACCGCGGCGCAAGCGGCATTGCCGGGGAGTGGGGGCACCACACGCTTCACGCGGGAGGCAACCGGTGCTACTGCGGCAGGAACGGGTGCGTCGAGACGTACCTGAGCGGGCCCGCGCTAGAGTCCAGATGGGCCCAGATGACGGGGAGCGCGGCGGGCATGCCGCAGATAGCCACACAGGTCACGCAGGACGGCGGCATCGTAGGTGACGCGCGCGGCCTGGAGGGTGCGCGCGCGTGGCTTGAGGAGGCAATCGGAAACTTTGGCCTGGCCCTTGCAAACGTGGTCGGCATACTGGACCCGGACGCCATAGTCATGGGAGGGGGCCTCTCAAACATGGACGTCTGGTATGGCGCGGGCGCAGAGTCCGTCCGGAAGAACGTGTTTTCCAGCCTGGCGTCGGACGTGCCGATACTGAGGAACAGGCTGGGCGACTCGGCAGGCGTGATAGGCGCCTGCCTGATATGACGTGTGACGCTGGCACTAACGGCAGCCACAGCAGCACCTGCACCAGCACCAGCCCTACCGCGCAGCCAAGCAACCATGCTGCCACAAGCAATATCTCATGCAGGCGGCAACGCCCCCCATGAAGCGGCAAGAGGCGGTGATAATGGTCGGCGTGCCGGGCAGCGGCAAGACCACCTATGCCAGAGAGAGGCTGTCCGGCCACGTCCACGTGTCCCTTGACGCCAATAACCTGGTGCTCACGGGCGCCGACAAGGTCACGCTGCTGAACAGGTATGAGCGGGAGGAGCCGCTGAATCTCGGGCGGCAACCGTACGGAATGCCCCCCAACCCGGCCGGCAGGAAATATTGCAGCTCCCTCAGCGAGGAACAGGGCAGCCGCAACAGGAAGCGGGAGTACGTGCAGATGGCCGACGCGCTCAGATCAGGTGGGGACGTCGTGATAGACGACACGAACCTCACAGGTACGATACGCTGGCCCTACATACTGATGGCGCGGCAGCACGGGGCCACGGTCACGGCCGTATACTTTACGAACATTGCCTTGGCGCTGGAGCGCAACCGCGCGCGCACGGGCAGGGCCAGGGTGCCTGACCACGTACTGCGCAGGCAGTGCGGGATGCTTGAGATGCCCCATGCGGAGGAGGGCTTTGACTGCACGCGCTGGGCCGGCGCATAGTTGCCCGCGCATAGTTGCCCGCGCATAGTTGCCCGCGCATAGTTGCCCGCGCATAGTTGCCCGCGCATAGTTGCCCGCGCGGCGGCCGTTCACGCTTAATAGGCAAGGACTCCACTCCCACGTATGGCCGACACGTTTGAGGAGGAGAACGAGAAGAGGGGCATGATATACCCGGCCGGGTACAAGCCGCAGGTACCGGCGGGTACGGACAACGCGGCGAGGCCCGATCCCGCGGTCAGAAACCAGCTGCTGAACTCCATACTGCAACAAAAGCCGTCTCCGGGGGGCGCCGTCCCTGTCGACACGGACCTGTTTGCGGTAATGGCCGCGCGCCGCTCCACGCGAAAGTTTGCAGACCGTCCCGTGGAGCCCGAAAAGGTCGACAGGATAATAGCTGCCGCCGACACGGCCCCGACTGCGGGAAACTACCAGGGGTTCGAGATATTCTTGGTGCGCGGGCCTGACACAAAACGAAGGCTGGTGGCCGCGTGCAACAACCAGCCGTACGTGGACGCCCCGCTCGTCCTGGTGTTCTGCAAGAACCCCGCGCGGGTAAAGTTCGACTTTCCGGACTACATACTCAGAAAGTTTGCAATACAGGACGCCACGCTGGCCGCGGGTTACTCGCAGCTCGCGGCCCAGGCCCTGGGACTCAGCTCCATATGGATAGGCATGCTTGACGAGCAGAAGGTGATGGACGCCCTGGGCACCGACCTGGTCCCCTCCTCGGTGCTGTGCGTCGGGTATCCGAGGCAGACAAAGTACCCCAAGCCCAGGCGAAACCTGTCGGACCTGGTGCACGTGGTGTGGTAGCCGCCGCCCTTGGCTGCCTTGGCTGCCACGACCGTCACTGCGGCTCTATGGTCGCCGGCGGCTTGCTTGATACCGCGTACGAGACCCAGGTCACGTTGTCTATCTCGTTTGTTATGCGGTTGCTCATCTTCTCCAGCAGGTCGTGCGGCAGCCTGGTCCAGTCCGCCGTCATCGCGTCCGTAGAGCTCACCACCCTTATCATCACGATGTTGCCGTACACCCGCCCGTCGCCCACCACGCCGACTGCCCTGTCGTCCCCGACTGCCGCGTACGCCTGCCAGACCTCCGAGTAGAGCCCCGCCTGCTGCAGCTCGTCCTCCACTATCTTGCCTGCCACGCGCGCAATCTCGAGCTTTTCTGGCGTCACCTCGCCCATTATGCGGACCGCCAGCCCGGGCCCCGGAAACGGGTGCCGCATGTAGATGCTCCGGGGCACCCCGAGTATGCGCGCCACCTCCCTGACCTCGTCCTTGTACAGGTCGCGGAGCGGCTCCAGGACCTCCAGGTCCAGCCACTCTGGCAGGCCCCCGACGTTGTGGTGGGACTTTATGACGGAGGCGGGGCCCTTTGAGACGCCGCTCTCAATCACGTCCGGGTACAGCGTCCCCTGGGCAAGCCACCTGAACGGGCCGCGGCTCTTTGCAAAGTCGCTGAACACCCTTACAAACTCCTCGCCCACTATCTTGCGCTTTGCCTCCGGGTCTGCCACCCCCCTGAGCTTGCCGAGGAATTTTTGCGCCGCGTCCACGGCCTCAAAGTTCATGCCAAAGTTGTCCCGGAATATGCCCGTAATCTCCCGCGACTCGCCCTCTCGCAGGAGCCCGTTGTCCACGAAGACGCACTTTAGCCTCTCCCCTATGGCCCTGTGTATGAGGACGGCAGCTACGGTCGAGTCCACGCCCCCGCTGACGCCGCACAGCACGTTTCCCTCGATGTCTGATATCTTGCCGACTGCCTCCTCCACGAACTTTGACATCGTCCAGTCCCGGCTTGCCTTGCATACGTTGAGGACAAAGTTCTCCAGTATCCGCGAGCCCTGCTCCGTGTGCGCCACCTCCGGGTGGAACTGTATCCCGTACACGGGCTGCCCGTCCCTTGAGGCGATCGCGGCGGCCTTGGAGTTCTCCGTGTGGCCTATGACCTCAAAGTTCTGCGGGACCTGCTCCGCCTCGTCCCCGTGGCTCATCCAGGCCCTGACCGAGCCGCCGATGCCGCCTAGCAGGTCCGCGCCGCCGCCGTCGACTGTGAGGGTGGAGGAGCCGTACTCGCGGTTCACGCGCTTTACGCGGCCGCCGTACCTGTGCACTATAAGCTGGTGCCCGTAGCATATGCCGAGTATCGGCAGCCCGGACTCGAACACGGCGTCCTCCGGGATCGGCGCGTCCCTGTCGCTGACGCTTGCGGGCCCCCCCGACAGTATTATCCCCTTTGGGTCGTGCCGGGCCAGCTCTTCTGCCGTAATGTCGTACGGGACGAGCTCCGCGTATACCGAGAGGTCCCTGATCCTCCTGCATATGAGGTGGCTGTACTGGGAGCCAAAGTCAAGCACGGTGATCCTGTCAGTCACGGCGCATCATCTGCCCGGCTGCGCCGCGGCCGCGGCCTCCTCTTTCTCGAGCATCCTGGAAAACGACCATCCCGCCGTGCTCAGGATCTCGCTTGCGCGCCGCTCGTCCCCGTAGTTCTTGATCAGTATGCGCCTGAGGCGCCCCGTCCCGGGGTCGGCGTCTATCTCGTAGCTTATGGATTCGTGCTCCTGCAGCGAGCCGCTGCGCACCTTTTCGGCGTCGCCCTTCTGCATGCCGCCCAGTATCCTGTCTATGAAGAACGAGCGGAACGGGGGCACGTCCTCGGCCAGGCCCGGCAGTCCCTCTGCTATCGTGATGCTGATGCGGTCCTGCGTCCGCTGCACGTCGGCCAGGGGCTTGCCCGTGCCGCTGTCGGTGATGACCGCGCCGCTGTCAGACGGTGGCTCCGGCGCGGCATTATCCGTTGCCGTCGTCGTCGTCGAATCTGCGGCCTCCGCGCCGTCTGCGTTACCAACCTCTGTGTTTGCGCCGTCGTCGCTGTTGCTGTCGCTGCTGCTGCCGTCACCCAGTAGATCCGCCGCGCTCGTAAAGCTGGATTCCGTGACGATCTTTTCAAGTATCTCGTAATTGCGCTCAAGCAGCCTGATCTCCTTTTGGTGCGCCTCTATCTTTCCTGCAATTCTCTTCTGTATGGATATGACGTCTTTCATCTCGTCCTCGGAGAGCTTCATGGCATGAAAGGGGGCCGACGGATATTAAACTCATTCTAGTGCCGCTGCGGCGCGCAGCGTGGTTCCTCTTCCCTCTATTCGCCCGCAGCGCCCGCGCCCGGCGTCACTCCTCCGGGCGCGCGGCCCCCCTGCGGCCCCCCGCGCCGGGCGCCAGAAGCCTGTCCACGCCGCCGTGTGTTATGCTCTCGAACCCCGCTATGCGGCAGCCGGATGCGGTGTACAGGCGGCGGCCCCGCTTGGGCCGGCCGGCAAGCCACACCTCTAGCAGCTCCCTTGCCTTTAGCAGTTTTTTTGCCTTCGTGGCACGGTCGGACGCGGCGGTTCCGGAGTGCCTGCCCACCTCCCCGTCGAGGTCCATGCCAAACAGAATGATCCGGCCCGCGCCAAAGTGGTCGGCCGCAAACACGGCCCTGTCGCCGTCGGTAAACCCGCCCAGGTTCCTGATGCGTCCGACGGGGCCCGCCTGGGTCGTCCCCATGCATGCGCGAAACCTTCTGACGTGGTGCAGCATGTGCATGTTGTCCCCGTGGGCGTGAGCTATTATGACGGCCCCCCTCTCGGAGGCCTCCGCGTGGCAATCGATGTCGCCGTCCAGGTCGGTTACAATGACGTGCGGCATGATGCCGCGGTCCACGAGGGGTTTCACGGCCGTGTCCGCGGCGATCAGGACGGCCGGGCCCGCATGCCTTGCAAGGGTATCAAACGACTCGTCAAGGGAGGGCCCCGAGCCGGCCACCAGCACAGTATTTCCCTCGATCAGTTTGCGCAGCGCGGGGTATGCGTCGGGCATGCCCGCCTCATCCAGCATGCGGTCAAGTGTGCGGGCGCTCTTGTCGTCCCTTGTAGTGTCATACGCAAAGTCGGCCAGTATCGCGTTGTACATGTCCCGCCATGCCGTCGTTGATTCCGTTTCCTTCTCCTCCTTCGCCGCCGCCGCGTCGCCCATCACAGCATCACATGGTTCAATTATGCCGTGCGTTGATAAACCGTTGTGACCAGTGTGATCGGGGGCATTCGCGCGGGTCCCGGCAGCCCGGTGCGCGTAATGGGAGTGGTGAACGCCAGCCCGGAGTCGTTCTACGGGGGGTCCGTGTATACCACGAGGCGCGCCATCAGGGACAGGGCAAAGTCGATAGAGGACGAGGGCGGCCACTACGTGGACGTGGGCGGCATGTCCACCGCGCCATACCTGGAGACCGGGGTCTCCGAGCGCGAGGAGTCGGACCGCGTCCTCAGGGCGGTGGGCGCCGTACAGGACGGGTGCAACCTGCCCATATCCGTCGACACGTGCAGGGCCGCGGTGGCAGAAAGGGCGCTGGAGGCGGGGGCCGCCATAGTCAACGACGTGTCCGGACTCAAGTATGACGCGGGGATGGCCGGGACGGCGCGGCGCCACCGCGCGTCTGTCGTGGTATGCTCGTACGGCGGGCCCGGCAGGCGGGTGACGGCCCCGGCGCGGGACTATGTGCGCGACGCGCGTCGCCTGCTTGCCGAGAGCCTTGAGATCGCCTCGAAGGCGGGCATTCCCGCGTCGCGGATAGCGATAGACCCGTCGATAGGATTCTTTCGCAAGAGGGCCGGCGGCCCGCTTTACACCAGGATGGGATCGACTGACTGGGTGTCGCGGGACGCGGCCGTGCTGGACGGCCTGGCCTCCATCAGGGCCAAAAAGACGATGCCAGTCGTGGTATCCGTGTCAAACAAGTCGTTTCTGGGCGCAGTCACGGGGCGCGCGGGCGTGGCGGACCGCGCGTACGGGACTGTCGCCGCGGAGGCGGTCGCGGTGATGCGGGGGGCCGACATCATCAGGACGCACAACGTGGGGGCCGCCGCGGACGCCGCGTCGGTGGCATCCAGGGTTGTGGGCAGGCGACGCCACGGCCGCCTATGACACCCGCACGAGCGTCATTCTGGTCTCGGCCGTCTCTGCGGGCGGGTCAGCTCCGTGTTCTGTCGCCATCGCCGCCGCATCATACACGGGGGCGTCTGCCATGACCTCTGCGCCCATGCCCGCCCACCTCCCTGCCATGTTCCGCAGGGTGCGGCGTCCGTCCATCGCGCCCTCCGCTGCGCCGGACCACTCGCAGCTCATCACGTGCTTTCTTGCCACCCTGTACATCTCGCGCATCCCGCCTGCCAGCGTATCCTCGTCAAGATAGTTCAGCAGCCTGTGCGTGAACACCAGGTCTATCGACGAGTCTGCAAACGGCATGTCAGTAATCATCCCCCTTGCAAAGCAGCCGGACCGCACGCCATCCCTCGCGGCCCCGACTGCCACGTGGTTGGGGTCGAGCCCGAATACGTGCACTCCGTCTGGCACCAGCCTGAGGTCGACGCCGGTCCCGCACCCCACCTCGAGCACGCTTGCGCAGCGCAGCTCGCCGGCCGTGTACGCCACCCTGCCTGCAAACCCCGCATCGTACCTTGACTCGTTTGATCTGGCGTACTCGTCCCAGAAATTCTTGTCATACCTGCCGTGGTGCCGCGGTGATCCGCCCATGCCTCTCGCAGTCTTCATCCACCGTGTCGCCCCGCGCGCTCAGTGCCTGCAGCAGCACTTTACCATTACCGTGTCAAACGTGCAGTCGTGGGGCCCGCCGTCGCCTGACCTGCCCGCCGTCGGGATCTCCACCATGCACTCGGCGTGCCTTCCCTTCTTGCAGAACCAGCACACCCCGTCGCTGTCATTCTCGGCGCAGTCCACGCGTGACGTGGCGCGGCCTGATTAAAAAACCATTAATCTCAGGCGCCGGGTGTGGTCCGGACGGGCGGCGCCGCGCCCTGACGTGATCAATTGGTGCTGGTCGGCGCAGTCAGATGAACGTGAGCCACTGCCTGAACCTCTTGTCCTTGCCCATGGCGGCGCCCACGAACGACTTTTGCAGCGCCTTTGTGACGCGGCCCATCCTGCCGCTCCCTATTCTAGTGCGGTCGACCTGCGTGACGGACTTTACCTCGGCGGCCGTGCCCGTCATGAATATCTCGTCGGCCGTGTACAGGTCGGCCCTGTACAGGTCGTACTCTGATATGTCGATGCCGTCGGCCGCGGCTATCTTTATGACGCTGTCCCTGGTGATCCCGCTGAGGCACCCGGTCGAGAGCGGGGGCGTCAGTATGCGCCCGTCCGTGCATATGAAGATGTTCTCCGCGCTGCCCTCTGCGACCCTCCCGTCGCCGTTGAGCATGATGGCCTCGTCGTAGCCGTTCTCCAGCGCCTCGACCCTTGCGAGCGCGGCGTTGGAATAGTTGGCGGCCGCCTTTGCCTGCACGGGCTGCGCCCTCGGGTCGATCCTGATCCAGCTCGACACCATGCATCTTGCCCCTGAGAACTTGCCTGCCTTCGACTCGCCCATCTTCCAGGGCCAGCAGGATATGGAGACGTCCACCTTGTTCTTTGTGGGGGTGAGCCCCATCTCGCCGTACCCGTAGTATGCCAGGGGCCTGATATAGCACTCCTTGAGCCTGCATGCGCGCACCGTGTCGACGATGGCGTCTGCAATCTGGCCCTTGGTATATCTAATCTTCATCGAGTACATCTTTGCGGAGCGGAACATCCTGTCCACGTGGTCGTCCAGCCTGAATATGGCGGGGCCCTCCGGCGTGTTATAGCACCTGATCCCCTCGAACACCGACGTCGAGTAGTGCAGCGCGTGCGTCAGGACGTGCACCTTTGCATCGGCAAACGGCACCAGCTTCCCGTTCATCCATATCTTGCCGGACTCTTTCATAGCGGGGCCAAAATGCATGCTAATTTAAAGAATGCACGCCGCGTTGCGGGACTACCGTATGGCGGCGCCGCGCGCGGGCGGGACCTGGGGCTACATCACGTCGGTCTGGCGCAGCGCTACTGCCTCGAGTCTTGGCCTCCGCCGAACCCCAAGCTAGAAATCTTACGTGTGCGTATGTAATGCGTGGACTGGACGCTGGGGTTTGTCGCAATCGCGCTGCTTGTGGCGGGGCTCGTGGGCCAGGCCTTTGAGATGCGCCGCATCCGGGTGGCGCAGAGCGGCAGCGAGATGGGCTCGCCCAGCGTGTTCACGCACCGCTCCAACTTCAAGTGGTATGCCATAATAGGCGCCGGCATCATAATCTGGTACGTGGCCGAAAGGAGCTAGATCCAGACCCGATCTATATAGATCAGCCATAAATACTCAGACGTACAACATATGTCAAGCGTGTTAAGGGTAACGCCCGGGCTGAATCATGATACAGGCCCAAGAACAAACCCTTGATGGCGGTAACGGGAAACCGTTAACGCCAATACTAATCCGGTTGCGGGCGGCTGCGCGCTAGCCCGCGGCCACTATCTCGCCGTGTATCGACGCGATGGCCCTTGCGACGTTGTCGGCCGCGTCCTCTATTACGATGATTATCCTGGACGTCTCCTCCTGCGCGTCCATGTTCAGTATGTTGAGCCCCGCCGAGCCGACGCACGCGCTGGCCCTTGACGCGACCTGCTGCGCGCGCCACATCTCGTCGCCGATCAGCGTGACCACCCCGCGGTTGTACGTTATGGTGGCAAGCGAGTCGAACGCCATAAAGTACTTCTCATTGCGCCGGATGTAGTCGGCGTCCAGGAACAGCATGCGCCCGAACTCGGTTCCGTCCTTCGTATACGGGGACAGTATGACAAACTCGCTGTACCTCTTGTCGTTTTCAAGCGACGTGAGCAGCCTCTCCATCGCGGCCTTTTCTATCCTGAATATGGCGCAGTTTGACTTGCCCGTGACCATCTTGATCGGGCTCGAGGATCCGTCGGGATCCAGCGCCCTCGTGATGGTGGTGGTCTTTTCGGGGCGGTTCAGGTTCGTTATGATGATGGGAACGTCCGCCCCGTTCTCCACTATCTCCTTGATCGCGATCGGGTCGAGTATCTTCATCCCGAACATCCCCGCGAGCCTGGCCTCGTTGTACGACAGCTGGGGCACCTCGCTGAGGTCGTCCTTCACTATCTTGGGGTCCGCGGAGACCACGGAGCTGTCCTTTTCAAAGTCGATGCTAGCGTCGTATTCCTTGTGGAACAGTATGGCGACGTCGGCCGCCGTGCGGTCGGTGCCGCCGCGCTCGTACGTGGTGATCGTGCCGTCCGTGGTGCGGCCGATAAAGCCGCCGATCGAGACCGCGTCGTTTGCCTCGAGCATCGCCTCCATGGGCCCCAGGCGCTTCCTTGACTCCTCGGCAAGAAAGTTCGACGACTCGATGTTGCTGTCGGTGATGATGGGCCAGTTGTCCAGCTCGACTGAGTCCGACCTGATGCCGTTGTGCGCCAGTATGTGCTTCATTATGTGCGACATTAGGACCTCGCCGGAGAACGCGAGCGCCCTTGACCTGACCTCGCCCTCAAACCTCCTCTCCGTGCGCGCCTCCTCTAGCGCCTCCCGGGTCCTTGCAAGGCCCTCTTCTGCGATGGCGCCGCACGCGCCTGCAGTCTCGGCCGTAGCCCCGCGCAGGTTGCTGCGCATCAGCGCGGCGTACGCGTCCGTGACTGTATCAAGCGAGTATTCTGCACCCGACTCGGCGTTTCTGCCCTGCTCCAGTACGATGTCAGTCAGCGAGCGTATGGTGCCGTCCTGGTTGGCGGTGAGGGGGGCCGAGAACACCGCGACCACCTTGGTGTCCGCGTCACGCTTCAGCTCCCTTATGCGCTCGACTATCCTTGGTATGTGCACGCCGTTGGGGCCGAGCGCGCTGCCGCCAAACTTTGCTATGACCAGCCTCTTCTTTGCCATGACAAGGTATCGGACAGTCCATCTATATGTTGATCACCGGCGGGCCGCAAACCCGGGGGCGAGACGGTGCGGATGCGGCAGCGGCTCGCCGCCACCACTTATCTGGCGACAACCGATGCAATCAGCTTGGCCGCGTCCACGGCCCCGGCCGCGGCCCCGGCCGGCCTGCGCGGCTCGTCAAGCTTTGCGCCTATAATTTCTGCAAGCCTGTCGATGTCGGATGCCACAAACCCGAGCCTTGCCGCGTTTGCCTCCTGCTCAAAGTGGCCTGCAATCGGGATGAACACGGACGGCGTGCCTGCCGCCTCCGCCTCGTCAATGGTCGAGCGCCCGGCAAGCGAGACCAGCACGTCTGCTGCCAGGATCAGCTCGTGGAGGTTGTCCACGTATCCCATGACCCTGGCGTTGCGGCCGCGGGCTCCTCTCATTTCTGCGGCCGCGACTGCAATCGAGGGACCGGAAACTATCACCGTCTCCGTGTTGCCCCCGTCCCCGCCGCGGTCAACTTCGGCCATGGCGTCCAACACGCGGTCGATCAGAAAGGCCCCCGCGTCCGTGCCGCCGACTGACACCAGCACGGTCTTCTTCTCAAACCCGCAAGCTCGACGGATCTCCTCCCTTGTCCTGCCCGGACTTCTCGTTATGGGGCCTACCCTGAACACGTTTCCGGCACTGTGGCCGGTCTCCGGCATTATCACGGCATCGCATTTTTCCATCATTCCGCGCATGGCCCTGTTCATCCTCCCCTCGATGGCGGTGCCGGGCCAGCCCGCCGTAAAGCTGGTCTGCAGTATGTCGGTAATTAGTATCGTCTTGATTCCCATCTCCTGCGCCACGGCAACCGATGCAAAGTCCTCGTCGCTCACCACCGCGTCCGGGTTCTCGCGCGCGATGATCCTGGACGCGATCCTCTTGCAGTCCTTGTAGTACCGGTAGTATCTCCACAGCCACCTTGCGGGGTTTCTGAGCCTGCCGTTTTCGTCGACCTCGAACCTCGGGGGCCTGTACTCGTCGCGGACCGACTCCCCGGCGCCTGCAAGCAGGCGCGCCGCGCCGCCGCCGGTCGTAAAGCTGACGCCCGATCCTAGGCGCGCCGAGATCGCCGCGTCGCGCGTGGCGTGCCCGAGGCCTATGGGGCTTGTGAAGAAGCTGATTCTCTTGTCTGGCATGGACGTATCCTCTTTTTGCATGCATGAATTTCTAGCTTCTTTGGCCGTTTCATCTGCAACCGTCGCCGGCCGGCCGACAGGAACTTGGGTAGGCAGCTGCCGTGCGCAAGGGCCGGCCTCCACTCAAGATTTAAATGGATTTTGGCAGCGTCTGCCCTTGGGCTCATAGTCCAGCTCGGTTATGACGTCGCCCTTACACGGCGAAGATCCGGGGTTCAAATCCCCGTGGGCCCATTTCTGCCTTGTTTGAATCGGTTTTAATTCGAACTTTGCCGCCTAAACCCGTGCCTGTCAACGTATAGGTTGGGGATGATTTAACATTTAACCCTGCTGGTTGAGTTCAAATTACTTCCGATTCAAACTCTGCAAGGTATGGATTCAATAACACACGTATAGAGGAAGGTCGGACATCGACGCGGGCGGAATTTATATAGATACTTGCTAAATCTTTTATTCTACCGATGTACACAGCACATGATGGCATACAGACGAAAACGAGGAAACATCCGCAGGAACGCCGCGCAGGGCAGGCGAGCGGAACGCATGGTGCGTAGAAAGTACAAAATGCGGGGGTACAGTATACGACGCACTGGATACGGGCACGACTTCAAGGCGACTCGACGCAACATCTTTGGAGGCAAGGAGACCAAGTTCGTCGAGGTGAAGTCTGGAAATGGCCAGCTGTCCCCCACACAGTGGCGCGCAAAACGTAGGCTTGGCTCCCGATATGTTGTAGAGCGCGTGGCAGTCAGTTGGTGGTGAAGAATATGACCGCAGACCCTGTTGCAAAATTGTCGGTCCTTGCTATAATAATAGTGCCCTCGGTGATACCAAACTGATCAATGAAATCTAGGGAGTTTGGTGTGTTGCCGCGAGACTCCACTTTCACGCAGGCACCGGATCTTGCCAGACGAGGATGTCTTTCTTTAAATACTACTATCCCTAACTTGATGTATGTACATAACACTGGATCAAGTGCTATCATATCCAGAACAATGGGTTGATACGAGCTACCTGAGATCAGACGGCAAGATCGAGTACAGAGAAAGGAAAAAGTTTGGGAACGCGCATGCGGTTTTTGAACGAGGCCAACGATACGGAGTCATTCATCATGATCGATACAATGCGACCGACTTTCCTGTGGGGATGGTCAGGCACGCCTCGCAATTCGTTGAGGAAAAAACGGGAATTCCGGAGAAAGCAACCACTGCTGCCATAGCTGTGACGGCGGTTGGTGCTCTCGCCTACGCGATCTACAAGATCAGCAAGTAGAACAGCTGTCATCACGCGCCTCTTTCCCATCCGACGTGTCCAGATGGTGTCTGCAGGATGAACGGTTTTTGCAATACCATCAGACTCACTGATCCTGTTCCGTCTCTATGCTTCATACTGATTGACTGTCGGTACGTAGAAAGCCGCCGATGCCTACCAAGATTTGCTATCCTGAACGTTAGTAGTGGCAGGCAGAGATCCACTGCGTCGAGAATCAACCGTAGCGGTATAGGACATCTGACACAGGATACCAACGCCGGTACTGCTTCCAAGTCGTGATATAGACACGCCCTGATTCCGATGAGAATCGGGGAACCCCCGGCAGGGTATGCTAACGATCCAAGCGCTGTCGTCCCTCTTGTCTGAATTTCAGAGAAGATCGCGATTCCCATACCTAGAATCCATATCACGAATTGGAAGCGGTACCTGGCCTGCCGGGCTGCATCGGAGCCGTCAAGCGAGCTGCGCCCTCCTGCCAGGAACTTCTCCTTCCACATGTATACCGTCCTCGGCACTAGGTTGTACTGGCGGCACAGCTCGGCCACGCTGGTCTCCGGATTGAACGTCTGAAGGATTATCCGGATCTTCTCGTCCGTACTCCGTCTTGTCTTCTTGTCTGTCATGTTCCGTATCGCCTCCACGCGCTAAAGTGTGCATTGATGATCGATCTCCTTCTAGCAAGGCTCCCGCCAATGACAATTTATAACAATGCAGGCTGTATCCGGACTCATGCCAAGATCGTACTATTCTTGTGAGCTGTCAAAGTTTCTGGACGATGACAGAGGAGTTATACTGGAAACGATACTTGGCAACGATATTTTTGAGCCAGACAAGAAGCAGATCGCCGCATGGAAGGAGCAGATCGACATATTGAAAGATCAGCTTTGTGATCTGGGGTCGGGCCGAATCATGTTCGAGTATTCCATACCCAGAATGGGCAAGAGAGTGGATAACGTCCTGATCTATTCAGACTTTGTCTTTGTGATGGAGTTCAAGGTGAACAAGACGGTGTATCAGAAACAAGATGAGGATCAGTGCATTGACTACGCGCTAGATCTCAAGAACTTTCATGAAGCAAGCCACTGCGCATCGATAGTACCGATCCTTGTGTCAACAAAAGCCGGCGCAGCAGATCCCGCTGGGATTGGAAAGTGCAGCGATGGGGTGTACGATCTCGCACGGACAAACAAGGACGGCATAACTTGCGTCATAAGACACGTCAGTGACGAAGCGCCCGGCTGCAGAATCGCCGTCTCGGATTGGGAACGCTCTAGGTACAGCCCCACCCCTACAATTACGGAGGCCGCCACTGCACTGTGCAGCAACATCTCGGGACTTGATGGCATAACCCGTTCTGATGATGACACAAAAAACCTGAGCGTCACCGCGGGCGCCGTCGCCGAGATAATCGAGGAATCAAAGAGGAACAGGGCAAAGTCAATCTGTTTTATCACGGGGGTTCCGGGATCTGGCAAGACGCTGGCCGCGCTCAACGTAGTGTGCGACAGGCTGAATCGAAAGGATGAGCGGGCCGTGCTGCTGTCGGGCAACAAGACGCTTGTAGACGTCCTCCGAGAGTCGCTTAGGAGGGGCGTGGACTGCATGGAGCAGTATGGCGGTACTGCGGCAGCGGCCTCGCTCATACAGCATATTCCGACGTTCAGGGACGCGATAGCAGACGACAGAGCGCCTCCCGAGAAGATCGTCGTATTTGATGAGGCGCAGAGGGCCTGGTCGGCCGAAAAGCTCTCCAAGAATGACAGGATCAAGGGAAAGGCGCGTCAGGGAAAGTCGGATCCGGAGCTGCTGATCGGCGCGATGGACAGGCACGACGACTGGGCAGTCGTAGTGTGCCTGATCGGAGAAGGACAGGAGATCCATGACGGGGAGGTCGGACTGTCTGGGTGGATCGAGGCCGTAAAAGAGGGGTATCCGGAGTGGCGTGTATATCACCCAAGCGAGATCAAGGACCGCGCATATCTGGGCGGAGTAGCTCCAGAACTGCTGAATAACGTAGATCACAGGACGCGCGCCGGCCTGCACTTGGGCATGTCGATCCGATCCTTCCGGGGCGAGATGCTTGCGGACTTGATCAGGGAGGTTCTGGACTGCCGGATAGAGAGGGCACAAAGCATCTGGAAGGAGCTGGCAGGTCGGTACCCGATTGTAGTAACGCGCGATATTGACAGTGCAAAACGGTGGGTCAGGGACAGAGCGCGCGGAACCGAGAGGTACGGCATCGTTGCAAGCTCCGGAGCCAAGAGGCTGAAGCCGTACGGGATATACGTGAGATCCAAAATCGAGCCCACGAAGTGGTTTCTGGCAGGTAAAGACGATCTGCGCTCCTCATATTACATGGAAGACACTGCTACGGAATTCGAGATACAGGGCCTTGAGCTGGACTGGGTTTGCCTCGCGTGGGACGCAAACCTAAGATATGACAATGGTGGGTGGTTGCACCGTACATTCTACGGACGGGACTGGAGGCCAATCCGCCAAGAAAGGGATCGATTGCATCTGGTCAACGCATACAGGGTGTTACTGACTAGGGCCAGACAGGGGATAGTCATATTTGTGCCGAAGGGGGACGACGAGGACGCCACACGAAGATCCGAGTTCTATGACGGGACGTATGGATTCCTCAGAAAGATCGGGTTCGATGAGATTGCGTGACGCGAACCGCCTGGAATGTGTCTGCGCAGACGTGATCTGGTAAAGACCCCTCAAATTGATAACCTTGCTCCAAAACCTCCGTTTTCCATCCAGAACATCTCTACTATGCGGATTGCCTCTCTCTAGTACCGCTTGCATACGAAGCGTATTCTGATCGAGATTACTCTGCTCCTTCCCTTAGTCACCCCGTGGCCCCCTACTGGTGCAAATTTGTTTCCATTCAGGTGGTCTCAATGTGGCGGGATCCAACCACGCGGCACAGATCTGCATGCGAGACGCGGCAGGTTGCCTGCTCACGTTATGTTTGCCGGCAGATCCGACAGCTTCCTGATCCGTGATTCGTCTGCAAACCTGTCGTCCTTGACCCTGTCGGGCACGTACAGGAATATTCCGTGATCAACGATGTTCTGAGCCACCCTGTTGGACAGTACCTCGTTCTGCAGGATTGTCAGCAGGTGAATAATCTGGCCCTGGTTGTGGAGGAACAAACGCCGCCTCCATCGATCCCGCAGCGACGTCTTCAGGGACAGGAAGTGCGTTCTGTCGGGCGACGCGACGGCAGTCTCCCTGTCGGGTATGACAAGGTCTATCCTGTTCAGCCCGGCCCTTTTACCCCCCCGGGTCACGCGCTCGCTTGGTATTCCAATGATGTGGAGCAGCTCCTGCACTATGGCTTCGAAGCTGCTTCCGGCCCTGGATGATCGTGACTGGCTAAGGCTCTTCTCCATCCTGATGGCTTCCGTGACTGCCGTCCTGAACATCTCATGTGCCTCTTCTCTGCCAAGGGAACTGCTCCATTTTGATAGAAACGTTTCCTCTGCAAAGGAGTTGATCGTGTTTTCCTCGTACCTCTTGTACGTCTCATACGTCACGCTGAACACCTTCTCCAAAGCATCCGAAAAGTGGCTTCTGACAAAGTCGGGCTTCAGCATTTCAGGGCTATCCCTATGGATCTGTTCTATGGACTCGAGTATGATCTCAGACGTACTTGGAATGTCTGTCTTGGCGGCCAATATCCACCCTTCTACAAGCATGCCTATAAGCAATTCATCCGGGTTGCAGTTCTACCATGCCTGTGGCAACAGGCGCTTCCGAGATATGCCACGATCCCCGTCCATTACGTCTTTTGTCCAACGAAGTCGAGGCATGATCCGGATTACCCGCATTGCATTCTGGTCTTGGATAGCGCTGCATGACGCGTAATGCAGCTATTAGATGCCGCGTTCCGCATCTCTTTATTATGGTGTGTGGCAGAAGTGGTTGCGTTGACGGACGTGTTTACGCCGGAGAAGCGCTCGTGGGTCATGTCAAGGATCAGGGGCAAGTGGACTGGAATAGACCTGAAGATGAGAGAAATCTTGGCCGGTATGGGCACGCGGTTTGAGATGTATCCGAGCATGCTGGGGAATCCGGACTTTGCGCATCGCCAGATGAGAATAGCCGTGTTCTGCGACGGGGACTTTTGGCACGGATACCTCTACCGACATGGGAAAGTTCCTAGGCAAGCGTTCTGGAGGGAGAAGATTCTAAGAAATATGAAGCGTGATCGCTACGTCACCGGAAAGCTGCGACGCGAGGGATGGTCCGTGCTGCGGTTCTGGGAGCATGACATAAACTCCAATCCTGAGAAATGTGCTCGGAAGGTTAAAAAAAAGATTGCAGAACGGCGCCATGTGCGATAGCAGTCCGGCAAAACCCTGTCAAACGCTTATTTCGTATTTGTTGCTGGTGCCTTCCATGAATTGTTTTATATGATGTTTATATATCGTTGTCAAGAAAGATCTCTATGAATAGCAAAATTAACAGCGAATTAGACGCTTGGATAATTACATATATGGCTACATTGGGTGATTATAGAGTCACACCATACGCCATAATTTCAAAAGCGCCTCAACAATTAGCGGTTAAAATCCCAAATGAACGAACACTAGTAGAAAATCTATTTGCTTTAGAACAAAAGGGATTAATACATCGTCAAGTGTATGCTGAGTTCGAGCTCACTAATGATGGGTTGTTAGAATATAGAAAATATATTAATCCGCTATGGGAATTATCTCGCCATAAACCAAAATATGAAAATATTTTAGACAAAACCGATGGAGACATAAAATCAAAAGAAAGCGTCAAAAGAATTCTAAAAAAAATTAGAGATCTGACAATAGAACAAGCATATGGCGTACTTACTACTTTCCTAAAACAGACTGGAAACGAATCTATTTATCTTATAATACGCATACTATCAGAATTAACAAACTCTGCGAGTATTTAATGACAAAGTTGTCACATATAGCCATTTTGTGATGCTTGCAAGATGCTTTGTCGGAATTCAGATCTCTATCATACTCAAAATAGTAATTTGTCGATCTGTTTGAATAAATTGAAAAAATAAGGGGAGGAGTTTGCAGGCACTCCTATAGCCTTCTGCCGTCTATGATGGACTTGAACCCGGCCCGGGATCAATCCCCGTGGGCCATTGTGATTAATTCTTGGTTCGGATCCCATCAAATTACGAATATCCAATTGGGCCTTATTTGGCACAGTAGGAGGATCCATCTCGGCCTTATTCCTATGTGAGATCGTGACGGTGGCCTTTGAGAACAAGAAAGCAACAGAGTGATCAGAAAAACCCTCATGCGTGGGGAGAAGTATAAGAGTAACGGGCC
The DNA here is from genome assembly GCA_965205215.1 of Candidatus Nitrosopumilus sp. Taxonomy (GTDB): domain Archaea; phylum Thermoproteota; class Nitrososphaeria; order Nitrososphaerales; family Nitrosopumilaceae; genus Nitrosopumilus. Next base: position 757,903 of record OZ242041.1, read on the forward strand.
TATTTTTCATATGCTACATTAGATGGGTGACAGGTGGGCACTCATAATCTGATAACGCTGGTGGTGCCTGTCACTGATGCTGCCTTGTATGCACTGATTACAATTGACATGTAGCGTGAATGGGGGTGATGTCTGTTCATTATAGTGTGACATGACCTCTTAACCTGTCAACGACTGTTCTGACTTCTTTTTCTGAGAATATTTCTCTCTGGCCTGTTATAAACGCGTTAATATTTGCCAAGTTTCTTACTAGGACGAATCTGAAACTAGGATCATATCTCATGTTGTCTTGAATCGGCAACAACACCTTTGTGACAGGCGGGTTGCTTGGATCCTTCCAGGACTTTAGTGAAATCCACAACACCATTCCTGCTCTATCTACTTGTTCGTGGGGACTAATGCCTTTGTTTTGCGCATAGTATGCACGGCTCCAGTTCTTGCAGTCAACGCAAATGTGACTCGAACAAGCCCTCCGGCAGGTCTGGCGGGGGCTTCGGCTCGAGGGTCGGATCGGTGAGAAGGTTGTGGAGGGCCCCTGCAAACTCCCCCCACTTGAGGTCGGGGGCGTTTGCGGTTCCCATCAGGAGGTACGCCCGGGACATCAGGGCCCTGGCGATTATCCACGCGTCGTAAAAGAGGCACGTGTACATGAAGCAGAACATCCGGGCCGCCGGGGCCCTGCACCGCGTCTTTGCATTGCCCTGTTCAAGCAGCCTGTATCCGGTCTCTATGTTCCACCGCCGCCCGTACCTGTCGGGGTCCGCGTCCGGCACGTTGGTGGCAAACGCGATGTACCTTTCCTCCGGCGGCTCCGGGTACGGCGCGTGTTTTTTCCTGCGCCTCCTCTCCGTTATTACGGCCCAGTACGTGGCCGTGCGCCCCCCGCCGCCCTCGCTTATCTCCAGCTCCGACACGCGGTGCCTGGCCCTTCTCGAGTACTGCCCCAGCGCGTCCACGACGGTGTCGGTGTTCCTGCACGGGATCAGGAACCGTATCCCGTTTTCGCTGAGGTACCTTATCACCCCCGTGTTGAAGAACTCGCGGTCCATCATGACGAGGCCGATCTCGACCCCCACGCGGCCGCATATGTGAATTAACTCAGGCACGAAGTCGGGGGTGGACTGGAGCTTGCGCACCGGAACCACCCCGAGCACGAGCTTTTCCCCGTTGACGACGCACTGAGCCGTGGCATATCCCTCGAACCTGTCGGTCCCGTTCCTTGGCTTTTTGCGCACCAGTTCGGGGCCGTCCCTCTTGTCGTATCTCTCCCTGTAGTGAAAGTCGATTGCAATGTCGACGGGCCCGCTGAACAGTCCCATCGCCTTCATGCGGTCCACGTACATCCCCGTGTCCCTTATGAACAGCTCGCGCAGGCTCACGCCGTCGACGGCCCTCATCCACTGCATCATTCGCTCGCCGCACGGCAGGGCGCGCGCACCGGGCTGCCCGACGTTGGTGCCGTTCCTGTCCATCGCGATGGAGGTCACGTTGCGATTCCTCATGCACGCCTCGTACATGACAAAGTCCATGTCCTCCTTGCCGTAGAGTGCGTTGTACCTGCTCGAGAATGGCAGCGCGCTTGACAGGTCCCCCAGCTGCAGGCTACGCAAAATAGATTGATATATCGCGTAACCCCGCGCAGATCGTCTTAGGCGGCTTTTCTTCAATTCGCAATCAGCCGCCTTAAGACGTCACATATAGATCTTTTTCATATGCGCGCATTATAGCCTTGCGCCCCCTCTCTTGGGGCACATTTGCGTTGACTGTCTTGACCTCTATGATTATTACACCCCTCTTTGAGGCTATTACAAAATCCATCTGCGCGGATTTTAGGTTTTTTTGGCCCTTGTATGTCACGTAGTGTGGTAGCACAAATTCGACCCCGCACATTATGTTATACGTATCTGGCAGCTTGGAAAGCTCACTTAGAACCCTTAATTCGCCACTGGTGCCTGCATGTCCCGGATCTTTTCTGTTTTTCTCAAACGTGTCTAACTGCCACTGCATGTGCCATTTTCTAATACGGCTAAAAAACCCCCCGCCCTCTTTTTCGATTCGTTGTTTCAAATCTTCATGGACTCTGTCGATGTCATCCATTGTTTTTACGGAACGGGGATACTTGTCCAACAGCTCCCTCTCGCTGCCTGAAATCCCGTAAATTATGGCCATGACGCTTTAAGACTAAAGACAGAGCAAAATACTTTCCGTCTGCTGACTTTACACCGTATCTGATTTTGGCATGACACTGTCACCTGCCAACGTGCCACTAAATGTGTTATATGGCGCATCAAAAGATGGCAGCACAGGGCGGTTCTTCAGCACAAGGCAAAATCTTGTCCCCTTCAACAATCAAAAAGATATTGTAATTGTTCCAATCGCTTTCTGCAAACTCGACTAGAGACTGTCAAGTTAACGTGTGATAGACCCGTCCGAATACATTGTCAAATCCTTGTGATGAAGGGGTAACATCGTACCCTGTCGTAATGTAAGTCCCACAAAACCTATACCGTTATTTACAACCTATTTGTACTGTGGTATAATGGGATCGCAGCACACGGTTTTTCTTGACGTTCAATATGAAGGAATGAAGGAGTTTCTTAAAGATTTTGGTTGGAATGTTGAAACGATAACTGAAATTTACGGTTCTACTAAAAAAGATCGACATGATGATAATGTCATGAAGTATGCAGAAGAGCACAGTGATGCGGTCATAATAACGCAAGACAATAAGCTTGTCAAAAGGCTAGAAAACAAGGGGCACAAGGTCATTGAAATAGACATGGCAAGGTTAGCAAAGCTGGCTAATGATGATCTAAAAAATAAACTTGGAACATAAGTAAAATGTAAGATGACCCGCAGAATCAGGAGATCTAGCGTTTTGCACAGTCCAAAGGATGTTGCAAGCGTCCCAATCGATTTCTGCCGTCATGAGAGGTGTCTGAATCCACTCTGGGTTCAGATTCTCGTGGGCCCACTCCCACTCCGGGTTCAAGTCCTTTTCTGCAGTACGATCTTGCCGTTTGGCAGCACTCCGCGAACGTCCACTCTTGGGTCAAGCGGGGCAGGCCTGTGATCGGGCCCACAAATGAGCGGCACTGGGCGCGAATCCCACCAACGGACGAGTCCCCGTCACCCGTCCAAGCTAAAATAATGCGGCACCCAATACAATACCATGGAGATCATGGGCCGGGGGCTCAGGCAGATCCTGCAAGAGTCCCCGCTGTACTTCCATCTTGGGCTCAAGTTCGCATCCTACAAGCTGCTGCACAGGACCAGTCCCTTCTATGGCTCTGCGGACATCATAAACGTCTGCAACCTGCACTGCACGCACTGCTACTGGTGGCTCAACAGGAAGGACAACAAGGAGGAGCTCACCGTGGACCAGTGGAAGGAGGTAATCGACGAGAAGTTCAAGAAGAACCACGTGTTCATCGTCACCCTGGTCGGCGGCGAGCCCATGATGAGGCCCGACGTGGTGAGGCTTTTCGTGAGGGAGTTTCCAAGGAGGGCGTGCGTAGTCACCAACGGCACGTATCCCATACCGTACCTCAGGGACATCTACTTTTACTGGATCTCGGTTGACGGCTCAAGGCAGGTCCACAACGAGATCCGCGGCGACGGGGCCTGGGAAAAGACCAGAGAAAACGTCCTCGACTATGTAAATGGCAACGGCAAGGACGCATGGAAGGACATATGGATCACCATGACGATCAACTCAAGGAACTACATGACCGTCGGGCAGGTGATAGACGACTGGCGCGATCACTCAAACAAGATCGGGTTCCAGTTCCACACGCCGTTTATGAAAAACGACCCGCTGTGGCTCCCGTTTGGCAGCGAGCGCGACAGTGTGATCGACGGGCTGCTCGACATGAAGGCGGGACGGTACGGGGACTACATCGTAAACCCCCGAGAGCAGCTGGAGATAATGAGGACCAGCTGGGGCGGAAGGGGGACCACCCCGGTAGACTGTCCGACGTGGGCCATCATGTCCGTCGACCACATGGGCAGGGAGAAGATGCCGTGCTGCATCGGCAGCGCAGAGAAAAAGTCCATGAAGCCAAGGTGCGGGGAGTGCGGGCTTGGCTGCTATTCCGTGCTCATGGGCTACGGGATAAAGGGGATCTGACTGCGGGCGGCGGGCCCTGATCCCGTCAAACTGAGGGCGCCCGGACGGGCTCATCTGGTCGATTATGCCGTCTATCGTCTCCCGCGGAACCTTTCTGGGCCTGCCTGCTCGTGGGAGATCGGAGGCTGTCCACGCCTCCCTGCATACCGGCCCGTCTTGCCCGGTTCAGCTGTGAACAATGTGCACACCCAACTGTCATGAAATGGGGGTGCGGCAGGAGCGCTGCCGCAACTGTGCTAGGGCTCTGGCGTAGGTGGTGTTTACATAAACACACTCGCCAGTCTTGACTGCCGCATGGCCCTGAACTCTTCTGGCATGCGCGATGACATGGCCACGCTTACCGTATGCCTGCTGACAGTCGTTTTGCTGGCCTGTTTCACGGAGTCCTTCCCTGCCCCATGCGGCGTCTCTATTATGGTGCGCGGCGACTTCTCGCCCTGTACCAGTATGCTGGGCTTCCTTCCGTGATCCAGGAGCGTCCCGGATGACTCCACCACGAAGACACCCGGCTTGGATTTCCAGCGTGCCCTCTTTTCGGTGAGTGCGTCTGCAATGGCCCTGCCGGGCAACTGCTTGCTGGCGTGCATGCCGTGTCTGGCCGCCGCACGTGCTCCCGCGCAGTCTTGCGCATCTTTCGCGTTGGTATCTTTCATACGTATAGTACGCATAACAAGTATATGAAGTTACTTCCTAATGTAATACCAAGAAATTCTGGCACCGCCGATCTGTATACTACGTAATTTTGGGCATGCACTACCGTGCACGCCGGGGATTTCAGATTTCCGCCGTCCAATCTTCCGTCAGCCGGCGCTGTCGATGCGGCAGCAGCTGCGGCTCTGCAGTCCGCGCGTGATCCACCATATTGAGAACACGAGCACTCCGGCCGATATCATCTTGAGCTCCAGTCCCTGCATGGGGAACAGGGACAGCCCGCCCACCGCTCCCAGTATCACGGCCAAGGGCGCCGTGCACGCGGGGCAGCCCGGCGTGAATGCCGCAAAGATGCCGCCAAGTATGGGGGTGGCCGACCTTGCCGAGCCCGGCTTCTTTACAAGCAGGCTTGACATCATCCTCATGCGCCTTATCTTGAACGCCATCAGGGCAAAGTTGATCCCCGCAAGCCCCGAGATGACTGCTGTAAGCGATATGGATGCCGCGATGTACGAGGGGGCGGCCGCCATTGCAACCCCCGACTCAAGGTGCAGGGGCAGCATGGACATCGTCAGTACGTAGTATACGGCGCCGAGCCCGGCCCCGCTTGCCGCGGCTATCCCGGCGTACCTCCGCGTGCGGAGCACATCTTTAATGACCTGCATCTTGGTCTGCATCATACCAGTGACCGTAACCGCGTACGACTATTTTACCATTCTGCGGCCGCGGCCGCGGCCGCGGTAGCGGTAACTGATGCGGTTGCTGCAACTGTCACTGCCACGCGGCAGCGACGATGCTGCTGCTGCTGCTGCTGCTGTGATGCAGCGTCAGAACCCGCGCAATCCCTGGGGCCGCGCCACCTCGGGGTGCTGTCTGAGCCAGTCTATCTGGGAGAGCATCTCCAGCTTGTCCTGGGGGAATGTCCCCTTTATCATGTAGGCGTTGGAGCCGTGGTTTGCGCGGAATACCGTCTGGCTGCCGTCGCCGGGGACCTCTATCCCACTGACTATATCGTACAGCTCGTCGAGCGCCTCCCCGTCGTTTATCGTTGCAAACGGCTCTGCAAACTTGTCGTGAAACTCCTTCTTGATGCCCTCGTCAAGGTGCAGCGTGAGCGTCCCCACGTAGTTCGGGGCGCACGCGCTGATCACCTCTGCCGTGCCCCTTGCGTGCTCCTTCGAGTGCGCGGTGCCGCCGAGCCCCAGTATTATCATGCACGACATGACGTACCCCGCGGCCTTTGCCTTGTTCACCGACTTTATGATGGTCTTTGCGATGGCCCCCTTTGTGACCTTTTTGAGTATCACGTCAGAGCCGCTCTCTATCCCCAGGTACAGCATGTCGAGGCCCGCCTCCTTCATGCGGCGCAGGTCGTCCTCGCTCTTCTTGAGTATGTTCATCGGCATCGCATAGCACGATATGCGCTCGGCGCCTGCAAACTTTTCGCGTATGTACCTGGTTATCTTTATCATGTAGTCCGTGTCCAGGTTCAGCGCGTCCCCGTCGGCGAGGAAGAAGCGCCTCGCGTCAGGCTGGTATCTGGCCATCATGTCTATCTCCTCCCTGACTGCCTCCCAGGGCCTCTCCTCGTACTCCTTTGAGCGGTACATGTCGCAGAACGAGCACTCGTTAAAGGAGCAGCCAAGCGTCACCTGGAATATCACGGACCGCGCCTCGGACGGCGGCCTGTACAGGGGCATGTCGTATGACAGCATACGCATGTATGGGCCGCCGCGTCGTTATATGCCTTTATTATCAGTACGGCCGCGCGCCGGGGCGGCGGGGGCCAAGGGCGTGCGGCCCGCTTTGGATAAAAGTAATTAAGATACGGGGGGCATCCAGCTCTCACATGGAGCCCCCGCTGCTTGTCCTGTCAATCATATCGCTTGTCAACATTGGCATACTGTCCGCGCTTATCGTGCTGTTTGCAAGGATGTTTGCCGCGACAAGGGCGCATCTGCCGCTCGGCATGATCGTGGTGGCCGTCTCGCTGCTGCTGAACAACGTGATAGGGGCGGCGGCATTCTTCTCGCACGACATGCTGATATCCGAGTCCGTATTCCCGTATATGCTGGCAGTCGGGATCACGGAGCTTGTGGGCCTGAGCATATTCCTCAAGATAACGATGGACTAAAAGTCAGGCTTTTGGTACAGTCCTGTAATGCTGCGCGACTATGTCAGGCTGAACCAGAGCATGTTTGTCGCAATAGCCGTGGCGCTTCCGGTGTCCGCGGTCGCGGCCGATGCCCTGTCCGGACTGGAGCCGCACCTCAACGCCACGTACGCCACCATAGTGGACTATGCCGCGTATCTGGGCACGTTCGGGCTCATGTTCTACATTACAAACAGGCACAGGTACAGGGCGGGCCCCAGCGGCCGGCCCGCCGAGGCCGATCCGCGCTCCGACCTCAAGAAGATACTCGCCTCGCTGGGGGCGGGCGAGGTGGCGTACGGGGTCGTCAGGTGGGTCCTGCACTACTACATGATTGACGCGTGGGGCTACGAGCCGTACGCGTCGTCGGTGACCGCCCAGGTGGCGGCAATTGCGGTGTATCTGGTTGTGATGAACCTGAGCGTGAAGGCCACTAGGATGTACAGCAGCAGCAGCAGCAGCAGCGGTAGCGGCAGCAGCAGCAGCGGTAGCGGCAGCAGCAGCAACAGCAACAGCGGTAGCGGCGGCGGCAAGGAGGGCCAGAAATAATACGTGCTGCCGCTAGGCCCCGGTATGACAGTCAGCATGTACGTGGACGGCTCCGGAAGCCCAAGGGGCGGGTTTGGCTGGCTTGTAAAGGAGACAGGCGAGTCGCACTACGAGAGGCGCGACGACGTGACAAACAACCAGGCCGAGTACATGGCCATAATATCGGCCGTGCGGCACGCGCGCTCAAAATCGGGCGAACCGCCCTATGACGACGTGGTCATATACAGCGACTCCCTGAACACAGTAAAACAGCTCAACCACGAGTACGCCATAAACAACGAGGCGCTCCGGGAGCTTGCCATGAGGTGCTGGTCGGAGATTGCCGAATTTGGCGGCCGCCGGCCGGCCGTGCTCTGGGTCAGCCGCAAGGAGAATCCCGCAGGCAAGATGCTTGGCAGCTGAGGCGCATACGGCGGCGGCTTCTGCAGCCCCACTCCCCCCGATGCCACCATAACTGCGCGGGGCCGGTTCGCCCGGCTTGGACAAAAAACAGATTTATTGTATTGCCAAGCCTCGCAGGTCAGTGAGTGCTACATCTTCGTTCCTGTCCCCCAAGGCCATTGCCGTCATCGGGGCGTCCGACAAGAAGGGCAGCGTGGGGGCCACCATCACCTCCAACATCATGCACGGCTTTAAGGGCAGGGTGTACCCGATCAGCCCCACTAGGGACACCGTGTTTGGCAAGAAGGCGTACAAGTCGGTCCTTGACATGCCCGCCAGGGCGGACCTGGCAGTCATAGTGATCAAGAACACGCTCGTGGCGCCGGTTCTGGAGGAGTGCGGCAAAAGGGGCATCAAGTCAGTCGTCATAATCACGGCTGGATTCAAGGAGGTCGACGAGAAGGGCGCCGCCATGGAGAGGCAGCTAAAGGAGATCGCAACCAAGTACGGCATCCACGTGATAGGGCCCAACTGCCTGGGCGTGATGAACCTCGACCCGAAGACCATGATGAACTCCACGTTCCTCAAGATCACCCCAAAGTCGGGCAAGATCGCGCTCGTATCGCAGTCGGGCGCCATCTGCGCGGCGCTGGTGGAGGACGCCAGCGCGCAGGGCATCGGATTCTCCGCGGTCGTCAGCCTAGGAAACAAGGCCGCCATGAGCGAGGTCGACGTGCTCAAGATCCTGGCAAACCACCGGCAGACCAAGGTCATCGTGATGTACCTTGAGGACATGGGCGACGGGCAGGAGTTCCTGCAGGTCTGCCGCGACATTACAAAGCGCCTCAAAAAGCCCGTCCTCGTGCTAAAGTCGGGCCGCAGCCCCGAGGGCGCAAAGGCGGCCATGTCCCACACGGGCGCCCTGATGGGCTCCGACGAGATATACGAGGCGCTGCTGCAGCAGAGCGGCGCCATCAGGGTGGACACGATGGAGGAGCTGTTCGACTACGCCACCGCGTTCTCAAAGCAGCCGCTCCCGACCAAGGGCGACCTGGTCATAGTATCAAACGCGGGGGGTCCCGCCATAATATCCACCGACGCCTGCTCAAAGGCCGGCATAAGGATGGCCGACATCTCCAGCATATCCTCAAAGATAGACGAGGTAATCCCGCCGTGGGGCAGCTCCCGCAACCCCGTCGACATAGTGGGCGACGCGGACTTTGAGCGGTTCCGCAACGTGCTTGAACGCGTGCTGAAGCACCGCAACGTCGGCTCCGTCATTACGATGTGCACCCCGTCCGGGACCCTGGACTACGACGGCCTTGCCCGCGTCATAGTGGAGATGTCAAAAAAGCACAGAAAGACGATGCTTGCCAGCCTGATGGGCCTCGACGAGGGCACCACCAACCGCGATATCATGGCCGCAGGCGACGTCCCCTACTACACGTACGCGGAGGGCGCCATAAGGGCGCTAAAGGCGATGGTCAGGTTTGCGGGATGGGCGGGCTCGCCTGCCGACAAGCCCAGAAGGTTCGCGCGCGTCTCTAGGCCCGCCGTGAGGCGCATAATAGACGGGGCCCGCAGCCAGGGCCGCTCGGCCCTGCTGGAGGACGAGGGCAGGGACGTGCTGCAGGCGTACGGCCTGCCGCTCCCGGAGTCCGTCCTGGCCACCACCGCGAGCCGGGCGGTGTCCGCCGCGTCCAAGATCGGCTACCCGGTCGTAATGAAGATATCCTCGCCGCAGATCATACACAAGTCCGACGCCGGCGGCGTCATGGTGAACCTGAAGAGCGCCGCGGAGGTCCGCTCGGCGTTTGATGCCATAATGTCCAACGCCCGCAAGTACGACAAGAATGCGGAGCTGAGGGGCGTCATAGTGGCCGAGATGGTCTCAGGCGGCAAGGAGATGATCATCGGCTCCAAGCTCGAGCCTGGGTTCGGGCCCGTGATAATGCTGGGACTCGGAGGCATATACGTCGAGGTGCTCGGCGACGTCACGTTCAGGCTCGCCCCCGTGGGGGCCGCCGAGGCCGCCGCGATGCCGCTCTCCCTCCGCACCTCAAAGCTGCTCGGCGGCGTGCGGGGCGAGAAGCCGTCAGATGTGGCAAAGCTTGCAGAGTGCATACAGCGCCTGTCCCAGCTGGTCACGGACTTTGCCGACGAGATCGCGGAGCTTGACATGAACCCCGTGCTGGTGCTCGCCAAGGGCAAGGGGTGCCGCGTCCTTGACGTGAGGATAGGGCTGACCGCGGCCGGATGATGCAGCACGCCCGCAGGCCGCTTACATCGTTATAGAATATTTATACGGCAACGTTCCAAATCCGTGTATGGCGGCCAACGTCCTCAAGACGATCAGGACGGGCGACGAGTACATCGAGAGCCTGCGGAACCGCGATCTCAAGGTGTACCTGTTCGGCGAGCTTGTAAAGGAGCCCGTGGACCACCCGATGATAAGGCCCTCTATCAACGCCGTAGCCGAGACGTACGATCTCGCGGTGCGCGAGGAGGAGCTGGCGTCGGCCGAGTCCGGCATCACGGGGCTGCGCGTCAACCGCTTCCTGCACATTGCAGAGTCGGCCGAGGATCTCGTGCTGCAGAACAAGATGCAGCGCAAGCTGGGCCAGAACACGGGGACCTGCTTTCAGAGGTGCGTCGGGATGGACGCGCTCAACTCACTCCACTCCACCACGTTTGAGATAGACGAGAAGCACGGCACCGACTACCACAAGCGCTTCTTGGAGTTCGTAAAGATGGTCCAGCGCGAGAACCTGGTGATAGGCGGCGCCATGACCGACCCCAAGGGCGACCGCAGCAAGGGGCCGTCGGAGCAGGCGGACCCCGACCTGTTCACTAGGATAGTCGACCGCGACGAGCGCGGCGTGTACGTGTCGGGAGCAAAGGCGCACCAGACGGGGTGCATCAACTCGCACTGGATAATACTGATGCCCACGGTCAGGCTCACGGAGACTGACAAGGACTGGGCCATCGTGGGCGCCGTCCCGGCCGACGCCGAGGGCATCACTTACATTTACGGCAGGCAGTCCTGCGACACGCGCAGCATGGAGGGCGGCGAGGGAATCGACGCGGGAAACGCAAAGTTCGGGGGCCAGGAGGCCCTGATGGTGCTTGACAGGGTGTTCATCCCGTGGGAGCGCGTCTTCATGCACGGCGAGCACGAGTTTGCCTCTATGCTGGTGGAGCGCTTTACGTGCTACCACAGGCGCAGCTACGTCTGCAAGACGGGGCTTGGCGACGTGCTGATAGGCGCCGCGGCCTCTATGGCCGAGTACAACGGCGTCCCCAAGGTGTCCCACATCCGGGACAAGCTTGTGGAGATGACGCACCTCAACGAGACCATATTCGCGGCCGGCATAGCGTCGTCGCACCAGGGGCACCGCATGAAGTCCGGCGTGTACCTCAACGAGGACATGCTCGCCCAGGTCTGCAAGCACAACGTCACCAGGTTCCCGTACGAGATAGGGAGGCTTGCGCAGGACATAGCGGGGGGGCTGGTAGTTACGTTGCCGTCCGAGCGCGACCTGCGCCACCCGGAGATCGGCCCCATACTTGAAAAGTATCTGGTCGGCCGCCAGGACATCCCCGTCGAGGAGCGGGTGAGGATGCTGCGCCTCATAGAGAACATGACCCTCGGGCGCAACGCTGTCGGGTACCTTACAGAGTCGATGCACGGGGCCGGCTCGCCGCAGGCCCAGCGCATACAGATACAGCGCCAGATGCAGCTGGAATACAAAAAGGACCTTGCAAGGAACCTGGCCGGCATACGCACCAAGGACGACGCAGAGACAAAGGAGCAGTCCGAGTACTTTAAGCGCATATTCAAGACCGACGACTCGATAATCTGAGCCCGCCTGGAGCAGGGTACGGACAGCTACAACTGCCAGTCATTTGCGCGCCGTTATGGCGCGGCGGCATCGTCGCCGTCCTTGTCCCGTCCGGGCCTGCCGTCCGGACTTTTGGACTCTTCGCCGCCTTTCTCCTGCGGCCCGTCCTCCACGTATTCCGGGTCGCCGCCATATCCGGATGCAGCCGGCCCGTCCGCACCATCTTGGCCTGCATCCGGGACTGCGCCATCGCGCCCCGGAGCATCGGCCTGCAGCCCGTCGGCATCTCTCTTGTCCGTGTCTGTATCGTCGCCGACGACATCGTCACCAGTTCCGTCTTCGCCGTCCCGGGCCGCGCCAGAAAAGACGGCCTTGCCGTCGTCCTTCTTTCTTGCCAGGAGCTGCTTTGATATCATCACCCCTATGATGACTGCTATTATGATATAGTTGACAGGTGGCTTTAGCGCCTGCGTTACGTATCCTATCTGGGGTATCACGTGCTCGACCTTGCCGATATACTCTTTCTCCGTAATGGGAAAGTCCGTCCCCGGTATGGAGGCCCTGTTGGCGTCGCCCTTTGTGCGCAGAGTTCTGGGATCGTCGTCTATCACGTTTGCAACCCTGTGGACTATGACCCTGTTGTGGTCAGACGGCCTGTCGAACACGATGACGTCGCCTATTCCCAGCTCGTCAAATGGATGGTTTCCCTGCACTATGAGCACGTCGTATATCTCAAGCTCGGGCACCATGCTTCCGCTTGCCACCACGTAAAACGGGTTTGGCATGCCGAATACGGCGTACAGCCCCGCCCACACTATGATTATTCCCGCTATGACTATGCCGGCATCTCGCAGGATGCCCCTCGGTATTGAACTTGATGCTGACAACTGACTGATCGTTTTTCGCCGGGGCTGCCAATATCAACCATTACAATTTGGCGCCGCATTCTTCGCAGAACCTAGAGCCTTCCCTGTTCTCAAATCCGCAGCTGCCGCATCTGCCGCTGTTTCCGCCGTCGGCCGTCTCCGCTGTTGCCACCACGGATGCGTCTGCCGGGCCACCGCTTCCAAGCAGTACTATCTCCCCTACCTTTCTGACGCGGCTCCACGGTATTGCCTCCTCGCCCCCGCCGTCCTTTGCTATCACTAGCACCATTGCATTTGCAGAGTCTATGCCAATTCGGTTTACAATCCCGATCTTTATCGCATTCTCATCGTATACCGCCCTTCCGTTGATGTCGCTGACCCCGGACGCATCAGATGGCGCGTCGGCCGGTTGCGATTGCTGCTGTGTTTGTGGCGGCTGTTCTGCCACCTCTGGCTGCGGCGGCGACGGCTGTTGCGGCGCGGTGGTGGCAGTAGTAGGCGGCACAGATGGCGTTGGCACAGATGGTGATGGCGCTGGCGGCGGCGCAGGTGGTGTCTCGACTGCCACCGTCGGCGTCGGAGCTACGCTTGGCTGCTGCTCTTGGCCCTGCAGCTGCTCCGCAGCCAGGCCCGCCGCCTGCTCGTCTTCCTTTCTGAACTCCCTGTACTCTGCGATTGTGCTGTTGCACACCTTGCAAAAGTACCTGCCCTTCTCAACCAGTGTCAGGCCCTGGGCGACCTCCTCGTTGGGGTTCTCGTAATGTATCTCCGGGGATCCCTCGTACTCCTTGTCGCACATGTTGCACATGTGCTTTGACATCCTGTCCGTGTCCATCCTGCAGAGGGGCGCCAGAAACAGGTCGGGGCCTCCTATGCTTGCCTTTGTCTGCTGTTCGTCAGTCAGGGCCGCTACCACGTAGCCGCCGGATCCTCTGAGCTTTTTGACCCTGAGTTCCGAACTCATGATCTGCCATCATAAAGTAGGGATTTAAGCATATGCGGCACTCTTGTGATCATCTTCCTTCTCGGGCGCGGGCGCCCCCTCCCCGGCCCTGCAGTCCGGGCTGTCAAGGTTTTTAGGTAGTAATGCTGTGAGGGGTTGCATGGGCACCATACCAATCAAGGATGCGCAGACTTGGGAGTCGGAGGTAATCAACTCTGAGATTCCCGTATTCGTGGACTTTTGGGCAGAATGGTGCGGCCCGTGCCGCATGGTCGGCCCCGTGGTAGAGGAGCTGGCAGGCGACTATGACGGAAAGGTCAAGTTCGTCAAGGTCAACATAGACGAGGCCAGCGAGCTGGCCTCCAAGTACCAGGTGTACAGCATCCCCACCCTGTTCCTCTTCAACAAGGGCGAGGTGGTGAAGCAGCAGATCGGAGCCGCATCCAAGGAATCCTATCAGGGCATGATAGACGGAGTTCTTGCGTGACGCGCGCAGCCGATCCTAAAGTAATTAATACAGTCCGCGCCGGAGCATGGCCATGTCGTTTGGCGAAGTGGATACGCTCAACATGCTGTTTGAAAAGCTCAGCAGCCTCTTTGACGAGTCCCAGGGGTATTACGAGTCGTTTCTTGACACCAACAACATGTACAAACAGGGCCAGATCAGCGACAAGGAGTTCTTTCAGAGGCTCGGGGACTACGTGGTCGCGTACTCTGCACTGGAATTTCTTGCAATAAAGGTGCTGTTTGAGATTAAAAAATCGGTGGCCACCGGGTCGGGGGCCACGCAGTCGCCGGGGCTGATGCCCGGCATGGGGAGCCCCGGCATGATGCCCGGAGCGGGAGGCCCCGGGATGATGCCCCCGAGAAGCGGGACGGCCCAGAATCCTGTGGGAGGCCCCCCCGGAATCGTCTCTGCAAACGAGGCGTTTGGAAACGTGGGCACGCTGCCGTCGCCGGACCCCTCGCTCGTGCACCGGCAGCAGGCCGGCACCGCGCAGCCTGGTGCGGGCGCCGCTACTCCTCCTCCTTCTGGCGCATGCGCCTCGTGCGGGGCCGCGCTGCGGCCCAACGCAAAGTTCTGCACCGCGTGCGGGACGAGGCTGTGATCGCAGCCGCCCCTGGCCGGCGGCGCGCGGGGTTGGTTATTGAAATTTTACAACAAAACTTACTGCGTGGTGCCGCAGTCCGGGCAGAACTTTGCAGTCTGTGATATGCTGCCGCCGCACTCAAAGCAGAACCTGCCCCTGGCGTCTTCCTTTGGCGCCTCCTCCCTGCCGTAGGTGTTGCCGTACGTGGCGCTGCTCAGGACCGCCCCGGACGGCTCGTACTTGTCGTCGTCTATCATGACGGGGGCATAGTCCTGCTCCGTTATGAAAGTCAGCATCCTTGGCACGCCGTCGGGCTTCTGCCCCTTCGGGTCCGGCACGGTGTCCCCCAGCCAGAAGGCGAACCTCGTGAGCGTGAGCTCGGGGGTGGAAAAGGCCAGCGTGTGCTTTGACATGTACTCCTGCGCCGCCTTCTTGCCGTCAAAGACCTCCATGCGCGTCACATCCGGCGCGTGCGTATAAGAGTTTTCAAGCGGTGCGCGCAGTATCTGCCGCCTCGCGGGGCACGCGCAGCGGTCCCCGAGGGGGCGCGGACCCACCGGCCGCGGGCCCGTACCGTAACATCATGATGATGGTGGTGGACCGGGGGGGATTTGAACCCCCGACCTCCTCGTTGCGAACGAGGCATCATACCCCTAAACCACCGGCCCTCTGGCATGCTCCGCACAGTCCGCTTTTATTCATTTTCAACCGCCTCCTGCGTACGCCTCAAGGCATAATAGCGCAGCAGGGCCACGCCAGGCATGGCCACGCACGACACAGTCATCGCCGGATCGCACGTCGTGCTTCCGGACACCGGGGAACTCTCGGATGCAAACATCGTGATTGACGATGGTATCATATCCGACATTACCACGGACCTGCCGCCGGCCGACGTCCGCATAGACGGCAGGGGCCTCGTGTCCGTCCCTGGGCCGATAGACCCGCACGTCCACTACGGGGTGTACTCGCCCATCGACAAGGCCGCCCGGACCGAGTCGCGCGCGGCCGCCATCGGCGGCATAACCACCATGATGCGCATGCTCCGGCTTCCCGGCCCCTTTGACGAGTCGCTGCCCGAGCAGCTCGATGCGATGTCGGCAAACCACCACGTGGACTATTCCATACACGCGTCGGTCTTTACGCCCGAGCAGGTGCGCACCATGGAGTTCTGCTCTGAGAAGTGCGACGTGAGGTCGTTTAAGATATACATGAACCTCGGGGGCGAGGTGGGACACGTATACATGGACATGCCGCCCGGCTCCAAGGAGCTGGCGCCCTCAAGCGTCCACGTGGATGACCGCATGGTGCGGGAGACGGTAAGGGAGGCCGCGCGGCTCGGCTGCCCCGTGCTCGTGCACGCCGAGGACTATGAGATGTGCGGCTGCGGGATCAAGACGGCGCGGCAAAAGGGGCTCGACGGGCTCTCCGCCTGGTCCGAGAGCCGCCCGCCGACGTCGGAGGCAAAGGCGATCAAGACCGTGTCGGGGTTCGGCCGCGAGTACGGCTGCACCATATACTTTGTCCACGTGGGCTCGGCCGAGGCCCTCGGGCAGATCAGGGCCGAGCGTGCGCTTGGCACCCGCATATACGTGGAGACCTGCCCCCACTATCTCACGCTGTCGCACGAGGGGAGGGGCGACTACCTTGCAAAGGTGATGCCGCCGATCCGGACGGGCCACGACAGGGACTCCGTGTGGCAGTCCATATCCGACGGCTCCATTGATACCATAGGGACGGACCACGTGGCAAACCAGCTGTCGCTAAAGCTCGGGGGCGAGGACGTCTGGGGCGCGCTGGCGGGGTTTCCGGGAGTCGGGACGTCGGTGCCGATAATGCTGCACGAGGGCGTCAACTCGGGCCGCATCACGATCGGCGAGTTTGCCCGCCTGACCAGCCAGAACACCGCCAGCATATTCGGGCTGCGCGGCAAGGGCCGGATTGCAGTCGGGTGCGATGCCGACATTGCGATGCTGGACCTCAAGCGCGAGAAGAGGGTCACGTCGGAGATGTTCGGGGGCTTTTCGGACTATTCCGTATACGAGGGCATGACGCTTCGGGGGTGGCCCGTCAGGACGATCGTGCGCGGACAGGTCGTATCCGACGAGTTCGAGATGGTCGGCAGGCCCGGGTATGGCAGGATGGCAGGGCGCCCCGGCCCGTCGGACTGACGGCCTCTTCCCCGCGTGGAGATGTACCTGCCGCGCGCGCCGCGCGACTGCCGCGTCATGCCTTGAGGTCCGGGTCCCTTTCGCCGTACGCGTCGGCGCGTCCGGACCTTGCGCGGATCTCCCTGAACTTGCCGCGCCTGCCCGCCTTGTATATGACGTCGGGCCTCCTTGCAAAGATTCCGGACTCTGCGACCCCGGGTATGCGCCTTATGGCGCCAGTCAGCCTGCCGGGATCCCGTATGGTCCCAAAGCCGCAGTCCAGAATGATATTTCCGTTCTCGGTGAATACGGGATACCCAGAGTCCTGCACGCGCAGGACGGGCTCCCCTCCCATCTCCGCTATCCTTCTCTGGACCAGACGGCGGGCGAGCCTGTGCGCCTCCACCGGGACGGTCCTGGATATGTTCCTGACGAACTTTGTGGCATCCGCCATTACTACCACCCTCTGCGCCATGTTGAACAGTATGTTCTCGCGCAGGAGGGCGCCCCCGCCCCCCTTTACCACGTATCCGCTGGCGTCTATCTGGTCCGCGCCGTCGTATACTATGTCGACCATGTCCGTCTGGTCCGCGCCTATGAGGGGTATCGCGTCACCCACCTCCTCCTCGATTACGAGCTTGATCTGAAGCGAGGTCGGGACGCCGATTACCCTGAGGCCTCTGTCCCTGACCAGCCCTGCAATCTCCCTTGCGACTGCCGTCGCGGCGCGGCCGCTGCCAAAGCCCACCCTCGTGACGTCGTTTCTTGAGGCGGCGGTGCGCGTGACGTACTTTGTCGCATCCCTTGCCGCCGCCCTTACGGCGGCGCCGTATGCGGCCGACGACCTTGGCGCCATCTTATTCGGACTCCGCCCTGTCAAGCTTTTCCAGGGTCTTCTTGATGTCGCTTATGGCCTCCTCGAGCTCCTTGTCATCTTCTTCCTCTTCCTTTCCGTCATCCGCGCCGCCCTGAATGCCGCCGTCGTCACCGGTGAGCCTTGCCGCCTCGCCCTCGTCTTGTTTTGGCGGCGTGACCTTGCCGCCTGCAATCGCCGCCGCCGCTGGGGAGGGCAGCGTGGCGGGCCCGGGCTTGTCTGCCGCGGCATCTTTCGTGCCCGCGGTGTCGGGTATGGTTTTGGGCACTATCGCAGTTGCGACGTCGGGTACGATCAGCGATGACACGTCTGGCATCTTTTTCTCCTCCTCCTCTTTCTCTACTGCCGCGGATTCCTTTTCTGGCGCATCCTCTTTCTGTACGGCAGCGGGCTTTTCTACCGGGAGCTGCTCCTGCAGGCTCTGCCTCGGCTGCTGAATAATCTGCTCCTGCCTTTGCGTCACCGGCGCTTCTGTTGCGGCCTGCTGTTCTGCTACCGCCGCCGCAGGTACCTTCTTTTCGTCCGTCTTTATCCTGAACTCTGGTTTTTTCGCGGCAGGGATGCTCGTAAGCGTGGTAATCTCAAACGGCCTGACGCGCTTCTGCCCTGGGATCGGCATGTCTGGCACAACCTTGGTGTCTGCCGCCGCCACAGTTGGCGCCACCGTCGTTGGCGCCGCCGCCGCCGCCACGCCCCCTGCGCCTCCCGTACCCTGCGCCCCCGCCTTCCCGGGCGCTATCACCTTTTGCTGCACCGCCTTGATGTCGGCCACGGCCGACGATATGTCGTAGATCTTTGCGTCCAGGCCCGACAGCTTTTGATCCATCAGCGTGATCAGCCCGTCCCCGACGGGGCCCAGGTCCGGATGCCTCTTCGCGTCCTCCATCTTTTCAAGCCTTGCCATCACCATCCCCATCTGGCGCTGGTACCTGGCAAGCAGCCCCTCCTTCTGCTCCCTGGGCATCTCCCACTCTGCCTGGTACAGCCTAGTGATTGTCTTTGCAAGCACCTCCTTCTCCATTTTCAGGGCCTTTATCTGGCTCTGGATCTGGGAGCTTGCGCCCAGCGTGAGGATCTGGCCGCTGCTGCCCGTCCTCGCCCGCACTGCCGCCGCTGTGGCAATTCCTGCTAGCGAGCTTAGAAGAAGGGCAATCTCCTGCATTCTACGTGTACCACTTTATCCAGGAATACTTTCTGCGCTTTGCGTCGGGAAATCCGCAGCTGGCGCACCTGTGGTGTCGCTTGTGGAGCGAGTTCTTGCCGCAGCGCCTGCACCTTATGTGCACCTTTTTCTTTGTAAAGCCGCCCATTGATGTGGTGCCCTTTACCATTGCACGCCACCCACTACTGATGCGATGCCGGGGGCGGGGATATCATCACCACGTTGTCGCCCCTCACCACGATGGAGCCCAGGCTCTCCGCCTCGCCCTCCGCGGGTATCTCCTCAGAGGCGTCAAGCAGCAGGTTCATGTGCTGGTCAAAGCCGAGCAGGTTTCCCCTGATGGTCTTGTTCCCCTTTAGCTTTATCAGTACGACCTGGTTGATGCTCTCATCAAGCACCTTTACTGCCATATCAACGGACATCTTTCTCGACTTTGGGGCCTTTCGCTAGTATATTAAAATTTACGGCGTTCTTTTATGATCAGTATGGTGAGACGCCGTCCATCCCAAGCAGCATCTTGGCGTACTCGGCCACGATGCCGTCGGCCTCGCCCTGGGTGGGGGCCTCGGCGTACACGCGCAGGGCCGGCTCGGTGCCGCTTGGGCGCACCAGGACCCACCTGTCGCCGGCATCCGACAGCAGGACCTTGAGGCCGTCGGAGTCGTCCGATACGTCCAGCTCGTCCCTGAGGCGTTCCATGACGGACCGCGCGGTGCTGCCGGCACTCCTGCCGCCACCGCCGACATTCTCCGCGCACCTCACCTTTGTCTTTGCAGTATACGAGGGGGGCAGCCGGCCGGCGTGCTGCGACAGCGTGATCTCGGAGCTTGCCAGCGCGTCGAGCATGAGCGCCAGCGTCATGCATCCGTCGCGGACCGCGTTGTGCGCCCCGTACATGAACCCGCCGTTCTCCTCGTATCCGATCAGGGCGCCGGTCTCCCTCATGCACTGCGAGACCTCGACGCTGCCTATCCTGGTGCGTATGACGTCGGAGCCGAACTCGGCGGCCACCTTTTCTGCCGACGAGCTGGAGTTGAGGCAGGTTGCAATGCTCGAGCCCCTGCTGCCTCCCAGTATGTGCCTTGCAAGTATGAGGGCCGAGCGGTCGCCTATCACTACGCCGCCGGCCTCGTCGCAGAATATGCTCCTGTCCCCGTCGCCGTCAAACGCGACCCCGAGGTCGGCGCCGCTGCGCACCACCTCCCGGGACAGCTGCGAGAGGTTCTCCGGCGTGGGCTCGGGGCCCCGCCCCGGGAACCGGCCGTCCACGTCCTGGTTTATCACCGTGTACCGGCAGCCGAGCATGCCGCACAGCTCCGCGGCAAACGGCCCCTGCGCGCCGTTTCCGGAGTCTATCACGACCCTGAGGCCCCTTGCCGATATCGCCTGTCTGTCGACCCGGGACGCCACGTCGGACACGTAGTCAAACTCCCGCGCGGATGATATGGCGCCCCATCTCTCATTCCCCGCCGCGCGGACCCCCCCGGATGTAATCATGTCCTCTATTCGCAGCTCGTCTTGGCGGGATACCTCGATGCCGTCTGACGCGACTGCCTTGAGCCCGTTGTATTCAGGCGGGTTGTGCGACGCCGTAATCATTATCCCGCCCGCGTACTGCGGCTTCTTTCTTACCTCGTACTCGAGGCAGGGGGTTGACAGCATGCCGGCAACCGCGCAGTCTATGCCCGCGTAGCTGAGCGCGGCCGACACCGCGCTGCATATGAGCGGCCCCGTGCTGCGCCCGTCGTATCCTACCAGCACCGTTGTGCCGCCGCCCTCGCCGCCGCGTGCAGACGCCAAGAGGTGGGCGCCTATCGCCGCCGCCGCGATGCATGCAAAGTCGAGCGTAAAGAATCCGCGCCCTGGGATCCCGCGTATGCCGTTTGTACCAAAGTATGTGCCCACGGCGTGACGGCGCGCTGACAATAGATAAATTTGTGTCCGGGGTAGCGGGCGTGCGGGAGTTGCCAAGCCTGGTCAAAGGCGTAGGGCTTAGGACCCTATCTTTTAGGAGTTCGTGGGTTCAAATCCCATCTTCCGCACCACATTCACGCGGGTTGCGGACGATCCGCCTCCTCCTCTGCCGCATGTCCGGCGGGCCCGGCCGTACCCCAATGTCGGACTGCCGCAGGCAGCCTCCGCGGTGCCGACCCCGCATCACGGCTTGCCGGCATCATACGCAGGCGTAATTATATGATCTAATAGAATCCAACATCGACGTATAAATCTTTATAAACACAAGATTGACAGGAGTGACGTGAATACCGGAGCCAAATATGGCATTATCGGAGCTGCAATAGCGATTGCAATAGGCATAGCCGTTGCGGCATCGATGGGCG
The DNA here is from genome assembly GCA_965205215.1 of Candidatus Nitrosopumilus sp. Classification (GTDB taxonomy): domain Archaea; phylum Thermoproteota; class Nitrososphaeria; order Nitrososphaerales; family Nitrosopumilaceae; genus Nitrosopumilus. The sequence goes on from OZ242041.1 coordinate 779,029, forward strand.
GAGACGGCGACGTGCCCGTTGAACCCCCCGTGGAGCCTGTGGTACCGGTGGAGCCCGAGGTGCCAGTTGAGCCCGTAGAACCCGAGGTACCCGTTGAAGAACCAGACGTGACAGAGGAAGAGCCCGGCGAGATCATGACCGTGGACGTGGGAGTACTTCTGCCCGCCACCGGCGACTTGGCAAGCCACGGCAACGAGAACAAGATTGCGCTGGAGTTTGCCGTGGAAGACTTTAACGAGTACCTAGAGGAGAAGGGCGCCGACTGGCGCATGAACCTGGTAGCCGAGGACACGCAGTCCAACCCGGTAGTCGCGCTTGAAAAGGTACAGTCCCTGAACTCAAAGGGGATAAAGTACGCGCTGGGCCCAGAGTCCAGTGCGGAGACCCGCAACATCATGTCGTATGCGGACTCCAATGATATGATTATACTCTCACCGTCATCCACGTCGCCAAAACTGGCCGTGGCCGACAACATATTCAGGTTCGTCCCCGACGACACAAAGCAGGGCAAGGTGGTCGCCACGCTGCTTGCAGACAGCGGCATAAAGGTGGTGGTCCCGATATACCGCGGCGACGTGTGGGGCGACGGACTGTTCGAGTCAACCCAGGAGTCGTTCACGGAGATTGGCGGTGTAGTCGCAGAGGGAATACGCTACAACCCGGAGATAACGACATTCTCCACCGAGGCCGAGGTGCTCTCAAACGCGGTGGAGGCGCAGCTTGCCAATTATGAGGCCGGCGAGGTCGGCGTATTCGTGATAGGCTTCGACGAGGTGGTCCACCTGTTCAACTCCGCCATAGAGTATGACACGCTCAACTCCGTGCCGTGGTTCGGCTCCGACGGCAACGCCGGCGCCGCCCCGCTCGTAGAGGACGCGCGCTCCGCCGAGTTTGCCACCAACACGGGATTCGTGGCGACGCAGTTTGCCGCATCCGACAACGAGGTCTCCGAGATGCTCAGGGCGGACTTTGTCGAACTGACCGGCTCGACGCCCAGCAACAACTACGTCTTCTCATCGTACGACAGCGTGTGGGTGCTGGGACTCTCCATGGAGGAGGTCGGCTTTGACTCACTGGACATAAAGGAGCAGCTTCCGGCCACCGGCATGTCGTACACGGGCGCACTCGGGACGGTCCAGCTCAACGAGGCAGGCGACCTGGCCATATCAGACTATGAGCTCTGGTCCGTCATTGAGGGCGAGTGGTTTGCCACTGCCAGGTACAATGCGGCCACCGGCGAGATCATGCAGAAGATGGACACCGGCGATGCGATGATGGAGGACACAGAGGTCATGACCGTGGACGTGGGAGTACTTCTGCCCGCCACCGGCGACTTGGCAAGCCACGGCAACGAGAACAAGATTGCGCTGGAGTTTGCCGTGGAAGACTTTAACGAGTACCTAGAGGAGAAGGGCGCCGACTGGCGCATGAACCTGGTAGCCGAGGACACGCAGTCCAACCCGGTAGTCGCGCTTGAAAAGGTACAGTCCCTGAACTCAAAGGGGATAAAGTACGCGCTGGGCCCAGAGTCCAGTGCGGAGACCCGCAACATCATGTCGTATGCGGACTCCAATGATATGATTATACTCTCACCGTCATCCACGTCGCCAAAACTGGCCGTGGCCGACAACATATTCAGGTTCGTCCCCGACGACACAAAGCAGGGCAAGGTGGTCGCCACGCTGCTTGCAGACAGCGGCATAAAGGTGGTGGTCCCGATATACCGCGGCGACGTGTGGGGCGACGGACTGTTCGAGTCAACCCAGGAGTCGTTCACGGAGATTGGCGGTGTAGTCGCAGAGGGAATACGCTACAACCCGGAGATAACGACATTCTCCACCGAGGCCGAGGTGCTCTCCAAGGCCGTCGACGCGCAGCTTGCCAATTATGAGGCCGGCGAGGTCGGCGTATTCGTGATAGGCTTCGACGAGGTGGTCCACCTGTTCAACTCCGCCATAGAGTATGACACGCTCAACTCCGTGCCGTGGTTCGGCTCCGACGGCAACGCCGGCGCCGCCCCGCTCGTAGAGGACGCGCGCTCCGCCGAGTTTGCCACCAACACGGGATTCGTGGCGACGCAGTTTGCCGCATCCGACAACGAGGTCTCCGAGATGCTCAGGGCGGACTTTGTCGAACTGACCGGCTCGACGCCCAGCAACAACTACGTCTTCTCATCGTACGACAGCGTGTGGGTGCTGGGACTCTCCATGGAGGAGGTCGGCTTTGACTCACTGGACATAAAGGAGCAGCTTCCGGCCACCGGCATGTCGTACACGGGCGCACTCGGGACGGTCCAGCTCAACGAGGCAGGCGACCTGGCCATATCAGACTATGAGCTCTGGTCCGTCATTGAGGGCGAGTGGTTTGCCACTGCCAGGTACAATGCGGCCACCGGCGAGATCATGCAGAAGATGGACACCGGCGATGCGATGATGGAGGACACAGAGGTCATGACCGTGGACGTGGGAGTACTTCTGCCCGCCACCGGCGACTTGGCAAGCCACGGCAACGAGAACAAGATTGCGCTGGAGTTTGCCGTGGAAGACTTTAACGAGTACCTAGAGGAGAAGGGCGCCGACTGGCGCATGAACCTGGTAGCCGAGGACACGCAGTCCAACCCGGTAGTCGCGCTTGAAAAGGTACAGTCCCTGAACTCAAAGGGGATAAAGTACGCGCTGGGCCCAGAGTCCAGTGCGGAGACCCGCAACATCATGTCGTATGCGGACTCCAATGATATGATTATACTCTCACCGTCATCCACGTCGCCAAAACTGGCCGTGGCCGACAACATATTCAGGTTCGTCCCCGACGACACAAAGCAGGGCAAGGTGGTCGCCACGCTGCTTGCAGACAGCGGCATAAAGGTGGTGGTCCCGATATACCGCGGCGACGTGTGGGGCGACGGACTGTTCGAGTCAACCCAGGAGTCGTTCACGGAGATTGGCGGTGTAGTCGCAGAGGGAATACGCTACAACCCGGAGATAACGACATTCTCCACCGAGGCCGAGGTGCTCTCCAAGGCCGTCGACGCGCAGCTTGCCAATTATGAGGCCGGCGAGGTCGGCGTATTCGTGATAGGCTTCGACGAGGTGGTCCACCTGTTCAACTCCGCCATAGAGTATGACACGCTCAACTCCGTGCCGTGGTTCGGCTCCGACGGCAACGCCGGCGCCGCCCCGCTCGTAGAGGACGCGCGCTCCGCCGAGTTTGCCACCAACACGGGATTCGTGGCGACGCAGTTTGCCGCATCCGACAACGAGGTCTCCGAGATGCTCAGGGCGGACTTTGTCGAACTGACCGGCTCGACGCCCAGCAACAACTACGTCTTCTCATCGTACGACAGCGTGTGGGTGCTGGGACTCTCCATGGAGGAGGTCGGCTTTGACTCACTGGACATAAAGGAGCAGCTTCCGGCCACCGGCATGTCGTACACGGGCGCACTCGGGACGGTCCAGCTCAACGAGGCAGGCGACCTGGCCATATCAGACTATGAGCTCTGGTCCGTCATTGAGGGCGAGTGGTTTGCCACTGCCAGGTACAATGCGGCCACCGGCGAGATCATGCAGAAGATGGACACCGGCGATGCGATGATGGAGGACACAGAGGTCATGACCGTGGACGTGGGAGTACTTCTGCCCGCCACCGGCGACTTGGCAAGCCACGGCAACGAGAACAAGATTGCGCTGGAGTTTGCCGTGGAAGACTTTAACGAGTACCTAGAGGAGAAGGGCGCCGACTGGCGCATGAACCTGGTAGCCGAGGACACGCAGTCCAACCCGGTAGTCGCGCTTGAAAAGGTACAGTCCCTGAACTCAAAGGGGATAAAGTACGCGCTGGGCCCAGAGTCCAGTGCGGAGACCCGCAACATCATGTCGTATGCGGACTCCAATGATATGATTATACTCTCACCGTCATCCACGTCGCCAAAACTGGCCGTGGCCGACAACATATTCAGGTTCGTCCCCGACGACACAAAGCAGGGCAAGGTGGTCGCCACGCTGCTTGCAGACAGCGGCATAAAGGTGGTGGTCCCGATATACCGCGGCGACGTGTGGGGCGACGGACTGTTCGAGTCAACCCAGGAGTCGTTCACGGAGATTGGCGGTGTAGTCGCAGAGGGAATACGCTACAACCCGGAGATAACGACATTCTCCACCGAGGCCGAGGTGCTCTCCAAGGCCGTCGACGCGCAGCTTGCCAATTATGAGGCCGGCGAGGTCGGCGTATTCGTGATAGGCTTCGACGAGGTGGTCCACCTGTTCAACTCCGCCATAGAGTATGACACGCTCAACTCCGTGCCGTGGTTCGGCTCCGACGGCAACGCCGGCGCCGCCCCGCTCGTAGAGGACGCGCGCTCCGCCGAGTTTGCCACCAACACGGGATTCGTGGCGACGCAGTTTGCCGCATCCGACAACGAGGTCTCCGAGATGCTCAGGGCGGACTTTGTCGAACTGACCGGCTCGACGCCCAGCAACAACTACGTCTTCTCATCGTACGACAGCGTGTGGGTGCTGGGACTCTCCATGGAGGAGGTCGGCTTTGACTCACTGGACATAAAGGAGCAGCTTCCGGCCACCGGCATGTCGTACACGGGCGCACTCGGGACGGTCCAGCTCAACGAGGCAGGCGACCTGGCCATATCAGACTATGAGCTCTGGTCCGTCATTGAGGGCGAGTGGTTTGCCACTGCCAGGTACAATGCGGCCACCGGCGAGATTATGAGTAAATGAGTCTCTTAACAATCAGCGACCTTCGAAAGTCCTTTGGGGGGCTGCACGCCTTGGATGGCGCCACCCTCGATCTCCACCCAAACAAGATCAACCTTCTGATCGGGGCCAACGGCTCGGGCAAGTCCACCCTGATCAACACCATATCGGGGCTCTGGAAACCCAACGGGGGGCGCGTCACGCTGCGCGGCAAGGACATCACCGGCTTCCCGCCTCACCGGATATTCGAGCACGGCATCATGAGGACGTTTCAGATACCAAAGCACTTTGCGGGACTCTCGTTGATGGAGAACATGCTGATGGCACACCCCGAGCCCGGGGAGAGCTTCCGCAAGGCCCTCGTGCCGTTACAGTGGAAGTCGTACGAGGCGAGCCAGACAAAGAAGGCCCTCGGCATCCTCGAGTCGCTGGAGCTGCTGCATCTCAAGGACAAGCTGTCCTACGAGATATCCGGGGGGCAGATAAAGCTGCTCGAGCTGGGAAAGACGCTGATGGCCGATATGGAGATAATCATGCTCGACGAGCCGATAGCGGGCGTAAACCCCACGCTGGCGCACAAGATCTTTAAGAAGATAAAGGAGATACTGAAGGGCGGCGTCACGTTCCTGATCATAGAGCATCGGCTTGACATCGCGCTGCACTACTCCGACTATGTCTTCGTGATGGGCGACGGCAGGGTGGTGGCGCACGACCTGCCCGACCGCATACTGGACAACAAGGCGGTACAGGAGTCGTACCTTGGCAAGTAGCGGCGACGGCGCGCCGGGCGGCGGAGACCACCGGGGGGCGCCTCTCACACGAAACACGGGGGGCACCGCAGGCAGCGGCGACGGCGCGCCGGACGTCGACGGCGGCCACCCTGCCATAGAGATCAAGGAGCTGGCCTGCGGATACGGGAAGAACCAGGTGCTGCACGGGGTGGACTTTAGCGCCGACCTCTCAAAGATAACCGCGATAGTGGGCTCCAACGGGTCTGGAAAGAGCACGCTGCTAAAGGCGCTCTTCGGGCTGTGCGACGTAAAGTCCGGCTCCATACGGGCACTGGGGCGCGACATCACGCACATTCCGACCCATGCCATACTGAACTACGGGATATCGTACATGGCGCAGAGGAAGAATGTCTTCCAGGACCTCACGCTGCGCGAGAACCTCGCGGTGGTGGCGGGCCGCCACAAGGCCGACAGGGCCATGGACCACTTCCCGGAGCTCCTGCCGTTCTTGGACAGGCCCGCCGTAACGCTCAGCGGCGGGCAGCGGCAGCTCCTCGCCATGGCCATGATCCTCGTGCACAACCCCAAGATAATGCTCTTCGACGAGCCCACCGCCGCGCTCTCGCCCAAGAACGCGGACATCATAATAGAGAAGATCAAGGACCTGAACGCGGAGCACGACAACTGCATAGTGCTGGTCGAGCAGAACGTAAAGCACGCGCTCAGGAACTGCGACAAGGTGTACCTGCTGGCAAGCGGGAACGTCGTGTACGGCGGCGATCCGGAGACCCTGCTCAACGACAAGGACCTGGCGTCCAAATACCTGGGGATGTGATGAGCCGATGACGATCATACTGTTCGACGGACTGATATACGCCTCGGTGCTCGCCGTGCTGTGCGTGGGGCTCTCGCTCACGTACAAGATCACGAGCGTCCCGAACTTTGCGCACACCTCGTTTGCGATCCTCGGCATGTACATGGCGCTGATAATGGCAAAGGTGCTCGACGTGTCCGTGTACCTGGCTCTCCCGGTGGCGTTCGCGGCCTCCGGGGCGCTGGCGCTGTTCATGTACTACGGGATAATCCGCATACTGCAGAAGAAAAAGTCCTCCCTCATCTCGCTGATCATCGCGACGCTGGCCTTTGACATGTTCATGATCGGCGTGCTGAACATAATAGCGGACGGGATCCGCAACACGTACCAGGTCAACTCGCGCGACTTTACGCTGCGGAGCCTGGACATCGTGATCGGCGGCGACGGGGGGCTGCCGCTCGTGTTCATAGTGACGCTAGTCCTGCTGGCGGGACTGGCGCTCGGGCTGTACTGCCTGCTGTACCGGACGAGCTTTGGCATGAGCCTGAGGGGGGCCATAGAGAACGAGTCGCTGGCCCAGACGCTGGGCATCAACACGCGGACGATATTCTGCTTTGCGTGGTTTTTGAGCGGCGGCCTCGCGGGCATGGCCGGCGTGCTGATGTCCATGTGGTTCCAGGGGGACCCGAGCCTGGCGGCCATAATGCTGCCGAGCATATTCGCGGGGAGCATAGTCGGCGGCTTTTCGAGCGTGTACGGGGCCATACTGGGCGGGGTCCTCGTGGGGCTGTCGGAGGTGGTGGGGACCAGCATCCTGATCGACCTTCTGGGGTACTGGGTTATCCCGTACAGGCCCGTCATACCGTTCATCGCCATGATCGCGACCCTGCTCGTGCTGCCGGGAGGGCTCATACAGCTGATCACCAAGTACCAGAAGCGCAAGAACATGACCATGAAGAAGGCAGAAGAGGAGAAGGAAGGAAGCAAAGAGAAGGAGGAGGAGGACGGCGTTGGCGCTTGACCCCGGGATAATATTCATAGGCGACCTGGTTGCCATATTCTCGGTATACCTGATAATCAACCTCAGCCTCAACCTGGAGTTCGGGTTCGGGGGGGTGCCGAACTTTGGAAAGGTGCTTGCGGTGGCGGGGGGCGCGTTCGTCATGGGGACCATCCCGTTCATGGTGTTCGGGATGCTCGTCGACTACGGGGGGCTCGAGCCCGTGGACGACAACATAATGCTCGTGCACCAGATAAACGCGTACATCGAGGTGCATCCGGAGAGCGTGCTGGGCGTCTTTGCCATTACGCTGATCGTGGCGGTGGCCGTGGGCGGGCTGCTGGGCCTGGCGTCCGCGTACCCGGCAATCCGGCTGCGCGGCGACTACCTGGCCATCACGCTGCTGGGGTTCGGCGAGATAATCAGGATCGTCGGGATCAACCACACGTCGCTGGTAGGCGGGACGCTGGGCATCTCGCTGCCGGACATGCTGGCGTTCGTGCCAAACGAGTACAGGTTCCTGACGGCCAGCTTCGTGCTGCTGGCGTTCGCGGGTGTAATCTACCTGCTCGTGGCGCGCTTTACAAAGTCGCCGGTGGGCCGGCTGCTGAGGGCGACGCGCGACGACGACCTCGCGCTGCAGACCCTCGGGCGCGATCCCGTCAAGATAAAGTTCAAGGTCATGATGCTTGCTGGGATGCTCGGCGCGGTGGGCGGCGTGATGTATGCCTCGTACGTGGAGGGCGTGGTCGCGTTCGGCTACGACAGGCTGAACTGGACGTTCCTCCCGTTCGTCATGATTATAGTCGGCGGCATGGCCAACAACAAGGGCGTCCTTGTCGGGACGTTCCTGTTCGTGGCGATCAGGAAGCTGGTCATATATTACAACGACTCGCTTGACGGACTGCTGCCGTTTGACATCATATGGCTGGACTATCTGGCGCTCGGAGGGCTCATGATACTGGTGCTGATATTCCGCCCCCACGGGATCATACCGGAGCGGCCGCAAAAGACCGAGAGCCTGGAGAAGGGCTGACCCGGGGCCGCGCGGACGGCGCGGCGGCAGCAGCAGTAAGGAGGCAACGGCATGCGTGCCGGGTGCGCATTCCGCTGCTGCGGTGCCGGGCGGCCTCCCTCCCTCCACCTGCACCCCTCCGCACGCACCGCGCCGCATGGGCGGGGGCAGCCATCTCAAAGTACATATTTCACAGGTTGCGCCGTCCCTATGCGGGAGTCGCCCAGCCTGGTCAACGGCGTAAGGTTCAGGTCCTTATCTCTCAGGAGTTCGTGGGTTCGAATCCCATCTCCCGCACCATTACTGCCTTGCAGCGTCTCTTGCCTCTGTGCCTGTGAGGCGCGCAAGGCCCCGCTCTCTGCCAAGGCCAGCGCTTTCTGGTCGGGGATCCATCCGCCTCCTCCACTCTACATCCTCGCCCCTCTCACAATGCGGTCCGATGCGCCCCCTCGGTGATCCGCTACTTTAGGTCCGGGCGCCGCCTGCCGTATTCCGGTCCCGCAGTCACACGTTGCAGGAGATCAGCCCCCTCGCGGTCGCATAATCCAGCCGCCGCCGGTAGTGCCCGTCCTCCCTCAGCCCCTTGAACGGGGCCAAAAACACGTCGTGTATGTCCCGGCGGAATCTGTACAGGAACTCGTTCAGCTCCTCTATGGTCCTTGATGTCACCCTGACCCCCGGATCAATCCTGGTTATGCTCCGGTCGCTGTGCTTGACCGTGCGGTGCGCCAGCTCGGAGCCCCGGCAAAACCTTATGGACGGCTCCTTGGTATTGTCCACCCCCCTCAGGCCCAGCGCGCCCCCGGGGGCGTTGAAGCGCACGCGCCTGCCTGCCGCGGTCCGGACGTTGAGGTTGTACCTCTCCTCTAGCTCGTCAAGGTACCCGAGGCGCTCGTTGTCGGCCCATACCTCCGTCCGCCGCGGGCGCGGCGTAAACAGCGCAAGGCACACGGGATTGTCGGTGTCGGTGAAGAGGCGCCGCTCCAGTAGCACGAATGCCCTGAGCCTGTGACGGAACAGGCGGCTCCGGAGGAACGTGGCAGGTATTATGAAGGCGACATAGCTGCAGCTTGCAAGCGCCAGTTCCAGCGCATACTTGTAAACGTCGTCGTACCTGCAGGGCGCCCTGAACTCGAGGCCCCTGCGGCGGGCGGAGTTCCGGGCAAGCCAGGGCGGGTTCGTTACGCACGCGCGGTATCCTGTTGGAAACGACTCGAGCGTGTCCTGGCGCCTTACCCGGACGCCACCGTCTGCAGGCCGCCCGGCCCCGCCTGCAACGTCGTAGCATGCGAACCTAGAGCACGCGCTGGAGTCCTGCAGCATGCGCACTATGTCCTTGGCCCCTGCAAAGGGCTCCAGAACCGTGCAGTCGTCAAGGCCCGCGCCCCGCGCCCAGTCCTTGAACGGCCTGAGCTCAAACGGGCTCTGCTTTGTATAATACGCGCCGTACTGCCGTTTTCTTGCAGCATGGGGCATGCGGTTGTACCGCACCGCTGCCTTATATCTCGTAATAACCGCACCGCCGCCGCCCTCCCGCTTTTAAGAATTAATATGCCCGACCCCGTCCCCGTAACCGTCCATAATGAGCCGCAAACCAAAGAGAACCGTCGTGGGGATCACGGCGGTGGGCCCCGACAAGGAAGGGGTGGTCGCCGCGTTTACCAACTTTGCATTCAGGCAGGACGGCAACGTCGAGAAGATAAACCAGAACGTCATCAAGGGGCTATTCGGGATGCACATGGAGGTCTCGTTTGCAAGGGAGGTTGACACGGGACGGCTTGACAGGGAGATACAGCGCCTTGCCTCCGAGCAGAACATGGAGGTCTCGGTGCACCACGAGACAAACTCGGAGAAGAACATAGCCGTGATGGTCACAAGGGAGCCGCTCTGCCTCGAGGCCATAATCGCGGGGCGCAGCTCCCTCGCGGGCCGCATATCCGTGGTGATCGGCACGGAGAGGACGCTTGCCCCCGTCGCGAGGCGCGCGCACATACCGTTCGTGCTGATTCAGGAGAGAAACCAGTCAAAGGCCGAGGAGCGCATCCTGCGCGCGTGCAAGAAATACGACATCGACGTGATTGCGCTGGCGCGGTACATGCGCATACTGACCCCGAACTTTGTGTGGAGATATCCCAACCGCATCATCAACATACACCCGTCGCTGCTCCCGGCGTTCCCCGGGGCGTCGGCGTACGAGCAGGCCCACGAGCGCGGCACCAAGATAGTGGGGGTGACGGCCCACTACGTCTCCGAGGACCTGGACCAGGGGCCCATAATATTCCAGGACTCCTTTGAGGCGGATCCCGACTACACGCTTGCGGAGATAAAGCAGAGGGGGCAGCGGCTGGAGGCGGCGCTGCTTTTCAAGGCCCTGAAGATGCACCTTGCAGGCAGGCTCGAGGTCAGGTGGCGCAAGGTGCACGTGCGGAGGTGACGCCCGTGGGTGCGCGCCGTGAAGCCTGGGGGATGACCGATCCGGACATCCGGACATCCGTGCGCGGCGGCATCCGTGACGCTGCGACGGCGGCGGCAACGGCAACAGCAGCGGCAACGGACGAGGATAAGACATCAGTGGCAGCCGCAGCAACAGCGGTAATACCCGTCGGCTCGCTTGAGCAGCACGGGCCCCACCTGCCGGTCTCTACTGACTCTGTCATCGCGTCGGAGGTGTCCCGCATGGTGGCCGAGCAGAACGGCTACCTGCTGATGCCGGTTATCGCGTACGGCGTGTCGTACGAACATGCGCCACTCTTCAATGCCAGCACGAGACCGGACTCGCTGTCCCAGATGATATCGGACCTGTGCGGGTCGCTGTACGAGAGCGGCATCTGTAATATAATCATAATAAACGGGCACCACGGGAACATGGAGGCGCTTGGCAGGCTTGAGCGCCTGGTGAAGGGATCGACTGGCAGCGGCGGCGGGCCCGCAGTCCGGGTGTTCCACTACTGGCGCCACATGCAGCGGCAGCAGGAGCTTGGCCACGCCGGGTTTGCGGAGACCTCCATGATGCTGGCAATATCTGCCGGTTCGGTGAGGATGGACCTGGCGCAGAAAGGGCTGGTAACGGACGGGATGCCGCCGGAGCGGGTCCGGGAGATCTCCGAGCTTGCAAAGCGGTCGTTCCCGGAGGCGACCGGCAACGGCGTCTGGGGGGATCCGGCCGGCGCGACGGCGGAGGCCGGGCGCCGACTCCTAGTCGAGTCGGCCGACGGCATAAGCGGGGAGTGCGCGGAATGGCTCGGCGGGCGCGCGGCGCAGGCGGGATGATTCACGGCGTGCGGACTGGATGACGGGACGATGACAGCCGGTTCCATCCGGCGCCTGCATCCGGCACGCGGATCATGCCGCCTGACGCCTCGGACTGCGCGCGGCACGTGCCGGGCGCAAAGGCGGCCGTCGTGGCGGCTGCCTGCCCTCATATATGTATAGATTAGGGGACCGTCGGGCGGGGCTCTGCGATCGTCTTGGCGGGTTTGAGGCAGGGTGCCGCGTTCATGCTTTGCGGCGCGTGATCTGGGCTGCGCCCGCTCACTCACAAATGTTATTAACCGGTTGGATGACGGTACAACAGTGTACGTGCACGATCTTTCAGACACACCACGGGCAAGGCTGGCGCGCGGCCCAAAGGCCGCCCCTGTCCCGCATGCCACAGGCAAGCTGCTGATCGCAGCGGTGGTAGCCGTGGCAGCCTTGGTTGCCGTCGGCATGTCAGAGACGGCGATGGCGCAGACCCCCGAGAAGATAAAGATCGGCGTGCTCTCGGCATCCCTGCCCATCTTTGAGGAAGGCCCCAACCTGGCAATGGAGATGGCCCGGGATGCTTGGAATGAGGAGTCCTCAGCTCACTTCAACGCAGAGCTGGAGCTGAAGTTTATTGACATCAAGGGGAACTTTTCGGATCCGGCCCATGGGGCATATGTGGCACAGCAGCTTGGCGCCGCCGCCCAGGACGGCTACAAGCACTTTATCGCCCCGTCCGACGATCTGGCCCTTGCAGTAGTCCAACATGTCGTAAACAGCATACCAACCCTGTCAAATACAATACTCATATCGCCCGCGTCTCAGTCCACCGTGCCGCCCTCCCTGGCTGCGGACGACAATCTCTTCAGGCTGGCGCCCAACGTTGCGACGCAGGGCGAGCGTCTCTTGGAGCAGTTTGACAGGCAGGGCGTCGGGAGCGTGATCATAGTCACCGATGCGGCGTTCGAGTCGTTCGTAGAGCAGGGCTTATTCCCAGACGACTTTCACGATCACTACCAGCCTGATGCAATTCCAATATATGGTCCCACCGACATAGCGAATAACATCGCGTCGCTGACCCAACTGAACAACGATCTAGCCGCGCTGATTGACCAGTACGGCAGTGATCGGATAGGGGTATTCGCTGCCATGCAGCCGCCCGCCTTCGTTACCATGGCCCACGTCCTTGCGGCCAACCCGCAGCTGGACGTCATAGACGACGTAAAGTGGTTTGGCTACAATTATCTCGGACACTCTCCCTTCCTTACGGGCGACCCGACTGCCGCCATGCTTGCCGATCGCGTGGACATGAACGTCATTGTATTCGAGATTGCGCGCACCGACGTCAACGCCCCGCTCGCAGAACTGCCGACGTTCAGCCCCGGCTTTAGAAACTTCAACTTTGCCTCGTACGATGCAGTCCACCTCTTGGCCGATGTCCTTGCAATCGGCGGCGTTGACAGTGACAGTGACGCCCTAAAGGCCGTCGTATTTGAAATAGCCAACGACAACTTGGATCCGGTGCCCCACGAGAACAGAATCCTGGGCGAGGGGGCGATGGGCGACTACATGCTGGATCCGGCGACAGGTGACCTGACTGAAACCAGGATGTACGTCGTATACCACGTGACCGAGGTCGCCGACGGCGTCTACGACTGGGTGGCGCTGGCTTCGCCCAACGTGTGCCGCTGATCACGGCGTGCCGGGGTTTCTTATTTGCAGGACGTGCCTGTCTGTTACTGGCAATGAACAAGCCTCTCCGCTTGCTCGCTTCGCGGGCAGGGCCAAGGCCGTGCTCGCAATCGTGATTGTCGTTGCTGTGGCGGGATCCAGTCCCGTCCCTGTCTCCGGCCGGCGGCGACTCTGCCGAGATGGCGGTGGCGGCGGCAAAGCTCAGGCGGACGGATCGGGCGCAGCTTGCGGGCATTTACACGGCCGGCCAGAGGGGATGCCATCTGGACACCGGCATGGCAGCCGTCACAGGGCCGTTCGGCTTTGAGGGCGCGCCCGTTGGGGACGCGGTTGCGGGCGCCGACGGGCTTGCCAATCGCGCAGTCCGGCGGTGCCGACGCGCGCCCCGGCGGTCACATGCCGGCAGAGCCCGCCTGCGGCGATGGCGCTAAGGGAGTCCGGAATCGCGAGCCGCGGAACCGGGAAAGATGCTCGGGGCGCCCGGCGACGAGTCGGAGTTCATGATAGGGAGCATGCCGGCCAGCCGGGGCATGGACCATGGCAGCGACGTGACTATATCTCCCATGGGGTTTGGCACACCTCTGCTGCCGGACGTAGCCGTACGAGCTCCTGCTGAATTACGGAATCATTGACTGGGCCCGACGTAGGCGAGTCGTACACGACGGAATTTCTAGACTCGCGCCGCGCACGGCACGGATGATATACGGCGGTTGTCGGCGCCGCCTACCTGCGATAGTCCACAATCTCGCCCGTGGCCGCGTCGTATCGGGCCGCGGGCGCCCACTTGCCGTCTGCAACTATCAGAAATTCATAGTCCGTGACGTCCAGGTCCCCCGCCTCGTTGAACATGACGTTCCCCAGAGCGCCGGTGCGCCCGGTGACGGTATCTGGAAGCTGTTCCATGATGTCCTGCACGTCAGGACCCGCCGCCTCAATTGCGAGGCCCAGCGCCCACAGGCTGTCATACGACGCGTAGATGTAGTTGTTGTTGGGGGTGGTGCCCGACCGCCTCTCAAACTCGTCCCTGACGTCCCTGAACACCTCATTGTCCGACGCCGAGAACTGCAGTGCCATTAGCCCGGTGCCCTCTGCAAACTTGGCCGCGCGCTCGTCGTCCACGATGGTGTGCGCCCCCGTGACCCCCTCAGAGCCGATCCACGGTATGCTTCGCAGGTTCTCGTACTCGACCGCGGCGTTGAACAGGTGCGACGCCTCGTCGAAACTGATGAGAAGGATGCCTACCTCGCCGCGCTCGTACGTGTCGTATAGCTGGGCCACCAGACTCGAGAGAGCGTGCATCTCCGAGGAGAACGTGGTTATCTCCGGGTTGTAGCGTATGCCTTCTGCCACGATGCCGCCCCTGTCCTCAAACGCGGCCGCCGCCGTCTCAAACAGCCCGTCGCCCCATATGTCGCCGCGGTATACGGCTACTACGGCCTTGATGCCGCGGTCTTCTAGCAGCGCCGCTATCACGGTGCCCTGCTTGCTGTCGTCGGGAACAAACCTGAATATGTTGTCGCCCGGGATTGCCAGCTTGGGCGATGTGGACGAGGGCGATATCAGCAGCATGTTGTTGGAGTTCACGTACGCCATGATGTTGCGGATCTCCGCGCTCGACGACGGCCCTAGTATGTACTTTATCCCCTTGGCGTCAAGCGACTGTACCTTTTCAAGGGCGGTGATCGGGTTGGTCTGTGTGTCTTCTGAAACAAGCCTCATGCGCCAGTCCGCCCCCTTGTCCTGCAGGTACTCATTGAAGTGATCCACTGCCATGTCCAGACCGTACTTTGTGTCTATTCCATAGCTTGCCAGATCTCCGGTTACTGGGATCAATACTCCGACATCTATCATCCTTGTGTCTGATGACGCCGCGCTACTGTCTACGTCGGTGCCACCGTCACTCTCACCAGCATCCTCGCCTGCCGTCTCGTTGACATCGCCGGGCACCCCTGCATTTTCTGGCACCGTCGTGGCGGCATCCTCCGGCTGCATGCCGGCGTCCATGTCTGCGGGCCCGTCGGTTGGGGCCGAAACGGCCGTAGCTGCAATCCCTATTGCGATTGCGGCCCCGATGATGCCATATATTGCGGCCTTATTCAATACGGATCTCTACAAGCAATCTTCTATAAGTCTTTTTAACTGATCAATTATAAAAATGATACGCGTTCACACGCACTCCTCCCGAGCGGGATACGCAAGATATTTGTCATATGCGGCAATGTCAGTGCTCGCAAACCCACAAGGATGCGGGGTGCCAAGGGGGAAGCCGACGGTGACGTCGTACTGTAGTTTCTGCCTCCGCATACCCTGTAGCAAACCCCGTCGAGACACTGGCGCGAGATCAGGCGCGCGGTTGCGGGAAGGCGCTGAGGACGGACTTGAACAGGCGCAGGCTTCCATCATGCGGATGCTGCGCAACGGCGAGGCTGCCGCTGCCAAGCTGTTCCGGTATGTGCATACGCGCCAAGTAACGGCAGGCGCAGGACGCCGCTCCCTGTGCTCCATGATATTAATAAATCTGATAATTTTTAATAATAACTATGAAACATTCTGAAATACTTAATAATATATAAATAGTGCCGGGCCGATACCAGTAGCATGACCAAGACATTCCAAGTAAATCTTGAAGTTGAAGAGATCGGCAGGGCGCAGGACCGGATGCATAAAGTTCCAAATGTCTACGCCGGCATGGGAAGGGTGTACGGCGTTAGCGTGTCTGGGAGCAGCATACCTTTCCAGGCCTGGCTTTCCAAAATGGATGACGCGACCTTTGGGGACAGGGGGCAGAGGATTGACTGGCATCACGCCATGAGCGGGATCCCTCAGATTAAGAACGCATCATGCGGCTAGTCCGCGCTCCCACCCTTTTATGATCTGCAATGAACGTTCCCAGATTCATAGTAATTGGCAAGGAGGGAGTTGGAAAATCACAGCTAATCTCGTCGCTTACAGGAAAGGATGCAGGGGGCAGCAACATCAGGGGCTCTACGATCTCAAGTGAATCCTACAGCGGCAACAGGTTCGACTTTGTAGACACGCCGGGAATAGTTTTTGACTCTGACAGTGAAACGACAAGGACTGCAATCGCGTCAATGCAGGGGGACGATTCCATACTGCTTGTCGTCCGTGCCACAAGCATGGATGAGGATCTCGAGTACCTCTTTTCATTGGTCAAGGCCAAAAAGGGGGCGATAATAGTGACGAATTGGGACAGGGTGGCGAATTCAAAGAATGTTGCCATAATTGAGCAGCTGGAGCGGGATCTGGGGATGCCCGTAATTGCCCTCGACGCGCGGAGGATCACAGAGTTTCAAAAGAGCAGGATCGGCAAGACGCTAGAGAACCCCTGCACCTTTTCAAACAAGACGTTCCACACCGGAATCTCACTCAGGCCCAAGTCGACGGTCCTTGAAAAGAGGCACATGGGGATCGTAATCGGGATGGCATCGCTGCTGGCCCCTTCTATACTGTCAGTTGCAGGGGCCAATTACTTTGCAGGCCTCGTCCACCCCATAGTGGCAGATCTCATGGCAGGGCCGGTGGAGCGCCTGGAGGCACTGCTGTTGCCGCCTTTGCTGACGTACATCCTTGTCGGGGAATACGGGCTCTTTTCCATGGGCCCGTTCCTCTTTGTCTGGGCAGCGCCGACAATTACCATATACTCGCTGCTGCTCGGTGTCTACAAGTCGACAGGGCTGCTGGACCGCACGTCATTGGCAATTCATCCGCTGGTAAGAAGGATCGGGGTGAGTGGAAGGGACGTGACCAGAATAGTGATGGGTTTTGGCTGCAACGTGCCTGCTGTAATCAGCAGCAGGTCCTGTTCAGGTTGCTCTAGGGGCACGACCGTCTCGGCAATAAGCTTCGGCTCTGCGTGTTCGTATCAGTTTGGTGCGACCATCGCGGTCTTGGCCGCGTCCGGCATGCCGTGGCTGGTGGTTCCGTTCCTGATTTACCTGGCCGGAACCACCGTTGTCTACTCCCGGCTGGTCAGTACAAGGAAGAACCGCTCCAAGCTTGGCATGCCGGTGATTGACGGCCAGGTGTTCTTTGAGAGGCCCACGTTCAGCTCCACTTGGAGGGAGTCAAGGCAGAGCATAACGCAGTTCTTCAGGACGGCACTCCCGATCTTTTTTGCGATCACGTTTGTCGCATCCCTCCTGAACTGGACGGGCGTCATAGCCCTTCTTGCAGGGGAGCTTGGCCTCATAATGAGCCTGTTCAACCTGCCGGGGGACTCGGCGCTTGCAATAATGTTCGGCTCCATCCGGAAGGACGGGCTGCTGCTTCTTGCCGAACCCGGCATGGCGGACTCGCTTTCGGCGCTGCAGGTACTGACGGGCGTCTACCTGGCCGGGACGCTGCTGCCGTGCATCGTGACTTTCCTGACCATAGTGCGCGAGATGTCGTGGAAATTTGCAGTCAGGATGGCGGCAAAACAGATCATTGCAGCCGTCGCGTTTACGCTGCTGCTGGCGCATTCTGACAAACTCTGGAATGCCTTTCTTCAGATTTGACCAAAACGGTCCACGGCCGGTCCAGCCATGTCATGGCGTGGCCCCGGCCTGGGTTTTTAGGATTTTTGCAAACTCCTCAGACAGTTTGCGCCACGCCTCATCCATGCGCTGGACCGGATCGGATGCATACTCGCTCTGCAGTGACTTGCTGCGGTATGACTGTCCGCACGTGGCATGCACCCAGTTTTCATAGCTTTCCAGCCACCTCATGGATTTAACGAGCATCTGCAGCATCCGCAGCGCCTCCTCCGCAGTTTTTGGCATTGTGCGTCGCGGAAGCTGGTCACAGCTCCACGTGTTGGGCAGGAGCGAGCTGACCCTGACGAATTTCGGTTCAAACTCGTGGCGCCACAAGAACAATCCGTCGTTTTTTGCAGAAAACATCATTCCAAAACCCCACAAAAGTACCTGCCCGTTCTGTGTAATGAGCGAATACTGGCTGCTTCCCATGTCCGGGTTTGGGGGCCTCTGTCTTGTAAAGCCGTACCGCAGCAGCAGGTTGTCTCCGTGCCGTATGTCTTGTCCCATGCAGTACAGCTGCTTTGTAAACAGTTTTTTCCACTTCTTCTGAAGGCGCTTGGGGACGCGCATCGTGTGGATGTGGGCCGACTTTCCCATTGTAGATCTCTGCGCGGTCATTTCAGATCTGCAACAAGTCAGTCCTTGGGACATGCGTCTTGGCCCCTGCCTCAGGCACCCCGCAGTCATTTCGTCCTGCAGGCCTCGGCCCTTTCTGGCATCCGAGATGCTGCCAGGCCTGCCTCAGGGCCCCCATCTCCCGACACCCCGCGCCCGCCCCCGGCTCAGTAATGTCTGCATTCCTTCCAGCCTCGATGTTACAACCTTCATGCTCCCAATACCCCCATGGCGCCTCTGTTTATTAAAATTTTGAACAATATTAATATTTTTTGATAAAAAAAATCCAAACATTAATAACATTATTGCCCAGACCGCAACTAGTGTTTGAAACAGTCGTGGTGGGTGCAGGACCGTCGGGAATAGGCGTGTCAATAATACTGAAAAAGTTGGGGATCAACTTTACAGTCCTGGAACGCAATGCCGTCGGCAGTTCCTTTCTCAAATGGCCAAAGCAGATGAAGCTGCTGACTCCCTCGTTCTTTAGCAACACCTTCAAGATGATAGATCTCAACGCAATAACATACGACACCTCGCCTGCACTGACGCTGCAGACGGAGCATCCCAGCGGGCAGGAGTATGCGACATACCTAAAGAACCTCTCAAAGCACTTCAAGCTGCCAATCCGGACCGGCATCAATGTAAATTCGGTGCTAAAGACAGAGGGTGGATTTGTCCTGGACACCGACAAGGGGAAGATAGAGACCATATTTCTAATCTGGGCGGCGGGGGAGTTCCAATACCCGAGGGACAACTCGTTTCCGGGTGCAGAGTACTGCATACACAACAGCCTGATTACCAACTGGGACGAGGTTAAGGGTGACGATTTTTTTGTCATAGGCGGTTATGAAAGCGGCATGGATACTGCGATTAATCTTGCAGAGCGCAACAAGCGGGTCACGATAATCGACACGAAGAACCTGCTTGACAGTGATGAAATAGATCCCAGTAGGATAATATCCCCGTACACAAAGGACAGGCTGAGAAGGGTCAACTCTGCCGAGACGATAAAAATATTCATCGGGCGCGTGACCCAGGTGGCAAAAAAGCACGACGAGTTTGTAATTTCGACGGGGAAAACAAAGATCCGGTCAAAGACAAGGCCGATCCTTGCCACCGGTTTTACGGGAGGCCTCTCGCTGATCAAGGAGATGTTCCACTGGGAAGAGGAAAAGGCACTGTTGAATTCCTATGACGAGTCCACAAAAACCCCGGGCCTCTATGTGACGGGGCCGTTGCTACAGCAGCACAACACGATCTTCTGCTTTATCTACAAGTTTCAGCAGAGGTTTGCCGTGATTGCAAACCACATTGGGATGAGGTTGAGCAAGGACGTGTCCGTAATCAACGAATACAAGAAGGAAGGCATGTACCTTGAGGATCTCAAAAGCGTCAAGGACAAATGCCAGTGCTAAAACCAAGAACTACCGGCCGTCACATGGACGGTAAGCCGTCCCGCTGGAATCGCATACATTAGCGGGACACGATATGCAAGTCCGGCGTGGAACTTGTCATCCCGGGTCGCAATGCCCTGTTGTAGCGGGCTAATCCATTTGCATTCTGCCCGCACTGGGATCCCGGCGCCCGCTGCATGCGGCACAACCCGGAAACTGCTTCCTTGGACTATGAATAGAAAATGGACCGGAAGGGATTTGAACCCTCGATCCGATGCATGCCATGCACCTATCCTACCGGACTAGACGACCGGCCCACGGTCAGCAAAACTGACCATTCTTGCCACTTTTTAATCAATTATTAACGTTAGCACCTTATGCGGCCCTCGTTCACCGCTATTGTCGTAACTGCCTGCTTGGTCCCCCTACATCAGCCCGTCAGCGTGGTGAGGGCATCTCTACGCGTGACAAACGTCCTTGGAAAAACCAAAGCCGCTGAATTTGTAAAAAGCTGCCGCCCTCTCCCGTTACTCTTCTAGCGGCCGGCAGCCTCCGGGCACACCAGCTCCGGTATCCCTATCCCGCGCAGATACTCGTACGTCCTGTCGTAGTACCCGGGATCCCTGGTGCCGTCCCCGTCGTCTCCGGGCGGGACGAATATCACCATGCCCTGCCTTGCCCGCGTCAAAAGCACCCTGTACGCGTTCTTCAGGTACCTCTGCTTGTGGTCCTTGCGTATGTTGTTCCACCTGTCTCCTACAAACTCCTTGTAGTTCCACCCGTCCTCAGTATATCTGAGGTCCGCGTCCCATGCGACGCACGCCCAGTCAAGCTCCAGTCCTTGTATCTCGAATTCGGTCGCCACGTACTCCAGCCCGTTTGAGGAACGCGGGTCGTCCGGGGGGTTGAGGAACCAGTGGGTGGCCTTTGGCGTGAGCTCCACGTATATGCCGTGCGGCCTCAGCCGGTACGACTTTGCGGCCGCGACAATCCCGAACCGCTCCGTGCCCCGCGCCCTGCTCCGTAGCCACCTCTTTGCACGCCCAAAGTCCCTTGTCACCATGATGGGATACTTGTCTATGCCGGACAGCGTGACGCCCGCCGCTCCGGCGTCAAGGTCCAGAAGAAGCCTGACGAACTCCGACACGTGCCTGCTTCTAAACGACCTTATGGACGTGGCAAGGTGGAGCTCCGCGCGGTATCTGGGGCGTATGCCGCCGAGCATGTCCTCGATCCGGCCGCGGCCGTCGTCGTAGTTCCTGCCCAAGTATTCCTCCCCGTTTATCTCCGGGGAGACGTACACGTCCCATCCGGGGTGGCTGCGCCTCACGGAGTCAAACCATTCTGGCAGGCCCGCCTCCCCGTGGTTGATCTCCTGCCCTCCCCCGACAAGGCAGACGAGCACCGCCCAGTCCGCGTGCCTATCCATCGTATTGATCAAGTATTCCGGCTGCGACATGCCGATCTCCCTCCCCTTCCTCTTCTTCATGAACCTGTCAAGCTCCTTCCTGCTCCACGCGCGCTGCGCCTCGTCGAACACCACTACCCTTTCGTGCGGCGGGCGATCCGAGTCCATGGCCTCGGTGATGAACTCCCTGACGGGCTGTATGAGGGCCGCGGCCTCCCTGTACGCGCTGCTCTTCGTGACCCTGGCAAGGGTGGGATCCCTGGCGCGTTTGGAGCGCTCCCTGTCGAACTTGTCGCGCGCGAGCGCCTCGCGCAGGACGTTTACGAGCGGGCCGTTGCCGGACAGAAAGACGGATCCGGTGTCATCATCGCCATCATCATCGTCGTAGTCGTGGGACGGCCAGTCACGGGGCTTTACAGTCAGGTTCAACCCCACCAGGGTCTTGCCCGCCCCCGGTATGCCGGTCA
This sequence comes from Candidatus Nitrosopumilus sp., assembly GCA_965205215.1. Lineage (GTDB taxonomy): Archaea > Thermoproteota > Nitrososphaeria > Nitrososphaerales > Nitrosopumilaceae > Nitrosopumilus. The sequence continues at coordinate 800,652 of OZ242041.1, forward strand.
CAAAGCATATCGATTTTCTGCCGTTTTCTCTGGAGTGTTCTATCACGCCCTCGACTGCCGACTTGGTACTGGTGAGGTTCTCAGCTCCCGCCTCGGAGCGCGTTATGTCGCGCACGTCGTGGTTGTTGTACAGGGCGCGCGCGGCCTCGATGATGGTCGGCGTGGGCTTGTATGCTGATCTCTCCCACTCGAGCGGGTCTATCGTAACCCCGCCGCCCTGGACCCCGGCCGCCCTGCGCATGATCTCGTGCAGGTTTGATCCGTTGGAGCACACGACCCCAAAGACCCCGTCCTCCCGCATGTCCAGGCCGTATGCAGCCGTCCCAGCCTCGCTGGCCACCAGAACGGGGAGTATGGGCTTGTCGTGGCTCCCCTCGTGGAAGTTCTTCAGGTCCACTGCATAGTCTGTGCACTGGTCCATGTCCGCCCGCCTGTACTGGCCTTCGCCGATCTTGAACTCCAGCACGAACACCACGCCGCCGTAAATTATTACGGCGTCGGACCTCTTTCCCATGCGTGGGATGACAAACTCCAGGTAGACGTGGCCGCTGCCATCGCCGACATCCAGCCTGCGCAGCTCACGCGCCATTATGCCCAACTGGCCCTGCCACGCCCGCTTCTGCTCGTCTGTGGGGGGCATCTCGCTCCGGTCTGCCAGGACCGAGCGCACCTGCGCGGCATCAGTCCCCAAAAAGGACTCCAGACTGTCCGAATAGTACGCCCTCACGCCCTGTCACCGCGGCGGCGCTAAATATGGATGCTGATCCTCCCTTGCGTGCCGGCCCCTCTGATTGGCGCCCCGGCGCGGCCCTCGGGGGCGCCGCACCTGTATGTGATCATCACAATATATTTAACATCTGGAGTGGCCGTTTTTCTATTGGTTGTAGACAACAAGGCGACGGTCACGTACGTCCAGCTGCTCAAGGAGGACCTGGTGATCATGAGGCTCGTCCCAAACGAGGGGCCCGTGCCGGAGTTCAGGGCCGGGCAGTTCATAACGCTTGGCATGCCGAACCCCAACGAGGGCGGCAAGATTGTGAGGCGCGCCTACTCCATAGCGTCGCATCCGGAGAACAGGGACTATATCGAGCTCGTAATCCGGTGGGTCCGCAAGCCCCTGCCGGGCAGGCTCACCACCCAGCTGTTCAACGCCAAGGAGGGCGACGAGGTGCTGTGGCTCAAGCCGAGCGGCAAGGCGCTCGACATAAACGAGACCCTGCCGGACGGCTCGCCTGACACGAGGAGGATGGTCTGCATCGGGGGCGGCACCGGGCTTGCCCCGTTTGTCAGTTATGCGCAGCACCTGCACCACGTCGGCGACAAGCGTGAGATCGTGGTGCTGCACGGCGCAAGCTACGTCGACGAGCTGTCCTACAAGGACCTGCTGACCGACCTGGAATATGACAGCATGCAGAGGGGCAAGGACCAGTGGAATTTCAGGTACAGGGCCGCGATCAGCAGGCCGCAGGAGTGGTTCAACCGGTCGTGGTCGGGCCAGATTGGGCGCGTCGAGACGTTCCTGCGCCCGCGCGCGGACGGCGTGTCCCCACTGGAGGACTTGGTAGGCGAGGAGATAACAAAGGAGAACACCATGTTCTACGTGTGCGGCTGGCAGGGCACGATAGACGGGGTGATGGACTTTTTAAAGCCGAGGGGGTTTGTGACGGAGCACGACAAGCGCGACGACGGCAGCTTTGAGGTCAAGTACGAGTCGTACGGGTGACCTCCCCTTCCCACCGCCACCATCGCCGCCGCATGGCCACAGTTGAAATAAGAGACATTACGGTTTAGACGCAGTTGGCCACCCGTGACGATGATGCTACGGCCCTGTACCTCGCCCACCTCAACCCCGTCACGAACGCGCACGTCGAGATCATATCGGACCTCAAGGGGGCCGCCGGCACGGTCAAGGTGATGCCGGTCGTGTTCAGGGACCGCGATCACAACGAGGTCAACAGCCGGAGCTTTCCGTTCAGCTTTGAGTGCAGGAGGGAGATGCTAGAGTCCGTCTTTGGCGACTCCATTGTGATATCCGACGACTATACGTTTCACGCCCCCTTCAAGTGCTACATGCCGCCCCTCCTCTCGCCTAAGTCCTGGAGGCTGCGGAGGCAGATACTGCGCGGGGTGGAGCGCCGGAGGTACTTTTCGTACACGGGCGACCGCACGGAGGGCTACATGCTGCGGCTCTATAGGCTAAAGCCGCGGGTGGGCACGAGGAGGCCCATCTCGGCCGCGTCAGTCAAGGAGAGGATGTACGGGGCCGCGCTGGCGGAGGGGGGCGCCGGCGGTGGTCACGGTCCTGATGATAATGATGATCATGATCGCGGTGATGATCATGGCAGTGACGATCGTGATGGCAGCGGCGCCGGCCCGGGAGAGGGACGCGCCCCCGGCGGGTGGGAGTCCGACGTACCGGAGCCGGTCGCGCGCATAATCCGGAGGGAGTGGGACGTGGTCAGGAGGTTTGCGGGCGCCGAGGACCTGACCGCCAGAATTTTCGGCATGAAGTTTCCAAAGGAGTAGCGCCGGCGCGGCACGCGCCTCGCCGCCCGGGCCCGGTTGAAAATAGATTAATACAGAAACACGGCCGCAACATGCGTGAAGCTTCCGCTGTGCCCGCTCGTGTGGATTGACGGCTCGTACGTGCCGCTTGAGCAGGCCACCATACCGATAACCACCCATGCGATGCATTATGGCACCACCATCTTTGAGGGGGTCAGGGCGTACTGGAACGGCGAGGACCTCAACGTGTTCCGCCTCGACGACCACATACGCCGCTTTAGGCGCTCCGGCGGCTTTTACGGGATATCGCTCAACCATACGGACTCCGAGGTGTCCGACGCCATTACCGGGATCTGCAGGGAGAACAAGCTCAGGGAGTCGTGCTATGTCAGGCCCTTTTACTTTGTGGGGAACCACGGCATAAACCTGCACGTCACGCCCGACGCGCCCACCGTGATGGCCGTCTTTGCGTTCCCGTTCGGCGACCTGTTTGAGAAGGGCGGCATATCGGCGGTCACGTCCTCGTGGCGAAAGTTCTCCGACGCGTCGACCCCGGTCCAGGCAAAGATGGGCGGAAACTACCTCAACTCGATAATCGCCACAGGCGAGGCCAAAAAGGCCGGCGCGGACGAGGCCATACTGCTGGACCTGTCCGGAAACGTGAGCGAGGCGCCCGGCGAGAACATATTCGCGGTCATAGACGGCAGGCTGGTCACGCCCACCCTGGCGTCCTCCGCGCTGGAGGGCATCACCCGCGACACGATACTGGAGGTGGCCCGCGCCGCGGGGATAGAGGCAGTGGAGCAGGACATGACGCGCGCCGATATGATGTCGGCGCAGGAGGTGTTTCTGAGCGGGACGGCTGCCGAGATCACGCCGGTGACGACGATCGACTCCAAGAGGATAGGGGACGGCGGCGGGCCCGGCCCCGTCACGCGCGAGATGATGGAGCGGTACACCGACATCGTAATGGGGCGCGCGCCAGAGTACGCCGACCGCTGGCTGACACCGGTGTATGGCACATGACCAGAGGCGGCGGCACGAGGCTGGCGCTCGTCGGCGCGGGCGGGCCGGAGTGCGGGCGGATTGCAAGGATATTGTCCGACATGGGCGCGCTTGCGGCCGTGTGCGACCCCGATGAGCGCAGGGCCGCGTCGTGCGGCCAAGAGCACTCCGTGGGCCATTACGGGGACGTCGGCGGCATGATCCGGGGCGAGGCGTTTGAGGGGGCCGTCGTGGCCGCACCCGCTGCTGATGGTGCCCGCGCAGCTGCGGCCTCTGAGCTGCTCGGCGCGGGAAAGCACGTGTGCGCGCAGTGGCCGCCCGCGTGCGACGCGGCCGGTATGGAGTCGCTGCTGGAGCTGGCAGGCCGGAAGAAGGCGGTACTGTCGTGCCTTCCTGTGGCGCCCTCGGGCATGGCCGCAGAAGCGATGCGCGACGCGGCGTCGTCTGGCGCGTACGGCCGCCTGATGTCGTTTGACATCCGCGCAAGGGGCAGTACCGCGTTGGCGTACGCCGGCCGGGACGACTGCGACTATGGGGACGAGCGCGACGGCGGCCCGGGCGGCGGCCATACAGATAGTGACCATACAGATAGTGACCATACAGATAGTGACCATACAGATGATGACCCTGCCGGCGATGCCCGCGCCAGCGCCATGCGCGCCATGCAGGCAGACTACGTATACGCCGCAAACCTGGCGTTTGACGCCGCTCCACACGTGGTCTTTGCCGTATCAGGCAGCCTGGGGGACGGCCGCCCGGAGGGCCGCCTGACCACCATATTCGGATACGGCGGCGGCTCGGCTGCCACGATATCCATCCACCTGGAGGCCGGCAACATCTCTGAGACGGCGGAGGCGGTGCTGGAGGGGGCGGTCATAAGGGCGGACCTGTCCGAGGGGTTAGTCGTAACCGAGCCTGCCGCGGCCGGCCCCGGCCCCGACAGCGCCGCAGAGAGCCGGGGCCATCCGCACGACAGCCTGGACCCCGACTCGCAGCTGCGATCCTGGCTTGGGGACTTTGCGAACGCCGTAAATCACGGGGACAATCCGGAGCGCCGCGCACGCGTCGCGCGGAGCGCCGCGCACGCGCTGGCGGCAATCAAGGCCGCCAAAGCTTCACTTTTATCTGCAAGGCGGGGGATCCCCATATACCTGGATCTGAGATAGATGAAGAAGAGCGTGATGATGGACATACTGGCGTGCCCCATTGACAAGCACCACCCGCTGGAGCTCCACGTCGTGAGCGAGAAGGGGGACGGCACCGTGTCGGAGGGCGCGCTGTACTGCGAGAAGTGCTCCCGGTTCTATCCCATTATAGAGGAGATCCCGATAATGCTCCCCGACGACCTGCGCGACAAGGAGCAGGAGACCGAATTTCTCGGCAGGCACTCCGGGTCGCTGCCCGAAAAGATAACCGCGCGCGCGAACCCGTGGCACCTGTGACCGCATGCGAAATCTCTAAATCATCCACCTGCGCGCGCGCCGTTGCTATTGTCTCCTAACCTGCCCCGCGGCATGAGGGATTTTGACGGGGCCGACTCTGCGGGAATCGAGCGCATCAGGGAGCGCTTTGTGCGCGCGTGCGGGCTGTACGGGTACGGGCTCGTGGACCCCTCGCCGCTTGAGAGCCTCTCGACCCTGGAGACCAGGTCGGGGCCCGCAATCAGGGACGAGATATACCACTTTGAGGACAAGGGCGGCCGCCGGGTGGCCCTCCGCTTTGACTTTACCATGGGGCTTGCGAGGCGCGCCGCGCAGCAGCGCTCGGAGAGGCTGCCCTCCAAGGTCGCCAGCTTTGGGGGCGTGTTCAGGTACGACGAGCCGCAGCAGGGCAGGTACCGGTACTTTCACCAGTGGGACATGGAGGTGTTCGGCAGCCCTTCTGCGGACGCGGACGCGGAGATAATCGAGGCCACGTCCCTGCTGTTCGAGTCCCTCGGGATGAAAAAGGGCATCTCGATACGGGTCTGCCACCGCGGGCTGGTGGAGTCCCTCGTGCGCAGCGTCTTCGGGCAAGAGACGCCTGCAGGCGAGATGTCAGATATACTGCGCGCCATGGACAAGGCCGCAAAAAAGCCGAGGGATGCAATAATATCCGAGTATGCGGACGCCGCGGGAGGCGGTGGGCGCCCGGACCGCGCCGACATGCTAGGCGAGCTGCTCGAGTATGCCTCCATGCGCGGAGGCGCGGACGAGATAGCCGGCAGGCGGGGGGAGATCTCGTCGCTGGACGGGTGGGACGATCTCGCGTCGCTGTCCGACTCGCTTGGGAGCCGCGGCGTGGACTGCGCCGTGATAGACCTTGGAATCGTGCGGGGGCTTGACTACTACTCCGGGATGGTCTTTGAGGTGTTCGATGACAGTGATGACGATGGCGGCGGCGACGGCCCGCCCTCCCAGTACGGCTCGCTTGCCGGGGGAGGCAGGTACGACGCGCTGATGAAGGCCTTTGACAGGCCAGACCTCGGGGCCGCCGGCGTTGCAGGCGGGGTGGAGCGCACGATGCTTGCGATGCGCCGCAGGGGGCTGCTTGACGGTGACCGTGACGGCTCCACCCGGGCCGGCGCGGCGGCAGCAGCAGCGGACCTGGTCGCCGTCATATGCGCCACGCCGGACGCCAGAGGGGTGGCCGCCGGAATCGCGTCGGCCCTGCGCCGCGGCGGCATTACGACCGAGTTTGATATTGCAGGACGCCCCCTCAAAAAGCAGATGGCCGCCGCGTCCCGCGCGGGCGCCCATGCCGCCATAATCATAGGAACCGAGGAGGTGCAGAGCGGGCAGGCGCTGCTCCGTATGATGGACACCGGGGAGCAGCGCACGGTAAGGCTCGATGAGCTGACAGGCGACCCTGGCTCGGTCATTGCGCGCGTCAGCTAAGAAAGGCCCTTGTGAGCATCATTATCTCGGGCCCCGTCGTGAGGGATCCGACCACTATCGCGTTGTTGTTTGCAAGCATGCCGGACGCCACGTACGGTATACCGTTGTTTATGGACGCGTGCTCTATGCCGCGCACCCCCAGCAGGTTGGCAAACGCCTTCATCTCCTCCTCGTCGGTCTCCGGATGGACGGCCGCGCCCGTGTTGTTCGCGGCCATTACGGATCCCGTCTGGTACATGCCGGCTATCCTGCCCTGCATGACCTCCACCCCCAGCGTGTCGGATATGGCGCCGCACTCCGCCCTTGAGAGCCATGGGGACGCAATGGCCCCCCTGTCGTTTGCGCACACCAGGTTGCCGAGCGCCGTGAACTTGGAGTCAAGCACGCCCACGTTGAGGCCGGTCTCCGACTTGAGCATGTCATACTCGTCCTCAAACGCCGTCCTCGGCAGCATGATCCCGGAGTTGTTCATCACAAGCAGGGTGCCAAGCAGCCTGGTGTTTGCCACCGACGCGTTCACGCGGCGCTCCACCCCCAGGTGACCTGCAAGCCTGTCGGCCTTTTCGGGCGCAAACCCGCTTGGCAGGAGCAGGACCGAGTCGTTTGCGGCCGCGTACACGCCCACGTTGGGCCCCCTGTACAGGTCGTACTTTATGATGTCCACGCGAAACATGGGCGGCGGTGCGTTATGAACCTAGGGGATTCGAGGCCTGTGCCGCGTGCGCCGCGCGGCCAGCCGTTCCGGCCCTGCGCCGCCCCCGCACTGTTTATCTTTAAATAGCAACACCTCGCCTGTATCTTCATGCCGATAGCAGAAAACTTTCCAGAGGGCCTGGAGCCCATAGGCAAGATCGAGACGGCCGACGGCCAGTTCCACTTTATGTGGGGCCCCGGCAAGGACAAGAACGCGGACGGATCGCCGGCAGAGGTACTCTCCGACGAGGAGGTAAAGTCCGCGTACGCGGCGCGCGGCGAGGAGCAGGTCCCGCTCGGAGTCAGCGGGACGATGGTGGCAGTCGACTGGGACTCGTGCGTGGCAGACGGCGCCTGCATAGAGGCGTGCCCTGTCCAGGTCTTCCAGTGGTACCGCACGGAAAAGGACATCCCGGCCAAGGACGTGCTGGGGCAGTACTTTGAGGGCACGGGCAGCTCAGTCAAGGACGAGAGGGCCGACTTTACCGACAAGGCCGACCCCATCAGGGAGCACGACTGCATATGGTGCATGGCGTGCGTATCCGTATGCCCGCCCCAGGCCATAAAGGTGGACCAGTCGAACCTGGAGGCGCACGAAAAGGCGGCCGGGACCTTTGTAAAGATAGAGGCCGGCACGCCAAACCCGCACTCGCACGACTGACACCACTTTAGTTTCGACTAATTTTATTTAGATTTAAATAATAATCACAGGCACGTGGAATCATGCCAATAGACGAGAAATTTGTGGAGAATCTTGAAGTCATCGGCAAGACCAGCCACGCGGATGGGGAGAACAAGCACTTCATCTGGGGGCCTGGTAACACCGAGGGCGACGCGTTCTCCAACGACGATGTCAAGGCCGCATACGAGGAGCACGGCGAGGAGCAGGTCCCGCTCGGCATCCACGGCACCACCGTGGCAGTCGACTGGGACTCGTGCGTCGCCGCGGGCTCGTGCATGAGCGTCTGTCCCGTGCAGACATTCCAGTGGTACCGGACCGAGCAGGACATTGCTGCGGCCGACTGCCTGGACGCCACCTTTGAGGGCACGGGCCTGACGGAGCAGGACGAGCGCCTGGACTACTCCGACAAGTCACAGCCGATCAGGGAGCACGACTGCACCCAGTGCATGGCATGCCAGGAGGCATGTCCGACGCACGCAATCCTGATAGAGCCGTCATACCTCGAGTATCACGAGAAGGCAGACGGGACCTTTGTCAAGATGCAGGGCAGCTCGGTCAACCCGCACGCACACGATTAGAGGATATCTCCTCTGACTTTTTTTCCATTTGTTGTGTACATGTGGCCGCACGTACACACGTATGCGCATACGTACGTACGTACACACGTACACACGTACACACGTACACACGTACACACGTACACACGTACACACGTACACACGTACACACGTACACACGTACACACGTACACACGTACACACGCGCGCGGCCTGCGGCACGTCCGGCCTGCGGTCTTTCAATATCCCCCGCGGGTTTGATACACAGGTGATGTCGCGGAACTGGATCCAAAGAATATGTTCTGTTTTTGTACCACGCAGGGTATTTATGTGGGGAAAATGGTACAAAACCCAAAGCAATGCTGAAAACGACGCTACTCTTGATCACGGCAACCGTGCTGCTAGGGGGAATACTAATTGGATCGACTGACGCCCACGCATACCTTGGGATTGACTCGACAGACAAGACAGTAAGTGTCAACGCTGACAAGGTCATAGACGCAAGCATCGCAACAAACGGCACGATTCCGACTGACGGCAGCGCGGGCGCGTTCGGCTATGGCTTGATATACCTCGGGGCAGACGGCAACGCCGACCTGTCCAACATAATCGTCAGCACGACCCATGCGGGCGTCCGGGACAGCGAGGCGCAGAGCAGCGCAAGCGATCCAATATTCCACAACCACTACGTGTCCCTGACCAACAACCAGAACGACGCCAAGTGCCCGGGACTGGAGGTGGTGGACATTACGTTCCAGCAGCCCGGCAGCACCAGCGTGTCCGGCAATACTGTGAGCCTTGCCGACGTGCCGTTCGTCTTTGAGGGTACGCACAGCCTGAGCAGCGCGGACGTGTCGTTTGACGCATCTGGGCATGTTGCCAAGGCCGTGTCATTTACCATCAACCCGGTGGACGCGACCGGCGCGACCAGCGTCACCGACATACAGGCAGTATGCATAAACGACGTCTCCCTGCAAGATCCGACCGACGTTGCAACCCACCTGCTGATATCCGCTCCGCGAACCGTTGTTACATCCGACAGCCTGGCCTCCGCATCCATTGCAGCCGGCGAGGCGATTCCGACTGACGGCAGCGCGGGCGCGTTCGGCTATGGCTTGATATACCTCGGGGCAGACGGCAACGCAGACCTGTCCAACATAATCGTCAGCACGACCCATGCGGGCGTCCGGGACAGCGAGGCGCAGAGCAGCGCGAGCGATCCGGTATTCCACAACCACTACGTGTCCCTGACCAACAACCAGAACGACGCCAAGTGCCCGGGACTGGAGGTGGTGGACATTACGTTCCAGCAGCCCGGCAGCACCAGCGTGTCCGGCAATACTGTGAGCCTTGCCGACGTGCCGTTCGTCTTTGAGGGCACGCACAGCCTGAGCAGCGCGGACGTGTCGTTTGACGCATCTGGGCATGTTGCCAAGGCCGTGTCATTTACCATCAACCCGGTGGACGCGACCGGCGCGACCAGCGTCACCGACATACAGGCAGTATGCATAAACGACGTCTCCCTGATAGATCCGCTGAGAAGCGCGCCCATGTGCAGATAGTAACGCACTAGACTTGCGCAATGGCGGCGCGCCGTCCAGATTTTATTCTGCCTCAAAGCCCCTTGAAATGAACACAGGTGGGGCGGAAAACTCCCGATTGGGAGGCGCCGGTCCCAGTGCAACAAATTTTAACCGCAAGTGGACGTGTCTTCCTGCAGAGGTCGCCTAGTTCGGTAGGGCGCGGGCCTTGAGAGCCTGTGTGCGAAAGCACGCGGGGGTTCAAATCCCTCTCTCTGCGCTAATTGTTGCTGCCATTGCCGTTATGGACTTGACGCGTCCGCCTTACAGTATGTTCATAGCACTGGCATGCCTATAAGATGACCCGTACGCCAGTCCCGAGCGCCGCGCGCCCGCCTACTTGCCGGCCCCGAGCGCCGCGAGCTCCGCGAGCATGGCGGCGAGCTGCACCTCCGGGTTTGCGCCAGACAGTATGCGGTAGTCGTACTCGGCGACCACCCTCAGCATGGCGCCGAGGTTCTCGGCGCCGGCCGACCTCACAACGGCGGCGCTCGCGTACTTTACAAAGTCCGACTCCGACATGCCGTACACGCGGGTCAGCTCTATCATCTTCTCGCGCGCACCCGCGACGTCCCCCGCCACGGCCGACGCGAGTATCTTGTCCACGTCTGAGACCTTTGAGAGCCCGGCCGCCGCCTCTATCCCCTCCGGCGTGACCGCCCTGTCCTTGCCCGCGGCGGCCTGCATGATGTTGATGGCGTGCCTCATGTCGCCGCCCGCATACCCGTATACGGCCTCCAGCCCGTCCTTTTTGGCGCTCACGCCCTCCTTCTTGGCGATGTGCGCCAGCCTTGCAACGACGTCCTCCCTAGAGACCGCCGTAAACTTGAAGGTCGCAAACCTGCTCTGTATGGGCTCGATTATCTTCGATATGTTGTTTGCAATCATGATGAACCTGCACGTGCGCGACGCGTCCTCTATGATGCGGCGCAGCGCGGTCTGCGCGTCGGACGTCATCTCGTCGGCCTCATCCAGTATCACTATCTTGAAGGGCACCTCGCTGATGCCCGCAAACCGGGAGTAGCGCTTTATCTTGTCCCTGACCATCCCAATGCCGCGCTCGTCTGACGCGTTCAGCTCAAGCGTGTGGTCCCTGTAGTGCTTGCCCAGCACCTGCCTTGCTATGCACAGCGCGGTGGTCGTCTTGCCCACGCCGGCAGAGCCCGAGAAGAGCAGGTGCGGCATCTCTGACGGGTTCTTGAGCAGGGCCTCCAAACTCTTGATTATCTCCGACTGGTTCACCACGTCTGCAAGCTTTGCGGGCCTGTACTTTTCGACCCACATGCCCGCGGCAGCCTCGCCCAGTGACATGGCGCGCGTGCGGCGATCCCATTAATAAACTCAGGATCGGTTCCCGCCATCAAGGCCGGCCATATGCAACGGTAAAGTACGGTATTTATATGGGGCCGCACGGCCGTTACCGCACATGATGGATAAATACAGACTTTGTAATGGTGGGCCAAATGAGCGTCGATAAGGTTGGCCAGATACACGCAGTCGAGTACGGGCTTGAGGAGGTCGAGTTTGAGGCCGGCAGCGACTTCAAGGTGAGGGTCGGGGGGATAGACGTCGTCGCGCGCCGCGGCGAGACGACCAGGGTGCCCTACTGGGCCGGGCTGGTGCTTGAGAAGAACAAGCTGGGAAGCATGAGGCTGCCTGACATGATAGCGGCGCTCAAGCAGGCGCTTGCAAAGGAGAGGATCGCCGGCTCCCGCGCGTTCCAGGCGCTCGAGCCGCTGTTCTACGTAAAGCTAAAGGCGGCCATGAGGCATCTTGAGGGGCGCGACTACGACAGGGTGTACGACATGCTCCTGGAGCTGTTCCGCATGCGCAACGCCAAGATCGTCTCAAAGGCAAGCTCCATGAAGCTGAGCGCGGACATGAAGTCAAAGCTGACCGTCGAGGAGCAGGCGTTCTACAGCGTGGTGCACCGCACGTGCGCCGAGTTCGAGGAGCAGATAACGGCCGTATCGTCTGACGGCATGGGCGACATGGAGGTCGTGCGCGAGGAGGAACCGGAACAGGGCCGGACGCCCGGCGGCAGCGCAGCAACAACAGCGGCAGCGGCAGCGGGGGGTGAGCAGCGGCAGTGAGCGAACAGGACTCGGCCCAGATGGAACCGAGGGAAGAGGCCGACGACGGTTCGGGCTCCGAGTATACGAGCTCGGCGCTGTCCGACAAGGTCAAGCAGTTCCTGACCGGCTTCCAGGACCAAAACGGCGAGCGCAAGTACGTGAAGATGATAGACGAGATGATGCCCCGGGAGACGCGGCACATCGTGGTGGACTACAACGACCTAATCGACGAGCGCGAGATTGCAGACATGTTCGTGCACAGCCCGGACCTCATACTCGCCGCGTTCTCGAGGGCCATCTGGGAGATACTCCAGGTCCGCTTTTACGACTACGCGGAGCAGGTGGGCGAGGAGATCAGGGCGCGCATAAGCAACTACCCGCTGATGCGCAGCCTCCGCAAGATAAACGCCGACACCATCGGCACGATGACCAGCGTGTCGGGCATGGTGGTCAGGGCGTCTGAGGTCAACCCGCTTGCAAAGGAGCTGGTGTACGCGTGCGGGGACGGCCACTACACCAAGATCGTGCAGATAAAGGGCATGGACACAAAGCCGCCCGCGGTATGCGACAACCCGGACTGCAAGCTGCGCGACTTTGAGCTAAAGCCCGAGTCCTCAAAGTTCATCGACTTCCAGATACTCAGACTGCAGGAGCTGCCCGAGGACCTGCCGCCGGGCCAGCTGCCCGACTACATCGACATCATGGTAAAGCAGGATCTGGTCGACAACGCCAGGCCCGGCGACCGCGTCGCGCTCACGGGGCTCGTGCGCGTCGAGCAGGAGTCCGTCGCCGGCATCGCGAGGACGCGCAGCAGCCTGTACAGGCTGCGCCTGGAGGGCAACAACATAGAGTTCCTCGGCGGCCGCTCAAAGTCGTCGCGGAAGATAGAGCGCGAGTCGATATCGCCAGAAGACGAGAGGGCCATACTGGCGCTAAAGCAGGACCCGGACATATACGGCAGGCTGATCGAGTCGTTTGCCCCCCACATCAAGGGGCAGCACCTGATCAAGGAGGCCATCCTGCTGCTGATGGTCGGGTCCGTGCAGCGGGAGCGCGCGGACGGCAGCAAGATACGTGGCGACATCAACGTGTTCCTGGTCGGCGACCCCGGGACGGCAAAGTCCGAGATGCTAAAGTTCTGCTCCAGGACGGCCCCGCGGGGGCTGTACACGTCCGGGCGCGGCTCGACTGCCGCGGGGCTCACGGCCTCCGTGGTCAGGGACAAGACCGGCATCATGATGCTCGAGGCGGGCGCCGTCGTGCTGGGAGATCAGGGGATGGTCGCAATAGACGAGTTTGACAAGATGAGCGCGGAGGACAGGAGCGCGCTCCACGAGGTGATGGAGCAGCAGTCGGCAAGTATCGCAAAGGGCGGGATCGTGGCCACCCTGAACGCGAGGACGTCGATACTGGCGGCCGCAAACCCGCTGTACGGCAGGTACGACCCGTTCCGCAACATTACGGAGAACATCAACCTGCCGATCCCGCTGCTCTCGAGGTTCGACCTGATATTCGTGGTCAGGGACCAGCCGTCGGAGGAGATGGACACGGAGATCGCGCAGCACGTCATAAAGCTGCACTCTTTGCAGGGGGCCGACACGGCCAATCTGGTCGACGCGGACATGCTGACGAAATATCTGGCGTACGCAAAGCGCTTCACCCCCAAGATGACAAAGGAGGCAGAGCAGCTGATTGTGGACTATTACATCAAGATGCGCAAGATGGCCCAGTCAGAGGACATGACGCCCGTAACCGCCAGGCAGCTTGAGGGGCTCATACGCATATCGACTGCGCGCGCCCGGCTCCTGATGAAGGACATGATAGAGAAGGAGGACGCGGAGAGGGCCATATACCTGCTGGAGCAGATGCTCCAGGATGCCGGCGTGGACGTCGACACGGGGGAGATCGACGTCGGGGTGCTGAGGGGCAGGCCCCGCAGCGAGGTCACAAAGATGCAGCTCTTCATGGACGTGCTGGGGCGCCTGTCCGGCGAGCAGAAGGAGCCGGTGGAGGAAAAGACGCTGGTCACCGAGCTGGAGAACACCGACAAGTTCACGGCCGACGAGGCGCGCAATTTTATTAAAAAACTCCACCGTGATGGAGTTATTTATGAGAATCGCTCCGGCTTTTACAGCAAGGCATGACGAAGAAGAAGGGAAGGGAGCCCGGAGGAGGGGATTCTCGCGTATCCGGGCTTGGCGCGGTACCGGCCAGCGCCAGAAAGTTTCTCGAGTCGCGCGGGTTTGCGGACCTGTACCCGCCGCAGGCCGCGGCCGTCGAATCTGGGTTGCTTGACGGTAAGAGCCTGCTCGTCTCGGCGCCCACCGCAAGCGGCAAGACACTCGTAGCAACGCTTGCCATCCTGTCTCACCTGGCGCGCGGCGGCGGGCGCGTGGTGTACCTGAGCCCGCTCCGGGCGCTCGCGGCAGAAAAGTACGACGAGTTCGCGGCCCTCTCCGGGGTAAAGGTGTCGGGGGCCGGATGGCGTGGGAGGCTCCAAGCGCTGCGGCAGCAGCAGCAGCAGGACGGGGCCGCGCGGACAGACGCCGCAATCACGACTGCCCGCTTGACCGGCGAGCGGGGGGCCGCGGCCGCCTCCCGGGGCCCCGTGAAGATCGACGACGCGGACATCGTGGTGGCCACAAACGAGGCCATGGACGCGGCCATGCGCCGCGGACGGGAGTGGACGCAGGAGATAGGCCTGATGATAATCGACGAGATACACCTCATCGGCGACGAGTCGCGGGGCCCGACGCTGGAGATGATACTGACGCAGCAAATACAGCAGCAGCAACAACAACAACAGCAGCAGCGCGAGAAGCAGCACCAAAAGAGTTCACCTCCGCCCAAAATGCAGATCGTCGGCCTGAGCGCCACCGTCAGCAACGACGAGGAGATCGCCGAGTGGCTCGGCTGCACGCTGGTCCGCAGCACGTGGAGGCCCGTCCCGCTTGCGGAGGGCATCTGTGACGAGGCAGGCAGCGTCATGATGAACGACGGCCGCAGGTTCGAGGTCGGGATCGGTACAGAGGGGATGCCGGCGCGGCTGGGCATACACGCGGTGTCGGAGGGCGGCCAGAGCCTGGTGTTCGCGGCCACGCGGGCGAGCGCCAGGGCGACCGCGGTAAAGGCATCAAAGCGGATTGGCAAGCTGCTCTCAGACGACGAGAGGAGGGCGCTTGGAAAGATATCTTCAAGGATACTGCCCGCAAGGCTGAGAGCCGGCGCCACCACCACCGCGGTAGCAGCTCCTAAATCTACTGCTCCTTCTCCTTCTCCGCCTCCTGCCACCACCACCCCTGCATCCCCTCCCACGGAGCTCGAAAAGGATTTGGCCACGCTCGTCTCCACCGGCGTGGCGTTCCACCACGCGGGCCTCTCCGAGCGGCTCCGGGGCATAGTCGAGTCCGAGTTTCGCCGCGGCTCGATCAGGCTGCTTGCATCGACCCCCACCCTCGCGGCGGGGGTCAACCTACCCGCAAGGCGAGTCGTCATAGCATCCGTCAGCCGCTACGACGCAAGGTACGGGTTCAACAGGCCCATCAGCGTGCTCGAGTACAAGCAGCTCTGCGGGAGGGCCGGCAGGCCCCAGTACGACAAGTACGGCGAGGCCGTCATATCCGCGACGGGCCCGCTGTACGAGCTCCTGGAGCGATACGTGGAAGGCGAGCCCGAGCCGCTGGAGTCCGGCATCATGGCCGAGAAGGCCATGCGCACGCACCTTTTGACCGTGGCCGTGCTGAACCCTGGAATCCGCCGGGACGACCTGCAGTCGTTCTTCTCCGCGACGCTCGGGGGGCTCCAGTACCCCGAGAGCGAGGTGGAGGACGCGGTCGGCACGGCGGTGGAGTTCCTGCTCGAGCACGGCATGATCGTCTCAAAGGGCGGGAGGTACGCGGCCACCTCCCTGGGGAGGAGGACCTCCGGCCTCTACGTGGATCCCGTAACGGCGTCGTACCTGCGCAACGTGGCCGGGGGCGCCCCGCGCGGCAGCGGCAAGCGCGCGCAGAGGCACACTCTCGGGTTCCTGCACGCGATCATATCCTGCGACGAGTTCAACCCTAGGCAGGACCTCCTGAAGAACCACTACCATTTCGCGGAGAGCCTGCTGTCGGGCCCGCACCGCTCGGAGCTGCTCTCCCCGGTGTACGCCGAGGAGTGCTCTCGGAGCCTGCTGGTGCTGCACGACTGGATGAACGAGCGCACGGACAGGGAGATAGAGACCGCATACAAGACGCAGTCCGGCGACCTGCACCGCATGACCGAGAGCGCGGCGTGGCTTGCATATGTGATGCGCGAGATGGCACGGGACGCGGGCCGCGACGACCTGCTGGCGGAGCTTGCCACCCTGCGCACTAGGCTGAGGTCGGGGATCAAGGAGGAGCTTGTGGAACTGGCGTCAATCCGGGGGGTGGGCAGGGTCAGGGCGCGCGCCATATATGACGCCGGGCTGCGGAGCATCTCCGACATCAGGGCCGCGTCCCCGGCCAGGCTTGCCACCATACGGCAGATAGGGCCCACCGTCGCAGAGTCGATAATGCGCTCGGTGTCGGGCAAGTCGGCGGGGTATGGCAGGAGGCGCGCGCCATGACGGCATCTTCGTAACGTGCAGCCGGGGACGCCCCCCTCGTCATCTTCCGTCCGCAAGGCATCTGCCGCTTTGTAAAAAGTCAATTACCTGGTCGTGCGGGACGTCCAGCGCGTACGAAAACTCGGGGCCGCAGCCCGCGCTGACCTCTATCCCCTGGTGCAGGACGTTCTTTCTTACCGTCATTGAGATGCTTTGCGCGTCGCCGGTTTCCGAGGTGTACTGGACTACCCTCCATGCCATAAAATCGCCATAGTGGGAAGTGCCGTAATTCGGATATTCTTCAGTGAAGACCTTTACCTCTGGAATCCGTGCAAAGTCTTTTTCAACTGACTCCTCTGAGGGATCCGGCATTATGCTGGCAATCGTGCCAAAGGCAATCATAAAGAGAACCGGCCCCATGATGATTGCCGCCAATCCGGCCGGGACGGCGATGCCTATTATCAGCGGAATCTTGTACCTTGCCCTCAACACCCCGGTTAGGCCCGTCATGCCCATAAAGAGTTCCGACCGGCCGCTACGTGCCGCAGTACTCACAGGGCCGCCAAGGCATGTGGTGGCCAAAACGGATGGTTCGACGCATGGCCGTCCGCCTCGGGGCGGACTGACTGCTGCGCGGCGCGGGGCATGCGTGACACAAGCAGACGAAAAAAAAAGAAAAGAAAAGAAATGTGCGGATGCCCGCTACTCGCCTGAGAACTCTCGCACTATCCTCGGAAAGAAGATGGGCGGGGGCCTCTCACCCCCCCGATGACTGTGCAATAGCGTGATCTGTTTCTGCATACAGTCTGAATCCGTCTATAACTATTAAGTATCATTACCATACTATGCATAGTTTACATAATATTGTAAATACTCATACCTTGCGTGACATGTGGCTTCGTGACGGGACTCTTTTTAGCGTGCGGCGAGCTTGTGTCTGCATGGGCGCGGGATGCGGCACGAAGACGGCCCCTGCGGCCGCCGCTACGGCAGTCTCCGTAGCCCTTCTCTTTACTGCCGCCGCCTTTACCGCCGAGCCGGCCCACGCCGCCGGGCCGTACGCGCAGGCCGACTATCCGGCACTGGGCGTCCGCGTCCAGACCGTCGCGGACGGGCTGGCCGTACCCTGGAGCATCGACTGGCTTCCGGACGGCACCGCCATATTCACCGAGAGGGGCGGCACTGTCAGCGTCATAAGGGACGGCCTGCAGGAGCCCGAGGCCGTGCTGTCCGTCGCCGCGGGGGGAGGGGCGGAGGCCGGCCTGCTGGGAGTCGCAGTCGATCCGGACTTTGAGGAGAACGGGTACGTCTACCTGTACTACACCTACGTTGATCTCTTGTCGCCCCCCTACAACAGGATAGAGCGCTATACGTATCACGACGGTTCTGACGGTAGCGGCGGGGACGCCACCGCCGCCTCGCCGCGGCTGGACGACGCGCACGTCATACTTGACCGCATACCGGCAAGCTCCTGGCACGACGGGGGCAGGATACAGTTCGGGCCCGACGGCATGCTGTACGCGGCCACGGGTGACGCCATAGTTCCGGAGCTGTCGCAGGACGCATCGTCGCTTGCCGGGAAGATACTGCGCATGGACCGCGACGGCGGGGCGCCCGCCGACAACCCGTGGGAGGGCTCGCTCGTGTACTCGATGGGCCACAGGAACCCGCAGGGCATGGACTGGGATCTCGACGGGCGCATGA
The DNA here is from genome assembly GCA_965205215.1 of Candidatus Nitrosopumilus sp. Taxonomy (GTDB): domain Archaea; phylum Thermoproteota; class Nitrososphaeria; order Nitrososphaerales; family Nitrosopumilaceae; genus Nitrosopumilus. The sequence goes on from OZ242041.1 coordinate 818,899, forward strand.
TCATAACGGAGCACGGGCCGTCCGGGCGCCTGGGGGTGGGGCACGACGAGATAAACGTGATTGCAAAGGGCGGGAACTATGGCTGGCCCGTCGTAATTGGTGACAGTACCAACAACAACAACAACGGTGGCGGCGGAACGCCGTACGAGAACCCCGCGTTCCACACGGGCGGCAGCACGTGGGCCCCGTCGGGCGCCGAGTTCTACGAGTCCGACGTGATACCCGAGTGGCAGGGCCGCTACTTTGTGGCAACGCTGCTTGGGCGCACCCTCCAGATGGTACAGCTGGGCGCCGACGGCGCGGTGGTGTCGCACACGCCGCTGTTTGGGGGCGAGTTTGGCAGGCTGCGCGACGTCCAGACGGGCCCCGACGGGCACCTGTACGTGCTCACAAGCAACAGGGACGGCCGGGGGGCCCCGGTTCCGGAGGATGACCGCATACTGCGCATCGAACCGCTGTACGAGGCGGCGCACGGCGGCAGCAGCGGCGGCGCGGCCCCGGAGCAGCAGCTTCGCGTGCTCACGTATGACGGCCCGGAGACTGCCGATACGGGTCAGCTGACGGCCGCGCTGAGGCATCCGGGGTATGATGTCTCGTCCCTCACATTTGACATAGAACAGAAGAGCTTGGACTTTGGGTTTGCCAAATCCGACACGGACAGCGGCCACGGGCATGCGGGCTCGTCCCTCTCCCTGTACGTGCAGAGGCCGCTGGTCTCGGCCCCCTTTGAGGTCGTGATATATGACGAGTCCGGGGACATGGTGCCCGTCTCGGAGGCCTCCGGCCATGCCGGCTATCTGGATAGCAGTGACGACAATAGCAACAACGGCGCGACGGATCCCGTGGCCGCCTATGCGGTACGGCACGGGCCGGACCACTATGTCATAACGGTTGGCACGGGACTGGAGAGCGGGCGCGTTGCGATAATCGGGGAGCACGTGGTGCCGGAGTATCCGAGCGCGATACTCGTGATGGCCGCGGCCGCAGTTGCCGTCGTCGCGACCATTGTCCTTGCCGCGGTAGCCCCGCAGTCGCTGGCGCACGGCGCGCTGCGCGCCGCGCGCAGCGCGGGCGCGCGCCCAAGCTACGGCCCGTCGGCCGCCGCGCCGGCAAGCCCGATGGCCTCTCCAAAGTAGTATCCCGCCAGTATGGTCGCGCACGCCCAGACCGCCGAGCCCGCGTACGTGTATGTGACGAACTTGAGCGCCCTCATCTTGAACAGTCCCGCCGGTATGGATATCATCTCCCTCATGACGGGCATCATCCTGCATATGAACACGGTCTTGTCGCCGTGCCTCTCAAACCATTTCTCGACGCGCTCTAGCTTCTCCTCCGATATGCGGAGGCGCCCGAGGTACCTGAGCATCACGGCCCTGCCGAGCTTTAGCGCCACCGCGTATATGGCAGTGGAGCCTATCGTGGCGCCCGCGGCCCCCAGCATGACGAGCGGGATGAGGCCCTCCGGCGGAATGCCGTTTTGCGACGCGATGAATCCTGCCGTCGGAAACACGGCAAGCGTCGGGACGGGCGGCACGATGGTCTCTATCAGGGCGGCCAGAAATATGCCCTCGTACAGGTGCCCGCCGAGAATCTCCGCAATCCATGCAAGGAACTCCTCAAACGGCTCCATGCTGTGCGGCACCTGTGCCTCACTAACTACCTTTCCGATCCCAGAATGGGACAATCTGCTATATATGGAGAGGACGTCGTGACCGCATGGGAGCAAAAAAGCTCGCCGCGATTGCAGCGATCGTCATCGTAGGGGCGGGGGTAGGCTACGCCGTGTCCCCGTATTTCACGGAGTCTACAATCGACGAGCCGATGCCGCAGGGCGTGACAGTGATGCCGCCCGCGGAGCCCGCCGTTCCGGTTGTTGGCGGTGGTGGCGACGACGGCGACAGCAGTAGTGCAGGCCCGTCCGATCCGCAGGATGTGATGACCCCCGTATCGTACGCCGGGACCTTTGTCGGGGTGGGCGACGGGATACACGATGCCGGCGGGAGCGCCTACACGATCCCCCTTGGGGACGGCAGCAACGTCCTGCGCCTGGAGGACTTTTACTCTACAAACGGCCCGGGTCTGCGCGTCTACCTTGCCACCGACACGGAGGCCACGGACTACATGTCCCTGGGCGACCTGAAGGCAAACCGCGGAAACCAGAACTATGAGATTCCGGAGGGGCTCGACCTTGACAAGTACAACCACGTGCTGATATGGTGCGAGCCATTTAGCGTCCTGTTCGGGAGCGCGGAGCTCTCCGCCCGGTGACACCCCGGCTTTGCCGCGCGTGAGATGTTAATAGTGGCACCGTTCAGGCAACCGCGTGGAGCGAGGCTACCGATTCTTGGAGCACGCCACCGACGCGGTTGTCGAGGCGGAGGGGAAGAGCATGCGGGAGGCCTTTGCCGCGGCCGCCGACGCGACGGTCGACCTGACGCTTGACCCGGGCTCGGTGGCCGAGGACGGCCATATGGAGATAAGGGCGGAGGGCGAGGACCTGTCGTACCTCTTGTACAGCTGGCTTGAGGAGGTAATATTCGCGCTGATAACGCGCGGGTTTGCGATAAGGCGTGTCGAGATTGACGAAGAAGCGTCGTCTGACCTGGACGCCGCGGCCGCCTCTGGTGGTGATGATGGCAGCGACAGTGCCGCGGAGCCCCTCGCCATACGCGCAAGGGCCTACGGCGAGCCGCTTGACCTGAAACGGCACGGGTTCAAGCTGGAGATAAAGGCGCCGACCTTTCATGAGATGAGCATCAATAGGTCGGAGGCTGGCGCGTCGGTGCGCTTTCTGCTTGATCTGTGACCTGCAGACGTGTGCGAATCCCGCGCGCGGCGGCCTGCTCACGCTTTTAAACAGTTAGCGCGAGCATCGAATGAATGCATGCGAGCACCATGCCTATGATCGCCGTGGTGGCAGTGGCAGCGATCGCCGCCGCCTGCCTCGTACCGTCCGCCATGCCCGCCCACGCGCAGGCAGCCGGGTCCCCGCCGGTCCCCGCCGGATTCGTAGAGCCCGGCGTCGACCCCCAGACCTACGTGGACCGCTACCACGCGGAGCCCTCGTACAAGGAGTGGTTTGACAATAACTATTCACAATATGACTCGATATACCACGCGGTGGGGCTTCCCGACCCCGACGCGGCACCAGAGCCGGCACCGCCCCCGTTTGCAAGGGATACCGCGGCGCTCGCGCCGTTCGTCGACCCGACAGTCGACCCCCTTACCTACGTGGAGCGGTACCTCACCGACCCCTCGTACAAGGAGTGGTATGACGCGAACTACCTTGCAGAGTACGGCTCCATATACGACGCGGTGGGGATTCCAGACCTCGACACGTTTGTAAGCGAGATGACGCCACCACCCCCGTCAAGGGACATCGCGGCGCTCGCGCCGTTCGTCGACCCGACAGTCAGCCCTTGGACCTACGTGGACCGGTACCTCACCGACCCCTCGTACAAGGAGTGGTATGACGCAAACTACCTTGCAGAGTACGGCTCCATATACGACGCGGTGGGGATTCCCGACCCCGACGTGTTTATGGACGAGCCGGAACCGTCCCAGCCCGCAAGGGATCTCTCGGCGCTCGCGCCGTTCGTCGACCCGGCAGTCGACCCCAACACCTACGTGGACCGCTACCACACGGAGCCCTCGTACAAGGAGTGGTATGACTCAAACTACCTTGCAGAGTACGGCTCCATATACGACGCCGTGGGCATACTTTTGATACCTGCCAGTTTTGTGGACCTGTCAGTCGACCCCCAGACCTACGTGGACCGCTACAACTCGGAGCCCTCGTACAAGGAGTGGTTTGACAATAACTATTCACAATATGACTCGATATACCATGCCGTCGGGCTGCCTGATCCCACCGGCGGCAGCGGCGGTGTCCCGACCGAGCCGGAGCTGCCCCCTCCGGTGGTGGCCCCGGGAGTAGAGCTTCCGCCCGGGCTTGAGCTAAAGCCGGGCCAAGAGTACGGCGAGTGCGGCGAGGGGACCGAGCTTGCCAACGGATACTGCGTCATAATCGGGACCGCGCCGCCCGAGCCTCCGACAACCTCCACGGCCGGCAGTGACGACACGAGGGGTGGAGGATGCCTCATCGCGACTGCCGCGTACGGCTCTGAGATGGCGCCCCAGGTTCAGCTGCTCCGGGAGATACGGGACGGCCGGCTCGCGCAGACGCAGGCCGGCTCGTCGTTTGTGGAGGGGTTCAACGTCGTGTACTATTCGTTCTCGCCGCACGTGGCCGACTATGAGCGCGAGAATCCCGTGTTCAGGGACATGGTCAGGACGCTCCTGACCCCGATGCTCTACACGCTGGGCATCATGGATCACGCCGGCTCCGAGTCCGAGGTACTGGCGTACGGCATTGCAGCGCTGCTTGCAATCTTGATGATATACGTGGGGGCGCCCGTACTGGCGGCGTCATTCATGTATCGGTATTACGCGCGATGCCGGGAAGACGGCGCGGTTGCACACGAGAACCATGGGAGGGAGTCATGTTGATGAAGGCCGGCCGCAACGGCACTGGGCGGGCCCTGCCGATCCTTGGGAGCTACGCGCTCGCGGCCGCAGTAGTCGTCGCAGTCGCCACGGTCGCGCTCGCGGCCGCATCACTGACATCCGGCGCCTATGCCGCGCTGGAGTTTGGCCACCTATTTGATGATGAAGACATAGACGGCGGGGCAATCGACGGCCCCTATGACGTCGCGCTGAGTGAGAATGGTAGGGACGTTTACGTCGTGGAAAAGGACAAGGACCGGATCAGCATATTCTCAAAGGACGGCTCGTTTGACAAGCGGTTTGGCTCCGCCGGCAGCGGCGATGAGCAGTTCTCCGGCCCGGTATCGATCGTAAGGTATGACCGCGACTTTTTTGTGCTTGACGTGGGAAACAAGCGGATCCAGGTGGCGGACAAGGACGGCGAATTTACGGACGAAGGGTTCAGCTCAAACAAACTGTTGTCGCCGACGGATATCGCGGTGGACACGGCGACCCAGAGGGTGTTCATATCGGATGAAAGCGGCGACAGGATACACGTGTTCTCGCTGGACGGCGTGTACAAGTACGACATTAACAAGTTCAACACGACCGGCATGACGGATCCCTCGGGGCTTGTAGTAGACGAGATAGGCAGGTATCTGTACGTGTCGGATACCGGAAAGCACCGCATAGGCATATTCAAAATACTGACTGAGCGGGAAGAGTGCCACAGCTACACGGTGAAGGCGGCCACGGGGATCTGCTACGTGGGGGAGTTCGGCACCGCGGGCGTTCCGGGCACCGCGAACGGCACATTTAACGGTCCAACCGGGCTCGCGATAGACAAGAAGACCACGCCCAACAGGGGGGAGCTGTACGTGTCAGACACCAACAACGGCCGAATACAGATCTTCAGCTTCCTTGAGAGGGGGGGAGGCGGGTCGTGCCCCGACGGGACGCAGAACCTGACTGACGTGGTATGCTACGTGGACAAGTACGGCTCTTTAGGCGAGGACGACGGCAAGTTCAGGTCGCCGCACGGGATTGCGATCGATACAAAGAACCGGCTGCTGTACGTGGCAGACACCGGCAACGACCGCGTGCAGGTGATAGAGCTTGACGCGCAGTCCGCCTCTTCATCGTCATCGTCTTCATCGTCTTCATCTTCATCGTCGTCCGGCACTTCCTCCTCCTCCTCCTCTTCCTCCACTACCACCGTCACAAAGCCGAACTCTCCGCGCAACGTCCAGGCGGTTCCGATCTCCCCGACGTCCATACTCGTCGACTGGGATGAGCCGAGGCCAAGTGGTGATCCCGTTTTGCCCATAATCGGATACGCTGTAGAGTACAAGTCCAAGGCCGCCACGGGATCCTCCGTGACCGACTTTACGGTGATCACGTCAAAGACCAACACGAATGCGACGGCGCTCTACCACACCGACCTTGACCCCGGCACCACCTACACCTACAGGGTCTCTGCCGTCTCTAGCGGCGCGGACGCCGTCAGCACCCCGTCGGCGCATGCATCGGCGCGGCCTGCGGGTACGGACAGGCCCACCATGGTGGATATCGTGGCGATGTCCCCCACCCATGTAAAGATGACGTGGCTGCCCCCCTCAGACACGTTCGATCTGCCGATCAACGGTTATGTCGTGCAGGAGAAGATCGGCAGGACCTTTTTCACGGTAGACGACGGCGAGGTGGGCAGGAGCGAGTTCTCGTTCATGCACAGGGTGGATACGGGCAGGGAGAACTCGTTCCACGTGTACGCCCAGATTGGGCCTGCAAGCACGCCGCCCTCGGATCCCGTCTCGATCAGGGCGATCGACTCGTCGTTCCATACCGGCGTAATCGAGCCCTATCCGGTGAAGCTTGTGTCGTTGTCGGAGCCCAGCCCACCGATAAAGGTGAGCGCAAAGCCGGTAAACGACAGGCACATAGAAGTAACCTGGAGCCCGCCCGCCGACGACGGCAACTCGGCCGTCACCGGATACACGGTAGAGGCCAAAAAGAAGGGCTCGTCCTCGTTCTCGGAGATCGCCAGCAGCGTGACTGGAACAAAGTACGCACACAGGGGACTCGAGCCCGGCTCCGAGTACACCTACCGCGTATACGCGACAAACGCACAGGGGACAAGCGGGGCCTCAAACGAGAGCACCGCTGAGGCCCGCATAGTCGGACTGGTGATAAACTCTGTCGGCTCGCTGACAGTCGACGAGGGCAAGCCGGCGACGTTCATCGTGACTGTGTCCGGCGACGCCTCCTCAGGCGCCGCCCTCTCGCTTGCCAACGAGCCGGAGGGGGCCAGCATCGTGCCGGGGACGGGGGCCTTTTCATGGACGCCTTCATACGACCAGGGCGGCAAGACGTACACGTTTGACGTTGTGGCGGCCCGGGGCGAGCACAGCGACAAAAAGACCGTCCGCATAAAGGTCAACGACGTGCAGGATGTCGATGTGGGACAGCAGCAGCAGCAGCCGCAAACAAGGTCCGAGGCGCCAAGTGACGCGCAGCAGCCTGACGCCGGCACCGGACTGGCGCCGTTCGTCGACGAGTCAGTCGACCCCCAGACCTACGTGGACCGCTACAACGCGGAGCCCTCGTACAAGGAGTGGTATGACGCGAACTACCTTGCAGAGTACGGCTCGATATACGACGCGGTGGGCGCGCTGCAGGTGCCTGCCAGTTTCGTAGACGGGTCAGTCGACCCCCAGACCTACGTGGACCGGTACAACGCGGAGCCCTCCTTCAAGGAATGGTTCGACGCGCACTACTCGGAGTATGATTCCATATACCATGCCGTGGGACTCGACGATCCTGCCGCAGCGGACGACACTTCTGGTGGCGCCGTTGGCGGTGATGGTGATGATGGCGCCGACACCACCGAGCCGGCTCTGGATGAAACCGGTGCAGGGAAGGCACCGGACGAGCCCGCGCGCCCTGACCTCAGGCTTGACGTCCCGCTTGCGCCGTTCGTCGACGAGTCAGTCGACCCCCAGACCTACGTGGACCGCTACAACGCGGAGCCCTCGTACAGGGAGTGGTTTGACCAGAACTATGCGGCCGAATACGGCACCATATACAGGGCGGTAGGACTGTTTGAGATCCCCGCGCCGTTCGTCGACGAGTCAGTCGACCCACAGACCTACGTGGACCGCTACAACGCGGAGCCCTCGTACAAGGAGTGGTTTGACCAGAACTATGCGGAATACTTCTCGATATACCACGCCGTGGGGCTGCCGGAGCCCGCCGCGGAGGAACCCGAGCCGCCTGCAAAGCAGTACGGCATATGCGGGCCCGGCACGAAGCTGATCGAGGGCGTCTGCACGATCGTAAATAATGGATAGGCGCATACGCGACAACGGCAACGGCCGCCTGCTGCCCAAACCAGTAGCTTTTAATCACAATGCGTGGCCGCCGCGTCATGGGCAAGCTCTCAAGGAACCTGCGCATCTGCGGCAACTGCGGAATCGTGTACTCTTCTGTGAGCTTTACCAAGTATATCGACCAGTGCCCCATATGCAAGTCGCGGCGGTACGAGCAGATCCCCCTAAAGGATCAGGGTGACGACTAGGACGGTGCGTGGCTGCCATGGCGAGCGGTGCTGGTCCGGACGGCGGCGGCGACGGCGCGGACGATCCCGAGCTTGAGAGGCTAAAGCGCAAGAAACTGCAGGACATGATAAGCGCGCAGCGCAGCAGGGAGCAGGGACAGCAACGACAGCAACAACACCCGGAAACCCCCCGCGGCGTTGCAAGCCTGTCGTCTGCCACCTTTGCAGGCGCGGTGTCCTCCCCCCGCCCGACGCTAGTCGACTTTTGGGCCCAGTGGTGCGGGCCCTGCAGGGCGATGCATCCGGTATTCGAGGATCTGTCCGGCTCGTACCCCGGCATCGCGTTTGCGCGCGTCAACGTGGACGAGTGCCCGGACGTGGCGGCCCGCCTTTCTATAAGCTCGATTCCGACCTTTGTCATGTTCAGGTCGGGCGCCCCGGTGTCCCGCGTGGCCGGCGCGGTGGGGCGCGACGCGCTCGACTCGATGTGCCGCGCCGCCGCTGCCGCGGCCCGCCCCGGCGATGCGAACTGACCGGTATGTCCTGCGCGTGGACGCCCCCGCCGCACCTGCGACACCCTTCCCTTTCTGGATTCGTCAGTACGCGTACGCGGGATCCTTTTCGCGCTGCATCCTCACTATCTCCTCGAGCACCTGCTGCTCCTCGGGGCTCAGCCTGCCCCAGAACCTGTTCTGCAGCTCCTTTGCCTCCCTTGAGGAGGGGGCAGTATAGTACGTCGAGCCCTCCGTCACCTGCCTGCCTATGGCCACGTCGTTGACGGAGCACGCCACCTCCTGGCCCGCCGAGGCGGCCGGCACGGTCTTCTTGTCAAGCTGCAGCTGGTGTATCGTACCTATCCTCCTTGCCGACTCGCTCATGAACGGCGCCTTTTGGCGGAGCGTCCCCACGTCGACCCGTATGCCGAACACGGCCGGGTTGCTGTTTCGGAACGCCATGTCTTTCAGAAAGGTGAACCTTGCGACCGGCGTCATTTCTGAGAATATAGCGTTCTCCTGGTCTGCCGTGTCCTCCGACACCCACGCGCTGTACGAGTCTATCATGCTGTAGATCACCTTGTCCTCGAAGATCCGTATGTGCGCCGTGTCGGCCTCCTCCCTCGCGTCCGGCAGCACCCTCACGTTGAACGCGAGTATGACGCCAAGGTGCCTGTCCTTCTCCTTTATCGCCTTTGCCTGCACTATGTCGCGCCTGTTGACGGGCCCGATGTCGGCCTTTGAGACGGCGACCCCCGCGTCCCGCAGCATGGACACCGTGGCCTCCAGGGACCCTATGGTGTCGCACCTCAGTATGACGCCGCTTGCAGTCTGCGTGTCGTCGACGAACACGGACTCCATCTCGTCCCTGATCATCTTGGCGTACCTCTCGGCGTCGGACTCGGCCGAGTCCCCCGACGCCACGTACAGGGTGCTGCCGGGCAGCACGCCGTCGAGCTCCGGCGAGGTTATCTTCAGGCCCGCCGCCGCGTCGACGCGGCTGACTGGCGTGAACTTGTCGCGCGGATCGCGCATCTCGTCGAGCGCCTTTGGCAGCAGGATCGCCTTGGGTTTTGCCACCGCGACGGAGTCGCGCCTGGCGGCCACCACGATGTCGTCCTTTCCCATGGACCCGTCGATGAGTATGACGTTGGCCGAGGGCCCCAGCCCCACCTCGTCGTTGACCTCGAGGATCATCCCGCGGGTCTCCTTGCCGGAGACGCCCAGCTTTTTCTGCAGGTACTGCTGGGTCAGCCCCACGAGCACGCCGAGCAGCTCGGGTATCCCGACCCCGCTCCGGGCAGACATCGGAACGATTGCAACCTCGCTCTTAAAGTCCCGCACGCGGCTGAACGCCTCGGCCTTGTACCCCCTGACCGACAGGGTGCCGACCACGTCGTATATCTTCTGGTCCAGGTCGGCCTGCACCGACGGATCCTGCTCCTTTAGGGCCTGCGATATGTACGGCGACTCCGTCTGCCGCCACCCGGATATCTGGTCGCACTTGTTGAGGGCTATAACGAAGGGCACCTTGCGCTCGCCGAGTATCTTGAGGCTCTCGGTGGTCTGCGGCTGGAAGCCCCTGTTTGCGTCGACCACGAGTATGGCTATGTCTGCAGCCGAGCCGCCCCTGGACCTCAGGTTCGTGAACACCTCGTGCCCGGGCGTGTCGATTACTAGTATGCCCGGGATCGGGCTGCCGGTCTGCGACTCGAGCCTGTTGTACAGGGCGGGCCCGCACATGTCCCGTATGACCTCGATTGGCAGGAAGCTCGCGCCGATGTGCTGCGTGATGCCGCCTGCCTCCCTGCCCTGCACGCCGGTGCCGCGTATGCGGTCAAGCAGCGAGGTCTTGCCGCTGTCTACGTGGCCCAGGACGGCCACTATGGGCTGGCGTACGGCCCCTCCCTCTGGGGCCTGCTGTCCTTTCTGCGTGGCTGGCGACGTACTGCATCACCCACCAAAGACCACCCTCGATTCGTGCTCGAAACTCTCCCCCGAGTCCGACGCGTGTATGATGTTGTCCGTGAATCCCAAACCGTAGTCGCCGCGTATGGAGCCCGGCTGGGCCTCAAACGACTTTGTGGCCCCTATCATGGTGCGCACGGCCGGGACCGCGTGGCCGCCCTCGATGACTGCAGCCACCACCGGCCCCGAGCATATGAACGAGACGAGCTCGCCGAAGAACGGCTTTTCGCTGTGCACCTTGTAGAACTGCTCGGCCTGCTGTTCCGTGAACTGGAACATCTTCAGGTGCGTGATCTTGAAGCCCTTCTGCTCGAACCTGGCTATGATGGAGCCCGTGAGGTTCCTGGATACCGCGTCCGGCTTTACTATGAACAGCGTCTTCTCAGTGGTCATCTTGTATCATCCCTCGCGTGGTGCCGCCATGCATGGCTATTACTTTCTTTTGATTCCGCCCTTTACGTACTTTTTCGTCCACTTTAGCTTGCGCGGGTCCCTCTTCAGCTCGAGCGCGTTCTTCTTGCACTTTGAGGAGCAGAACCACAGGACGGTGCCGTCGTTCTTTGCAAGCATCGTACCGGAGCCCTTTGGGACGGGCCTGTCGCAAAAGCTGCACGGCTTTACAAGTAGGCTCATCTCATCACTACCTCTCAGACTACTTTATCTTCTTGGCCTCGCGCTCAGTCTCCCTCAGCATGAGTATCTCGCCGGTCCTGATGGAGCCCTTTACGTTCCTGGTCAGTATGCGCCCCCTGTCCTTGCCGGTCAGTATGCGCACCCTGACCTGTATGACCTCGCCTGCTATGCCGGTCCTGCCGACTATCTGTATCACCTCTGACTGGACGACGTCGTCAGCAGACGCCATGGACTGCTTTGAGCTGCTGCTGCTGCTCGACGAGTCCGCCGCGCTCATTTGCCGTCAGCGCCGTCCTTTATCTTGGCTATGGATGCGACCACTTGGTCGACTATGTGCTGGGCGTCGCCGGGGTCGAGTATGGCTGCCGCCGCGGACGTGATGTCGATGCCGATGGACTTGCCCAGGTCGTCCTTGGAGGGGACGAACGCGTACGCAGCTCCCTGCTCCTCGCACAGTATGGGCAGGTGGGCCACCACCTCGGGGGGCTCCACGTCCTCTGCTATTACCACCAGTTTGGAGGTGCCGCGCTCTATGGCCTTTGTGGCCTCGTTTGTGCCCTTTCTCACCTTGCCGCTTGTGGCGGCCACGCGGACTGCCTCCAGAATAGGGCTTACCAGGTCCTCGGGCGTCTCGAATTTAACGTAATATGCCTTTGCCATAGTTTGTGGTCACCTTTTGGATCATTCTCAGACTGGGCTCCAGATTTTGGTTTTAAAAGTGTTGAGAGCCTTTCTTGCCGTGCGGTCACTTGATCCTCGACGAATGTGCAGGCACGCCACCTGCATGACGAGCAGTGCGATACTGACTGGGTACTACTGTGAATTCGGTTGATGAATTCTGGGATCCTAGTCATCCTTATTCCAGCAGATCCACTGCGTTGTCTCTGCACGATGCGTGGTGGAAAGCTCAGGGAGGAAAATCGCCGAAATCGCATCCAAAATGTCCGGCTTACTTTTACATGCGGTTGGGATCCCCCATATATGGAAGCAGGAATTGGCGCCGGCCGGTTCGCGCCGGCGGGACGCAACGCGGAACCTACTCCCGCCAAGGATGTCAGCAGGCGGGGCTGCCCACGTGGAGGATGAAATGATAACCGAGGACGAGAAGCAGCAGATCGCAGATTCGATAGTGCGGGCATTTGACAAGCACGCACATAGACAGTACCGCAATCTCTTCGCTGGAATTGCGGAAAAAAAGGGCGGAATACGCGAGACGACCATCGAAGACCGATTCCTCAGCCTACGTGCCAGCAGCATCGACTCGTACATGCGCGTGCTGGAGATGCGCGCCAGAAGCAAACCTGTCATGAAGCGCAGGCCGATCCTGACGAGGGCCGCCATACTCTCCCTTGCAAAGGGCGACTTTGCGCTGTCGGAGCTTGACCGTGACACGGACCGATTCCGCAGCGACGGAGATTCGCGCCGAGGCTACACGGACCGGCAACAGCGGAGGCTTCTCCGCGAGATCCACGGGGACATGTTCTTCGATCCAGAACCCGATCCAGCGCAAAAGCAGGGAGACAGAAGAGAAAGGCGGATTGCTAGCGTGTTTTCGGATGGCGGCCCGCCCTGGGACCCGGCAGGTGATCGGGCGCGCGAATTTCTTGACGATGCCGCCAAGATCCTGCCGGCAGTCTCCGGTGCTGGCAAAATGAGGCGGGTTGCCCTCAACTCGATCCTCCGGCTTGCCTTCCCAAAGTATCTCGAGGGGGTAATGGCATTCAGGGACGAGTGCAGGGCCGTCTTCGAAAGCCTGGGCCAGAGCAATGACAGGATCGACTTTCTGCGGGAGCAACTAGTCGAAAGCCCGCGCCTGCTTGATGGGGTCTACTCCCATCTGACTTCGATCCTCGACTTGGCGTGGTTCCGAACTCGGAAAAATGCGGAAAAGGAACTGCTCCTCAAACCGGCCCCACAGGCAAAGTACGGCCCCGATGACGCCCGGAATGCGCGCGGGATACTGGTCGGCATCTACGGGCCGGATTTGGCGCATCACTTTCTAGACGCCTCCGGTACGGCCTTCCTGCAATACAACAGGCCGTCGGCCGCCGCCTATGTGTTCATTGAATGCTCCGACATGGCGAGAAACGACATGAATCGCGGGAGCGCGTGGCAGAACGTGGCGGTCTGTCACAGAATGAAAAATAACTTCAAACTCGCGCTCCGCGCTCTGAGGAAGGCCTTGGACTGCTTCGAGGCGACTGGGGACACATACAGGGTCTGCAACGCGCTGCAGCTGATCGGGGAGAGTCAGTGGCGGCTCGGGTTCAGGGATGCTGCGATGGGGTCGTTTGACGAGGTCGAGAGGCGCGGCATGGAGATGGAAGCTGAAATGAGGTGGCGGAGCCAGTACATACTGGGGATGTCCTTTGGGCGCCTAGGCGAGATGGGGCTGCGCAGGGCGCATTTGGTAAAAGCCCTCAAAATGATTCCGGAGGAAGACACGAGTGAGATCCTTCGGGTAAACGGCCTAATCGATTATGAGCACCCAATATCGCCTGACGCGATGTTGCCTCAAGGGTTGAGAGAAGAGCTTGACGATGCAGTGAGTAGCCTATGGAAGGCGCTGTACGAAAGGGGAGAACGGGCATTATGATCTCCCCCTCGACACCTCCTGTATTCTCCGATTGGGCAGGACAACAGCGCGGTCGGCTTCCTGCCTTCCATGGCAGGAAAGGGCCTCATGACGCGATAGGCTTTGGAATTGCACATGCCGACCGCAAGTCAGCGCCCCGCCCTTTGGTTGTACGGCCAGTTCTCGCACGCGGCGGACTCAAATCGTATCGAGTCGTTGCGGTTGTAGTATATCGCAGCCAAGACAATTGGGATCTATTCCGATGCAAGGAAACCGGGCGTTTTGGATCTAGGATGAAGCCGCAACGAGGCCGCGCCGGGCTCAAGCCGAATCGCCCGTTTTTCTTTGACGGGGATGAACTCGACGTGCCCCACAAACACGAAGAACGGTCATGCGGGGTTGAGTCGCTCCCGTGGACACCTGTATCGCACATCTCGGGAGGGAGAGATGCAGCAGATCCGAGCAGGTGCGTACACGCCCGAACCGCGGGCTCTGCATCTGCGGGCACCCCCGCCTTGGGCAACGGAGGAGAGGACTAGATTGAGGATCGGCCACAGGGGAACCCGGAACAAATTCGTCGACGGCGCCGACTCCGACATGGTATTCAAGATCAAACAGTACCTGAGAAAAGAGCACAAGATACCGTTCAGTCAGATTCTGATCGAATGTAGCATGCTGTTTCACGCCAACGGGCACAAACTACTCGGAACGCTCAAGCCCCGACGGATCGGGCGTATAAGGGGGCTTGTCCACACTCCCGATGTCGCGGTAACCGACTGCGCGGGAAGCCTCCTGTTCGTGATAGAGCAGGACGGCAGGATACACGAGTCGGCAGATGTTGCAGCGAGGGACAAGCTGCGGAACGGCCACTACGCCAAGGCCGGCATCCCGTGCATAGTGTTGAAGAGCTCCGAGATACGATCAAGTCGGAAGTGCATGGCCGAAATCTTGGACAACGGACTCGAAAGACTTGGAATGAGAAAACCGGCAGGGCTGCACCTCTCGTTCTCCACTGCCCAATCTAGGCCAAAACGAACTGGGGGGACTGATGGCGTCTAGGCCGGAACCGCCGCGTAATTCCCTCCCGCGTCCTGTGGTTCTGGTTTCGCTGGACTGGCTGAGGGAGGGGGATCCACCCTTCGGGCTGGGCTGCGCGTCCATCGCCTCCTCTCTCCGGGCCTGTGGGGTCCGCGTCGGGATCGTCTCGGACGCGGTGAACAGGCAAGGGTTCTCGCCGGATGCCTTCCTTGACCGCGTCTTGAAAGCGGTCTCCGGCGCCGGAACCCGGGCCTTGGTCGGAATCGGCGCCTACGTCTGGTGCGAGCCGGAGGTGCAGGCGCTTCTGCGCGCCCTCTGCCCCGGGGCAGACGTGGTGCTTGGAGGGCCGCAGGTCTCGTACGCGGGGCCTGGCCTTGAGCGGATGTATCCCGGAGCCCGCTATTTCGTGCGCGGGAATGGGGAGCTTGCGATGGTCTCGCTGGCCTGTGGCCGCGTGGTGAACGGCATGTACGGACTCCATGTAGCCGGGATGGGCGACCTCTGCACCAGGGCCGCCTTTCCGCTCGACTTACTGCCCTCGCCGTACCTTGACGGCACCTCCCCGACAGGGCTCTTCGTCCGTTGGGAGACGCAGCGCGGATGCCAGTTTTCCTGCACCTTCTGCCAGCACAGGCAACCAGGGGCCCTCCTACGCAACGCGTACTTTTCCATGGGGCGCCTACAGCGCGAGATGACCGCGTTCGCCGATGCTGGGACGGTCAAGATCGCCGTGCTGGACCCGATCTTCAATACCGTCAGCGGCCGGGCCGTGGATCTGCTGGAACGCATGAGGGAATCGGGCATCAGGGCCCGTTTGTCCCTCCAGTGCCGTTTTGAGCTGCTTACGGATGCCTTTCTGGACGCGGTAGAGCCCCTTGGCGCCACTCTTGAGTTTGGCCTGCAGACGGTCCACGACGACGAGGCCAGCGCGGTCGGCAGGCCAAACCACATGGACTCGGTGGAGCGCGCCATCACGAAACTGAACGCGCGAAAGATACCATACGAGGTCTCCCTGATCTACGGCCTGCCTTTCCAGACGGTGAGGCGCTTTCAGGAATCGGTAGACTGGTGCCTGACGCGGGGGGTACCGAGGGTGCGCGCCTGGCCGCTTATGCTCCTGCGCGGTACCCCCATTCATGAACAGCAAGAGAAGTGGGGGTACGTCGAATCGGACGGTGAGCGTATCCCGGTAGTGGTGGAGAGTCGCTGGTTCTCGCGCAGAGACCATTCCAGAATGAAGGATATCGCCTCGGGTCTGTCCTGACGCGCCGTTGCTTTTTTACCTCCGTCGAGCCAGTATCAGCTGGTCGCAGGGATTGTGATCACCTGTTCTTACCACCTGTATCCAGCCATGAATGCAGCTCATCCTTTCCTCTTCCCTGTGCTTTATACTGACTATGCTTGGCCCTCTGCTACATGCAGTCATGACGTCCCGACTTGTATTATGCATACCATGAACGCCTTGTCACCGACAGGGAGTTCCAGGCGCGGTTTGACCGCAGGATAAAACAATACAGGGCACATTGGAATGAGGATGACTAGGACGCCTAGAATCCATCAACCGAATCTGCAACAGTGTCGTTGACTGTTACCATTATTAACCCGCGTTGCCAATCCGCCTTGACTTGAACGACGTTGCACGTATTCTGGAGACAGGTGACAGCGCGCAAAAAATAAGCGTTCTTGAGGGGCTTGCCGCCACGGACCGCCCCGACATCATAGAGAAGATGATTGCGAGGCTTGATGATGATGACATCCGGGTGAGGGGCGAGGCGTTCAGCTCGCTGATACTCAACGAGAACCGCATATACGAGCATCTGGTAAAGGGACTGGGCTCCGCGAGCAAGAACGTGCGCGGCTTTGCGTCGCTGGTACTTGCAAACAGGAACGAGACGGACTCGATTCCGGAGCTGGTAAAGCTCGCGCGCGACAAGCGGTCCATGGTAAGGTCGTGCGCCGTGGGGGCCTTGGGGCACATGCGCGCAAGCGGCCCCGACGTTGGGAGGGTACTGGCCGAGTCGCTGCTTGATGACAGCTCGGAGGTCCGGAAGAGCGCGGCCCACGCCATAATTACCACTGGTATTGACATCGCGCCGGACGTGATCGAGCGGGTGTCGGAACTGTGGGCCGGGGACGTGCAAGACGATCCGGATCTCGGGATGCTGCTTGGCAGACTCGAGGAGGGGCGCGGCGCGTGATTGTTGTTGCTGCTGTTGTGATGAATGGTGATGGTGGCTGGTAATTATGATGACTGACTATAGATGCGGGGACTGCGGCCTTTGCGCGAAACCTGTTTGCCGCGACACGGCGCACGGCAGGTGACTGCAATGGGTGAAAGTCTCGGCATCACGTCGTCCTACGAGGAGTGGCTGGACGAGTTCATCATGATAAACTCGGATCCGGCCAGGTCCGACAACAGCAGCAGCGTGGGCTCGCCCCTGACGCGGCGCGACTACTATGCCAGGTACTGCGGCCCCGACGTGGACCCGAAAGACGTCTACGAGCAGCACCTTGCAGCGGACAGGGAGAACCGCTCGAGGGGTGCCATAGCGGAAACGTCCGCCGACGACGAGGACGCCCCCGAGACAGGCGGGGACGCCCGGGATCGTAATCCTTAAGATATTACGACCCGTCCTGTGACAAGACATGCACGGCCCTACTGCAAGCAGCCCCCCGGTGCTGCCCTCCGGAAAGATGGTCATGTGGGCGCTCGCGCAGGTTGTGGGCAGGCCCGGCAGCACCATCTCCGAGGTGGAAACCGCCCGGGGCAGGACGTGCGGCAGGGGAGACCGGACGCAGCACGCCCACAGAGACGACGCCGTATGGCACGGCTCCGGCAAGGTCGTCGATCAGGTGGCCGGGCTCCTGAACCTTGATCGCAGTGCGGTGTCCGGGAGCGGCATACTGGCAGTCGACTTTTACCAGTCTGTCATGGCGCAGATCTCGGCGCTGCGCGCCAGGGGGTGCATCGCGGACTGGAGGGCAGGCGGGCGCCTCGGGGTCTTCCGCCTGGCTGATCCCTCGAGGCTACCTGACATCGACCCGGACGGGCTGCGCCCCCCTTCGTACGCCGCGATGTCCACGGACACGTCGACTGCCGGGCTGATCAAGAGCTTTCTGTCCATACTGGACCGCGGCTCAAAGGCCAACACGTACAAGTTTGCGCTCGCTCGCGCCATATTGGAGCACTGCAAGGGCGGCTACCGCGGCGCGGGCCGGGAAAAGGAGGGGGAGAGGCAGTCAGTCCTGCGCATACCATACGGGTACCTGGCCGCCAAGTTTCTCAAATATTATTGGCACCAGGAGTACGTGTTGCACATGCGCCAGAACTACGACGCAAAGCACGTGCCGCACGCCATAACAAAGCTCAGGGATGTATTCGGGGAGAGCACGCCAGCGGACTATTCGCTTCTCGACAAAAAGGACAGGGAGAGGGCCAGGAAGCTCATACTGAAAAACGTGTTCGGGAACACCAGGTCCAAAACATCGATAGTGGTGCCGCGCTTTCAAAAAATACCCGTCGGAAACCGGACGGCGGAGGTGCGGTCGTTTTACGACTATGACGACGACGAACAGGCCATAATGCTGAGACCCGAGGCGTTCGAGTTCTTCCAAAAGTATAACGCGCTGCTCTCAAAGGCCGTCCTTGTGGGATGGACAAAGTTCCTCGAGCCGATAAACCCAACCCTGCCGAGGCTCCTGACAAAGATCGAGAAGATGAGCGCCAAGAAACGGGCGCTGACAAAGTACCACAACATGCTCAGCCCGTTCACGGACTGCTGCTTTTACTGCCGCGACAGGCTCGAGCCCGGCTACGTGCAGGTGGACCACCTGATCCCGTGGACGTACATATACGACAACAACGCGTGGAACCTGGTGCTGGCCTGCCAACCGTGCAACTGCAAGAAGAGCAACTCGCTTCCAGAGGACGAGTTTCTCGACGGGCTCATGGAAAGAAACCGCAGGCACCGCGGCGAGATCCCCCCGCTTAGGGCGTCCCTTGACATGCTTGACCGCGGCAGGGGGTGGGAGGCCGAGATTAACACCCACTACCAGACGTGCCTCGAGTACGGCTTTGGCACGATACGCCTCCCCTGATGGCAGACGCGCCCGGGCAGCGTGCGGCGGCCGCCGTCACCGATGCCGCAGCGCCTTTTCCGCACCGCATCTTAACTATAAATAATACACAACCTGTCGGGTTGCAATGTCTAACGAAGCAAGAGACACCATATTCATAGGCAAGAAGCCGCTGATGACGTACGTGACTGCCACAGCGATTCAGCTGGTCAACCTGCCAAAAGTGAACATCAAGGCTCGGGGGCTCAGCATCGGGCACGCCGTAGACGTCGCCCAGCTCGTCTTGAGAAAGACCGAGATTGCTGGCTGCTCTATCGGAGAGATCCGCATAGGCTCCGAGTCCCTCAAGTCTCAGGACGGACGAACGCGAAACGTATCGACGATCGAGATCGAGGTAAAGAGAAACTCCCAGTGAGTCTCTCTTTTTTGGCATTTTTTATACTATTTTCGGTGGTATGGCGACGTGCGCGGTCAGTGGCTCTTGTTCCTGCCGCTTCTTCTGCTGCCGTATCTGTATTCCATGTCCTTGAACTTTGAGAGGTTTACGATCTCGTTGAACTGGTCAAAGCTCAGCGCGCTCTTGCTCGACTCCCTGGTGGCGCCGGTCTGCCGCAGCTCCGCGAGTATCCCTGACGCCGCGTGAGCGCTCGCAAAGAGCACCGACAGCGGGTACAGTATCATGTTGAACCCCATCCCGTGCAGGGTCTGCGCCGGGCTGATGGGAGTGACGCCGCCCTCTATCATGTTTGCAACGAGGGGGGCGTCTATCTCGCGCCCTATCATCCTCATCTCGCCTATGCTCGCGGGGGCCTCTATGAACACGGCGTCTGCCCCCGTCTTTTTGTTCTGTTTGCCGCGCTCTATCGCCTCGTCGAGCCCCAGCGTCGCGCGGGCGTCTGTGCGCGCCACTATGACAAAGTCGGAATCGCCCCTGGCGTCCACCGCGGCCCCGAGCTTTTCCGTATATTCCTCCTGCGATATGACGTCCTTGCCCTGCATGTGGCCGCACCGCTTGGGCCACCTCTGGTCCTCCAGGAACATCCCCGACGCGCCGGCCGCCCGCAGGTCACCCACCAGCTTCCAGACGCTCAGGGCGTTGCCGTACCCGGTGTCCGAGTCCACTATTACTGGCGAACTGGTCGCCGCGCATATTCGCCTCGCGTTCTCGACTGTCTCCGCGGCCCCGACGAACCCATAGTCCGGCATGCCAAGGAGGGACGCTGACGTGCCGTACCCGGTCTGGAACATGGCGTCGAACCCCGCGTTCTCCGCTATCCTTGCGCCCAGCGCGTCGTACACTCCGGGTATGACCAGGGGCGAGTCGCCCCTCTTTACCATCTCGCGGATGCTCTTCTTCTCGGGTTTGTTGGAGTCTGACACAGCGCAGGAACGTCCGGATTGTTATTTATGCTTGACGTCACCGCAGACTATCTTACGGGGATGCTCGTCTCGTCCCCGCTTTCGTCCCCGGTATTGCTCTTCTCCGGATCGCTGTCGGCGCCTTTCTCAGTACGCCCCTCCATCCTGGCAAGCTCGTCCCTCAGGAACCGCTTGTACCGCTCGGCGTCCTCTGCAGTCATCCTTGCCGCGTTCTGGCCCAGTATGGCCGCAATCGAGGCTATTCTTTCTATCACGTCTGCCGCGACAAACCTGCCGGCGTTCCCCAGCCGGGACAGCACGTCGATCTGCCTGTCTATGCCGTCCTTGATCTTCTTCATGTCATCCGCCGTGTCTGCCCCCTTCTGCGTGAGCGCGTACCTGCCGCCATCGTCGGACTCTTCAATCAGCCCCTCGTCAAGCAGCCTGCCAAGCAGCGGGTATATCAAACCCGGCGAGGGCCTCCACTCCCCGCCGCTCTCGCCTGCCGCCCTGTTTATGATCTCCTTGCCCGTGTGGGGCCCCTCCTGCAGTATGCTTATGATGTAATATCTAGAAAAGCCCCTAGGGATGGCGCTCTTGACCCTCTCAAACCATGCAGAGCTCATGATGTTATATCGCTAGCGATATATTTTAGTCTTGCCGCGCAGGTTATTACATTTTTAATATCTCGGCGCGGAGCGTCCGTGAACGATTATGGTCGATACCATAGACGAGTATGACCTGCTTATATGCGGCTCGGGGCTTGCGGGGCTCAGGGCTGCCATATCGGCGGCAAAGACCGCCCCCAAACTGAGGATTGCGGTCATCTCAAAGCTCCAGGTGATGCGCTCGCATTCCGTGTCTGCTGAGGGCGGCACCGCTGCAGTGATGTTCGAGGACGAGGGCGACACGATAGAGTCGCACGTGTACGATACGGTAAAGGGGAGCGACTTTCTGGCAGACCAGGACGTGGCCGAGCGGCTCTGCGTCGAGATGCCCCGCGAGGTACACCAGCTGGACCACTGGGGCATGCCGTGGTCCCGGCGCAAGGACGGCCGCATCGACCAGCGCAACTTTGGGGGGTACAGCTTCCCGCGCGCCACGTACGCGTCGGACAAGGTGGGGTTCTTTGAGATGCAGACGCTGTATGACACGTGCCAAAAGTTTGACAACATATCATATTTGAACGAGTGGTTTGCCACCTGCATCGTACATGACGGCCGCAAGTTTCTGGGGCTTACCGCCATAGAGCTGGGGACGGGTGACTTTTATTCGATAAGGGCAAGGGCTTTAATTATCGCGACCGGAGGGGCGGGCCGGCTGTACAGCTTTTCCACATACGCGTTGTCCTCGACGCCCGACGGATTAGATATGGGGCTGAGGGCCGGCATGGCGCTCAAGGACATGGAGTTCGTCCAGTTCCACCCCACCGGGATAATGCCCTCCGGTATACTGATCACGGAGGGGGCCCGCGGCGAGGGGGGATATCTGCTGAACAGCGCCGGCGAGCGGTTCATGAAGCGGTACGCGCCCTCCAAGATGGAGCTGGCCCCCCGCGATATAGTGTCGCGGTCAATAATGTCTGAAATACGGGAGGGCCGCGGGTTCAAGCACGAGACCGGCGTGGACTGCATGAAGCTGGATTTGCGCCACATAGGCGACGAGCGCATAAAGGAAAAGCTGGGCGGCATACGCGAGATATCGATAAAGTTCTCCGGGATAGACCCGGCAAAAGATTTGCTTGACATCAGGCCCGTGTGCCACTACATGATGGGGGGGCTGCACACCAACATCGACGGGGCGACTGAAATACAGGGCGTGTGGGCCGCAGGCGAGGCCGCCTGCAACAGCGTGCACGGCTCCAACCGCCTCGGCGCAAACTCCACGTCTGAGTGCATAGTATGGGGGAGGATAACCGGCGAGCAGGCCGCCATGTACGCGGAGCGGGAGTCCGCTGCATCCAGGCCCCCGTGGCCGCACCATGTGGTAAACGCGGAGGAAAAGCGCATCTACGACGGCATATTCAGGGGAGGAGGGGGCGCGAACCCCTACGAGGTACGACAGAGGCTGACAGACGCGATGAATTCGAACGCGTACGTGTACCGGAACGGCGACGAGCTTGCAGAAGGGCTGCGCATAGTGCGGAACCTGCGCAAGGAGTCATGGAAGCATGTTGATGACAAGGCGGCCGAATACAACACCAACTTTACCAATGTAATGGAGCTGGACTCCATGTTCAGGGTAGCCGAGATCGTCCTGGTGGGCGCCATAAACCGCAAGGAGTCGCGGGGCGCGCACGCCCGCACCGACTATCCAAAGCGCGACGACGAGAACTTTTTGCACCACACGCTCGCATACTACGACCCGGAGGGGCCCATAATGAAGACGCACCCCGTCACAATCACCAAATACAAGCCGGTGGAGAGGAAGTACTAATGGCTTCCGTGGACCAAGAAGAGGGGGATGCGGGCGTAGAGGCCGGGGCCGACTCCCAGAACCGTTATGACGGCGTCAGCGGTAGCAGCAGCAGCAGTGGAGCCAAAACCGCGGCAGACGGCAACAGGGCCGGCGTCGGCGGCATGATAAACCCCGGCAGGTACGGGATAGAGCGCGTCGCGTACTGGCTGATGCGCCTGTCTGGCCTCGGGCTGCTTGCATATTTCATCGGGCACATCTACGAGACGAGCAGCATTCTGCAGGGCAAGATGGGGTGGGACGAGTTCCTTGCCATAACGCAGACAACGGAGGGGCACATCCTGCTTGCCATCGTAATCGGGATGTGCGTGTTTCATACGGTCAACGGGATACGCGTCATGCTCGGGCACGGCGGCGTGGGCGTGGGCCGGGCGGCGAGGCCCGACTATCCGTATATACCGGCGTCCCAGAACTACAGGCACAAGCTGGGAATATACACTGCGATCGTGCTTGCCGCGATAGCTATGATGTACGGCCTTGCCGTAATGTTCGGGGTGTGACTATGGCGACTGCGATACTCAAGGAATCTACCATAATGAAGATCCACTACGGCACGGCGCTGGCCGCCGTCGCCTTGGTGGCCGTGCACGTGCTGATGAGGCTCACGTCGGGTGGGTTTGCCGAATCGCTGGAGTACGAGACTGTCCTTGCAAACTACAGGTTTCTACCGTACGCTCTGATGCTAGAGATAATACTGGTGCTGCTGTCAATACACGGGTTCAACGGGCTGCGCGTTATACTGCTTGAGCTGCGCCAGGGGCCCCGCTACGAGAAGGCCGTCTCGTACGGCTGCCTGGCGGCCATGTTTGCGCTGATAGCGTACGGGTCGCGAACCATTATTATGACCAACATGGGGATGGTCTGACTATGGCGTTGCAGGCAGCAGCTGGTCAGGCCTCCGCGCAGCAGCCGGGCGCGCAGCGTACGATTACGCTCCGCATAGCACGCAGCAACCCCGCTCACGACAGTTCCACTACTGGATTTGACGACTTTGAGGTTCCGTACGAAAAGTGGACCACCGTCCTGGACACGATCTTGGAGGTCAAGAAGAGTCTGGACCACTCCGTGGCCGTCAGGTACTCGTGCAGGCAGGCCACCTGCGGCTCGTGTGGCATGATGATAAACGGCAGGCCCAGGCTTGCCTGCTTTACGAAAATTGACGAGCTGAACTCCTCGGTGATTACAGTGGAGCCGCTGCAGAACTTTCCGGTGATACGGGACCTTGCAGTCGGGTTTGACTCGCTCTTTGAGAACCACCGCGAGGTCAGGCCGTACCTGGACCGGGAGGACACGGAGCTTGAAGGTGTACCGGACGGCGAGCTCAAAGAGTACCCGCAGTCGCCGGAGGAGCTGGAGCAGTACATACAGTTTGCCAACTGTATCAAATGCGGGCTGTGCAACGCGGCCTGCCCCACGATGGCGACCGACTCTTCTTTTCTGGGGCCGCAGGCTTTGGCCCAGGCGTACCGCTATGTGGGCGACAGCAGGGACAAGGGAAAGGATTCTAGGCTGAAAGTGATAGACGACTCGCACGGCATATGGCGGTGCCACTTTGCTGGCTCCTGCAGCCAGGTCTGCCCGAAGGGGGTGGATCCCGCGATGGGCATACAGATGTTGCGCGGGTACATGCTGGGTTTTGGCGGCGGCGGCAACAATAACCAAAAGTGACAACGGCTATTGTGTGCCGAGTACAGCGGCGCAAAAAGAATTGACATACTTCGCCGTCCTGTAACAAGGTAGGATCTGGTGTCTGTGGTGTATGCTGCGATCGCCGCCGACTATTGCGGCGCGTCCGTGGACGATGATGATGGTGGTGGCGGAGGCGGAGACGACCCTAGCTGTGACGTTGATGCAGTTGTTGGTGTTGATAATGATGCTGAATCGGAACCTTCCTGACCCTTTGCCGGCTCGCCGGCCTGCGACGCGCCCTGATTGCCACCCGCCGCCTTTTTGGGGTTCGGCGAATTGTTGACCTGCTGGTTTATCTGCTCTGCCATAAAGTGATTTGAGACGTTGACCTTTACGTCGTCAACGCCGTCCACCATCAGCAGGTTGTCGTGTATGTCCTGGCATATCTTGAACCCGTATATCGCGGGACAGAACGGGCTCGTGAGGTGCAAATCAACCCTTACGTCGCTGTCGCTTATGTCGACCTCGTCTATGAGCTCCAGCTCCACTATGGACATGTCTATCTCCGGATCTACGATCTTTGAGAGCTCGTCGAATATCTTGACCCTCTTCTGCTTGATCTCCTGCTGGCTCATATGGCACCACTCCCATTTATGCTATATATAACCATTAGAGAAGTAACGCCATGTACCGTGCGCGCATGGGAGACGGCAAACCCGACTCCCGAATACTCGGCTACCTGTCCTCTGCTGGTGAGGACGCGGAGATCATACGATATGACATACTGGGCAGCCAGGCCCACGTGCTGATGCTGCTAAAGGCGGGGATCATATCGCGGACGTCGGCCCGCCGCATACTGGGGGCGCTGTCCGAGATTATGCGAAGAAGGCGGAGCCTGTTTGAGCAGAATGGCTCCACGTACGGCGGGAAGGACGCGGGGGGCACCGCTGAGGACATACACGAATTTGTAGAGTCGCTCGTAATCGAGAGGGCGGGGGCCGCGCACGGCGGCAGGATGCACGCGGCCCGCTCAAGGAACGACCAAGTGGCGCTCGATATGCGCATGAAGGTCCGCGACGACATCAACACAATGTGCGGCCACGTCCTGGACGCGGCCGAGTCCATGATATTACTCGCGTCAAACCACCGGCGCACCGTCATGCCGCTGTACACACACATGCAGCAGGCCCAGGCGGGCCTGTTCTCGCACTGGCTGCTCGCCCATGCCGACGCGCTGCTCAGGGACTACGAGAGGCTGTCGGGCGCCTACGGGCGCGTGAACAAGAGTCCGCTTGGGGCGGGACCCGTGGGCGGGACGAGCCTGCCGATCGACCGCGCGTATACCGCGGAACTGCTGGGCTTTGACGGGATGTTGGAGAATTCCCTTGACGCGACCGGCACCCGCGACTTTGCGGCAGAGTACGCGGCCGTGGTCTCCATAATGATGTCCAACCTAAGCAGACTGGCCGAGGATGTGGTGGTGTGGTCCACGTCGGAGTTCTCGTTTGTGGAACTGGAGGATGACATATCGTCGCCGTCGAGCGCGATGCCCCAGAAAAAGAACCCGGACGTGCTTGAAATTACGCGCGCCAGGGCGGCCGAGGCGGCCGGATACACGGGCGCCATACTGGGGATAGTGGGAGGGCTTGCCTCCGGGTACGGGCGCGACCTGCAGCGGACAAAGCCACTCCTGTGGATGGTATCAGATGGCGGCATATCGGCCCTGCTTGCGGTGCAGTCAGTGCTCGGTGGCATGCGCGTAAACAAGATACGGATGCGCCGCGTCGCGGAGGCAAGCGACCTGGTGGCGCTGGACGTGGCCGAGCGACTCGTGCTTGAGCATGACGTGCCGTTCCGGACGGCGCACGGCACGGCGGCCTTGCTTGTACAGCACGCCCGTGCGATAAGGAGGCCCGTCCGCAAGATGACTGCAGGCGACATCAGAAACGCGCTCAGGAAGGGGGGTACCGCTAATGCAAAACCGTCCCTAGCCGCATCAGACCCAAAGATACTGCACTCCATCGCGTCGTCTATTGGGCCCGTCCCGTCCCTGCGCAACCGGGTCTCGAGGGGCTCGTCTGGGTACGCGGAGCAGAGGCGCATGATATCTGCCCGCAAGAGAACCATCACTAGGCTCCGAAGCGCGCTTGAGGAGCGCAAAAAAGAGGTTGACGTGGCTTTCGCGTCCCTCAAAAAACAGGCCAGGAGCGTATGATCGCTTGGTTTGCGCACCTTCATCTGATTTGGTAGAGTACCTCATAGGACACTGTAGCAATATAACGAAACACCTATTCCTAACAGCCAGAGAATCTTGATGAGCTAAAGCGATTCTTCGCTTGAGCTCTGCCTATTGCATGTCACTAATTCTTACTAGAGCTTGGGCACAATACATTATTCAATGAGCATCCCGCGTGTCGGTTACGATGACCGCAATAGAATCTGCCGCGCTTGGAAGTCTTGCAATCCCGCGGATCATAAACGGGATGTGGCAGGTGGCCGGGGGCCACGGCGTGATTGCGCCGGATGACGCGGTCTCCGAGATGGGGCTCTACCACGACGCGGGATTGACCGCATGGGACATGGCGGACATTTACGGCCCTGCCGAGGAGTTTCTTGGTAGGTTCCGAGACGGACTCGACCCCGGGCAAAGGCAGAGGTCGGTCGCGTTTACAAAATTCGTCCCCAGCCCCGGACCCATGACGAGGAGTATCGTGGAGCACCACATCGACAGGTCGATCCGCAGGATGAACGTGGACACCATAGATCTGCTGCAGTTTCACTGGTGGGACTATGGCAACCCGTCGTATCTGGATGCGCTGCGCCATCTGGAGACCTTGCGCGACGAGGGAAAGATCAGGCATCTGGCGCTGACAAACTTTGACACGCGGCGTATGGAGGTGATGGTGGACAAGGGCGTGACGCCGGTCTCAAACCAGGTGCAGCACTCGGTGCTCGACTGCAGGCCGCAGGTTGCAATGGCTCCGTTCTGCCAAAGGTACGGGATAGGGATGCTGGCCTACGGGACGCTGCTTGGCGGGTTCCTCTCCGAGAGGTATCTGGGGGCCGCGGAGCCTGGACGTCTGGAGCTTTCGACGTACAGCCTGCAGAAATACAAGAACATGATAGACGCCTGGGGTGGATGGCCGTTGTTCCAAGAGCTCTTGTCGGCGATGGATCAGGTTGCAGAGCGGCACCAGGCAAGCATCGCAAACGTTGCTGTACGTTACGTCCTGGACAGGCCCGGGGTGGTGGGTGCCATCATCGGCGCGAGGCTCGGGATTGTCAACCACATAGGCGACAACCTGGGGGCGTTCTCATCAAGGCTCGGCTCCGATGACTATTCGCAGATTGAGGAGGTGACTGCTCGCTCAAACGATCTGTATTCTGCGATCGGGGACTGCGGATCCGAATACAGGTAGACGGAGAGCCGTGCGTGCTTTGCTCCCCGCTTCCGCAGCCGGGGCGGGCGCGCGCATTTTGCAGGCCGCACGCTTCACCCAAGGGCGCCCCGGGATCCGAGCCGCGCGCAATCTAGTTATTCACCGCGTCCGGAATTACAACGTGGGAAACCGTGAGATGGCCGCAGTGGCGCTGGCCGCCGCCGTCGCCGCCGCCGTAACGGCCGCGGCCGGAATCCAGGACGCGCATTCGACCCACGTCTCCGTGCCGATCCTGACGGCCGGCGGGGATCTGGAGTATCTTTTTGCAGATGATCTGATCATTGCGGGCTGGGTCGAGTATGCCGGGAGTCCCACCCCGGACGTGCTGCTGAACATAAGGGTCTCAGATCCGGATCGCACGCAGGTCTCCGAAACCTTTGTAACCAGCGATTCCAACGGGGAGTTCGAGTACGCGTTCGGACTGCCCGAGGGCAGTATGCCGGGTGACTATTCAGTCATGGTTACCAGCATGTGCTGGGAGCAGCACAGGCAGATATGTACACACAGGGCCGCACAGGCTACGGTGAGCGTGTCGGAAGCGGGGGCCGATCCGGGCGTCCACATACCGGAGTGGGTGAAGACGGTTGCGGGGTTCTGGGTGGACGGCCAGATCGACGATGACGACTTTGTCCGGGCAGTCGGATTTCTGATACGGAGCGGGGTGATCGTCATCGGGGATCCGGGCGGGATGGATTCAGGCGGGTCCGGGGCCGTGCCAGGTTGGATAAGGACGAGCGCCGGATACTGGGTGTCCGGCGATGTGTCCGATGACGAGTTTGCGGCCGGGATAGAGTGGCTCGTTGGCAGCGGCATCATACCTGTCGGCACTTAGCGTCAGGGGGCGCAAAAAAGGGACCGGACGGGAAGGCGTCCGGACGAATCATCCGTAAGGGAATCCGCGCAGGCAAGACGGCGCGAGTCCTACTCCGACTCGGAAAATACGATTGCGGATCTAAAGGGGCGAGACGGGTTTTGCCGACCGTTTCGGGCCCAAATCGACGTAAATCATGCCTAGATGGGACTCCGGGCGAACGCACAGGCTGTTATGCACCGTGTGGATTCGCAGCCACTAAGGAGATGCAACGGCATTTCGGAAAAAGATGGCCGTGGCATCCGACAGGGCCCCGCCGCACAAGGCCAAGGCCGTCAGGAGACTGCTGCGCGAGAACAAGAACAAGAAGATCATTTACCTTCCAAAAGATTCGCCGCTCCTCAATACGATGGAGGAATGTTGGTATCGGGGAAAGCGAGTCCTGTTCGTCTCCTAATACTACAGGACGTTTCTGGAGATGCATTAGGTCATCTCCCTGTACTACAGGACGGTGAGGTTCAAGCTGGTTCTGTTCAAGTTTGCAAGCAGAAACCCTGCGATTTACTGCAATAATCGCCACTACGTAAGCACGGATATCCCCCAGACTGCCGGAGGAAGCAGCGCGTACAATACTGAACTAAACAGAAATCTTTTCAGAGTTTCAGTCAAGAAACTAGCAAAAAAACTACCAGATACCGACAAGATTAGGAATTTATACAGGTAGATATTTTTCTATTGTCAAATGTACATGAAATTCAAGTTGAATTTGCATCTCTCTCGGTAATAGCAGCTTTCTTTTTTTCTGGCAAACTATCAAATATGCCCCGAATTTCTTTCGGGCGTGTATATGCCCAAACAGAGATGTGGTTTACTATTTTGAATAATATTTCAGCTGTTTTTACATCGTCACGTAAATCCATTTCGAGTGAGTGTGCCGCTTCGCCTCCTATGACTCTAACAGTATCTAGAGCTTCTTGGATATTCGGATCAAGCCCTTTTTCTTGTACTAAATATTTTATCATTGCATTAAGATCACTCCCTTTTGCTCCAATATCTTTACATATATTTTCAACACAAAGTCGTAACAATATACAAGCAGAACGAGGGGAACGGGAGCATACGTCTCTAGCCTCATTATAGTCGTTTTTAATGTCATCTGGCATGTCTAGGTTTGGAGATGGTGCTGAACTCGTAATGGGATACACCATTCTTTTGTTTATCCAAATCGTCACATCATCACATCTGCTACAACGAGTTATATACGAATTAGGATGTGAATTATAAGCACCGCGTCCTGCTGATTTGTGCAGTTCGATCCAATATTGTACAGCATAAGCATTACAATGGGGGCAATGGAAAGCATCTGAATGTAATGATGGTGGAATATAGGCTTCCATGAATTTGGGCTATTGTATAGTCAATCTAAATCTTTTGCAGTATGTCCAACCACAATCTGAAATGGTGGCAGAATCAACACGTAATAGAAGCTCAAAAAAGTTCACTTGTTTTTAACACAACCAACGTACACACAGGCAATAAGCATCACAAACAAAAATAATCTGGATAAAGATACTGTAAGCGTCTCAATTCGCTTTCTGCTGTTATCATTCATAGAACGCGCAACTACTGTGGTTTGAAGTTCATTTAGGCCTATAGCTTCTCTGGATCCAAATCCTCTTTGTGATGGTGCTCTAGCACGACTTTGCCGTTTAGAAGTACGCCTACAAACCTGTAACCTTCATCCATGATGAGCGTCTCTGCGGAATCCGTCTCTGTGATTAGATGGTTGCGGCATTTTGGCCGTATCTTGCCGAGATACGTGAAAGCACTTCTAGTACGAGGCCGAGCTGTTCTGGAGTCGCATTGTCGATTGTAGTCTGGACTCTCCGCTCGCTCTCTAGCATGTGGTCGGTGTTCTCTGTCTGGTCCATAACTTCCTCGAAGCGCGCATAGACGCCATGCATCTCACCAAGCAGCCACGGCGGATTTGTCTCATTAACATTACAAAAGAGAATCCATGACACCGTTTGTTTGAGAAATCAATTGTTCGACTCTTTCCCTGTTGGGGCGTTTTCCTTCCAGAATTTTATTTACAGCTTCAAATATGACATATGATGGAATTATACATATTTTTCTTGATTCGGCATATTCTATTTCGTTGGGTTCATATTTTTTTCTATCGCTTCTGGAAATTGGATATTCCATTTTTCTGAATTGATTCGAGATAAATATTCCCTTTGCTTTAATGGGAGATTCTGCTATGAGGTAATTTGTAACCCATTTCTCACATTGAGTAATGTCTGCCATAGTAGTTTTGCTAGATCTTCCTTTAACTTCAATAACTCCGAGGTTAAATTCGTTAATCGATGGTAGTTTAATGATCAGATCTTCTTCATTAGATTGTTTTCCACAGTGGATGTCATCAAAGCCAAGTATTTTAAAAGAATTCATAACAATTTCCTCTAATTGCCGTCCCTGGGAAAATAACAGGCCACAGTAACTCAAAAGTTCTTTTTGTTTTCTTACCTTGATCTCAATTTCTTCTTGTATTTCTTCTTTGTTTTTTTCTAGCAATGCTATTTCTTGATCAAGTTCAGTCAATCCGGGAATTTCCAATTTTGTAATCCATTTAGGCGGTAGTTCATTGTTGTCTTTCTTGACAATCGATATAATTATATCAATAGCATCTTCATTTGGAATAGCTGTTGGAGCTGGCAATATGGTGATGTCTCCAAGAATTATGCTAGTATTAATAGAGAAAGTTCCACCTATACATCTAGCCGAATTGTCAGTAATTTCATAATTAGGATCCTTACGAATAGATAAATCAAATCGTGTTTTATCTTGTAAAGAACGAGACTGATGAATATCTGAAATAGAATAATCGAAATTTTTTACAGTTTTTAGATATTCCACATACATGTGGTTTTTTGTGTGCTTCATTTTTGTAGACTCGCCAGTATAACGTGACTGTATATTAATGGGAAGTATTATGTTGGGAAGCATTGTATCTTTCACAATTAAACTTTCATAATGTCTATAAATTACAATAATTTTTCCACCGCTTAGAATCTTATCCTCCAAATCTGAACAAATTTTCCTAATTTTTTGATCAGTAAACTTGTTATCCATATTTTCTATGTATCTATGTTTTGGGTCCGTTAACACAGGTGTTGTACATATTTTCTTGTCACTTAGATCTAAGATTTCGCTTGCTAGTGAAGTAATGTCAATAATAATTATATCTGCATCGGAAATGCTTGGGATATATTCTGTCCATAGGAAAGATTTGTCCGCATTAGAAGTTTTTGCACCTAAAACCCAGATCTCACTATCGTGTGTCATTTGATTAGATATTTGAGTCATAAATAAAAGTGATTCCAAATTCCTGACGTAGATTTCATATAAGCTTAGATCAAATTGTTAGACGTAAACAGAATCAAACCCGTACATGCACACATTGAACTCCAATTAATCGCACCACAAAATTCAATGGTTTATCGATCAAATATGTGCTTGCCCGTCAGTTCGCGACACGCTTGCTGGCAGAACATGCTCACCCTGAAAAAGCTTCGAAATTGAAACGCGGCAGATCCCCCGTACCAGAAACATCCTTCGTTATGGACTGAAACGTTGTGTAACACTCAAAGTAGGATCTACTTTTACTCTTGAAGCGCACAAGCTCCAGCCCCCACAACTGGATTGGAGTATCATGGTTTATTATTGCCCCGGTTCTGATGTTATTGTCTGTGTTGCGATAGTCTTCTACATTATCTTCATACCCGCCACTGAGGTTTGACGTGGTAGCAGACAGGCCGGTCTCATCAGAGACATGTCCATGAAATTAGGAAGACCATATTTTCTGAAGTCCGCTCAACTCCTTTCTGTTGTAGATGGAGCGATCCAGCGCATCAAGTACATCTTTCTGGGCCTTGTACATGTCTAAAAGCGCCATCATCCGGAGTATTGACTTTTTTGTTATCACATGCAGTCTGGAATACACGTCTCCTACTTCCATCACGGATGAGCGGATCTTGATCTGCCTCTCTTCTGATTTATGTACTATTCCGCTCCGGAAGTTGTAGGCTCGCCTGATGAACTCCCACGTGTCCACTCTGTCACTGTCGGTGTCGGCGCATATCGCGGCCGTCCTATGGGCCAGCTTCAGCGTGGACTCGCCAGGGGAGTCCGTGAGTAGGGCCTCCAAGGCTATCACGTAGTCCACTATCTTGCCTGCGTGTGTCCTGTGCATGTGGGCCATACCGAACCGGTTTATCACATTGTGTAGGAATTCAGACTTTTTTTGGCCCCCGACCTTCTTTGCAATCATGCCATAGAGCGATTCGAATTTCTGGACGTCCGTTTCGGACATCCGTATCTTCTTGAACGCAACCGGATTCTCATAGTGGGATCTCAGAGCCTCGATCGATCCAACGTCCATGTATTCGGACTCGCTCTCGTACACCCGCCCGAACTGTGGATCCCCGTCCTTGAACAGCCGTAACACGTTCAAGGCCAGGATATACCGTGATGTGGCCTCCTGTTGTAGTTGTTTGTTGGGTGGGCCGGGCTTCCTGCAGACCAGTACGAACCTCAAACCCCTCTGGTACATGGGTATGTCTTCCATTGTCAAGTCTAACCTCACGATCTTGGAATACTCGACGTCTGTTACCCTGCGAATGCGCAGTTCCGGGGACAGCCTGATCTCAGAAAAGTCCCCACTTACGCTGTAAAGCGGCGTAACATACGTGGTGTGCGTCAGGTTGCTGCCCAGATGTCCGTAAAACTTTGACAGCGTGGCGCGGAACGCATCATGTGTCTTGTGTCCGCCACACACCGCCAATTGGGCCACGAACATGGCAATCTGTCTTGTCGCAAAGTCGTCGTCGCTGTCGTAGTGTGGTTCGTTGCCGCGCAGTGTTCGCGAGTCGTTCTTTAGGATGTTTTTGGCTATTTTGAAAGGTGGCGCGTCCGTCCATCTTATGTCGTGTTCTATGTCGTATCTCATCTTCCGGTAGTCCAACGCGTCCGGCCGCCGGACGATGTCCGTAAGCTGTTCCTTTTTGAATACGGGCACGTGCTCTAGTACTCTGTACTTGTCGTCATTCCGCATCTCTTCTATGAGATCCGAGCAGAACTGGGACAGTTTTTTCAGGTGCTGGGTCAGGTACCGGTTCACGCGCATTGTCCCATCAGTCCGGCATGTGTTTTGCCTTTATTCCGAGATCGGACGTGATCCTGTCCGCAAGCGTCTGTCCGTTGGGGGTGCGTTTGTTGTCAGTTATCACGGCCCTAGGCCCCGCCGATTCTACATACTTGAGCACATCGGTAAACTCGGCGTGCTCGTCGGACGCCATCCAGATGTCTCTGCCTTCCTGCCGCATGACTGCATTCCCATAACTGCCACTTACCGTGATCCGCGCCACCGTGCCCTTCCTCTCACGCGGCGTCTCACTCATCGACACGTTGAACTCTATCCACGGATAGTCCTTGGACATTATCTCCTCTCCATCGTATTCACGTATGTTCACCAAGTCTCTCATCTCATATCCGTGCCTTTTGTAGATGTCCGCCACACGTATGTCCGTTCCACCCGTCAAAAAACTCACATTAGGTGGAATCTCGTCGTGCTTTGAAAGTACGTGCATGATGTGTTGTAGTTTGCCCCGATGCGCATGTATGCAGACCGGCATCTGTGATGTGATGTTTTCCACCACGGCATCAATTAGGCGGCGCTCCATGCTGCCGCTGTCTATGTTTTTGTCCAAGCTGGGATTTCCATGTGTGGAGTCTATCACGAGGACGTCGCACTCGGGTGGCTTGTCACGAGGGGATATGTCACCGGAATACAGTATATTCAGGCCGTCATGCGTCGTTAGCAACACCTGGCTTGCTCCGAGCATGTGATCGGACTCCAGAAGCTTGAGATAGTCCATGTGCCCGTTTATCCGTATGCCCTGCGATTCATTGTAGTCTATCCTGTGGAACTGTGTTCTACGGTTGTACGTGTCCTCCGTAATCGCCTCCAGAAGGTCACCGGTGATCTTTGAGGTGAACACCTGATAGTGGTGCATACATGTCTCAAAACTGTTCCCGATATGATCGCTGTGTACATGCGTGAAAGCCGCCGCATAAAACCCCGGCATAAATCCATCGCAAACCACCGAGCGTCCTAGGCGGATCGCTCCGTCCTCCGTGATGGCCGCCTGTTCGAAGAGATTCACGTTAGTCGTCTTTCATCATCTCCGAACCAATCATGTGGCCGAGTGTCCTCTGCATCGGTATGTCGTGGGATTTCGAATATTCTGATATAAAATTGGAGCCGTGTTTTGCAAGAGCCAGTCTTATGCTGTCCGAAAACACCTTGGCACTCTTGAACGAGCCTTCAGGAAACACGCAGCTCAGTATTTTTGACGCGAATTCGTGAATGTCCACACCGGACTTGTGTGCCTTCTGTTTCATGGCCTGTATGATGTCCGGGTCTAGCCCGCTTAGGAATATGTAGTGGGTTATAACGACCGGGCGTGTGACGTTGAGCACCTCTGTCAGGCACTCGTTGATGGGTTTGTCCGGATTGCCCCTCTTCAGGCTCAATATGCCCTTGATCTCTTCCTTGGTGACGGGGCGGGACAGGTCCTCCACTGTTCCGGCCATCATTCGCATGTCATCTTGACTGTCCAATGAGGCTATTCTGGACGCGACGCTGAATACGATGCCTCCGGTCTCGCGCTTTGATCCGCCCCACACCACCATGCCTTGTATCTCTGGCGGCAGCCGTAACAGGCTCTTGAATTCATTTATTACATCCTGTTTGATTGGAAGGCGCCTGAGCAGTTCGTTCTGGTCTCCTGCCAGATCATCCAGCATTATCTTTATTTCTCTTGCCACATCCACTGGACTGAGCGGCCTGTTGGCACCCTGTACCTTGATGCTGGTGAGTAGTTTGGCCAGCCTGAACGGGTTGTCAAGTATGTACATCACACATCTGCCGTGTCCAACCCGATGTCTACCAGTTCTACTACAGCTTCCTCGTCCTTTTCTATGTCCTGCCGTTTCTTGTATCGGTCGATCCGTTCACCTTGGTCATCCGTGAAATGGAGTTGCATGATGTTGACGCTGGTTCTCTGCCTGGCTTTTTCTGCGGCTTGTTGTGGGGTCGAGTCCGGCTCCCTCTCCTTTATCTCCACGAACTTATCCCGGCCCTGCGGGGAGAGTTTCTTCATCTCCAATGCGGTTTCACGCAGCATGCCGGTGTCGACGGCCGTCTCGTCGTCGCCCAGTGCCTTGAGGGCCTTGAGCGCGTGCCCCAAGCGGTAGTTTTTGTTGCGCACGTCCTCTCGTATTTCCTGTGGTAACCTTGCCGCATTGACGTATTTTCTTATCGTATTGGGGTGGAGTCCGAGTTCCTCTGCCACGTCACTGGTTGAATTGTACTTATCCATGAAATACTCTACTGCATCCACCAGATCTGCATTCTTCATGTCCTTTCTGGCCACGTTCTCAATAATTGAGAGCATTTTGGCGTTGGATTCGTTCATATCCTGTCCCACCACGTACGCCTTGATTGTTGGGAGTTTCAGATGCACATGAGCCCTGTACCTCCTCTGTCCGATCAGCAATTCGTATTGGTCATTATCAGGCACTTGCTTGACCACCACCGGACTGATCAGTCCGTGTTTTCGTATACTGAGAACCAAGTCGTCATCCGGCTCCACCTTGGTATCTCGTTGCCTAGCCTGACTGGTACTCATTACGATCTTGTCGAGCGGAATGTCTTGGGATGTGGACGGTATTGTTGCCATCAATCCTGTGTTTGAATCCATGTTTAAAACTCTGTCCATCTCTTCGCTGGGTGTAGGGTCATGCAGGCGGCAGAAATCCCAGACATGAAGTCACGTCCGTCTCACTGGATGACGGGTGCCAGTCTGTCATGCAGTCGAGCCTATTCTGCCCAGATCGCTTACTGCTTCCGAGATCGCATCTATGAGATACGCGACCTCCTCGTGGGTGTTGAACCTCCCAAGTCCGATTCGTATGGACGAGTGTGCCTCCTCCACACCCATGCCCAGTGCCAGTAGCACGTGAGATGGCTCGACTGTCTGGGTGGTGCACGCGGATCCCGCGGATATTGCGACGTGTTCGGATATAGAATTGATGATAGCCTTGCCGTCTATTCCCGGAAACGTGAGGCTTATGTTGTGCGGAAGTCTCTTGTCCGTGTCGCCGTTGTGCATCGCCCCTGATGTCCTTGAGAGTGTGTCGATTATTTCAGTCGACCATTCGCGAAACCGTTTGTTTTCCTTTGGCATCTCTTTTTGCGCTATCTCGGCCGCCTTTCCAAACCCAACTATGGCAGGCACGTTCAGGGTTCCGGGACGCATGCTGCGTTCCTGACCGCCCCCATGCATTGAAGGCAGAACTCGCACCCTCGGCTTTATGGCCCTAATGTAGAGCGCCCCGACTCCCTTTGGTCCGCACATCTTGTGCGATGAGAACGACATCAGGTCGACGTTCATGTCTTGGACGTTGACCGGTATGTGTCCCACTGCCTGGGCCGCGTCCGTATGGAACAGTACGTTGTGCTCGTGAGCCATCTTTCCAATCGATCTGACATCTGCGATAGTTCCGATCTCATTGTTTGCCGTCATTATGGATATCAGCACGGTCTTGTTGGTAATGGCATCTTTGATGTCCGATGTAGAGACATGTCCATACCGGTCGACTGGTAGGTACGTAACCTGCTTCCCCATGGATTCAAGATGCTTGGTAGTGTCAAGAACCGCCTTGTGCTCTGTCGCGCACGTAATCATATGATCCCCCTTGTCCGCATACGCTTCCATGACACCCATCAATGCCAGATTGTCGGATTCCGTGGCGCCACTTGTAAATACGATCTCGTGACTCCACTTGGCGTCTATCAGTCTAGCAAGTCGCTCCCTTGCTGTCTCCACCGCCACAGACGCGTCATGCCCGTACGGGTGGTCCAAGCTAGATGCATTACCGAACTTTTCTGCAAAGTATGGCATCATCTCATCAAGTACGCGCCGATCAAGCGGCGTCGTGGCATGATAATCCATGTATATTGGACGGGCGGTGTCAGCCAGCAACCTTCCGCTCCTCGTCTATTACCTTCTCAACGTCTGACAGGTCGTGTATACGGGCAAACAGCGCTATCGCGCCCCTGTTAAAGTGGGCTCGCGTCATACTGTTAAGGTACGTCTTGGGGTCTAGTCCGTCGCGGTTAAGCCTCTGTATCATCAGGGCCATGAACACATCCTCGTATTCGCCAAACAGCACGGAGGGGTGCATCTCCGATCCTTTTTCGTCGAACTCGTCGGGATTTGGAACAGACAGGTTGTTCAGGGACATGCATATGGCAAACCTGCCGGTGATGTTGGGGGTCAGGCCCGTCCGTGACTTTAGCTGCGCAAGCAGGTTCTGCGAGCGGTAGCTCATGTACAACCTGCTAAACCGCAGCAATCTTGTTATCCTCCCTCGCATCAAGATCCCAAAAGTATCCGTTGCACGGCGACGTGGAGCCGGTGTCCTCGTTAAACACAAGCAGGTATGACTTTGTCATGTGGACTGACATTGCATCGTACTCGGACTCCTCGATCTCCGTGTCTGTGGAAAACACCAGAGTCTGGTGTGAGGCAACAGGCAGGAACCTTCGGACAATGCTCGTCCTATGCGCGTCGTCCAGCCTCGCAAGCGGTGTATCGATCATGAATGGTAGCGGCCTGCCAGATGTCTTTGCAAGTGCCCACAAAACGGACATTGCAAACATCTGCTTTTCGCCTTCGGAGAGCATGTCCTTTGGCTTTGTCTTGCCGTCCCTGTCGTATATGGTGATCTCAAATGACTTTGGGTCGATTCTTATCCCGTGGATCAATCTTTTTTTGTGCAACAGGATTCCAGTCGCGTCAAGCAGGTACTGTTCAAGAAGTCGTATTTTTTTGACCCTCAGCCTGTCTATGAACTCCTCTAACACCTTTTGCACCTCGTGCGTGAGGTGTATCTGCTCCTTTGTCTTCTTGCCCTTGTATGTCCTTGATACTAGGTCGCGCATCTTAGTGTCGACATGCTGCAGCAGGGCCCTGTTGCTAGATATCTTCTCCCCTATGTGGTTCATCTCCTCCTGCAGCGCCCCCCGCTGCGAGTTTAATTCCGCCACTTTCGAGACAAGCGGCCCGATCTCGTCGTCTGCAGGTGCACTCACGATGGCCGATTCCAACGTACTGATCTCCCTGTCGTATTTGACAAGCGAGGCTGTTTCCTTTCTGAGCGCGGGGAGCAGCGTATTGTTGGCCCTGCTGATAACACCTTTGATGGACGCAGCCTGGGATTCTGAGAATCCGAACACCGGAGTCCCTTCTGTCTTCTGGATCTTCTCCTTTTTGATGAACCTAGTTATGGAGGATGTTATGATGCGTTTTTGACTGGCGCTTAGTGCGGCGTTTTTGTATGTGTCTTTGAGCATCTTCGACATGGCCCTGATCTTTTCATCAAGCATCGTGGCGCCCGCCCTGTCCTGAAATATTGCAGAATCCGAATCTAACTGCTTCAACAGTTCATCAAGCTGCCTTGGCATCAGTGCAAGCGGCAGCGCGTCGGAACACATATCGGATATCCGTTTGCGCGCCACCTCGTATCCAGATCGTGAGTCTCCGAGCCGCGTCTTTGCATCGTCCCTGCCGCTTGCAAAGGCCCCGCCTATCTTTGATATGTCATATTCTGCGCTCTCTATCTCGTTTGACAGGGCGTCCATCTCGGTCTGCTTTTGTGCGAGTCGTTCGCGCAAGCGCTCCATAGTCTGGGCAGTTCCGTCTCGCTCCATCTCACATTCCGCAATTTCTTTTTGTAGTTGCTTGTCGTCACCTGCCAGATTTCTTGTCAGATTAACCTGCAGATCCGCATGCAGCTGCTCCACAATCTCGATTCCCAAGAGCGACTTGAAGGAGTTACGGATGACCGCGTCCTCTGATCCCTCCTTTGCCATCCTTACCACCTTTTCGCCGTCAAAGAAAAACAACCTGAGTATGCCTTTTGGAATCAGATCCGATACGAATGATTGCCAGTAGGACGCCTCCACGGCGTCAAGACGCTCAAAGTGAGCGCGCGGATCCGTGCGTTTTTTGACATCCAGATGTTCTTCTGCGCGACCGTACGATGATTTCTGCCACGAACGTTCCACTCGGTATTCGACCTCTTTTGAGTTGTGATAGAACTTGAACTGGACGGCCACCGAGGCGCTGTCTGCCATGACGGAGCTCTTCTGATACCTGTGGATCTTTTTTGCCAAGAACTCCTCGTACGCCTTTTTTGTGATGCGCCTGTCAGCCGCCGACATCCCGTACAGGCACAGTGGAACGGCCTCAAAGAGCGTGGTTTTACCCGCGCCATTAGCACCGCCGATAAGTATGATGGGTTTGTCCGGTGCGGGGACAAGGTCAAACTCGTTTTTCCCTCCGTACACCCCGTAGTCTGTCAGTACGACCTTTGTGATTATCACGCCCCGTTGCCACCCCCTACGGCAAACTTCTTCATCTCGCTTTTCTGCTGCTCCAGCTCGTGTACTATGGTGCCCAAGTCATCGCGCCACTCCTCCGAGAGCACCTTGGTGATCTTGGGGTATATCCTAGAATGTTGGGCCATTCCCTGCGACTCATGCTCTGTGTTTAGCAGTTTTGATACGAGTAGCGCGGGTACACCACGTTTACTGCATATCCCCTCCAACAGATCTTGTTCTACTACACCAAACCCGCCCAAGTCCTCTTGGGGCGGGATCAACCTTTCGTCCAGCACTCTTTCGTATATCTGATATGCGGTGTTCTTCCAGTCACCACGCTCCATACGCCATATGCGCTGTATTTCATGTACCTCTTCGTCCTGTATAAGGCACAGGTGAGGGTCGGGGCCAGTCTGCCGCACCTTTTTTTGCGCCACCAGTATCTTTTCCAAAAACTCTCGGCAAAACTCCAGCGTGTATGGTCCGGGAACCAGCTTTGCATACGGGTCAGTGATCTCGTCACCACTGCCGGCCATCTCTAATTCCATCTTTGACTCCTGTATCTTCTCATCAAAAGCTTTTTTGCGTGAGTCGTCTATCAGCTTCATCTGCCCTGTGCGCCTCTTGAGGGACCTGACCTTTTTCCTTACTGCGGGATTCTGGGTAGCCTTTAGTTCGTCTCTCAACTCAAGCAGAGGCTCCATCCAGTCCTCCCCGCTCTCAACCGTATTGCGGAGTGAAACGTCATCCTCTACCACCGTGCACGTCCAGCATCCGAACCTGCTGTTGCCGCAGGAGGGAGTGGTGGTATCAACCACCAGGGGGCATTCTGATGCATTTGCATTCTGGTACACGGCCAAGAGGTCGCGATTGTTTGCGCCCCACGGGTTCTCCTTTTGCAACAGATAACTCCACACGTCCTTTGCGGTAAAGTCGCGGAGCGGTGTGTACACGTATGTCTGTGCAAACTTGGAGTGGCGCGACAAGAGGCTGCCCTCTATCTCATATAGGTTCATCAGCTGTTGTCTTGAGCCGCTCTCGTCCTTTCGGGTTCCAAGCACTACGACCGCCTCGCCGTACTCGGACACCTTTTCTTGGATGAACCTGTCGGCGTTCCGTATCTTTAGGCGCTCCGTACACCATCGAAACAGGTTGCTTGGGGCAGGAAACCCTTTGCCAAGCAGGCACACCCAGAACGTGTCTTCTATAACAGGCCTGACTAGATTGGTAGATACCGGCAGATGCGTTTTTTTTGATGCCTTTTCCATCATGTCCAGCGTGGTGATGATCTGCTCTACTATCTTGGGTGATTCCACCAACGTATCTGATGATATGATGTAGATGCGCTTTGCAAGCTTGTTAGGCGGCAGCTCTGACAGTGCGCTCCATATCAGCTGCACCATACAGGTGGAGTCCTTGCCCCCACTGAACCCGAGTATCCAGGGACGGTTGTCCCCCAGGTATACTGAGCGTATCTCATCATGTATGTCCTTGAGGGTTCGCTTTGAAAAAACTGACTTTGCCACCATTAGATTCCTCTCTCCACCCTATCCGGTACGCCCAGCCTAAACAGAATCTCGTTTGCGGCGCGCTTTATGCCCAGTCGGTTCTTTAGCATCTTGCCGTCCATTACGACCTTGTCTTGCCAGATGGGACTGCTGCGGGACCAGTC
The DNA here is from genome assembly GCA_965205215.1 of Candidatus Nitrosopumilus sp. GTDB lineage: Archaea > Thermoproteota > Nitrososphaeria > Nitrososphaerales > Nitrosopumilaceae > Nitrosopumilus. The sequence goes on from OZ242041.1 coordinate 860,617, forward strand.
TATGTTCTGTAGCCCCCTTATCTTTTGCCTCCAGTCCCTGCGCCTAGTGAGTATCTGGCCTACTATGCCCAACGCGTTCAGTATGTTTGTGTGGGCGTGCACGTATTGTTTTCTCATGTCATGCGGGGCCATCCTCTTGTCTATCAGCAGGTTCCACTGCGGGATGTTTCTGGATACGTGGATCCAGTATTCGGCTGCTAACTTCTGCTTTTCTGCAGCAATTGACTTGGTGCTCGTCTTTATATCCAAGAGGCGGCGGGTGGCCTCGCCGACGCCGTTGAGCGTGAATACCTTATTTGAGCGGTTTGATATGTTGGTTTTTTCCATTTCGGTGCGCCCTGCAAATATATCGATGTCGTTGGCCAGCGTCACCACAAACCTGGCAAACGTGTCACGGTGGTCGTACAGTAGAGCAAGCGACTTTGTGGGCTTTACTGCGTTCTGATTCAGGTCCGCAAACATTTGCTGACTGTGCTCCAGTCCGCGATCTTCGAATATCACGACGGGTATTCTCTCCAGCCCCACTTCTTTGTTCTGTTCGTATGCGCTCCTTATCGCCGCGCATCGGTGCTGGCCGTCGTTTACCAGTATGGTAGCATTTGAGGGTATTGTTATCGTACCCACCCTGCTCTCGGAGTTTCCCGACGGAATCGGGTCGAATCTCATGAGTTTGTCCACCGAAACCGTAATTGCAGAAAACACGTAGTTGGTTGGGTTCTCCAGTATGTACGACGATATTTTGGATATGCGCGACTCCCTGACCTTGCGCTGGGCCCTCATCTCGGGAGGCACTCTGGAATCCTTGTCAAATGCAAAGTGCTTTACAACCGTGGCAAAGTCGCACATGGCAACGTAGAACTCTCTTCCCGCTTGTATTCCCCTTGTCGCATGAAACGTCATGGCACCCTCTGCATCACCAGCGTATGCCAGTTTACCCATGCCACATGTATTTGGAAGCATGTTATAATGCTTTACACACATCTTTTTGTACATCTCATACAACCGGAAACGATGGCAGATCTAAGTATCGGGGCTGTTCCGGTCATGGCGCGCTGCTGGCTGGCTGGCACTCACCCTCCCCCCAATATTGCTCGCCGTGCTCCAGATGGTTTGCGCAGTATATGTCCCGCTCCGCCGTCTTTTCGCTGCACCTAGCGTACTGACATTTGGACATGCGCGTCATACAGCCGCCCGCAATAAAAGAGGCGTAATCGTTTGAGCGCCTTGATACAATATTGATCCGGAAGCATTCAATTCAAAATCAAATTCTGTTGTGAATTCGGAATGTGCCTATCGTTCTAGATCAAGTCACGAATTCGTAACAGAACCTACCAATGCAAAATACTTTTATTTCGTACATCGTCAGCAGATGCATGACTGTCACCGAGGAGACGATAGATCGGGATGACGAAATCAAAAATGACTATGTGCTCCTTCGTAACTATAACGAAAACATCCTGCCAATGAGAGAAATACTACTCAAGATCGCCATGAATTCCATAAGCCAAATAGAAGAAGACAAATTTCCACTAGGAAATTTTTCGGATAAAGAAAAAATCAAAATAAAGTCAATGTTTCAGATGGATATAATTTCGGGCATTATGATGTACGTCGAAGATCTCGCTATTTTGGCGGAATCATTTAGGAGGAAAATTTCGTACTACAAGCTACTGGATCGTTCCGATGAAAATGAGGGCGATGCAGGAGATATAATCAGAGATTTTTTTGAATGCCTGAATTCCTTCTCCGATGTGGAATTTCACAGGATTTTGGGATATGCAGATCTAAGCCAACTAGAACTGAAGGAAGAAGAAAGACGTCTTGTAGAAAAAGTAATGTTGACAAATATTGCAGAGATAAAGAGAATTCTCATTGAGATAAAAAAGTTTAGAAGTAGCCACCATCCTGCATTTAGGAGGTTTAAACATGCGGGAGCTCCGTTGATACTAGGCGCGCTAGGGAACGTACCTGAAAATTCTCCACTTTCCAAATTTGATTCTTACACTCAGGTGTCAAGGGGGAAAAATCCGCTTAAAGACATGATTACAATTCCGTTATCAAAGAATGTTTTGGATGGCTATAATATTATCATTGATGGCATCCGGATTTTTCTGCAAGACTTGGTCAAAAATCACATGGCGTGTACTGAACGAAATCTAGTCGGTATACTCCCAGACCAATCCTATTCTCTGGAATATACTCCTGAGGAAAAAAAACTGTATGAAAAAATTATACGTGAGTTTTATGACAAACATCCTCCTCGCACGGATGATCTAAGGAGATTACACTTCAAACTCACAATCGAAAAGGAAGACATCATGTGGTATCTTGACCTGCCAAACTTTTTAAGAGAATGCAAAGAACGAAAAGAATACGCTAATAATTCATGATGTGACCGTAACAGATAGCCTTCTGGTGCTCACGCAGTGGCATGTCGGTTACATGTCACTCCAGTTGTGGTGCAGTTCCACGTAGCGAGATCAAACTATTTCTTGTGTTGCTCATTAGAACCACTTTGCAGAATTAATTTCTGCTTCAAGAACTGTTGTTTGCGTAGCGGTTCAGGCAACAAGGCAATCAGCTCATCAACGGAATCTAAATAATGCTGGACACGCCCACGTGAATAGTCCAGCGCCATGATCACGTTCTCTGTCTTGACCTTGGATGCGTCGTCTTTTGGGCCAATGTAGATGGTGGTCTTGCCTGCTTGAAAGTACAGGTACTCTCTGTCCTTGGTAGCCTTGACTGTCATGCCCATTATATTGTTATAAGACATAGCTCCTATATTTGACTGTCTATGACTTGTTATGAGTCATCTTTAAATAGTGATATGACTTATAGTAAGTTATGAAGACAGGCAATGCGGCAGATCGCAAGACATCTGACAACCGTGGCACTGGCAGGCAAACGCGCCTTGACCCTGTAGATGGCCATACAGTAACGTCAGACAAGATTGAAATATCCGCGCCGCTTAAGGATCACACAAGTGAAGTCGCCGAGAGGCTGACCAATATGGGAACAAACAAGCAGCCAAGAACAACAACAAAAGACACTGCCAAAACAACCAACACAAAACGAGCAAGACTTCTAGCCAATATGGACATCAAGCGGTGGTATGATAACCTAGCTCGCGGCAGTCCTCTGACTGCCGAGGGGCGTCTTCGCAGGCTGGGGAGGTTCTGCGAGATGCACCAGGTGACGCCGATGCAGCTGGCAGACCTGGCCCTCAAAGAACTGAGAACGACAACAGACCTGTTGGAGGATCACATCACCATGATGGAATCCAAGGGGTACTCGCCGGGATACGTGGACGAGCAGATAAAGGCCGTAAAGTCTTGGTTCCGGCACTTTGACGTCGAAATAAGGAGAAAGATCAGAGTGTCAGGCCACAACTTTACGCCCACGTTGCAGAACGAGAGGGTTCCAAGCGCCAGGGAGATGGCAGAGTTGTACAGCCGTGCCGGACTGCGTGAGACTGTCATCATATCACTGATGGCAAAATCCGGACTCCGGCCCGAGGTGATAGGAAACTACAACGGCACAGACGGACTGCAGATGAGGGACCTGCCTGATCTGATAATCCAGCAGGGTGTGGTAAAATGCACCCGGTATCCAAACCGGATTGTCATACGGCGCGAGCTCTCAAAGGCGGGGCACTCGTACTTTACATTCTGTACTCGCTCTGCCACTGACCATCTGGTATCGTACTTGAATGACCGCCTGTCACGCGGAGAGCCGTTGCACGGCAACTCTGCAGTGGTGGCGCCAGACTACGTATACAAGACTGGCAGGGGAAACAACTCTGCAAAACCGTTTCTGCCAACGCAGCGGGTCAGCAGGATTGTCCGCAATACGTTTCGGCCGCGATTTGAGTGGAGGCCCTACATACTGAGGCCCTACTTTGATACGCAGCTGCTCATAGCAGAGTCAAAGGGCAAGATGGCACACGACTTCCGGGTGTTCTTTATGGGACACAAGGGCACCATGGAGTCTAGGTACACGACCAACAAGGGCGTGCTGCCAGAAGTGCTGATGGCGGAGATGCGCGACGCGTATGTCCGCTCCGAGGAATTTCTGGATCAGACAAACACCACAGAGGCCGACACCCTGGAGCAGAGACTTGAGATACAGAATCTGATGCAGGGCGCGACACCACAGCAGCTTGGCCACATACTAGAGGCCCTGAGGGCCGGTAAGATGAGCCAGATTGCAACACCAGTCGCCAGCTAGTCGTAGATTCAGACAGGGCAGAGCAACTCATCAACTCCGGCATGTGCAGTTTCGTAGGCACGCTTCCAAACAGCAAGGTCGTGCTTCGTGCCACAGGCAAAGCGGCAAAAGGGAACTAGAACCCACAGTGGAAGCGGGTCTAAAGGGATTCGCTGTGAAAATGAACTATTTCTTTTGATTGATATTGCTTGGCAAAATGGTGCTTGGAGTACAACCAATCTCTCCTGAATGCACTTGTAATGTATCAAATAGTGGATTCTAAAAAACATTGCGGAAGCCGGTACTGCTTCCAATTCGGTTGATAGGCACGCGGGTGTGTAGCGAGATCTTCTCTGAAACGGACGCCTGTCCGGGCTGTCAGTGTACAGCAAAGCGAGCCACGAGCACCGCGATCCATCGGGAATGTCACATTTGGCTCCTGTGGGATTCAGTCCCTCAGATTCAGGTTTTCTACGCAGGTTAATCTAATCACTGCGTCCTTTGTATTCGCTACGAAGTCCCTATTCAAATCCTCATCGGGGATATGGACCATATAGTGGTGCCCAGGCCATTTGACCTCAAAACGTGGCAATCTTCCGTTATCCCATACGTTCTTTTCCAATACCTTGATGATTTCTTCCACATCGGAAGTCTCTAACATGTAGTGATCCTCGTCTATCCTCTGGATATGACAGCCTCTGATCGTGTAATCCGTGTTTTCAAAGGTAAAGATGACTGTTTCCATGTCTGCTGCCATGCCACCACTTGATCCGGGGCTTACATAAGGATGATCGTGTCAGGGGCTGGTAAGTTACCGTGTCCTGAAATTCTCTGGGGTACTGGTGTAACTTCGTAATATGGACACGCTCTCATCCAAACATCCTGCCGGGGAGATCGTCCGCCTTGCCTTGAGATCGGCGTCAGACTTTGAGACGGCACTACACCTTCGAGGCGCACAAGTTCGTCGAGGGACTGGCCGGACGAGAACGCGTAGTGCCGGCAGGCCACATGGCGACTACCGGGCGGTGCGGTTTGTCATTGCCTCATACCGTTCCAGCAAAAACTCTATACGCTCAAGGTCCGAGCCGAACGGCTTCTTCCTGTACAGGCAGTCTACCATTCTGTCCAACCTGCGGTGGGCCTTGGCCAGGTCCGCCGGCATCGCCGCGCTGTCGTAGAGATCGGCCAGTGTTGACGCAGGATGAGACGCACGGGCATCTAGCACTGCCTTGGCATACTGCTCCAGCGCGTCCAGTGGCGCGTCGGGCATAGGGAAGGTGTTGTACACGTGTTTTGAGTACCTGTACCTGCTCTCCAGCCGTCCCCCTATGTAGGACAGCCACACCATGTGCATGTACGAGGTGAGTAGTCCAAAGAGTCCCAGTGTGGTGTCAAGGATCACCATGTTGGCATTACTCGGTATTGTGGGAGGCTCGGCATAACCAAGCGGAACATATCTGCGCGTCTCCGAACTCGTGCTGGGCACCACCAAGAACGGGCTGTCTGGGATTACGTTTAGGTGGTACATCATGGGGGTTTCTGCCAGTTTTCGCGTGGAGTGTGTGGTGCTTGCGAGCCTGAATGACTGTACGTCTTTCACGCGTTTTAGTACGTGTGGCAGGCGCCTCAACACACCGGGTTCTGTCTCGTGCAGGTACAGAATCCAGCGCCGTTTTCCATGTATGTATTCTTCCGCCCCAATGTATGGTCTCATATATGGTTTGGCTCCGGGCTCAGTCTTGAGGAATTCCACCATCTGTTCATCAGTGAATATGTAACTCCCGCCGTCTATCGGTTTGGACCCCATGACCATCTTTGGCAGGCCGTTCAACGGATTCGGCGAGTATTGAACCACACTGGTCTTCTTTGCCCCGGTCAGGTACGGCGATATTGCCGCCGGGTTCTCCTCCAACACATGTCCTTCGTCGTCCGTGTGGAACAACCGACGCATGCGGCCGGCCTCCCTGCCGAGTCCAATTATCACGACGTGGACGTGGGCCTTGCCGGATGCCTCGGAATTCCACTCGAACGGCCTGTAGGCGAATTCTATCCTGAGCCCGAAGTTGTCAAGCAATATGGGCCACAGTTCCCCCACCTGCGCGCCTTGGCAGACTGAGTTGGTCGCGACAAAGCTGGTGCGCACAGCGTGGTTGGACTCCGTGTACCGGGCTGCCTTGACGAACCACGCGGCCACATAGTCTAGCGTGGCGATGTGGTGCGTGACATCTGGGCCGATCGTCTGCCTTACCTGCTCCTTCTGCCGCGCGGTCTGCAGCTGAGATCCGACGTACGGCGGGTTGCCCAGCACGTACGAGCACTTTGCGGCGGGCAGTACGCCATCCCAGTCCACCTCTAGCGCGTCCACACATATGATGTTCGGCGACTGCTTAAGCGGTATGCGCGCATACGCAAGTCCGTATTTCTCGCCGAGCTCGCGATTCATCAGGTGGTCGGTCATCCACATGGATATGCGGGCAATCTGCGCGGAGAACGGTTTTATCTCGATGCCGTAAAACTGATCCACGTCCACCTTTGAGAGACCGCTCACGTCAAGTAGTTGCTTCTTGATGTCGTGCATCTCCAGTATGGCATCGAGTTCTAGCCGCCGCACCTCCCTGTACGCTATGGCCAGAAAATTACCCGCGCCGCACGCCGGGTCGAAGAACGTCAGCCTTGACAGCTTGTCCTGGAACCGCCCGAGCGCCGCTTCCTTGTTGACGGCCGAGCGGGCCTCGTCCAACTCCTTCCGCAAATCATCCAGAAAGAGCGGCCGTATGACGCGCATGATGTTCTCCTCCGTCGTGTAGTGAGCGCCCGCATTTCTCCTCTCCTCGGCATTCATCACCACTTGGAACATGCCTCCGAATATAGCTGGGTTGATCTTCGACCAGTCGTACGAGTCCGCCCTGAGCAGCATGTCCCTGATGTCGTCTGAGAGCGCGGCGATCGGCAGCTCCTCGCCGAACAGGTCCCCGTCCACGTAGGGAAACCCATCCGCCCCCTTCTGACGCGCGTCATGCGGGGTGTCCAGCTGCTGGAACAGGCTGTGCAGCATGGGGCCGAGAGTCCGGCCGTCCAGCCCCTCCACATATTTGTTGAACGAGCCGTGCGTGAATATGCCCGCATCGTCGGCGAACATGCAGAACGCCAGTCGGGTCAGGAGCCGTCCCGTGTCTGCTGCTGGATATCCGGAGGCTGCAAGTGACTCGTATATCTCGCCCATGATGGCCGTGGCCTTTTGGTTTACCGGGTCGATGTCCTCCGCGGCGCGTTCCGGCTTGTCCGCGATGAACCCGAACAGCCCCACCCTGTCAGGCAGCTCGTCCAGGTCGAACCTGTAATCCTTCGGCGCTTCCAGGTCGACCAAGTGGAACTTGGCAAAGTCGCAGGCCAGCATGTACCGCGGCACGTGAGCCTCTGGCAGCCCCACGACGTACTCCTCGGCTTGTCCCATGGCCTGTTCCAGCGACCTGCCCGCACTCTTGTGCTCCACGATCAGCACGCCTGGCCAGAACAGGTCGATGAAGCCGTACTTGTCAAGCCGCTTGGAGAACCGCTCGAATACGGCCACCAACTTGCGGTCCTTGCCGAATATGTCAAAGAACTCGTTCCAGAACGTGTGTGATTCTCCGCTCTCATGCGTCTCGCCGCGCCAGCGCTCGACGAAGCGGACTGCACGGGCACGTTCCTCCAACTACGCGGCTCCCCCCGGAGGCGGCAAGCTTCCGTTATGTGGCGCGTCGCATCCCTCACAAAACACCGCCCGGACGGTGAAAATGCCTTGGCCCGGGGGGCAGATAGACCAGCCCCCATAATAGATGATAACTAATAGATGATAACTAATAGATGATAACTAATAGATGATAACTAATAGATGATAACTAGGCCGTCCTAGCCCGAACCCGCTTCGTTCAAGCTCCATATATGGTATCAGAATGGGGGATTTTTAAGTTGATTCCACCGTCAATGCGAGTACAATACGCCGGAGGCGTGCATGGGCTCCGGGAACCACAGGCTTTGAAAAATAATATCGGTGTTTTTGCAGTGCCCGGCCCGCTGATGCTCAGGGCAGCCCCGGGCAGCTCAGCGTCTTGACGACCATGTAGTCCCCGGAGCTCCAGTATGCGCTTGAGCAGAAAGATTGCGCCTAGCTGCTGTACGGGGAGCCGAACCCGATGCATGTCTGGGCGGCTACCCCGGAGCAGAGGATGCAGATCGACGTCCTTGTAGCGGCATGCCTGGTGGACAACCCGTGGTATCTGATAACCGGCGGCTTTCCATGGTGATGGTGGCGGCTGCGGCAGTTCGTAAGCCGGCTAGCCACTGGATACAAGTATGCGCCGCGGGTCGCACCCGGCGGCTTTCAAGATGCGCAGCAACTGCCTGTGCTTGCAGATGGTGTTAAAGTTGACGTTCAGCCACATGCCGTTCTTCAAGCGTGCGCGGTGAAGGTTGCCGGGCGGCCTGTATGCCGACAGCAGTATTGTCTTCCCGCGCCCGCCCGCATCCAACGGGCGTGAACGTATGGACTCCTCGGTCAGTAGCCCGCGCTCGAACAAGTGTTCGACCACGCCTACGTATGCCCGTGAAAAATTCGCAAACTTGCCCGAGCTGCCTGCCGGCAGCACCACATCGTCGAACCGCACTGCATACGGCACCCTGCTGGATGACTTGTGTGTGTCAATCTGTTCAAACCCTCGCTTGACACCGGCCGCCGGTGCCTGCCGCGCCCGCGCCTGTGCATCTGTATCTGGCGCCTGCCGCGCCCGCGCCTGTGTATCTGCCACCGCTGGTGCCTCCTCCACCATATCAAAGATGACAGATCGTTCAAGTCCCTGGAGTCGCTGCACGACCACGTTGTACGGGTTTGCCATTACATCGACGCGAAAGTCCTCGTGATACGTATCCGGCCCGACCGTCATTTTCAGCCACCTGCGGCCGTCCGTCAGCACGCCGTGCCGCATCCCGTTGTCGCGCAGATAGTCGCGCAACTGGCGCTCGTCCCGCTCTGTCACGCCGCCCAGTCTCTTTGCCTCTATGAGTATGCGCCTGCCAAGCCCGTAATCATACCTCCCCACCGGACCCAACTCGTATTCGCACTCACTTGGGTTGTCAAGGTGCCAGCCGAGGTCGCGCAGCACCGGATCTACCAGGCAGTACCTTGTGGCAGTCTCGTTTAGGCGCCCGTCGTACGTTGTGATTATCCTCTTCAGTTTTTTAACCAAAACAAGAGTGATGCCGCGTGACACATCAGAGTGCATCCGCGCGTGTTTAAAAGGCAATCGGAACGCGCATTACGGTCCGAGCGCGCCCGCAGGCGGGCGGGGCTGCGTCCGGGTCCGTGGACATGGATTTTGAAAAATGTCGGAGTTTATGCCAGTGCCCGGCCCGCCACACTCATGGCAGGCCCGGGCATGATAACGTCTTGACGACCATGTAGTCCTAGGTGTTAGCCAGTCCCGGGTACTTGTTCACGGCCTTCAGGGCCTCGTCGCAGGACATGGTAGTCAGGTTACGCAGCGCCTCCTCGTAGGAGCCCGCCTCGGGCGCCGGCCCGGCGCGCTCGGACGCCATGTCCTTTATGCCCGTCATGACCTGGTTGGCGGCGAACAGTGAGAACGCCGTGGTGCCTATGATGATGGCCCCTACTATAATGGCGATTACAAGAAACGCCTTGACTAGGGTTCGCATATGGGGGGGGGGGGTGATATATAATTGTTGAACATTAATCAGTGTATGGACTCACGTCCATGCCTGTGACCCTGTTGGCAACTCTGGCAGGCCGACAAGCTTATAGATCATATATTCTGCAAATTGTCCATGGGCGATTCCGAGACGGCACTGCTGCGTCGGGAGATGGCCAAGATGATGGCGGAGATCAAGAGGCTGCAGGATGCAGTCGCCCGGGTGGAGGCCGAGCGTGACAGGATAAGGGCCGGCCTTGAGGAGCAGATAGACCTGCTTATGGAGACTATTGCAGAGCAGGACAGGAGGCTGGCCAAATACGAGAGCCCGAACGCGCCGTCCTCCACGGGTTCCATATACAACGCGGAGCGCGACGCGTTCCGGAAGAGGCTGGCAGAAGAGGAGGGGGACGGGGGCGGACCTGAACCGAAAGAAAGCGCGGCGGGCAGGCGCAGCGGGCCTCCGGAGGGGCACGAGGGCGCGTCCCACGGTAACAGGCCCTCGAGGAGGGAGCGCATGCGCCTGTACCGGTGCCGGAACTGTGGGCGTGGCCACCTCGCGTACGCGGCCCCCGTCACGAGAATCGTAAACGACTTTCCGGATGAAAGCAGCAGGTGCATCGAGACGGTCGCGTACGTGCTCGAGCGCGGATTCTGCAGGAGGTGCAGCGCGGTCAGCACCGCCCCGGCTCCCCTGCCGCCCGGCACGTCGTTCGGCCCGAGGGCCCTAGGGTTCATACTCGAATACTACGCCAAGAGGTCGACTGACTCGACCATATCGTACTATTTCCGGGCGCTCTACGGCTTTTCGGTGTCCGCAAACGCGGTCTGGAACGCGCGCAGGGCGATAAGGAACCTGCTCGGGGCCGCGTACGACGGCATCCTAGAGAGGATCTCGCGCGCCGCGTTCGTCCAGTTCGACGAGTCGGTTATCAGGATGAACGGCAAGAGGGGGTACGTATGGCTGGCGACTACAGGGGACGCCACGTATATCGTGGCGGCCCCGAGCAGGGCCGCGGCCGTACTGGAGCTGCACTTTGGCGGCCTGCTGGGCATGCCGGCCGTCACGGACGGATATGTCGCGTACGGCATGCTCCCGGTCAGGCAGCGCTGCTGGGCCCACATACTGCGCGAGGCCGAGAAATACGCCGTGAGAAACGGCGGGGACGACCTGTCGTGCTACCGCAGGCTGCTCTCCATGTACCGGAGGATCAAAAGCCGCGAGTCGGCGGACGGCGCCGAGTGCCTAAACCTGGAGAGGGCCGTGCTGCGCATAGCGTCGGGCTACAAAAAGGGTCACGGGTTCCGCGAGACGCTGGAGAACGCCGCCCCGCACCTGTTCACGTTCCTCAGATGTCCGGGCATGCCGCCCCATAACAACGCCGCCGAGCTGGAAATACGCGATACCGTCGTGCTGCACCGCAACGTGCGCCACCAGCTGTCAGAACCCGACGGGCGCCACGTGTTCTCCGTGCTGGTGTCCGTCGCGCGCACGTGCCAGAAGATGGGTGTGTTCCCGCGTATGGCGGTGGAGCGCATGATCGAGGATCCTGACTGGCGCATATTCAAACCGCCCGACTGCCCGGAGCGCGTCGAACGGCTGGTACAGGCTACAACGGCGGTGCCCTCTGTCGCCGCCACATGCTGAGACGGTCCTTCACATATGCTCGAATCATGAGACGTGGCGACCTGAGTCTATACTAATCAGTGTATGGACTCACGTCCATGCCTGTGACCCTGTTGGCAACTCTGGCAGGCCGACAAGCTTATAGATCATATATTCTGCAAATTGTCCATGGGCGATTCCGAGACGGCACTGCTGCGTCGGGAGATGGCCAAGATGATGGCGGAGATCAAGAGGCTGCAGGATGCAGTCGCCCGGGTGGAGGCCGAGCGTGACAGGATAAGGGCCGGCCTTGAGGAGCAGATAGACCTGCTTATGGAGACTATTGCAGAGCAGGACAGGAGGCTGGCCAAATACGAGAGCCCGAACGCGCCGTCCTCCACGGGTTCCATATACAACGCGGAGCGCGACGCGTTCCGGAAGAGGCTGGCAGAAGAGGAGGGGGACGGGGGCGGACCTGAACCGAAAGAAAGCGCGGCGGGCAGGCGCAGCGGGCCTCCGGAGGGGCACGAGGGCGCGTCCCACGGTAACAGGCCCTCGAGGAGGGAGCGCATGCGCCTGTACCGGTGCCGGAACTGTGGGCGTGGCCACCTCGCGTACGCGGCCCCCGTCACGAGAATCGTAAACGACTTTCCGGATGAAAGCAGCAGGTGCATCGAGACGGTCGCGTACGTGCTCGAGCGCGGATTCTGCAGGAGGTGCAGCGCGGTCAGCACCGCCCCGGCTCCCCTGCCGCCCGGCACGTCGTTCGGCCCGAGGGCCCTAGGGTTCATACTCGAATACTACGCCAAGAGGTCGACTGACTCGACCATATCGTACTATTTCCGGGCGCTCTACGGCTTTTCGGTGTCCGCAAACGCGGTCTGGAACGCGCGCAGGGCGATAAGGAACCTGCTCGGGGCCGCGTACGACGGCATCCTAGAGAGGATCTCGCGCGCCGCGTTCGTCCAGTTCGACGAGTCGGTTATCAGGATGAACGGCAAGAGGGGGTACGTATGGCTGGCGACTACAGGGGACGCCACGTATATCGTGGCGGCCCCGAGCAGGGCCGCGGCCGTACTGGAGCTGCACTTTGGCGGCCTGCTGGGCATGCCGGCCGTCACGGACGGATATGTCGCGTACGGCATGCTCCCGGTCAGGCAGCGCTGCTGGGCCCACATACTGCGCGAGGCCGAGAAATACGCCGTGAGAAACGGCGGGGACGACCTGTCGTGCTACCGCAGGCTGCTCTCCATGTACCGGAGGATCAAAAGCCGCGAGTCGGCGGACGGCGCCGAGTGCCTAAACCTGGAGAGGGCCGTGCTGCGCATAGCGTCGGGCTACAAAAAGGGTCACGGGTTCCGCGAGACGCTGGAGAACGCCGCCCCGCACCTGTTCACGTTCCTCAGATGTCCGGGCATGCCGCCCCATAACAACGCCGCCGAGCTGGAAATACGCGATACCGTCGTGCTGCACCGCAACGTGCGCCACCAGCTGTCAGAACCCGACGGGCGCCACGTGTTCTCCGTGCTGGTGTCCGTCGCGCGCACGTGCCAGAAGATGGGTGTGTTCCCGCGTATGGCGGTGGAGCGCATGATCGAGGATCCTGACTGGCGCATATTCAAACCGCCCGACTGCCCGGAGCGCGTCGAACGGCTGGTACAGGCTACAACGGCGGTGCCCTCTGTCGCCGCCACATGCTGAGACGGTCCTTCACATATGCTCGAATCATGAGACGTGGCGACCTGAGTCTATACTAATCAGTACATGGAACTGAAGCAGGACACACCCAGTTCCAGAGGTATTGGAGTCGTGCATTGCCCAGTTGCGCCATAATACAACGCGGTTCAGGCCACCCTTGTGACAGGCCCTATCAAGTACGTGCATTAGCTTTCCGGATAGCATGTTCAGGCCACCCTTGTGACATGATCAAATACTGCAAGATCTATATGACGGCGTCCACGCCCGCCCCAATGGTGTCTAAGCAAAAGGGCGGGCAGGCGCGCCGCGAAGGTGCGGGCTCGAGGATCGTTAATATCTTGTCCGGCCTGCTGGCCGTGTCCGGCGTGTCGTTCTCGACAAAACGCAGGACGCGGTACGGGCTGCCGGAGTGGACGGCGATCCTGATTGAGATGTGCAGCAAGCGCACGACGGCCGAGGCCGCGGCCAGAAACCTCGGGGCCTCGAAAAGGATGCCCACGGGAAGGTGGTTCCGTGACGCGATGCACACGGTCTGCCCCGCCAGGGCCGAGGCCTTCTGCGGCGAGATGCTGGGGCATACCGTCCACGGGTTCCATATACAACGCGGAGCGCGACGCGTTCCGGAAGAGGCTGGCTCGCCAGGAGGGCCGGAATGCGCGGGGGCGGGGACGTGCTGGTGGCCGTCGACAAGCACCTCATACCGCGGTTTGACGCGGGCAGCATGCTGTTCCTGGTGTTCGCGGCGCGAAAGAACGGCACCAACAGGTTCGCAGGGCGATAAGGAACCTGCTCGGGGCCGCGACGGCATCCTAGAGAGGTCAGTTCGCCACGATGCAGGTCGTGGCAGGCCCGATAAACGCGGTGCTGGACTGCGTGAAATTCACCCGCGACATGGACAACGTGGATTTCGTGCGTCGTTCACGTTCCTCAGATGTCCGGGCATGCCGCCCCATAACAACGCCGCCGAGCTGGAAATACGCGATACCGTCGTGCTGCACCGCAACGTGCGCCACCAGCTGTCAGAACCCGACGGGCGCCACGTGTTCTCCGTGCTGGTGTCCGTCGCGCGCACGTGCCAGAAGATGGGTGTGTTCCCGCGTATGGCGGTGGAGCGCATGATCGATCCTGACTGGCGCATATTCAAACCGCCCGACTGCCCGGAGCGCGTCGAACGGCTGGCGAGTTCTTCGCGGTGGACGTGATGCTGGCACTGAACGGGCTGGGCAAGAGGTTCCTCATGCCGGCCTTGTGACATGATCAAATACTGCAAGATCTATATGACGGCGTCCACGCCCGCCCCAATGGTGTCTAAGCAAAAGGGCGGGCAGGCGCGCCGCGAAGGTGCGGGCTCGAGGATCGTTAATATCTTGTCCGGCCTGCTGGCCGTGTCCGGCGTGTCGTTCTCGACAAAACGCAGGACGCGGTACGGGCTGCCGGAGTGGACGGCGATCCTGATTGAGATGTGCAGCAAGCGCACGACGGCCGAGGCCGCGGCCAGAAACCTCGGGGCCTCGAAAAGGATGCCCACGGGAAGGTGGTTCCGTGACGCGATGCACACGGTCTGCCCCGCCAGGGCCGAGGCCTTCTGCGGCGAGATGCTGGGGCATACCGTCCACCTCGCCAGGAGGGCCGGAATGCGCGGGGGCGGGGACGTGCTGGTGGCCGTCGACAAGCACCTCATACCGCGGTTTGACGCGGGCAGCATGCTGTTCCTGGTGTTCGCGGCGCGAAAGAACGGCACCAACAGGTTCGAGGCGTACGCCACGATGCAGGTCGTGGCAGGCCCGATAAACGCGGTGCTGGACTGCGTGAAATTCACCCGCGACATGGACAACGTGGATTTCGTGCGTCGATTTGTACATATTCTGGACAGGTACGGGATCCGTCCGCGCCTCATGCTGGTCGACCGCGAGTTCTTCGCGGTGGACGTGATGCTGGCACTGAACGGGCTGGGCAAGAGGTTCCTCATGCCGGCCACGAAGAAACCCGGGATCAAAAGGGCTATTTTGGAACACCACCGCGGGAGGAGGGCCGCCGTGTCCGCATATGTCATGAGGAACGTCATGGGCCAGTCGGTCACGTACAGGCTGGTCATCCAGAGGGTCAAAAAGTGGTTCGAGGTGGGTGACTACGAACCGGAAAAGAGGGGAGGCAAGAAGAGGACGCGGGACCAGAAGATCATGGAGATGTACGTGGTGTTTGCCACCAACCTTGCCACCGCGCGCGTGCGGCGCGAGATAAGGAAGCTGCCGGAGGACTACCGGAGACGGTGGGGCATCGAGACAGGGTACAGACAGATCGAGGAGGTCAGGCCGTGGACTACAAGCCGCGACCTGGCATTCCGCCTGATGCTGTTCTACACCTCGCTGTTCATGTACAACATGTGGGCCATAGAGCGCAGCAGGGAGGGGGCAGACCGGGCAGACATCACGCTGGCGTCACTCGTACACGTGGCGGTCCTGATTATCCTTTGTAACATTGTAGGAGTGCCGTTTGATCCGGGTGGCCCCGACTAACGTGCTTCAGTTCCATGTACTGTTAATACGCACATGCGGGCGGCGCCATTTCCCCGGAGAGTCGAGGACACTCATTCAGGCGGCGGCCAAGGCTGACTCCTCTCAGGTCACCAACTTTCCAGAGAATTTCAGGTCACGGTAACTTACCAGCGCCCAGATTTGACAAAACCTATCACCCATGATTTTTAATGAAGCATGGACGAATGACGGCATGGTCGACTTCCTCACCACGTCCCTCGTAATGACACTCGGCATGCTTGGCATGTTTCTCTTTGCCATTATAGCGATAGTGTGGATGCAGACCCGGCCCCCGCGGACTCACGGCGGCCAAAGTGTCGCAGTCATGACGAGAAAGGTGTTTGTCACAACCGTCGCTGCATCGACGGTTGCGATTATTATGGCAGAGCTGATCCTCGTGCGGGTCATAAACCCACTGCTTGACTAGAGCACCGCCAGAACCACGCCTGTCTGTCTGGTTGCAGTTTCAGAGAAGATCCGCATCCAGGTCACCGATTTGACACCCCCGTCTCAGGTCACCCTGATTTGACAGAACCACAGGTAGCGATCAGTTATAAAGTACGGTAAATTAATAGGCCGCATGGGTGTTGCAGATGCATGGCTTCACCATACCAGTGTGGTGGCTGTTGCCGACGAGTACCGGCCTGATGTAATCCACAAGGATGTGGTGGATGGCAAGACAATACCTTACAGATCAGAGCTGGGTCCGGTACTCTATATGCCTGATGTATGCGACGTAAGGTACATTGACGGCATGCGTATTATCGTAACCCAACAGAAAGTCACCATTGGAAAGGATTACGACGAACCTTTTGAGCAATTCATGGCTGCCGAGGTATATGCTTTGGCCGCAAAGTTTGTCCAGACATACAAGGACGTGTCGTATCGGGCTATTGGTCTCAACTGGACCATCTCACTGCAACACGACAATCCATTCCAATGGATGACCCAGAAATTCCTAAAAGCTACCGAGTCATTATCCCCAAACGTTTTCATGGTGCCACAGTTCGTGATAAAAACAGACAAGGCTGAGATGAGGCTTTTGTTCAGACCCGGTGAGGTGATGCACAATAGTCAACTAAAAAACGTCGCTACTGTAAATTGCAACCACCACACAGAATCCTTTAAGGCCCATACTGACGTGTTGAAGGCAGTGACGGGGTGGAAGGAAGCGCGGGACGACGTTCTGTCCAGTCTGAAGGAGGTGTTGGAGATAAAATGAGTTCACGGCCTGTGTCAAAAGACCACCTAGGGGGCATAATCTCGGTGGAAAGGGATCCAAAAACACTAAACGAGGAATTTTCACGGTTCATACAAACCAAATTCATCAACACACCTTCCCTGTCAAGTCCTTTCCCAAAGAATCCATTCATAGTGGGGGACAGCCTGATATCTACACCCAGTGCTGACACGAAAACCATGTTCATCACCGATCTATCCGTTATTTCCGACACGTTATCCACAGTTGATTCACGTGATACGCCATACGGTAGACAGCACATCAGCACAAAGATCATTGCCCGCATGACCAAGAACAAGGTACTCAAAGAACTGGAAATGAGGGGATTGCAAGACTTTGCCAAGCGCATACGGCACCTGTATAACGTCACCGAAGAAGACGAGGAACCCATCAAGCTGAACTCGTTGCGTAATTTCGCCATATTCATGATAACGAACCGTGGTATGACTCAGCCGCAAATCACCATAACGCCTGAAGGACTTATACATGCAACGTGGAGGCATCCGACCCAAGGCACACTAGGCATGAATTTTCAGGAATTCGGGGATATTTCATACATGCTTTTGTACGGCAGGTGGGATCAAAAAACCAAGCGACATCAGCGGAGTGGAGATGTGCCCGCAGATGATATAATGCTATGCGTTGGAGACTTCATACATAGAACTATGAGAACATGACCACGAATATCAACGACATCGAACACATTGTGAGATGTTGCCCCCAACGCTACCTAGATCATGAGGGAAAACCGGAGTTTATGGCATTCAAAATCCAACCCAAGGATCAAGGCTGTCTGTCAGTAGTTTGGCTGGAACATTTTGGGAAGCAAACCGTCGCCGACAACATACCACTCGCCAGAGATGAATTATGCAAGAATTACAAAACCACGAATGATAATAAGCTGGCTGTATTAAACGTGGGGGTAATGAAACAGACAATTAAACAAACTCATGGAATCGACATCAATGTTAGAACAGATCCAGACGAGTATCCGTCCCATGCATGCATTGAGGGATATCCCACAAACGATGAGGCGGTCGCCACAACCCTGTCTGATATGGCTAGAGATGGTCGCCTGTATCCGGGATGCCCTCACGACTAGCAGACATTCATTCCCGACTGTAAACCACGCTGTGGTATTCAAAAAGTAGTTCCCCCCTCCCTATCTTGCATCGTACTCCTCACCCGTCTGCTCATCTATGATCCTTTCCCCCTTGGGCGCCATCTTTCTCTCAAACGACTCTGCAGGAGTCTCGCCGTCATTCAGCGACATGTGCGTCCGGCGGTAGTTGTACCACTGCATAAACAGGTCCATCGGATCGCTCTTCCTCATCATTATGGCCTCGAACTCATGCAGCTTGCGCTGTATCTCGCCGTGCAGGCGCTCTATCTTGCCGTTGGCCTGCGGGTGCCCCACGCCCGCGAGTATCTGCCGTATGCCAAGCTCGACCAGTTTCTTCTCGAACCCGCTCTCGCCGCGCGCCTTGGCCTCTTTCTCGTTTGTGTAGAACTGCACGCCGTGATCCGTCATGATTGACGCCGGCCTGCCGTGGTTCTTGATGGCCCCGTCAAGCACCTTGAGGGCGTTCTCGGTGGTGGCGTTGTCGAAGATTCCATATCCCGTCACGAACTTGGACGCGTCGTCCCCGTAGCACAGAAACCAGCGGCCGTCGTGCATTCCGCCGTGGATCTGCTTCCAGTCCGTATGCCACAGCGAGTTTGAGTGCGTGCGCTCGTACCTGACCCACCTGCGCCTCTTCCCCTTCTTGCCCGGCTCCTCCCGGGCAAGGTTCTCCTCCACCATCACCCTGTGTATGACGCCCAGTGGGATATTAAGACCGCACTGCTCTCGGATCTTTTCTCGCAGCAGGGACGCGCTCACGTGCTCGTCGCCGCGCGCGTTCAGTACCGCCGCATACTCCCTGCGGCCGTACATGCCGGCGACGCGCCTGCCCATCCAGGGCGGATGGACCACGTCCCTCACCCACTTGTACTTGTACCTGGACCAGAGTTTCTTCACCCACCGCGCGGAGACTTTCATGGATTCGGCTATCTGGGCGTTGGTGAGTTCACCCTTGTGCTTCTCCTGCAGTATCCATCGCACCTGCCTTGTGTCGAGCCCCACGCTGTCTGGGTTCTCGCGGCTTACGTATTTACGCCGCCGCCTGCTCCAGACCCACACGCCCACATTTCCACTGCGCATGCTGACACACAGTCTGCCTAGGTTCCGGGACAGGGGGTGAACGACTTTTTGTATAACAGTCTCTCGTGTCCACCTCGCCGGCCCCCGGCGCCGGCATCTTCGGCGCCATCCTCTCGTACGCCCTCTCCGTCCCCTTCGACCTGTCCTCAGTCTCCTGGAGCCCGGCCGCCTCCGCGCCCGTGCCGGCCGCGCTGCGCCCCGGTGGGCGCCGCGTTCTTCGGCGCCGACGGCAGGTCGGCGCTCGTGACGGCCACGGCCACGGCCACGGCCGCCATCCCGCCGGTGTCCCTGCCCGCCCCCTCCTCCATGGCGCCCCCGCCACCCCCGCCACCCCCGCCGGCCAACCTCACGGCCACGTCCACCGACGACTCCGTGACCCTGTCGTGGGACGACCCCTCCGATCCCTCCATAACCGGTTACCGCATACTGTACCGGGCGCCCGCCCATGCCCGGCCCGCCTTTGCCGTGCTGGTCGCCGCCACCGGCACCGCCTCCACCACGTACGGTAAGCGGACTCGCGCCCGGCACCGCTACGAGTTCGCGGTGGTCGCGCTCAGCGGCACCGGCCCGCCGTCGGCAGCCTCCCAGCCCGTCGGGATCCACACCACGGGCGCGCCGCCGCCCCCGCCGATCCCGTTGCCACCCGCCGCCGGCCAGAAGGTATGCAGGTAGGACGCGGCGGGCCCCGGCCGCCCTAGGGCCCTGCGCGGGCGCGCAAGGCATGCGGTCGCGCAGAACGTGTAAAGCGTGCTTTCCACGGTCGCGCAAAGCAGGTAAAACAGGCAAAGCACGTAAAGCGCGCTTTCCCCGGGCGCGCTAAGCGTGCTAAGCGCGCTTTCCCCGGGCGCGCTAAGCGTGCTAAGCGCGCTTTCCCCGGGCGCGCTAAGCGTGCTAAGCGCGCTTTCCCCGGGCGCGCTAAGCGTGCTAAGCGCGCTTTCCCCGGGCGTGCTAAGCGTGCTAAGCGCGCTTTCCCCAGGCGTGCTAAGCGCGTTCTCCGCACTCGCGACTTGATGGTGCACACCGGCGCTTGTGCCCCAATTACCGACTCAGTGTTACATGCACGATATACGCGTGGAATATGCATAATCTGCATTTTCGGGACGCTCTGGATGCATAATATGCATGCCCGTCATGCATAATATGCGCCGGGAGCATGCATAATATGCACGCCGGCGCCGCTCCGGATCCCCGCCCGTGCCCGGCCCGGCAGCCGGCCGGTCTCGCATTATACTACAGACGAACGAAACGAACCACTTCGCGCGCCACAACCAACAGGATCACGGGGGCCGCCTGGCGGCGGCCCTTCTCCCCCCCACCGCGTCGGCCCGTACGGCCCGACGTATACGCGAAAAGCAGCGGCCGGCCAGCGGGGGCCAGCGGCCCCTGTCCGCACAGGCCTCACGCGACGGATCCTGGCCTTGCCGGCGGCACCCGAGAAGGCTTTCGGGGCCAGGGTACCGGAACCGGCAACACCAGAGGCACCCCTAAGGCGTGCGCGAAACACCATTTTTTGATTTCTCGGCCTCTCGCTCTCCCTGACCATCGGCCACTCGCGGGCACAATAACAACAACGGCAATCGCGCGGGCATAGTCCGGTCTATACGTTCGGTCCGGCGGCCGCGCCCCGGCTCCCCTCTGAGGCTACTCGTGCGCTTCCAGCCCGTGTCCCCGTCTGAGCCCGTGTCCCCGTCTGAGCCCGTGTCCCCGTCTGAGCCCGTGTCCCCGTCTGAGCCCGTGTCCCCGTCTGAGCCCGTGTCCCCGTCTGAGCCCGTGTCCCCGTCTGAGCCCGTGTCCCCGTCTGAGCCCGTGTCCCCGTCTGAGCCCGTGTCCCCGTCTGAGCCCGTGTCCCCGTCTGAGCCCGTGTCCCCGTCTGAGCCCGTGTCCCCGTCTGAGCCCGTGTCCCCGTCTGAGCCCGTGTCCCCGTCTGAGCCCGTGTCCCCGTCTGAGCCCGTGTCCCCGTCTGAGCCCGTGTCCCCGTCTGAGCCCGTGTCCCCGTCTGAGCCCGTGTCCCCGTCTCAAATTCGTCCGGGAGCCCCGGGCTCAGCCGTTCTGGTTCCGCCCCGATGTGCGCCAATCTCTCTGACGGTACGCACTTCGCGCCCTAGTACGTCTTGAAGTGAGTAGTTTTCAACCCTATTCCTAGCGCAGGTCGCCCGAGGTACGGGAGGAGGCCTGCCGCCGCCGGCCCATCTAGACGGCTCCGGATCTCACCACGACACAGGCCCGACATACCGATCCGCGCCGATGGCCGTCTGTCCACAACCGAGTCCGCCGCGCTCCCACGAGATGTTTCTGGCATGTCAGGCGGCCTGCCCCGGGCTCTGCCCAAGGCCCGGCACCTGTCCGTCTTGTGGGCTCAGTCGGCTTCGCCTATCCTGGGGGAGGCTCCATGCGCTATTGTAGGCTGGAGAGGGTTGGATTGTACCCGTTATTGGTCGGGCTCCGTTCAAGATCTTTAGCAGCACATCCAACACGTTGAGACTCCGCCTCCTCCGCGTCAGCGTACGGGTCATTATGTTTGAGAACATCTTGGCGCCCTCCAGACTGGCGGTTCTGGGCCGGATCTTCCTGACTGTGCCCCCCAGCATCCGCTCGGAAGTACCCGGCGACGATCAGACGTTGTGTATGCGCCTCTTCTCAATTACAAATTTCAATCTGGTGTTTGAAAAACACGCCCTGCACAGATCCAGTTCGTAGATGCCTCTGGAGCCTCCGTCCAGCACAAGTTTCATGAACTTCTTAGCCTTGCACAAACAGTGGTAGATCATTCCCTTTCTCCTCCAAGAAATTATTCAGTCGCGGGACTGTCCGTCCAAAAACAACGTCTTACATTCGGAGTTATTGGCCCTCGAATTTTTTCTGGCGCAGACGTGTAATTCATTGCACAGTATTAATATCGTTTGTTATATTTATTGCTGCTTAGTGATTGTCTTTTGTTTCGATAATTACAGTTTATCATACGGTGTTATTTTGGGAGATCTTTTTGTTCCAAACACCAATGATAAATGTAGTTAATGCGCCAAGCGCACTAAGCGCGCAAAACATGCAAAATACGCCAAGCTCCCCTGCTCAAGGCGCCTGTGTCTTGCGCGGGGTGTGTCGGCCGCGGGACGCCGGCCGGTGTCTGGTCCTGGCCTGGCTGGGCTTCTTACCAAACATGTCTGAGACGTCCATCATCTGCTGAATTTTTTGTATCTCAAGCTTCATCTGCTCCAGCTCCTTGTTCTTGGCCTCTAGCTCGGTCTTTTCCTTCCGCAACCTCTGGTTGTCTGCCCTTGTCCTGTGTTCGGAGGAGATGATCAGCGCAGGGACGGCATCCAGGTACTCTTCGACCAGCTCCTGCCAGTGGGTCTGAAAGTAATTGGTGTCCAGCTTTAGCAGGCCCGTGTGGCTGAGCATCATCTCCTTTTTGATCAGTGCCGCTAGGGGCGAGTCCCTTGAGAGCGTCTCTTTGTTGATCTTGTTAAAGTACCTCCTGAACCCGTTCATGATCGGGACCTCGTGGTTCCTCTGCCCCGTCTTGAGCGGATCCCTGATGTCTGCCTTTTTGAGGACCTTGTTGAGCCTGTTTGCCACCGCGTCGCAGCTGAGCGGTATCGGCCTGTCCCCCACCCGCTTGAGGAACCTGTCCTTTGGCTGCGGGTTGCGCATTACGCTTGCGCGCCACTGCGTGCGGTATGTCTTGACCGCCTCCCACGCCTCTGGCGTGAACATTGCAAAATACTGTTCGTTTGAGCCGGAATATACGGTGATTATGCCACACACCACGTCGGACTCTCCCGAGTCGTCGTATCTTCCCATTACAAGCCTGCCGTCGATCCTGTATACGGGCCTTATGCAGTCCCACGTAAAGTCAAACCCTCCGCGCCTGATTCCGGACGACGATGCCAGCAGGACGACGGCGGATTCGAGCGGGTTGGCAAATTTCAGGATCGTGGCGATCTCTTCCCTAGTGTACCCCCTGGTGTCTTGGTTGGTCTCGGGCTCCGGGTACGTCGAGTCGATCCGCTCCCACTGAAAGTGGACGCCGTTCATCTTGAACAGCTTCTTGATGGGCTTGAACATGTTGGGTACGCTGTTGGGGCTGAAATGGTCCGGATCCTCTGCGGGCCTTTCGCACCGCTCGCGGAGGCGCGTCGAGTATGCGAGCAGTATGCCGGTCACCTCGTCCGGGTTCTCCCTTGCCTTTTGCACGATCTCGTTTGCCCGCTGCGCAAAGTCCGCGTCAAGCACCGCGCCGATCCTCCTGCTATCGCCATCTGCGAGGCGCTCCCTTCTCTGCTTTTCGCGCAGCTTTGGATCGCCGTCCAGATAGTCTTCCAGGGTGCCGCACAGGAAGTCCACCAGCCTCCTCTCGTAGGTCTGGCGCGTCACGTCGGACTTGATGCCGCTCCGGAACAGCGTCAGTGCATCGCCGGTGGTCTTCATGATGTCCCCTTTGCTCAGTCTTATACGCATGTATCTGTATGCGTGGTGTCCTATATGTATGTCAAAAATGATGCGGGTCTAAAGGGACCTGCAGCTTGCAACGGGCAGAACCCGTAGATCTTGGGATTCGTACCCTCCATACTGTACCATTGGTGCTGTCCGATTAATAAGAATATGCAGCTTGGTGCGCGCAGAACCGATCAAGGTTCGGTAGCATGACGCTTCCGGGCCACCGGTTTCGGCGGATCCGGACCCCACCATCTACGGCAGAAAATGCGGATCCCTTCTAACTGTACGTAGCAACACGATGCTGGCGATCCTGAAAATGGGCGCAAGGCGCTAGGCGATCGTCACGAGGCGGTAATCCGCCTCTAGGCTTTCTTGCCTCGTGGAGAGGAGTCCGGGAAGCACTCTCCTTGGCGCGTTCCTTCGTGATCGGTGTAGCCTGAACCCGCCTGCGGCTGTCCGTCTGATCCTACTGCCACCTACATTTCACGCCACACATTCGACGTGCCGGATGTCAATATTCATAAGCATCTGGCGTTCAGTACAACTGGTGAAATCTCCATCCATCACGATATTTGCAGGAATCAGCGGAATTGACAAAACCGGCTTTGTCAAAAAGATGCTGAGAATGTCCCGGATGACAAACAAGGTTCTTGTGATTGACTTTGAGGAAGAGCTGAGAAACGAGAGACGGAACCCCCCTGAGACATCCCCTGACATGGCGGCGTACTTGGACAGCCCGGATCCTACGCTCAAGTTTTCCATATTTGAGAGCACCTTTCCGTGGGTGGCAAAGCTGATCGACGACGGCAAGAAAAAGTACGAACACGTGTTTCTCCTGATGCACCTGAGCTACTTTAAAAACAGCGAGTTCTATCCGCCGTTCGTACCAATGCTGTTTGACCAGCTGTCCAAGAAACTGCCCTTCTCAAAGATCCGGATAATAACACTGATCGACGACGTATTCTCCATCTGGAAGACGATCTCCTCGCGCGAGGAAAAGGAGGGATATTTCAACACCAAGCTGAGCCTAAGGGAGATCCTGGCATGGCGATCCTTGGAGTCCCTGAGGGCAGAGTCATTGAAGATGTATTACGCGTACAGCCGTGAAGGGCGCCAGGTGTCCCACTACGTGATCTCAATCAGGCATCCGCACTCGACGTTTCACAACCTGCTCTTCAGGGAGGACGCGGTAAGAATCTACCTGTCATATCCGATATCCGAATCCCGGAAAACCGGCAGGGGCATCAGTGAGATCAACAGCTTCAGGGCCGAGATGCACCGCCTGGGCAAGAAGCACGGGCTAGTAGTCTTTGACCCTGTCGCAATCGACGAGCTGTGCATCAAGTTTGCGCTTGACAGGCTGCTGGCAAGAACTCCCAAGGAAAGACAAAGAGAGATCACGTCGGTACGAGTCACGCAGAACGACAGGTGGCCAATCTGCCTTGACGGACTTGTGGCTCCCGACATTCCCCTGCCTGTCACCCTGCCAAGAAACGAGATAGAGGATGTCGTAAAAGACGTTGGAAACCAAATCTCATCCCGCGACTATACGCTTGTGGACGCCGCCTCGTATCTTACGGTCTACAGGCCGTTCTACAACAAGAAGCCGTCCAAGGGGGCAGAGAAGGAGATTGACAGGGCCAACGATCACATGAAGCGCGTACTAGTCTATCATCCAAGGGAGGATTATGTTGGATCTGCTGCCGCCACTACCCACCCGTTTGGCTCCCGGACCAAGGCGTATGATGCGAAGGAGGATTTCTTTGGCGACTTACAAAGGCTTATCAGAAAGAAAAAGGCAAAGGATAAATGAGAAGCGATGGTGGCGACATAGGTTGATAGACTACGAGAACGATCCGGTGCTCAGGATTCTGCGCAGCCTAGGACCGATCAGTATGTCCATCTTTTACGACCGGCTGCGGCTGCAAAAACTCGCGTATCTTGCACAGGAGCTGGGCGCAGGCCCCCGATATTCTTACTCGTGGTACGTCCACGGGCCCTATTCATCCCCGCTGACCTCGGCACTGTTTCTCGGAGAGGAGTTGGGCAAGTTCTCGTCCAAGCCAATCCTGACGGCGGACGAGTCGGCCGTGGTCTCGCGACTAAAGTCGCTGCTAGGCAAGAAGATCTCCGATCCGTCAAAGCTGGAGCTGTTTGCCTCCATATGGTATCTTCTGCCCTCCAAAAGGGTTTCAAGTGACGACAGGGAGACTGTGCTGGAAGTCATGTGCAAGGAGAAGCCGTATTTTACTCGGCGTAGCGTAGAATCCGCACTGGCCGCAATCCTCAACTTTAGAAAATCACTCTAGGCCTGGTTCTAGCGCAAGCCCGGACGTTTGCTTTTTTACGATTTTAAGTGTGCTTTACAGTCTGCACCCTGCAGGATTGTGCAGGGTTGAGAAAAAATGGACGGACAGCAGAAATTATCGCGCATCAGCGCCGTCCGAGTTGTTACCGACTCGATGATTTTATGCTGCTCTCGGTCTGATCATCTCCATCCATGTGCCATTTGTGAGCGTGTACGCCGTTGCTGTTGTTGTAATGCCGTGCATGCGGTAGCTGCACCTGCGCGCATCTGCGGCCCCTTTGCCGTGCAGCATACGTCTGCATGCGCTACGAAACGACGACAGCGTGTCATCTGTATGACCTACGTCAACATGTGCGCCGTCGCGTCCCTGAACAGGCTCACCGCACCCAGATCTTGCAGATGACGGTGCGCCCGCAGGCGCTTGGTATGGGAATCGATCATGCACAGGCGGCCGGTATTTGGGCCCGAGATCCGTATCGGCTTTTCATTCCGCAAGATTACTTTTTAAAAGGATGATTTAGGATAGGAATAAATGACACCAAGACAAACACGGTTTGATAGACACAGACTAACTCCAAGCTCTCCACTCCAAGCTCTCCACTCCAAGCTCTCCACTCCAAGCTCTCCACTCCAAGCTCTCCAAGCTCTCCACTCCAAGCTCTCCACTCCAAGCTCTCCACTCCAAGCTCTCCACTCCAAGCTCTCCACTCCAAGCTCTCCACTCCAAGCTCTCCACTCATAGATACAAAGAGTGGGGTCACAAGGTACAGTGCATGGGGGTGGCATTGCCCCTGACCAGCCTTCAGTTCGCATACAAGGAACTGATTGCAGGCCACCATCTCCAAGTGCCGCATAGGGATCTTAGGATTGACAGTAAAAAATCACTCAACTATGACAAAAAGGAGCCGTTGGCAGACAATCTCATTATACATGGGGATAATCTGCACGCACTCAAGGCTCTGCTGCCAAAGTATGCAGGGCGTGTGAATTGTATTTACATCGATCCACCGTACAACACGGGCAATGAAGGATGGGCATACAACGACAACGTAGCCAGTTCGGTATTCAAGCAGTGGTTCAAAAAGACCATTGACTCTGAAGATCTGGAGCGCCACGACAAATGGTTGTGTATGATGTGGCCACGGCTTCAGTTACTCCGAGAATTACTGGCAGATGACGGCATCATCTTTGTGTCTATTGATGACAATGAGCAACATCATTTGAAGACAATAATGGACGAAATTTGGGGAACAGAAAATTTTCTTGCAGATATTATCTGGCAGCATCGCTACGGCAGAAGCAACAACGCAAAGCTATTTTCAAACCAGAGAGAGCATATTATTACATACAGAAAATCAGATCTTGTTTCTCACATACGCGTTAAGCGTGATGATAAATTAAATCAAACTTACACAAATCCAGATGAGGACTCACGTGGGAGCTGGATATCAAGCTCCTATGTCAATCCCGCAACCAAAGAGAAGCGCCCTAATTTGGTCTATCCAATTATAAATCCACATACAGGTATAGAAGTAAATCATCCAACCCATGCTTGGAAATACAGTTATGAAACTTATCAGAATCATGTACAAGAAAATAAGCTTTGGTGGGGCATCAAGGGAAATTTTAAGTATCCTCGACTCAAGAATTTTCTCAAAGAATCTAAAGAAAAGGGAATTGTGCCTACAGATTTACTGTTACCCGAGATGGCGGGAACCACGGATGAAGGGACTAGCACTTTACAAGAAATTTTTCAGGACGACAATGTGGATTTCAACAATCCGAAACCAATCAAATTGATACAAAACTTGATTTCTATCGCAGAAGGAGCATCAAACAAGAGGGGAATTATTCTAGATTCCTTCGCCGGGTCTGGCACCACCGCCCACGCAGTCATAGCATTGAACAGAGAGGACGGAGGAGACCGCAAATTCATTCTAGTCGAATGTGAGGACTATGCAGACACCATAACGGCCGAGCGCGTGCGCCGTGTCATAGGTGGTGTGCCAAACGCCAAAGGCCTGCAAAGAAGAACAGGTGGCTCTTTCACGTACTGCACCATGGGCGAGGCCATAGACATAGACAAGATGCTGACCGGCGACTCCATGCCGGATTTTCAGACATTGGCATCATTTTTGCTCTACCACACGCATGCAATATCCACAGAAAAAACCCTCAAGCCGGGACCGCATGGAAAATTTTACTCGACCGACACACGGGATTATTATCTGTTGTATGAACCCAACGTCAAATATTTGCGTACCACAACCCTGACGGAAAAAATGGCAAATATAATTTCCAAAAAAGGCAGGGAAGCCATAGTGTTTGCACCGGACAAGAAGCAGAGCCAGGCAGATCTATCAAAGCTGAAGATAATCTTTTGTCGTTTGCCAGACGCAATATTGACCAAGGGCGGTTACTCCAATGACTAGCATTCAATTTGCATACAAGGAATTGGTTGCCCCACACCATCTGACGATACCGCCATTAGGTCTAAAAATAGACAAGAAAAGATCGTTCAGTAAGCAAGATGCAAAATTCACACCATCACTAGAAGACAATCTGATAATACAGGGGGACAATCTACACGCGCTTAAAGCATTGCTGCCAAAATATGGCGGCCGTGTCAACTGCATATACATTGATCCACCCTACAACACGGGCAACGAGGGATGGGCATTCAATGACAATATGACTGATCCTGCGTTTAAACAGTGGCTCAAAAAAACGATTGATTCCGAGGATTTGGAGCGCCACGACAAGTGGTGTTGTATGATGTGGCCAAGGTTACAGTTGTTGAGAGAATTACTTGCAGATAATGGAGTGATCTTTGTTTCCATTGACGACAATGAGCAGCATCGTTTGCGAATGATGATGGATGAGATATTTGGGGCAGAAAACTTTGTGACCAATATCGTATGGCAGAAAAAATTTAGTCCACAAAATGACGCTAGGTGGTTTTCAGACAATCACGACTTTATCATATGTTATGCCATAAACAAGGATGATTGGAAGCCTATTTTGCTACCACGAACAGACGCTCAAAATGAGCGATACAAGAACATAGATGATGACCCGCGGGGGCCGTGGGGATCTAGTGGTCTTGATGTAAAGACATATGAAGAAGAGTATGACTATCCAATTACCACCCCTTCAGGACGAGTTGTTAATCCGCCCAAAGATAGTTGTTGGAGATATTCACCGGAACGATTCAAAGAACTCGTAGCGGATAACCGTATATGGTTTGGAAAGAAAGGAAATAATGTTCCACGTGTCAAAAAATTCCTTTCCGAGGTTAAATCTGGTGTGACTCCACTCACAATATGGAAGTATGAAGACGTTGGCCACACACAGTACGCCACGCAAACATTGAAGCGTCTTGGAATATCATTTTCAAACCCAAAACCACACACACTAATAGAAAAGGCATTACGTATAGGAGCCGATAAAAATGCCATAATCCTAGATTCGTTTGCGGGCTCTGGTACCACCGCACATGCGACATTGGCATTAAATAAAAAAGATGGGGGTAACCGCAAGTTTATTCTGGTTGAAAGCAATGATCATGCCAACACAAAAACCGCTGAACGCGTACGCCGCGTCATACGGGGCATACCAAAGGACAGAGATATCGATCTGCGGGAAGGCACCGGTGGTTCTTTCACATACTGCACGCTTGATGAGCCCATAGACACGGACAACATGCTGGCTGGTGAGTCACTGCCGGACGTTGGATCCTTGGCATCGTTTCTGTTGTATAACGCGCATGGAATATCAACTGAAAAGACACTCAAGCCACGACAAGACGGACTATTCTATTCGACCGACACAACTGACTACTACTTACTATACAAGCCGGACATAAAATACCTGCGTACCGCCTCATTGACGGAAAAGACCGCCGCGGCAATCAGCAAAAAAGGCAAGGAGGCAATAGTGTTTGCGCCCGACAGGGTGCAGAGTCAAAGGGAACTTTCAGCCCTTGGAATAACGTTTTGTAGATTGCCCGACGCAATCCTGAGTAGCACAGGAGGTTGCCCATAATGCCACTCAAGGACTATCAGCAGGCCGTGGTGGACGACTTTGAGCGCTGGTATGACATGCTAAAAAAAGACAGAGAAAGGATGGAGACAGTACAAGACGACATCAAGAAGGCAAAAGAGGCGAGACTAAGCAAGGAAGTTATCGAGGATATGCGTTCAAAGGCAAGATTGGATTTGTCCGAAATATGGCGCAGATTCCAAAACGACGAAAGCGACGAATGGAAGGAACGTACTGACCATGCGGGCAATTCCATACCCCATGTCTGTATCAAGGTTCCTACCGGTGGCGGCAAGACGCGCATAGCGGCCGCCATATTGCAAAAAACCAGAAAGACACGTGGCCTAGTAATTTGGATGATACCAACAAAGGCAATAGAAGAGCAGACCATAAACATACTCAAGGACAAGCAACACGCAATACGCCAGATGCTCGATACACATTCAGGCAACAGAATAATGATAGTGAGGAAAGATACTCGTATCTCCAAGTACGATTTGAAAAACAACCTCTGCATCATGCCCCTGATGCTGCAGAGCACAAATCGCAGAAGAAACACGGATTTTCTGAAGATGAACCGGTCAAACGGTCAGTACGCTGAGTTTTTTCCTCCGACTGACGATGTCCGAAAAATTGGAGAGTTCAACAAGCGTCATCCCGGTCTGGATGTGCGGGAAGGCACAGCAGACATTCCCGAAACAAGCCTCAAGAACGTCTTGAGAATGTGCAGGCCCATAATCATACTGGATGAGGCCCACAAGGCATCTGCCAAGAACTTTGGGGAATGGGCAAAGTACGTCAATGACCTGGGGCCAAGCATGGTGGTTGAACTGACGGCCACGCCAAACGAGGAATACAGCAACATACTGAGAACCGTCACTGGCAGGGAATTGCTTGACGAATCGATGATAAAGAAGAGCATCATACTGGCTCAGAGCGCCCCGAACTGGCATCTGACTTTGAATAGCGCGGCAAAACAACTCAAAGAGCTAGAAAAAAAGGCACGTCGCCACCAAAACACACAACACATCAGGCCAATAATGGTAATTCGTGTGGAACTAACGGATCCCAAACTGTATGAACCGAATGAGCGTACACGGACGGGCGCCAAAACACACGCCATTGACGCACAAAACTATCTTACGGACAAGCTCGGCATCCCTAGGGATCAAATCGCGATCAAATCCTCTGCGACTGACGAGTTAAGGGGGCAGAATCTGATGGAACAAGGATCTCCCATACGCTATATCATAACCAAAAATGCACTCATGGAGGGATGGGATTGTCCGTTTGCATACATGCTTGTCATTTTGGACAACCTACAGAGCCAGACCGCGCTTACGCAGCTCTTGGGACGCATCATGCGGCAGCCATACATTACATACACGGATGACAAATCACTGGATAACTGCTATGTATATTGCATGTACGAGGATGTAGAACGTGTGATTACACTGATTCAAAAGCAACTGCATGACGAAGGATTTGGCAGCATGAAGGGCTATGTGCGGCACGTAACTGAAGATAGGAAGGAAAGACGAACAAATAAGCGCCGCGAAAAATTCCAATCTCTGGAGATACACCTACCCATGGTATCGCACAAAGACGGCAACAAATGGACGGACATAGATTACGAAAAGCACATTGTAAGCAATATTCCATGGAACGACATAGCGGTTTCACCTCCCAAACCCAATGACATGAAGAATCTGAAGAAAAGGATAAGCGACGGCGTTGTGATCGACATTGTGACCGGCAGGAGTGATGATTTTTTTGCCGAGGATGAGGGCACGGATGGAAGCGCTGCTGACACAACGCCCAGCCTGTTTGAGTGGGCCGCCACAGTCTCCGACTTGGTGCCAAATGCGTGGAATGCCTCGCGCATAATACGGGACTTTTGGCGCGATCTCAAAATACCACACCGCCTTATTAAAACGAATGAAAAGGATCTACAATCAATTTTCATTGAAAGTCTGAAAGCAGAGATAATAAGCCGTGCCGAATCAATATTCAGAGAAAAGATCAAGAACAAAACAATACAGTTTGACATGCAGGTGCCGTCAACAATATTCAAGATACACGACACGTATGAAATCACACCGGGCGAGGAAGAGGAGAACTTGTTGGCAAAAAGAGAACGGGGCGAGTCTGTCCAGCTCAGTCTCTTTGAACCCGTATACAAGGAAGACTTTACAACCGACCCGGAGCGCCTGTTTGCCCAATATCTGGACGAAGCGGAAGCCATAGAATGGTGGCACAGGATAGCTGCCAGAAACAGATCCGAGTACTATCTGCGCGGATGGAAAAAGGACAAGATATACCCGGATTTTATCGCTGTGTTCAACAAGGACGACAAAAGGGTGCTACGAATATATGAAACCAAGGGAATTCATCTTGGAACCAATGATGACGCAGAATACAAGGACAAGGTATTAAAGCTGCTTGGGGAGACGCTTACGGCTGGGAAGATGACAGTTACTGGAAACCGAGTACTGGAAGGTGACTTCATGATTGTGCTTGAAAGGGACATTGCCAATTCGGTGAAGACCGGAATAGTCACAGGAGCCCCTGCCCAGCCCACATCTTTGAAGCCACAGTGAATGCTTATGCGAGTTAATTCAGTAGACGACGTTCAATTTCCTTACTTACGGCCTCGGCTCGTCGAACCAGAAATTTATCAAATTTGTTGTCCCATACCCCAAAAGCTGTTAGATCATCTATCATGTGGGTCTTCATGGTTTCGTCAAGCTTTGGGTTCTCTTGTCGGAATTCCTTCATGTATTTAGAAGGCGACTTATTCTTGATCTTATTCTTGTTTAGATAGTCATCTACGATCGTGATGTTCAGTACGTTGTTAATATCGTCTTCATCTATACCCTCCTTTTTGAGCCAGGATTTTGGAAAAAAGTGATGATAGTTTTTGCTGTTTGTCTGCTTGAGCCAGTCATTGTTTACATTGACGAGGTCATTATTGTCAAACGCCCTTGGCTGGCAGGATGTATAGAGGCACAGTATTGCCTTTATGTAGCTCGTGCTTATACTAAACCACCCCTCCGTCTCCAGTATGTCGCTGGGTGCGATGTTAATCTTCCAATCATAACTGGGCAGTGTGTTGTCGAGTATCTTCTCGATCCGCTGTACATCCTGCACGAGCTTGGTTTCCACGGCTGATGAATATCTGTATCCTAAAGATACCCGCCAGAAAAAGTCATCCAGATACTTTTGCTGATTGTAAGATGGTTTTTCCTTTTGCCTGTAAAAGAAATAGGAAAATGGCACGATCAAAGTGTGGTACGGCAAAAGATTGGAGGCGGGGATCCGATAATGGTCTCTAAAGTGGTCAATGGCATCCCTGATTGCATCCATTGCTTCATTCCACACATCTATGAATTTCTCCTTGGGAAGCTTCAGAATGGTGCTTCGTCTGCAGTCACGAACCAGGATCATCGATACCAACTGCAGAATTGGTGACGGGGATATGGTTTCATATCCTGCCTCTTCGAGTTCGTCGATTAATTCGTCGAATTTTTCGGCAAGATCAAAATCCTTTTCATGGTCATATGTTTTTGCAACCATAATTTCAAACACGGTGAGGGGCTTGCCACCTTCGTTGATTCGTGTAAATATCTCCGTGGCAACGTCGATCTCAATTCCACCCACCTGAATAACGGAATAATTGTAAGAGCATATTGTTTCCTTGTACAGATCAAGCTTATCGTGGTATTGGTCGGGATATTTTGTGAGATCTGTTAGTTTTCCATCAAGTAGAGTTGTCAAAGGAATCAACTGATCAGGATTCTTGCCATCAGTCTCAGCTGTGATGATTTTTTCGTCTGGGTCCGCTTCCAGATCAACACATATTCTAGAAAAGTCATCGATCCGACCATCCCTATTGGTTATGGACACACCCTTTAAAGCCGCAAAAAGACTGGTAATCCTCTGCTGGCCATCAAGTATGAACTCAACATAATCGCCAGCAGGGGGTGTAGGCAGTTCTAGATTGCCGATATTCCTTACAGAACGGAGCCTCTCTTTGGTTTTCCAAAAGATGAATGTTCCTATGGGATATCCTTTGATGATGCTATCTAGAAGTTCGGCTGACTTTTCAACTTTCCATACAAAATCACGCTGAAACTGAGGAATCTTCAACGTGCCCGCCGATATGTCGTTCATAAGGTTTGAAAACTGTTTGTTTATGGGTTGTGGCAAGTTTACCATGAATAGCAAGACTCTACAAGAGTATAACAAGATTTCCACATCTATAGTGTGACGCAAAAGTCTTTGCGACTGTCAAATCTGCGCCCGCAACCTTTTTTGATCGCCAGATACACCGCCCGGCATGGATGAGAAAGACAGGGACCTGCTCATTCGGGACTTCAAGGCAGAAAAAGACCACCTCATAGGAACAGGATTCACGCAGTCTGCATGGTCAAGATCAACGGATTGAAGGCATCCGAGGTCGCCTCGCTGTGCTACTGCGACTCGCGCACTGTATCCGGCTGGGTTCGGAGCTTTGACGAGGACGGCCTTGCAGGCCTGAAAGACAGGCTCCGTTCGGGCAGGCCGCCAAGGGTGGCCCTGAAGAAGATCAGGAAGATCATTGCGGGGGAGGCGGCATCACGCCGCCAAGGTTGCTCAAGAACACCATACGCGAAAAGCATGGGGTGGAATACCACATAACAAACGCCAAGAAGATAATGCACAGGCTCGGCATGTCGGCCAAGACGTCGCAGGCGGTGCACGCCAGCCGTGCGGAGATGGGGGAGATCAGGGAGTGGCAGCGGGACACAAAGCGGCGGATCGCGTACCTGAAATCGCGGGGGATTTGCCACCGCGGTCGTTGACGAGTCCATATTCATCAACGGCCCGGGAAGCGGCGTGAAGTACTGGTCGCCGAGGAGCGTCCCCGTCATAACTGCATACAACGGAAGCCACGACAGGATAGTGGTGTACGGGCGCTCACGACGGACGGCAGGCAGTTTGTCAGGACGTACGAGGGATTCGACAAGGAGACGTTCCTAAAGTACCTAAAGGCGCTGGTCGGCCACTTTGGTAGAACCGCAATAATCATGGACAATGCGCCGTAGCACAAGGCCAGAATAGTACGGGAGTACTTGGAGGGTGAGCCAGACGCGAGGATCATCTGGCTTCCTAGGGCGACGCCGGAGCTCAGCGTGGTCGAGGAGTACTGGCACCAGTCAAAGCGCGACCTGCTGGTCAGTGAGTATTATTCGACGGTGGTGCACATGCGCCGTGCCCCAAACTCGACGCAATGAAATTCATCAATAGAACGTCTCTGCCCAGCAAAAACCCTTGATCGTCACTATAGTTTCGGATAACTGAGAACCAGCTAGAAAAGAGAGCACAGATACAACTAAAATAATGCAGACAAGGACGGCCTCGTTTGCACTTACATTCATAATTTAAAAAAGGGCGAAAAGTCAGTAATAAGACTTACTTGTGAACTAGCAGGGATTATATACTTGAGTTAGCTGGGCACGAAAATCCCTGGGATGTAGGAGTGTGGTTTGACCAGTGCAGGCAGAAATGCCGACGAGGCGCCGCCCAACCTTACATTCGGGAATGGTGATCCAATTCTGGATACATTTATGGGCGCTCCCCAAACAACGGCATCCATGATCTGCACTGGCCAGGACGAAAACGGGCAAAAACCGGAGTGTAACCTTAAGTATAATTCAAACTACCATACACTATGGTATCAATCAGGGTATGGCACCCTCCCGGACTCAAAGAGGTAATAGAGGAAGCATACCACAGTCTGGATGCATGGACACGTTTTCTTGAAGACATCATACAGGATATATCAGCAAGGGGTAAGTTATACCACCGGACACGTTCCACGTTTATAGATAAGAAATGGCGCACTGTGCAAACAGAGGAGTTGGACAAATCAAAGCTAAAACTAAGTGAGGGGGTGAGACACAAGTACATGGACATGACCATAATGAAAGTAGATGCTGACACCCACCTCAACCTGACCCTGATGTGCAGAATCAAGCAACTGGTAGTACGTCTAGAAGAGCAGAGGAAGGGGCTGTTTACGTTTGAGTACATGCTGTACCTCCAAATGCATGAAGCGATGCACGAAAAGGCGTTGGAGATGCTGCGCAGGAAGGCTGAGGAAGAGAGGAAGCGGGACTGATTTCCATGAAAAAGACAAGGGCCATAGAGTTCACAGGTGAGAATCGTATTATCGACCTGGACGAATTCTTGATGCAGCCAAACGTAAGATATGTTGACTTGAAGGTAAGCACTGTGACAATGCATGGGCAACTCATAGAGGGAGTGGTGCTGGTCTACGAAGAGGACGACGGTAGCATTACCGGGGTGTAAAACTAGTTGCATTCAGACTTCAGGCTGACGCAAGAACAGATAGAAAAAGCAGATGCCTATGACAGCGAAAAACATGCCTACGTACACCATTACTTGAAAGACTACTTTAGAGAGAAACTGCCTCTGTTGAACCGACCAAAACATACGGTAGACTGCTTGGTTCATGAGTGGGAACGTTACATCGTTGAAGATGCATACAGTGCAGGTGGAGTGGGATCTTGTCCCGGAGATTCATTCGCAGACTGGGAAAAAACTTTCTCAATACATAGCACAGCCAGATTTGAATGTAAGGACGACTTTCAGATAGGATACTTTTTGGAGTATAGGCACAGGGATCTGATACGCATCTTGGAGCAATTGCATACGATGTCAGACAAGATGCTATTATGTGGCAAAAAGTTTGATGAAAATAACCAACTGATCATAACTACTGGAGGTATGAAGAATAGTTTTTCTTCAATACTTGGTTATTCTTTCTACAAGTAATGAGCCTTACTGTGTTTAGTCGCCCTCTGAACGCGTCCAACTACTGTTGACTCACATGGTAAAGTTGCCCGTGTCATGCTCGAAGTTATAGCTGCGATCAAAAGTTCTTGAGTATCGGTGCAGCCCATCTGTCAAAGTATGCGTACATGTCAAGCTTGAGCTTTGATGTCCTAAAGTACTCGGACACTGCCCTTCTCATGTCGGCAAACGAAGGGTAATATTCTGACACCAGCAAGCAGTGCTTTGCCTACCACCAGTGCTCCTCGATCATGTTGAGATATGGTGACTCATGCGAGAGGCAGACGGATCTGACGTCCCCGTTGCGCCTGAGCTTTTTCCTCAGAGCCTTGGAGCGGTGCTGGGGAACCCTGTCCAGAATCACGGCTATGCCGCCTCTCTTGAAGCGTTCGATCTTACATGGAGACCAGATCGGAACACTGTATCGGCGGGTCTGCCGCATGCCATATGCCTTCGTCGTTTATGCGCACCGTGTCTACCGCAGCCATCCTGATCTTGACCCGGTGGTCTCTTTTCTTGTATGCTTTCTTCAGATCCCCGGTCTTGCCGTTGACATACCGAGCGTGATACGAAGGGATCAAAATTTGTTTCCGTTTGACAAGTTGATCTCTCAAGGACTTTTGCGTCTAGCTATACCTGTCTGTGTCACATCGACAGTATTAATTGATCCTACGGCGCACAACACGCATTGAACATCAGGGCGGTAAGGCTGAGAAACTTTCTCTCGTTAGGCGACAATACGCCCGAGATCGAACTGTCTGGACTCACCACGATCGTGGGACCCAACGGCTCGGGCAAGACCAGCCTGCTGAGGGCCATTGAGGTGATCGGCAGTCATATGATCCGGCCCAGGCTGCTTCCGGAGGTATACCATCACAACGGGGATGTTGTGTCCCAGGTCGAGATCGAGATTGATGTGGAGTTCGACTACGATGAGGTACGGGTCATGTCGGATTTTCTGACGTGCGCGTGCGTCGCCCAAATGGAGTCGAATGATATTCCGTATGGGGATCGAGAAAAACAAGTTCTCAAGAAGATCCTACAGGGTAACGGCATGAAGCATTCTGCGGATATGTGTAGCAAGATGACCGTAATCCTGCGCACCGAGGGCAGATCAACACTCCCAAAAGTGATCCTCCGGATCGGCAAGGGAGACTGTCGTCTAGACGTGAGGAATGGCAGAACCGTAATGGTAGCAGGTATAGAGAAGAGGATGCGCCGTTATGTTGTGGACTTAATCCTTGACAGGGCTTCGGCCGAGGTCTCCGGCCTGAAATCCCATCTGTCTAAAAGAAACAGGAAACAGCCAGCCGACCTAGATGACTTTGCGGTGGATATATTTAAAATGGTTGAAGACACCGGTGACGATGCGTTCACGCTCGGCGTGTTTCGACCAGACATAACTGGGATTATGAAAGAAGTTCACCGGAAGTTCATACGTACGCTGAATTTTTTGGGCGATGGGGTGGAAGGTATAATCAGCTTCGACACAATAGTTGGGCATCTGTTCTCAAGATCCATAGTAAAAATGTCAGAAATGCAGACGCGGCCTGAAGAAATGTCACTTACAAGAAACATGCAGGAGACAGACGTTGAGAACATCACGGGTCTGGATCTCGCCCGAACGTTGTTCCTGATGAGTAATAGCGATGATCCCGCCACGATACTACGATACAAGAAAGTCATCTTAAAGATGAATGAGATGACGGGGCTGGATGTCAGTATCCAGATAAAGCATACACAAAACAAAAAAGATCATCCGGCAGATCCCAAAATTGCCGTCAGGTTCGTGAGAGACACGCTGCCGGTTCCGGCCGAGCTTGTGGCCGGCGGTGACATTGAATTACTGACTATCCTGACCACGTTGATCGGCCGGAGTGGCAAAATCCTACTCTTGGACGAACCCGCGTCAAGCCTGCATCCGAACAGGCAGAAGGAGATGCGTAAGCTTATGCGCGAGACATCGGAAGAAGATGGAAATCAGATCGTCCTAGTCACACACTCGCCCTTCCTGACGGATCCATACGGCCGCGAGCCGCTGTGGAGGTTCGCCCCGGATAAAACCGGGACGAAGGTGGCAGACATCGTAAAGATATTATCCGAACACAGAAACGGAGGGAAGATTATGCAGCATGTAGATGTCCGCTCCATGATGTTTCAGCAAGGCGTGATCATAGTGGAGGGATTGTCTGACAAGATTCTGATCGAGTCTGCGGATCGACTCATGGCCGAGAGGGAGGGAGGTGGGCCCGGCATCACGAGCGGCGAATGGATGATACTGGAGGCAGGTGGGAAGGATTCAGTCTTTCCGCTCTCCCGCTTGGCAGAAGAACTGGGCATATCATACATCTCAGTAGTGGATCGTGACGCCCTTATGACGCACGACGAAAAGACGAAGATAGGTGACCGTAATGTACAGACCTCGTCTGCCATACGGCACATAAATGAGACACATGGGCTGTCTAATGGGGAACGGAAGACCATAATGGATGCAGGGCTCTGCACATCTGCAAACGGTGGCCAAAAATATGACTCAGACGACTTTGATACCCTGAATAAGATCGCCCGATCTCACAACATACACGTGCTGGATAGTGACATGGAGGGGATTGCCGGGATAAAAAAAAGGAAAAAAGACAGCAAGGTGGAACGCGCACTGAATCTGAGCTACCAAATGCGCGAAAACAGCTATGTTCCAGAGGGATTGGCGGATCTTGTGCATTCGCTTGGTGAGGTAATCGAGGATACGAGTAGCAGCGGCAACGCCGAACCGCCGCCATCATAACTACTGCTGCAGCAGCGCCTAACTTTCCAGAACCTTCTTCATCCTCCCATACCCTTTCCGGTTATTTCGTCGTTGATGTCCACTATCTTCAGCACGTCCAGCGGATTTTAGGAGGGCGCAGCGTCCCTGATAATCTTGGCTTCCATCTTTTTCACCTTTGCTTCCTGTAGGGGGTGGGACATCCACGTGACCTGAAAGTGGCCGGGGCAAGCGACCCGCCCGCGGGCCGGCAGGCTGCGGGCACATAGGGCGTGATTCCGGATTTCCGGCTCTTGCATTAGAATCCGGCCAGGCGCCCATGTCCAGAGAACATGCTTTTCGCCAGAAGATTCGCACCCATATCGTGCCTTTTTCCGGTCTCATCTAGGCAGCTTGGACAGGGCCGGGCAGGGCCGGACGGCCGTTCCAGTCGCGAATCTGGGTGAAAGTTGCGACGTTTAGGGGATCCCGGATACGTGAGGGGGAAGGGCCCCATTTGCCCCGCTATTCGAATACAGGCGCCGCGTTCTGACAAAAAAGAGATGCAACTGTCTCTCGTCCGCCTGCATGATTCAGGCGTGGTTCGCCTGCCTGCCTGGGACCATCATGAAGATTTTTCTTCACAATGATGTCCTAGCACAGACGCCTGTCATCCGAAGCGCGTCTGCAGGGCCGGGACGGGTTTTGCCGACTATTTCAGACCCAGATCAACGCAGATCGTGCCTAGACGGGGCTTCTCTCAAGGGTGAGTAT
The DNA here is from genome assembly GCA_965205215.1 of Candidatus Nitrosopumilus sp. Taxonomy (GTDB): domain Archaea; phylum Thermoproteota; class Nitrososphaeria; order Nitrososphaerales; family Nitrosopumilaceae; genus Nitrosopumilus. The sequence continues at coordinate 900,952 of OZ242041.1, forward strand.
GCAGGCCGTTGCGCATTATGTGGATTTACACCCACTGATATGACATGACTGCACCGGTGCATGAGCTTCCGGTGTATGTCCTGCTGTAGCGCGATGGAGTGATCCTTGATCTGCTGCCTTACTCATTATCAACCCTATCTGTTGCGTTCCATCTTGAGCGGCCTATCTGGTCTCGGGAGGTTCGGAGGCGTCTATTCCGCCCTCCCCAAACCGTTGCGCCCACATCAAGACCCAGTTCGAACCCTGCATGAACGAATCGGCCACGTGCTGAGCGCTCTCTTGGTTGTAATACGCCATGTTCACCGCGGCCATCCTCTTGGCCACTCGCAGATCCTTTTCTTTTCGATATGCGCGTTTGACCTCTTCTCGAGACATTTCAGTCATGCGGCGTGTCAAGTAGTATGATCAATAAAAGCTCCGTTTAGAATAAGTGTTTGCTCATGAACTTTTGCTCTTGACTATGGCATAATAGTTATTAGTCCAAGATACAGTGATTCAAATTATGATAAAAAAACCATCAATCCCACCAATTCTTGATGATATTGGATCGGCAAATTTATTTAATCAAATTATGACAAATTGGATTGAACCAGAAATCAAAAAAAGAAAAGTATCTAAAACATTAACAGCCAATTTCATATTCAACAAATGCCTGATTTTATTTCCTCCAAAAAAATCTCCAATTGTTAAGTTTAATCAAGAATGTCAGTTGCTTGTACTTATGAGCAAGCACAATATTGATACGCTAGTAAAAAACCAACCAGTTTACATTCATCAAGTTAAAGAAATCATAGATGTGATGCCACCAACCATTAATGATGTACAAGTACCGTTTATTTTTTTAATCAAAACGGATGAATTTTGGCACATGTTTTTTGACCTTGCTCCAGATACAACCAATAAGTCAACAGATAATTGGATTTTAGGGAAACAGATGGCAAACTCATTACAACAATCATTAGAAATAGAAACAATTATTGTTTCTACACGTGCTAATAAGTTATTAAACAGAATAGGTTTGTGGTGTGCCCCTTCCTTGGTTTTGTACCCGCTCAATAGAATGATAGAGCGCTTATCTGAAAATGACGATGATGGTGCGATCAAAATACTATTGGAACACTGTAACGGTAAATTCCTTGACACCATGACTACACATTGGTTTAAAAATACATTTTTTGCAAAAAGAAAAAATCTAATTATAGATTCAGTATGGGCACATGGCCAAAAAAAATACACCCTTGCAATCTATACACTCATACCCCAAATCGAGGGAATAATGACGGATTGGTTAGAACATAATAGACATGTCCCAAAACGCCAAAAAGACAAACTTAAAGAATTTTTTGAAGCAATGTCGCAAAATACTATAGATACTGTCAACATGATCTCTAAATCAACGCTAAACTTTATAGAAAATTTAGTTTTCGCTGCATTTGAATGGTCCGATGAAATATCGTACGTGTCTCCAAAGAGACACCCAATAGAGCATGGAAAATATGTGAGGAAGATGTACACTAAGAAAATTTCCATTCTAGTGTTTCTTTTACTTGATACCATTCATTATTTGATTTCAACTACCGAGCCTGCACCACCTCAGAGATCATCCAAAACATCCTCACAGGGTAAACCTATAGTGTGACGCAAAAAGGCGGATTATATACTTGAAACCTCGGAGATTTACCACCGCGGTTGTTGACGAGTCCATATTCGTCAACGGCCCGGGAAGCGGCGTAAAATACTGGTCGCTGAGGGGAGCCCCCGTCATAACCGCATACAACGGAAGCCACGACAGGATAGTGGCGTACGGCGCGCTCACGACGGACGGCGGGCAGTTTGTCAGGACGTACGGGGGATCGACAAGGAGACGTTCCTGAAATATCTGAAGGCGCGGGTCGGCCACTTTGGCAGGACCGCGGTAATCGTGGACAATGCGTTGTAGCACAGGGCCAGAATAGTACGGGAATACCTGGAGGGGGAGGAGCCAAGCGCGAGGGTCATCTGACTTTCCAAGGCAACGCCGGAACTCAGCGTGGTCGAGGAGTACTGGCACTAGTCAAAGCGCGATCTACTGGTCAGCGAATATTACTCGACGGTGGTGCATATGCGCCGCGCCTTGCAGGGTATTTTAGAATGGCGCGCCCCAAACTTGACGCAATGAAATTCATCAATAGAACGTCTCTGCCCTGCAAAAACCTTTGATCGTCACTATAGGTCTGGTTTTCTACCAGCCTCGGTACTGTTGGCTAGGTTGGGGGAGAAGGAACCCAGCTAGAATGAAAACATCTACTTTCATACAGCTTAAAGCCAGCAGAGGAGTGACGAGGGCTAGAGGGCCTAGAGTAGGACCACTAGCGTTCATACGGCTTAAAGCCCGTGGGGAGAAGACAGAGGCAGGACAAAGACCAAGTTTACCACCGATCAGAAGATCCAGATAATGCTAGAGTCAATCAGAATTGTTATCGATACTACGGAACTGTGCCGCAAGCAGAGTACGTCCGCCAACGTTTCAGACATGGAGACAATAGTTCATGTGTGCAGGCAAGGCCGATTGTCACACCTTGGTGGCCTGATCCCGGCTGTAACAGGAGCGGCCTGCCGAGCCCAAAAGAAGGCGAGAATTGCTGTGTCCGGTCGAGGACGGATGCCCTGAGGCGCCTCCAAACTTCCACGGACATAGGCCTTCCGCGTGGAGCATACGGGGCGTTTGTGTCGCTTAACGGCCGGATGATGGATTGTAACGTTTTAGTCGACAAGCAACCCGAGCCTGTTATGCGCCCGCCACTGTGATGGGTCGGGCGATGATGGGTCGAGCGATGACAGAGATTCTGATTGTCGTGCCGTGCCGGTGCCCCGTGCCGGTGCCCCGTGCCGGTGCCCCGTGCCGGTGCCCCGTGCCGGTGCCCCGTGCCGGTGCCCCCCGTCCTGGAGCCTGCCAGAGTCGTCAAAGTCTACAAAGTCCAAGACATTGACGACACCAGTGCCCGGACTGCCCAAAAGCCTGCAAGCTTAAAGGATCCTCGTGCGGGAGCGCGGCGGAGCCGGGCGCCTGGCTGCGGCGACAAGTTGGATTTCGTTTGCGAATGCTGTTCCAAAACTTCTCGTCCGTTTCAAGAGTCGGGACATGCCGCGGAACGACTGAACGCTGAACCTGCCGCCGCCGCCCGGACGTGCCTTTCGCGGAAAGTTGGGCCGCCGGGCCCGACGTATATGGGAGGGGGCCGCCGCTAAGCGGCCCCCGGTCGTTTCGGGATCGTCGCTCGTGAGGAACGTTCGTTTTTCTATATCTGTGGGTAAATGCGAGTCCCGGCGCCTGCCTGCCCGGCGTGATGTGTCGAGCCGGAGCGTTGTCCGGATGCATGTTCTGCACGTGTACGGTGCACGTTGTGCATCTGGGATGTGCGGATTATGCATGCCGGAAAACCTCGGAAATACAGATTGTGCACCGTTGCCGTGTAGATTGTGCACGTGGGGGACGCCTTGCGGCCCGTGCTCGTGCACTTCAAGCATTTTGGGCCTTTTATGCATACGGGAGCCTGCGGCGCGTGGAGCTTGAAGACATCCAGAGAAAGGTCCAGTTCCGGCAGGGATCCTATGCCGTGACCATACCGCTCCGGATAGTCCACGCGCTGGGGATCCGCAGGGATCAGTACGTCAGGTTCGCCGTCTCCAAGAACAAGGTCATCATAAAGCCCGTCGAGTCCAACATTACGAAAAGGGATGTGGCCGAGGCCGACCGGGACTCTGCCGCGCTCGACAGGTACGGGGAGCGGGAGGACGCCGGCTACATGGGGGACCTCGCCGAGGCCCTAGCGCGCAAGCCGGATGATGCGGGATCCGGCCGAATCGAGAAGCTCAGGATGAAGTGACGCCCGAAGATCTCCATTTTCTGCCCCCCGTCCGGCCGCCCCCCGTTTCCTTGTCCGGGGGCTCTCGGATCATACGTGACACTCGGCCAAGCCCCGCTTGGGCCCGCTTTGTCATGCTGTACACTACGCGCCCCGGGCGACTCCGTACACCTCTTGCGGATTTCATCTCGACGTTTATCGGTATCTCCCAGAAAGTCAGAGGCCGCCAAGCCGGTCCGGCTCCTTTTTTGATCCACTGGGAGGCCGTGGCCACGGACAGTCTCCCCCGAGATACGCCCTGACCGCCTTTGCTGCCGGACCTACTAATGCTGGTGCCGTGCCCGTGCTGGTGCCGTGCCCGTGCTGGTGCCGTGCCCGTGCTGGTGCCGTGCCCGTGCTGGTGCCGTGCCCGTGCTGGTGCCGTGCCCGTGCTGGTGCCGTGCCCGTGCTGGTGCCGTGCCCGTGCTGGTGCCGTGCCGTTCCCGAGTGCCAGCCTGAGCCTGAGCCCGAGCCTGAGCCCGAGCCCGAGCCCGAGCCCGAGCCCGAGCCTGAGCCCGAGCCCGAGCCCGAGCCTGAGCCCGAGCCTGAGCCCGTGCTGGTGCCTCCCTCTCTGCCTAACGCCCAAAAAGTCTACACGCCCAAAGACGCCTAGTGTGGGAGCGCGACGGACTTGGCGGGTTTACTACAAACCGTGGTTACTGGCCTCGGAGCGGCGGCGCGTGCCGTACGCCGCCGCGACGTTCTGACTGCGCATGTCTGGGAAACAACCTAGCCATATACCGCGCGGATCGATCTTCGATTTGGAAAAGCCGCGAACCTGACAGAAGCTGCTACTCCGGGCGCACCGGCCACATGCTGATCGATGCGGCGCGTACGTGCCGTACGGAGGGAAAAGAGTGACGCAAACGCGGGCGCGCTCTGGGAGTCCGGGTATGCTGTGGTGCAACTGAACGGTGAGCAGGCCGGCGCGCCGCCGGCCGGACGTGCTTTTTGCGGAACAGCCGGGCCTGGCGGCCCGGCTGTACATGGGAGGGGGCCGCCGCTAGGCGGCCCCCGGTCATCCCGGGGTTGTCGTTGTGGTGACGTGCCAATATGCGAGTGGGATGTTCGACACGTGCCGTCAAATCCGTGGCGCCCTTTGCGCGCTTTGCGCCCTTGCCAAAAACACCCTTTGCGCGCTTTGCGCCCTTGCCAAAAACACCCTTTGCGCGCTTTGCGCCCTTGCCAAAAACACCCTTTGCGCGCTTTGCGCCCTTGCCAAAAACACCCTTTGCGCGCTTTGCGCCCTTGCCAAAAACACCCTTTGCGCGCTTTGCGCGTCCATATCACGCCAAGAGCACCCTTTGCGCGCTTTGGGCGCTTGTCAAGAGCGCGCTTTGCGCGCTTTTTTCCCCTTAAACATATCCAGGGCGTCACTGGTTATGGACAGCGAGAAGACCTTGGAGCGGAGGATCCAGCTGAGGGGGCGCTCCTTTGTACTGACGATCCCGCGGGCCGTGATAAAAAAGATGGAGATCCGTAACGGGCAGAGCGTAAGATTTCTGGTGGGGGACGGGGAGGTCGTGATCAGACCCATGAGCGCGGGGACGGGTGACGGGACCGCGGACTCTGAAGGCCCCGACAAGTACGAGAGGGCCATAGAGGAGATGATGACCAAGGACAAATCCGAAAGGTCCGGCGGCCGCGGTGCGGCGTCCGGGAGGAGCAAGCTGGAAAGGCTCCGGCTCAAATAATCGCAACCCGGACCTCGCGCCCTTTCCCGCCTGACAGCCGCGCAGGCCTGCTACATCCTCGGGCTCTGGGAGCGCCATTGTCAGCCGTACGCCGCCAAACCGCCCCGCCGCCCTTCATCCTCTGCCTGCATTCCGGATCCTTTTCAGAGTGCCGTGCACGGCATGTCTCCGATGGTGAAGGGGGGCTTCCTCGGTTCGCGTGCGGTTCGGTGGATGGACACCTGCTACTGTCGCTTTCAGACTGATCTTTCAAAGCCTCCGTGGGCATCCCATCACGCTTCCGCGCCCTTCACCGCCTGCTCTTGGCGTCCTCCGACTTGGTTTCTGCCCGTCTTGCCGGATTCTCGCTGACATTCGCGATTTCTCGCGTCTGGATTCTTCCCCCTCCCCCCACGCCTACTCCGTGGGCGTGCCAAGGCTGCCCGGGTGATAATCTGCGGCAGGGACAGCAGCAAGGCAACGGGCTACGGCAGTTACCCGGTAACAATCATGGTGCACTATGATTGTTACCGGGTAACTACGTCGTAGGTGGTGGGACGTACCCGTGTCGTGGAACGCCTGCCTCCGGTTGGTCGCTGCAGGCAGCCGCCGCCCTCCGCCCGCTGTTCGTGCGCGACATGCGGGCCATGGAGCGCCGCAGGGATGGAGTGGGGGGGGGGGCAGACCGGCAGACACCCCGTTGCACCCAATCGTACGCGCGGTGATCCTGATTATCCTTTGTAGCGCTGCGGGAGTGGCATGATCCGGGTGGTCCATTCTTGCGGATCTGTTCCGTATTGAACCCTGGCCATACCCGGAAAGAATCATAGAGCTCGTTGATTCTTTCCGGGTACGGACTGCATTGTCGTGCCGGCTGCCTGTATTAATCATCTACAGGCCTGCCGCATCTGTCACATGCGCATCCTTGCCGCCGTCCGGGCCCAAGGGCGGGGGCCCGCACCGCGGGACGGACGGACGGGTGGAAAAGGGGACGGGGTGCCGACAGGGGCGGCCGCGTGGCGTGGGACACCCAGGTGACATGGTTGCAGTCCGGAGGCATGTCCGGAAGACCCGGGCGGCTGCAGCTGGCAGGCGGCAGAATCCTGACTGGAACCGGGATCAGCGGCAGATGCCATTACTCAGAAACGGGATTCTGTCACGCCGGCGCCGTCACGCGGGCGCCGCCGTCTTGCGCCTGATCAGGAACCTGCCGGCGGACATGTCCCTTACCAGATCCCACCCGTATGCGACCCACGAGAGCAGCTTCTCCTCTCCCGTGATTATCCTTGTCTGGTATGGCGGCGCCCCGTGCGGGCCGTCCTGCGGCGGATCCGCGTCTTCCCGCACCATGTCTGCGGAGGCAGGCGCCGGTTCGGGGACGCCGTCCTGGGCCGCCGGTTCCGTACCGGTATTTTCAGTATGCACCATTATGCTGGAAGGATCTATCCCGTACGTCTTGGCCTGCTGCCGCAGCGACTGCAGGAACGCCTCCCTCCTCTGCCCGGCGTCGTCGCCCGCGTCGCCCGCGCGCAGGAACACCTCGCTCCTTGCAAAGGCGCCCCGCATGTCCTCGATCATCTGCTCGGTCAGCCTTCCCTTGTTCGTGGTGTACCTGGCCTCCATGTCGCCCGTGTGCCCCATGAAGAACTGCCTGTACGCGTGCGTCATGCACCCGTTGCTCTCGGCCATGAGGAGCTGCGTATCAAAGTACGCGCGGAGCACGTAGGGCCTCGCCTTGGTGACGCTCCTGATGGCGGCCCTTATCGGGAGTGTCACGGCCTTTGTGGTCATGAACTCCTGCCCGTCGGCTGCCTGCCCTCTCACCGTCCTCTTCCTGCATGCCAGGGGCGAGTCCGCACTTAACTTCTCACCCGCGGCGGCGCGGCCGCGGAGGTATCCTAGGAGGTACGAGCACCCCTGTGACGTGAGGAACGTAAAGTACCTGTGGCCCGCCTTGCTTATCTGCGGCCTTATCGTAACCCTCGCCGGCATCCTTTCGAGCGAGACTGTACCTCTTCCGTCGACGTCCGCGCGCAGCCCCTCCACATCAGAGACGCGCAGCCCCTCGGTCCCGTCGTGGCTGCCTATCACCTGCGGCCGCACCCCAGCAAAGGCCATCAGGGACATGCAGGCGCGGGTGCGCGGATCCGCCGCGTTCATGATAGATTCCAACTGCGCCGGGGTGGGCACCTGCTCGTCCTCCAGCGTCACGGGGATCCTGGCGTTTGCCACCTTTATCTTGCGCCGTATGTCGACATAGTTGTACGTCAGCCACGACTTGAGCGCCTTTACGACGTCCTCTATGTATCCCGGCGCGTACTTTTGCGCCTCCATCCACGTCACATAGTCGAGTATCATGTCCTCGGCCCTCATGCTGTCCTCCTTTCCAGTCGCGACCATCGCGGCGGGGGTTATCCCGGTGTTCTTGTAGAACATGTTGAGCCGCCTTATCCGCGAGTCGGCGGTGAGCTGGCTTGAGCGCGCAAGGTTTGCGTGCCACCTCGCGACATTCTCATCTGATTCCAATAAACTACTTGCAGATCCATTCAACCTCTTTTTCAAGATCACCAGTTTTGATTTAAGGCCGGATTCCCGGCTGCCGGGTTGCAATGTGGTCATACTAGTCATGGGGCAGGACCTCGCGTATGTGTAGGGGCCCCGTCGTTCCGGACCACAGTGTCGGGCTAACCCAGTTGCATTCACCCCGCATGAAGATCCCGGCGCCCGTTGCATGGGGCATAACCCCGAAACCGTTTCCTTGAATATGAACAGAAACAATGGGTCTAAAGGGATTCGAACCCTTGACAGCCGGATTAAAAGTCCGGAGCGCTACCTGGCTGCGCCATAGACCCACAGCGTACTGCGCTTCGTGCGTACAATTTAGTCCTTTCAGGATGCAGATGTGATGGTTCAACCTTCCCCCCTCCCACCAACTGTCTGGCGTGCGGCTACCGAATAAACCACGTACTCTCCCCCCACCCAGTCGCCGCGGGGGCGGAGCGGAGACGGTGGTGCCATGGAAACTGAGCAGTTAGTCACGCCTGAGCAAACTTTTAATCTAGCCCGTCTTGTAGTCAGATCCGTGCCCTTGTAGTATAGCCAGGTCTAGAATTCGGCCCTGTCACGGCTGAGACGCGTGTTCAAATCCCGCCGAGGGCGCCATCTTACTCTGCATAGCGTCTGCTGCGCTTGGCGCGCGACATTGATCACTCCCGTATGCTTCCGCCCTTTCAAGTCTTAAAAAAGACGACTGTGTCATGGGTACATGGTTTCGATCCGGGATGCCGCCCACGGCGACGTGCCATTCGTACTCGACCTGCTATACGAGCTTGGACGGCCCAGGCCTGCCGACAAGCAGGAGGAGGACACGTTCGAGAGAGTCATATCCGGATACATCGCGGATGCCGACAAGGGGCTGCTCGTGGCCGAGTCCGACCATGCGGTCGTGGGGCTGGCGTCCATCATGTTTCTTGTCAGGTGCAACCATGCAGGGCCGGAGATGTACATTCCAGAATTGGTTGTCCGTGCTGACTGCCGCGGGAGGGGTATTGGCAGGGCCCTGGCCGAGGAGTGCATGAGGATTGCCGCCACGCGAGGATGCCACCGCATCAGACTGGAGTCGGGGAACCGGCGCAAGGACTCGCATGATTTCTACCGGCGCCTGGGATTCGGCCAGCAGGCACTGTCGTTTGAGTTTCTGGTTTCCTAACTGACCATAGCTCTGCCGACGTGACTCCGGCCGGCCGTTCCATTCCTGCGCGCTCGAATCCTATGCGTGACTCCGACTGCCAAAAGACATGGAGCAAAGCCCCGGTAAAACGGGTGTCTTTCACGCGCCAGAGGGGAAATGCAGTCTAACGCGGCATGCCCGCTTGTTCTTGACGCTGCACGGGTGCATCGGATACACGTCGTAGAAGAGCCCGGTGTGTGCAAGGCAGATTGACTGCGCCGTCTGAGCCGCTAGTGCACCGGGTGCAGGACACCTGACGGCCTCAACGGAGCGGGCGCGGCTTACTGGCGGTGCGATTCGCGAGTCGGATCCTTCCAAGGAAGTGGCGCCGCAGCCAGATCGGGCAGATGGCAACGACAATCCGGCAAACGCCATCTGACGGCACGCAAGACCGGCGTCACGCCAGTGGGGCACCTACCTCCTCCTACCTGAGCTAATCTTAAAATTCTGGCAGTTGGATGCCTCTCTTATTGTCCGAGGCAAAGGATTCACCTGATACCGCCGCGCCCGACTCAAAAAAGGAGGCTGACGCCGCCGGTACTGCCGCCGATGCCGCCAAACCGGCAGCTAAGAGCAGCGCCAAGCCCGAGTCCGACTCAAAGAAAGAGGCCGGTACTGCCGCCGATGCCGCCAAACCGGCAGCTAAGAGCAGCGCCAAGCCTGCTGCGGCAGCCAAGCCCACACCTGCGAAAAAGGCAGAGGACAAGAAGGAAGGGGAGCCTCCCGAGGACAAGGAAGCAAACGCGCACGCGGCCATGGAAAGGGCCAGGGCCGCCATAAAGGCGGCCGAGCAGGCCGAGCTGGACGCAAAACAGGCCGCAGAGAGGGCGGCCGCGGCAAAAAAGGCCGCCGAGGAGGCCGCAGAGGCAGAATACAAGGCCATCGCCGAGCAGGTAAAGGCCGACGTCGCCAAAAAGCCCGCCCACACCTTCAAGAGGGAGTCCGAGGAGATCTTCCGCCGCGATATGGGCGAACCGGAGTTCTTCCTTGACAAGAAGGACAGGTTCCCGCGCCCCATCCTGACCCCGCAGCAGCAGGAGTCGCTGACGCGGCATGCCGAGACACCGCAGGACCAGACCCCCGAGTATGTACCGGAGCACGTCCTGAGCCCAGAGTTCGAGGGGGTCTCAAACTACGAGCGGGGGGTCGCGTCATACCTGGAGGAGCTGCGCGCAAAGCTCAGGAAGCTAAAGCAGGTCAAGGACGCGGAATCCGTGGCCGGGGAGATGGCGCGCGTAAAGGCCAACATAAAATACCTCGAGTCGCTTCACGAGAACTTTTACCTTGGAATGAACGTATTTAGGACCGCAAGGGGCGGCCGCTCAAAGGTGGCGTGACTGGGGATGTCTGACAAGTGCAGCGTCGATTCTGACATTGTAAACGCCAGGGTCACGTTCAAGAACGTGCCCATGCACACGCTTGCAAAGTTCATGTTTGACGACGTGGACGCGGCCGCAGAGGAGTTCAAAAAGATCCCCGGCGTCGGGGAGTGCGTCATAGTGCAGACTGCAAGCCGCGTGGAGATATTCCTGGTCAGCCACGTGGAGCGCTCCGACCAGCTGGACCTGCGGCGCGCGGACAGCAAGGGGCTCATCCTCAACCGCATAAAGGAGGTCTGGATATCGCTCTCGACCCTGGATCAGATCGACATAGACCACATAGACCAGACCCTCGAGGTGTACAAGGGAGAGGACGTCTACAAAAACCTGCTGAGGCTCGCCACCGGGCTTGACTCCATCGTGGTGGGCAAGCCGGAGATATACGACGAGATAGTGCAGGCCGCGTCAAGGGCCAAGGACGAGGGGCTGTCGGGCCGCCTGCTTGACCAGCTGTTCGCGTACGTCATCAGGATAGCCACCCGCATAAGGGACACCACCGAGATAGGCGACGACGTAACCTCGCTTGGGGACGTGGCAGTCAAGATGGTCGAGGAGAAGGTCGGCGTGGACCCCAAGAAGAAGGTGCTGCTCATCGGGACCGGGGAGCCCGCGGCCATGCTTGCAAAGGCGCTCATAAAGGCCGGGGTGGGCTTTGACGTGACGAGCCGCACCCTTGAGAGGGGCGCCGGGTTTGCAAAGGTGCTGGGCGGCGGGACGCCAGTAGAGTTTGAGGCCGCCCTGGCCGGGTTCGGCAAGTACGACATAGTCCTGGTGGCCACCACCTCTGACTATTTCCTGATCACGCACGAGCGCGTCAGGTTGGTGTTGGAGGACAAGAAGAAGGGGACCCTGATAATGGACTTGTCCGACCCGCGCACGGTAGACGAGGGGGTGACTGCGTTTCCCGGCGTCAAGCTGATGTTCAGGGACCAGGTATACGAGATGTACCTGGAGAACGCAAGGGCCCGCGAGAGCCTGGTTCCGGCAGTCGAGAAGATCATTGCAAAGGAGCTGCCCATCATGTCTGTCCAGATGAACCATCTGGACTGACGCGGTCACAGCCCCTGCTTGCGCATGACAAACTGCAGTATGGCCTCTCTGGAGTACTCTATGCCGTGCTCGGTCTCCATGTGATCCCTGAAATTGTCGACCACCTCGCCTTCCTCGCCCTCCGCTACGTAATCACACTCAAAGCCGTAGTCCCTGCAAGCCAGACTTACCATATCCGCCCTGACTATACTGATTATAAAAATCCTGTATTCCGTGCCGCCCCTCCTGCGGCGCCGGGGGTGTCACCCGTACGACTCGTACTTTATGCTGTAGCTGCCGTCGGGGTTCTTGTCGTGTTCAGTCACAAAGCCCCTGCTGCCGACGGCGTCGATCACGCCGTCTATGGTCCCCTGGTAGCCGCAGATGTAGATTATGGTGTTCTCCGGCGTGATCTGCTCGCCGACCATCTCCTCGACCGGCGAGAGGCCCGTCTTTTTGTTCGCCACGAAAAAGGACTCGACCCTTCCCGTGTGGCCGTTCCACGACCTGTTGAAGAACTCCTTCGGCCTTGATATGGCGGCCTTGTACCTAAAGTTCCACTTGTCCCTGCCCCTCTTCTCGCTCTCCTCCTCGAGGCCCGTCAGCAGCCGCTTGTAGCTCAGCTCGTCGACATAGCTTGCCCCGTGCAGCACCACGACCTCGCGGCGGTCGCTGGTGTCGTGGAAGTGCTTTGCAAACGCTATGAACGGGGCTATTCCGGTGCCCCCTCCGACGCATATGATGCGCCTGTTGTCCTCTTGGCCGTCGGGGAGCGTCTCGCTTATCTGGAGCGCCGCGCCCGTCGGGTCGCCGAGCCAGACCTCGTCGCCCACGTTTGCATAGAACAGCTCCGTGGTCACCCTGCCCGGCAGCGGCTTCCTGACCCACCTTATTACGAACTCGAAATACTCGCGGTTCTCCGGATGCGACGCTATGGAGTAGGCGCGCCTGACTATCTTCTTCTCAGTCGGTATGGGGACGCCTATGGTCAGGAACTGCCCCGTCTTGTAGTCCGGCATGCCGGAGTTGGGGACCAGCCTTATGACTATGAGGTCCTCCTTTAGCAGCTCCATGTACGTTATCTTTGCCTTGACCTCGCTTACCATTCAGACAAGCTCGGACGCGTCGGTTAAAAAATATTGCCCTTGGCGGCGCGGCTCCGCGCCGCCGTCTGTGGCGGCCGTGATGCGCGGCAGCGGTTCGGGCCGGCGCCCGCAGGAGCGCTGGCGGGCCCCATGCGGGGCGGCTGCGGCTCCGCGGCCGGCCGCGGCACCCGTCCGATATTCTTTCCGTGCGCGCGCCGCGTGTACGGCCCGCGTCCCCCGTCGTCACTTCTCCCCTCCCCCCTCGTTCGCGTGATCAAAACAAGTGATCATACCTGTGTGATCACTCTGGTGTGGCGCACGACGCGTGCCCTGATCCGAAATATAGCTATTTATTGCAATTTGACGCGCGCGCGGCATGACGCTTGAATTCACGTACCATGCAGCGAACGGGGAGCACGCCACGCGGCGCGAGGATGCCGACATGGTCATCTTCAAGGACGTCGACGTCTCAGACAAGATGGTGATGTGGAATTTCCAGGGGGGACCCAAGCCCGGCTTTCTTCCCGACAGGATCTCAAACCCCGGCGAAATCGACCTTACGATGGAGGAGCTCGAGGAGATAAGAAAGCGCGACAACATATCGGTAACTGTACTAGACGTGGACGTCGAATCTGGGAGTGTCACGCCGCGCGACGGCACGGACTAGCGCGCTGCAAGCACCCCGCGCCGCGCGGCTAGGGTTTCAGCATGACCTTTAGGGCGTCGCCCTCCCGCGAGCGCCTGACGGCTGCTTCAAACCCGTCTAGCGGAAACGTCGAGTCCACCATGTGGTCGACCTGCACCGTTCCGGCCGCGAGCGCCTCTATGGCGGGCCCAAAGACCCCGCACCTGGAGCCGACCAGCGTCACCTCGTGCACCACGGCCGGCGTCAGGTCCGCCCCGCTCCCAGACGCGGTGGTGGACTTTAGGACCAGCGTGCCGCGGGGCTTAGTCAGGGCCATCGCGTCTGCAAAGCCGGACACGCTGCCGCTTGCGTCCACCACGATGTCAAAGGACTGCCTGTCGCCGTCCGCGGTCCCGACGCCTTGATTGTTGCTCCCGTTTCCCTTCCTCTCCTTCTCCTCCTCTTCCGCAGGCCTTGCCTTCAGGCGCGTGCTGATCCCGAACCTCTCAAGCATCTTCAGCTTTTCTGCATGCCTGCCAAAGCATGTAACGTCGCCGTGCGACATCCTGAGCACCTGGCATACCAGCTGGGCAAGCCTCCCGTCGCCCACCACGGCGGCCCTGTCGCCTGCCGCCGCCTGCACCTGCTCGCTTATCTCAAATGCCGCGGCCAGCGGCTCGATGAACACGGCCTGCTCGTCGGAGACCGAGTCGGGCACGTGGTGCAGGTTTCTTGCAGGCAGTGACAGCCGTTCGGCAAACGCGCCGTCGCGGCCCTGTATCCCGAGCACGGTGCGGGAGGGGCAGTGGCGCTCCATGCCGCTCTGACATATACCGCACCGGCCGCACCCGACGTTGATCTCGCCTGCCACCCTTTTTCCCACCAGCGCCGTACCATGCGCCTCTGACCTCTCGACCACGCCGACAAACTCGTGTCCGGGCACCCCGCGGTACGACATGTACCCGTCGAGTATCTCCAGGTCGGTGCCGCATATGCCGGCAAGTGTTACACTCACCGTGGACTCGCCTCCTGCAGCGGCATTGCCGCCTGCGCCGGGATCCGGATGGTCGCTTATCGTGCGCGCGCCTACACCGTCAAAGTATACCGCCCTCAACGAAAAGCGTACCCGGCACGGCCGCTTAAATGCATCTGCCGCCGGCAGGGCGCCCCGTTAGGGCGGCGCGGCAGTGGCTTTCCAGCCCATTCCTGACACTATGGAGTCCAGCGCGTCCTTGTTTGCCGCCATCACGAACGATATGCGCGTTTCATAGTCGAGGCCGGCGTCGAGCGGCCTCATCTGCTCGTCTAGCAGTATGCCGCCGGCCTCCCTTGCTATGATGTATCCGGCCGCAATGTCCTGTATGCGTATCATGCCCCTTATGTCCACAAAGGCGTCAAGCAGCCCGCGCGCAAAGAAGGCCATCTCCAGCGCGTTTGCGCCAAAGTGCCTGATGTGGTTGTTGCCCTCAAAGAGCGGCTGCATCTTGGCCGTCAGGTCAGGCGTCGCCCAGGATAGGTTGACCCCGACTATGCGGTATATGGGATCCTTGTCGCGGACGTGTATGGGCGTATCGTTCATGTAGGCCCCGCCCCCGGCCGTGGCCCAGTACATGTCGCCGCTGCTCAGGTCCGTCACTACGCCGGCAGACACGGTGCTGAGCCTGTCCCCCGTGGCAAACGCAAGCGAGCTGCAGAAGAACGGGACGCCCATGACTGCGTTTGCAGAGCCGTCTATCGCGTCCATTATGACATAGCCGACCGGATCCTCTGACAGCTCGACCCTGCCGCACTCCTCGCCCAGCACCACGCACGGCAGGCCAGAGCGCTCCAGAAAGTCAAGCACGGTCTTTTCTGCTATGATGTCTATTTTCCTTGACACGTCGCCGCCGGCCCCCACGCCGTAGTCCCCGGCCGCGTCCGGCGTGCCGGCCATGCCCTTCGTGTTCTGGTATACGAGGCGCGAGGCCTCCTTTAGTATCCCTATGACGTCGTGCGACACAAGGACGCGTCCGGCACGTCGTAATTTAAAGAAAGAAGAGGCCCTGACGCGGCGCCTTTTCTTTGGTTCTAGTTCCAATTAGGTTGCTAGGCACGATCTTCTCCGAAACGGTTCTATCCTCGGTAATGCGCCCTCCTGAGGTAGGGCAGTGCCTTTTCATATCTGGCGCGTACCTTTGGGGGGAGGTCTTCCGTCTTACAGAACCCGTGCCTGTTGTGCGGTACGAAGTAACCTGAACCTTCAGAACAGCATCCTGTACCTGATAGCCATAGATCAGAGGGTCTGAGGCACGAGTATGCACCAGTGCAACCTGACACCTAACATATATTCTAGTAGAATCTACAAAAATCGATGTCCTTACAGCGGGAATACCTCCCACAACAGAGCTCATATCAGATCTTTAGTCCGCCACAAACCTCTCCAAATATACTGAACTGGTATGTACTGCCAGAAAAATATGGAGACATACACATAGAGATGAAGGATAGCAGTGCATACGTCACAAGTGAAATGCAGCCTATTGAGATTATGCTCGAACCGGTCTATGTGACTAAAAAAGACGAAGAATCTGTGTTGATGTACGATTCACTTATGATGCAGGAGGGAGAAAGATACGTCGTAATGTGGAAGGGTGTACCTTTCGCATTGGTCAAAGAGGGTAACAACGTGGTCATTTACAAAGGGCAGATAGAGGATGATAAGAGAATTTAAAATGTCTGTGTGTGGGATGAGCATCAAGTTCACACGACATAGTGAGACTCCCATTTCCCTCAAACCATGTCAACACGTCATACTGGAGGAGGAGGGAATCATAAAAAGTCACAAGCTAGTAGTTCACACCAATAAGGACGGCAAGACAAGCGTTCAGCCACTCAAGGTGCAGGTGTGATGGCAATTCCGTTAGAGGAAATTCAGAAGGATATACAGGCAATGGGTTACATCACAGCAACTCCGCGCAAGACACCCATGCCAAGCCTATACAAGCTCAACGATGGTACGATCCTAAGCATAACCACCCACATAAACCACTTCATTCAAGACCCTTTGAATCCCAACAACGCATCCGTAAACATGACTCCCCCCCAACTGCTTGTATTTGTCCCCCCAGATAAGAGAAACCTACACGGCAAACAGGGAGGCCCAAACGTAAGTGTGACTATCACTGACGAGGATGTAGAATACGATACGTTAAAGGAGGATTTCAACGTCTACGACCTGAGTAATGGAGCGGTATTTAGTATAAAGACAGTACTGGGGCAAGTTCAAAAGACAGATCTGCATACTCCCATAGGTGAACCCGTTTACAATATAAACAGCCAGCCGATAATCAGGATCAAAACGAATAACAAACGGCCTAGATAGGTTTACAATCTAAGTTTGAACCGCCTCCCATAGTAGTGCACGGGGGGGGGGGGGGGGGACGGCGCCGCCAGACACGTGCTTGCGGTGGCGGCGACTTTTGGTGACGCAATCAACATTTAACGGGATCGGTCGTTTCAGAGAAGCTCACGCCTAGCAACCGAATTGGAACTAGAACCTTTTCTTTCAATACATAAATACGAACACGGCGCCGCGCATACCGTGCTAGGCAAGAACCAGTCGGTCTTTGACAAGGGGGCGCTAGCAAGCACAAAGCCCGGCAAGCAGCTGATACGCCAGAAACTCTTCAAGTCAAAGGGGTACCGGCTGTTTGACAGGTACAAGACCGAGGCCGAGGAAAACTTTGCGGACTTTGCGCGGAGGTTTGCGGCCGACCTGCACGCCGCGATATCCTCCGACGGCTCGCCGCACGACACCGTACGGAAGTTCGCCGACGAGGTGGGCTCGCCTGAGATGGGGCTGTCCCCCTCCGGCGCGGACGCGGCCAGGAACCGCCTGCAGAGCGTGGACGAGCTGCAGGTCAGGGTGGACCGCATACTTGACTCCAACTTTGTAAAGATGACGTTTCCCGTGTTCAACGCGCTGTATGACGGGGCTGCCGCGCTTCGCGGGGACAGCCAGGATGGCGACGGCCTGCGCCGCGACATAGTGGAGGGCCACATCATGGCCATCGACCTCAGCGAGCCGATGGACCGCATAGTCGACAAGGACGAGGACCTAAAGTACCTGGACGACTACCGCCTCATGAACCCGTACATACTTGGCCTCGCAAGGAGCCGCATATCAAGGGGCGGCGACGCCATACTTGGATCGTTTGAGGCCGGCTTTGCCGACGCGCGGCTGGGCCAGGACCTCGACGAGCAGCTAAAGTCGGCGCCCGGCGAGATAACCGAGGACGACATGACCACCTCGTACAAAAAGTACAGGGCCGTGATGGGCACGGCGGGCCGCAACATGGCGCTTGCCGAGAGGCCGATTGGCGACATATTCTATCTGGGCATGGCAAAGGCCGCCGAGGGCGTGGGGTGCGGAAACGAGATCGAGGACTCGATAAGGGACCGCGCGGTAAAGGTCCCGTCCTGGCCCCTGTACTACTCGGTGCTGTCGGGCAGCTCGCAGGCCGGCTTTGAGGCAGCCGCCCGGAAGGGGGACCTGTACCTGCAGGACGCGCGCCTTGCGATATCGCTGCTGCCAGAGGGGTTCGAGGCCACGGAGCTCTTGGAGTTCCTGTTTGTTACGATGGAGCACTACAACAGGTACTGGTACGACAGGCTGCTGCAGCTTGGCGCGTGGGACGAGTTTGACTCCAGCCTGCCGGCGCGCGGCGGCGCGGACGGTACAGGGAAGGCAGAGTAACATGAAGGGGAAAAGGCGGGAGGGCGCACCCGAGCCATGATGTGGTCCGAAAAGCACCGCCCCTCCTCCGTGCGCGACATGGTCGGAAACGAGGAGCCCCGCGCGGCCATCGTCACGTGGCTTGCAAAGTGGAAGGCGGGCACAAAGCCCCTGCTGCTCGTGGGCCCCCCCGGCGTGGGCAAGACCACGATGGCGTTCCTGCTTGCCGAGCAGTTCGGGTACGACATGATAGGCCTCAACGCAAGCGACGTGCGCAGCAAGTCCAAGATAAACGAGATTCTGGAACCCGTCCTGGGAAACGCGGCCGTAACGGGCAGGCCCGCGATGATATTCATCGACGAGGTGGACGGGATACACGGGCGCAGCGACTACGGCGGCTCGGCCGCGCTGGTCGACATAATGAAGCGCGCGTCGGTGCCGATAATACTTGCCGCAAACGACGACACCCACGACAAGATGAAGCCCGTGACAAAGGCGGCCGCCACGGTGAGGTTCCGCCGCGTCCCGCCCCGCCTGCTGCGGGCGTACCTGGAGGGCGTGCTGAAGTCAGAGGACGCCGGCTCGCCTGACGGCCCCTCCAAGAGGGTCGGGCCCGGGATTCTCATCAGGATCGTCAGCAGGTCGAGGGGCGACATACGCTCCATGATGAACCTGGCACAGTCGTACGCGACCGGGTTCAAACCGCAGACAGAGACGCCAGACGACGTGCTTGCAGCGGAGCAGGCGGTGCCGGCATTCTTCGGGGCCGAGTCCACGGAGGAAGCGGCCGGTGTGCTGCGGCGCATGCAGTCCGACCCGCGTGAGAAGATTGCAGCATTCTACTCCAGCGTGGTGACAAGCAAGGGGCTTGATCCCGCCGTGATGGCCGAGCTTCTCCGTATCATATCGGATGCCGACGTGCTGTACGGCCGCATAATGCGCACGCAGAACTGGAGGCTGCTCCGGTATCTGGACGGCTTGCTGCTGAGCATGTACGACGTTACAGCAGCAGCAGCAACCAAGGGAGCGGGACCGTCGGGCGCATCCGGATCCGGCGGCCGCGGCGCGGCCGCGGCGATAAAGTACACCAAGTACAACCTGCCATGGCCGCTCCTGACGCGCATACGGTTTGACGGCGCCAAGATAAGGGCGCTTGCGGCCGCAGTGAGGCCTGCGCTGCACGTGTCTGCAAGCACGTTTGGCTCCATGTTTCTGCCCTACATGTTGCACTGCATGAAGTCGGGCTCCGTCGTGACACCGGACCCGAAGGAGGACGAGAACGGGGAGATTATCGCAAAGGAGGCCGCGAGGCTTGGGGCGTCAAGGGGATAGCATGCGCCACCTACGCTGCACCGCGCGCGGGCCCCTGTATCTGGAGGGGAGGCGACCCGGATGAGCCTTGCGGACTACACGGATGATCCAAAATGGAGGAAGATCACGATGAGGTATACGGGCAGATGCACAGTGTGCTCAAAACTGATCCTCGCCGGACAGCAGGGGATGTGGTCCAAGGAGGCCGGGGCCAAACACCTTGGCTGCGCCGGAGTCGACGATAACAGCAGCAGCAGCAGCAACAACAACAACAAGGAGGCGTTAGGATCCTCGGGCAGGATATCATGCGCGGTGTGCGGCAAGCCGGCCGGATGCCAGGAGTGCGAGCTCCAAGACAGCTGCGACATACCCAACGTCTCGCCCAACTGCCTGTGCCATGACTGCAGCCAGAAGGGCGACGTGATGAACCTGTACCAAAAGTCGACGGGCAGCAAGTTCCCCCCGCTCCTTCGGGGCTGATTCCCTGGGCTGGCCAACACCCGTAACTGCAGGCCGCAGAGAAATAGCCCGGAAATCTAGTTTGATATATAAACCTGCACTAAACCCGTCTCATAGTGCATTCTGAAAAAATCAACAAGTTCAGGCAGAACCGCGAGACGGCGCTGCAGGGCGGAGGGCCCGACCGGACAAAGGCCCAGCATGAGAAGGGCAAGCTGACCGCCCGGGAGCGCATAGACCTGCTGCTTGACGAGGGGACGTTCGTCGAGGTGGACCCGCTTGCCACGCACCACTACCACGAGTACGACATGCAGAAGAAAAAGTACTTTACAGACGGGGTCGTCGGGGGGTACGGCAAGATAGCGGGCAGGCAGACGTTCGTCTTCGTGTACGACTTTACCGTATTGGGCGGGACGCTCAGCAACATGGGGGCAAAGAAGATTACGAAATTGATGGACCACGCGGTCCGCACCGGGTGCCCGATCGTGGGTATAATGGACTCGGGGGGAGCCCGCATACAGGAGGGCATAATGAGCCTGGACGGGTTCGCGGACATATTCTACCACAACCAGCTCGCGTCCGGCGTCGTCCCGCAGATAACTGCCAGCATAGGCCCGTCGGCGGGCGGCTCGGTGTACTCGCCGGCCATGACCGACTTTGTCATCATGGTCAAAAAGGCCGGCACCATGTTCGTGACCGGCCCCGACGTGGTGAAGACCGTGCTGGGCGAGGAGATATCATTTGACGACCTGGGCGGGGCGGTGACCCACGGCACCAAGAGCGGGGTGGCCCACTTTGTTGCAAGCGACGAGTACGACTGCATGGACTACATACGCCGCCTACTGTCGTACCTGCCGCAGAACAACTCGCGCGGCCCCGAGCCCGTAAAGCCCGACGACGATCCCAACAGGCTCGACCACAACCTCATAAACATACTCCCGGAGAACCCGCTTGAGCCGTACGACATGAAGGAGATAATAACCAAGATCGTCGACAACAACGAGTTCTTCGAGGTCCACGAGCTCTTTGCGCCCAACATTGTGGTGGGGTACGCGAGGATGGACGGCAAGGTGGTCGGGATAGTGGCAAACAACCCGATGTACCTGGCCGGCGCGCTCGACATCGACTCCTCAAACAAGGCCGCCAGGTTCGTCAGGTTCTGCGACGCGTTCTCCATACCGATCATAACGCTGGTGGACACACCGGGATACATGCCAG
This sequence comes from Candidatus Nitrosopumilus sp., assembly GCA_965205215.1. Taxonomy (GTDB): domain Archaea; phylum Thermoproteota; class Nitrososphaeria; order Nitrososphaerales; family Nitrosopumilaceae; genus Nitrosopumilus. The sequence goes on from OZ242041.1 coordinate 922,059, forward strand.
GCTCGAACCAGGAGCACAACGGGATAATCAGGCACGGCTCCAAGCTGCTGTACGCGTACTGCGAGGCAACCGTCCCGAAGATCGCGCTGGTGGTGGGCAAGGCGTACGGCGGCGCGTACATCGCGATGGCAAGCAAGAACCTGCGCACGGACATCAACTATGCGTGGCCCACGGCCAGGTGCGCCGTCCTGGGCGGGGAGGCCGCAGTCAAGATAATGTACCGCAAGGAGCTGCAGGCGGCAGACGACGCCGAGTCGCTGAGCAAGGGGCTTGTCGACGAGTTCGTAGAAAAGTTCGAGAATCCGTACGTGGCAGCCTCGCACGGCACAGTGGACAACGTGATTGATCCGGCCGAGACCCGGCCCATGCTCATAAAGGCGCTGCACATGCTTGCAGGCAAGCGCGAAAAGCAGCTGGCGCGCAAGCACGGGAACATAAACCTGTAATATGATGTGGTGGTTGTATGGTGAGTTCCGGTTGCTGCAGCGGGAGTGGAATGGAGGAGGAGGATAACCGCGCATGATCGAAAAGGTACTGATCGCAAACAGGGGCGAGATCGCGCTGCGGGTTATCCGCACGTGCCGCGCGCTCGGGATCGGGACTGTCGCCGTATACTCCGACGAGGACACCAACTCGCTGCACGTAAAGCAGGCCGGCGAGGCGTACCACATCGGCCGGGCGGCCCCCGCCGAGTCGTACCTCAACCAGGAAAAGATGCTCGACGTGATCAAAAAGTCGGGCGCCGACGCGGTCCACCCGGGGTACGGGTTCCTCTCAGAGAATGACGACTTTGCGCGCCTGTGCGAAAAGAACTCTGTCAACTTTATCGGGCCCAGCGCCGACTCCATGAACCTGTGCGGCGACAAGATGCGCTGCAAGGCCGCGATGCTAAAGGCAAACGTGCCGACGGTGCCGGGCAGCCCCGACCTGGTAAAGGACGTGGAGGAGGCCGTGTCCACCGCAAACGAGATCGGGTATCCGGTGCTGCTAAAGTCAGTATACGGGGGCGGCGGCCGCGGAATCAGGCTGGCCTCAAACGATGATGAGCTGCGCTCCGGGTACGAGTCTGTAACCGGCGAGTCTATTGCGGCAGTCGGCAAGTCGGCCATACTGGTCGAAAAATTCCTTGAAAAGACGCGCCACATCGAATACCAGATGGCGCGCGACAAGCACGGCAACACCGTACACCTCTTTGAGCGCGAATGCTCGATACAGCGCCGCAACCAAAAGCTGATAGAGCAGACCCCCTCGCCCGTTGTTGACGCCGAGACCCGCGAGCGCGTGGGCTCCATAGTCTGCGACGCGGCAGAGGCAGTGGACTATACGAACCTGGGCACGGCGGAATTCCTGCGCGCCGATACGGGCGAGTTCTACTTTATCGAGATAAACGCGAGGCTCCAGGTGGAGCACCCCATCACGGAGTACGTGTCGGGCCTGGACCTGGTAAAGCTGCAGATCGACATTGCAAACGGGGAGCCCCTGCCGTTCAAGCAGAAGGACCTCGTGATGAACGGGTATGCCATCGAGTGCCGCATAAACGCGGAGGACACGTTCCTGGACTTTGCGCCCTCCACGGGCCCCGTCCCGGGCGTGGAGCTGCCGGCGGGCCCCGGCGTGAGGTGCGACACCTACCTGTATCCGGGATGCACCGTGTCGCCGTTTTACGACTCGCTGATGGCAAAGCTTGTGACGTGGGGGCAGACGTTTGAGGAGTCCCGCAGCAGGATGCTGGTCGCGCTCGACGACTTTTACATACGCGGGGTGGAGACGTCAATACCCCTCTACAAGACGATACTGCGCTCCGACGAGTACAAGGAGGGGCAGCTCTCTACTGACTTTCTAAAGCGGTACGGCATGATCGAGAGGCTTGAAAATGACATTGCCGAGGACAAAAAGTCCAGGGCGGACGCGGCCATGGCCGCGGCCATAATGCACTCGGAGTTTCTCAAGAGCAGGGCCGGCGGTGACGATGACAACGGCGACGGCAGCGCAGTCGACGCGGACGCGGGCCACCGCCACGAGCAGTGGAGGATGCAGCAATGAAATTCTCAATAGACGGGATCGATGCCAAGGGGATGGACGCCGGCATGGGCGAGCCGCTTGGCGGCGGCGAGTACTCTGTCCGGATAAACGGGGCCGACCGCAAGCTTCGCGTCCTTCGCATAACGTCGACGGGTATAGAGTTCATGCTTGATGACGTGTATCACAAGGCAAGGTACGTGTCGCGCGCCACCCGCGAGATATCCATGATCGTCGACGGCGTGGAGATGTCGCTTGGCATGCACGCGGACTTTGATGATATAGTATACAAGAACTCTGGCGGCGCGGGCGCGGACGGTGCAGGCGGCGGCGCCCAGGCCTCACTGAAGAGCCAGATTCCCGGCAAGGTCGTATCGGTCGCCGTATCTGAGGGCGACACGGTCGCAAAGGGCGACGTGGTGTGCACCCTGGAGTCGATGAAGATGCAGGTGGCAGTAAAGGCGCACAAGGACGGCACCGTGGGCTCCATCAAGGTAAGGGAGTCTGCCACGGTCGCAAAGGGCGACACGATAGCCGAGATCAATTAATCTGCCAACCTTCCGTGCTGCACCAACACCTGACTGTCTGCTTCTGCCGTAACGCTCCTCCGATCCTAGTTGGTTCATATTGTAATGCCTGCAAGCCTGCTTGGGGACGTAGGTTAGCTTGGTAGACTGCCAGCCTCGGGCGCTGGAGATCGTGGGTTCAAGTCCCACCGTCCCCACCATCATTCATGCTTGCGCCAGCAGGACGGCGCCGTTCAACTGGTACGTGCAGCTCCGGCCGACGCCGATCTCCGCGTGCGGCGTCTTTTAAGACCTTTATAGCGCGTGAAAAGGCATGCATGCAATGGCTTTGAACGTTGGCGACGCCGCTCCGGACTTTGAGCTTCCGGACACGGAGCTGAAGATGCGGAGCCTAGGCGAGTTCACCGGCGAGAAAAAGGTAGTCCTGACGTTTATTGTCGCGGCAAGCTCCCCCGTGTGCGAGACGGAGCTGTGCACCCTGAGGGACTCGTGGCAGGAGATCTCCGATGCGGGCGCGCAGGTCGTGGCAATCAGCAACGATGGGCCGTTTGCAAACAAGGCGTTTGCGGCCGCAAACAACTACACGTTCCCGTTCCTGTCCGACTATAACAGCAAGACGATAAGGGACTACGACGTGCTGATGAAGGATCTCCTGCACATCAAGGACTATAACGCCGCAAAGCGCTCGGTCTTTGTGATAAACGAGGACGGCCGAATCGGATACAAGTGGGTGACTGACAACCCCTTGGAGGAGCCGAACTATGCCGAGATTAAGAACTACATAAAGGGCTAGGATCTGTCATCTCATTTCGTGGTTTTTGTCACACGCACCAAAACGTGCTTTTTGCCTGTTCTTTGCATGTGCCTGATCCCGCCGTGCAGGCGCTGTTGCTGATGCTACTGCTACTACCACACTGCAGTCAGTTACGCCGCCACGACGCCCATCGGCCTCGTACCGAACAGCGCTTGACGGGGGAGTGGTGTGTCCTGATTGGTACCGGCCGGCCCTGAGGAGCCAGCTACAGCTAGGGACTGCTCCGGGCGCGACGCACGGGCCGGACCGACTTTGTGGAAATACGGATGTCCCGCCCGCTGCCACTAGACTGCAAAGGCCTGTTAGAGAATTATGTCCCGCCCACTGATCGGTGGCAAATTATGAGTACATTTTTTATGCCTATATTTCAAATTTAAAGGATAGCTTTTTATACAAAAATCAGAGCCACAATCTGATTATGGTCGGGGAGTTGGCGGGAAATTACAGCACTGTAGTACTGATGTTCGGCTTCGCCGCGGCCGCAATGGCTCCCGCCCTGTTCGTGTCCCGCATGGTGTCGCCCCGGAAGCGCAGCAACCCGGTAAAGTTCCTGCCCATGGAGTGCGGCCAGGTGCCGTCGGGGGAGGGCCGCACGCACTTTATGATGCAGTACTATCCGTACATCCTGATGTTCGTGGTGTTTGACGTGATGGCCATCTTCCTGTACGCATGGGGCAGCTCGCTCTTCGAGCTCCCAAAGAGCGCGACCCTGCCGATGATCGGGTTTCTCGGGATAATGTTTGGCGCGATGGCGTTTGCGCTGTACCAGTCGGGGAGGCGGCGGATATGGTAGTTTCTTATATGCGCGGCTCATACTGCCTTCAAGGCGAGCGGGATTTGGCGGTATCTGTAATGACACACAGGGCATGGCGGCGGTGATCGGTTAGATGCTAAAGGACGTCATGACCCCGGAGAATGCCAACGTGTTCGTGGGCAAGCTCGGCGACATACTGGAGCGTGCGATAGACAAGCCCCTGGGCTATGCAATCAACTGGGGGCGCATATGGTCCCTGTGGCCCGTGCACATAGAGACTGCCTGCTGCAGCGTGGAGTTCGGGGCCGCGTCCGGTCCGAGGTATGACGTTGAGCGGTTCGGGATTATAGAGGCGTTCGGCTCGCTGCGCCAGTGCGATCTGGTCGTGGTCCAGGGGACCATAACCCGCAAGATGGCCCCGCGGCTGAGGCTGGTCTACGACCAGATGCCGGAGCCCAAGTACGTCATTGCGATGGGGGCGTGCGCCATTACGGGCGGGCTCTACTTTGATTCATACAATGTGCTGCCTGGAATCGACGGCGTGATTCCAGTTGACGTATACGTGCCAGGGTGCCCGCCGAGGCCCGAGACGCTTATCCAAGGCTGCATCCTGCTGCAAGAGAAGATCAAGAGGATGAAAGCCAGGAAGATCGTATAATGAGCAAAGATCCACAGGCCGCTGCAGAAAAGCCGGCCTCAGAAGACGCAAAGCCAGAGACCAAGCCTCTGGATGCAGATGCTCCCGCAGGCGCATCTGCCAAGACTGCCGCCGGCGAGTCCAAGAAGGCCCCCGAAGGGGCGTCCGACGCCAAGAACGCCGCCGCACCGGACAAGCCCGATACTTTGAAGGATGAAAAGCCCGCCGCCCCCGCCAAACCGGCAGCCGCAAAGCCAGCTGCCCCCGCCAAGCCAACTGCTGCTAAACCCGCCCCCGCCAAACCGGCAGCCGCAAAGCCCACCCCCGCGGCCAAGAAAGCCCCTCCGCCACCCCCGGCGGCGCCAGAGTTTGAAAAGGGCGTATCTGACAAGATTCTTGAAAGGTTCGGCGACAAGGTCGAATCCACGTTCATAAAGCCTGGTCGAATAGGGATAAAAGCGGGGCGTGATGACGTGCATAGCGTGGCGGAATTCATCAGGGACGAGCTGAACTATGACCACGTGGAGTCCGTGTCAGGCGTGGACTATGCGGCAGACGGGGAGATCGAGGTGGTGTACCACATTGGATCATACACGGACGACTCGCTGGAGAACCAGATAATCGCCCTGTCCACGAGGGCGCAGCGCGAGGACGACCCGATACCGGGCGGGGACGCCACCAGGCTGCCCACCTTGCGCGACGTCTTTTACAGCGTCGAGTTCCACGAGCGCGAGATATTTGAGATGTTCGGGGTCTATTTCGAGGGGCATCCGGACAACCGCCGGCTGCTGCTGCCAGAGGACTGGGCCGACCTGCCGCCCCTCAGAAAGGACTTTGCGATAAAGGGGAGATGATTACGACGGCGACTACCGACACATCAACCGCGACAACGGCTGCAGCGCCCCCTGCACCTACTACTACTGCCGCCGCCACATCCGCAGCCCCGGAGCTTCCGCCCGGACTCGCGCTGCAAAAGGTTGACGAGCGCATAATGACGCTCAACGTGGGGCCGCAGCACCCGGGCTCCGGACACATGCGGATCATAGTCCAGATAGACGGTGACCACATAGTGGCCTGCGACCCGGACCCGGGATACGTGCACCGCGGCGAGGAGAAGATGGCCGAGTACCGCAACTACATCACGAACATCCCGCACCTGGAGAGGCCCGTCATACACGACTCGTGCAACATCCTGTACCCGTACGTGCTGGGCGTCGAGGAGCTGCTGGGCATCGAGACGCCGGAGCGCGCAAAGTACGTGAGAGTGATAGCGGCGGAGCTGAACCGCTGCATATACACGATGTACTGGCTTGCCATATACGGGATATTCCTGGGGCACTCCACCATGTTCATGTGGCCCGCCGGGGACCGAGAGCTGCTGATAGACCTGATGGAGAAGATGACCGGCGCCCGCGTCACCCACGCGCACTTTGTCCCGGGCGGCGTGCGCAACGACCTTCCCCCGAACTTTGAGGACGTCTGCCTGAGGCAGGTAAACTATTTTGAAAAGCGCATCAAGGAGTACGCCGACATATTCTACGACAACCCCATACTGATATCGCGCACCCGGGAGACGGGCGTGCTCTCAAGGCAGGACGCCATACGCCTCGGCACCACGGGCTCCGTCCTGAGGGCAAGCGGCGTCGACTACGACGTGCGCAAAAAGGAGCCGTACGACGTGTACGACGAGCTCGACGTCAACACGAACGTGATGAAGGCCGGCGACTCGTACGCCAGGTCGCGCGTCCCGTGGCTTGACATGATGGAGAGCTGCAACATCATACGCAGCGCGCTCGAGAAGATTCCAAAGTCCGGCTCCGTGCGCGTCAAGCTAAAGCCGAACCCCAAGGGCGGTAATGACACCGTGTACAAGCGCGTCGAGTCAGGCAGGGGCGCGCTCGGCTGCTACATCGTATCTGACGGCAAGCCGGAGCCCTACCGCGTAAAGATGAGCGTCGGCTCGTTCCGCAACCTTATCGCCCTGCCGTACCTGCTCAAGGGCGAAAAGCTGGGCAACATGCCCGCCGTATACTGGAGCCTGAACTACTGGCCCGTGGAGGCTGACAGGTAATGTCCGTTATAGCGCCCGACTTTAGGCTGAGTGGCTTTATCCGGTCGATATTTGACAACGCGTTCTGGGCCCTGCTGCTGGCAAACCTGGTGGGGATACCGGCCATAATGATGGTCCTGTTCTACATCGAGATGCCCGTGATAAACGGAGAGCTGCTCACGCCGTTCCTCGCGTTCACCTGGCTTGCCGACCCCTCCAGGATCCTGCCGATAGTGCACGCGTTCATGGCTACCGACATGTTCCGAGTGGTGGCATTCCCCGGGTTCGGGTTCGCCGCGCTGATTGCGGCGGGCACCATATTCGTCGAGCGCAAGCTGCTCGCAAAGCTCCAGCTGCGGGTCGGGCCGTTCTACTGCGGCAAGATCGAGGGGATACTGCAGCTGATGGGCGACGGGCTCAAGCTGATATCAAAGGAGATAATCATACCGGCAAAGGCCGACAAGCCGATATTCTGGGTCGCGCCGGTCATATTCGTCGCGACGGCGGCCGCGTTCGTGGCGCTGATTCCAGTCGCGCCGGGCTGGGTGGTGGCCGACGTCGACCTGGGGCTGATTGCCGTGTTCGCCGTAATCGGGTTCTTCCCCATTATCACCATACTGTCCGCGTGGTCGGCGAACTCAAAGTTCCCGTTCATCGGCGGCATCAGGGCCCTGTTCCAGATGGTCTCATTCGAGATCCCGCTCATACTCTCGCTGCTCGGCGTCGTGATCCTGACGGGCACCCTGAACCTGTCCGAGATTGCCGCAAGCCAGTCCATGTTCCCGTGGATAATATTCCTGCCCATCGGCGCGGTCGTGTTCTTCACCACCATGCTTGCGGAGCTGGAGAGGATACCGTTTGACCTGCCGGAGGCCGAGTCGGAGATCGTGGCCGGCTGGCTCACGGAGTTCTCCGGCATGATGTACGGGCTCGTGCAGCTGGGGACGTACCTCAAGCTGTACGCCTTTGCGGCGCTCTTCGTGGTGCTCTTCTTGGGCGGGTGGCACGGGCCGATGGTGGTGCCGCCGTTTCCAGAGGAGATACTGACCGAGGGCATAGTAATGGGGCCCGTGACGGCAAAGATCCCGGGGCTCCCGCTGTTTACCCAGGAGATGCTCAACGGCACGCTGTGGTTCGTGCTCAAGACAGTCGCCGTCATATTCTTCATCCTGCTGCCGAGGGGGGTCTTCCCGCGCATCAGGATAGACATGCTGCTGAACCTGGGCTGGTCCAAGCTGATAGGGCTGGCCTTTGTTAACATCTTTATTGCACTCGGGCTGCTTTACGCTGGAGTCCTGGGACCTGGAGGTATGCTGCTGCAATGAAGACTGCCACGGGAATCATACGCGCCCTGAACTCGGGGGTAAAGCACCTTGCGGTAAAGCGCTTTACGCTGAGGTATCCTGAGGAGAAGCTGGAGTTTGTAGGCGACGGGTACCAGTTTGATCCGTCCACCGGCGTGGGGATTGCGGGCCTCAAGGGGAGGCACATGCTGTTCCACGACCACTGCACGGGGTGCCAGCTCTGCTCCATCGCCTGCGAGGGAGTGGCAGAGGCGATCGCGATGGTAAAGGTGCCCGAGGAGCAAAAGCAGAACAAAAAGTCGATAATGCCGCAGATAGACTACGGCAAGTGCGTCTTCTGCGGGCTGTGCGTGGACGCCTGCCCGTTTTATGCCCTGTACATGACAAACGACTACGAGCTCTCGTCCTTCTCAAAGGAGGGCCTCATATACACGCCTGCCCAGCTGGCAGTCAAGCCGTACGTGAGGCAGGACTCGAGCATCCAGATAACTGAGCGGGGTGCGACCCATGGCTGACCCAGTGTTCGTGGTGCTCGCCGTGGTTACGGTGGGCTCTGCAATAGCGGCCCTCGAGCTGCGCTCGCTGGTGTACGGCTCCATCGCGTTGATGGGGACGCTCGGCGGGATCGCGGGGTTCTTCCTGCTGCTTGACGCGACGTTCGTGGCGCTCTTCCAGCTTGCGGTGTACGTGGGCTCCATAGCGGTGCTGATACTGTTTACCGTGATGCTTGTAAAGCGCGAGCTGATATTCAAGAAGATAGAGGACAAGAGGCGCAAGTTTGCCGGCGTGGCGCTGATGCTTGTGACGATGGTGGCCCTGGGCGCCATATTCATCGACTCGGGGATAAAGGATATTACAACAGACGAGCCCCCCGTCGACTTTAGGGAGATAGGCTCGGACTTTGTCACGTATTACTGGCCCGCGCTCATACTTATGGGGCTCATCCTTGCCGGCTCGGTGACTGGCGCGCTCGTGCTGGCTCGGAGGGAGGATATAGAGGAGAATGGTCAACGAACTAGTTGACTTTACGCTGGTCTCAATCGCCCTTCTGGGGATCGGGATCTACGGACTTGCAGTAAAGCGCAACTTTATCAGAATGCTCTTTGCAATAGAGATTATCATAAACGCGGCCAACCTGAATTTGGTGGCCTTTGGAAGGTTCATCCCCGAGAGCGGCGGGCAGACTCTGGCGCTCTTCTCGATTGCGATTGCGGCAGCCGAGGTGGCAGTCGGACTGTCGCTGATTATCGTGGCGTACAGGATGTACCAGAACGTGGACGTTGCGGACTTTAGGAGCCTGAGGGGCTAGAAGAGAGAGAGAAGAAGAAGAGGAGGATGAGCAGAGAGAATTGATTACCCCCGACTACGCCCTGATGCAGGCCGTGTTCCTGCCTCTGCTGCTCTCCCCCGTGGCATACGTCCTGGGGCGCAAGGCGGGGCCCACGGCCGCAATGTGGTTTACGTTTGCCGTGCTCCTGTACTCGACCGTGCTCGTGGTGTCCGCGGCCCTTGACGGGGGCGTCACGGAGGAGCACTACCCGTGGACCGAGACGTTCGGGGAGTTCGGGTTCCTGATGGACGGGCTGGCGTCGCCGTTTGCCATCGTGATATACGTGCTGTCGACCATCTTGGCGCTGTACTCCAAGCCGTACATGATACACAAGTTCAGGGAGCAGTTTGCCGAGGAGGGCCGGTCGGCGCAAGGCAACGGCAGCAGCAGCGGAGAAGCCTCTGTCTCCTCGACTTCGGCTTCCTCGACTCCGGCCACTGCCGCCGCGACAGCGACCGCCGAGTCCCACGAGACATCGGCCGCCCTGAATTCGTACGTCAACGCAAAGTCGGGACTCTACTTTGCGCTATACCTCGTATTTGCCATGGGGATGCTCGGGACCGTCCTTGCGACCAACCTCATCGAGTTTTACATATTCTTCGAGGTGATGCTCATACCCGGTTTCTTCCTGGTGGCGCTGTGGGGCGACGGGCCCCGCAGAAAGATAGGCCTCATGTTCCTGTTCTGGACCCATGCGGGCGCAGTCGTGCTCCTGCTTGGCTTTCTTATGATCGGGCTCACGGTGGGAAGCTTTGACTTTGCGGACATCGACGAGTCCGTACTGCCGTCTGACATCGCGCTGCTGTCCGGCGTGGCAATCACGATAGGGCTCGGCGTAAAGCTGGCCGTGTTCATGTTCCACATATGGCTGCCCTACGTGCACGGCTCGGCCCCCACCCCCATCAGCGCGCTGCTCTCGCCTGCGATGATCGGGATCGGCGCGTACGGCATCTTCCGGCTCGTGGTGGAGCTGCTTCCCGCCACGTATTCTGAGCTCTCCATATGGCTCCACGTGTGGGGGCTTGTCACGATGATATACGGGGGCGCCATGGCGCTCATGCAGGACGACCTCAAGCGGCTGCTGGCGTACTCTAGCATAAGCCAGATGGGATACCTGCTGTTTGGGATAGGCTCCGTGTCTGTACTGGGGCTGTCGGGCGCCGAGATGATGTATGTAACGCACGGGCTCGGCAAGGGACTGCTCTTCATGACTGCCGGGATCATCATAGTAAGGGTGGGCACCCGGAGCATCTCGAAGCTGGGCGGCCTTGCCAGCAAGATGCCCATCACCGCCGTCTGCGCCGTCATAGGCGCGCTGACCATAATGGGCGTTCCGCCCACAAGCGGGTTCATGGGCGAATGGATCCTCTTTTACGGGGCCCTTGAGACGGCGATCGAAGAGGACTCGATGCTGCGTACCGTGACGTTTGCGCTGGGACTGCTTGCGACCGCGCTTACAATGTCCTACATGCTGTGGATGCTAAAGCGCGTCTTCTTTGGCAAGCTGCCGGAGCGCCTCTCAAAGGTCAAGGAGGGCAGCTGGTACATGACGGCGCCCATGATGGTGCTGGCAGGCTTTACGATCGTGCTGGGGATATACCCGGACATATTCTTGGAGACCATCGTGCCGTACATGGAGTGGGTGCTTCCCGCTACAGGCGGCGGTGATGGCATGGCCGCAATGGCAACGGCGACTGCCGGAGGAGGGGGCGGTACGTAGATGGCAGCAGAGTCAGCCCCCGCGGCCTTCCTGCCGCCCATCGACGCGATACCCGAGGCCGCGTGGCTGGTCTGGGTCATACCGTTTGCCGCGGCCCTGATAATGCCGGCGATCGGCAAGGGGTCGCACCGGGTAACCGGGTACGCGGCAGTCGGGTTCGCGCTGATGTCGGCGCTGTCCGCGTTCTCGCTGCTCCCGATGGCGCTTGCCGGCGGGGAGATACACGACCAGATAATGTGGATAGAGGCCATAGGGCTCAAGGCCGGCGTGCTTGCCGACCCGCTGTCGGTGATAATGGCAAACGTGGTCGCGTGGATCTCGTTCCTCATAATGATATACAGCACGGGCTACATGAAGGGCGACCGCAACGTCGTGCGGTTCTGGTTCTGGATGCTGTTCTTCATCGGCTCGATGCAGCTCATCGTGCTGTCCGACAACCTGCTGCAGGTCTTCTTCGGGTGGGAGGGCGTCGGGCTCGCGTCGTACGCGCTGATCAGCTTTTGGTACCGCGACAAGAAAAAGGACCACGTGGGGCAGGAGAACCGCCGCGTCCTGGGCCTCATGGACTACTACGCCCCGACGCACGCCGGCATGAAGGCGTTCATCATGACAAAGGTCGGCGACGTGATGATGATTGCAGGCATGCTGCTGATATTCCTGTACGCCGGCACGTTCGGCTTCCGCGAACTTGTCGGTGACATGGCGTGGGCAGTCGAGATGTCGGCCCAGGGGCTGCTGGTGCCTGCATTCGTGTTGCTCTTTGGCGGCGCAATCGGCAAGTCGGCGCAGTTCCCGCTCAACGAGTGGCTGCTGGAGGCCATGACCGGACCCACCGCAGTCTCCGCCCTGATACACGCGGCTACCATGGTAAAGGCCGGCGTGTTTCTGGTGGCCCGGCTGGGGCCCATCGTGTTTGCCCTGGGCGCCGCGGGGATACTGGCCGACCAGTTCTTTGAGATCGTGGCGTGGGTGGGCGCCATCACGGCCCTGCTGCTTGCGACGCAGGGCATGACCAACCCCGAGATAAAAAAGGTGCTTGCGTACTCGACCGGCTCGCAGATCGGGTACATGATGATGGCCCTCGGCGTGGCGGGACTGTCGTACCAGTACGTGGACGGCTACACTGCTGGGTTCTTCCATCTGATATCGCACGCAATGTTCAAGGCCTCCCTGTTCATGGCGGCCGGCTCCCTGCTGCACGTGGTGGGCTCCAGGTTCATGACTGACATGGGAGGCCTGCGTAAGCACATGAAGAAGACGTACGCCTTCATGTGGGCCGCGGGCCTGGGCCTCATGGGCGCCCCGTTCATCACGACGGGGTTCTGGAGCAAGGACGCCATATTCGCGGCCGTGTACGAGTCCGGCTCCGAGTGGGCGCTCCCCCTGTATGTGATCGCGGTGCTGACCGCCGTGATCACGGCGTTCTACACGACGCGTATGATCGGCATGGTCTTCTTTGGGCCAAAGTCCGAGCACGTGCAGAAGATGGAGGAGGAGGGGCACCGCGTGCACGAGGCCTCCGTGTCCATGTGGGTGCCGTACGGGATACTCGCGGCGCTGACGATCGGGATCGGCATCATCGGGCTGTCTGCCGAGGAGGGGCTGCACCACCTATTCGAGGTGTACCTGGCCGACTCGTTTGGCATACACGGGGCCGAGAAGGGCACTGAGATGGCGTCCATACTGCCAGGGTTCCTGCAGGGTCTCAACCCGGTGGCGCTCGGCTCGTCGCTTGCCGCCTTTGCCATAGGGATAGGGCTGGGGTACATCTTCTACATCGGCCGTCACGTGGATCCCGCCAAGTTTGTCAACTCCAACATATTCTTTTACGCCATACACAAGGTGATACTCAACAGGTGGTACCTCAACGCCATCATATACTGGTGCTTTGTGGTGGCCCCGCTCTGGCTTGCGCGCGGCGTGTCCCGGTACTTTGAGAAGACCGCAATAGACTACGGCATGAACGACGGACTGCAAAAGGCGGCCGGCTGGAGCGCCAGGGTGGTGCAGGGCACGCAGACCGGCGTCTCGCAGTCGTACCTGTTCGTGTTCGGGGCGGGACTGCTGTTTGTGGTACTGATGCTGATGATGTGATGGAAATGGTGATGGTTACGATGATGATGATAATGATGATGGCAGCGGAAACGACGGCGGAGACGGCAGCGGCAGCGGTAAAGATGGCGCCAATCGCGTCACCCTGGACGCCGTCCACAGCACGGGAGGTTGACTGCCAAATATGATCCCGCTCGACTCCACCCCGATGATACTCGTCGCGATACTCGGCACGGTCGGCGTCATACTCCCGCTGATAAGCATCGCCCGCCGCGAGCTCGGCGGTAGCTCGTCAAACACTCTGTACGCCGCAATCGCGCTGGGCGCCCTTGCCGCGTCCATGGCCTACGTGGGGTACGAGTTCCTGTACGGGGATATGCCCGCCTCGGCGATCTTCTCCGAGGAGGTGCTCTCCGATGACGCGTTCGGCGGCTTCTTCGCCGTGGCGATGCTCATAGTGGCCATCTTCACCGTGGTGGGATCGTTTACGTACATGCGCAAGCACGAGAACGCGTCGCCCGCAGTATACTACTCGCTCATCCTGCTTGCGACCATAGGGATGGTGCTCGTCGCGTACTCCACCGACCTGGTGATGCTGTTCGTGGCCTGGGAGCTGATGAGCATACCCACGTACATCCTGGTCGGGTTCATGAAGAGGAACCCCGCCTCAAACGAGGCCGCCATAAAGTACTTTTTGTTCGGGGCCCTCTCGTCGGCGATAATCATATACGGGATATCCCTGTCGTACGGGCTTACCGGCTCGACGAACATAGGCGACGTGATAGAGGGGTACGCGTCACTCGACGCATCGCTGATGCCGCTTGCGCTGCTTTCAGTCGGCATGCTGATTGCCGGGTTCGGCTTCAAGATGGGGCTCGTGCCGTTCCACCAGTGGCTTCCGGACACGTACGAGGGGGCGCCCGCGCCCGTAACCACGCTGCTGGCGGCCGCAACCAAAAAGGCCGGGTTTGCAGCAGCACTGCGCATCGTGATAATGGGCGCCGTCGCCCTGAATACCGACTGGACGCTGGCCCTCGGCGTCATCGCCGTAATGACCATGACAGTCGGCAACGTGGCCGCCATCATGCAAAAGAACCTCTCAAGGATGCTAGCCTATTCCAGTATAGCGCACGCCGGGTACATACTGATCGGGCTTGCCGTGGCGCCGCACAGCTCGCTGGGGCTGCAGGGATCCCTGTACCAGATATTCAACCATGCCGTGATGAAGGGCGCCGCGTTCATAGCCGTGGCCGGAATCGTGGTGGCGCTTGCGGTCACGCACATCGACAAGCTTGCGGGGCTCGGGCGCCGCATGCCGATAACATCACTCGGGCTCGTGATATCGCTGTTCGCGCTTGCCGGCGTCCCTCCGCTGTCCGGGTTCTGGAGCAAGCTCATGCTGTTTGGCGGCGCGCTAGACGCGTCCTCGGCCCTGTGGTGGGCCCCGTGGCTTGCCATAGCCGGCGTGCTCAACAGCGCGCTCTCCCTTGCGTACTATGGCTGGATAACGCGCAAGATGTACTTTGAGGGCGAGACCAAGCGCCGCGTGCCGGAGCCGAAGCCCGTGGTGGCCGTGATGATATTCTCCATACTGTTCCTGGTGGGATTCGGCGTGTACCCGGAGCCGCTGCTGCAGTTCATCGAGTTTGCCACGCCGGTAATCGACTGGCCGGGATAGTAGTGTCAGTAGCATAACGTTAGCATAACATTAGCAGCAGCGTCCGCCGCCTGACATGCTCACATCTTAAACGACGTAAGCCTGATGAGGTTCTCCAGGCCGTCCTTTGCCGGGTGGTCCGGGATCTTTCTGAGCCCCGCCTCCGCCTTTTGCGAGTATTTCTTTAGCAGCTCCTCCATGCGGTCAAACACGTGCCTGGGATCCGAGCTGCGCTTTATCAGCAGGTTGAACAGCTTGTCCTCGTTCTTCCAGTCGAGCAGGTCGTCCCTTATCTGGTATGCGATGCCGATGTTCAGCCCATACTCGGTCAGGGCCTCTATCTGCTGCTCGGAGCCCCCGCCCATTATGGCGCCCGTCCTGGCCGCCACCTCGAACGCGGTCGCGGTCTTGTATTCTATTACCTTGAGATAGTCGTCAAACGTGACGTCCTCGCTTGCCTCTAGCATCCCCTCTATCATCTCGCCCTCGCTCATCCTCATCGCGGTGGTGGCCAAGTCCTTTGTCACGCGGGAGTTGTCCAGCCTGGAGCATATGGCAAGTATGAGCCCGAGCACAAAGTCGCCCGTCAGTATGCTCGTGTTGTACCCGTACTTTATGTGGAACGGGTCCTTCTGCCTCCTTACGGTCTCGTTGTCTATTATGTCGTCGTGTATTATCGACTCCATGTGCAGGAACTCGACTGCGCACGAGGCCGCAAGCGTGTTCTCGTCCACGCTACCGACGCACTCGGCCGCAAGCACCAGTATGACGGGCCTTATCCTCTTGCCCCCCTCAAGCGAGTACTTGAGCGGCCCTATGAACTCCGACTCTGAATACAGGGCCAGCTCGTCGCTGAGGGCCCCGTCGATCCTCTCTATGTAGCGGCCGTACGACTCCGCGAGCGGGTTGATCTCTGCGTTCTCTCTTTCCATTGAGGTTGGCCTGCGTTCAAAGTGGCCACGTCACTAATTAAATCTTGGTGCTCCAGCCGGGACTTTCATCTTGTGATTTTGAACCCGGGATCACTGCCTTGAAAGGGCAGTATGCTTGACCGGTCTACACCACTGGAACAACGCGCGTGGTACCGGGGCCGGGAATAAAATCCTTTTCGGGCGTGACTGGGCCTCACTCTCTGAATGCAGCCTGCGGCGTCTGCGGCGCGCGCGGCGCCGCTGCCGTTGCCATGCGATCCCGCCGACAAAGATTTTTTTAGTGGTTTTATGGAGTCGAACCATGAGCCTTTTGAGGCGTATAGACGAGATAATCGCAGAGCGCAGCCTGCTCAAGCACCCGTTCTATGAGATGTGGTCTGCCGGCGAGCTCTCAGCAGAGTCGCTTGCCGGCTACTCAAAGGAGTACTTTCAGCTTGTAAAGGCGGTGCCCTCGTTCATGGACACCATAATGGAGGCCGCCCCCGACTCCGAGTCCGTTAACCGCGAACTGGCCGAGAACCGCCGGGAGGAGGCGGATCACATAGGCCCGTGGCTTGAGTTTGCCGGTGAGCTCGGGGTGCCCGAGTCAGAGCTGGCCGGGTATACGGGGCTGCCAAAGACGCGGCAGGCCGTGCACGATATGGGATACCTGATGGGGGCAGCCGGGTTTGACGCGGGAGCGGCCGCGATGTACGCGTTTGAAAAGGAGATTCCGCTGGTAAGCCAGACAAAGCTTGACGGCCTGGCGTCGTTTTACGGGATGACCGGCGAGCGCGCCACGCGATACTTTGAGCTGCACACCGAGGCAGACATCAGGCACGCCGCGCTCTGGAGGCGGATCATAGAGAACTCTGAGGCGGCGGCGCACCCGGGCGGCGGACGGGCATCCATACTGGAGGACACGGCGTCAAAGTCCGTGTCTGCACAGAACCTGCTGCTTGACGCGTGCTACGAAGAGTACTGCTGACGCGCATACTCTGTCGCGCCAGACTGCAATGACTCTGTACACTCTCTAGCTGGCACGGGCTCGGCGCGCCTCAAGCTCGGCGCGGGACTGCTCGCGGCGCGCACGCTCGGACTTGCTGCCCCACGTGTATCCGCACGCGTTGCACTCCCACTTGTCGTCATCCTCAGTTACGCAGCATCCGCCCAGGGTGATCCTCCCCTCTGACAGGTCCCGCTCAAATTCCACACTGCCGTTTGGATATCCGTATACGATGCGCGCCGGTTTGCCCTTGCCGCACACGGGACATCTTGGAGCCATCCGATCAGGTGTACGCCGGCTGCGCATTTAAGCTCGTTTGATCCGCCCGTTGCCGCGGTTGGCGCCAGAGTCCGTTTTTCCCGGTCTGGATTGGCCGGCTTGGATCTGGACTGTATGTGTCATCCGGACGGCCGTCCTTCCAGCTTGCGCAGTATCTCGAGTTCCTGCTCCAGCTCCGGATCCCCGATTGATTCCATCTCCCTCTCAAAGTGGTCCCCGAACTGCCCCATTATCGCCTGATAGCCGCCGGATACGCTCAGCGGAATGGACTGCCTCTCCCACTGTCCCAGCGGCGTGCTGCCTACATGGTGTGGCATGCGGATCCCCTCGGACAGGAACGGCGACACCCCGTCCCCATAGAACGGGTAGCGTTCAAACTCGAATCCCTGGTAGTACGCGTAGGACGCCCTCTCATCAAAGGCCCACGTCTTGGCGAGTTCTGCATACTTTGCAAGGAGGATCCCCTTTCGGATTCCTGTGTTCTCATAAAACGTGGTGCCGCGATCCTCGAGCTCGAACGTGACGGAGTCTCCGCCCATCATACCTGACCTGTCCCTGTAACTCGCGTCCAGGATGATGGATGCGTCGCCAGGCGCCCTTTCCAGCTTGAGCAGCACTATCCCGCCCTTTGTCTGCCCGTCCTCGACCTTGGAGGGGAACAGCGTGTTTATCCTCATTATCTCCCCCGTGGCCAGATCCGCCTCCGGGGATCCGTATACCTGCTCTATCGAGTACCCGTCTGACTCTAACCTCAGGACAAGGTCGAAGACTAGCGGCGTAACCATGAACTCAAACTCGTCAGTCATCCTGTCCAGGAACGACGAGGACGAATGTATGGAGTAGTTGGCCCCCCTGACCTTGGTGATGTGCTCCACCAGCTCCGTGTTAAAGTCCACGCCGATCCCTATCACGGTGGCGTGGATGCCCTTTTGCGCATTCTTCTCAATCATGCCAAACAGCCCAAACTCGCTGACCAGATCGGTGTTAGGCATCGCGTCTGTGAGGAATATTATCCTGCTTTCATACTCGTCGGGATCCGCGTCCCGCACCGCCTCAAAGAGCGACGTGCCCGCCCTGATTCCCGCTTCCATGTTTGTCCCCCCGTCTGCATGGATGGCCAGTATGTTCTTCTTCAGCCGATCGCGGTCTGCCGCCCCCATGCTTTCCAGCGGCTTTGCGACGTGGGCTGTGTTCTCAAAGAGCACTATGCCGAGCCTGTCATCGTCCCCCAGATAGTCAACCATCCCGGCAATGGATTCTGTGGCGACGTTGATCTTTGCCTTGGCAAAGTCGTCCTCTGGGGCGTCCGGACGCTCAAACCGGTTCCCAAGCTGGTCGTAATAGTACCTGTCAAATGCGCTCTGCATCGATCCCGAGACGTCCAGGACCACGACCAGGTTGAGCTTCTTCCTCTCAAAGTCGGATTCCTTTATTCCAGAGTTCAGCCCTACTGACAGGTAGTATTCGTCCTTTTCTGAGAGCGGATCCTGCGAGACTGCATAGCTGTACGACGGGCAGAACAGTTTTTCGCACTGCTGTTCTGCGCCGGTATCAAAGTAATAGTCGCTGAACAGGCCCTCGTACGTGATGTCGGTATGGAGCGGGAGAAAGTCGTTTTCTATGTTCTTCCTAAAGTTCTCAACGTCCTGCGCGCCCCCCGCCGTGAGGCCTATGTTTGACGGTTGACTCTGGAGGCCCTGGGGTTGCGGGGAGCTCTGCATGGCGCTTTTTTCCTCTGGCATCCTCTCTGGCTGTTCGCTCCAAGTGTCCGAATAGAATCTGGCCTGGTTGTAAAGGCTGGACGGTTTGCCTGATGGCTTTTCAACTAACGGGTTGTCCTGCATTGTCTGTACCATAACCCATCCACGCTGCTGCAGCGCTTCGGCGGACTTTTCATAGAGGCACGCCGGCACGCCATTCGGCGACTCCATTAGTATCCTTGAGTCCCTGCACTGTATCTCATGTATCGGTATCCCGGAGTTATACTGGACCAGGGGTGGGGGAGTGTCTGCCAGCGCGGGAACGGCAGCCGTGCCGGCAACCGAGGCAAACGACAGCAGCAACAGCAACAATACGGAAAGGGTCACTCTGCCCATTGGGGTGCCTGTGCCATTTTTACTAGTAAAGGCTTTGTCCAGATCTAATGGCTGGTTCTATCCGCACCCCCGGCCGGGCTACCGAGATCTGGTCTCGGTTCCCCCCCACCCTCTTTCGGTACGTACGCTTGACTTGCTCTGCCTGTTTTCCTGAGCCGTGCCTGAATCCGCGTGCCGATGGTTATTTGATGGTCAGCCTTTCACAACATTTTATACCTCATGCGCGGGTCTCTGCTTGGGGGCCCGTAACTCAGCTTGGTAGAGTAACCGGCTCATAACCGGTGAGCCATGGGATCGAAGCCCTTCGGGCCCATTCTATCCTTTTGCGAGTCAATTTTGACTCGATCTTTGCCGCCTGATTCCATGCCCGTCAACATGCAGGTTCAGGGGGAAGTGGGATTTAACCCTGCTGGTTGGGATCGAGCTACTTTCGAACTTGAACTCTGCAAGGTACGGATTCTGGTGTTGCAGGCATGATGATTCCATGTGCTGGTTGAACCCTTAAGGCATTTATCGAAGATTCCGAGACGTGTGACGTGGTACGGTTCTGCCATCACTATTACGGCAACAACTCGGGATTCTGCCTGAAGTGCGGGGCCGTGCGCCGTAGCACTTCTGGAGGAGGACCGCGGCGCAGCAGGCGCTGGAAGCCGCGGAGGCGGCGTCATCGCAGGGGCGGCCGCACGCGCGGCATCATGTCCGGAATCGGCAGGTTCATCATATTTAGTATAATTGCAACCGCCATCCTTTGGGGTATCATATACGGGATTGAATGGTTCTCCGATAGATACAAGCCGCACATGTCCGGAACGGTGGATAATGCTTCCGGGACAGCCGGTGGGGACGGCATACTGGAATGGCCCGGAGCGCTTGACCCCGTGTTCTATACCGCAGAGGAGGAATCAAGGGCCAACCTTGAGTATATCAACGGCCTACGCGCGGAACATGACAGGACTCAGATCGCGTTCGATGCAAGGGCATACGATCTTGCGCTTGCCCGCGTCCACGACACTCTGGAATACGACTACCGCGACCACGTTAACCCGCACACCGGAACCTGCCCGTACACCATGAAAGGCGAATACGGCTTTGCCACGCACGAGCAGGTGGCAGAAAACCTGGCGTGGGTAGAAGGGGTGGGTCACATGGGACCCAACGAGGCGACAGACATCTGGATGGATAGCACGGGCCACAGGTTTAACCTGCTGTACCCATCACACACCGGCGGGGCAACCGCGTGCGACGGTGGCGTATGCATATTTCTCGGTGTGAACACCGACCTGTTCGGGGCCAAGTGCGCCACCGCCGCAGAAGGAGAAGCGTACTGGAACGGGCGCTCCGGTGGATAATATGACAGTCTGGCGCAGCACAATGGCCAACGTGTCAGGCGCGCATCAGGATTTCTAGTTGAAGCCTTATCCGCGACAGTCAAGACTCGCAGTCGGCCACAGTTGAACCCCCGATCTACCTGCATATGTGATGGTGGCCCAGACGGCAGATTGTTCTGGGTAGGCTCGCGGTCTGATGCAACAATAACGGAGATGGTTTGTGTAGGGATGGCAGTTACTAGAGTTGTACGTGATACTGGTGCGGATTCATGATATGGATGGTTTGTCGCGTGTATGTCACGAATTCGCACCGGTATCATGTCAGGTATGGTTTTTATGACATTGCCTACGTTGTACGGTACGGCTCCCAACAAAAATAACACCGACTGCACGGATGCGACCGACACATTAAATGAACTAACTAGAAATATTTCCAGTGAACCCAACCATGCACAACGTGTGGAAACCCCTCATCCACAGAATACGGCGAGACAACGCCGACAACCGACACGCGACGGACGCCCCGATGCAGGCACGCGCGCAACCCCCAAAAAGGAGCCCGCACCCGGACCAACAACCCCGTATGACATACTTGGTCTGTCCGGTACCGCCACGTGCGCCGAAATCAAGACAAGGTACAGGCAGATGGTAAGGGACCACGACTCGTCAAGGGGGCGAATAACCAAGACCGTGCAGGAGAGGGAGATCGACGATGCCGCCATGGCCGCGATCAACAGGGCATACTCAGCATTGAAGAAAAAGCACGGGTGCAAATAATGGCCGTACTTGGGATAGACCTTGGCACCAGCAGCTCGGCCGCGGCCGTACTCTTGGACGGCAGGGTACAGATAATACCCAATCCGGACGCGGGCACGACAGGCAAGCCCTTCCCGTCCGTAGTGTCGTTTTTCAGGGACGGCAGCTGCCTGATCGGGGCGCCCGCAGAGGAACAAAGGCCGTACAACCCGCACGGCACCATCTCAAACATAAAACGGGACATGGGAACAACCCGGCAAATTGAAGTCTTTGGAAAAAGCTTCATCCCGCAGTTCATATCCGCGCTGCTCCTGATGAAGATAAGGCTTGACACGGAGTCGTTCCTGAACGAGAAAGTAACGCAGGCGGTAATCACGATTCCCGCAAACTTTAACGACGCCCAGCGGCAGGCAACGCTGGACGCCGGCCGCATAGCCGGGCTTGACGTGGTGCGGCTTTTGCAGGAACCGGTGGCCGCCGCAATGTCATACGGACTCCACCATCTGGAGGAACCGTCCAGGATTTTGGTGTTTGACATGGGGGCCGGCACGCTTGACGTCTCCATCCTAGAGGTCGATTCCGGGTTTTTCGAGGTCATCTCCACGTCGGGTTCGCAGCATGTGGGCGGCATCGGCATGGACGACGCAGTCTCAGAATGGCTTGCCGAGGAACACGAAAGGCAGCACGGCCAAAAGCCCGCCGCCGCCCAGTCATTGCGGCGCCTGTCCGAACTCGCAACCATGCTCAAGCATGAATTGTCAGAGCGGGACGAGGCCTCGTTTGACGAGGACATACCGATGGCGTCCCACCTTGCCGGAAAAATCACAAGGGGTGTTTTTGAAAAATTGATTGGCGGCCTGCTGGATGAATGCAGGGATGTAATCATGCAGGCCCTGGACAATGCCGGACTGCACGCGGCGGACATCGACAGGGTGGTTCTTGTCGGCGGCCCAAGCAAGGTCCCCTCCGTACGGCGCCTGCTCAGAACCGCCGTAAGGGAGCCGGAGGACGGGATAGACCCGTATTTTGCCGTCGTTTCCGGCGCCGCCATACAGGGCGGCGTGCTGGCCAACGACAAGAACCTGCCCGAATTATACAACGGGCTGACACTGCTGGAGGTCACGCCGCTTGACCTGGCAGAGGAGGCCCGGAAAGACGGGAAGATCGTACCGGTGGTCATGATCCCGAAGAACACGCCATACCCGACGTTTCACACCGAGACGTTCTACGTGAACAAGCCGCTTCAAACCGAGGTTGAAATCAGGGTCTGGCAGGGGGATTTTGAGGCGAACCCCGGGTTTGCGGGGAACGTAAGCCTCGGCGCGTTCGTCCTAAGCGGGTTACGCGCCGGATGCCAGAACGAGGTCGAGGTCAGATACGAGTTGAATGACAACGGCATACTGACCGTGCGCGCCGCGGAAATTGGGGGCGGCGTCAAGGGCGAGCTCACCATTGACAGGATATGGAGCCGCATGGGCGCCGTAGCGGAACTTGGATACGAGCAGCCGGACGAGCATGCCGGGAATGAGGAGGAAATGAAGTCATATGAAAGCAAGTACCGGGATGTAATGTCCCCGTATGAGATGCCAATAGGCAATCAGCAGGAGGAAGCCGGCGACGCGGGCATGTCATGGATGTGCGGCAGCCTTGCCGACGCAAAGGACATCATCAGGACGCACCACGCGGACCTGCCGGTCGACTTTTTTGACACCGCCAGGTTTGAGCTGTTTTTGCAGGATGACATGCAGTATGCGTACGCATACATCCACCTTTCCGGGGGTCCCGTATACCAGATAGGCATACACAAGATGTTTGCGGAACACACGCGCGAGACCCAGAGAAGCCTCGTAGTAACACTGGTGCACGAACTCCTGCATGCCGTACACCCCGACTGGGGGCACAACAGGATAAGGCCCGAAGAGCGCAGGCTTGCGAACCTTGCGCATTACTTCGACGCATATGTGGAGCATGAACGCATGTTTCTCAGCGGGCGCATGTCGTTTTGCAACAACACACACACCAGTGTGGACGGGAAGCGCATATCGTGCGGTTGACATCATTTTATGCCTGATTCTCGGCACTCCTACCATAACCTACAAGGTACCAGTGCGGATTCGTGACATGGATGGTTTGTAGCGTGTATGTCACGAATTCGCACCGGTACCTTGTACGTAAATGTTAATTATTGACGTATGAATAAGGTTGACATGCGAATCAGCAGAAGAAAAGAATCATGGTTGATTGGCATACGGCTGCGCGGTAGCCTTCGATCCGATGTACGGAATTACATGAACGACGTTCAGAGTGATTTTCAGGACGAGAAGAGGCGATATCCACACATTACGTTATTTGGACCATTTTCTACGCGCATGGCAGAACGACATCTAATATACACATTAATGAGCATTGCCAAAAAATATCCTGAAGCGAGGTTTTCAACAGACGGGTTTTCGTCATTTGATAATAGCGGGTGGTTTTCTGAAGGCCGCGGCATTATAATGATCAAAATAGTACCCAATGAAGATCTAAAGCGAATGCGGTATGACATTGCGCAAGAACTACTACCACACTGCTCGCAAGAGGGGGAGTATGATCGAGGCAGCAAGAACGACTTCAAGTTTCACGCTACGTTAGCGATCGGTAGGACTGGAAAACTCTTCAAAGAGATAAACAAGGAACTCAAATCATATGAATTTAAGCACGAAGACATCAAACCGGAACTGATCTTGTATCGCAATCAAGCCCCGGTTTTTACATATCTTACAGGACACGATGTTACGCCCACAAGGCCCAGAAACTTGTATGCTGATCCCGAAACGAACCAGAAAGTTATGCCATCCTCCCCCTCTCCCACAGATGAGAGCAGACGTAGGGGAGAGATTTTTGTGGTCAGTGACATGCATTTTGACCACAAAAATATCATAAAGTACTGCAAAAGGCCGTTCAGATCCGTCTATGATATGAACCGCGCACTGATCGGCAATTGGAACGACAGGGTAAGGAAGGGTGACAGGGTGTATTATCTCGGCGACATGACATTCGGAGGAAAAAGAGGATCCATTGACTTTTGGCTCTCTAAACTAAACGGGGAGGTGCGATTCGTACGCGGCAACCACGACACCGATACCATTACGAGGGCGGAGGTAATAGAGGACAGATTTCCCATAAAGTATGGTGACTACGAATTTCTTTTGATGCACGATCCTCACAGGCCACCAGACTGGGACGGGTGGATCATACACGGGGACAAGCACAACAACAGCCCCATTAGATACCCACACATCAACAGAAGAAACAAGACGGTGAACGTTTGCGTAGAATATACCGATTACACCCCGATGAACCTTGACGAGATCATTGCAAAGATTTCCGAGTGAGTATATAATCACGAGCAAAAGTTCATGAGCAAGCATTTGCTCTAAACGGAACCTTTATTGATCATACTATAGTGTGACGCAAAAATCTTTGCGACTGTCAGAACTACACGCGCAACCTTTTTTGATCACCGGATGCACCGCTTGGCATGGATGAGAAAGACAGAGACTTGTTTATTCGAGCCTACAAGGCGGAACAAGGCCACCTCGTAAGAAATAGAATCCACAGTCTGCATGCTCAAGATCAACGGATTGAAGGTATCCGAGGTCACCTCGCTGTGTTATTGCTACTCGCGCACCGTATCCGACTGGGTTCGGCGCTTTGACGAGGACGGACTTGCAGGCCTGAAAGACAGGCCCCACCCGAGCAGGCCGCCAAAGATAACCCTGAAGAAGATCAGGAGGATTATTGCGGTGGGAGGCGGCATCACAACGTCAAGGATGCTTAAGAATACCATACGCGAAAGACACGAGGCGTCCTCGTCATTGTAATTATATCAACACATGAGAATCAGAAGATTTAATTTAAAAGCTATCCAAATTTGGCAATTAGCTGATCAGTAATTACTGTTGCATATTTCTTATAAAGTGAGATTGATTGTTTTAGATAAGAATCTGTAATTTTCAATCGAGTATCTTTACCAACATAACCAGTTTTTGATTTATAATGTTTATCGGGATAAAGATTATTGTGAATCAATATGTGTCTTCTGTAAAATCGTTCTTTAAATTTTCTATAATTTTTATCCTCGGTTAAATTAATTTTAAACCGCTTCTCTAGATATTTAAAAATACCATCTATGTCATATTTAATTATGTTTTTGACAGCTTTGGATCTCATATCATCAATTAAAGAATTCATATTTTCAGCAGCCAGTATATCTGAAAAAGTAACTTTCATATCGTGGGATTTTAAGATTTGTGGTTTTATGGTGAAAACAACATTTAACAGATCATCCAAAAATTCTTCAAATGCAGCGATTAGGTAAACCACAGACATCTCTCTGCAAAATCGATGAAATCTGTAATGCAATAAATCTAATTCTAAATCTGTGGAGACAAGCTTAACAAGTAATTGTGAATCTGTTGTAAATTTCTGTCGTTTTTCCGGTGGGAGTGAGTTCCATCGTTTATATCTGGTGTATTCTTTTTTGTCACTCGTAGTCATTTGTCCAAAAATGTTTTTATGTGCCGCAGTATTTTTAGGCGTTACTTGTTCTTTAACAATATGCGCAACTTCTTTGTTTATGTAAGTTAAAACATCCAAAGTAATTATGAAATGATCACGTGGGTAAGTTAATTGTTCTTTTTTTGATTGTTTAGTAGTGGAACTAATTTTAGCTACTAAGTAACGTTTTGTCATGAACGTATTTTAATTTTGTAGTTATTAAATTTTGTATGAGTTCACGTCGTGCCTAGATTTTGACCAAAAGGTGATCAAACGTTGACTGTACAGATCCAAATAGTGCGTAGACAAGTATAGCTGAGGGTACTGATGCGAATTCGTGACATGGCCACCAATCGGGGGGGGGGGGGGGGCATGGACTGCCGCACGTACAGAGAGGGTAGGCTTCCAAGGCGTCAAAGGTGCCCGGACTGCGGGCGGTTCATACTGCCTATCGAATACATCGTCTGGAAGAGTTAAAGCGGAGGGCGTCCGGGAAGGGGGCATGAAGTGCGCCACGTGCGGGGATAGGACAAACGAGCGTTGCCAGAAGTGCAATGCGGCGTGTTGCACTGTCTGTAAGAGTGAATATGATTACGAAGTCTGCCCGAACTGCAAGCGAATAGTGATCGCAAATGGGTACGTAGATGGGATTTACGACGACGGGAAGGAGTATCCTCTAGAGCTGGCCGCTGTTCATACTGTGTTGATGAATATTCAAGTTCTGCTTGGCGCTATGGTAAAGACGAGTCCGGAGACAATGAAGGCATTGGAAAGTATGAATCCCGACTACACGAGGTTTGTAGATCAGTTACTGAAGTTCAACACAAAGGCACAGGCAGACCCCCCGGAATAGCCCCCCACAGACGCCTTTTTGTCCGCGTGCTTTGAAAACCTACTGCATGCCAAGCCGACGGTCTAGACGGCCTGCACGCCCCCAGAACCGCACGCGGCAGAACAACAAAACTGCACAGTCCAAGACATCAGAAACGGCCTGACATTATGATCAAACTGTCAGGCTCCGCCATTTTTTCTGAAAACGTTCGTTTTCAGGGGGGTTTAGCTTTCGTGCCTGCATACGCGATGCAAACACGCAAACACCCCCCCCTTGCACGGTCAAAGATGCCCAAGGATTGCAATGTACACACAATGCAGGCACGAATAACGCCATACGTGCGGCCGCAGGCAATGTTTCAATTATCCATACCTAATAGATCATTCGGCATCAGATACTGGTACGAATTTGTGACATGGCCATCTAATCGGGGGGGGGGGGGGAGGGAAGGGCGGCGGCGGCGGCGGCGGGGCGCCCCGGTTTCTTATACCTATATCACGAATTCGCATCAGTACCTTGTTCATAAACGTTAATTATTGTCGCGCGGATAGACTGACCGTGCAAACTATAAGGGAAACACTGTGGTTGGTTGGCATCAGACTGCGCGGCGACCTGCGGCATGATGCGCGTAGATACATGGAGGATGTTCAACGAGCTCTTTCAGACGGGGAAAGGCGGTTCCCGTACATTTCACTATTCGGGCCGTTCTCAACGCACATGATGGAACGGCAGATAATAGATGCAATGATTACAGCGATTGAGGCACACCCGGATGCAAGATTCTCAACAGACGGACTGTCGTCACGCGTCCATAACAAGCGGCTGGCACGAGACCGCGGTGCCATAACCATCAAAATAGAACCCAACGAATCATTAAAGCAGATGAGATACGATATTGCGCAGGCGCTGCTTCCAAGCACCCGGGCGACAAAGCACGACCACAGCAGCAAGGACGATTTTGAGTTTTACGTTACGCTGGCCGTTGGCAACACCGACAAGCGATTCAAGGACATAAGCGGAGATATCGAGTTCCTAGAGCTGAAACATGAAGACATCAAGCCGGAGTTGGTTTTATATCGCGGCAAAAAACCGGTCTTCACATATTTGGCAGGGCACGGTGCCACGCCCGCAAGGCCCAGAGATTTGTATGCCGACCCAGAAACATTCCAACGCAATCCACACCCAAACACAAATCGAGGCCGGAATCACAGGAAGGGCCGTAGGGATGCCACGGGCCCACAAGCGCGACGGCCTCGACAACCCTCGCCGCGTACTGAAATCCACAACAGGGATACCGGCCCAAGGGGCCTGAAAGGCGTGGCAGGCATGAGGGATCTAAAAAACCTCCTAATATCCGACGTGATAAACCCACTCAGGCACCCCGAGCAATTTAAAAAATTCAAGGTTACTATGCCCAACGGCATACTTCTACACGGTCCACCGGGCTGCGGCAAGACGTTTATCGTCAGAAAGCTGGCCGAGGAGCTAGACTATAATTTTTTTGAAGTGGCGCACTCGGATCTTGCAACGCCCTACATACACGGCTCAGTCGGCAACATCGGAAGAGTGTTCTCAGCGGCCCTGGAAAACGCCCCCGCAATCATATTTTTTGACGAGATAAGCGGACTGATACCAGATAGGTCGAAGGCTTCCAACACCGGCGACATCTACAAGGAGGAAGAGGTCAACGAGTTCCTCATGCAGCTTAACAACGCCGCCGAGAGGAGGATACTGGTGGTCGGCGCGACAAACTACGTAGACAGGATGGATCCAGCCGCTTTGAGGCCCGGCAGGTTTGACAAGAAGATATACGTCCCCCCTCCGGACTTTGAGGCCCGCAGGTCGCTGTTTGAGATAGGGCTAACGGACCGCCCATGCGACAAGAGCGTCGACTCTGATCAGCTGGCGGAACTGACCGAGGGGTTTTCGTGCGCCGACATCATCAAGGACGCGATTGAATCTTCCGCACGGTTCGCAGTCAATCGGGGCCTAGACGTGATTGGCCAAGACATCATACGCAACGAGATAGCTCGCATATCGAAAAGAATAAGCGCGAATCGCCACCACGTACAACCCGCGCTACGATCTCGGCTACGCGCGGAAAGTGGCAGTGACGATTCTGGTCCGAGAGGCTTGGAAGGCGTCGCAGGCATGAAGGAGCTAAAAAACCTCCTAATATCCGACGTGATAAATCCGCTCAAATATCCCGAGAAATTTGAGAAATTCAAGGTTACGGTGCCCAACGGCATACTTCTACACGGTCCACCGGGCTGCGGCAAGACGTTTATCGTCAGAAAGCTGGCCGAGGAGCTAGACTATAATTTTTTTGAAGTGGCGCACTCGGATCTTGCAACGCCCTACATACACGGCTCAGTCGGCAACATCGGGCGCGCGTTCTCAGCGGCCCAGGAGGACGCACCTGCAATACTCTTCTTTGATGAGATCAGCGGCCTGATTCCAAACAGAAAAAATTCACTAGGCCACAGCGGCACCCACAAGGAGGAAGAGGTCAACGAGTTCCTCATGCAGCTTAACAACGCCGCCGAGAGGAGGATACTGGTGGTCGGCGCGACAAACTACGTAGACAGGATGGATCCAGCCGCTTTGAGGCCCGGCAGGTTTGACAAGAAGATATACGTCCCCCCTCCGGACTTTGAGGCCCGCAGGTCGCTGTTTGAGATAGGGCTAACGGACCGCCCATGCGACCAGAATGTCGACTCTGATCAGCTGGCGGAACTGACCGAGGGGTTTTCGTGCGCCGACATCATCAAGGACGCGATTGAATCTTCCGCACGGTTCGCAGTCAATCGGGATCTGGACGCGATTGATCAGAACATCATACGCAACGAGATAGCGCGGATATCAAGGAGAAAAGCCGCACAATCAGCGGATGAATTGGGCAATACATAACAGCGTGCGCCGCGGGATGAGTCGTTGAGTTGGCACCAACATCCAGAACCGAAGTCAAGCGCAGAGCCGGAAGTAGCCGGCGGCGACTGCCATCTCGTGTCAAAAAATACATGATAGAGATCAGGGTCGGAGGGCAACAAAATGAGGTACTCAGGCATCTTGTCAAGGTCATAGAGAAAAACTTTGGCGCCAAAAGCAAGTTCAGGCACGTCCCCCACGTCACCATAATAGGGACACTGAGTACATCAAACCAGAGAGATCTCATAAACACCGTGCGGAACGTGGCAAAAGATTATGATCTGGTGAGCTTTCGCCTTGTTGGTTTTGGCGAATTTTCGGGGCGCGCCATATACGCGCACGTCTGCCCGTCAGATGAATTGAGGGAGATGCGGCAGAAACTTGTCAAGAGTCTTGGCAGGTTCTGCGAGCTCAAAACATACGATATGAAGGAAGATTTCAAACCCCACGCCACCTTGTGCCTCGACACAGATCTACCAGAGAAAACAGAGGTCGGCATCAAGAGAAAGTTTGGCAAAATACTAGAATTTTTGGAGAGCTGGAAGCTGTTGGATCATAGACAGCACGCGTTACGGGTAAGCGTAATCGGCGAAAACCGGAAGATAGTATGCGAATATGATTTGATGCTCCGGAGAATGATCAGCAGGGATGAGGCGCTCAACAGGACGCTATTCAAAAAAACAATGTCGGCTTTTGAGAAGAGGATGAAAAGATCTGGCACAAATGCAGGAAAGCGTCTGAATTTCACAGACGAAAGCGAACACCTTGGAAGAGTTTTCGTACTTAGTGACCTGCATTTCGATCATACGAGCATCATAAGGCGCTGCAGGAGGCCATTCTCGTCCACCCAGCAGATGAACCGCATACTGGTCAACAACTGGAACGACAGGGTGAGGAAGGGCGACAGGGTGTATTACCTCGGCGACATGACACATGGAAGAGAAAGAAGATCCATCGACTTTTGGCTTTCAAAGCTGAACGGCGAGGTGCGCTTTATACGAGGAAGCCACGACACTGACGCCATTACAAGGGCGGAAGTGATAAAGGACAGATTTCCCATCAGATATGGCGGCTTCGAATTTCTTTTGATGCATGATCCTTACAGGCCGGTGTACTGGGACGGGTGGATCATACATGGAGACAAGTACAATAGCAACCCTGTTACATACCCACACATCAACAGAAGAAATAAGACGATCAACGTTTGTTCCGAGTATACTGGATATGCCCCGATGAGTCTTGATGAGATCATCGCAAAGATTCCCAAATGAGGAATGCGGTAACTGGTCAGGCCATACCTATTTCTCCAGTCGAAGAGATGATCTTCATGCCTCGATTTCGCAATCGCCTGATCACGTGCATAAATTCAAAACTATAAACAAGATTCTCAAGTCACGTTAACTAAAGTGCGCCTACGCTGAACCGGGGTTGATTCTGCATTACAATTATGCGCCTGTTTCCACGTATTTGGTGGGACAGAGTCACAACTCTGCAACCTAGGAATCAGTGTGGAGCCAACGGAGAGGATTTGACAAGCATGAGAACAGGTTGAAATACAGGTTTTCAGGATCTTGAGATGAGAGATACATGGCTAACCGGCGGCAATACAAGCCATATCGATACAGGCATGGCAGAAACCGCGCAAGAAGAGGCCGCAAAGTGGCGGCCATCGTGACTGCAGTGGCCGTTTCTCTTTTACTAGTTACCATGTTTGCATATGATGGCTGGCCACTCAGACTTGTCAATGAGACGCATGAGGATGTGGGAGATGAGACAGATCCGGTTGGAGACGGTGCGGCCGAGCCCTCCAGCCTGCAGGAAACCGCCCCTGCCAACACTGATGACGAGCAACAGACGGTGAATGGCGCGGCCGAGCCCTCCAGCCTGCAGGAAACCGCCCCTGCCAACACTGATGACGAGCAACAGACGGTGAATGGCGCGGCCGAGCTGAGAATGCACATGCTGCGTCTCATCAACGCCGAACGAGCCGTCGCAGGGCTCGATCCGGTCGAGCTTGGAACAAACACAGCAGCGCAGTACCATGCAGACTCCATGCTGGACAGCTGTACTTCCGGACACTGGGGGGTGGACGGACTCAAGCCTTACATGAGATACTCGCTTGCAGGAGGACACCAGTATAATGCGGAGAATGTCTACGGCCTAAGCTACTGCATAAAACCGTGGGAGAACTATGTCACTGTACACCCTAGGGCGGAGGTATCGGAGTCCATGAGATCACTCATGTCAAGCCCCGGACACCGCGACAACATACTTGATCCTCACCACGTGTCGGTAAATGTCGGTCTGGCGTGGGACGACTACAACATGATGGTGGTGCAGCATTTTGAGTATGATTATGCGTCGTTTTCCAAAAAGCCGTCCATAGACGGCGATGTCCTGTCCTTTTCTCTTACTACGAAAAACGGCGCCACGATTTCAGACGATTCTACAATACAGATACAGTATGACCCGCCTCCGTACGAACTTACGCGGGGACAGATTGCCAGCACCTACTGCTATGATTACGGCCTTTCAGCAGCTACGATACTGCCCCCTCTGCCTCCGGGCTCGTACTACACTGACGACTCTTATCAGGAACATTCTTCCTCAAAATGTCCGGATCCATACCGCATCCCTCCCACCGCTCCGGCGCCTGAATCCGTTTGGGGTGCGCTTGAGGCCCACAGACAGGCCGTGGACAGTAGCGAGGGGAGCGACAACGCGCCTGCGCGGATGGTTCCGTTCCTTGTTGCCGACAGATGGGACTCGTCCCCAAATCATCTGAACGTGGTTGCCGACATATCAGAGATTATCTCAGAGCGCGGGGCCGGAGTATACACCATAACGGTATGGGGTTTTGTACGCGGGGATGCCCCGATAGGCGAGTACTCGGTATTTTATGACATCCGCCCGCCGGACGGCTAGATTAGATATTATGATAATTGAAGTTAGGGCTGGCTCGTCACCTATCTCTAGAGTTCGTCCCTTTTCCTGCTACTAGGATCCTGTTTGCAATGTCGACGTCTGACTCGGAGGGGATTGACATGAAGACCATCAAGA
Organism: Candidatus Nitrosopumilus sp.; assembly: GCA_965205215.1. Taxonomy (GTDB): domain Archaea; phylum Thermoproteota; class Nitrososphaeria; order Nitrososphaerales; family Nitrosopumilaceae; genus Nitrosopumilus. The sequence goes on from OZ242041.1 coordinate 954,661, forward strand.
AGTCTGGTATTGTCCAAGGCACGTTGGCAAAATCGTTGGTCAGACTTGAGCGCAAGGGGCTAGTGCATCGTTGTGGATATGGAAAGCACAGACTGTCGCTGTCTCTGTTGGGGGAATACCTGAAGAGAAGGATCCCACAGATGTGATGCCACATTTGCGCTACGACATGCAGAGAGAGGAGGGAAGGCGTAAATCCGCTATACCTCAGCCTAGGATCTTGCCATCTTTGCCATCTTTGCCATCTTTGCCATCTTTGCCATAGTTTGCCATCTTTGCCATCTTTGCCATAGTTTGCCATCTTTGCCATAGTTTGCCATCATCACATCGTCTACCAATCTGAGCCCATCATGGATCTAGACCTCGACTGTACAGTATACGACAAGGATCTCTACAGGAAGATGAAGTCACAAATGAGATGTCAGTCCAGTCATAGCCAAATCATTCCAGTTCGTCCATCTGCCAGCCCACTACCCATCGGCCTTAGTATTGTTGACTTAGGTACCATGGACGTGAACCATCTCTCCTTGAGATATGCTTAACCGCCTTTGTCACCGAACTTACTGACATTGGTGCCCGTGCCGCGCCCGGTGCTGGTGCCCTTCCCATATACCTGATGCCTGTCAAAGTCGACAAAGTCGACAATCTTGTCGGCTTTGTCGACACTCGTGTCTGGAACGCCCAAAGAATCTACAAGTCTAATAACGCCTCGTGCGGAGGTGCGGCGGAACCGGGCGCCTGAACGCGGTGACAAGTCGGATTATTCGTTTGCGAATGTTGTTCCAAAACTTCTTGTCCGTTTCAGGAATCGGGGTATGCCGCGGAACGACTGAACGGTGAACCTGCCAGCGCGCCGCCGGCCGGGCGTGCTTTTCGCGGGACGGTCGGGCCGCCGGGCCCGACTGTATGTGGGAGGGGGCCGCCGCTAGGCGGCCCCCGGTCGTTTCGGGGTTGCCGCGCGCGGGTTCGTCTTGTCTGTCCAAGGGTAATGCGAGTCCGGCCGCCCGCCGGGCCGTGCGTGGCGCGGCTGTCCGGACGGCGCCGTATGCATATTGTGCACGTGTCTGGTGCATATTATGCATCCGGAATATGCATATTATGCACGCCGGAATGCCTCGAAATGCATATTATGCATCCCCCGTATGCATATTATGCAGTGGGGGCAGAGGCACGCGCTTGCCCGATGGGACTCCGACCGAATCTTGTTGCTTAAACAGGCATCTGACGGCGGCAAGGATAGAATTCCCGACCGGGGCAGACGGCCTGTGCTGAAAGCGGGATCGAGAACCATCCGCCCCGGAACGTATCGGCCGCGAGGTGCGCGCCATCAGAAGCCAACGCATATCAGACCGAGTCCGACCACCTGATGCCACAGCTGCCCGAAATATCTCACGTGGGGATGTGACGAACCTGGATCCGTCGCGCGCTGAGCCTCCTGCGCCGCCACCGCAGCCAGGCTTTGCACCGCCGCCGTTGACGGAAGCATCCGTGGCCAGACAGGCGGGCGCCGCCTGCTTGCGGCAGTAATCAAGCAGGCGCAAGCGCAGATCCTCATCGCCGTCCTTGGCGGCCGGGGATGACGATCGTTCCGGATCTGGGACTGCTTGGAATGCGCCCTGCCGGCGGCGCCCTCCGGGGCGGGCGTGCGGGACGTTGCGTCCTGAGGATTCGCATTCGCTGGCAGCAGGCGTCCGGTTCCTTCAAGGTTTTGTCAGACTCCCCCTTCTGGCCTTGGATGCGGACGGGAGTCTGTGGCCGCCCGCATCTCACGACAGGTTTAATTTTTACGCTCTGGTACGGCATGCAATGAACGACATACTGGAGGGGTTCATGGCATACCTGGAGGAGAACGGGCTGGCGGAGTTTGACACGAGGGACGGGGACGAGTCCGGCCTTGACAGCAAGAACAGGCTTCAATGGTGCGTGTTTCTGGCAAAGCGCTTTGGACTGGACATGAACTACGAGTACGACATATGCTTCTACGGGCCCCAGTCCAGGGCCCTGTCGGGCGACTACCTAAAATACGCAGAGAATCATGTGGGAAGCCCGGATGGCAGGACGGCGACCGCCTAGGTCGTGATACAGCTTCCGGAGTCCTTCCGAAGCGGGGAGTTTCTGAGCCTTGTCAGGGGCAGGAGCAGCGACTGGATGGAGATCGCCACCACGCTGATAAGCCGTAGCGCAACCATCCCGAACAGAAGGGACCTGATCGAAAATATAGAATGGACCACAAACGGGTTTTCCATAGGGTACATCGCAAGCGTGCTGGATGACCTGCAGGCAGCGCACGTGATAGACCCGGAGCGGCAGCCTACAGGCGCGTGAGTATCTTTGATCGCGTGTTTCGTTTCCCGTCGTGACAAAGCTTCAACTCATGGCCGCAGACGCTTCTATTTTCTGTCAACAGGCCATCAGGCGTGAACAGGAATTTGGAGTCCGGGTCGGCCGGGGCAATGGGACAGTAGCTCCGCGTCCACGGTGCCGCTGCCCCCCCGACCTAGATGTCGTCTCCAACACCGCCGCCCGTGATCCCGGAGCCGCCTCCCACGCCACAGCCGGACGCCCCGCGGGTCTGCTGGTAATCCATCCGCCCTTCCACTCTCCAGCTGTACACTGCAACCGGAAGGCCGAGTTCTTTACAATCTGCCAAACCGCCAGTCAAATGTGGGAGCGCGGCGGTATGACCGGGGAGTGCGCGAATAAGCCGCGGCCGCCTGTCGTTCCTCCCGCTCCTACTTCCGCCGGATCCACTGGTGCTGGTGCCGTCCCTGTGCTGGTGCCGTCCCTGTGCTGGTGCCGTCCCTGTGCTGGTGCCGTCCCTGTGCTGGTGCCGTCCCTGTGCTGGTGCCGTCCCTGTGCTGGTGCCGTCCCTGTGCTGGTGCCGTCCCTGTGCTGGTGCCGTCCCTGTGCTGGTGCCGTCCCTGTGCTGGTGCCGTCCCTGTGCTGGTGCCGTCCCTGTGCTGGTGCCGTCCCTGTGCTGGTGCCGTCCCTGTGCTGGTGCCGTCCCTGTGCTGGTGCCGTCCCTGTGCTGGTGCCGTCCCTGTGCTGGTGCCGTCCCTGTGCTGGTGCCGTCCCTGTGCTGGTGCCGTCCCTGTGCTGGTGCCGTCCCTGTGCTGGTGCCGTCCCTGTGCTGGTGCCGTCCCTGTGCTGGTGCCGTCCCTGTGCTGGTGCCGTCCCTGTGCTGGTGCCGGTGTCCCCCCGTGCTTGGCGCCTGCCAGAGTCGTCAAAGTCTGCAAAGTCGAAGACATTGACGACACCCGTGCCTGGGGCGCCCAGAAAGCCTACAAGCCTAAACGCCTCATGCTGGAGCGCGGCGGACTTGGTGGACCTTATTACAAGCCGTACACTGATGTATCGGAGTGGTGACGCGTGTCGTACGCTGCCGCGACGTTCTGACTGCGCATGTCTGGAAGACCATACGCGCAAAGCTAGATCCCGCGCAAATCAACCTCCGACAATGAGGAAAGCTGCGGACCTGCCTGAAGTGAAGACGAGCTACCGTTCTGGGCGCAACCTCCTAACCGGACTGATCGACGCGGCGCGCTCTGGGAGTCGGCGCATGCCGCGGGACGACTGAAGGGTGAGCATGCTGGCGCGCCGTCGGCCTGGTGTGTTTTTCGAGGACAGCCGGGACGTCAGTCCGGGCTGTCCGACGAGGGGGCCGCCGCCAAGCGGCCCCCGAGTGTGAGTGCCGGGCCGCGCGGGTTGTTGTCTGGGTGACGTGTCAATATGCGAATGGTATATTCGACTCGTACCGTCAAGTCATGCCGCATGTTTCACATGCTTTGCCTGTGCGCCAAACGCGCGCTTTACATGCTTTGCCTGTGCGCCAAACGCGCGCTTTACATGCTTTGCCTGTGCGCCAAACGCGCGCTTTACATGCTTTACCGGTGTTCCGGGCGCATGTTTCACATGCTTTGCCTGTGCGCCAAACGCGCGCTTTACATGCTTTGCCATCTTTGCCTGTTTTACCTGTGAGCCGAACGCGTGTTTCACATGCTTTGCCTGTGCGCCGTACACCTGCTTTACATGCTTTGCCAGCTTTTACCCTTAAGTGGATATGACGTGTCAGGGGTCATGGAAGAGGAAATAATCGAGCGCACGGTACAGCTAAGCCGGGGATCGTTCATCCTAACGATACCACAGGCCATAGCAAAAGAGGCGGGGATCCGCAAGGGGCAGGGCGTCAGGTTTCGGGTCAGGGGCGGGGAGATTGTACTCAGCCCCACCGACGTCGCCGGCGGTGGCGGTGGCGGCGCTGCGGATCCTGCGGGCCCCGACAAGTACGAGAGGGCCATAGAGGAGATGATGGCCAAGAACGAATCCAAAAGGTCCGGCGGCCGGGGCGCGGCATCCGGGAGAAGCAAGCTGGAAAGGCTGCGGATCAAGTGACCGTAACGGAACTCGCGCTTCTCGTCATCGGACAGCCGATCGCGGATCTGCCACACCGCCTACGTGATCTGCGGGGAAGGGACGGCGGCGGCCCGACGGCGGGAACGGGCTGCGGTAGTACGCGCGAAGTTTCATAGAGTTCTATGATTCTTTGCGCGTAACCGCCGCCGCCCGTTCATGCCCCCGTGCCGGCCCCGCCGCTCTGGTTGTGTGGGGGGGGGGGGAGAGGGCGGAGCCCCCCATGGTGTGACGGCAGTGGCAGGAAGGGCCATGGTATGCGGTGCGGAAAGCGGCCTACGCCGGGAGGCTGCCCAGGCGACGTAGTTACCCGGTAACAATCATAGTGCTCTATGATTGTTTCCGGGTAACCACCACCACCGCCCGTTCCTACCGCCGCGCTCCTGAGGTGTAGTCTGCAAGGAATCTGTACCGGAACGCCCAGGTTGCGGCGGGCCGCCCGGCACCTGTGGAAGCTCTGGGAATGCGGTGGCAGATGTCAAACACATGTTGCAGAGGCGGCTAGGACCACCGATACGCCTGGCGGATGGCCATTTCCTTGGTATAGCCGTGCTTTTTCATGAGCAGCTTTGCTGTCTCCTCAATATCCTTTGAGTGTTTTTTGTCTGACATGGTTACCGTTGTGCCCCGACATACTTAATCCCTGCCTCTCGTCTCCTCTGACGCCTCCAACGCCGCTGCTGCTGCGCGCAGCCTCCTGTGTAACGCGGCGGGGCGCGCACCGGGCACCGCGACGCCCCTGATTACACGCACTGATCCGTTTCTGCGGCGTATCTCTGACTCATGCCCTGATTCTTTCCGGGTAACTGTCGCGGCCCGTCCCTGCCGTCTCCACCGCGGATCGTCTCCCGGACGGCTCATTGATGCGGATCCACAATCAAGAGCGCTTTTTGGCATAACGCGGAACGTCCTCCGGCCGTCCATTTTTTCACGCCTCCGGCCCAACCAACTTTGTTTCCTAATTCCCCCCGTGCACGCCGGCCAAGTCCATGTCGGGCGGCGGCGTGGCCGTCATGCCGTCATGCCGTCCCCCCTCCCGCCTCCCGGGCAATCGACTCGTCCCTCCACCTGTTGTACAGGGCCACCTTGAGCCTCACCTCCTGCACGATGTTCTCCCACTTGAGGGCCATCAGGTGCTCTCCGAACAGGCGCTTGAACGCCGAAAACACGCTCTCCGCGAGCCACCTCTGGCCGTAGCCTATCCGGGTCTTCCAGCATACCTGGTTCTCCCTCTTCTCCTCCGTGCTCATCAGGTCCAGGCGCGTCGCGTCCGGGCTTCCGCCCAGCTGGTCCCTTACGGATTCGCCCCCCGCGTCGCCGGATCCCCTGCCGCGCGCCGTCACGTTGATCTTGTGCAGGATGCCGGGGACCATCCGGGCCCGCGCGCACGCGGCCGCATTCTCCCTCGAGCCGTACGCGGCGTCGCCGAGCACGACGTCGGGCGCGCCGCGGGCACCGCGGGGCGCGCCGCCGCCTACGCACAACGACGCGAGAGGGGGGACGCCGGACGTGAGAAGGTTCTCGTATCCCGTGACGCTGCCGCCGCTGCCGCCGCTGCCGCTGCCGCTGCCGGCGACTCCGGGAGGAGGTGCGGCCATCGGCTCCGGGCTGCCCCCGTCCCCGTCCCCGTCCCCGTCCCCGGCCCCCGCGACCTGCCCGAGCAGCGCGCCGAACATGGACGAGTCGCCCACGGAGTCGTCTGTGACCTCCAGGGCCAGTATCTTCTTGGTCTCCGTGTCTATCAGAATGTGCATCTTTACAAAGCCCCGCCTCTTCTTCCACTTGGCTCTCATCCACTCGCCCCTGTTGTGCTGCTTGAGGCCGCTCGCGTCGAGCGCCAGTATCCTGCGCCTCTTCCTGTCGGACACCGTCACCACGCCGCCGGAATCCCGGCTTATGTCCGCGTCAAGCCTGTTGATCCGCTTGTACAGCTGGCTGTACGCGGGGGCGTTGGACTTGCCCACCATCCTGCCGACCATCCCCTCTAGCTGCCTGTACTTGACGCCCAGTGCGGACCTGAGGCCCGCGGCCATCATGACGAGCGTCTCCGCGTACCGGTACGGGGCGCCCACCTTGCCCTCGTTTGCGCGCATTACGTCGTCCTCCCACCCGGGGTTGTACTCTATGACGAGGTTCGCCCCGCGCCTGACGTACTTTTCGTTGTCCGTCTTCGCGGCCGCGCCGCCGCGCCGCGCCCGGCTCATGGGCGGCACCCCTCCCCGCTCCTGCCCTCCGCAGGGGCGGGCCGCGCGCCAAGAAAACGAGCCGGATCATGATTAAATACGGACTCTGTGAACCGATGTTGACGTCTGTATAGGCACACCGATGTTGACGTCTGTATAGGCACACCGATGTTGTATGTATCGTGTCTATCTTTCGTCACATACACTTCAAGACGTGCGTGAACGTTCCTTGTCCGTTTGATCAGGTTTTATTGATCAAATTGGAGCCTGCGCCGCCGCAGCGGGTGCCTGCAGGCAGAATTGGGAAACAAAATTCGTACTAGTTGGAAATCAGCGAGGATTGTTTCTACGCGCTTGTTCCCTCTCCATTTCGTCATTTTTTGCCGCGACCTTTACGATAAGTTTGTTCAGTTTTTCCCAGTCGGGTTCCATCAAGTCTATTATTTCCTTGTTCTCCTGCTCCGTAGGTGCCGCATCATACGTGTCCAGAAACCGGGTAAAGATTATGCCGTCAAAATAGCCATAAAAATAATCATAATACGCCGCAAAAAGAGCCCTATGATCATCAGTGTATATTACTAAATTTTTAAAGGCCTTGTTTGCGGGCACGCCATCTATGGCACGTATACGTTCGGCTGTTTTCTCATACGCCTCACGAATAAAATCTTTTACTTGATCGTTTTCCACCTAGCCGTTCACCCCGACCTGGGACGCCTAGCTTCATACGTGATTGCGCATATGCGGCGGTCTATGAACTGCACGCACGTCACGTCCATCCCCATACTATCCAGTTCCTTACACCGTTCGTTTACCCTGTACAGCAGGCTCTTCACCGTTCCCTCTTCTATGGTTTCAGTCGTCTTGACCATAAGGTGTGACTGGATCATACGCTATTTAACCATACGGCATAATGTGCGATCAGGAAACACAGGCGCCCAACCAATATCGTCTTAAGGAAGGACGCCCGCCCATGTCCGTGAGGATTGCAGCGTTTGACGCCAAAAGCTTTCAGCGCATCAAGAGGGAATGGAGCGCGGATGGGACGACGGAGGAAAAAACTAGGGCGTTCACCTCACAGCTCGGGATAGGAGTAACCATACCTGAACCTGAAACGTTTGCCAAGAAATATGTCGAGGCGAGCCAGGATCTGCGGGAAGAGTTTGGACTCAGATATGCAACGCCCTTCTTTTCGAGCACGTGCCTGAGGGACCACCTCGACATATTCGAGGCGGCAGACTTTGCGAGCCGGTTGGTGTCCCGGGTGCAGGATCACATAGAGTCCGTGCACTGCTCGTACGTTGCGCTGCCGACCTCGGAAATCACCGACATCGAGGTAGGCGGTGTCAAGTGCGCCAAGAGCCGGATACCCACGATCAAGTTCATCGAGAGCCTTGGCCCGACGTTTTCTTATCTTACCGCGCTGAGCTACATATGGACGCACGAGGGCTCGGACTTTGGCGATCTGGAGATGCACATAGACGCCTTCAGGTCCAGGCGCACCAAAGGCTGGAGCATCGTAAAGAAGACGGCGCCCGTCAAGGTATTCTACAAGGGAGACGAATGTAACCCGTTTATCTCGTGCGCCGACATAATCGCATTCCTGGTGGACGAGACACTCACCGCCAAAAGGCTGAAGCTGTTTCCAGACGACATCAAGAGCGCGCTTGAACCCTACAAGTTCGGCAAGACCGTGCACTTTTTTGGCCCGCGCAACATACACCACTGCGCGTGGAAGATGGACCAGATGATCAACATATCCGACCATCTGGCAGGGCCGATCGTCTTTCTGGCCATAGACCGGCTTGCCGCGGAGAACCAAGACCAGGAGGACGACGCGCAGGACGGACAGGGCGACGACAGTCCGCAAAAGCCCGACGCGTCCCTAAGGCAGGCCGAAATCTACCAGGCCGCGCTAAGCCACGCCTACCAAAAAAGCGGATGCATGAAGCTCTTCAGTACGCGGGAAGACAAGGGGATTATCAAGTCTGGGGACGTCTTCATCCCCGCAGGCCCAAACTCTGCAAAGATCGGCAGGACGCTGCAGGACATGGCCGGCATAGAGATTCTCCCCGGCCGCGAGGCTATCAATCTAATCAAAAAAACGAGTAAACGCAGTGCGAACTAGGATACCGTCATTGCGAGGGCATCCCGCTACATTTAGTACGTGACAGTGTTATAAAACCATAACTGTTGCCGGTTCCTCACGCCAGGATTCTTCCCCTCCCGCCGCGCCTGTTCCTCGGGCATGCTAGGGCCGCTCGGGGGATGATCTGCAGCAGGGACGACGGTAGCGCGACGGCAGGAACGGGCTGCGGCGGTTACCCGCAAAGTTTCATAGAGCTCTATGATTCTTTGCGGGTAACCCGGCTGCACGCCTTGGGGGCCGCCCGCGCGCCGGTTCTGATTGCCCCTTGCAGCGTTGCGGGTCAGGGCGGTTCGGCCGGCGGATCTGTTCCGTACCGGGCCCTGACCATACCCGGAAAGAATCATAGATCTTGTTGATTCTTTCCGGGTACGGCCTGCATGTCGTACTGGCTGGCTGCACTACTCATCTGCAGGCCTGCCGCATCTGCCACACGTGCATCCTTGTCGTCGTCCGGCGGGGCCATCTCCTATACGATCACCGAGACGGACAACGGATATTACAAGTATGGATCGGAGTAGGACGACAGCATGGACTCCCGCACCTACGTGGGCGGCGGGGACGTGACATCTAGGTCAGTCAGCCGCCAATAGAAGAACTCAGGATTGCCTGCTTCCCATAGATGCTTGGGGGGTCTGCGACTGCGCACACCCAAAGGTCAACCGATGACTCTGCAGTGACTACACGGTTCTGCCCTGACGCCGTTATCCCCCTCAGTTCTCCAGACGTATTCTGCGCCTGATCAGGAACCTTTCGCCTGCCAGGTCCCTTACCAAGTCCCATCCTTTTGCGGTGCACGTCAGCAGCTCGGCCTCTCCGTCGACAATCCTACTCTCAAATGGGGACGGCCCTGCATCCGGCGCCCTGCCGTCCTCTGCGGTGGCATCTGCCGTCTGCGCCCCTTCCTCTGCAGCGGACGGCCTTTGGACTGTATTCTTCAAAGATGCGGCGGATGCATCTGCATCCCCTTTGCGCGCCGCACCGCCATCTTGCGCGAGCGTTACGGCGGCGGCGGCAGCCGCAGGCAGCGGCGCCCCCGGCGCCCCGTCCAGCGCGCCACCGGAAAGCATGGCATCGGGATCCAGCCCGTACATCTTGGCCTGCTGCCTCCACATCTCGACCAGCATCTTGCGCCTGTCCTCATCCGTGTCCTGCGTGACATCGGTGGACAGGAACGACTGGCTGCGCTCGTACGAGCGCCTCATGTCCTCTGTCATCTGCTCTGTAAGCTTGCCCTTGTTGGTGGTGTACCTGGCCTCCATGTCCCCCTTGTGCCCCATGAAGAACTGCCTGTACGCGTGCGTCATGCACCCGTGACTCTCGGCAATCAGCAGCTGGCTGTCAAAGTACGCCCTCAGCGCATAGGGCCGCACCTTGAGCACGCTCCAGATCACGGGGCGCACCGCCGTTGAGATGACGTTCGTGGTCAGAAACCTGCTTGTATTGCCGTCCAGCTTGCTCCATCCCTTGAGGCGGTACCCATAGTGCGCCGCCACGAGCGGGGAATCAGGCTTTAGCGTCTCGCCGCGCGCCATCCGCTCCCGCAAGTACCCGAGCACGTACTTGCAGCCCTCCTCTGCCAGGAATGTAAAGTACTTTTTTCTGATCTTGCTGAGCTGCGGCCTCACCACCACCATTGCGGGGATTCTGGAGAAGCGGGTGTCGGATCCGTCCAGTACCAGGTCCGGCAGGTCGGAGAGCGCCAGCCCGTCGCTCTTGTCTGCAAGCCCCATGACCTGCGGCCTCATCCCAGAGAAGGCCATCATGCTTATGATCGCCCTGCACCGCGGATCTGCCGCATCAAGCATCTTTCTGAGCTGCGCCCTGTCGGGCACCATCTCGTTTTGTATGCTTGTCGGCACTTCCATGTTTGCAATCCTTATCTTGCGCCGGATGTCGATGCGGTTGTATTCAAACCAGGACTTTATTGCAGTTATTGTTCCCTTGATGTATCCCGGCGCGTATTTCTTTTCTTCCATCCACGACACGTGGTCCAGCAGTATGTTTTCTGCCATCATGGGATCATCCCTTCCATCCTCTATCAGCTGCTTTGGCGTCATTCCCACTCTCTCACAAAAAATATTGAGTCGCCTGAGTCTTATGCTGCTCGTAAGGAAGCTTGACCTGCGCATGTTGTCGTGCCACCTTCTTACGTCGGGGTCGTTTAGCAACAGTTTTGGCGGATTTTTAGTCATGCGGTTCCAACTGCGTGGCCACCGATCTGATTTAAGGGGTTTTTTCTTATCCGTATTCTTTCCTGCCGGCGGCGGGGCCTCTTCAGACTCGGGCGTGTAAGCGCCGGGTTTGGTGGACGGAGTACGCGGGAATTTGGCAGTCGATTTACGACTCGGTTTACTGTTGCACGTATTACGCTTTGATTCGGTCTTTCCAGGCTTCGTAAAACTGTTCACTTGTTCGACAAACCCCTTCGGGCCCACTCTTACATCCGGATCGGGCCCGTTGCTCCTGCTTTGGTTACTGGCTCTGCTGCTGCTTTTGCTGCTCACGCTGCTGGTACTGCAGCACGACTTTGCCGTTTGGAAGCGTGCCTGCAAACGTCCACGCACCGGATATTATCAGGCGCTCCGCGGCATCTGACTCGACTACCGTCTGCCTGGCGCATCCTACGTTGCCAGCGCCACCGCCTGACCCTGCATGTTGCCGGCGCGCCTTAGCGCCTCTAGCATCAGGTCAAGCTGCTCTGGCACTGCGTTCTGTATCATCTCGTGCATCTCCTGCTGCTTGTGCTCTTTTGCGGCCCGCAGTTCTGCGCGAGTCGCATTGCCGTTGTCCTCCAGGTCGAGAAACTCTTCGGACCTCGCAAACGATTCGCGCATCTCCTGCGCCAGCATCTCAGGCAGCATGCCCTTGTTCGTGGTATATCTTGCCTCCATAGACCCCTTGTGCCCCATGAAGAACACCCGGAAGTCGTGGGCGATCATGCCCTTGGACTCTGCAATCAGCAGCTGCGTGTCAAAGTACGCGCGCAGCACGTACGGCCTCCACAAAAAGCGGGGGCGGAACGTCTTGCGGATCTCCTTGCTTATGTGCGGCGTGAATATGAACGCCCTGTGCGCGCGCCTGCCCATGTTCTGCGGATGCCTGTGGTCGGGCGCAATCACGGCAGAATCTCCGTGGAGCGGCTCGCCGCATGCAAGCCTGTCGTTCAGGTACGCGAGCAGCTTGGTGGTACCAGACGCCGTCAGGAACGTAAAGTACTGGTGCCTGGTCTTTGACAGCTCGGCGCGCACCGTAATCCGGCACGGCGCCCTGATGCACTTTGCCACGCCCTGGTGTATCACCACGTCGGGCAGGTCGCGCATCCGCAATCCGTCAGAACCGTCGTGATTTCCCATAACCTCTGGCCTGACGCCTGACTTTGACATCAGCGAGATCATGGCGGCAGTCCGCAGCGGCGCCCTTGCAAATACCTCTGCAAGCTCGCCCGCGTTGGGGACGCGCTCGTTCTGCAGCGTCGGCGTCTGGTTCATGTTCCTGATCTTCACCCTGCGCCTTATCTCGACGTCAAAGTGCGACAGCCATGACTTTATGGCCTTTACGTAGCTGCTGACGTAGCTTGGCGCATACTGCTTTTCCTCCATCCACGTGATGTGGTCCTCTATCAGGTTTGTAACTGTCCTGACGTCCTTCATGCCTAGGTCTGCAACTTCCATCGGAGTCATCTCGTGCGTGCGGCAGAACATGTCAAGGCGCCTGAGCATCGTGTCTGCCGTAATGGCGGATCCCCTTGACATGTTGGCGTGCCACCTGCTGATTTCCGGATTGCTCAGCATCCGGGCCTTGTTTGACGTCTTTGCAGGTCGTCTGCAGTCGTTGTCGTCGTTTCTGTGTTTGACAGTGTTGTTGTCTGTAGTGGCTGAGTTGTGGTTTCCCATATCGGTCAGCCTCTCGGCGACTTCATCCTTGCATGCCGTATGGTCTGACTTGCTTATTTCGCTTTTGCACGCGCCCGTGCGTGGGGGTTGATCGCAGTATGTATCGAGCGTTTCACAGCACGCCTTTCTGTGCGTTTCCATGCTATCTTATTATAATCTAGCATATATAAAGATGTCTTAATTTAAGCCAGCAAGCAAGTGTTTAAAAACGGTGTCGCATCATAAGACAGCAACATGACGCTGATAGTAAAGACCTCCAGAGGCGCCAAGTACCTGTACTTTCAGGCGGGCCCAAAGTCCCTGTACATTGCGCCAAAGGACGACCCCTCAAAGGCCAAGACGGAGAACGTGAAAAAGGCCATCGAATACACGCAGGAGAGGATCAAGCACTACAACGAATCCCTTGACGAGCTTTTGCAGTTTCTTCCGCCCAAAGAGCGCAAACCATATGCCGTACCTAGCAACCGAATTCGCAACAGTACCTAGAGACGTGGGGTAACCGTTCAATCTCTCCCAAAATTTAGGTATAGATTTCACTATAGTCAAGAGCAAAAGTTCATGAGCAAAGATTTGCTCTAGACCGAACTGCCAAGAACTGGTGACCTGTGATAGGCTGTCAAAAGAGTGACCTAACTACTGTGTCCTAGGACTGGTAAGTTATAGTGGCCTGAAATCCTCTGAAAAGCGGGGAGCTGGAGGATCAGTACTTGTACAATAGATCTGACTGCAATGATCGGCAGTATTATAACTGCACTCGTCCATATGATCGCAGAAAATGATTATTACTCTGGAAAAATCAAGGACGGTTGGCACCCGTAGCTCATTCGCCCGACAGCTCCCGAATTGGAAGTGGAACCGCCAACAAATATTCTTTTATACGTGTGTGGCGTATCATATTCATGTCGGAAACCAAGGGCAAGGGAAAATCCACCTCCTACCAAGGTCTGCTTAAAGGGAGTGTCGAGGCGCAAGGACCAGTGGGATCAAAACCAAAACGTCTCCCGCCAGAAAATTGACAGATGAGCTATACACTATATCATCGGAATACATTTTATTCATAATTTTTATGGTTCCTGGTTTTATAGCGGTAAAGCTGTTTATTTTTTTCTCATATTATGAAAAAACAATCACCTCGTTCAATACTGCATATTATAGCCTGACCGTCGGAGCAATCTCTTATTTCAGTACTCGCTTTATTTCAGATCAATCCCAGAACGAGATCTTGGTGTTTGTAGTGACAGTGATTATCTTAGCTGTAGCTGCTAGTGGGGCAGGGTGGATAAAACGAAAACTTGTGTCAAAAGGAATGGTTAGAAACAGTGCATGGGATAACTTTGTGATGAGGGAAGTTGGCACATACATAAGAGTGAAAACTGCAGACGGCAAGATTGTTTACGGCTGGTTAAAATCTGCATCGACTGATGCCCACAAAAACCACGACATCGTGATTAATGAACCATACATATTACACGAAGGGAAGGAGAAAAAGATAGGAAAATCCATGTTCATAAATTCATTGGCTATAGTTCACATATTGATTCTAGATTCGGATCCGATATAGTAAGCGCCTTTAATCAACTATCTGCCAGACGGTGCATGAATGCTCCGATCCAAACTTCATCCCAAGGTAGTGGATCATACTAAATAGCGGTGCGCTTGGTACGGTTTGCCAAACGATCCGGCCGGGCATACATGGAATGAAGGTTATCTAATATGCGCTATTATGATTAATTATTTAATAGTAAATTATGAAGTACTGACTTGAACTATGACGATTCAGTAAAGTGACTTAGAATCAAAAACCATCAAACGGATCTCTACTAGATGTGAGAGAGCCGGCGACACCGACAAAAACATGACGAATACACCAATACCTAGCATTTCTGTGGTCACAGTTCTCACAATCGTAATTCCGTTCGAGACTCTCTTCACAGCATTTCTTGACGTAAAATTCTGTGTACGCGCTATCAGGCGGATATGCCGTTATCTTCCTACCGCAATTATCACATGAGAAATCTTGGTTTGTCTTCTTTTCTGCCAACATTCTTACCTCATTTGCCTTTTCTGCTTCCAGTCAATGTCTTTTCTCGGTCTGTCCCAGTAAGGGCTTTTGCATTTGGGACAGACTCTGGGATTGGATTCGTTCCTTGGAACCCATTTGTGGAAACATCGTTCGCATTGGTAACCCTCCAGCATTATCTTTGTCATGGTTTTAGTATATTACTAGTAGTATATAACTATTTTTAACCCCGACGCTGGTGCGAATTCGTGACTTGCTAGGTACGACGAGAGACCTGGAAAGCTAGTGTGAGCTGATCTTCTCTAGAAACTATCTGGGGCCGACTGCATGCGGTGCAGGGCATTAGTTGAAGCCTCCTGCTAGTCCCGCCCTGTGAAAAGCGCAGCCGCGATCTTAAAGAGTGTACTGAGAGGACGGTGGGGAAGGGGTGCTATATGGTACTAAGGGCGCTTGTGTCGCGTGACGGTAATGCATACATAGGCACAGGTGCAATTTTTGTTGATTGGCAACAACAGAGCCCACGTTGAACGACAGACTGGCAAGCATCTTGGACAGGCGCAGCTGCTGGAGCGCACTGCCGGAACAAACTGACGAATTGGAGGACGGCGGGCAGATCGACGTACTGATCAAGGAGCGCGGCTGGCCACACGTGATCATGGAATGCAAGATCGGCAAAAAGCCGGAGGATGTGGACAAGCGGTTTGACAACACATTCAAGGACAAGACGAAACCCGGCATAGTATTTGAGGTAAAGTATCCGGAATGGCTGCGCCGCGCCGGCGCCGGAAAACTTGAGGATGCAACGCTCTGGTACTGCGTATGGTATAACAAGCATACTAGGTTTCCGAAGGACGGTTGGCTAGAAGGTACTGCATACGATCTCGCGACCGCCGTCCAGTATTCAAGAGAGTTCAAGGGGTATGCGGAGGGTGCAACGAAACTGCATGATGCGGTCATGGAAGCGGCATCCGCAATGAACGTACTGTCGAAGAAGATACAAAAAAGTATAAGCCACATAATGGAACAGGAGCGATCCATACAGACGCATGCCACTGCAGCCCTCGTGGTCGCGGGCGCGCTGAGGTTCCACGATACTGCAGCAGAGTCGCACGATGTCGAGCTGATTGGCAGCATGCTGGACAGCGAGGGTTACATCAACACTGCAAAACTCGTACCCGCGTGGAAGGAGATACTGAAACACGACTACTATCCGATATTCTCATCGGCTCTGCAGATCATAAGCGAACTGCCGCAGGATACGGCCTCGAACATAGTCAGGCTGCTGCACCGCGCCAACGGCGATCTTGCGCGCATACACCTGAGCAACTCATCCGACCTGTACGGGCAGACATACCAGCAGATAATCTCCGACAGGAAGAAACTGGCCGCATTCTATACGAGGCCGCCGTCGGCAGCCCTCTTGGCCGCCGTCTCCGTACCTGACAAATGGCGCGATTCCGAGTCGCTGCGGAATGTGCGCGTCGCGGACTTTGCATGCGGCACGGGCACGCTGCTACACACCGTCTACAGGCAGCTTGCGGCCAATTATGAGATCGCCTCCGGGCAGCCCATGGCCTCCATGCATTCGCACATGATGGCCAACTGCCTGATTGGCGCCGACGTGCTGCCGATTGCAACCCACCTGACGGCCGCCGTACTGTCAAACACGTATCCAAGGCAGCCGTACGAGCAGACCCGCATATTCCAGCCCCGGCAGGGGACAACAGACCACAAGATAGGCTCGCTTGAGTGGATAACCGAGAGCGCCAAATTGGATGAGAGCGAGACCCATCTTACCGGCGTTGGCGAGCAGGGCACGAGCACGCCGCCGGCGCACGGCTCGTGCCACGTCGTAATCATGAATCCCCCGTATTCCCGCTCGCAGGGACCTGGGGGACGTACCGGTTCAGGCAGTGATGTCGACGGGGGGGGGGGGAGACCCGGTTCAGTTGTTCACGGCGTTTGGCGCCACCGACAAAGACCGAAGAAAGATGGGGGAACGCGCGACCGAGCTGTTCAGGCCGCCGACAAAGACCGTAACCAGAAGGACATACTGCGCGGACAAGCGCGCAGGCCTGGGCACGTTCTTCATGGATTTGGCGCACGCCAAGCTCGGGAAGGGCGGGAGCCTGGGCCTCGTCCTGCCGATGACTGCCGCAACCGGCGTAAACTGGAGAAAGTTCCGCAGCATCATTGAAACCGAATATACGGATGTGATAGTATTCAGCGGGAGGTTCTCTGCCGACACCGGCATGAAGGAGATCATCATATCGGCCAAGAAACTCAGGGAAGACGAGGCACCGTCCGGACGCGGGGTGTTCGTGTCCCTGGACAGGCAAATTGACACCATACTGGAGGGTGTCTGCATAGGAAAGGCGGTACGCAATCTATCCATGCTGTCGCTTGAGGATGCCATGCAGGGGAGCACGCGCATACTGGTGGGCGATGACGAGATGGGTTCTGCACTCGACTGCCCGTTGCAGGACGGATGGCATACCGTGGACGCGGCGGACTTTACGCTGCACCAGATCGTGCAGCATTTGAGGCAGGGCAAGCTGTACCTGCCGTACATGTCGTCCCTGCTTGACCTCGCCACCACCACCATGTCTGAAATTGCGGACGTGGGTCCCTCTGATCTTCAGATTCTCGGAGGCGAGGCCCAGCCGGGAAGGACCACAAGCTATTCCGGACCGTTCAACCTGCGTGATTATAATCCACGCAGCACATACTCGACGCTTTGGAGTAACCACAACAAAACCCAGCAGCAGATGATAGTAAGGCCGGACCATACACTGGAGCCGCGTAAAAACTGCAATGTCGACAGCATAAAGAGACTCTGGAGAACCAGATCGAACATACACATGAACGTCACTACCGACACCACGTCCCAGGCACTGATGATGTCCTATACGAAGAAACCCGTGGTCGGCGGAAGAGCGTGGCCGAGTGTCATCACAAAGAGGAAATACGCCAAGGGGCTTGCTGTCTGGTGCAATTCAACACTCGGCATACTGTGCAGGTGGGCAATGTCAAACCACCAGCAGGTAGGCAGGAGTACGACATCACGCACCGCCCTGAAGGACCTGCTCGTTCTGGCGCCGTCCGGACTTGCATTGCTTGGCGAGGTGTTTGACGAGTTTGCCGAAAAGAAGTTTGACCGCATAATGAACCTCTGGAAGGACCCGGTGCGCATTGACATGGACACGCATATGCTAAACCGGCTTGGCGTCGGAGGTGTTGACTTGGATGACTTGCGCGTGCGCCTGTGCGCAGAACCATCCATGCATGGAAGAAGACAGATCACCGAGTTGGAATCTGCACTGGCAGACAACTAACAGACACTGGTAAGTTAGTGACCTGAAATTTCTGAAAAGTCGGTGATCTAGGCGTGGGGTTTGGTGGCTGCCTTTGTTGCCGTCTGTATCATGATCGGTCACTTGTTCTTGCCCTCTGGATCCTATCATCTCTCAATTCGTCAGTTTGTTCCGGCAACGCGCTCCAGCAGCTATATCTGTCTAGAATGCTTGCCAGTTTGCCGTTCAGCATGGATTCTGTTATTGCCCGTCAGCAACAATTGTGCCTGTACCTAT
Source organism: Candidatus Nitrosopumilus sp. (assembly GCA_965205215.1). GTDB lineage: Archaea > Thermoproteota > Nitrososphaeria > Nitrososphaerales > Nitrosopumilaceae > Nitrosopumilus. The sequence continues at coordinate 972,900 of OZ242041.1, forward strand.
GTATGCAGTACAGTCACGCGACACAAGCGCCGTCAGTACCATCTAGTGTCCTTTCCTTCCACCGCCCTCTCAGCATACTCTTTAAGATCGCGGCTGCGCTTTTCACAGGGCGGGACTAGCAGGAGGCTTCAACTAATACCTTACACCGTAAGTAGTCGGTCCCAGATAGTTTCCAGAGAAGATCGTCTCCATATAACTTTCCAGTTCCTTTGCCGTGTTTAACAGGTCACGACTTCGCACTAGTATCTACGAAAAAGTGCTGGTGCAAATTCGTGATATGGAATCTAGGCACACCCGCAGGCACGACGCAATCAGCAAAATGCCCACCGCGGCGGCAGGCATTGTAACCGAGGGCGCCAACAAATGGAAAACCATCATTCAGAACAGCAACCTGTACCTCATGGCGACTAACCAGAGGGTCTGATCACGAGAGTGTCGGAGACATCCGTTCTAACCGAAGGCCTGCACGACCAGGTTTGCCATTCTAAAGATGACATCAACTATTGTCATTATCTTTTTTGTTCGTTTCATTTTTCTACCTCCTATATGGAGTGGCGATTTTTGCAACCGCCTGAACAACACTTCTTTCCTCAAAATTTACTATTCCTGACTTTCTCGATCAGATCCTTGGGGGACTCTGCCACCACTACATCATACTTTATGAGGTAGGTATTAAGCTTGGCTATTGGTTTAAGATGGGTAAACTTGAGTAAAGATGTGACATGCTGAATCCGCCTCCCGCATCACAGATTCATAGCAGGTTGCGCGGGAAGGCCGTACGGCGCGGATACGGTACTCACTACCTACCATGTGGGAGTGCCGGCAATGGGATTAAAATAAGGTGGCAATGCCGTGCCTAGATTCCATATCCCAAACTTGCACCAGTACCCAACTAAGAAAAACATATTAGTTCGATAGAAGAATTATAGACATGGTTATTGAGAATTACTTTGATATTACATTTCCATACGCAGATTTGATTCTAAATTATAGTGAGAGTCTAGCACTGGCATATTCTGGTGCGGCACTTTATGCATTAACAAAAAAAAAACGGATAACTCGGAACGATCATGCAATTTTTACGCATGACTAAAACGAGTTAAAAACTCTAGCCCAGCCTTTGTAAGCTGTATTTCGTAAACCATGTAAACACTCCTTCCTCCAACTTGACGGTGTTTACGCCTTATTATGATCTGGCAAGATTCTTCTAGATCGCGCGTTATATCATACCACGAACTAATAGGAATGCCTAGTTCTTGTGCCAGACCAGTAGTTTCAGTGAAATCTTCACCTATTTTTATAATGAAATTTTTGTCTTTCAGACACTGTAACAGAACTCGTTTATAGTGAAAATATTTCCCTTTTCGCATTCACAAGTGATGCACCTAGAGATATTTAAAGCGTATGAGAATCGGTGGTGCGAATTCGTGATGTGGATCAGAGTCTCGACTGAAATCCACATCACAAATTCGCACCAGCACCTTGCATGATATGACATAATAACAAGAAGTACCCATGTGTAACGATGGCAAAAGCCAGTAAAGGATCAGCCGGATGGCCTAGTAAGACCGGCAATCCCTCCGGAAAGGGGAGGGACAACAACAACTAGCAGGGTGCTTTTATCCCCCCCCGTAAGGGGGGCACCCTTTCCAGCAATCAACCTCATGCCATCTGCGATCACGCCTAGCCCGTGCCTGACTCTACTCAAGTATGTAATTCCCAAAATATTTGAGACTGTTTGAAAGGTGGTGTGGCATGCAGGAGGGCCAATCTGCCCTACTTTTCAGGACGGCCACCGGTTACCGGCGGCGGCAAAGGCAGGTCCCCGTTTTGACAGCGGATTACAGGTCACCAGTTCTTGACAACACCCGCCCACGCGACGAGTTATATAGCTGTAAGTGGTGTTTAAACCATGCATCGGAACATCAGATACTATAGAAACAGCCCTGACTGGAGGCCTTCCCTTGGGGAGGCCATAGACAAGGCTCACTACAGAAACAGACACTACCACGCGGTGTGTGATCCGGCCACCGGCGCATGTACAGAACATTATGATAAGCACGACCCTCATGAGTCAATACCGTCCCTTGTGCGACACATGTGGGACAGCGACCTAGGAAGGTTTGTGTTGGTAGCTCTAGGCATAATCACCGTCGTTGGTACAGCTGCAGTAGCACTGAGAAAGTGACCGTTTCACACTCCTTTTTTTTCACTACTAAATGAACTCAAGTATACGCCTGATCGTAACGGCTCCCAAATGATATATCTCACACGGCCAAGAAATCTGGTACGAATTCGTGACTTCACCCATTGAGAATCATGACGTGATGTCTCCTTCTGGAGGTCACGAATTCGCACCAGTACCTACGAAATACTAGTTATATAGTGCACATTCGGCATACCCATCATTGACTCCTATTGCAACCTTGAAATGGCATTTTCCGCCGACCGTGGGTGGGCCAGAGCAGGGGTTCAACGACAGTGGCAAGGAATTCTTTACGGCGGGCATTCTGGAGCACGTCGTACGGGAGATCATCCAGAACTCGCTTGACGCAAAGGATCCACGGCATCCGGACAAGCCGGTAGTTGTGAGAATGAGTAAGATCGAACTGGAGCGCAGCGCGATCAACGCCAGTTCCCTCGCAAGGCACGTGGCAGAATCGTTGAAGTCCACCCGGGAAAAGAATAATGAAAAGGGAGTCAGGGTTTACCAACGCGCACTGAAAATGCTGAAAAGCCGTAAGATACCGGTCCTAGTGGCCGTGGACGAGAACACCACAGGACTGAATGATACGCGCTGGGCCAGGCTAGTGCACGAGGAGGGCACGACAAGCAAGGACGGCCCCGCGGCGGGCGGAAGCTTTGGCATAGGCAAGAACGCCCCGTACGCAGCGTCCGCGCTCGGATTGGTGTGCTACTCGACGCATTTCCCGAGCAGGCACCGGACCGAGATGTTCATCGCCCGGTGCAAGCTCGTCTCACATGCGGATCCAGATGACAAAAACAGGCAGTTGCAGCACGTCGGCCTTGGAACGTCTGAGGATTTTGACGGGAGGCGGTACCCACCAGTCATGGGCCGCGAGATCCACGAGGCGTTCAGGCTGAAAAAAACGGGCACGGGCATATTCATAGTTGGGTTCAAGGTGGAGCGCGACTGGGAAAAGATCGTCGTGCGCTCCGTGGCACGCAACTTTTTTGCCGCCATACACGACAAAAAGCTGTCCGTCCAAGTCGGGGATTTTGAGATCACAAACGAGACGCTGAACGACTGCCTTGAAAAGGAGTCCCAGAAGGCGTACTATGAACTGTACAGAAACTCCGAGCAGCCGATCGCCGTTGGTGGTGGGGGGGGGGGGGTGGAACTTTTGCCTGAAGATCGCCACCGGCGACGAAAAGATGGGGAACAGCGTCGCATACGTAAACCGTCGCGGAATGCTGATCACCGCCAAAAAGGGGTTCACCGAGAACCCGTTCAGTGTGCGAATTGACATAGGCAGGTATGTCGCGGTCGTCTGGGCCGCCGACGACGACACGGACGCGCGGATTAGGGAGATGGAACCGCCGACCCACGAGTCAATAGAATACAGGCGCATAGAGGAGTCGGATCGGCGCAAAAAGATAAGCGGCCGGCTCCAAGACGTGTCGAACGAGATCCGCGAACACATCAGGAAGAAGCTGGACCTCGAGACGTTTGATCAAAGGATGGAGCTCAGAGAGCTGTCGGACATCATACCGTACGTGTCCGATCCGGACAAGGACAACAAGAACGAAGACGATGGAACGAGCAGCCAGCCGAACCAGCAGATAGGAGTCCGGACTATACAGACCGGGAAGGGGATCATGCAGGCGGACGAGGTGGAAGAAGGGAGTGATGAGGAAACAAAACCGTCAGACGGCAAGGGTGGCGGGGGAGGCAGACCGCCAGACGACCCACCACCACCCAAGACGAAAAAGACCGCATCCAACATGAAAAACGTCCGTGTGGTGCGCCATGGCGCGGGGAAGCTCCGCGTGGCGTTCGACACGAAGACGGGCGCCAGCAAGTTCGTGATCAAACCCGCTGGGGAGGAGTACAAGGACGAGGCGCCGATCACCGTTGCGGCCACCGCGGGCGTGTCGGGCACCGGTGAAGTCGAGATACTGGACAAGAATACGATACGCGTGAACGCCAAACCCTGCTCGCGCGTGGTGCTGGACGTGTCGCCGGACGGACTGTCTGAATATACCGGCTACACCATACTGGAATACAGGGCTCGGAGGAGAAAGATTTCCAAATGAACACCATACTCTTGCCTCACCCCGTACTGCGTCCCGACGGTACAGACTACCGGACGGGCCTGGGGTTCAACATGTCGCTGACTGGCGAGCCCAAATACACGCTGGACGACAAGATACTGGTGCCGGTGCGGTTTGACCTGGAGAGCAGGTTCGTACGGGGACTGATACGCGGCGGAAAGGCCCGCATAATCGTGGTCGTAAAGTGCTCCCGCACGTACGAGCGTATGACGCTTGACGTGGACGTCACAGAAACCACACTGAAGCTCCCACTCGCCCGCTACGCGGACAAGATCAGACTTTTGCCGTACGTGTCCGCCACGGAATCCATAGAGCGGTTCAAGTCGCCGGAGCACCACGCCGAGTTCTCCGACGTCGAGATCAATCTGCCCGCAGGCGCCATACTAGCCCGGGGCTCCGACACAGAACTCACGATAGATGCGTTGCAGACCCTGAGCGCCGCGATACAATTGGTGCCCGACGACAGACTCGAGGACGGGCAGTACGTCATTGATGTCGGGGGCGACTACATACAGATATACATGAACGCGAAGACCTGCCGCGGCGTCGATGCCCTGCGCAAGACCAACCGCGGCCTCCTGTACCCGTCAGTCTACATGACTGTCCTGACGCACGCCATACAGAACGTCACAGCGGATCGCACCAGAAAGTGGGAGGAGGCCCTCAGGAAGACGCTTGAGAAAAACAACATGTGGATTGACGATGAGAATGACCGGAAAAGCGAGGCGTACGTGCATGCACAAAAACTGCTAAAGCATCCGGTGAGGTTCATCACGGCGGAACCGGCAGGAGGGGCGGACGGCGATGAGTAAACTGTACAAACTCACGCCGGGCGCGTTCCACTGGCTGAATGCCAACATAGGGCGCAACAAGGACATGTACGGCGACCCGGATGCCGACTTTGCCGGACTGCTGGAGCGGGCGGACATCCACGAGTACAGGAAGCCGACAGAAGTAGAGGTCAGGAGCGAGATGACCCTCAAGCCGCCCGAAACCGACGATCCGAAGAAGGCGCATTTTGCAGACCGCCAGGCCATGGAGTTCTACAAGTGCTTGGAGGGCATGACGCCCCGGCTGGCCTCTGACCCGGAGATCTGGGCTTACGTGAACCACTTCCATCTGCACGGATACGGGATCCTACGCTGGCCGTGGACAAGCGGCTCGCAGAAATCACACATCCGGATGCACTGGCTCACAGCCAGAAACCAGAAGATCTACGAGTCCAGCATCTCGGGCCGTACGTGGTGGATGGTTCACGTGGCGACCAAGGCGGCCGAGGCGTCCAACGGGGCATTCACCGCCGAGCAGGCGCTCAGACTGTTCGCGGACCATCCGGAATACTACCACCGGAGTATGCAGTACGAAGTGCTCCGCAACCCGATGATACTGGCCGAATGCGTCAGATCGCTGCTCACGGACGCCAAGGGAATCAGCCGTGACGGATACGTGCAGATTGCCCGCGAGATAAACCGCGAGGCGGGCGCCAGATTACTGGACTCGGTCAGGCAGCCCGACGTGCGCAGGCTCGTGAGGAGGTCGTCCGACAGGCTCATGCGCATGCCGGAGTTCGTTCCGGACAGGAGGAACCTCAAGGGCGTAAGGACGTACAAGGTGCTCAGCCTCGGAGCGGGTACGCAATCGACTGTGATGGCCCTCATGGCCGAGGAGGGGTGGGGCGGCCTAGAGAAACCAGACATCGCCATATTTGCCGACACTCAGTGGGAGCCGCCGCATGTCTACGAGCATCTCAAGTGGCTCGAAAAGCAGTTGTCATACGAGGTGGTGCGTGTCACCGCCGGGAACATACGAGAAAACGTGCTCGCCGGCGTGACTCCTGACGGAAACCACTTTCTGGACATGCCGGTATTCCTGACAAACAGGGACGGCACCAAGTCGGTGGCCGCAAGGCAGTGCACGAACCATTACAAGATAACGCCAATACACCAAGAACTACGACGGCAGTTGAAACTGGAGCCCGGCAGGCGCGCCCCCAAAAACTTGCAAGTCGAGATGTGGATGGGCATAAGCATGGACGAGTCCCATCGCATGAAGCCGAGCCGCGATGAGTGGATAACCAATAGGTTTCCGCTAGTCGACATGAACCTCACCAGGGCGCAACTCTACGACTGGTTCGCGGAGAGGCATCCGGGGCGCGAACTACCGCGAAGCGCGTGCGTCGGGTGTCCGTACCATACCAACATGGAATGGAAGTGGCTCAAGGAGAACGACCCCAAGTCATTCCGGGACGCGGTGTTTATAGACAGGGCAATACGCGAGGTGCCGCAGATAAAGGGCACGTTGCGCGGCGAAGGATATCTGCACCGCGAAAGAATGGAGCTGGACAGTATAGACTTCAGCGCGGTTGACGATTATGAGGACTATATGGCAAGCGAATGCGAGGGACTCTGCGGTGTCTGACATAGTTTCGCGGCTCTCGGACCGCCCGGTTCCATTTGGGCGCATGTCCTACGAACACGTTGACGAGTCGCCCGGACTCTACTGCTTCTGGGTCCGCGGCGCGTGCCTGTACGTCGGCATGAGCATGAACCTGAGGAGGCGCCTGAGGGAGCACTGCGAGGCGGAGGACAACGTGCAGCTCGCCGAATACTTTGAAGCGTACGGTTCGGAGATCGGGGCGGTGACTGTATATCATGACGCCCCCGAGGCGCGCCTGCGCGAGCTGGAGTCGGAGGCGATAAGAAGGATGCGCCCGCTGACAAACAGACAGGGGGCACCATGACTACCACGTATCCCGCGCTACGCGCAAGGTTCGGAACCACCGCGTACTACGTGGTGACCATGCGGGTCTCAGAACTGGTGGGCAGGATACAGTTCCCAGCGAAGCTGCCCGAGTGGGAGGATCTCTCGATTGAGGGGCAGTTTCAGAGAAAATTGGACGTCGGCCGCATCCGACGCCAGATGGCGCCATACTTTGCGACCGATGAGAGGAGATTCTCAGGCTCGCTTGTGGTGGCCGTGCAGGGGCTGACAGGGAAGGAGTTTGAGAGCATACGCGACATCACAACGAAACCACTTCCCGCCGCATACGGCACAGCCGCCAGTGACCTCGGGTTCCTGACACTCGACAGCCAGAAGCTCATTCCACTCGACGGCCAGCACCGCGCCAAGGCGTTTCAGTTGGCTCTGGAGGAGGGGGACTCAGGGCTTGCTAACGATGGGATCTCCGTGATAATAATGGATTTTGAGAAGTCGCTCTCGAGGTATATCTTCAACAAGATCAACAAGTACGCTAGGCCGACATCAAAGGCAGGCAAACTGATAACCGACGACGACGACGCCATGGCGGTCATTACGCGCGGCCTGATAACGGATGAAATAATCCCAAGAAGGCTGGTCAACTTGGAGTCTAACTCACTGAACAAGAACGCGCACCACTTTACGCTGATCTCCACGCTGTATGACGCCAGCAAGTCCCTGCTGTCCGTCATGCCGGTCAGGGTCGTGGGCAGATCGGAGGACATGGACCGGAAGGAGAGGGAGAGAAACCAGAAGGAGATTGCCAAGGAATGGACCCGGTTGCTCTCTGGCATATCCGAGTGGAGAAGGGCGCTGGAAAATCCGGACAAAAAAGGGGACAATTACAGAATAAAGATGCGCCAAAAGTCTATCTTGGGAAGGCCAATAGGCCAACTGGCGCTGGTAAGGGGGTATGCGTACGCATATGGCAACACGGAGAACGCTGACAAGGACGCGATAGTGGGCAAACTGGACAAGATAGACTGGGGCATTAAAAATGACACGTGGAGGGGTTTGTTGGTGAGGCCCAACAGCCGTATGATGTACGGCTCCCGCGTGGCGACTACCGCGTCTAAAATGATAGCGCACCTTGTCGGCGTCAGTCTTCCCAAGAACGTACAGGAACAGCTCCTTGACTCAATCCACGGGGCCGCCCGATCCCCCCGCAGAAAACTTCCAAAGCCCGTGGGCTAGTTCCATGTCTACGGATCCGCGAAGGCCTGTAGGTGTAATCCTGCTTAGGTCGCCCCGCTCACACACACCCGCCGGCTATCTTAAACTCCGTGTAGTCGCATTCGGAGTACGTCGCGTCGTCTCCCCTTGGAGGGGGAGGGGGAACGTATACAGGCGGCCGCGTCCCAGTGAATGCTTGGGCATAGTTCTTGTCGCAGCGGTAGCGATACTGATGTATTTTTAAGTGGACAATCAATTAGTGAAAAAATTGTGGTCGGGATACTGTAAGCGTCCCGGTTCGCTCCCTGTCGTCTATGCATGGGCCCGATCCAGCATCCGGCTAGGGGCCCTTCGGGCCCATTCCACTCTTTTTCGAGTTGTTTTTGACTCGATCTTTGCCGCCTGATTCTGTGCCCGTCAACATGCAGATTCGGGGGAAAGTGAGATTTAACCCTGCTGGTTGGGATCGAGCTACTTTCGGGCTCGAACTCTGTGAATCGTAGATCTTGAGAGGCCCCGTTCCCGCCGGACGCTCGCCCGCGTCAGACGGTGATGATTATGTGTGTTTGGTCCAAATTTTGCCCTATTTTGCCTGCATAAGGATCATTATAACGCATACTACAGTGTAACGCATCACAACGCTTATTTAGTATTTCGTAGGGCGGGATTTTCCCGCGCGTTATGCCGGCAAGTTTTCCGGCATAACGATCCAAATATTTGCAAAAACCCCGAAAACTTCCGGCATAATGATCCTTATACAGGCAATATACGGCGCACAAGGGGCCCTAGCGTGGGGGGGGACGCCTTGTGCGCCGCGGATCCCGCACTGCGGGACGCCCGGGTTCCCGGCGATCGCCCCTTCGGAGGCCGTAGGCGTCGCGCCCGCGGCAGACGCGGGTGCCGCCAGGATGCACGCGGGGACGGCCACGCCGGCGGCACGGCCGCGGCCGGGCCTGGCACCGCCGCTGGCCCTGTAGCCATACCGTTTACCTTCACGGCATCGCGCCGCGGGACGGCGCGGGGCCGGCCGCGCCGGAACCAGCCGCGGATCCCGGGGCGGCGCCGGATGCAGGCGGGAACGCTAGTCGGCACGCCTGGCGCCTCCACTGCGGCCTTCGTCGGGGGGGGGGGGGGTGGTGAGCGGACGAGCGGACGAGCGGGCGTTCGGCATCTTGGAAGCGGTAGGTGTCTGAGATGAGGCGGCGGCCTGCGCGGGCCCTGTGCCTTGCGGTAGCAGTAGTAGCAGCAGCGGCAGCGGTAGCCCTTGTGCCGGAGGTGCTCGCGGAGCCCGCCCTTGCGCAGACGGATCTGACCCTGACTCCGGCAGGAAACATCCAAGACGCCGGCGATCTCCTGCTTGACAGCCCGCACCACGTCAAGACCCTTGTGGCCTCCGGCAACACGTACGCCGCGGTGGCCGCGCAGGGTGACAAAGGCGCCCAGATAATCCGGATCACCACCGCCGGCACCTCTGCCAACATCCCCCCGACTGTAGACGCAGGGAACGCCCAGACCGCAGACGGGGGCGACACGGTAACGCTGGCCGGCACCGTCACGGACCCCGACACCGGTGACAGCCATACGTACGCGTGGAGTGTAAGCCCCGCAACCCCCGCCATTACGATGACCAACCATACCTCGCTTACGACCACCTTCACGGCCCCCGAGGTCTCGTCTGGCACCGAGTTCATATTCGTCCTCACGGTAAACGACGGCACCGTGAACGCGACGGACACCGTCACAGTCACCGTCCGGGGCAGCGCCGCCGACACAATCCCCGGGCACGCCTTTGTCACCACCTGGACCACCACTGCCGCCAACCAGCAGATAACGCTGCCCGTCAGCGGGTCCGGCATCATAATCGACTGGGGCGACGGCACCCCAGACGATACCGGCGTCAACGGCGCGATCGCCCACACATACGAGGACGCCGGCACGTACACGGTCTCTGTAACCGGCGGCCTCGAGCGGTTCAACCTGAACAACGGCGCCAGCCGTACCAGCCTGGCCTCAATCGAGCAGTGGGGCAACAGCTCGTGGACGGACATGAACGGCGCCTTTTATGGCGCCAGCAACATGGCATACAACGCCGCGGACTCCCCCGACCTGTCCCGCGTCACCGGTATGTTCAACATGTTCCGCGGCGCCGCCGCCTTTGACGGCGACATATCCGGCTGGGAAGTCTCGTCGGTAACCGACATGTCCCACATGTTCCGCGGCGCCGCCGCCTTTGACGGCGACATATCCGGCTGGGACGTCTCCGCCGTCACCTCCTTGAACTCCATGTTCCGCGGCGCCGCCGCCTTTGACGGCGACATATCCGGCTGGGACGTCTCCTCCGTCCTACGCATGAACAAAGTGTTCTCCGGCGCCGCCTCCTTTGACCAGCCCCTCAACGGCTGGGACGTCTCGCGCGTCACCGACATGTCATCCATGTTCTCCGGCGCCGCCTCCTTTGATCAGCCCCTCGACAGATGGGACGTCTCGTCCGTCACCCGCATGTCATCCATGTTCTCCGGCGCCGCCTCCTTTGACCAGAACCTCGGAAAATGGTACGTCACCCCGGGAACCGCAGACTTTGACGCCTCCGGCTCCTCGCTCAACGTCACTATAATAACCGCGCAGAACCGGCCGCTGCGCGACCACAGCCCCGCCTACGCCATAGGGACCGGCGGCGACTCGGGACTCTTTGAGATCGTACGGGGATCCGACACGCTGGCCTTCAAGAGTGCCCCGACCGCCAACAGGGACTACGCGGTCAACGTGACCGCTACCGGCAGCACCGTCTTTGAGGGTGGCAACAACCACATGACGGTCACCGTGACCGTCTCCGGCGCGTCCGCCGGGATGGCAGTCGACGCCGGAGACGCCCAGGCCGCAGACGAGGGTGACACGGTCACGCTGACAGGAACCGTGCAGAACGCGGGCGGCTCCGCCACGTACGCGTGGACGGTGAGCCCCGCCACCCCCGCCATTGCCATAAACAACGCCGACGCGCTCTCGGCCACCTTCGCGGCGCCCGAGGTCACGACGGACACCGAGTTCGTATTCGCGCTCACTGTAACAGATGGCACCGACACCGCGACGGACACCGTTACGGTCACCGTAAGCCACGTCAACAAGGCTCCGACGGCGTACGCGGGGCACGACCAGACCGTCGCGCAGGGAGCCACCGTGCAGCTTGACGGTTCGGGCTCGTCTGATCCGGACGGCGACGACCTCGACTACCGCTGGAGCTCGGTCGGGAATGTTGTCACGCTCACAGACAGAACCACCGCAACCCCGACGTTCACGGCCCCCTCCTCTGCCTCAACATTCGTCATCTCCCTTACCGTCGTCGACGACGGGAACCTCTTCGACATGGACAACATCACGATAACCGTCCCCGCTCTCCCAGTTGCCAAGGACTTGGTTACGGCCACCGTCCGGGGCAGCGCCGCCAGCACAATCCCCGGGCACGCCTTTGCCACCACCTGGACCACCACTGCCGCCAACCAGCAGATAACGCTGCCCGTCAGCGGTACGGGCATCACCATAAACTGGGGCGACGGCACCGCCGACAGCACCGGCGTCTCCGGCCCGACCGACCACACATACAAGGTCGCCGGCACGTACACGGTCTCTGTAACCGGCGGCCTCGAGCGGTTCAACCTGGACAACGGCGCCAACAGAACCAGCCTGGCCTCAATCGAGCAGTGGGGCAACAGCTCGTGGACCACCATGAACGGCGCCTTTCATGGCGCCAGCAACATGGCATACAACGCCGCGGACTCCCCCGACCTGTCCCGCGTCACCGACATGACCGACATGTTCCGCGGCGCCACCTCCTTCAACGGCGACATATCCGGCTGGGCCACCTCGCGCGTCACCGACATGACCGGCATGTTCTATGGCGCCACCTCCTTTGACCAGCCCCTCGACAGCTGGGACGTCTCGCGCGTCACCTCCATGAGCAACATGTTCCGCGGCGCCTCCTCCTTTGACCAGCCCCTCGACAGCTGGGACACCTCGCGCGTCACCGCCATGATCAACATGTTCCGCGGCGCCTCCTCCTTTGACCAGCCCCTCGACAGCTGGGACGTCTCGCGCGTCACCAACACGCACGCCATGTTCCGCGATGCCACCTCCTTTAACCAGGACATATCCGGCTGGGACGTCTCGCGCGTCACCGCCATGAGCGACATGTTCCGCGGCGCCGCCGCTTTCGACCAGAATCTGGGGCCCTGGTATGTGACCCCGGGAACCGCCGCGTTTGACGCCTCCGGCAGCTCGCTCAACGTCACTATAATAACCGCGCAGAACCGGCCGCTGCGCGACCACAGCCCCGCCTACGCCATAGGGACCGGCGGCGACTCGCACCTGTTCCAGATTATACAGGGGTCCGACACGCTGGCCTTCAAGGGCACGCCGGCCCGCAATGGCGATTACCGGGTCAACATTACCGCCACCGGCACCAACGTGTTTGAGGACGGCAACAACCACAGGACGGTCACCGTGGCCAGCTTCCTGCCATCCCACGCCTTTGTCACCACCTGGACCACCACCTCAGCCGGCCAGCAGATAACGCTGCCCGTCAGCGGTACGGGCATCACAATAAACTGGGGCGACGGCACCGCCGTCACCGGCGCGACCTCCCACACGTACGCGGCCGCCGGCACGTACACGGTCTCTGTAACCGGCGGCCTCGAGCGGTTCAACCTGGACAACGGCGCCAACAGAACCAGCCTGGCCTCAATCGAGCAGTGGGGCAACAGCTCGTGGACGGACATGAACGGCGCCTTTTATGGCGCCAGCAACATGGTATACAACGCCACCGACTCCCCCGACCTGTCCCGCGTCACCGACATGACCGACATGTTCCGCGGCGCCACCTCCTTCAACGGCGACATATCCGGCTGGGCCACCTCGCGCGTCACCGACATGACCGGCATGTTCTATGGCGCCTCCTCCTTTGACCAGCCCCTCGACAGCTGGGACGTCTCGCGCGTCACCTCCATGAGCAGCATGTTCCGCGGCGCCTCCTCCTTTAACCAGCCCCTCGACAGCTGGGACGTCTTGTCAGTGACCACCATGGACTCCATGTTCTCCGGCGCCTCCTCCTTTAACCAGCCCCTCAACGGCTGGAACGTCGCCGCCGTCACCCGCATGGCCGGTATGTTCAATACCGCCACCTCCTTTAACCAGCCCCTCGACTCCTGGGATGTCTCGTCCGTCACCACCATGACCGGTATGTTCAATACCGCCACCTCCTTTAACCAGCCCCTCAACGATTGGGACGTCTCCTCCGTCACCGACATGTCCACCACGTTCGATACCGCCACCTCCTTTGACCAGCCCCTCGACAGCTGGGACGTATCGCGCGTCACCAACATGCGCACCATGTTCTACGGCGCCTCCTCCTTTGACCAAGACATATCCGGCTGGGACGTCTCGCGCGTCACCAACATGGACGAAATGTTCGACGGCGCCGCCGCCTTCGACCAGAATCTGGGGCCCTGGTATGTGACCCCGGGAACCGCAGACTTTGATGCCTCCGGCTCCTCGTTCAACGTCACCGACATAACCGCGCAGAACCGGCCGCTGCGCGACCACAGCCCCGCCTACGCCATAGGGACCGGCGGCGACTCGCACCTGTTCCAGATTATACAGGGGTCCGACACGCTGGCCTTCAAGGGCACGCCGGCCCACAGCGGCGATTACCGGGTCAACATTACCGCCACCGGCACCAACGTGTTTGAGGACGGCAACAACCACAGGACGGTCACCGTGGCCAGCTCCCCGCCATCCCACGCCTTTGTCACCACCTGGACCACCACCTCAGCCGGCCAGCAGATAACGCTGCCCGTCAGCGGTACGGGCATCACAATAAACTGGGGCGACGGCACCGCCGTCACCGGCGCGACCTCCCACACGTACGCGGCCGCCGGCACGTACACGGTCTCTGTAACCGGCGGCCTCGAGCGGTTCAACCTGGACAACGGCGCCAACAGAACCAGCCTGGCCTCAATCGAGCAGTGGGGCAACAGCTCGTGGACGGACATGAACGGCGCCTTTTATGGCGCCAGCAACATGGCATACAACGCCGCGGACTCCCCCGACCTGTCCCGCGTCACCGACATGACCGACATGTTCCGCGGCGCCACCTCCTTCAACGGCGACATATCCGGCTGGGCCACCTCGCGCGTCACCGACATGACCGGCATGTTCTATGGCGCCACCTCCTTTGACCAGCCCCTCGACAGCTGGGACACCTCGCGCGTCACCTCCATGAGCAACATGTTCCGCGGCGCCTCCTCCTTTGACCAGCCCCTCGACAGCTGGGACACCTCGCGCGTCACCGCCATGATCAACATGTTCCGCGGCGCCTCCTCCTTTGACCAGCCCCTCGACAGCTGGGACGTCTCGCGCGTCACCAACACGCACGCCATGTTCCGCGATGCCACCTCCTTTAACCAGGACATATCCGGCTGGGACGTCTCGCGCGTCACCGCCATGAGCGACATGTTCCGCGGCGCCGCCGCTTTCGACCAGAATCTGGGGCCCTGGTATGTGACCCCGGGAACCGCCGCGTTTGACGCCTCCGGCAGCTCGCTCAACGTCACTATAATAACCGCGCAGAACCGGCCGCTGCGCGACCACAGCCCCGCCTACGCCATAGGGACCGGCGGCGACTCGCACCTGTTCCAGATTATACAGGGGTCCGACACGCTGGCCTTCAAGGGCACGCCGGCCCGCAATGGCGATTACCGGGTCAACATTACCGCCACCGGCACCAACGTGTTTGAGGACGGCAACAACCACAGGACGGTCACCGTCACCGTCACCGGCGTGGCCGGCGCCCCGCCATCCCACGCCTTTGTCACCACCTGGACCACCACCTCAGCCGGCCAGCAGATAACGCTGCCCGTCAGCGGTACGGGCATCACAATAAACTGGGGCGACGGCACCGCCGTCACCGGCGCGACCTCCCACACGTACGCGGCCGCCGGCACGTACACGGTCTCTGTAACCGGCGGCCTCGAGCGGTTCAACCTGGACAACGGCGCCAACAGAACCAGCCTGGCCTCAATCGAGCAGTGGGGCAACAGCTCGTGGACGGACATGAACGGCGCTTTTCATGGCGCCAGCAACATGGCATACAACGCCACCGACTCCCCCGACCTGTCCCGCGTCACCGACATGACCGACATGTTCCGCGGCGCCACCTCCTTCAACGGCGACATATCCGGCTGGGCCACCTCGCGCGTCACCGACATGACCGGCATGTTCTATGGCGCCACCTCCTTTGACCAGCCCCTCGACAGCTGGGACGTCTCGCGCGTCACCTCCATGAGCAACATGTTCCGCGGCGCCTCCTCCTTTGACCAGCCCCTCGACAGCTGGGACACCTCGCGCGTCACCGCCATGATCAACATGTTCCGCGGCGCCTCCTCCTTTGACCAGCCCCTCGACAGCTGGGACGTCTCGCGCGTCACCAACACGCACGCCATGTTCCACGGCGCCGCCTCCTTCAACGGCGACATATCCGGCTGGGACACCTCGCGCGTCACCGGCATGAGCGCCATGTTCCGCGATGCCACCTCCTTTAACCAGGACATATCCGGCTGGGACGTCTCGCGCGTCACCGCCATGAGCGACATGTTCCGCGGCGCCGCCGCTTTCGACCAGAATCTGGGGCCCTGGTATGTGACCCCGGGAACCGCAGACTTTGATGCCTCCGGCTCCTCGTTCAACGTCACCGACATAACCGCGCAGAACCGGCCGCTGCGCGACCACAGCCCCGCCTACGCCATAGGGACCGGCGGCGACTCGCACCTGTTCCAGATTATACAGGGGTCCGACACGCTGGCCTTCAAGGGCACGCCGGCCCGCAATGGCGATTACCGGGTCAACATTACCGCCACCGGCACCAACGTGTTTGAGGACGGCAACAACCACAGGACGGTCACCGTCACCGTCACCGGCGTGGCCGGCGCCCCGCCATCCCACGCCTTTGTCACCACCTGGACCACCACCTCAGCCGGCCAGCAGATAACGCTGCCCGTCAGCGGTACGGGCATCACAATAAACTGGGGCGACGGCACTCCCGCCAGCACCGGCGTCACCGGCGCGACCTCCCACACGTACGCGGCCGCCGGCACGTACACGGTCTCTGTAACCGGCGGCCTCGAGCGGTTCAACCTGGACAACGGCGCCAACAGAACCAGCCTGGCCTCAATCGAGCAGTGGGGCAACAGCTCGTGGACGGACATGAACGGCGCCTTTTATGGCGCCAGCAACATGGCATACAACGCCGCGGACTCCCCCGACCTGTCCCGCGTCACCGACATGACCGACATGTTCCGCGGCGCCACCTCCTTCAACGGCGACATATCCGGCTGGGGCGTCTCCTCCGTCACCAACATGGCCAACATGTTCCGCGGCGCCGCCTCCTTCAACGGCGACATATCCGGCTGGGACACCTCGCGCGTCACCGGCATGAGCGCCATGTTCAACGGCGCCACCTCCTTTGACCAGCCCCTCAACGGCTGGGACACCTCGCGCGTCACCGGCATGTCATTCATGTTCTCCGGCGCCACCTCCTTTGACCAGCCCCTCAACGGCTGGGACACCTCGCGCGTCACCGGCATGAGCGCCATGTTCAACGGCGCCACCTCCTTTGACCAGCCCCTCAACGGCTGGGACACCTCGCGCGTCACCAACACGGGCGCCATGTTCCGCGGCGCCACCTCCTTCAACGGCGACATATCAGGCTGGGACGTCTCGCGCGTCACTTTCATGACATCCATGTTCTCCGGCGCTGCCTCCTTCAACCAGCCCCTCAACGGCTGGGACGTCTCGCGCGTCACCAACATGCCTGACATGTTCCGCGGCGCTGCCTCCTTCAACCAGCCCCTCAACGACTGGGACGTCTCGCGCGTCACTGTCATGTCATCCATGTTCTCCGGCGCCGCCGCATTCAACGGCAACATATCCGGCTGGGACGTCTCATCCGTCACCGGCACCAACATGAACGGCATGTTCCGCGGCGCCGCCTCCTTCAATGTCGACATATCCGGCTGGGACGTCTCGCGCGTCACCGGCATGTCATCCATGTTCTCGGGCGCCTCCTCCTTTGACCAGCCCCTGAACTCTTGGAACGTCTCGTCCGTCACCGACATGTCATCCATGTTCTCGGGCGCCTCCTCCTTTGACCAGCCCCTCAACGGCTGGGACACCTCGCGCGTCACCCGCATGTCATCCATGTTCAACGGCGCCTCCTCCTTTGACCAGCCCCTCGACAGATGGGACGTCTCGTCCGTCACCCGCATGTCATCCATGTTCAACGGCGCCACCTCCTTTGACCAGAACCTGGGGCCCTGGTATGTGACCCCGGGAACCGCAGACTTTGATGCCTCCGGCTCCTCGTTCAACGTCACCGACATAACCGCGCAGAACCGGCCGCTGCGCGACCACAGCCCCGCCTACGGGATAGGGACCGGCGGTGACTCGCACCTGTTCCGGATTATACAGGGGTCCGACACGCTGGCCTACAGGTGCACTCC
Organism: Candidatus Nitrosopumilus sp.; assembly: GCA_965205215.1. Lineage (GTDB taxonomy): Archaea > Thermoproteota > Nitrososphaeria > Nitrososphaerales > Nitrosopumilaceae > Nitrosopumilus. The sequence continues at coordinate 990,671 of OZ242041.1, forward strand.
GACCGGTGACGGCCCGCACCGGGTCAACGTGACCGCCACCGGCCGCAACGTCTTTGAGGACGGCAACAACTGGAGGATGGTCAACGTGACCTTCTCCGGCGCGTCCGACGCCCTGGCAGTCGACGCCGGAACAGCCCGGGCCGTAGACGAGGGCGCCTCGGTCACACTGGCGGGAATGGTGCAGAACGAGAGCTGCTTCGCCACGTACAAGTGGAACCAGACCTCCCCCTCGACCCCGGCCATACCCATAACCGACAGCGATACGCTCGCCGCCTCCTTCACGGCCCCTCAGGTCACGTCGGACACCCCGTTCACGTTCACGCTCACCGTAACGGACGGCTCCGTCACCAAGAGCGACACCGTTGTAATCACCGTCCGGGACTCGACGCCCGCAAACAGCGCGCCCATCGCCAACGCGGGGCCCGACCAGACGGTAGACGAGAGGGGGGCCGTGGAACTCGACGGCTCGCGCTCGTCGGACCCCGACGGTGACCCCATCACGTACACCTGGACCCAGACGGCGGGCACCCCCACGGTATCGCTCTCCAACACCACCGCGCAGCGCCCCACTTTCACGGCCCCCGAGGTCACGTCGGACGCCGTCCTCACCTTTACGCTTGCCGTATCCGACGGATCCCTGTCCGATACGGACACCGTAAGCATAACCGTCGGCAACGTCAACCGCGCGCCCACCGCGGACGCCGGGGACGCCCAGACGGTCACGCAGGGCGCCGCCGTGACCCTTGACGGCTCCGGCTCGTCTGACCCGGACGCGGGCGACACCGTCACGTACTCGTGGAGCCAGACGGCCGGAACGACGGTCACGCTCACGGGCGCGGACACCGCCGCACCGTCGTTCACCGCCCCCGCGGGCCCCGCCGCCCTCGTGTTCAACCTTACGGTAACCGACTCGGCATCCCTGGCCGCCCACGACTCCGTTACGGTCACCGTACCGGAGATGACAGTCGACGCCGGGTCCAACCGGACCGTAAGCGAGGACTCCTCTGTGACACTGACGGGCGCGGTGCAGAACGCGGGCGGCTCCCCCGCGTACCGGTGGACACAGGCCTCCCCCTCTACCCCGGCCATACCCATAGCCAACAACGACACGCGCGCTGCCACGTTCACGGCCCCTCAGGTCACGTCGGACACCCCGTTCACGTTCACGCTCACCGTAACGGACGGCTCCGTCACCAAGAGCGACACCGTTGTAATCACCGTCCGGGACTCGACGCCCGCAAACAGCGCGCCCATCGCCAACGCGGGGCCCGACCAGACGGTAGACGAGAGGGGGGCCGTGGAACTCGACGGCTCGCGCTCGTCGGACCCCGACGGTGACCCCATCACGTACACCTGGACCCAGACGGCGGGCACCCCCACGGTATCGCTCTCCAACACCACCGCGCAGCGCCCCACTTTCACGGCCCCCGAGGTCACGTCGGACGCCGTCCTCACCTTTACGCTTGCCGTATCCGACGGATCCCTGTCCGATACGGACACCGTAAGCATAACCGTCGGCAACGTCAACCGCGCGCCCACCGCGGACGCCGGGGACGCCCAGACGGTCACGCAGGGCGCCGCCGTGACCCTTGACGGCTCCGGCTCGTCTGACCCGGACGCGGGCGACACCGTCACGTACTCGTGGAGCCAGACGGCCGGAACGACGGTCACGCTCACGGGCGCGGACACCGCCGCACCGTCGTTCACCGCCCCCGCGGGCCCCGCCGCCCTCGTGTTCAACCTTACGGTAACCGACTCGGCATCCCTGGCCGCCCACGACTCCGTTACGGTCACCGTACCGGAGATGACAGTCGACGCCGGGTCCAACCGGACCGTAAGCGAGGACTCCTCTGTGACACTGACGGGCGCGGTGCAGAACGCGGGCGGCTCCCCCGCGTACCGGTGGACACAGGCCTCCCCCTCTACCCCGGCCATACCCATAGCCAACAACGACACGCGCGCTGCCACGTTCACGGCCCCTCAGGTCACGTCGGACACCCCGTTCACGTTCACGCTCACCGTAACGGACGGCTCCGTCACCAAGAGCGACACCGTTGTAATCACCGTCCGGGACTCGACGCCCGCAAACAGCGCGCCCATCGCCAACGCGGGGCCCGACCAGACGGTAGACGAGAGGGGGGCCGTGGAACTCGACGGCTCGCGCTCGTCGGACCCCGACGGTGACCCCATCACGTACACCTGGACCCAGACGGCGGGCACCCCCACGGTATCGCTCTCCAACACCACCGCGCAGCGCCCCACTTTCACGGCCCCCGAGGTCACGTCGGACGCCGTCCTCACCTTTACGCTTGCCGTATCCGACGGATCCCTGTCCGATACGGACACCGTAAGCATAACCGTCGGCAACGTCAACCGCGCGCCCACCGCGGACGCCGGGGACGCCCAGACGGTCACGCAGGGCGCCGCCGTGACCCTTGACGGCTCCGGCTCGTCTGACCCGGACGCGGGCGACACCGTCACGTACTCGTGGAGCCAGACGGCCGGAACGACGGTCACGCTCACGGGCGCGGACACCGCCGCACCGTCGTTCACCGCCCCCGCGGGCCCCGCCGCCCTCGTGTTCAACCTTACGGTAACCGACTCGGCATCCCTGGCCGCCCACGACTCCGTTACGGTCACCGTACCGGAGATGACAGTCGACGCCGGGTCCAACCGGACCGTAAGCGAGGACTCCTCTGTGACACTGACGGGCGCGGTGCAGAACGCGGGCGGCTCCCCCGCGTACCGGTGGACACAGGCCTCCCCCTCTACCCCGGCCATACCCATAGCCAACAACGACACGCGCGCTGCCACGTTCACGGCCCCTCAGGTCACGTCGGACACCCCGTTCACGTTCACGCTCACCGTAACGGACGGCTCCGTCACCAAGAGCGACACCGTTGTAATCACCGTCCGGGACTCGACGCCCGCAAACAGCGCGCCCATCGCCAACGCGGGGCCCGACCAGACGGTAGACGAGAGGGGGGCCGTGGAACTCGACGGCTCGCGCTCGTCGGACCCCGACGGTGACCCCATCACGTACACCTGGACCCAGACGGCGGGCACCCCCACGGTATCGCTCTCCAACACCACCGCGCAGCGCCCCACTTTCACGGCCCCCGAGGTCACGTCGGACGCCGTCCTCACCTTTACGCTTGCCGTATCCGACGGATCCCTGTCCGATACGGACACCGTAAGCATAACCGTCGGCAACGTCAACCGCGCGCCCACCGCGGACGCCGGGGACGCCCAGACGGTCACGCAGGGCGCCGCCGTGACCCTTGACGGCTCCGGCTCGTCTGACCCGGACGCGGGCGACACCGTCACGTACTCGTGGAGCCAGACGGCCGGAACGACGGTCACGCTCACGGGCGCGGACACCGCCGCACCGTCGTTCACCGCCCCCGCGGGCCCCGCCGCCCTCGTGTTCAACCTTACGGTAACCGACTCGGCATCCCTGGCCGCCCACGACTCCGTTACGGTCACCGTACCGGAGATGACAGTCGACGCCGGGTCCAACCGGACCGTAAGCGAGGACTCCTCTGTGACACTGACGGGCGCGGTGCAGAACGCGGGCGGCTCCCCCGCGTACCGGTGGACACAGGCCTCCCCCTCTACCCCGGCCATACCCATAGCCAACAACGACACGCGCGCTGCCACGTTCACGGCCCCTCAGGTCACGTCGGACACCCCGTTCACGTTCACGCTCACCGTAACGGACGGCTCCGTCACCAAGAGCGACACCGTTGTAATCACCGTCCGGGACTCGACGCCCGCAAACAGCGCGCCCATCGCCAACGCGGGGCCCGACCAGACGGTAGACGAGAGGGGGGCCGTGGAACTCGACGGCTCGCGCTCGTCGGACCCCGACGGTGACCCCATCACGTACACCTGGACCCAGACGGCGGGCACCCCCACGGTATCGCTCTCCAACACCACCGCGCAGCGCCCCACTTTCACGGCCCCCGAGGTCACGTCGGACGCCGTCCTCACCTTTACGCTTGCCGTATCCGACGGATCCCTGTCCGATACGGACACCGTCACAATAACGGTAAGGGACGACAACGTGAACCGCGCGCCCGTGGCGGACGCGGGGCCCGACCAGAAGGTCCGCGAAGGCGAGACCGTAACGCTTGACGGCACGGGATCGTCGGATCCGGACGGCGACCCCCTCACGTACTCGTGGGTGCAGACGGCGGGCACCCCCGACGTGGTCCTCTCCGACCCGAACTCGACTAGCCCGACCTTTACGGTGCCGCAGGTCGGCTCGTACATAGAGCTCACCTTCACCCTTACCGTATCCGACGGGCTGGCCTCAGATACGGACACCGTCGTCATATGCATAGTGCCCCCCAACAACCCGCCCACGGCAAACGCGGGGCCCGACCAGACGGTCACGGAGGGCGACAGGGTCCGCATGTACGCCACGCGCTCGTCGGACCCCGATGACGGCGACTACGTCAGGTATTCCTGGAACCAGACCGCCGGCCCCGTGGTCACGCTCTCAAACCCCAGCTCGTCGTGGCCCACCTTCACGGCGCCCGAGGTTGCGTCGGACACCGCCGTCACATTCGAGCTTACCGTAACCGACAGGAGGGGGGCCACGGACACGGACACCGTCACGATAACCGTACTGGACGTCACCGTAACGGACATAGACCCGATAACCGGACTGGACGTCCCTGTGACGGACACCGACCCGATCCTCTCCATACAAAACGCGCGCGCAAGCGTAAAGCACGGTGACACCACCACCAACTACGCGTCCGACGCCTACTGCTGGGACCGCGAGGACGGGAACATCTCCAACCTCGTAACCACGTCCGTGGAGTTCCTCCCCAACGGCATCGCCGTCTTGTCCTACTTATGCACAGACAGTGACGGCAACACCGCCAGGATTGTGCTCAACGTCGCGGTGTCAGGCTCGGCCTCCCCGGTGCTGTCCTTGATCGGGCAGACGCTCGTGGAGGTCGCGCAGGACACCACGTACACGGACGCGGGAGCCACCTGCATTGACGACGTGGACGGCGACATCAGCGGCAGGATCACCGACAACGCCGACACCGCCGTCGACACCTCCCGGACGGGCGCGTACACCGTGTTCTACTCGTGCTATGACAGCCACGGAAACGCCGACACCGGCGTGAGGATCGTGATAGTCGAGCCCGCGGGCGCCGACTTGGCCCCCGAGCTCTCGGTGCCCGGCGACGTCACCATTACGGTGGGCGACTCGTTCACGCCGCCCGCGGCCACATGCACCGACGCCGAGGACGGCGACATCAGCCACACCATAGGGGTCAACGACTCGGCGGTTGACACCTCCACGCCGGCCAGGTACACGGTATTCTACACCTGCACCGACTCGGCCGACAACTTTGTGTCCGGGTCGCTGCACGTGAGCGTCAACCCGTAGGTCCGGCTGCCGCCGCTGCTGCTGATACGGCGCCAGAATCCGGCCTTTTGCAGGCCCGCCATCCCCGGACGCGGACTCTCCGCGCGGAACTGCGGGGGGCTTGCGCACCTGACAGCCGGATGATTGGAATTGTAACGTTTCGGCCGACAGGCGGCCCGGACCTGTTGCGCGCCCGCCCCTGAAGGATTTGGGTGAAGACGGGGCGGGCGCTGTCAGAGGCTCCTGTGCCCCGTGCCTGTGCTGGTGCCCCCCGTGCCTGTGCTGGTGCCCCCCGATGATCCCGCCGGGCAGTCCGGTATGGCGCGGCCTTGATGCGCGGGCTACTGCGCGGCTTGGCCCGCCGCAACCAGTCGCACGCGCGGGTCCTGATTGCCCCTTGCAGCGTTGCGGGTCAGGGCGGTTCGGCCGGCGGATCTGTTCCGTACCGGGCCCTGACCATACCCGGAAAGAATCATAGAGCTTGTTGATTCTTTCCGGGTACAGCCTGCATGTCGTACTGACTGGCTGCACTACATTTGCAGGCCCGCCGCATCTGTCTCGCATGCATCCTTGTCGCCGGCCGGGCCCACAGGCGTGGCCGGGGCCCGCATCGCGGGCACTAGCGGGACTGATGGGGGGGGGGGAGGAGGAGAGGAACAGGGTGTCGGCAGGGGGCGGGCGGGCGTGCAACATGGGACATACTCGGTTGTTCTACCTGTCCTTTACGATCCTGCACAATACTCAAACCCGTGCGACTATTCTCTGAAGATGAGAATGTCGGGCACCCTTCAAAGTTATTATGATGAAGTGTTTATACCGGGATAATCCAAGGAGATCCTGACATACATGACGCACCATCTCTATGTTGATGAAAGTGGCGATGAAGGTGACTATCTCGACAGCAATGAAAAGCCCATAATCGGAAGCTCTAGATATTTTATATTGGCGGGAATAATCGTAGACGCGGACACAGTACCGCGCTTCGAAGAAGAATACAATTGCATGCTCTATAACCGCTTTCGCGGGAAACCACTGCCTGGAAATTTCAAGCTGCACTACTATCCGTTGCGAAACAACAAGCCCCCGTACGACAGACTATCTGCCGAAGACAGGCAGGGCTTGGAGAATGACGTCTTTGACGTTATAAACCGGTTGGATTGCACACTGCTTTCCGTAATCATAGACTTGGATACTCATTGTAGGAAGTATACAGAACCTATAAGTCCAAGAGCGTACACGTTGTTACTACTGCGAGAGAGGTTTCAGTATTTTCTTGAGGAACATGATTCACATGGAGTCGTGATATACGAAAGATTCAACGCAAAGATGAAAAGGAGGACTGAGCAAATGATCCGACGATTGCGAACCTACAACTTTCCAATTCCAACATCTTTACCCAGAATTGATCCACGTATACAAAACGGAGATCCTACACAACAACCAATTCTAAACCTTGCCGACTTCTTTGCGTACCTTCCATACACTTACAAGACAAGCGGTCGATACTCTCCATATTATGAGTTGATTATGCACAAATACTTCAATCTAAAAGGTGATAGATTTCATACTGGCAAAGTAGAATTATAATGCGATTCCTGGGTTCACCAGAGGCTTCCCGTAGCATGCATTGCAATGCGGAACCGCGTGAGTATTACGTCCCTATGTTATAAAAGTCTTATTTCAACGGGTTCTAGTTCCAATTCGGTTGCTAGAGTAGCGCTCATTGAAAATTTCGCCTCATGATGGACAATCGCAGAAAAGCTTATTGATCGACGGATCGCCGGACAGTCCATGAGCGAAAGCAGCAAGAAGATCCGGGAGCTGACGGAGGCCATGCGTGCAGAAAGGGATGTCAGGATCCGCAACAGGATGATGGCGGTTCTGGGCGTACTCAAGGGCCACTCCACAAAAACCGCCTCTGATTTTGCAGACGTGGACCGGCGCACAGTGCAGCTGTGGGTTGCCAGGTTCGACGAAGGCGGCATCGGTGGCCTCCGGGACGCTCCCGGGAGGGGCAGGGCGTCCCGCGCAAGGTACGGGCGGATCAGGAGACTTGCAGACAGGCTTGCCGGCAGGAACATGCTCACCCCGAGAAAGCTTCGAAACTGGATACGGGGAAAGCTGCACATCCGGTACAGCATGTGCAGCGTGCGCAGGATCCTGCGCTTCCTCGGGTTCTCATCCAAGAGGTCGGCCACCCTGTACGCCTCGGCTGCCGACGCAGACGCGGTAAGGCAGTGGCAGGCCGACGCCGCAGGCACGATATCCGGGGCAAAAAGGCGCGGACTGACGATCGTGGTGCAGGACGAGTCCATATTTCTCAGGACGGGGACGAACGGAAGGAAGCTGTGGTCGCGCGTCGGTGATCCCGTGACCGTCAGCCGGCACGGCAGGAGGGACAGGACCGTCGTGTTCGGCGCGCTTGCAGAGGACGGAACCAGGCTGATGCGGCAGTATGAAAGGTTCGACGGCCCGACGTTCGTACGGTATCTCAAGAAGGTGCGCCGCAAGTGGGGCAGGGTTCTCCTCGTAACGGACAACGCAAGCCAGCACAAGCACAGGGATGTGCGGAAATACCTGAAGAGCCACGACGGGGTGGAGATCCTGTACCTTCCCACCGCCACGCCGAAGCTCAGCGCAGTCGAGTCCGTATGGAGGGATGCAAAATACAGGCTTGTCACTTCAGAGCACTACGAGACACGAGAAGATCTGACGCATGCGGTGTCAGAATACTTCAGGACGTGCCCAATCAGGCTTGACATATACAAATTCTTGTACCGTTGTGTGTGAGGCGAAATTTTCAATGATCGCCACTCTAGGATCAGTTGAATGGCAGATGTCATCCTCCGGCATGCTGCCATGGAGACATGTTACATCCACGCGAGTGCCGTCGCGCTCGGGAGGTCGACGGATCACGCAACCCGCTGGCCGGTTGGACTCGCACGGTGACGGGACGGCTCCAGATGCAGAATACATACATCATACTTGGTGCGAGATTATGGTCTGGGTGCGGTTGCAGTCATTTTGCCAAAAGACGGGCATCATGCTGGCCGACATATCACGCGCCCCACAAGCCACAATGTGGACCGGACGGCCTCACCGCATTCCGAGATACAGCCGTCCAAGCTCCTGGTGCGCCAGCAGCTCTTCTGGGGTTCCGTCAAAGACGTTCTTGCCGTTTGCCAAAAGGTACACAGAGTCTCCCAGCCTCAGCGCGCGCCTGACGTTCTGCTCCACCAGAATCACGGAGATGCCAAACTCGTCCCTCATCTGCCTTATCTTTGAGAGAACCTCCAAGGCGAGCTTGGGCGACAGGCTGGCAGTCGGCTCATCAAACAGCATGACGGTGGGCCTCCTGATGAGCGCCATGCCCATCGCGAGCATCTGCCGCTCCCCACCGCTGAGCGTTTGCGCCTTTGAGTTCTCGTACGTCCTCAGTATGGGGAACGTCTCTAGTATCTCAGGCACCCTCTCTGTGAACTCTCTTGCATCCAGCGTGTACGCGGCCATGACAAGGTTCTCCCTGATCGTGAGGTTGGCAAAGACGTTGTTGACCTGCGGCAGGTACGCTATCTTCTCCCTTGCTATCTCGTGTGGTGTGAGTTCGGTGATCGGCCTGTCATGGAACCTTATTTGTCCCTCATATATGGCGCACAGCCCGAATATGCTCTTTAGCAGCGTGCTCTTGCCGCTCCCGTTGGGCCCGACTACAACGGTGATCTCTTGCTCCATTGCCTCAAAATGCACGTCAAAAAGTATGTGGCTGCTTGCATAGCCGGAGCTCAGCGTACTGACCCGGATGATGGGGCTGTTGCCGCCATCCTCCCTGCCGCAGTCTCCCCCTCTGCTAGTGTTGGTGCCGGTGCCGTCGGCAGTCTCGTGCATCCTACTCACCCAAGTACGACTCCACGACCCTTGGATCCTTGGTGACCTCATCCGGATCGTCCTCCGCGATGATCTTGCCCTTGTTGAGTACAAAGACGCGCTCTGCATACTGCAACGAGATGTCCAGCCTGTGCTCGATTATCAGAAACGTGATCTTTTGCTCCCTGCAGATCCTCTTGATCCTCTCAAAGATCTCGTGCGCCAAGGTGGGGTTCACCCCGGCAATGGGCTCGTCCATCAGGATCATCTTGGTGTCGGCCATCATGGCTCTGCCGAGCTCTAGCAGCTTCTGCTGCCCACCGCTGAGGTTCCTGCTCCAGACGACCCCCTGTCCGGTCAGGCTTACCATCTCCATGATCTCCGAGGCCTTGTCCGCCACCCTCTCCTCGTCATGCCTCCATCTTGACCTTGTCGGGGCCGCAAGGAATTCCTCGCCGCGGTTTTTGTCGCTTGACACCAGAAAGTTCTCCTCCGTCGTAAGATTCCTAAACGGCTGCGGTATCTGCCACGTCCTGACCAGCCCTGTCTTGAATGTATCAAACAACCCCTTCTGCGTGATGTCGGTCCCGTCAAACGTGACGCTGCCTGCGTCTGGTTCCAGAAGCCCGGAGATCACGTTTATCAGCGTGGTCTTGCCGCTCCCGTTGGGCCCAATCATCTGGTATATCTTGCCCGCTTCTATCCCCATGTCGATCTTATCAAGGACAACCATGCCGCCGAACTGCTTTCTGATGCCGGAGAGCGACAGTATCGTTGCCATTACATTTGGAAAACCGCTGCATGATTAAGGCTTTCTGCAATATCCAAGACGTCTCAGAGGCCGCCCGGCCGGTGGATTGACCCCTGCAGATGGATGTGAGAGGGGAGCGAGAGGGGGAGGCGGTAGCGGCGGGGCTTCCGGGGTATGTGTATCTGAATGGAGGTTTGTACCAGGGCCTGCGATATGTAGATTAACTTTGAGTTTCCCCTCACTGGAGATGAGATCCGGTAATTTGCAGCAGGCAAGCCAGCGGGACACACATCCCCGAACCGCCGCCGCCGGGGAAGAGGCAGAGTCGCTCGCGTAACGGAGACATGAATTGGCTCTCGATCCCATATTCTCTGATGCAGTCATATTTGCAAGCCTTCTGTCGCTCTTGAGCATAGGCCTGACGCTCACGTACCTCACCACGCGCGTCCCGAACTTTGCGCACGCCTCCTTTGCCACGATCGGCGTCTACATGGCGCTGGTCGCGACCCACATCTGGGGGGTCACCCCGTACGTCTCGATCCCGGTCGCGTTTGTGGTGTCCGGGCTGGTCGCCGTCTCCCTGTACGTCTTCATACTAAAGCCCCTGATACGGAAGGGAGCCTCGCAGGCGATCCTGATGATCGCCACGCTTGCCTTTGACCTGATACTGATTGCGGGACTGAACATCTTCGCGGACTTTGTGGTACAGACGTTCAGGATCGCATCAAGGGAGTTTACGCTGCGCAGCTACGACGCCGAGCTGATGGGCCTCCCGCTGATAGTCTTCGCGGCGCCCGCCACCATCGCCGTCCTGTCGCTGACTCTGTACATAGTGCTAAAGAAGACAAAGTTTGGCATTGCGATGCGGGCCGCCACCGAGAACCAGGATCTCTCGGAGACCGTGGGGATCAACGTAAATCTCATCTACGTCGTCTCCTGGATGCTGGGAGGTGGACTTGCAGGGGTGGCGGGCGCGCTCATGGCCCTGTGGTTCCAAGGGGATCCGAACCTGGGCCCGTTGATGATCCCAAGCGTCTTTGCCGCTAGCATCGCGGGGGGCTTTCTGAGCATTTACGGCGCGATTGCAGGGGGCCTGCTGCTTGGGTTTACGGAGGTTCTGGGAACCAGGTTTCTTGCCGGCGAGTTTGGAGCCTGGCTCATCGCGTACCGTCCGCTCATCCCGCTTGTGTTCATCGTGGTGACCCTGATGCTGGCGCCCCGGGGGATGGCGGGAATTAACTGGTCGAAGCTGAGAAGGAGAGTGAGGAGACATGGTTCTGGAGACTGAAGCCATATTCATCATAGACCTGCTTGCAATATTCGCGGTCTACGTGATCGTCAATCTGAGCCTGAACATGGAGTTCGGGTATACGGGGATCCCGAACTTCGGCAAGGTGCTAGCAGTTGGGGCGGGGGCGTTCGTCGCCGCGTCGATCCCGGGCAGGATATTTGCAGCCATGGCGGGCATCGAGGGGGATTATGTACTTGACAACCTCGCCATCGTTTCCCAAGTCAACGCGTGGCTGGTGGACAACACTGGAATCGGGTTTGCCATCTTCTTCCTGACGCTGGGAATAGCCGCCGCCGTGGGAGGGGGACTGGGAATCCTCACGTCATATCCTGCGATACGCATGCGCGGCGACTACCTCGCCATCACGCTGCTGGCATTTGGCGAGAGCATCCGAATAATCGGAAACAACTTCACCCCTCTTGCGGGCGGGACGCTGGGAGTCCAGCTGCCGGACCCGCTGTCCTTCCTACCCGACGAGATCCGCTTCTCGGTGGCCACGCTGGGGCTGGTTCTCATTGCGGCTGCCGTCTTTGTCTTCAGCGAGAAGATGATCCGCTCGCCGCTTGGAAGGGTGCTTCGGGCCGTCCGCGACAACGAGGTCGCCGCGGAGTCCCTGGGGAAGGACACGGCGCGGATCAGGATGAAGGTGATCATGATATCGGCCGCGCTCGCCGCGGTGGGCGGCGCGCTGTACGCGTTCTACGTGGGCGGGGCCATTGCGTTTGCATACGACAGGGCGAGCTGGACGTTCTGGCCGTTCCTCATGATTCTGATAGGCGGGCTTGCAAACAACAAAGGGGTCCTGTTCGGCACACTGATCTTCGTCACCGTGCGAAAGCTCATCATCTTCTTCAAAGACTCCTTTGAGGGACTGGTCCCCTTTGACATCATCTGGCTTGACTTTCTGCTACTGGGTGTGATACTGCTGGCGATACTGTTGTACCGCCCGCAAGGGCTGTTCGTGGAAAAGCCTACCGCGACGATCGGGAGGGGTGCGGGACGCGTCAGAAAGGGGCGGGGCGGGGCGGGAAGAAGGCTGTTCGACTTTCTTTTCAGATAGGCCGCGCAGGCCCGGCCCAGAATCCTGGTCTGGCTCTCGATACTTGCCTGTGCTTCTTCCAAGACCCTTCCTAGATCTCGACTCGGGCCTGCATTTCGTTTAGAATCCTCTCTTGGGCGTGGGAGGAGGATTCCCTCCGGCGCCTGCCGTATGGGGGCAGGATCTAAGGTTTGCGACCAATTTTTCTACGCTAATTGATCGTCATCCTGCGTCACACAGCTTAAACCCGAGGCTGTGCCAAGCATTTAAGAACTATGCACGCCGGTGTGTGGCATTGGATTCAAAGAAGGGCGCCGCGATCGGGGTTGGAATAGCCGTGGTAATTGCTGCTGCCGTGGCGGCAGGCATGATGGGTTCGGCTCCCGTGGATGAGGCGGATGATCAGGTAGCTCCGGATAACGAAGGCATGCCGGAGGCGCCGGCCGTTGAGGAGGCGGTAGTGGAAGGAGGGGACGGGCTCTCAGGCGACGTTACGATAGGGCTGATCCTGCCGCTCACGGGGGATCTGGCGCACAAGGGCCACGAGAACTGGGAGGGCTCAAAGTTCGGGCTGCAGCAGTTCAACAGGTACCTTGAGGAGAGGGGCGAGCAGTGGCGGCTCAGGATGGTCTCAGAGGACTCTGCGACCAACCCGGTCGTGGCGCTCGAGAAGCTCACCTCGCTCAAGGCAAAGGGGATTGACATCGTGGTCGGCCCCGAGACGAGCTCCAACATACGAAACATCAAGGGCTACGCGGACTCCAACAACATGCTACTGTTCAGCTGCTGCTCAACTGCTCCCGCGCTCTCGATCCCGGGCGACAGCGTCTACCGCCTGGTTCCAAACGACACGTTCCAAGGGACGGCAATCGCAAAGAAGATCCAGCACGACGGCGCCCAGGTCCTGGTTCCGATGTGGAGGGGCGACGCCTGGGGCGACGGACTCACAGAGGCCACGGCAAAGTCCATCGGGGAGCGCGGCCTTGCGGTGGCGGAGGGGGTGAGGTACAACCCCGAGTCGCCGGAGCTCTCCGCGTCCGTGTCGCTGCTGGCCGCGCAGGTGCAGGAGATGGCAGAGGATTACGATACTGACAAGATAGCAGTCGCGATATTCGGCTTTGGCGAGACGGTAAACGTGGTGCAGGCGGCGGCGCAACATGACATACTTGACGACGTCAGGTGGTACGGCGGGGACTCCAACGTAAAGGAGATCGGGTTCATCGAGGATCCGATAGCGTCCGAGTTTGCAAACAAGGTCCAGTTTACCGCCAGCCAGTTCTCAATATCGGAGAACGAGGTTACAGAACAGATTGATGCCCACGTGCTAGAGGCCCTGGGACGGGAGGGGTACGCCTACATCAACACGTCCCACGACGTGGTGTGGCTCCTCGGACTTGCCATACTGGAGGCGCAGAGCACGGACGTGGATGCGGTAAAGGCAGTGCTTCCGGAGGTGGCCTCCAAGTACTCGGGCGCCCTTGATTCGGTAGATCTGAACGAGGCCGGCGACCTCAGCGGCGCGGACTATGGGGTCTGGAGCATAATAGACAACGAGTGGGTGCTCGCCAGCGTGTATGACTTTGAGACCGACTCCATAGTAGATCCGGCCGGCGATGCGGCCGGACTCTCAGGCGACGTTACGATAGGGCTGATCCTGCCACTCACGGGGGATCTGGCGCACAAGGGCCACGAGAACTGGGAGGGCTCAAAGTTCGGGCTGCAACGGTTCAACGAGTACCTCGAGGAGAGGGGCGAGCAGTGGCGGCTCAGGATGGTCTCAGAGGACTCTGCGACCAACCCGGTCGTGGCGCTCGAGAAGCTCACCTCGCTCAAGGCAAAGGGGATCGACCTCGTGGTCGGCCCCGAGACGAGCGCAAGCATACGAAACGTCAAGGGCTATGCGGACTCCAACAACATGCTCCTGTTCAGCTGCTGCTCCAGCGCGCCAGCGCTCGCGATCGCAGGCGACAGCGTCTACCGCCTGGTTCCAAACGACACGCTGCAGGGCACGGCAATCGCAAAGAAGATCCAGCACGACGGCGCCCAGGTCCTGGTTCCGATGTGGAGGGGCGACGCCTGGGGCGACGGGCTCATGGAGGCCACGGCAAAGTCCATCGAGGAGCGCGGCCTTGCGGTGGCAGAAGGGGTGAGGTACAATCCCGAGTCGCCGGAGTTCTCCGCGTCCGTGTCGCTGCTGGCCGCGCAGGTGCAGGAGCTGGCAGAGGATTACGAGACTGGCGAGATAGCAGTCGCGATATTCGGCTTTGGCGAGACGGTAAACGCGGCCCAGACCGCATCCCAGTACGACATACTTGGTGACGTCAGGTGGTACGGCGGGGCCTCCAACGTAAAGGAGATCGGGTTCATCGAGGATCCGATAGCATCCGAGTTTGCAAACAAGGTACGGTATACTTCCAGCCAGTTCTCAATATCAGAAAACGAGATCACCAAAAAGATAGATGCCCACGTGCTAGAGGCCCTGGGACGGGAGGGGTACGCCTACATCAACACGTCCCACGACGTGGTGTGGCTCTTCGGACTCTCCATACTGGAGGCGCAGAGCACGGACGTGGATGCGGTAAAGGCAGTGCTTCCGGAGGTGGCCTCCAAGTACTCGGGCGCCCTTGATTCGGTAGATCTGAACGAGGCCGGCGACCTCGGCGCCGCGGACTATAGGATCTGGAGCGTCATAGACAACGAGTGGGTGATTGCCGACGTGTACGACTTTGAGACAGATTCCATAGTGCCCCCGGCCTGACGTTCGCCACGACCGAATTCTGGCCGCCGTCGTCAAAACAAACCCGGAGCGTACCGGGCCATGGGCCGTTTGGGTTCCTCTGCGGCGGTCATCCGATCGAGGGAGCTGGCCGTCCACAGGGACGGGTTAAAGAACGGAGCAGCCGAGGAAGTCATGCGCGGCGATGCCTGCAATCAGCGGAATCTTGTACCTGGCCTTCAATTATCTTGACTGGACCTGTCATGTTCATAAAGGGTTTCACCCGGCCATTACGGGCCGCAGTATCCACGGGTCGCCAAGGCGTGCGATGGCCAAAATAGACCATTAGCGTGCCCGCACGGACAGGACCGTGCCGGATATCCCGGCATCCTGCCTCAGAATATCGTGATCATGGACAGGCCCGAGGCGGCAGTCAGTGTCGGCATACGTCCCGACGACTTCATCAAAGACCCTGCATCCCACCATTGGTCTCTCCGAAGAGAGTGTCCCTGTCTCAAAAAACACGAAAAAGAAGACAAAAATCGCGTTGGCCAGCACGATGGCTTGACAACACCGCGCGCATGATTAGTCTTTTAAGACGGCTATGCGCAGGCACGACGGCCGCGATGAAGAATCAGAGTTATGTCTGAGATGATGATGTAAAGGCATTTGTCTGAGCAGGCTGCTATACGGACGGACACCGGCGTGGTTGTACTGCTGTGGGGCGTCCCAACCGCAGAGATTTATTTTAGCATGTGCCGCATTTAGCCATGCCCGAGATATGGCTCAATTACGGGGCGGCGGAGGTGGTCTTGGAGATAATGGCCGAGAACTTGGAGGAGACGATCAATTCAGGCGGCAGCGGCAGCGACAACAGCATGGTAAGCAAGGTCGGAAGCCTTGGAGGGGAGTCGGTGATGCCGCCTGGCTCCGCTGGAGATGATGGCGATGGTGGCGATGGTGGCGATGGTGGCGATGGTGGCGATGGTGATGGCGATGGTGATAGCGATGGTGGTGATGGTGATGATGGTAACAGCGGTGGTAGAGATACCGCCGCTGAAGGCGGCGGGGATAACGGCGATGCCGATAGCGGTGATGAGGACAGCACGGGCCACGGCAACGGAGATGCCGGCTCGGGCGTCGACATGCCTGCTGAACCCGCCGCCGACAGCAATGGCGGAACCGACGCCCTGCCTGACGGCGACGCCGACGGCCGCGCCGGGGCCGGCGGCAGCAGTATTGATGGTACCGATGACAATGCCAGTGACGACGACGCCGGCGGCAAAGCCTACGATGGCGTTTCTGTCACCACCGCCGCTGGCAGCATGGCGCGCGCAAGAGACCACATCTCCGCTCCGCGCCAGCTAGAATCCGTCGAGATCTCCGATATCCTGCGTGACATCGACGTGGCAAGACCCTTCGATCTGGTCCTGCTGCACGACTCGCAGGCGGTGCGGCAGGTGGTGTCTTCCGTGTTTATGATGTGCGAGCAACGGGCGGCCCAGTTTCCAGGCATATTGGCCGACCGGGACGTCCTGCCTGCCATAAAGCCCGGACTGCCGGAGGGAAGCGTGGCGGCCGAGTTCTCTGCTGATGTGATCGGAGGCGGGCATGGCCATGCCGGCGGCGGCAGCGACAACAACGCAGGAGATGCGGCCGACCTCGACGCGGCCGGGAAAAAACGCAACCTGATCTTTGTGGCCGAGGCCGAGTTTGACGGATTGTTCGGGTACGAGACCGTGTCGACCCGGCTGCTTCGCCGGTTCGGATCCGACGAGATGCTTGCCGCGTATGCAAAGCGCGACGGAAACATGCCGTCGCCGGGCCGCCGGACTGGAAGCTTTGCAGAGGCGGTAAAGTTTGCCGACCGGTTCGAGATGGGCGGGATCGACATAGTGGCAAGCTCGGGCGGCATATCTGACATCTTCACCGGGCACCCGTCTGAGACCGCCGCAAAGGCCTCCGCGTCACTCGAGTCCGGCTTTATGCTGGACGTGGAGCAGCAGAGGACCCTGATTGCAAGCACGGGCAAGGCGTCAAGCAACGCCACGCTCGGCGACGCCCTCTCCTCAGTGTGGAACTGCCACCAGGCGGTGCGCGACCGCGGGCTGCTCGTGCTGGTGGCCGAGTGCGCGCGCGGCCTGGGGCCGGACGCGATCCGGATGCGCGTGGAGGGGGTGCTGCAGCCGGAGGAGCTCCCCAACCCGTCCACATACGTGGACGGCATGGAGGAGCTGCTGTTCCTGCAGGAGGTGCAGAAGCGGTGCCAGGTCGCGCTTGTCTCGGTACTGCCGGAGATGTACACCAAGAGGCTCGGACTGGTCTCGCTTGGGGGCATGCAGGAGTCCGTCACATACCTCAAAAAGACGCAGGGCGCGCGGCAAAAGGCCTCAGTCGTTATGGACGGGTCGCGCCTGCTGCTAAGGTAGGAGCGGGATGCCCGACGGGATCGGGGCGCACAGTACCGCGAGCGCCACTATCCCCAGGTATGCCACCTTTCTGTTGGACGGGAGCTCCGACACGTCGTCCAGGGGGCTGGCGCTCGGGTTGCGCGAACTCATGAACAGTATCAGTATGGCCATTATCCAGTATCCCAGTATGACGAGCACCGCGAGGCTCCCGTAGGTGGCGTACCTGTGCAACTTCTGGCCCATCAGCGTCCTTGCCATGTGCCCCCCGTCGAGCTGCCATGCGGGCAGCAGGTTGAGAAACGTGATCAGGAACCCTATCCACGCCGCAAACAGTATGGGCGTCATTATCACCTCCCCGCCCTCGACTCCCTTGCCGAACGCGGCCAGGCTTGCCGTCATCAGGAGGGGCTCGCCCAGGTTCCACTCGCCGAGCGCGTTGGACTCGAAGAGGCCGGCGGCCACGTCGTCTGCTATGACGGGGGCCGTGTACGCGCCGTACACGGACACCATGACGGCGACCACAAGCCCGGCCACGGGGCCCGCTATGGCCACGTCAAAGAGTATGGGGCGGTTTATCGTCAGGCCCCTCGACTGGATGAACGCGCCAAACGTTGGGATTCCAATTACGGGCAGCCCCGGTATAAAGTAGGGCCACGTCGTCTTCAGGCCGTGCATGCGCGCGGCGACGAGGTGCCCCGCCTCGTGCACCCCGAGTATGCCGAGCAGCGCCAGCGTGTATATGACCGCCATGCTGAGCGGGTCGCCTATCTCGATTACGGTGTTGGTGCCGGCCGTGCGATAGAACCCGTCGATCATCACGAATGTGACCACGACGCCGAAGAGCAGCCGCGGCGTCCACGACGAGTTGAGTATCCTGCCGCCCTTCTCCTTTTTGTAGAACTTTTGCACGATGATGTGCCGCGAGCCGCCTGACTCGACCAGCCTTGCGACGTATCCTGTGCCCTCCAGCGCCTTGGCCAGCCCCTCGAACTTCTCCCTTACTACATGGTCGCTTATGCTGAACTCTAGAGAAAACTCCGTCTTTGTCATCGAGTCGACCGCAAACGCGGAGTGCACCATCTGTATGACGGCCGCATGCGGTCCGTCCTCCCCGTCCATGTCAAGTGTGGGCGGTGCGGCTCTTATTGTCTCTTGCTTGCCGCAGCGGACTTGAATTAAATATCGTCGCCGCCAATTTGCGCGCATGCAGGTGATCCTCAGGAGCGTGGGAGGTTGTAGCATACGAAGGGCCGACGTGTCCGACATAGTCCCCGTGATGGAGGTCAACCTGCGGACGCTGCCGGAGCACTACTCGGACTATTTCTACGAGGCCATACTCTCGGAGCTGCCGGAGGCCTTCCTGGTGGCCGAGGCCGACGGCCGCCACGTCGGGTACATCATGTGCAAGATCGAGCACGGCTTCTCCAACTTTAAGAGGCTGGGCTTTGTCAAGAAGGGGCACATGGTATCCGTCGCCGTGCTTGACCGGTACCGCAGGGGCGGGATCGGACGGGCCCTGGTCGAGGAGGCCACGAAGGGCATCGCCGTGCGCGGGTGCGACGAGTTCTACCTGGAGGTGCGGTGCAGCAACACCGGCGCCGTAAAGCTGTACGAGGATCTCGGCTTTGAGGTTCGGCAGAGGCTTGGCGCGTACTACAAGGACGGGGAGGACGCGTACCTGATGTCCCTTGAGATGAACTGATCTTTTTGCGCGACGCGGGCGGCGGTGGCGACGACGACGACGGGGCGCCCCGCCTGATCACGAGATTGCAGGCGCGGCGCAGCGCCTCCCGCGCCAACCATGTTGCGTCCATGGCGTATGCGTAACATCTAAAATGGCCGTACCGGGTCCGTTCGGTGTGAAGGTAAGGGTATCTGGAACCGCCAAGCCCGGAGTTGAGATGTTGTGCGGGTTCGCGTTCTCTGATGACAAGGGACTGCCCCGCTTTGTGAGCGCGGGCGGACACGGCAATGCCGTACCTGACAAGGACCTTGCATCGGCCCTGAGGCAGACTGCCCGGGACGTGGCAGGCAAGCAGGGCAGGATTGCCGTGATTCCGGTCCCGTCCAAAAGGCCGGCAAGGCGCCTGCTTGTCGCGGGTCTTGGAAGCCACAAGGAGGCCACGTACGACGCGGTGCGCCACGTGTCCGGAAAGATTGCAAAGAAGGCGGCGGAGCTAAAGCTCGGGGAGTTTGCCGTCGTGGTACCGCGGCTTGGAGCCGGTTCCACGCAGGCCGGAGCCGCCTCTGCCATTGTGGAGGGCTCGAAGATGGCCACATACAAGTTTGACAGGTTCAAGGGCGCAGGCGGTGACGACGGCGACGTCGGTGACGACGGCGACGGCGACGGCGGTTTCGGATATGGCGCAGAGGGCGGGGGCGCGACTCGCGGCTCTTCCCCGCCCGTCACCAGATCGGGACTGGTCTCCGAGGTGCTCTCGGCCGGGGACGCGGCAGGCCCCGACTTGGTTATCGTGTGCGACGGCCCGCCAAAGAAGGAGCAGAAGAAGAAGGGGGAGACGCTTGACGACGTATCGAAGGCGGTGCGGACATCCTCCGTGATATCAGACGGCAACCTGTTCGTGCGCAGCGTGGCAAACCTGCCCCCGAACGAGTGCACTCCCCAGACGCTTGCCGACATTGCGCGCGGGATCGCCAGAAAGGACGGCCGCCTCAAGTGCACCGTGGTGTCAAAGGGCGCCCTCAAGAGGCGCGGCTTTGGGGGCATCACGGCGGTGGGGCAGGGCAGCAAGAACGAGCCCAAGCTGATAATACTCGAGTACAGGGGCGCCCCGGGCCGCAGGAGCGGTCGGGCCTCTTCTGCCGCCGCCGCCGGGCCGATTGTTCTGGTCGGCAAGGCCGTCACGTTTGACACGGGCGGGATATCGCTCAAGCCGGGGGCCAGCATGGACGAGATGAAGTTTGACAAGTGCGGAGGTTGCACAGTCCTTGGCATAATCAGGACGGCCGCCAAGCTGCGGCTGAAAACCGACATCGTGTGCATAGTTCCCGCGGTGGAGAACATGCCCGGCGGCGAGTCGTACAGGCCCGGCGACATCATACGGCTGTACAGCGGCAAGACTGCGGAGATACTGAACACGGACGCGGAGGGCAGGCTCATCCTCGCAGACGCCCTTGCATACGGGGAGCGCCACCACAGGCCCAGGGAGATAATCGACTTTGCCACGCTGACCGGAGCGTGCATCGTCGCGCTGGGAAACGACGTGGCCGGAATGGTCTCAAACGACTCGGGCCTGGCAGATGCAATCAGGCAGTCCGCCGCGCGCACCTCCGAGTCGGTATGGGAGCTCCCGCTTGACCAGAACTACATGGACATGATAAAGTCGCCCGTGGCCGACATGAGGAACATGGGGATCGGGAGGGCCGCGGGCACCATTGTGGCGGCCGCATTTCTGAGAAACGCGATAGAGGACACGCCGTGGGCGCACCTGGACATAGCCGGGGTGGCCTGGACGCAGACGTCCACAAAGTCGCGCTCCTACAAGTCAAAGGGGGCCACGGGGTTCGGGCTGCGGCTCGTAATGGATCACCTGCTTGAGCAGTGAGCTACGTCGCGCGCAACTAGTACCCGCGGCTGTTCCTGTCCGGCTTGCCCACGTTGGGGTTTCTCCAGCCGTGCTTTTCCATCATGTGGTTGAGCAGCCTGATGTCGTTGTCGCACCGTTCGCCGCATACGGAGCACGTGGGACTCATGGCATGCGCGGCGCGCGCGGCCGATATTAACCGTGTGCCTTGTAGCGGTGACGATGGTGGCAACGACGATGGCGGCAACGACAATGGCAATGATGATGATGAAAATGCCAGCACTGTTGCTTCCCAAGGGCTCTCGCATCTTAGTAGCACAACAGCGACATCAGGTTTGACTTCCAAGTTCGGAACGGGATTGGGTCGCGCCCTGACGCTATGGCCGGCTTGGCCCGTGTACTCGACGCCTGCCTATTAACGTAACGGATCCCGTCCCGCGGCGCGCATGGGCGCACGCAAGTATAAAGCGAGGCCGCCCCACACATGGTTCATGACACACAGGGTGGCCGTCCTTGACACCGACCTCTGCCAGCCGCGCAAGTGCGGGCTGGAGTGCATAAAGTACTGCCCCGTCAACAAGTCCGGCGCCGACTGCATCACGCTGGACGAGGAGGGCACGAAAAAGGCCCGCATCGACGAGGACATCTGCAACGGGTGCGGCATCTGCGTCAAGGTGTGTCCTTTCGAGGCCATTACGATAGTAAACCTCGCCGAGGAGCTGGCGTCCGACAAGGTCCATCAGTACGGCCCCAACTCGTTCCGCCTGTATCGGCTGCCCGTCCCGAGGAAGGGCGAGGTGATGGGCCTGCTGGGCCGCAACGGCATGGGGAAGAGCACCATCGTGGGCATACTGTCCGGAAACATAATGCCCAACCTGGGCAGGTACGAGGACCCGCCCCAGTGGGACGAGATTCTCAAGTATTACGGGGGCACCGAGCTGAAGGGCCACTTTGAGCGCATCATGCGCGGCGACGCCGCGTTCTCCATCAAGCCGCAGCAGGTCACCATGCTGGCGTCGGCCTTTGAGGGCACGGCGTCGGAGCTGATCGCAAAGTACGACCAGCGCGGGGTCGCGCGCCAGATGATCCGGGACCTGGACCTCGCAAACTCCGTGGACCGCAGGCTGTCGGAGCTCAGCGGGGGCGAGCTGCAGCGGGTGGCCGTGGCAGTCGCCGCGTCAAGGGACGCCGAGTTCTACTTTTTCGACGAGCCGTCCTCGTACAACGACGTGTTCCAGAGGATCGGCGTGGCCAGGGTCATACAGGATCTGGCCAAGATCGGCAGGAGCGTGATGGTCGTGGAGCACGACCTGACGCTGCTTGACTTTCTGAGCGACTACATCGAGGTGGTCTACGGGGAGCCCGCCGCGTACGGCATAGTGTCAAGCGTGCTCTCGACCAAGGTGGGCGTCAACGTCTTCCTTGAGGGGTACCTGCCTTCCGAGAACGTCAGGTTCAGGGACAAAAAGTTCTCCTTTGACGCGTCGTCCGCGTCGCAGCCTGACGACGCGTTCGTGACGGGCGACGTCATAGTGTCCTATCCGAGCCTTGAGAGGAGGTACGAGTCGTTCTCCGTGAGCGTGGGGCCGGGGCGGGTCCGCAAGGGCGAGATCCTGGGGGTGATGGGGGCAAACGCGCTGGGCAAGACCACGATGATGAAGATGATTGCGGGCGCTGAGAAGCCCGACTCCGGCGCGGTGGACTCGAAGATAAAGCTGGCCTACAAGCCCCAGTACCTACAGGGCTCCTCGTCGGACGCCGAGGTCGTGTCCCTGCTGTCTGAGGCAAACGGGGATCCGATCGAGGGGAGCATGGAGGAGGAGCAGATCATCGACCCGCTGCGCGTCAAAAAGCTGTACAACAAGGCCGTCTCTCACCTCTCCGGGGGCGAGCTGCAGAAGGTGGCCGTCGCCGCGTGCCTGCTGCAGAAGGTGGACCTGTACGCGCTCGACGAGCCGTCTGCATTCCTTGACGTGGAGGACAGGATAGCGCTTGCAAAGTTCATACAAAAGTTCGTCAGGTCGTTTGGCAAGTCCGCGATAATCATCGACCACGACCTGCAGCTCATGGACCTGATATCCGACAGCATGATAATATTCGGCGGCGAGCCGGGCGTCCGGGGGGAGGCGACGGGGCCCATGCCCAAGAAGGAGGCCATGAACAGGTTTCTCAGCTCCCTTGACATGTCGTTTAGGCGGGATGAGAGGAGCATGCGGCCGCGCGTCAACAAGCCCGGCAGCAGGCTTGACAAGTCGCAGAAGACGGAGGGGAGGTTCTACTATGCGTGACGCGGCCCGCGCAGGCCGCGGGGCGGCCGTTCTGACTCCCCCACCGCCACCACCGCCGCCACGCGCACGCGCCGGTTCGTCCATATTGCGCCCGGCGGCCACCGTCCCGTGACGCACCATGACCCGCATGCTGAAGCGAGCGCTGGAGGACGTCCTGACCGAGTCGGAGGCGGCCGAGTTCGTGTCCGCGTTCGACCAGATAGGGGAGATAGTCGTGGTGCGCATACCGGATACGCTGCTTGAGAGGAGGTTCGAGATCGGCAGGGCCCTGCTAGACGAGATAAAGATCGTAAGGAGCGTGTTCTGCCAGGCGTCTGCAGTCGACGGCGAGTACCGCACGCGCAAGCTGGAGCTTATCGCGGGGCTAGACGACACCACCACCACGTATAGGGAGTCCGGCTGCCGGTTCGTGGTGGACGTGGAGGGCGCGTTCTTCTCGCCCCGGCTCTCGCACGAGAGGGAGCGCATAGCCTCGCTCGTGCGGGACGGCGAGTCCGTGCTGAACATGTTCGGCGGCATCGGCATGTTCTCCGTGATTGCCGCCATGAAGACGGCGTGCACCGTATACAGCGTGGACTCGAACCCCGTCGCGTCCGGGCTGTGCGAGAGGAACGTGGAGCTGAACGAGCATTACGGGCGCAAGAACCGGAAAAAGGGGCGCAAGATGGCCGGCCGCGTGATCCCGATATGCGGCGAGGCCTCGCAGGTGGTTCGGGACAGGTTCGACGGCACGTGCGACAGGACGCTCATGCTGCTGCCTGAGAGGTCCGACGAGTTTCTGGGCTCGGCGGTCCGGGCCACTGCCGACGGCGGCGTCATACACTACTACTCGCACGTACACTCGGACTCCAAGGGGGACGCGGCCGCGCTCTCCGAGCGGCACTATCTGGACGTGGCGCCCGTGCGCTCTGAGATACTGGGCTCGAGGATAGTCAGGGCCGTGGGGCCACGGTATTACCAGACCGTGGTGGACGCGGTGATACGCAAGGGCTAGGGGGCGCTGCCGCCGTTTCCGTCTTTACTTTTGTCACCGATGCCGCTGCCATCATTGTCTCCATCACCGCCCACGTCACCCGTGTCATCGTAGGAGGTTATCGTGGCCGACGTGGCGCGGGTCGTCGCCGTCACGTACCCTATCCACGCTATCACCCCCAGTATGCCCCCGACTATCATCAGCATGGAGAGCTGCTGTATTATGGGGCTCCACTCTGAGAGCATCAGCAGGTACGCGTATACGAAGAACCCTGCAATTGACAACGAAAATATCATGATGCCGGTCCCCTTGCGCCTGTCCATGCCGTGGGGCTCTGCGGTAGTTATTTAATGGTAATCGGTTGTGGCGAAGGGCTTGCGCAGGCCGCACCTGGGGCCGGGCCGGTGACTCTTCGGACTGCCTTGCGCCTTGCGGCGTGCGCCTTGGAGGATGCTTGGCACGCGCGGCCGCGGACTTGACACGATGGACTTGCAGCATGTGTGACGCCGTCTGCGCCCTTATTCTGCCGGCGGTGCAGCGCCGACCGCGTTGGGTATCTTCACCGCCATTGCAAATCCGGCCACTATTGCAATGATGGCAAAGTACATCACGGCCACGTACCCGTACGCGAGCGCTATGGCGCCCGCCGCAACGGGCCCGATCACGGCCGCGATTGATATCGTGCTGCTGAAGATGCCGGTGCTGGTGGACTTGGGGTTGTTGTCCATGAGGTGGAAGCTGCCCCCCACGTACAGGAACGCCCACGTGAACCCCACCAGGGCCATGAACGGCATGGCCTGCCACCACTGGTCGATCATAGCCAGCCCCACAAACACGAACGCGGTCATCCCTATCCCGACCTTGAACTTTGTCACGTTTGAGATGTGTATGCGAAACGCCATCAGGTTCATCACCACGAACGCCGTCGCCGTGTTTGCCACGTATACCACGGAGACCTGCCAGAGCTCGGCGCCCATGGACTCGGTCAGCATCAGGGGCAGGACGGTCCAGGCCGCGACGGCCCCCACGTGCCTCATGAGCAGCGCGAGGAACAGGAACCTGTTGTTCTTTATGACCCGCTTGGTGGTGCCGGGTGCCGTCTCCTTCGGCGGCCTCGTATCGGACAGTCTTGAGGAGCTTGCAAGCCCCGCCGCAAACAGGCCCGCGCTGGCAAGGAATATCAGGTCCGTGTCGTTTGCAATGCCGGCGGCAACTATGCCGGCAAGCCACCCCAGGGCGTGGAACGACACGACTGACGCCACCTTCTTCTTGTGCCGGCCCGCCTCGTACGCGTACGCGAGCAGGGGCGGGATCATCACGCCGGTGGCCACCCCTCCCGCGATCCTTGCAAGCAGCAGCATGTGCGCGTCGTCTGCAAAATAGTGCAGGGCGTGCACTATGGCGCACGCGGCCAGCCCGGCCCTTATGAACAGGAGGCGGTGGCCCCGCTTGTCAGACAGCCGCCCAAAGTACACCTCGGAGACTATCTGCGCCATGCTGAACGACGCCACTATGATGCCGATCTCAAATATCGCGTCGGTCACGCCGCTTGCTATCACCGGCATGAACATCAGCACCGCCGATATCCCGGCGTGCTGGAAAAAGGTGGTAACCCTGATGTGGTTGTCCATACCCGACGGCGTCAGTGACATGTTGGGGGCGCCGTGACAGGCCTGTTTTATTTGGAGCATGTACCGCCGCCCGCGCCGCGCCGCGGGCCTGCACTGTCGTGATGACTGCCGGTGACGGCGCGGCGATCACGATGACTGCGCCCCGGCAGCCTTTCTGGCGCAGTCGCGGCGCATGCCCGCCGCGTCCTGCCGCTCTGACTCGAGTAGATTTTTATTCAATTTGGGGCGTGAGTGACTGCATGGGGCTGGACTACTGCACGATACGCTCAAAGGTTCTGCGGGCCCGCAAGCTTGTCATACGCGGCACCGCGGCAGCCGGCTCCGGGCACCCCGGCGGCTCGTTCTCCATGGCCGAGATACTGGGCTGCCTGTTCTACAAGCACATGCGGTACGATCCGCGCAACCCGCAGTGGGAGGACAGGGACCGGCTCGTCCTCTCAAAGGGGCACGCGGCGCCAGGACTGTTCTCTAACATGGCAGTGGCCGGGTACTTTGCAGAGTCCGAGATTGACACGCTCCGGGCGTTTGGAAGCAGGCTCCAGGGCCATCCGGACCTAAAGTGCCCCGGCGTCGAGTTCTGCGGCGGCTCGCTTGGGACCGGGCTCTCGTATTCTGTGGGGGTCGCGCTCGCGGCCCGCCTGGATTCCAGGCCCTGCCGCGTATACTCGGTAATCGGGGACGGCGAGTCCGACGAGGGCCAGATATGGGAGGCCGCCATGGCCGCCTCCAAGTACGGGGTGGACAACCTGACCGTCTTCCTCGACCGCAACTTTATCCAGCAGGACTCGTACACGGAGCGCGTCATGCCGCTTGACTCCCGGCTGGGGGACGCCGAGGAGATATCTACAATGTGGCTCGACCAGGACAGGTGGAGGACGGGCGACAAGTGGCGCGCGTTCGGATGGAACGTGATCGAGATTGACGGGCACCGCATAGAGCAGATTGACGACGCCATAAAGAGGGCCCGGGCGCACGGGGGAGCCCCGACCATAATCATATCGCGCACCATAAAGGGCAAGTCCGTCGAGCACATGGAGGACAACCCGCAGTGGCACGGCAAGGCGCCCGCAAAGGACATGGTGCCGATAATCAACGCAGAGCTGGAGTCCCAGTCGATAATAGCGCCGTCGATAATAGCCGGCGACATGACGGATTTGGCCGCCGAGGTCGTACGGTGCGCCGAGGGCAGGGCCGACTACATCCACCTCGACGTGATGGACGGCAGGTTCGTCCCAAACAAAACGTTCCTGCACGAAAAGGTAAAAGAGCTGAGGCCGCTCACGCTGATCCCGTTTGACACGCACCTCATGATAGAGGAGCCCCACAGGCACGTGCGCCAGTACGTGGACGCCGGCAGCGACATAGTTACGGTGCACGCAGAGGTCACGGACGGCGACACGTTCGGCGAGATATCCGACATGCTGCGCGAGAACGGCGTGGGCGTGGGCCTTGCAATCAACCCGGACACGGAGCTTCCGGGGTGGTCGCTGGGGTTCCTTCCCAGGATAGACCAGATCATAGTTATGTCGGTGGTGCCCGGCAGGTCGGGCCAAAAATACATCGAGTCGACCCACCAGAAGATGGCGCGGCTCATGCCCATACTTGGGGACAACGGCTTTGCCGGGTACGTGGAGGCCGACGGGGGCGTAAACCTTGAGAACGTGGCGTCGGTGTTTGCCGACGGCGCCCGCGCCTTTGTGGGCGGCGGCGCCATCGTGTCGACCCCGGACGTGCGCGCGTCCATACGCGGGTTCAGGCAGGCGGTCGCGACCGCAAGGCGGAGGATGCTGCTTGACCTGGCCGACAGCCTCGGGGGCAGCGACCTTGTGGAGCGCTGGATAAACCTGCACGTGGTGGGCGCCAGGCCGGCCGAGGTCAGGACGATCGCGCAGGAGGCGGGATACGTTGCCAGGTGAGCCCGTCCTGACTGACATGCGCACCGCGTACGCCGAGGCCCTGGTGCGCGAGGGCAGGGGCAACCCGGACGTCGTGGTGATGGGGGCCGACACGACGGACTCCCTGAAGACCTCCAAGTTCGGCAGGGAGTTTCCCGACCGCTTCTTCAACGTCGGGATCGCGGAGGGCAACCTCGTCACTATATCGGCGGGGCTTGCCGCGTCCGGCAAGACCGTGTTTGCAAGCACGTACGCCATATTCCTGCCGGGGCGCGCGGTGGACCAGATCCGCAACAACGTGGCGTACCCGTCGCCCGGCGGACGCGGCGGGCTCAACGTGAAGCTGGTGGCCTCGCACGGCGGCCTCTCGGTGGGCCCCGACGGCGGGTCGCACCAGCAGCTGGAGGACATCTCGATAATGAGGACGATCCCAAACTTCCGGGTCATGATCCCTGCCGACACCGTGGCAGTCTCGGCCCTGACGCGCATGATGGCCGCGGAATACGGCCCGTTCTACATGAGGATGGCCCGCTCAAAGACGCCGCTTGTGTATGATGATGATGATAACGACGGCAGCAGCGCCGACAAGCGGTTTGAGGCGGGCCGCGCAAACGTCCTGCGCGACGGCTCGGACTGCACGATAGCCGCCTGCGGCATCACAGTAAGCATGGCGCTCGAGGCCGCCGACCTGCTGCGGCGCGAAAAGCAGATGTCCTGCCGCGTCCTTGACATGTTCTCGGTAAAGCCGATAGACGGGCGCGCGCTTGAAAGGGCGGCGCGCCAGACGGGCCGCATACTCACCGCCGAGGAGCACAACATCATAGGGGGGATGGGCTCGGCAGTGGCCGAGTCCGTGTCCGAGTCGTACCCGGTCCCGATAAAGCGCATCGGCGCGCTCGACGCGTTCGGCGAGTCGGCCCGCGACGCGGAGGTTCCCCTCCTCCTGCAAAAGCACGGGATCACACCGTTTAATATGGCGCAGCAGGCAGGCGCGCTCGAGAGGTTGCCTGAGAGATGAAGATATTTCTTGACACGGCCGACATCAGGCTCATCAGAAAGTACAACGACATGGGGCTCGTGGACGGCATTACGACAAACCCGTCCCTGCTTGCAAAGGCCGGCGGTGATCCTGCCGGCGCAATGGCCGAGATATCCGACGTGATAAAGGGCGACGTCAGCCTGGAGGTGGTGGCCACCGACAGCGACGCGATGGTCGAGGAGGGGCGCAGGCTGCGCCAATACGGCGACAACGTGGTGGTGAAGGTGCCCATGACCCCCGACGGCCTGGCCGCATGCCGCCGCCTGTCGTCTGAGGGCATTCCCGTGAACGTCACGCTGGTGTTCTCCACGAACCAGGCCATACTGGCCGCCAAGGCGGGCGCCAGGTACGTGAGCCCGTTCATAGGGCGCATCGACGACACGGGCCACGACGGCATGCAGCTGATCGAGGATTTGGTGGGGATATTCCAGAACTACGGCTTTGAGACCCAGATACTGGTGGCAAGCGTGCGCCATCCCGTGCACGTAAAGGAGGCCGCAATGCTGGGCGCCGACGTCGTGACGCTGCCCCCTGCCGTGCTTGAAAAGATGCTGCACCACCCGCTCACGAAGATAGGGCTGGACAACTTTCTTGCCGACTGGGCAAAGCTGACCGGTCAGGGATCGTCCTCCTAGTCCTGACATTACGGAACCCCGGTTTTACTGCGTTATCGTCCGCGCCTAGTCCCTGCCGTCTTTGTCTCTCCCCCTCCTCTTGGACGACGGCCTGCAGCCCGGCTTGCAAAATATTGACTCGCGCGCACGTGTCAGCCTGCAGAAAATGAAAAAGTGGTTTGCACGAATGCTACTTTGAGGACTTGGACTTGGTTCCCCTGCCGGCACTCATGCTGCCCTTGTACTTTGGCCTGTTCTTTGGTTCTGGGACGTCCTTGAGCTTTCTGGAGCCGGTTCCCCTGCCGGACGTGATCGTCCTCTCACCGGCTGCACTCTTGCGCGCCGCTTGGATCTTCTTAAACTCCTCACCCGTCCACTTTTGGGGGTTGTTGTCGACCTCTATGGTGCCTGTACCCCTGCCAGTTCGGATTCTGATCTTGACCATGTCACGAGTTGAATTAACTTGTATTTATCATGTTCCATGATCATATGATCTGCGTGCTTGCGGGCCCGCACCTGCTTGATATATGCGCGGCCGCATAACAGGTACATGAGGGGCATTCTGTATGCGGTGATCCCCGCAGTCGTGCTGGGCCTGGTATTGGCAAACGCCTTTTACGGGCACGTGCTGTTCGGGTACGCGTACGACCGCGCGATAAACAAGTATTCGGTGTACGTGCACCTGCAGCCGGGGTGGGAGAGCCATCCGGGCAACATACTGTTTGACGTCACAAACGTGTGGTCCGGCCCCGCGGCCGCCGCTGCGGACACCTACCTGCCCGGCTCCACGGACCCCGACGACATCTCGTCGCTGACCTCGTACAACCGCAACCAGCTCCAGCACCAGAAGTCCAAGCCGTACGTGGAGCTCCGGCACGAGTTCAGCGGCTGCGAGACCCAGTGGCGCCCAATCCCGTACAGGTATGCCGCAGATACGCTGCGCAGCTGGTCGGAGGTTGCAAGCGGCGCGCAGGCCGGGGGCTCGGACGGGGAAGGGGCCGGGCACGTGGAGCCCGCGTTTGCCGAGGCCGGCGCGGGCGATCCATACGTGATGGTGTTCCCGAACGCTCCAAACGCGGCGTACGGCCCGGACGAGCAGTCCGAGCTGGTGCGGGACGGGTACGCGCAGATCATACCTGTCTGCGTGGCATCCGGGGCGGCGGGGCAATCCACGTACGACTATGCAATAATGGTAAACGATCCGGACATCGGGTTTGACGCGTACTTTGTCAGGTCCGCCGAGGACGCGGCAGCCCACGTCTCGTCGGGCCGCAGCGGGGTTCCGGCGTTCTACGAGAGCCCCGGATGCCACGTCACGAACCACAACAGCTTTGCCGGGACGTGCCACGGGGTGGAGCACGGCTCCGGACTGCTGATAATCGTGCCAGACATGCTTGACCTGTCGCTTACAAAGGTGCGCGTCGGGCTGCATGAGCGTCCGCAGTAGCCGCGCCCCCCCCTCCCTCACGCGTCGAGGCGCGCATGCTCCGCGCCCTGCTGCTGCTGCCGCCCCCGCCGGCCCCGCACGGGCCTGCGGCCGCCGCGTGCGCCGCCGTGCCTAGTTGGTCATCCAGCCGCGCCGCTTGAAATACGCAATCATGAGTATGGCCGGTATGATCGACGCCAGCACCAGTATTGCAAACGGCGTGAACGCGCCCAGCGCGGAGTCCGCCCCGGACGCGCCCGCAATGCCGCCCGGGAGACTCACGTTCATCCCATAGAACGTGCCTATCACGGTGGCCGGTATGGCGAGCGTGAATATTATGGTGAGCATGCTCAGCACCTTGTTTGTCTTTTCGGTGCTCAGCACGTAGTTGGTGTCCTTGTAGATCTCCATGGTCTCCCTTGACTCCTCCAGGGTCTCTATCACCTTGTCTATGTGGTCTATTATGTCGTCGTACAGCAGCATCGTGTCCTCGTCCTTTCCGTCTGAGAACTTTTGTACGCACTTTGCTATCTCCTGGACGAACCTCTTGAGCGGGTTTGCAATTCTTCTCTGCCTGTTGATCTCCCTCCTGAGCATGGCAATGCTCCTTGCGGCCGACATGCTCTCATCAAACACCCTGTCCTCGAGATCATCGAGGTTGGCGATTATCTTTCTTGACGTGTGCATCAGGTCGTCCACCAGCTCGTCGATTATGGTGTGCAGCAGCATGCTGGTGGGGCCGCTGAGCGGGCTGCCTCCCTTGTACGCGTCAAGCCCTCCCTGCTTTGCGGTCCTGACCAAATCCGTCAGCGGCTTCAGGTCCCCCTGGTGGACCGTAATCAGAAAGTCCTTGCCGACGAACATCGAGAGCTGGCTGTTCCTGAGGATGCCGCCCTTCTGGGCCAGCGGCGGGAAGTGCAGTATGACAAAAAAGTGGTCCTCGTAACTGTCAAGTTTCGGAAGCTCGAACTTTGTGAGGCAGTCCTCCACGTTGAGCTCGTTGAGGCCGTACTCCTTTACGATCGTCTCCAGGCGCTCCCTGTCGGGGTTCTCAAGATCCGTCCATGTCAGCTTCTTGCCCTCGATCTTCTGGGTCCTCTGGGGGCTCTCCGCGCCGCCGTCCTCTGCCTTGGCCCCGCCCCTGAGCCTCTTGGTAATGAACTCTCTCTTCAAATCGTAGAGTAGGTTTTTGGATCAAATTTAAAGCGATCGACCTTGTCGGCGCCGTCCGGCCTTTCTCCGCCGGTCCGGGCCGCGCCCCGCCGCACGAGCCCCCCCCCAAAATGGCACCCAGTCCGTTGGAACCCTCACGAGGGATCGGCTTCATCCACCCCCACCACCATTATCATCACCACCCCCACCACCATGGCTGGTTCGGAAAGTGCTTTCCTGCGTGACGCTCGGCGCCGGGGAGATTCACGGGTTCGCATGCGGGCACACGGGAGCCGGCTGGTGCGACTTGACGGCGCCGTGCAGCAACCGCAGCAGCAGCAGCAGCAGCTGTTGTACATGGGCTTTTTTCGCCGCACTGTGCCTGCATGGCGCGGTACGGCCTGATAATCCGCCGCCTATTTGAACGGCAACAGGTAGTTCATCCCGTACCATGTTATGGCAAGCGCGATTCCCATCCCGAGCCACCAATAACGCATAGCCTGCGTTTTAACTGCTTGATAATAAATCTACAGCCGGTGCCGCGGCTCTTTATGCTTGGGGGATACGGCCGATTCCGCCGCGTTGCGCTGCTGGGCGGCATTAATTATCATAATGACAACGGCAATAACGGCTGTAGCAACGCCCCCGATGCGGTGGTGGTACGCACCGGCGCACAATCGCCACGCCCGCCGCCCACGGGCCGGGGCGCAGTGGCATTCGCAGGTGACTGCATTCTCGAATGTGCGTCGAGTGTTTCCCCGTGCTTGGCGTGTTGCGTAATTCGTCGACCTCTGGGACAGACTGGATTGCAGATGGCCGGCACGCCCCGTGGCTGCGCACTGCAGTCGGGCGGCCTGTTCCATGCCGCGGAACCGCACCCTCCGGGCGGAGCGGATTGCGGAACTGCGCAGCGCGTTGGCCAAAGAAGGACAACCCATAAATCCCCTAGCACCGTATACGCACTATGATTAGCTCGCGCAGGATAACGTATATCGTCATCGGCGCAATGGCGGCATTCATCATGTTCAGCGTCGTGTCTGTAGGCCCCAAGCCGGTACATACGCCGTCGGCAGTCATATCCATAGCGGAGGGATCGTTTCTGCAAGGGTGCGAGGCAGAGGGTATCTGCTACATACCGCAAGACCTCACGATACGAAAGGGCGCCACCGTAACATGGACCAACGACGACACGGAGCTGCACACAGTAACGAGCGGCGCCTCCAGCGAGACTGCGGCACTCGAGTTCGATTCCGGGATCATGGAGGTCGGGGGATCGTTTGAGCACACGTTTGAGAGCGCGGGCACCTACGAGTACCACTGCACCATACATCCGTGGGCAAAGGCCGTCGTAGTAGTCAGATGAGCCGGTGCGCGCGTCATCAGGCATATCTGTCCGGCCCACTTGCCTGTTCTGGGGGATAAACCGCGAGCGTCCAAGCTGCGCGCGATGGCATAACATGTTGCATAATCCCACAATCCGCCCTGCTCTAAGGGTGCCGCCCTGCGGCGGCGCGGGCCCGTCCAAAACGGCGGACAACATCTCGCAGCGTGCGGCCATGGGGGAGGGAGGGAAGGGGGGGGGGGGGAGTGGGCAAGGTGGCCGAATGGCCGCCCCGCATATCATCTCAAGGGTTAATTGGGGGCCCTGAAAGTGCCAACCACGTGGCCTTTGTAGTACAGTGGTTAGTATAGAGGATTGTGGATCCTCGGACAGGGGTTCGATTCCCCTCAAAGGCCCCTCCATTACCACATGCAGCCCACCTTCTGCACGGGCCTGATCCAGTTGTGAAGCCTAAAGGCGTGTGTGCG
Organism: Candidatus Nitrosopumilus sp.; assembly: GCA_965205215.1. Taxonomy (GTDB): domain Archaea; phylum Thermoproteota; class Nitrososphaeria; order Nitrososphaerales; family Nitrosopumilaceae; genus Nitrosopumilus. The sequence goes on from OZ242041.1 coordinate 1,024,507, forward strand.
GGGGAGGGGGAGGAGAGACGACGCGCGTGATTCCCGGAGCCGGGCGCACACGCTGCAGCCCCGCGGAGCACGGGCTAGAATATGCCAAACTTGCTTGACTCCATCTCCTCTTTTATGGCGAGCTTGAACCGGGGCGCGTCGCCGTCGCCGTATGCCGCCACGTTTCTCTCAAGCCACGTGAGGAATTTCTTGTCAGGCCCCTTGCCCCTGAGGCTGTCAAAGTCGGCGGGGCCCATGACCTCGCGGAGTCTCTGTATGAGGGACCTGTTGACGCTCAGCACGAAAAAGTGCCACCCGAATGCAAACTCCGAGTCGGTCATGGCAAACTCGTCTTCCGTGTGCGTCATCTGTTCGAGCATGACCATCTGCCTGGTCAGGGCCTTGCTGGCGCTGTCGTAGTCGACTGCAGAGACGTTGATGTTGAGCCTCCCGTCCGCAAAGTCTCCCGCGCCAGTTGCCATACGTAAAGTATGCCCGCCGCCGATAAAAATATTGCACCGCCCCTAGGGATCCTTTTGCTGATCCCTTGCCAGCAGGTGGTCAAAGTCTATGTCAAAGTTCATCTTCATCAGCTTTACGTACGTGGATATGGGCTCCGGTATCTCCTCGCCGCACGCTATGCCCAGCCGCCACGCGTTCGTCCATATGGTCAGGGTCTGTATGATGGTCAGAAACCTGTCGTTTGCGGTGCCGGGGGGCCCCAGCGCCTTCGTGTATCTCTCTGCATGCTCCCACGCCGTAACAAAGTCCACGCAGTCCCTCTTGAATACGGCCTTCAGCTGCTCGCCCACGTCTTTTGCGGGCCGGAGGGGGGTCTTGCACATGACGTACGGAAAGTCCACGGCGTCCGGCAGGCATCCGGGCAGCGGGCCCCACACGGTGAGTATTCGCGTGCCGTCGTCAAGCGAGCCGAACCTCTCTGCCATCGCGTCGATGAGGTCCGAGTCGTTTGCAAACCAGAACAGTATCACTGTCGCGTCCGACATGTCCGCGTCGCGTATGTCGGCGCACTCGAGCCGGTACCTGTCGCGCAGGCCCGCATCCTGCGCGGCGTCACCCTCCTGCATCCATTCCTCAAGCAGGGCGCGCGCGTCGCGAATCTTTGACGCGTCAGAGTCCACGCCCACCGCGCGCCTAGCGCCAAACTCTGTGAGAGCGATTCTGATGCCCTCTGCGGATCTGCCGCACCCGAGGTGATACACCGTGTCGCCGGCGCCAAGCCCTGCCAGCCTGAACATATCCCTGAGTGATCGCTGGCTCAGCTCGGCGTCCGCGCCGCTCAGCATGTCGTCCGGAAGCGTACTTAGGTATTCTTCTATCTTCAACTGTCAAGTCACCGCTATCGCCGCCCGTCTTTTTTTTCTTTGTGCGGGCCTGCCGGCACGCGCGCACGCAGCTGCCGGCGCGCCTCGGCGCGCCGCACCCGCCTGCCGCCGGTCCTACTCCCTTATGCTCTCCAGCTTTGATACTGCCTGCCAGAGCTGCGTCCTTACGTACGAGGGCATGTTGGGATCCTGCGTGACGTCATCAAGCATGCTGATTGCGTTTGCCGCCCTGACTGACAGCGAGTATTCTGTGCCGTTGAGCTCGGTTATCAGTTCCATGATGGATTTCTTGATGGTCTTGGGGGTGGTGCCGCTCTCCGCTATCTGCGTGAGTGTCTCCAGGGAGTCCTTCATGGCCTCCCGGTTCTGTGCATCGTCTGCCATGTATGACTCGTCTTTTTGGGTAGTAATATAGTTAAAGACGTCCGGGCCTTCTTGGCGCCGTCACACCTCTACGAAGAGGCTGCCTGATTCTGCCGTCACCTTGTACGAGCCAAGGTCCCGTATGGGCGCCGGGAACTTTGCAAGCTTGCCCGTGGCGCAGTCAAACTCCGCCTTGTGCCACCCGCATACTATGGTGCCGCACGCGCCGCCGTCCTCGCCCTTCCCTTCTTCCTGCCTCAGCGTGCCCTCCGAGAGGGACGCCCCGGAGTGCGTGCACGTGTCGTCAGTCGCGTAATAGCTGCCGTTTACGTTGGCCACCAGTATGTCGAGCCCGTTGACGGTGGCCTTTAGCATGCCGCCGGATGCTATGTCCGACTCGCTGCATACGAGGTGCTTTCCCATGGATTTTGTTTTTAACTCTGGCGTCTTAAGTCTTGCCACGGGGCGCATGATGGTGAGGGTTCGCAGGGTTCATGAGGGGGATCGCGGGTTTGTCCTGGGGTACTGCCGGGACACGTTCGGCTGGGGCGACTACATAGGCGACGTCTGGGACGACTGGCAGTCTGACGGGGAGTTTCTGGCGTGCGAGGACTGCGCGCCCGCGTCCCCTTCGCCGCAGGATCCCGTCGGCGTCTGCCACGTGCACATGTCGCCCGGACAGGCCTGGATAGAGGGAATACGGGTCCATCCGCAGTACCGCCGCCGCGGCATCGCCACGTTCCTTGTGAGGGAGGCCGAGCAGATGGCGCTTCGGCGGCTGCGGCCGTTGTTACAGCAGCAGCAGCAGCAACCACAACAACAACCACAACAACAACCACAACAACAACCACAACAACAACCACAACAACAACAACCACGGCAGCAGCAGCAGCGCCGCCCCAGCCCCCCGCCTCGCGACGTGGCAGAGGATGGCGGGCTGGCGTCTGCCATGATAATCGATGCTAGGAACGAGCCGTCGCTTGCAATGGTGCGGCTGCTCGGATACGATGTCATGAGCGCGTGGACGTACCACAGGCTGCCCCCGCGCAGCCCCGACGCCGGCGCGCGCCGCAAGATCACCGTGCTGCGCGATCTCGACTGCGCCGCATACCCGCATTTTGTAAGGGAGTGGAGGTGGTTTGAGACCCGCAGGCTGGGCGCGCGCGGCGCTCTCTCGGGAGACCCCCCCGTTGTAGTCACGGCGCGTCCCACGCGCCCGGACGGTGGGGCACCGGACGGTGGCGGCCGGGCAGCGGCCGTCTCCGTGCTTGCGGCCGGCAAGACGGTCGACGGACCGGGCAGAACCCTGTACGCCACACTCTATCCGGGCGCGGATCCCGCCGGCACGGATGAGATGATTGCGTTTCTGGCCGGTGCGGCGGCCTCCGAGTCGTGCGCGGCGGCCAACGTCTTTACGCTGGGCGGGCTGCCGCCCGGCTGCCGGGAACGGCCGCGGCACTTTTTTGAGTTCTGTCTGGTGAACAAGAGGCTGGCATGAGCGCGGCGCCCGTCACGACGGCACCTTTCTTACCGTGTTGCGGATGGAGCCGAGCCCCTCTATCTCCATGTCGATGGTGTCCCCGTCCTCCAGGTACGGGGTGCCGGGATTCTTCAGCGCGACGCCGGCAGGCGTCCCTGTCGATATGACGTCCCCCGGCTCGAGGCTCATGACCCTCGAGAGCTTTGATATTATCTGCGGTATCTTCAGCAGCATCATTTCAGTCGACGAGTCCTGCCTGGACTCCCCGTTGACCCTGGTGGCGAGCCTCAGGCCGTGCGGGTCGGCTACCTCGTCTGCCGTGGTGATCCAGGGCCCGCAGGGCGCAAAGTCGTCAAACCCCTTTCCCCTGGTAAACTGCTTGTCCTGGAACTGTATGTCGCGGGCCGAGACGTCGTTTAGTATCATGTATCCGAACACGTACTCCATGGCCTCCTCGGCGGCAACGTTCTTGCACCTGCCACCGCCGCTACCGTTCCCGACCACCACTGCAAGCTCGACCTCGTAGTCGAGCTGCCTCACAAAGTCCGGGCACCGTATCTCCGCGCCCGTGCCTGTCAGGGCGGTCCTCGGCTTTATGAACAGCACGGGATCCTCGGGGGCGTCGAGTCCCTGCTCCCTTGCGTGGTCCGTGTAGTTGAACGTGAGGCATACTATCTTGCCGGGGTTTGGGAGTGGGGCCAGCAACTCGTAATCTGACACGTGGCTGTTGTACGGGATCTCCTTCTGCCTTGTCTTGTCGTACCACCCGCCAAAGAGAAACTCCGCAACGTCTCGCGGTATGGGCACGCCGGTGGCAAACGTGATGTCGTCCCTGGTCGCAATCCTGCCGCCTCCATCAACGAGCCCGTACGTCTCCCTGGACGACCACTTGTCGGACCGCTCGTTTTTGCGCGGCATAAGGCGGGCTACTCTCATGTCTAACCGTGCGTAAAGATCACGCGCCTGCCGGTGTCCTTCCTGCAGTATCCGAACCTGACAAACTGGATCTCCGCGCCCTCCTCCACGTTTTCAAAATGCGGCTCAGTATAAACTTCTGTCTCCTCCAGGCTATTCTCGTCAAACTCCTCCCCGTCAAACGGCCTCTTTGGTATGGTAAGCCTTATCCTTACGGCAGTCTCCCTGGAGACCCATTGCATCTTGGCGTCCTCTGCGGTCTCCTGCTTTTTCCTCCTTGCCGGCTCTGCCGCGGCCTCGTCTTGCAGCGCCCTTTTTTTGGCAGGCGGCATCTCGATCTTCATCTTTTCAAAATAGTCCAGTATGTCGCCTGCCCCGAACGGCTCGTCTATGTCCGCGACGTACCTGGCGTATGCGTCCACGTCCTCCTCCCTGCTTTTGACGCCGCCACCACTGTCGCCGTACGGGATGCTCCTCGTGCCGCCGCCAAGACCATGGCGTGTCATACCGCCGCCGCCGCCGCCGATCCCGAACCCCTCTTTGGCGTCCCGTCCGGGCAGCTTTGTTATGACCACGTATGCCAGTCCCAGCAGCCTTACTATGGAGCCCTCCTCCAGCCTGTCAAAGTCGCCGCCGGGTATGTACACGTCGCCGCTTGCAGGCATCGCCCTCTTGCCCATTCCTTCGTGCAGCGGATGGTTCGGCACCCCTGTCCGATCTTCCATCTGCTTTTGCGCTTCCGTGTCGTCGCGTATCACGAGCCTCCTCGGGTTCATTGCCATGAACAGCCTGGTGCTCTGCGCGTCTATCATGCTGCGGTTTATGGACTCGAGTGTCTCGAAGGGCGCTACTGTGTCTGCCTTTGTCATCCCAAGCGACTCGATGAACTTTCTTACCGCCTCGGGCCTTATCCCCCTGCGCTTGAGGCCGCCCAGGGTCGGAATCCTGGGATCGTCGTACCCCGTTATGCGGCCGTCCTCCATCAGCGGCTTTATCACCCTCTTTGATGTCGGCATCCCCTCAAAGGCCAGCCTTGAAAAGTAGTGCTGCTCGGGCTTCCTCATTCCCAGCGCGTCAAGTATCTCGCCGATCAGCTCGGCCCTCGTCTCGAACTCCTTTGAGCGGAACGCGTGCGTGATGCCGTGTACGCTGTCCTCCACTGCCACTGCCATGTCGTAGCTCGGCCAGACCCTGTATTTGGCGCCCTGCCTGTAGTGCGGCGTGCTGATTATGCGAAACAGCACGGGGTCGCGCATCACGGCGTTGTCGGCCTTCATGTCGCCGCGGAACCTCATCACGGCGTCGCCGGCCTTGATCTTTGCACTGTGCATCTTGCTCCACCTCTTGTAGTGCTCGTCGGGGTCGTCCTTTCTGCAGCACTTGCACTCTGTCCGCTCCCTGCGGTTCCTGCTGATGGCATCCTTTTTGCAGGTGCAGACGTACGCCATGCCGGACGTTATCAGACTCTCCCCCTTCTCGTACATGATCTCTATGTCGTCTGACGTGTACCTGACGTCCTCTTTCTTGAACTCGAGCCCCAGCCACTCGAGCCCCACGTTGATTCCGGCAAGGTACTCTTTTCTCTCGGCGTCGGGGTTCGTGTCGTCGATTCGCAGTATGCACCTGCCGCCGTACTTGGCCGCATAGTCCCAGTTTATGATGGCCGCCTTTGCGTGGCCTATGTGGGGGTACCCGTTGGGTTCCGGGGGAAAGCGGGTGACGACGGCCCCCTGCTGCGCGCCCTCGAGCTGCGGGAGCCACGCGCCGGGCGCATCGTCCTGACTTGGCGGCTTGTCTGCATCGGGTTCCGCCTGCTGCGCGCCTGCTTCCCGCCTTGCCGCCTCCAGCCTTCTGCCCTGCTCGTCGGCGGGCATGGCGTTTACCTGAGACACCACGCCTGCCACGATTCTTGACACCCTGGGAATAGAGTCGCGGAGATCCCGCCTTGTCCCGAGTATCTTTCCCAGTATGTTCTTGTCTCTGGTCCGGCCGCCGTGCGCCGCGGCGTTCTCCAGCGCCAGGTACATGATGTGGGCCTTCAGCTGTTCGTCACTGCCTCCATTGTCGGCGTCATTCATGCCGGGCTCCGCATCTGGTTGCTTGGACGGCAGTGACTCTGATGGCAGTGACTCTGATGGTGATGATTCTGATACCATCACTCACACACTTCTCTTTACGACAAAGTCCAGCAGAGCCTCTAGCTCCCCTCTTGCCCTCCTGTTTGGATAGGACGCCAGACTGCCCCTTGCCTTCTCCGCGTGCCGCATGGCCATCTTTCTTGCCCTCTCTTCCACCCCGAGCTCGCGTACGGACTCGACTGCGCTGTCAAGCATGGACCTTGATGCGCGCGGGTTCCCAAACGCGCTTGATATCGTCCTTCGGTGCTTGGTGCCGGACGACGCCTTGATTGCCATCAGTATGGGAAGCGATTTCTTGCCCTCCCTGATGTCGTTTCCCACGGGTTTTTTCGTGACTGACGCGTCGCCCGTCACCCCTATCAGATCGTCTGTTATCTGGAATGCGATCCCGAGACTGCGCCCGAACCGCGAGAGGTTCTTGACATCCTGCGCCCCCGCGCCGGCGCATATGGCGCCCATGGCGCACGACACGTCAAAGAGGGCCGCGGTCTTCTTGCCTATCATCGTGATGTACTCCTTTTGGGACGGCAGCCTCTTTGCCTCTGCCATTTTGATGTCGAGCATCTGGCCCTCGCACACGTCAACGCACGCCGTCGCAAGGCGCGACACGAGCTCGTGCGTCTGCCTCTCCCTTCTGGGGTCGTCAGGCCCGGAGCCCCTTCCGCTCCCCCTTCCGGCAAGCGTCTGGTACGCCTTTGAGAAGAGTATGTCGCCTGCAAGTATGGCCACCGGCACGCCGAATCTCTTGTGGACGGTGGGCACGCCGTGGCGCACGTCGTCGTTGTCCATTATGTCGTCGTGAAGCAGGGTAAAGTTGTGCACCATCTCTACTGCCGACGCCGCCCGGCGGGCGTCTGCCACGCTGCCTCCGAGTATCTGGCAGCTCTTTATCACCATGTAGGGTCTCAGGCGCTTTCCCCCGTGTATGATCAGGTGCCTTGCCGCCCTGTACAGCTCGTCGGGGCTTCCGGCCAGGCTCCTTGTCAGGTGCGCGTCCACCGCGCGGGCTGTCCTCTTCATGCTGTGGCCCGCGCCGCCGTCGCCAACGCCGCTTCGCGCCCCCGCCTTCTTCATTGCTCGACCAGCCTCCAGGACTCTTTTGGCATGTGGCTTGATATGGCGCCAAGAAGCGAGTCCTTTACCTCCGCGGTCATCCACGGGTCCAGTATTCCGGAGTGCTTTTCGAGCGCTGCGCGGTCGGATTTGTCAAGCAGGTACAGGGCCACCAGCATCCACGGGCAGTACGCGCCGGGGTTCTCGGCCGCGTCGGCCGCCACTTGGCCTGCCGACACGGTGCGGACTCCGTCTATCTCCCCCCTTACCTGCACCACGTCTGACGCGTCGCGTATGGTGCCGACCAGCGTGCCGCATATCTCGTTCTCGGATCCTATGTCTTTGTACGGCACGTGGTACTCGAACTTGTGCAGATAGTCAAACTCGGCAGTAACCCCGAGCTCCTCTGGCATCCTCCTCTGGCATGAGGACACGTAGGTCTCCGACTCGCGCGGGTGGCTTGCAAAGGTGCCGTCCCAGTATCCGGGCCAGAGCATCTTCTCCCCCGCGCGCCGCCCCAGTATCAGGCCGCCGCTCTTCTCCTCAAAGAGCAGGGCGGTAAACGCCCTGTGCAGCTTGCCGTCGGGCAGATGGCACCTGACCTTTTCCTCCATGCCGATGGGGTTGTCGTGCTCGTCGACCAGTATTACGTACTCTTCATGCGGCTTGTCCTGGCCCGAGGCGGCAGCAGCAGTAGTGGCAATCGTAGCGTTCGCGGCTGCAGTCATCCTTACTTGATCCTCCTCTTGGCCCTCTTGGATGCCGTCCTTTTACTTTTTTTCCTTTTCCCGTCTTTTGTGGCGGTGTCTGCCTCAAAGAGCGTCCCCCGGAACTCCTTGGATGCCGCCGCGTCGCGTATCCTTCTTGGATGGTTGCCGTTTACGAGCGCGACCTGTATGCCGTATCCTGCAATGCGGGCGGCCTCTGCCACCTTGCGCGCCATTCCGCCCGTCACGTCCATCGCGCCGCCCCTCGGGGAGCTGAGATCCGATGCCGCCGCCCGGCCCGCGCCCGCGGGTACGCGCTCCACCAGCCTCTTTGACTCCATGTCCGTATAGAGCCCGTCCTCGGCGAGCGCAAATATGCAGAGCCTCGGCCTTGCAATGCGCGCCATGTGTGACATTATCTTGTCGCCGGACAGGATGTACGTCTTGGAGCCGTCCCCGTACCATACCGCGTCCCCGTACGTGACGGGGGTCATCTCCGATGCGGCGGCTATGTCTGCGACCTCGCGCACCCTTGAGGGGATGGGCCTCGGACCTGTCATGAACCCGGAGGGCGCCATCGCGTAGGGCCTGAGGCCGCCCCTGAGCAGCTCCTCGAGGATTATCAGGTTCAGCTGCACCATGGAGTTCTTTACCACCGAGACGCCCCTCGGGTCATAGTCGCGCTCTGCAGTGTGCATGTCGTACTTGACTGACCAGTAGTGTCCAAACGACCCCCCTCCGTGCACTATGATTGCCGGCTCCTCGATTTTTGCAATCGCCCTTGCCATGCCGGCAATCTTGGGCCTCGACGCGGAGAGCGGCTTTGACTTGTCGGTTATCACCGAGCCCCCCAGTTTTATGAGAATCAATTATGCATCTTCCGGGCATTCGGTTAAAAAAGTATTCAAACCGCGGTGCATCCGCTGTAGTCTATGCCGGCCGCAAAGCAGTCGTGCCCCCTCGATGCCAGGTCCGCGGCCGCGCCCCTCATGCCGTCCGGATCCGTAAACGCAATGGCGCAGCCCCCGCCGCCTGCGCCCGTGATCTTGGAGCCGTGAGTGACCCCGTTCATCTCGTCTATCATCTTGTCTAGCTTGGCGTTTGAGACGCCTATCCTGCTCAGGTATGACTGGTTGAGAGAGGCCCACCTGCCCAGCATGGATGCAGTCGACTCCCTGCCGCCGCGTCCGGCGGTTTGGGGCTGCTCTGGCGGCGCCGACGATCCCGCCATATCGTCCGGCAGCGCACCGGACACCAGCAGTTCGGTGACGTCTGAGACCAGCCTGGACTCCATCCGGCTCAGCTCCTCGAACTCTTCGGGATGATCTCCCCTGAACCCTGATACCATACCGACTACCGACTCCGTGTTGTGCTTGGTTCCTGAATCGGACACGACTAGCCCGAACCCGGGGCCCCCCTCCTGGCGCCTTATTGCGGCCCATCCTGACTTGATGTCGTATGTAATCATCCCTCCCAGGGCCGACGCGGCCGTGTCCGCCCCCGACGCGTTTGGAAACGTAGTCCTCTCGGCCTCGGCCGCGACGCGCATGACGGTGTCTATATTGTGCCCGGGGTGCTGCCCCAGGACTCCGAGGGCGGCGGCTGCTCCCGCGACGCAGCACGCCGAGGACGAGCCGAGGCCCGCGCCGGGCGGTATCTCGGACTTTACGTCAAGCGTGATCCCCCCGCCGCTGCGTCCCGCCATCCTGCAGGTTTCCTTTGCTATGTGGTACAGGGGCCTTAGGACGGGATCCACGTCTGCCGCGTCGCGGCTGAACGACTCGCACTCCAGCGTTCCCAGCTCGGAGGTTATCCGTATGTCGTCTGACTTTGCGGCCCCCACGTGCACGCGCCTGTCTATTGCGCACAGTATGGCGCTCGAGCCGTACACGACAAAGTGCTCGCCGAACAGTATGACCTTGCCGGGCGCGGACGCGACTATCCGCCCGCCACCGCCGACGCCCGCCCTAGCGCCATCCTGCATGCCCATGTCTTGCCGTGCTTTTTTGTGCTATTATTGATGTTGTCCTTTCTCTTATTCTCAGACGTTGCCGCCTCCGCGGCCTTGGCGTCGTGGTGATGCTGCTGCTGCCATTGTTGCCGTGCAATAACGACGCTGGCGCGCCGCCGGAAATAATGCGCGTGCGTTCCTGACGCCGCGGGGCTACTACTCTATGTCTTCCTCGTTTGCCTTTGTCTCAAAGTCGTCGATCTCAAAGCCCACCGGGTCGTTCTCGCCGATCTCGCCGCGCTCTATCATGATCTGGCGCACGAGCAGCCAGTAGATGGTGGCCAGCGCCTTGCGCCCCCTGTTGTTTGCGGGTATTATCAGGTCGAGATCCGACGTGATGTTGTCGGTGTTTGCAATCCCGATGACGGGGATTCCCGCGTTCTTGGCCTCCGTTACGGCCTGCTCGTCCATCTGGGGATCCGAGACGAGCACGAGCTTGGGCTCGATATAGTACGGCAGCGACGGGTTTGTCAGCGTGCCCGGCATGAACCTTCCGGTCAGCATCTTTGAGTTGAGCCTCTCGCAGAACTTTTCGATGGGCGTCGCGGCGTACTGCCTTGCGGAGCACACTATGAGGTTCTCCGCCCCGATCCTGTTGATGAACTTGGCTGCCGTCTTTATCCTCTCAAACGTCTTGTCCAGGTCAAGCATGTAGAGGCCGTCGGTGCTGGCCTTTGTGATGAACTGCCTCATGAACTTTGTCTTTACCTGCGTCCCGACCCTGATTCCGGTTACGAGTATCTTTTTCTGTATGTCGGTGGTCTCCAAGGACTGCTGTTGCTGCTGTTGTGGTGGTGATTCTGCCTCTGGGGGCTGCTGCTGTTGGCTACTCATGGATTTCACAACTCTGCCATGCCTTGTATTAAATCATGCTCCGTGCCGTCCTGGGACTCTGCAATCCTGAGCAGCTCGTTGAGCTTTGCCACCCTCTCGCCGCCTACCACCCCGACCTTGAGCATCTTTGATCCCGTCGCTATCCCTATGTGCGAGATGTGCGACTCGGTGGACTCCCCGGAGCGGTGGGACGTCACGAGGCTGATGCCGTTTCTGGCGCCTGTGGCGGCAAACTCGAGCGCGTCGTAGAGCCCGCCCGCCTGGTTTACCTTTAGTATCGCCGCGTTGCAGGACCCGCCGCGCGCCGCCTTTTCGAGTATGGACGCGTTCGTAACGGTGAGGTCGTCGCCCGTGACCAGCACGTCCGGGAAGCGCGCCCTTATCTGCGCCATGTCCTCAAACGCCTCCTCGTGCACGGCGTCCTCCGCGTATATCAGCTTGAACCTGGATATCAAATCCGACGCAAACTCGATCTGCTCCCCCGGGTCGTTCTCAAAGCCGGCCCTGTCGTACACGTACCTTGACCTCGACGCGTCCCACTGGGTGGACGATGCAAAGTCGACGCCAAGCGAGACCTCCCTGCCGAGCGTAAACCCCAGGTTCTCGCATGCCTTGGCAGCTGCCTGCAGCGCCTTTTCGTTGTCGAGCTTGGGGGCCCATCCGCCCTCGTCTCCCTTTCCGCCCGAAAAGCCGGGGTCCAGTTTCTGCAGGACCCTGCGCAGCTCCGAGTGGACCTCGAGGTTTGTCCGTATGGCGTCCTGTACGGTGTCCGAGCCCGTGGCGCAGATCAGGATCTCCTGTATGTCCGGCGTCCCGGGTCCAGCGTGCGCCCCTCCGCCCAGTATGTTTCCAAGCGGGAACGGGAACCTGTATCGCTTTGCCGACGACGACGCCGACGACGCGGACGCCAGCGGCGCCTGCTCCCCTAGGAACCTGTAGAGCGGCTTGCCTGCTGACCTAGCCGCGGACTCCGCGGCCGCTATGCTCAGCGCAAAGGCGAGGCTGCCGCCCATCTTGGGGTACCCCGGCTCCGGGTCGATCTCCCTGATTACTTTGTGCATGGCGCCCACGTCCCCGGGGTCCGCGCCCGATATCCTGCCGGCGTTGTCGTTGAGTATCTGGAGGCTCGCGGCCACGCCGCCCTCCGGAAAGCTTGCCGTCTCGTGGATCCCGACGCTTGCGCCGGAGGGGGCCGCGGCCCTGCCCGCGTGCCTGTCATCCGTTGTTATGTCGACTTCTATGGTGGGACTGCCCCTGCTGTTGTATACGAGACGGCCCCTTACCGCCGTTATGGCAGGCATTACTCCATCTCTGTCTGGATCTCTGTCTTCCGCCTATGCATAGCCTCATAGAACGGGATTATCTGCTGGATTGTCTCCACGGTGGTTAGAAGCATCCTCCTGCAGCAGTACCTCTCAATGCCGAGCTCGTCTAATACCTTGTCTGGACTCACTCCTGCCGACTGCTGACTCTTTTCCTGATATTCGTAAAACCTGTCTGAAATCAGGTTCCCGCACGTAAAACACCTGACGGGAACAAGCATACGGCCGAAACCGACCAAGGATTATAAAAACCATGCAAGGGCTTCCCCTTGCGGGCGTTGCCCAGCCTGGCCAAAGGCGCTAGCTTGAGGGGCTAGTCTCTCAGGAGTTCGTGGGTTCAAATCCCATCGCCCGCACCACATGATCTTGCAAGTACGGACTGCCGCCGCCGCCGCTGCTGCTGCGCGTGCAAAAATATACGATTCATAAGCCGTTTCGAACCATCCGGTGCAATGCGTAAATGGATGTTTGAGGTGCGGTCCCGTCCATTCGTACTGCTTGCCGCCCTGTTTGCGGCAGTCTCGCTCATGGTGTACGGCGGAGCGACCGCGCCGCTCGACGAGGCGGTGCAGTCCGCGCTGTATCATGCCGTAGGTGACCCCGCACTCGACGGGATAATGCAGTACGTCACGGAGGCCGGCGACGTGTTCAACATGATGGTCTTTGCGATTGCCATACTGCTGATTCCGCGCACGAGGCGCATCGGGATCACCCTAATGATACTGATTGTGATCTCCACCCTGCTTGCGGGGTACGTAAAGTGCGGGGTGGACAGGAACGGCCCTGAGTACGAGTTTGAGGGCGTCCCGTTCCCGGTCAGCATAAGCAGGGACACCTTTGCGCTGTTCTGCGAGGGGAGCATTGCCGCGTCGTATCCAGCGGGGCACGCGGCGCGGGCAATGGCGCTTGCCGCGGTCCTGGGGTATGCCCTGTCCGGCCGCTTCCCGCGCGGAGCGTACCTGATACTGCTGTATCCTGCGTTGATGTCAGTCAGCCGCGTCTATGTCATGCAGCACTATGTGATGGACGTAGTGGGCGGCGTCATAATGGGCGCCATGCTTGCCGGCGTGCTGATGCACAAGACAAAGCTGTACCGCATGTTTGAGGAAAAGAACGGCGGCTAGGGCAGCCGCGGCGGCCCCGATGCCGACCCCGGCGCGACGCGCTAGTCCCCAAACCCCAGATCCTCAAGCGCCCCGCTGCCTATCAGAACTATGGCGTAGTGGCCTTCGTCGTGGTGATACGTCCAGTATTTGATGTCGCGCGTCTCGTTTGCCTGCCGCAGCCCGTGCGTCACGCCGGTCGTCACGGCATAGCCTATCCTCTTTGCCAGCTTGGAGTTCGCCTTTGGCATTATCACCCTGAAGCCCCCCTTCTTGCCCTTGAATCCGAGGTGCACCATGTCCTCTGCTGCCTCTGCAGCGTCTCCCTCGTCCTTTACGTCGTACGTTTTGAGCACGGGCACGTCCCTTGGGTGGAACTCCATGAGGCTCGTTGCGGCCCGCGCTATAATAAGAAGAGTCCGCGGCCTCAAGGCCGGCATACTTTCGCGCGGCGGCCGTGCCGCGATGCCCGTCCGGGTGAGGACGGCCGGCGGCCCGTGCGCGCGGCGCTATGCTCCGATCTCGCGCGCCATGGTCTCAAACGCGCCCTGGACGGTGTGCACCTCTGATATGACGTTGTGCGTCACGCCCTTCTTTTTGAGCTCGTCTGCCGTAAACGGGCCTATTGCCACCACGGCCGTGCGGGACAGCTTTTCTGTCAGTGCGTCCGCGCCAAAGTCCTTTGACATTATCTCCACAAACCCCCTCACGGATGACGCGCTCGTAAACACGATTCCGTCTATCCGGCCCCCGGCAAACTCCGTTCTGAAGTCGTTCCACGTGTCAGTGTCGGAGAACGCGCACACGTCGTACAGGTGCAGCTCCACCACGTCAAGCCCGATCTTCTCGAGCAGCTCCCTTAGGAACGGCGTCGATGCGCCGCTACGCGGCACTATGACCTTGCGGCCCACTGCGCTCAGTCCTGTGAACAGCTCGCCCACTCCGACTGACGAGTACGTCTTTGGGGGCATCTCGTTGACCCTTATCCCCTCCGACTCGAGCGCGTCGCGCGTCTTTGGACCCACCGCGACAACTGTCATGTTTGCGACTGCGAGTCTGAGCCTCTCGTATGTGGATCCCGGCTGTGCGGCGGATCCGTCGCCCCTGTCCAGCTTGCGCGCGGTATCAAAGAGGAGCCTTACCGCCTTTGAGCTCATGAATACGGCATAGTCGGGAGACTCCGTCCTTGCGGTGTCGAGGAACTCGTTTACTATCTTGTCTCCCTTGCTGACGAGCTGTATGGTGGGCAGGGCGTGCGCCCTGATGCCCCTGCCGCGTGCCATCTCCAGAAACTCGGCCGCGTCATCCGGCGAGCGTGTTATTGCAACGGTCCTTTGCTGCGCCGGCGCGCTGCTGTTGCCCGCCTCGGCCTGGACGTCCTGGCTCATCTGTCCCCCCTCCATCCTATCTCGCCTGCAAGCCCGACTACGCTTCCTATGATTATGTTGGCCGGCGGCCTGACCCCCGCCCTCTTTACCTTTGACTGTATGCTGGAGAGGCTGCCTGTTATGGTCCTGTGCTTTGGCGTGGTGCCGTCCTGTATCACCGCCACGGGCGTCTTTGGATCCATTCCGCCTGCGACCAACTCGTCGCATATCGCGCCGATTCTTGAGAGCCCCATCATCACCACTATGGTGTCGACTGACCTTGCCAGGCGCTTCCATTTTACGGCCTCCCTTCTCTTCTCCGGATCCTCGTGGCCCGTGACAAAGGCCACGGAAGACGAGTGCTTTCTGTGCGTGAGCGGTATCCCGGAGTACGTGGCCGATCCGATGCCCGACGTGACGCCGGGCACAATCTCGTACCTTATGCTGTTGCGCCTGAGGAATTCGGCCTCCTCGCCGCCCCTGCCGAACATCACCGGGTCGCCGCCCTTCAGCCGTACTATGCGCCTCTTCCTCCTGGCGTGCCTCAGCATCGCCTCGTTCGTGTCGTTCTGGTGGGTCGTCGGGTCGCCTACTGCGCGGCCCACGTATTCCTTCTCCGCGGACTTTGGCGCCATGTTCAGGATCTTTCTGCTTACGAGCCTGTCGTACAGTATGACGTCGGCCTTTTGCAGCAGCTCGACTGCGCGCATGGTTATCAGCTTGGGGTCGCCGGGGCCCGCCCCCACCAGGTAGACGGTGCCGGTGTTCGCGCTCTTCTTTCCTCTCACCCTCGGTTCCACTCTGCTAGCCCCTCCCTCCATTTTAACCCAAGTCTGGAGACACCCTTTGCCATCATCTCCATGCCGGCCCGTCTTCCGACGTCTGCAGCGGCATCGGGGGCCCGTCCCCCCGCCACGTCCACGGTGATGTGGTCGCTGCCGTCGATGGAGAACGCGTCGGCCTTGATTGCAATGCCGCCCCCGGTGTGTCGGGCCAGGGCGCCTACGGGAAACCTGCACCCCGAGCCCACCGCGTCTGACAGGGCCCGCTCCGCGTCGGCCTCTGCCCTGGAGCCCGCGTGCTCTATGCCCCCGAGCATCGCCGCGGTGTCCGCGTCCCCCGCCCTCGATATGACTGCAAGGGCGCCCTGCCCCGGAGAGGGCAGGAAGCCGTCTAGTGGCAGTACGGCGTACCTTGCGTCAAGGTTCAGCCTTGCAACCCCCGCGTATGCCAGGACGACCCCGTCCACTGCAGCGGCCGCACTGTCGCCGCTGTTGTTGTTGTTGTTACTGTTGTCACCCCCCCGTATCTTTCCTATTCGCGTCTCCACGTTTCCTCGGATGGGCTTGACCACCACGTCTGGGCGAGCCCTTGAGATCTGGACTGCCCGCCTCAGGCTGCTTGTCCCAATGACGGCGCCCGGGCGCATCTCCTCGAGAGTGCTGCCGTCTGCCGTTATCAGCACGTCGTCTGGCCTCTCGCGCTCCGGAACGCACGCCAGCGCGAGCCCGTCGGGGAGCTCGGACGGCACGTCCTTCATGCTGTGCACCGCAAAGTCCGCCCTCCCGTCTGCGACTGCCTTGTCCACCTCCTTTTCGAATATGCCTTTCTGGTCTATGGTAAAGAGCGGGCGCGCGTCAGTGTCACCCCTCGTGGTTATGGTGGTTACCTCGTATGACGTGCCGGGGTTCGCCTCCTCAAGCCGCCTTATCACCGCGCCTGCCTGGGCAAGCGAGAGGCGGCTGCCGCGCGCGGCCACCACGTATCTCGGCTTTCCCGCCGGCGCCGTCCCGCCGGCGCCACTTCCCGCGTCAGTCCCTTCCATTGTCCCTTACCGCCCTGAGCCCGGCCCCGTACGCGTCGGCAACGCGCTCGACGTCCCTGCCGTCGTGGGCGTCTGACAGGAACGCGACCTCAAACTGGGACGGGGCCACGAACACTCCCTTTTTGAGCATAGTCCTGCACAGTATCTGGAATTTCTCCCTGTTGCACCTGAGCGCGTCGGCGCTGCTGCCAACCTTTTGCTGGCCCGTAAAGAATACCTGCATCATGGATCCGACGCGGTTCGTCACGTGCGGTATTCCATATGACGACGCGGCATCATCCACCGCGTCTGCTATGTGCCTAGAGTTCCTGTCGAGCCTCGCGTACATGGCGCTTCCCAGCCTGTCCATGACCCTCAAGGACGCGACGGCGGCGCTTACTGCAAGCGGGTTTCCTGCAAAGGTGCTTGCCTGGTATACGGGGCCCGACGGCGCAAGTTTCCGCATTATCCTCCTTCTGCCCCCGACGGCCGCGATCCCGAACCCGTTGCTCATGGCCTTTGCCATGGTGGTGATGTCGGGACTCACGTTGTAGTGCTGCTGAGCCCCGCCGGGCGCGACCCTGAAGCCGGTCACGACCTCGTCGAACACCAGCAGTATGCCGTTGTCCCTTGTAACCTTGCGCAGCCTCCTTAGGAACCCCGGCTTTGGGGGTATCAGCCCCATGTTTGCCATTACGGGCTCCACTATAACGCACGCAATCTCGTCGGCGTGCTCCTCGATGACGCGCTCTGCTGCCTCTGTGTCGTTGTACTCGGCCACTATGGTGTCCCTCGACACGCTCTTTGGCACGCCTGCCGATGCGGGCACCCCGTAGTGGGCGGCGCCCGAGCCGGCCCCCACCAGCACGGAGTCGTGTGCCCCGTGGTAGCAGCCCTCGAACTTTAGCACCTTGCTGCGGCCCGTGTAGCCCCTTGCAAGGCGTATCGCGGTCATCGTCGCCTCGCCCCCCGTGTTTACGAGCCGGACCATCTCCACCGACGGATATCTTGATATGATCATCTCTGCAAGCTCCGACTCTGCGTCGGTGGGGGCGCAGTAGAGGGTTCCGCGTCTCAGCTGGGCCTCGACGGCCCTTATGATCTCCCTTCTGCGGTGTCCCAGGAGGAGGGCCCCGTACCCGCAGCACATGTCGGTGATCTTTCTCCCGTCGGCGTCCCACATGTGGCTCCCGCCGGCCCTTCTTACGAAGAACGGGTACGGCTCAAAGTAGCGCACCGGACTGGTCACGCCAGACGGCATGGCCTTTTTGGCCCTCTCAAACAGGGCCGCCGATCTTTCTGCCATGCGTTGCGTGGGGTGCCGCTCTATTAATTTCTAGTAGGGGCCGCGGGCCGGAACGGGAACCGCGGCGCGCGGTGTCGGCGCCCCCGCATCAGGACGCGTCACCATCGCCGTCACTACCACTACCACTGCTGCTGCTGCCGTCGTCACCACCACCTCCGCCGCGTACTGCCTGCGCCCGGAACCTGCGCCTTGCCAGTATAGCCGCGGCCACCGTCCCTGCAAAGGGGGCGGTCCAGTACAGCCACAGGTCGGCGACTGCGCCCGAGAGCACGGCGGGGGCGAGCGCCCTTGCGGGATTCATGGACGCGCCCGACACGTTTCCCATAAGCAGTATGTCGAGCGCCACGATGCCCCCTATGGCCGCGCCGCCAAACCCGCGCAGGCCCTTTGTGTACACCACGTACAATATGACGCCCATCAGCATGGCGGACACCAGCACCTCGGCCGGAAACGTCACGATAGCCGGCAGGTCTCGGTTCGGGGCGTTTGCGCCAAGGTCGGCATCCGTCCCTATGAACGTCATGACAAACAGGGAGCCGAGCACGGCCCCTGCTATCTCGGCCGACAGGTACCACGCCAGCTGGCCCCTCTTTGTGTGCCCGGTCACATAATACGCGATTGTCACGGCTGGGTTGAAGTGGGCAAGCGACACCTTTGCGAACAGGCCCACGCATATGACCAGAGCAACAAAGGGCCCCGCGGCCGCGATATACAGCCCGTAGACTCCACCCACTTGGGCGTCATACACTATGGTGCCCGTCGCAAGTACCACGAGGACAAAGGTGCCTATCAGCTCCACTGCAAATATCTGCGCGTTGGTGTATCCGGACATTGCGGTCACCCTGAAGTCTCGCGGCGCCCGCCGCCGTGGGCCGCTGCCGCTGCGCGTACGCGTGCCATGCCCCGCCTGCCCTACTCTCCGTCCATTTCCCCTACGAGCGCCCGGACCCTGTCCCTTATCTGGTCCCGTATGGCCCTGACCTGCCCTGCGTCCGCACCCTTCGGGTCGTCGATCTTCCAGTCTGCCACGCCTTCTGCAAACAGGGCCGGGCACGCCTCCCTGTCCATGCACCCCATGTTTATGACAGCCGACCCTGCAAGCATCTCCTGCGTCACTTCCTTCGGCTCTTGCCCTGAGATGTCGATCCCGACCTCCCGCATGGCCCTGACTGCCTCGGGGCTTACCTGCGCGCCGGGCCTGGTCCCTGCGCTCTGCACCCTGATGTGGGGCGCCATCTGCCTCAGGAAGCCCTCTGCCATCTGGCTGCGGGCGGAGTTCTCCACGCACACGAAAAGCACGCCTCCCTCGGCGGCGGGTCCTGTCATGCCATTGATATAAATTATAGTTTATATAAATCTAGATTTATATGAATGACGATGGTTTGGACGCAGGCGGCAGCGGCGCATGGCTCCTGAGGTGCATATGCGACGAGACGCGCTTTGCCATGCTGGAGATGCTCCAAAAGGAGAAGGAGATGTGCGTGGGTGACTTTGTCTCACACCTCCAGAGGGACCAGCCGCTGGTATCGCACCACCTGAAGAGGCTCAAAGAGTGCGGGATCCTGACGTCGAGGCAGGACGGCAAGAAGGCGATGTACCGGATATCAAATCCGCGCCTCGCGGGACTGATCGCGGACATTGCCGATGCCGGACGGCAGATTCCGAACCTGTGCGGCGACAACGGCGGCAGCGGTGACGGCATGGGTTCGGACGGCCGCGCGTGCGGATGCTGACGGGGGCGCTACACTCAGAGCGCGACGCATCCGTTGTTCTCGCCGTTTATCACGCTGTCGTGCCAGTGTGCAAAGCGGTCGCTGTGCTCCGTATGTATCGGAATTATGTTCTTTGCATTGGACCCCTTTGCCACCCTCTTGATCTGATCCCCCGTTCCGTGCCCGGAGACGTGCAGCGTAATCCACGACTCTTCGTCCCTGATCAGCCCAAAGTGGTGCAGCCACCGCTTTATCCTGTCGTGGCCAAGCTCCATCTCGTCGCTGAACGGCTCCGTGGACGAGTGTATGTACGACGAGCCCCCCTCCGGGCGTATGTCGATCAGCTGCTGCAGGTTGTAGTCGTTGCAGTACAGGACGTACCCCTTCTGCGCTGCCTTTACGTCTGAATACGTGGCCTGCTCCGCCTTGCCGTTGATTATCTCCTTTTTCCATTTTTCCGAATAGTCCCCCATCATCAGGCTGTCGTCCCACGCCCCCTTCTTGGCCCCTACCAGGCCCTTGCTCATTCTGGGCAGGAAGATCTTGATGTTCGGATCGTCCAGGCGCGGGTACGCGCCCCTGTTCTCCTTTGAGGACTCGAACCGCTTTAGCAGGTATGCCTGCTTGAAGTCGATCAGCATGTACCTGCCGGACCTCACCGCCGCGTTGTACAGCGACAGGAACCTGTCGAGATCCCTTACCGGATACGACACCACCGACAGCTTTTCTGTGTTCTGCATGACCTCGAGCGCGTCCTCCTCCACGCTCTCCTCGGTGGGCGAGGACCTGACGTCGACGCGCGTCCCCTCGCACAGCATATAGTCCGGCTTCTCGGAGCCGCACGCGTCGACGAACCTTTCTGTCTCCTTTTTGCGCCTGCCGTGGAACCTGAGATCCCCGGTATACGCGATCGAGCCTGCCGACGTGTGTATCATGAACCCGCATGCCCCCGGAAGCGAGTGGTCCACCGGGAGGGGCTCGAACTCGATGGAGTCTATCCTGTACTTTTTGTACGGCTTTACGAGCGATATGTTGCGGCCGCGCTCCTCCCTGTTCTTGCTGCTCGTGGCCCAGCTGGCGCTGCCCTTTGTATTGGTGTACGTCTTGAACTCTTCTTTGTACGTGACAAAGTGGCCGCCTCCCATCCCGGTGTCCTGGAGCGCCTGCATGATGATCTTGGTGGCCTCCGTGCAGTATACCGGGATGTCGGGCCTCAGGTAGTGTATGTACTCGCAGTGGTCCACGTGGGCGTGCGTGAGCAGCACGCCGTGTATGGAGTCCTCTGACTTGCTGTCCTTTTTGAACCACCCCTTTGGATCCGGCCCTTTTGCGAGGTGCCCTGTGTAGTCCCGCCTGTATATGCCCCTTATCCGGGGGAGCAGCCCGAACTCAAACAGGTCCGCCAGCGCACTGCCCTTTCTGGGGCCCATCATCATGTCGTAGTACTTGCCGTGCAGCCCCATCTGCATCCCGAAGTCCAGGAATATCCTAGTCCCCTTGTCCTCGAGCAGGAACTTGTTGCCGCCTATCTCGTTCATCCCCCCGTAAAACGTGATTCTTGGGCCCCTTGCGGCTGCCAATGCCATGGTGGCGTCGCGGGCGCTAATAAGGCTGGCGTGCTGCCGCGTGCGCTAGTGCTTGCCGCTTACGATGTAGTTGACCGCCCTGCTCATGTGCATGGCGTGATCCGCAATCCTCTCGAGGTATCCGAGCAGCAGCGCCTCGACTAGCGCGCACCTCTTGTCCGTGCCGGATGCGCCCAGCATGGGGAGCCTCTCCTTGTATATCTTGTCCACGTACTCCTCGTTGACTGCTATCATGCCCGCCTTGCCCGTGTCGAGCATCGCAAATGACTGCAGCGCACCCTTTGCCATCTGCATAGTCTCGTTTGTCACCTGGTGGAGCCACTCGTTGTTGCACGACGATATGTCCCCGAACTTGTCGCGGACAAACGTTATGTCATACGAGTACCTGCCGAACCTGTGGAGCGCGTACGATATCTCGATTGCCGACCTGATGAACCTAAAGTCAGATGCCACGGGCTGAAACTTTAGCATCGTGGTGAATACCAGCTCCCCCACCTCGTGGTATTTTTCGGTAATTTCGTCTGACATGTCCTTGACCTCCGTGATGGGGTTCGTCCCCTTGAGGTACGAGTTGATCGCCGTCTCCAGGCTCTGTATGGCCAGGTCGCCCATCTCCGACATCAGCGCGGACAGCTGGTGCAGGTTGGGGTCCATGAGCCGCGTCATTTTCACAGCTTGTATCATGCCCTGATACTTTAATCGTGCGCGTCAGGGGTCTGTGCCGGACTCGCGTCCGGCCCGCCCGCCGTGATGAATCTTGGTTTGCCGCGCAGTCACTTGGCCGCGTGGTTGTCAGCCGAACTGGCCTTCGACGTACTTTGCGGTCAGCTCGTTTCTGGGGTTTTGGAATATGTCGTCGGTCCTTCCGTGCTCTATGAGGTCGCCCAGGTACATGAACGCGGTGTAGTCCGAGCACCTGATTGCCTGCTGCATGTTGTGCGTCACTATGATGATGCAGTACTCGCTTGAGAGGTCCTTTATCGTCTCCTCGATCTTCTGGGTCGCAATCGGGTCCAGCGCGGACGCCGGCTCGTCCATCAGCAGTACCTCCGGCTGTATCGCAAGGGCCCTTGCAATGCACAGCCTCTGCTGCTGGCCCCCCGACAGCTCGATTGCGGGCCTCTTGAGGTCGTCGCTCACCTCGTCCCACAGGTACGCCATCTTCAGGCAGTCCTCCACGATCTCGTCGAGTATGGCCCTGTCCCTCACCCCGTTGAGCCTTACGCCGGACACGACGTTGTCGTATATGGACATGGTGGGAAACGGGTTCGGCTTTTGGAACACCATTCCGACCTTTCTCCTGTGGTATATGGGGTCTATGTTGGAGTCGTACAGGTCCGTCTGGTCTATCGTGACCCTCCCCTCCACGCGCGAGCCCGGGGTCATGTCGTGCATGCGGTTAAGGCAGCGCAGAAAGGTGGTCTTGCCGCATCCTGAAGGCCCTATCAGCGCTGTGATGGAGTTCTCCGGGAACTTTAGGCTGATGTCCTTTACTGCCCTGACGTCGCCGTAGTATACGTTGACGTTTTCTGTCACCATCTTGAAGCGCTTGTTTGCAAAGACGCCGCCCTGCTTTTCGTCACTCGGTGCCCGCTTTTGCGGCTCGGCCGTTATGATGTTGCTCATAACCTATGCACTGCCTCCCCTCATGTTTGGCAATAAACCTTTGCGCGATCTCCTGCCGCCGTTTGCCCCGATGCCGCCGCCCCTTCTCCCCTGGAAGTAGTACCGCACGCCGACGTGTATTGCAAGTATTATAATCACCAGGACGAGCGCGGCCCCCCACCCGGCAAGCCTGGCCTCCTCGTACGGCAGCAGCGAAAAGCGCCATATGCGCAGGGGCAGCGCGTCCATGGGCGCGTCAAGCGACGAGAAGAACTGGCTGCTTCCCAGTATCGTCATTATGAGCGGGGCCGTCTCGCCGCCTATCCTTGACACGGACAGCAGCACGCCGGTCAGGAGCCCGCGCTTTGCGGTTGCAAGCACTATGCGGAACGCGATCGTGGCCTTCTTGAGGCCCAGCGCAGTACCCGCCTCCCTGTACGTCCAGGGCACCATCTTGAGCTGCTCCTCCGTGGCCCTTGCGACTATGGGGAACATGATGAGCGAGAGCGCAAAGGCGCCGGCCCATATCGAAAAGTGTCCCAACAGCAGGACGATTGCCAAAAACGCGAACAGCCCGAGCACGATGGACGGCACCTCCATGAACACGTCAAGCAGGAACCTCATCTGCTTTGCCAACCGGCTGCCGCTGCCCACCTCTGAGAGGTACACGCCGGCGCCGATTCCTATCGGTATGCCTATCAGCGACGAGAGCCCGATGATGATTATGGTGCCCTGTATGGCGGGCCCCACGTTTATCGTGCCCGCGCCTATGGCCCCGGGCTCCTCTGTGAAGAATTCGACTGAGAGGGCGGGGGCCCCTCCTACTATGAGCTGCCCGAGTATCCAGAAGAGCGGCACTATGGCGACTATGGCGCACGCCGTAATCCCGCCCACCATTATGCGGTCCACCTTGAGCCTGCCGCTCACGTTTGACTTGAACATGGCCCTGATCTCGGCCCGCCGCCGGCTTCTTGGGGTGGATGCCGTGGCCGCCGCCCCGCCGCCCCCGTAGTGCGCGTCGCCGCCGGTCAATTCCTAATCGCCCCCTCCCTCACCTTTAGCATCCTGGTTACGATATAGTGCGCTATCACGTTTACCGCCATGGCCACGAGCAGCAGGACGAGTCCGATACCTATGAGCGCCGGCAGGTGTATGGACGCGGGCGACGCCTCGATGAACTCGTTTGCTATAATGCTTGACATGGTCTGGCTGGGGTGGAACAGCGACTGGGGTATGGCGGCCGCCCCTATCGTGTTTCCTATCAGCATCGTCACCGCCATCGTCTCCCCGATGGCCCTGCCCAGGCCGAGTATGGACGCGCCCATAAGCCCCGCCTTTGAGTACGGGAAGACCGCCAGCCTGAACATCTCCCACGTGGTGCTTCCCAGCATGTATGCGGCCTCCTTCTGCTGCTGGGGTACTGCCATCATCACCTCCCTTGAGACCGCGGATATGGTGGGTATGATCATTATGGCCAGTATGATACTGGCCGAAAGCACGTCGAGCCCGAACGGGGCCCCGGAGAACAGGAATATCGAGTCGCCAAACGCGTCGTGCAGCGGCTCCTCTATCCAGTCCCTAAAGTATATCCTGAATATGAACAGCCCCCACAGGCCGTACACCACGCTTGGCACCGCCTCAAGCAGCTCGATGAGGTATCCCATGGGCTGGCCGATCCTCCTTGGGACGATCATGACGAACATCGCTATGCCGATGCTCAGCGGCAGCGCTATCGTCATGGCAATTGCTGACGTGATCAGCGTCCCCAGTATGTACGGCAGGGCCCCGTACGACTCGCGGCCCTCCACCGCGTTCCAGTCCGTCCCGGTGATAAAGCCCACCACCCCCTCCTCCTGCCAGACCGGCCCGGACTCCCATCCGAGCTGCAGCACCATGATCAGTATGATCGCGAGGACGTAGACGCCCGCGAGGGCTGTTCCCACCTTGAACAGCTTGTCCACGAGCGGGGGCCGCCCCTCCCGCGCAATCCTGCCACCGAGGCGGTCCTTCTGCATGTAACAACGGGCGCGCCTGGGGATATCTGCCATTGAGCTATAGTCTATGGTCTTACCGTACGCAGCCATATTCTATATAGTATATTTTAACGAGCGGCATAGTCCCGCTGTTCTGTGATGGAGCGGCCGTGTCCCCCGCGTGCGTGGCGGCCCGCAGCGCGCGGTGACGGTTCGGTGGTGGCAGTGACGACAGCGGCAGCGGCACTGATCGCGGGGGTGGCGCGCGGGCCGTGCTAGGGGCAGTGGCAGGCTCCGCCGAGGAGCTTGTCATACTAGGGGCAGCGGCACTTGCGATCGGCTTTGTGGGGGGAATGGTGGGGCTGGTGCTTGGCGTCGTGCGCTATCCCATAATCCTGGGCGCAGAGTCCTCTGCGTTTGTGGCGGCCGGCACGAACATAGGGGTCAGCACGGCGGGCGCGATATCTGGCGCGGTCGGGCACCTCCGCTCAAACCGCTTCCACCTGAGGGTATTTTCCGTAATGGCGGTCACGGGAGCGGCAGGCGGCTTTGCAGGCAGCTTTGCCACGTCGGCCGTCCCGGCGTACGCGCTTCTGGGGCTGGTGCTGTGCATAGTGTGCTACGAGTCGTACTCCCTTGCGCGCCCAGGCAGGGGGGCCGGGGCGGCGGACTCGCGCGGCAGCGCCGCTGAGCCGGGCGGTGCCTCCGCGGCCGATTCGGATTCGGACGGCGCAACTCTCTCAAGGTCCCGGATTGCAAAGGAGGCGTCGATAGGGCTGGGGGTCGGCCTGCTGGGGGGCATGGTGGGGCTCGTGCTTGGGAGCGTCAGGCTGCCTGCGATGATGCGCATCCTGCGCATGCGCCCGCGGGTGGCGGTTGGGACGAACCTTGCCGCGTCGGCCGTCATGGGCGCCGCGGCCGTCGCGGGGCACCTCATAAACGGGGGCATCAGCATCCCGATGCTTGCGGTCATGGCCCCGGCCGCGATGGCGGGGGCGTATGCGGGCTCACGGTTCACGGGGCGCTTTGATGACGGCACGCTAAAGCGCGTGATAGGCGTGGTCCTTGCGGGCGTGGCCGTGTTCCTTGCGGCGCGGCTTGCCGCGTCGCTCCAGCTTGCCTGACTGCGGGGGCCGCGGGCTTCTTTGCGACGGCGGCCGCACGTGATAGACCCTGGCGTGCCGGTGCCGGCCCTGCGCACGCGCGTTATATGGCGGGCGCCCCCATCCTGTCATCCGAGCCAAAAAACAAAAAATTATTGCTGTTGTCGCGTCTAGCCGTACGTCACTATTCGACTATTATGATTCCCTCTTGAATCAAAAACTGCAGGGCGCCTATCAGGTCAGCGTCTGATATGCCCCCCTCCGCATAGTATCCGAAGAGGGTCTTTACCCACGACGGGATGAGTTCCCCGTCGCCGCTGTCTGACCCTGCCGGCTCTGCTGCAACGCTGGTCGGCCCCGTGTATACGGGCTGTCCCTGGTATGTGATCTTGGAGAGTCCCTCCAGTCCGATGTTCTGCACGGGTGCCGAGATCGGCACGTACAGGAGGTCCGCGTTGTACTGCTGCCCGTCGGTGATTATCCACGCGATGAGGTTTGCCACCTCCTTTGCGTGGTCGTAGTCCCTGACCGAGCCGTCGAGATCGGGATGCACAATCAGGTACGAAAAGCTCGTAATCGGGTACGAGTTCTCGCCCGGTGCCGCAAGCAGGTCGACTCCCCTCCAGCTCTCGTGAGCCCCTGGGAGCGTCGGCGCCGCCCCGCCCGATGCGGCCGACGCGCTGTCCAGCGTCGGCATCACAAAGCCGGTCCTGTCGCCGTTCTGGATTGCCGCCACCGTCGTGTCTTCCTGGAACGCGTATGCAAGCGTGATGTAGCCGATTGCGCCCTCGTTGGTCTTTACCAGTGCGGCGACGCCCTCGTTTCCGGGCGCGCCGAATCCTGTGCGCCACTGGACGCTCTTGCCTGCCCCGACCTCTTCCTCCCATTCCGGGCACACCTTTGTCAGGTAGCTGGTAAAGGCGAACGTCGTTCCGGAGCCGTCGGATCTCTGCGCCACAAACACGTTCTTCTCAGGCAGGCTTACGCCCGGGTTGTGCTCTGTTATCCTTGGATCGTTCCATTCTGTGATCTCTCCGAGGTAGATGCCGCAGAGCGCCTCCTCTGTCAGCTTCAGTCCCGTATCCACCCCTGGCAGGTTGTACGCCAGTGATATGGCACCTATCATCTCCGGTATGGTAATTGATCCGGGGGCTAGCTCGTACTCAGAGTCCCTGAGCGGCGCGTCTGATGCCGCAAAGTTGACCGTCTTCTCGATGTGCTGCTTTACCCCGCCCCCGCTTCCGATCGACTGGTAGTTGAGCTCGATATGCGGATTGATCTCGGCATATTTTACCCTCCACAGGTCCATCAGCGGGAACGCGAACGATGCGCCCGCAGCGTCAATCCTGACGGTGTCTGCCTCCTGCGCCTGCGCCGCCTGCATGGCTCCGCCCGAGGTGTATGTGGGCAGGAGCGAAGTCATTAGTACTGCGATCAGTGCTATTGTTGCAATTCGTTTCGTCATTACACCCCTGCTCTCTAAAGGCTACTTAGTCCTGTAGTGTATAGTCTATGTATGCGTATGATGAAACATGTGGGGTATGATCTGCCCTATATGCATATGGTTGCGGGGTTCTGCTGTGAATTCGTGAGCCGGGCGCGGCTGGCCCCTGAAGGTCATATGGCCGTACAAAAACCGAATTCTTGAAAACGGAATCGTCTCACAGGTGCTTTACCACGAATCCGGACTCCTTGCAGCCGTCATAGTTGTGGCGTATCTCTGTGGGCCAGCCCTTTCCCGTATCGAGAAGATCAAGCGATTTTCTCATCTCCCTGAGCCGGTCGTAATAGCCGTGGTTTCTCTCAATCAGACACTCTGTAAACTCTGGTTGTACAAGCGAGTCGCTCTTTCGCAGGTTGCAGTTCTGGCAGCTGAGAACCAGGTTCCAGGGATCGTCGTCAAACATGTAGGACCACGGTATGAAGTGGTCGACGTTTATGTAGTGCCTCTCCAGTCTTGCCCGGCAGTAAAAGCAGTGGGTGGAGTCCCTGAACATGGTGCGGTACTTGTTGAGGCTGCCCCTCCTCGCGTTGGCATTCTCCAGCTTTGAGATTAGCTTGGGCATGGTGTTTATCTTTTCAAGATACCGTGTCCACTCCACCAGGACTGCCTTTAGCAGCACATCGTAATGGCTGCTCAAAAACTTGGATATTCCATCCTTGAGGTGGATCATCTTTTCCTTGTCGCTGTGGGTGTAGAATACGCCTGCCTCCTCCTTGCTGAGCCCCCTGATGTTCTGGAACCTGGGAACGACTTGGGATGTGCCGTTGTTTTCGTTTCCAAACACCCTCTTCATCATGCTCTCTTCTGCCGCCTCCTTGGCCTCTCTGTCGACGTCCTTGAACAGCTTGGCGGGATCGCTTCCAAACCTCTCCTGAATGATCTGCACGGCATGGGGCATGCTTTTCGTGCTAAAGCTCTGTTTTATTCTGAATAGGGACTCCTGGTGCCAGTAGTACTTTACAAAGGATTCTGCAAGATAGTCATACGGCACGTGATCCCTAATGCTAGGATCTGATCCGTAGTCCGCCTGCTTTCTACAGTGTTCGAGCAGGGCCCGGGCCAGCGCGAACTTGTACGTGTTGCTCTTGCTACCCTTGGTTAGTATGCGCAGGAATGCCTTACGTAACTCGGCATCCGACGGAACCCCGGATCCCATGGGTGAATTCATACCAGAGACCAATATATTCTGGTATGCGGTAGCGGGTTGTGGTTACGGCCGCGGCCGGTCTGCTGCTGCTGCTGCTGCTGCTGCTGCTGCTGCTGCTGCTGCTGTTGTTGTTGTTGTTGTTGTTGTTGAACGCATGTAAACCTCCGGCTTCAAGCAGCGCCGTTGGCTGACCCCTACCCACACATGGCACATGATGCCTTGTTGTTGAATGGGGCGATCCGAGCTGCGGCGATAGTGGGGCACGACCCCTGATAGATGGGTGCAGCTTCCAGCCTACAAAGTGAAAGAAAAGGGAGGTGAGAAAGTGAAAAGCATAGGAATCGACATCGGAAAGAAGAGATGTGTCTATTGCATACTGAACGAGGAGGGGGCGATACTTGAAGAATCAAGCTACGCCAACACAGTGGCCGACGCGCGCGCAGTGGCAGATAACGTGACGGCAAGATACGGCGCGTGCCAGGCCGTCTGCGAGTCCACCGGAAACATGTGGCTGAAGACGTACGAGGAGTTTGAGAAGGGCGGCATCCCGATCAAGCTTGCAAACCCGCTCAAGACAAGGGCCATAGCGGAGGCGAGGATAAAGACGGACAGGCTTGATGCAAGGATTCTTGCCCACCTGCTGAGGACCGAACTCGTGGCGGAATGCCACGTGCCCGCGTCACACATACGCGAACAGAAACAGATCCTCAGGCACAGGGAGAGCCTGGTGCAGGACAGGACCCGGGCGGCAAACAGGATACACAGCCTGCTTGACAGGTACGATCTTTGCATGCCCAAGGCAGGTAGCGGCATTATGGGCGCGGCCAACATGAAGTGGCTCGAGGGACAGATGCTTCCGTCGGAGCACAGCAACCACGTGATGCGCCAGTCCCTCAGACAGATACGACAGATCAGCCGCGACATAAGACAGCTTGAGAAGACCGTCGACAGGATGGCCCTGGACAACGAGGACGCCAGAAGGATAATGAGCCTGACAGGGTTCAATTCCTTCGGGGCCCTGCTGATAGCGCTGGAGATTGACGGCATCGGGAGGTTCCCCACGCCCAGGCAGCTCGTGTCGTGGATGGGGGTGTGCCCGACCATACACCAATCCGGAGACACGCTGCACCACGGGAGGATGAAGAAGGACAGCAACAGGAGGGTGAACTGGATGATGATACAGGCTGCGCAGACCGCCTCGTTCAAGGACGAGAGGATGAAGGCAGTCTATGAGAGGGTGAGAAAGAACCACCCGCACGGAATTGCCGTAAGCCACGTGGCAAACAAGATGGCGACGATAATCTGGCACATGCTGACGTCAAAGACGCTGTACGAGCAGAGAAAGGATGCGCTCTACAAGACAAAGCTTAAGAAGATAGCAAAGCAGAGGAACACAGGCTGAAAGTAACCAGGATGGCCGTGGAACGACGCCGCCGGAGTTTACATAGATGTGTGGTTGTGTGGTTGTGTGGTTGTGTGGTTGTGTGGTTGTGTGGTTGTGGCCGGCTGGAACAAGCAGTCGCGATCACTGCGCCGCGCAGCTGATTATGAGGTCCATCTCGCCTGTGTCATGGCAGGTGTCCTGCGCGCCGTCCGGCCCCCCGCCGTCAAGGACGTTTGCGCCCGTCCCGCCGATTATGATGTCGTCGCCACTGCCGCCCCTGAGTATGTCGTCGCCGCCTCCTCCCATTAGGTGGTCGTCGCCGGGGCCTCCCAGTATGACGTCGTCGCCGCCGCCGCCGAATATGCAGTCACTGCCGCCACCGCCGTACACTATGTCCCTGCCCTCCTGGCCGAATATGAGGTCCGGCCCGTCCGTCCCGTTGATTATGTTGTTGTCAGAGTCGCCGGCTATGTGGTTGTATGCCGTGTGCTGGATGCCGCACGCCGTGACGTTCACGTACTGGTGGGCCACTGCTGCGTTCCCGTGGCCGTCAATCGCGGTCCACGTTATGGTCGTGATCCCGACTGGGAACGCGTCCGGGGCGTCTGAACGTATCTCCGCTATGCCGCCATCGCCATGGGCGTCCGCCGAGCCCGTGTCCACGAGAGTGAGCATTCCGGTCGCGTTGACGGTTATGTCAGGCGGGGCCTCGACGGTTGGCGGGGTTCTGCCCTGCTGCTGTCCCTGCTGCTGCAGCGTTTGCGATGACGTGTCGTTGCCCGCCGCCTGCTCGTGGGATGACGCATTGTACTGCGGCGTCCTGAACGCGTGTATGGTATGGCCAAGCGAGTCCACCACGTACAGCTGGCCGTCTATCCCCACCTCCACGTCGGTGGGGAATACGATATCCGAATAGATCAGTCCAAGCCGCTCGAACACGCTGATCGGCTCCGAGCTGGCGCTCAGGTTAAGGTGCATCACGTTTTGCGAATGGGCGTTTATGACGCGTATCATGCCGTTGCCGTCCAGCTTTATGCTCTCGGGCATGAACTGGAACGGGCCCGACGCATAAAACACGTGCGACTCGACGTACGTCCCGTTTGCCGTATAGTGGTCTATCCTGCCGGCGCCCCTGTCCGATACGTACAGGCCGCCATCTGCGGCCACGTCTATGGAGTGCGGCGTCACGAATCTGCCCGGCTCCGTGCCGGAGCCGCCAAAGGAGAGCACAAACTCGCCGTCGGACGTGAACTTTTGCACGCGTTGGTTGCCCGTGTCCACCACGTACACGTGCCCGTCGGCGCCGACTGCCACCCCGGTCGGCATGCTCATCCTGCCCTCCGCGTTGCCGCCGCTTCCCCACTGGGCCACGTAGTTGCCGTTTGCGTCGAACTTTTGCACGCGGTTCAGATCCCTGTCGGCCACGTATATGTAGGCGCCGTCCGTCGCGATCCCGGACGGGTACCTGAACTGCCCGTCGGCGCTCCCCTGTCCTCCCCACGCCGCAAGGAACGCGCCGTGCGAGTCGAACTTTTGCACGCGCTTGTTGCCCAGGTCGGTGACGTACACGCTGCCCTGCCCGTCCACTGCTATGAACTGCGGGTGCGCAAAGAGGCCCTCCCCGCCTATCCCGTACGAGCCCCACTCGTACAGGTGCGTGCGCCATCCGTCGCTGAGGGTCGCATGCGCGGTAGCAGTAGCGGCGCCGGCCCCGTACTGCATCGGGTTGTCAACTGCCGCCATGGCCGCCGCCGCGGCCACGCATGCTGCGGCAATGGCATATGTCGTAGTGCGCGCGCCCGTCATGGCGCAGGATGGCCGAATCCGACAATAAGGCGCCGGGTTTGCAATGGTTCTCCATTTTGTCAAATTTTTGTCAGTACCTGCAGGCCGCCGCCGCCGCGGCCGCCGCCAGGCCTTCAGAACGGCTTGTTGACGTCCCTCGTGAACACGTAGCCTGCGACCACCGTTATGCATGCGACGAAGGCCGATATTATCCCGAGCCCGGCCAGCATGGCTATGCCGCCCTCCGAGACCCCCGTCATCATCTCCCTTATGAGGAGCACCGCGTACGTGACGGGGTTGAACTTTGCAAGCGTGGCGAGCCACTCCGGCAGCAGCTCGAGCGGGAAGAGGGCGGGGCTGAGCATGAACAGCGGCATGCCGAGCATGTTTATCAGCCCCCAGAAGGTCTCCTGCGACTTTGCAGTGGCCGCCACCGTCACGGATATCCCGGCGAACCCCAGCGAGAACAGTACGACGATGCCCATTATGGGGGCGATCATCAGGGGGTCCTCGAACGTGACCCCTATCGCGAGCGCGATTCCGAGTATGAGGCTGGCCTGCAGCGCGGATATCAGGGAGATTGCCGCCATCTTGCCCAGGGCGATCGAGGAGCGCGAGATCGGCGTGGTGAGCACCTTGTTCATGAACCCGTACCGCCTGTCCCACAGCGTGTTGACGCCGCCGAATATGCTGGTGAATATCGCCGTCAGCACTATCACGCCGGGCGCCATGAACTCGATGTACTGGCCGTCGAACCCGACTGACTCTATGAGCGGCTGGGTTCCGGCAAACGTGTTGCCCACGACTATTATCCATATGGCCGGCTGGATGAGCCTGATGAACACCCCGCTCTTTGACTTTTTGTACCGCTTTATCTCGCGCCAGAATATCGTGTACGCGTCGTACGCGGCCGACGCGCGGAGCGGTGCGCCGGGGGTCATGGCGCCCCGACCCCCCTCCTCCTCCTCTTCCTGGCAAGATCCAGCCCCCGGCTGAACCCGGAGTCCTCCTCGTCCCTGATCTCGTGCCCCGTATGGTGCAGGAACACGTCGTCAAGCGTGGGCCGCGTCACGCTGATCGCGTCTATCGCGACGCCGCACCTTGACGCGGCCCCGAATATCTTGGGGACCGCCCCGGTTCCGTCTGACGCCACCATGGTTATGGCCCCCGAGCCGCCGTCGCGCCTTATGCCGGACAGCATCCCGTCCATGCCCTGCAGCTCCCGCAGCATTCTGTCAGAGTCGGCCCGCGGCACCTCTATTGAGATCATCTCGCTGCCGAGCGCGTCCTTCATGCGCCCCGGGCTGTCTATGGCCACTATCCTGCCGCCGTCTATTATGCCGACCCTGTCGCAGAGGCTGTCTGCCTCCTCCATGTAGTGGGTGGTCAGGAAGACGGTCACGCCGTACTCCGAGTGTATCCTCCTGATATAGTCCCATATCTTCCTGCGCGTCTGTATGTCGAGCCCGACTGTCGGCTCGTCGAGGAACAGCACGTCGGGCATGTGGAGCAGCCCCCCCGCTATGTCAAGCCTCTTGCGCATGCCGCCGGAGTAGCCCACCACCTGCTCGTGCTGCTTTTGCTCCAGCTCCACCAGGCTGAGCATCTCGTCTATGCGCGGCTCCGCCGTCCTTTTCGGCATGTGGTTGAGCCTCGCGTGCAGCTGGAGGTTCTCCCGCCCCGTCATGTACTCGTCCACTGCAATGTCCTGCTGGACGTATCCTATCTTCTGCCTGACGCTCTTGGGTTCCCTTGAGACGTCGGCGCCACCGACAAAGGCCTCGCCTGAGGTGGGCCTGAGCAGGGTGGTGAGGATCATCATGGCGGTGCTCTTCCCGGCGCCGTTGGGGCCTAGGAACCCGAATATCTCCCCGCTCTTGACGCTGAATGATACGTCGTCGACCGCGGTTACGCGGCCAAACGACTTTGTCAGGTGCCTGGTCTCTATGGCGTCCATCGTACGCGTGGACGGAGCCGGGCCCAATTATAACTTGGTAGATCCGGGCGGGTGTCCCGCCATCGCCACCATCCCCGCCGCACCGTCACCTCGCTGCTTGCATGCGCGCATCGTATCGTGGCCGGCGTCTCTGGCGCGCCTGTCCCGAGCAAAGTCAAAAAAGCCGACCAGCGTGCCGTGCCGGCCGTCCGGCGTCGGGGCAAAAATACTGGATGGTGCGCCGCGTGCGGGAAAGAAAAGGCGGCGGCAGTAGCCGTTACTCCATCCGTTTGAACTCTTTTTTGGACATCCTGAGGATCACCCTCTCGCCGATCCCCCATATCTCTGACTTTGAGACGATCTTGGTGTTTGTCAGGCCGTCCGTGATCTCTATGGACTCTATCTCCTCCGTGTCGGGGTTCTTGTGAAGCCGCTTTATCTTGCCCAGCTTGTGGCGGTCCCCGTCGATGACAGTGGCCCCTGTCCTTATGGGCGGCCTGCTCAGGTGCAGCGTCTCCTTTGAGAACTCGTCTATGTAGTCGCTGGTCAGGTAGTAGTCCTTGCCGAACCCCTCGTGTATGGTCACTCCTGAGACCACCAGCGTCTCCGGGTTGATGTGTATGTGCCGTACCTTGCCATACTCCACTCCCTCCCTGTCGATGACCTTTTTGCCCTTGAACGTGTCGGCCGTCATCATGCCCTCGGGCACGTCCTCGAGTCTTACTGACATGACGTCTGGTGGCAAAGTTTGCTTATCAACTCGAGCATTGTCAAATTCCACCAATGGCGTTAAATTACTTGACTTGGAACCCGTGGCATGCCCCCCTCGGACCCTGCCGCATGCGCGACCGGGCCGCCGGGGCCGGCAGGCAGTCCGGCGGTACTGGGGGCGCCGGACGAGGCTGCGTTCAGGGCCGTTCTCGTGACCAGGGGGCGCCGCACGAACAGCGAGCACGCCGTCCCGCTCAGGGCCGTGTCCCGCTCGGGCAAGCTCTACTTTTCAAGGCACCTGCCGGACGGGGACTGGTACCTCAACGCGGCAGCCAACCCCGACGTGGCGGTGATCCGCGGGGAGCAGAGCGCGCGCGGCACGGCGCGTATAGTGTCCGACGAGGGGCTGCTGCGGACCATCTCGGAGCTAAAGTATCCGGGGCAGGAGAGGGCAAGGGAGCGCAGGGTTGCAATAGAGGTGTCGCTTGACGAGGGCCGCGGCGGCGGCGGCGGCGGCCCTGCCGCTACCGTATGACGCGGCCGCAGATGCGCGCGGCTTTACGGCAGAGAACCAAACCCGCACCTTTAAATCCACTTTATAGGATCTTTTACTTGGGAATGGAGATTATAAAATAATGAATATTGTAATTCTGGCCATCGTCATCGGTATCGTTGCAATTGGAATCGGGGCCGCCCTTGTGCTTGCCCCTGCCGGCGATACTCCGCCGCCTGTAGTTGAGCCGGCGCCGGAGGTGCCCCCCACCGGCACCGGCACGGATGCCGACACCACCCTAAATGCAACCGAGCCGGCGCCAGACGCGCCGTCAGTCGCTGTCCCCTCCACGCCCTCTACGGACATGCCCCTGGACAATGACACGTCGGCGGTAATGGCAGATCCCGTCCCACTCTCCCCGGCGCATGGGACCGAGGGGGCCTTGGAGATAACCACAAGGGAGCAGCTTGTCGACCTGATAAACGCGGCGTCCTTGCAGGATCAGTCCGCGGGCAGGTGGCAGGCCGGCTTCGGCTCGGAAATGATGATGCTTGCAAGATCCGCCGAGATGATGGTAGAGCCGGAACCCGAGATGATGTTCGATGATGCCGCGAGCCAGGACGGCGGGGGTGGCGGCACCGACTATTCGACTACGAACGTGCAGGTAGAGGGCGTCGACGAGCCGGACTATGTAAAGACCGACGGCCAGTACGCATACGTGGCGGCGCGCAACATGCTTACGATCGTAGACGTGTGGCCTGCCAGCGACATGGGCGTAGTCGCAAAGGTGGCCCTTGACATTGATCCGGACTACATCCGCGACATATTCCTCAACGGCGACGATCTGGTTGTGTTCTACACCTCGCAGAGCGACGATCTCGTGATACGGGAGTACGACTTTGAGCCGCGGCGGTCGTACAAGCCCGTCACGCACGCGGTCGTACTGGACGTGTCGGACCGCTCGGCGCCCGAGATCCGCACCAAATACTCGATAGACGGGTGGTTCGAGGACGCCCGCATGATAGGCGACCGCGTCTACGTGGTGGCCACGAGCCACGTGGACTATGACTACCCGGACTTTCCCATAATCCTGCGAAACTCGGAGGAGGTCGCGCCCCGGATCTTTTACTTTGACGACGAGTGGAACCTCTCGACGTTCACGACCCTCGCCGAGATAGACCTCTCCGGAGACTCCATCTCGTCTGAGACGTTTTTGATGGGCAACACGGGCACGTACTATGTGACGCACTCGTACTTTTACCTGACGTACCTGCAGAGCGTGCCTCCGGACTACAACTACGAGCAGGCCGCCAAAGAGCGCTTCTTTGAGGCGATCGTCCCGCTGCTGCCGGCCGAGATACAGCGTGACATACTCGACGCGCAGGAGGCCGAGTGGCTTGAGGGTTCGCGCGGCCAGTGGAGGGCGATTGCCGAGATACTTGAAAACTACTACAACAGGCTTGGGGCCGGCGAGCGCGACAGGCTCTTTGAGCGCATACAGGACGCGCTGATATCGTACGACTCGGAGCTTGAGAGGGACCGCACCAAGACCATAATTCACAAGGTCTCGATAGGCGGCGGGGGAGAGGACGGCATCGAGTACGTGGCGCGCGGCTCCGTGCCCGGCAGGCTCCTCAACCAGTTCTCCCTCGGAGAGAGCGGAGGCGGCGAACGGCTACGCGTGGCCACCACGACTGAATACTATACAGAGTACGGCGGCTTTAGCAGGTCAAACGGGGTCTACACGCTTGACCGCAACCTGGAGGAGGTCGGCTCGCTTGAGGGCGTAGCGCCCGACGAGAGCATATACTCGGCCAGGTTCATGGGGGACAGGCTGTACCTTGTAACGTTCCAGCAGGTGGACCCGTTCTTTGTCATTGACATATCCGGCGACACGCCGCGCATACTCGGCGAGCTCAAGATTCCGGGCTTTTCAAACTACCTGCACCCGTACGATGAAAAGCACGTGATCGGGGTGGGCCGCGACACCACGCTTAACGACGACAGGTGGGTCAGGCAGCTGGGGCTCAAGATAGCCTTGTTCGACGTCTCTGACGTCTCAAACCCGTCAGTCGCAGACGACCTGATAATAGGGGACATGGAGACGTATTCGGACGCGCTGTCGAGCCACAAGGCCTTCTTCTTTGACGGTTCGCGCGGCATACTGTCGATGCCCGTCAAGGGCCCCTACCAAGAGCTTGGCGACACCCTGCACCCGTCAGAGTCCGAGAACGTGATTGAATACGACGACTACTACAGGGACTATTGGTCGGGATTCTACATCCTAAAGGTGGACGCGGAAAACGGCATTGGAATACGCGGGACCGTCTCGCACTCTGCCGTGTCAACTGACCCGTATCGCTACGCAGACGGATCCGCCAGGACGTTCTACATAGAGGACGTCCTGTATACAATATCCGACGGCGTGATGGTCGCCAGCGACACGGACTCCCTTGAGCGGCTCGGGTTCGTCAGGCTGTCCGGGACGGGCGCGCTCGTGGGATACCTGGACTGACGCGCGCGGCGCTCACACGATGTGCACTATGGTGGTCAGGCCCCTCTTCTCGATCTCGCTTCCGTCCGAGTCCACCTCTGCAAACGTTATCGTAAACGAGACGAGGTCCCTGCGCTGGGCGCCCTCCGCGTGGAGGGTCAGGCGCGCGTCGAGCATCTCGGAGGCGTCCGGTGGCAGCCCCTCGTCAGAGAGGTGCGCGCCGCACGTGGACTCTGTCCTGAACCTGTCATCCTTGAAGTGGAACCCGATCTTGATCCTCCTGCCCTGCCTGGCGGCCCCCTTTGCGACCACCTCTATGGGCCCCGCCTTGGCCTCCGTGTACCCGGACATCTTGTTTACAAAGACCCCTACCTCGAGGGGCCTGCCTGCCGTCGCCTCCGCCATCTTCTGCAGGCCGTCGTTCATCGCGATGTCCACCGACTTTATGGTCTGGGCCACCTTTGCTATCCACTCGCAGCTCCTCTCGACTGCGGCCCGTATCCCCTCGCGCCTGCGGGCGTCCTCGTCCTCGGGCAGCTTGTAGTAGTCGACCCAGCCCTCGTAGTCGTGCTGTATGTCCTTCACAAAGTCTATGCAGATGCGCCTGTACTCGTTGACGTCGTCGGTCCTCTCCGACTCGTCCTCCGTATACATGGCGGCGCTGGCGCCGCTGTTGTCGTCGCTGTAGTCTGCCGGCATCGCCATGGCGTGGGTGCGGCACGGGTGTAAAAAAACCCTTATCACTCAAGGCGCATATTCACTGTATGTTAATAATTATTTGAGACTGTATAATAATGATGGACAAATCTACTAGATGGGCTTCGCGACGGGTCGGGCTGGCGCTTGATCTGATGCTGGCTCTGTCCAGAAATATGAGAAAGAGAACAGGGTTCCCCGGGATGGGTAGGCGCACTGCGGGCGCGGGTACGCGGAAAATCCACTAGCGGCAGCAGAAAGCCACTTCTTTTTACCTAGAATGGGGTGGGGGGGAAAAGAGGCGTATTCTTCGCACTGCCTTGTCAACATTATTTAATCTTGTGTCTTATGTGCCAATGTACCAAAAAATCAATGTGCTGACTTTCCCTGATTTAGCCGCAGCCGCTGTCGGCCGTGCCAGGTTCCGGAGACAGTCGTCAGGCTGGTCGTTGGCCGTATTTGTGGTGCTGGTGGCGGCAGCAGCGGCTGCCGGGTCGTTTGTACTGCTGCCCGGCCTGCCGGGCGCGCCACAGGCAGGCGATGGCGGACCGGAGTGGAGGGTGCCAGATGCACTGTCGGCGCAAGACAGCGGCGATGCGCCTGCGCGGTCATTCCAAGGCGCACTGGCGCAGGCACTGCATGCGGCCGGCGCGGCGGGCGCCGAGCTGCCTGCGGACTTCGCGTCTGCCACGGTTTGGCCTGAGCTGACGGGCGCGCCGGGGCATGCGGCACTGCTGCCGCAGGCGCACGCGCAAACGCCTGACACTGGCGCCTTTGTCACCACGTGGAACACCACCGGGGAGTCTATCGGCACTAAAAGTCTGGCGGGTATCGGATTTCACATAGGCGTGGCATCCGGCGGCCAGGTGACCATAGACTGGGGGGACGGTAGCCCGCCACAGTCGTACAACGCATCCGGATACGTGAACCCCTATTACATATACGATGGACCCGCCGTACTCAGAAATTCCACAGTGTCGATCTCCGGCGACTTGACGCGCTTTTACTTTCACTACTATGATGTTGCCCGAACCTTTGATACCCCAAAAATGCTCCTGTCACTGGACCAGTGGGGGGATACTAAATGGTCCGACATGACTGAGATGTTCAAGGGTGCCACAAACATGCAGTACCGGGCAACTGACGCACCAGATCTCTCCTCCCAACCCTCCGTGCTTAACATGTTTTACAACACGTACGTTGACGGCGACCTGTCCAGCTGGGACGTGTCCCCAATGACCAGCACAAGATACATGTTCAACAAGGCTTACGGCTTTGACGGCGACCTGTCCAGCTGGGACATGTCCAGCGTGACTGACATGACGTACATGTTCTCTGACGCCCACGCATTCAACGGCGACATCTCCGGCTGGAACGTCTCCTCCGTGGAACACATGACGCAGATGTTTCAGGCCGCAACTTCCTTCAACGGCGACATCTCCGGCTGGAACGTCTCCTCTGTGGAGGACATGTATGCAATGTTCTCTGGCGCCCTCGCATTCAACGGCGACATCTCCGGGTGGAACGTCTCCTCCGTGGACAGCCTGCACGGCATGGCTTACATGTTTAATTTCGCCCACGCCTTTGACAGGAATCTGGGACCGTGGTTTGTCGTCCTAGAAGACACGTACGTAGACCACGGCGGGACGATAGTTGCGAGCATATCCCCGCAAGTCGGGTTTGATACGGGCGTTGACAACTACAACATTACGGGCGTCGACGCTGATCATTTCACGATTATGGACGGACGCCTTGTCCTCAATTCCGCGTCCGACCACCACTCCAAATCCGAGTATCACATAACGATAACTGCCAACACCACCGAGGTGAACCTCATTTCTCCTGCTGTGGAGAATTCCATCTCTCCCACCATCAGAGTCAACTCCCCTTCCCAATCGGCCCCGACTCTCGGCTCCATCACGAGGCACGACCCCACCGTCGCCACCACCGACAGCGGCACGCTCGTGTTCAACGCGACGTTCAGCAAGGCCGTGACCGGCGTGGACGCGGGCGACTTTGAGCTTGCCCCGGGCAGTCCGGAAGCCGACACCCTGAGATACGAATACTCCAGCTCGCCGGCCCTGTACGTGCCGTATAATGTATACAAGAATGACACGATTACCGTCACCGACTCCGGCGCGGCCTCGTCCGTGTCCGTGTCCGTGGACATCGAGCACGACTACATCGGCGACCTCTTGGTGCAGCTCGTGGCGCCCGACGGCACCGCCCGGACGCTGCACGACCGCGCCGGCAGCGGCGATGACGACATAACCGAGACCTACGAGGTGGACTTTGGCGGCGTCGAGATCGGCGGGGACTGGGCGATGCGCCTCCACGACAACTTCAACGGAGACGAGGGCACCCTGAACAGCTGGAACCTGACGCTCGGGGTGGACATCGACCAGGTGACTTCCGTGACCGGCTCGGGCAGCCAGTACTACGTCACCGTCGCGTCGCCGCAGGCAGGCACGTACAACCTGGACATCGCGCAGGACAACGACATCGTGGACGGTTCCGGCCGCGCGCTGCTGGGCCTTGCCCCGACGGGCGACGACCAGTCCTATACTGTCACCACCTCGGTCCTGCCGGTTATCACGCTGGCCGGATCGCCGACGGTGTCCGTGCCAATCGGTTCTGCGTACGCGGACGCCGGAGCCACGTGCGATGACGGCAACGGCAACGACATCTCGTCCAGGCTGGTCACGACAAACCCCGTAAACACGGATGCCGCCGACACGTACACCGTGACGTACGACTGCACGTCAGACTCCGGCAAGTCCGCCGCCCAGGTGACCCGGACGGTGACCGTGTCGGATCCGCCGCCCTCCGTGGCGTCCATCACGAGGCACGACCCCGCCACCGCCACCGCCACCGACAGCGGCACGCTCGTGTTCAACGTGACGTTCAGCGAGGCAGTGACCGGCGTGGACGCGGGAGACTTTGAGCTTGCCCCTGGCAGTCCGGGAGCCGACACTCTGAGATACGAATACTCCAGCTCGCCGGCCCTGTACGTGCCGTACGACGTGTACAAAAATGACACGATCACCGTCACCGACTCCGGCGCGGCCTCGTCCGTGTCCGTGTCGGTGGACATCGAGCACGACTACATCGGCGACCTCCTGGTGCAGCTCGTGGCGCCCGACGGAACCGCCAGGACGCTGCACAACCACACCGGCAGCAACGATGACGACATAACCGAGACCTACGAGGTGGACCTTGCCGGAACTGAGATAAACGGGAACTGGACTATGCGCCTCTACGACAACTTCAACGGAGACGAGGGCACCCTGAACAGCTGGAACCTGACGCTCGGGGTGGACGCCGACCCTGAGATTTCAGTGACAGGCTCAGATAGCCAGTACTACGTCACCGTCGCGTCGCCGCAGGCAGGCACGTATAACCTGGATATCGCGCAGGACAACGACATCGTGGACAGCTCCGGCCAAGCGCTGTCAAGCCCTGCCCCTACAGGCGACGACCAGTCCTACACGGTCACCGTTACACCACTGCCGGTTATCACGCTGGTCGGGACGCCGACGGTGTCCATGCTGACTGGCTCCGCATACGCAGACGACGGCGCCACGTGCGATGACGGCAACGGCAACGACATCTCGTCCAAGCTGGTCACGGTAAATCCAGTAAACACGAGTGTAGCCGACACGTACACCATAACGTACGACTGTACGTCGGACTCCGGCAAATCCGCCGTACCGATGACCCGGACGGTGACCGTGTCAGAACCGCCGCCCTCCGTGGTATCCATCACCAGATACGACCCCGCCGTCGCCACCACCGACAGCGGCACGCTCGTGTTCAACGTGACGTTCAGCAAAACCGTGACCGGCGTGGACGCGGGAGACTTTGAGCTTGCCCCTGGCAGTCCAAACATCCTGAGATACGAATACTCCAGCTCACCGGCCCTGTACGTGCCGTACGACGTGTACAAGAATGACACGATCACCGTCACCGACTCCGGCGCGGCCTCATCCGTGTCCGTGTCGGTGGACATCGAGCACGACTACATCGGCGACCTCCTGGTGCAGCTCGTGGCGCCCGACGGAACCGCTAGGACGCTGCACGACCACACCGGCGGCAGCGATGACGACATAACCGAGACCTACGAGGTGGACCTTGCCGGAACCGAGATAAACGGGAACTGGACGATGCGCCTCCACGACAACTACGATGCGGACGAGGGCACCC
The DNA here is from genome assembly GCA_965205215.1 of Candidatus Nitrosopumilus sp. Taxonomy (GTDB): domain Archaea; phylum Thermoproteota; class Nitrososphaeria; order Nitrososphaerales; family Nitrosopumilaceae; genus Nitrosopumilus. The sequence continues at coordinate 1,066,567 of OZ242041.1, forward strand.
TGAACAGCTGGAACCTGACGCTCGGGGTGGACGCCGACCCTGAGATTTCAGTGACAGGCTCAGATAGCCAGTACTACGTCACCGTCGCGTCGCCGCAGGCAGGCACGTATAACCTGGATATCGCGCAGGACAACGACATCGTGGACAGCTCCGGCCAAGCGCTGTCAAGTCCTGCCCCTACAGGCGACGACCAGTCCTATACTGTCACCACCTCGGTCCTGCCGGTTATCACGCTGGCCGGGCCGCCGACCGTACACGTACCAATCGGTTCCGCCTACGCAGACGCCGGCGCCACGTGCGATGACGGCAACGGCAACGACATCTCGTCCAGGCTGGTCACGACAAACCCCGTAAACGCGGATGTCGCCGACACGTACACCATAACGTACGACTGCACGTCGGACTCCGGCAGATCCGCCGTACCGATGACCCGGACTGTAACCGTGTCGGATCCGCCGCCCTCCGTGGCGTCCATCACGAGGCACGACCCCGCCGTCGCCACCACCGACAGCGGCACGCTCGTGTTCAACGTGACGTTCAGCAAAACCGTGACCGGCGTGGACGCGGGAGACTTTGAGCTTGCCCCTGGCAGTCCGGGCGCCAACCATCTGGTTCGCGCATACTCCAGCTCGCCGGCCCTGCACGTGCCGTACGACGCGTACACGACTGACACGATCACCGTCACCGCCTCCGGCGCGGCCTCGTCCGTGTCCGTGTCCGTGGACATCGAGCACGAACACATCGGCGACCTCCTGGTGCAGCTCGTGGCGCCCGACGGAACCGCCAGGACGCTGCACGACCGCGCCGGCCGATCCTCTGACAACATAACCGAGACCTACGAGGTGGACCTTGCCGGAACCGAGATAAACGGGAACTGGACGATGCGCCTCCACGACAACTACGATGCGGACGAGGGCACCCTGAACAGCTGGAGCCTGACGCTCGGGGTTGGTGTCGACCCAAACATTTCAGTGACAGGCTCGGATAGCCAGTACTACGTCACCGTCGCGTCGCCGCAGGCAGGCACGTACAACCTGGACATCGCGCAGGACAACGACATCGTGGACAGCTCCGGCAGCGCGCTGTCGGGCCTTGCCCCTACAGGCGACGACCAGTCCTACACGGTCACCGCCACGTCTGGATCCAAAACGTTCACGCGTACCAGCTCGCCGGCCCTGCACGTGCCGTACGACGCGTACACGACTGACACGATCACCGTCACCGCCTCCGGCGCGGCCTCGTCCGTGTCCGTGTCCGTGGACATCGAGCACGAACACATCGGCGACCTCCTGGTGCAGCTCGTGGCGCCCGACGGAACCACCAGGACGCTGCACGACCGCGCCGGCCGATCCTCTGACAACATAGCCGAGACCTACGAGGTGGACCTTGCCGGAACCGAGATCAACGGAACATGGATGCTGCGCCTCCACGACAACTACAACGGAGACGAGGGCACCCTGAACAGCTGGACACTTACGATCGACTACGGGTGACATGTCTGAACAACCCGCCTCCGATGACCAAACTTGCAGGTTACAACGAGCATCGTCCTTTGGCGCTGTGACCGGCCAGAACCATACCAACTTGTGCGAGCAGGCGTATTCGAGGTGGTGCCTGTGTGGGTGCTGTAGAACGCGCAGGCGGGGAGGTTGGGGGATCCGCGGATGGAAACCCCAGATCCTTCGACAAGCCGGTTGCAGGGAGGTCACTTGCCTTCCGCCGTCCAGCCCATTTTTCTACAGATCATTAAACCCGATTGCGCGCCCGCCACCGCTAGGTAGGTATATCAAACGAGGCCGCCGGCCCCGTGTGATGGCTGCATTCTCGCAGATTACCGCCGATTTACAGAGTCAGCTCAAGCGCGATCTGGCCCAGATAATGTTGCTGCTGAGGCGCAACCCCGCGCTGGGATACGCGCGCATAGTGGAGATCGGAAAAAAGGTAGGCCGCAAGTACAACATGAACCTGGTGGTGAACTTTCCAAAGGAGGGGCGCATAAACGAGTACGACATGTACGGCAGGCGCGACCTCAGCATGATAATAGACTACGAGCGCAAACGGTTTCCGATAGACCGGGACGTGATAAAGTCAAGGGCCCGCGAGATATTCGGGGACTCTGTAAAGATACAGGACGCGTACATGTACGAGGACAAGGAGGGGGTGCGGGTGTATACGGAGGGGTGGAAGATAGACATCCTGCCCCACTCGCTGCACGTGTGGACCGTGTTCGACGAGCGCGTGACGGCCCTGTGCGACTGGCTGCTTGACGAGGTGTACGCGGTCAAGGCCTAGGGCGCCGCCCCCCGGCGGAGCCCGCTATACGCCCTGCAGCTCGTCGAGGAGCGCCTGCGCCTCCGCGTCGTCGGGGTCTGCCTCCAGGATGCGGCTGATCATCGTCAGGGCCTCCTCCTTTTGGCCCAGCGACAGGTGGGCGTTCGTCTTTAGCTTTAGCGCCTCCGCGTCGTCGGCCTTGAGGTCCAGGGCCTTCTCAAAGTACGTTATGGCGTTCTTCGCGTCCTCCACGATAAAGTACGCGCTCCCCATGATGAACATAAAGTCGTGATCCTTCTCGTACTTGGGTTCCAGCTGCCTGCCAAGCGCGATGGCCTCGCGGTACTCCCCGTCGGCAATCATCTTTCTCATCTTTCTCTTGGGGTATAACATGTCCGTTCAGTCTCTCATGTCGTCGTCGCATCCGGCCGCCGGTCAGGATATTGTCATTATCCCGTTCTGTATGAGGTACTGTATCCCCTGTACGAACGAGTTGTCGTCTATGAGGCCTTCTGCCCACCATCCGGCGTTGGTCTTTATCCAGCCGGGTATCTCAGCTGCCGCGTCGGTGCCGCTGCTGCCACTGCCCGGCTCCGTCGCCGGTATCTCTATTATTCCCTGCTTGATCAGGTACTGTATCCCCTGTACGAACGAGTTGTCGTCTATGAGGCCTTCTGCCCACCATCCGGCGTTGGTCTTTATCCAGTCGGGTATCTCCGCTGTTGTCTGTTCCGGATCTGGCTGGTCGCCGCCGCCCGCGCTTACGTCGCCGGGATCCTGTATACCCAGCATTGGATTCTCGTATATTACAATTGGAATCTCCACATAGTCGACCGTATCGGGTGACGTGCGTATGTTCTCCGGCGACAGGCCGTACACCAATATTACATAGTTTGTCGTGCCGGGCTCCTCGTCTATGGGAATCTCAATCAGGTACTGCCCTGATGCCGAGTACAGGAACTGCTTCCCATCCTCTGCGGCAAGCGATCTTGCGAGCTTTTGTTCCTCGTCAAATGTCAATACGTCAAACTGCACTTGGTTTAGGAACTCGGTCTCGTCGTACTTGCTGATGAACTTTATCAGCCACTCCATGCTGCACCCCTGCTTTGGATCCTCGGGGCCGTACGCCACGTGTATCTGGTACATCGCACCCACCGTGGATTTCTTGAACACGGTGTCCTTGTCAAAGCCCGTCTCGCATCCCTGGGCCGCCATGAGCTCCGTTGTTGGTATTACGTCTGCAAACGGGTCCTCCGTCACGCCCTCCTTGTAGTCCAGCAGTATGAACTCGTACTCGGTGGGGGGGATTCCCTCCGACACGTGCGTGTACGTCTTTGCCTTTATCGGGAACGGGAAGTCGTCGACTATCCAGACGTTGCTTGACGCGCCGCCGGTCTTCCACCCTATGCGCACCGTCTCCCAGGTCTCTCCGGCGGCCCTCACGTCTTCCACTGCCAGGGGCAGCACCTGCTCGCCCCCTATGTTGCCTATCTTGCCCCACGAGGTGTCGCTGAATGCCTTTGGTCCCTTGCCGCCCTGGTCGCTGTCTGCAGTCGCGAATGCGGACAGCCACACCACGGAGGACTTGAACGCGCCGCGGTACACCCCCAGTTCTTCCGTACCGCCAGTGGGCTCTGGCGCGATCTTGCCCAGCTCCATGTTTCCCTTTGTTATACGGTTTCCGTCGTATACGACTACCTGCGCGAGCCATTTTGTCTCGCTGCCGACCTGTATGTCACCCTCTATCCACAAATCGAGTCTGAACTTGGCGCATTCCTTGTAGTCCACGTGGCACATCGAGTATGAGAAATAGTCTCCGTGCTTGAGGCCCTCGCCTGCATGCCACGTGCCCTCCTTGTCCACGCCGCCCGTCTGGAACTGGGCGTAGGCCTCGGGTACAAGGCCGCCCGCGCCTGCCGACGCCACAAGTAGCATTGATGCGGCCGCCATAACGGCATATGTCGTGGCAGTCGATCCCCTGACTGCCGCGCCGGCCAGACTGCAAATCTCCAAGTTACTTCATTTTACGCAGTCGATTAGTTAAACCTTTTTTGCCCGTCTGCCGGACCAGGCCGGCAAGCGAAGAGAAAGATGCAGCCGTTCATCCCGTCCACGTGACTGCATCTGGACATGTGCGGTGGAACCTGCGACCAAACTCTTGTGGCCCCCCCTTACAGGTACGTTTTCCTTCCGATCATCCTCCCTCCTGCTCTCTGCAGGCGGCAGGCGCCATTTCCGTCTGCGGAGAGCGCCGCTGATGCAACATATAGGATCTGGTGCACGGCACAGTGTGTGTCAAGGACGCGGCTGCCGGCGCCCCGGGGTCATCTGCAGACTAGGGTGCGCTGCGTGTCAGCTGGCTCGTTGATGAACAAGGTGACGGGTGCAGAGTTGCCGGACATTCCAGTGCTGTCTGAGGCGATGGCAGATATGAAGTGCAGTCCGTTTGGAACCTCGAGTTCAGCCGACCATGCACCGCTGCCGTCTGCGGTGGCGGTGGCGATCTCCGTCACATAGTTGACTATTGAAATGTCGGCGCCGGAGCGGGCAGTCCCGGATATAGTGATGGTGCCGTCTGCGTGTGTCGAGATCGGGCCCGGACTGCTTATGACGGGCCTCTCCGTTATGGTCGCGCCAGAATCCACGTATACGAGTGACAACAGAGAGTGTCCGGACTCTTGGCTGCCGCGAAAGGATGTTGCCGTAAGCGTGTGGAACCCGTCTGCAAGATCTACTGTCATGGACCACGCTCCAGAACTGTCCGCAATGGTCGTGCCTATGGGCGCAATGTCCAGTCCGGTTACCATGACGACGGTATTTGGCGCGGCCGTCCCGCGTATCACTACGCCGTCACCGTCAGTTATAAGGGCGCCAGTGCCAGGTGACGCAATCGTGGGTATCTGAAGTTCGCCGGGGGCGTGTCCGTCACCTAGGCTGACGTAGACTAGGAACGGGTCGGAATGAAGCGGCCTAGAGTCGGCTGTTGTGGAAATGGCAAAGAAGATGTGTATGCCGTCGGCGTTGGTGGCCTGAACGGACCACGCCCCGTCCGCATCGGCAACGTCCCTGCCCACCTCTCCGGTAAACAGGTCCGAAATTACGATCAAGGCTCCCGGTGCCGACGTACCTGTTACCGTAAACGTGTTGCCCGGTACGGCGGCCCCGCTGACCGGGGACGTCACGACGGGGTGTCCGGGAGTGGTCGGCATGCCGTCGGTTATGAACATAGTGACTGTGTCCGTGCCCAAGATCGTTGGGACGCCACCTGCGATCGACGTTGCAAGGGCGGTAAAGGTGTGCATGCCGTCGTTGTGACCAAACTCTGCCGACCACGTGCCATCGAGGCCGGCAGCTGTCGTGGCCAGGCTGGTTCTGGTAAGATCAAGTATGCTGACAAGGGTGCCCGGATCTGCCGTCCCGCTTATGGAGACCGTCTCGCCGGTCAATATGTGGCCGTGGGTGGGGGACGTGATGCTGATTGCGGGTTCTGGTGCCCGGAAGTCGTCGTTGCCACTGACGGTTATTACCAGTGGGGTCGACCGCACCAAAATGTTCAGATTACTGGGATCCGGAAACGTACTCGCTACTATGGTGTGCCCGCCGTTTGGCAGCATGACCTCGACTGACCATGGACCGCCTGGCGTGAGGACCACCGCGCTTCCAAGCACCGTTGTCAGGGACGGATCACTCACAACGACCAGTCCGGGCGCCGAGGTTCCGGATACGGTAAACGTGTTCGATGTGATGACCTCGTTGGGTGCGTGGGACGTGATTGTCGGTGCGGGAACCGTCTGCGCGTATGCAGTAGAGCCGAAGAGGCCCGCGCAGACCGCGATTGCCAAAAGCGCCAAGATTGCTCTCATTTCTTACTTGTATCGTTAAATGCTCGTATAAAAGCATTGATGAAAGTGTACATTATCTGGACGGCAGTTGATTCCTGCCAAATGCCGGCGCATTTTCCGCCGCCTGCCGCACTGCATGGGCGTGGACGGCAAACGGTTGTCGGTTCGGGCTTCTGTTCCTCTCCTCTCCAATACACACACCCGCACCGGTGAGCATATGGCAGGAGGCGTGTCCGGTTCTTGACAGGGAGTGAACGGATACAAAAGGCATGCTTGCCGCCTTCGTATAGGCAAATATAGCAGTGCCATGCACCCGATCGTATGTGCGAATGCTCAAAGGTGCACCTCTTCGAGGTCGAGTTCAAGCTGGACGGCCTGGTGGTCGTACCCACGCACAAGAACTGCGGGTTCGCGCTTGACGAAAAGCAGGCAGAAAAGTTCCAAAAGGCACTGGTAAAGTCATGGGGCATGGAAGTCGAAGAGTAGGCCGCGGACGCGCCACGTATCTGCAATGCCCGATTCGGCGCATCGACATCCTTTAAAGCTGCATGTCCGGACTGTTGTCATGAAGGCAAGGTTTGCAAGTACGTGCCCGGCGTGCAATGACGCCATAAAGGTGGGCAGGGAGATAGCAAAGAACTCCGAGGACAAGTGGGTTCACAAGGCGTGCTCTGACATTGAAGAGGAGCTTCCCTGACTCCCGGGCGCGTGCGCGGTACTGTTCTGACACCACCACAACTTGGAGGACAGGTTCTTGCACGCGGCGTGCATCTTGGAGCGTCACGTGGTACGGGGCGCGGCGCGTGCCCTGCGCGGCGGGCCGCCTGCATTCTGAACAAGTTATTTAAGTGAGGCTTCCAACCTACCGGCATGGGCAGAAGCATTATGCTATTTGCAATCGTGGCCTCCATTGCCGCAGTCGGCGCCGTGTCTGTGACGGCCCCGGGCGACGCCATGGCGCACCCGTATCATCAGGGCGTGACAACCACGCCGATCAACGACGAGATCAGCATACAAAAGACCGACGTGGTACTCAGCGTGCCTTCTGACAACGCGCTCCCGTGGGGGTTTGTGACAGGCCAGGCCTCTGAGCATGTGGCGGACTATCCCGTAATCATACAGTTCTACCAGGATGGCGAGCCCGTGCACATGGCGCAGGTCGACGTTAACGAGGACGGTTCCTACGAGTACCAGTTCAGGGTACTGTCAGTGGACCTCGAGACGGGGCACACGACGCACATCTTTGAGGGCGACTATCTGGTGTCTATATTCAAGGTGGTTCCGACAGCGGCGCCGCCGGTTCCGATTGCCGGAACCGTCTAGATCATTCTTTGCAGTCTTTTGCATCCTTTTTTTTTCGCACCTGTTTTTCACCTGGCCCTTCCCTTTCCATTCTTGCGGGCGCGATGCCGCCTGCGCCCCCTCCATTGTGTTTGGTTTTTTAATGGCCGCATGGGCGCCCACGTGTTGGGCATGTCGCAATCATCCTTGCCGCCGGCTGGAGGCCGGCACAAGACGGGGCCGTGGAGCCTGGCAGAACTCGCGTCGGGGCCCCGCGACGTGCGGCTGTCACGCCAGGCGGAGCTCTTGCGCAAAAAGGCCGCGGCATTCGGAAAAAAGCGCAAGACGCTGTCGCCTGGGATGCCCGCCCGGAGCTTTGGCAGGGTCCTCCGCATGCTTGAGGACATAGTAGACCTGAGCAGCCGCACCGAGGGGTATGCGTCCCTGCTGCACGCGGCCGACACGCAGTCCGACGAGGCCACCTCGCTCCTGATGCGCATGTCAAAGCTCGACTCTGAGGTGTCAAACAGCATCCTGTTCTTCAGCCTGTGGTGGAAGCGCTGCGTCGACGACAGGAGCGCCGAGAGGCTCGCGTCCGGCTCGGGCGAGCTTGCCGACTACCTGCGTCACAAGAGGCGGCTTGCCAAGTACTCGCTAAGCGAGAAGGAGGAAAAGATCATCAACACGCTTGACGTGACCGGTGCCTCGGCGCTCGTAAACCTGTACGACAAGATAACCAACGCGTACCAGTACAGGATGCGCGCGGGCAAGAGAACGCGCACCATGACCCGCGAGGAGATATCCAACTACGTGCGCAGCGCGAGCCCGCGGCTCCGCAGGGCCGCGTACGCCGAGCTGCTCTCAAAGTACGACTCTGAGAAGGGCGTCATAGGGCAGATATACCAGAACATCGTGCAGAACTGGGCCGACGAGACCGTGGGGATGAGGGGGTACAGGTCCGCAATATCGGCCCGCAACGTGGGAAACAACCTGGATGACCGCACGGTCGACTCGCTTCTTGCCTCGTGCCGGAAGAACGCGCCCCTGTTCCAGAAATTCTTCAGGACAAAGTCGCGGCTGCTCAAGGAGAGGCCGAAGAGGCTGCGGCGCTACGACCTCTATGCGCCTGCCGCGGCGGCCGGGAACAGGCGCAGGGGCGGCGCGGGGGAGAGGAGGTACTCGTACGACGCGGCCGTGCGCATGGTCCTTGACACGCTTGGCTCGTTTAGCCCCGCTCTCGGGGGGTTTGCAAGGAGCGTCATATCCGAGCGTCACGTGGACTCTGCCACGCGCCGCGGCAAGCGCGACGGGGCGTTCTGCAGCACGATATCGCCCGGCGTCACCCCGTACATACTGCTGAACTATACCGGGCGCATCCGGGACGTCTTCACGCTTGCCCACGAGATGGGGCACGCCGTGCACAGCATGGCGGCCGCCTCCCGCTCCATCCTGGTTCAGCACGCGCCCCTGCCGCTTGCGGAGACCGCGTCCACGTTCTCGGAACTTCTGCTGTATGACAGCATGGACAAGGGGCTGTCAGACGGGGAGCGCCTCGGGATCCTGTCTGAGAAGATAGACGACATGTACGCGACCATAATGCGGCAGGCGTACTTTACGCTCTTTGAGGTAGAGGCGCACAGGATGATATCTGCAGACGGCGGGGCCACCATAGACGCGCTCTCGCAGGCATACCTGCGCAACCTGAGGGACCAGTTTGGCAGGTCCGTCGACGTGTCCGGGGACTTTGCTGTCGAGTGGAGCTGCATACCGCACTTTTACCACTCCCCGTTCTACTGCTATGCGTACTCGTTTGGCAACCTGCTGTCCCTCTCGCTCTTTCAGAGGTACAAGAGGGAGGGCGCCGACTTTGCGCCCTCGTATGTGGATATACTGGCGGCTGGCGGCTCGCAAAAGCCCGAGGATCTGCTGGCGTCACATGGGTTTGACATCACGTCCGAGTCGTTCTGGCAGGAGGGATTCGAGTACGTGTCCGAACAGGTCCGGTCGCTCGGCAAACTTGCCTGATTGCGGACGTGCCGGTATGATGATGATGGTGATGATGATGGTTGTGATGGCTGTGACGGCGGCGCAACTGTTGCTGCTGCTGCCTGTGTAATGATAAAGGGGCCGGCAGTCCAACGCACGAACTGCCGGCCTGTTCCCCGAACGGTTTGAGTTCGATGTCGCCGTGCGTGCGGCGGGGTGCGATTTAAACCTTAAACTTTATACTTCTTGCACGGGACGCGCAGCGCATGATGGTGACGGCGGCGGCAGCGGCAATGTGCGCGGCGGCAGCCGTCACGGCCTGCCTTGTCGCGTTGCCGTACGCGTCTCCTGCCCCCGCGTACTCGCAGGGCGAGGTGGGGCTTGCAACGTTCCATGAGGGCGCCACCGTGCTCGTGGACAGGACGGGCTCGCACAACGTCTCCGCATCCGTCACGCTGCAGAGCACCAGCATACTTGAGATGCGGGTTCCGCAGCCCCTTGAGAAGCAGCTGAGGGACGACGCGCTGATTACGGCCGTCGTCGTGACAAACCAGGGGCGTTGCGTCCTGGGCGTGGGCGACGACGAATCGTGCATACTGGTAAACATGGAGCGCGATCCCGAGGCGGCCGGAATCATATCATTGCAAGATTCCTCGCGCGAGAGGGCCGACGCGTACATCGGGGCGATAAACGAGGCGCTCGACACCGACGCCTCGTACCATTCTGTGTTCGTGCACTCGGGCGGCGACAGTTCCGGCGCGTCGGCTGGGCTGCCCGGCATTGCCTCGGGCAGGGCCACCGTGTCGGTGGTGTACGTGATGCCTATGGCGGACACCGACTGGATGTACCAAAAGATGTCCTCAATACTACTTCCGGGGCAGATAAGGGAGTCCGGCGGGTTCTACGACGCGGCAGGGACCCTTGCGTCCCAGGGCAACGCAAAGATGCTATTTGCGATAATCCCGTCTGACTCCGGCTCGCTTTTGCAGCTAAAGGTGGCGTCTGCCAGGCCCATAAACGCGTCGGCAGCAGACGTCATCAGGCCGCTTGAGATGATGGGGCTTGAGACGCTAGAGCGCTCCGAATACTTTTCGTCCGGGTTCTACCCTCTCAACTCGGTAGTCCAGGTGGCCATCTCCTCTGCAGACGCGGAAGTCTCCGTACGCGGCTCGGCGCAGGCAGAGCTTCCCACCCGGGTCGTGGACGGGGAGAAGATACCGACTGACGTGACGGGGGAAGGCTGGATATTTGACCCGGACCGCGGCAAGCTGATACATGCAAAGTACATCTTCGGGCAGCATAAGACTGCGCTCGAGCCGGGGGACCTTGAGATTGTGCTGGCCGCCGGCGGTAGCGGCGGCGGCGACACTGCCGACGGCATAGGCGGCGTGGATATTCCAGGTACTCAGACCGACGAGCAGCTGATGGTCGTGATTGCGGTGGTCGCGATTGCGGCCGCCGTCGCCATATTCTACCTGCGCGGCTATGGCGGGGCAAGGCGCAGGCAGCCTGTGTCGTAGCCTCTGAGCCGCCGGCAGCCATCCGCGGCGCCCTTTTTCATCTACCCGCTTGCCCACCCTTGTCGCGCCGTGCGGGTCGGGGGTGCGTCACAGCAGCAGTACGGCCGCTGCAAACACAGTGGTCCACTTGCCGTCCCTGTCGCCCCGCGCGGCCTGCGTGATGTTGTGCGTGTTGTATATCTGCCCCGATATCGACCACTGCTGCCTCTTCTCGTCCCAGTTCTTGTCCACGTCAAAGGGTATTCCAAGCGACGACGCAAGCATCTGGGCCGCTATGTCCTCCGCATAGTCCCCCGCCTGCTCCTCGTTTTGCCCAAACGAGTCGTACTCTGAGAGGTATCCGTACCGGCCGGTGTCCTTTGGCCTTGCAAGTCCGACGGACGCGGCGCACATGCGGTGCGGCTCGTTTGTCTGGTTCTTCGAGTATATCGTAAACAGTATCTGCCCGGGCTTGATCTGCTTGAGCCCCTCCCTCCTTGATACCATCTTGGCGCCCGGCGGGAATATGCTTGATATCAAAACAATGTTGGTCCCGGCAATTCCGGCGTCCCTGAGCGCGTACTCAAAGCTCGTGAGCCTGTCCTCGTGCACTCCCTTGCCCTTTGTCATAAAGAGTTTCTTCGCGACCAGATCCAGCATGTCACGCCCTTTGGGAATTGTTATTTAAAATTTGGCCGCACACGGCAGCACCCGCGCCGGTGACCCAAACCCCTCACGACTGCTGGGCAGTCCAGTGTACTAACCGCAGCCTATTTTCTGCCGCCTGATTCGTCCCTGTCGTTTTCCCGCCTTTTCTTGCGCTTGCGCTTGTCCGGCGACCTCTCCTCCTGCGTCAGAAACACGTATGTGAAAAACGCGCCCAGGCCGATGTTGACTACTGCCATGAACGTGATTATCATCGTCACCGCCGGCGGCGCGACCCCGAGCCCTATTGCAATTCCCATCGTGCCTGTTCCAAAGAAGAGCATCGCAAGAATCTTGGCCTTGACAGGTGAGATGTAGCGCATGAGCAAGGTGCCTCCTGCATGATTATAAAGCAAGTGCTTTGCCGTCGGCACCATCGCTGCTACTGCCGCGATTACCGCCGTCGCGCGCATGCAGCCACCACGTGGCGGCCGAGAATGGAAACGCAGCTTGCTCGGTTATTGGGGGGCGGGGCGGGGCGCCGACTATCCGTGCCTACGCCCGCCGGCTGTCCGCACCCCTGCGTCCGGCGGCGCGTTTTGCGCACCCCTGCACCGCTGATGCCCGCGGCGATTCGCAACATTTTAAATTTAAACGCCGCCGCCGCATGCCGTGCCAATGTAGCTCAGCCTGGTTAGAGCATTCGCCTTGTAAGCGAAAGGTCGTGGGTTCGGATCCCATCATTGGCTTTTGTAAAAAACGACTCGCCCGCGGCGCTGCGCAGCGCCGTGATCCGGCCCAGCCTGCCACCGTCTGCGCCGCGCCCGCAGCGTCTGCCCGCTCTCGTGCAGCGCCACGATCTACCGCGCGTGACCGTCTGGTGCGTGCAACCGAACTTGTACCAGATAAAAAACTTCTCGGTACACCTTATATGGTCTGAACCGCTACTACATGCAATGAAGACAAAGACGACAATACTGGTCCTCTTTGCTGCGCTCTCTGCATCGTTGGTGTTCGCGTCGGCCGCCCCCGCGTATGCGGAGGTCCCGTCGTGGATCAAGAACAACGCCGCATGGTGGGCCGAGGGGCAGATATCGGAGGCCGAGTTTCTTGCAGGAATCGCGTACCTGATATCGTCGGGAACCATAACCGTGCCCGCCGACCCTGCGCCCGGCGGAGGCCCGGCCGGCGCGCAGGAGGGCGGCGTCCCCGAATGGGTCAAGAACAACGCCGCGTGGTGGGCCGACGATCTGATCTCCGACGACGACTTCCTGAACGGGATACAGTATCTGGTAAGGGCCGGACTGATCGCCGTGTCTGTCCCCGCGGAATCCGGGGGCGCCGAGGAGACTGGCGCCGCAGACCCTGCGTCTTCGGAGACGGAAGGCGACTCCGCACTGGCCGAGCTCGAGGCTCAGCTTGCAGAATGCGCCAAGATAACAAAGGCGTACAAGAGGATCGACTGCGAAAAGCCCGTCAAGCAGGCCATCCTGCTGCACGACTATAGGACTAACGCGGAGCTGTTCCCCGTGGGCCCGATAAACTACTACTGGTTCGGAATGGGAAGCGAGGGGAGCAGCTTTGAGATAAGCCCGTCGGGCCAGGCCCTGCTCTCCCTACGTATGCTCGCAGAGAACACGAGCGACGATATAGAGTCGCTTGACTGCACGAGTCCGTCCCTGTGCAACTACGACGTCTGGGACGGCTCCACCGCGTTCAGGTACGCAGGCACCGACTTTACGAGCGGGCAGATAGTGCTGAACCCCGGGGACGCAAGGGAGTTTAACATACTGTTCGGCCCCAACGTTGGGTACGGCGGCTCGCAGTTCCTGTACGACGAGTCAAAAGAGTACCACTTCCGGATAAACGAGTCGTTTGGAAGCACGATGGTGCCGCTTGGACTTGGCCAAGACTGAGCCCGGATCGGCGCGGCGTGAGAGCCGGTTCTAGCCGGCCGTCCCGCGGAGCTGGCGCTCTGCGCTCTTTTTTACTCCCCTCTTCTTTTTTATGAGACTGTACATGATCATCCCGACGTTGATTATCGAGACTATCTCGATCAGGTCGACCCCGTACAGCAGCCAGTCAAGCACGGGGTGGACCCTTGAGACGTATCCGGCCTCAAGCATCATGTCCGCGTTCCACACCATGTGGGGAATCTGGATGAACTGTATTACCGCGATTATTATCACGCTTCCCAGTATCTTGTCCTCGTACCAGTTCCAGAATTTATTCCATGCATTCATGGAAATACTTGGCTGTACCGCATAATAAGCAGATTGAAAATTAGACTAGTCTAATTAGGATGCGCTAATTAGGATGCGCTAATTAGGATGCGCTAATTAAAAATATTAATTATTTGACACATTTACTTTTCCGGCAAGAAAAAATTAAACTGTCCTGCAAACCCGGCGCCCTGCAAACCCGGCGCCGCTGCGGCGCGCGTCTGTAGCCGTCGCGCAGTTGTTTTTCCGCCAGGTAAGAACGCAGCTATGCTCGGCTGCCGCCGCTTCGCATGCTGCTCCGCCAAATGCGCCGGGCGCTAGCTTCTGGCGTCTGCCCCTATCCTCTCCCGCTTGACCCACACAGTCTTGTCCCCGCGATCAAAGAGCTCCACGCGCCGCGCCCTGAGTCTGTCCCTTGCCGCGTCGGCCTCCTCGTATCGGCCCTGCCTTCTCAGGCCGTTGCGCGCCTCCACCTCGGAGTCGATTGCCGCGGCCTCGGCAGGATCCATGTCAGGCACCCTCAGGCCAAGAATCCGGGACATCCTTGAGAGCTCCGCCCACGCGCCGGCCGCCCACCCCGGGTCCAGCGCGCTGCCCGCGGCCAGGGCGTTTGCGTCGGACACCACGTCCATCACCGCCGACACTGCCAGGTGCGTGTTGAGGTCGTCGTCTAGCGCGGCATCAAACCTGCCTCCCGCATCGGCCAGCCTGCCTGCGGCGCCGGCATCTCCGGGGCCGTCCCCGCCTTTGCCGCCCGCATCCCCCGCCGCGTGCATCAGCTCGTAGTGGCACGCCTCTATCTGGCGCCACCTTGCAAGGCTCTCGCGGAGGTTTTCATCCGAATAGTCCACCGGCTTTGAGTAGTGGCCCGACAGGCAGAACAGCCTGATCACGTTTGGTCCCCAGTCCTCCAGCGCGCGCCTCACCGACCTGATGTTGCCAAGCGACTTTGACATCTTCTCGCCGCCGATCGTCACCATTCCCACGTGCATCCATATCCTGGCAAACATGCTGCCCGTCCGGGTCTCGGACTGGGCTATCTCGTTCTCGTGGTGGGGGAATATCAGGTCGCGCCCCCCACCGTGTATGTCTATGCAGTCGCCCAGGTATTTCGTACTCATCGCGGAGCACTCTATGTGCCAGCCGGGGCGCCCTGCCCCCCACGGGCTGTCCCACGACGGGTGCCCGGAATCGAACTTCCACAGGGCAAAGTCGAGCGGATCACGCTTTGCCTCGTCTACCTCGATGCGGGCGCCGGACCTCAGCTGGTCAGTTTTTTTCCCAGAAAGCTTGCCGTACTGCGAAAACTCCGACACTGCAAAGTAGACGCCGTTTTTTGCCACGTATGCCGCGCCCCTTCCGATAAGTTCCGCGATGAACCCTATGATGTCCGGGATGTGCTCCGTGGCCCTCGGGTACGAGTCGGCCTTGAGCACGTTTAGCCTCTCAAACTCCTCGTGGTATCTCTTGATGTACCTCTCGCTAAGCTCCGAGGCCTGTATCCCCTCGTCTCGCGCCCGCGCTATTATCTTGTCATCGACGTCCGTAAAGTTCTGCACCATCGTGGCCCGTATCCCCCTGCCCTCGAGGTGGCGCCTCAGGACGTCGAACGTTATGATGGTCCTCGCGTGGCCTATGTGCGCGTCGTCGTATACCGTCACGCCGCACAGGTATATCGACACGGCATTGGCGCCCTGTCCTGACGGGCTTGACCTCTTCCCGGAGAGCGTGTCGTGTATCGTGATGCCGCCTGCGCCACTGTTGCCGCCGTCTGCCGCCATGTCTCTGCTCCCCCCCTATGTTACCTGACGTCGTACGCCTGCCCGAGATCCTCCCTGGCCGGCGGCCCCCTCTTGTGTCCACTTGAGCGGTTCATCTCCAGAATGTCACGCGCCCTTGCAACGTCGACCCGGGCCGCCTCCGCGGCCGCCTCTACGGGCATCCCCTTCTCGATGGCGCACCACAGCACGGAGTCGATCTCCTCGTATGTGGCGCCGATCTCAGATTCCGCCTCGTCCCCCTTTCGCAGGAACGGACTGCTCTTCTTCCGTATTATGGTGTCCGGCACGCCCAGGTGTTCTGCCAGTTTCCTCACCTGCAGCTTGTAAAGCGAGACTATCGGGGCCACGTCTGACGCGCCGTCGCCGTACTTGGTAAAGTATCCGATCAGGTGCTCGCTCCTGTCGCTTGAGCCCAGGACGAGCAGGTTCTTTGCGTTCGCGTAATAGTACAGTATGTTTGCCCTGACCCTTGCGGCGAGGTTGGCCCTAGCGTCCCCGTTGGGCTCCAGGTACATGCTGTACTCGCGCAGTATGGGGGCGATGTCCACGAGCTTGTGCTGCATGCCCAGTATCGATATTATCCTCTGGGCGTCGGCCGTCTCCGACTCGGGGGTTACCGTCGTGTCCGGCATCATTATCGCGAGGGTCTTCTCAAGTAGCCCGTCTGCCCTGCACAGGTACGCCAGCACCGCCGAGTCGATCCCCCCGCTGAGGCCCAGCACGAGCCCGTCTGCGCGCGCCTCTGCAATCCGTTGCCGGATGTAGCCGCGTATGCGGCCCGCTATGCGGCCATAGTCCTGCTCCGTGATCTCCGATGTGATATCCGCGCCCAACGTGACACCGGGCGCCCCGTATCAGAATAAAGGTTATGTTGCTGTAGCTGTCGCTGTCGCCGCCGCACCGGGGGACGCCGGCATTTATCACTCGGGCCGCGCGCACTACACGTCGACGTATATGCCGTCATCCCTTACGTCCACCGCATACGTCTGCAGCTTTACGTCCTTCATGTAATCCTTGAGCTCGCCGGTCCTGATGTTGTAGTGCCAAAAATGCAGGGGGCACTCTACGATGTCTCCCTCAAGCTTGCCCGGCGCGATAGATCCGTCCTGATGCACGCACAAGTCGTCCATGGCGTGGTATCCGTCCTGGTTGAAGAGCGCAATCTGCTTGCCGTCCACCTCAAAGGACCTGCCCTTGCCCGGCTGCACGTCTCCCTTCTGGGCGATCTTCCTCCATGCCATGAGTGTGCGCGTGCAGGGCGCGTATTTAGACTGTTTGGCCCGGGCCGGAAGCTGTGAACCGGCAGGCGCAAATGAGGGGCCTGTGATCGGCGCACACCCGCGTCAGAACGTCACGATTGGCATAGAGGAGTAGGAGAATCTGAAGCCCGGCGAAAAAACCCCGGTACTGCGCGGCCGCCGTACCGGCGCTTCTCGAGGGATCTCCTGCCGCCCGGCAGTTTCACCGGACCCAGTCGGAGTGACGGCCGCGGCGCCGTATAGGATTTTATAGCATGTGTCGGCGGGGCCAGCATTGAGCAAGGTAAAGGGCGGGGCCAAACTTGAGCGGCATGGCAAAACCTCGTACGAGTGGGCCAAATCTCACATGCAGATACTTGACAATACCATATCCCGCCTCAAGAAGAGGGGCGACGGCAAGCCCCTCAGGGACGTTACGGTCGGACTGTGCCTGCACATCACAAAGGAGACCTCCGTCCTGCTGATGGGCCTCAAGGGCCTGGGGGCCGAGGTGGCCTGCTGCGGGGGCAACCCGCTCACCACCCAGGACGACATTGCCACGTTTCTGGCATCGCAGGGGGTGCACACCTACGCGTGGAGCACCGAGACCCAGAAGGAGTACGACTGGTGCATCTCAAAGGTGTTGGGGCACAAGCCCTCCATACTGGTGGACGACGGGGCCGACATGAACATAATGGCGCACTTTGATCCGCGCTTTTCCAAACTTGACATAAAGGGGGCCACGGAGGAGACCACCGCGGGCGTCAACCGCATACGCGCCGTGCAGAAGCAGGGCAAGCTGCGCTATCCGGTGATACTGGTAAACGAGGCCCATACAAAGCACCTCTTTGACAACCGCTACGGGACGGGACAGTCTACCATAGACGGCTACCTGCGGGCCATGAACCTGCTGATGGCATCCAAGCGCGTGGTGGTTGCCGGGTACGGCTGGGTCGGCAAGGGCGTGGCCGCCCGGTGCCGCGGCATGGGCTCGCGCGTGGTGGTGACGGAGGTCGACCCGGTAAGGGCCCTCGAGGCGTTCATGGACGGGTTCGACGTCGAGCCCATGTCAAAGGCGTGCAGGACGGGCCAGGTGTTCATAACCTGCACGGGCATGCGCGACGTCATCACGAGGGAGCACATAGACCGGATGCCGGACTCTGCCGTTATGGGAAACGTGGGGCACTTTGACGTGGAGATTGACAGCGACTACCTACTGAACCGCTCCCGGTCGGTCCGGCAGGTCAGGCCCAGCCTCGACGAGTGCGTCCTGAAGAGCGGCAAAAAGGTCTATCTTGTGGGCAAGGGGCGCCTTGCAAACCTGGTCGCGGCAGAGGGGCACCCGCCGGAGGTGATGGCCCAGTCGTTCTCAAACCAGCTGAGCTCCGTAATGTACATACTGGAGAACCACCAGAACATGAAAAACGAGATACTAAACGTGCCCGAGTCGATAGACAAGCAGGTGGCCGTCGACGCGCTCGGCGCCCTGGGGGTCCGTATAGACAGGCTCACCAAGGAGCAGTCCCAGTACGCGGAGAGTTGGTAGGCTTTTAACCAATGTGCCGCACATCCAGTTCATGAAATCGACTACAAGCGGCACGCCGCGCCGCAGGGCCATAATAACGAGCGCCCTCCCGTACGCAAACGGCGAGATACACCTAGGGCACGTCGCGTCCACGTACCTTCCGGCCGATGTCACGTGCCGCTACCTGAGGATGGCAGGTACGGAGGCGTATTATGTATGCGCGTCCGACGACTTTGGCACGCCCATCCTGATACAGTCCGAGAAGGAGGGCGTAACGCCGCAGGAGTACGTGGCCGGGTGGAACAGGAGGGACAGGGAGGACTTTGAGGCGTTCGGCATCCGGTTTGACTGCTTTTCGCAGACCAGTTCGGAGCGCAACGTGGCGTTCGTCCAGGACGTGTTTACAAAGCTCGACGAGGCCGGGCACATATTCGAGCAGGACGTGGTGCAGTTTTACTGCGAATACGACTCAAAGTTCCTGCCCGACCGCTACGTCAGGGGCACGTGCCCCTACTGCGGGGCGCCCGACCAGTACTCTGACCTCTGCGAGGCCTGCGGCCGCGTCCCGGAGGAGATATCCGACCCAAAGTGCTCCATATGCGGGGCCGCCCCGACAAAGAGGCGCTCCACCCACGCGTTCTTCCGCCTGAGCAGCTTTGCAGGCCCGCTCTCCTCTTGGCTTGAGGGCAACGAGAACCTCCAGGCCGACGTCAAGCGGTACGTGCAGAACTGGATAACCTCCGGGCTCTCGGACTGGGACATCACACGCGACATCCCGTGGGGGGTGCCGGTGCCGCCGCGGCGTGACGGCGACGGCGGCGGAGCCCCCAGGGTCTTTTACGGCTGGTTTGACAACCATCTTGCGTACATATCGTCCGCGATGGAATTCCTCGAGTCGAGGGGAATGAACGGAAAAGAGTTCTGGAACTCGGCCGACATTTATCATTTCATCGGCAAGGACATAGTATACCACCACTACCTGTTCCTCCCCGCGATGAGGCTGGGCATAAACTCCGAGTTCAAGCTGCCCGACTATGTCCCGACGCGCGGGCACCTGACGCTGCAGTCAAAAAAGATCTCAAAGAGCCGCAACTGGTACATCGGGCTGCGCGAGTTTCTCCAGCATTACCCGGCCGACTATCTCCGGTACTATCTGGTGGCCATAAACCCGTACTCGCAGGACGACCTGAATTTCGACTGGGACGAGTTTGCGGCCAGGATAAACGCAGAGCTCATCGGGAATCTGGGCAACCTGGTCAACAGGGCGCTCGGGTTCACCACCAAGAAGTTCGGCGGCGCGGTGCCGGAGCCCGGCCCGTTCGACGACATGGATGAGGAGGCCGCGTCCCGGATCGCCAAACTTGCGGCCGAGACCGGCGCGCTGATGGACCAGAACCACCTTGACAGGGCGCTCAAGAAGATAATGGCATTCTCATCACACTTCAACCAGTACTTTCAGCACAAGGAACCGTGGAAGGCCGTCCCCAAGCAGGGATCCGAGGAGGTGGCGGATGCGGGGGCATCTGCAGACGCGGCAGCAGCGGCAGGCAGTATGCAGTCTGCCCAGACGTGCATGTACCTGTCGATCAACGCGGTGAGATCGATTGCAGTGACGGTGTGTCCGTTCCTACCAGAGTCGGCCGTGCGCATATGGGGCCAGCTTGGGCTTGACGGCAGCCCCGAGGACTCTGCGTGGGACGGCGCGTCGGACATGCTCATAAAGCCAGGCCACCGGCTCGGCTCCGTCTCCCCCCTCTTTGCGCGCGTCGAGGACGACGAGATCAAGAGGCACAAGGAGCAGCTTGGGCGCTTTGATGATGATGATTCTGCAACCGATCCCGCCACCGATCCCGGGGGGAACCGCAGCGGCAAAGACGGCAACCACGCGTGCGAACCGCAATGACTCCCAGACACGAACCCCTGCAAAACGCCGTGCGCGCGCACCGCGTACCGCGAATCACCACGCGCGGCTGTTACAATTTGGTTGACGGCAGGTCCCTGCGCTCGGGCGTGACGTACCGGCTGTACCCGCGCCGCTACTTTGAGGACACAATTCGCGGCTCGCCCGAACTTGTCGTAATGGTACACGGGCTTCGCAACGACGACCGGGGCGCCTTGGAGAAGGTGGTGATTGCAAGGGACATGCTCGCCCGGCTGGGCCGCGGCGCCCGAAAAGACACGCAGCTGCCCCCCGTGGTGGGGTTCAGCTATGACTCGAACACGCTGGGCGCGCACGTCAGGAAGCATCAGCGCAGGGCCCTTGAGGCCGGCAGGCGCATTGCAAGGGCAAACGGCAGGCACCTTGCCAAGTTTGTAACTGACTTCAAGCGGGATCGGGCAAACCTTGACACAAGAGTGCGGCTCCTCGGGCACTCGCTTGGCTCGGAGGTGATATTCCATTGTGTGATGCACCTGGCCTACGGCCCGCTGGGAGGCCCTCCTGCCGCCTCTGCTGCCGCCGGACTGCGCCCCTACTCGCGCGGAATCATAGAAAGCGTGCACCTCTTCGGCTCGTCCCTGCCTGCGGATGTGCAAGATGGCGCGGCGGCGCGACTCGCGATAGACCACGCCGTACGCGACAGGCTGGTAAACTGCTACGCCCCGTCCGACGACGTCCTGCTCCAGGCCGAATCCGAGGAGTTCTTCCCCGGCGGCGTCGGGCCGCTGGGCCTGCGCGGCGCCGCCTCCCGCTCCGCGGCGCTCCGCGGCTCGCCGCGCGGCCGCAGAAGGGAGGCGCCGGTTACGGCCTCCAAGTACCGACAGAGGCTGCTACACCCTGCAAACCACCGGTTTGCAAGCTAT
The DNA here is from genome assembly GCA_965205215.1 of Candidatus Nitrosopumilus sp. Classification (GTDB taxonomy): domain Archaea; phylum Thermoproteota; class Nitrososphaeria; order Nitrososphaerales; family Nitrosopumilaceae; genus Nitrosopumilus. Next base: position 1,087,659 of record OZ242041.1, read on the forward strand.
GCCGACGCCCTGCAGTCGTTCCCGTAACGATCGGCTGACTCTTAAGGGCACGTCGCGCCGGCCCTGCATGGCTTCTGGCAAACGGGAGGGGCCGGCGTCGGTCAACTTTTGCGTCCTGGGCCGCAAGGAGACCGCGCTAGAGTTCGGCAAGGCGGGCACGTCCTCCGACATCACCATACACGACAAAAAGGCGCGCGACATCGTAAGGACGTGGGTGGTGGCAACAGGGTTTCCAGAAAAGATCCCCCCCTTGTTCCAGGCCATCTTGATGTCAGAGTACGTGATCTTTCATGTCGATGCGCTGGACCGCTTTACGGGAGAGCAGATCGTCGCCCTGGACACCCTCGGCAGAAAGGACGGCATACTGTGCCACACGTACGATGTCGACGAGGGCAGGCTGGACTCCATGATAAGGGGGACCGTAGTTGAGAACTACAGGAGGGTGGACGCGTCGGAGCTGGCGCAGGTGGTGGACGCGCTGCCTCCACTGGCCGGGGACCCTTCAGCAGGCTCAGAGGGGGCGCACGGGCGGCCCGCCGAGGTTGAGGTAGACCACTCGTTTGACGTAAAGGGGGTGGGGGCGGTAATACTCGGCAGGGTGACATCCGGCTCCGTAAACCAATATGACACGCTGACGCTGCATCCGTCCGGCTCCGAGGCGCTGGTAAAGTCCATACAGATGCACGATGATCCCGTCGGCACTGCGTCATGCCCCGCACGCGTGGGGCTGGCAGTAAAGGGCCCAAAGCCCGAGGACGTGCGGCGCGGCGACATCCTGTCGGCGGCCGGCAACGACGCGATTGTAGACTCTACGGATCTGGTGCTGGACTACACGCCGAACCGGTTCTACAAGGCCGGGCTGTCCGAAAAGCAGGGGTGCATAGTGTCGGTGGGCCTGCAGGCAAGGGCCGCGACGGTCTCGAGCATATCGCGTGATGGCGGTTCTAGCGGCCATGCGGGTGACGGCGGCGGTGACGGCGGCGGCGACGGCGGCGGCGGCCGCAACCACCAGGGCCCCTGCAGGATCTCCCTGAGCCTTGCAAAGCCGGTCACGTACCACCATGGCGACACGGCAGTCATCCTCAGGCCGGAGGCCGAGCCCATCCGCATTGCCGGCTCGGGGCGCATAGTCCCCCGGTGACCGGCCGCGCGGCCGCTTGCAATGCCTAAAATAGCATGTATCCTTATCATACCCATGGGAGGCATGCAGCCCCGCAGGCTTACAGTCGGCATGACCGGAAGCACGGGCGCCATATACGGAATCAGGCTGCTGGAGGTGCTCCGGGATCTCGGGGTTGAGACGCACCTCGTAATGTCCGAGTGGGCCTCCAAGTGCGTCTCGATGGAGACTGATTATTCAACATCTGATGTAAAGGCCCTTGCCACCGCCACGTCCGATGACGCCAACATGGCATCTGCGATATCAAGCGGGACGCACATTACAGACGGCATGATAGTGGCCCCGTGCAGCATGAAGACCGCGTCTGCAGTCGCGCACGGGTATGACGACACCCTGATTGCAAGGGCGGCCGGCGTCACGATAAAGGAGTGCCGGAAGCTGGTACTGGTTGCAAGGGAGGCGCCACTGTCGGCCATCCACCTTGAGAACCTGCTAAAGCTGGCGCGGCTCGGGGTTGTGATTCTCCCGCCCGTCACGGAGTTCTACACCAAGCCCGGCGCCATTCAGGACATGGTAGACCATACGGTCGGCAAGTGCTTGGACCAGTTCGGGATAGAGCACGAGCTGTATGTCAGGTGGGGGACGCCACCGCGGGTGTGACGGCATGCCGCGGTTCTCGCTGACCACCGTTGCAAGTGCCGGGCTCGAGTCCACGTATGCGACGGTCTGCAACCCGGGGTCGTACCAGGACCTGATACCGCACCACTATCCGTCGGTCCGTGTAATGTCGGTCCGGGGCGACACCTCGGTTGCCGAGGAGCACGTCGTGCTGGACGGGCGTGAGCTGGTGCTGATGGCAAAGCACGTGGCGACGCCGCCGTACAGGCACGAGACGTTCGTGATCGGGGGCGACGCCAAGGGCTCGCACATCGTACACGAGCTTGCAGGCGCGGCGAGGCACGCAGAGTCCGACCCGGGCGCATCGGCCGCGCACCTCACAAGGCCCCGTACTGTAATCACCACCGCAGTCGAACTGAGGACGGGCCGCCTCGGCATGCCCTCGTGGCTGAGGGGCGGCCGTGACTCGCTTGAGGAGTCCTTTGCGCAGATGATGGCGGAGCTCGCGCGGGCCGCAGAGGAGGAAGAAGACAGCGGCAGCAGCAGTAGCAGCGACAGCTCATGATCCCTGCCTACTCACCCTCTGTCCGTGGGTTCCATGTCGCGCAGTCTTTTGGAATGCCGCGTCGGACTATAATTCCAGTTTGATCCGATGCCGCCCACGGCCGACTATAACGACTCGATACTGAAGCGATAACGGCAGAGTGGCAATGGTGGCGATGGCGGCAGGATTACTGCTTTTGTTCCTTGTCCTTGAAGTCGTTTAGCTCCTTTTCGCCCTCTATCTTGCCCTTTTCAAACTCGCCCTTGGCTCTTCCCATAGTCTTTGCAAGCTCCGGTATCTTCTTTGCCCCAAAGATGAGCACCACCACGACGATGACCAGTATTATCCACTCTTGTCCTGCTATGAATCCGGCGAGGCCTGCCAGTACCGACATGCAATACATTGGCAGTTTTTGGATTTAAGTGTTCGATTTTTGGGTCCGGGGGGCCGTGCCTGCGGTGCCGCCGGCCGCCGCGCGGCCGGGGCAGACAGGCCGACGCAGGCTTGTCCCTCACCGGAGCCGCTGCACGTGCACGCGCGGTCATACTGCCGCGTCTGGGCTGGCGCTCTGTGTCCTTGCCCTGCGCATGATGAACGCGGTTCCGGCCGCGTACAGCGCTATCATCGGGGCCGCGATGAACCACATAGTAACGCCGCTGCCGTCGGGCGTGATTACGGCCCCGAATACGACGATGGCCACTATGGCATACCTTGCATTGCGCTTCCAAAAGTCCGGCGAGACCATCCCCGACATCGTGGCCGCGTACATCGCAAGCGGGAGCTGGAACGATATGCCAAAGGCGATCAGGAACTGCAACACAAACGTCACAAAGTCTATCACGTTCAGGAACGTGACCAGCCCGGCCGACTCGCCGTACCTGTACAGAAAGTCCAGTATGTACGGCACCACCATATAGTACGAGAATATGCAGCCCGTCGCAAACAGTCCTATTGCGGGAAGCGATATCGCCCTGCTGACGTGTATCTCCCTCTCCTCCAGGGCGGGTCTTATGAACGCGGCCGCCTCGCGCACTATGAGGGGCATGGAGGCCGCGACCCCGACGAGCGCAGCTATGTATATCTGGGCAAAGAACGCCTCGCCCGGGGCCGTCTGTATGAGCTGGACCGTATCGGGTACCAGGGCGTCCCTCAGGTGCCCGGTAATCTGGGCCGCGATGTTGTCAAGCGGCTGCGGCGCGGGGTAATACAGTGTTATCGTGCCGCCGTCCGCGCCGACGGCGGCCTGGTACGGCTCGATGTGAAACGTGAGTATGAACGTCGTGATTATCGCCACCGCCAGCACGGCGCGGACGGCGCGCTTGCGCAGCTCCTCTGCGTGTTCCCCGAACCCCTCAAGGCCTGACATGATCGTGACTATACTCGCACCAGAGTAATAATGATTATGTGGGAACCGGCAGCAGCTTTGCCTCTGGCAGACCCGCGTCCTTCAGCTCCTCCTGGCTGGGCCCCTCAAACTCGAGCGATATGACTGCCTTTGCATTAAACTCCGACTCCATGTCGGACGCCAGCCGCCCAATCTCTGACGGCGCGTACGTCTCGTCTGAGCCCGACAGGAATATCCTCTCGCTCTTCTCCATGGGCTTGCCGCCGAACCTCTTTTGCAGGAACGACGTGATGGACTGCAGCTCGTCCCTCCCTATGTTGTTGTGGTAATAGCAGACTCCCTTTATGGACTCATAGTCATACGGCGTCCCGTTCCTGTACTGAAAGACGCCGATGAACCTGGCCTCGTCTTCTGGCTGCCTCACGCATTTGATCTCCCAGTTGAGCAGCTTGGACTCGTCGTACTTGAACTCGGACATCTCGCCTGCCTCGAGCTTCCAGTACCTTGATCTGTTCCTTGCCATTGCCGTGGGGGCGCGGTGCCCGTATAAATTCCAACTTGATGGGCGTGCGTAAGAGTTACCCACTCCCCCTCCCGGTACGCGCCTCGACTGGCAGGTTTCTTATTCAGACGTACACGATTCTAGTAGGGGGTGTCATACGTCGGCATTCCAATTCGTGAACGTGCCTCTTCCGTGCTCCTACATGCCCCGTCCCGGTGAACTGCTGCCATGTCCTACGGATATCATATAGAAGGATCAGTCTTTGCCGTAGACTGACTTGTGATCTCCTACCACCACCAGCAGGATTATCTTTTGCCAGTTGATGACCTTGTAGATCAGCCGGTACGAGCGCCCAAGCTCATATGCAAGGTATCCCTTGAACCTGCCTTTTTTTGGAATGCCTGCCTCTGCGGGATTTTCCGATTTTGCAAGGTGTAGTATGGCCTCGTCTACCCTGCTTTGTAGCTGGGACGGCAGTTTTCTGTAGCTGCTGACAAACAGGCCAGTTCGCTCTATGCGCCACAATGTCATTCAGACCTGTGAAGATCTTTGATCAGCGCTTCGGCCGTTTCAAATGACTTTGGCCGGTCCTTCCCGGATTCGTATTGTTCTATTGCATGTTCTTCGTTTGGCCACAAGCTGTCATCTGATGCCTGTTTTGTCTCTGACATGCATTACGATACCTCCAATTGTTTTTAAAACTGTCTGTGCCTTCGGTGCATGAATTCGCGTTCTCCTAAAGTCCGGCGTTGATTCTGCTCGTGACATTGCACGCAGTGCATCTGAACCCATCCTTCAATCGGGGTCACTACCCGGCATGGCATCGGGTTCAAAATAGTCTGCCAGGACCCCCTTGTCGACGCGGGCATGAAGGCCTGCGGCATATTCATGGCACGCCTGCTGGCCTGGGACGGCTGGGGGCACAATCTGACAGAAATGACTGCAAGACAGTCATGCCCGGCTAGGCTGGGTGCCATCTACGGTCGTAGGATCTGTATGTTACGGGGGTGGGGGAGAGAGGGGGAGGGCGTTGCCTGTTACGCGCACGCAAGCGGGCGCAGGATGCTAGACGGCCGGTTGGTGAACGTCCCCGGTGTGCCGTCATGCTGTGCCGTCATGCTGTGCTTGCGCGGAGCCTTCCAGTTTTGCGCCACGGGGCCTGGATGCTGCAGCATTTTCTTGAATTTTTCCGCGGCACGCTGTCGTCACACTGGCCCAACTGCCGCGCGCCGCCTCGATAGGTAGATAATAGACAAGTTCCGCGCCGTGCCATGCGGAGGTTCACCGTTACGGTCGTAATTGAGAACAAGCGGGGCCTCAGCGACCCTGAGGGCGAGACCATACTCCGGGATCTGGTACTCAAGGAGGGGCGGGACGAAGCGAGCGGAGGCGGCGCCAGCAGCAGTAATGGCAACAACGAAAGCGGAAACAACGGCTGCCGCATATCCGAAATCAGGACCGCGAAGATGCTGCGCATGACAGTCGATTCCCGGGATGCCGAGTCTGCCGTACGGGACGTCCGCAAGGTGTGCGACGCGCTGCACCTGTACAACCCCATTGTCAGTATGGTGGACGTAACGGCCGAGCCAATCCCGTGAGCAGGCCGAGCCGCCGCCGTGTACTGTGATCCTCTGCACGCGCCTGCGACAGAATAAATACGCCTCTGACGTTTGCGCCTCGTGAAGGTCGGAATCGTGGTATTCCCTGGCAGCAACTGCGATCGCGACATGCATCACGTACTGCGCGACGTATTCGGGTTCGACGTGCAGTACATCTGGCACACAAAGACCGTTCCTGCCGGGACGGATGCCGTGGTACTGCCCGGCGGATTCTCGTACGGCGACCGCCTGCGCGCGGGGGCGATTGCGGCGCACAGCCCCGTAATGTCTGATGTCCGGAGGCTGGCATCCGAAGGCACCCCGGTACTGGGCGTATGCAACGGCTTTCAGATCCTGACAGAGTGCGGCATACTGCCCGGGGCCCTCCTGGTAAACGAGTCGCTTGGGTTCATGTGCCAGTGGACCAACCTGGTTGTGGAGAATGCATCGACCCCGTTTACGTCGATGCTGTACATGGGGCAGCGGATCCCGATACCGATTGCAAACGGCGAGGGCCGGTACTATGCGGACGAGGACACCGTGAGGGACCTGCAGAAGGGCGGCCGCGTCGTATTCCGGTATGCCGACGGTTCCGTAAACGGCTCCGTAGGCGGAATAGCGGGCATATGCAGCGACGACGGCAACGTGGTGGGGATGATGCCGCACCCGGAGCGGGCCGCAGAGTACGAGACGAACCCCGTGGACTGCGGGCCCGCGCGCATGATATTCGAGTCACTTGCAGGCTGCATACCCGCGCAGCAGATCGATCACGCCGGGTACGTAGGCAGGGGAATGGAAGAGGAGGAGGCAAGATCGCAATGAGGGATACCCTGGACGCCGCGGCCGCCAGTGGGGCCACGCCTGCAGCCATGCCGGAGGATGCGTTCCGGCGTTGATCCTCGAGCAGTCCGAGCTGGACTATCTGACGTCCCGGCTGGGCCGGATCCCGCGCCCGGCGGAGCTCCACATAGTGGCCGCCGAGTGGTCGGAGCACTGCTCGTACAAGTCCTCCAAGAGGCACCTGCGCATGCTTCCAACCGACGGGCCGCTGGTCATCTCGGAGAAGGGGTACGACTCGGGCGTGCTTGACGTGGGGGGCGGCTACGTGGTGACGGCCCACATAGAGAGCCATAACCACCCGTCGGCAGTCGAGCCGTACGGCGGGGCCGCCACCGGCGTGGGCGGGGTGATACGCGACATACTCTCGGCCGGCACCAGGCCGATCGCCATACTGGACGGGCTGCGCTTTGGCAACCCCCGCACGGACCCCAAGGCACTATGGCTCTTCAAGAACGCCGTGTCCGGGATCGCGGACTATGGAAACTGCATTGGAATTCCCACGGTCGGCGGCGAGCTGGAATTTGACGACTCGTATGCCGGATACGCCATGGTCGACGTCGCGGCAATCGGGTTTGGCAAGAGGGACAGGCTGGTGAGAAACCACGCCGAGCCGGGCGACGTGGTCGTGCTGCTCGGGGGCCCCACGGGCCGCGACGGCATCGGCGGCTCGCAGTTCGCATCGGACTCGCTGGAGACCGAGGACAGGTCCGCAGTCCAGATACCGGATCCGTTCATTGAAAAGCTGCTGATAGAGGCGGTGCTCGAGGCCCGTAGCACCGGCGCGATACACGCCATGAAGGACCTGGGCGGCGGAGGCCTGTCGTGCGCCGTATCTGAGACTGCCGACGCGCTCGGGGTCGGAATCACCATAAATGCGGACGCCGTGCATGCCCGGGAGGGCGGCATGTCCGTCGAGGAGATAATGACGTCCGAGTCCCAGGAGCGCATGCTGATAATTACGGATGGCGTCCGGGGCCTGCAGACCATAAGGGAGATCTGCTCCAAGTTTGGCGTGTCACACTCCGTCATTGGGGTGGTAAAACGCGACGGCATGATGCGCGTGACGTCTGGGGGGAGAAGAACAGAAGGCGGGGAAGAAGAAGACGTAGCAGCAGAGATGCCCGCCGAGGTGGTTGCAAACGCGCGCCTCCTTGACCTGCCGCGCCAGAGACCGGCATACCTTGACGGGATAGAGGGCGTGTCGTGCGCGCCGCACGCGCAGGGGGGCGGGGGCGCCGCGGACTACACCGACATACTGCGCAGGCTTATGACGTCGCCCAACATTGCCAGCCGCAGCTGGGTGTACTCCCAGTATGATCACGAGGTCGGCATACGCACGGTGGTGCGGCCGGGGGCCGACGCGTCGGTCCTGCGGCTTGACAACGGCAGGTACCTGGCCGTATCCATGGACGGAAACCCAAAGCACTGCTACGTCAACCCGCGGCAGGGCGCCATCGGATGCTTTGAGGAGGCCTGCCGCAACGTGGTGTGCACGGGCGCCGCCCCGATAGGGATGCTTGACCACCTGCAGTTCGGGGATCCCACGGATCCCGGCGTGTTCTGGACGTTCGTCGAGTCGGTCCGGGGCATCTCGGACTTTGCAAGGGAGATGGGCATCCCGTGCGTGGGGGGCAAGGTCAGCCTGTACAATGAGACGCCGTCGGGGCCGATAAAGCCCACGCCGGTGATAGCCGTCTTGGGGCTGGTGTCGGGCGACGGCAGCAAAGACGGCGGCGGGCGCGCCGATGATTCCGCAATGCAGCGCATGCGCGCGAGACCCGCGGACGGCGACCACATCATCGTGGTGGGGTCGACCAAGGACGAGATGGGGGGTTCCGAATACTACGAGTACATACGGGGCGTGGTGGGCGGCAGGTGCCCCGCCGTGAGCGCCGCGGAGTCGCGGCGCAACTCTGGCGCCATACTGGACATTACGAGGAGGACGGGGCTCTCCCACATGGTGCACGACTGCTCAAAGGGCGGGCTGGCCGCCGCGGTATCCGAGATGTGCCTCGGTGCGGGACTGGGCTGCGACGTGGACATTGCAAGGGTTCCACGCGCGCACGATGCCGGCACCGCGGCTGACGGCACCGCCGGCGCGCCGGCGCGCGAAATGCCCGACGACGTGACGCTGTTCTCCGAAAGCCACTCCCGGTATGTGGTGCTGGTTCCCGACGTGTCCCTGCAGGAAGTGGAGGATCTGCTGGCCCGCTCTGGCGCCGCGCACGCGCGCATAGGGCGCGTCACGCGGGGCGCACAGGACGGGCGCATCATATTTCGCAGCGGCGGCGACAGAACCGTTGCAGACCTAAGCGTTGATAAGACTCGCGGGGAGTGGTCAGGTGTGTTGGGGGGGATGGTACACGGAGCTTGACGACAGGCCCCATGAGAACTGCGGGGTTGTGGCCATATTCAGCGTACGGGGGGCCAACGTCGTCCCCATGTGCATAGACACGCTGAGGGCCCTCCAGCACCGGGGGCAGGAGGCGTGGGGCATCGCGGTCCCCGGCAAGGCGCCCCTCAAGAGGATGGGGCTGGTCTCCGGCTCGTCGTCTGACTTCAGGAGGCTTGCGCACGAGTACGCGTCCCCCGCCGTAATAGGGCACGTCCGCTACTCTACCGTGGGAGGGGGCGGGCTCGAGCACGCCCAGCCCCTCAAGGTGGGGGACATGTGCGTGGCCCACAACGGCACGATAGCAAACGCCCAGGAGATCTCAAACATGGTCGGCGGATGCACGTTCACGCCGCAGAGCGCGACTGACACGCTGGTGGCGGCCCACAGGCTGGTCTCCCTGATGTCCGACAACAGCGGGCTCGGGCAGGCCCTCTCCGTCCTGAAGAACGAGATGGTCGGCTCGTTCTGCTTCACCTTCATATCCGACGACGGCTCCGTGTACGCGGCGCGGGACCCAAAGGGCTTCAGGCCTATGGTACTGGGCCACAAAAAGGACGACGACGTGTACATCGTGGCATCCGAGTCCTCGGCGCTCTCCGCCGTGGGCGCCGAACTGGTCCGTAACGTGGAGCCCGGCGAGCTCTTGCGCATAAGCGGGGACGGCCTCGAGTCCGAGCGGTTCTCTGACGACGCGTCAAGGGCGCACTGCTCCTTTGAATTCACATACTTTGCGCACCCCTCAAGCAACATGGAGGGCACCAACATCTACGTCGCAAGAAAGAACATCGGGCGGCTCTTGGCGCGCAAGTTTCCCATACGGGACGCGGACCTCGTCGTGCCGGTCCCTGACTCTGCAAGGCCCGCGGCGCTTGGGTACGCGCAGCAGCTCGGGCTCTCGTTTGACGAGGGGCTGCTCAAGGACCGCTACAGCAAGAAGGGGCCGCTGCGGAGCTTTATCGAGCCGCACCAGACGGAGCGCGTCGAGATAAACAGGTGGATAATGCCCATAAGGGAGATCATACAGGGGAGGCACGTGGTCGTAGTCGACGACAGCCTGGTCCGGGGCACCAGCTCCAAGTCGATAGTAAAGGCCCTCCGGCGCGCCGGCGCGCGGAGGATCAGCATGCTGATAACGTACCCGCCCGTAACGCATCCCTGCTATGCCGGCATCGACTTTCCGTCGCAGGAGGAGCTCGCGACCCACGCGGGGGGCATAAGGCCGGACATGACCCGGGAGGAGATGACCGAGAGGGTCCGCCGCGACATTGGCGCCGACTTTCTGGGATACAACGACGCGGAGAACCTGGCCGAGGCAGTCGGGATGCCTGCGGACTCGATGTGCTTTGCGTGCTCCACTGGGAACTACGATGCGCTGGGGGTGACCCCGCAGTTCCGCTCCAGGAGGGAGATGAAGGGGGAGATGCACGGGATGGCAGAAGAGGGGAAGGAAGAGGAAAAGGAAGAAAAGGGGCCCGGCGGCGCGTGATTCCATGGTCAGGGCAGTCTGGAACGACACCGTACTGGCCGAGAGCGACGATACGGTCATAGTCGAGGGCAACCACTACTTTCCGGCAGATTCGGTCAGGATGGAGATGATGCGGCCCAGCGACACCACGAGCTTTTGCGGCTGGAAGGGGACGGCAAGCTACTATACGGCGGTGGCGGGTGACCGCACCAACGAGGACTGCGCCTGGTGCTATGCGGACCCGAGCCCCGATGCCGCGCACATCCGCGGCATGGTTGCGTTCTGGAAGGGCGTCAGGGTGGTGGCCGACTGACGCCGCAGCCGACGCTGCTGGTGGCCGCCCCGCCGCGGGCCGGCGCAAGCAGTTTTGCCGCCCGCGATGCTCCGCGTGAGAAACCCTAGACATTAATGTATGATTGGCGATGTATGCAACGATGAAAAAGCGTGGACTCTATACGGCCTGCGCGGGGACGGTACTGTTCGGCGTGGCGCTCCTGGCCGCAAACTCGGTTGCCGAATCCTCCTTTATGGGGCCGGCGGGGTTTGACGTGCCGTCCATCTTTGATGGCATGTTCAGCACGATTACAGACGAGATGACGATCATACCGGGCGCCACCGAGCGCGTGTCCTTTGCGGTGGAGTCAGACGGCGTTCCCGTCATATGGGCGGTCCATGTGACAGACTATGAGCCCGGCGACTCTCTGTCTATTGCGGCGTACGGACCCTCGGGGGAGACGTACGGCCGGTCCTCCCAGGTCGATGAGATAGCGTTTGAGGCCGTGGAGCAGGCCAGCGCGGGCCCCATGGACGTTGAGATAACAAACACCGGCCCCGAGCCGGTTACGGTAACCGTAATGTTCTCCGAGGATCCGGAGAACTCGGATATGTTTATGGATCCCGACTCGCCGCTGAACAAGCTGATCTTTCCGCTCGTTATAGCGGGCGCGTCACTAATAGCGGGACTGATCGTGATGGTTGCGGGAATCGTCATCTTTCTTGTAGACATGAGGCGGCAGCAGAGAATCAACAAGTTTGATGACTGGTCGTCCGGCCGCTGATCTCGACGCGCCGCCTGCTTCTGGTGCCGCCTAATCCGCCGCGTACGCGCGTGGAGCCGGCATCCGAGGCGCAGGATGTCAGACTTTTTAAGCGGACCCTTGGGACACAGCTTGTGTCTGACAACAACCACGACGACCACGACCATGGCAACGCCGCGCCCGACCCCTCGCAGCCGGCAGCCGACCAGCACTATTTCGGATTCTCGTTTTACAAGCTTGATGCCAAGTGGCGGTGGATGGCGGACCTGGCAAAGGATGAGTCCGCAAAGGAGGTCAAGAACATACTGGACTATACGGGCGTGTCATACCGCTCGTACTCGACCGTCGGGCTCCGCGACGACGCGGACTTTCTGCTGTGGTTTGCCGCCCGCACGGTAGACGAGATCCAGACGACGACAGAGCGCCTGTACGGCACGGTCTTTGGCAAGTACATAATACCGTCTCGGACGTACCTGTCGTGCACCCGGCCCTCCGTGTACGCGCCAGGCGCGGAGCCGCAGGGCTTTGTGGCCGGCGACCCGCCCAAAAAATACGTCGTGGTGTACCCGTTTACGAAGACCCGCGAGTGGTACCTGTTGCCGCAGGCAAAGCGCCAGGAGATAATGGACGAGCACATTGCAGTCAGCCGCAGGTATCCGCAGGTCGTGCTGAACACCACGTACTCGTTTGGAATCCACGACCATGACTTTATGCTGGCCTTTGAGGTGGACGACGTACGGGACTTTCAGGACCTGATAATGGACCTGCGTGAGACGCAGGTCTCCTCGTACGTAAAGAACGACGTTCCCATGATAGTGTGCGTCAGAAAGGAGATCCTTCCGCTGATCTCCAGTCTGGGATAACGCGGCTTTGCACCTTTTGCGCCTGTGGGCGGATCCGCCTGCGCGTGCCAAGATTCTGTGGCATGCGCAGTCACGCGCCGGGGTGGTGTCGATGGCGGCAAAGACGGCGGCGGGTTAGACATAAATTTTCTAGCCCGCCGGCCCATCATCATGAGATACAACAGGCTCGGCAGATCAGGCATCAAGGTCTCCGAGCTGGGATTCGGCGCGTGGGCAATCGCGCTCGACTGGTGGGGCAAGAAGATAGAGGAGGACGAGGCCCTGAGGATGCTCAAGAAGGCGTACGACGTGGGGATCAACTTTTTTGAGACCGGCGACATGTACGGCAAGGGCAAGAGCGAGAGGCTGCTCGGCCAAGCGTTTGCGGGCATGCGGGACGAGGTTGTAATATCCACAAAGTTCGGCTACGACTTTGCAGGCGTAGAGCAGATCGGACACTCCGAGCTGCCGCAGTGCTTTGAGGCGGACTTTGCCAGGCGCGCGCTAAGGGCGAGCCTGGAGAGGCTGCAGACGGATCACGTGGACATGTACGGCTTGCACAACCCAAAGCTGCACCACATCCGCGACGACTCTATCTTTGAGACGCTCGAGTCCATGGTATCCGACGGCCTGGCCAGGACGTGCCAGGTGGCTCTGGGGCCCGCCATAGGCTGGACTGCCGAGGGGCTGGAGGCCATGGAGCGCCCGTGCGTATCTGCGGTCCAGACCGTATACAACGTGCTGGAGCAGACCCCCGGAAACGAGCTGATGCGGCGCGCAGAGGAGGCCGACGTGGGCGTCCTGGTAAGGGTGCCCGAGGCCTCCGGCATACTGACAGGCAAGGTAAATGCGGACACCAAGATAGACGAAAAGGACCACCGCTCGGTGCGCAAGGGCCAGTGGATAAAGGCGTCGCTCCGGAAGGTAGAGCAGCTCAGGCCCATTGCCGACCGGAACGGTCTGACAATCACGGAGCTTGCAATGAAGTTTATAATGAGCAAGCGCGGGTTTGCGTCCGTCCTGCCCACGATGACCGAGCTTGACGAGATTGACGCGTACGCGGGCATGGCCGACGGCAGGTATGTCCCGGAATCTGACATGCGCGCCATCGGCGCGCTGTACGACACGTGGCCAGAGTACGAGCTAAAGGCAACCATACCTGCGGCAGGCGCGGACTGAGGGGACATGGCTGACCGGATGCGGCGGCGGCGACGACAGCGGCAGCCGCAGCAGGGACGCGGGCCGCAGCAGCAGAGGCCGCCGTCATCGTCACCCTTGCCGTCATCCCCGTCCACGCCGAGGCGCGATGCAATGCTTGGCGCCATAAGGCAGCTGGACGGCGCCCGCATAGGCCGCCCAAAAAAATGGGACAAGATTGCAAGAAAGGTGCGCGCAGACGAGCCGCTCAGTGCCGCGGAGGCCGAGTACTATGCAAGGCTGACGCGCATATACAGGCGGCCCGCGACAGGGGCGCCGCGCAAGAGCTACCATACCGCGCTGTCGGGCGCGGATCAGAGGCCCCGGTGCGCCGCATGCAGTGATCCTTCTGACTTTTACTGCCACATGAACGACCAGTACCTGTGCCGAGTGCACGTGGTGGGGCACGACCCAAACGAGTAGCCCTAGTGTGTGGGGGGCTGCCAACAGCCCTCAGGGCCGCGGTGCGCTGAGCATCTCTTCTTTCCGCTCTCCTGCACGCGCCGCATCCGCCGCATCCGGCCTGAACTCGTGCTCTACAAAGTACTCTACGCGCGTCTTTTTGAACTCCCTTGAGCTGAACAGTATGGTGTACTCGTCGACCCCTACCTGGCCCTGTATCTGCCGCGCCATGTCGCGCGCCTCGGACTCTGTCTTGCAGTGTATCATGGAAAACACGTTGTAGGGCCAGTCCTTGTAGGTGGGCCTCTCATAGCAGTGGCTGACCTGCGGAAACGCGCCCAGCTTTGCGCCGACCTCTTCTATGCGCCCTTCTGGAACCTTCCACACGATCATGCCGTTTGCGGAGAACCCCGCCTGCCTGTGCCTGAGTATTGCCGCAAACCTCCTCATAACGCCAATCTCCTCGTACCATCTCATCTTCTCGAACAGCTCGTCCTCCGTCACGCCCAAGTTTTCCGCGGCTCTGGCAAACGGCTCGTCGATTATCTCCATGTCCTTTTGAAGCTCCCTGACAAACTCCTTGTCGCGCTCAGTAGGCTCAAATTCGACGCTTCTGATCTCCTTCTTTTTCTCGGTGGGGGCGACCTCGTGCTTTTTGTCGTCCACCATGTCGAGCTTTACGCCGATCTTGAAGAGCTGCAGGGTGGGCAGCATCCTGACCCTGCGGATGCCGTCGAGGCCCGCAAACTTGTCAAGCTCGTCCTTGAGGCTCGAGCCGGGGGGGACTGCCAGCGTAAACCACAGGTTGAACTCGTGGTCCCGCTCGTAGTTGTGGCTCACGCCCGGGTGGCGGTTTATCTGCCGCGCCACATGCTCGAGGCGCCCGGGCTCTATGTCCATGGCCACAAGCGAGCTTGTGTATCCGAGCCGTCGGGTGTCGAATATGGCGCTCAGCTGCCTCAGTACGCCGGACTTTTTGAGGCCGGTGAGCCTGTCCTTTATGGCGTCAGGAGTGACGCCAAACTTTTCTGCCATGGCGTCAAACGGGCGGCTCACAAGCGGGAACGTCCACTGGATCTCGTTTAGCAGCTCCATGTCAAGGCTGTCCATCGCGTCTCCTGCCAACGGGCGCCGTTGCATGATATTGATTAAAAATGTAGTTATGACGCATGCCCTGCCTACACGCGGACGGCTGTGTCCGCACGCGTACAGGCACCGGACGGCAGACGCGGCGCAGTGCGCATGCCGGCGGCGCACTAGCCGTGCCGGCACGCCGTCCGGCTGTAAATAAATAACTCTGGCGCACCACCATACGCGTGATAATAGATCTTGACATGACGGACAGGACGGTGGTGGTGATAGGAGGCGGGGCCCAGGCAGAGCGGCGGGTCAACGCGCTCTTGCAGGAGGGCTGCCGCCGCATCGTGGTGCTGTCGGCCTCCGCGTCAGGCGCGATCAGGAAATGGTCCGCGGACGGCGCCGTCACCCTGGAGGAGCGCGACGTGGAGGACAGCTCGTTTCTTGACCGGCACGGGCCGTCAGTCGTGGTCGCCGCAACGGATGATCCAAAGGTCAACGGCATGGCGGTCTCCGCTGCCCGCTCGAGGGGCATCCTCGGATACCGGTCCGATGACTCTGCCCTGAGCGACTTTTCCCACCCGTCGGTCATGCGGGTTGAGGGGGGGATAACCGTCGCAGTGTCCACGGGGGGCCGGAGCCCCGCCGTCTCAAAGCAGATATGTCAGAAGGCCGAGTCCGTACTCCGCGGCGTGATCACCCCCCGCGAGGTGGCGCACATGCGCATACAGGACGCGGTGCGGCGCGCCGCCAAGACTGCCATAAAGACGCAGGCCGAGCGCAGACGCCTGCTGGAGGCCGTGATGGCCGACGGGACAGTTGATCGGTTAATAAGAGACGGGCGGTTTGGTGAGGCCGAAGAGCGCGCCATGTCCATGCTGCGGGGTGACAAAACATGAGGCAAAGGATCATCAACGCGCGCGTCACGTTCCACAACTCGCCCATACACGTTCTTGAGCGGTTCGCCATACGGGACGTGGACGACGCGTACGAGCAGTTCCGGCGGCACTCTGGTCTGGACGAGTGCGTGATAATACAGACGTGCAACAGGGTGGAGCTCTTTGCGCGTACGGGCCCCGGGGGAACCGAGCGGCTGAAGCGGACGTGGGCCTCCCTTACGGGGCTCGACGAGGTTGCGTTTGATGAGAACCTCGAGATGTCCGAGGACGACGAGGCGCTGCGCCACCTCCTCAAGCTCACGTCGGGACTGGACTCGATGGTGCTCGGGGAGGAGCAGATACTGGGCCAGATAAAGAGCTCCATTGCCGAGGCGCGCAAGACGCGCTCGTCGGGCCGCTACCTGAACACGATATTTGACAAGGCGATACGGATCGGCACCCGGATACGCGGCAGCACGGGGATCGGCAGGGGGGGCGTATCCGTCGGCTCCATGGCCGTCCGGCTTGCCGAGGAGAACATCGACGACATGAAGTCAAAGAGGATACTGCTTATCGGAACGGGCGAGGTCTCGACCCTCGTTGCAAAGTCGCTCCTGCGCAGGGGGTACGCGTTTGACGTCACGAGCAGGACCCTGGGCCGCGCAAGGGCGTTCTGCGAGTCGCTGGGGGGCTCCCCGGTGCGCTTTGAGGAGGTCCTGTCCAAGTTTACCGGGTACGACGCGATGTTCGTCGCCACCACCGCCCCGTACTCTCTTGTGACGTTTGAGAAGATATCGCAGGCGGTCTCGGCCGGGCGTGCCGGCGGTAACAGCGGTCACGGCGGCGGCTGCAGTGGCGAACCGGACGGCGGCCACCGCCGCGGCATGATGATCCTCGACCTCTCAAACCCGCGCACGGTCGACGAGCGGGTCGCGACGCTGCCCGGCGTCAAGCTGATGAACCTGGACCAGATATCTGAGATGGTGGAAAAGAACCTGACGGCCAGGGCCGGCAAGGCCAGGGCCATCGAGGATGCAATAAAGGAGGAGGTCGGCGTACTGGAGGCGTCTGTGAGGCGCCTTGCAGCGGAGCCCATAGCCGAGCACGTGTTCAAGAAGATCGACGCCCTGCGGGAGAAGGAACTCGAAAAGGCGGTACGCGCGCTCGACGAGACAGATGCTAGGCGCATAGGTATAATCGACAGCCTGACGCGCGAGATAGTGGAGAGCATCGTATCACCCCCGATCAACAACCTGCGCAAGGCCTCCGAGCGCGGCGACTCTGGCGTGATTGCGCTTGCAGGCAGGCTGTTTGACTATGGGGATGACAGTGACGGTGCGGCCGATGCCGGCGCCGCCCCTTCGGCCGGCGCCCACGCTCCCGCCCCAGAAGACCCCGCCCCGAAAAACTGACGCGGATGCTTCCGATGCGCGCGGCACGAACCCCCATAGTAGAATCCTGCCGCACCCGGCAGCCCCAAAGGCAGACGGCGCACAAATGTGATCATGCGCTTGCGGCATGGGCGCGGCCTGCCCGCCGTCCCGCATGACATGCGGGAGCCGTCAAGGCATGCCCTCTCACCACCCTCGATTCTCACTAGGATTATATCTTGTCGATCATACCATAATACATAATGCAGTTTCCCACACGGCGGTTGCGCAGGTTGCGAAAAACCGCAAAGATGCGCAGCCTGGTCAGGGAGACCACGCTCCTGCCGTCTGACCTGGTATGCCCCGTGTTCGTCCAGGAGGGAATTAACGAGCGTGTAACGGTGAAATCGATGCCCGGCATGCAGCGCCTGCCGCTGTCGGACGTAACCGGGGAGGTCGAGTCAATCAAAAGCGCCGGCATCCCCGCCATCATGCTGTTTGGACTCCCCTCGTCAAAGGACGATGCAGGAAGCTCCGCGTTTGACAGGGACGGAATCGTGCAGCGGGCCGCCTCTGAGGTGCGCCAGGCCTTTGGAGACGACATCGTGATAATGTCCGACGTCTGCCTGTGCCAGTATACACTGTCTGGACACTGCGGCGTCATACGTGACGGCCACGGCAGAGGTGGGGGAGGAGGCAGCAGCCCCGTCATAGACAACGATTCGAGCCTGGAGGTGCTTGCCAAGATCGCCGTCAGCCAGGCGGAATCCGGCGCCGACGTCGTCGCGCCATCGGCAATGATGGACGGGCAGGTGTCTGCAATCCGGACGGCCCTTGACGACTCGGGGTTCTCCGACGTGCTGGTCATGTCGCACTCTGCAAAGCACCGCTCCGGATTCTACTCGCCGTTCCGTGACGCGGCCGAGTGCGCCCCGCAGTTTGGCGACAGGTCGACGTACCAGATGCCATACACCAACGCCCGCGAGGCCATGATGGAGGTAGAGGCCGACGTGGAGGAGGGCGCGGACATTGTAATGATCAAGCCCGCCCTTGCGTACCTCGACTTGGTGGCCGAGGCGCGCAGGCGCCTTGATCTGCCGGTCGCCGCATACAGCACCTCCGGCGAGTACGCGCTTGTCCGGGCGGCGGCCGCCGCCGGATACGTGGACGGTACTCAGATTGCCCTCGAGATGCTCACTTCCATAAAGAGGGCGGGCGCCGACATAATAGTCACATACTTTGCAAAGGACGTGGCAGGATCGCTTCTGGCAGAATGAGAAACGACGAGCGGTTTGAGATTGAGAGGGCGTTTGATCTGGTGCCGCACGTGCTCGGCTCCAGCTGGGCCGCCGTGTGGTTCAGGATGAGGCGCGAGCGCAGCCCCACCCGCGCCGAGTACCGCGCCAAGGCGCTGGAGTACCTGAGGATGGCCGAGCCGCTCTTTGACTCCTTCCCGGACACGCCGGAGTTTGCCGACATACGCCGGTACATTGCGGCGCGCCGCGACCGGGAGTATGAGAGGATAGTGTCTGGCCGCAACAACGAGATAGAGAAGAGGTACGATCGCTACATCGACTACGGGTAGCAGCGGCGCCCCGCATGCCTCGGGACCGCGGGCTCGTCAGATCCTCCAGATCCTGGGCCTCGTAAACCTCAGCCTCTTTTTCGTGATCAGGAGCGTCCAGTCTATGAACGCGAATACAGCTACCACG
The DNA here is from genome assembly GCA_965205215.1 of Candidatus Nitrosopumilus sp. GTDB lineage: Archaea > Thermoproteota > Nitrososphaeria > Nitrososphaerales > Nitrosopumilaceae > Nitrosopumilus. Next base: position 1,106,601 of record OZ242041.1, read on the forward strand.
CAGAGTCCGATGCCGTCGACTACCAGTATCCCCACCAGCCTGTCCTCGAATATCCCGACAAAGGGGCGCAGCACTATGTCCCCCAAGTGTATCATTATCACATACGATATCATCCTGCCGGCCCAGAAGCCGGCGTATATCCCAGCGCTCTTTGCATGCATGAGCCCGTATGCGATAAACAGCATGTTGCTTGGCAGCGGAGTCGCGCCAAACAGGAACGACGCAAGCACGTACCCGTACCTCTTGCCGTTGAGGTACCTGCCTACCGTGTCAAGGTTTTCACGCTGCTCGGGCCCCACAAACCGCCTGAAGCGTATGCTGACGCGCTTTAGGAGAAACCTGCCTGCAGTGGCCCCCGTGGCCCCCACGGCCGCAAGCAGTATGACGTCCAGGGTCGGGTCAAGCAGGTGGAACGAGGCCAGTATCACCCAGCTTGGCGGCATCAGTATGGGCGACGCGTTGACGCCGACTAGCAGCAGGAATATCCCGGCATACGAGAGTCCCCCCACCGCATCAAACAGGGGATCCGCCTCCATCTTACAGTCATTATTCGAGGAGTCCCTTGCCGTAAATCCCTTTTTGTCGTGGGCTGCCGGCGGACGGCTCCGGCGTGGGTTCGTGGGATTTGCGCGTGGCCGTCCGGCCCCGCCCCGCCTGCCGCCAACCGCCCGCAAGATATTGCATTACATTGTACAAAATTTGGAAATAATTTCATCTTTTCAATATATGACGTCATATATCATAAAAAATGAACAAAATATCCAATACTCTTATAAGCAATCACGCCTGCTTTTTGCACATGACCGAGGTTGTCTCCAAGTGCTTTAGGTGCAACCTAATATTCAGGGACGAGAGCCTTGCCGCGATCCACAGGGAGATCATGAACCATTCGACTACGAAGGTCCGCGTGCAGGCCACACCCGCTTCACAATAGGTGCAGAGAGTGGGATCTAAAGTGTACATGTAGGGAAAACCACCCGTTCAGTTCTCATAAGATCGTTCAGCCCTTGCAAGCGTAATTATTGCAAGGCGCCTGCATAATATGCAGATGCATATTTTATTAAGGTTTTGAAAAATGGTTCCGTTGCTAATTCGTGTCTCCTTTCAAAAAACAATCAGGTTTCCATCCTTGCCGACGGAGGTCACAAATTCACAACGGAACCCCGACCCATAACTGTAAAATAGCATCCTCCATGTCCCGTATTGTGAAAAACCGCAACGGCGCGAACCGATCAATATATCTGATCATCTCGATATCTTCCATAGTGCTTGTTGCGCTCTCCTTCTGGCCGTACATGTGGGAAGGGGAGATTCTGGGCAAGTGGGCGTCCATTGTAACCATTCTCTCGCTGGCGGGCGCGCCCATCGCGTATTTCGTAAAGCAGCACGACAAGGAAAGGGAGGCCGAACAGGCAGAGACTATGGAAAGGAGGCGCGCGTCAAAAAACCTGTACGGCGAGATGCGGGACACGCTACAGGCCATAAGGGGGGACACGTTCCCGGAGGACTTTTTTGATCTAAAAGTCGACGGCAAAACCGTTACATTTACGAATCGATTCCTTAACCATGGCATATATGACAGCCTGGTGTTTTCCGGCGGCATAAAGTTCCTCGATTACGACATACAGCAGAAAATTCAAAACGTGTTTAATATGATTAAATATCACAATCGATATCTGGGGATAATCTTGGAAAACGCAGACGGTGGCGAGATTCCGAAAGACGCGATAGCGTATTACGAGGTGCTGGACAAGTACGAACGACGCCTGCTGAAGGAGATTCCAGACATGCTGGAATCCTTGGAGAAAAAGTTTGGATTCAAGCCGCCTAGCTAGGGGGAGAGCGCCCCTTGGACAGGGTGAGGCGGGGATCATTGATGGCAGGCGCGTCCTGACTGCCCGTCAGTGGATCCGAGTCCTCTATGATTTCCAGAGGTAGTTCGGGGGCGTCCCTGTCGTGCTTTGCATTGCTCATGCGCTTCTTACGTCTGCCTGCAATTTAAGAGTTTGAGAGTCGATGGCTAGAAGGATCGGAGAACACGCCATCTTGAACGCAAGCTAGGGAGCTAGTGGATACGATGACTCAAGCACAAATGGTAACGTATAATCAGGACGGTTCGCGCGCAGCTAACATGTCAAGACGGCGGCACAAGACCGCCGGCTTTGCACAAGTGCTGGAGGGGCTGCGCAAGACGGCAGGCAGCAACGGCGCCACGAAGGGCAGACTGTTTGAGAGGCTGATCCAGTCGTTCCTGCAGGAGTATGACCTGTACCGCAGGAGGTTCCGCCAAGTGTGGCTGTGGGACGAGTACCCCGACAGGGACGGCAGGACGGACTTTGGCGTTGTTCTGGTGGCAGAGGAACACGACGGTATGAGGTGCGCCATACAGTGCAAGTTCTATGCAAAAAAGACGCTAGCAAAGTCTGACATTGACAGCTTTTTGGAGGCCGCATCAAGAAGCGGGATCTAATGTGTACATGTAGGGAAAATGTGGCATCTGATCGCATGACGTCAAAATTTGAGGCGGCCGGCATCCTGATCGCTAAGGCTTAGTGGTGGCGGTAGTGCGACCATGTCGAGGTATCGAGTGGTACTGCTGCAAATTCGGTTGCTAGGCGTGTGTCGAGGGCGGACTGGGGCATCTGTCAGGGCTTCTGCTTGCGCAGGCGCCGCCACTCGTCGACAGCCTGTTTGGCCTTCTCCACGGGGCGCACGCCGCCGAACGAGTACGGCCCACATGCCATGTCCCTGCAGAGCTCGTCCTCCTGCGCGTTGATCGCCTTGCCGGTTCTGTACAGGTTGCCGAGCATCTCCATTATCTCGTATTGGCTCTGCGTCATTGTTGCCCAACCACGCACCACTTGAACGCCGGCGTGCCCTCCGGTATGCCGGGCGGCATGGTCCGAGTTCCATCAAAGTCTGGGCTTCACGGCTGGGCAGGGGACCCTGCAGGCAGGATCGATACGGTGATCGCGCTGCTGGGCGCCCAGGCCGGGGGATCGCGGGTTGCTACCCATTCTGCAGTCCCACGGCAGCCACCTACCCTTTGACGTATGGGTGGCGGCAGTGCCCATCTCCCGAACCCGCAACGGGACCAAATTTTACACTATTTTGCCGGCATAAGGATCATTATACCGCATAGTTACAGGGTCACGTGCCGCAATACTTATTTAAGATTTCCAATGGCGGGATTTTCCCGCGCGTTATGCCGGCAAGTTTTCCGGCATAACGATCCAAATATTTGCAAAAATGCCGAAAACTTCCGGCATAATGATCCTTATACAGGCAATATACGGCGCACAAGGGGCCCTGACGGGGGGAGGGCGCCCTATGCACCTCGGATCTCGCACTGTGGGACGCCCGGGTTCCCGACGATCGCCCCTTCGGGGGCCGTAGGCGTCGCGCCCGCGGTGGACGTGGATGCCGCCGGGAACGCCAGTCGGCACGCCCGGCTCCTCAGCGGCGGCCTCCGCCCCCCCCGGGGGGGGGGGGGGTGGCGTCCGGCCCCTGGAGCGGTAGGTGCGCCTGATATGAGGCGGCGTCTCGCGCAAACCCTGTGCCTTGCGGAAGTACCTGCAGCAGCCGCAGCAGCCGCAGCAGCGGCCCTTGCGCCGGGAGGGGGGCTCGCAGAGCCCGCCCTTGCGCAGGCGGATCTGGCCACCGCTGTACGCGACGGCATGGCAGGCGACGCCGCCCCGGAGCTTCCCGGCCTCGGGAAACTCGCCGTCTTCCAGGTCGGCGACTGCCACCATGCTGCGGCCGGCGGGAGGAGCGACCGCGGCATCCGGATGCTCGGCGTCCCGGACCCCGCGGCCATCACCGCGGCAGGCGAGCTGGCTGACGACGACGACGACGACGACGACGACGACGGCGGCGGCGGCGGCGGCGGCGGCGGCGGGACCGCCAAGACCTGCCTGGCAGCCGCCTCCTCCTCCAGCGACAGCGCCCAGACAGTCGGCGTCTCCTACCCGTCAAGCACGTCCGGGACGGACAGCCTGCTCAACATTAGGGGCGCCCCGGGCGTAACCGCCTTCCAGATCGCCGCCGCCACGTCCAGCTCAGCAGCCGGCGGCTGCCTATGTCTAATCGATGTCCCGGATCCCGCGGCCACAACGCTTGCAGACAACCGAGACGGTGCGTGATGTGAGGCTCCGCACGGCAGCAGCCTGCCTGGCATGCGTCCTTGCCGCCGCGGCCGTTGCGTGGGGGGTCCCGCCCGGTACCCTCGCAGAGCCCGCCTTTGCGCAGCCGGGAGAGCTGACCATCATCCGGCCGGTGGGCCACATCTCCGACAACAGCACCCTCCTGCTTGACCGTTCCTACGACATCGCCGCCTTCGAGCACGGCGGCCATGCGTACGCCGCGGTCACCGCGTTCCGCGACCACGGCCTCCAGATAGTCAGCCTCGCAGACCCCCACAGCCCGCGGGCGGCGGGCCAGCTTAACGACACGGAATCCACCCTGCTTAAAACACCCTTCGCCGTCGCCGCCTTCGAGCACGGCGGCCACGCGTACGCCGCGGTCATCTCGTCCCCGTCTTCAGGCGAGCGCGGCCTCCAGGTAATCAGCCTCGCAGACCCCGACAACCCGCGGGCGGCGGGCCGGCTCAACGACACCGGGGACACCCTGCTCCGCGACGCCCTGGACATGGCCACCTTTGAGCACAACGGCGCCACGTACGCGGCAGTCGCCTCGTTTGGCGAGCACGGCGTCCAGATTGTGGACCTGTCGGACCCCGCAGACCCGCGGGCGGCGGGCCGGATCGGCGACGACGACGGCGCCCTCGAGCTCAGGGGCGCCACGGCCATTGCCACATTCGAGCACAACGGCGCCACGTACGCGGCCGTCGCCTCGCAGGACGACGACGGCGTCCAGATAATCAACATGTCAAACCCCGCAGACCCGCGGGCGGCGGGCCGGATCGGCGACGGCGACGGCGGAGCCTATCTCAGCGGCGCCGCCGGCATCGCCACGTTCGGGCACGGCAACCGCACGTACGCGGCCGTCACCGCGGCCGACGACGCCGCCGTCCAGCTGATAGATTTGTCGGATCCGCAGAACCCGCGGGCGGCGGGCAGCATAATCGACGGGGACTTTGGGGACTCGGAGGAGCACCACGTCCTTCTTGAGGGCGCCGCGGCCATCGCCACCTTCGAGGCCGGCGGCCATACGTACGCGGCAGTCACCTCGACCGCCGAGCCCGGCGTCCAGTTCGTCGACCTGTCCGACCCCGCAGACCCGCGGGCGGCGGGCCGCATACGGGACACCGGCTCCACCCTGCTCTTCGGCGCCATCAGCATCGCCGTCTTCGAGGCCGGGACCGCCACGTACGCGGCCTTCGCCTCGGCCGAGGAAGACGGCGTCCAGGTGATCCTGCTTGACGGCGGCAACCGCACCTACGCCGACGCCGGGCCCGACCTGGAGGCGTCCGCTGGCGGCACGGTCGCGCTCGACGGCTCCGGCTCGACGGGCCGCGATATAGACTACTCCTGGGAGCAGACCGGGGGCACCCCGGCCGTCCCGCTTGCGGGCGCCGGCACGCCGTCACCCTCCTTTGAGGCGCCCGGCGAGTCCGCCGTCCTCAGGTTCACCCTCACCGTCACGGACGGGGCGAACCGGACGGACACGGACACCGTCACAGTGAGGGTGCACGCGGCCACGCGGGCGGACGCCGGACCCGACCTGTACGTGGAGCCCGGCGCCACGGTCGCGCTCGACGGCTCGAACTCGGCGGGCCGCGGCATCGACTACTCCTGGGAGCAGACCGCGGGCACCCCGGCCGTACCGCTCTCGGGCGCCGCCACGCCGTCACCCTCCTTTGAGGCGCCCGGCGCGGCGGCCACCCTCGAGTTCACCCTCACCGTCACGGACGCGTCATCCCAAAGCGACACGGACGCCGTCACCGTCTTCGTCCGCACGCCACAGGGCCAGGCCTTTGGGCCGGCGGGCCACTACGTCACTTTCGATGACGACGGCGACCCGATCCGCGTCGCCGACCTCGCCGTCTTTGAGGTGTCAGGCAGCCCCTACGCCGTGGCCGCCATACCACTTGGTAGTTCCCTCCAGATAGTCGACCTCTCCAACCCCGCAAGCCCGCGGGCGGCGGGCCAGATACGGGACACCGGCTCCACCCTGCTTGGCGCCGCCGCAGCCGTCGCCACCTTCGAGGCCGGGTCGGGCGCCGCCACCCGGCCCTACGCCGTGGCATCCTCGTCTGCCGATAGAGGCCTCCAGATAGTCGACCTCTCCAACCCCGCAAGCCCGCGGGCGGCGGGCCAGATACGGGACACCAACTCCACCCTGCTTGGCGGCCACCGTGCCATCGCCACCTTCGAGGTGTCGGGATCCCCCTTCGCCGTGGCATTATCGTCCTCCTCATCAGGGGAGCTAGGCCTCCAGATAGTCAACCTCACAGACCCGCAGAAACCGCGGGCGGCAGGCCAGCTTTCAGCCGACGACAGCCTCATCCTGCAGACTAGACTAGACGACGTCACCACCTTCGAGCTGGACGGCGCCCCCTTCGCCGCGGTCACCTCGCTACGTACAGACGGCATGGTCCTGATGATCAACCTTACAGACCCCTACAGCCCGCGGATGGCGGGCCAGCTGCGCGACACGGGCTCCACCCTGCTTGAGGGCGCCACCGCCATCGCCGCCTTCGAGCACGGCGGCACCGTATACGCGGCCGCCGCCTCGTCCGACGACGACGGCGTCCAGCTGATCAACATGTCAAACCCCGCAGACCCGCGGGCGGCGGGCCAGATACGGGACACCGGCTCCACAAGTCTTGGGGCTCCAGAAGACATCGCCATCTTCGAGCTGGACGGCGCCCCCTACGCCGCCGTCATCTCGAAAGACGAGCACGCCGTCCAGACAATCGACCTGTCCGACCCGCAGCGCCCCATACCGCTAGACCGCCTTGCCGACGACGGCTCCACCCTGCTTTTACTCCCCGAAAACATAGCCACCTTTACGGTCGATACCGCCACCTACGCCGCGGTCACCTCGGGTATAGAGGGCGGAGTCCAGATAGTCCGGCTTGACGCGGGCGGCAAGGGCATAGCCGTCGCGGGGCCCGACCAGACGGTCACATCAGGCCAGACGGTCACCCTCGACGGCACGGGCTCCGCCGGAGACGGCATAACCTACAACTGGAACCAGGTATCGGGCCCCGACTCAGGGGTCGATCGCCGCGGTTCCGCGCGAACCACCTTTGCCGCCCCGGAGGGCCCCGCGACCCTCGTGTTCGAGCTTACCGTATCTGGGAGGGGGCAGAATGTCGATGATGACGATATCGATCCTGAGCGGGTGGACACCGTCACGGTCACAGTCCTGGCGCCCGCCAAGGCCGACGCGGGGCCCGACCTGGACGTGCTCCCGGGCGACACGGTAACCCTCGACGGCTCAAACTCGACGGGCGACGGCCTCACCTTTTCCTGGGAGCAGACGGGCGGCGGCGCAGACGTCGTCCTGAACCCTGTAAGGCTCGCGCCGGCGGGCGGCCTGCCGTCTGATGACCCCGACCACGCGGCCGCCCCAGCTGACCCGTCCGACATCGCCATCTACGCGCCGACGTCGGCGTCCGCCGCCGGCCGCACACACGCCGTGGTCCCCTCGTTCTCCGGCGACGCCGTCCACGTGATCGACCTGTCGGACCCCGCCGCGCCCGCAGCCACCGACTTGATCGACGCCAAGAGCGGCATCCTGCTCAACGGCGCCACGGACGTCGCCGTCTTCCACATAGACGGCCACCCCTACGCCGCCGTCGCCTCGTTCTTTGACAACGCCGTCCAGATACTCTACATCAGCGATCCCGACAGCATAACACACGGGGGCAACATACGAGACGGCACGTCCCTCAAGCTTGAGGGCGCCAGCGGCATCGCCACCTTCGAGGCCGGCGGCCTCCCCTACGCCGCCGTCGCCTCGTCCATAGACAACGGCGTCCAGCTGATAGACCTGACCAGTCCCGAGGGCCCAGCGGCGGAGGGCAGTATCGCCGACACGGGCTCCACCCTGCTTGAGGGCGCCACCGCCATCGCCACCTTCGAGCACGGCGGCCGTACGTACGCCGCCGTCGCCTCGTACATAGACAACGGCGTCCAGCTGATAGACGTGTCCGACCCCTCAAGACCGCGGGCGGCGGGCCATCTTGCCGACGGCGGCTCCACCCTGCTCGGCGGCGCCAGCGGCATCGCCACCTTTGACATATCGGGTACCGCATACGCCGCCGTCGCCTCGTACATAGACAACGGCGTCCAGCTGGTAGACGTGTCCGACCCCGGAAACCCGCGGGCGGCGGGCCGGCTCGCCGACAACGGCACCCTCCTGCTCGACGGCGCCAGCGACATAGCCGTCTTCGAGGCCGGCGGCCGCACCTACGCCGCCGTCGCCTCGTCCGAGGACGACGGCGTCCAGATGATCGACCTTACGGACCCCCAGAACCCGAGGCCGGTGCGCGGCCTTCCCAACGCGGGGTCACTCCTGCTTGACGTCGCGAGAAACATAGCGGTCTTCGGCGCGGGGACGGGCACCTACGCGGCCGTCGCCTCGCCGGACGGCGTCCAGATCATCGACGTCCTGGATTTTGCCGCCCCCTACTTCACCGCCCCCGCCACCCCGGGCACCCTGAACTTTACGCTCACCGTGACGGATCCGCTGTCCCAGACGGACGAGGACGCGGTGACCGTAACGGTATTCGAGCCCCCGCGGGCCGACGCCGGCACGGACAGGCTGGTCGCCCCGGGTGACACCGTCGCGCTGGACGGCTCGAACTCCACGGGGGGCGGCCGCCTCTCCTTTTCGTGGGAGCAGACCGGCGGCGGCTCGGACGTCGACCTGGACCTTGAGACCCTCCTTGCGGCGGGCCGCGTACCGGACGGCCGCACCCTCGAGCTTGACGGCGCCCGCGCCGTCGACATATTCAGGGCCGGGTCGGGCGGTGACGCCCGCACGTACGCCGCCGTCGCCTCGTTCAACGACGACGGCGTCCAGCTCCTAGACATTACGGACCCCGCAGACCCGCGGCCGGCCGGCCGCGTACCGGACGGCGCCTCCACCCAGCTCAACGGCGCCCGCGGCATAACAGCCTTCGAGCGCGGCGGCCACACGTACGCGGCAGTCACCTCGCTGTATAGCGACGGCCTCCAGATAGTCAACATGTCCGACCCCGACGACCCGCGGGGTGTGGGCCGCCTCCGAGACACGGGCGCCACCCTGCTTGACGACCCCTACGGCGTCGCCACATTCGAGCGCGGCGGCCGCACGTACGCCGCGGTCGCCTCCCAGTTCGCAGACGGCGTCCAGATAGTCGATTTGTCCGACCCCTCAAGACCGCGGGCGGCGGGCCAGATAGAAGACGACGCCTCCACCCTGCTCGACGGCGCCAGCGGCATCGCCGCCTTCGAGCGCGGCGGCCGCACGTACGCGGCCGTCACCTCGTTGCATAATGCCGGCCTCCAGCTGATAGACGTGTCCGATCCCTCAGACCCGCGGGCGGCGGGCCAGATACGGGACAACAGCACCCTCCTGCTCGCCGGCGCGTACGGCATCGCTACCTTCGACATATCGGGCACCACCTACGCCGCCGCCGCCTCGTTCTCTGACAACGGCGTCCAGCTCATAGACGTGTCGGATCCCTCAGACCCGCGGGCGGCGGGCCACATACGGGACGGCGGCACCCTAGAGCTCAGGGGCGCCCAGGACATCACCGTCTTCGAGCACGGCGGCCGCACGTACGCGGCCGTCGCCTCGTTCCACGACGACGGCGTCCAGCTCATAGACGTGTCAGACCCCGCAGACCCGCGGGCGGCGGGCCGGATAAAGGACGCCGGCCCCACCCTGCTTGACGGCGCCGCCGGCATCGCCGCCTTCGAGCACGGCGGCACCGTATACGCGGCCGTCGCCTCGGAACGCGACGACGGCGTCCAGCTGGTTCCGCTCTTCTCCCCGGCCGCCGCCCATTTCACCGCCCCGGAGCCAGGGCCGGAGGTCCTCGAGTTTACGCTTACCGTCACCGACTCGGTATCACAGGAGGACGCCGACACGGTGGCCATAACAGTCCAGGCCCCCCCGACGGCCGACGCCGGCGCCGACCGGCTGGCGGGCCCGGGCCAGACGGTGGTCTTGGACGCGTCCGGCTCGGAGGGCACCGGCATCACCCACTCGTGGGAGCAGACGGGGGGCGAAGCCGGCGTGACGCTGGGTTTGGGCCCCCCCGAGCCGGCGGGCCGGCTCGCCGGTCTGGGCCCCCACACGATCGACGGCGCGTACGAGGCCGCCCTCTTCGAGCATAACGGCGCCACGTACGCCGCCGCCACCGCGTCGTACGGCGACGCAGTCTGGATCGCCGACCTCTCCGACCCCGACAGCCCGCGGGCCGCCGGCCTCCTGGCAGACAACAGCACACTCCTGCTTGACAACGCCCGCGGCATCGCCGCCTTCGAGCACAACGGTACAACGTACGCCGCCGTCGCCTCACGCACAGACCACGGCGTCCAGCTGATAGACCTCTCAAACCCCTCAGACCCGCGGGCGGCGGGCCGTATCGCCGACAACGGCACCCTCCTGCTCTACGGCGCGTTTGACATCGCCCTCTTCGAGCATAACGGCGACACCTACGCCGCCGTCGCCTCACGCGTAGACTACGGCGTCCAGCTGATAGACCTCTCCGACCCCTACCATCCGCGGGCGGCGGGCCACATACGCGACACGGACTCCACACTGCTCCGCGGCGCGTGGGGCATCGCCACCTTCCACATATCGGGCGCCCCCTACGCCGCCGTCACCTCAGAATTTGACCACGGCGTCCAGCTGATAGACCTCTCCGACCCCGACAGCCCGCGGACGGCGGGCCGGATAGGGGACAACGGCACCCTCCTGCTCCACGGCGCGTTTGATGTAGCCCCCTTCGAGCACGGCGGCGCCACGTACGCCGCGGTCACCACGTTCAACGAAGGCGGCGTCCAGCTGATAGACCTCTCCGACCCCGACAGCCCGCGGGCGGCGGGCCAGATACGGGACAGCGGCTCCACCCTGCTTGACACACCCAACGGCATCGCCGTCTTCGGGCATGGCGGCCGCACCTACGCCGCGGTGGCCGAATTTGACGGCCACGGCGTCCAGCTGATAGACCTCTCCGACCCCGACAACCCGCGGGCGGCGGGCCAGATACGGGACAGCGGCTCCACCCTGCTCCGCGGCGCCCAGGGCGTCGCCACATTCGAGTCCGGCGGCGCCACGCACCTCGTCGTCACCGGGTTTCATGACGATGCCGTCCAGCTCCTCCGCATCCCGGGCACGGCGTTCACCGCCCCGGGCTCCCCCGGCCCCCTCGAGTTTACGCTCACCGTGACGGACTCGCAGAACCAGACGGACACCGACACGGTGACAGTGACGGTCCCGCACCCGCCGACGGCCGACGCCGGGGGGGACCGGACGGCCGCCCCGGGCCAGACGGTCACGCTGGACGGCTCGAAATCCGCGGGGACGGGCCTCGCCTACTCATGGAACCAGACGGGGGGCGCCCCGGTGGCCCTGGAGACCGTCCGCCCCCGGACGGCGGGCGGCCTGCAGGGCGGCGACTTTTCGGCGAGATTCGGCAACAGCTACGTCGACACCTTCGAGGCGTCCGGCTCCACGTACGGCGCGGTCGCCTCGGCCTTCGGCGAGGGCGTCCAGCTGATAGACCTGTCCGACCCGCACAACCTGACGGCCGCGGGCCGCCTGATGGACGGGGACGCCCCCGCCGGCGAGCTCCTGCTTACAGGGACGTACGGCCTGGACGTGTTCGAGGCCCGCGCCCCGGGCGCCGCCGCTAAAACCTACGCGGCCGTCGCCTCGGAGCGCGAGGACGGCGTCCAGCTCATCGATTTGTCCGACCCCGACAACCCGAGGGCGGCGGGCCGGATCGGGGACAACAGCACGCTCGAGCTCGACGGCGCCCGCAGCGTCGCCGCCTTTTACATATCGGGCGCGGCGTACGTCGCCGTCGCCTCGCCTAACGACGACGGCCTCCAGCTCATAGACATGTCGGATCCCGGTAGCCCGCGGGCGGCGGGCCGGATCGCGGACACCGAGCCTGACGGCGCGGCCGTCCCCCCCATAACGGTCAACAACGAGCTCCTGCTTGACGGCGCCAGCGGCGTCGCCGTCTTCGAGGCAGGCGGCCGCACCTACGCCGCGGTCGCCTCGTTCCACGACGACGGCGTCCAGCTGGTAGACGTGTCGGACCCCGCAAACCCGCGGCCGGCGGGCCGCATCGGGGACACCGAGCCTGACGGCGCGGCCGTCCCCCCCATAACGGCAGAAAGCGAGCTCCTGCTCAACGGCGCCTACGGCATCGACGTCTTCGGGGCGGGGTCCGGGGTATACGCGGCCGTCGCCTCGCAATTAGACCACGGCGTCCAGCTCATAGACGTGTCGGACCCCTCAGAACCCGAGGGCCGCCGGCATGATATCTGACGGCGGCGCCCTCGCGCTCTACGGCGCCAGCCGCATCGCCGCCTTTGAGATCAACGGCTCCCCGTACGCCGCCGCCATGGGGCTCGACGGCGGCGTCCAGCTGATCGACTTGTCCGACCCGCAGAACCCGCGGGCGGCCGGCGTGGTAAGCGATCTCCCCCTGATAGCCAAGACCGGGAATGCCGCCGTCTTCGGGATTGGCACCGCCCTGTACGCAGCGGTCGCCGGCGGCGACGCGGTCCAGACCGTGTTCGTGGCGGACCCGGCCGCCCCCGCCTTTGACGTGCCCGACGACGCCGAACACGGCGGCACCCTCAACTTTACGCTCACCGTCACCGACGCGGTGTCCCAGGAGTCCGCCGCGGATGAGGTCACCGTGACGGTCCTGGCGCCGCCGCGGGCCGACGCGGGGCCCGACGCGGTGACGGCCCGGAACCTGCTCGTCACCCTGGACGGCTCGAACTCGACGGGCTACAACATCGCCTACTCGTGGGAGCAGACGGCGGGCGCCCCTACGGTGACGCTCGCGGGGGCAGACACGGCCTCGCCCTCCTTCCAGGCGCCCGGCACCACCGCAACCCTCGAGTTCACCCTCACCGTCACGGACTCGGAGAACCGGACCGCGACGGACGCAGTCAACGTGACCGTCCTGCCCCCGGCCCCCGCGGCCGACGCCGGGGAAAACGTGACGGTGGCCCCCGGCCATACGGTCGCGCTGGACGGCTCGGGCTCCACGGGCTCCGGCATCACCTTTTCGTGGGAGCAGACGGGGGGCGCCCCGGCCGTGCAGCTCACGGGCGCCGACACGGCCTCGCCCTCCTTCCGGGCGCCCGGCACCGCCGCAATCCTCGAGTTCACCCTCACCGTCACGGACTCGGCGAACCGGACCGCCGCGGCCGCCGTCCGGGTGACGGTCCCGCCGCCCCCCGTAGCCGACGCGGGGCCCGACCAGGCGGCGGCCCCCGGCGGCACGGTCACGCTGGACGGCTCGGGCTCCACGGGCCTCGACATCACCTTTTCGTGGGAGCAGACGGGGGGCGCCCCGGCAGTCCGCCTTGACATAGTCGACCCCCGGCCGGCGGGGCATCTCGCCGACACGGACTCCCTCCTGCTTGGCGGCGCCGAGAACGTCGCCACCTTCGAGCACGGCGGTACAACGTACGCCGCGGTCGTCGCGCTGTACGACGACGGCGTCCAGCTGATCAATTTGTCCGACCCCTCAATCCCGCGTGCGGCGGGCCAGCTTAGCGACACGGAATCCCTCGCGCTCGACGACCCGACTGACATAGCCGTCTTCGAGCACTCCGGGATACCGTACGCCGCGGTCACCTCGTTTGGCGAGGACGGCGTCCAGATAGTCAACATGTCCGACCCCGACAACCCGCGGGCGGCGGGCCATCTTATGCACGGGTCCTCGACCTTGCTCGAGTCCCCCACGTACATCGCCGCATTCGAGCGCAACGGCACCGCGTACGCGGTGGTCACCTCGTCATACGACGACGGCGTCCAGATAGTCAACATGTCCGACCCCGCAGACCCGCGGGCGGCGGGCCGAATCGGGGACAACGGCACCCTCCTGCTCGGCGACGCGAGCGACATAGCCACCTTCGAGTCCGGCGGCGCCACGTACGCGGCAGTCGCCTCGTTTGGCGAGCACGGCGTCCAGCTGATTGACGTGTCCGACCCCGCTGACCCGCGTGCGGCGGGCAGCATCGCCGACACCACCGGCACCCTGCTCAACAATACGTCCGGCATCGCCGCCTTCGAGCACGGCGGCACCGCGTACGCGGCCGTCGCCTCGCAGGACGACGCCGGCGTCCAGATAATCAACATGTCAAACCCCGCAGACCCGCGGGCGGCGGGCCAGCTCGCCGGCACCGCCGGCACCCTGCTTGCCGAAGCCCAGAACATCGCCACCTTCGAGGCGGGCGGCCTTACCTACGCCGCCGTCACCTCGCTTGAAGGCGGCGTCCAGATCATCGACCTCTCGAACCCCGAGAAGCCGCGGCCCGCCGGCCGGCTCGCCGCCACTGCCGCCGGCACCCTGCTCGCCGAAACCTACGGCATCGCCGTCTTCGAGGCGGGCGGCAGCACCTACGCCGCGGTCGGCTCTGTGCCCCAGTCACCCCGCGCCGTCCAAGGCGTCCAGATAATCGACCTCCTTGACCGCTCGGCCCCGACGTTCACCGCCCCGGCCGCCACCCCCGCGGCCCTCGAGTTCACCCTCACCGTCACGGACGCGGGGAACCGGACCGCCGCAGATGCAGTCACGGTGACGGTCCGGGATGCGGCGTCCACTAACAGAGCGCCCGTCGCGGACGCCGGGGACGACCAGACTGTCAATGAGGGGGCCGCCGTGATCCTTGACGGCTCCGGCTCGTCGGACCTCGACGCGGGTGACACCATCGCGTACTCTTGGCGCCAGACTGCGGGCAGCCCTACGGTGTCGCTCTCAAACGCCACCGTGCAGCGCCCCGCGTTCACGGCCCCCGAGGTGTCGTCGGACACCGTCCTCGCATTCGAGCTTACCGTATCCGACGGGTCCCTGTCGGACACCGATACCGTCAACGTCACCGTAAGGCACGTCAACCGCGCACCCGCCGCGGACGCCGGCGACGACCAGACGGTCACGCAGGGCGCCGCCGTGACCCTTGACGGCTCCGGCTCGTCGGACCCCGACGCGGGCGACACCATCGCGTACTCTTGGCGCCAGACGGCCGGAACGACGGTCACGCTCACGGGCGCGGACACCGCAGCACCGTCGTTCACCGCCCCCGCGGGCCCCGCCACCCTCGTATTCAACCTTACAGTAACCGACTCGGCGTCCCTGGCCGCCCACGACGCCGTTACGGTCGCCGTACCGGAGATGACGGTGGATGCCGGGCCCAACCAGTCGGCAACCGTAGGCGACGCGGTCACGCTCACGGGCACTGTGCAGAACGCGGGCAGCGGGGCCGCGTACCGGTGGACCCAGGACTCCCCGGCGGCCCCGGTCATACCCATAGCCAACAACGACACGCGCGTTGCCACCTTCACGGCCCCCGCCGTCACGGCGGACACCGCGTTCACGTTCCGGCTGTCTGTCACCGCCGGCACCGTCACCAAGAGCGACACCATTGCAGTCACCGTCCGGGACTCGACGCCCGCAAACAGCAAGCCCGCCGCGGACGCCGGAGCGGACCAGGCGGTCGACGAGAGGGGGGCCGTGACGCTTGACGGCTCCGGCTCGTCGGATCCCGACGGTGACCCCATAACGTACTCTTGGCGCCAGACGGCGGGAACTCAGGTCACGCTCTCGAACGCCACCATACAGCGCCCCGCGTTCACCGCCCCCGAGGTCACAACGGACGCCGTTCTCACCTTTGCGCTTGCGGTATCCGACGGCTCCCTGTCAGATACGGACGCCGTCAACGTCACCGTAAGGCACGTCAACCGCGCGCCCGTAGCCGACGCGGGGGACGACCGGACGGTAAGCGGGGGCGCCGTTGTGACGCTTGACGGCTCCGGCTCGTCTGACCCCGACGCGGGCGACACTATCGCGTACTCGTGGGCAAGCAATGAAACGACCCAGAGGACGCTGACCGGCCAAAACCCGGCGTTTACGGCGCCAAGCGTCACGTCCGCCACGGCCATCACGTTCACCCTCACGGTATCCGACGGCTCCCTGTCAGACACGGACACGGTCGTCATAACGGTGCAGGACGTTCCGCAGCCGCCGCCATCACCGCCGCCATCACCGCCGCCATCACCGCCGCCATCACCGCCGCCATCACCGCCGCCATCACCACCACCACCCGCGCCCGCAAACATGGCGCCCGACGCGGACGCCGGGGACGACCGGACGGTGGACGAGGGCGCCCCCGTAACGCTCGACGGCTCGGGCTCGTCGGACCCCGACGGCGACCCCGTCACGTACTCGTGGCGCCAGACGGCGGGCAGCCTGGCGGTCACGCTGTCCGACACCACCGTACAGCGCCCGACGTTCACGGCCCCCGAGGTGTCGTCGGACACCGCCCTCACCTTTGCGCTCACCGTATCCGACGGGTCCCTGTCGGATACCGACACGGTCACGATAACGGTAAGGGACGCCACCTCCCCCGCGCCGCCGCCCGCAAACATGGCGCCCGACGCGGACGCCGGGGACGACCGGACGGTGGACGAGGGCGCCCCCGTAACGCTCGACGGCTCGGGCTCGTCGGACCCCGACGGCGACCCCGTCACGTACTCGTGGCGCCAGACGGCGGGCAGCCTGGCGGTCACGCTGTCCGATGCCACCGTGCAGCGCCCGACGTTCACGGCCCCCGAGGTGTCGTCGGACACCGCCCTCACCTTTGCGCTCACCGTATCCGACGGGTCCCTGTCGGATACCGACACGGTCACGATAACGGTAAGGGACGCCACCTCCCCCGCGCCGCCGCCCGCAAACATGGCGCCCGACGCGGACGCCGGGGACGACCGGACGGTGGACGAGGGCGCCCCCGTAACGCTCGACGGCTCGGGCTCGTCGGACCCCGACGGCGACCCCGTCACGTACTCGTGGCGCCAGACGGCGGGCAGCCTGGCGGTCACGCTGTCCGATGCCACCGTGCAGCGCCCGACGTTCACGGCCCCCGAGGTGTCGTCGGACACCGCCCTCACCTTTGCGCTCACCGTATCCGACGGCTCCCTGTCCGACACGGCCACCGTTGTCATAACTGTCCGGGACGCGCCGCCGCCGCCCCCGGGCGCGGGACTGGGTCCGGAAAACGTCACCATAGTCACTTTATACAACGCCGCCATAACGGACGCGGCCGTGTCATCCGACGGCTCCGTCCTGATCGTGACCGCCACCACCCCCAACGGCACCGGTACCATACTCTCGTACGACCTGCCCGTGCGCCACGACCCGGCGTCCGCAGTTCCGCGCAACGGCACGGTGGGGATCCCGGCAGAGTACGGGCAGCCCACCAGCGTTACCGTATCGCCGGACGGCACGAGGATGTTAGTTACCACGGAGGCGTCCGCTGGGGGCTCTTCCTCCCCCGCGTCCGCGCTGCCGCCGGCCCCGCCGGCCCCGGCCCTCCTCGGACGCGGCGGCCACGCGCCCGCGTTCCTGCCACTGTCGCCCTCCTCCCCGGCCGCCGGCATCGCGCCCCCGCATACGGCGTCTTTCCACGACGGAGCCACCGCCACGTACATGCTCGGGTATTCGCTCTCCTCGCCCTTTGACATCTCGACTGCCGTCCTCTCAGATCCAGACCTGCTCTCCCCCGGCCGGCTCTCCTCCCCCCCCGCCGGCGCGGCGTTCTCCGGCAACGGCACCATGATGTACGTCGCCGTCCCCTCGCCTGCAGGAGGCGGCTTCGTACGCTCGTACACCCTGGCGGCCCCGTTCGACCCGTCGTCCCGCGCCCCCGCGGCCGCCCTTCAGGTGCCGCCCTCGCGCGGCGCCATATCGGACGTGGCCGTGTCCGCGGACGGTACGGTCATGCTCGTGACGGCCTCCGCCCCCGCCCCCGCCCCCGGCGGCGGCGCCATGCTCTCGTACGCCCTGCCCGCGCCCTTTGACCTCTCGACCGCGTCCCCGGCCCCGGCCGCGTCCGTGGACGTCCCGGCCGCGCGCGGCGCGCCCGTGGGTATAGCGTTCTTTGGCGACAACGGCAGGGCCGCCCTGGTGGCGGCCGCTCTCGCCCCTTCCGGCGGCCAGCCCCCCTCGGCCGACGCCCCGCGCGCGGTGCCGCTGCCCGCCCATCCGGCGGCCGCGCCGCCCGCGATCCCGGATCTGCTCCCCCTGCTGGTCTGCAGGTGATCCCTCCCGGCCGTACACAGCCGGCCAAATGGCCGCGCTTTTTACAAGTCGTCCAAAGGAGCCATCAGTCAAATGTGGGAGCTCGACGGTATGACGGAGACGTGTGTGGGGCCGCGGCGCCTGCCGCTTCTCCCGCCCACGCTCCCGGTGTTGTACCCTATGCCCCGTCCCCGTCCTAGTGCTGGTGCCCGTCCTAGTGCTGGTGCCCGTCCTAGTGCTGGTGCCCGTCCTAGTGCTGGTGCCCGGCGTCTGTCAAAGTCTAAAGTCTACAAAGTCGAAGACATTGACGACACCCGTACCCGGATGCCCAGAGAGTCTACAAGACGCCTCATGTGGGAGCGCGGAGAAGGGGCACAAACGTGATGTGCTCTGGGCGCCAAGACATGTTGCGCGGTTGGTACGTGTGGCGGAGGCCGGCGGCGCGCCGCTGGCCGGACGTGCCTTTCGCGGGAAGCCGGGCCGCCAGGCCCGGCTGTAGTGGGAGGGGGCCGCCGCCAGGCGGCCCCCGGTTGTTTCGGGATCGTCGCGCGTGGGGAACGTTCGTTTTTCTATATCTGTGGGTAAATGCGAGTCCTGGCGCCTGCCTGCCCGATGCGGCGTGCCGGGCCGGAGCGTTGCCCGGATGCATGTTCTGCACGTGTACGGTGCATATCATGCGTCTGGGATGTGCGGATTGTGCATGCCGGAAAGTCCCGGAAATGCAGATTGTGTACCGTACGCGTGCAGATTGTGCACGCGGGGGACGCCTTGCGGGCCGCGCTCGTGCACATTGGGCCTTTTATGCATACGGGAGCCTGCGGCGCGTGGAGCTTGAAGATGTCCAGAGAAAGGTCCAGTTCCGGCAGGGATCCTATGTCGTGACCATACCGCTCCGGATAGTACACGCGCTGGGAATCCGCAAGAGTCAGTACGTCAGGTTCGCCGTCTCAAAGAACAAGATCATCATAAAGCCCGTCGAGTCCAACATTACGAAAAAGGACGTGGCCGAGGCAGACCGGGACTCTGCCGCGCTCGACAGGTACGGGGAGCGGGAGGACGCCGGCTACATGGGGGACCTCGCCGAGGCCCTGGCGCGCAGGCCGGATGATGCGGGGTTCGGCCGAATCGAGAAGCTCAGGATGAAGTGATAGCCGAAGGCCTCTTTTTCTGCCCCCTCGTCCGGCCGCCCCCCGATTCCTTGTCCGGGGGCTCTCGGCCCATACGTGACACTCTGCCAAGTCCTGCTTGGTGTACGCTTTATCATGCTGTACGTGACGTGTTCCGGGCGGTTCCGAGTCCAGCTTGCGGGTTACATCGCGGCGCTTACCGAGACCTCCCGGGAAGTCACAGGCCGCCAAGTCGGCCCGGTCCCTGCCCTTTTAGATCCGCTGGGTGGCCGTGCCGCGAACAGCCCTTACCTGAGATGTGCCCGGACCGTCTTTGTCGCCGGACCTGCTGGTGCCCGTGCTGGTGCCTGCCTGCCTGCCTGCCAGAGTCGACAAAGTCGCGCCCGGAGCCTGTTGTTGGAGGGAACAGCTGGCTTCGCTGAGGCGGAATCGACAGGATGGGTGTAACACGCCGACACGGCGGGCAATCTAATGCCAGTGGCCCGGCCGCTTGATTCGTCCGCGTCCGATGAAAATGGGAGCGCAGGCGCGAAGAGCCCCCACGATACGGCCCTCTCGTGCAGGATCGGCGACGGGCGTCCGACCATCCCGGGACGGGAAAGACCCTGAGACTAGAGTTGCTGGATGGCCTGACCCACATCGGGGACGGCCGTGACGGAACGCGCCCAGGAGCGTGACATCGTGGACGGGACAGCCGCGCCAGATCTTGGGCCGCGTGACGTCGCGCGCGATGTTCTGACCCTGCTGCCCTGAAGTTGCCCGGGGCGGACTCGCGCCTGCCCGGTGGACTCCCGGCCCTGCCGGAGGGGCGCCGGCTTGGCGGCGCCCCGTATGTGAAACGTGTCGGGGGATCTCCGGTTGTCGTCTGGGTGACGTGCCAGTATGCGAGTGGTGTGTTCGACTCGTGCCGTCAAATTATGAGCGCGCTCTGGGAGCTTTGCGCGCCCGCCAGAAGCGCCAAAAGCGCCATCTGCGCGCCCGCCAGAAGCGCCAAAAGCGCCATCTGCGCGCCCGCCAGAAGCGCCAAAAGCGCCATCTGCGCGCCCGCCAGAAGCGCCAAAAGCGCCATTCGCGCCCTTTGCGCGCCCGCCAGAAGCGCCCTTTGCGCGCCCTTTTCTCCTTAAACGGATCTGGAATGTCACCGACCATGGATGGAGGGAAGACGCTGGAGCGGAGGATTCAGCTGAGGGGGCGCTCCTTTGTGCTGACGATCCCGCGGGACGTGATGGAAAAGATGAAGATCCGCAACGGGCAGAGCGTAAGATTCCTGGTTGGGGATGGGGAGGTCGTGCTCAGGCCCATGAGCGCGGGGGCGGGCGACAGTGCCGCGGACTCCGCCGAACCCGACAAGTACGCGAAGGCCATAGAGGAGATGATGGCCAAGAACGAATCCGAAAGGTCCGGCGGCCGGAGTGCGGCACCCCGGAGGAGCAAGCTGGAAAGGCTCCAGATCAAGTGACCGTGCCCGTCCCCCGCGTTTGCCGAAAACAGCCGAACCTGTCGGATCCTTGGGCCCTGAAACCGCACGCGGCCCCGCCCGGCCCCGCCCATGTGCCGCCGGATCGTCCCGCCGCGCCCCTGTCGTCTCCCGTGACGCCGCTGTACAGGCTGCCCGGCGCGCAGGCGGCCGGCCCGGGGCCGGCGGCATCCTACGGCCGCTGCCCGGCGCCGCTTCTGCCCCCGTGCCGGCAGATGCCCGGACTGTGCGGAGGGAGGAGCTGGCTGTAGCGTGACGGCAGCGACAGATCGTGATAATGGCGGTGCGGAAGGCGGCATACGCCGGGAGGCGCCATGGACGGCGCAGTACCCAAAAAGAATCACAGAGCTCTATGATTCTTTCTGGGTATCTGCCGCGGCCCGTTCCTGCCCCCGTGCCGGCCAGATGCCCGGATTGTATGGTGGGGGGGGGGGCGGAGCCGGTTAGCGTGACGGCAGCGGCAGGGGCGGACCATAGCATGCGGTGCGGAAAGCGGCATACGCCGGGAGGCGGCCCAGACGACGCAGTTACCCGGTAACAATCACGGAGCTTGTTGATCGTTTCCGGGTAACCGCCGCGGCCCGTTCCTGCACCCATGCCGGCCAGATGCCTAGATTGTGCGGGGGGCGGAGCCCATCATAGCGTGACGGCAGCGGCAGATCATGATAATGACGGTGCGGAAGGCGGCATACGCCGGGAGGCGGCCCAGACGACGCAGTTACCCGGTAACAATCATAGTGCTCTATGATTGTTACCGGGTAACCGCCGCGGCCCGTTCCTGCACCCATGCCGGCCAGATGCCTGGATTGTGCGGGGGGCGGAGCCCATCATAGCGTGACGGCAGCGGCAGATCATGATAATGACGGTGCGGAAGGCGGCATACGCCGGGAGGCGGCCCAGACGATGTAGTACGCGGTAACAATCATAGAGCTCTATGATTCTTTCCGCGTACCCTCCTCCGCTCTTTTCCTCCACAGGCACTGCCACTCCGCAGGCCGGGCTGCACGCTCCACGCGTACGAGGTACCGGGGACATCAGCGGAAGAGTCCCCCGCCGGCGCCTCGTTGGAAAGTGGAATGCGCGTCCGCGCGCACGATCAGGAACCGTTCTCCGTCCCGTCGCGCTCGTCTCCAAGGCCCAGGAGCGCCGCCCGCACGCGGGCCTGGTGGGCCCCCAGCGCCGCCCTGAGATCCGCAATCTGGACCCCCATGGACGCCATCTTGGATCTGATCAGCGCGATCTCGTCAGTGGAAATTGAGATTGAAATCCTGTGCTTCACTATGCGTAGGCGCGCCTTTGCTTTTAAACACGGCATGCTTGCTTTTGCTTATAGCATGAAAAAACACGGCCGGCGGGTGCGGCAGGCCCTGCGCCGGTTCTGTCATGTGGTACGCGCCCCGGTCTCGGGGCGTGCGGGCGCGGGACGGGAAAACCGCGCGGCGGCTCCGCGCGGCCTATCGGCCGTCCCTCTTTGAGATCAGGACGTTCTCGAGTATCTCCCGCACCGACGCGTAGCTGCTCTCGAGCCTGGCAATGCGCTCGTGCAGGTCCTCGTTCTCCCGCTCGATCACCCCCACCTTCTTGTCGCTTGCCTCGGCCTGCCTCTCGATGGCGCTCCGCAGTTCGGCCTCCTCTGATATGGTCAGGTTCGGCACCGCCGCCGCGTACTGCTCCAGCAGGTACTCTTCGGGCGGCTTGTAGTAGTTCTCGGCGTGCCCCATCAGCTTTTCCACGTCGATGGTCTTCATGGTCCGCTCAGCGTTGGTCTTGAAGTACTTGCGGAACCCGTGGATCTGCTTGAACTCGTGCCCCGCCGCGCGCGCTCGCGTCTTGTTGCGCATGTTGAGCGTCTTGAGGAACCTTCCCATCATGTTTGATATGGTCTTGGAGGCAAGGGGCGTGGCGGTGCCCGGATCCTTTCTCCGGCCCTTGCGGTACGGGTGGGTGTCCCAGGCGTCCCTTATGAGCGGCGAGTCGTCCGTCACTCTTTCGCCCGCCTCCTCGCGCATAGTCCTGTACCTGAGCAGCGCCTCGTGGCACTCGGGGCTCACAAACGTGACATACTCCTCTGCAGAGTCCCTGTACACCAGGAGGCGCGCCGCGCTAACGCCGCTGCCCTCCTTTGCGGGCACCGGCGTCACGTCTCCCCACCGCATGCCGTCAAACGCGCCCACCCTTATCCCGGAGCTTGCGCACACCAGGATGATGCACCTTGTGCGCGCGTCGGCCGCGTCCACCATGAGCCGTATCTCCTGTATGGTGGGGGCGCGGTCGCTTCCCGTCTTGCGGACGCGCGGCATTATCTTTGTGATTTTCTTCCACGATATCGCGTCCTCGGCATCGTTCATCTCAAAAAAGTGCTTGAGGGACACGACGGTCTGGTTTATCGTCGAGCCGGAGACCTCGTTTCTGCGCTCCTCCACAAAGTCTATGATGCGCCGCCGCACCCGCACCGGGTTTCTGCGCGCCTCCTCCAGCAGGTCGTCGGGCGCAATCCCGTTGGCATCCAGGAACTGGCACAGCTTGCGCGAATACCCGACCCTCGTCTCCTCGCTTTTGAACCCCTTGAGGAACTGTTGGACGGACTCTGACTTTACGTCGAGGGCCCTTGGCAGCGGCTGCCGGTACATCACAACTAGTACGCATGCCCTGATTTTAAGCATTTCCGAATCATTTGTAGTGCAGAGAGTGGGATTTGAACCCACGAACTCCTAAGAGAAGGGATCACTTACGGATCTTGAGTCCCTCTCGGTTGACCGGGCTTCGATATCTCTGCGACTATGCGCCCGTACAGTCGCTATTTTTCAATTTCGATCCGCCCTGCTGCCCGTACCCGCCCGCAACAAAGGCTTATAATTACTTGCATGAAACGGGGCAGTATGACAGACTACGTAACGGTCGAGCAGGCCAAAAAGATGCGCGGCGGGATTAACATCAAGACTTCCGTCAAGAGGCTGGGCGATCGAAGGACGGTGACCCTAAGGTCCGGCGAGCCCAAGGACGTGTGCGACCACATACTTGCCGACGACTCCGGCGAGATAAAGCTGACGCTCTGGGGTGACGACATCTCCAAGGTCAAGGAGGGCGACATTGTCGAGATCATCAACGGGTACACCAAAGAGTTCCGGGGCGAGATATCGATATCTTCTGGCAAGTACGGCGAGATGAAGGTCAACCCCAGCGACTGACGCCTTTCTCTTCGTTCTCACATGATACCGCATGCATTCCTTCGGCCCTGGAGGGCGCCGCACGGATGCTATTGTCCATACGCGCGCGTACTGGAAAACGCTGCCTTGTTGTTGTTATTATTATTGCTCTGCGGCCGCCCTGCCGTCTCTGTATGTTATTGGGCGACCTGTTGCTGCTCTTCTACCACCCAGTCGTACCCGTCTTTTTCGAGCTTGTCTGCAAGAGCAGAGTCTCCAGTCTTTAGGATCTTGCCGTTTGCAAAGACGTGCACATAGTCGAGCTTGTCAAGGAACCTGAGTATCCTTGCATAGTGGGTTATGACTACTATGGTGGACTCGGTGCCTGACACCTGGCTTATGGCCTTTGCGACTGCCTGGACTGCGTCGATGTCAAGTCCAGAGTCGGGCTCATCGAGTATCGATATCTTGGGCTTTAGCACGGCCATCTGCAGTACCTCGGCGCGCTTCTTCTCGCCCCCCGAGAATCCCTCGTTGAGGTATCTTGAGAGAAACTCCTCCTTTAGTCCGACCTTTTCGAGGTTCTCCCTGAGGTACTTTTGGAACTCGCGTACCGTGATGAAGACCTCGCGGTCGTCCCCCTCGAGCGCCTTGCTCAGCGAGTTGTACGCGGTGCGCAGAAAGTGCGAGAACCCGACGCCGGACACCTCCGTTGGGTATTGGAATCCCAGAAACAGTCCGCGTCTTGCACGCTCGTCGGCCTTCATGTCCAGTATGCTCTGGCCGTCAAGCAGTATGTCGCCCTGCGTCACCTCGTACTTTGGGTGCGCAAGCAGCGTGTATGCAAGCGTGCTCTTGCCGGAGCCGTTTGGGCCCATTATGGCATGGACCTGGCCCGCGCCCGTCTTGAGGTTGACCCCCTTGAGTATCTCCTTGCCGTCCCTGCTGACGTGCAGATCCTTTATCTCGAGAACCGCCATTGCCGCGCGTCCTTCGCCTCGATATATAATGCAGACGGTATTTAGCTGATCCTAATGGCGGGGGCCGGCCCTGCAGGGGGCGGCGACTGCGGCAAATCCCCCATAATGTAATAAAAAATAAAAAGTCTAGAGGTCGTATGCGCACTCATCTGGTCAGCATGGCGCGCGCCGCCGTGTTTGTGGGGCGCAGGGCCACTGTGAGCTCGTAGCTTGTCAGTATCTCTCTGCAGCGGTTGCGTATGGTGACCTCTGTCACCTCGGCCACGGTTGATATCTCCCTCTGCGGGATCCCGTACCCGAGCAGTATGGACGCCATGTACAGGTATGCTGCGGCTATCCCGCTTGGCGACTTGCCGTCCGTTATGGACGCGTTCTTGGTCTTGCCTGCCATGTCGAGGGCAAGCCTCTCCACCTTGGTATCGACCTGCGCCATGTTTGCAAACTTTGAGATGTACTTGTCCGTGGTGACAGTCGGCGTGTTTATCTGGCCAACACCCATCACCAGGTTGCGGTAGTACTTTGCCGCCAGCCTCGTCTTGGGCTTCTTTGAGGGGCTCGTGCCGCGCGCAATCTCGTCAATGGAGCGCACGACGCCGCACTGCTTGCATGCCATGTAAAGGATGGCAGATGCAATCGCCTCTACTGACTTGCCCTTGATGTTGGTCTGGCCGTCGATGTTCCTGTACAGTATGGACGCCGTCTCAAGCACGGTCTTTGGGAGGCCGAGGCATTCGGCCGCGGATCCCATTACCGTCAGGGCCGCGACAAGCCTCCTCTCCTGGGGGCTTGAGACCCTGATCCGCTTCTGCCAGTTCCTGAGGTTGTTCATCTGGCTTGCGATGCGCCTGTCTATGGCCTTGCCGCTAAAGTCCTTTGCCGACGGGCCGATTGCAGTGGTCACCCCCAGGTCGTGCTGGGCGTAGGTGTTCAGTCCGGAGGCCCTGGCGAGCCTGATCTTCTCCTCGTGCTCGGCATTGGCGTTCTCCGGCCCATAGTCTACCATGTGGCTGTCTGTTACGATACCGCATCCGGTACAGATGGTCTCGCCGTTCTGCATGTCGTCCACTAGCGGGGACCTGCATTCCCGGCAGACTTGCTGTTCTTCTCCTAGCATCTTCATCTTGTTCTTCTTCTCCTAGTCTTTTGCGCAAATGCCTGGGACTCGCGCTTTTCGTACTGCTCTTGGCCCGCAAAGACCGCCCTGCCGACGTACTTTTTGATGCTGTTGGTAAGGACTGCTGCTGAGGCAAACGGGCTACTGACGGGGCCGATAAGCTCCATCACCCTTGCCACGCGCGTGCCACCCTTGTCGCAGAGTATCTGGCCCTCGGGCAGAGGTTCGGATATCTGTATGATGACCCTGCCGCTGCCTGCCACGTGCAATATCTTGCCGATCTCACGCATTGCAATCGTACTGAGTGCGGCTCATTTAAGATATGGGTCGATCAAATTTGTTAGATCTAATAGCTAGTTTTGAATCAGGGTTTCTGGTCGCCGGACTTTTTCTTCCTCTTTGACTTTGCGGCCCTCTTGGCGACCAGTTTCTTTGATATCATGTCAAGTATGACGCCCTTGGTTTTTCCCGCCTTTGGGAGGGATATGTATCCGGATCTAAGGTAGGGCCTCTTTGGAAGACGGGCCCTCTCATTGGTCTCTGCTATGTCCAGCCCGGCCTCTGTTGCCGCGTCGGACAGCTCCTTGAGGGATGGATCAAAGACGCACCTTGCAAGGCCCAGCTTGCGGCCCTTTGATTTTTTGAGGTTCTTGTTGAAATAGTCCAGCCACACTATGACCTGGTCGTAGTCCTTCATTTCTATCCTGTATTCGGCTCCAACTTGGCGGCAAATATTTGTTTTGCAATTAACCGCTGCTTGGCGCGCTGCCCCATCGTGTGGGTTGGGGCCGGCCGTGACGGCAGGAAGATGCCGGCGGCAATTATGGCGCAGATGCCGTGGGAACTTCATATGCGGTAATATAGCGATGACGATGGCGACACCGACTGCAATAATAAAATACGTTGCCGACCGCGACGGCGATCGCGTGGAATTGGCGCTTCAGTTCTGTGACTGCCATTTCGTGGCCGCGTCCTGCACCCCCGCTCCTCGAATCGGGCCGCGCCATCCTCGACAATTATTACGCGGCCAGCCGGCCGCGTGGTGCCCTTTATTGTCACACCGAGGACAGTAAGCGGCAGTACGGCGCGGCGCATCCCGTAATTGGGGCCGGAGCCGCGCGCGAAGAACCCCAATCATTTTTCCAAGCACCGCGCGTTAAAGGAGTTTTGAAGAGAAACCGCCTAAGAGGAACCGTCTAAGGAACCGTGCGGGCTTGGAATGTGTTTTTGATGGCGGCTGGGGAGGGGGAGGGGGAGGGAAAGGAGCAGCGGGGTGGGGGAGGGTAGAGAGAGTGGCATCTACTTCAGGACGGTCACGTCGGCTTGGTGGGCGCCTGCCGCGGCGCCGTGCCCTATCTGCCGCGGGCCTTGCCGCCTGAAAGCCGCCAAAACGCATGAAATCCGTGCGTGTTGGGCATGACTAGCACAGTTGCTCGTGCGGCATGCCTGTTGGACTGCCGGAGGGCGGCCTGACTGGGCATGCGGGCCCCTGCAGGCCTCCGCCGTTCTTGGGAGGGCAGCCCTCTGCCGTGGATGCGGGATGGGCTGCCCTGTCATGGGATGGCGTGAGGGGCAGCCGTCCGGCCCCCAGCTCGCCGCATGCGTAACTGGACTGACGGACGTCAAGTCGGCGCAAGGGGTCTGTACTCCGTCTGCCCCCTCTTCTGGGTGAGTTCCATGACGGCTGTTATCTGGATCTGCGAACTGCAAGGCCGCGCGGCGCGTTTTTTTCAGAGATTGGTTGTAAAGAATCAGGAGGATGGAGATTATTCAAGCGCACCTGCAACCGCCATAAAAGATCCCGGCGTCTCTTCGGGCCTTTTCTGCCCTGCTTGCTGCCGTTTACAGGATCTCGTGCATCTTGTCAGATGCGGTGATCCAGCAACTGTTCCATTGATTGGCGTGATTTTCGCCGTAACGTTGCGGCCCGGATACAGCATCGTCTGTTTTTTGGATGGCGGGTATGGCATATTTTTATGATCTGCATTTGTAATTAGGTATCCGCGTGTCTGATTGTATTTTATTGACATGGAATATTTTTAATTTGTGCAAAAGCAACGCAAGGGCCAAAATCAGCATCCGAGAAAAGACATGGTGGCATATGCGTGCGTGAATACGGAGGGAAGTCGAAGCGCTCTGCCTTGCAAGATCGTGCAGCCTGCATGCGCGCGTCTGTCCTCTATACGTGCAAGCATGAAAAATGCTCCCCGCCTGCAACAATTAGCGTCCGAGCAAAACCGTAACACGCGTGATCCGCCGATATTGTTTTGCCCACGCATTTCATATTTTTTGGACTCGCCGGATCCGAAACCGGATACTCATTCGTCTTCAAACGTGTATTTGCAAAATTTTAACCATGGATAAATTCCCGTTATGATTATTGGATACTGCCTGTTGAATCCCAAGGGCAGCTCGGCCTTGCCCGTTAATCTTGGCCTTTTTTTGATATTCGGCTTGGTGCCTTAGTCATTTGTCGGCGCATTCGTGACTACTGTCCTGCGGATGTCGCGTTTTGGCGAATTCTGCCGTATTTAGCTCCAAGCGCGGATCGTTGGCATTCCATGCCGGCCTCCTGCCTGTCTGGCAGGCGCGGACTCTTATGCTCCGCCTGCCGGCATCGGCGCAAGCATCAGAAGCTGCGCTGTGGGCGCAGTTTTGCCGTACGCGTTGCCGTACGCGTTGCCGTTGTTGTCGCTGTTGAATGAGTGATGCCGTCATGTCTAACGCGCCGTTGGGTTACGGCGTGCCTCCGGCATGGGGCAGATCCCTGTGCAGGAATGCGGGGTGCGTCCATGTCCACCCCCCTCACTCCTCCGCCCACCCACGCCCAGATTCATTCCCGCCCGCCAGCCTGCAACGTTTTTATTTTCAAACCCCGACAAGAGGCCTGATGAGTAGCAAAAAGAGGTCCGCCCCACTTCCTGCGTCTAGCGGGGGGCTCATGAGATTCTTTGAGGATGAAACCAAGGGATTCAAGATAGATCCGCGAATAGTGGTGTCGATTCCCATCAGCCTTATTGTGGTGTCGTGGGCAATCGAGCTCTTTTTGGCGCCGTGAGCAACATGGACACACACGACCGCCCGGACGGCGAAGACGGCGTCTCTGTCATACATAACAGGTTCTCGCTTACCCTGCTGAATCCCGCATCGCATTACTTTTCGCTGGCCGCGTCGCTCGGCATCGCCGCGGCGATATCTGCGATCATACACGTGTTTTACCTGCCCGACTCTGGAAACATCGCGGCCGTCGTATTCGCATCGGTGGCAGTCCTGTTTCTGACCCAGCTGCTCGACACCCGGTTTACGAGAAAGAAGGAGTATTCCAAGTCCCTGCACTCGTCGCTGTTTGCGAACCTGCTGTGGCTTGCGTCCCTCCTTGCCGGCGTCGCCGCCGGACTCGTGCTGGCAAAGGAGCTGACGCCGTTTTTTGTCACGCTCGGGATGTTCCTGTTTGCAAGCTTTAGAATCGGCATATACACCACCACGCTCGGCGTCTCGCTGAGGCGCGCGTGGGCCATCTCAATGGTGCAGCCCCTCGCGATGTTCCTTGTAATCGTGCCGTATGACGCGTGGGCCGACGTGCTCGGCGACCTGCTTGCGCTGGGATACGGCGTGTCGTTCATGGTCATCGCCACCGTGTGGTCGCACCTCACCGACGTGGCCGGCCGCCCCGGCATGGAGAGCACGCACAAGACCATCCAGGCGTATCTGGCCTCGCAGGTCGACGACTACGAGGATGCCGAGAAGATAATGGAGCAGCGCTCAAGCGAGGCCCGGGTCTCCACTGCGCAGATCCGGCTCTCGTCAAAGGACTCCGACGGCCAGTTCCACATAGTGCTGCCGGAAATCCACCCAGGCCCGTACCATCCGGTGGGCGGAAGCAACATTCCGTACCTGATATACAAGAACCTGGACTCGTCTGCCATGGTGATGCACAGCGTGTCGGACCACGCGCTGAACCTGCCGTCCAGGGCCGAGGTCGCAAACTACCTGAGGACAATCGAGGAGTGCAGCGTGACGGAGGAGGGGCTCCGTTGCACCGAGCCGGTCACGGTCACCATAAACCGCGCCCGCGTGATGTGCATCCTGTTTGGGCGGCGCCCGATACTGTTCCTGTCCCTGTCACCGCACGGAATGGAAGACGTGCCGAGCTACGTAAAGACTGAGATTGTGCAGTATGCCGAGAACCGGGATTATTCGGGGGCGATGATCGTGGACTGCCACAACGCGATGGGCGCCACCCTCTCCGAGGACGACGGCAGGGACATGCTGGAGGCCGCAAAGTCGTGCCTTGACAACCTGGTTGCAAAGGATACCCATCCCATAGAGTTCGGCTATGCAAACTCTGATGCCATGGACATACGCGCCAACGACATGGGGCTGGGCGGCTTGGGGGTGGTCTGCCTGAAGATAAACGGCAGGAAGTTCCACATTGGATGGGCCGACGCCAACAACATGGAGAACGGGGTGCGCGAAAAGATAATCGAGCACCTCGCCTCAAAGGGGCATGAGATGCTTGAGATATGCACGTCTGACACTCACTTTTCGCGCGTAAAGGTCAGGAACCGCAACGGGTACTACCATCTGGGGCTAGTGACCCCCGCCGAGAAGCTGTCCGGGTGGTTCGAGGAGCTGGCCTCGGCGGCCGAGCGCGACACGTCGGCGGCCTCCTACGAGATACTGGAAAACGAGGCCGTGATCCGTGTGATGGGAAGCGGCATATTTGACGACTATTCAAAGGCGCTCGAGAACTCGCTGCGGATCACAAAGTATTTTGCTCTCGGCGGCGTAATCCTCTTTGTAACCGGGCTGTTCCTCTAGGTGCACTGCCATCTTTTTCGAATCGGCTGCAACTGGAACATTGCCGTTCGATTCGTGCCTATCGGTGTACAGATTCAGGGAAAAGTGAAATTTGGCCGGGTTGTGCGACAGAACAGGTCCTCCTGCGTCACTTATTATCTAGCGACACTGCAGACGTTACGTGGCTGAAGACTACCTTCCGGCACTGCTGCTGGTTGCCGCGCTTGCGGCGGGCGCGTCATTTGTCCCGCTGTCGTATTCGGACTATCCCCCACCACTGCAGCAGATCAGGGACGACGGCGTGGATCCCGAGGACGTGCAGTGCAACGCCGGCCTCGTACACGCGGTCCGCGCAAACGGGGCCCATGTCTGCGTGAAGGAAACTACTGCCGGGAGGCTGGGCTGGGAGATCTTCGTGACGGAGGACGCGCAGCAAGACGGGGCGGCGCCGTCGCCAGTGGACATGCAGGCTGCTAACAACGGGTTTGCAGTCGAGTTCTACAAGAGGCTGCCCGTAGATGAAAACGCGTTCTTCTCACCCACGAGCATGTACGTTGCCTTTTCCGCCCTTTACGAGGGCGCAAAAGGCGACACTGCTGCACAGATGCAGGGCGTGTTCGGACTCGATCCTAACGACGAGACGCGCCACAGCTCCGCGGCACACGCGATGGCATCGATAAACCGTGACGATCCGGGCGCCACGCTTGAGATGGCAAACGCCCTGTGGGTCGCCGACTGGTTCACGCTATCGCAGCCGTATCTGGATGCGGCGCGCGGAACATACCTTGCCGACGTCGAAACGGTCAACTTTGTTGCAGACGCAGCCGACAGGATAAACCAGTGGGCGTCAGACAAGACGCACGGCAAGGTCAAAGATGTGGTCACTCGCGAGACCGTGGACTCGTTGACCGCGATGATAATAAGCAATGCCATATACTTCAAGGGAACATGGGTAAACCAGTTCCCCGAAGATGCGACCCGTGAGTTGGATTTTTGGACAAGCGACACGGAGAACTCAAAAACCGACTTTATGAACGTCGAGGGATCGTTTGAGTATGCGAGCTCTGATGGCGCCCACGTCCTAAAGATGCCCTATGATGGCGACAGGCTCTCAATGCTGGTCATCCTGCCGGATGAACGCAGCGGGCTGGCAGACCTGACGGAGACGTTGTCTGCAGAGCAGATATCAAAATGGTCAGAGGGACTGCAAAATAGTTCTGTGTCTGTGTCGATGCCAAAATTTGAAGTGCGCAAATCCTACGCATTAAATCCAATCCTTGTGGGCATGGGCATGACAGACGCATTCAACCCGGAACTTGCCAACCTAGGCGGCATCGGATCTGCGCCGGATGGCAAAAACTTGTACGTAGACAGCGCAGCGCAGCACACATACATCAATGTCGATGAAGAGGGAACCGAGGCAGCTGCCGTCACTACCATTGAAGTTGGAGTTACGTCGGCGCAGCCCCCAATCCCGCACTTTGCGGCCGACCACCCGTTCCTCTTTGTAATACAGGACGACGAGACCGGCATGATACTGTTCATGGGCAGCGTTGTAGATCCAACGTAACATATCCATGATCCAGTTTATCCTGGCAGCTCTATCCCGGCGGAGCGCCGCCGTCGACCCCTGTTATAGTCCTCATCCTGTCCAGATGCCCGTGGAACTCGTCTACGAACGACGAGAATCCGGCTATGGGCACTATGGGCACGTTGCCTACGAACTCTGTCTCGTGCCGGTACAGCGTCACTATGACCGGGGCCGCCACTGCGCCCGGCGTCTCGGCCACGTACCTGCGCGTGCGCTCGATCTGCTTTGAGACCGCGTCGGAGACGGCCGACGGGGTTGTGCGCTTCCAGTGCTTGCAGTCTACAAGCATCGCGACCCCCATGCGTATGCCCACCACGTCTATCTCGACCACGGGCTTTTTGAACCTCAGGTTCTTCATCACCGCAAAGTTTCTCGAGGCCAGTATCTCGCCGGCCAAGCCCTCAAAGTCCCTCCAGTCCATCTCTTCGGCTATCTCGTCTAGCCGCGCGGCCCCCTCCTCCAGCATCATTATCGCGGCCCGCAGGCGGTCCCCCTGCTCAAAGTGATACGCGCCGCCTACGGAGCGGCCGATCCCTGACTGCTCGAACCGGTCCAGTATCCTCCGCGCGTCTTGTACACCGACGCCGGTCACGGCGCTGTAATCCTTGGGGGACACGCCCCCCTGTATCATCCCGCGCAGTCCGCGTGCGGTCATCATGCCGGCCATGGCCGTCGGGCGCGCCCTTGAGATATAATGGTTGATCGGTGTCTGCGCGGCATGCCCTCGGCGCTACGGCGGCCGGCCTGCACTGCCGCGTGGCGCGGCAGCGGAAAAAGGGAAGCTGCCGGGGGCGGGATCGTGTTCAATAGTTTTATTACAACAGGGTGGAATCGACGCGCATGAATGGCGCGGCGCGCGGCAGTGACGGCTTGACTGGCGGCACCCCCCGCTCTGGGCTCTTTATCCCGTGCGCGGCCGCGCTGCTGTTAGCGCTGGCAGTCCAGGCCTCGCCGTGCGACGGTTTCTGCGAGGCCCGCGCCGACGGCGGCGCCACGTACGTGGACTCTGTGAGGTTCGTGCAGTACCTCGATGAGAACACCGCGCTCGAGGAGGTGCGGGGCGGCGGCCTTGACATGTATTACTACCACGTCTCGTCTGACCAGCTCGAGTCGCACCAGTCGCGGCAGGGACTAAACGTGCACGAGTCGACGGGCGGCTCTTACAGCATACTTGTAAACCCCGCAGTCTCCGAGTCCGCGTTCAACCCGTTCCAGGACAGGGACGTCCGCTTTGCGCTAAACTACCTGATAGACCGGCGCCTGGTCGTAAACGAGCTGATGGGCGGTTACGGCGTGCCGACAATATCCCACTACGGGCCCTACGATCCCGAGTACCTCACGGTCATCGGACGGCTTGCGGCCTTTGAGTTTGGGTACAATCCGGCGCTTGCCGAGCGGATGATATCCGACCGGATGCATGCGATGGGCGCGACCAGGGACGCGGGCAGCGGCGCGTGGATGGCAGGCTCCGAGCCCGTCTCCGTTTCGTTCTTCATACGGAGCGACGATCCCGTGCGAAAGTCGATAGGGGAGATACTCGCGTCCGAGCTTGAGCGTATGGGATTCGCCGTACAGAAGGAGTTCGGCGACCTCAACAAGGCCTTCGTGGTGGTGTACGGCTCGGATCCGGCGGACCTGAAGTGGAGCCTGTACACGGAGGGGTGGGCAAAGTCCGCGTTCGTAAGGTATGACTCGACGGGACTCAGCCAGATGTACTCGCCGTGGTTCTCAAACATGCCCGGGTTCAACGATCCCTCGTACTGGAACTACGAGAACGAGATGCTTGACAACGCGACCCAGCGCATCTACACGGGGGACTTTGAGGAGGAGGAGGAGCGCGCAGAGCTCATCCGGTCCGCCATCGCCGAGGGAGTCTCCGAGTCCGTCCGGATATTCATCGCGGGCAAGAACGTCCTGTACGTGACGCACGAGTCCGTCAGCGGGGTGGTAAACGACTTTGGCGCCGGGCTCCCGAGCCGGTTCACCCCGATAAACGCCAGGGTGGACTCGCCCGCGCCCGGGTCGCATGACGGTAGCGGCAGCAGCAGTGGCGGCGCCGCCGAAGGCGAGCTCCGCATAGGCGTCAAGCAGATCTACCAGGGATCGTGGAACCCCGTGATGGGGTTCAGGGACGCGTACAGCAGCCAGATCGGGACGCTCCTGTCGGATCCGGCAGTTTTTCTGCACCCGTATACGGGCAGCGTGATCCCGCTCCGCGCGGAGTGGAACGTCACTACCGCGGGTCCCACGGGCGCCCTCGGCGTGGCCAGTGACGCCATCCTCTGGGATCCCGTGCAGCAGCAGTGGCGGGAGGTGGGCCCCGGGGTCAACGCGACCAGCGTGGTGACGTTCCGTTACGCGCTGGGCAACTGGCACAGCGGCGCCGCGATGGACATGCTTGACATCGTCCACTCGCTGTACTTTGCAAAGGAGTGGGGGACGCATACGGGCCCCGACGACGCCACGTTTGACACGGAGTTTACGTCAGTCGCGGCCCCCAGCGTGCAGACCATAAAGGGGATCAGGCCGACCGGCCCTGACACCGTCGAGGTATACGTGGATTACTGGCACTTTGATGAGGGGCAGATCGCGCAGTGGGCGTCGCCGGGGGTCAGCATGCCCTGGGAGATGATTGCCGCAATGGAGGGCGTGGTGACCGACGGCAAGGCCTCGTTTTCGCGGTCCGGGGCCGCAAGCAAGGGCATCGGATGGCTCTCCGTAATCGTGCCCAACGACTCTGCCATGATACGCGACGAGCTGGAGTCGATGAGGGACGCCAGGCATGTGCCTGCCGCGCTCGCGGACGCGGGGCCGCTTGCGGGGCTGGTCGGAGGCCCTGGCGGCGGTGGCGACGGCGGCGGCCAGCACTACTTCCAGTCGCGGTACGATTCTGCCATATCGTGGATCGACGATATGGGGCACGCCATGGTGGGCAACGGGCCGTTCTATCTTGACTCGTATTCGCCGGAGTCCCGCAGCATCAGACTGATATCCTTTGGTGACGAGACGTACCCGTTTGAGCGCGGCAGCTGGTCGGGGTTTGAGCGCGCGGCGTTCCCGGAGATTGCGGGGGTGGATATCCGCGCAAGGCCCGTCGTGGCCGGGGGCGAGATGCGCGTGGATGTGTCCACCCGGGGGGCGGACTCCGTTCTGTATTTCGTGACAAGCGGGCGCGGCGAGGTCGTGTCGTCCGGGACGCTGCCTGTCACTGTTGCTGCCGCCGCTACCGACACAGGCGCCGCCGACGTGACCTCCGTCGTGATTGATTCTGGAGACACGAGACTCCTAAGCGAGGGGGCAAACACGGTGCGCATATTCGCCCTGTCAGAGACTGTCCTGAGGCCCGACATCTACGAGGCCGGGTTTCTGGCAGTATCGTCAGGCGGCGCGGATTCTGGTGCGGGAGGCGGCGGCGGTGACACCGACGCCGCTGTCTCCGGTATCGGCTCCCCTGATGTCCCGTCATTAGTGACACCGCTGCCGCCGCCGGATGTGGCCGCCGACGAGTCCTCCGTGCCGTATGCGGTTGCAGCCGGCCTGGCGCTGGCAGCACTCGTGGCCGCGGCGTACTGGGTGCGCAAAAGAAAGACGCAGGCCTCGGATGTGATGGCCGCCGCCTCCGGAAAATGACGCCCGCGCATGCCCGTGCAGCTGATGTCTGCCGGCTCCGATGCTCGCGTCCCCCCAAGGACGTTCACGCAGCGGCGTTCCCACTCATGCCAGCCCGTACCCTGCCGCTATCTCCGACGCGTCATCCTGTTTTGTCATTGCTGCATACTCTGCCAGAATGTTGCGGTTCAGGTCGTAAAACGTGTGGCCCCACCTGAACCTGCCAAGCACGTCGTGGGCCATATCGTCGTATCCCATGATGAACAGCGAGGCCGCTATGGCCTCTGCAGTCGTCAGCATGCCTACCTTTGCATAGTTTACGGGGTTTCCCGCAAGGAGCGGCGGTAGGCGCCTTGAGGATCCCGCGTCGTACCGCCGCGTCGCGCCGCCGGCTCCTCTTTCTCTTTTGCGCACTCCTTCCGCATCGTGGGGCGCGCCAAACTCCCCTCCTGCAAGCCTCCATGAGCAGTCCACTCCGACTACCGCCCCTGCTGTTCGTCCGTCAGACGGCATCAGTATGGTGTCGCTGTAGGGGTTCAGTATTATGGCCCTGCGGCCGTGCGGCACCCCCCTGATCTTGCGCGCAATGCCCGCCTTGAGTAGGCGCGCCGCGGTGCACTTTTTGGGATCATCCTGGTATCTCATCAGGACATCTACTCTCATCGCGCGGCGTGGGCCGCCTTCATATTTGATGCTTTTCTGGGTTCTACTGCGAATTCATGAGCTGCTGACCGGCAGGCGTCCGTATGAGTTTTTGTCTACACGCGTGAGGGTTGCGGCGGCCGTATCATACGTGTGGAGAAGCGCGAGTGTGGTTTTGCAGTCGGGGTTAATGAACACTGGGGGTGTGACTAGGATATGATGGTAATTGTCCGCGCCACATAATCGCAACTATGGTTGCCCGCCATATTTAAACAAAAATAAAAAATGAAGAGAATTGAACTAGTCGTACTGCTGAGAGAGGTTTCGTATTGTATTCTCTATGTCCGCGGGGGTGGCATCGCCCAAGAAACCTGACTTGAGCGACGTGCCGTCATGTTTCAAGAACCCGTAGTGGCCGTCTAGAACGTCTTCTCCATCGATCTTATCTATGAAGAATATGCCCGATTCATCACCTTCGTAGGAAATGGAGTTGTCATACCGCACCTGTATCCTCTCGCCATTTTCGGTCACTATGGAATCTAGATTGTCCCTGACCTGCACGGTTCCGTACAAGTTGCCCTTGATGAATTCGCTCACCTGACTTGCTGTGCGATGTTGGAATCTCACCTGCTTATGATGCCTTCCATTATCAGGTACTGTATGCCTGACACGAATGACCCATCGTCAATCTGGCCGTCGGCCCACCATCCGGCGTTGGTCTTTATCCATGGCGGTATGGTCGCAGCACTGGCCTCCGCGCTGCTGCTGTCGTCAACGGATGGCACCACCAGTATACCGTTCTGCATCAGGTATTCCAGCGCCGTCACGAACGTGGCATCGTCAATCTGGCCGTCGGCCCACCATCCGGCGTTGGCCTTTATCCATGGCGGAATCTCTGCCGCCATATCGGCTGTGGGGTCTGGGGTTCCAGCGTTTGGCGCCGTGATGATTGTGCCCAGCTGCTGCTGACTGGGCCCGATCTCTACAAGTCCCGAACCTATGCCCGAGTACGTTGGGTCGTAGTCCAGTCCAGTCCCGTACGCTATGACGTCTATCCTGATCAGGCCCTCTGACGGGATTCTGATGGTCTGGACGTCTATGCCCTCTGTGGAGAGTATGCCCGTGTTGAGGGGGTCGTCTCCGGAGAACCTTGCGATCTCATTGCCTGACTCGTCGCTTACGATATACCCGTACCACACGTCCTTGATCAACTGCCCGTCCTGGTCAAGAAAAGTGAATTCAAACGGTACGTCGTCACCGGCGCCGTACTTGACATCCCACGATACTTTCACGGTAGTCTGGGTGGGGCTGCTCATGGTCTCAAGGTCCACCAGATAAAACTCCGTAGATCTGGTGGTGGTCTCTTCGAGCGGAACCAGCTTCAGGTTCATATTCTTGCTCTCAAACCTGTCGTGTTCCATGTTCGCACTGATCCTTTGCAGCTCACTGTTGGTTATCAAGAAATGCACCACGTTGGTGTCACTGTATGAGTATGGATCATTTAGCAGCGTGCCCTGTTTTATCTCGACCCCGTTTACGTAGCCGCGAAACTGCTTGCCCTCCGCGTACGGCGCAAAACCCTTGGGGAACCTGACCTCTTCGTGCACCATCGGCACCAGATCCACGTACTCCGGGGTCCAGTCAAAGGCCATGTCAAACTCGATCGAGTCGTCCGCCGGATCAAATGCAAAGTTCCGGACATCGTCATAGTACGTCTTGATTACGACCGGGATCTCCTCGGCGTGGGCGGCCTGCATGACAAAGTCCTGCTCTTGCGCGATGCTCACAAACGTGTCGTAGCTCAGCCTCTCTGCAATCTGCACCTTGGGGCTTGTTGCCCCCTCTATGTCGACGCGTACGTGGTACAGGCCGCCTTTTTCTAATACGGGCCCTGTTATGGTGGGCCTGGCGCATATGTCATAGTTGTCGCCATTGCACGGTTCGCCGTACACGGACAGCGCGCCGGGCGAGCCTGCACTCTTCGATCCGCCATACACGCTGCATCGCCACAACTTCTCCTGGTCGCAGTCTGGGTTGGGGCGTATCTCCACGTCCAGTTGTCCGTCGGGGTCGTAAAACAGGCTTCTTGCCAGCAGATCCCCTCCGCGCGATATCGACACCCTGTATGTAACTTTTTCAAGCGTGGTGTCCGTCAGCGTGTCAAAGAACCTGATCTTCATGTTGAT
The DNA here is from genome assembly GCA_965205215.1 of Candidatus Nitrosopumilus sp. Lineage (GTDB taxonomy): Archaea > Thermoproteota > Nitrososphaeria > Nitrososphaerales > Nitrosopumilaceae > Nitrosopumilus. The sequence continues at coordinate 1,145,502 of OZ242041.1, forward strand.
GTCGTCTATGTCCCCTATCGTGATGTCAGACGGCGTGATGTCTGTTCGAACCGTCACATTCATGCCCGCAAAACTGATCGGAGGCGCCTGGTCGCCGCCCGGTCCGTGTCCGGATGCTGGCTGGGACGCCATTGGAATGACAAGCATGGTTGCGGCTACTGCCGTTATAGCCACAAAACGCAAGCGCAACAATGTGCATTTAGTAGTTCCAAATTGTATTTAAACAAAGGCCGCGCCGCCGCTACTGGCTAGAGTGACGATCATTGAAAATTCCACTTCATACGTAGCGGTACAGAAATTTGTGGATGTCGAGCATGATTGAACACGTCCTGAAATATTCGGACACCGCGCGTGCCAAGTCCTCCGGTGCCTCATAGTGTTCGGAAGTGACAAGCCTATTTTGCATCACTCCAGACGGACTCGACTGCGCCGGGCGGGTACGGGATCTCCATTCTAGGTACTGTTTTCAATTCGTGGTATGTTGCTGTCATGGACTGGGTCACAAATTGGAAGAAGAATTCTTTTCTTTTGGGCTGTGCCGCGCGGCCCCGTGACGCCGGCTGCGCCCTCAACAAAATACAGCACCTGTTCGTAACAAGCCCGCCCCTGCGAGGTCCGCAGGGCAAGGAATCCTGACTGGGAACTGACAATGCGCCGGGAGGATCATTAGGACTGATGCCGCGCGGCCGCGCCCGGCCGCTACACTGCCGCAAACGGGTCGGCTGACTGGTCGCGTGACGTGTACGTGCGGCCCCGCCATGAAAGCGACGGGTTGGGGCGCACGAGGCCCGCGAGGAACCCCGCCGCGACTACGAGGCCGCCTACCGGCGCAAGCAGCCCGTACGGCACGCCTATGTCCAGGCCCGTCCTCGACTCCAGGACGGCCCCCGCCCAGACCAGGGCGGATGCCACCGCGCTGGCGGACGCGGCCAGGACTGCGGGGACGAGGCCCGCCCACGGCCCGCCCGATGCGGCGGCGACGGCGGCGGGAATGACGGTACCTGGGAGAGCCAGAAACGGCGCAAACAGCAGGAACGTGACCGCGGCCGCAATGCCGGCCGCGGTGCGCAGCCCGTACTGCGTGCGCAATGGAATCATCAGCCTCTTTAGCGCATTCCACAGCGTGTGCCCGTCCCGGGCCCAGACGGCCTCGATCAGGTGCTCGCCCCGTAGCATCAGCATGCGGTGCCCCGCCTCCTTTGTGCGGCGGCCCAGCGCGCCGTCCTCTATCATCTCGCCCCTGACGCCCTCGTGCGCGCCGACTGACAGGTACGTTTCGCGCCTTATGATGAAAAAGCTCCCAAAAAAGTAGCCGGTCTTGCTGTCCGGACTGTTGACGTTGAGTGCAGAGAACCGCGTGTGGAGAAAGACCGATATCATGGGCAGCGTGGCCCTGGTCCAGAACTCGGGTGCAAGCATCCGCGGCATCACCGTCAGCGCGTCGAGCCGGCCCCCGAGCAGGCGGCGCACGGCGAGGCCGATCATCCCCTTTGTGTGGCGCGTGTCGGCGTCCGTGAACAGCAGCAGGCCGCCCTTGGCCCTGCGGTACCCCTCCATGCAGGCCCAGTTCTTTCCCATCCAGCCGTCAGGCTTTGGCTTGGCAGAGACGGGCACGATCACGCCGGGGTGGCGTCGGGCGCACCGCTTGATTATGTTCATGGTATCGTCACCAGACGAGTCGTCGATTGCGACGATCTCGTAGTTTGGATAGTCTTGGACGGCGAGCGACTCGAGGCAGCGCTCTATGTAACCCTCCTCGTTGCGGGCCGGGAGTATGACAGACACCATCGGGCTGTCGGCGGGGCCGGGGGCGGTGGTGGTGGGTTTGGCACTGTCTTTGCCGCCACTATTACCACTACCACTACCACCATCATACTCACCGTCACTCTCATCATAATCGTCATCAAGGTACGGGACCAGCCTGAACGTGGCCGACATCGAGCGTATCAGGTACACCCAGGCGCCTGCCACGCATGTCATGATGGCCGCAACGGCGCAGAGCGCCACGTCTGCCGCAAGGGTCTCAGACATTGCGCGCATCACACCGACTTTTCCGCGGCCTCCTTGATGGACTGCATGGCCATCTCGGTGCCGTTTCTGATGTGTCCCTTTAGCATGCCCGTAAACATGCCCATCATGCCGGTCATCTTGACGTCCCATACGGTGCGGAGCAGCACAGAGCCGTCGCCGCCGCGCTGCTCCATGCTGACTGTCTTTGTGCCCTTTATGATCCCGTCCGTGAAGACCGCCTCGATCTTTTCTTCCGGGTACAGGATCACGTCCTGCATGCACTTTTGGTCCCGGAACGCAATCGTAATCTCGCGGCGAATTGTGTTTTCCTGCCTTGAGATATTGCGGACGGACTTTGTGCCCTTCCAGTACGTGGGCTCGTTGTCGACGTCGGATATGATCTTCCAGACCGTGCCGGGCGGCGCCCGTATCTCGACGTCCACTACGATCTCTGCCATGGTGGTACGGTAAACCGCATTAAATATATTAGATTCCGCCACTGCACATGCAGGCTGTGATGGGCACCACGCCTAAAATCCAGAACAGTAACTCCGGTTCTAACGGCGTGTGCCATTCTTCCGTCACAGCCATCACTTAAAATGACCCCTTGCCGCGGCACCCAACGTGGCGCCAAGGGGCAGAAGCGGCAGAAAAAAGATACGCACGTTTGACGGCCCCTCGTTCTGGAAGAACGCGTACGCGCACCAGAGGGCGGCGCTGCTGCGCATGGTCGGCGTGCCGGAGGACAAGGTTGCAGAGATGTCGAGCTCCGCGTATCTGGACCTCCCGGTTGACGCCAGATACGACATAGAGACCTCGCCGGACGTGGACGTGCGCGGAATACTGGACTGAGTGCCGCGCGCAGATGCGGGCAGTGCGGGTCCTGCTACTGCTGTTGCTGCCGCCTCCTCCACCACCGTCCTATGCAGGCGCGCAAGCGAAATTCATTTTAAGGCACCTGCGTGCCGCAACACATGGAGCTTGCAAGTTATGGGGATTTTGCAAAGTTGGACATACGGGTGGCAAAAGTGACTGACGCCAAGCCCATAGAGGGAAAGACGCGCATAATGGAGGGGCGCGTCGACCTGGGCGGCGGCGACGAGCGCAGTGTGATAATCGGAGGCGCCCAGTACCATACCCCGGAGGACATGATCGGGAAGACCGTTATCGTAATAGCCAACTTGGAGCCAAAGAGGGTGGCAGGCATCGAGTCGGACGCCATGCTTCTTGCCGCAGACGTGGATGACAGGCCGGTCTGGCTGACGCCGTCCGGCGAGGCCCCTGTCGGGGCGCCGGTCAAGTAACTGCGGCGGTAGGATCCGCACTCGCAACGCGCACCCTACTCGTACGCCATCAGATCGTACTCCTCCAGCATGGAGTGGAGGTTGTTGACCGAGCGGTCGACGTCGGCCTCTTTTTTTGCGCCCGTGCAGACCAGCTTGCCGGAGGAGAACAGCAGTATGACGGTCTTCGGGTCTAGCGTGCGGTGGATCAGCCCCGGGAATTGCTCTGGCTCGTACATGCTGCGGGGCAGCGAGCGCGCGGCCTGCTCCAGGTGGATCCGCCCGCCCAGGTTTATCGAGGCTACTATGTTCTGAATCTCCACCGTGGCCTCGTTTTTGACGCTTATGCCCCCCTTGCGCAGCCTCTGCACCACGGTCTTGACGGCCTTTCTTGCCAGCTTCTCGGACTTGGAGCCGGTGCATACCATCTTGCCGGAGGTGAATATCAGGGTGGCAGTCTTCGGGGTCCGGAGCCGGAACACCAGCCCGGGAAACTGGTCGGGATGGTACTCGACGTCCGGAAAGGTGCGCGTAATCTCGTTGAGGTCCATCGGCTGGTCTACTGAGGCGGATGCGACCACGTTCTCCACGCGGATTACGGGCTTGGTCTGCGGCATGCCATGTGTGCACAAACCGCATAATAAAAGGACTCGCCGACCCCGGATGCAGTAATCCCGGTGGCGGAAGGAGGGGGGGGGGCAGAAGAGGTGGACGGCCGCCATGTCATGGCGGCGCAGGTCCGCCCTTTCGAATCATTTATGTTGAAAACGGTCCCTGCGCACTCCAGTGAATTTTACGGGATTTGAACTGGACCAGCTGCTCGGGATGGGAGAGGAGTCAAACCCGCTGATGATGCTCGTGTGGATACTTCCCGTAATACTCTTCGTGTTTTATGGCCAGAGAATACAGCTCTATGTGACGTCAGGCGAGATCAAAAAGGCGATAAAGAAACTTGACGCGTACAGGTCAGAGTCAAGGGATGAGCTGCTCGGGCACCTCAGGGATGTCACGGGCAGTCAGCAGCAGCAGCAGCAGCGCCGGCCGCCTGACCAGGCCAAACCAGACGAGCTTGCAGGCAAGGTATCCAGGTTCATAGACTATATCACGATAATGCCGGTGGACATGGATCCGTCGGGAATAGTGCCAAAGGTAAAGCACGTGATGCGCACAAGGGAGGACGTGACGAGGAGGCAGGTCAGGGCCCTTGCCCCGGGCGTGGCAGACGAGCTGCAGGCGGCAAGGGTGCAGGTTCTGCTTGAGATTGCGTCCTCGCTGCACATGATACACAAGACAGTCAACCACATGTTCCTCACCGCAAAAAGGCAGAACAACTATCCGCTCATCCTGCCGCTGCAGATGGCGCTGCCCTTCGTAATGGAGCAGGCCGAGGCCCTCAGGAACGCCACCGGGGCGTTCAGGAAGGGGCATCCCGTAGGCGACGGAATCGGGCCCATGATAGTCGGGAGGATGATGCGCGGGCTCAAAAAGGAGGAGGCCGCCCTACACACGGTGCTTGCAAGGGACTCGTACGAGGGGCGCAGCCTGCTGCTGCTAAAGGCGCGCGGCCCCGCCCCCGTGGTCGGAAGGCCCGCAGACGCCATATCCTACATCGCGGAGTCGGGGCAGGAGATACATGCCATCATAATGATAGACGCGGCCCTCAAGATGGAGGGTGAGGATTCGGCAAGCGTATCGCACGGGTTTGGCGCCGCGATAGGGGGGATCGGCACGGAGAGGTACGAGATCGAGGAGTACGCGCTGGGGGCCGGGATACCGATCTTTTCGATAGTGGTAAAAGAGTCCGTAGAGGAGGCCGTTACCATAATGACAGAGGAGATAGCGCAAAGGGCCGACGAGATTGCAGTCCAGGTGCGCGAGATGATACTCGAGAACGCCGATGAGGGCCAGACAGTGCTGGTCATCGGGGTCGGAAACACGGCGGGTGTCGCGCAGTGACATCTGAGCGCGACAGGAAAAAGAAGAGGCTCGTGACGGAGTACACCATAACCATATGCCACGGGTGCGGGGCCTCTGGCAAGAGGAGGTTCAGGCACGGCGACGTCGTATTTGAAGACGCGCCCGAGCCCTGCCTCGAATGCGGTGGTGCCGTAATGATAGACAAGATCTTCGGAGAGATTCTGGAGTGATGCGGGGCCGGCTGCAAGCCGGGTGCAGTGGCAGCAGCAACAGCGGCATCTACAACCGCGTCAAGGGTGCGGCACCGTGCTCAGGGCGCCGCGGTCACCAGCGTCACGCCCTCGTCGGTTGGAATGAACGTGTGCTCTGCCTGCGCCACCCGCTGCCCCTCGGCCTCTACAAGCACGGGATAGGCCTGGACGGCCTTTTTCTTTACGAGCAGCTCTAGCAGCTTCCTGGCCTCCCCCTCCTCCCATTCGGACGTAAGCCACCTGAGCGCGAATGGCAGCGTGTTGAACCTCTCCCAGATGCGGTCAAGCATCCGGTCGGCCTCCTCGCTCTTTGTCCTCTTGCGCGACACGAGCGCAAAGATGTTCTTTATGCTGCCGTTGCGCACAAAGCCGCCGCCGTCACGCGTCGTGACAAACGGCTCGCACGCGTACGCGGACTGGTCCGACAGCGAGAATCCGCCGATCGACCATATGTTCGGGATGGTTTTGCCGGCGTGTATCGTATACTGGTCAAGGGAGTGTCCGCTCAGGTTGGCGATGGGCTTGAACCCCATGTCCCTGATCGACGACTCGATGGTGCGGCCTATGTCGCGCGCCTTTACCCCCGCCTTCATCATGGAGAGGGCCTTTGCGAGGGCCTTTTCGGCCGCACCGACAAGCGGGTCGTACTCGGGATCATAGCACACGGATACGGCCGTGTCGGCAATGTAGCCGTTGACGTGGGCCCCGAGATCAATCTTTACCAGATCATCGTCCTTTATCTCGAGGTCGTCGCCGGGCTCGGCCGTATAATGGGCCGCAATCTCGTTGATGCTGACATTGACTGGAAAGGCGCAGTCCGCGCCGCGTTTTCTGATCTCGGATTCGACGTACTCGCACAGGTCGTATGCGGTCCGGCCCACCCAGTCGGTGCTGCGCGCAATCTCCCTGACCTCGCCTGCGATCCGGCCCGCCTTTAGATAATCCTCGACCTGCACAGCGCGACGGACGGGACGCGCACTTAAAACGATTGGCAATGGGGCCGCCTGCGTCCGGCGCGGCCGCGGTGCGCGCGGCGTGCCTGAAGGGGCCCGATGTCATGCTTAAATTGGGTCTGGCAAGAATGCGCAAATACTGGGATCGTGGTCTAGCTTGGTATGATTCTGCGTTTGGGACGCAGGGGTCGCAGGTTCAAATCCTGCCGGTCCCATTTTGCCATACATTACATTGCCGCTGCCATACGCCGCCGCTGCCCTTGCCATACGCCGCAGCTTTCGCGCCGCGCCGCTGCGTATGGGGAGCCGGCCTCCCCCCCAGCGCATCCATACTTTTATCACATGTAAGAACGCCACTAGCCGCGCCGGGCAATGAGGACGAGTTAGAGTATTGACAGATGAGATGACTCAATTGCCGAGCTCGGCATCATTTTTACAAGCGCAGGTTCGGCACACGGCATGGAGTTTGGCAGGCGCGACATCCTACTAGTGGCCGGGCTGGTGCTGTTTATGATAGGGCTGATTCCGTTCATGGCGCCCGTGTACGCGGCTGTCATAGTCATAGCAATGTACTTTGGCATCAAGGTGTTCGTTGCAAGGCGCAACCAGGCCGTCCGCGACGACCTGGGCCCGGAGGGCATATGCATGGAATGCGGCGGGAGCATATCGGGCGGGAGGTGTCCTGACTGCGACGCCGCCGGTGCGGAACGGCCTGCTGCATGACGGCGCCTCGGCGGCGCCCGTGACTCGCCGTTGCATGGCCGGGGACGTCGGGCTTGCGCGTGAAGAACATCTTTTTGGCCTGAGGGTTGGGCACGTCTGGCCAAGTACATACTATTTAACAACTAGCTCAAATTCGACCAAGTCCAACTATAAAAGCAAAGTGCGCTACAACCATACGTATGACATTAAATACGCAGGCCGCGCAGACGTGCGGCTCGCGCAGCAGGCGGGGCTGCCGCGCCAAGACGAGCGGGAGCGGCGCGAGGATCCTGCTGCCTGCCCCAAGCGTGATTATGATTATGGCAGTGGCGGCAACGGTGGCCCTGGCAGCAACGGCCGTAGCGGCCCTGACATACGACGCGCAGGAGCCGCACGAGGCCATCCGGGAGACCTTGGACGTGAGCCGCGCCGCGTACGCGCAGGGCGTCGCGGGCGTCGCCGGGCACGTGGTGATAAACGAGATAGACACAAACCCGCCCGGCAGCGACACGGCAAACGTCGCAGAGTGGGTGGAGCTGTACAACCCCACGTCCGAAGCAGTCGAGATAGGCGGATGGCAGATATCCTCCACCACGGGACTCAGGAAGGCCATGACAATACCGGAGGGGACCAGCATAAAGCCGGGCCAGTACCTGACGTACACGTACGAGCGAATATGGTTTGCAGACGTGGGCGAGACGGCGGAGCTGCGCGACGGCGACGGCACCGTAATACACAGCACTCCGAGAATTTCCGATACGGCAGACGACTCAAAGTCGTGGCAGCTCCTATACGACGGGTACTCGTCTGGCGACAGCGCCCTGGACTGGAGGCTCCACACGTCGACGCCGGGGTCCTCAAACGGCAAGATTCCGCAGGCGGGATCCGCGGAGCAGCTTACAATCACGCTGTCCACGGACCGCGAGTCGTACAGCTTTGGCCAGACTGCCACCATAAACGGCGCCGTCTCGGAGAGGAGGTACATCGAAAAGCCGTTCTTCACGACAGAGTCGGTCACGCTTGAGATAAGCGGGCCCGGTTACAGCGAGACGGTCACGATGTACCCCGATGCGAACCTCGAGTTCTCGACCCTGCTCATACTGCAGCAGGTGCGCGGGATCCAGGGCGGCACGTACGAGTTGTCGGCCCAGTATTCCGGAGCGTCCGCGTCGGCCTCCTTTGAGGTGGGGTACGAGGAGGTGGAAGGCGCGGCGCCCCTAGACGACAGCATTACGATAACTGTAGACAGCACGACGTACACCCCCGGGCAGGAGGTCGTCGTGTCCGGCACCGTCAAGAGGGCCGTCCAGTTCGCCACGTTTGACGTTACGGTCGTGGGCCCCGACGGCAGTATAATATCGACCGGAAGCCTCGGCCCCGTAAACGGCAGGGTCGGGACGTCCTTTTTGCTCAGCGCGGTGAACCCCGCGTACGGCACGCACACCATACACGCCTCGTACGCCGGCAAGAGCGCCACCGCCTCATTTGAGGTCGTCGCCGAGCAGCGGGTGTCTGAGCGCATAACGCTGACATCCGACAGTCCCGCATACGAGCCGGGCCAGTCGGCAGTGATAAGCGGCAAGATCAACAACGTCTGGGCCGCCGCGCTAGACCTGAAGATCGTGCAGACGCGGCAGGGCTCCGTGCCCGACAGCAGCACGGGCAGCCACACCGGATTCAAGAGGGGGGAGCTGCTGCACGTGGCAGGCGACGGCTCCTTCGAGTACACGTTCCACATACCAAACAGCACGCAGAGGCTCGGGGACTACTGGGTTACGGTTGCAGGCGGCGGCGGGACGGCGGGAATAGTGATATCGGTAGTCGAGGACGCCGACTCGTTCGTGGCAGTCAGCGGCCCGCTCACCATCACGACGGGCAGCCCCGTATACGAGCTCAACGAGCCCATAGTGTTCACGGGATACGCCACGGACGCATACACGGGAACCACCACCGAGTACGCCACCACGTCAGTCAGGATACACATAACGGACTCCGACGGGTCGCCGCTGCGCAGCCAGCTGGAGGGAGACGACGTAAGGAGGGGCTTTGGAGGCGGCATGGAATCCACCATATACGAGGCAATCGCGGTGCCAGAAGAGTCCGGCAGGTACACCGCGACCATAAACGCGCTGCCGAGCATCTTTGGGGCAGGAAACTACACGGCGGTCGCGACATACAAGGGACTCACGGCCACGACGGAGTTCTCCATCTCCGACCAGTACGACATATCGGAGCCGGAGATCACGACGGACAAGGAGGTGTACGGGCTGGGCGAGACCGTGACCGTCAACGGGGCCCTGCCGGGAAGCGGCACAAAGCACGTGTCAATCACGCTTACAAAACCCGACGGCTCGACCATACACAGCAGCGCGCCGGTAGTGGGGCAGCACTTTTCATGGGAGTGGGACGCGCCAAAGGCCGAAAGGAAGCACACGCTCAAGGAGGGCGAGCTGCGCGGCAGCAAGATGACCGTGTTTGGCGCGTACACGATAAAGATCTCGACCAGCTCGCACAACGACATAGTGTACTTCAAGGTCTCAGAGGACCCCCTCAACGACTCGCTTGCAAAGGAGCCGCTGATCGTCACCACCTCAAAGGCGCTCTACAAGCCCGGCGACGACCTGGAGGTCTCCGGCATAGTGACGCTGTACGAGCACGGCGGGGATGGCCTCAGGGCGCCGCTCAGGGTCGCCATAACGGTGAGCCAGGACTCGTTCCCATATACGAAGATCTACGAGGCGTGGGTCTATCCGGACAACGGCGGCGAGTTCTCAAGCGAGTTTGACCTGCCCCTGGGCGTGTTCAAGGAGGGATCCTACAAGGTCTCGGCCCTGTACGGGCCCGCCAAGACAAGCGTGCTGTTCCGCATGGCAAACGACTACGTGGTGAGCTCAAGCGATCCCCTCTCCATGAGCGTCTCGACTGACGCCGAGACGTACCATCCCGGCCAGACGGTTACGATATCGGGCGGGCCCAACAAGATCATATACGTGGAGGACTACAGGGTCAGCGTGTACAAGACGACGGGCCAGGAGATAGACTGCGGCACGGCGGCCTGCGGCGACCACAGGGGCCCCGTAACAAAGATCAAGCCCGGCCCCACCGCCTCGTTCGTGCACCACTTTACGATACCGGAGGGCAGCGGCGCGGTAGGCACCTACGAGGTGACGGCCCAGTCGACAAACTGGCTTGAGCGCATAACGTTTGAGGTCGTTGAGGAGCCGCAGCAGCAGCCGCCGCCTCAGGAGGAGGAGACGTCCCCGCCCGTCCCGGAGGTCGTGATTACAAAGCACAACAGGCTTCCGGGCTCGGAGTTCGTGATAGACGCGCGAGCAACCGACTCGCTGGTGTTCGGGGACGTGACGCTCGGCGCCAGGCCCGTGTCCGTGTCCGGCTCCATGATCACGACTGCAGGAGAGGAGCAGTCGGTGAACCTGCAGGTGCTCTCAGAAGACGGGGCCTGCCTGATAGGCCCCTCCGAGTCCTGCATGATAAGCGGCTCGACTGAGTCCCAGGGCGGGGCGTACGCGACAGTCCAGCTCGAGGACGGGACTCCCCTGAGGGTGGTGTACGGAGGGCCCGACAAGAGGCTCGAATACTTTGCCATACATACCGGGGCCGGGGAGGACTATCTGCCTGACATGACGTGGACCGTAAACGTACTCAAGGACGACCAGGTGTCCAGGTTCTACTACAAGGTCGCGTACAAGGTAGACTGACCGTGACAGCGGCAGCGGCGGCGACATAGGAGCGACTGCCAGCACCCCCGGCGAATCCGGACCGGTGCGGGGCTAAGAGGCCGGACCGTGTCGGTTGGCAAACCCTTTTAGGTCAACCTAGCGGTCGCGGGTCATGGGAAACTCTGGCGTGCTTGCCGGCGGCGTGGTGGGCGCCATAATCGCGGCCTCCGTAATGTTCGTGTTTGTAGTGGGGCCCATGTGGAACGCGGACGGCGGCGACCCGACTGAACCGGCGCCCTTTGTTACCAACGGCCACGGCGGCGACCTGCAGGTGCTCTCCGAGCATGCCGCCCCGGGCGCAAAGGCGCCTGAATCCTCTCGCGATCTCACGCTCGTGCAGATATTTGAAAAGACCGAGCCCGGCGTGGTTCGGATCAACGTGCAGCGCAGCTCGGACGTGGTGGTCAACGACGGCGGCGTCGGTTCGGGATTCGTATACGACAAGAAGGGGCACATCATGACAAACTCGCACGTGGTGCAGATGGCCGAGAGCATATACGTCACGTTCCTTGACGGCCGCTCATACGTGGCCGAGGTGGTGGGCGTGGACAAGTTCACCGACATTGCCATACTGCGGGTGGACGTGGATCCCGACCTGCTGCGGCCCCTTGCGTTTGGCGACTCCTCCGGCCTCAGGGTCGGCGAGCCGATTGCCGCAATCGGGAACCCGTTTGGGCTGTCCGGCTCCATGACGGCTGGAATAGTGAGCCAGGTGGGCAGGCTGCTGCCGTCCGGCTCGGGCTACTCGATACCCGACGTGATACAGACCGACGCGGCCATAAACCCGGGCAACTCCGGCGGGCCCCTGCTGAACATGAGGGGCGAGGTCATAGGCATAAACAACGCCATACAGTCCACCACGGGCGAGTTTGCGGGGGTCGGGTTCGCGATATCCTCCCAGACCCTGGTAAAGGTCGCCCCCACCCTGATTACAGACGGCTCGTACGCGCACCCCTGGATCGGGATATCCGGCAGGGACATAGGCCCCGAGACTGCCAGGCTCATGAACCTTGAGGAGACAGTCGGGTTCCTCGTAGTGGACATAATCGGCGGCAGCCCCGCCGACGAGGCCGGGCTGATGCCGTCTGAGGATACCGTGGTGATACGCGGCGAGGAGCTGAGGATAGGCGGGGATGTCATACTTGGAATAGACGGCCAGGACGTCAGGAAGATAGACGACATACTGATACACCTGCAGCGCTCAAAGTCGGTGGGCGACACGCTGGAGCTCGACATCCTGCGCGACGGCCAGATGATGGAGCTGCAGCTGACGTTGCAGCAGAGGCCGGACTGATCTTTTCCTAATTGTCGCCTTTGAGTGTACCATGATGGTTCGCGCAGCAGGCTGCAAACTCTGCTGCGCCGAGGCCGTCGGCCCGTCAATCCTATCGATGCCCGGAACGGTCCGGCCGCGCCATTCCCGTACAAGCATAAATACCTCATGACTCGAGTCGAACTGTTGAGCAAGCTCGTACCCGGTTCCGAATGCCTCAACGGCGTCCTGGAGGGCGGCAGGGCGGCAGGAGTCACTGAAATGACAGATATCGTGAGCGATGCTGCTGCCGCCTGCTCGGAGTACCGCGGCGCCCGTGACTCGTCCCTCCGTCCTGCAAGCCGCGATCACGATAATGGCGATCCGCGCGAACTGTTCGCGGCCGCGCGGATACTCCAGTCACGGCACAAGTCCCGTACCGTGACGTTCTCAAAAAAGGCGTTCATCAACGTGATAAACCTGTGCCGCGACATCTGCTCCTACTGCACGTACAAGGCCGAGCCGGGGCAGCCAAAGTCCGTGATGATGTCCAGACAGCAGATCGACCTCTCGCTGCAGATGGCAAGGAAGTACGGGTGCATAGAGGCGCTGCTTGTCACGGGCGAGCGCCCCGAGGAGCGGTACGAGGAGGCCCGCCGGTGGCTCGGCGAGAACGGGTTCGAGTCGACGGCAGACTGCCTTGCATACGCGTCTAGGAAGGCCCTTGAGCTGGGCCTGTTCCCGCACACCAATGCCGGCAACCTCACGCGGCCCGAGATGGCGGAGCTGCAGGAAACCAACGTCTCGATGGGCGTGATGCTGGAGACCTCGAGCGGCCGCCTCGCGTCGGAGCCCGGGGGGGCACACTACCTGGCCCCGAGCAAGCGCCCTGAGGCCAGGATCGCCGTGCTGGAGGACGCAGGCCGGCTCCGCATCCCCATGACCACTGGAATACTGCTCGGGATAGGCGAGACCGTACGCGAGGCCGTCGAGTCGCTTGGCGTCATACGCGACATACACAGGCGGTACGGGCACATCCAGGAGGTGATAATACAGAACTTTTGGCCAAAGCCGGACACTGCCATGCGCCGCGCCCCCCCTGCCGACAGGGCCTACTTTATGGCCGTCGTGGCGGCCTGCCGGGTGATGATGCCTGACATGAACATCCAGATTCCCCCGAACCTGTCGCCTGGCACGTACGGGGAGTTTCTGTCTGTCGGGATAAACGACTGGGGGGGAGTCTCCCCGCTCACCCCGGACTATGTAAACCCGGAGTTTCCGTGGCCCGCGATACGGCGCTTGAAGCGGGACACGGAGGCGGCAGGGTACAGGCTCGAGTGCAGGTTCCCGGTGTACCCGGAGTTTGCGCACATGGTGCCCGGACACCTCCGCGACATGATGTCGCGCGTAGCGCAGGCGGGCGGCGACGGCGGGGCGATGCTTGTAAAAAGGGAACTCTGGGAGTGATGGTGACGATGGCGGCGACAACAACAACAGCAACAGCGACGACTGCCACCATACCTGACGAGCGCGCGTCTTCCGGCGCGGCCCCGGAGGGCGGCGACGGCGGCGCGTTCTCCCGCCTCGCAAGGGGGGCGGACCCGGACATCCGCGACATACTTGAGCGGGCGCTTGCCGAGGAGGAGATATCCGAGCGCGACGCCCGGGCGCTGTACGCCGTGCCTGACACCGACCTGCACCTGGTGGGGATGGCCGCCGACGAGCTTCGCAGGCGCCGCGTGGGCGACGTGGCCTCGTACGTGGTGAACCGCAACATCAACTTTACAAACGTCTGCATAAAGCAGTGCGGATTCTGCGCGTTTAGCCGCGACTTTAGGGGGGAGAAGGAGGGGTACATGCTGCCCGTCCATGAGATCGTGAGGCGCGCAAGGGAGGCGCACGAGCTTGGCGCCACCGAGGTATGCATCCAGGCCGGGCTGCCGCCGGACATGGACGGGGGGCTGTACGAGCAGATATGCCGCGAGATAAAGCGGGAGGTCCCCGGCATACACATACACGGGTTCTCGCCGGAGGAGATCCTGTACGGGGCGACCCGCTCGGGCGTGCCGGTGGAGGAGTTTCTGGCGCGCGTCAAAGAGGCCGGGGTGGACACGCTGCCGGGAACGTCGGCCGAGATCCTCGACCAGGAGCTGCGCGACTCGATATCGCCGGGGCGCATAACCGTGAGCGACTGGGAGCGCGTGATACGCGGCGCCCACGCGGCGGGCCTCCGGACCACGTCCACCATGATGTTCGGGCACGTCGAGACGATGCGGCAGAGGGTCGCCCACATGGCCCGCATACGGGACATCCAGAGGGAGACCGGCGGGTTCACCGAGTTTGTGCCGCTGAACTTTGTGCACACGGAGGCGCCCATGTACATACGCGGCACGCATGACAACATACGCAAGGGGGGCAGCGGGCGCGACGTGCTGCTGACGCACGCCATTGCAAGGATAATGCTCAACAACTACATAGACAACATACAGATGTCCTGGGTAAAGGAGGGCCCCGGGATGTCCCAGATTCTGCTCAGGTGGGGCGCAAACGACTTTGGGGGCACGCTGATAAACGAGAGCATATCGACCTCTGCCGGCTCCGCGTACGGGCAGCTTCTCAGGCCCCGCGAGATACGCCGCATGATCAGGGAGGCCGGGCGCGTCCCGGTCGAGCGCGACACGAGGTACAACGTACTGCGCAGGTTTGCGCCGTCAGACGACGACGATGATGACGACTGCTATGGTGACTTCCACGGCGGCAACGGAAAGGCCGCCGCCGGACTGCGCAGTGGTAGCGGCCCCGGCCCCGGCAGTGCAAAATCAGACGGGCTTGACTCTGCCGACGTGTCCTCGTTTGGCTCCTATGCGGAGCTGATAACGATCTCAAAGTTCCGCTATCAGAACCCGCGCGGCAAAAAGCAGTCGGAGTGAGGCGCCCGTCCTTGCCCTCCGGTCAGTCCGCCGCATCGCCGCGTCCGCCTGACCCGCCGGCGGATCCCGAGCGCCTGCTTGGCACGGCAGTACGGCTTGGCGCCGACGAGTGCGAGGTCGTGCGCGCGGCCCGTCGCGTCACCACCATTCGGATCACGGATTCCGCCGTGTCGGAGGCAAAGCAGATCTCAGACGATCAGTACGGCATACGGCTGGTGGCGCGAGGGCGCATTGCGTCGGCCTCGGTCCCCGCCGGCCACGGCCGGTTCTCTGAGGTTGTCGGGCGCATGATGCACGCGTCCGGAAGCATCCAGCGGCCCTGCAGGTTCTGGCGTGGGCTTGCAGAACCCGCATCGCGCGGGCGGCCGGGCGAGCTGCGCGGCACGTACGACGCGCGCCTTGACCGCATGACCTGTGGGGAGGCCGAGGATCTGGCAGAGCGCATGATTGTGGCCGCCTCGAACAAAAAAGTCGGGGCAATTACGGGCTCGCTCCACGTCGTATGCGAGACGTTCGAGGTGTCAAACACCCGCGGCCTGCACGATGTCGAGACGTCCACGTACGTGGCGGGACTTGTAAATGCCGAGTCGGCCCTGCGCGCGGGCGGCGCGTCTGCGTCTGGCGCAGCGGCGCAGCAGCAGTCGCAGCAACAGCAGCCGCCGCCATACCCGACCGTCTCTGGAATCGGATACGGCAGCGCCAGGACGCTTGACGGCTTTGATCCGGAACGGGCCGGGGCCGACGCCCGCGAGATGTGTCTCCGCTCGGAAAATCCTGTCTCTGTAGACGGCGGCACGTACACGGTCGTATTCGAACCGTACTCGGTCGGCGAACTGCTGGCCTTTGTCGTGGCCCCGAACTTTGAGCTCAAGCGTGTCCTGGACGGACGCAGCTGCTTTTCGGGCAGCGCGGGCCGCCCCGTAGCATCCGAGATGCTCACCATACGAGATGATCCCCACGCGCCGGACGCCATCGGCTCGCATCGCATAGACGCGGAAGGCATGCCGACTGCAGGCCGCCCGCTTGTAGAACGCGGGGTGTTTGAGGAGACGTACTCTGACCTCTTTGACTATTACAGGGCCGTTTATGATAACGATGACAATGATGACGACAGCGACACCAATCACGGTGGCGCCAACGGTAGCGCCGCGCCCGACGACCATGATGCCGCAGATGAATCCTCTGCAGGTATATCTGGGTCTGACCCTGCGGCACGCGGCCCCGTCGGAGAAGATCGTGTATTGGCAGCTGCCAGGCCTGGAAACGCGACGCGCATGGCGGTCCCACTGGGCCGCGGCGCCGACCCGATACCGGTGTCCGCCCCGCACAACATGTCCGTATCCTCAGATGTGGAGCTGATCCCCCCTGATGAGATGATTCAGGATGTAAAAAGAGGGCTGCTGGTAGGCCGCCTCTGGTATACGTACGCGGTAAACCCGATAAGCGGTGACTTTTCGTGCACGGCGCGCAGCGGGATCTTTCTCATAAGGGACGGGCGAATCGTATCCCCTGCAAGGCCTGTCCGCATCATGCACAGTCTTCCTGCACTGCTCTGCGATATATCTGGCATCGGCAACGACGCGCGCAACGTCGTGCAGTGGGCGTCACTGTCATCAGTCGCGCCGTCCCTGCGTGTCGAGAACGTCCCCGTGATTCGCATATGATGCGCGTCAGGCGGCCGAACTGACTACGGGCGACTGCTGACAAAGCCAGAATTGTCCCCAGACCGTACAGACTCTGATGAACCTGCCGACCTTCTAAAGTCCCAGCACGGCGTTTGCCAATACTCACGATGTTCTAGACACGTTCAGAAAGTCAACATACGCGCTACAATCCGTAGAAGACACATGCGTACAATTAGCGATGATGAGTTCTGGCATTCGACATAAGCGGGGCTTGCTCATCTGCCTCTTTTACTGCCCTTACGCAGAAGCTTATGCCGTGACTCTTGCTTGCAAATCTGCCACGCTTTACTTCAGACTCGATCCACTTTAGCAAGTCTATGTCGATTGAGACGGCCGTCTTTGTCTTCAATAGATTGGTATGACAGAGTATAACTGTTAAATTGGGTATAACTTTGTTATACCATAGTGAGACGATGGTAGTATCTCGCATATGGCAGTACAACCTACACAGGATCCGCTTAGGGTCTTGCGATACAGGCCTGTCTTGTAGGCACGCCTGCAGGGGGATAGAACGTCCTCTGCTAGAAGTTACTGATATTGCTCAACCAAGTGACGTCTATGGCTAGGCCAAACTGGAAGAACAGAACACTGTTGCATGGAGATAACCTAGAGTTTCTCAGGTCAATGAACAGCGAATCCGTGAACCTGATAGCAACTGACCCCCCCTTCAACAAGGGGCGCGATTTTCATGCGACACCCGACTCCATGGCCAATGGAGCATCGTTCCAAGACAGGTGGTCGTGGGACGTGGATGTCCACGAGTCATGGGTCGACAAGCTGCAGGACGACTTTCCAAAGGTCATGAACGTCATAAACGGAAGCCGCGAATCATACGGGGACGACATGGGTGCGTTCCTGTGCTTCATGGGGGTGCGCATCATAGAGATGCACCGCATACTCAGGGAGACCGGGAGTATGTATCTCCACTGCGATCCAACGGCAAGCCACTATCTCAAGGAACTGATGGATTCCATATTCGGTAGAGATAACTTCCGGAACGAGATCGTTTGGAAGCGCTCAATGGGGCCCAAAGGCAGTAACCACATGCCTAAGAAATTTGGAGCCATGCATGATGTCATCTTGTTCTATTGCAAAGATTACAGTGCGTGGGAATTTACAAATCCTTGGAAACCGTTATTGCAAGAAGAGATTGAATCAAAATTCCCGAATGTGGACGAGATGGGCAGGCGTTGGAAAGATGATTCGGCCCATATTTGGGGCATACCATTTGATGCAAAACGTCCTAATTTATGCTACGAATGGAGAGGTTTTACGAATCCTGACAATAAATGCTGGCGATTCATGAAAAGCCGTCTTGAGGAAGAATATCAAAAAGGCAATTTTGTAATCATAATGAAAAACGGCAAAAGAAAACTTCAGAGACGTATGTATGCCGATACGTATCGAGGTGAACGAATGGATGATTTTTGGGATGACATTCTAATCCCGTTAGGAAGGGAAAAAGTCGGTTACCCCACCCAGAAGCCCCTCGCCCTCTACGAGCGGATCATTGGAACAAGCTCAAGCGAGGGGGACATCGTGCTCGATCCGTTCTGCGGCTGCGCCACCACGTGCGTGGCCGCCGAAAAACTGGACAGGCAGTGGGTCGGCATCGACATCTGGGACAAGGCGCACAAGGTGGTCATAGACCGGCTCCGAACGGAGGGATTCCTTGCGGGGCCGAAAGAACTGAGGCGGCAGGACCTGCTGATAACGAGAGGTGAAATCACGTATACTAAGAAACCACTCAAACGTACAGACGGGGGTTCAGAGGCAGTGCCGTTCTTAGAAACCAAGATGAAACAGTATGATGATCGTGAACGTGATCCACACAGTAATCAGAAGAAAAAATGCATATTGTTAGAACAGAACGGTTCATGTTGCCAGGGGTGCGGCATCGAACTACATGAAAGGTATCTTGAGCTGGATCACAAAGAGCCTAGGTCTGCAGGCGGTTCAAACCTACTTAGAAACAGGATTCTACTATGCGGCCCATGCAACAAACTAAAGAGAGACCTGCACACGATAGTGTGGCTTAGAAAAGAGAACAAGAAGCTAGGCTATATGATGAACGAGAAGGCACTAGTATCATTGAAGTAGGGAATAGATGTGCCAAGTACGCTTGAAGATGAAGGTATTCAAACCGGCGGTATCTGGCCCATATCTTGGTCGGCATCGTTGGCGGCATTATCGTGTTCTTTGCACTGCGGGGGGACGCGCCGCACACGTCCAAGTACCATCTCACTGCTTGTCGGCATTATCTCATAGGTCATACACGCGCCGACTCTTCATGCAATAGATCCCTGTCGTAATTGGCCTCCTGGACTGCCATGATTTCAAAGTTATAAGACCCCGCGTGCGGATCAACGCCATGAGAAACATAATGATCATGACGGCCGCCATTGCAGTGGCGGCGGTGGCTCTGTTGGCTGCGGGGACGGCACAGGCGCAGGCGCCACCGAGTATCCTGAGCATAACATACATTGAGATGGGCGGGTCCGGAGACGCGACACTGATTCAGGCACCAGACGGCTCAAACATACTAGTGGACGCAGGCGACAGGTTCAAGTCAAGATATCAGGAGGTCAAAAGCGTCTTGGAGCAGAACAACGTGGACGTAATCGATCTGGCAATAGCCACGCATGGGGATGCAGACCACGTGGGTGGATTTAACCACCTGCTGGAAGACCGCGATTACACGGTAAACGAGATATGGTTTATGGATACGGAAAAGACGACGGCCACGGTAGGGAAGTTTCTAACACTATCGGCAGGCATAAGAACCCACGTAAGCGCAGGGCAGACAGAGAGCTTTGACGGCATGACAATCGAGGTTCTCAGTCCACCAACGCAAGGCATAGGAGGTGATGAGAACGCAAACTCAATTGTGTCGCTGCTGGAGTATGGGGATCTGGAGTTTCTGTTCACAGGAGATGCCACGGAAGCCACAGAATCATGGCTTGTCAACAACGTTCCAAGCGACAAGCTGGACATAGACATCATGAACGCGCCGCACCACGGCTCAATCAAGACATCCAACACGCAGGCGTTCATTACGGCTACGTCACCGGAACTGGTAATATTCTCTGCAGACGAAGACAATCGATACGGCCATCCGCACCAAGAAACCCTGGACAGGTATGCGTCAAACGACGTAGTTCAATTACAAACAGGGCGCGACGGGCACGTCAACATACGGACAGACGGCACAAAATGCTCAATACTGTTTACAGACGGTACGGAGATTGCATGTTTTGAGGGCGTGCCAAGACTGTCAGATGTGACACCAAACTCGGGCAATCGGGATTCGCCGCAACAGCCGCCCGGGAATGCGGAACCGCAGGAGACGGGCGCTATGGAACGCGACATTCCCGACTGGGTACGACAGACCGCCGAATGGTGGGTTCAGGGACTGATACCTGATGAGGTGTACATTCAGTCCCTCGAGTATCTGATCAAAGTAGGAATAATCAACGTTGGTACATCGTGATCGTGTGGACTAATTTACGTCTGAAATCTGTACTGACAGGTGGGCATGAATCTTCCGTGGGTCTGAGCGCATGTTCGTGATCCGCCAGACGCGCCCGGTGCATTGCGGGGCGGGTGTTTGGCGCCTGCCGTGAAATGATGGCTGGGGGTGTTCCTAGCGATCGCATGCTGTCCACAAGCGACGTTATCCCATCTCTCCTATCCTCCCCCTCCAGAAATCATACGCCGCTGCCCCTAATCTGAACGCCTGTGGTGTGGGGGGGGGGGAGTGTAAATAGGTGACAAGAGCAGAGTGAGCGAGGGAAAGAACCGTATGCGATAGAGTGTGACTGGTGGCGCCCATTTTCGTCTGCAAGCGCGCCGTCGGCTACCTCAGGAGCGACATCCCGAGGTATGCGACGTATCCCGCGACCAGACATATGCCGACTGACCTGTTGATTATGTTTGTCTTTATCGCGACCAAAAGCGACGCCCCGAATGCCAGCATTATGCCGTAATCCAGATAGACGTCCTGCGATATCGAGACGCCCCCGAGGACTGCCCCGACCCCCATTATCATGAGCACGTTGTAGATGTTGCTCCCGATTATGTTGCCCACGCCTATGTCGTGACGGCCCCTCCGGATCGCCATTATGGACGTGATCAGCTCGGGCAGCGAGGTGCCTATTGCCACCACAGTCAGGCCTATGACCTTTTGCGAGAGCCCGAACGCCTCTGCCAGTATGACCGCGTGGTCGACTGTCAGGATTGCCCCCACGTACAAGAGCGCGATTCCTGCGCCCAGCATGCCGACATTTTTTGCATAGAACCTGCCTCCTGACTGCCGCAGGACTGACTCTGACGCGGCGTTGCCATTGCCATCGGTGCCGGACTCCGCGGCCGCCGTCCCGCCTGCCGCGCCCCGCGCCCTCTGCCCCGAGATCATCCTCACGGTGCGAAACGTGACTATGCCAAGGCCGCCAAGCAGGGCCAGTCCGTCATACGTGGATATGCTGCCGTCCATTGACAGCGCGACTAGCAGCGCCGACACGGCAATCATGATCGGTATCTCCCTGCGCAGGACGCTTCTCCCTATCGCAAGGGGCAAGAGTATGGCCGACGCCCCGATTACCATCCCGATGTTGGCGATGTTGCTTCCCACGACGTTTCCAAGTATTATGGCGCTGTGCTGTCCCGCGGCAGCTATGCTGGCTGCCAGCTCGGGCGTGGACGTGCCGTAAGCGACTACGGTCATGCCGATTACAAAGCTGCTTATGCGAAGGCGCCTGGCAATGTTCTCGCCTCCGCCTACCAGCCAGTTGCCGCCAAAACAGAGCAGGGCCAGCCCCGCCGCCACGAGAGCGGCGCTGGCCAAGACCTCTTCCATGCCTGTAGGGCACGAGTGCTATGTTTAAAGGAGATGATCATAGGACATGGCGGCAGCAGCGGCAGCCGGCGCTGGCGCCCAAACGCGCGCCGCAAGCGCGGCCCGATGGCGCGGGCCTGCCCCGAATGTGACTCCCCCGCGCCCTTTCCCTCAGACGCGACTGCCAAAGGTAATTAACACGCATGACGCGGCGCGTTGCTGTGGATGCATGTGAAACAATTTATCAGGCGCGGCTCGCGCACGGAGTCATGACTCGGCACGCGGCGGCATGCGGGCGCTTGCAGCGCGCCAAGTGGGGGCCGATGTGAAACGGCCACCACGTACAAGTCGGCCGGGGTCGACATTGCGTCGATCAAGAAGAGCCAGAACCGAATAGGCCGCATAATAGCCGACACGCACCGGGCGCAGGATGCGGTCCGGGTGGAGCACGGGTTCGGGCACTATGCCGGGATCGTCAGGATCGGCGGCGGGGGCGCGCGCATAGCGACCCATACGGACGGAGTCGGAACAAAGGTGATGGTCGCAAACGCGCTGAGGAGGTACGACACGGTCGGGATAGACTGCGTGGCCATGAACGTCAACGACGTGATATGCACGGGCGCCATTCCGATATCTTTTGTAAACTATATCGCGGCGAACCGGAACGACGAGTCCAAGTTCGCCGAGATTGCCCGGGGGCTTGCCAGGGGGGCAAGAAGGGGGACCGTGCCCATAGTCGGCGGCGAGACTGCGGTGATGCCGGGGCTGTTTGGGGGCGGCGGCAGCGGCAGAAAATTCGAGTTCGACCTTGCCGGCACGGTGGTCGGGCTCCTGCCCCAGTCAAAGAGGGACACTGCGGGGATCCTTGGCGGCCGCATCGCCAGGGGCGACGTCATAATTGGCGCCCACAGCACGGGGCTGCACTCAAACGGGTATACGCTTGCAAGAAAGGCGCTCGGCGACACGTCCCTCCGCTCAAAGCTGTATCGGGGAGGGCCCACCGTAGGAGATGCACTGCTGGAGCCTACTGAGATCTACGTCAAGCCCGTGCTGGACCTGATACGGGACGCCAAGATCGAGATACACGGCCTTGCCCACATCACGGGGGGCTCCTTTACCAAGCTGACTAGGCTCAAGCGCATAGGGTTTGAGATCGACGATCTGCCCCCCATGCCGAGGATAATGCAGCTTGTGATGGAGCGCGGCCGCATATCCGTGAGCGAGATGTACCGCACCTTTAACATGGGCGTGGGGTTCTGCGTGGTGGCCCCGGAGGACTCGGCCCCTGCCATCACAAGGGCGTTTTCAAGATACCGCATACGCTCAAGGCGCATAGGCCGCGTTACGGCAAACGCCGGAGTCACGGTCGGGTCTACACGCATCGCGTGACATCGGCCTGGCCGGACGCATTGGGCTGATTCGACGGCGCGGCGCTGCCTGCATATGTGGACGCTCGGACGCGTACGGTGGAGCCGTTCGTGCCTGCAGGGGCGCCCGCAGGTACCGGTGCGTCTGGGTGGAGAGCTGCCGGCGCCATGCGGTGACAACTGCCGGCGCCACGCGGAATACGGGTCTGCGCGCGTGCTCCGGGGCGGCGGGACGGCGTGGCCGTATATATTGCACGCTGGGTACGCGATCTGCATGGCAGCCGAGGCGGGCTTTATCGAGATTATCATTGCAGTGGGGATCCTGCTGTTTGCCGCAAAGCTGATGGCGGAGCTGTTCCTGCGTCTAAAGCTGCCGATCGTACTGGGCGAGCTTCTCGCTGGCATGATCGTGGGGCCCTTTGCGCTCGGCTCGTTTCTCATCATAGACGGCTCGAAACTGCTGGAGATAGGGCCCGAGCTGAAGCTGCTCGGCGAGATTGGCGCAATCGTGATACTGTTCATGGCGGGCCTAGAGATGACGCCGCGGGAGTTTCTGCGCGGCGGCAAGGCATCCTTTACGGTCGGGACGCTCGGCGTAGTCGTCCCGTTCTTTGCGGGGCTGATGGTCTTCCAGTGGTTCGGGTTCGACGCGCTCCAGTCCATGATGATCGCGACCGCGCTGACCGCGACGAGCATAGCGATATCCGTCCAGGTGCTCAACGAGCTTGGCAAGATAAAGTCGCCGGAGGCGCGGCTGATAATAGGGGCCGCAATCGTGGACGACATACTTGCAATCGCGGTGCTCTCGGTGGTGACGTCGATTGCAGGCAGCGCAGACGGGCTTGAGAGCCTCGACGTTACGGAGGTGACGATAACCATACTGCAGGTGCTCGGGTTCTTCGCGGCCATGCTGATAACCTCGGTGGTCATAATGCCCCGCCTGATGTCCACCCGGTTCTGGAAGGCCGAGGGCAGCGTGGAGGGCATAGCCACGGCGTCGTTCTTCGGGGCCGCCGCGTTTGCCGGCTCCATAGGGCTGTCTCCCATAGTGGGGGCCTTTGCAGTCGGCATGGCGCTGTCCACCACGAAGATCTTCAAGGTGGTCGGGCTGTACACGCAGAAGATTGCGCTGATATTTGCGCCGCTGTTCTTTGCCATAATAGGGGCCCAGGTGGACTTTAGGTCGGTTGACGCGACCGTGCTGATGCTCAGCGGGGTCATAATGGTGATTGCAATCTCCACAAAGCTGTTCGGATGCGGCATTCCGGCGATGCTGTTCCTGAAGAGCCGGATGCGCGGGATGCGCGTCGGGGTCGGGATGGTCTCCAGGGGAGAGGTGGGGCTCATCGTGGCCGGCGTCGGCGTGGGCGCCGGGATACTGACGTCGGAGGTGTACTCGACTGTCGTGATCATGGTCGCGCTCACCACCATAATCACGCCGATATGGCTCAAGATGCTGTACAAGAACGAACCCGCCTCGGAGCCCGGACAGGCGCCCGAGTCCGGGGAGGACGGGGAGGAAGGCCCCGGAGAGGAGAGGGTGGTGTTCTAGATGCGGGAACCGACTTCCGCCGGGGGGCCGCTGCATGTGACTTGCCGCCAAGCCTGGTGCGGTGCCGAGACATGGCCCTGATCCCTTCTCCGCGCACGGACGCGGCGGGCAAGATGAGGCGCGCATGCCGCGAGATTGCGTCCGCGCTCCTTGAGATGGACAGGTCGGGGGCCGGCCGCGACCCGGGACGCGTGCGCCGGGTCATATTTGACGCGTGCTCCAGGCACGGGCTGCCGAGGGTGCCGAAGAACCGCGAGATCCTGTCGGCCGCGGCCTCCGGCATGCCCGGCGGCAGTCTGGCGCATGGCGCGTGCGACAACAGCAGCAACAGCAACAGCAGCAGCAACAGCGGCGGCCACCTGAGCCGGCTGCAGGATGATCCCGGGCTCGCGGCCCTGGGACGGATGCTCCTCAAAAAGCCCGCAAAGACGGCCTCCGGCGTCGCCGTGGTGGCCGTGATGCCAAAGCCCTTTGCATGCCCCCACGGCCGGTGCACGTACTGCCCGGGAGGGCCCGAGTACGGCACTCCTAACAGCTATACCGGGGCCGAGCCGCCGGCACTGGACGCCATAAGGTACGAGCACGATCCGGTCCCGCAGATACGCACCAAGCTGGAGCAGCTGGAGGCGTTCGGCCACGACACCTCGAAGACTGAGATCGTGATAGTGGGCGGGACGTTCCTGTTCATGCCGCGGCAGTACCGCGAAGCCTTTGTAAAATCGTGCTATGACGCGCTGAACGGCGCCGCGTCGGACAGCCTGGCGCAGGCGCAGCTCCTCAATGAGACGTCGCGCGTCCGCTGCGTCGGGCTCACGGTGGAGACCAAGCCGGACTATTGCATGGAAGAGCACATCGACTCCATGCTTGGCTATGGCGCCACGCGGGTGGAGATCGGCGTCCAGTCGCTGCGCGATAACGTGTACCGCATCACCAACAGGGGGCACACGTACGCGGACGTGACAAGGTCGTTCCAGCTTGCAAAGGATGCCGGGTACAAGATTGCCGCGCACATGATGCCGGGCCTGCCAACAATGACGCCGGACATGGACATCGAGGACTTTGCCAGGCTGTACGACGATCCGGACCTGAGGCCCGACATGCTGAAGATATACCCGTCGCTCGTGATACGGGGCACGCCCCTGTACGAGGAGTACCGGAACGGAAGATATGAGCCGTACTCTGATCAGGAGATGATACGCGTCCTTGCAGAGGCAAAGAAGAGGATCCCAAAGTGGGTCCGCATAATGCGCGTCCAGAGGGAGATTCCGCCGTCGCAGATAGTGGCGGGCCCCCGGCAGGGGAACCTCAGGCAGCTGGTGCGCCAGAGACTCGAGGAGCAGGGGACTCCGTGCAGGTGCATCAGGTGCAGGGAGGCAGGACTGTCGCGCCGCCGCAACGCCTGCTATGATCGCAATGACGGGCGTGATGGGGCGCATGGACGTGCGGGCAATGGCAATAACATCGGCAGCAGCAGCAACAATAACGGCAGCGACGCCGGACAGTCCGCGCATGCGGGGCCGGACGCCCTGCGCCTTGACGTCGTACACTACGACTCTTCAGGCGGCAACGAGGCGTTCATATCGTACGAGGACGATGCCGAGAGGATATACGGGTTCGTCCGGCTCCGCAGTCCGGGGCCCGGCGCGCACAGGCCCGAGGTCTCGGCCGGGACGTGCCTCATAAGGGAGCTGCACGTCTATGGAAGGATGGTGGGACTGGGCGCCCCGCCGCCGACTGCCCCTACCTTAGGCGCCGCGATACAGCACTCGGGGCTGGGACGGGCCCTGGTGGAAAACGCCGAGAACGTGGCGCGAGAAAGGTTCGGCGCGCGCAGGCTCCTGGTGATAAGCGCCATTGGCACCAGGGAATACTATCGAAAGCTGGGATACTCGTTATATGGGCCCTACATGGCAAGGGATCTGTAGTGGTGGCGACGTTGGTGGTGACGGTGACTATGATGCTGGCAGTTGCGACGCCTGGTACGCGGGCGGTGCTGCCATGACTGGCACGCGGGATGCCGCAAAGGCGACGGCGGAAGGCCCACGCGACGACGGCCGCGGCAGCGGCGGCAACAGCAGCAGCAGCCGCGACAGGAGCGGGGACGTCATCGGACACGGGACGTGGCTTGACAAGCTTGCATACGAGCTTGTGCGCCGCGAGGAGTCGCTTGGGCGCGACACCGGCATGATTGTAGTCGAGAGCGGGCTTGGCGCCTCTGGCATTCCCCACATAGGCAGCCTGGGTGACGCGGCCAGGGCCTACGGCGTCAAGCTGGCGCTGGGCAACCTCGGATACGACTCAAAGCTGATCGCCTACTCTGATGACTTGGACGGGCTGCGGAAGGTGCCCGACGGACTGCCGGCCTCGCTTGAGGAGCACCTGGCAAAACCCGTCTCGCTCATTCCGGATCCGTTCTCGTGCCACGACTCGTACGGCATGCACATGAGCAGCATACTGCTCGACGGGCTTGACAGGGTCGGCATCGAGTACGAGTTTAGGCGGGCATACGACACGTACAGGCAGGGGCTGCTCAGAGACCAGATTCACGCCATACTGTGCCGCAGCGCCGAGATCGGCGAGAAGATTGCCGAGATGGTAGGCCAGTCAAAGTACCAGATGTCGCTGCCGTACTTTCCGGTGTGCGAGTCGTGCAGCAGGCTCTACACGGCGCAGGCCGTATCATACGACGAGTCGGCGCGCGCGGTATACTACGAGTGCCGCGACACCCAGATGGCCGGCCGCGCCATATCCGGATGCGGCCATTCGGGCTGCGCCAAGATCGACGGGGGCTCTCTTGGCAAGCTCGCCTGGAAGGTGGAGTTTGCCGCCCGGTGGGCCGCATTTGACGTCAGGTTCGAGGCATACGGCAAGGACATAATGGACTCTGTAAGGGTCAACGACTGGGTGGCCGAGCACGTGCTGGGGTACGCGCATCCACACCACACCAAATACGAGATGTTCCTTGACAAGGGCGGCAAGAAGATATCAAAGTCTGCAGGCAACGTACTGACGGCGCAAAGGTGGCTGGAGTTCGGCTCCCCGCAGTCCATACTGCTGCTGCTGTACAAGAGAATCGCAGGCGCGCGCGAGCTTGGCATACGCGAGGACGTGCCCTCCCTCATGGACGAGTTCAACGAACTCGAGGACGTCTACTTTGGGCGCGTCCGGAAGGAGCTGCGCGGAAACCCCGCCAAGCTTGCCAAGGCCAGGGGGCTGTACCTTTATGCAAGCCTGCTCAGGCCGCCAGAGCGCCCCGGCGCGCACGTCGGGTACATGCTTGCCGCGAAGCTTGCAAGGGTGTACAGGACAGACCGGATCAGGCGCGTCGTGGAAAAACTGCTCGAGTACGGGACCATACCGGAACCCTCGCCGGAGGTGGAGGAACTCGTACGCCTTGCCGGCAACTACGCCGACGAGTTTGACGAGGGGGGCGGATCCGCTGAGATTACGGTTGACGACAACATGCGCGCGGCGCTCGGAAGCATTGCGCGCATGCTAGACTCCGGGAGCGGGACCCCCGATGACATCCAGACGGGCATATACGACGCGGCAAAGTCGTGCGGAGTCCAGCCAAAGGACGTATTTGCCGCCCTGTACCAGATAATACTGGGGAGCCGCCGCGGGCCGCGGCTGGGCCCGTTCATAGCCGACATCGGGGAGGCCCGGGTGTCAAAGATGATAACGGAGCGCGTGAGCTGAGATGGTCCACTCCGAACACAACCGCTCAAGAAACGGCGGGTGGTTTGCGCTGATAATACTGGGGGCAGTCCTGCTCTTTCTGGCGCCTACAATACACCCCGAGGAGCCTGAGATGGGAGTGGCCGCGTTTGCGGCGGGGCTGGTGATAGGAGGCCTGGGGTTCTTCCTGCGCTTTGTGAGGGGCAGGAAGCGGGACTGACTGGCCGGCCGGCGGTAAATGGCAAGATTCATTTTTCAGTGAGCAGGTGGCACGTCATGGGATTTTTTTCTAGGTTCAAGGGCAGGCAGACAGAGGATCGGGACGACACTGACGGCGACACTGGCAGCGATCTCCCCGACTCGGATGACTCGGTGAGTCCGCCGCACGGCGAGGCGCCCGGCACGCTGAAGGATGACGGGGGCGGTGACGGTTCCGATGATGGTGATGGCGCCACTGCCGATGATGGTGACGCCTCCGGCGCAGAGGAGGACGACGGCGATGACAAGCGCCAGTTACACGAACTTTCCCAAACAGGCGGCGCCGACAGCACTGGTAGTAGTGACGGTGACTACAATGATCATGATGATCGCGGCAATGATGATGATGATGATGATGATGATGATGATGATGATGATAACGACAAAGATAATGACC
Organism: Candidatus Nitrosopumilus sp.; assembly: GCA_965205215.1. Classification (GTDB taxonomy): domain Archaea; phylum Thermoproteota; class Nitrososphaeria; order Nitrososphaerales; family Nitrosopumilaceae; genus Nitrosopumilus. The sequence continues at coordinate 1,174,311 of OZ242041.1, forward strand.
GCGATGGAGACAAAGTGAAACCTGACCCCGCAGCTGGGAGTGCACCCGATAATGGCTCAGACGCGGGGGCAAATTCTGCACCATCGGGAGCCCCTGACGCGCACCCTGCCGAAAAGCGAGAGCCTGAAGATGTGACAGCGCAGAGGGCAGAAACGCTCCGTGAGCACGAATCCGAACTTAGACAACAAACCCGCGATGAAGAGGATATAGCGCAGAGGATAAAAAAGGTCAAGGAAGAGTACGGCGTCTCTGTCAAGAGTCTGATGGAGACCAAGCGGGAGCTCAACCAGAAAAGGGACGAGATGTCCACGACCAAGGCCAGTCTTGAAAGAATGCGGGCCGAGATTGACGAAAAGCAGAAACTCCGCGCCAAGACCGAGGCGGAGACTGCAGAAAAGAAGAAGGAGCTTGCAAGGGTGCAAACCCTGGTAGAGGAGGCGCTGCTGTCACACGGCGAACTGGAGAAGAAGATATCTGCAGAACAGCACGCGCTCTCCGCCATCAAGACCCAGCAAGCAGAAACCGAGCGAGAGCTTGAGGAGATAAACGCGCGGCTTTACAATGCAAGGGAGGAACTCAGCAGGCAGGAGCAGTTCCCGGAGCCCGGCGCCCTCTCAAGCGCGGAGCGCGCATTCATACAAGGCGGAACGGAGCCGACGGCGGCGGGACAGGAGGCCCCCGGTGCCGCACCGGGCCAAGACGCGCCGCAGCTACAGCAGGGAGAGGGATCCCAGAGGTATGCCGGGGTAGTAGAGGCCGCCAGCGTGGTGGTCGCGTCCCTAAAGTCCAAGCTTGGCATGATGCAAAAGGAGCTAGAAGCCGCCCAGCTCATGCTCGAGCAGGAGAGGGCCCAGCACGAGGCCACAAAACGCAAGCTGGAATCCCTGATGAGCCGTGGCAACCCCGACAAGTAGACGGATCCAGCGACCGTCTCTGCTGCTATGACTCTGCAAGGCGCGCACCCCACTTCTTTCTCACCTCTTCCTCAGTCGCGCCCATGTCATACAGCGGGGACGTCACGCTGGATATTCTCGACACCTCTACGGCGATGACTGCGCGTATCTTGCTCCTGATTCCCATCCTCTCGTACATTCCACGGGCCCTTCTGAGCATGTCGGCGTCCCGTATGACTGAGGCCGTGCCCTCAAACAGGTACCCCTTGCGCAGGACGGGGTCGATCGAGCTGATCTCCACGCTGTCGTTCTCCTCTATGTTCCTGACCGTGTCCGGGGATCGGATGTCCGCGAAAATCAGCGTGCTCTCGTCCCATCTTGCTATGGTGCCTTTTGGCGAGACGTTGGGCTTGCAGCCGGGGCCGATCGTCGCGACGTATCCGAGCCTCTGCTTGTCAAGAAAGGCCGAGATCTCGTCTGTTATGATGCGTGCACCGGTGCGGCTTGCTGGGTCTGGCGGCATGTCCTGCTCCGATCCCATCATTCGCGCAAAATCGTGACGGCATTCCTCGTAGCCAGTGCCGCCGCCCCTGCCGGTGCGCGCATCAGCGCATGACCTCTGCCATATACTGGGAGAAGAAGAAGAATCCTATGCCGCCGCCTATTATTGCAACCCACGCGGCGATCTGCTTTGCCCTTGACATGGCAGACGTGCGGACTCGTCATTATTGAATCTAGAGACTGGCATGTGCGGCGCAGCGGGCCCCGCCTCACTACAGTCTAATTGGGCCTGCGAGGGTGCCAGTCTGTTGCCAGTGGGAATAAGAAGCGTCGGCCGGTTCTTTCTCTTCATTGCAGGCGGCATCGCCGTAATTATAGTGGGTTTTTTCATGTTGAGGGGAAACATGAGAATGTGGGACAGGTCCAAGCCGGATGCCGGCGATGATGATGATGATAATGATGCAGCCGCTACCACTACTGCTGCTGCTGATGACGATTAGGGCGATGATTCTGGTGGTGACGTCGATGGTGGCGCCGGTAATGGCAGCGGCAAGTCGATTGAGTAAAGGGAAGATGCGCCGGTTTACGGCATTGGTTCCAAGGCGGCAGGCGGTATTAGCGCGCTGATTGGAGCGTGCAATGTGCCTTTTGTGACAAAACCCCTAAAAGAGAACGCCGCATATTATAGTAATGCGGCTTGATTCGGCGGCGCGGAGATCCCTTGACTCGTACGTGCAGCGGCGCATACTGGAGATACCGGGCGAGATCAGGCAGTCTTTTCCGAGCGCGGGGCGCATATGGAAGTGCGGCAGCGAGCCTGACTTTCTGTATGGATACTACATTGGCAAGATAGAGGAGGGCTCGCTGCGGTACCTGCTAAAGGCCACTAGGGCGCCGGGGGGCGGATACTTGGACATGTTTGAGATCCGGGGGGTGATAGAGTCGCACCGGGTGGAGATCAGGGCCGCCGTCGACTCGGCCTTGACAGTGAGGTAAAAATACAAGCACGTGCAACCGTGCCGTATGGTGGGACCGCAGGACGGAGGATTTGGATTCGACCAGTCCCGCAAGTACAGCAGCGTCGACAACCTAGATGAGATCTGCGTGCAGTGCCAGGCGGGCCAGCACAAGCGCTGCCTCAAAAAGGCGGGCCAGCAAGAAGTATGCGAATGCGAGCAGTGCATGATATTTGGCTGATCCGGAACCTGCATTCCTTGCGCGGCCGGGATGTCCCATGCGCAGTGCGGCCAGAGGCCACGGCACGTTCCGCTGCCGCCGGTGATTCCGACAACCGTGGTAATCCCGGGCAGCCGACTGGGCCAAAAGGAACGTGCTAAAATGCGCCGTGCCGCGTGACAGGGGATCAGGGTGAAAAGTAACCGTCGTCACATTTTTCCTCCCTCCACTTTTGGCGCAAGCGTACGCCGCCTGTGGTGACAGCAGAACTGCGCGGAAACTAACGAGTTACGGCTCTGTCTAGTTTCATGCTTTAATACTATGGAACCGCATGTATCTCGTGCCAGACGACCAAGCGCGCGCCCAGAGCACGCAGCGGGCCGCATCCCCCTACGTGTTTGAATGCACGTTCTGCGGCAAGGTCTTTGGCTCTGACGTGATGGGACTGGCCCTTCACATAGGCCGCGCCCACGATCGTACGCGTACGCACCGGCGGCGAGCCTCGGGATAATCTCTGAAAATGCGACGGGCTATTTGCCGCAAGTCGTAGAGCGGGCGCGTAAAACTCCTGCAGTCATGGAGCGTCTGGCGCGGCCGGAGAGGCTGCGCCGGTACCGCCGCCGTTTCTTGCCCCTAGAATCTTGTCTATCTCGTTTACTGCAACGCCGTCCCTTCCTATGGTGTCGAATTTCTGCAGTATGTCCTCAAACTGAGCCTCCTCGTGCACCTGCTCCTTTACAAACCAGCTCAAAAAGTCAAACGTGGCATAGTCACCGCCCTTTTGTGCGGCCTGGGCCATCTTGTGTATGGCCTTTGTGACGGCCTGCTCGTTTTTGAGGGCCGCCTTGACCAGATCCTCGACTGATTTGAACGACGCTACGGACGGCTTGTCGATCTTTGGGATGACGGCCCCCGCACCTATGGTGTTCATGTAGTTGACTATTCTCAGCATGTGGCCCCGCTCCTCGGCCGACTGGGCGTAGAAGTAGGATGCGGTCCCCGGATATCCTGCAAGCTCCGCCCACGAGGCCATTGCCAGGTATGAGTGGGATGCGGCCGCCTCGAGAGCAACCTGATCGTCGAGCTGCTTTTTCATTGCCGGCGATATTTTCATAGATGTGCCACTTGTCACGTCGATAAAAAGGATTCGAAGGGGTAACCTCGTATCCAAGCTAAGGCAGGGCTCTGCAGTAAAACGGCTGTTTCTGAGTGATGGTGCGGCGTTCTTTTATGATGCTGTGCACACTGCAGGCATAGGCCAGCCCTGTGGCAACACGCAAGGTTCGTGGCACTGCCCCGCCCAATGGTCGGTAACGAATATCATGCGGCCTTTTTTTATTTTCACCATGAAAAGCAAAAGGCTGCTTTTTGCAGGTTTGGCACCAATGTCAGTAGGCATAGCATTGTCATTACGGCCATACAATCCTGAACGGTTCAGAACCGTTCACGAGTTTACAGTGCAGTGCCATATGCGTTCGGAGCATTTTCTTGAGGCTTTTGGAGGAACGCTTGCGGAGGCTGATTGGTGCCTTCACAATACCGGTTTGTCTGTGCTGCTCTATGCAGTTATTGGCTTGGGGTGTTTTCTAGTTTACAGGTCTAGATTGATCAACCCAAAGCACTAACAGCATGTCAGATGTCATACCCGTGGGGGAAGATGCTTGCTGCGTCTTGTATGGTGATCTTCCATTTGTTGCTGCCTGCCATCCTGGCGCGCGCCCGCGGCCCCGCCCCCCTCGGCACCCGGCTACAGGTCCTCGAGGTTGTCTTTGAGGTTTGAGCTTGACACGTCGGGCATCGGCGACTCTATCCTGACTATCTCCACGTCAAGCCCCAGTTTTCTGCAGCCGTTCTCGATGTCCTCCTTTCTGTGCGCCTGGTCGTATCCGAGCGCTATGATGTCGGGCCTTATCGCCCTCACGGTGTCAAAGATGCTCCCCTCCGCCCCGATGACGCACGCGTCCACCGTCCTGATCATGCTTACGAGGTACTGGCGTATGTCCTCGGCATGGCGCAGCGGGGCTTTCCTCTTGCTCCTTCTTGCCGTGCTGTCGGATGCGACCACAACCACCAGCATGTCGCCTAGGGATCTTGCCGCTTCTAGCATGTGCACGTGGCCGTGGTGTATGATGTCGAACACGCCCCCGGTGAGCACCACCGTGAGGGCGGCGCGGCCGCCCGCCGTCACCCTTGCGTCCTCCGTTATGAGGCCCCGCCGCACCAGGCTCTTGATGCGCTCCTCTGTCTCCGACTCTGAAAAGATCTCTGACATTGCATAGCGTGGGTCTGTCATTGTCATGCTACACGCGTGTATGATGCGCAGCGTGCTCTTGTCATCACGGCTGATCTCGGATTTTTGTCCTGTGTCGGTGCGCGGTTCCGGCCCCGCAGTTTTGTAATGCTGCTTGTCATCATCCGATGACTGTTTCATCGCAGTGCGGAGTCACGCATCCAATAAATAGCTTCATGGCTCTGCCGCCGTTTCTGGGTGGCTCCGCGCGTATGGCGCGTTTTGGCAGGATCCTAAATATACACATACATTTTGCATGAATCATGTGGGTAGCTCGCGTGCGGGCCTGCCGTTACTCGCGCATGCCGCGGGGGTGGCGTCTGCGCCCTGTCAAGGATATACGCGCGCGGCAACGGTACCTTTGCAATGAGAGGACAGCGGCAGTCGGCCCCGGCCCCGGTTCGGCCGTTGACTCAACCCCAAAGGTAATAACCCGCGCCGTTGCAGGCAGCGCTGGGTGCCGATGATGGAATCGGAAAAGCCTTCTGAGGCATGATGAGGATTATGAGTGATGAGGCACCTCTCTCAACGGATGCGCACCGCCCCCTGCCCCGCACGCGCGCGCCGCCTGATTCGGGCCGCGCACCCGAGAAAGGGCTGAGGCTGGCGTCCATGTTCTCCGGCGGCAAGGACAGCGCGTATGCCGCGTACGATGCGCAGGCGCAGGGACACGAGGTCGCGTGCCTCGTGTCGGCGTTTGCCAAATCCGAGGAGAGCATGCTGCTGCACAGCCCGAACATCCGGTGGGTGGGGCTGCAGGCCGAGGCCATGCGCGGCGCGCCGCCCCTGCTGTCCCTGGAGGTCGGATCCGATGACACGCAGCGGGAGCTGGACGCTCTAATGCTGCTGCTGCGGAGGGCAAAGCGCGAGCACGGCGTGCAGGGCGTGGTGCACGGCGGCATCAGGAGCGAGTTTCAGAGGTCGAGGTTTGCCAAGGTCTGCGACGCGCTGGGGCTCGCGGTAGTCTCACCGTTGTGGATGCGCGAGCCGGCCGGGCAGTACATGCGCCGCGTGCTGGACGCGGGGTTCGCGGCCATAATAACCGCCGTCTCGGCAGGCGGGCTTGACGGCTCGTGGCTGGGGCGGAGCATCACCCCGGACTCACTTGCCGAGCTGCACGCCCTGTCTGAAAGGCACGGCTTTGCGCTCGACTTTGAGGGCGGCGAGGCCGAGACGTTCGTTCTGGACTGCCCGCTGTTTGAGAGTCCCATCGAGATACTCGACTATGACACGGTCTGGGACGGGTACAGAGGAAGGTTTGAAATATTGGACGCGAGGATAATGCGCCATGCTTGACGGGCTAAAGGAGAACTTGGGGGCTGCCCTCAAAAAGGTGCTAAGGTCCTCCACCGTGGACAAGGAGCTGATAGACGAGCTTGCCAAGGACGTGCAGAGGGCGCTCATACAGTCCGACGTCAAAGTGGGGCTCATACTGGAGGTGACAGAGCGGCTCAAGGAGCGCGCGCTGGGCGAGGATCTCCCGCCCGGATTCTCAAGGAAGAACCACCTCGTAAAGATACTGCACGACGAGCTGGCGGGCCTTCTGGGCGGGGACTCGGAGTTTGAGTTCCAGTCCGGCAAACAGAACAAGGTGCTGCTGCTTGGAATACAGGGGAGCGGCAAGACCACGATTGCCTCGAAGCTGTCCCGGCTGCTGACGCGGCAGGGCTACAAGGTGGGGGTGATCGGGGCCGACACGTACAGACCGGGCGCGCTCGTGCAGCTGCGCACGATGTGCGAGAAGGCGGGAGTCGAGGTGTACGGCGAGGAGAAGAACGACGACGCGGTCGCGGTGGTCGGGAACGGGCTGCGGCACTTTGAGCGGGAGCCGCTTGACATCATATTGATTGATACGGCGGGCCGCCACAAGCAGGAGCAGGACCTGCTTGACGAGATGAGCCGCATAGGCGCGGTCGCGTCGCCGGACATGGCGATGCTTGTCATAGACGGCACGATAGGGCAGCAGTGCTTTGGGCAGGCGGAGGCGTTTCACAAGGCGATACCCGTGGGCGGCATCATAATCACCAAGATGGACAGCTCTGCCAAGGGGGGCGGGGCCCTCGCCGCCGCGGCCGCGACCGGGGCCCACGTGATGTACATCGGGACCGGTGAGCGCATAGACGATCTTGAAAAGTTCTCCTCATCGGGCTTTGTCGGCAGGCTGCTTGGGATCGGGGACGTGCAGGCCATTCTGGAACACTTCAAGCGCATAGAGGACGAGTCTGACGAGGTCAGGATGAAGCGGATAATGGGGGGCAAGATGAACATGGAGGATTACTTTTACCAGCTCGAGGAATTCACAAAGTCCGGCTCCATGCGGGGCATGCTTGAGAACCTGCCCGGATTCTCCGGGGCCGGCCCGGATCAGCTCGACAAGGTGGACAAGCTGGAGGAGAACATCGAGAGGTGGAGGTACATCATGCAGAGCATGACCCCCGCCGAAAAGGCCGATCCGGATCTGATAAAGAATGCGTCCCGGACGCAGCGCATAGCTCGCGGATCCGGGAGGCCTGACTCGGAGGTGAAGAACCTCCTCAAGACGTACAAAACGTCAAAGAACATGATGAAGGCCGCCAAGGGGCGCGCCATGCGCGACATGCTCAAGCGGATGGGGATTGGGTAGCGGTGCGTATTGTCGCAAGCGGGGGCCGGCGGGACAGGGGCTGGGGTAACAGCAGCAGCAGCAACCGCAGCCGCAGCCGCAACAGCGTCGGCGGCATCAGAGTACATGATGCTGAAAAGTACCTGCGGAGGCAGCGCGCGGCGTGAAGCCCGACGTGCCCGACCCGCGGGATGCCGCCCGCTCAAAGGCGTCCGTACTGCTTGGCAGGCATGCCCTGTGCGATCACTGCCTTGGCAGGCTCTTTGCAAGGGGCCCCGGGCTGGCATCATACGAGCCGTCCGGCAGGAGGCTGCGCGGCTCGCTAGAGGCCGTAGCAGACGGCCCCTCCGCCCAGTGCTATGTCTGCCGCGGGCTCTTTGACAGTCTGCCGGACATGCTTGACCTGATGGAAACGACCGTTGCAGAGTACGAGTTTGACACTTTTGCCGTGGGGGCCACGATCAAGCCCTCCATTCTCGACAGGGACGACCACGTGCGTTCCGTGTACAGGCTGCAGGGATCCGACTGCATAAAGACGGGGCTCGTAAGGGAGCTCGGAGGCCGGTTTGCCAGGATGACGCGCCGCCGGCAAGACCGGCACGAGCCTGAGGTGCTGATCAAGGTGCAGCCCGCGGACCGGTACTGCGAGGTGAGCCCAAAGCCGGTCGCGGTCTTTGGAACGTACCTCAAGCAGAAGAGGGGCGTCCCGCAAAAACAAGAGGCGTGCACCAGCTGCCTTGGCAGGGGGTGCTCGACGTGCGGGTTTCACGGAATACCCGCATGCGGGGAAAGCGTGGAGGGGCAGATATCGGACCTCCTGTTTGACCGGCTGGGGGGCAGAACGATCCGCTTTACCTGGATTGGCGGCGAGGACAGGGAGAGCCTGGTTGCAGGGCGCGGCAGGCCGTTTTACGCCCGCATACAGCGTCCAAAAAGGAGGCGCGTACGGATATCCCGGAGCGTGCCGCTCGGTCACGGCGTTCTGGTAAGCCGACTGCGAGATGTCGCCGCGTCCGATGCGGGGCCCCTGGCCTTCTCGTCGCGCGCAAGGATACAGGTCAGGATGACGCCTCGCGCGTTTGTAGAAACTGAGAACGATGCCGCCGCCGACGGCAGCTACAACGACGACCCCGGCAGTGGGGGCGGCGATGAGGGCGGCGCCGGTGCAGGCCCACCGGCCTCCACTCCTGTCGCACCCGACGCGGCCGGCCCGTCCCTGCTTCGGAGGCTGAGGCGACTTGCCGACCTCCCGCTGATGATCCGCACCAAGAACGGCCGCGAAGCCGTAAAGTCCATAACGCGCCTCACATACAGGAAGAAGGGGACGGATTCGTTTGTAGTAACGGCCGACCTGGACGGGGGGATTCCCATAAAACGGCTGGTTACGGGGGACGGGGTCCGGCCCAGCATATCCGAGGTGCTGGGCGTTCAGTGCGAGTGCGTGCTGTTTGACTTTGAGGACGTGTGGCTGCGTGACGGCCCCGCGGACACCCCTTCAGGCGCACGCGACGCCTGACTGACACCTGACGGCGGCGCCTGCACGGATCCTGCTTGGCGCGCAATGGCAACAATTAACTGTCGGACATCCTGGCGCAGTGCATGACAAAGAGGAAACGCGGCAAGCACCAGAGGCACGCGGACCAGATGGCCGCCACGCGCAGGAGAAAAACGTCCGGCAAGCCAAAGGCCTGACAATACGTGGGGCCCGTACGGCCGCTGCGCATGCAAGCTTTTTTACGTGCATCGCCGCTCTGCCACACAGTTGGACCCCCTACAGCGGCTAAGAGATGCGCACGGGACCGCGATGATTCCGGACGACATATTTGAGCTCGTGGCCAAGAGGTTCCCCATAGCAGTCGACGGGATAAACCGCATCGAGCGGGCCTCGCAGGCAAGGTTCCCCGTCGCATACGTGGAGCCGTCCGTTGTCATGACCCGCGCGGATCCGACCATAGGATACGGCATACTGTTTGCCAGGACCATACCCGTATGCTCCGGCGACAAGTTTGGGATCGTCATACAGATAACGGCGCCACTGATCGCGTACGGCCTCAAGGGCACCATACACGCCGTGCTTGCGCACGAGTTCCTGCATTACCTGGAGCTCGTGTGGCGGGTCTCGCAGATGAGGATAACCTCCGACTATACGTCCTCGAGCCTGTTTGAGAACGTGTACAGCGACGAGTCCCGGCTGTTTGATCCGAGGGCCGTCTTTGATGACCGCACGCTGATCAGGCACATAACAAAGAGGTTTCCGGCGGGATTCAGGGATTACAAGCTCGAGGACAAGGTCTCAAAGTACTGGCAGTCCCGGCGCCTTCCAAGCACCACGGTGGACATCGCTGAAAACAACGTAAAGATACCCGCCGAACTGCTTGCCACTGCAAGGTTTGACCCCGAACTGATTGCCACCGTGGAGCAGATACGCGAACGTAGTCTGAAGCTGCGCAGAAAGCGGCTCTACTAGCGCCTATTGCTTGAACTCGGTAAGCCCGCACTTGCCGCACGCGTGCCTGTCCTTGTGCTCTGACATGAATACGCCCTTGCCGCACCGGGAGCAGATCTTTTTTGTACGACTGAGGCTGTCGCCGTCCAACTTGTAATAACTGCTGATTCTGGGACTCGAGCCCTTCTTGCCGTCTCCCATTACGATGCAGCCTCCGCTTCCTTGCCGCCTGATGATTCGTCCGCAGAGGCCTCGGGCTCTGCATTACTGCCGTCCTGGGCCGCCCCTGACGAATCCTTTGCCTCTCCTTCTTCTTCTGAGGACGCGTCTCCTGCCGCCGCCGCCCCCTCTTCCTCTGCCTTTTTTGCCCTGCTTTTCTCAAGCCTTGCAAATATGGTGGGATTGACGTGCTTGCGCGCCAGGGACTCGTCGTCGTATACGTAAAACAGTCCCGTTATTGCAGGCCTCCCAACGTGGTTTCTGAGCCTCATCGGAATTACCGTCTTGCCGTCCAACCCGTACTCCTTTGAGACCATCTCCACTGCGTCCAACCTGCTGAGTTTGCCGCCAAGGCCCGCAAAGTCACATGTAATCTCGCGCCTTGAGAGCAGCGCGTTGCTGGTATCAGACACCTTGCCCACAACTGACATGTACCATGTGCCCCCGAGAGATTTCATATAAACCTAAAGTCAGCGTGGGGGGGGGGGGAGGGAGTGTAGTAGGAGGGTAGTGAAAAACGCAGGGCTGGCAAACGGCGGTCAGCCAAACCCCGCCTTGGCAGTCGGTACCCGCGGGCTTGTAATCCCGCGGGCTCTTGCAGGCCGGCGCGTGCCTGTCGTCTGCAGGGTTGGGCCCTGCATGGCTGTGCATGCATGCATGCATGTGTGCGTGCCCCAAGACAAGGAATTTATGAAAAGGGTTGTCGGCTATGCGCATGGAGAGATACATGCTGCACCTCAAAAACGACGGAAAGTACGGCCCCCACGACTCCCGCAGGGTCGTGTACAGGGCCCGCGGACTGGGAACGCGGACAGGCGCCTCCGTACGCGTCGCAAGGATTGCAACCCAGTTCATAGAACTTGACGTGTCAGTAGAGGCCGGACGCCTTGATGAGCTGGCGAGGGATCTGGCGCCGATCGGGCCCGTCAACAACGTACGGCACGTGGTAGAGGAGGAGATTGAAAAGGAGCAGGGCATAAGGGACGGCATATTCTACTTTAACAGCGAGCGGTTCTGGGAGAGCCACGAGGCGTTTGAGGGCGTCTGGAAAAAGTGCTTTGGCAGGGAAAAGGAGCTCGTGCAGGGGATCATACTGGTCGCAGTGGCCTTTGCGCACGGCCAGAGAAACGAGGCGCTGATAGGAATAAGGATGCTAAAGCGGGCCCTTGAAAAACTCGGGACGTCCCCCTCCAAGTATCATGCCATAGACGTGGACATGATCCGGGAGAGGGCCTCTGATATGCGCACAACGAAGAAACTGGCGCTGTTCGAGATATGACGCGCGCCCGCGGGCTGCAGGGCCCGTGCGCGCCCCGCACACCCGGAATATCAATAACTGCCGACGCGCCCGCGTGGGACGCGGCCGCCTGCTGCTCGCCGTACGGTTCTCAATCGGGGCGCGTGCCCTCTCCTTGAGTGATTCGCCTTAGCATGCCAAGCGCGGTGGGGATCACGTCTGCCCCCGCAAGCATTCCTATCCTGCCCCTTGCCGCCTGGGACTCTGTCATCCTGGTGGTGCCGTCGCCCTGTATGCCGTCGTGTGATATCACCACCGGAACCGGGTCGTCGCTGTGCCCGTGGTTTATGCACGGCGTCGAGTGGTCCGCCGAGATCACTACCGCGGTTCTCGACGTGTCTATGCCGTCAAGCAGTCTTGCAAAGAACCGCCTGTCGATCTCCTCGATGTTCTCCTTTTTCCCGACTGCGTCCCCGTCGTGCCCGAACTCGTCGGGGCCCTTGATGTGGACGTATATCGCGTTCTGGGTCTCCATGGCCTCGGAGGCCACCCTGGCCTTTTCCTCGTAGTCTGTCAGGCCCCCGGCCTCAAAGGCCTTCATCCTGAGTACCTTTGATATGCCTATCTCGACTGGCATGTCGACTATGCATGAAAAGTTCATCCCGTACCTCTGGTTGATGGGCTCGACTCGCGGGTACTTGCTGCCCGCGTCGCGGAGCAGTATGCAGCTGAGCTCCTTCTTTCCCGCCGCGACGCGAGCCGCGTTGATCCCGCTGCCCCCCATTATCGAGATTGCCTGCTCTGAGAACTCGTTTGTCGCGTCCGCGGCCGCCGCAGCCTCGCCCGAGCCGTCAAGCGGGACGCACCTCTCGACTTTCATAAAGTCGGCGACGGCCTTTGCGACCCCCATCCCGCCGATGTTGGTGTACGCGGGGTCCGTGTTTGATATCTTTGCCGAGTACGGCCTGCCGCCGCCCCTCCTCAGCCTGACCGTCACGCGGTGCCCGATGGTCGGGGAGACCTTTACGGACGTGCGGGGGTCCGAGAACCTGACGCTCTCCTCGATCTCCCTTGATATGGCCTCCGAGTCGGCGGGCTCTATGTGCCTGCCTGCCCTCCTGTCGGTTATGACGTTGTCGCCGCCGCCCCTGTCAAGCGTGGCAAAGTTTCCACGCAAGGCCAGGTCCCCGTCGGCAAAGTCTATCCCTATGCCGATCGCCTCTATCACGCCGCGCCCGGCATAGTCTGCATGACTGAACTTGTATCCTAGCATGTTGAATACTGCAATATCCGACTCCGGGGCGATCCCCTTGCCAACTGATATCACCCTGCCAGACGCCCCGTTTGACGCTATTGCGTCGAGCGCGGGCGTGGATGCGGCCTCCAGCGGCGTCCTGCTCCCAAGGTCGGCGTGCGGCAGGTCCCCGACCCCGTCAAGCAGCACGTATATCATGCTGATGCCGGAATTGTTAGCGTCACCTGAACTGGCGCCATAATTAGCGGCGGTGCTGCCGTCATGTCTGCCGTCGGAACGAGAAGAAGACACTGACTCGCAGAATCGGGGCTGTGTTTTAAAGCTTGGCTGCTTTTGCCGCGGTCTGTCGCAATTGCATGGACTGTTGTCTTGGCGCGCGCTCCGGTTTGGGCGCCTGCTTGCGGGCATGGCTTGGGACTGGCAGGATGGGGAAAGGCGTGGCGGGGATGGAGGGGGTGGGGAATGGAAGGGAAGGGGAGGGAAGGGGAGGGAGCAGGTAGAGGAGGAGGAGGAAGGGGAAGCAAGCCGGGAAGGAGCTACGGATTCACGCGCGACTTTTGTACTATCTGCGATGATCCCGGGCGCCATTTCCGGAGATCACGGCTGCGCGCATGGGCCGGGGCGGCAACCGGACACCGCGCCACCTGCGCCGCCGCTAACCTTCTGGAAACTTTTTAACAGCAATACGGTATCTCTTGGCATGGGAAGCATACGGGTCGATTACGCCTCGGAACGCTTTATGATAATATATGAGGGGGACGATTCGGGCGTGGGCGCCAACTCTGCGTACGCGTCGGGAAACGAGAAAAAGACAAACCCCTCGATGCTCTCCCTTGTGATAAAGGACGGCATACTGCGGCGGCAGCAGGACATAGACGGCCAGATAGTAAAGGGGTGGGCCGTCAGGGTCTTTGAGAGCAAGAATCCCGTCGTGTCCGTTTCGGCCGGAAACGATTATGGCAAGGAGCCGTTTGAGAGCCAGCCGGCGTACGGGCACCACCTGGTGCTCGTGGCCTCGCCGGATCCCTCAAAGACGCTGGCCACCATCGACTCTGAGCAGTGGTCAAACGCGCTCGTAGTGGTGCAGGACCGCCTTAGGTGGCTTTACACGCAAAAGGGCGTCGCCTACGTGGCCGTATACGCGGATCACGTCGGCGGGCTCAGGGGAAGGTCCAAGGTACACCCGCACCTGAACATCGTATCGTTCCGGATGATTCCCCCGACCGTGAACGACGAGATGGAGTCGTACAAGAGGACGCAGGAGAAGCGCGGCACGTGCCCCACGTGCCACATAATAGAAAGCGACGACCAGCTGAGGCGCGTCCTGCAGACTGAGAGCTTTGTGGCCTACTGCCCGTGGTCCCCGACGTACCCGTTTGAGTTCTGCATCGCCCCCAAGAGGCACGCGGTCAGCTTTGCAAAGATGTCGCAGAAGGAGATTGAGGACCTGGCGCTGATGATCAGGGCCACGCTTGGCGGGCTTGCAAGCATGATAAAGAACGTGACGTTCAGCATGGTGTTCCACCTGTCCGCGGAGCGCAAGAGCAGTCGCCTGATGCACTGGCACATCGAGGTATACCCCGTAACAAAGCAGTGGTCCGGCATGGAGCGCGGGTACGGCATCCACCTCAACGACGTGTCCCCCGAGGACGCGGCAAAAAGGCTGGGGGCCTCGTGCAGAAAGGAGCTCGCAAACATGGTCGGCATTGGCTGAGTCCTGCTGCTGCGCCGCCCCCTGTTTGCAGGCCCTGCAGGCGCGCCGGGATTTTTGCGCGGAGGCGGCTTCCCGCACCGACTTGAATGATTTATTTGCCAACGCCTCGGTGCGGCCGTAATGGCGCTTGAAAAGTGGCTCGGGCTTGCAAGCCTGGCGCTCTTTGCAATGTTCTCGGGGCTCATGATAAGCGTGTATGGGTTTCTGACCGACGTGCCGGACGACTTTGACTACGCGCTGTCCTTTGAGGCCGATCCCAAGCTGCTCCAGTTCATATCGATAGGCGCGGCGCCCGCCGGCGTGATGGGGGCGATCGCGTTCATCATGTCCAGGTATTATGGGTCGAGGCCGGTGGGACTGCTTTTGATCGGCGGCGGCGCCGTCATGCTGGCCGGAATGTACGTGTGCCACGTGATGCTTGAGAGGATAGACGAGGCGTACGTCACGGACGCGCTGGCGATTACCCCCTACGTGTTCATGGGGATGTCGGCCCCCGTGGTGGCGTTTGGCGCGCGCCTGTTCAAGCGCAGAAAGAGGCGGCCGAAAAAAGAGTACTTTTAGCATGCCGCGTGCCTTGCTGCTATCGCCGTTGCAGATGTCGCGGCGCCGCCGCAGTCGCCGCCGCAGCCGCAGCTGTACTGGCCTGCGAGCTCATATCTTGCCCAGGCGCTTTATGTACTCCTGCTGCGCCATCTCGTAGGACTCTTTGTCCCCGATGTCCAGAAAACTGTTTCTTGGTGCGATGTACCCTGACACCGTCCTTTTCTGGGCTATGGCCTTTTTGATGAGCGCGTCCATGCCGTACGGCTTGTTTGCCGGAATCATCTTGATTATGCCCGGCTCCATTACGTAGCATCCCATGTTTATCGTGGCCGCAATCTCGGGTTTTTCCCTCCAGTCGGTCACCCTGCCGGACCCTGTCGTCTCTATGACCCCGTACGGCAGGTTGGTCTTGTACGTGCTGAGGCCCATGGTGGCAAACGCCTTTGATTCCTTGTGGTGCTTTATCATGCCCCTCAGCGAAAAGTCGTATATCGCGTCCCCGTACATGCACACAAAGGTTTCGTCTATCATGTCGCCCGCGATCCTCAGCTGGCCCGCGGTGGCAAGGGGCTTTGTGGATGCCGCGTACTCTATGCTGACGCCGAACCTCTGGCCGTCCTCGAAGTAATCCTCGATGGTCTTTCGCAGATAGCTGGTGCATATTATCATGGACTTGATGCCGTTCTTCCTTATCCAGTCTATGAGGTGCTCCAGTATCGGCTTTTCGCCCAGGGGCAGCATCGGCTTTGGCAGAAACGTGGTGTACGGCTGGAGTCTGGTTCCGAGGCCGCCTGCCAGTATGATTGCCTTCATCGTGGGTGCTGGCGTTGGCGCCATTATTTATGTTCGCGACTCCGCGCGTGCTGTGTTACGCGCGCGTGGCGCAGGTGCGTATGCCCCCTCCCACCCCGGTGCCCTCATGCGGGGGCGGTTACCTGCCGCACCTTTGCCAGCACGTCGTCGGGGGACTCTCCGAATATTATGATCATGGGCTCCTTGCCGTGGTCGCCGTCATGGCATACCGCGTCTGGGGCCGACTCGGCGTCCCTGACTGCCTCTGAGACGCCCCACTGCACGGACGACCCCCTGGCCTTCGTGCCTGCCGGTTCGAGGCTCCTGTCGTAGCGCGCAACGGTCATCCCGGATCCCGTGATCCTGCCTATGGTGCCCTTGTCATATCTGATGTTGACTGCTGATCTTATCCTTGGGAATTTCCTGCTTGCAGCGACCAGGGCCGCGGCCATGTGCTTTGAACCGCCATATGCAATGTCCCCCGCCACTGCAACCCCTCTGCCCGTCCGGACTATCCTGCCCCGTATGCCAAGCACATTTCGCGTGCTCCGCGGACCCGTCGTTTCGGAGTGCACAAAATTGGTCTGGCACTCTGGTATGTGCATGTATATGCCCCTGATGCGCGTAAACTCCGTTATCGCGCCTGCAAGGGCCGATGCGGCGCCGGACATACCTGCTCCATCCTGGACGTGAATATCTCCTGCAATGCCTGCGCCCTTTCCCGCATTGGTGGCGTTTCTCATGAGGCGCGCGACAAATTTTTTCGCGCCCCTTGCCGATTCCGTCACCGGCATGCCGGACGCAAGGCCGCACAGAAGCGAGGCCGCAAACGCGCACCCGCCCCCGTGCGTCTCGTACGGCACGGCCCGCCCGCGCAGGCGGCGCGTCCTAGTCCTTCCCCCGGCGTCGCGAGCCGCGACCACGTCGTAATAATAATTGCCGGACTTGATGCCGGTGACCACGGCAGAGCCTGCGCCAAGCTCGTGCACCACCCGCAGCGCAAGCCTGTCGTATGCGTCGGCGGCCCCGTCGAGTTCCGGGTGCGCCGCGCGCGTTCTGGAGCTTTCTGCCCCTTTGGTCGCGCCTCCGCCCTCGCCCCGGGCGCAGCCAAGCAGCAGGCGCGCCTCCTGCACGTTCGGGGTCGTCGCGGCCGCAAGTGGGATTATGCGCCTTGCATAGTCGCGTAGCGCCGGCTGCCGCATGAGCGTCCCTCCCGTCGTGGACTCGATTACTGGATCCGCCACTATGGGTACGGAGCCTGCCAGTTCGGCTAGGCGCCTTGACACGGCCCTGACGGCCCGCGAGGTGTATATCATTCCCACCGCCACCCCGGACACCTCAAAGTCGGCCAGCACCGCGTCGAGCTGCGACTCTAGCATTCTCTGGGAGACGGGCTCGGCCCCCGCAAACGAGGACGTGTTCTGGGACGTCACGGCCGTGACTACCGACAGCCCGTAGGCGCCGTGAGCCCCGAACGTCCTGATGTCGCCCTGTACGCCTGCCCCCGACGAGGGATCGGAGCCGCCTATTGACAGGAGGTTCATGGGTGACATGGCGCGCATGGGCTATTTTGCATTGTGGTTAGGTGACTATGGTAGCAGCAGCAGCAGCAGACACAGCGGCGGTGGCACCCGCAGCCGTCAACTGCATACTGCATCTTCCCCAACCGCATATGGCGCCTGCAGCCCCGTCGGCTGCCCTTGATATTGCATGCTGCGGCCGGCTCCCTTCACGTCGCCGCTACCACCACCGCTAGCTTGATGACTGCGAGGCGCACTTGTATGAGCAGAAGACATCACGCGTGTCGTAGAACTCTTCTCCGCAGTGCCTGCACACCCTGATGGTCCTCATGCGTACTGTGCGTCCATATCGTATTTAAGGACGGCCGGGTGTCGCGGCTCCGCACACACGCGGCGTCGCGGGGCGCGCGTAGCCTGCGGGCAGAACATCCTTCTCGTCGGCGTTCGCAGTGCGCCGGGGGCCGGGCCTGAGTCATCGCACTTCCTCCCGTCTGCAGGCCTCCACCGGCCGTGACGTGCAGGTGCGCTTTTTGGAGTGCGGGTTTACGTACGTCGCCAACCGCAAGCGGGGGGACGGTTGCCCTTCCTTACTACTTAAATCGGGCCGCCCCGTGCGCATGGCATGTCAACCCAGATGGCCGCTGCAAGGCGCGGTGTAGTCACGGAGGAGATGAGGCAGGTCGCGCGTGACGAGGACGTCTCTGCCGACTGGCTGGTATCAAAGATGGCGTCTGGCGCCATTATCATACCTGCCAACAATGCCCGCCCGCAAAAGTCACATGTGCACCGGGTCGGGATAGGGCGCGGACTCAAGACAAAGGTCAACGTCAACATCGGGACCTCCACGCTCAACGTGGACCTGCCCGGCGAAATTGCAAAGGCGCGGGTGGCAGTAAAGTACCACGCCGACACCATAATGGATCTGAGCGACGGGGGGGACGTCAAGGGGATACGGCGCAGGCTGCTGCAGGAGGCGCCGATAACGTTTGGGACGGTTCCCATATACGAGGCGTACAACTATGGCGTCGAGGAGCACAAGAACCCGCTGAACCTGACTGAGGACGACTATCTTAACGCGTTTGAGAACAACGCAAAGGACGGCGTGGACTATACCACGGTCCACTGCGGGATCACCAAGGACATTGCAAAGCGCATACTAAAGGTGAGGCGGCACGGCGGGGTGGTCAGCAAGGGCGGCACCATCACGGCCGCGTGGATGCTAAAGCACGACAAGGAGAATCCCTACTACGAGCACTATGACTATCTTGTGGAGATTGCAAAAAAATACGACGTGACTTTCAGCTTGGGCGACGCGCTGAGGCCCGGCTCCATTCTGGACTCGCACGACGAGCTGCAGGTGCAGGAGATGATCAACATATCGCGCCTCACGAAGCGCGCCCACGAGCAGGACGTGCAGGTGATGGTGGAGGGACCCGGGCACGTGCCCCTCAACGAGGTGGCCGCAAACGTCCGGCTTGCAAAATCGCTGATCGGGGACGTGCCGTATTACGTACTGGGCCCGCTGGTAACCGACGTGGCGTCCGGACACGACCACATTGCAAGCGCCATAGGCGCCGCCGTGTCGGCAAGCGAGGGCGTCGACCTGCTGTGCTACCTGACGCCGTCCGAGCACCTGGCGCTGCCAAACGAGGAGGAGGTAAAGGCGGGGCTCATCGCGTACAGGATTGCCGCACACGCCGGCGATCTTGTCAAGCTGCGTGAAAAGGCCATAAAGTGGGACGCCGCGATGACCGAGGCCCGCCGCACGCTTGACTGGGAGCGGCAGATTGCGCTCTCAATCGACCCCGAGGAGGCCGCGCGCATACACGGTAGGACCGGGCAGCACCCGGGAAACAACGTGCCGTGCACGATGTGCGGCGGGGCGTGCGTGTACATGATGCTGCCGCAGCAGAAAAAGTACGGCGACGGCGGTGATAGCGGTGACGGCAGTCGCGCCGGCAAACCCGCAAAACCCGAGATCCGTAACACGGCTGCGGCCACGACCCTGCCATCATAGCGTCTGTTCTGCCACTATCGGGGTCATCTTGAAAGGGCCTCTGGATGCGGATGTGATCCGGAGCACGCTCATTCCGGGTGGGTCATACTGCCAGTCTTGTGCATGGCTGGGGCAGGCTACTGGGCCCCGAGCCCGCAATGACAGATCGATCGCCGGCTTGATCCGCGCGCCTGTCTTCATATCAGGCAGGACATCACCCTGTAAAGGTCGGGGACGGTCTCGTACTTGTCCATCTCTGATATCTTCACCCACCTGTAGTCCGAGTTCTCCCAGTTGAGCCTTACGGGGGGGCTGTCGGCCTCAAACAGGAACGCCGACACGACCCACTCGTGGTTCCTGTACTGCGGCGACTTTATCCGTATGCCGTCCGCGCTTCTTATCAGCCTGATCTTGCTTTTGGTAATGCCCGCCTCCTCGAATATCTCTGTCCTTGCGCGGTTCAGGGGCTTTTCGTTGCCCTCTATGATCCCGCTGACCCCGGACCACTTGCCGCGCATGGTCCTCACCCTGTTGCTGCGCCTCAGGAGCAGGACCTTGTCGGTTCTGACATCCCGCACGAACGCGGTCACTATGCCGGTGGTGCGCACTGCCGTGCTGCCGTCTGCCGCGGCCGGACGGCCGGCGCCTCGCGTGCCGTTCTCCTTTCTGTATCTTCTGCCTTTGGCGGTTCTGTCGGCCGACATGTTGCGGCCGCGGCCGCTGCTACCGTGGTTGCTGCTGCCACCCCCGCCATTATTGCGACTCCCGTCGTTCCCGCCGCTGCCGCGGCCACGCCTTTCTGTTCCCTTTCTGATAACTCTGCTGCCGGCATCCCCGGCGCTACTTTTCAACTACCTTTACCATCTTTGTCATTCTCTTGTACGACTCTCTGATGTCAGTGTGCTCCGCCAGGCGGTCCTGGCAGTCGGTGATGTATCCTATCACTTCGTCGGTCTTTGACTCCTGTACTGCGGTCAGTAGCCTGCCTATGTCCTTCCAGAATTCCTCGGCCACCCTCCTGATCTCGGGGTTTGCAATGATGGTCTCGATGAGCTCCGGGGACTCCGTCATTATGCTCTCGGCAAGCGTCTTTTGCAGCCGGAACGTGGTGCCCGACATCTTTTCTGTCAGCAGCACCTTTTCGTCCTTTGATATGATGTTTGCAAAGACCAGGTTGAGCAGGTGCGTGAGGCCCAGTATGACGGCTATCTTTTTGTCGTGCTCTGCGGCGTCTATCGTGACAAAGTTCGCGCCGGCAAACAGCGACTTTATCACGGTAAGCTCCTTCTTGGCGTCCCGTATCGGGACCGATATTATGTTCTGCCCCTTTATGGTGCGGATCCCGGGCCCGAACATGGGGTGTATGCATATGGGGTTGACCTTGGCGGGCATCTTTGAGAGCGACGAGACCACCTTTGACTTTTCAGAGGATATCTCTATCAGGTAGGTGCCCTTTGGCATCTCCTTTGCAATCAGCCTTATGATCTCCGGCGTCCTTCTGGTAGGGGTGCACAGCACCACGTAGTCCGTGCTCAGCACGCCGGACACAAGCGACTGCGTCGTCTCTATGCCCTTGACGGTGACGTCCTTCTCAGAGTCGTATCCGGTCACGACAAAGCCCTGGTCAAGAAAGTACTTTGCAAACCAGCTGCCCATCTGGCCCCCGGCCCCTATCACCGTCAGGCGCCTGTTCTTCCTCCTTGCCGCCGCCATTACATGTGACCTCCGTCTAACATGCTCTTTAATCTATTCATTCCCTCAATTAGTCTGTTTGTGTCCTCTCGTGCGGCCGATATCCTGATGTAGTCCCGGTAGTTCTCGCCGAATCCCGAGCCGGGAGCCACGGCAACCCCGTGCTCGGAGAGCAGCCGTTCTGCAAGGCGCGCCCCGTCCGTGCCGACCCGCGCAAACAGGTACATGGCGCCCTCCGGCTCCGCGTACTCCATGCCCATCTTGCGGGCCTCGGACGCAATGACGCCGAGCCTCTCTGATATGGTGCGGGCGTTGCCTGACACGTCCTGGCCGACGGCGGACAGCGCCGCGTGCTGCACGGGCGCAGGGACGCTTGTCATGCACAGCGACAGGAGCGAGGCAATCCCGTCGACTACGTGCCCGTCTGCCATCGCATACCCGATGCGGAGCCCCGTCATGGCGTGCGACTTTGAAAAGGACTGGACCGCGATGGCGTTCTGGTACCCGTATGACGCGACGCTCCTCCACGGCTTGTCTCCCCTGACGTACTCTGAGTATATCTCGTCCCCCAGTACGTAGATGCCGCGGTCCGACGCAACCTCCATTATGCCGTCCATTATGTCCGGCCGCAGGACCGCGCCGGTGGGGTTGTTTGGATAGTTCAGTATTATCATCTTGGTGCTGGGGCTCACTGCATCCTGTATGTCCTGGACTGAGGGCATCCACGCCTCCTCAAGCGAGGCCTGCACGGCGCGCACCCTCGCCCCCACGTGCGCGGCGCAGTCCCTGTACGCGGGCCATGCGGGCTCCACCGTTATGACCTCGTCGCCGGGGCCCAAGAGCGCGGACATGGCGGCGAACACCGCAAAGCGGCCCCCCGGGGTGACCACTATGTTGCCCGGCCCCACACTGGCGCCAAACCTCTTGGAGCCGTACTCGGCAAGGGCGTCTAGGAGCGCCGGCACCCCCCTGGGGCCCTCGTACCTGATGTGCCCCCTGCCGTACGACTCGGAGAGCGCGGTCGCCACCGAGTCTGGCGGCATATAGTCCGGTTCGCCCACCTCCATGTGGATTATCTGCTTGCCCTCCTCTTCCTCCAGCCTCTTTGCGGCCTGGAATACGGACAGGTGCGTGGGGCCGCCCTTCCCGTCCCTGCGGTGCTGCGACTGTATTGTCGTGGACTCGTCGAGCAGAAAGTTCAGGAACCTGGATACCGCGGCCTCTTGCGGCGCCGGATCCCCCGCGCTGCCCCCAAATTCTTTCCTGCACGCGTCAAGCACGACGCCGCGGAGCTGCTCCTCCCTGGACTCGTCGGTGATCCCCCTGCCGAGCTCTTTTTTGGCCCTGCCTATGTCAGATGAAATCTGGGCCCTCCTGACGAAGAGCTTGGCCATCTCAACCGTGACGCGGCCGATCTCCTCTCGCAGCTCGCCCAGCTCGTCTTCTGTCATTTTTCTAGCACCGGCTTGATGTGTCTTGATACCAGCGCGTGGTCTGCAACCACAAGCGAGACCAGCGCGTCGACCACGGGCGGCGCCCGGGGCACCACGCACGGATCGTGCCTGCCCACCACGCGCAGGGTGTCACTGCTCATGGTGTCGACGTTTACCGTGGGTTGGTCCTGCGGTATGGACGACGTGGGCTTGAATGCCACGCGCATCGTTATGGGCATGCCGTTTGATATGCCGCCCAGTATGCCGCCTGAGTTGTTCGTGTGGGTGACGACCCTCTTCGTGCCGTCCCCGTCCTCCGTCACGTAGTACGCGTCGTTGTTCTGGGAGCCCCATGTTCTGGAGCCGGCAAACCCGGATCCGAACTCGACGCCCTTTACCGACGGGATGGAGAACATGGCCGCGCTGAGGTCGGACTCAAGCGAGCCGAAGACGGGCTCGCCGAGTCCCACGGGGAGGCCTGTCGTAACCGACCTTATGACGCCGCCAAGCGAGTTGCCCTTCTTCTTCACGTCCAGTATGGACTTCCTCATGGCCTCTGCCGCCTCCGGGTCCGGGCACCTCGCCTCGTTTCCATATATCTGGGACTGGTCGTAGCAGCGCTCGGGGCCGCTGCGTGCGGCCGCCCCGCCGGCCTGGCCGCCCATCGCGATGCTCCCTATCTGCTGCACGTAGGAGCAGGTCTCGACGCCCAGCGACTCCCTGAGGAGCTTTCTTGCAATCGCGCCGCCCATCACGTGCGTGGCAGTCAGCCTGCCGGAGAACCTGCCGCCGCCCCTGTAGTCGTTGAAGCGGCCGTACTTTACCATGGCCGTATAGTCTGCGTGCCCCGGCCTCGGCTTGATCTGCATGCCTTCATAGTCCCCCGAGCGCTGGTCGGAGTTTCTCATGATTATCGTAATGGGCGCGCCCGTCGTGCGCCCGCGGTACGTTCCTGAGATGATCTCGGCCCTGTCCTTCTCCGCGCGCTGCGTCGTAATGGCGCTCTGTCCGGGGCTCCTCCAGTCCAGCATGGGTTGTATGTCGCCCTCTGCGAGTTCCAGTCCCGCCGGGCACCCGTCAAGCGTGGCGCCAATCTGCTGGCCGTGGCTCTCGCCGAAGCTTGTGAGTACGAGTCTCTGGCCCATGCTGTTTCGGGACACGCATGTGGTATCGTGCACGTGCTTATAATTCCTAATAATTGCGGGGCGGCAGTCGGGGCCGTACCTCTTGATCCTGCCGCCGCCGCCGCGGCCGTACTGTCCCCGCAGCCCTGCAGCACAATATGTCGTCATACTAAGGCGCAGGCGCCGCGCTCACTCGGCGTCCGTTATGCGGGCGCCCAGCGCCACCATGTCCCTTATGAATCCGGGATATGACACGGAGACCGAGCCGGGGTCCGATATCACGTACTCGCCGCCCGCCCGCATGGCCGCTATGCAGAGCGCCATGAAGAGCCTGTGGTCATTTTCCGGATTCAGGCGCGTGGCGTCGCCGCCGCCGTCCCGAGGCGTCGCCGCGCTTGCGTCTACCACCAGCCCGTCCTCCCGCTCATCTACGCCCACTCCGAGCTTTGGAAGCTCCCTTGCCAGTATGGATATCCTGTCCGTCTCCTTTATGCGCGCGTGCCCCACGTTGGATATCTCGAGGCTGCCTCCGCATCCGAGCGCCATTATGGCAAGCGGTGGCAGCAGGTCCGGGTGGTTTCCAAGGTCAAACTTGCCTCCCCTCAGGCCGCCGTCCGGCATGCCGACGCGCACCGTCTCGCCGCTTGCCGTATCTGTTATCTCTATGGACGCCCCCATCGACTCGAGCATGTCTATGAACGCCTCGTCCCCCTGCGGGAGCGCCCCCATCTGGGCCTCGACTGCGACGTTCCCGTCGTTGAGGGCGGAGGCCGCCAGCAGCAGGGCCAGGCTGGAGGCGTCGGACGGCACGGCAAACCCGCCTGCAGGCGGGCTGATTCTCTGCGGCGCTATGCGGTACATCCTGTAGGGCACCTGGGTCTGGACCGACACGCCAAACTCGCGCATCGCGCTGATGGTGGACTCTATGTAGGGCCTTGAGACCATGCCCCCCGTTATCGTGATGCTCATCCCCGAGTCCGTCTTGGGCGCGCACAGGAACAGCGACGTGACAAACTGGCTTGAGACGTTTCCCGGTATCTCCACGGCGCCTCCCCGTATGGGCCCGCGTATGCGCATCGGGGGGCGGCCGTCCGCGGAACTGCACGAGGCGCCCATTGTGGAGAGCGCGTCGAGCAGCGGCTGCATGGGGCGGGTCCTGAGGCTGGAGTCCCCCGTGAGCTCGACGCGCCCGTCAAGCAGGGCCGCCACCCCCGCGGCAATCCTGATTGTGGTGCCGGAGTTTGCCGCGTCAATCTGTGTGATCTCTGCGCCGTCCGCCCCCGCCGCCGCGCCGCCGGGGCTGCGGGCCTTCCGTATGGTGTCCGTGACGGTAAGGGTGCCCGCCTCTGTGTCGTTGCCGTGATCTGCTTCTACCGTGATTGACGCGCCCAGCCTCCTGCACGCCTCGATGGTGGCGTCCGTATCGGCCGAGCGCAGGACGTTTGACACCCTTCCGCCCCCGGAGTCGGCGAGGGCGGCCAAGAATATGGCCCTGTGCGTATAGCTCTTGCTTGGGGGGCACCTGACGACCCCCGAGAGCGCGGACCTTGACACGCTACAGTGTGTCATGGGCCTCTGCCTTCTTGTTGCTCAGTCCGGACACTATCGTCCTGCCTTCCATCGAGGCGGCAAACACCTTGCTGACCCCCTGCACGTCGGCGTCCTTGGCGACGGCGGCAATGGCGGGGCCGTTTCCGGACACGGACGCGGCCAAGGCCCCCTTCTCGGCCAGCCTGGCCACGAGCTCGGGGTCGGAGCCGAGCACGGACGCGGTCGCCAGCCCGTTTACGGTCATGGCCTTCCAGTACTCCGCCCGCTTTGCCAGCCCCCATGCGCCGTCAAAGGCCTCCCTGAGCAGCCTGAGCCTCTTGAGGTTTCCGCGCCTCCTGCTCTTTGGTATGAATATCACCGCCGACATGCCGCGGGGCGCGCGCTGGTGCCGCACGAGGCGCCGCCTCGCGTTGTCGGTTACGTTGAACCCCCCGTAGTAGCACGAGCAGGCGTCGTCGTACGCCCCCGTGATGCTTACCTTTGACGCGATGGACGCCTCCACGCCTGCAAGGAGTATCTGGTGATCCGACATGCGGAGCCCGAACGCCCTGTCGCATGCGAGGGCCACGGCAGACGATATGGCGCTCGAGCTCTTCAGTCCAAAGCCGGCGGGCATCTCAGATGATATTGCTATCTCTATCCTGTTTGACTCGAGCTCGGGCTTTGGGACGACGCGCTGCACGGTCTTCTGTATCAGCCTCGAGCTGAACGGGTGGTTCGGCCGCCGCCTGCCCCCACCGGGGCGCCTCTCGCCCTCCTTCCGCCCGTCCTTTCTTGTCACCGTGATCCCGCTCCTGCCTGGCACTACAAGCACGTCGGCCTCCACCCTGAGCGCCACGCCGAGGGTGGCCCCCTTTCTGGTGGCCAGTGCGTTTACTATTGATATGGCGCCGTGCACGGTGGCGCTTGCGCCCTTCTGCCCCCGCGCCGCCTCTGCTGCTCTCTCCATTTTCCTCTCTCCTCCGGCCGTCATACCCCTACTCCCAGAAGGGCCCTCTTCATCGCGTCCCTGGGGGCCTCGACCCCGTGCCATATCTCAAAGGCCCTGGCGGCCTGCCCCAGCAGCATCTCGTATCCCATTATGCACGTAGCGCCCCTCTCCTTGCCCTTCTGTATGAGGTCGGTCTTCATGGGCATGTATACCGTGTCGTATACGATGTCGTCCCTATTAATGGACTCTGGGGATACCGGGATGATCTTCTCGGCCGATGCCGGCAGCCCTATCGAGGTGGCGTTGATTATCACGTTGCACCCCTTCGCGGCCTGGTCGGCCTCCGACAGCGGGACGGCCCTGGCGTCGGGCAGGCCCGCGAGTCCTGCAAGTCTGGCCATCTCCGAGGCGGCCTCCGGGGTGCGGTTTGCAATGGTAATCTCCGATGCGCCCCCGAGTCTTGCCAGGGCCGCGATGACGGCCCTCGCGGCGCCTCCCGCGCCCAGCAGCAGCACCGAGGCTCCTTTGAGGCTGATTGACCTCCTGCGGAGCGGATCTGCAAACCCCTCGACGTCGGTGTTGTACCCCTTGAGCGACCCGTCGCCGGCAACCTCCACCGTGTTTGCGGCGCCCACCATGCTGCACGTCTCGTCCGTCTTTGACAGGTGGCGCATAATCTCCACCTTGTGGGGTATGGTGACGTTGAATCCGGAAATCCCTATCTTTAGGAGTGACTCGATTCCGTGCGCAAGCTCACCCCTTGGTATGCGGTATGCTATGTACGAGCAGTCGCCCATTCCCAGTTGCCTGAACGCGGCGCTGTGCATGTGCGGCGAGAGCGAGTGATCGATTGGATCCCCAATCACGGCAAATGTTCGTGGCACTGTATGTGCGGACACGGCTCTTGATTTAAACTCAGGGGTCATCTTTTAGACGGCCGCGGTTCTGCCGCGTGTAGTTGTTAAAACCTGGCCAGCTTCCGCCTGCCGCGTGATGCCGCGGGCGGCCCTGATTGGCCGCCGCGCGGTCCGCTGGCATGCGCCGGGCCCTTTGTGCCGGCGGCGCATACGCGGCGCGCTGAGGTCCTGCGGCCTGCGGTTGTGGGTTTTCTCATCCGCGTTGCGCCGACATGCCCGGCGGTGCAAGGCGGCGACCGCGATTCGGGCCGCGCTGCAGCGGGATCATGGCGGAGTTGGGGGATGGGGACAGGCCGGCAAGGGCCGGCGCCGGCCGCGCGCAGCATGCGGCCGTCATGCGGTTCTCGCATCGTTGCCGCCACTGCCTCCGTCTGTGACGCCCCTGGCTTTTTCAAGGGCCGAAAGTACGCCCTCGATTGAATCCAGTATCGCAATCTCCCTTTTCCTGTCAGTCTCCGACTCAAGCTCGCCGGCAAGCGACTCGAGCTTTTTCTCCAGAACGTCGATCAGGTTGCGCCGCTGCTGCCCCCGTAGTTGCGCGCGTGCGTCCGTCCTCTTTGCGCCTGCATGGTCTTCCGCACCACTGCCGCTGTCCTGGGGGGGCGTTATAGGCACGTCCCGTCTCTCCGGTTCTTGTCCGCAGCTGACGCACAGCGCGTCGCCGTCCTTGATCACCCTGACGCCCCCGCAGTAGGGGCATGGGTGCCCCAGCAGGGTGGCCCCGGCAAGCAGCATCTCCGCGGCGCGCCTGACGCGCTCCCTCTCTTTCTCTCCGCCGCCGTCCTTGTGCGCCAACGCGCCCCGTATGACACGGGCGCTAAAAAACTGTGCCGTCCATCCTTCCGAGTCGATGCCGCTTGCCGCGAGACCCGTGCGCCAGTCTTCTCTGCGCCGCCTCTTGCCGATGACCGCGCCGGGTTTCATTAATCCGTGCATGCGGCCGCCTGCAAACCGTTTTCAGAGAATCATGGTATGAATTAAGCATCCCTGCCTGAGCCTGATCGAGGCGTCAAAATTTGTGCGTAATTTTTGATATTTTTATGGACAGGCGATCCGCACGAATCTAGCGTGTTGCATAATTCGTCGACCTCCTTGGCAAAATGCCATCCTCGCTTGACGATCACAGGGTTGCTGTGGCGCGCGCCAGGTGTGCCGACCGCATTGCAGGGCCCCCGCCGCAACGTCTTGTTTCTGGACGAGGTTCGTCGGCTGCAGGCTGCCCGCATGCGCATGGCATGCGGCGGGAGGCAGGCGGCGATCGGCCTGGGCCGGTCAGGCCTCCGCGGCCGCCTCCCTGCCGACCCGTAGCATCGTGTTGTACGTGCGGATCTTCAGCCGGATCTCCTGGCGTATGTACCCCAGCTTCCTTGCCATTACGGAGCCGCCGTACGTCCTCTTGAACGCCGATATGACAATCTCTACAAGCCACCGGGTCCCGTAGCCGACTAGCTTCTTCCACTCTTTGCGGTTCCTTTCGCGCTCCGCCTCGTCCATGGCGGCGTACTCCTCGGCCGTAACGCCGGATCCTCCCCCGAGCTGCTCGAGCACCGCCTCGGCCCGCGCCCTGTCCGTTCCGTCCGCCCTGCAGTTGGCGTTCTTGCGGACGCGTATGCGCGTCCGGATGCCCAGCCTCCTGCACTCCGAAAAGATCTCCCTGCTGTCGTACCCGCCGTCGGCCATCAGCGTGATGGCGGCGTACGTCCTGCCGCGGCTGTTTTTCTGCCCCGAGACCGCCTTGCGCCTCCCGTCAGGATCCACCCCCATGTTTGCCAGGGCGTTTTCCAGGAGCGGCCTGAACACGGTGGGCTCGCCTACCGAGTCGTCCGTGAGCTCGAACGCGACGATCTCCAGCGTCTTCTTGTTGATCATTATCGTAAGCCTGAAAAAGCCGCGCTTCAGCCTGTGCGTGACGCGCAGGTACTCGCTGCGCACGGCGGGCGTCATACCGGTACCGTCCGGGACAAGGTCTATCGCGACGTCCTCGCATGTGACGCCTGAGAGGCTCCCCCCTATGGGCGCGTCCTGGGAGCTGATCCTCCTGAATATGGTGGTGAACTCGGGGCCCCCGCCGTCCGCGAACGCGGCCGCCATGCCCTCGCACCCCCTAAAGTCGAGCTGCAGCCTGTCGCGCAGGAACGATATGGCCGCCACCATGCTGTGCGTGTACTTGTAGGGGCGGCCGCGCTTTTTGTGGTTCATGGCGGCCAGCTCGGCGTCGTTCCGGCGGAGATCGGCCAGCTGGCGCAGCACCCCGAAAAGGTGCCTTGCCCGTCCCACGTACCTGGCGTTGGTCCTGCGCCAGGATTCCTGCCTCGGCCTTTTCCTGCCGGGCCTCGCCCTTCCCGCCTTGCTCCCGTCCGCGTCCCCGCTCACGCCGCACCCGCCGCACCCGGCCCCGGGGGATGCCGCAGCGCGCAGCTGCCGTTAAATTCGCGCCCCGTGACATGCAGTTGCATGTGCGTTGATCCCATCATTAGTTAGCCGGTGGGATCTCGCATCGTGCATATTTAACCACCCGCGCCTGTCAGCTGAAGCCGCACCCGCGGCACGGCCCGTTAAATACGGCCCCGGACAATACGTGTCGGTACCCGCAGGGCGTCAAGGCGCGTAACGCGCCGTGCCTTGCCCGTACTCTCCGCAGGCCTGGAAGCGCGGCTTGCTTGCCGCCTGTTGCCGGGGAACCGTACCGGCACCATGGCGCGGAGGCACGCAGTACGTCCTGTTCGGTTTGCGGGGCAGCCGAGCGGCCTGCACCATGCTGCAGAGCCGCACCCTTCGAGCGGGGCAGCTTGGGGAATTATGCAACACGCTACACGAATCACGATCCTCAAACCTTAATAGCATGTGATGCCAATTGGTAACGAACGTGGCGGTAATCTGTAATACGTGTGGCCTACCCGATGACTTATGCGCATGCGGGGAGCTTGCCAAGGACAGCACCAAGATTATAATCAGGCTGGAGACGCGGCGCTTTAAGAAGAAGGGGACGATGATCGAGGGGCTTGATCCCAAGATCAACAGCCTTGAGACGGTCGCGAAGGATCTCAAAAACAAGTACGCCTGCGGCGGAACGGCAAAAGAGGGATACATCTTTCTGCAGGGCGACCACCGCGACACGATAAAGGACACGCTGGTCTCGCTCGGCTTTGCCGAGGAGAGCATAGAGCTGCATTGAGATGCCCCCGGACAGCAGCGGCAGCATTGACGATGATGATGTCGGCGGCGACGACGACGGCGCGCGGGGCGACCAGAACCAGGGCGACTACAACGACGCGGGCCGCCGCGCCGATGACGACAGTGGCGCCGCCGCCGGCAGCAGCAGCAGCAGCAGTCCCGCGCCTGCCGCCCTGACGCGGCCGTCCCTTGCGCGGCAGCTGCTCGGAGTCCCCCACGCTGCCCTCATATCGGTGACGTTCGGGCTGTTTCTAGCGTCCTTCCCGATGGGGGCGTTCGTGGTCTTTGCAAGCGGAATAGGGGGGGACATCAACTACGACCTGCCGCTGACGCACCTGAGCCTGTTTGAGGGCACGGGGCTGCACCTTGCCCCCGCGCCGGTATCAGTCGGCGACGCGTTCGCGATACTGTGGCTTGGGTACCTGGTTGCGTTTGCAACCGCATGCATGGGCCCCGCCCGCGGGTTCATGGGCGCCATATCTGACATCATGGCGGGCCGGCGCACGGCGCACCGGTTTGACAACTACATGCTGGGGGTCATAACGTGGTTCTCCATACTGGTGCTTGCGTCAATTGTGATAACGTCAGCGCAGGACTATGCGGGCATAGAGACCGCCCCGCCCGAGTCTGAGAACGACCTTGTGGAGTTCTTTTACGTGTCGCTTGCGCCCATCGTGGAGGAGACCGGCTTTAGGCTCGTGCTTGTCGGGATACCCGTCTTCCTGATGTATTCCGGGCGCTTCTCGCTCCGGTACGTGGCGCGCTGCCTGTGGCGCCCCGACGCGGTCGGCATCGACGATCACAGGAGGGCGCTTGTGGTGATCGTGGCAGTCGGGCTCCTGTTCGGCTTTGCGCACATAGCGCTGGGCGAGCCGTGGAGCGAGGGCAAGTTTGCGCAGGCGGCCGCCGGCGGAATCATTTTGGGGTGGGTGTACGTCAGGTACGGGTTTGTCGCGTCGGTCCTAGTCCACTGGGCCACCAACTATTTCATATTCTCGCACGCCCACTTCATATCGCAGACGCACCTCGTCCCGCTGGAGGAGGCATTCTCCCACTCCATGATGCTTTCTGTGGAGGTGATACTGGCCGTGTGCGGGATCCTGTCGATAATCGCGATAGTCATGTCGTCAAGGACGGCCGGCCCCTTGCGCCGAGACCGCCCCGTCTAGCGCCGTCCTGAGCCACTTACACCTGTTGCGGATGGTAACCTCCGTCACGCCGGCGGCCTCGGCCACGTCCCTCCGGGTCTTGTTCTCGCCGCACTCTGTGCACGCCATGTACAGCGCGGCCGCCGCCAGCCCCATCGGGTCCTTCTCGGCCGATACCTTGTACTGCTCGGCAAGCTTTAGTATCTTTGCGGCGTGGCGCTTTGTGCGCTCGGAGAGCTCCGCCTTGCTTGCGATCCTTGAGGTGCACTTTATGGGATCGGCTACGGGCATCGTGATGTCAAGCCCCCTGAGGAGCAGCCTGTAGCACCTTGCGATGTCCTTGCGCTTTATGTTGCTTGCCTGGCCTATGTCCTTGAGCGTGCGGGGCGTCTCCGTGACGCGGCACGCCGCGTACAGCGCCGCCGCCGCTATCCCCTTCGGGTCCTTCCCGGCCGGTATCCTGTGCTGCTCGGCGAGCTTTAGTATCTTTGCGGCGTGGAGCTTTGTGCGCTCGGAGATCTCCGCCTCGCTTGCGATCCTTGAGATGTACTCTGTGGGATCGACTACGGGCATCGTAATGTCAAGCTCCCCGAAGGGCAGCAGCCTGCTGCACCTTGAGATGTCCTTGCGCTCCTCACGCCGAGACCATCCCGTCTAGCGCCGTCTTGAGCCCCTTGTACCTGTTGCGTATTGTAACTTCCGTCACGCCGGCGGCCTCGGCCACGTCCCTCTGGGTCTTGTTCTCGCCGCACTCGGTGCACGCCACGTACAGCGCGGCCGCCGCCAGCCCCATCGGGTCCTTTCCGGCCGATATCTTGTGCTGCTCGGCAAGCTTTAGTATCTTCGTCGCGTGGCGCTTTGTGCGCTCGGAGAGCTCCGCCTTGCTTGCGATCCTTGAGATGCACTTTATGGGATCGACTACGGGCATCGTAATGTCAAGCTCCCTGAGGAGCAGCCTGTAGCACCTTGCGATGTCCTTGCGCTTTATGTTGCTTGCCTGGCCTATGTCCTTGAGCGTGCGGGGAGTCTCCGTGACGCGGCACGCCGCGTACAGCGCGGAAGCTATGAGGGCCGATATCGACCTCCCCCTGACGAGCCCCTTCTCGAGGGCCTTTCTGTATATGTGGGCCGCCTTTTCGATGACGGCCTCCCCGACTCCGAGCTTGTCCTTTAGCCTGTCAAGCTCGCTGAACGCCTGCCTGAAGTTGCGGTCGACCGGCTCGTGCACCTGGCTCCTGTTGTCCCATGTGCGCAGCCTCTCGATGGTGCTCTTCATGGACGCGGCCAGCGGTTTGCCGGTGGCGTCCCTGTTTTGGGGGTTGATGATGGTTGCAAGGCCCATGTCGTGCATGGCAAGGGACGTGGGTACGCCGGCCCTGCTCTTGTTCTCCCCCTCGTTTGAGAACGAGCGCCACTCGGGGCCCGACTCCTCTGCCTTCTCGGACACCACGTAGCCGCAGCTGCCGCAAAAGTTCTCGCCCGTGCTTCCGTCCGTGATCATGGTGCCGCGGGCGCACCTTGGGCACCTCTCCTTTGCATTGATCGAACCTGCTATCTCCATTACCAACGCCTCCAAAGCTTTTTATTCTACTCTGTAATGTTAATTTACCAACTATATAAGTATTTTGTAGACTTTTTAAGTGTGGAGTCATGGGCGAGGCTTGCGCCGCCCCGGCCTAGTCGACGGGCCCCCGCATACCTATAACTGCCGCCCCGCCATGTACGGTGTATGCACCCGCGCCTCGTCTTTGACCACGGGACGATACGCATCGAGAACGCCCGGATGCTGGAGATCCCGGATGCCAGATATGACGAGCGCAGCGGGACCCTGCGGGCGTACGGGATGAGCTACTCCGGCGTGCTCAGGTATTTGGAGGAAAGTGAGATTGCGCACGACGACGAGGTGAGGCAGTACGAGGCGATGCCCGCGCTGTACGCGGAGATGCAGCTGAGGGACTACCAGCAGGACGCGGTCGACAGCTGGCAGAGGGCGGGGATGAGGGGGTGCGTGGTACTTCCGACGGGCTCGGGCAAGACTGCAGTCGGCATGCACGCCATCTGCAGGGCCGCCGTGCCCGCCCTCGTGCTGGTCCCCACAATTGATCTGCTGCACCAGTGGACGGAGTTCCTGCGCGGCAATCTGCGCGTAATGGGATATGAGCGCGATCGTGAACATGGCGGCGACGGCGACGGCGACGTGGACGGTGACGGCGACGCGAACAATAGTAGCGGCGGCGGCGGGACGGTTGCAGTCGGGCGGCTCGGCGGCGGGTACGACGACATCCGGGCTGTGACCGTATCCACGTACGACTCCGCGTACGCTAGGGCCGCGGAGCTTGGGAACAGGTTCGGACTCCTGGTGTTCGATGAGGTACACCACCTGCCGGCCCCGGGCTACAGGCTGGTTGCAGAGCAGTGCATCGCGCCGTTCCGGCTGGGGCTGACTGCCACGCTTGAGCGCGAGGACGGACTGCATTCCGAGATCCCGAGGCTGGCCGGCGGCGTCGTGTACACGAGGGGCTCGGGGGAGCTTGCCGCCAAGAGGCACCTTGCCAAGTATGACGTGCAGAGGATACGCGTGCGCCTGACAGACGCCGAGCAGGCCGAGTATTCCAAGTGTAGGTCCAAGTTCCTCGCGGGACTGCGGGGGCTTGGCATGAGGACCGAGTCCATGTACAACCTAAAGCGGCTCATCCTCATATCAAACCGCAGCAAGGGGGCCCGCAGCGCGTTGCTTGCAAGAAACAGGGCAAACGAGATTGCATTCAATGCGGCCGAGAAGACGGCCGAGCTTGGGCGGATACTGGCCGAGAACTGCGGGCGCGCCACTGCGCGCGGCCGGGACGCCCCCGTGGAGGCCCCGGGGGCGAGGAGGAAGACCATAATATTCACGCAGAACAACAAGATGGCGCACTCCATATCCGACAGGTTCCTCATACCGATAATAACCCACAAGACCGCAAAGGCCGAGCGCAGGGACATACTTGACGGATTCAGGGACGGAAGGTACGTGGCCGTCGTCACGTCCCGCGTGCTTGACGAGGGGGTCGACGTGCCCGACGCGGAGCTCGGCGTCATCGTGAGCGGCACGGGGAGCGGCAGGGAGATGGTGCAGAGGCTTGGGAGGCTGCTGCGCCCAAAGCGGGACGGCGCTAGGGCCAGACTGATCGAGATCGTATCTGAGGAGACTCGGGAGGTGGGCAGCAGCGCAAGGCGCACCGCGGCGCTGCGCCGCAGCGCGGCGGGGCGCACCGCGGGGCGCCGCGCCCAGGGACAGGGGCAGCGCCGCGGGGGGAGGGGCCGGTGACCGGTAATGCTGCCGTCTGAGCTGCTGCGCGCCCGCACGAGCCGGGGCAGGATATACCCCATGTTCTGCAGCGTGGGCGGCGCCGATACGGGGGCGGGGGGAGACGACGACGGCGGCCCCAAGGGCGGCGCGTCTGCTGCTGCTGCCGCTGATACCGAGCGCGAGCTTGCCTCCGCACTCATCTCAAGGTTCGAAGATGCGTCTGCAAGCGGCACGAGCCGGGGCGAACTGAACCGTACGATATCGGACATGGAGCCCGACCATGACTACAAGCTCGTCAGGGGCCTCCGCACGCTGCTTGAGCGCAGGTCCTCGTTTGTGACGCAGAGGCCGGGGTCCTGCCCGCCGGGGCTTGACCCGTACGACGTGAGGCGCGCCCTCTTCACCGAGTCGTCCGCGGCGGGACTTGCCACGTCCTCTGCAAAGAGGGACGCGATAATAAGAAAGGCGGCCGACGCGTGCGGCATCCAGCCGCCCGACGTCCCGCGCGTCATGTGGGCCGACATGGAGGAGAACCAGACGCTGGAGCGCTTTGATGCAATCTCCGTCGGGGACCTGCTGCTGTGGTACAACATGTCGCTTGCGCAGACCCTGTTGTTTGGCTGCACCAGGATGGAGTTTTACGTCAGCGAGGGCCCGTACTGGAAGGATATACTGAGGGCGGTAAAGGCGCGCGGGCTCATGTACGTGCTGGAGCCGGGCGACGGCGCGGGTAAGAGGAAGGGCGGCGGCAGCGGCAGTAGCAGCAAGGAAGGCAAAGCCCCACTGCGCTGCATACTTGAGGGGCCGCTCAGCGTCTTCAAGATGACCACCAAGTACGGCACCGCCTTTGCGCGCCTGCTTCCGGTGATAACCCGCACCCCGTCGTGGTGGATTGACGCCACAATCTCAAGAAAGACGCCGGGCGGGGTGAAGCTGTACCGATTCGAGATGGCAAGCGACTCCGCGCATGCCCACCTGAGGGGCGTCGAGTACGGGCCGCGGCATGGAACCGACGCGGACCCGCAACAGTACGACAGCGCAGTCGAGCAAAAGTTTGCCGACATCCTGTACACGCATCTGGGGCGCGGCGACCCGCTCGGATGGCGCATGACGCGGGAGCCCGGGCCGCTCATATCCGGAAACAAGGCCATGCTGCCGGACTTTGTGTTTGAGCGGCTTGGGCGTCGCGTCTACCTTGAGATCGTCGGGTTCTGGACCCCGGACTATATACGCCGAAAGTTCGCAAAGCTGCGCGACATGCTGCTGGTCGAGCCCGCCGCCGCCGGCAAGGGCGGGCCCGGGGCGGGCCCGGAGGCCGGAGGCGCGGGCGGCATCGATATGCTCGTGGGAATCGACTCCTCGCTCCTGTGCTCGCAGGCCTCGGAGGTTGCCGGGCTGCCAGGCGTCTTTATGTTCGACAAGGACGTATCGGTAAAGCCCATACTGGACCACCTCGGCAAGATTGACGCCGAGCTGGAGCGCGAGGCGGCCTCCGGCGCGCGGCTCTCGCCGAGCGACATCGGCGCCGACGTGATTGCGATACGGGACGTTGCAGTCAGGCGTCTGGTGCCGGAGGGCGCCGTGCCCGGCATGTTCGAGGCGTCCGCGCCCGGGAGGTACGTCCGGGCGGGCCCGTGCATGGTGTCGGCGGCAAAGGTGTCGGAGATGTCCAAGGCGATTGACGGCGGCCCCGAGGGGTTTGTAGACGCGTGCCGCATACTGGCAGACGCAGAAATCCCCGGGGACTGCCACGCCGAACTCTTGTCCTGTATGGGCTACGACGTTGTCTGGCCCGACCTTGATCCGAGCAACGCCAGAATACAGAAGAGGGCAGCATCCGGAGGGGACTAGCGGCCGCTGCAGTTTTGCAGGGCGGCCCAAGGGTAGGCGGCGCCTCTTTCCCGGGCTTGGCGGCGGCGCGTCTAGCGAGTTGTCTGAAACGGAGCGCGCAAGATGTCTGCTGCGAATTCTGTGTGGAAATCGGCTTCATGCCGCTTGGGGGGGGGGGGGAGACGAACACAACACGGCCGGATGCCGCCACCGCCACATCATTGCATTAAATACGGAGATTCCACGCGCCGTGCGCAGGATGAAGGATGCGCCAGACGCGTCACCCGGTGCGGCGCGCGCCGCGGGACAGGACGATATGAAGGGGCGGGGCGCGCGGCAACTGCCGCGGCACGACGCGGACTCGAGCCGCGCCGCGCAGCCCACGGTTCTGGTTACCGGCGCGACTGGATTCATCGGCTCGAGGCTGATCCCGCGGCTGGCCTCGGACGGGTTTGACGTAGTCGGCATGAGCCGGAGGCGGATGGACGGGCAGGGCGCCGGTTCTGCCAAGGGCGTGCGATACGTCCAAGCCGACGCGTTTGATCCCGAGGGGCTCGGGAGGGCCATGCGCGGCGTGGATGTCGCGTACTATCTGATACATTCCATGGAGGGCGGAAGCGGCACGTGGCAGAAGTTTGCAGAACGGGAGATGCTCCAGGCCAAAAACTTTCTTGAGGCCGCAACGCGGGCGGGCGTGAAGAGGATCATCTATCTTGGCGGGCTGCACGACGCGGGCCGCCACCTCTCGCCCCACATGAGGAGCAGAAAGGAGGTCGGGGAGGTGCTGGCCTCGGGTGGCATCCCGGTGACGGAGCTCAGGGCCTCCCTGATAATCGGCGCCCGCGGAAGCTCGTACGAGATGCTGCAGTATCTCGTGGAGCGGCTGAGCGTGATGGTGTGCCCCTCGTGGGTAAAGTCCGCGGCCCAGCCCATTGCAGTGGGCGACGTAATAGAGTATCTGGCAAGGTGCCTGACGGCCGACGCCACTGTCGGAAGGATTCTTGAGATCGGAGGTCCCGACAGGGTCACCTACGAGGATCTCATGAGGATGTACGCCGGGCGCCTTGGCAGGAGGCTGATCATACTGCAGATACCCTTCCTGACGACGCGGCTCTCGTCGTACTGGGTGGATTTGGTGACCCCCGTCAGGGCGTCGCTTGCCAGGCCCCTCATAGACAGCCTCGTGCACGACACGGTGGTTACGGACGACTCGATGTCCGCCATCATCAAGATTCGGCCCAAGCCGGTACGCGAGTCCATCGACATTGCCGTTGAGGAGACCAGAAAGCTTGCCGACGCAGGAAGGCGGCAAAAAAAGGGGACGTCGGAGGCCGGGGGCAGCGGCGGCGGCCAGGAGGCGGGCCGTGCCGCGGTTCTGGTAATGCTGGTCCTGCTCGGGGCGGTCGGGACGTCCTACTACTGGCTGGACGGCAGGGCAGACGCGTACCATCCGTTGTGGCTGTCAGGCTCGGCTCTGTGGCTCGTCGCCGTCGCGGCCTCTATTGCCATGGTCTCCGCGGGGACGCGTCTGGGATACCTGATTGCCGGCGTGCTGTCCGCGTCGGCCGCCGCGTTCTGGCTTGCTGACAACGCCCACGTCGCGTTTGGCACACCGGTCATAGCGGCGCTGCCAAGCGAGATGATCGTGGCGCGCAACTTTGCCGGCGCGGCCCTCGCCGCTGCCACCATGGCCGTCTCGCACGTCCTGTTCCACGGGGAGAGGCGCAGGTAGCAGGCGCCGCCCGTGTCGGTTCGCTACCACCTCTCGTAATGGACTGCCGCGCGCCCGCGCCGGGCTACACGGGGCGGGTTCTGCAATGAACAGGGTTTGCACAAGGATCGGCCGGTCCCGAACGGCGCACGTACGTCCCCGTAGATTTTTGTACAAGGCTGCAGGGGCCCGAATCAGTTGCCCAGGCCGCGCTTTGGAAGAAACGGAATCAGCGCCCTTGCAAACTCCATCACGTTCTTGGTCTGGATGTAGACCGTGCCCGGGCCCGTGATCTCAAGGACGAGGGCCTCTCCCCCGAACAGCGACGTCTTGAGGCTGCCGTGCTTTGTCACGCGGTATTCGGCCGTGGTGGTCAGCGCCACCAGCTGGTAGTTGTCCAGGACCATCCTCTCTCCGTGCTCTAGCTTTTTGGCGATTATCCCACCCCACGCGTTGACGAACATCCTCCCGGTTCCCACCGTTTTAAGCATGAAGAGGTTGCTTCCAAAGATCCCCTTGCTGAACCCCTGCCACTTTGTATCCAGCGTCAGGTCGGTGGTGGAGCAGACAAACGATCCGGACTGGACGATAAACTCTTGGTTCACGTCGATCATTGTAATGTCGCCCAGCATGTTGCCTGTCAGGCCCAGCCTGCAGCCGTCCTCCTCCGCGACGAACTCGTTTACAAAGAAGGACTCGCCGCCAAACGCGGCCGCCTTTAGCGACTTGAAGAGGCCCCCCTTCCGCATCCTGGTCTCGGTGCGCACAGGCCCCTGGATGAACGCCATCGCGCCCGCCTCCGCGGTGATGGCCTCCCCGCGGTTCAGCGTAAACTCGATCAGCCCCATCGGATTCTTTGCTATCTCATACTCCAATGCGAACGCCCTTTCTCATGTGTATTTAAACCATGGAGTTTATGTCGGCTGCTGGCAATCCTGCCTAGGATGCCGCAATCTGCACCTGTGGGCGGCGGCGGCGCGAAGTTTTGCCCCGGCCTCCCCGCGTATGCACCCATGCAGCGCCGCGGGAGTGCGCCCAGACGGGTCCGCCCGGTCGACTATGCCGCCTACCGCCTCCCTGGGGATCCTCCCGGGCCTGCCGGTTCGCAGGCCTGGCCCGTGCTTGAGACGGCTCTTGCGAATTCGGGAGCCGGGCAGTGGCCGATCCTGTGTTAGTGGGAACAACCAGGCACCGGTCATGCCCAGCTCCAGAATTCTGTAAAGATACACAGTTATTTACTTGCTAATTACGCTATCTTAAAGGGTACGTTATACGCTGCTTTACAATTACAATACTAAATCCGACTGGCTGGCCCTGTTGGCTGTAGTGCCGCTCATTGCGGTCGCGGCGGCCGGCTCTGCGCCGTACGGGGGGACGGATCTGCCTGCGACGGGCGAGGCGTACCCCGGGACGGGGCTGCCGGGTGCCGCCGGCGCCTGGCCGGAGCCGGGACCGGCTGCACCGGCAGGCCTGCTGGGCCATGCCCATGCCGAACCGTCCCAGCCCGTGACTGGCAGGCTGGTTCCGGTGTCATCCGTCTGGGACGGCGCCGACGGCTTTACGGCGCTTGACGGCCCGCGCAGCGCGGCCGCCTTCCAGATAGGCCGGGGCACGTACGTGGCAGTAGCCTCGCAGGGGGACGGGATACAGATAATCGACGTCACCGATCCGGCCAACCCGGCGGCGGCCGCGTCCTTCATGGACAGCAGCATCCGCGAGCTGGCCGGCGCGCGCGCCATAGAGGCATTCGAGACCGGCGGCAGGACGTACGCCATCGTCGCGGGGTTCTCCGACGACGGCGTCCAGATAGTCGATGTCAGCGACCCGCGCCGGCCGGTTGCGGCGGGGCACATCGGCGCCGCCGATCTGCGGGAGTTTGACGGCCCGTCCGACGTCGCAGTCTTCAGGGCCGGCGGCGGCCTCTACGCCGCCGTTACGACGTCGCAGAGCAACACAGTCCAGATCATCGACATCGCCGACCCGCTCAACCCCGCCCCGGCGGGGCGCGTGCAGGACGACCAGCACCTGGAGCTTAACGGGGCGTCGGGCGTCGACACGTTTGAGACGGGAGGCGGCGTGTATGCAATCGCCGTAGGATACCGGGACAACGGCGTGCAGATAGTCAACGTCACCGACCCCCATGCCCCGGCCGCGGCGGGCTCGCTGGCGGACAGCGCCAGCCTGGAGCTGCACCACGCCTTTGACGTTGAAACGTTCGAGTCCGGAGGCGACGTGTACGCGGCCGTGGCGGGGTACGAAGACTACGGCATACAGGTCATCAACGTCACCGACCCGCTCAACCCCGCCCCGGCGGGGCGCGTCACCACCAGGGCGGGCGGGGGCGAGTTCAGCCGCGTGGTCCAGATTGATCTCTTTGAGGCCGGCGGCGCCACGTACGCGGTCGCCCCGGCGTACCAGTTTGGCAGCATACACCTGGTGGATCTTGCCGACCCGCACAACCCCGCCGACCTGGCGCACATCCGGCCTTCCGGGTACTCCACCGGGTACGGCATCGAGGTCTTTGAGGCCGGCGGCGGCCTGTACGCAATCTACACGGAACTCACCTCGGACAACGCGCACATCCTGCGCATCTCCCTGTCCGTCGACCGGCCGCCCCGGCTCGTCCCCAACCCGCCGCTGCCGGCGTCAATCCAGGCCGGCTCGGCCTACGAGGACGCCGGGGCCGCCTGCGTCGACGAGGTGGACGGGGACCTTACCGGCCAGATACGCGCCACCTCGACGGTCGACCCGGCCCTGCCGGGCGACTACACCGTCACCTACGCTTGCGCCGACTCGGCGGGCAACGAGGCCGTAGCCACCCGGACCGTGACCGTGACAGGCCCCGTCCCGGCCACGCCCCCCGCCGGCGCCCCGGCCATCACCGTAGTCGGCGCCAACCCCGCCGAGGTGGCCGTCGGGGGCGCATACGCCGACGCGGGCGCCACGTGTGCCGACGAGGCCGACGGGGACCTGACCGGCTCCATCAGAACCACGTCATACGTCAACGTCCATGCCCACGGCAACTACACCGTCACCTATTCGTGCGCCGACTCGGCGGGCAACGAGGCCGTAGCCACCCGGACGGTGTCCGTGATCGACGCGGACGCCCCGCGCATAGCCCTGCTCGGCAACTCCGCGGTCAGGATGTACGCCGGGGACGCCTACGCCGACGCGGGGGCTACCTGCATCGACAGGGTGGAGGGCGACCTCTCAGACTATGTTGCGGCCGCCGGCAACGTGGACACCGCCGCCGCCGGGCGGT
Organism: Candidatus Nitrosopumilus sp.; assembly: GCA_965205215.1. GTDB lineage: Archaea > Thermoproteota > Nitrososphaeria > Nitrososphaerales > Nitrosopumilaceae > Nitrosopumilus. The sequence continues at coordinate 1,215,557 of OZ242041.1, forward strand.
ACGCGGTAACATACACCTGCGCCGACTCGGCGGGCAACGAGGCCGCCGCGACCCGGACGGTGCTCGTGCTCGATCCCACCTACCTTATCGCCGACGGGGTGGGAGGCTATACCGAGCTGGAAGGCGCAAGCGGCGTGGCCGTCTTTGAGAGGGGCGGCAGCACCTACGCGATAGTCGCCGCGGCCGTCGACGACGGCGTCCAGGTGATAGACGTCACAGACCCGAACCGGCCCGCGGCGGCCGGCAGCATCCCGGACGGCCCCGAACTGGAGCTTGACGGCGCCTCCGGCGTGGCCGTCTTTGAGAGGGGCGGCAGCACCTACGCGATAGTCGCCGCGTACGGCGACGACGGCGTCCAGGTGATAAACGTCACAGACCCGAACCGGCCCGCGGCGGCCGGCAGCATCTCGGACGGCCCCGAACTGGAGCTTGACGGCGCCTCCGGCGTGGCCGTCTTTGAGAGGGGCGGCGACACCTACGCGATAGTCGCCGCGGCCGTCGACGACGGCGTCCAGGTGATAGACGTCACAGACCCGAACCGGCCCGCGGCGGCCGGCAGCATCCCGGACGGCCCCGAACTGGAGCTTGACGGCGCCTCCGGCGTGGCCGTCTTTGAGAGGGGCGGCAGCACCTACGCGATAGTCGCCGCGTACGGCGACGACGGCGTCCAGGTGATAGACGTCACAGACCCGAACCGGCCCGCGGCGGCCGGCAGCATCTCGGAGAGCCGCCACCACCACCTCTATCATCCGACAGACGTGGCCGTCTTTGAGAGGGGCGGCAGCACCTACGCGATCGTCGCGGCTTACTACGACGACGGCGTCCAGGTGATAAACGTCACCGATCCCTACAACCCGGCCGCCGCCGGTAAGCAGGGATACGACGACAGCAGCCTTGACGGCCTGTCCGGCGTCACCGCCTTTGAGGACGGCGGCCGGACCTACGCGATCATCACGCAGACCCTGCGCGACGGCATCCGGATAGTGGACGTCACCAACCCGTCAGGGCCGGTCCTCCGGAATGTCATCTACGACAACGAGATTCTCAGGCTCAACGGCGCCAGCGACGCGGCCACCTTCAGGGCGGGCGGCAGCACCTACGCGATAGTCGCGGCCAGCTATGATGACGGGGCCCAGATCATACCCGTGGCCGTGACTGCCGCGGCGCGGGCGCCGCCGACCATTGCACTCAACGGGGCCTCGCCCGACAGGATAGAGGCCGGCTCGGCCTACGCCGACGCCGGCGCCTCCTGCACCGACGATATCGACGGCGACCTCACCGACCTGGTGCAGGCCATATCAGACGTCAATGCCGCCGTCCCCGGCAACTATACGGTCACCTATTCGTGCTCCGACTCGGTAGGCAGCACGGCGACGGCCGTCCGGGAGGTTGTGGTGGAGGACACCCGGCCGCCCACCCTCCTGTCGGCCGCCTACGTCATATATGACGGCACCCTCCAGATGAACTTCAGCGAGCCGCTCAGCCCGGCGGTCCACTGGGATCGCCTGCACGTCCGCGATACGGGAGGGTCGTCCGGCGGCGTCACCCTGGATGGCGCCCCCGGGTCGGTCCACGGCGCCACGCTGACAGCGACGCTTTCGGCCTCCCAGATGGGCGCCGTCGGCAACCTGACTGCGCCGCAGCTTGACATCGGCCGGGGCGCCGTCGCCGACCTGTATGGGAACGGCATCGCCGCGGCGCCCGACAGGGCCATTGCACTGCACGATCGCAACCTGCCCCCGACCGTCGAGGCCGGCCCCGACCAGACCGTCTACGGGGGGCAGGACGCCGCCCTGAACGGTACGGCCTCGGACCCCGACGGCGATTCGATGACCTACCTGTGGACCCACGACCGGCCAGACCTGGGCATAACCCTGGCCGACCCGGCCGCCCCGTCCACCACCTTTGCCGCCCCCCAGGTTGGCTCCAACGCCACCGTCACCTTTACGCTGGCCGCCACCGATGCCCACAACGCCACCTCCACAGACCGGGTCACCGTCACCGTCGCCCGCCTCAACGGCCTGCCGACCGTCGAGGCCGGCCCCGACCAGAACGCCTACATGGGACAGGCCGTCGCCCTGACCGGGACTGCCTCGGACCCCGACGGCGATTCGATGACCTACCTGTGGACCCACGACCGGCCCGACCTGGCGATCACCCTGGCCAACGCCACCTCCACATCTGCCACCCTCACCGCCCACCGGGTCCCCTCGGACACCACCATATCCGTCACGCTGACCGCCCACGACGGCGCCGCGTCCTCCTCCGACTCACTGAACGTCACCATACGCTACGTCAACACCACCGTCGTCTGGACGCCGGATCAGGCGCCCGGCCGCTACGGCATAAGCAGGATTGCCCTGACCGGCACCACGCCCGGAACCATCCAGGCCACCTGGGACGAGCCCACCCGGGAGCCCTTCAAATACCGGATATCCTGGGCCAAGGTGGACGAGCCCTACAGGAGCTATACGGCCCCGTCGGGCAACGCCTTCCCCACCACCACATCCCACACGATTACCGGCCTGGAGGAGGGGCATACCTACAAGGTGAATATGCGCGCCGACTACAACGGCTACGCCGGACCCTGGAGCGGCGACATCATCGTGGCCGTCGCGGGATCCGCCGCCAACAGCCCCCCGACCGTCGAGGCCGGCCCCGACCAGACCGTGACCGGGGGGCAGAACGCCACCCTGGCCGGGACCGCCTCTGACCCGGACGGCGATTCTATGACCTACCTGTGGACCCACGACCGGCCAGGCCTGGGCATAACCCTGGCCGACCCGGCCGCCCCGTACACCACCTTTGCCGCCCCCCAGGTTGCCTCCAACGCCACCGTCACCTTCACGCTGGCCGCCACCGATGCCCACAACGCCACCGCCTCGGACACGACCACCGTCACCATAATGCCCGGGACACCTGAGCCTGTCGAGGCGCACGTGATCAAGGCGCCCGACGCGCCCCAAAACCTCAGGGCCACCCCCGCCCACGACTCGGTGATCCTGGCCTGGGATCCGCCGGATGACGACTCGATCACCGGGTACAGGGTCCTCTCGACAAGCCCGGCAAACCAGTCCCGCATGTCCGTGCTTGTGGCCCAGACCAACGGCACCGAGGCCTCCTATACCGTCACGGATCTCCGGCCGTCCACCGCCTACGTCTTCGGCGTGGCGGCCGTCAACGAGCACGGCGAGTCCGGCCCCTCCGAGCCTGTCATCGTCTACACCGCCGCGCCCGCACACACCCACTTTGTCACCACCTGGGGGACGGCCGGGGCCAACGAGAGCATAACGATTCCGGTGGGCGGAGTCGCCGGCACATACACGGTCGACTGGGGCGACGGGACCGTCTCGGCCAACGTCACGGGGAACCAGGTGCACGCGTACGGCACCCCCGGAACCCATACGGTCAGGATATACGGCGATTTTACCAGGATACACCTCAACGAACTTTACCCCAACGTTGGCAAGCTGCAGTCGATAGAGCAGTGGGGCGACATCAGATGGGAGTCGATGAGCGGCGCGTTCGAGGGGGCGTCCAACATGGTCTATCGCGCGACCGATGCCCCCGACCTCTCCGGCGTTACCGACACGTCCTGGATGTTCCGCGGCGCCACCTCCTTCGACGGCGACCTCTCCGCCTGGGACGTCTCCTCGGTGACCAACATGTACTATATGTTCCACGGCGCCACCTCCTTCAACGGCAACGTATCGACCTGGGACGTCTCCTCGGTGACCGACGCGGCCCACATGTTCTCCAGAGCCCACTCCTTCAACGCCGACATATCGGCCTGGAACGTCTCCTCGGTGACCGACATGCACGGCATGTTCTCCCAGGCCACCTCCTTCAACGGCGACATATCGGCCTGGAACGTCTCCTCGGTGACCGACACGCACTCGATGTTCCCCTTCGCCACCTCCTTCAACGGCAACATATCTGCCTGGGACGTCTCCTCGGTGACCGACATGAGAAACATGTTCTCCTATTCCACCTCCTTCAACGGCGACATATCTGCCTGGGACGTCTCCTCGGTGACCGACATGTCCTACATGTTCAACGAAGCCTCCTCCTTTGACGGCGACATATCGGCCTGGGACGTCTCCTCGGTGGCCGACATGTCCAGCATGTTCTCGGACGCCGACCGCTTCAACGGCAACATATCGGCCTGGGACGTCTCCTCGGTGACCGACATGTACAGGATGCTCGATGGCGCCTCCTCCTTCAACGGCGACATATCGGCCTGGAACGTCTCCTCGGTGGCCGACATGCGGCAGATGTTCTCCGGAGCCACCTCCTTTGACGGCGACATATCGGCCTGGGACGTCTCCTCGGTGACCGACATGTCCTACATGTTCTATGGCACCACTTCCTTCAACGGCGACATATCGGCCTGGGACGTCTCCTCGGTGGCCGACATGCGGCAGATGTTCGACGGCGCAGACGCCTTTGATCAAAACCTGGGAAACTGGTACATGGTGCTTGACGATCTGCAGGTTGACGGCGCCGACGGGTCGGTCGGGGTGATATCCGCACAAAACGCATTCCTTGCAACCCAGGGGCCGGTGTACGGGATGGGCCCGGGCGGGGACTCGGACTCCTTTGAGATAGTCAACGGCTCCACCCTGAGGCTCAAGGCGCCCCTGGGTGACAACCCGGCAAGAAGCTCGTATGCGGTGACCGTAACATCCGCCGGCGGCTTCGGCACCGGCAACTCCCGCACGTTCGAGATCGCGGCCGCAGAAGGCTACAACGCCCCGCCGGTCGTCGAGGCCGGGGCCGACCAGACCGTCCGGGAAGGCGACACGGTGACCCTCTCCGGAACGGCCTCCGATGACGACAGAGACGGCACCGACACCCTGACCTACCTGTGGTCCCACGACTCGAGCCTGGACATAGCCTTCGCCAACTCGACGGCGCCCTACACCACCCTTACCGCCCCGGAGGTCCCCTCCGACACCACCGTCACCATAACGCTGACTGCCGACGACGGCACCCACGCCTCCTCGGACACGCTGGCCCTGACCGTCACCGACACCGCCCCCGTCTCCGACGCCCTGCAGCCCTCCGCCTTTGTCACCACCTGGCAGACGACCGCCGCCAACGAGCCGATAACCATCCCGGTGGGAGGCGCCGCCGGCACATACACGGTGGACTGGGGAGACGGCACCGTCTCCGCCGATGTAACCGGCGACCAGACCCACACGTACCATGCCGCCGGGACATACACGGTCAGCATATCCGGGGACTTTGCAAGAATCCATCTCAACGGGGACGCCAACGCCGCGAAACTGCGGTCCATAGACCAGTGGGGCGCCGCGGAGTGGGAGTCGATGGAGCTTGCGTTCAAGGGAGCGTCGTCGATGGTGTACCGCGCCACCGACTCGCCCGACCTGTCAGGTGTCACCAGCATGCGCCACATGTTCCACGGCGCCTCCTCCTTTGACGGCGACCTCTCCTCCTGGGACGTCTCGTCCGTCACCAACATGATCGGGGCGTTCCGGGACGCGGCCACCTTTGACGGAGACATATCCTCCTGGGACGTCTCGGGCGCCAACGACATGCGCCGCATGTTCCACGGCGCCTCCTCCTTCAACCAGGACCTCTCCTCCTGGGACGTCTCGGGCGCCATCGCCATGACCGGGATGTTCTATGGCGCCTCCTCCTTCAACGGGGACGTATCCTCCTGGGACGTCTCGTCCGTCACCGACACGCGCTACATGTTCCGGGACGCGGCCTCCTTCAACCAGGACCTCTCCTCCTGGGACGTCTCGTCCGTCGCCACCATGGTTGACATGTTCTACGGCGCCTCCTCCTTTGACGGCGACATATCCTCCTGGGACGTCTCGTCCGTCGCCACCATGGCGGGCATGTTCTACGGCGCCTCCTCCTTTGACGGCGACATATCCTCCTGGGACGTCTCGTCCGTCGCCAGCACGGCCGACATGTTCCGCGGCGCCTCCTCCTTCAACGGCGACCTCTCCTCCTGGGACGTCTCGGGCGCCACCGACATGGGCGACATGTTCCGCCAGGCAGGCAGCTTTGCCCGGAACCTGGGCAGCTGGTACATCACCCTGGATGACACCGCCATATCGTCGGCCGGCGAGACCCTGGCCATATCGGCGCAGAACGCCTACTTGGACGGCCAGAACCCGGACTACTCGGTCGCCGACGCCCGCTTCGCGGTGGCAGGCGGGGCCCTGGCCATCAACCCCGGCCAGGCCCCGCAGCCGGGCTCCTACAACGTCACCATCGCCTCCGCCGGCGGCTTCGGCACGGGCAACTCCAGGGTGGTGGAGATAACAGTGGACCTGGGGCAGGCCGTCCGCCCCCCCGAGGCGGTCGAGCCCGCCGCCAACCAGACCGGCCAGGACGACCCGCCGGCCAACCGCCCCCCGGCCGTCCAGGCCGGCCCCGACCTGACCGCCGCCGAGGGCTCCACCGTCACCCTGTCCGGAACGGCCTCCGACCCCGACGGCGACGCCCTGTCCTACCTTTGGGCCCACGACTCCCAGACGCCCATCAGCCTAGACGGCCCCGCCACGCTCTCCCCGTCGTTCACCGCCCCGCAGGTCTCCTCCAACACCACAATCACCATAACGCTGACCGCCACCGACGCCCGCAACGCCACCGCGACCGACTCGCTGACGGTCACCGTCACCGACGCCCCGCAGCCCGGTTCCACGCCGCCGGACGCCCCGCAGAACCTCCAGGCCGCCTCCACCACCAACACCACCATAACCCTGACCTGGGACCCCGCCGGCGACGACTCGATCACCGGGTACAAGATACTCTCCAGGACGCCCCACACCCAGACCGAGCTCTCCGTACTGGTCGATGACACCGGCTCGTCGGACGCCTCCTACGTGGCAGAGGGTCTCGACCCCGATACCGTCTACGTCTTCCGCGTGATAGCCGTCAACGAGCACGGCGAGTCGGACCGCTCCAACTTCGTCAGGCTCTCCACCAACGTCACCGACGCCCCGCAGCCCGACTCAACGCCGCCGGACGCCCCGCAGAACCTCCAGGCCGCCTCCACCACCAACACCACCATAACCCTGACCTGGGACCCCGCCGGCGACGACTCGATCACCGGGTACAAGATACTCTCCAGGACGCCCCACACCCAGACCGAGCTCTCCGTACTGGTCGATGACACCGGCTCGTCGGACGCCTCCTACGTGGCAGAGGGTCTCGACCCCGATACCGTCTACGTCTTCCGCGTGATAGCCGTCAACGAGCACGGCGAGTCGGACCGCTCCAACTTCGTCAGGCTCTCCACCCTGCCGTAGGGGGGTTCTAGCGCGTTAGTGGCGGGCGGCGACGGCGACGGCGGTGGTGGTGGTGCGCCCGGTGCCGGGATCACTCTGCGGTGGACACGGCAACGCGACGGCAGGAACAAACTGCGGCAGTTAACCGGACGGAATCATAGAGCCTGTTGATTCTTTCCGGGCAAGTGCGTCGCCGGTGGGGCATGCCTGTATCGCGGCCGGGGTACGCGGACGCGCCGGCCTTGCACATGATGGCCTGCCGCCGGGGCGCGGATGACGGCGTCCGGCCGGCGTCCTGAAAAGCGCGGACGCGCGGTCACGTCGCCGCGCCACCGCCACCGCCACCGCCACCGCCACCGCCACCGCCACCACTACCGCCACCACCCCGCACGTCCTGCAGCCCGCGCGCGACCCTGTCCGGCGCGCCCATGCCGCCGCTTGCCATGACGATCCGGAACATGTCCGCCATGTCTGCCGCCATCTTCCTGAACGCGTCCTGCACCTCCTGCGCCCCGCGGGAAACGGACTGATCGTCACTGCCGCCTCCCGGGAGCCCGTCCCGGCCAAACGCCGCCCCGTTTCCGGGCCGGGGGAGGACCGAAACCGAGTCCAGATATTTCTCAAAGCCGCTGAACACGTTGATCCTCCACGACGCCTTGGCGTACTCTGCGCGCAGCGTCTCTGGGTACAGCACGGCCTGCTTTTCGTACGAGTCGCGCGGGGCGTGCCCCAGCACGTGGTCTGCCGCGTACGGCGCGCACCCAGAGGCCAGCAGCGTGCTCTTCAGCAGGTCGCGCACCTCGTGCGAGCGCATCATGTACGTGTGCGGGGCGATCTTCTTCTGTATGCCGGCGTTGGCGGCCGCCGCGGAGAACTTTGAGGACACCCAGACGGGGCTGACCGGGGTGCCGCGCTGCGTTACGAACAGCGGCTCGTCCGCGCCGTGTTTTTTCCCGTATGTGGACTCCTTCCACGCCAGGCAGTCCCGCAGGTGGGTTACGGCGTCCCTGTCTATGAACGTGGTGTATGGCATGCCGGTCTTGACGCGGACCAGCCTGACCGGCACCGGGCACCGGTCCAGATCCCACGAGGAGCGGTCCTCCGTCCCAAAGTGCTTTACCATCTGCGGGTACGCCTCAAAGTTGAACCTGTCTGCCATGGTGCTCGAGTCAAGCCCCGCCTGGAACTTTGCCATCATCACGGCGCGCGCCGTGACGTCCATCCCGCCTGTCGTCATCACCTTGTAAAAGTCCATGAGGCTCATGCCGGAGTCGATTGTAACGCCGCCATCGCCATCGCCGCCGCCGTTATGGCGCCTCCTGCCGATTTTTACGTCGACCGGCACGTCGTGCGCGGCAAAGTACGACTTTACGGCGGCGCACTTGAGCCTGGTCGTGTTTGCAGAGTAGCCTGCTCCGGCCAGCTCCGCCACGTACTGCCTGACTGCGCGGCGCGCGGCCTGCGCGCCGTTTGCCTCGCAAAATTTGAGCAGCTCCTCCACGTCTGAGAACGACCTGCCGCCTGCGCCCCCAGCCGGGAACTCGGCTCCGGGCAGCCACCTGTTGAACGCCCCGAGCTCTTCTGCGTACGTCTGCCTGGTGCCTCCCCTCTTCCTCCTCGCTCCGCCGACGTTCTTCAGCCTGGACGAGCCCAGCTGGCCAAGCCAGAACCTGGCGCTCTCTAGCTCCAGTATGCGGCAGCCGGGCTTTGCCTCCTGCAGTATGCCGCGGGAGCAGGCCCACTCGACGGCGCGCCCGGCCGCCCGGCCGCCCCCGGTCCCGGCCGCCACCCGGCCCGCCTCGACGTATCCGGCCGCCGGCAGCGATTCCAATATCGGTATGATGTCGCGTTCCGCCTCGTCCAGTTCCTTCCTGCCTGCGGTGCGCAGCACCTCGTAGTAGAGCACCATGGTTTGTCACCTGACTTTAGTATGTGATGCTCCTTACAGACGCCGCGGATCCGCCGGAATCCCTCTTCCCCCCGATACGGACGGTGCCAAACGGCGGGCAGACGCAAATGAAAAGCATGGGATACCTAGCGCTTTTGCTCTATTAACCCTGTTTCCCAATCCTGCTTTTCCCGCCAAGATCGCGAAGAGTTGGGAACGCGGCGCGCCCGGGCGGCAAGGCCTGCTGATCGTATGGCGTCTGACGCCAGTGACATTCAAGGGGCGGGAGGAAGGGCGGCAGGGCGCGGGATCACTGCGGGCGCGCGTTCACGGGCCGCGCGCCGGTGGCGCACCGCGGTACGAGTCGCGTGCATGGTGGATGCGGGCCGCGCGCCATCGGGAGGCGGCAGGCACCACGGGGGGTACGGGAGGCGGCAGGCACCACGGGGGCGGGCGCAAGGGTGGGCCTCCCCGCGCCGTCACCTCCCCGCGCCCCGCCGAACACGCGCGCCGCCCCGTCTGGCACGTCCAGATCCCTGCCTGCCGGGAAGATCTGGAAGATGCGCATAGTGTTCTCCATCATCCTCTCGAACATGGCCCGCATGTCCTGCTGGCATTACTGCTGCTCGTGGTGGTGGTGGTGATGGTGGTGTTGATGGTGGTGTTGATGGTGGTGTTGCAGCTGCTGCGCCCCCTGCGCCGCCCCGTCCGGCCCCCTGCGCCGCCCCGTCCGGCCCCCGCCCCCGCGCCCCCCGGGCCGGAACGCCTCCGAGTCCAGATACCTCTCAATGCTGCTGAACACGTTGATCCTCCACGACGCCTTGGCGTACTCTGCGCGCAGCGTCTCGGGGTACAGCTCGGACTGCTTCTCGTACGAGTCGCGCGGGGAGTGGCCCAGCACGTGGTCTGCCGCGTACGGCGCGCACCCCGAGGCCAGCAGCGTGCTCTTCAGCAGGTCGCGCACCTCGTGCGAGCGCATCCTGTAGGTGTGCGGGGAGGCCCTCCTCTGTATGCCGGCGCTTGCCGCGGCCCTGGAGAACCTTTCGGATATCCAGCCCGGCCCGACCGGAGCCCCCCGCCGGGTGACAAACAGCGGCCCTGCCCCGTCGTGCCTCTTCCCCCCGCGCGCGTGCTCACTCGACGCCAGGTAGTCCCGCAGGAGGGACACCGCGTCCCTGTCTATGAACGTGGTGTACCGCATGCCCGTCTTGACGCGGACCAGCTTGATGGGGACGGGGCACCGGTCCAGGTCCCACGCGGAGCGGTCCTCCGTCCCAAAGTGCTTTACTATCTGGGGGTACGCCTCGAAGTTGAACCTGTCTGCCATGGTGCTGGCGTCCAGCCCGGCCTGGAACTTTGCCATCATCACGGCGCGCGCCGTGACGTCCATCCTCCCGGACACCATCACCTTGTAAAAGTCCATGAGGCTCATCCCGGGGTCGGCTGCGGCGCCGCGGCCGCCGCCGTTGTCGCCGCCGCGGCGCCTCCTGCCGACCTTCACGTCGACCCTCACGTCGTGCGCGGCAAAGTACGACTTTACGGCGGCGCACCTGAGCATGGTCGTGTTCGCGGAATAGCCGGATCCTGCCAGCTCCGCCACGTACCGCCTGACTGCGCGGCGCGCGGCCTGCGCGCCGTTTGCCTCGCAGAATTTCAACAGTTCCTCCACGTCCGAGAACGCTGCACCCGCCTCGCCCCCCGCCGGGAGCCTGGCATCCGGCAGCCACCTGTTGAACGCCTCGAGCTCCTCCGCGTACGTCTGCCTGGTGCCACCCCTCCTCCTCCTTGCGCCGCCGGTGTTCTTCAGCCTGGACGTGCCCAGCTGGCCCAGCCAGAACCTGACGCTCTCCAGCTCCAGCACGCGGCAGTCCGGATTTGCCCCTTGGATTATCCCGCGGGAGCAGGCCCATTTTATGGCGCGCTCCACGGCGCGCCGGTCCCCGCCCCCGGCCGCCAGCCGGCCCGCCTCGACGTATCCGGCCGCCGGCAGCAGTTCCAATATTGGCGCGATGTCGCGCCCCGCCTCTTCCAGTTCCTTGCTGTCTGCGGGGCGCAGCACCTCGTAGTAAGGCACCGTGTTCAGTCACCCTTTCTTTAGTATGTGGTGCCCCCTGCGGGCGCCGCGGATCGGCCGGAATCCTCCACCCACCCGAAGTGGACTGTGCCGAGCGGCGGGGGGACGCGCATGAGAAGCATGAGATAATTAGCGCTCCTGCCCTATTAACCCTGTTTCCAAATCCGGCGCCCCGCCCTTCCCCGCAGTCGCGCCGCCGCCTCCGCCGCCTGTGCGCCCCTTGCGCGCTGCGGCGGCCCCCGCGTACCGGACGCCGCCCCCCCCGACCCGTGCGGCGGCCGCCAGCCGGGATCCGCGCGTGCCCGCCGCGGGCCTGCCGATCTCCTCCGCGGCAGCGCTCCTCCGCGGCACGGCGCAGCAGGCGCCTTCGCCGGCCGGCATCCCCGCCGCCGGCGCGTCAGGGCTTCGCCGGCCGTCGGACGCCGGCCCCGGCCCCGCGCCCCCCGATGCCGCAGCCGGTCTGCGCAGGCAGCCCGCGCCGCCCCCCGGCGCGGGCGCCAGAAGCGGCGCGGGCGCCGTCAGGGCCCCCGGCCGCCATGTGTGGCGCGCGCCGGGGGCCGAGGCGCGGGGGCGAGATCGGACGGCCGCCAAAGCCGGGCGGCGACGGCCGCGACGGCGGGTTCTCACGGCCGGTGTATGCAGGATGGCATTATGGCGGCGGCCTCCAGACCGCTCCCCCCCCCGGTCCGGAATGGGGCGGCGCCGGCATCTGGCCCGATAGGCATTTAGCCAGATCTGGCCAAGGGGATCGCGGGTTGCTACCCATTCTGCAATCCCCGGCCGCCACCTATCCCTTTGACGTGTGGGTGGCGGCCGTGCCCGGCTTCCGAACCCGCGACAGGGCCAAATTTTACACTATTTTGCCGGCATAAGGATCATTATACCGCATAGTTACAGGGTCACGTCCCACAAGGCTTATTTAAGATTTTCAATGGCGGATTTTTCCCGCGCGTTATGCCGGCAAGTTTTCCGGCATAACGATCCGAATATTTGCAAAAATGCCGAAAACTTCCGGCATAATGATCCTTATGCAGGCAATGTACGGCGCACAAGGCGTCTAGACGTGGGGGAGGGGACGCCCTGTGCGCCGCGGATCCCGCACTGCGGGACGCCCGGGTTCCAGACGGCCGCCCCTTCGGGGGCCGCAGGCGCCGCGCCCGCGGCGGCCTCCCCGGGGGGGGGGGGCGGCGTCCGGCCCCTGGATCGGTAGGTGCGCCTGATATGGGTAGGCGGCGGTTCGCGCAAACCCTGTGCCTTGCGGCCATACTTGCATTGGCGGCCGCGGCCCTCGCGGCGCCGGAGGGGCTCGCGGAGCCCGCCCTTGCGCAGGCCCTGCTTGACAACCCCGTGGCCGCCGGCAGTATTGCGGACACCGGCGATATCCTGCTTCGCGAAGCAACAAAAATTACCACCTTCGAGGTGGACGGCACCGTCTACGCGATAGTCACCATAACGTCAGAGACCTCGCATGCCGGCATCCAGATACTCAACCTCTCAAATCCCGCCGCCCCGACCGCGGCAGGCAACCTGTCAGACACCGCGGACCTCCTGCTTACTTTCTCGCATGACGCGGCCGTCTTTACGGTCTCCGGCAACACGTACGCCGCAGTGACCTCGCCCGGAGACGGCGGCGTCCAGATGCTCCAGCTGGCAGACTCCGGCGGGCTGCTTGCAAACCCGACGGCCGCCGGAAATATTGAAGACGGCGGCGGGCGCCTGCTCGGCAACGCGAAAGACATATCCCTCTTTGAGGTCTCCGGCGCCACGTACGCGGCAGTGGCCGGAGGCGCCCGTTTCGGAGACAACGGCGTCCAGATGCTAAAGCTTACGAGTGACACGGGGACCCTGCTTGCAAACCCCAGGGACGCCGGAAAGATTGCAGACAACAACTCCCTCCTGCTTGAAGGCGCCGACGGCATCGCCACCTTTGAGGTCTCCGACGCCATATACGCCGCGGTCGCCGCAGGCCGCGACGACGGCGTCCAGATGCTAAAGCTTACAAACGACGCGGGGACCGCCCTGCTTTCAAGCCCCGAGGACGCCGGAAAGATTGCAGACGGCGGCTCCCTCCTGCTTGACGGCGCCGATGGCATCGCCACCTTTGAGGTCTCCGGCGCCATATACGCCGCGGTCGCCGCAAGTGGCGACAACGGCGTCCAGATGCTAAAGCTTACAAACGACGCGGGGACCGCCCTGCTTGCAAACCCCACGGACGCCGGAAACATTGAAGACGGCGGCTCCCTCCTGCTCGACAACCCTGATGACATCACCATCCTCACGGCGTCCGGCACCATATACGCCGCGGTCACCGCAAGTGGCGACAACGGCGTCCAGATGCTAAAGCTTGCAAACTCCAGCGGGCTGCTTGCAAACCCGGAGGACGCGGGAAAGATTGAAGACGACGGCGATACCCTGCTTGAAAGTCCGACCGGAATCGCAACATTCGAGGATTCCGGAACAACGTACGCCGCGGTCGCCGCACTCTTCGAAGACGGCGTCCAGATACTGCAGCTCACCGCCGCCGGCACCCCCGCCGACAACACCGCGCCGACTGTGGACGCGGGGGCGGCCCAGACCGTAAGCGAGGGCGATATGGTGACGCTGACGGGCACCGCCACGGACCCCGACGATAGCGACGTTCTGACGTACGCGTGGACGGTGAGCCCCGCAACCCCCGCCATTACCATAAACGACGACGACGCCCTCTCGACCACGTTCACGGCCCCCGAGGTCACAACGGACACCGACTTTGTATTCACGCTTACCGTAAACGACGGCACCGTGGACGTATCGGACACCGTTACGGTCACCGTAAGCAACGTGAACCGCGCGCCCATAGCGGACGCCGGGGGCGACCTCATAGTCGCGCAGGGCGTCACCGTAATGCTTGACGGCACCGGCTCGTACGATCCGGACGGCGGCGTCCTCGACTACACCTGGCTCTCGATCGGGAATGTCGTCACGCTCACGGGCGGCAACACCGCGACCCCGACGTTCACGGCCCCCTCCTCTACTGCAACATTCATCATCGCCCTTGTCGTCAACGACGGGGAACACAATGACCGGGACGAAATCACGGTAACCGTCCCCGCGCTGCCGGTATCGGACGCCGGCTCGGACGTCCCCGCGCTTGCAGGCGACACCGTTGCGCTCAACGGCACCGGCTCGACGGGCACCGCCCTCACGTACTTTTGGAACCAGACGGCCGGCCCCGACGTAACGCTCGACTTTATAGACGTCCGGCCGGTGGGCTGGATTGGGGACACCGAGCCTGACGGGCTCCTGCTCCACAATCCGCTCGGCGTCGCGGCATTCGAGCACGGCGGAACGCCGTATGTGGTCGCGGCCGCAAACGTCGACAACGCCGTCCAGGTAATCGACATGTCCGACCCCGCAAGCCCGGCGGCCGTAGGCAACCTTACTGACGGCGACAGCCGCGAGCTCAGCGGCCCCCGCGGCATCGACATATTCGAGCACGGCGGCACCATATACGCCGCGGTCACCGCCGAACGTGACGACGGCGTCGAGATAGTCAGTTTGGCCGACCCCGCAAACCCGGCGGGGGTGGGCCGCCTCACCAACGATAACAACCGCGAGCTCAACGGCCCCCGCGGCATCGACATATTCGAGCTCGGCGGCACCGCGTATGCGGCGGTGGCCGGGCGTGACGACGACGGCGTCCAGATAATCAGCCTGGCCGACCCCGCAAACCCGGCTGCGGCGGGCAAGATTGGCAGGGGCGCCAACGTCCAACTTGACAACCCCGAGGACGTCGCCGTATTCGGACACTCCGGCGCCACGTATGCGGCGGTCACCGCGACCAACGACGACACCGTCCTGATACTGAAACTGACGGACGGCTCGGGGCAGCTGCTTGCAGACCCCGTAGTGGCAGGCCTGCTCGAAGACAACTCCACCCTGGCGTTAGAAGACCCCCGCAACATCGACATATTCGAGGCAGGCGGCACCGCGTACGCCGCGGTCGCCTCATCCTCAGACCACGGCGTCCAGATAATCAGCCTGGCGGACCCCGCAAACCCGGCTGCGGCGGGCAAGATCGTAGCCTCTGACGGCTCTGGCCTTCATCTTGGGACTGCCTATGGCATCGACATATTCGAGGTCAACGGGGCGCCGTACGCCGCGGTCACCGCACAGGCCGGTCTTGGTAACGTCGAGATAATCGATTTGTCCGACCCCGCAAACCCCGAGCGCGTGGGCGACTTTCACAGCAACGCCACCTTCCAATTACCCAATACGAACGGCGTCGCCGCCTTCGAGGTCGGCACCAAGACCTACGCGGCGGTCACCTCGGCCGATTTCGTCGACATTCCCCTCAACGGCATCCGGGTCCTCGAGCTGGCCGACCGCGCCGCCCCCAGATTCACGGCGCCCGCCGCCCCCGCCACCCTCGAGTTCGACCTCGCCGTAACGGACGCGGCGTCCCAGGCCGACACCGACTCCGTGACGGTCGCCGTCCGCGACCCGTTTGTCACCACCTGGAACACCACTGCCGCCAACCAGGCCATAAAGATCGACGTCGGCACCTCCACCGCCCCCTACGACGTCGACTGGGGCGACGGCTCCGCGCAGACGGGCGTCACGGGCGACCAGACCCACACGTATGGGGAGGCGGGCATCCACACGGTCTCCATCACCGGCGGCCTCGAGCAGTTCAGGCTCGGCGACACGGACAGGGCCAACAGGGAGCGCCTCGCCTCCATAGAGCAGTGGGGCGACGTCGGGTGGACCGGCATGCGGGACGCGTTCCGGGGGGCGTCGAACATGGCATACAACGCCGCCGACTCGCCGGACCTCTCCGGCGTCACCGACATGGGCGGCATGTTCCGCGAGGCCACCGCGTTCAACGGCGACATATCCGGCTGGGACACCTCCGGCATAACCGACATGTCCGACGCGTTCAACGGCGCCCGCTCCTTCAACCGGACCCTCAGCGACTGGAACACCTCGTCCGTCACCGACATGGGCAACATGTTCAACGGCGCCCACGCGTTCAACGGCGACATATCCGGCTGGGACACCTCCCGCGTCACCGACATGGGCGGCATGTTCAACGGCGCCATAGCATTCAACCGGGACATCAACACCGTGACCGACACGGCCACCGGCGAAACCCGGTGGGACACCTCGTCCGTCACCGACATGGGCCGCATGTTCAGCGGCGCCGCCGCCTTCAACGGCAACGTATCAGCCTGGGACACCTCGTCCGTCACCGACATGAACCGCATGTTCTTCTCGGCCCAGGCGTTCGACCAGGACATCGGCGCGTGGGACGTCTCGGCCGCCACCGACATGGACCGCATGCTCACCGGCGCCACCGCCTTCTCCCAGAACCTCGGAAAGTGGTACGTCACGCTGGACACGGACGCCCCCCGGGTGTCGGATACGGACAGGGTGGCGGGCACCATATCGGCCCAGAACTCCGTGCTTGACGGCCACTCCCCCTCGTACGCCGCCGCGGCGGAGGGCGACTCGGCAAAGTTCGAGGTGACGGCGGCCAAGGTCCTCAGGCTGAAGGACGGCCAGACGGTCACGCCGGACACGACGCTCGAGGTTACGGTAACGGTCAACGGCACGGGCGTCCTTGGGACGGGCAACAGCGTGACGGTACCGGTCGCCGCCGCGGCCTCCGCAAACACCGCGCCTACCGTCAACGCGGGTACGGACCGGGCGGTGAACGAGCGCACCGTCGTGACGCTGGCGGGCACCGCCACGGACCCCGATACGGGCGACAGCCTGACGTACGCGTGGACGGTGAGCCCCGCATCCCCCGCAATCACGATAACCAACAGCGACGCGCTCAGCGCCAGCTTTACGGCCCCCGAGGTGACATCGGACACCGACTTTGTATTCACGCTTACGGTAAACGACGGGACCGTGGACGCAACGGACACCGTCACAATCACCGTAAGCAACGTCAACCGCGCGCCTACGGCGGACGCCGGGGCCGACCAGGCGGTCAACGAGAGGGAGGCCGTGACGTTTGATGGCAGGGGCTCGTCTGACCCGGACGGCGACGACCTCACGTATTCTTGGAGCCAGACTGCCGGCAGCCCCACCGCATCGCCCACGTCCACCGACGGCCCAATACTCGCGTTTGTCGCCCCCGAGGTGTCATCGGACGCCGTCCTCACCTTTACGCTTACCGTATCCGACGGCGGCTCCCTGTCAGGCACGGACACGGTCAACGTAACCATAAGGAACGTCAACCTCCCGCCTACGGCGGATGCCGGCGCGGACCAGGCCGCAGACGAGAACACCGTCGTGACGCTTGACGGCTCCGGCTCGTCGGACCCCGACGGCGACCGCCTCTTGTATTCGTGGAAGCAGACTGCGGGCAGCCCCACCGTGTCGCTCTCAAGCAACACCGCGCAGAGCCCCACGTTCACGGCCCCGGCGGTCAACGCCGAGACGGCCCTCACCTTCAGGCTTGCCGTAAGCGACGGGACGGCGGACGTCGACACCGACACCGTCGTGGTAACGGTGCGGGACGTGTCCGACCTGACGGTAAGCGCGGGCGCGGACCGGGATGTAGACGAGGGTGACACGGTCACGCTGGCCGCGACGGTATCAAACGCCACGCTGCGGGTCACCTTTGAGTGGACCACAGATTCGAGCATCGCCATATCGGACGACGACACCAGGAGCGCCTCGTTTACGGCGCCAATGGTCGACTCGGACACCGACTATACCTTTACCGTCACGGCCACCGACGGCAACAAGACGGCGACCGACTCCGTTGTCATAACCGTGCTAGACGTCCCCCTGGCGGTCGACGCGGGTGAGGACCGGACCGCAGACGAGGGCTCTACGGTGGACCTTGCGGGGACGGTGGAGGGCGCCTCCCTGCAGGTTTCCTTTGCGTGGACCACAGATTCGGGCATTGCACTGTCGGGCAGCGGCACCCGGAGCGCCTCGTTCACCGCCCCCATGGTCGACGCCGACACGCAGTACACCTTTACGCTCACGGCCACCGACGGCGCCGAGACCGCGTCCGATACCGTCACGATAACCGTCGCCGACTCGCTGCCGCTCGAGGCGGACGCGGGGAGAGACCGCACCGTCCGCGGGGGCGACTCCGTCACCCTTACGGGGACCGTGCGCAACGCCGCGTCCTCCAGCCCCACATACTCGTGGACCCAGACGGCGGGCACCCCCGCAGTATCCCTGAGCGGCAGCTCCACCCCCGCCGCCACGTTCACGGCGCCCGACGACTCGGCCACCCTCACATTCAGGTTTGCGGCCACCTCCGGCCCCGCCACCGCGGCTGACGACGTCACCATAACGGTCGTCGCGCGCGAGATGGTGGTCGCCGACGCGGGGCCCGACCAGTCAGTCGACCCGGGCGACGCCGTACATCTTGACGGCACCCGGTCGGCGGGCGAGGCCCCCCTGGCGTACTCGTGGACCCAGACTGCGGGGCCCGTCGTGCTCATAACCGCCGCGGGCACGGCCTCCCCCTCGTTTGAGGCCCCCGACTTCCGCGCGTCGCTCACATTCGAGCTGACCGTAACCGACGCGGACGGCGGCACGGACACGGACACCGTTACGGTAACGGTCCGCAACATCGTACCCGTCGCGCACGCCGGGTACGACCGGAACGTCGGCGAGGAGATGACCGGGACGCTTGTCGGCTCGAGATCGTACGACCCGGACGGCGACCCCCTCACGTATTCCTGGACCCAGACTGCCGGCAGCCCCGCCCTGGCCCTCTCCGATTACAGCGCGGCGAACCCGACGTTTGCCGCCCCCCGGGTCTCGGCGGACACCCCGTTCACCTTCCGGCTTACCGTATCCGACGGGCTGGCCTCGGACACTGACACAGTCGTAATAACGGTAAGGGACGACAACGTGAACCGCACCCCCGACGCGCGCTCGGGGCCGCACCAGACGGTCCGCGAGGGCGAGACCGTATACCTTGACGGCGCCGGCTCGTCGGACCACGATACCGGCGACGTGCTGCGGTACTCGTGGGAGCAGACGGCGGGAAGCCCCGAGGTTGCGCTCTCCGACCACACCGCGGCGAGCCCGACGTTCGTCGCGCCCCAGGTCGGCTCGTACACGGAGCTCACGTTCACGCTTACCGTATCCGACGGGCTGGCCACCGACACGGACACCACGACCATAAGGATACTCGACGTGCCCCGCAACAGCCCGCCGGCCGCGGACGCGGGTGCGGACCAGACGGTCACGGAGGGCGACACGGTCCGCATGTACGCCACGCGCTCGTCTGACCCGGACGACGGCGACTACCTCAGGTATTCGTGGAGCCAGACTGCCGGCCCCGCAGTCGCCCTGTCGAGCACCGGCTCGTCGTGGCCCACGTTCACGGCGCCCGACGTGCTGTCGGACACCGCCGTCACATTCGAGCTTACCGCGACCGACAGGAGGGGGGCCACGGACACGGACACCGTTACCATAACCATACTGGACGTACCCGAGACGGACGCCGACCCGATCCTCACCATCGTGCATGAGCGCGCAAGCGTCAAATCGGGCGACCACTCCACCAGCTACAAGTCCGACGCCCGCTGCTGGGACCTCGAGGACGGGGACATCTCCAACCTTGTAACCACGTCCGTGGCGTTCCACCCAAACGGCAGGGCTACCATATCCTACGAGTGCACCGACAGCGACGGCAACCGCGACACGACCGTGCGCATAGTCGCGGTGTCCGGCTCGGCCCCGCCCGCGCTGTACCTGAACGGGCTTCCCCTGGTGGAGGTCGCGCAGGGCTCCTCATATGTGGACGCGGGCGCCACCTGCGTTGACCCCGAGGAGGGCGACATCAGCGGCAGGGTCAGGGCCTCGGGTACGGTCGACACCTCCCGCGCGGGCACCTACACCGTGTTCTACTCGTGCTATGACGGCGACGGCAACGGCGACACCGGCGTCCGGATAGTGATTGTACAGCCCGCGGGCGCCGACCTGGCCCCGAGGCTGACGGTGCCCGGCGACGTCACCGTTGCGGTGGGCGGCTCGTTCACGCCGCCCGCGGCCACCTGCACCGACGCCGAGGACGGGGACATCACCCACAAGGTAGGGGTCGACGACTCCGCGGTCGACACCTCCACGCCCGGCAGGTACACCGTATTCTACACCTGCGCCGACTCGGCCGACAACTTTGTCTCCGGCTCCCTGTACGTCAGCGTCAACCCGTAGGTCCGGTTGCCGCCGCCGCTGCTGCTGCTGTTGATACGGCGCCAGAGTCCGGCCTTTTGCAGGCCCGCCATCCCCGGACGCGGACTATCCGCGCGGAACACGGGGAGTCTGCGCACCTGACGGCCGGACGGTTGGAATTGTAACGTTTCGGCCGACAGGCGGCCCGGACCTGTTTCGCGCCCGCCCCTGAATGATTTGGGTGAAGACGGGGCGGGCGCTGACAGGGATCCCAGCTGTCATGCGCGAGGGTGTCCGTGCCCGTGCCCCCACCTCTGCCTGACGCCTGCCAGAGTCGACAGAGTCGACAGAGTCGACAACTTTGTCGACACCCGTGCCTGACGCCTGCCAGAGTCGACAGAGTCGACAAAGTCGACAAAGTCGACAAAGTCGACAACTTTGTCGACACCCGCGCCTGCAATCTTGCAGTCCGTAGTCTGGAAGATGAAGATTCGTCACGGGTAAAGGGTATCGGGTTCTTGATCAAGGACACTGCATGCGACATAACTAGGACGCTGTTTCGTCAAAGAACAGAAAAGTGGACCGGGTGGGGTTCAGATCCACAGTGGATCTTAATCCCTTTCATAACGGCAGAAAGCGAACTGGGACGCTTACAATATCCCTACTCTCCTTTTTTTCTAAACGAATTATTGCATATTCTGTAGGCATAGTTTGAAACCACTTCGGTCGTCTTACGAGAATCAACCGCTTATGGTTTTCTGACATTGTCTAACGTTAAATTAGATTAGTTTTGTATGTCGAATTTTTTCAATCAAGTTAACCAGCATCTCACCCTGATTGGATCTTTTAAAGTCCACGTAAGTTGCCCTAGTTTGTATGTTCGAGGGTATCTCCGTACCTTCTTCGACGATCAAAATGGTCGGTTTTCCAGTAGCCTGTCCTATCTCATCAATAACATTCTGGGCGGACTGGAATTTTGCATTTTTAGTTTCGGTGTCTTTTGTGAGCATGGCAAGAAGCGCGTTGGATTCGTCTATCATTCTGCTGATTTGTACACCTGGTGGCAGATCCGGCTTGCCTCTCTCGGAGGCGGACACGACCGTAAAGCCCATGGCTTTCATGAACCTACTGACAAGACTGTACAGGTCGTCATTCTCCGGCCGCATGGAATAGCTGATAAAGACGGTAAATCCTTTCAGCGAGAACGGGGGGAGGCCTTCTTTCAATGGTACGACTGTACGTAGCTCACCTTCAATCAATCTGTAGCGGTATTCTCCGCTGATACCTACATCACTATAGATGACAAAGAGTCCTGATTTCCCTTCAATATTTTTGATATTTTTCAGTCCAACGATTTCCGATCCAAACGGCTTAATCACTTGCACGTCGGTTTCATGTACAACGCCACCGTTTGAGTCATAAAACTTGATGGAATACTTTCGTTGTTCGTCTGACATGTTTGTCATGAAGATTTCACTACCTTCCCATAATATGTCGTATTGACCGGTAAGATACATAACATATCAATAGTTGACTGGTATTTATTACGCGCGACGGCAGGTCTTGCAAAATGGGATCAGTCACCTCAGACAGCTGGCTGGCATGGCGTTTTTACTATCGAACGCCAAGCAGTATTGACTCGTCACGGTATGGACAGTGACAAGTATGTAAAATGCCGCAAGATAGACGCGTCCCAATCTCTCCCGTAATATGAGAAAGAGCCCTTCATCTATTCCGTATACGTCGATTACGCATAAACTCTAACCTACAAGATCTTCATATGTCGATATATGAAGATCTTTTCGTTGAATTACATTGTATGATTCTGTACTTTTTGCACATTCTCAACTGCTGGCGTCGCTGTACGCTTCTGCCTTCCCTTCGCAAGATAGGCGCAAGACGGTGGAACCGTCGCAGTCGGGCATCTCCCTGCTGTCTTCCCCCATCTTGGCCGAGATGCGGAACCTTCCAGAGATGGCCATGGCCCCCTCTTCCTCGTATGGGGCGGGGCCTACCGTGGAGCCGTCTTCTGCGAGGCGGAGCGACAGGGTCATGCGATCCTGCTCTACTTCCTTGGCTTGGCGGTGGATGCTGTCGATTCTAAACCCGTCCCGCATGCGTCCGAACAGGGGGGTCATGATCTCATCCTTCAGTTCCCTTATGTGCCATGGTAGGCTGCACACCTCTGCCGCCTTGTCCTGGTCATATCCTGCTCCTTCTGGATCCGCATCCAATCGAACTATCCTGCTCTCTTCCGGGATTATTGTGGAGTCGGTATAGTATATCTTGTACATCCGGCCCGGGCTGCGGACAAAGACCTTGCCGTCCTTGATTGCATCCTTCCCTGTACGAGATATGGAGTACTTGCCGTCGTATGCTTCTATCAACTCCTCTTTTTCGCAAATCTCAAGGATCTTTTTACTCACCGGCTCCATTCCCGGAAAGAGCTCAGAGGAGAGTGACTCTGCACTGGCTCTGCCCCGCATGTCCCTTACGTGCAGCAGTACCGGCAGAATGTACCGGTGCGTGGGTATGGATATCTCAGCGTATACTATGTAGCATTCCAGCTTGATCTCTGCATCCGTCTCCATTCTGTTCATAGCCTTCAACCCCCATGTACAGGCGTGTTCTTGGCAAGTGCGCCCATCAACGATCTTGAGCGGATCATGGCGCTTCTGTCCCCCACAATCACGTTCTGGTACCGCGCCCTTGTTATCGCGACGTTGATACGGTTGGGATTTTCAAGAAAGAGCGTGGGGTGGTTGTTTGCGATGCTCAGGAACACCAGGTCAGCCTCGTGCCCTTGAAAAGAGTCCAGCGTGCGGCATTGGATTGTCACGATCTCCCTATCGCCGTCCCGCAGCGCAAATTCGTATCCACTCTTGGGCTGCGCGATCCTTTTGATGTGGGACAGTATGGTCTGCTGCTGCCTTGTGTAAAACGCCAGTATGGCCACCTCCCACGGCAGGCCGTGATCTGGCTTGGCGATGCCCGCAAACGTGTGGAATTTTACCAGTTCGTCCACTATGCGTTCGGCCTCGGCCTCGGATCTGTTCTGGGCAGCACCCCTGACGTCGATCCAGATTGACCTCTTTTCGAATTCGTCGTACTGCCACTCCCGTTCGGATCCCACGGCCTCTGGGGTCTCAAGTGCCCGCCCTTCGTACACGTGCGCCCGGGGAAACTCTGCTATCTCGGGGTGCATCCGGTACTGTCGTTGTAAGAGCACGTGCCGCTTTGCAAAGTCTTCTTCCGGGATGCCCTCTGTCATGATCGTGTCCTCCCTTGCCCCATAGCCGTACTGGAGCAGCTGCAGAATGGACGGGAGTGCAATCTTTTTGACGTCTTCCAGCCTGAGGCGCACGGCCTTGTCGTCTGCCGGCATGAGCCTCTCGATCTCCTGGCTGACCCGGTGCCCCGAATCATCCTCGTGTCCGGACAGCGATATGATACGCCACGCCATCTGCGCCCCCCACGTAAGGTCCTTGTCCGGCCCGTTCCGCGGGAGACGGACCCTTGGCTTTTTCTGGTTTAGTTTGTCACGTATCTCGTCGTATCCCCTGATTATGACACGCCCGGAGTTGGCGTCTTGGAAGAAGCCGCTGCCAGCTTTTGATATGGAGTCTGCCGTTCCAACCACGATTCCCTTCCATGCATGCCCCGGCGGCCTGTCGTCGGCATCGTGCAGGGCGACCCCGTGCTTGTCGCACTGGCGCCTGTATGCGTCTTTCACAGGCTGATCCTCCACGACCGCTATGATGCGTCGGTCTCCACTGGAGGCCAGAAACGCGTCGAGGCACGCCTGGCCCTCCTCGCGCCCGATGCATGCGTTGACATGCAGGCCAAATTCTTCCTGGCTTGTGTGGGGGGCAAGCTGTTTGGTATCCCCCACTATTATCCAGCGCTTGGCGTGCAGAGCCGGAACCAGAAATTCCTGAAACGTGGTCTTGGAGGCCTCGTCGAGTATCATGACGTCGAACATGTCTGTGCTGCGATCTCTGATGTCAGGGTGCTGGAGTATGCCCATGGTTGTCCCACACACGAGGTTTGCGCAATCTCGCGCCATGCTTCCTATGGTGTCGTCGTGCTGGATCTGCTCGTACAGGGCTCTTTGCGCCTCGTTTTTGTCAGGAATATTATCAAGATGATTGGATATTTTTTCCTGCATTGTGTTTACGCACGTGTCGTACAGGTACCCACGCACGAGATCGGAGATCTTCTCCGAGTCGCCTATCCTCAGCGGTATGATGTTGGAGTCGGTAGGCTTCTTTGTGTACTGGTCTGTGATCTTTTCCAGTAGGTTGTCCACCGCTATGTGAGTCGACGCGCAAAACAGTACGCGTTTTCCCCGGCGTACAAGCTGGTAAACCAGCTCGCAAAGTGCGGTGGTTTTGCCAGAGCCTGGCGGTCCTTCCAAAAATCCAAAGTCCGGAGTGGCGAGGGCCTTTTTCACGAATTTCTTCTGTTGGTCAGAGCCATCGCGTCCGTCCAAGACAAACCACTTGTTTACGCGCTGCTCCTCCACGTCTTTCAGCGCCACTCGATCCCTGTCGTAAAAGATCTTTAACAAGGCGGAACTCTCCGGCCGTGGCTTATGTAGCAGGGACTCTATGGCCCTCTTCTGGGCTATCATCGTGTGTGTGTTGTGGTAGACTCTCAGCTTTTCGGTTCTTGGTTTGCGCGCTAGCTGCCACCTTCCGTCAATGTCACGTTCAATGATGCTGATTTTTGACTCGTCGTTCTGATCTCTGTCCATGTCCTCGTATACATGCTTTACATGATCTTCGCTCATAACGTGTCGCCGGTCTTCATCGCTCATCTTGCCTGGTTTGATCCATACAGGTTTGTCATGCCGTGTTTTTTGCCCGGAATTGATCCCGTGCGGTGACTCGTACGTATAATCAAATATTATGGGATTTTCCCGATAGTACTTTGTTATGAGTTTGAGGTACTGCAGGTATGGCTGCAATCTCTCTTTCACCTGCTTTTTGTTGTAGCTGGAGTCCTCGTCTTCCATGACCTCCTTGTAGAGATCAGAGGTTGTGTATGGCATGCGTCTTCATTCCCTTGTACTATCCTACAGGCATTCATGTTGGAACTTTATAAAGAATCTGGCAGTTTCAATATTTGGAAAAGTACTAACCGCTGTTGGGCAATCCAGAGCAGATCAGATTCATCATAAAGAATGATACGATCAGTGACGAGACTATTCTGATCTGATGCACATAACCACTTGACAAGGACATCCCAAAAGCCGACTAACCAAGTTTGCAAGCGGATCGGAGAACGACAAGCTTAAATCAAAGATTCTATTACAAGGAATTTGACGGTGATCCAATGATAAAAAAGAAAAGTTACGGAACATCTTCAGAAAAAAAGCTAGAAGAAAAATCACGACAAGTACTTAAAACATGTACTATTACTAAAATTGACCCCACACGATACCAAATAACGTCACAATCAGATAAGAACAAATGCTATACGGTCAGATTTGTGAATACGTGGCAGTGCTCGTGCAAATACCATACTAGTGGCCATGGTGACTGCAAGCATATCATGGCCGTTCAAACTATCAAAAGAATGGGTGACATGGGATTTGGTGGGATAACAACGTCATAATATGAAAGAATATGATGTAAAGTAACTATACCTGTTCAAGTCGCACTTGAATTTATCATCGGATGTACATGTCATGTTTATTTGTGATTGCAGATTTGTTGCCTCGTTGCCTGATGCCGAATCGTAGTTGAACCACGGCATCATGTACTGCGCAGTACGGTGGTTCAAAGTTGAGGTGGGTGCGGACTCGGTGTAATCCGAATCCACAGTGAACCCTAATTCCTTTCATAACTGCAGAAAGCGAACCTAGGCGCTTACAGGCTCTTGCCACATTTTTATCAAAAAAGTTACGTTGGATTTTGCAAGTGTAGGTTTTGAGGTTGCTATGGTTTTCCCATAGAACATGGGGCGCGGAGGGGGGGATTCGAACCCCCGCACGCTGACGGCGCCCTCATTCATCGGATGAGCGCCCTACCAGACTAGGCAACCTCCGCAACACTTTTACATATGCTGTACCATACTAGTTTTACGGTTCCTGAATGGATGAGTGCTGACGGCGCCCTCGGGTTCCGTTTCTTCATTATGTGATTTGATCGCTATCCTGTGACGTTGTCTGATACCATGCCCTTGCAGTGATCCGATGTGATGATCTCATCTACAGTCAGAGGCCTACAGACTACACTTGTGTGTTTCTAGTCCTGATTTCTTAGGCTTCTCACTCTGGCCCAAACTCCTCTGTTGGCTGTAATGTGAACTTATCCGATTCCATACCGACTGTTTGCGTATTGGTCTGTAGAACCGGTAGGGTTACCATAGTTGGCGAGAAACACTTCTGGCTAGATGACTGATATACTTAAGTTGGTTTGAATCAATGGGTGGATCAAGCGGCATGGAGACATCCCTCGGAAAGTTCCAGAAGTTGTTGCGCGAGATGTTCCAGTTTGACTGCGCCGATCTGGACTTTGGCATCTATCGCATCATGAACCACAAGCGTGATGCCATTGAGAAATTCATACAGAAGACACTGCCAGAAAGGATTGCCACCGCGCTGGATGACGAATACGAGCAGAAGGCTAGGGCATCGGCAGCCTTGGATGAGATGGCGCAGCGCGTCAAAAATACGCTCGGGCCGAAAGCCGTAGGACCCGATATGGAGCTGGCCAAAGTCTACTCCGATACTACGATCGGCCGCGAATACCTGAAGGTCAAAGCACGGGCGGCTGACATGGGTGACCGCGCCGCTGTCGAAGCTGACATCTACATGAAATTGCATGATTTTTTCAGCCGTTACTATCAGGAGGGTGACTTTATATCCAAACGCCGCATTTCCGGAAGCCGATACCGTTATGCCGTACCGTATAATGGTGAGGAGGTCTACTTCCACTGGGCCAACAGCGACCAGTACTACGTCAAGACCGTCGAACATTTTCACGACTACGACTGGCGGGCTCCTGACGGTTCGACTGTCAGGTTCGAGCTTCGGAAAGCCGACGTGGAGCACAACAACATCAAGGGAGACAGGCGGTTCTTTCTGCCGATGATCGGCAAGATGCGGTGTGATGGGACAACCAAAAAGGTTGTTGTTCCTTTCGAGTACCGGCCCCTCACGCCTCACGAAGAGCAAGAATACGGCAAGAGGGGACAGCAGGACAAGATTGTTTCTGCCGCCGCTGAAGCAATTTTGAACAAAGTAAACGCGCTGTCGCCGAACCTTTCTGTTGCGCTCTGCGGGGGGGGGGGGGGGGTGGAATCACAGCGACAAAGATTCTGTGTCCACTGAAGTACCATCTGAAGCAGTACGTGCAGCGTAATTCATCCGATTTTTTCATCCACAAGGATCTGAAGGGATTTTTGTCGCGCGAGTTGGATTCTTACCTGAAAAACGAAGTGCTGGACTTGGACGAGATGGAACGCGCGGGCGAGCAGAGGGCCGAGGGATGGTTCCAGACGATGCGATTGATCAAGTCCGTGGGCAACAGCATCATTGACTTCTTGTCGCAGATCGAGAACTTCCAGAAGATGCTCTGGGAAAAGCGAAAGTTCGTCACCGGGACCCATTATTGCATCTCGGTGGGAAGCATACCCGCCCGATTCCATCAGACGATTGCCGGAAACGAGGCGCAGTGGTCCGAATGGCAAGATCTGTTCGGAGTTGGCAAAGACAAGGCGGGTCTCTTCAACGGAGATCAGGATGTGATGGGCAGACGCATTACCTTGTTGCAAACACATCCCACGCTAATGATTGACACCCAGCACTTTGACCGAGAGTTTACGGATGAACTGCTGGCAGTCTTCGACAATCTGGACGGGATGACGGATGGGCTGCTCGTTCACAGCGAAAACTGGCAGGCGCTTAACCTGTTGACGGAGACGTATTCGGAAGACGTAAAGTGCATTTACATCGATCCCCCGTACAACACCGACGCATCTGCTATTCTCTACAAGAACGGATACAAGGATTCCTCTTGGCTCTCCCTGATGGAAAACAGGCTTTCGATCTCCTTGAGAGTCTTGGAGGAAGACGGCATCCTGTGCTCTGCCATAGATGACGTGGAATATTCGAACCTCAACAAACTGCTGAAGAGTGTGTTCGGACACGGATCGAGCCTGGGAAATGCGGTAGTTCGGAGTGCCCCCTCCGGCCGCTCCACCCCTACGGGCTTCTCCTCGGCGCATGAATACGCCCTGTTTTTCGGCAAGACACATGAGGCAAAAGCAGGAAAGCTCCACCGATCGCAAAGACAGATAGACCGTTACAAGGAGGAGGATGAGGAGGGGCGCTTTGAGTGGGTTCCTTTCCGCAAGCATGGCGGGGCAGCCGCGTATAGAGAAAAGCGCCCACGAATGTTTTATCCAATATTTGTTGATGGCAATGGAAACGTGCGCATACCGGCCGCAACTTGGTTCGATGCCAAAGACGAATGGCGTGTTGACGACGGTCAGAGGAAGGGTGAGACTACAGTCTGGCCTATCAACAGCGCCGGCGAGGAAAGAAGGTGGAAATGGGGGATGGATACGGCGCGAGAAAAGCTATCGGATCTGCGCGCCAAAGCGAACAAACTGGGTAAGACGGACATCTACATGAAATCCCGTATGAAGCAGGGCACTCTGCCGAGGACGTGGTGGGATGACAAAAAATATTCCGTGGCAGAGCATGGTACGGCGTTGCTGGCCAAGCTCTTTGGAGATGTGCGAAGCTTCTCTTTCCCCAAGTCCGACAAGCTGATCGAAGACTGCCTCTTGGCCTCTGGTTGTGACAGTGAATCGCGTGTCTTGGACTACTTCGCCGGTTCCGGCACTACAGGCCACGCCGTCATCAACCTGAACCGGGAAGACGGGGGCCGGCGCAAGTTTATCCTAGTGGAGATGGGCGAGTATTTCGAAACCGTTCTGCTGCCGCGCATCAAGAAGGTGGTATATGCATCCGAATGGAAGGAGGGCAAGCCCCTGCGCATGACTAGGCCCAAGGAAGCGAAGCGGGGCCCCCGCATCATCAAATACATGCGCTTGGAATCCTACGAGGACGCGCTGGACAACATAGAGTTCGGCCGCGTAATGGGAAAGCAGGCGCAGGTGGACAGGTTCGACGACTATTTGATTAAATACATGCTCACCTGGGAGAGCAAGGGAAGCAGCACCCTATTGAACGTGGAGGGACTGGCCACTCCCTTCAGCTACACGCTCCGTTTGCATGTTGATGGGGAGACTAGGGCCCATGCCGTAGATATTCCAGAAACGTTCAACTACCTGCTGGGGCTGAACGTTCGCTCACGCCGGACGTATGACGACAGTGGCAGACGCTACCTGGCCTACCGTGGCGAGATCAACGGCATCTTGGGCAGGACTGTTGCCATCGTCTGGCGGGAAACGGCCGATTGGAAGCAGGGTGACTTTGAGCGTGACAAGGCATTCGTGGCGGAGCAGAAAATGATCGCGGAGGCGGACGAGATCTACGTCAACGGAGATTCTCTCATTCCAGGAGTAAAACCGGTGGAAAAACTGTTCCGGGCGCGGATGTTTGCCGGGACGGACGGATGAACGGAGCGGATCATGACCAACGTTCGTCATGTCCGGCAGGACGCGTCAAATCGTGGCCGTTTGGAAAATCGTCTGGTGCTTTTAGGCTGGTTACACAGCCAGCTCGAGTACGGGTCTACCGCCGAGCTGTTGCGAGACATCAAGGAGGCCGAAGAGGGTTTTGCCTCCGACGGACACAGCTACGCCTATTCCAGACTGACCTCACGTGTACTGCCCGAAAGAATCAGGGTAAAACTGACAGAATACGACGCGAACATCCGGGCACATCTGAATGCCATAAACGCCGGCCGTCGCGAACCTTTCACCCTGAAATATTTTCAGTACTTGGCCGTGCTGTACGCCGAAATCTTTCTGGACCACTACTTCAATCACCGCCTCACGCTACTGACATCCTTGAATGGGTGGGTTGACCGGTGCAACGAGCAAATTCTGCCCGGCGGGCGCGCATACGAGAAGTTTCGGGAAACCAACCTGAGTAAGCTCGCTTTTTGGATGGCCACCGGCAGCGGCAAGACATTGGTAATGCATCTCAACTACCTGCAATTCATGCACTACAACAGCGAGCCGCTGGACAACATACTGCTGGTCACGCCCAACGAAGGGCTGAGCAACCAGCACATGCGCGAGCTGCGCGACTCCGGCATACCTGCGGCTCGCTTTGACTTGCGCAATGACCGCCTAGGGATAGGACTCGACTCGGTTAAGGTAATTGAGATTACCAAGCTTGCATCCGAAAAGCGCGGTGAAGGGGCAAGCGTCACAGTTGACGCGTTTGAGGGAACCAACCTGATTCTCGTGGACGAGGGGCATAAGGGATCCGGCGGGCAGGCATGGCGGAGCGTACGCGACGCTCTGGGCGCGACCGGTTTCACCTTCGAGTACAGCGCCACCTTCGGGCAGGCATTGACGGCCGCAAAAGACGACGAACTGGTTGAGGAGTATGGGAAGGCCATAGCATTTGACTACCACTACCGCCACTTTTACGACGACGGGTATGGTAAAGACTTCCATATCATCAATCTGAGAGAGGAGCCGGCCGGGGGCCAGACCGACACACTGCTGCTGGCCAACCTGCTATCCTTCTATGAGCAGCACCTCATATTTGCGGAACATGGAGAGGAGCTGCGGCCCTACAACGTGGAAAAGCCGCTGTGGGTGTTCGTAGGCAGCAGTGTCCAGCCCAAACCAACCAAGCGGATGCGCAGTGACATTCTGACTGTCGTACACTTCCTGCACCGCCTGCTGGCCGACAGGAGATGGGCCACAGAAACCATCGGTCGTCTGCTTGAGGGCAGGTCCGGCTTGGAGGACAACGGCGGGAATGACATCTTTCTTGACAAGTTTCGTTACCTGCGCAACAGCCAAGTCAATACAGCATCTACATACACAGACATTCTGAAGAGAGTGTTGCATGCAGACTCTCCTGGAGGGCTTCACTTGTACGACATACGAGGCGGCGACGGCGAATTGGGTCTCAAGGCAGCCGGCTCACAACACTACTTTGGGCTGATCAACATAGGCGATGACAACCAATTCAAAAAACAGGTCGAATCGGACAGCGCGGGCATCGTCATAGAGCAGGATCCTCTCACGCCGTCGCTGTTCGATGACATCAACAACCCCGACACGAACGTCGAGATACTGATCGGCGCCAAGAAGTTCGCGGAGGGTTGGAACTCATGGCGCGTCTCCGCCATGGGGCTGCTCAATATCGGAACAAGTGAGGGCTCCCAGATAATACAGCTGTTCGGGCGAGGTGTTAGGCTGCGCGGTTTGGACATGAGTCTGAAGCGCAGCTCTGCGCTAACCGACATTCGTCCTCCTCCCACTCCGTACATCCGGGAGTTGGAGGTGCTCAACATATTCGCGCTGCGCGCCAACTACATGCACCAATTCCGCAAGGATCTGGAGGCAGAAGGCGCCGCCGTTCACGGGACGGTGGAGATTAATCTGCCCATACGTCCAAACCGCGAGCTTCTGGGGCACGGCTTGGTCGTTCCGCGCCTGTGTGAAGGCGCAAGCTTCTTGGACAACGCCCTGGTTCTCGGCATAGACGCTGGGGTAGACGTCAAGGTGAACCTGTCACCCAAGATTGACCTGATAACCAGCGGCGTGGACGGGGTGATGAAAACGTCAGTCATACCGTCCGACTACAAGCGCATCCCTGATGACATCTTGGATCTGGTCGACATGTCGGACATCTATGCCGAGCTGTTGGAATACAAGAAGATATCTGGATGGCACAACATGATCGTGCGCCCTGATGCGCCGGAGATGATATTGAGGACGGGCAAGTATCAAATAGCCGCGGACGACTCTGTGCTGCGCCCCGCCTCCTTCGACGATGTGCGGCATCTGCAGAAGGCCGCGGCAATCGTAGTTACAAAGTACGCAGATCGGTTTTATCGCATACTGAAAGAGCGATGGGCGCGCAATAGGATGTCCTATCAGGCCCTAGATAAGGGTGACTACAATTTCCAAGATTATACTGTCGAGATTCCATCTGACAAAGAAGGTCTAGTTTCGGCCGTGTGTAACCTAGTTGAGGAGGGTGACAGGATCCACAGGGAGGAAAACGACACCCTCCCGAATGTCCACTTCGACCGGCATCTGTACCAACCTCTTCTGCTGGCTCGCGAAAATGATGTCAGGATTTACCCGCCCGGGCTGACGGAAGGCGAGGCAAGGTTTGTCCGACACCTACGGGAGTACTGCGCGGACAAAAAGGACACCGTATTGGCCGGCAAAGAGGTATTCTTGTTGCGGAATCTCGGTCGGGGCAAGGGTGTGGGCTTCTTCCAGACCTACGGCTTTTACCCTGACTTTATACTGTGGGTCAAGTCAGGCAATGTGCAGAGAATAGTGTTCGTCGAGCCGCACGGTATGCGCCAAGAAGATGCGCCGGATCATAGCGAAAAGGTGCAGCTCCACCGCACTATACGGGAACTGGCAGGTGAGATTGGACGCAGGCCTGGTATGGCGGATGTTACGTTGGACGCGTATATAGTGTCGGAGACTGCATTTGAAGATGTGGCTAAACGGTACGGTGGTGATTGGAATCGGCGGCGATTCGTGGATGAGTGTCATATCTTGTTTCCGGAACGCGGCATCGATTATGATTATCTGAAAGAGATCATTTGTGAAAATGACATGTAGCTTTGCATGTAATAAAACGAATAAATTAATTTGCACAAGTTCATGATCTTCTCCGAGGTTGAGAGCCGTCTACGACCACAGATTCTGTATGTTGTGAGGTGTTGGCCTGTTACCGTGATTATACAAAAAGATATAATGTCACCACAGCGTAATGTGCGCATGCATAAACACCTTACTGTCCGTATGGCATGGCATGACAACAACTGGGATGGCAAAGTGTGTCAGAACCCCGAAGAAAACATCTATTGCGTTGGAAGACACTCCCTACTCTCTGAGAGGTTGAGCCGGAGACGCATACTGTCAACAGAATCTACAAACGCTGGAAAGTGTCTTGACAAGTTGGGGGATTATATTCCGCCCTGTTTTTGGACCTCAAACGCGTTTTCTAATAAATCTGTCAATGTGCGACACGATCATCCATTTCTAAAGTATGAGAAAACCCATCAAGTACGAGAAAAACTCTCGAGCTATTCTGTATTTACGTGGCCGTTTAAGCTGTCGTTTAGCAACTCACAAGCGGACGGAAATTATCCTCCTGATCTTGAAGATCGTATTGATAGATTCATGTCAAAATTCACACCCCGAGAATCAATTGTCTTTTTTTATCTAAACTACGACAATCCAATCTCTGCAGACGAAAACAAGTACGTCCTTGTAGGATGCTCCACTTTAGCTGGCATGAAAAAGAGTGGGCATTTTGACTTTGGTTCAGAGCTATCAAAGATCCGCAAAGGCCCCGGTATGAAGAATTTTCCCACCCTTAACTGGGCTCTCAATGTCTCTTACAACTTTGAGGATGAAGGAATCCTGCTCCCATACAAAGAGTACCTAGACCACATTAAGGATAATCCCGACGACAAGTACAAGCTCGATGAGATGCGAATCGTGATAGACGAGGAGGGGATGATTCCAAACTTCAAATATGTGGCAATAGACATGGACGACGACTCCTGCATATACCTGCTGACAAAGATGAGGAACTCACTCTCTAAGATCAAAAATCATGACATACTTGATCCTGCACGTACACAAAAATACATGCGCGTGATTGAAACTCTGCTTGAAAGAACATGGAAGCTTCGCGGAACGCACCCGGGTCTTGGAAACGTCTTGGATGTTGCAATGCAACTAAACGAAGAGGATTATGGAACCGGTGATGAGATAGTAAGACTTGTCGCGCATCATAATGATGCAAAGCACGTCATGCCGGAGATCTTTTCTATACTATCTGGAGATTCCGAAATCCCAGATTATCTAGATGGATACTGCGGAAACCTAATGGAAGAAGCTAAGTCACAACGCATGAAGTGGGGGCTAGGACTCTTGCAAAAACTCTCGCTCTTTTCCCTGACTCACGGGCAGATCATAAATATACTAGAGGAAACCCCTAGTTGCCTTGGCCAGATCACGGAGATCAACAAGATAGAATCTAACCCATACCTACTCTGCGAAGAGTATAATCCTACGGAACAAACTCACACGGACGACGGTGTATCTTCTTGGGACAAAAAAATCGGAACATTTGTGATTGATGTGGGCATGTTTCCAGATCCGAAATTTCTCAGAAGAAACTCCAAGCTGCAAAATCTGAGGCCTGATTCTCCGGAGAGATTACGTGCCATAATCATAGATCATCTAAAATCTCTAGAAGGGAGAGGAGACTGTTACTCTTCACTTACTGAGATTGTAAAACACATACAACAGCATCCACTCTTCTACAAGGAAAAGATTGCGGT
The DNA here is from genome assembly GCA_965205215.1 of Candidatus Nitrosopumilus sp. Classification (GTDB taxonomy): domain Archaea; phylum Thermoproteota; class Nitrososphaeria; order Nitrososphaerales; family Nitrosopumilaceae; genus Nitrosopumilus. The sequence continues at coordinate 1,250,414 of OZ242041.1, forward strand.
TTCAGCAAATGATGTGGTTTCCAATACGGGGGAATATACAGAACATTTTTGCAAAAGACTGCATATTTCCAATGGAATAGACGGTGCCCACTATGTCTACCTATTGGAGATATACCAAGCCGAACGCGAGATTGAAAAGTTTATCCGAACCCTGCTTGAACGCCCAAATTATGACACGGACAATGACATACAAGGCGCGAATAGGGACATAAATGAAAGCGCAAAAATACTGAAAACAAAGATACACAATTTTCCAGTGGACGAATTTATGTCGGAGCGGAAGCAGCTCTTTGAGGGAGCTGTTTCAAAATCACTTTATGTGATATCTGGTAGGCCTGGATCAGGAAAGACACGTGCCTTAAAGACGGTCATAGATACGCTGCGGAACAAAGGGGAGAAGTTAATGTTGCTTGCCCCCACTGGCAAGGCATCGTTGAGGCTCAAAGAGGCTACCGGACATGATTCCATGACAATTGACAGGCTGATCAACCAATATGGCTACCGCTGCATGCTTGATGATCTCAGGAACACCACATGTGAGTCACAAAAAACTCTCGATGTAGAGAATATAATAATAGACGAGTCGTCCATGGTTGACCTTACAAAGCTTACTGTGTTGTTTAGAATGCTCACATCTAAGTCTAGAATTGCCGCAAAGAGGATGATATTTGTAGGGGACGAGAATCAGCTTCCGCCCATCGGATACGGAAGACCGTTCTATGACTTGATCATAATGATGAAGAGCAGTCCGAGATACAGGGATGCTAACATGATATGGTTGTCTGCCAACTGCAGGCAGAGATTTGACAGTACAGTTACGGACGTGGCAGAGATATTTCAACGTGATAACAAAAACTACGAGGAGATCTTACCCCGAATAGAAATGGGCAAATTTTCCTCATCGGGGTTCAAAGTTAGAATATGGGAAAATAAAACAAAGCTTTATTCCATGCTTGATAAAGAGATATCTAGGGTGGCAAAGGAGGTACAGGGCGCTGACACCCTTCCGGTCGAGATGGACAAGCAGCTTAACCTGTTACTCGGACTGACGGAATCCGGTCATGCTACAGGGCAAAAACCTGATACTATGGAATTGGATAGATTTCAAATACTGAGCCCGTACAATGGAGAATATTTTGGAACACTTGGACTTAACGAATACATTGGAAAGCAGTACAGGAAGAATCGACACCCTGCAGAATCAAGTATATGGGGAAAGACAATCCCGTTTTTACATTCTGATAAGATCATTTGTATTAAAAATCAATACAGTTATGGATATGGAAGAAAAATGATGCTCTCCAATGGCTCGATCGGAGTAGTAAACATAGTATATGATAAATACCCAAAGCGTATTTTCTTGTTTCCAGATAGCCAAGAACCTTTGATAAAATTACCGGGTAATTTAGACCATTATGATCTCGCATATGCAATAACCGTGCACAAGTCACAGGGAAGTGAATTTAGCCATACATTCATAGTGATCCCAGAGAAAAGGGCCATTCTTTCAAGAGAGCTTGTCTATACAGCTTTGACGCGCTCTACGGGCAAAGTTACATTGTTCTTACAGAATGTGGGAGATGTCAGAAATAATACACGCGCAGCCAATGCAGGAATTCTTGAATATGCCAGAAGTCGCTCAGATATACAACCCAGACTGACATCAATTTTCGAGGCGCCCGAAGATCGAAGGAACATGTACCAACCAGAGAAAGGAACATTTGTAAGATCAAAGGCTGAGTACATTATATTTACAGAACTGAGAAAACGGGAAGCAAAATTTGAGTATGAACGACCCTGTGATCTTGAGTTGGAAGATGGGAGGAAGATCCCGTTCAAACCTGACTTTACCATATGGACGAAGGATGGAAGAGAATACTATCTTGAGCATCTGGGAATGTTAGATCGAAAAGATTATGCAGACTGCTGGAGGCGCAGACGGAAATGCTACGAACGGACAGGTTTGGCAGACATGCTAATTACCACAGATGATCGCAATGGAATAGATGCAGAGAACATAGGCCGGATACTTAACGATCTGGAATCTGGCAGGTTGGAGGCTACTATGGAACCTTCTCTTCATCACTATGTGTTGCAAGGATAGAAGTACGTCAAATTCATGTCCAAATTCAGAGATCAGATGTATTGAGCGCAATTTAAAAAACGTATTTGCTCAAGTTATAGCGACGTTCATAAATTTATGAGCGTCGCTGTAGTCAACCAAGCCTTGTCTGTATCTCGCCATCGACATCCAAGGTCTGTTGGCCAAGTGCCTGTAGCGCCTTCTCACTATTATTGATCTGTTCTGTCGGATCCATGCCTTCAAATTCATTGGGTAATTCAGAAATTATACGATCGGATTCTACGCCAACGTGAACTAGACGTTCCACCATAGCGTGCAATTCTTTGCCTGTCATGTTGCGAAACGGCGCGCGATCAATGCCTGCTCTTGATGCCTTAGGAACCCATGTGAGCCACCCTACTGGTGTACGACCGTTTACCTTGTAATTACACACAGGAAGATTGTCAAATATTTTGACACCGTCTACGATTAGTGTGGTGAGATCATCAATTGTCTTAGGGCCGGGGCCTACGTTACTCTTGCGTCCAAATTTAATTGAGCGTGGGTTGTCCGGAATTGGATTGAGTGGCTTGCCCAATCTGTATCTTTTACAGGTTTCATAGTTCAGATGAAGGTCCGCAAGTTTACGACCTGATTTTGAAAACGCCCAAAAATCTGGAGCCATAGGTATGTGCGGTATTCCTCTTATCAAATTTGCTTGGTATGTGTCACGGTATTCTGGCGAGTGCAACAGGCCGTATGTGTAAAAGAATATGTCCTCCTTGGTTATTGTATTATCTTGATAGATATTTTGATATCGTTCAAGAGCCCAGTCAGTAATGTTATCCTGCATTATCATTTCATCGTCACTATTTTCATTGGAAATGCTTGTCCATGATGTACGACTTCGAGATCTGGTATGTTGCTGGCTATAAACACCGAGAAATCTCTGCTGATCTTGTCCGGTATTAATATGATCAGATTCTTTTGCTCTCTCTCTCTCTCTCTCTCTCTCTCTCTCTCTCTCTCTTCATTGGAAAGCATTGGTCATTAGTGACCACTTGCAAATCAGGAATAGTTTTCGTAATAAACGTGTCAAATTTAGTTTTTGTTTTATACGGTACAATAATTGTGTTGTTTTCGTATTCGTACTGTGGAAAAAATTTAGGTATATGATATTGTATTTCATTCCACAGATTATCAAAATACAAATATTGTTTTATAAACGGTCTGTATACTGCAATTTTAATTTTTGATCTGTTAAATTTCAATGGCTTTTTCATTTTTTTAAGATTTTCAGAAAGACGTTCTGTCCATGCAATTTGTTTGTCATCTTTATTAAATTCATCAGGCTTCTTCCAGTTTTGATTATTGCAGTACTGTATAGTTTTTTTAATATTTGTTTCTAAATCTGATTTGATGCTGTTGTAGACCCATGCGTCACGATTTGTTTTAACTCCACTTGAATACATTTTGAATATGGTTTTGTTACTTTTTCCTCTTCTGCCATCCTTTGATCCCATTGGAACATAGTTTTGAAATTGTTCACCTGCATGGCCTGACTGATTCAACCAATCGTGATGCTTATCGGGTATTATTTCATCCCAGTCAATGTTTTCAATTGAATTCAATTCTTTGACACGTGCTCTTTTTTGTTCACCGTTGTATTCATTTTTTGTCAACTCCTTGTAATGTATATTGCAATGATCTTTACTTGAGTTTTTTGAAAGAATTGTTATTGCAATTCCTGTGGTAGTGCCACCTTCACTAACTCCTGAATATTCGAATATATTTCGTCCGTGATTTTGCATCCCTTTTTGTCCCAAGAGATTAAAACACCAGATATCTGTAAATTCTTCTTTTAGGCATGCTCTTATGCCAACCGTAGATTGATCAGTGATGTATGATGACGGCGTAATAAACCCGATTACGCCTGAGTTACCTATGCGATCAGATGCCCATCTTAGCGCTTTGAAATATGCATTGTTTGGTTTTAAAATAGCTCCTTCAAAGCCTACTTCTCTGGCCTTATTCGTGTATGTTGTTTTTATTCTATTTTCCAAGTCGTAATGACGTGCAGCCTGGTTGCCCTCACTAGCAATTTCTTGCCCCCCCATGTATGGTGGATTTGACATTATGATATTTATTGTGTCCATCCCTTGACGTTTTTTTCTAGTATGTGCTTTTTCAAAATTTGAATCCACAAGTTGGATTTGTTTCTCTCTATACATTTTATCAAGTCTGTATGATGGATGTTGATCGAATGTATCCATGTATGAAACACCATTAAATGGAACATATTTTGTGTTGTTGACATCATCGCTACTTTTGATTTTTTGGTATGATGATTCAATATTTGCCATTGCTACATAATATGCAGGTAGCATGATATCATTGGCATAAATATCATTTTTGTATTTTGAATATATTTTATCATTATCTATGAAACCAAGTTCCAATAACCGTGATATAAATATGCCCGTACCTGTAAATGGGTCTAATATTTTGACGCATCTGTCATTGAATGATTTGTTAAATTCCGTTTTTAATACATATTGAACAGAGTTTATAATGAAATCTACTACTTCAATCGGTGTGTAAACAATTCCATGTTTTGTTGCAGCTTTTTTGTCTGCACCTCTAAAAAATGAATCATATATAATACGTATGAATTCTTGCTTTGCTTCTGCTTCTTTGAATTGTTCAATGTCGTATTTGATCTTTATGTAATATTTTTCCAAGCTTTTTAGCTGGTTGCGTATATTTATTTTATCTAATACATCATTCAGAGCTTTTGCAACTGGGTTTTCATATCCTGGAAATAATTCTACAAATACACGGTCCATTACTGCATGCTGTGCCAGTACTTTTGTTGTCTCTTGATGTGTTATGGTACTACCCACAACAGTTTTCAGGTTTTTATGCAGTGTATTTATGATCTTTGCTGTTTTGGAATGTTTTCGAATTTGTTGTCTTAACATCTCTTCTATGTGCACTGATTGCTCGCCCATTTCTTCTCCCACTCTTCTGTAGTACGAGGGATCACTCAGATCCAAGAGCACTGTGTTTATTTCTTCTAATAACTCGTCACTCATGTCACTTGTCTCAATATTGTTGGCAATCCATTCACGGAGTTCTGGCGTGATCTCTTGCTGATCTGTCGGCTTGCGCTTCTTACTTGATGATGTCATTACAAGCATCTGGTTGTTGAGTATGCTTCTCAGGCGATTATCGTGCGCCAGTATTGCTTGCAGAATTTCAGTGATCTGTTCGTATTTCTTGTTTCTTTCAAGTACGTCTTTTGGATTGTCGCCCTCTAGTACTGGAATTGGTATTACCACATAGCCACGGTTCTTGCCAGGCTGCTTGCGCATTACGCGGCCTATGCTCTGTATGATGTCTATGGGTGATTTCTTGGGATCCATGAATGCTACTGCATCTAAGGCAGGCACGTCTACACCTTCTTGCAGGCACCTTGCATTTGAGAGTATGCGAACCTCTTGTGGGTTCACGTCGCTGTCGCGCAGCCAGTCTATTCGCATGCTTCTGTTTCTAGAATTGGTGGAGCCGTCTACGTGCCTTGTCTGCGTGGTGACTCCGTCAAGGCTTGGATCCGTTGATATCAATCTCTTGGATACGTTGTCAAAACTCAGGGCTTTTTTTGTGGTTTTGTCAAGCTTGAGGGGTTTTTTGTCCCTGTCTTTGTTGAGCCCATGAGCTGCAAATATTTTGGATTTCTTTATGAGGCTGTGAAATACCATGACGCGCTGGAGTGGTCTGGGTGGCTTGTCGTCTCCGTCTGGATATGTTACGGCCTTGCATACGCCGCCTATCTTAGCCAGATAATTCATGTCTATGTCTCCATAGTCGCTCGTGTCTTTCTCTCTGTCGTCTTGACCCGACTCTATGAATTTGCCGTATAGATCACCCTTGTCGACCTCGCGCATTATGATCTTGTAATCTGACAGCAGTTTTCGTGATATTGCATCTGAGAAATCTAATCTGTAAAACTCGTCTCCGTATATACTGGGTTTGTCCATTGAGTACACCTGCAGTGATTCTGCCTTGCCTTTCTTCTTCCTTACAACATTGCGCTTGTACACCCTGGGCGTGGCAGTCATGTACAGTCTTTTCTTGGCAGGAACACCCTGTCGTCTGTCAGTGGAAGGATTGTGATGCGCCATTAGATAGTATGACTCGTTTACTTTTTCAAGTCCAGTGGTCTTGTGTGCCTCATCAAACAGTATGAGGTCAAACATGCTCTTTTTGTCATGTTTTAAGAGTGCGTCTGACGCGACCTCCACTGAATTGTATGTTGAAAACACGACGCACATGCTGGTCTTACGATCCCACTTCTTGTACTCTCTTTGTAATGACTTTACGTTTGTGGATGGAATAATTGGAATCTCTGTAATGGAGCCTTCTTCGTCATTACCTGCTGTGTGATCGGAGCATACCGCAACGTACTTGTGCGGTATGGATCTATTGTCTGCCCACTCTCTCATCGTCTGCGGTATGAGTGAGATTGACGGTACTAGATACAGAACTAGTCCGCCCTTCCCTACCATTTGTTCTGCTATATGGAGGGATGTCAGCGTCTTGCCTGTCCCGCACGCCATTATTAGCTGGCCGCGGTCTGCATCTTCGAACTTGGATAATGTCTGCGATACGGCCTCTTTTTGATGCGGCCTCAGTGGAAGCGGTTCGTGCTTTGTAGTATGCTTTGAAGCCATATTCCAATTAAACTTGCTGGCACGCAGGTCTGCCCTTGTAATTATGCGCACGTTGGCCTCGTTGCATCTTGTTTGCGCGTGTGTCGTGAGACTGTCGCCTGTAAACACCACCATGAGGTTGTTAATCTTTTTGGCCTTGGCTGTGGTAAACATCGTACTGATATGATCTAGATCCAGTACGGAGTTGTCCCCCCAGCATTTGCACTGTATACCTGTCAACTCACCATTTGCATCTTCTGCGATAATGTCTATCCCTGTATCAGGTTCATGATACCAGTCGTACCATCTCTTTACCTTTGTAAATTCAGAACCATGTATGCTGTCGTGTCTGAGGTATCTGACTATGAGTCTTTCAAAGTCCACTCCGAGCTGTACTGTCTTCTTGACCTTGCTTATGTCGTCGTTTGCCGCAATGCCTGCCTTCGTGCGTATGTATGCGAGCGCCTGGTCAAATGTAGTCCAATCTGTCCCCCTGGCCACTGACTTCTCATCATATGTCCTGTTTTTCTATATTTCTCTTCTCTAACTTGGTGATCCCTGCCTGTGTCTACTGTGTTGGTTCTGATGCCTGTGCGCTGCTGTTGTTCTACCGTGTGTCTTTTTGGACTGCCACTTTGAGATCCTGCTGTTTAGCCTGCTGATCTCTTCTGTACTATACTGCTTGTGCAGATCCGGCGGCAATAGCAAGAGCAGTTCGTCAATGGACTTGTCATAGTGGTTTGACCTCTCCCATGCATACTCCAGCGCCCGTACCACGTTGTCTGCTTTTACCTTGCCTGGATCGCTTTTGGGGCCTATGTATATGGAGCTCTTGCCGGCCTGAAAGTACAGGTACTCGTTTCCCTTTAAGATCTTCACATTCAATGCCATTCTGATGTTATCCGATTGTATGTTATCTTTTTTATACATTTCTGTCATAGTTAGACTGTTTTACGTTAACTATAAATAGGAAGTTAACGTATATTATTCTAACATGGATCCAAACATGGTGTCGCTGGATGAGTACTGCCAGAATGCGGTTGCTCGCAGTGATGGTGCCTGCACTTCGCACAATGATAAAATACGTGTGGATTGCTGTACATACAGTGAAGTCACCGAAAGGTTGACCGATATGGGAAACAACAAGACGCACACAACACAGAACACTGCCAACAAAAAACGAAGCAAGCGAACATCAAGAAAGGACAAGTTGCTTGTACATCCTGAAATCAGGAGATGGCATGCAAACTTGGCGCGCGGATCCGTGCTCACGGCCGACGTAAGAATCAGGCGTCTGGACGCGTTCTGCGAGATGCATGACATGAGTCCAATGCAGCTTGCGGATCTAGGCATGAAGGACCTGAGGTCTGCGACCAACCTACTGGAGGATCACATCACGTGGATGGAGGACAAGAACTATTCGCCTGGCTACATAGAGGACTATGTCAAGGCCGTAAAGTCTTGGCTCTCGCACTTTGACGTGCAGGTACGCCGCAAGCTCAAGATAAGGAATCCTGACTTTGCGCCCACGCTGCAGAACGAGAGGGTGCCAGACGCAGGGGAGATGTCAGAGCTTTTCTCCAGGGCGCCCCTGCGTTCGTCCGCGATGATATCGCTGATGGCAAAGTCCGGCATCCGTCCGGAGGTCATGGGGAACCACGACGGCACGGACGGCTTGAGAATGCGCGACCTGCCAGACGTGGTGATACACCAGGGGGTGGCAAAATGCATCCGCACGCCAAACCAGATCGTCGTAAGGAGGACGCTCTCAAAGACGCGGCACCAGTATTTCACGTTCCTGACCACATCGGGAACTGACAAGCTGCTGGCATACCTGAACGACCGGCTTGCGGCAGGCGAGCCCTTGCACGGGGATTCTGCGGTAATTGCGCCGGACCACAAGTACAAGACGAACCGGAGCTCAAACCGCGGCAAGCAGTTCCTGCCCACCACGCAGATAAGCAGGGAGATTCGCAGGACGTTTCGGCCCCGGTTTTCATGGAGGCCCTACATATTGCGGGCGTACTTTGATACCGAGCTGCTGGTCGCAGAGTCCAAGGGGAAGATGGCACACGACTTCCGGGTGTTCTTTATGGGACACAAGGGGTCGATGGAGTCCAAGTATACCACAAACAAGGGCGTGCTGCCCGAGATACTGCTGCACGAGATGCGCGAATCCTTTGCACGGTCCGAAGAGTTACTTGACCTCGAGGCCGGTACCAAGAGGGACGGCGTTCTGGAGCAGAAGGAGGAAATGCACCACCTGATACGAAACGCGACGCCGGTACAGCTGGACCTGATGCTAGAGGCGCTCCATCATGTGATGGTGGGCGCCGGCAATATGACAGGTCCGGCAGCCGTAACAGCGGCAACGACGACAACGGCAACTGCAATGGCCAGCTAGTCATACCCTGTGCAGACATAGAACGGATGCTATCGCAGGGCTGCCGGTTCGTTGCAAGCCTGCCTGACGGGCGGATCATAGTCGAGCGGCCCACCGCGGCCGCATCCTCGACGGCGGCTACCGCGGACACTCCTGCGGCAACAACAACACCCTCCGCACAACAACGCGCAGCCGGGATTAAGATCCAGAGTGGGAATGGACCGGGTGGGATTCGGACCCACGACCTTTGCGGGCTGTGCCTTACGCAGTGTGAGTGCGTCATCCAAACCAGGCTAGACGACCGGTCCGTCCTGACTGGACAATGAGCTGCTTTTTTGTCTTTTGCTAGCCCGTTGGGTACTTGCAACTCCTGCATGCTCATGAACTGGGCCGCAGTCACTCCGTTGCCGGTGCATGCTGGAGCGAGTCACGCGTCACGTGCCAACCCGCCGTCGCATTTTGAACGTTTTTAAACGCAATGTACTCGATTGCTGTATGACCATGCCGTTGCGGCATCCTTCCCTCGTACTGATCTCAGCCGTGGCGCTGATCGCGGCAATGGCAGTTGCCGTGCCGCAGGACGCCTCGGCAGAGACGTTGGGGGCATACGTGGACAGTGTGACGTTCACAAAGCAGGATCCGGCCGCGGCCGTAGGCAACCTGATAGCCGGGGACATCGACATGTACTATCTCTCCATATCCAAGGCCGAGTCCCAGGCGGTGCGCGATGCCGGACACAGGGTGTTTCAATCCACGGGCGGCACGGTCTACTCCATATACGTGAACCCTACAACCGACACAGCAAACGGCTTCAACCCTTTCTCGCTGCAAGAGGCCAGGTATGCGATAAACTACCTGGTGGACAGGGGCGACATAATAGACAACGTCCTGCCCAGCTCGGGCACCGAACTCTTCTCTGCCATAACCCCGGGGCATCCGGACTACGACCTGGTGCAAGACGTACTGGCACCTCTCGGACTGCGGTACGACCCTGCGGAGGCCGACCGCCTCTTTGAGGCAGCCCTTGTTCCGGCGGGCGCCTCGAAGGGTTCAGACGGCAGGTGGACCTACGGCGGGCAGCCCATAGAGATAACGGTGTTTGTCAGAAGCGACGACGCGGTGCGCAAGTCGATAGGAGATAAACTTGTGGCGGATCTTGGCAGGGCGGGCTTTGCAGCGAAGCCGGTATACGGGGATCTGTTCGACGCATTCCGCGTCGTGTACGACTCCAACCCCGCGGATCAGGCGTGGCACCTGTACACGGAGGCTTGGAACGGATTCGGGACTGTCAAATACGACAATTCCAGACTCGCGTCATACTATGCCCCTTGGACTGAAAGACTTCCGGGCGGTCTGGAGGACGGCCTGTGGAACTATGAGCACGCGGAGCTTGACAGGCTGACCCAGTCTCTTTACAATATGGAGTATAACTCGCAGGACGAGAGGGCGTCCCTGGTAGAGGACGCGGCCCGTCTTGCCGTCCAAGAGTCCGTCCGGGTCTTTCTTGTCTCCGAGCACCAGTCGTACGCGGTAAGGGACGGAGTCACGGGCGTGGTAAACGCCCCGGGTTCCGGAATTGCAAACAGGTTCACGCCGATCAACGCGCAGCTGCCGGGCGGCGACACCGGCCTCGACATCGGCGTGCGCCATGTGGCGCAGAGCTCTTGGAATACTGTCGGAGGGTTGTCTGACTCGTACAGCACTGACGTGTGGCATATCCTGAGCGACCCGGGGGCGGTGCGCAACCCGCACACCGCGGACCTGATACCTGCAAGGAACGTCTATACCTCCGTGGAGACTGCGGGGCCTGACGGCGTGCTTGCGATACCGCCGGGTGCGGTGACTTGGGACGCGGATGATCGCGAGTGGGTCGGCCTGCCTTCGGGCAAGGGCGCCGCCAGCAAGGTTACTATAGATCTGCGCTTCTCAGAGTGGCACCACGGCCAGCCGATGGACATGAACGACATATTTTACGCCGTATATCTCCAGTTTGAGCACGGCCTGCTGGTGGACGACGACCCGCGCATTCCAGTGGGGCTGAGGGTGCCGGACGCGGGCCGGGACACGGTCGAGGTGTATCTGGATTATTGGCATTTTGACGAGGCCGAGATTGCCGCCGTCGCAACCACGTGGAGCACGCTGCCCTGGGAGGTATACGCCGCCATGGAGCAGGCGGTTCGCAACAACCAGACCCATTGGGACGGGGACGCGGCGCTTGCGCGTGGTGTGAGCTGGCTTGACATGCTTGACGCCTCCGACACCGCCCTGATAAGAAGCCACTTGGTCGCGCTCAGGGATACTGGCCACGCCAGCCATGTGCCTGACTTTCTGCCCCCGGGTGCGACGACCGCGTACGTAGACGGGCGGTACGACGCGGCCATATCGTGGATAGACGCCCGGGGACACCTGGCGGTGAGCAACGGGCCGTTCTATCTTGACTCCTACTCGGCAGGTTCGGACGGCGCCATTGTGGAGATGACGGTGAAAAAGTACGACGACCCGTCGTACCCGTTTGCAGCGGGCCACTGGAACGCGTTTACAATCGACTCTTCGCAGCGGATCTGCCGCTGACTATGGTAAGCCCGCGCCCCCTCCAGTCCTTCTGAATTCCACCCGCGCGGGGCCGCGCGCAGTCTTGCGGTGTATCCTTGCAGGGTCTGCGGCAGCGGGCGCATGCTTTTGGCATGCGGACGCCGCGCTACTTCTTGATGCCCAGGTTGCGGTTCTTGAGCCGCAGGTACGGGTTGCGGCACTTGCGGCACCTGGTCGCGCCTATGTCGTTGCGGCAGCCGCAGTTGAAGCATATCTTCATGACCAGGCGCGCCTGCTGGGCTATGCGCTTTTTCTCCGGGTCTGTAATGGGCATCACTGAATCGCCTCGGTTGCTCCTTTTATTCTAATCGCCGCTGCCTGCTGTGTTTGGACCGCTGCTGCTGCCGCCACCACTGCCACCAACGCCGCTGCCGTTCTCCATCTTTTTGGCAAGCAGGACCGGCACCTCGGCGGGCCTCTTTGCAACCGGGATGTTTGCCTTGTTGAACATGGATATCTTTGACTCCGCGGAGCCGTACGTGCCCATCACGATTGCGCCCGCGTGCCCCATGCGCTTCTCCTTGGGGGCCGCCCGTCCTGCGATGTACGCGACCGTGGGCTTTGCAAACCCCGTGTCCATTATGCGCTGCGCCAGCATCTCCTCGGAGTCGCCGCCTATCTCGCCTACCACCACCATGCCGTCTATGTCCGGCACGTCCCTGACCATCTCAAACGCGTCGATCAGCCTGGTCCCGTTCACTGGATCCCCGCCTATTCCTATGGTGATTGCCTGCCCGAACCCCGCGCTGCTCAGCGCGTCGGATATCTCGTACAGCAGGGTGCCGCTCTTTGAGAGTACCGCTATCTTGCCGGGCTTGAACGGCGTGGGGGGCATTATGCCTATCTTTATGATCCCGGGTATCATTATTCCCGGCGTGTTGGGGCCTATGATCCTGGCGTCCCTTTTCTGCGCCATGTCCAGCGCGCTCATGGTGTCGCGTATCGGTATGTGCTCCGGTATCGCGACCAGCAGCTCGATTCCGGCCTCGAGCGCCTCCTTTGCGGCGCCCAGAAAGAACTTTGCCGGGACGAACACGGCAGATATCCTGGCGCCCGTCGCCTCCACTGCCTCGGACATCGTGTTGTATATGGGTATGGCATCATCAAACCTCTGTCCTCCCTTGCCGGGGGTTACGCCTGCCACTATGTTGGTCCCGTATGAAATCATGTTTCTCGTGTGCAGCGAGCCGTACGCCCCGGTTATCCCCTGCACTATGACGCCCTTTTTGTTGTGGTCCGCGTCACCCGGGTTTCCCCTCAGCACCTCGAATATGTCCTTCAACTCTTCTTGCCCCCAAGAACGGCCGCGTTTATGGCGCCCTCTACAGAGTCGAACATCTCTGTCCTTGAGTCCCTCAGCATCTCCTTGGCCTTGTCGGACTCGGTCCCCTTCAGCCTGGCGTATACCGGCATGTCTATCAGGCCTGACTCGTACGCCTTCAGGAAGGCCTCGGCCACCACCGTCGTCTTGACTATGCCCCCGTACAGGTTCACAAGTATGCTCCTGACGCCCCTTATGCGGCTTATCAGCGTGAGGGCCTCGTATACCGACTCGGTGGTGGCGCCCCCGCCCACGTCAAGAAAGCACGCCGGCTTGCCGCCGCTGTCTGACAGCATGTCAAACGTGGACATTACCAGCCCCGCGCCGTTTCCCACTACCGCGATGTCGCCGTCTAGCTCTACAAGCGAGAACCCGCTCTTCTCGGCCCTTTCCTCTATCTCTGACTTTTCCTGGTACTTTGCCAGTTCGGGGTGGCGGAAGTTGGAGTTGTCGTCTGTCACGAACTTGCCGTCGAGCGCTATTATGGAGTCGCCGGGAGTGATTGCCAGCGGATTTATCTCCGCGAGCTCGGCCTCCTTCTCTATGGTCAGCCTCGAGAGCTTGACCAGGGTGTCTGCAAAGCCGTCTGCCAGCCTCCCGTCAAGGCCGATCTGGCCCGCGACCTCCAGGGCGGTCTCGCGCGACACGTCGCCCATACCGACCTCCCTTATGGTCTGGCTCTTTACCGACTCGATCTCGACTCCGCCCTCAGACGACGCTATTATCGTGTAACACCTCTTTGAGCGGTTCAGGAACAGCGACACGTACAGCTCCTTTTTGATGTCGGCCATCTTCTCAAGGAGTACGGCCCTTGCCTTCTCGCCTTTTATCACCAGGTTCATGACCTGTGGGTATCTTATCTCAAACTCGTCTGGGTTGTTGCAGGACTGGACGCCGCCGGCCTTGCCCCTTCCTCCGACTGGCACCTGTATCTTTATCACAAACGGGTACCCGAGCTCCCCGGCGTGCTCCCTGGCCTCCTCGATGCTGGTAGACGACCTGCCGTCAAGAAGCCTTATGCCGTACTCCCTGAACAGCTCCTTTGCCTGGTATTCCAAGAGGCGCATGTCTGTACCGGTTTGGCGCCGTAATTTAACGACTGTGACTTGCGGTTCCCGCCGCGGTAGCCAAAACGCCTGCCGCGGCCCTCCTGCCGCCTGCCTGCCGCCCCCTGTCAGCCCGGTGCCCCTTCGTCTTCTTCCTGTATCCCGAGCTGCTCCTCGAGCCTGCTTGTTACGTCCGCGAACCTGTCCTTGCTCTGGCCAAGAAGCACCTGCGGGTACTCGACTATTGAGTGCACCACTTGGCGCCGGAAGCTCGGCACCAGCATCCCCCCCGACGTGACTATTTGCTCTATGACAAAGCCCGCGGTAAGCGTGCACACGATCTCCTCGTAGCATCCGTCCTCCTCCTCCAGCGTCTGCCTGTACAGTATTATGGCCCTGTCAGTCTTTGATGCGATGTCCGAGCCCATCATGAGCAGATTCTGCAGGCGCTGGACCTGCCACGCGTCAAGGCTTACCTGCTTTACCATGAATTACATTGTGTGGTTTTGTATTTAACCGTGAACAGGGACTGCGTGCGTGGGTTCTGTCGCACGTGCGCCGGCACGTACCTGCGTAAAGTTTGCAGCGGGCCGCCGTTTTCCAAATGCGCGGGGTGGCCGGCGCGGATTGCCTAGATTTGCGGCGCAGTCTTTTTACACATAATTGCAACAAAATCTGGCAAACCGCCGCGGCGCGGCCGCTGCCCGGTCACGCCATGTCGAGCGCGCGCGAGTGCTTTCTCGTGTGCGGCCTCTCGCCGGAATACTTGCGCCTCATGTGTCCGGACGGCCTGCCGTACAGGAGCTCCAGAAACCACGACTCGTGCTCTATCTCCTCGGCCAGTATATCCTTTGCAATGTCGTACGTGGCCGGGTCCTTGCCGAGCGTCATGTTACATATGTTGTTCCAGTTGACTATGGCCCCCTGCTCCGCCTTGAGGCACTTTTCGAGTATCGCCTTGTGGTCAGTCGGGTCAGGCGGCAGCTTTAGAAAGTCGCACCCCGAGATGCGTATGAACTCCGTCGCGTCGTTGGGCAGTGATCCCCCTAGCTGGTATATGCGCTCTATGCACGACTCAAAGTGGCTCAGATCCTCCAGCCTTGCGTCCTCTATTATCCCCTTTAGCCCCTCGCCCTCCATTCCGGTGCAGTGCGCCCTGAGGTTGGTAAAGTAGTAGTACGCGGTGAACTCGACGGCGGCGTTGCGCACAAGCTCGCTTATCAGCGCGTCGACGTCAAGGCCGTTCTTCTCAAGTACGGTGATCCCGATTACGCCGGGTGACTTTTTCTGCCTGGAGGCGGCCGAACCGCTCTTCTTTCTCTTTGCTGCTCCCGGCTTTGCAGCGCGACCCGTCCCTGCCATGTTGTTGTGCACCGATATTCCCATAAAAGCTATTCTACGGACACCCTGATCTCCTGGCCGTCTATGTCCTCGTCCTTGTAGGCGCCGCAGGTCTCTTCAAAGTTTACCCCGCGCACCCTGACTAGGAACGCGAGCTCACCGGCCCTCTCCTCTAGCATCTCTTTCTGCTCTGCAGTCAGCCCCAGTATCGATGCGCGCTCCAGCATGTCTGTGGGATTGTAACCCCTCTCCTTTCTGAGCGACTGCAGCCTCCTTGCGACGTCCTTTACGAGCCCCTTTGCAGTCATCTCCCTGTTCCTTGACGTGGTCAGAAATACGGCGCAGCTGTCGGTGCCGGCGCCCCTCGAGGCAGTCGCGTACCCCTCGGCCGCGTCGTATCCTATCGCAACGTCATTGCCGTCAAGGCTTATTGTAACTCCGTCTTCGACGCGTATGTCGTGGGAGCCGCGGCGGCGCAGCGACTCGGCAATCTCCTTTGGGCTCGTCTCTCCGAACTTTTTTACCAGATCCGGCATGTGCCTTTTGGCCTTTGGGCCCGCGCTCTTGCCGTTGAGCTCTGCCGTTATTGTAATGGGCATGCCGATCTCCTCGAGTTCCAGGGCCAGCCTTGCGGCCGACTCGCCTGACGCGCCGCCACTGCCACCGTCGCCTGTACTGTCTCCCGCACCGATGCCACCGTCGCCGCCCATGTGCTCTGCCTCCATAATTGAGAGCCTCTCGACGTTGATCTGCTCTTGGAGCATCGGGGCAAGCGGCTCGAGCCTTGACTTTTGTCCCGCGCGCACGCATATGACCGCCTCGTCAAGGGGCCACCTTCCCTTCAACTTCTTGGACATGCGGGCCGCGCCGCATGCCGATATCGCGCCTGTCATCATGTCAAATGACTCTTCAAGCGCGGAATCCTCCATGCCGGCATCGCGCTTGGGCCATGCCGCGAGCAGTATGCTTTTGCCCACTGCGCCGCCGCCTGCATCGCCGGAGCCAAATGCGGACTGCCACAGGTATTCCGTGACAAACGGGCACAGCGGGTGCATCATCACGTCAAGCGCCCTGAGCACGTGGCACAGCACCGCGTATATGGCCAGCCTTCTGTCCCTGTTGCCGCCGTCCTCGTTCCATATCTCGGCCCTTGTCATCCTCACGTACGTCTGGCTGAACGCGTTGACGATATAGTCGTCTAGCGCCCTGGCCGCCTCGTGGAACCTGCACCTCTCGTTTTTCTCCGTCACGTTGGATATTAGCCCCTGCAGCCTTGAGAGCAGCCACCTCTCCGGCTTCCTTAGCAGGTCCTGGCCGTCCGCCCACTGTATAGTGTGCGCCGATTCGTCGAACCCGTCGTATCGGCTGTTCTGCGCAAAGTACAGGTGCAGGTTGTATAGCGTGCTGATGGTCTGGTGCGGCCTGGCGTTCATCTCCTGTATGCTAAAGCTCAGGGGCTCTATCGGCGAGGCCTTCCACATGCAGTACAGGCGGATCATGTCGGCCGGGTGGTCCTCGAGCAGCTTTCTGCCCTCCAGGACGTTCCCCTTACTCTTGCTCATCTTTTGGCCGTTCTCGTCAAGCACGTGCCCCTGGAACAGGAACGCCCTGAACGGGGCCTCGGGCTCCCCCCTGAGTATGACGTTCTCAAGGAGCAGCGTGTAGGCCCATCCCCGGGTCTGGTCAATACCCTCTGTCAGGAACGGGGCCGGCACGTCGCTGTGGTACGTGTAGTCGTCAAGCGACGACCATGGGGCCGAGCCGCTGTTGTGCCACGTGTCAAGCACAAAGTCCTCCCTTGTCGTGTTCACGCCGCTGCAGCTGCTGCACCTCACCTTTACGTTGTCAATCCAGGGCCTGTGCAGCTCAAAGTCAACCCCATCGGGAAGGTACACCGAGTTGTTCACTATCTCGGATCTGGAATAGAGCCACGTGGACTCCCAGCAGTCGTTGCACTTCCACACGGGCAGCGGGCATCCCCATATGCGCTCCCTTGATATGCACCAGGGGTGCCTGTCGTTTATTATGCCAAGGAACCTGTTTCTTGGCTGCTCAAAAAAGTACTCGACCTCCTCGGCGGCCCGCGTGGCGTTGCCCCCTATCGCGCCGGTGTCGTAAAAATACCCCCTGCGCGCAAGCCATACTAGCGCGTGCCCGGAGCGCCAGCAGTGCGGATAGCTGTGCTTTATCCGGCCAATCCTTACCAGGGCGCCGCGCGCCCTCAGCTCCTCCACTATCGCGCGGTCCGTATCCCTGACGGGCACGCCGGCATACCTGTCGCCGGCCTCCCAGGTGAACCGCACCTGGTCGTCAATGGGGCAGAAGACCTCGACGCCCCGCTTGGCGGCCACCTTGATGTCTTCCTCGCCGTTTGCGGGAGCTATGTGCACGAGGCCGCTTCCGGCATTGACGTCGACGAACTCCTCGGCCACGACCTTGTGGTACTTGTCCGGGTGTTTTTTGAGCATTGCGTCAAGCCCCGGTACGGTGTCGCGCAGGGGGTGCTTGTAGCCGAGGCCGTCCAGGCTGGAGCCCTTTGCGACCTTTATGATCTCGTGTGACTCTGCCTTTATCTCCGATAGGAACCCGTCCAGCCGGGTCTTGCCCACTACCCATACCCTGCCGTCGCCGCCGTCGCCGCCATCGTTGCCACCGTCGGGATCCTGCTTGACCCTGACGTACGCGTACTCCTCGTCGGGGTGGACGCCGACCATCGCGTCGGTCAGCAGCGTAAAAGGCATGGTGGTCCACACTACCAGATGGACGCGGCCGTCCTCGCCGCCGCCTGCCTCCCCTTCCAGTTCTACTGTATAGTACAGCGAGGGGTCCACCACCTCCTTGTATCCCTGCCCGACCTCGGCGTGGCTCAGCGACGTCTGGCAGCTCGGGCAGTATGCGATTACGGTATAGTCCTCCCTTATGACGCCGGATTCCTTTGCGCTTTTCAGTACCTTCCACTCGCGCTCTATGAACTTGTCATCAAAGGTGCGATACGCCTTGTCGTGATCAAGCGAGATGCCAAGCTGCCTGTCCGCCTCCTCCCACTCCGTGGTGTTCTTTGCGACTATCTTTTTGCACTCCGCCACGATACGCTCTATTCCAAACCTCTCGATTGCCTCTGCCTTGCCACCAGTCACCCCGAGCTCCTTTTCTGCCTGCAGCTCGATTGGCAGCCCCTGCGTGTCCCATCCGGCGTTGAACTCTACATACGCGCCGCGCAGCGTGCTGAACCTGTACCACAGGTCCTTGATTATCCTGCCCCTCAGGTGCCCCACATGCGGCGGGCCGTTCATGGTGGGAGGCCCCTCTATGAACCTGGCCCTTTCTCTGTCCTTGACGGACTCGAGCAGATCCGACGCGACGTCAGTCTCGGCCAGATATCCCCTCACGCGCAATTCTATGCGCTTGGCATCGAATTTCTGAGATAACTCCATTGTGGCCCTTGGCTGTGGCATCTGCGCGCGGCATTATAAAGCTAGGATCAGGGCCGCCCTGCGCGATGGCGTGCTTGGGGGCAGGAGCAGTTGCACCGCGCGCGGCGGGGTTTGGCATGGGCCGGTTCCGGCACGCGCACGCTTTGCCGCCACATGTGGCATGTCGAAGGTGGGCCGTACGTGTCCAATCTTTTAATTACGTTCGTACCCTGCCGTCACTACGACCCGAATGAAGTTTCTCCTGGTGGGCGGGGGCGGACGCGAGGCCTCCTTTGCGCTAAACCTTGCAGGCGCGGCGACAGAGATGCAGAGTTCTCCCGGCGGCAGTCTGGACGCGCCCCTCGTGTACGCCGTCACGCCCCACGAGAACCCGCTCATCGCAGACTGTACGAGGCGGTCCGGCGGTGATTACACGATTGGCAACCCCAGCGACCCGGATACCGTGCTGGAGTATGCCCGCCTGCACTCTGTAGACTATGCGTTTGTAAACGCCGACGAGCCGCTTGCCAACGGGGTGGTGGATGCCCTCGTACGCGAAGGCTTCAAGGCGGTGGGCGGCACCAAGTCCGCCACCCGCATAGAGTGGGACAAGGTATACGCAATGGAGATGATGAACCGGCTCTGCCCCGAGCATACCCCACTTTACAGGATCGTACGGGACGAGCGACAGCTTGTCGATGCGATATCCGAGTTTGAATCCCGCGGCATGCACCTCGTGGTAAAGCCGCAGGGGCTGACGGGGGGCAAGGGAGTTAAGGTGATGCCGGAGCACCTGGCGTCATACGAGGAGTGCGCCAGGTATGCATCAGAGCTGCTTGGCGCGCACGGCGGCCGGCAGCAGGTGCTGCTAGTCGAGAAGCTGGACGGGCTTGAGTTTACCATAATGGGACTCACTGACGGGATGCATCTTGTGATGTCCCCCGCCACATACGACTATCCGTACCGGCTCGAGGGCGACAGGGGGCCCGGGACGGGTGGCATGGGCTGCTTTTCTGACTGCGTCACGCTCCCGTTTCTGTCCGATTCGGATCTGGAGGACTGCCAGACTATAATGCAGAGAGTGATAGACGACATGCGCGCGCGAGGCCTCGGGTTTACCGGCGTGCTCAACGGCGGATTCTTCAAGACCGCGGACGGAATCAGGTTCATGGAGTTCAACAGTCGGTTCGGGGATCCGGAGTGCCTCAACATAATGTCCGTACTGGAGACGCCACTGTCCGAGGTGCTGGTGCGCATGTGGGAAGGCACGCTGTCCGGGGGCACGGTGTCTTTTGCAAACAAGGCGAGCGTCTGCAAGTATCTGGTTGCAAGGGAGTACCCCTCTGCGAGCCCTGATGCCTCCTGCTTTGAGGTGGACGACGACTCGGTGGGCAGGCTGGGCGTTACGGCATACTATGCGTCCTGCGTGCGCGCCGTCGATGGCGGTGGCGGTAGCGATGCCCATGATCACACCGGCGATGACGGCGCGTCAGGCGCTGGCCATACGTACAACAAATACCGCACGCTCAAAAAGTCCCGGGTGGTGGCATTTTGCGCCGCGTCGGACACCGTGCAGGGGGCCTCTGACAGGGTCAACGAGGCAATCGACACGTGCGTCAGGGCCGGGGGGCTAGAATACAGGCGCGACATAGGCTCCGCCCAGAGCCTGGACGCCATGGATGCGCGCGCAAGGGATCTTGGAGCCTTGCGTACCTGATGCCAGCTCGCTCTTTTTTTTTTGAGACGCGCGCGCAGAGCCCGGATCATCTGGTGTGTGCCGCGCGTTATTTCTTGCCGTCCACGTATCTTGTCTTTTTCTCGGTTATTATCATGTCCACCCTTGCGTCGTGCGGGTCGGCCGGGATCCTTTTTGTGACCTGCTTTTCAAAGAGTATTGCGCATACCGTCGTCGCGGCCCCCCTGCGCCTTTCAAGATACCTGTCATAGTATCCGCGCCCGTAGCCGAGCCTGTGCCCGTCGGCTGACGCGGCTATGGAGGGCACTATGACCATGTCAAGCCCGCGCTGCGGGGCCTCCGCGCACGGGCCCGCCGGCTCCATTATCATGCTGTACCTGCGGCCCCACTCGAGTTTCGACGCGTCGCGGACGCGGCAAAACTCCATCGCCTCGTCGTCCGTCACCCTTGGCAAGTAGAGCTCCTTGCCTCCTGACATAATCTCTGACATTATCCCTCGCGTGGGCACCTCGCTGCCTATTGGGTGGTACGCGCCCACGGTCAGGGCCTCTGAAAACTCCCTGCACGAGAGCAGCCTGCGCAGTACGCGCCCCGCGGCAATCTCCGCGTACTCGGCCGACGTGGCGTCCCTCCTCTCAAGCAGGAGCTTGCGGAGCCTGCTCTTCTCTGCCTGCACGCGCTCAGAGCTCAATTCCGTTTGCACCCGCCGCCGCGGCCGTGGTGTTCTTTAGCAGCATCGCAACTGTCATGGGCCCGACCCCGCCGGGCACCGGCGTCGCGTGGGAGGCCTTTGATGCCACCTTCTCATAGTCCGCGTCGCCTGCAAGCTTTCCGTTGTGCCGGGTGATTGCCACGTCTATCACGACGCACCCGTCGCTAATCATGTCCGGCGTCAGCTCGAACCTGCTCCTGTCGCCGACTGCCGTGATCACCACGTCTGCCATGCCGCTGAACCTGGCGATGTCTTTAGTCTTTGAGTGGCACGTGATTACAGTCGCGTCCCTGCCAAGAAGTAGCTGGTACAGGGGCTTGCCGACGAGGCCGCTCCTGTTTATTATCGCGACCGTCTTTCCCGCGAGATCTATCTTGAAGTGGTCAAGCATGTACATAACCGCAAGCGGGGTGCACGGCACGTGTCCAGCCTGCCCCGCCGCGAGGCGGCCCATGTTGGATATGCCGAGCCCGTCGACGTCTTTTTCCGGCGATATCCTCGATATCGCCTCTGACGCGTCCAAGTGTCCTGGCAGGGGGAGCTGGAGCAGTATCCCGTGCACCCGGGCGTCCGAGTTCAGTTTCTCGATGAGCGCGTTGAGCTCGTCCTGTCCGACGCCGGCCCCGAGCCTGTGGTCTATTGCGTTGATCCCGACCTCTGCGCACGCCTCGTGCTTTTTCTTGACGTACGTGGCCGAGGCCTGGTCGTCTCCGACCAGTATGGTCGCAAGGCACGCCTCGACCCCTTCGCGTTGGAGCCGGAGCACGGATCCCTTGACGTCCGCCTTTACCGCGTCTGCCAGCTCGACCCCGTTGATTCTGACGCAGGCCATGCGGTGGTGCGCGCCCGCGAGGGTATTAAATCCCATGCATGACAGGCGCCGCGACGCACGGGCCGGGCGCCGCCCTCCCGATCACCCTCATGTTAAAATCAGAGGCCCCTGCACTCCGGCCATGCCGCCGAGTATACGAATGACTGCAAACGGCATCGTGTGCCGGGACGGATCGCAGGAGGTCTGGCTCGACCCAAAGGCGCCCGTTCCCGGGGCGGTAAACTTTGTGTCGCACGCGCACACCGACCACCTGCCGGCGGCCCGAAACGGGCGCGGTGGCGACCGCTGCACGCTGCTGGCATCCCGGCAGACGCACGCGATAGCCGCCGTGCGCGGGTTTCAGCTGGACGATCATTCCGAGCACGCCGACGGCTTTGAGATGGTCGACAGCGGCCACATCCTGGGATCAAAGGGGCTCCTGTTCGGCGAGACGTTCTATACGGGCGACGTCTGCACCCGCGACAGGGGGTTTCTGAGGGGGGCCAAGGTGCCCCGGTGCAAGACGCTGATTACGGAGTGCACGTTCGGGCTGCCGGAGTTCGAGTTTCCCCCCGTCCAAGACGTAACGGAGCGCGTAAACCGCCTCATATCCGAGATGTACGAGCGGAGCGTCCCGGTCGTACTGATGGGGTACCAGCTTGGCAAGGCCCAGACCCTGACCCGCCTGTTCGGGCACTGGATGCCTCTTTACTTTCATGACTCCGTGCTTGAGATGAACTCGCTGCACGGGCAGCTCGGCGTAAGCCTTGCCGGCGGCATCGGGCATACGGAGGCCGAGTCCAGAGGCCTGCTTGAGAGGAGGCCGTGGCTGATGATATCGCCAATGCTCTCCGAAAAGACCCGGTTCGTCCGGGATCTAAAGTCGAGGTACGGGGCCGTTACGATCGGATTCAGCGGGTGGGCAAAGTCCCCGCGGTTTGCGTTTGGCAGGAGGGCCGACTATTCTATACCGATGAGCGACCACTGCGACTACTCCGAACTGCTCCGGATGGTGCGGCAGTCGGGGGCGGAGACTGTGTATACGACGCACGGATTTGAAGAGGAGTTTGCGCGGGACTTGCAAAAGAAGCTTGGAATCGACGCCGTGCCGCTGACTGCCGCGGGGGCCGGCGGTCCGGCGCACTGACGGCCCTGCGCTTGCTGCCACACCCTGAGTTTGGCATTACATGGCAGACCAGACTGTTTGGGGGGAGGGGGGGGGGGAAAGAGAGGAGGTCCAAGCGCACAGATCCATACGGTGCTATTGTCCGGCCTGATACTCGTTCAGTCGCCCCCTTTGTCTCGGCTCACTGCAGACTCATTGATCGGGCCCTGAACTAGGTTAAAAGCAGAAACATTGACGCGGGGATAATCACATAATCCTGTTTCACCTCCAGATCTGATTTTGAAATGACGAGTCCGCTCTTGGTCTTGGTTTTGCCAAGAAAACTGACCAGCCCGGTTATCTCCTTGTGATTAATCCTGTTTCTGTATTTTACTTCAATGGGGACCTCTATCCTGCCTCCGTCGTACAGAACAAAGTCTACCTCCTTATTTCTTTCATCTTTCCAGTAGAAGACGTGATTGCAATAGTCAAAGGTCTGCTTCTTCCTGCTTAGTAAAAAAGCCCACCGAATCAAGTGATCTGCAATTATGCCCTCTGCAATCCTACTCTGGTGGTCTTCCTTCTCAACGTAGTCTAGGCTGGCCTCGAAGCTGTCCTTTGTACTCATTAGGCCGTTGAATATGTGGAAGAAATAGGGGTCATGAAAATAGAATTTCCTGTCTTTTTGAATCATCGGTATTCGCTTGTCAGTGCCATACAGGTGGATAATTGACAAAACAAACAGGTCTTTTAGTGTGTGTGCATAATCGAGGGCAGTGTTCGGGCTGCCTAGGGCTGCCTCTCTAGAAAGGCCGCTCCAGGATATGTGGCTGCCTTGGCTTTTAATCACTGCCCCGCAAAATTGTTTCAGCATGGTCTCATTTTTTCGAAGCTCGTTCCATTGGCCGGTCACACTTTCCAGATGCCTCGTATACAAGCCTTCATCAATGGTGGCCGTCTTGATCTTTTCATCTATTACTCCGGGCGTTCCTCCGGTTAGCATATACTCGCGTAAAATACCGTTTAACTCATCCTGATATGGATGAAGATCGTCCAAGATTTCGTCTATCTCTAGATTTAATAATTTCATAAATACTGCTTCCCTGTGCGAGAATGAAAGAAGCTTGTCTTTGCAAATTATCTTCCTGATGTCATCATTTATCAACGGTGCATATTCTGAAAACTTCATCGGAAGTAGAATTTTGTCATAATTATCCTTGACTTTGCCCCTGCGGCCCGGCAGCTTCTCCGTAGCGTTTCTTATGTCGACTGCGTGCGATCCCGTGACCATGACGGTACAATTTCTTAACTTGTTGCTGTCGACCAGCCATTTGATCCCCCTCTGCCAGTCCCGCACTGATGAGACTTCGTCTAAAAACAAATAACGGCGCTTGCCGTTATACTGTCTGGCGCTGATTCTGAGATAAGTCTCGACAATGTCGACCACGTCCTGCGGCGTGTTCGCCAAATCTAGCGAATAGTACAGAATGTTCCACGGGGAGACACCCTCTCCCAAAAACTCCTTTATCTGTAATTTGACGAGCGTTGTTTTGCCTACCTGCCTTGGGCCGCGAAGTGAATACACCACTGTATTGGAGGGCTCAAACTTATAGTCAATCTCGTACTTGAGCCTGGGGACGTACCTTATCGCTGAGCCTTCCCATTCTTTGATTTTTTGATCGTCCAGTATGCTTGCCTTGTCTTTCCACCAGGGATTCAAATCTCGTACTGCGCTTTCGTAAACCATGTCTGATCTTACTGAACGATTCTTTATATATATTATTGAATTTACTGAACGTTTCTTTATATATATTATTGAATTTACTGAACGTTTCTTTATATATTCTGCTCGATCCCCTGAACAGTCATTCTAAGTTGGCGCGGACCCCTTCAAACTAGGTGCTGGTTGTTCTTGCCTGCCTGCATGCCGCTGTCCGTCATTGCCGCCGCCGCAGCCATCGTAACGCCTGAAGCGCTTGCCTTCTCCCCCTCGTTTCTCGAGAACCCTGCCCGCATTCCGCGCCTATTTGTAAATTTGCTGCACGTGCAGCCGTCTGATAGGCATATCCCGGTGTTTCGAAGATGGTCGTGCGAAAAGTGGCCGCACCCCTCCGTCGTGCATATGCGCCTTTGCGCCTCTCTCTGTACTACGAGCTGTGCTATGGTGTTTGCCTTTGCCTTGTCGTATCCCCTCCTGTCCATGTAATAGTGGACTATTTTGCCGTACAGCACGTCTGGATTGAATTCTTTTTCAATCATATCTGTAATACGGCTTTATCGTATTAAAACAGGACGTACCGCGCCGCCCGGTTCGTGTATTTACTAGAGTGCCGCCCACTGAAAATTTCGCCTCATGCGCGGCGGTACAGGAATTTGCAGATGTCTGGCCTGGTTGAGTGCGCCCCGGAGCATTCTGGCATCGCGTGCGTCAGGCCCACCGGAATCCGCGCCTTGCGGAGATTGGGTCAGACGGCGCGCCCTGCGCAGGCCCCGGGATGTGCGGCCCCTGCGGGCGTCTGCCAAGGCCGCGGCCGCTGCATGCATGGTGCGGGACGCGGAGTATTCCGGTGCAGGGGAACGCTGCAGTCTCTGTCGCCAGATCCGCCTTCTGTTGCCGGCTGGCGTACCCCGCGTCCCAACCTACTCCTTGCAGAGTTCGAATCGAAAGTAACTCGAACTCAACCAGCAGTTAAATCTCACTTTCCCCTGAACCTGCATGTTGACAGGCGTGAATCCGGATGGCAAAGTTTGAATCATAACCGTTCAAGACGCGTCGGCCCCGCCGTAACCGAGCCTGCCGCAGCCTGCCGCGGCAGGTGATGTCCGGACTGTGGGCAACCTGCACTCCGCGCGCTGTCTTGAACCCGCGACTCCTGCGAGTCTGGCATGATGGCACCTTGCTGTGGCGTTGTGTTCGCGACTCTTTTGCCCCAACCAGGCCCTCCGCAATCCGTGTCAGAAGCTTGCAACCGCTCGTCGTGCCATGTGGACATCTCTGGCACTGTTCGGTTATTGTACTATATGACCTTATATTATGACTATCGCGCTTTGGCAACATGACATGCGCCCCGTTTTCAGGCAGACAGGGTGCGTGCGATGCTCGTGCTTATGGTCATTATCGGGGGGGGGGGGAGAGGGGTACTCGCGTCGCTTCCTGTTGCCGCACCGGTAGAGGCGGCCGTTGTCACACATGCCTCCAGAGCTGTGCTGGTGGGGGAGTGCGCGTCAGGCGATCCGGCCCTGATCAAGGCGCAGCTCGACCGGCAGGCTGAGGGCCATTCCATGAGGGATGTCGGCGGCGATCTAGATGTCTGTGTCACTCACTTCACGACATCGTCAGTAGTAGCCCGTGAGCTGCAGGTAACCCGCGGCGAACAGAAGAGAAATCCAGATCGGGGGGGATGGTGACTTGTCGGACGTGGAATTCTGGACTTGGCTCGCATCCGAACCCGCAAGAATCGCAGACTTCGCTCGGCGTGCCGAGGCGCAGGGCTGGGACGGCGTCGGGGCGGGGGACTCCCAGAGCCGGACGGGAGACCCCTACGTACGCCTCGCGTTCGCAGCCGCCGTAACCGACACGCTTGGTCTTGCCACTTCCGTGACGAACCCCGTCACCCGTCACGCCTCGGTGACCGCCACCGCGGCATTTACGATCCAGCGCCTCTCGCGGGGCCGTATGGTCGTCGGCATTGGCCGCGGCGACAGTGCCCTTGCGCACCTTGGCCGCGCGCCGGCTCGTCTGAAGTGGTTTGAGGCCTATCTTGGACAGCTCCAGACCTACCTTTCTGGCGGTGAGGTAGGTTTTGACGAATCCAACATACCCGACGAGGTGGCGCCCCTGGTGGACCGGCTCAGTCTCGCGAAAGCGCCCGAGGCCAGCTCCATCCGCTGGGCCGGAGATGAACCGGACGAGCCGAAGGTGCCGGTCGAAGTCGCTGCAACAGGGCCTCGCGTCATCGGCATCGCCGCCCGGCAGGCCGACAGGATCATGCTAGCCGTTGGCGCCGACCCCAGGCGCATTGCTTGGGGCATCTCGGCTGCGCGCGAGGCGGCTCGCCTCGCCGATCGGGATGTCGACAGCCTCGGGTTTGGCGCTCACGTCAATGTAATCTGCGCCGACGATCCAGCCGTGGCCCGCAAGCTTGGTTGCTCCTCCGTAGGGTTGTTCGCTCGCTTCTCCGCAATGTACGGCGAAGCGGCAGGTCCGGCCGACGACTCGCAAGTCGAGGTCTTTCGTCGGTTGCACGACCGCTACGACATGAACGAGCACGGCCGGCAGGCCGGGCAGCAGGTCACGGCCCTCACAGACGATTTTATAGATAGATACGCGATTGTCGGATCTCCGGAGTATTGCGCCGACAGGTTGACCGAGCTCTGGAAACTCGGAGTGACGAAGTTTGCTATAGTCGGCCCGAATTTTATCACGTCAACCCATGAGACCGAAGCGGCCGCGGCGCGGTTTACAGACGAGGTGCTGCCTCTTCTGCGGCAATGTTATTGTTAGTGAGCTGTCGGCGGTGTCGTTGGGGGGGGGGGGGAGGAGGAAGAAGGAGAGGAGAAAAAAGTAAACGTCCAGTTTGCCACAGGCGCGTGGGAACGGCCACGATTATCGTTTACATTCACCGGACAGGCCTGCGGATCCGGCCGGATTAGAATTACTGCGACTCAAGTCAGTACGACTCCTATGTCCATCAGATTTGTGTGCGTGGGTCCCGTCCTGATGAGCGACGGCGGCATGGCCCCGCCGCTCTCGCTTCTTTTGCGCCGACCAAAGAACCCCCCCGAGTCGCTGTTCCTTATCGCGTCGTTTATCAGTCCGATGTCTACGCTCTCGTTTTCTGCAATGGCCCCTGCGTTTATGGAGTTGCCGTCGATTCCGTCCGTGCCCGCCGACGCGATTACCAGCCTTCTCCCCCTTCTCCTCTTCCTGTCCTGCCCCGCGGCGCCGCGCATCCTCTGGCTCTTTTTGAGGAGCCTGAGCACCATCTCCTGGTTCCTGCCGCCTATGCCGCGCCCGAGTACCTTGATCGTGGCCTCCCCCCCGAATATGACGCACCTGCGCCCGTCAGGCGGTATCTCGCCATAAACTGCGTCTGCGGCCTCTTTGATGTCGCCAAACACCTGGAGCGGTGTGGAATCAGACGGCCCGTACCCGAGCCTTTTGGCGGCCGCGACCATCGCCTCCAGGCAGTCCCTATTTCTTGCAATCACATAGTTTCCCATCATGCGGCCCGTGCCGGAACCGGCGGACTCTGCGGGGCCGTCACGTCGCTCCCGGGCCCCTTTGCAGAGGTGGTCGATGACTGCCTTGTCTGCCTTTTTTGACAGCCCGTACCTGGCAATCACTCCAAGCGCCGCCTCGTACCTGTCGTGCCGCCTGCCGTCCTCGCCGCCTGCGGCCTCTCCCAGGTACGTGGGGCCTGACGCTATGCTTGCAACGTCGTCGCCCTCGACGTCTGACATTATCAGGCTCACTGCGTCGCACCTGAGTTGCCCCGCCAGCCTCCCGCCCTTTACGCCGGAGAGGGCGCTTCTCACGGTGTTGATCTCGCGTATCGGCGCGCCGCACCTGAGCAGCAGGTTGGTCATGTGCACCTTTTGGCCCAGCGTGATTCCGTCGGGAAGTGCAAGCAGTGACGATCCCCCGCCCGATATCAGGAATATCACGAGATCGCCGCGCCTCCTTGCGCGCAGAAACTTGATGGACTCCTTTGCGGCCCTGACGCTCGTCTTGTCCGGCACCGGGTGGCCCGCGTTGAATATCCGGAACTTTCTGCCCCTTATGGCGGACTTGGACCCCCTTGGAATCGTTATGACGCCGCCGGACAGCCTGTCCTGCAGTATGCCGTTTGCGGCCCTGGTCATAGAGTCCGCCGCCTTGCCAAACGCCACCGTGTATACGCCGCTATAGTCGTCTAGGCGCACGGTCGCGCCGGTGCCGGGCGTGCATATCCTGTCCTCCTTTACGTATCTTGGTATGAATATGGCCGGATCCGCCGCGGCCAGCCCCGCCTCCAGAATGGAGATGCAGTCCCTCCGCCTGTCGCTTTCTGCGATTATCTCCTCCCTGCTCGATATGGATATGGTGGCGGTGGTGGTGTCACCGACGTTGCTGCTGCCATTGTGGTTGTCGCCCCCGGACTGCAAGATATAATAATGAACCACATCTCGGCCATTTATGCACACCGTGCGCATCCCGAAGATCATCAACTTTGGCAAGGACGCCCTGTCTCAGACCGAGTATCCTAGAAACGCGCTCATAGTCACCACGGTCCCGCCGGAGCTGTCCGACAAGTGGACCTCCAAGATGGGAATAAAGGACTTTATGCTGTACGACAAG
This sequence comes from Candidatus Nitrosopumilus sp., assembly GCA_965205215.1. Lineage (GTDB taxonomy): Archaea > Thermoproteota > Nitrososphaeria > Nitrososphaerales > Nitrosopumilaceae > Nitrosopumilus. The sequence goes on from OZ242041.1 coordinate 1,279,948, forward strand.
GTGACGCCGGAGCCGTCGATTGAGGACGTCAATGCCGTGATATCGCAGTTCAAGGACAAGGATCCCTCCGTCCTGATAGGGCTCGGGGGCGGGAGCTCGATGGACGTGGTAAAGTACGCGGCTCCCGAAATGAAAAAGGAGAAGATATTGATACCGACCACCTTTGGGACTGGCGCCGAGATGACCACCTACTGCGTGCTAAAGTTCGAGGGCAAGAAGAAGCTGCTCCGAGAGGACAGGTTCCTTGCCGACATGGCAGTGGTTGACTCGTACTTTATGGACGGCACGCCGGAACAGGTAATCAAGAACTCCGTGTGCGACGCGTGCGCGCAGGCCACGGAGGGGTACGACAGCAAGATTGGAAACGACATGACAAGGACGCTGTGCAAGCAGGCGTTTGACATTCTGTACGCCGCCATCATGGAGGACAGGCCGGAGGACTATCCCTACGGTTCCATGCTCTCCGGCATGGGATTTGGCAACTGCTCGACTACGCTTGGACACGCGCTCTCCTACGTGTTTTCAAACGAGGGAGTGCCCCACGGGTACTCGCTGTCGTCGTGCACCACGGTGGCGCACAAGCACAACAAGTCGGTATTCTATGAGAGGTTCAAGGAGGCGATGGAAAAGCTCGGATTTGACAGGCTCGAGCTAAAGGCAGACGTGTCGGAAGCCGCCGACGTGGTCATGACCGACCGCGGGCACCTGGATCCCAACCCTATACCGATATCAAAGGGGGATGTCGTAAAGTGCCTAGAGGACATCAAGGCCGGCAACCTGTGAGCATCTGCCTTTTCTGATCTTTTCTGCCGATTGCGTGATGGTACCGTCTTCTTCTTCTTCTTCTTCTGCCTGTGCTTCCCGCGGCGCCGGGGCCGCTGCCATTTATACGCCATAAGCCACCCGCAAGCAGCGCCCGACCCCTGCCCATCGATACACTTTTGTATTCTCACACAGGAGTTTTCATGAATGGGCAGGACTGGGATAAAGTTTGGGATTCAGAACGGGCTGAATGTGGCCCGCGCCGGCTATACGGAGGACCAGATCCTGACTGCCTGCACGCTTGCCGACAGGACTGGTTATGACTCCATATTCTACATGGATCATACGAATGTCCCGCAGTGGACCAATGCCATTGTGCTTGACCCCTGGGTCATGCTGTCCGCAATTGCGGCCGTCACTAACAACGTGGAGCTCGGGACGTGCGTAACGGACGCCATCCGCAGGCACCCCTCAAACATCGCCCTTGCGGCAATCACGCTTGATCGCGTCTCAAAGGGCAGGGCCATACTCGGCATAGGCGCCGGCGAGGCTCAGAACCTCAAGGAGTTCTGCATTCCGTTTGAAAAGCCCGTCTCAAAGTGGGAGGAGCAGATAGAGGTCGTACACACCCTCTATGACTCGACGCCGGACAACACCGTGGACTATGACGGCAAGTACTACAAGCTGGAGGGGGCCTGCCTGCAGGCGCCGCCGATCAGGAAGCCCAGGCCGCCCACGTACATGGCGGCCGGCGGCAAGCGCACGCTCGCCCTCACGGGCAAGCTCGGCGACGGCTGGCTTCCCATCGGGTACACTCCGGAGCTCTTCGAGGACCACGCGGGCCAGATCAAGGCGTCAATGGACGCAAGCGGCCGGACGCAGGAGGAGAAGGACAACTTTGAGTACGCGCTGGACATAGACGTGTACTTTTCAGACGACTCTGAGGAGTCGTGGGCGCGCATGAAGGAGGCCGTAAAGGTGAGCCTCTTCAAGCCCGAGATACTGCGGGTGCATGGACTCAAGGAGATAGAGGGCTTTGACTTTAGAAAGTACTTTACGGAATACTCGATGTCAAACCAGGACTGGATAGTAAAGATGAGGGAGGCGGCAACGAAGATTCCGGACCCGATTGCGCGCTCGTCCACCGCCGTGGGAACCCCCGACGACGTGATACCGATATTCGAGAGGTTCATGGAGGCCGGCGTCAACCACTTTGTCATCAGGTTCTGGGGCAAGAACTATTTCGGCTCGATTGACAAGTTTGCCAGCCACGTGATGCCCGCTCTGCGCGAAAAGGCGGCCGCGGCGTGACTGCCGCACCCGCAACATCTGTTCCACGCTGCCCGTGCCTGCACATTTGATTTATAGCACTATGCGGGGTACCTCCCCCCATGCAGCATGCGGGCATACTGCGCATCAAATCCCGGGAAAAGATGATCGAGTTCCTTGACTCTGAGCACATAGGGCGGATCGCAAGCATAGACCGCGACGGGTACCCGCAGGTCATACCGATGAACTTTGCGTACATTGACGGATCCGTATACATGCACTCGCACACGCGCGGCGAAAAGCTAGACAACGTCGCCCGTAACCCGAGGGTCGGATTCGAGGTCGACAGGGAGCTGGAGTTCCTGCCGTCCTACTTTGAGGATCCGCTCGACGCGTCGGTTGCCGACACGCTGTACATCAGCGTGGTGATAAAGGGCGCGTGCAGCATCGTCTCCGACCGCGGCGAGAAGACGCTTGCGCTCAACGGCCTCATGGCAAAGTACCAGCCGGAGGGCCACTACGAGCCGATCAGGCCCGACATGGGGGTGGTCGACGCGGTCGCCATCCTGAAGATCACGCCTGAGGTCATGCACGGCAAGTACAAGATAGGGCAGCACATGAGCCGGGAGCGCCGCCGGGAGCTCGCAGGCCAGATACTCGGGCGCGGCTCCCCGACGGCCGCGGAGACGCTCCGCATAATGGGGTTCGAGGTGACTGATGATGGGCCCCGGATGGTCGACGAGCCGGTGTGGTGATCATGGGGCGCGCAAGAACCGTTGCAGCAGACGTGTCGGCAGCTGCCGCCACTACCGCCACGGGCACGTCGTTCTCCCCCCTGTATGATCACGCCCCCGAATTCGAGCTGGTCTCCCCGTTCGAGCCCACCGGGGACCAGCCGCAGGCCGTGTCGGCGCTGGCATCCGGCGTGCGGGATAACAAGAGGCAGACCCTTCTCGGCGTGACGGGCTCCGGCAAGACGTTTACCGTGGCAAACGTGATTGCCAAGTGCGGCAAGAACACGCTTGTGATATCGCACAACAAGACGCTTGCGGCCCAGCTGTATTCTGAGCTAAAGCAGTTCTTTCCGCGCAACAACGTGGGCTACTTTGTGTCATACTACGACTACTACCAGCCTGAGAGCTACATACCGCAGACTGACACGTACATCGAAAAGGACACGCAGGTCAACGAGAAGATCGAAAAGATGCGCCTGGAGGCCACCGCGATGCTGCTCTCCGGCGAGCCGACCATAATCGTCGCCACGGTGTCGTGCATATACTCCCTTGGAAACCCCCGGGACTGGGACAACCTGGCCCTGCGCGTACGCCGCGGCGACCAGCTGGGGCGCGGCGCGCTGATCCAGAGGCTCGTCGACGCGCGCTACGAGCGCAACGACACGGAGGTCGCGCCCGGAAACTTTAGGGTCCGCGGCGACACGCTTGAGATCACGCCCGCGTACTCCGAGGACCTGGTGCGCATATCCATGTTCGGGGACGAGATAGAGCGGGTGTCGATACTTGACAAGGTGTCGCGCGACGTGGTGCGGGACCTGCCGGAGCTCCGCATATTTCCGGCAAAGCACTACCTTATCGCAAGCGACGTGCGGGCAAACGCAATCCTGTCGATTAGGGAAGAGCTTGCCGGCAGGCTGCCCGAGCTTGCGGAGCTCGAGCGGCAGCGGCTGGAGTCCCGCACGACGTATGACCTCGAGATGATCGAGGAGCTCGGATACTGCTCCGGCATAGAGAACTACTCGAGGCACTTTGACGGCCGCAGGCCGGGCCAGCAGGCGTTCTGCCTGATGGACTTTTTTGACGAGGACTTTCTGCTGGTCATAGACGAGTCGCACGTGACGCTGCCGCAGCTGCACGGCATGTACAAGGGGGACCACTCGCGCAAGCGCGAGCTGGTGACGCACGGGTTCAGGCTGGCCAGCGCGTACGACAACAGGCCGCTGAGGTTCGAAGAATTCGAGGAGTACGTGATGAGGCACCCGACTATATTCGTGTCCGCCACACCGGCCGCGTACGAGCGCGAGGTCTCCTCGGGGGTGGCCGAGCAACTCGTGCGGCCCACGGGGCTGCTTGACCCCCGCGTGGAGCTGCGGCCCACGCAGGGGCAGATGGACGACCTGATATCAGAGATAGGCGACAGGGCCGGGCGCGGCGAGCGAGTGCTTGTGACCACGCTTACAAAGAGGATGGCCGAGGATCTGGCCGAGTACCTGTCGCGCAGGGACGTGCGCGTACGGTACCTGCACTCTGAGATAGAGGGGCTGCAGCGCACGGAGCTGATACGGCAGCTGCGGCTGGGCGAGTTTGACGTGCTTGTCGGGATAAACCTGCTGCGGGAGGGGCTTGACATACCCGAGGTCTCGCTTGTGGCCATACTTGACGCGGACAAGGAGGGATTTTTGCGCAATACCACGAGCCTCATACAGACGTTTGGCAGGGCGGCGCGCAACGCAAACGGCTCCGTTATAATGTACGCGGACACCGTGACCGACTCGATGAGGGCCGCCATGGACGAGACTGAGCGCCGCCGTCGGAGGCAGTCCGAGTACAACGAGCGGCACGGGCTCGTGCCGAGAACCATAACCAAGGCAATCCCCGCGGGCGCCGAGGACTCGGGCAGGTTTGACGACTCGAAGACAAAGTCCGTACACGACATACACAAGGAGCTTGCAGACCTCGGGGCCAAGATGGAGCGGTATTCGCACGATCTTGACTTTGAGCAGGCCATAAAGTGCAGGGATACAATAAAAAGACTGACGGAGGAGCTCGAGTCAAGAAATGGTGAAAAGGGTGGCGGGGGCCGCGGACGGCAGAAAAAGAGGACTCGCGCTGGCAAGAAAAAGGACGGCGGGGGCCGCGGCAAGGACCGCAACGGTCGCGACGACACCGGCGGCGATGGCAGCATCAAAAAAGGGCGCCCGTAACGGCTCCGCGAGAACTAGGCCCCTGGGTTCTGTATCCCTTTCCTCCTCTTCCTCCTCTTCCCACTCGCCCCGTCACCCGTACGGTTATGACATGGCATCCGACGGGATCGACCCTGCGCAGTATGCCGGAAGGCTCACCGTGCGGGGAGCCCGGCACCACAACCTCAAGAACATCACTGCAAGCATGCCGAAGAACAGCCTGGTGGTGATAAGCGGCCTGTCCGGCTCCGGCAAGTCGTCGCTTGCGTTTGACACCATATACGCGGAGGGGCAGAGACGGTACGTCGAGTCGCTCTCCGCGTACGCGAGGCAGTTTCTGGAGATGATGGAAAAGCCAGAGGTGGACTACATCGAGGGGCTGTCCCCCGCAATCTCCATACAGCAGAAGACCACTGCAAAAAACCCGAGGTCCACTGTGGGAACCACCACCGAGGTATACGACTATCTGAGGCTACTGTACGCGCGCATCGGCGTGCCGCACTGCACGGGGTGCGGGAGGAAGATATCGACGCAGTCCCTTGACGCCATATGCGATTCCGTGCTCCGGATGTACGAGGGGCGGCCGGTTCTGGTACTGGCGCCCGTAATACAGCGCAAGAAGGGCACGCACGAAAAGGTGTTTGATGATGCGAGGCGCGACGGCTTTTCGCGCGTCCGGGTCAACGGCGAGATGGCATCGCTTCTGGGTGGCGGCGGCGGGCGCCTCCCGGTGCTTGACAAGAAAAAGTGGCACGACATAGAGATCGTGGTGGACCGCATAACGCCCACCGTGCAGGAGCGCTCCCGGCTCTTTGAGTCCGTACAGTCTGCGATAAAGGCGTCAAAGGGCACGGTTGTAATATCCGTCGCGTCATCGCGCGGTGCGGGCAGCAGCAGCAACAGCGGCAGCAGCAAGAACATCCGCACCCGCGGCCGCGCCAAGGATTCTTTGAAGGACGCGGTATTCTCCCAAAAGAATGCGTGCCCGCACTGCGGGCTGAGCGTAGGCGAGATGGAGCCGCGCAACTTTTCGTTCAACTCGCCCTTTGGCATGTGCGACGAGTGCCACGGGCTGGGCGTCAACCTGCAGTTTGACGAGGATCTCGTGATTCCAGACCGGTCCATGTGCCTGCTCGAGTACCCGATCGTACCGTGGCGTAGCCAGTACTCTGCATACAAGACTGACAAGCTGATCGAGGTCGCGGAATACTTTGGGATCGACCTGACCACCCCGCTTGGGAACCTGGGCAAAAAGGAGATGCAGCTCCTGCTGTGGGGGGCCCCTGAGACCGGCCTGAGGCGGGAGAAGATGTCCACCCTGAAGGATCCCGATACGTACAGCGGGGTGATGAACGACATGTACTACATGCTTGAGAATACCACGTCAGACTCGAAGAGGGACTGGCTTCGAAAGTTCATGCGCGACATACCGTGCGGCAGGTGCGGGGGCAAGAAGCTCCGGCCCGAATCGCTTGCAGTCAGGGTGGGCGGCAGGGGGATAATGGAGGTGTGCGACATGTCAATAGAGTCGTGCCACGAGTTCTTCTCCGATCTGCGGCTCTCGGACATGGAGGCGTACATTGCGCGCGACATACTAAAGGAGATCACGGAGCGGCTGGAGTTTCTGATGAACGTCGGGCTCACCTACCTGACCCTTGACAGGCGGAGCTCCACCCTGTCCGGCGGCGAGTCGCAGCGCATCAGGCTTGCGACCCAGATAGGCTCCAACCTGACCGGCGTCCTGTACGTGCTCGACGAGCCCACCATCGGGCTGCACCAGCGGGACAACGAGCGGCTCATCCGCACGCTCACAAAGCTGCGCAATCTGGGAAACACGGTGATAATAGTAGAGCATGACGAGGAGGTCATACGCAGCTCCGACTATATCGTGGACCTGGGGCCCGGGGCCGGGATACACGGGGGGCACGTCGTGTTTGAGGGTACGGTCCAAGAGATGCTGGCCGACAGCCGGTCGCACACAAGCGCGTACCTGCGGGGGGAGATGACCGTATCGACTGAGGCGCGCAGCGCAGACCCCGAAGGCGACGGCCGCCGCCACAGCCGCGCCGTCGTGATCCGGGGCGCCTCTGAGCACAACCTAAAGGGCATAGACGTGGAGATTCCGCTCGGGCGGTTCGTCTGCGTGACCGGCGTGTCCGGCTCCGGCAAGTCGACCTTGGTCACGGAGGTCCTCTACAAGGGGCTTATGGCGCAAATGTACCAATCCACCGCCAGGGCGGGCGCGCACAAGAGGATAGACGGCATGCAGCATGTCGACAAGGTGATAGAGATAGACCAGTCCCCCATAGGAAGGACGCCGCGCTCGAACCCGGCCACGTACATAGACGTGTTCACCCCCGTGCGCGTCATATTCGCCTCGACCCCACTTGCGCGCACGCGTGGCTACGAGCCGGGCCAGTTCTCATTCAACGTCAAGGTGGGCCGGTGCTTTGCGTGCGAGGGGGCGGGCGTAAAGCAGATCGAGATGCAGTTTCTCTCCGACGTGCAGGTCACGTGCGACGAGTGCGGCGGCAAGCGGTACAATTCTGAGACGCTTGCAGTCACGTACAAGGGAAAGAACATCACGGAGGTCCTTGACATGTCGATAGACGAGGCGCTCGAGTTCTTTGCAAACGTCCCCGCGGTGCGCTCAAAGCTGCAGACCATGGCCGACGTGGGACTCGGGTACATCAAGCTGGGGCAGCCCTCCACCACCCTGTCGGGCGGGGAGGCGCAGAGGGTAAAGCTTGCATCCGAGCTGTCCCGCCCCAGCACGGGCAGGACCATGTACATACTCGACGAGCCCACCACCGGGCTGCACTTTGCAGACGTGCAAAAGCTGCTTGACGTACTTGACCGGCTTGTCAGGATGGGAAACACCGTGGTGGTCATAGAGCACAACATGGACGTGATCAGGAACTCGGACTGGATAATAGATCTGGGTCCCGAGGGCGGCGAGGCGGGCGGCCAGATAGTGTGCACGGGGACGCCCGAGCAGGTGGCCGAGGTGCCGGAGAGCCACACGGGGCGGTACCTGCTCCGGGCGCTTGCCGCAAAAAGGCGCGGCAGGGCAGACAAGCAGTGATATTTGACATGGTTCTTGCAGTGACTGTTTTGAAATGACGCCTGCTGACACCGCTGCCGCCGCCGCTGCTAACGCGCCGCAGCCCTCACCACCACCACCACCACCCACACCGCAGCGGCCGTTTGACATGCAGCCTTCTGCGATACCCGACAGCCCCGGGGTCTACATAATGAAGGACGTCAAGGGGCGCATAATCTACATCGGCAAGGCAAAGAGCCTGCGCAAGCGCGTAAGGTCGTACTTTGGCAACAAGACGCACGATAACTACAAGACGCAGAGGCTGGTGGAGCTGGTGGCCGGCGTGGAGTTTGTGGTAACCGACACGGAGGGCGAGGCCTTCCTGCTCGAGTCCAACATGATAAAGCGGCACCGGCCGCGCTTTAACATCGAGCTCAAGGACCAGCAGCGCTACACGTACCTGCGGATATCCGATGAAAAGTACCCGCGGCTGCTGGTGTCCAGGCGGACCCGGGACGGGCGCTTTCTTGGCAAGGGGCAGACCTTTGGGCCGTTTGTGCAGGGGAGCTCCAAGATACTCACAGTCGGGGCGCTGAGAAAGGCGTTTCAGATACGCATCTGCAAGACGCTCCCAAAAAAGGTCTGCCTGGAGTACCACCTTGGAAACTGCGAGGGGCCCTGCGAGTTCGAGTCGGCCCAGAAGAGGTACCAGGGTCACGTCGACGCCCTCAGGGACGTCCTTGCGGGATCCGACCAGCTAAAGATTTTCTCTGAAAAGCTGAGGCTGCAGATGAAAGAGGCTGCCGACGCGAGGCACTTTGAGCGCGCAATCGAGATACGGGACACGCTTGTCCGCCTTGACGGGCTGAACTCGGGCCAGAAGATGGAGCGCGTGAAGAGCTCCGACGAGGAATACTTTGGCATCGCAGTACGCGACCACACGGCCGTGGTCATGACGTTCCGCATGATTCACGGGGTGATTCGGGACAGCGACAAGTTCGTGTTTGACGCGATGGCCGACAACACGTTTGCCGGGTTCCTGTACCAGTATTATACGACTAGGCGCATACCGCACCACATCGTACTGAGCGAGATGCCGCAGGACGCGGAACTCTTGGAGTCCCTGCTCTCTGAGCGCGCAGGCCACGCGGTGGACATGTCGGTGCCTCAGAGGGGCAGGCGCAAGGAGATGATTGACCTGATACTAAGAAACGTAGCGATAGTGCATGAAAGCGGCGCCGGCGATTATGGCGAGGCCGGCGACTCTCTTGGCGCCGTGGACGGCCGTATTGGGAGCGGCCGCTTCCCCACATCTGCAGAGTCTCCCGGACTCTTGCAGCTGCAGGGCGCGCTCGGGCTCGCGCGCATCCCGCACGTAATAGAGTGCTTTGACGTTTCAAACCACGGCGAGGCGTTTGCGGTGGGCTCGATGTCGCGGTTTGTGGGGGGCGTTCCTGACAAGTCGGGGTACCGCAGGTTCAGGATAAAGACCGTGGACGGCCGTGACGACTATGCGATGATATCTGAGATTGTCCACAGGAGGTATCGCCGCATCCTGGACGGGAGGGCGGGTAGCCGCGGCGGCAGCGGCCGCGGCGATGCTGATGACAATGATGTTGCCCCTGCCGCCGACCCCGGCACGGACAAAAAGACCGCAGAGCTTCCAGACTTGGTGGTAATTGATGGCGGCAAGGGACAGCTTGGCGCCGCGCTAAAGTCGCTTTTCAAGCTGGGGCTGCACGACCTGCCCTGCGTCTCGCTTGCAAAGGAGAACGAGGAGGTGTACGTGCCTGGGCGCAGCGACCCGGTCGTGATCCCGAGAAGCGACCGGTCACTTAAGATACTGCAGCATGCCCGGGACGAGTCGCACAGGTTCGGCGTGTCGTACAACCGCGCCCTCCAGAAAAAGATGATGCAGAACCGGTAACTGGGGTCCCGTCACCTGCCCGAGTTGGGAATTCACTTGCGGGATGGCACTCGCGCCCTGCCCCACGTCCACCTGATTCCCGTACCGTCTATCTGTCCTGCGGCGCATTGCCTGCGCCCCTGGTGGTTCCGCGGATCCTGGCCGTGCGTGCTGCGCGGCGTCCTCTGGCGGGGGACTTGGCGTCTACGGGGCCGAATCTGTCGAACTCTGTCTTTTTTATGCGTGCCTGGAACGGTGCGGGGTGCAGGAAGTACTGCGTTTGCCGGCATGCTGCCCGCGGGTTTTTGCCTGATGCCGTACACTGAAGCATGGCTGATCTTGGCGTAAATTCCGCGTGGTTGGCATATGCACGGGCTGCGCACGGCGCGCACCGCCGGTTAAAAAACAAAAATAAAAAATCCTAGTTTACAGTTACCGTGCCTTCCATCCATGGATGGACCATGCAAAAGTACTCGATGGTGCCTGCCTCTTCAAACGTATACTCGAAGCCGGCGCCGACCATGACCAGACTGCTGTCAAAGATGCCTGTAGGTCCGTCCGTTGCACTGCCGCTGGTTATGGTGTGCGCCGCCGTGTCGGAATTGATCCATGATACTGTGTCTCCTACGTTGATTACAACATCTGCTGGTACGAAGCATGCGTCGTCTACCTCACATCCCGGCAATGCCGTTCCTTCTGGCATGTCGACTGTGACTGTCTGGGGTCCTGCCATGGTATCCTCTTTCTCAGCTGGCTCTGCATCCTTGTCCTCTTTTGCCATGCCGTCTCCATATTCAGAGTCGCCATCCTTTTCCTTCATTGCATCCTTGTCCTCTTTTGCCATGCCGTCTCCATATTCAGAGTCGCCATCCTTTTCCTTCATTGCATCCCTTTCTTTGTCCTTCATCATTTCTGACTTTTCCATCACACTGTAGTCGTCTGTCTCTTCGCCGTCTACAAGTATGAGATCGACTACTTCAATGCCTTCTTTTGACTTGATGAGTGTCAGCTTTCCGTCCTCTGCTGCGTCGATTGCGATGACCACCGAGTTGTCCTCCATGTTGACGCTGGCGTCAGTTACCATTCCTCCCTTGATGTAGTACGGGACGCAATAGCCGCTGATTCCGAGCTTGTTTTCTGGACATTCGGTCTCTTCGTCGCTTAGCTCATACGATGGCGATATGAGTATCTCGATCGTCTCTGCTCCTGCTCCAAATTGGATGGTAAGCGCCATCTTGTCCTCCATTGTCGTCTCTTTGTCCTTGTCCATCACCTCTGGCTCCGGTTCCATCACCTCTGGCTCCGGTTCCATCACCTCTGGCTCAGGCTCCATGACTGGTGCCGGTCTCTCAACTGGTGCAACAGGTGCAAGCGTATTGCTCTGCGTCGCCTCTCCGGCCATTGCAAAGGCCACGCCTATCGCCACAATTGCAATTGAGAATCCTATTGCTGCCTTGTCAATTGCTGCCATAATTACCCTGTGTATCTCTTCATACTAAATAAACGTTCTAAACCTGATTCCCTGGTACATGCATGAAGGCCGCGCGGCAGCTGGCAACGCGCTGTACCGCCTGCCCTTGCTGTCTCCGACATGTCTGCGCTTGGGCTTGGTCCGCCTTCCTTGGCACTTGCATGCGGCAATTCTCCCCTTCTGTCTTCGTCATCCTGATGTGCACTTGCTGGCAGAAGGGTTGGGGAGGAGAAGGGTTGGGGGGGGGGGGAGGAGACGACAGGGGAGAACAGTGGTGACAGACGCGGGACTGCACGTCCTGCGATGACTCGCGCCTCGCTGCGCCATCGCCTACCTCGTAGCGGCCGTGCTTCCCCCTCCCCCCGCTTGTAACCTGCGATCAGCTCTTGTCAAAAAAATAAACTGCTTTTGTTTACATATTTTGAATGCATGCCTTATGGACTCTTTTTTTACATCTGGAGTCATGAGCGACTCCTTCTTTACGAGTGTGATGGACGAGCTGGTCCAGACTGCCGACGACGATCCCGAACTGGCCGATGGACTCAGGTGGCTTGATGACCAGGCCCAGAGGCGCGGCATCTCGTTTTACGACATGGCCTTTGAGGTCTTGTACCGTCGCGAACATTCCATGTCCGATCACAGGGCGTGGCTTGACAGCCGCAACTAGGATTCTGCATGCTCTGCGCATGATGGCGGGCGCTTGGACGTGGACCGCCTTGCATCCGAGTCTGTCTGGTGTATCGGCGCGCTGCCGCCGCCTCCTGCGTGCATCATAATTACTGCCGCAACCCTGATCTGCCGCGCCGGCTAGCTGCGCAGGTCGATGGTCTTGTACTCGCACCCCTCGGGGCCGCAGTACTTGCCCACGTAGACTGCCTTTGGCCTGTACAGCGCGGGCTTGGGCGCGGCCTCTGCGAACTTTTCCTCTATTATGTGGGCGGCCCACCCTACTGAGCGCGATATTGCAAATATCGGGGTGTTGAGGTCGACGGGTATGCCGAGCATATAGTATATCGACGCGCTGTACAGGTCGACGTTGGGGTAGATGTCTATGCCCTTCTTCGTCTTCATCTCGGACATGGTGGTGGTCTCCACCCCTTCTGTCATGTCAAACCATCTCTGGCCGGTCTTTGCTGCAAGCTGCCTTGACATCTCCTTTAGCACCTGGGCCCTGGGGTCAAACGTCTTGTACACTGCGTGGCCCATGCCCATTATCCTCTGGCCCTCCGACAGCCTCTCCTTTATCCACGTCTCTACGTTTTCCTGCTTGTCAATCTCAAGCAGCATCTTCATCACCTCTGTGTTCGCACCCCCGTGCAGCTCGCCGCTCAGAGCCCCGATTGCGGCGCTTGAGGCCGAATACATGTGAGCCCTGGTGGAGGCGACCTGCCTTGCCGTAAAGGTCGACGCGTTGAACGTGTGGTCCGCGTGCAGTATGAGGCACGTGTCAAATATCTTCTCGACCTCGGGATCCGGCCTGCGCCCTGACATCATGTATAGGAAGTTGCCAGCATGGGTCAGACTGGGGTCCGGATCTATCGTCTCCTCGCCGTTTCGGAGCCGCTGCCAGCTTGAGACTATGGTCGGCACCTTTGCGACGAGGTTGATCGCCCTGTCGTAGCTTGCCTCCTTTGTGGAGAACTCCTCGTCGTAGTACCCTGCCAGGGCCGCCACGAAGGCCTGCAGCATGTCCATGGGATCCGCGTCCTTCCTCCAGTTGGACATGTTCCGCTGCATCTGCCTTGGTATGCTACGCGCGTCTGACAGCTTTGACTTGAACTCGTTGAGCTGGTGCGTGGTCGGCAGGTGGTCGTAAATCAGTATGTACGCCGTCTCCTCGAACGTGGAGTACTTGGTGAGGTCGATTATGTCGTATCCCCGGTATATCAGCTTGCCCTTCTCGCCGTCGATGTTGGATATCCTGGTGTCCGCAACCTCTATCCCCCTCAGGCCTATATTCTTGGTCTTCATGCCACGCGTATGGGACGGCGTCTATTTATTCTGTTTTGGAGCGTTTCGCCCACGACGCGCGGCTCTGCACCGCCGAGTTGTGTCAACAAACTTTAGCAAATGGCCTAATAGTTTAATCCTCTGCCATAAATGCGCATAATGGAAGAATGCAACATGACCCCTGATGAGCGCAGAAGGCTTCAGGAGCTCGACGACATGGTGCTGGGAGCGTCACCGGACGAGCTCCGGCGCATACAGCAAGTGGACTACCGCACGCAGGTGGACGGCCTGCCCTTTTACGACGTGTGCGTGGACTCGGCTGCCCTTGTAAGCGGCCGGTACGGGGGCAGTGACGGTTATGCCTGCCAGCGCCACGGGAGCCGCCGCCGGGAGTGACGCTTCTTGCTTGTGCGCGGGAGCCGCCGGCGGTTGCATTTTGGCTGACTTGTGGTTTTTTCGCACATCCTGATTCTCCATTTAAATTGAGGCGCCCTCGTGCGGTTTTGTATGGCCTCTGCTACCACTACAAAGCCCCACGCTAGCCGTACTCCGACGGCATCCGCGTCCGCCGGGACGCGCGCGGCCAAAAAAAGGACCGCTGCTGCCACCGCGGCGTCACCACCATCATCTGGCAGGGCCGCGAGAGGCTCTGCTGCTGCAAAGGCGTCCGGGACCGCGCGGGCCGCTGCCAAAAGGACGCCTCCGGCAGGCGCCGCGAAGACTGCGCCCGCAAAAACCCGGAAGGCGAGGGGGCGCGCGGCCGCGCCAAAGCGCACCCGAGTCGTGTGCCTCTCGCACAGGGAGGACCTGGACGGGATAAGCGCCGCCGCGCTGGTAAAGCAGGCCCACGGCGGGGAGACGGTCCTGACTGACTACCCGGGACAGATGAAGGCCCTTGAGGAGATTGCGGCCGAACCGTCCCTCAAAAAATTGTTCATATGCGATCTCGGACTCAGCAAGAAAAACCAGGACGAGTTTGTCGATATCGTCTCGTCGCTTCGAAAAAAGCGCGTGCCCGTCACGTACGTGGATCACCACGCGATAGATGCCGGCACGGCGCGGCGCCTCTCGAACCTGGGCGTGCGCATGATACACAACACAAACGAATGCGCGTCGGTGCTCGTGTACGACTCGTTCAAGTCAAAGATGTCGGACCATGCGACGTTTGTCGCCTCGTGCGCCGCCATAACGGACTATATGGAGGACAGGCCCCTGGGCTCGCGGCTGCTGCAGATGTACGACAGGCAGTTTGCCCTGATCAGCGCGACGGTAATGACGTACAACATCGTCGGGCACCAAAAGGACGGCGCATACCTGCAGTCGCTGGTCGACGCGCTGGCCGACTCGAAGTTTCCGCACGAGATCCCCGGCTCCTTTGAGTTTGCGCAGTCCCAGGTCGAGCGGCTCTCTGAGATGATTGCAAAGGTAAAGGCCGGCCTCAGAAGGACCAGGAACCTTGCGCACATGGAGATAACCGACGCGGGGGCCGGCGGCGCCGTGAACTTTGTGCTGGGCCTGTCCGGCAAGGACGTGGGCGTGGCATACAAGGCAAAGAAGAACGAGGACTTTTACTCCGTGTCCGTACGCGGCTCCAGGTCCTGCAGGGTGCACTTGGGCAAGATTGTAAACGTGTTGGCCGCCGAGCTGGGGGGTTCTGGAGGCGGCCACGACAAGGCATGCGGCGCCCTGATCCCGCTTGCAAGGATCAAAAAGTTCGTCTCGGAGCTTAACAAGCGGATCGCCGCCGCGTAATGCCCGCCTGTACGGGACGCCTCCGCGCGCCGTGACTCGCGCGCGACACTTGTCCCTGCTGCACTGTTATGCCGACCCTGCAGCGTCGTGTGCATCGTCAAGCTTTATTGCAAACGCAAAGAGCTCGCCCTTGCCGCCGGTGAGGGACCTTGCCAGGCGGGCCATCATTCCGTACTTTTTGTCCCGCGCCTTTACCGCCGCGTCAGTCTGCTCCCCGTCCAGTATGACGGCCCCGCCTGACGCCCACGGCCCCTTGACCCTGCCCCTTATGGTGCACGGCGCAATCCTGACCCTGCAGTTGGCCCTGAGCCGCTTTGCCTTGCCCGTCTCGGATCTCGTGACCACGATCACCCGCCCATCCCTGACGTGAAACCAGACCGGCGTCCTCACCGGCGTGCCATCCCTCTTGTAGGTCTCTACCGTGATGTACTTTTGCCGCTCCATCATGGCTGCAACGTCCATGCTGCCTGAGTGTACACGCCGCACAATAAAAAGCAAGGCTGCACGGGTTCCGGAGCCGGATACGTCGGGCCGCACGCCTTGCGGCAGCCGCGTGCGCGGCTAGCCCTTCGCCTGTATTACGGCCCCTATCTCCGTCATGACGCCAAGCGGGAGGCTCGAGGCGCCAACTGCCATCCTGCTGTGGCTCCCCCTGTCGCCTCCGAATATCCCCACAAGCAGGTCGGATGCCGCGTTGATTACCTTGGGATGCTGTGTAAACTCCGGCGCGCTGTTGACAAAGCCTGTCAGCGACACTATTTTCTCGACCTTTTCGAGATCGTTCAGGTACGACTTTGCCTGCGCCAGTATGTTTATGGCGCATAGGCGTGCTGACTCTTGGGCCCTTGCGATGTTCGAGTCTGACACCTTTCCTGCGAACATTATCTTGCCGTCCCTTTGCGGGATCTGTCCTGAGACGTAAAGCAGGTCGCCGGATCTCACAACCGGGACATACGAACCGGCCGGGGGCGCCGGGGCGCTCGGCAGCACGATTCCCATCTCGTTCATCCTCCCCTCTATCATGCTACGACGTGGCATGTCGGTCTGTTTTTAGTTTTTGTCTATACGTATGTGGAACCTTTCGCCCGTGTCGCCGTGCTTGGGGGGCGTATTGTTCTGCCTGACCGTCCTTATGGCATATCCGCGCCCGCGCAGGTATCCCTCGAGCATGGAGACCCAGGGAAGCGAACTGCTGCTGTTCTGGGGGGACTCTATCGTGACGTTTCGGCCCCTCGCATCCATGCAGGCGCTCCCCGAGCACATGATCTGCATTATGGCATCGAACATGTCGAGCACCTCGCCGAGCGGCCTTTTGGAGTCTGGCGCTATTCCATCCCGTTCTAGCAGCCCGTATAGTCTTGCAGTATGGCCGCTGTTGTTGCCGTTGCCGTCATCCCCGTCGTCGTTCCTTGGATCTGCCCCGGCCATCTCCCCTAGCAGGTACTGCAGTCCGCCCGTACCCGTTGTGCTTATGATGCGGCATATCTGGCGCGCATCCTCCGGGGCCATGTCCGCAAGAACATCAACTGGCATGGACTCCGACCACATCTTCTCAAATATCGCCGTATGCGCCGAGCCGAGCGTAGGGGCCGACTCGAATACCGCCCCGCGCCCGTCGGCTCCGTCGAGAATCATCACGTCCGTCCCGTCAAATACGATGCAGCTTCCCGACACACCGTGAGAGGCCCTGGCCTCCACGCCGCGCGGCAGCGCCCTGTGCTGCTCGGAGCATACCTCGCCGTGCGGTATGACGCACCTGATCCTCACGTCCTTCTTCTGCGCAGCAAGCAGCTGGTCCCTGCATCCGGACAAGAGGCCCAGGCCCCCGTCGTCGGCAGTTATTGTGATGGACGCCTCTGCGCTGATCGTCATCTCCTGGAGCTTTGGAAGCACGCTGCCCGTCCCTATCTGCATGTAGCGCTTCTCCTCCGAGTCACCTGCCCTCCTGTTCATCTCGCTTATGTTCTTGAGGTCCGCCACGAGCGCGTTCATTGCGGTCACCTTCTGGATCTGCTCGTGTATGATGCCATCAAAGGCGTCCTCCGGCCGGACCGCCGTGCACACCATCGCGGACTTTGTGTTGGAGGTTATGGCAAGGTTCTTGCTTGCAAGCTTTTTCATTGTGGAGTATATCTTGGCCCTCGGGATCTCCGAGTAGAACGCCAAGTCGCCTGCCGACATTGTCCCCTTTGTTATCAGGGCGACGTACGCGCGCGCCTCGTACCTGCTGAGGCCCAGCTCCTCTAGGCTGACTGTAAGCGCGCTCTCACCCTCCATACATGTGTGTCGCAGCACCCATAACTAAGCTGCAAAGTTAAATTCGTTTGAACAACTGATAAAAAATTTCCTAGTAACTGCGCCCGTGCGTGACCGCGGTCACTCCGTGCGGAAGCACAACCCGCTCAAATACGCGCCGCGCAACATGCATGCATGCTGGCATCGGACTTGCAGGTGGGCATGAAGGGGCACGCGGCCGCCGGGAGCGCCGTGCGCGGCGTCACCGCGGGGCGTGCGGGGCACGGCGCGGGCTCCCTGCACTGGACGAACCCCGCCACGGTCGGCGCTGCCATCACTGCCTCTGGCATACTTACGAGGCTAGAACTTGCCACGGCCGCGCTTGACTCCGCGATTGCGTCCATGAGGGGGCAGGTGCGCGACGTGCGCGCACGCAACAGGAGGCTGGCCCCTAGGTACGACCCCTGCAACGAGGTGCACGCCAAGTCGATGGGACTGGAGCACGCGATGTCCGTCATGCTTGAGGCGCTGGACCGCGCCCGCCAGAGGATGGTGACGCCTGCCACGGCGCGCCAGATGCCACGCGCGCTGCTGCCTGCGCTGTATGTGGTGCGCACCGCACACATGCAGCTGGCCCAGGACGCGGCACCCGAGTGCCAGAGAAGCCTGCACAACGCGTCTGCACATCTGGGCGGCATCATTCTGGACGCGGCCACCATATCTGGCTCCAACCTGAGCCTTGACCGGTCCAACGCGGAGGTCTCGGCAATATTTGATCAAGCAAAATTGATCGTCGACTCTAAATTAAGAAAGCAGTATGATAAACTAGAGATACCGGGAGCATGCAGACGATGCTGCTAGGCAAGATACGGCGCCCGGCGACAAACAGACAGGGGTTTGACGCGGCCGCCTCCCTGATTGGCCAGGAGAAGGCGCGACGTGCGGCCGGTGACGACACGGCCGGCGCCTCCATAAAGAGCGCCGCCTGCAGTTGTGGCGATGACAGTAAAAATAATTGCAACGATGCCGCCCGCGCCGCAGCTCCTCAGTCGGCCGGGACAGAGGAGCCGTGCATCGACTTCATATCGGCCGATGACATGCGGCGCCTTGATGATGGCGAGCTGGTGGACCTGGGCAGACTCGTCTGGATTGCCGAGTATATCTCGACAAAGCATGCCGAGAAGGGAGCCCTTGGGGACGTGACAGGCCAGCTTATGTCCATAATACGCAACTCTGCAGAGTCCCTCGACGTCATAGAGGACGACGTGCAGGAGATGCTGATCTCGGCGCAGGCGTCATTTGAACGCATAAGGGAGATGCACACGCGCATGTGCGGAGACGGATCCGATTCTCTAGGTGGCGGGATCAGATCCGAACCTGGGACGGACTCCTATGCCGAGGCGGGGCCGGTGGCGACCGTGGCATCTGCCGCAGGATCCGCCAAGGAGGCAGTAGCCGATACTGCTGTTCGCTCCGTTGCCACCACCGCCGCCGCCGAAGAGGAGCCGGCAAAAGAGGCCGCATCGTGTGGCAGCCTGGGATGTAGCGCGATGCCGAACCTGGCCGACATCGAGATCAAGAACTAGCAGACAGCCTGCGGCCTTGCACACGCCTAGTTGACTTGCACGCCTGTGGTTACATCTACCCTCTGGCCGCGGTGCTTCCCCCTATCCACGGGACTCTACGCGTATGTTGACGCCTTTTTCCCGCACGCGCGTGGCAAAAACCCCCCGAATCGGGGGCCGTCCGTACATGAATGGTGCAAAAAATTTGACATCTAGGTATGCGTTAGTTCACATTGCCTTATACTAATTGTACCGGGCATCACACAAACATGAGCCAGACTCCAAGCGATCCCGAGGTGCTGCGGCCGCCGATGGGGCCCTCCGACGACCCGTCCATGAGCGCGCCCCAGCAGCTGGAGCGCACCGCAAGCATGTGCGCAAACGAGGCCATAAAGTGCGACTCGCAGGGGGCGCGGGGCATGGCGATTACGTACTACCAGCAGGCGATAGACGCGCTGGTGAAACTCATCAACCTGTACCCCTCAAGCAAGCTCAACCCGCTGTACAAGGACAAGTGCAACTCGTACCATGAGAGGATAACCGTACTGCAGCAGGCCCACGGGGTGGAGCCGGCAGTTGACCCGTCTGCCACGCCCGAGGAGCAGAAAAAGTCGATACAGCGCCAGGAGGACGAGAACGACTTTGAGGATCTCATAATGCGGGACAAGCCCGACGTGACATGGGACCAGGTGGTGGGGCTAGAGGAGGCAAAGAGCTCGCTGCGCGAGTCGATCGTGTACCCCACAAAGCGCCCCGATCTGTTTCCGCTTGGATGGCCAAAGGGCATGCTCCTGTACGGCCCGCCCGGGACGGGCAAGACAATGCTGGCCGCGGCCACCGCAAACGAGATGGACGGCTACTTTATCAGCGCCGACGCCTCCTCGCTGATGAGCAAGTGGCTTGGCGAGGCCGAAAAGAACGTCTCGAAGCTGTTCGACATGGCGCGCCACTACGCGGAGAAGGAGTCCAAGCCGGTGATCCTGTTCCTGGACGAGGTGGACTCCCTGCTCGGCTCGAGGCAGAACGAGATAGGGGGCGAGTCGCGCTCCAGAAACCAGTTTCTCACCGAGATGGACGGCATCAACACGAAGGGCAAGGAGCTCATGCTGTATGTCATAGGCGCCACCAACAAGCCGTGGACGCTTGACTGGCCGTTCCTGCGGAGGTTCCAGAAGAGGATATACGTGTCGCTTCCCACCCAGGACGCGCGGCAAAACCTGTTTGAGCAGTACACCGCAAAGCTGAAGACCGACTACCGGCTCAACAGCGCGGGGCTGGCAAAGCTGTTTGACGGGTACAGCGCAAGCGACATCAAGGACATATGCCAGGCCGCGCAGATCATGACGGTCCATGAGATATTCGAGTCGCCGGACTACAAGGAGCCCGTGGAGGGAGACGAGCCCCCGCAGCCGAGGGACCTGACGATGTCCGACTTTAGAAAGATAATGGAGCGCCGCAAGCCGAGCGTCTCGCCGGACATGATCCGCTCGTACCACCAGTGGAGCACCGAGTACCAGGCGCTCTGATGACGCACTGACGGCGCCCCCCCTACCTGCAGGCGTCGGGCCTGCATGGAGCCCCAATCCGCCACGCTGCTGGCGGCACGCTGCCCGTCCCATGGCGCAGGGCGGCTGCGATCCGTTTCATAAAATTTAAATTTAAACCGCCTTGACTCCACGAGGGTTAAAAATAACCATAAAGGAATCTAGTCACGCAGGAAAGCACGCAAAGCTGATCCTTGATGACGGAACCGTCCTTGAGGGGGATGGCTTTGGGAGTTCTACCACCGTATTTGGGGAGATCGTGTTCAATACTGGAATGGTCGGGTATACGGAGGCCCTGACCGACCCGTCGTACAACGGGCAGATACTCACGCTGACCTATCCGCTTGTGGGGAACTACGGGGTGCCTGACCCGTCCGCACTCGACGCGGACGGCATACCGAGGTTCTTCGAGTCGGACCGCATACAGGCCCGCGGGCTCGTAGTGCATGAGCTCTCTCTTGTCGCGAGCCATTGGAACATGCACATGACCCTTGACGAATGGATGCACGGACAGGGCATCCCGGGAATATCCGGTCTGGACACGAGGGCCCTTACAAAGGGGCTCCGGACGGGCGGCGTGATGATGGCGGCCCTTGCAGTGTCCGATTCTGAGATTGACGCGGACCTGGTAAGGGCCAGACTTGCAGAGTCGCCCCGGTATACGTCAGAGCAGTTCATGGACGCAGTGTCGACCAAGTCCCCGCGCTCGTACGGGTGCGGCGCGCAGCGCGCGGCCGGGGGGGGCAACGGCGACGGAGGCGGGGAGAGAAAAAGGCCGATCGTGGTGATCGACACGGGCGCAAAGCATGCGATACTGCGCAACGTACGCTCTCTTGGATACGGCGCCATACTGGTGCCGTGGAACACCCCGTACGAGGACGTGATGTCGTACGACCCGGCAGGCGTCGTCATCAGCAGCGGGCCCGGAGATCCGGAGAAATGCAAGGAGACCGTACAGACTGCCGCGCGCCTGATAAAAGACGACGTTCCGACCCTGGGCATATGCCTGGGCGCGCAGATACTGGGCCTTGCGGGAAGCGCCCGCACGTACAAGCTAAAGTACGGACACAGGGGCCAGAACAAACCCTGCACCAACCTTGAGACCGGGCAGACGTACGTGACGAGCCAGAACCACGGGTACGGGATATCCCCCGACTCGTTGCAGGACTCTGAGTTTGACCTGTGGTTCTCAAACGCCGACGACGACACGGTGGAGGGCATTAAACACAAGTCGAGCCGGTGCATCGCAGTGCAGTTCCACCCGGAGGCGTCGCCGGGTCCATACGACTGCCGGTTCGTGTTTGAGAACCTGAGGGACCTCATAGAGGGGGGGCCGGGCGAGGCGGCCGGCGGGAGCGCGCAGGATGGCAGTAATGGTAGCGACCACGGCAACGATAACGGCGGCAGCAGCGGCAGCCACGACGGCAGCAGCAGCAACACCCAAAAAACATCACGCTTGCAGGATGCAGAGGAGGTGATAACAGCAACTGCCAAAGAATGAGACGCTCAAGAAGATACTCGTGCTTGGAAGCGGGGCCATCAAGATCGGAGAGGCCGGCGAAAGCCGCTGAAACGGCCGCCATTTCGACTACTCCGGCAGCCAGTGCCTCAAGGCCATACACGAGGACGGACTGGACAGCGTGCTGATAAACCCGAACATTGCGACGATCCAGACTGACACGCGGTTCGCAGACAAGGTATACCTGCTGCCCGTCACTCCGGACTACGTATCCTCCATAATAGAGACCGAGCGGCCTGACGGGATAATGCTCGCGTACGGGGGGCAGACCGCGCTCAACTGCGGCGTCAAGCTTGACGAGTCCGGCGTGCTTGCCAAATACGGCGTACGCGTGCTCGGCACTCCGGTATCGGGCATCAAGAATACCGAGGACAGGCAGCTCTTCAAGGACGCCATGGGCGGGGCGGGGGTGCCCGTGCTGAGGAGCAAGACCGTGACAAACTTTGCAGACGCAAAGACCGTGGCAGAGGAGCTCTCGTACCCCGTGATAGTCAGGGTGGCGTACACGCTTGGCGGGCGCGGCGGGGGCGTCGCGTACAACGAGATCGAGCTGCACGAGATTGTGGAGCGCGGCATAAAGGCGAGCCTGGTGGGGCAGGTGCTGATAGAGGAGTACGTGGGCGAGTGGAAGCAGATCGAGTATGAGGTCATGCAGGACTATTCGGGTAACAGCGTAATCGTGTGCAACATGGAGAACGTCCTGTCCATGAAGGCGCATACGGGCGACAACATCGTGGTGGCGCCGTCCCAGACCATAGACAACGCCGAGTACCACATGCTGCGCTCGGCCGCCCTGCGGGCCACCGCGTACGTGGGGATTGTGGGCGAGTGCAACATACAGTACGCGCTGGCGCCGGACTCTGACCGGTACGTGGCAATTGAGATAAACCCGCGGCTCTCGAGATCCTCGGCGCTTGCAAGCAAGGCGACCGGATATCCGCTTGCGTACATGTCTGCCAAGATAGGGCTTGGGTACAAGCTGTCCGAGCTTGTCAACCGCATTACGAAAAGCACCACGGCCTGCTTTGAGCCGTCCCTTGACTACGTGGTCTGCAAGCATCCCCGGTGGGACTTTGCAAAGTTTGAGATGGCCAACAGGCGCCTCGGCCCCACCATGAAGTCCGTCGGCGAGGTGATGGCGGTGGGCCGCACGTTTGAGGAGTCGCTGCAAAAGGCAATACGCATGCTTGACATTGGGAACGACGGGCTGGTGCTGAACCGCGTTGACTATACAATATATGGCCACAATGAGGGTGGCGACGGCCGCACCCCCGACGTCGAGGAGATAGAGGAGCGCCTCTCGCACCATGACGACCGCATACTGTACAACGTGGCGGCCGCAATCAAAATGGGGATAAGCACCGAGCGGATATACAAGCTGTCCGCGATCGACCCGTGGTTCATAGAAAAGATACGGCACGTGGTGCAGGTTGCCGACAGGCTCGTCTCAAGTGACGGCAAAGGCGGCAGAACCGGAGCAGGCGGCGACAGCAGCGGCAGCGACAGCAGCGGCGACAACAACAACGGTGGTAGCAGCAGCAGCAGCAAGGTGCCCTCACGCCTCATGTGGGAGGCCAAAAAGGCTGGATTCTCCGACGCGCAGATAGCGCGTGCGCGCCAGACGTCCCCGGACGCCGTCCGAGAATGGCGCAAGTCGATGGGCGTCACTCCGTCTGTAAAGCAGATAGACACGCTAGCGGCCGAATGGCCCGCCGTGACAAACTACCTGTACGTGACGTACGGGGGCGGCCACGACGACGTACGCCTGTCCGGCCCCGACGACCGCGGAATCGTGGTGGTGGGGGCGGGGCCCTACCGCATAGGAAGCAGCGTGGAGTTTGACTGGGGGACAGTAAACATGGTGTGGGGGCTGCAGGAGAACGGCGAGAAGAACGTAGTCGTAGTCAACTGCAACCCCGAGACGGTCTCTACCGACTATGACATCTGCTCCCGCCTCTACTTTGAGGAGCTTACGCAGGAGAGGCTGCTTGACATATCCGACTTTGAGAGGCCAAAGGGGGTCATAACGTGCGTCGGGGGGCAGACTGCAAACAATCTTACGCTGGGCGCGGCGCGCCGCGGCGTCCACATCATGGGGACTGCCGCCTCCGACGTCGACAGGGCCGAGGACCGCTCCAAGTTCAGCGCCGAGCTTGACAAGCTGCGCATACGGCAGCCGGAATGGCAGGCGTTTGCCAGCATGGCAGACGCGCGCGCCTTTGCGGCTTCGGTCGGCTACCCGGTTATAGTGAGGCCCTCGTACGTGCTGTCCGGCGCCGCGATGAAGGTGGTGTGGTCCCGGGACGAGCTCAGCACGTATGTCAGGGAGGCGGCCGACGTCTCGCCCGACCACCCGGTCGTGATATCAAAGTTCATGCTCAACTCGCTGGAGGTCGACGTGGACGGCGTGGCCGACGGCAAGGACGTGGTGATAGGGGCGATCGTGGAGCATATAGACAGCGCCGGCGTGCACTCGGGGGACGCCATGATGTGCATCCCGCCATGGCGCCTGAGCAACAACACCATAGACACCATCACCGAGTACACCAAGAAGATCGCCCTGACCTTTGGCGTGAGGGGCCCGTTCAACCTGCAGTTTCTGGTGAGCGACGGGCAGGTGTACGTGATAGAGCTGAACATAAGGGCCTCCCGGTCCATGCCGTTTGTCTCAAAGTTCGTGCGCTCAAACCTCATCGCGCTTGCGGCACGGGCGATTCTCGGCAAGCCCCTGAGCCCCATACCCGAGGAGAAGTGGCGCCGCACCGCCACGTACGGGATAAAGGTGCCGCAGTTCTCCTTTATGCAGCTTGACGGGGCCGACATTGCGCTGGGAGTCGAGATGCAGTCGACAGGCGAGGCCGCCTGCTTTGGAAACAGCTTTTATGACGCACTCTCAAAGGGACTCACCTCCGTGGGCTACAACCTGCCCGATTCCGGGGCCGCGCTGGTGACTGTGGGCGGGGCCAGGAACAAGGAAAAGCTGATTCCTGCAATCGCAAAGCTGAAGGATCTCGGGTTTGAGATCATGGCAACGGAGCACACCGCGGAGTTCATCTCCGAGGTGGTGGGGCCGGTCCGTACGGTCCACAAGATATCCGAGCCGGATCGCAAGCCGAACATCGCGGACCTGCTGTACGAGCGCAAGATTGACTTTATACTCAACATACCAAGCACCTCTACCTTGGAAAAGTACGTCGGGATGCTGGAGGACGAGTACCAGATACGCCGCAAGGCGCTCGAGCTCGGGGTCCCTGTCCTGACCACAGTCGAGCTTGCAGACTCTTTTGTAAAGACTCTGGAGTGGCTGCGCACAAACAAGACGACAAGGGACCACCTGCCGTCGTATTCTGACGGCAGCGGCAATCGGTAACGACGGCGGCGACGACAACGGTGATCTGAGAATAGACGCCGTCAAGCGTCGTGACTGGCTTGCGGCTCCGCTGCCGCCAGACCCCACACCGGCCGCCCCTGCCGCCACCGCGCTCCGCACGCATGATGGGCCACCCTGGATTGTCCCTGGATGGGACATAGCGTTATACGCACCGCATGCGACTACACCGTGTGAGCGCGCACGACTCTGCCTCGGCAGCCGCTGGTACGGAGGCCGACGCCCCCCCGGATTCCGCCGCCGACAGGGCCATCTCTACCGCGTCGGCAGGCAGGGTGAAGGTGCACCGGTTTGAACCGAGTGGGAGGAGCATAATGACCGTGGTGGGAAAGGGGGACGAGCACTGGGTGGACTCGGGCATGGGGTTCTGCTCGTGCCGCGCGTTCTATTTTGCGATGACGCGCGGCGGGAACCCGTCGTGCTACCACATAAAGTCGGCCCGCGTCGCGTTGGACTCTGGAAAGGCAGAGGTGATTGTATTTGGCGACGAGGAGTTTGACGATTTTGTGCGGGGGCTCGTGCCGGAACTATAGGGCGACTGCACCACTGCCGCTGTAGATGTGGCTGTCACCGTTGCCGCATCACGGGGTGTCTGGCCATGGGCCGGAGCCCTGCCCGCCCGCCCCGCCCAAATGCCACAGTTAATAGGGTTCCTGCGCGTATCCATAGCTGACATGGGAGGAATGCGTGCAGATGCCCGATGAGATCGGAATCAACTCAGAAGTGGAGAGACTGGCAAACCTGATGCTGCACGACGGGATCCCTGCCGACGAGCAGGACCGCGGCAAGCTTGAGCCGTATGCGCGGCAGGTGCGCCTTGACGCATGCGGCATCTCAGAATCCGACGAGAACAGGGACGAAAAGGCGATGAACGTCGTATACGAGGCCCTCTTGTACCGGAAGATGAAGGCCTCTGATGAGAGCAGCGGCAGTCGCGGCCGGAGCACAAGCATACTTGACCGGGGCTCCGAGTTCGGGGCCGGCTTTAGCTAGCTCATCCAAGCGGTATAGTATCTATCACGTCGCTGGATACGCCCTTCCACAGTCCTATCATGCCCTCTGGCTCCACCTGCTCGACCTTTGTTATGCGCTGTATCTTTATGTGATCCGGGTTGGGTGGCATCCAGAGCATGGCCATATAGTCGTCCACGTTCCCCACGGCATCGGGCCTTGCCATTGTTATCTTGTCCGCACCAAATCCAGAGGATGTCAGGGCGGCAGTCGCCTTTTCCCTGAGGTCCATCCTGCCGTGCAAGAAGAGGTAGACGTCCTTTGTAGTGTCGTACTCTGCCATGCAGTGCGGTCGCGACTGGCGGTAAATCAACCTTTCTGACTGGCATGATCCGCGTGACGGCCGTACGCGCCCTCGGATCGATTCCATATTCATTTCCGGCCGCCCCGCGTCTTGCCATTCTGGGCGTAAAACTTCAACCGGCCTGAACGTACGCTGGCGGCCAACTGAAACTGGAACAAGAGCATGCGCACGGCCCTGATCCATACCGGGATCCGCCTTGCGCATCGGGGTCTCCGAGCACATGCATGGTGCGCCGGGGGAGGGGCGATCCCCTTCGAAGACGGCGGCGGCCGCAATAGGGTTAAATTGGAACGGGCAGTCGGCAGGGCATGAAGGTGGTCACGGTTGGGAGCAAGTCATTTGTTACTAGCTTTCAGCTTGCCGGGGTCCAGGGCGTGATATCCGAGGATCCGCGCGAGGCGCTCGGGCACATACGCAAGCTAACCGACGACTCCGATGTGGGGCTGGTACTGGTAAGCGACGACGTGACAAAGGAGATCGGGGACGCGCTGACGGCGCTGCGCGCAGAAAAGTCCGCCCTAGTGTTTGCGCTGCCTGCGGCCGGAAGCGAAAAGACAGAGGTCGACTACAGGGCGATGCTAAAAAAGATCCTCGGGGTCTGACTGCCCGCGCCTGCTAGCGGTAGCCCGATTGGCATTCTATTTATGGCTGGCCACACGCATCCGATTCTAATGAAGACCGTAACGGTGGCGGGGCCATCGCAGGTGAGGGTGCTTGATAAC
Organism: Candidatus Nitrosopumilus sp.; assembly: GCA_965205215.1. Classification (GTDB taxonomy): domain Archaea; phylum Thermoproteota; class Nitrososphaeria; order Nitrososphaerales; family Nitrosopumilaceae; genus Nitrosopumilus. The sequence continues at coordinate 1,307,306 of OZ242041.1, forward strand.
GAGGATGCCAGGCCGGGGCCCGGCGAGCTCGTAGTCGAGATGAAGGCCTGCGGCATATGCGGCTCTGACCTTGAGAAGGTGTTCGGGCAGTACGGACAACCGTCGATGCGGCTCGGCCACGAGCCTGCCGGTGTCGTAGTGGACGTGGGGGAGCCGGTTGCCGGCGACCCCGATGGTGGCGCACGCCCCGTAGGATTCTCCAGGGGCGACAGGGTTTTTACGCATCACCACGTCCCGTGCTACTCGTGCCACCTGTGCGCGCACGGGCAGGAGACCATGTGCCCGAGATACTACGAGACCAACCTGTCGCCATGCGGCCTCTCCGAGCGGTACGTGGTTCCTGCATGGAACGTCTCGCACGGGGGCGTCCTAAAGCTGTCTGACTCAACCACGTTTGCCGAGGCCGCGATGATAGAGCCGCTTGCGTGCTGCGTGAGGGCATGGCGCAAGATCGACCACCGTCCTGGGGACAGCGTGGCAGTGTACGGCGTGGGGCCGACCGGTATAATGCACGTCATGCTTGCGACTATGCGGAACTCGTCGAGCATAACGTGCCTTGACCTGAACGACTACCGCCTGCAGTTTGCATCGGGTGTAATGGGGGAGGACTCCCCGTCGGCCGTACGGACGGTGCGCTCCGATGACAACTCGCGACGGGACGTGATACTGGGACAGAGCGGGGAGCTTGGCGCCGACGTGTCGATAGTGGCCACGAGCAGCATTCAGGCCCTCGCGGACGCGATATCCATGACGCGCAAGGGCGGCACGGTGATGATGTTCGGCGTGCCGTCAAAGGGCGCGACGATGGAGGCAGACATGGCCGACATCTACTCGCGCGAGATCACCCTTCTTACAAGCTATGCCGCGTCCGACCGCGATACTGCCGAGGCGCTCGGACTGATTGAGTCGGGAAAGATAGACGTCGGCCGACTCATCACGCACTCCTACGGCCTGTCCGACTCGCAGAGGGCGTTTGAACACGCGCGCGCGGGAGACGGGGCGATGAAGATAATAATTACGGGCGACTGACCTGCAGCGGCCACCCGCCTAGGCTTATATTTAGACGGGCGACATGCGTTCAGTGTTGGAGTGCAAGCAGATGTGTGCCGATTCAAAGGCCTCCAAGCCGGCCGACGGCAGGGGCAGATACGAGGCAGGGCAGCGCCGGTGCAACACATGCGGCGTGTTTTTTGACACTGCGAACATGCACTGCCAGTGCTGCGGCACCAAGCTCAGGACAAAGCCGCGCTCAAAGGCAGGCAAGGAGAGGCTGGCGACCGTCCACTCCGGACCCGCCGCAACGGCCGCGGGGACGACGGCCCCGAATCATACCAAGACAAAACCCGCCTCTGCCCCCGAACCGAAGCGGGCGGCAAAGACGTCGGGCTCCAAGCCGCAAAAAGGACGGAACGGTGCTGCGACGACGACAACGACGACTGCCAAATCCGCCACCGCTGTCACAGCCACGCGCGGCCCGAATCTTGGCGGGATGGACTGGGGGCTTGCAAACAGAATGGCGTCCATAATCAGGCCCGAGGACAACCGTGCCCTCATGCTTGCCGTGGATCACGGGTACTTTCTAGGGCCCACCGAGAGGCTCGAGGAACCCGACAGGGTCATAGCCCCCCTCTTGGAATACTGCGACTCGCTCATGCTGACGCGCGGAGTCCAGCGCACGTCGGTTCCTCCGACCACCCGGACCCCGATGGTACTTCGCGTATCCGGCGGTTCTAGCATCATAGGGGAGGATCTATCACAGGAGGACGTCACGGTATCCATACAGGACGCCATAAGGCTCAACGCCTCGGCCCTTGCGCTCTCCATCTTTGTCGGCTCAAAGTACGAGTACCAGACCATAGCGAATCTGGGGCGGCTTGTCGGCCAGGCGCAGGAGTACGGCATCCCGGTACTCGCTGTCACGGCAGTCGGCAAGGAACTCGGCAAGGACGCCAGGTACCTGTCGCTTGCGTGCAGGATCGCCGCCGAACAGGGTGCGCACATTGTAAAGACGTACTATTGCGAGGACTTTGAAAAGGTCACAAGGTCGTGCCCCGTCCCGATTATAGTTGCCGGTGGAAAAAAGATACCAGAGCGGGACGCGCTGGAGCTCACATACAATTCCATACGCGGGGGCGCGGTAGGGGTGGACATGGGGCGCAACATATGGCAGTCAGACCACCCGGTCGCAATGATACGCGCGGTCCGCTCCATCGTTCACGGCACAAACGACGTGGACCAGGCGTATCGCATGTATCTTGACTTGGCAAAGTCCGGCTAGCGCGCGACAATTAGGGCGCCAGCAGCTTCGGGCCTCCGGTCAGTCCGTCCTTGAGAGGTGTATGTGGACTATCTTCCATGCGGCGCCGTCCTTTATCAGCACGAACGTCGCCCGTCCCGACACGGTCATGTGCTTGCCTGTAAACGACTTGTTGTCTACCAGCATGCCAGTCTGCACCAGCTCTGCTGCCACTACCGCCGCGTCATCGTACACGCTTATCTTTGGGTTCTTTATCTCGTATGAATAGTCCGATATGCTCACAAAGCGCAGCTCCTCGAGCTCGATGGTCTCCTTGTACCCCTTGAGGTCGTACGGCGGCAGGTCGCTGAAGCTCGAGAACCTCGAGTCGTCAAGCTGTATCTCCCCGAGCCTCGACAGGTCCTTTGTGATTCCCGCCCTGAAGAACTCTTCGATCACGCTGATTACGCTGCCGCTCTCGCCCAAGCCGCTGTTGTCACATGCGGTATCGGTTTAAGTCTTGTGAGCATGCCTGCCTCCTTTTTTTTGCACTGCGGACACCATTCCCGATACCGGTAACGGGAGTTACGGAGGCGCCCTGACAGGCAAGCCGCACTCAGTCGGTCATAAACGCAAAGGCCGGGCGCTGCGGCAAGCGGCAGATCACGGGAGCGGGCCGTGCGGCTGCGACCACTTTTTGATGTACATACGCTCGAATTCCTCATACGGAGGCAGCCCCAGGTCGTAGTCTATCTGGAGACTCCTGTTGATTATCTTCTTGGGGTCGCACGGCGACAGCTCGGGCGGCTGGGGCAATATGTGGGCGGCCCAGAACTCCGCCATTGTCGTCCCGTCCCGATCAAACGTTCCCGTGTACTCTACCAGATGCCAGACGTTTTGCCTCTCTAGATGGCACTCCACGTAGGTGTCACCGGGCGACATCTCGGCCACATGGATTATGTCGCCCCATCCGTCCGGCGTGTAGGAATAAAAGTTGACTGCAATTCTGTCCTCTGGCTCGTCTACCAGGACCACCTCGCCGACATGGTGGAAACCCCTGTCGCTGCCGTCGGTCGCGACAACAAAGATTTCGCCGTACGACGCGTTGGACACCGCCACATACACGGGCGGGTAAGCTTCCTTATAGAGGTCATAGGCCCCGCGCGGCGGCCGGCAGATGTACCTGTCCGGGCTGACCTCCACGCACGCGTAGCCTTCTTCATATCTGTGATAATTAGAGGTCATGCGTTTTGTCCGCAGGCGGAATCGCAGTAGGAGCCGTCGTCAATGCCGAGGCCCAGCATGTGCCTGTGAAACTGGACGTAATCCACGGCATAATACACGGCCGGAACAATCACCAACACCGCCGCCACCGCGTAGATGGTGTTCTTGACGTTGGCATTCACCGGTATATTGTGGTCGTGTGAGATTATTAACTGATGGTGATCTACAAATGTGTCGCGACACGGTGACCTAGCGAAAGGCATCAGACAAGCGATCCGTTCTGAGTGGAAACGGCCTGCGTCGACTTGCCCTCCGACAGGCGGCTCGGTGGTACGCCGCATTGCAGATGATTCCGGACTCGGCAGGTTATGCGCGCCGTCGGGTCGCAATCCGGGCGCGTCCCTGATGCGCGGCCATATGTGGAAGCGCCGCCGTGGCAAACTAACACTGGTGGCTGCTTCTGACAGACACCGGCGGGTTTGGAATCGTGGATTGGTAATTCCCTTGAATGATTAGGGACTGGTTAGTGGAAGCTGTATTCTCGTGGAAAGCGTCGGGATCTGATGGCTGAAGGATCGGATCTTCCGACATGGTGGAGCATAGACTAACATACAAGGGGCTGACTGGCAACCGACATGAGGCACTGGACCACAGTAGTGGACCTCTCAACTGTGGCATGGTTCTGCATCTTTGTAGTCGGCTTTATGGCGTTTGACGCGGATCTTGTGGGGCTGGAGCCTCTGATCAAGATTCCCGAATCCTACCAGACTGTGTGGATTGTTGCAAACTGGTCAATCTGGGGCGTCTTTGCAGTAGACGTGTGGTTCAAGTACCGCAGAGTTCGAAGCCCGCGGGAGTTTGTGCGCAGACACTGGTTCGACCTGTTACTGCTCATACCGTTCTTTAGGGTGCTGGCAATACTCAGAGTCCTGAGGCTGCTGCGCATGTTGAGGCTTGCAAGGGCGGGCCTCGGCGCATACAGGGCGTACAGAAAAGCAAAAAGATTCGGGGGGGGGGGGAGGGTCTGAAAAGTGCGGAGGACATGGTGGTTCTCCCAACCGCAGGTTAGCCAGTCTGAATGATTGGGAAACTTTATTAGATGTGACGCAGGTTATTTATGTGGTTTGAATATGATGATACTAGTGACGATGTGTGCGCGTGCCAAGGCGCCTAGGGCGCACGCCGCGGACGCCATGGCAGGGCCGGCGCCGGGCGCGGCATCGCACGCCGCCGGGTCCCGGCTCTGGATGTGATTGTAGCACGATGGCAAGCGATCTCGTAAGCGAAGCGCAACACATGTCGGGCGCAAAGGCGCTGATGGTGGCAATGGAGAGGGAGGGTGTCCGACAGGTCTTTGGACTGCCCGGCGGCGCCAACCTGCCCATGTACGACGAGTTTGCAAGGTGCGACATACGGCACATACTGGTGAGGCACGAGCAGTCCGCGGCCCACATGGCCGACGGCTTTGGGCGCGTCAGCCGCAAGCCGGGCGTGTGCTTTGCAACGTCGGGCCCCGGCGCCACGAACATACTGACGGGCATTGCGACCGCGCAAGCCGATTCTGCGCCCATGGTGGCGGTGACGGGACAGGTGCCCGTGTCCATGATAGGACGCGACGCGTTTCAGGAGAGCGACATAATCGGCATGGCAAACCCGGTCGTAAAGTACGCGTTCCAGCCTCGTGCGGCATCGGAGATACCCGAGTCGGTCAGAAAGGGCTTTTTCATAGCCGAGACCGGCAGGCCGGGCCCCGTGCTGATTGACATCCCAAAGGACGTGCAGCAGAACGAGGCTGACATGGTGTTTCCAAACGAGTTCCAGATAAAGGGATACCACCCGTGGACCGACCCGGACGTTGCAAACGTGGAGCGCGCCATTGCCATCCTGCTCAACACGGAGAGGCCCGTGATACTTGCCGGCGGCGGCACCATAATCTCGTCAGCTTTTGCAGAGCTTCAGGCGCTGGCCGAGCTCTTGATGATCCCAGTAGTCACCACGTTCAAGGGAAAGGGGGCGTTTCCAGAGAACCACCCGCTGTCGCTGGGCCCCATAGGGATGCACGGGCACGCGGAGGCAAACCGCATCATAGACCAGGCCGACTGCGTGCTTGCGATAGGCACGAGGTTCTCTGACAGGTCGGTCGGGACGTTTGAGGACTTTGAGCGCCAGCGCAAGATAATCCACATGGACGTGGATCCCGCGGAGATTGGGAAGAACCAGACTACGAGCGTGGCCGTGGTGGGCGACGTCAGGGCCTCTCTGCGCATCATGCTGAAGCTTTTGGAGAACAAGCCGCGCCTCGTAGAGGAGACCGCGTGGCTCAAGAACGCCAAGGAGACCAAGTCGTACTGGAAGGAAAACCTCAAGATACACCCCGGCGAGATGGGGGCGGCCAAGATACTCCGAAAGCTCCGCGAACTTCTTCCGGCCGACTCCATAGTGACCACGGAGGTCGGGCAGCACCAGATGTGGGCTTCCCTGTTCTTTGACGTGATACACCCGGGCACCTTTTTCAGCTCGACCGGGCTCGGTACCATGGGGTGGGGGTTCCCCGCCGCGATCGGGGCAAAGGTCGCCAGGCCCGACGTACACGTCGTGGACATTGCGGGGGACGGCAGCTTTAACATGACTGAGAACTCGCTTGCCACCGCGGTTCTCGAGGACATCCCGGTCATCGTGTTCCTGATAAACAACTACTCGCTTGGGATGGTGGCTCAGTGGCAGCGCACGTTCTATGAGCGCCGCATGATCGGCGTGGATCAGGGCCGGTGTCCGGACTATGTCAAGCTTGCCGAGTCGTACGGGGCCCAGGGCATCAGGGCCCAGTCCCTGGACGAACTGGGTTCTGCCATCAAGGCCGCCCTTGCAAGCGACGTTGCGACTGTGATCGACATACCTATCGACCCCGAGGAGGACGTGCTCCCCTTTGTGGCTCCGGGCACGCCGCTCAAGGACATGATACTCCCCTCGTGATTTGCATGGTGGTGATGAAGATGATGATGATGATTATGGTGATAACGACTAACATGGCAGCGGGTAAGACTGCGGTTACTGCCGCGACGACGACGACGACGACGACAACGGCGTCCGCCGGCCTGCTTGATACGGGGATGACGGTGGCGCCATAATGTGGGCAATCCTGTCCCTGGTGGTGGAGAACAAGCCGGGCATCCTGTTCAAGGTGACCCACATGTTCCGCGCGCGCAACTTTAACATCGATAGCATCTCTGTCGGCGTGATGGCCAATCCCGACTACTCGAAAATGACCATCACCACGTACGGGGACGACAAGCAGATAGATCAGATAGTAAAACAACTCGACAAGATGATAGACGTCATACGCGTGGACCGGCTTGATGAGAACATGACCGTGTTCAGGGAGCTGTGCATATTCCGTATAAAGGTGGGCAATGCAAGTGACAGCATGGAGATAAACAAGATGGCCGGCGCGTACGGGGGAAAGATCCATGACGTAAAGCGCGACTCGATAATGGTGGAGCTGACGGCTACTCCTGACCAGATAAAGGCCTTTGAGGAGCTGGCCGCGCCGTTTGGAATCGTGGACGTGGCCAGAACCGGGGTGGCGGCGCTGCAGAGGAGCGGGGTGTGACATGGAACCCGAGAACCGAACCGCCGCGGACGGCGGCGGAGGTGGCGATAACGGCAGCAGCAGCAGCAACGGCAACGGCACGAACCCGAGAAGAATCCGCATCTTTGATACCACCCTGCGTGACGGGGAGCAGACGCCAGGCATATCGATGTCGCCGGAGCAAAAGCTGGAGATCGCGCGCAGGCTTGACCGGCTCGGGGTGGACGCAATCGAGGCCGGCTTCCCGGTCATATCAAAGGGGGAGCACAAGGCAGTAAGCATGATTGCATCTGACGGACTCTCCTGCGAAGTCGCGGGCCTTGCGCGCGCAAACCGCAGGGACATTGATTCTGCCGCGGACGCCGGACTCCGGTACGTCCATACGTTTATCGCGACGTCCGACCTGCACCTGCAGTACAAGCTGAAGATGTCCCGGCAGGATGCGCTGCGGAGGGCAGTCGACGCAGTGGAGTATGCAAAGTCCAGGGGCATGCAGGTGGAGTTCTCGGCCGAGGACGCCACGCGCACAGACCGCAAGTTTCTCGGTGAGGTATTCTCGGCAGTGGCGTCTGCAGGGGCCGACCGGATTGACATCCCCGATACGGTCGGTTATGCGACGCCCGAGTATGTGGCGGCAATAACGGCCGACGCGATATCGGCCTCGGGGGGGCTTCCCATCAGCGTGCACTGCCACAATGACTTTGGGCTTGCGGTTGCAAACGCGCTTGCCGGCATCGGAGCGGGGGCCTCGTGCGCGCATGTTACGATAAACGGCATCGGCGAGAGGGCCGGCAACGCCTCGCTTGAGGAGCTGGCAATGGCCCTCAAGTGCCTCTCACACGGGACTGACGATGGCCGCGGCAATGGCGTGCCTGGCGGGGCCACATACGAGACTGGAATCGTATCCGAGCAGCTCTACGACGTGTCTAGGTACATCTCAAGCGTGGTGGGGATACAGGTGCAGCCAAACAAGGCGATCGTGGGGGAGAACGCATTCGGCCACGAGTCCGGGATACACACGCACGGCATACTCAACAACCCGCTTACGTACGAGCCGATAAGCCCGGAGCTTGTGGGGCGCCGGCGCTGGCTCCACGTGGGCAAGCACGCCGGCATACACGGGATGAACGCCATGCTGCAAGAATACGGGATAGAGCCGGACGAGGAGCAGTCAAAGCAGATACTAGAGAGGGTAAAGGCGCTCGGCGACCGGGGCGAGTACGTGACCGATGTCGAGCTCCTGTCTTTTGCAAGCGAGGTGCTTGGCGATCGAGGCATAAAGCAGCTCGTGCACCTGACGGGTTTCTCAGTGTCCACTGGAATCGGCACCATGCCCTATGCGTTTGTAAAGCTTGACATCGACGGCGAGGAGTTCTACGGGACCGACTATGGGGTGGGCCCCGTCGACGCCGCGCTCAACGCAATTGAGCGCATAACGGACAGGACGTCGGAGCTGCGCATCAAGGATTACGGGCTCGCGTCAATATCTGGCGGCTCTTCTGCGCTCTGCGAGGTTACCATATCCGTGGAGGACGCCGGCGGCAACTCCGTCTCTGCAAAGTCGGTGGGGGAGGATATAGTCACTACGAGCGTAAAGGCCGTAATCGAGGGCATCAACCGCATCATGTTAAAGAATATGATGCAGGAAAAAACCAAACAAGACTGATGCCTGCCGCGCCGTCACAGGCTCGTGATATGCGCTGCCTGCCAGCTTGCAGGTAATCCCCTCCAGTATCTGCCCATGGAAACCCTTGCGGGCCGGCCTGCCGTGCCTAGCCCGTGCGCGATGCGGCGCGGGATCCGTATATATTCAGATCCCCTGCCGTAGGGTCTGAAAACACAGCCCGGCAGGCGTGAATTTCCAAGGAGCTGGAATCCCTGCGGGATCTGATCAAAAGCATTAAAAGTAACTCTACATATGCAATCACATGTCTCGTTGGAAGAAGGGAGCACGTGAATTTGAGATGAATGTAAACCACAACGGACTTGGAAGTCACCTGTGTAGGATCCCAAAGCCGATCATGGAGATGCTGGGGTATCCGGAGAAGGTAAGGTTTACCGTAAAGGGCAAAAAGGTCACCTTTGCTGCAGGCGGCGACCAATAGCACCACTGCCTGCCTGCTGTTGACGCCACTGCATCACCTTGTTATTCACACGCCGCGCGGTAAACTGGCGCATTGCTGATGTCCGGCATGCCGGGCGCCGCCCTTCTGATTCGCGGCAGCCATACTGGCCGCCACAAATCCTAAATTTCATGCAGTGTTCGTGAATTCTGTGTATTCCATATCGATGATCGCCGGCGACGGGATAGGCCCCGAGCTCTCCGAGTCCGCGCTGTCCGTCATCGAGGCCGTCTCTGACGGGGGCGGCCCCGACCTTGACGTCGTACGCCTCGAGGCAGGCGACGGCGCGCTTGCTAGGACTGGTTCTGCCCTTCCTGCAGAGACGCTCTCTGCCATACGCGAGTCTGACGCGTGCTTGAAGGCGCCCGTGGGTGAGTCTGCGGCTGACGTTATCGTGGTGCTGCGGAGGACGCTTGACCTGTATGCCAACGTAAGGCCCGCCCGCTCGTACCCAGGCACCCCCGCGCTCAGGGACGACATTGACATGGTTATAGTCCGGGAGAATACCGAGGATCTCTACACGGGAAAGGAGTTTGAGGTTGACCGGGGCCAGGCTGCAGTGGCCCTGCGCGTCATATCGCACGAGGCGTCGACCCGGATCGCGCGGCACGCGTTTGAGACTGCCAGGCGCCGCGGCTCCAAGATGCGCGTCACGTGCGTGCACAAGTCAAACGTCATGCGCGTGACAGACGGGCTGTTTGCGGGCGCGTGCGCGTCCGTCGCAGACCACTATCCGGACGTCTCCTTTGATCAGATGTACGTGGACGCGTGCGCCATGAACCTCATACGGCAGCCGCAGGAGTTTGACGTCATCGTGACTACGAACCTGTTTGGCGACATCCTGTCTGACGAGTCGTCGCAGGTTGTGGGGGGGCTCGGAATGGCGCCCGCCGCAAACATAGGGGACAAGTTCGCGCTGTTCGAACCCGTGCACGGGGCCGGGTTTGACATTGCAGGCCAGAACGTGGCCAACCCGTCGTCGTTTCTGCTGTCCGTGTCGATGATGCTCGACTGGCTTGGCGGCCGCAACGACGACGAATCGTGCATGCGCGGCTCGGCCCTGATAGAGTCCGCCGTGCTGGGGCTTGCGCGGTCAGGAATTGCCACGACCGACGTGGGCGGCTCGTGCACCACGTCGGAGTTCACAAAGCACGTGGTGCGCAGGATAAAAGAGGGCGGCGTCTGACCGTCTCCTTTCTCCGCGGCCTTTGGCGCCTGTTCCGTCTCATTTGTAACTGCACGCCTTTGCTTCTGCCGTCTTAGGTCAGTCCCTGCTTTTGCCGCGCCGCCCTATATCCGAGTTGGGGGGGTTCAGCGACCAGAAGAACAGGGCCAGGCAGATGGGAATCATTATGAGCGCCGCGGCGACCAGCGATATGGTGTAGAACGTAGGGTCGAGTCCCGGCAGGAAAGGCCCTGGAAAGACCGCGTACAGCCACAGCAGCCCTGCAAATATGACGACAAGCTTGTTTCTCTTCACAAGCCGGACCCACCCCAGTCTCCTCTTGTCGATATAGCACCTCTTGCACCTCGACCTGTCGTCTGTCATGCACGACGTGCAGCAGCGCCTGTCGCAAAAGTAGCAGGTCCTGTCACCGAACATGGACCCGCAGAATTCGCACTCGGCCATGTCTACTGTATGGCGGCGCCGCTTTTATGCGTGCGGCTCCCCGGCGTGCCCCCTGTCCGCAGCCTGCGGTGCACACATATTGTGGCGTACCTGCTGCCCGCGTGATGGCCACCTGCTGCATCTGCAAGAACACGGCTGGGACCCTAAAGATCAAGGACGGCAATCCCGCATACAAGGGCAAGCCCGTCTGCAAGGAGTGCCAGGGGTACAGAAGACTGCTGCAGGAGACGCGCTAGCTATACTGCATTCGGTTCCGGACCGTACTGCCTGCGCTTGTTTTTCTCGGCCCACTCTTCGTACATGGAGATCAGGGCGTCTACGTCCTCCTTGTCCTCTGAATATGTTACAATCACGCCGAACGCGCCGTTCGAGTCGTGCCCCCTTGCAAAGTATCCCCAGTAGCTGTCCGGCAGCTTCTCAAAGTTCTTGGAATCGTGCGCAACCCCGATCAGGTTGTTGCCCAGGGTCTCTGCCACGTCCTTTGCGTCCTTTGGATCTATCATGAGGCGCTATCTGCGCAATGTTCGAATAAACGTTGGCATGGCGGCCGCGCCTTTGTCCGCCGCGCCGTCAGCTGCCTTCTCTGGGCGGTGGCGCAGCCGCGTCGGGTTGGGTGGCCGTCTCCTCCTCCTCCTCCAGCCAGCACATGGCGTACCCGGTATTGGTCTCGAACTTTGGCGGGGGCGTGGTGCACTTTTCCATGGCGTACGGGCACCTGTCGATGAACCTGCACTGTCTTGGCTCCTCGAAGAGCGCGGGCGGCACTCCTGCTATGTAGCTTGGCGGCCCGCCCCGCATCGTGGGTATCGACTTTAGAAGCCCCTGCGTGTACGGGTGCCTCGGGTTCTCGTACACTTCCTGCAGGCTGCCAAACTCCACTATCTGGCCGCCGTACATTATGCCCACCACGTCTGCAATCTCTGAGAGGACTGCCAGGTCGTGGGTTATCAGTATAAACGACATGCCCTCGTCTGACTTGAGCGACTTTAGCAGCGATATTACCTGGGCCTGCACCAGCACGTCGAGGGCGGTGGTCGGCTCGTCGGCGATGACCAGCTCGGGCTTTAGCAAGAGCGCCATCGCAATGACCACGCGCTGCTTCATACCCCCGCTCAGCTCGTGCGGGTACCTGGACAGCACGGACTCTGAGAGGTTGACCTCCCTGACTGCGCGCGATATGGCCTCGTCCGCGTCACCGTCGTACCCGTGCCTTGAGAGCACTTCTGAGAACTGTTCGCGTATCGTAAAGACCGGGTCAAGGGAGTTCATGGCCCCCTGGAATATCATCGCGATGCGCTTCCACCGAAAATCCGCGTCAAACCCGGACTCTGGCATCTCGAGTATGGACTCGCCGCCGCACACTATCCTGCCTGACGTCTCGACTGCGTCGGGATCGAACATCCTCATGACTGCAAGCCCCAGGGTGCTCTTGCCGCAGGCGCTCTCCCCTGCAATCCCGAGGGTCTGCCCTTTTTTCAGCTCAAAGTCCACGTCGTGCACGGCGTGCACCATATTTCTGCCGCCCCTGGCACCGCCCCCCCTACCGTGCGTGCGGTATGCCGCAGAAAGCCCGTCCACGCGTATGAGGCTGCCCCCGTCCCCCGCATCGCGATCCGAGCCGCCCATTATGCGGTGGGCACGACCAATGGATATAAACAGCACGTAGGCAGCCTCACAACATGCAGCGCCACTGCCGCGCCGACCTGCGGGGGAACACGGGGTGACGATGCGGTGACGTTTGTGCGGACGCATGACATTGCGGACCTAGGCGAGGACATGATGGGCCGGACCGTCACGATATCCGGCTGGATTGAGGACTACCGGAAGATGGCAAAGCTCTCCTTTGCCACGCTCCGCGACGTAACCGGCCTCGCGCAGATAGTGATAAAGGACGAAAACGTGCCGGAGCTCAGCCGCCAGAGCGTCATATCGGTGTCCGGCACCATACAGGAGACCAGGGCCAGGGACCATTCCTTTGAGGTTCTGGCCGACGAGATCGTGGTGCTTGCCCGGGCGTCCCACCCGCTGCCAGTCGACCCACTCGGGCGCCTTGAGAGCAACATTGACACCCGGCTCAACCACCGGGCGCTGGACATGAGGAACCAGCGTACCGCGTCCATATTCAAGATGAGGCACCACGCACTGCAGGCGCTCCGCGGCGCGCTGACGTCAGAAAGGTTCATCGAGATTACGACCCCCAAGATAATCGGGAGCGCGAGCGAGGGCGGGGCCAACCTCTTCTCACTGGAATACTTTGGAAAGACGGCATACCTTGCGCAGAGCCCGCAGCTCTACAAGGAGCAGATGACCATAGGGCTGCAGAGGGTGTTTGAGATATCTAACTTTTACAGGGCCGAGAACTCGCACACGGGCCGCCACCTGACCGAGTTCACCAGCGTGGACATAGAGGCGGCCTTCATGGACTATGACGACGTGATGGGGGTGCTTGAGAGGCTTGTCGCGTCGACGTGCAAACAGGTGGCGTCGGACTGCGTCGAGGAGCAGGACGTGATAGACTGCGTCGTGCCCACGCCGGAGGCGCCGTTTGAGAGGGTGACCTACGAGCAGTGCGTCGGAGAGCTGCGGGAGTGCGGCCAAGAGGTGGAGTTTGGTGACGACCTGCTCGACTCGCACCTCAGGCTGATAGGGCTCAACCATCCGGGCTTTTTCTTTCTGACCGACTGGCCGATAAAGCTAAAGCCGTTCTACATAAGGGAGAAGGACGGGCACCCGGAACTGTCGCGCTCGTTTGACCTGCAGTACGGGTACCTCGAGCTGTCCTCCGGCGGCACCAGGCTGCACGACCCGGAGACGCTGAGGTCCAGGCTTGCAGAGCAGGGGCTGGATCCCGCGCAGTTTGAGGATCATCTGGAGTCGTTTGGGTGGGGGATGCCCCCACACTCAGGCTGGGGCATGGGGCTTGACAGGCTCATGGCGGTGATGACCGGCGTGGACAATGTCCGCGAGGTCGTGCTGTACCCTAGGGATCCGGACCGGCTGTCGCCGTGACCGTCTGTCCGTGTCCTCATCCCGGCCGCTGCCAACTCCGGTTTTTCGGCGCTACTATCACAACAGCTGTCGCACTCATTCTGCCACCGGATGCGTGGCGCAGGCCGATTTTGCCGCGCAGTCGGGGCTGAAGTATAAATACAATCCTTCATATCGGTCATTGTACCAGAAATGATCGCTTTTCATGGGGCCCGCTCCATCCTTGCGTTCCCTAACACCCTGCATTCTGATCGCCCAAACCCGATATCGATTGCCTCTGTGGTCATACTTGCACTTGTCGCGTGCATGACTCCCGCATTTGCAGTAGATGGAAATCCCCAGGATCGGCTCAGGTTTGACCAGGACGGCATTGACGCACAGGTTCAAAAAGCTGTGACGGATGCATTGGCGCTGTACTCTCAGAACGGCCGGGGCGCGTTTGACATGATTACAAACGCGAGGAGTTCTGATTCCGATGCGCCAATCCCGCTTGTCATAAGCAGCAGCACCCTGAAGGTTGTAGCGCACGGGGCGGGCCCTCTATACGTGGGGCAAATGCCGCTTGATGTCGCAGACACGTCAGTTGATCAGATCCGAGCCAGTCTGGAGCGTGACGGGATGATCTGGATCGAGCACATGGAGACAAACCCTGAAAACGGCCAGCCGCAGGCAAAGCGGGCCTTGCTGCACCTGCATGATGACGGATACATATTCTCTGCCGGTTACTTTTTGGACGACTTTGAGGTTCAGCTTTTGATAGAGGACGTGGTGGTCCAGTACGAGACGTACGGGATCGGCGCCTTTGACATGATAACCCCCAGTGAGCCCGTTGTGACTGACGATCTGTATCCGTTTGTGATAGACATCGAAACCTGGACCCGGGTGGCAGACGGCGTGGTGCCCGACAGGGTGGGAAAGGCAGAGGGCATCCTGAACACTGCGGCCAGGTCAGTCGAAGATGTCCGCGCGGAACTGGAAACGACCGGTTCTGCGTGGGTGACATATACGTTTCACAACCCTGCCACGGACATAACGCAGCTCAAACTCTCTTGGCTCTATCTGCATGATGGCTATGTGTTTGGATCCGGCTACTATCCCCCCGATTCCCAGGTAAAATCACTGGTGGACTCTGCAATCATGACATACGAGGTACATGGAGCCGACGCCTTTGGGATGATGACGCCGGATGTGTTTGATCGACTGTCGACGCAGTCGAATTTCGTGCTGGACGCGGCAACCTTGGAGGTGCTGGCACACGGCAGGCTGCCCGCGCTGGTGGGCGAGCGCTTCGAGCAGCTTGAGGCGGCAGACAGGCCCCTGCGGGACATCATGGCCGAACTGCGAAGTGCGGGCGGAGCCGGAACCTGGGCATGGCACATGGACCTGAATCCCGCAACCCGGACCGACCAGCTCACGCGCACGTACGTCGTGCTGCACGGCGACTACATATTTGGCGCAAGCCTCTCGCTGCCCGATATTCGGCTGCAGGCCGTGATTGACGACGCGCTCTACACGTACAGAAACGATCCTCAAAACGGGCTTGACATAATCACTTCTGGCGCGCTCAACAGACTGGACCTTTTTCCTGCAGTGAGAAACGAGACGCACATACTTGCGCACGGCGCAGTGCCCTTCTTGGTCGGGCCCCTCCCGCCGCACCTGAGGATAACGACGGGTGACGGGGGCGCATTTTCCGACGTTCCGGACGGAACTACGTTTTGGACCGAGTTTGCGTTTTTCAACGCCAACACCGGAATAACGCAGATCAAGCGCGGCTGGACCCACTTTTATGACGGTTACACGTTTGTGGGCGCCTATACAATTGCAGACGCTGACACCCAGTCGGTGACCGATTACGCGCGGTTCATCTACGAGTCCAACAGAGCCAACGATGCATGGAGGGATATCATCACTCCTGACGCGCCCATCGTAACTGATGATCTGTATCCGTTTGTGATAGACATCGAAACCTGGACCCGGCTTGCAGACGGTGTCGTACCTGGCAGGGTGGATCTGCCCGAACGAATCCTGGACACTTCGGGAAGATCCGTGCGGGACGTGGTTGCAGATCTCAGAGAGACGGGCAGTGTGTGGCTGACATACACGTTTCACAACCCTGCCACGGGAGTCGAGCAGCTAAAGCGCACGTATCTCCAGCTAAAAGACGGACTCGTGTTCGGCTCCGGCTATTACATACTTGATTCCGGCGTCCAGGCCGTGGTGTATGCCAACATAGTCGAGTACAACACCAATGGAAGGGATGCCGCGCTCGGGGCAATCGGCACAATACCCGAAAGGCCGATCACTGCATACGCCTTTGCAGTTGACCCGCAGACCGGCACTACCGTGGCCCAGGGCGTGGATCCGGCCCTGACAGGCTCCCCCCTCCTCCCTGTTGCGGACTGGGACGCCATAACCGCGGTGCTCCCCACTGAGACGATTATGAGTACGATAACAGACGCGCCCGGCATGTGGGTAAACTACCAGCACACGAATCCCGTAACCGGCGAAATCGAGACCAAGCGCACATGGCTTGTCCTGCACGACGGGCTCGTGCTGGGTTCGGGATACTATGCGTCTGAGATTCCGGAGTCTGATGTCAAGTATGCAGTCAGCAATGCGATCAACATCTACAACAACAACAAAGCCAACGGTGCGTGGGTGGACATAATCACGCCCGATCAGCCCGTCACAACCGACGCTCTGTATCCCTTTGTGATAGACGCCGACACCTGGACCCGGCTTGCAGACGGCGTGGTCCCCGACAGGGTGGGCCAGCCGGAGACCATTTTAGACACGTCCACCAGGTCGGTCGACGACGTCCTTGCGGAACTGGACGAGAAGGGCTCCCTGTGGGTCACCTACATATTCCACAATCCAGCCACGGGCATCGAGCAGCTGAAGCGCTCCTACCTGCAGCTGCACGACGGGCTCGTGTTCGGGTCCGGCTATTACATACTTGATTCCAGGGTACAGTCATTCGCGCACGGCCGCGTACTGGAATACGAGCGCGACGGCAGGGCCGCGACGCTGGCGTCAATCAATACGGTTCCGCCCGTACCGATCACCCTGTATGCCTTTGCAGTTGACTCTGCAACCGGTATAACGCTGGCTCAAAATGTTGATCCTGCTCGCGTGGGTGCGGCAACCGACTGGGATGTCATAACTTCCGCAATTCCAGAATCCGATGTCTTGGACAGCCTGAGCAGGGGGACGGGTGCGTGGGTGACCTACAATTACATATCCCCCGTAACAGGCAAACCGGAACTAAAGCACTCGTGGCTTGTACTGCATGATGGTCTGGTGTTTGGAGTGGGACACTACTCCTCTGACATTCCACAAACTGATGTAAGGTTCGAGGTTCGCGGTGCAATAGAAATTTACGAGAACAACAAAGCCAACGACGCGTGGGTGGACATAATCACGCCCGATCAGCCCGTCACAACCGATGCGCTGTATCCCTTTGTGATAGACGCCGACACCTGGACCCGGCTTGCAGACGGCGTGGTCCCCGACAGGGTGGGCCAGCCGGAGACCATTTTAGACACGTCCACCAGGTCGGTCGACGACGTCCTTGCGGAACTGGACGAGAAGGGCTCCCTGTGGGTCACCTACATATTCCACAATCCAGCCACGGGCATCGAGCAGCTGAAGCGCTCCTACCTGCAGCTGCACGACGGGCTCGTGTTCGGGTCCGGCTATTACGTGCTCGATACCGACGTGCAGTCACTGACACACAGCCGAGTACTGGAGTACTGGCGCGACGGCAGGGCGGCAATTGTCGAGTCGATCAGCATGATTCCGGACGTGCCCGACTCCAAGTACTCTTTTGTCGTGGATTCCGCATCCGGCACGACCCTGGCGCAGGGCGTCAACTCCGCAAGCATAGGTGATACCCATGACTGGGACGCCATCGCCCTTGCAGTGCCTGCCCAAGGCCTCTTAGACGAATTACGCCGGGAAGCTGGCGCGTGGGTCGTCTATGATCACACGTCTCCCATAACGGGCGAGCTGGAGACCAAGCGCGCCTGGCTTGTATTCGATGACGGGCTGGTATTTGGAACCGGGTACTATTCATCGGACATACGCAACGAACTTGTGCCTGCAACGTACACTGCGCGAGTCTGCCGGTAGTTGAGGTAATGGTATTTGGCAACGCAACAAAAACAAATTTCCGTGCCAAAATGCTCATGAAAAATTAACCAATATTTTGGGCATGCTTGGTTTTGCCCGTAATCATATGGGGTGTAAATTCGTGGACAATGTTACGCATTAAAAGAAACCCTTGTTGATCGTACACACAGATACACGGCATGGCCAAACTGCCTGGGGAGAAATTCAGAGGCGTATCGGCAAGAGAAGGATCCCAAGGCGATAAAGAACCCGCTTGCAGTAAACATGGCACTGCAAGAAGGAAAGCACGCAGCACGATCGCCGTACCTCAATCCCGCGGAACAATGCCGGAACAAGGGGAAGAGCGAAATAATGAATTCCGAATATCGCGAGATTTTCGTTGCCTTGCGCAACAAGACGTCCAAATATTACAGAACGACAAGGTTTACCCTTGACGTATACAGATATCTCGACAGGAAGACATCAGAATGTGCTGAGTTTTGGATCGCCATTATGCATTTCCGCCTACTGCAAGATCTGAGCTGATCAGAAGGTCTTGCAGACTCCCAGCCGCACGGGTCAAACATGCAGGCAGCTGGGGCAGTGAACCGGAGCCGTACCGTAGATAGGACGGGGAAGAGGTGATGACAAGCGTGAGTATTCCAACTGCAGGCAAGCTTGGCTTCATGTCCTGCTCCTGATCAGCTCCTGCAGCTCCGCGGGCAGGCTGCCGTGCTGGTTTTCATACCTTTTTATCATGTCCTGCGTGTCCTGCTCATCGAATTTGTCTTGGATCATGTTCCCTACAATGCCTCTCAAATCGTCTTGCCTGTTCATCTCTTGAAAAAACTCCATATGGGACTCGACATCCTCAAGATCTGGCAGTGTATCTTTATGAAGCTGCAGAATCTGCTCGCGCAGCGTCTCAAAATACTCGTACAGGGATTGGCGCCACGGGTCAAGTACTATCTTGCAGAAGTGCGAGTTCGAATAACTTGCAATGATGTCTTTATAGTTGAATATGGAAAATACACTGCTGTTGTTCTCATTAAAACAGGACAAGCGGTATGGCTCCTTGTCAGTCCTTTCGCCGGTACACGAATCAATGTGAAACCACGTTGATGCGTACCGGCCATTGCCGTCTGCTGCGCTCAGTCCGTAGTGGATGTTGCTAAGCACGCGGTCACGCTCATCTATGATATACATCTCAATCTCGTATTGGGAATATTTCTTTGCAGAGTCCAAAGTTTTCCGTCTGCGAAATTTTTTGCATGTGCAGGGGTATTCTCTGCTCAAAGGCGCAGACTGACGACGGCTCCACGCCGAGCTTTTCTGCCCTGGTGTCTGGATCATCAAACGGATATACATCAATCAGGCCCACACTTGAGATTTCGAGTCCCATGTGGGAAAAGGATGCCTCCTTCAGCTTCTCCTCCATGGACCTTTTCGAATCCTCAAACTTTTGCATGTCGCCTGCCATCTGGTGCCCTTTTGACTCCTCGTTGATCTGGACCAGCTCGCGGGAGTGCTTTTCAATCGAGACTGCCCTTGGGGACTCCTCGGGGCTGTCCTGGATTAGGAACAACACGGCAGAGACCAGCAGCGCCATGGCCGCTATCGTGCCAAGTCCGGACTTCATTTTTCTACCCCCGCAAACGGAATTGAGATCCCTTCGTGCATTGCAAGGGTGTAAACATACAACGAATAGATTCCGGGCATGGATGTGAAGAAGGGCAGGTCAAGGACCACAAACGGCAGGACTGCAGTTACCGTAATCCTGTATCTAGTCTTCATTCTTCCTCCGAATTGCCCACACGGCCATCGCAAGTGACGGAACGGTCACCGTCAGGTAGACAAACCCGATTCCATTGTTAAAGACGTTCTCAAAGCCACGCTCCTCGATGCCTTCTACCGTACCGGTCCATGCACCTATGCCGTCACCAGTATCCCATATGTACGAACTTGCTGATAAGATTAAGAGCGTGAGGGCCAGATGCGCAGCTGCAAGTGTAACTATGGCAACCACAACGGGCCGGTTCCTTGCAGGACTTGACATCTTTTTTTGGAACATAAATGCTGAAAATCCCGCCACTGCTCCTACGAGCGCTGAAGCCATAGGCCCGAGGACCTGAACAAACGGAATCATCAGGGATACTCCGGTAATCACACTTAGCAGGATGCCCGTGGGCTTGATGCTTTTTGACACCCACGAAAGCACCGACCATGACACCATCGAAAACAGGACTGCCAAAGTCATGGCGACAGCGGCATGAACGGATATTCCGTCTACTTGGACCTGGCCGAACTCAAGCTCCACCTTGTCGACCCATGGAACTATTAACAGAAATGCAGCTATTGCTGCCAAAAACCCAGTCCTCAGACTCCCAAACCCCCTCTTGAAATCTGTCAACTGTGATCTATTTGAATCCTGTATGAGGTTATTTGATGATGTAATTTATTGCGCAGGTTTCATGAGTTCATGGCGGATGCCATTTTGCATTCGTTGCTTGTTGTATGAAAGACACATGATCTGAGCATGCCAGAATGCTTGAAGAATGGCTTTGTTATTCTATCATGTGTCCTGTTATGGCGTGTGGAAATACCGATATTGCAGGACTTTCTTCTAAACCCGCAAGCCAGTGCGGCGTACTGGCTAGTGAAACTCTTTTGCTATTGGTAGGCATGCGTCTACTATCCTGAGCACCTCTGAGCGCACGACCATCTTGTCTATTGACACCCAGATGCGGTTCTTCCCGATGGCAAACGATATGATCTGCACCTTTTCCCGCTCCTCCCATACGAACTCTATCTCGCCCAGGTTTTCGTCAAAGAAGCTCTCAAGATCGGTCTTTATGGCGATGTGGGAGAACTGGTACTTGGTGTCCTTTTTGTCAAGCAGCGGGGCGAGCTCGTCCCTCCTTCTGTATGCGATGAGCGTCCCGTGCTCGTCTATGACCCCTACAAACCGTATGTAGGGACTGATCGTGGCGATCTGGTCGCAGACTTTTGCGAGGTCTTCCCTTCTTGCCATGCCGCTTGTGTATGGGGCGCGTATTTATGCTATTTCCAAAATTTCCGGCACTGTTTTTTTGAAAGGCGCCGTTCTCCGGCATTGCCCGTGCCGCTGGCGCCGCCACCGCACCGGGCATTGGCGCGGGGGTGGCGTTTGAAGGTTAAATAATCCTGCATGTGACGTGGCTTGTGGACTTTGCCGACCTCTTTCCATTTGCTCCCGAGGTCGGCTATCTGAGCCTGATAATGGTCAATTTCATAGGCTCGCTTGTTCCGTTTGTCCCGCTGCCGGGCTTTCTGCTCCTCGCAACAATGTCTGTGGGGGACAAGTTTGATCTGCATGTGCTCGCCCTGACCTCTGCGTTTGCCGCCACAGCTGCAAAGCAGATAATATTCCTTGCAAGCTACGAGGGGAGGCGCATAATCAAGCAGAGTACGCGTGACCGTATGCGGCCGTTTGAGAGGCTTGTAAAGCGGTACGGGGCGGCCGCTACGTTCGTTGCGGCGGCAACTCCGATTCCCGATGATCTCGTGTACATCCCGCTGGGGCTTGCAAAATACGATCCCAAGAGGTTTCTCGTGGCCACGTTGGCCGGCAAGCTTGTGCTGAGCTATGTAATCGTGTTCGTATCGCACTATCTGGGGCTGTCGCTTGTAGAGCCGTACATGGAGGACATTGAGAGCCCGACGCCCATCTATGCGGGGATTGTGATATTTGGCGCGTCGATGACCTTGGTGGTGATACTGCTCTTGAGACTTGACTGGCGGCGCATCATGGGCAGGGTTGCCCCGTGGACGCTAGACGATGCAAGCGATGATGCCCGTGATAGTAAAAACGACAGTTCGGTTGCAGTTGACCCCGACGACAATGGCCCCGACGACAATGGCCCCGACGACAATGGCCCCGACGACAATGGCCCCGACGACAATGGCCCCGACGACAATGGCCCCGACGACAAGGGCGGCCGTGGGCATGCCGATTTATGAGCGCTGATGACAGTAACTGGTGATTGTCACTTGGCTTGTGATTGGCGTCTGCCTTTCTCCAATCCTTGCCCTCTGACACGGTGCTGTTACCAAGATCCTGACTCTGAAGGCTGCCCGTATTTGGCTTGGTGCCGCGCCGACCCTCGGGGCGTAAATCAGTACGGGGTTGCCGGCTGCAGCATCACGCGGATAGCCTAAAGTTCCAGGGCTTGCCTGTGGCCTCCCTGATTCCGATCCTTGTCGACTCGACTATGTCGTGACGCGCCACGTCATAGTCGGGGTTGCCTGTGATGCAGAGCCTCGGCCTCGTCGTGAGATCCTCGCCGTACTGCCCTGAGGATATGCACATGGCCTGCGTGAGCTTTGCAGGGCCGTCTGCCAGTATGCGCGCGTCCTGAGTCTTGCGGTTTCTCATCATTGTGGCGACGCCCTTCCTTGGTATGATCCCCCTGATCAGCACGGCCCCTGCCTCCGACCTGTCCGCGTCCCTGGCCGTCGCGTTAAAGCAGTAGTGCATCCCGTACGTAAAGTAGACGTACGCCCTGCCGACCTGGCCGAACATTGCCTGGTTTCTCTGCGTCTTGTTCCTGTACGCGTGGCTTGCCGGATCGTCGCTGTGCCCGTATGCCTCCGTCTCGGATATGACTCCTGAGATTGTCTGTCCGCCCGCCCTCCTTACCAGCGTGGCGCCAAGCATGTCCCTTGCCACCGTGGCCGTGTCGCGCGCGTAAAATTCTCTTGGCAGGGGGAGCGAGCCGTCGCGGCACCTGGCCCCGTACGGTCCGTCAGTATAAGATGTCAGGCGTTATCACCTTTCCGGATCTGATCTCCGCTGCAATTCGTACTGCGTTCTTGATGTCTGCATCAAACGTGCCCCTTAGTTCCTGGTTGTATATGGTCGCGGCCGGGTGTATGGTGACAAAGTACATCCTGCCGTTCATGGACGCGGTCTTTCCCCTGTTCTTTGTGATCTCGGATCCCCCGAGGATGGATCCGAATGCCGTGTTCCCGAGTATGCAGATTATGCTCGGGTTGACCGCCTCGATCTCCGCTTGGAGGTACTCTGAGCACTGCTGCCGCTCGTCGGCAGTCGGGACGCGGTTGTCGGGAGGCCTGCACTTTACCACGTTTGTGATGTAGACGTCGCCCCTTGCAAGCCCCGCCCTGGCCAGGGCCCCGGCCAGCCTGGTGCCCGCGGCGCCTACAAAGGGCTCGCCGCGCGCGTCCTCGCTCCGGCCCGGCGCCTCGCCTACCAGCATGATGTCCGCTCCGTATCCCCCGCTGCCCGGCACCGCGTTGGTTCTTGTGGCGCAGAGGCCGCACCTTTGGCATGACTCGACGTCTGCCCTTATGTCATCCAGTCTTGCGGCCGTCACGCTGCTTCGCACCTCTCCCTTCTCAGTCTCATATGCTGCCCACGGTGGCCTTGCCGCGTACGGAGGGGCCGCCGTTTCCCATCGCAAGGGACTGCATAGGATCCCCCTTGCCGCAGTTTGTTATGGGCGTTACCTCAAAGTCCTTGCCGCACGCCGACACCGATCCGAAAAGGCCTGGGGCTGTCCCGGACACTACGACGTCCCTTACCGTCTCTGCCAGCTCGCCGCCTGTGATCTTCCGCGCGTACTGGCACGAGATGCTCCAGTTGTACCTGTTCATGTCTATTGACGGTATCTTCATGTCATATATTGCATATCCGTCCCTGATGTCCCGGATCATCTCGTCGACGGCGTGGTCGCCCGGTTCTATGCACGTGCAGGCCATGCGTATCAGCGGCATGAACCCGTAGCCGGCGGCCCTCATGTTGCCCGTGGGCTCGGCGCCGTACGCGGCGGCAGTCTCCCTGCTCTGCATGTGGCCTTGCAGGACGCCGTGCTTGACCAGCTGCGTCCTTGAGGACTTGACCCCCTCGTCGTCATAATCGTACCACCCGAGGCTGCCGGGCGCGGTTGGATCGTCAAACACGCTCAGCGGCTCTGATGCTATCTTGCTGCCTGTCATGCCGCCCCACCACGCCCCTCCGGCCCATGCCATCTCCCTTCCCATCACGCGGTCGGCCTCTGAGGGGTGGCCCAGGATTTCGTGCACAAGCAGGGCCACAAAGTTCGGGTTCATTACGACGTCCGCGTCGGCCGTACGCTTTGCCGTACCGGCCGCTGCAAGATCCGCGGCCCTTGACGCTACGTACAGCCCCCTTGAGTGTGACTCGCCGTCTATCGCCTCCAGTCCTCCTCTGCCGCCGACAGTCGAGTCGACTGTGCGCGTAATGCGGCCCCCGCTCCTTGCATTGTCCGCAGTCGCAGTCGCGGTCATTGAGATTGTGGTGTCCGTATACTCCTCAAGTATGTCGGCGCCCTCGCTGCTTGTAAAGTATTTTGCGACCTTTTCAAACTGCGGGGCCGTAACGGAGTTTGTTATGTGCGGCATGCCTGAGATGGCCTTGCTGCACTCGAGTCCCAGCGACATGATCGAGTCGGGGTCCGGATTCTTTGCAACGCGGCGGGTGATCCTTGCGGTGCGGGGCCTGATGTCGCGTAGTGCGATGCTGGCGCGTGGCGCCGTTATCGTCTTTCCTGCATGCGGCCCTTCCTCTTCCACCTTCCGCGCCCCCGGGCCGGCTCCGTCTATGGCGCCTCTCACCTCGTCTGCCGATTCCGGACTGGATACTGACACGAACCTCCAGACGCGTCCGCCGTCAAGAATCCTGATGCCGAGCCCTGAATCAGACACGTCCCTGACATGATCGATCCTGCCGTTCTCCACGAGTACCTGTGTGCCGGTGCGCGTCTCTGCCCTGGCGTCGCAGTATGCGACCCCCGGCAGGCCTGACGCATACCTGACTGCCCCGCAGGCCAGGTCCTCCAGATGCCCGTCCATGTCTCTGCGTGACGCGCCCCTCTCCTAAACTCTTACTGTTGGTCTATGGTTCCTGCCGGCCCCTTTGCCGCCCCCGCGCCCGGTTTATGGACACGAGCTGTCGTTAATCTTCGGCCTTGCCGGAAATTCCGGGCATTGTGAAGTAGTACTCGTCCTCGAATTCAAAGTCCGTGGAGCCCTTTGACCGGAGCGCCTTGAAATACTCTGCGCAGTCCTCGTAGAACTTGGTGTTCTGCGCACGCCGCAGTCTTCCCATGCCGTGCAGTCAAGGGCCGTGAATATGCGGCGCGATGTTGGATTTTCCGGCCCGTTTGGCGCGTATTTCTTGAGCCTTGACGCCGCATGGCCCTGCCTCCCCGCCGCTGTCCCGGCCACCCCAAAAAACATCATCCCCATCATCACCATCCCCGCCAAAAAACACCGCCGCCTTGTCACATGCGCTTCTTTTTTTTTCGGCACCCAGGCCGTGCCATGTCATGTGTCTGCGTACAAAGGGTTTTATCACGAGCCGGGGCCGTCCCCTTGATTGGACAAGGTTGTGGCAGACACAAGCGTCGTGATAAGCGGACAGCTTGCATCCCAGATTGAATCCGGCTCGGTACGCTCCGTTGAGGTGATAATTCCGCAGGCAGTGGTCGACGAGCTGCAGTCCCAGGCCTCGTCCGGGCGCGGACAGGGATTCGTGGGACTACAGAGGCTTGACCACCTCCGCGAGATGGCCGGACAGTTCGGGCTTGAGGTGTCCCACAGGGGCCAGCACGTCTCGTCTGCTGACATAGACCTAGCCGGGTCAGGGCGCATAGACGCGATAATAACCGACGTGGCAAGGGACGAGGGCGCCACGCTCTACACGTCTGACAAGGTGCAGCACTTGGCCGCCAAGTCCCAGGGGATCCCGGCCGTCTTTCTGAGGGACGACGCCGCCCGCGGGCCCTCCGAGGAGGACCTGGAGTTTCTGCGGTTCTTTGATTCTGATACGATGTCCGTCCACCTAAAGGAGAGGCAGCCGCCCCTTGCAAAGAGGGGCAGGCCCGGCGAGTTCAAGCTGGTGGAGATTCCGTCTGACCCGCTTGACCGGCAATACCTTGAGACGCTGTCCTCGCAGATAATTGACGCCGTACACGCCACGGAACAGAGCACGGTTGAGATCTCCATGGAGGGGGCCACAGTGGTGCAGCACGGGGACTATCGCATTGCAATGACGCGCCCCCCCTTCTCCGAGTCCTTCGAGGTTACGATCGTGCATCCGACGACGAAGATGTCCCTGTCTGACTACGACGTGTCAGAGGCCCTCACGAAGAGGCTCAGCGGGATGGCAGAGGGCATCGTGATTGCGGGGCCGCCCGGCTCCGGGAAGAGCACGCTTGCCTCCAGCCTGGGGAACTTTTACCACCAGCAGGGCCAGATAGTAAAGACGTTCGAGTCGCCAAGGGACCTGCAGGTGGACTCGGGCGTCACGCAGTACAGCAAGCTTGAGGGCAGCTTTGAGAACACGGCTGACATACTGCTGCTCGTGCGGCCCGACTATACCATATTTGACGAGGTGCGCCGCAGGGAGGACTTTGAGACGTTTGCGGATCTGAGGATGACCGGTGTCGGAATGGTCGGCGTGGTGCACGCAAACTCGCCCATCGACGCCATACAGCGGTTCATCGGCAAGATAGAGCTTGGCATGATCCCAAACGTGCTTGACACGGTGATCTTCGTCAGGGCCGGCAGGATAGACACCGTGTACGACCTCCGGCTGGAGGTAAAGGTGCCGTCGGGCATGACCGAGTCGGACCTTGCGAGGCCCGTTATAGTGGTGAAGGACCTTGAGCGCAATCGCGCGGCATACGAGGTGTACACGTTTGGCGAGGAGAACGTGATAGTGCCGATATCGCCGGACAAGGCCGGCGGGAAGAGCCGCGGGGGGGTCTACAGGCTGGCCTCCGAGAAGGTGCTTGAGGTGGTAAGAAAGTACGACAGGCGCGCAGAGGTGGAGTTCGCGTCCGAGGACAGGGCCAGAATTATTGTATCAAAAAAGCACAAGGCCCGCATAATAGGCAAGGGAGGCTCCAAGATAGAGCAGCTCCAGGACCACCTCGGCGTCCACCTTGACGTCCGGACCCGGGAGGAGATGCAAGAGAGCCGGGAGGCGGCAGGCCTGGATGCGCCGCTCGAAGACGGCGATGCGGGAGGCCGTTACGGCGCGTCGGATACCGAGTATGAGGATCTCAACGGCGTTGACGGGGGCAGCTACAACGGCGGCGTCGATTTCAATGGCAGCGGCAACAACAACAGCAGCAGCGGAAATGATGACGATGGCGATGATGATGATGGTTATGGCAGCGCCGCCGACTACGACGACTACCGCTCCGGCCGCGAACGCCGCCCGTCGCGCTCTTCTGGGAGGCGCCGTAGGCGCGGTTCTGACGCCGCCGCTGCCGAGCTGAAGTTCTCATTCTCAAGCAACCGCAATCTGATCCTCATAGACGTGGGCCGAAAGCATCCCTCTAGAAACGTAGAGATTGTGGGCCGCGACGGCAGGCAGATTGCGACCGGGTGGACGAACAAAAAGGGCGTCGTAAAGATCTCGACGCGCGCGCCGGGGGGCCGCGCCATACTTGACACCGACTTGCCAGAACGCGATATTGTGGTAAGGCTGGCCGACTGACAGACTGCTACTACTGTTGCTGCTACTGGATCTAGCGCGCGGCATCCGAGTCCGTCTTGCCTGCTGGCTTGCCGTCTTCTCTCCGGGACGTCCCCCCGAATCCGGATATTACGCCTGGGTTTGCCTTCAGGTATGTGACGAACTTTCGCAGCTGCCTGGTGGTCTCCGGGTTGAGGTGGTGCTCTATGCCCTCGGCGTCCTGGCTTGCCGCGTCGTGCCTGATCCCGAGCATCCCGAAGAACTCGATGAGCGTATCGTGCTTTTGCCTTATGCCCTCTGCTATGCGGGCTCCGCTGGGCGTCAGGTTTATTCCGCGGTATTTCTCGTGCTCTATGTGCCCCAGCTCGTCGAGTCTCTTGAGCATCTGCGTGACGCTGGGTGCGCTGACGTCCATGTACCTTGAGACGTCAAGCGTGGTGGCATATCCCTTGAGCTCCACCAGTTCTGCAATGACCTCTAGGTAGTCCTCCATGCGGGAGCTGGAGCGGAGGCGCTCGGACTTGTGGGCCGCCTTTATGGACTCCAGGCGTCTGCTGTCCCTTGCCATACCCTTGTGACGGGCAGGCGGGTATAATTGGGTGTTTTCAATGCCGCCCCTGCCTGTGCCGTGCAGGCATGGGCGCGCTTGCACGCGCATCGCGTACGGACGCCGTGCCTGCCCCCGCCGTGCCCCCGTACCCGAGGCGGGGCTGCCTGCCGGCTGCCGTCCGCGGACGGTGAGTCCTTATCTAGTTATTCTGTCATGCTCGATCATGCATCCGGACGACCCCGTGCGCAGGCGCATGGAACGCATCAGGCACATATCGCGCTCTGCCGCGGCCCGCTCCGATCTGTATAAAGACGTCGCAAGGGTGGGGCACAACGCCATATCGGACGGCTCCCTGAAGTACCTGAGGAACGCGCCCGCCCCCGGCAAAAAGATCCAAAAGATCGGCTTCATCATGCTCTGGATTCCGGAGCCGACCGGCGTCACGTGCGCCGTGGGGGCCCCCATGATCCTAGCGGGACGCTACCTCGAGAAGAGGTACAACAGCTCGACCATACACGAGATCGGGCACGTGACAAAAAACACAATCTCCACGATGCGGGACCTGTAGCGCGTGCGCGCAGCCTGTACACGCTACCGGATCTCGGACTTGACACCGCAAGTACAATTTTAAGACGACACGCGGCACGCCGATCATGGCGACGCGTGCGCAGATACTCATACCCATATCGATCGCGGCCGTGATCGTGGGCGTGGCCGGGATTTATTCGATACCCCAGGATAGCAAGCTTGAGACCGTCGAGTTTCCGCGCGGCATGATAAAGGTGGACGACGTGGCCCTTGAGGTCCAGATAGCGGACACCGAGCCGCGCCGCGTCAGGGGGCTGATGTTCCAGGAGCAGCTGCCCTACGACCAGGGGATGATATTCGTGTTCCAAGAGCCCGGGGCGTACTCGCTGTGGATGCTCAACATGCAGTTTCCACTTGACATGATATGGTTTGACGAGGATGGCGCGGTGGTGCACATAGAGCAGGGCGTGCAGCCGTGCAAGACGGCGCTCGAGATCACCACCTGCCAGAGCATAGTGCCCGGCGGCATGGCAACGTACATCTTGGAGGTCACGGCCGGCTTTGTGGAGATGCACGGCATCACGGGGGACTCGAGGCTCTCCATAATCTCGATCTGAGGCGAGCCGGCGGCCCCGGCCTGCGGCAAATCCTTATTTCTGCACGCGTGCAGTTATGGTATAATGCGAAGGATACTGATGCTGCCCATCCTGCTTGGCGCCGCGGCCGCGGTATCCTTTGCGGGGCTGCTGGCATCTGGCGGCCTGACAGCAGAGTTGCCGCCGTCGCCGCCACAACAACCGCAGCAGCCTGTAGACCTTGGCAAGGTCTTCACGTACTATGACGTCGAGCTCGTCTCTGCGGAGCTGGAGGCGCGAGGACTCTCGCTGTCCCCGCCTGCGCCGATCACGGATCATACCATACCCCAGTACTGCGCGTACTATGACGCCGAGGCCGACGGCGGGCTCGCGTCCACCTCGTACTGCACCACGAGCGGCATTGTGGACTCAAACGGCATCACCGTCGGGAACGTCAACTTGGGCGGCGACACAAGCTCTCCCGTGGTGGCGGTCGTTGCACTTGACCCCGTTCCGCCCACCAGCACGGGCCGCGGGCACGCAGACGCGATATTTGAGAGCGTGATAGCGGGGCTCGTGTGCGACTGCTGGCGCGAGCAAGAGCCCGGTGGGTTCGAGTCGGTGTCGGCGTGGATGGCCAAGGCCGAGTCCCTGCTGGAAGAGAGCGCGGACGGACGGCCGCTAAAGTCCACGATATCGGGGCTCGGGGGAACCGACATTATACTAGAGGCCGCCCCGGCCCCGGGCGGATACCAGTGGACCATGTTCATACTGCAGTGACCGCGTGCGCGAGGGACCCTCCCCCGGCGCGCTTGCTTGGACGCCCCCTGCCGATGCCGCTTCTGCCTGCTTCGCGCCAGCGTTACCCCCCCTGCCTCGTGCATCCTCACGCACAAACAGTAGGTTATTATCCAAACCGCCGGCCGCGCATGTAGTGGCCGACAAGATAAAGCAGAACTCGCACGTCCTGTTCTACTACAACCGCTCAAAGAAATGGCTCGTGCGCATTGCGCGCGCGGATGTGCTCCACACCCACATCGGGGTGCTGAGGCACTCTGACGCAATCGGGAAGGAGTACGGCTCCCGGCTGACCACGAACAAGTCCAAGTACGTCTACCTGCTGCGGCCCACGCTGTACGACTATACCATGAAGCTGCAGCACGGGACGCAGATCGTGTACCCCAAGGAGCTGGGATACATAGTGGCGCGCGCGGGGATTGGAAGCGGGCAGAAGGTACTCGAGGTGGGGACGGGCAGCGGCTCCCTCACGTCGTTTGTGGCCAACGTGGTGCGGCCGCGGGGGCACGTCTACTCCTTTGACGTGGACTCCAAGTTCATGGAGATCGCGCAAAAAAACATCGACCGCGCGGGCGTCTCAAAGTACGTGACGCTCCAGAACCTGGACATAAAGGAGCTGGATGCGACGGATGATGCAGACAGTGACGGCGGCTCTCCTGCCTCCGAACTGCCCGTATCCGGCGCCGACGTGGCGCTGATAGACTTGGGTGATCCGTGGGAGGTGCTGCCCCAGGTCAGGCGCATGCTGCGGGGCAGTGGCTGCGTGTTTGCAGTGTGCCCCACCATGAACCAGCTTGAGAAACTCTCCGCGTCGCTTGTCGAGAACGAGTTTACCGACATTGAGTCTACCGAACTCATACTGCGCAATATAGAGGCCCGCCAGGGCAAGACGCGTCACTCCTTCCAGGGCATAGGGCACACCACGTACCTGTGCTTTGCGCGCAAGGCCTATTTTGAGAGGGACGCGGACGCGCATGGCGCCGGCGCCGCCGATCGCGTCATTGACGATGATGACGGCGATGGCGGCAACGATGACGACGGCAGCGACGACCGCGGGGACGACGGCAACAGCCCTTCCACCACCGCAGGTGTCACCGACACTGCCCGCGCAAAGCCCTCCGCCAAGGCGGGGCGCACCGCAAAAAAACCCGATCCGCCAAGGCCCAGAAAGGGTGGGCGCACCGCGTCACCAAAGGGCTCCCCGGCCTCAAGAAAGGCAGCGCCTGCAAAGAGGCCCAAGGCAGCGTGATGGCGCCCACTTCCGAACCATCCGTCCTGCACGGCTGCACGACTGGCCTTTTCTGGCCGCGCGCCCGCGCCGCGAGATTGAACAGAAATTTATTTCCCCGCGACGCGCCCATACGTGTTGCCGACAGGCTTTGATCTCTCATGTATCGGGGAAACGATGTACGGCGTGCCGGTCGTCACGTCCGGAACCAACGCCTCTGCGCTCTTCCCCGCCCGGGACGAGAATTCGCGCAAGGGGCAGAACGGCAAGACCCTCGTGGTGGGCGGCAGCTACCTGTACCACGGGGCCCCGATACTGTCATCCCTTGCGGCCCTGAGGTTCGGCTCCGACCTGGTATACACGGCGGTGCCAAAGCATAATGTGTCGGCTACCCGGGCGGCATCACCCGACCTGATTGTGGTGCCAATGGCCGACGCCAAGCTGACTAGGGGCTCTGCCTCAAAGCTTCTCGGGATGCTGCCCGTGGGGCTCGACTCTGCCGCGATTGGAATGGGGCTCGCCGTGGCCGAGCGCGGGGCGCTGCTGAAACTTGTAAAGTCGCTGATCGAGATGGACGTGCGTCTGGTCCTTGACGCGTCGGCGCTCGTACCGGACGTACTGCCCCTGCTGCCCGGTTCCAACTGCATCGTCACGCCGCATCCCGGCGAGTTTGAGCACCTCTTTGGTGCGGCGGTGCCCCCGGCGTCTGACATGGATTCGAGAATACGCGTCGTATCTGAGCACGCCTCTGATCACCGCGTCACGGTACTCCTAAAGGGGCGCACGGACGTCATATCCGACGGTACCGGCACCTGCCTGTGCAGCACGGGCGTGCCTGGAATGACGGTGGGCGGAACGGGCGACGTCCTGGCAGGAGTGGCCGCCGGGGCGCTTGCCACATGCAGGAACCCGATGCAGGCCGCGGTAGCCGCCGCATACACCAACGGGCGCGCAGGCGAGATTGCCGCATCCGGGCGGGGCCACCACCTGCTGGCAAGCGACCTGATCGAGGCGATTCCTACGGCCGTCTTTGAATATGACCGGATTGACGCGCGCGGGCGTGTGGAATCCGGGGATGCCGGCGGGGATGGCGCCTGATGGCGCGCAAAGCGTACGGCTCGCAGAGGCGGCGCGCCGCACGCGGCAGCGGCCATGCCGGCGGCGGAGGCGCCGCGGATGCCTCCGACGACAGCAGCGGCCGCGCCAAAAGCTCTGGACTTGAGGCCGCCCTGTCTGGGGTTGCCGCCGACACCGAGAGGATGGTCCTGGACCTTCAACAGATGATCAGGCAGCCGAGCGTCTCTGCGAGGGGCGAGGGACTCGAGGAGTGCGCCCTCCTGCTGAACTCGATGCTTGAGGACGCGGGACTCGATTCCGAGGTGCTGTACCTGAAACCGGGCGGAGGGCGCGCGTCCGGGACTCGCGCCGGGCCACCATCGTCGCCGCCGCCGCCGCCGGTGGTGTATGCTGAGAGGCGCTCGGAGTCGAACCCGGGCAAGACCCTCCTGTTCTACAATCACTATGACGTGCAGCCCGAGGAGCCTGTCGAGCTGTGGCGGTACGGCCCGTTTGACGCAGTCCGGCGTGGAAACCGGGTGTACGGGCGCGGCGCGATAGACGACAAGGGCGAGATTGCCGCGAGAATCCAGGCGGTGGGCTCGTACATCCGGGAGACCGGGGACGTGCCGTGCAACATAAAGTTCGTCATAGAGGGGGAGGAGGAGATTGGCAGCGGGCACCTTCCGCGGTATCTGTCACGGTACCGCAGGAAGTTTGCGTGCGACGGCGTCATATGGGAGTTTGGATACGTGGACCCGCGCGGCCGCCCCGTAGTCGGGTTGGGCATGAAGGGGCTCATGTTCGTCGAGTTGACGGCCAGGGGGCCTGCCAGGGACGCGCACTCCAGCTTGGCGGTCCTGATAAAGAACCCCGCGTGGCGCATAGTCGAGGCGCTGAACACCATGCGCCGGGCTGACGGCCGCATCACCATACCGGGATGGTACGACGACGTCCGGAGGCTCACTGCCCGCGACGTCCGGCTGCTTGAGGCCGAGGAGTTTGACGAGGCGTCCTTCAGGAGGGAGTACGGCGTGGACGGCTTTGTTGGGGGATTGCGTGGGCTCGGGGCCAAAAAGGCGCTTGCAGGCGCGGCCACCTGCAATATTGCGGGCATATCGTCAGGCTATTCGGGCAGCGGCGCCAAGACCGTGCTGCCCGCAGTTGCGGTTGCAAAGCTTGACTTTAGGCTGGTGCCGGACATGGTGCCCTCAAGGCAGTTCGGCCTCATAACAAGGCATCTGGAGGCAAACGGCTTTGCAGACGTGCGGGCCCGGATGCTTCACGGCGAGGCGGCCGCGCGGACGGACCCGTCGGAGCAGTTTGTACGGCACGTGCGCGACGCCGCGTCGGCATCGTTTGGCTCCGAGCCCGTGGTGTGCATATCAAACCCCGCCACGGGGCCCATGCACGCCTTCCAGAAGGCGCTGGGGGCCCCGTGCGTCTCGGTGGGCGGCACGTACGTGTTCTCTAAGATCCACTCGCCAAACGAGTTTGCGCGCATAGATCTGCTCAAAAAGACCGCCGCCTGCATGTGCCGGATAATGGACGTGTTCGGCAGGCAGAGCTGACCGACGCGCGTAGGTGAAAGGCTGCAGCCGCCCGGGCGGCCCGCGTCTAGTGCAGTATCCTCGGAATGCGCCTTGCGGCCTGGGCTATTGCAATCCTTCCGGGGCCTGCAACCATTATGAGCAGCGATGCGGCAAGCAGTATGACGTCGAACTCGACCCCGCCGTCGCCCGTCATGCTCTGGGCCCCCTTTACGTGGAATATGGCGCCCACCATTACGATCGCCAGCAGCGCCCCGGAGAACCTGCTGAGCACGCCTATTATGAGCAGTATGCCCGGCACGACCTCTGCCAGAGCTATCGGGATCTGCAGCTCCGGGGGAAGCCCCATGTTTGGCAGCGCGTTTGCAAACCCGGGGTTGAACTTGCCCATCCCGTGCAGTATGAATATCACTCCCACGGACGCCCTTACGCCCATGAACACGGCATCATTGAGTATTCCGTCCTTGATCTCAGCTGTTCCCATGATGTGTGACGTGCCTGCTAGCTATAAAAACCTGATTGACGAGAGCTTGGATGTCTTGACGGGGGCGCACGCGCAAGTGATTTTAGTAAACCCTTTAATTATGAACCCAAAGTGCAGAATACATGTCAATGTACATGCCTGGCGCGACTGCCGTCGGCGTGACGTTTGAGGGCGGCGTGGTGCTTGCAAGCGAGCGCAGGGTTGCATTTGGTAACTTTCTCGTAAGCAAGTCCACCAAGAAGACCTTTGAGATCACGCCCCGGGTCGGGGCCGCGTGCGCCGGCCTTGTGGCCGACATGCAGATCCTGTCCCTGCAGATTTCCGCCCTTGCAAAAATCCGCAAGATGGAGCTCAAGCGGGACATCCCGACCAATACAATTGCCAAGATGATGTCAAACATGATGTACGAGCGTAGGTATTTCCCGCTGCTCACGCAGGTTATAGTAGGCGGCGTGGTTGGCAAGCCCGTGCTGTACACGCTTGATCCGCTGGGCTCGGTACTGCCCGATGACTATGCGGCCGTCGGAACGGGGGCCGAGATGGCGCTCGGCGTGCTCGACCCGCAGTTCAAGCCCAACATGTCAAGGGACGAGGCCGTGTCGCTTGCCAAAAAGGCCGTTGCCTCTGCGTCCATGCGCGATGCTGCGAGCGGCGACGGCACGGACATCATGGTAATAACGGGTGAAAAGATAGAGACGCTATCCGAGGGCGCTAATCTTGCCGCCGCTACCGCCGCCGCCGGTAGTGGCACCGCGACTGTATAGTGCCCCTTTGGGCGCAAAAGGCGGCCCGAGATCGGGTGCAGGGCAATTATGTAATGACGGAGGGGGCGCCGGCGCGGGCCATCGCTGCAGGCTTGGTAAAGTACGTCTTGCTCCCCATGGGCCCGGCGTCACTGCTCGCGTATCTCCTTTGCGGCCTCCCACACCGCGTCTGATACGTAGTGGAGGTTCTTTAGCACCTCTCCCTTCTCGGCGGCCTCGGCGTCACTGCTTGACGCTGTCGCCACCCCGACTGCCAGATACTTGCCCTGCGACTCGTCGCGTATGCAGACGATGTCACCTTTCTCAAACTCCCCGAACTCGGTGATTCCGGGCCTCATCAGGTTGGCCCCCTTGCATACGAACCGCACGGCCCCCATGTCGACTACGACATGCGGGAATCTCTCAAGCAGTACGGTCTCCGTGAGGAGGGGCAGGTAGCGGCCGTCCCTGGTCCTTGCGATCCTGGTGCCGGGGCCCGTGACTATCTGGGAGCCGTCTTCAAGCGCGTGCACCCTGAGGTTCTTTATCTTGGGTACGGGTGCAAAAGCGCCCTTCCACTCGGCCGATATCCTGTCCAGTATCGCCGCCGTCTCGCTTTTTGATACGAGGTTCGACCTTTTCAACCGTACGCCCCCGAGGTGATGCCCTGCCTTATGTACAGCAGGTCCCGGAGTATGGCGCTTGCAGTCTCCGTCCCGCCGGCGCCGCGCCCTATTATGGTCTGAGTCCCCGAGTGCTCCGACGTGAACGATATCGCGTTCAGCGTGCCGTTTACGCAGAGCGGATCGTCCCTTGGTATGGCAACGGGCGCCACCGTCAGCGCGTCGTTGCCGCAGGCGGCCGTCATCTTTACGACCCTGTTCTTCTTTGCGGCCTTTTTGATGTCTGCTGATGTGACGCCGCGGATTCCGGTGCAGTTCACGTCCGGCATGGTAACCTTCATGCCCATGACCCAGTTTGCAAGTATGACCAGCTTTGCGGCCGCGTCCAGGCCGTCCAGATCAAGCGACTCGTCGGCCTCCACGTACCCTTTGCTGCGCGCGTCCTGCAGCGCGGCCTTTGGCGACATGCCTTCTGCCATTGCAGAGAGTATGTAGTTCGTGGTGCCGTTGAGTATGCCGCTAAATGAGGTTATGCGCTCCCCGCTCAGGCTGTTCTTTGCATAGTCGAGTATCGGGGTCCCGCCTCCCACAGTCCCGCTGAACCTGAACATTACGCGGTTGTACGCGGCGAGCTCGTTTAGAGACGGAAACGCGAGCGCGAGGGGGCCCTTGTTGACCGAGACTACATGCATGCGCCTCTTCATTGCGTCCGTAATGTTGGACATGCCGGGTTCGGCGTCCTTGTAATTGCTCGGGGTGGTCTCCACAAGCACGTCCGCGCCGGATACGGCCTCGGACATCTCCGCGACGGTGGGACTGCCGCTGTCCGGAGCACCTCCGCTTCTGCCACTGGAACCGTCGCCGTACGCCGCGACCGTCCCCTTCTGCTCCTTTGCTCTGACGAGCCTCGCGCAGTCTAGGCCCGTCGTGTCGTATGCCATGCCGCCTTTGTCAGATACCGCCACTATGCGCGGCTTTAACCCATATCCGATGTACAGGTCGTCGGCCCTTGACTCGAACAGTCTGGCAAGGCTCTGCCCTACCACGCCAAACCCGCACAGTATTATCCTCGTGACGTGTCACCTGTCCCCGGCGCGGCGCAAACCACTGCATTCCGAGCACGCATTACGGGCCACTGCGCATGTCCTGTACAATCTGATCCTCACGGTTCTTGCGAGTTATTTTATGATTTTGATCCTTGACACCGTCCCGGTGTGACCGAGTCGGCCCCCTTCCAATCCTGCCCCCCGGCTGCTCCCAAGGGCGCGCCATGTCGTCGCCCGCGGGAACTCCGTGCGTGCGCGGGGCTGATCGGGAAGCGGAATCCTTGTCGATAGTTTTATAAAATTTTCATATGCGCGGGCGGACATGCGGTGCGCGCCCGTTATCGGACTCTTGGCACTCGTTGCTATCCCCCTGCTGCTCGCGGCTACGGCGGATGACGCGCATGCCCAAACCACTGCCGTGGAGATAGGCGCCCTCATCACGCAGGCGCAGGGCAACGCCGACCGGTTCGAGGCCATGAAGCTCGCCGTCGGTGACTTTAACGCGGCCAACGCCGACTACAGGCATCACGAGCCCAATGGCAACGGGCCAAGGTACTACGTTCATCACGCAGGCGCAGGGCAACGCCGACCGGTTCGAGGCCATGAAGCTCGCCGTCGGGACTTTAACGCGGCCAACGCCGACTACAGGCTGAGCATCACGAGCTATTTTCTGGGGGATGATCCGCTGGCCGCGCTGCGGCAAGCGTACGACAATGGCAACGGGCCAAGGTACTACGTTGGGCCGACGAGCAGCGGCAATGTAGAGCTGGTCCGCGAATACGCAGACCGCAACAACATCATTATAGTGTCGCCGTCATCCACGGCGGCGCGTCTTGCAATAGCGGACGACACCACGTTTAGGCTCGCGCCCTCCGACGCCAAGCAGGCCCCGTTTATTACCGAGATCCTAAGGGGAGACGAGAAGACGCACATTGTTACGGTATATCGAGACGACGCTTGGGGAAGCGGACTGGCCGAGGGCATTCCTGCAAATTACAACGAGGCAACGTTTGTCAGCATACCCTTTGACCCCGACGCGGAGGATCACGCGCAAGTGGCCGCGGACCTAAAGACCGCGCTGAATGCGTTTACGGCGCGGGGCATACACACGGCCGTGTTATACCTGGGATTTGAGAGCGATCTGATCCACATGTTTGAGGCGGTGTCCGAGGATCCGGCGCTGGACAGCGTGCTTGACGTGAGGTGGTACGGCGCCGACGGGGTGGCAAACAAGCCCTCGATCGTGGAGCATGCGGTGGCGGGCCCGCTTGCCAACCGGGTCGACCTGACGGCAACCATATTCTTTGTCTCCGAGTCGGATCTTACAAAGTCCGTCAAGGACAGACTCGCCTCCAAGGTGCGCGGAGGGCTCAACCAGTACGTCTATACCTCTTATGACGCGGTCCGCATCATCGGGGAGGCCATCAAACACGTCGGGGCCGACGATCCCGTGCGTGTAGCGGCCAGCTTTATCGATGTCGCCGACAGACACGTGGGGGCCTTGGGCGACTACCGGCTTGATGCCACCGGGGATCTCAGGGAGCCTAGCGCGTTTACGGCGTACCGGGTCGTGCAGGAAGACGACGGCACGCTCATGTGGGATCGATTCCTCCAGGCCGAGATCACGATAGGCATGCTGCTCCTGCTTGACCCCGACTCGTTTAACGACGTCAACCGCCAAAAGGCCATGGAGATAGGCGCCAGCGACTTCAATCTGGAGCAGCTGGAACTTGGCAGCGGTTACAAGGTAACGCTGACCCCGGTCGTGATAGACGGCGACCCCGTGGCGGCGATAACCGATGCGCACGTCAACAAGCAGATCGACTACTTTGTGGGGCCCACCACCAGCGCGGCCGCCAAGGCCCTGCTGCCCTACGCCGACAGCAACGACCTTGTCATGGTCTCACCGTCCTCCACCGCGCCCGAACTGGCAATACCCGGTGACAGCCTCTTCCGCCTCGTTCCGGACGATAGAAAGCAGGCCCCGTTCATAGCCCAGACGCTTGCGGGCGACGGCAAGACGCACGTTGTTATAGTGCAGCGCGATGACGTGTGGGGGCGCGACATGGCGTCTGCATTTCGCGACAGCTACGCCGGAACCGTGTCTGGCACCGTCACGTACGGCGCCGACATAGGCACAGTGGACTTTGCCGGCCTCGCGCGGCAGCTGGAGGGCGCCCTGGACGCAACGCAGGGCGCGGGCACCGACATGACTGCAGTCCTGTTCGTCGGGTTTCACGCGGACTTTATAGATCTGGTGAGGGCCATCCTGGCCGACGCCGGCCTTGACGACGCCCGGGCGGTAGCGTGGTACGGCACGGGCGGCATTACGACCTCGACCTCCATCATTCTGGCCCCCGACGTGGCGGCCTTTGCCGAGTCGGTGGGCCTGACCAGCTCGATATATCACGTCCCGGGGGTGGGCGAGACGGACCACCTGACCGAGCAGCTCAGGCAGCTGGATCCAAACATAGCACCCAGCCCGTACCTGCATACCTCGTATGACGCCGTACACATTCTTGGCGACGCCGTGATCACCTCCTTTGCAACGGACGCGGCGGTAAAGGACATCTTTGCCGATGTTGCCAACGGACACATTCAGGATCCGCTGCACCTGCTTCGCGACGGTCACCACAACCTGGGAACCGGAATAACGGGCGACTTTCAGCTTAACGCGGCCGGGGATCTGGAGTCCCCCCTCTTCTTTACCACGTTTACGGTCAAGTCCTCCCCCGATGGCTCCTATGCGTGGGTTCGGCAGCCCTCTTCGGAGACGCCGGCCGTGCGCGTCTGCCGCTGATCGGACCGGGCGCCCCGCTCTGATCAACGCCGGGCCCAAGAAGCGGGAGGTTTGCCCGGGCCATTCTTGGATGTCTCGGCCGTGCGGCGTGTCGAATAATATGATCAATGAAAACCTCGTTTAGAACAAGTGCCTGTCCATGAGTTTTTACTTCTGGCTATGGCACGTGTGCAAAACATGCCAACTTGTTTTTTAGTGATTGAGTTGTGGTACACGTACAATACGTCCCGACCTGTTTTTAATGATTGAGTTGTGGTACACGTACAATACGTCCCGACCTGTTTTTAATGATTGAGTTGTGGTACACGTACAATACGTCCCGACCTGTTTTTAATGATTGAGTTGTGGTACACGTACAATACGTCCCGACCTGTTTTTTAATAATTAGATTATGGTACACGTGTAAAACTCCCAATTTATTTTTTAATAATTAGATTATGGTACACGTGTAAAACTCCCAATTTATTTTTTAATAATTAGATTATGGTACACGTGCAAAACATTCCAATTTGTTTTTTAACAATTGGATTGTGGTATACGCAATGAAGGAACCCTGCTCCATTGTTGCGTTTACAAATATTTTTGCCCCACAGTGGCGCTGCATCTTGGGGCCGCTTCCCACAACATCGGTTGTGGCCGCCGTTGCATCAGCGCCGATTCTCGTCGCGCATGGCGGGGCATGTTCGAGATGCTTATGCGGGAAGCTCCGGTTCTGCCAACACCGCGCCCGTGTTGATAGATGTGCTGGGAAATGACTGACAGGGTAGACATCATACTAAAGATCATAACGGAAAATCCGGGCATCCACTTCAGGGGCATCATGCGCAAGAGCGGATTCATGAACGGCGTACTGTCATATCATATTAGAAATCTGGAGCGCAAAAAACTGATAGTGGCAAACCGCAGGCCTGGAACATCGCGGTTCTACTCCAGTGACATACCGGCGTCTGATTTTGCGTCGATCAGGGCCCTTCGCAAGCCCACCTCGCGGTCGCTTCTGCTTGCCCTACTACATGCAAACGATCTCCCGTTTGCGCAGCTGGTGCACGTCTCCGATCGTTCCCAGTCTACGGTGTCGATGTATTTGGCCGAGCTTGTAAGGGACGGGATTGTGGAAGTGCGCGCGGTTCGTACTAGAAAATTCTATAGTCTGACTGACAGGAAGAAGATCGACAGACTACTTGATAACCACGGTTCGGGAATATTTGACACATATGCGGCAAACTTTGACGCCGTGGTAAATACGCTACGTTTCTGAGAAGTTACATACTCTGTGGCGGCGCGTTCTGCAAGAGCGGTGGCATGGCCGCCCCTCGGGACCCTAGGGCCCGGAAGGTTGCCCGAGGTGGAGCGCAGCAAGATAAAGCGGATAATGCGCAGGCCTACGTGTCGAGGACCACCCCCCCCCTGCATGGTGTGGCGCGTCTCTGGCACCATTCCCACCTGCCCTGGCGCCGCCCCGCGTGCAGCGTAGTGCATCTCTTGCCCTTGCCCCGGTGCGCAATCCTTCCGTACTGCCTAGGTCCTTCGGCCTGCGTGCCGTACCGTGCCTAACGTATGCTGTGAGCAAACCGTTGGCTGCTGCATAAGATACGGGTTTTCCACGCGCTGGCCACTTGGAACGGCGGAATTTCGACACATCCGCGCATACGGGTGCGTCAAAACGAACACAAATCTGAGGCAGAAGATTCTGAACTGGACGGCGCTGGTCCCCACCTTTACGGACCCAAGCAGCTCTCCACAACTTCCGATCCCAATCCTTTGCGGCGGCAAGGCTGGTTGCAGTCCGTCCCTGCAACAGTCACTCGTCCCTGCAGTCACTCTCGTGTATCAACGAGAGCGAATTGATGCAGTACCTGAGGTTTGTGGGCGCGGGCCCATCATCAAAGACGTGTCCGAGGTGGGCCCCGCACCGGCTGCAGTTGACCTCCGTGCGCGTCATGCCGTAGGAGGTGTCCTGCACGTACTCTATGTTGCCTTCAGACGCGGGCCTCCAAAAGCTGGGCCAGCCGGATCCCGAGTCGAACTTTGCATCAGAAGAGAACAGCTCTGCCCTGCAGCAGGCGCACATGTACCCGCCCTTGGGGCTGTATCCGTCGTACCTACCGGAAAACGGCGGCTCCGTCCCGTGGTTTATGCACACCTCGTACCTGTCGGGATCAAGTACCTCCTTCCACTCGTCTGGGGTCCTTGCGCGGGCGCTGCCAGCGCCGTCGCCGGAGTCCCGGAGGGGTTTCCTATGGTTGTCTTCTTGCCTCCTGTTTGACGATGGTGATGGTGATGTATGGTTGTCGTCCATTGCGCGCAACCTTGTCATGCCGTGATTCTATTTGTTGGTTTTGAGGGATGGCCTGCGCCCGCCTCCTCCTCCGTCTCCGCCTGCGGCGCGCCTCTTCTCGGACGTTCTCTTCTCCGACTCGAACCTCTCAAGGTCATACTCCTTGAGGTCTGCAAATCTGATTATCCTGCAGAGCCTCGGGTGCACCCTCCTGATCTGCATGTACATCTGCTGCGCTACCCTCCTATAGTCGGCATGCCCCTGCGGTATGGTCCTGAGCTCTATCATGTGGCACGCCTCCCTGAGGTTCATCCTGATCATATATGGGTAGTTGTACGCAAAGCCGACTACATACTGCGCCTGCTCCGGATGCCTCTTGGCTATCTTCTCAAACGCGTCCTTGGAGCCGTCAAGCGCCCCCCTGTATGCGTCGCCCATGCCTATGGCGTCCATCTCTTCTGGGACGCTGTACCCGTGCCTTGTCGTCAGCAGCTGCCTGTGCATGGTCAACATGCGGTGCCTGTGCATGTCCCTGAACATGCCAAAGTTGTTGCACAGGTCAAACGTGTACTGCGCGGCCTCAAACGCCCTGGGGGGCCTGTGCCTTCTGTTTGACCTGAGCCTGGCCATCCTGTTTATGATGCGCTCCTTTTGCCCCATCGGCATCCTCTTTGCGTGGCGCAGCGCGCCGCCGTACGTGTGGCCCGCGCCTGCGGCGTGCTCGTAGATGGCAGACGCGACTATCTTGTTGATTGCCTTTTCTTCCGTGTCGTACTCTGTGAGTGTAGTGAGCCACCCCGCCGGACGCGCCGCGGGCTCCATCCGCGCCTCTGCCGCCCCCCTCTTTGCAGCGCGCCTGGCGCGCTCAAGATACCCGCGCAGCTCCCGGCCGTGTCTGCCGTCTGACCTCTTTACGAACGCGCCTATCACGCCGTCAAGCTCTCTCCTTACCGCCGCCCCGATGTCGCGCTCCTCGGCCAGGCCGGATGATCCCAGTATCGACAGCAGGTACTCGAATGCGCGCCCGTTTCCCGTGATGCCAACGTTTGTCATGGTGGCCGCCGGCAGCAGCCCCCTCAGTATGTCGAGCGCCTTTGCCCTTGTGGATCCGTTGTATATGCCCCTGGCCGCGGAGACGTCTGACTCGAGCCTCAGCCTGTCGTACGGTTTTTCCTGGCCGCTCTTCGAGTCCCTGAACGTGTACATCCCTATGGGGTACCTCTCCCTCACGTACCTCAGCATGGGGTCGACTGCAGCCGAGTACGCGTCAAAGGAGACGTTGCAGGAGTCCTCGTACGTCTCTGCGTGCCTGGATGCCATTATGGCTGGTTCGCGGTAAAACATGTACTTGCCGTCGCCGTCTTTCTTGTTCCAGGTGACGTACCTGGACGACTTTTCTAGGTATGAGAGCCCAATCCTCCTGTCCTGTATGGTCTTTACCGCTATGTTTGATAGGCCTTCTATTGCTATCTGGGCCTCGCCGAGCTCCGCGACCGAGTCGTCGCCGTACTCTGCGAGCACCCTTTCGTAGAACCTCTCCCCGCGCGTGTCGTCTGAGAGGAACTCGTCTAGGAACACGCGGCGCATACCCTTCGCGGTGCGGCTGTACCTTGACATCAGGGCCCCGCGGTCAACCTGGCGGGGGGTCGTAATGGCAAAGACGTCGCCGTCGGTGTTTGAGAAGTGGCCCGCAAGCGCCCGCCTCTCCTTTGCGGTGAATCCGTCCTGCGCCATGTATGGTGGTTCGTGGCGGAGCCCTGTCAAAAATGTTGCCGACGCAGAGGGGCTTGGTTACTCTTCTTTTCCCGGGCCGGGGGGTTCTGCGCCGCCCCCGCCGCTATTTCCGCTGCGCATCTTGCTTATCTTTATCAGGTCCGGCCCCGAGCTTGCCCCCGTCCCCGTCCCCGCGCCGTTCCTGCTGTTGCCGCGGGACTGCCACCTCAGCAGCACCTCCCTGAATGCCGCCGCGTCGGCCTCGTTCTCTGTATACATGAGGGAGGTGACCCAGAACCCCCCGTTGGCGGTCTTTCCCCCCACCGAGTTCATCCAAAAGTCGTTTGGCAGGTCTGACATCAGCTTTGAGTCAGGATCCC
The DNA here is from genome assembly GCA_965205215.1 of Candidatus Nitrosopumilus sp. GTDB lineage: Archaea > Thermoproteota > Nitrososphaeria > Nitrososphaerales > Nitrosopumilaceae > Nitrosopumilus. The sequence continues at coordinate 1,351,069 of OZ242041.1, forward strand.
TCGACTCCGCGGCCCACCTGCTTGCAACAAAGCTCATCACCTTGCCGAGATCGTCCTTTTCGATCATACCTGCACTTGTTTTGGTTGTTTTTTTAGTTTTACTGGTATTGTGCGTCGTGGCTGCGCCCCCGGCGCCTCTGCGGCGGCCTGCCGCGGCGCGATCCCGACACCTATGCCCGCGGCCCGTCCGCCCTCCCCACCCCCTGTCGTCCTTACAAGTTTTATTCCGTGTCCTAGCGTGTACTGCATGGACGGCATGCTCGCAGACCTGAAAAAGGGGAGGCGCCAGGCAGTCGCAAAGGCGATCTCGCTGGTGGAAAACGACCCCGCCGGGGCGCGCAGACTGATCAAAAAAATATTCCCGCACACGGGCGACTCGGTCGTAATCGGCATAACGGGGCCCGCTGGAGCCGGCAAGAGCTCCCTCATAAACAAGACCGTAGTCGCGCTGAACCGCATGGGCGCCAAGCCTGCGGTGCTTGCAGTGGATCCCACCAGTCACATCACGGGCGGCGCCATCCTAGGGGACCGCGTCAGGATGGCGGAGTCCGCCGATTCGGGGACGTACATCCGCAGCATCGCGTCTAGGGGGGCGACGGGGGCAGTCTCCTCGTCACTGCGCAACAGCATACGCGTGCTGGAGTACGCGGGGTTTGATCCCATAATGATCGAGAGCGTCGGGGCAGGACAGACCGAGGTGGAGATATCCACGATGGCGGACGTTACGGTGGTCGTGTTCAACCCGCACACGGGGGACAGCATACAGGCGATAAAGGCGGGGCTGACTGAGATCGGGGACATGTACTTGGTGAACAAGTGCGACCTGGAGGGGGCCGACAGGCTGTACGACGCGGTGCGCGACTTTATAGCTGACAGGGCCGAGATCGGCAGCGGCAATGACGATGCCGCTGCTGCTACCGCCGCCGCCCCACCTGCCAAAGGCGCGGCCGCCCCCCACGGCGGCCGCAAGGGATCCGGACTCGTGCCCGGACGCGTGGTGCTAAAGACGTCTACAAAGCGCAGTCCCACGATTGCAAAGTTTGCAAAAGCCCTGATGGAGATGGCCGCGCTGGCCAGGGCTCAAAAGACGGGGGATCTGAGACGCGCCAAGCTTGACGCGGAGCTTCGGGAGATTATAACGTCAAACGTGCGCGCCGTGGTGGACGAGATGGTGGACTCTGACAAGGCGGCGCAGAGGTATATCGGGAGGCTCGCGTCCGGCAAGTCAAGCCCGCTTGACGCCGCAGACCGGCTTACAGAATCGCTTCTTGGCAGCGGCAGCAGCAGTCGCCGCCGCCCCTAGTCGGATTCCTGGCTTTTACGGCCGCCTGCAACGCGTGCCCGCGTGCGGCTTGGCTGCCCCCACTCCTTCCCTGTGCCCGTCCTGTGCTGCAGCGCCCGCGCCAGCCGACGATCTTAGATTTTTAAACCCGTCGTACGCAGGCGAAGTGATGGCAGCGGGCGCCACGGCAAAGCGGGGCAGCAAGAAGGCGGCGGCCCCCAACCCCTTTACAGACTCAAACTTTGAGGTCAAGCGCATCTATTCGCGCAAGAAAAGCGGCACCGCGGCAGCGGCAGGGGACGCGGGCCGGTACCCCTTCACCCGCGGGATACATCCTGGAATGTACCGCGACAGGCTGTGGACCATGCGGCAGTATTCCGGGTTCGGGGACGCCAAACTGACAAACGAGCGCTTCAAGTTCATGCTGGAGAAGGGGCAGACCGGGCTCAGCATGGCCTTTGATCTTCCCACCCAGATCGGATACGACTCCGACTCCCCGCAGGCCGAGGGCGAGGTAGGCAAAGTCGGCGTCTCGATCACGTCCGTGCGGGACATGCTCCGGGCGTTTGACGGCATACCCCTCGGCAAGGTCAGCACGTCCATGACGATAAACTCTACCGCGTCCACACTGCTTGCATATTATATCGCGGTGGGCGAATCCCAAGGCTTTGAGCCCGCGCAGCTGCGCGGCACCACACAGAACGACATACTCAAGGAGTACATTGCAAGGAACACGTACATCTACCCGCCGGCCCCATCGATGCGGCTCATCGGGGACATGATCGAGTACTGCGCCAGGGAGGTGCCCTCGTGGTATCCGGTATCGATATCCGGGTATCACATGAGGGAGGCGGGGTGCACCGCCACGCAGGAGGTTGCCTTTACACTTGCCAACGCAATCGCATACATCGAGACCTGCCTTGAGCGCGGACTGAAGATTGACGACTTTGCCCCGAGGCTGTCGTTCTTCTTCTGCTGCACGATAGAGTTCTTTGAGGAGGTGGCAAAGTTCAGGGTGGCCCGCACCGTGTACGCCAAGATTCTCAGGGAGATGTTCCACGCGAGAAACCCAAAGTCGCTGCAGCTAAAGTTTCACACCCAGACAAGCGGCGAGTCTCTGACGGCGCAGCAGCCTGACAACAACATAGTCCGAGTGGCAATCCAGACCATGGCGGCCGTCATGGGCGGCACCCAGTCGCTCCACACGAACTCGCGCGACGAGGCGCTTGCTCTTCCGACGCAGGAGTCGGCCAAGATTGCACTGCGCACGCAGCAGATCGTGGCCCACGAGTCGGGCATCACAAAGACGGTGGATCCGATGGCCGGCTCGCACTACCTGGAGGATCTCTGCTCCAAGATGGAGGACGCGGTGTGGAAGTACCTCAGAAGGATCCGTAAGATGGGCGGCTCCGTCCGGGCGATCGAGCGCGGCTTCTTCCAGTCGGAGATAAGGCAGAATGCATACAGGCTCAAAAAGGAGGCCGACGACGGCGAGCGCGTCGTGGTCGGGGTCAACCGGTACGAGGATCCGGACGAGAGGCAGCCGGATCTGCTCCGGGTCGGGCTCAAGGTGGAGCGCCAGCAGAAGAAGGATCTCAAGCAGCTCCGGGCGTCCAGGGACGCGGGCCGGTGGTCCCGGTCCATGTCGGCCCTGTCCGGAGCGGCCGAGGACAGCGGCACGAACCTGATGCCGTACATCATCGACGCCGCAAGGGCGTCGGCCACCACCGGGGAGATAAGCAACGCATTTAGAGAGGTGTTCGGGCAGTACGAGCCGAAAGAGGTGTTCTGACTGGACATGAGGATAGACCACGTGGCAATCGCCGTAAACGATCTGGACGAGGCCGCGCGCACCTACAAGGAGGCGCTGGGGGCCGACTCCGTCGAGTTTGAGACCGTGGAGTCGGAGGGCGTCCGCGTGGGGATAATCCGCATGGAGAACGGGCGCATAGAGCTGATGCAGCCGGTGGGCGACTCGAGCCCGATCAGAAAGTTCCTCGATACGCGCGGGCAGGGGCTGCACCACGTCGCCCTTGAGACCTCCGATATAGAGGGCGAGGTGGGCCGCATGAAGGACGCGGGCGTCAGGTTCTTGGGGGACGTCAGGCCCGGTTCTGAGGGCACCATGGTGACGTTCGTGCACCCAAAGTCGCTGTGCGGCGTGCTTGCCGAGCTGTGCTCGCACCCGAAATAGTCATTCCATCATCTTTAGCGTGTCAGACGCCGTGATTATTCCTATTATCTTGGACTTTTTTGAGACCATTATGCACTTGGAGTAGCGTATGAGCGGAACCAGGGCCCTCGCAGGCGTGTTGTAGTCCACGATGGGGGGAGCGGGCTCCATGGCCTCCCCCAGCTTGGTGCTCTTGAGGCTGTGCTCGCCGGCATCGGTGATGCGCTTCACTATGCCGTCCTCCGTGATGACCCCGACCACCCTCGAGTCGCCCTCGAATATGGGGATCTGGCTTATGGAGTGCTCGTCCATCTTCTCTATCGCCTCGTGCAGCGTGCAGTCGGGGTTTAGTATGATCATGTCCCTGCTGCAAAAATCGCCCGCGCGGTGGGGATCCGCCGAGTCCTCCAGCTTGGCCAGGGCGTCGAATATCTTCCTTGCGGTGTCATAGCTGGGTTTTGTGCGCCCCGACTCGATCTGGTTTATCATTGAGGTGCTCACGCCCGTCATGTCCGCGAGCTTTTTCTGCGTGGCCCCCGCCTTGAGCCTCAGTTGCTTGATCGTGTCTATCCTCGGCAGCACGGAATGGTGGAGGGGCGGTCTCTATTTTTTGTTTGTGAGAATGCGGGGGAGCGGTTGGAGTGAGGGGCGGTGTGGAATGGTGTGGAGTGGTGCAGTGTGAAGTGGAGCGACGTGGAGTGATGTGGGGTAATGTGTAATGATGCGGAGTGGTGTGGAGCGGAGCCGGTGCGGCAGCGCTGTCACTATTTTTTTCCCTTGGATTTCTTTTTTCCCTTGGAGAGCGCCTTTTGTTTGACGGCTGCCTGCGCGGCGGCCACGATCGCGATCGGTATGCGGTGCGGGGACGCGCTCACGTAGCTTAGGGACTCGTCGTGGCAGAACACGACAGAGTCGGGGTCGCCCCCGTGCTCTCCGCATATGCCGATCTCCATGTCTTTGCGGGCCTTGCGTCCTAGGAGTATGCCCTGCCTCATCAGCCGGCCCACCCCGCTTCTGTCGATTGACTGGAACGGGTTCTGCTCTAGCAGCCCCTTGTCCATGTATTCGGGCAGGAACTTGCCCTCCACGTCCTCCCTGCTGAAGCTGAACGTGCCCTGCGTGAGGTCGTTTGTCCCAAAGCTAAAGAACTCCGCCGTCTGGGCAAGATGGTCTGCCGTCAACGCGGCCCTGACCACCTCTATCATGGTCCCGAAGTTTATGTTCAGCCTGAGCCCGCCGTTTGCCTCTTCGACCTCGCGTTTTACCTCGTCGTATATCTGCTTGATGTGGTCCAGTTCCTCGACGCTGCTTATCTGCGGTATCATTATCTGCGGCTTTGCCTTTGTTCCCTTTTTGGCGAGCGCGGCGAGCGCCTCGAAGACGGCCCGTATCTGCATGCGGTATATCTCCGGGTATGTGACCCCAACCCTCACGCCGCGGTGCCCCATCATCGGGTTTATCTCCGCCAGCTCCCTTGCGCGCTCCAGGACGGTTCTTGCCTCCTCCAGGTCGGACTTTGACGCCTTGCCCTTGCCGCCCTCCATGCTCTTGACCTTTGCGGCCTGCGCCTCGGGGTTTGGCAGAAACTCGTGGAGCGGCGGATCAAGCAGCCTGATCGTGACAGGGTAGCCCTCCATTGCAGTTAGTATCTTTACAAAGTCGCTCTTTTGGAGCCTGCCGAGCCGCTTGAGGAGCTTTTCGCGCTGCCCCTTGTCTGCTGCCATTATCATCTTTACAAAGAGTACGAGTCTGTCGCTCTGGTTGAACATGCGTTCCGTGCGGCACAGCCCTATCCCCTGCGCCCCGTACTTGCGGGCGAGCGCGGCCGCCGCAGGCGTGTCTGCGTTGGCCCTGACGCCGAGCCTCTTTGCCTTGGCGGCCCAGTCGAGAATCTTGCTGAACTCTGGGGTGATCTCGGGCTTTATGGTGGGTATGCTCCCGGCATACACGCTGCCGGTGCTGCCGTCGATCGTAATTATGTCGCCCTCCGATATCCGGACGCCCTCGGACGTGGTGCATCCCGTCTCCGTGATCTTGAGGTCGGCGCATCCGACTATGCACGGCTTGCCCATGCCCCTTGCTACCACCGCCGCGTGCGACGACTTGCCGCCGCGGCTGGTCAGTATTCCCAGCGATTCGAAGAACGCGGGGACGTCCTCGGGCTTTGTCTCCTCCCTTACCAGTATGACGCTGTGGCCGTCCTTGCCCATTGAGGCCGCCTTCTTGACGTCGAATATGGCCGCCCCGCTTGCGGCCCCCGGGGACGCCGCAATACCGGTGGCCAGCTTTTCATACTTTGGAATCTCAGACTGGTCGGGCATGTCGTGCAGCAGCTGCTCCAGCTGCTCCGCGTTGAGCCTGGTTATGGCCCTGTCCCTGCTTATCATCTTCTCGTTTACCATGTCTATTGACGTGCGCACCATGCTTGCCGCGTTCATCTTTGCGTTGCGGGTCTGCAGCAGGTAGAACCTGCCCTGCTCCACCGTGAACTCTATGTCCTGGGGCTCCCTGAAGTGCTTCTCAAGCATGCTGCACGTCTTTTCAAGCTGCCTGTATGACTCGGGCATCTCCGACTTCATCTCGCTCACGTGCTTGCCGGTCCTTACGCCGGCCACCACGTCCTCGCCCTGGGCGTCCTGGAGGTAGTCGCCGTAGATCTGCCTTGAGCCGTCGCCGGGGTTTCTCGTGAATACTACGCCCGTGGCGCTGTCACTTCCCATGTTGCCAAACACCATGGCCACCACGTTGACCGCGGTGCCGGCCGCAATGTCCTTTGTAATCTTGTTCTTTGCGCGGTATACTATTGCCCTCTCCCCCATCCAGCTGTCAAACACGGCCGTAATTGCCAGCTCCAGCTGGGCCGTCGGGTCCGCCGGAAACTCGTGCCCGCTGTCGGCGCATATTTTTTTGAACGATACGGTGATCTCCTCCAGCGCGCCGGCGTCCAGGTCCGAGTCGTTCTCTGCACCCTTCTCCTTTTTCTTTGCGTTCATCACGTTGTCGAACAGCCTGTCGTCTATGCCGAACACGACCTTGCCGAAGAGCTGGACGAACCTCCTGTAAGAGTCCCATGCAAACCTCGGGTTGGAGCTCTTCGCGGCAAGCCCCCTGACGGTCTCGTCGTTGAGGCCCAGATTCAGTATGGTGTCCATCATGCCGGGCATTGATATCGCGGCCCCGGACCTGACTGATACGAGCAGCGGGTTGTCCGGCGAGCCCCACTCCTTTCCGGTCTTCTTTGCCACCCGCGCTATGTGCTTTGAGACCTTTGTCATCAGGCCCCTTGGGAGGCTTTTGCCGTTTCGGTAGTATGCGTCGCATACCTGGGTGGTGATGGTGAATCCTGGCGGGACGGGCAGCTTCAGCCTGGTCATCTCGCAGAGCCCGGCGCCCTTGCCGCCCAGCAGCTTGCGGTTCTGCCCGTCGCCCTCTTCAAACGCGTATATCTCTTTCATGTGCCGCATTGACGGGGGCCTCCAAGGGTGTATTAAACCAACTAACCGTGCCTGGCCCCGGTGTGGCGGCCGGGCGCCGGCACCCGATCAGCGCGCGGAGAGCGGTCCTGCAAGATCCATTATGGCACTCCTCCACTGCGCCGGACCCCTCTTTATTATGCCGCTTGCGACCAGGATGCCCGCCGAGCCCAGCTCCACCGCCTTTGCAACGTCGGCGCCCGAGACCACGCCGGCCCCGCAGAGCAGCTGCGGTCTTGCGTGTGTTGTTGCCGTTATTGATGATGGCGATGACGGTTCTCTCGACGCCGCACTCGCGCGCGGTGGTTCTGACACCGCCCTTGCAGCGCCCGATATGATCTCCGGCCTTTCGGTGGAGACCGCCCTTCCCGAACCGATAAGCTCTGGAGGCTCAATGGCCACGTAGTCCGGGCCGAGCGGTACATACTTTCTGAGTTCCCTGACGTTGCGGACGCAGAGAATGGACATCATGCCCGCGTCGCGCAGCCTTTTGACTGTGGCCGCAATCTCTGCAGGCCTGATTCTGTGTTCGCTGTGGTTTATTATGCTGCCTTCGGCCCCTGCCGCCTTTAGCAGCTCGGGTATCACGTATCCGGTGGTGCTCCCGGCAGGCTGGACGTCTGCGTGCTGCGAGAGTATGCGCAGCGGCAGGCGGCGGCGAGGGCGGCGGCGCGATGAGGAGGGGCCGGCGCCGCGCCGTTCCCTCGCTATGGATGCGGCCTCCTCTGCTGCCACCCCGATCATATGCTGCGGGGGCGCCACACATACCTCGACGCCCAGCTTGGCCGCGGCGCTGTCCGCCGCTCTGACCAGCCTTCTGACTCTCGGTGCGGTCGCCACCTCCGCGTAGTTTTTGCAGTTTATGACAAGCATTACGTCCCCGGTTGGTAATGCCCGCTGTTGATTATTATATGATGCGTGCCGCCCTGCCGCCCTGCCGCTGCAACGTCTGCCATCCGGTCAGGCAGGGCCGGCCGCCGCCCTGGACCTGCGCGCATACGCCTTCTTCATCATCAGGACCGTGATCATCAGGATCACGGCGGCCACGTTCGTTCCTACTATGAAGACGTCGGACACGAACACGCCGTATAGCGCCCACAGGACGGCCCCGGCCCCGATGAATATCATCAGGTAGTTTGAGACGTCCCTCAGGTGCTTTGTCTTGTACCCTTTGTAGATCTGCTCGACCCATCCGGCCAGTATCAGCACGCCGGCCAGTATCCCTATCACGTGCAGTATGTAGTCGTCGACCAGGTGGTGCTCCACAGGATCATCCCCAGAAGAACTGGTCGAGCCCTGACTGTTTTGGCTTTTTGAGTATGACGTCAAAGTCCATGTCCATCGTGGACGTGACCTGCTCCAGGGTCGACTCGAGAAACTCCGCGTACTTTGTCGTGTCAATCTCGCCCTTGCGCGCAATCTCAAGCGGCCTCACCCCGGGCTTTCCGATGGTCTTTACAAACGAGATCCTGTCGCCCCTCTTCAGCTCCCTTTTGCCTTCAAGCTGGCGCGCGGCCCTGATGTGCTGCGGCTGCGTCTTTGTGTACTCTGACGGCGCCTTGCTGAGCATCATGCTAAATGCCATCTCGTCGAGGGGTATCTCCAGGTTCTCTATCTTCTTGCCGCATTCTTGTATCATCTTCGATATCCCGCCTTTTGCCTGCTCGAACTCCTCGGGGCTCTGCACGCCGGCCAGCACCCCGAGTATGTCTGCAAACAGCTTCCTGATGAACGGCGGCGTGTGCGACTTTTTGCCGGTCAGCCCCTTTACGTCCACCTGGCCTGACTTTGAGACCCCGAGGTAGTTCTTCTTTCGGTTGCTCAGGACGCAGTACCTGTACTCTTTGTCGATCTCCAGGTCGACCCCGTGGTCCTTTTTGGCCTCGTCTATCATGTACTGTACCTGCTCTGTCGTGGGGCTCTTGATGAACAGCGAGTCCGTGTCCCCGTACAGCACGTCGACGCCGGCGTCCTTGCTCTTCTTTATGGTCTCCAGTATGGTGTGCCTGCCTATGGCCGTGGTGGCCTCGGCGGCGGGCAGAAAGTACAGGGGGAATATGTCCGCCCCCATCACGCCGTAGCTTGCGTTGAGTATCACCTTGAGCGCCTGGCTTACCGCCGTGTACTGCTGGCGCTGCACCTCCGTGAGCGTCTCCTTTCTTGACAGGCTCTTGTAGTAGTTGACCCTCAGGTCGCGCAGCGACCCTATTATCTCCGACGTGATCCCGTTCCTCTTCGAGCACGCCCAGTGCTTTGTCTGGGGTATCGAGTTCTTGCGGCACTCGGGGTGGGGGCACCTGACCGTCTCGTAGGACAGGTTGCGCACCTTTATGATGCTCGGGTACAGGCTTGCAAAGTCCATTACGACGACGTCAAAGTGGACGCCGCTCTGCGGCTCCACCACGAGGCCGCCCCTGTACTTTTTGTCCTTTATGACCGCGTCTGCCGTGACGTCTTCTGTGCGCTTTGCAAGCTCGTCCCTCTTTGGTATGATGCAGTCGCGGACGCGATGTTCATAGTACAGCAGGCTGCGGATCCACTGCGAGACCCCGAGCCTTGCGATGTCGTCAATGGGCATCCTCCCGATTCGCGATATGGTCACAAGCAGGTTCATCAGTATGCCGTCCCCGAAGCTGGTCAGCTCGTACGTGAGCAGCGCGTCGTGGTAGCAGTAGTTGGCAGTCTGGTAGAGTGACATCTCGTCAAACTTCAGTCCGTAGTCTATCTTCTGCTTGCCGAGCAGCGCCACTGAGACGCTGTTGAGTGAAAAGTCCGTGTATTTCTGGCCGAACGCGTATATCTGGAACGAGCGGTTGGACATGGTCTTGTACAGGTCTATGTGTACGCCCCGCTTGAGTGTGGCCGAGTCCTTTAGCATGTGCAGCGGGTTGTCCTCGTTTTTTATGCCGAGCCTGTCCGCCCTGTTGTACAGGTACGGCAGGTCAAAGTCGTCTCCGTTGTATGTGAGTATGAACGGGTACGACTCCATTATCTCAAACGCGTCCCGTATCATCTGCGCCTCGCAGTCCGGCTCGTAGAACTCGACCTTGATGTCAGGCCCAAGCTCGTTTGTGCCCTCCGGCGTGCCGGGCGTCTTTAGCACCAGCACGCGCCCGAACCCGTCCGTGCCGGCAAGGCCTATCGCGGTTACCGTGTTGTCTGCAATCTTGGAGTCCGGCAGCCTGCCCTCGACTGACTCGACCTCTATGTCCACGCTCAGCCGCTTTATCTCCGGTATGGGCTGGTTGAGCAGGTCGGCCCAGTCCGATATGCACTTGCGAAACTCCGCCTCGTCGACCATGCTTCCGCTGTCCACCTTGTCCCACAGCAGGCTCTTGAGCGCCAGGCTCACCTCGTCGGATATCTCGATGTCGACGGGCTCGAGCTTGCCTTCCTGCGCCTTGTAATACCTGCCTACGACAATCCGCCTGTCGTACAGGTACGTCTCGTAGTACTTGATGTCTGACTCCCACGTCTCTATTATGTCGCGTACGCTCCTCTCCATATCGCCTCCGTAGGGCTTGCCGCCTATCGCGAGCGGATCGCCCGCGGTTATCTTTGAGACTTCCATCATGCAGTCGTCGGCCAGGCTGTACTTTTTGACGCGGCTGATGTCCAGTATGTCGCCCCTTGATTCCAGATGCCCTAGCTCCTCCGGGCTAAGCTTTGAGTAGCAGTATGGCTTGTGCCCCGTCTCATCCCACCACAGGTACAGTTCCTTGGACTCTGGATCGTAGAACTTCAGCAGCGCCTTTTTGGAGGCGCCGTCGTACGCGGCGGAGACCAGCATGGAGGGGGGCATCGATTTCGGGTTTGAGGATTCGCCGATGTTCACGCGCATTTTGCGGCATCGCCCCCCACCTCTCCTGTTTGCTCTTCTCCCTCTCTCCCTCCTGCACCAGCCCCGTTTTGCGCGCCTGCCCCCGCGACGTTGGCAGTCCCACCGACTGCCGGGGCCGGCTCCGCGCGTTCGTCTGATATTATCTGCCTTGCCCACCTGTCTATCCTGCTGCGGTCTATCTTCTGTATGGTCACCCCGGCCTCGCGCGTCAGCTGGCTTGCGCTCTCCGTGTAGTCCTCCAGGCACACGAACCTCCTGATTCCTATCGTAATTGCCATCTTCGTGCACTCGAGGCAGGGCACGTACGTGGTGTACAGCGTGGCGCTGCTCGCCGAGGACGCCTCTATGCCCAGTATGGCGCAGTGCATTATGGCGTTTGCCTCCGCGTGGTTGCACAGGCAGCGTTCCAGATCCTCGCCTGATGCGACGAGTCCCTTCATGCGCTTCTGGCACCTGTCGCAGCCCCCCTCGTAGCAGTTCCTTATGCCCGGCGGAGTCCCGTTGTACCCCGTTGCGATCTGGCGGCGGTCCCTCACGATCACGGCCCCCACCTTGCGCGCAATGCAGTTTGAGCGGAGCTTTGCAAGCTCTGCCTGCAGCATAAAGTATTCGTCCCAGTCGGGCCTGTCAAACCTGTCGCCTTCTTCCATCTTGCTTGGTCTCTGATGCGATTCGGTATTATGTATAGCGATGCGGCGGCCGGCGCGCGCCGCCCAGACCACAAGGATAAAAAAACTCCACGCCGCCTTGCGGGCGTGACGCGATACGTGGAGATGCGGTATGTGCGAAAAAACACGATCGAGCATCGCGAGTACCAGGTGAACGTGGCGGAGCAGGCATCAAGGGAGAACTGTGTCGTGGTGCTCCCGACCGGGTTGGGAAAGACCGCCGTCGCCCTCCAGGTCATAGCGTCGCACATGGCGTCCTGCTCTGGTGACGGCCCCGCCGCGGTTCTGTTCCTGGCCCCGACCCGCGTGCTGGTAAACCAGCACCATGAGTTTTTGCAAAACGCGCTCACCATAGACGACATCTCGATTGTCACGGGCGAGGACGCCGCGGCAAGGCGCAAGAAGCTGTGGGGCGCCAGCGTCGTGTGCGCCACGCCCGAAATCGCAAGAAATGATCTCAGACGGGGGATGATATCCCCCGACACGTTTGGGCTGGTGATATTCGACGAGGCCCACCGCACCGTGGGCGACTATGCCTACTCTGCGATCGCCCAGATGCTAGAGCCGGCCGGCCCCCGCATCCTCGGAATGACTGCCACGCTGCCAAGCGACAAGGACAGGGCGACGGAGATAATGGCCAGGCTGCACATCGCAAGCGTGGCCGAGCGCAACGAGTCGAGCCCCGACGTAAGGCCGTACGTGCAGAAGACGGAGACCGAGTGGTTTCAAGTAGACCTGACGCCCGAGCTCAGGGAGATGCAGTCCCTCCTGAAGAGGGCGCTAAAGTCCCGGTGCGAGACTCTCAGGGCCCGCCGCGTCAGCGTGGGCGAGGACCCGTCCCTCTCAAGCCTGCTGCGCCTGCGCGACTATGTCCTGCGGCGCAACCGCGGGGCCGCCACGCCGCTGTTTGCCGCGATACGCATACACTACGCGCTGAGCATTCTGGAGGCCCACGGCATCACGCCGTTTCTAAAGTTCTGCGAGAGGGCGCGCAAGAAAAAGGGCTCGGGCGTCAGGGCGCTCTTCGAGGCCGACGCTGACTTTGCGCAGGCGCTCAGACTCGCAGACAGGGCAAAGAGGGGCGGCATCGAGCACCCGAAGATTGCAAAGCTGACCGAGCTGGTCGGCGGCATAGACGGCAAGATCCTGATATTCACGAGCTATAGGGACTCTGTAGACATGATATGCGAGGCGCTTGACGGGATGGGCGTGTCGTCCGGCAAGCTGATAGGAAAGGCGGGGCAGACCGGGCTAAAACAGAAGCAGCAGGTGGAGGCGGTGAGGCGGTTCCGGGACGGGGAGTTCCGCATAATGGTGGCCACGCGGGTGGGCGAGGAGGGGCTTGACATCTCCGAGGTAAACCACGTCATCTTTTATGACAACGTGCCAAGCTCGATAAGGTACGTGCAGAGGAGGGGCCGGACGGGCCGCCGGACGGTCGGCCGCCTGATCGTCTTGATTGCAAAGGGGACCATAGACGAGACGTACTATTGGATAGGCAAGCGCAAGATCAAGATTGCAGAGTCCATGGGGGGCACGATGTCCGGGATGCTTGACCTCAACAGGCAGGGCGGGGGCGATGATGATGGTGGTGATGATGATGCTGTTGTTGCCGTTGGCGACGACTATGATGATGATGGTGGTGGTGGTGATGATGATGATGATGATAGTGGCGATAGCGACAACGGCGGCCGGGGACGCGCCTCCGCCCGCGGCGCCTCGGGCGCAAAGCAGCCCGTTGCCGAGGGGGGGCTTGACGAGTACCTCTAGCGGTTCCCGGCCGACGTCCCCTCATGCGGTCCTCTTGATTATGTGGTAGCCGTACTCTGACTTTACGGGTTCTGACACCTGTCCCACCTGGAGCTTAAAGGCGGCCTCCTCAAACGACTTTACCATCTTGCCCCTGGCAAAGTATCCCAGGTTTCCATCCCTCTTTGCACTCGGCGCGTCAGCAGACACCTCCTTTGCAAGCTTGCCGAACTTTTCACCGGCTCCGAGCCTCTCCATTACGGACAGGGCCTCGCTCTGCTTTGCAACCAAAATGTGAGAGCACTTTATCTTTTGCATGCAGCGTCGACGCGCAATCGGTATATTATTTGATCGCACGCGGCCTCAGAAAAGCGCGGCCGGGACAAAGGCCGAAAGATGCTGTTAAGATTTTTAATACCGCGTGCAGGCCTTTTTGCATGTTCAGATACTTTACGATATCTGAGGCCAACGAGGCCCTTCCCGACGTCGCGCAAAAGTTCCGCGAGGTTGCTGAGAGAAGGGTTGCCATAAAAGGCATCGAGCGGAGGCTGCAGGAGACGCTTGCGCCTGGCGGGGGGCAGGATAACCCGGGCGGAGGAAACGTGCAGGCGTACATGGAGATAAAGCAGGAGCTCAACGCGGCCGTAACGAAACTGTATCGCTCGATCGAGGTGCTCGAGGCGACCGGCGTCTCGCTCAAGGGGATAGACGAGGGGATGGTCGACTTTCCCTCAAAGAGGTTCGACGAGGACGTGTGGCTGTGCTGGAAGGCAGGCGAGCCTGAGATAAAGTTCTGGCATGATATGGACTCTGGGTTTATGGGGCGCAAGCCGATCGAGGTAAGCGACGAATCTCTGGTCTGATGTCTGCTTCAGCATACGCCATCTACATTCTTGAGGCGGACCTGGGCGCCGTTTGTATGATGCTGACTATGATGATGATGAAGAAGAAGAAGATGACGATGAAGAAGAAGATGATGATGATAGTGACTGTGATGATGATGCCGATGATAACGACGACGGTAGCAGCAGCAGCAACGGAGCATACGGCAGTCACGCGCCGCCCGTTGCCCCATCTACGCCCCCTGTCTTCCTTCTGACCCTTCTGGCATCCCTGCAGATGCCGCAAAGGTACGTACTCTTGAGACTCTCAAGCATGCGGCAAAACTCCTCGGTCTTGTCAAACCCCTCTGCGACCACGATGCCGCCGGGCACCCTCTTTGAGCAGGAGGTGCAGCGCATCTCGCATTCCAGTCTGGTTCTTCTCTGCCCCTCTTCTATCCTGCCCAGTATCATGCCTGCCGCGCCCCGGTCACGTCAGAGCCGTGTTAAATTAATAACAATTGCAGCTGCGTGACCGTAATGGCAACGATGTCCGCGTGGCTGCGCGTCATACGCGTAAGGTTCCTCCTTGCATCGGTCATCTCGGTGTCCGTTGCATTCGCCCTGTCTGTCCGGCATGACGGAACACTCGACCCGTTTCACGCGGCGCTGACCCTGGGCGGGGTGCTCGCGCTGCATGCCAGCGTCGACCTGCTAAACGACTACTGGGACTACAAGAGGGGAATCGACACTGCGGCGGGGCGCACGCGGATCAGTGGCGGGACGGGCGTGCTGCCCGAGGGGCTGTTGAACCCGCAGTCCGTATACCGCGCCGGACTCCTCTTTCTGGCCCTCGGCGCCACCGCCGGCGCGTACTTTGTAATCACGCACGGAATCCCAATCGCGCTGATGCTGGGGTTTGCGGTCGCGGCCATCTACTTTTACTCCACCAAGATAGTGAACGTGGGACTCGGCGAGTTTTTTGTGGCCGTGAAGGGGTGCATGATCGTGCTCGGCTCGTTCTACATACAGCACGGCTCACTTGAGCCTGACGCCGTCCTTGCAGGGGTGGCAGTGGGCTCCCTGTCCTCGCTTGTGCTGTTCGTGGCGTCGTTTCCGGACTTTGAGGCAGACAAGGCCGGGGGGCGCAGGACGCTTGTAATAGCGGCCGGAAAGAGAAGGGCGTCGGTCATTTTCTGGCTCTTTCCCGCCGTGACGTATGGCGCAATCGTTGCGGGGGCGGGGGCGGGCGTGCTCCCGTACGCGGCGCTGATCACGCTTGCGACTATTCCCGTCGTCGCGTCCGCCGGCATGGGGCTTGCCAAACACTGCATGTCTGCAACTGACCAGCTGTTGCCACACCTGTCGCGGGCTCTCGTGTTTGGCCGCATAACGGGGGCCCTGCTTACGGCCGGGATAGCGGTCTCGTCGTTCTGTCCGGAATGGTGGTGGTGCTAGGCCGCGTCGCGCGGCAGGCGCCCCGTCCGCACCGGCGCCCGCCACTGCCATAGCAATAAATTGGCACGGCGGGCACGGGCCGCATGATACGGGGATCTGCCACGCCCGAGGGGACCGCCGCGTTTGCCGAAAAATCCGACGCCCATGCCGGCAACTACAGGAAGTTTGCGGGACTGACGCTCTCAAACGTGGGGGTCGGCACGTATCTGGGGGACGCGGACGGCCGCACAGACGCCCTCGTGTCCGATGCCGTGGTGCGGTCCGTGCGCGCCGGCATCAACGTGATTGACACGGCGATAAACTACAGGGGGCAAAAGGCCGAGCGCTCCGTGGGCAAGGCGGTCGCGGAGATCATAGACCGGGACATTGCGTCCAGGGACCAGCTGTTCATATGCACGAAGGGAGGCTACGTCACGAACGACGCGGACGTGGGGCTCGGGTTCTGGGAGTATGTAAAGCAAGAGTACACGGACGCGGGAGTCGTGAGCGCCGGGGACATAACGCCCTCGTACCACTGCATGACGCCCTCGTACCTGTCCGACCAGATCGACCGCAGCCTGCGCAACATGGGGCTGGAGTGCATCGATCTGGTATACCTGCACAATGCGGCCGAGGGACAGATGGGCAACGTCGCCCGGGAGAAGTTCCTCGACTCCATGCGGGACGCGATGGCAATGTACGAGAAACGGCGTGCAGAGGGCGCGATCAGATACTATGGAATGGCCACGTGGGAGTGCTTTAGGGTTGACGACGAGAGCCCACTGTATCTGTCACTTGAGGATATGTGCAGCATGGCCGAGGAGGTCGGTGGGAAGGACCACGGCTTTAGGTTCGTCCAGATGCCGTTCAACCTGTATTATGACCAGGCGCTGCTAAAAAAGAACCAGGCTGTCGGGGGGGAAGCAGAAGGGGAAAGGCGGCGCCTCTCGGCCCTTGACGCCGCGTCTGAGCTGGGCATAGGCGTGTTTACCAGCGTGCCGTTCATGCAGGGGCGGCTGCTGCAGCCTGGCACGATGCCTGACTTTCTTGACCTGGACCCCTCCCTGCGCGCCCTGCAGTTCATACGATCCGCACCCGGGGTACTGGCCCCCCTGGTGGGGCAAAAGACGCCCGAGCACGTGCAGGACAACACCCGCATCATGAAGATCGAGCCCCTCGCGCAGCAGGAGTTCTCCAAACTCGTCTCAAATCTCACATCCTAGACGCAGCCGGCCGTCCTGCAAAACCTGCAGCGTGAATCGCGCAAACCGGCGCGCTCTGCTGTAAAAAGAGGCTTTATTGCTAATTCATGACCTACCATGTAGAGACGCGCACCAGGACCGCGCACCACTCTGGATATATGCTGCCCGTACGTGATATAATCATGCATGCATACCGCAAGTACCGCGTCCTCGTCAATCTGACAGCAGACCAGAAGTTAGAGATACGGAGGCTCGGGGACGGCCAGCGCGCCGCATACAACTGGGCCGTCTCTGAAATCAAAAACGGCTGGGACGCTCGAAATGAGTACGGCCTGTACAACGAACTCACCAAGCAGAGGGCCGGACACGATCACCTGCGCGCAGTACCGGTCGCCGTGCAGCGTGCCGGCATTCAGGACGCGTTCAAGGCGGCCAAGCTTTCGGCGCAGTACGGACGCGGCGGCCTGAAATACCGTGCCAGAAAGAGGTCGCGCAATGGCGCCCTGAAGTGCTCCCTGCCGCCCAAGGTTGTGGATTCCCACCTTTTGAAACTGCCCGTGTTCGGTACGGTCAGGGCCAAGATCCCCTGCGAGATCCCGGAGCACGAGCCCAAGTCATACGAGTTTGCCATGACTCGAAGCGGACGGTACGTGCTGTACGTATCGTGTTTAGTTACACTGCTGCCGCCCAAGGGCCCCGGCGTGACCGTCAAGGGTATAGACAGGGGCACCGTGGAACCCACGGTCGCGGTCACGCTATCCCCTGACGGCAGTCGCCCCCTTGCTTCCGATTCGTATGACACCGCGTCCGCGTTCAGACAAAACCGCCGGTGGAACTCCCAAATGCAGCGCAAGGCGTCCAAAATGAACAAGCGGAGCAACAGGTACAAAGAGCATCTCAGGAGAATGAACGCCAGGATGCGCAAGGTGCTTGACAGGAGGACGTATGCAGAATGTATCGCAGCCAAGGAGATCTGCACCACATCCAGACCGCACACCATTGTCATGGAGAATTTGAAGGTGTCAGGAATGACCCGCCATGGGGGTTCACACAAGAGGGGAATGAACCGCGAGATGCGGTTTGTCAGGCACCACGCAATCGAGCAGCGCATCAAAAACAGGGCCGAAATCGAAGGCATCCAACTATTGCATGTCAATCCAAGATACACGTCGCAGACGTGCTCCAGATGCGGCCACGCAGACAAAGATTCGCGCATTACCAGGGACATGTTCAAGTGTGTCAAGTGCAGTTATACTCAACAGGCGGACGTAAACGCCGCAATCAACGTCGGAAGGGGCGGACTGCCCTCATTTGACCATGCGATAGCAGTCCCTCCGGAGGCAGGAACAGCCTTCGTCAGACGCGAACTGGATGCACACTGCGGGAAATTTTTGCCGCAGGCCCGTATGGGACGCGAGAACCAAGTGTTGGTGCATTCCCTTCCTCCGAGCAGGATGGAGAAACAACGTCAAAAATTGCGTGGCCGACAGGTCATAAATTGGCAATAGTTCCTAAAAAGATAATAGAGGGAGCTTGGGGTTTCGGCATGATGGACTCCCCTGACAAGATTTACGACTATCCTGGAATATGCGCCTCCGTCATGGAGGTCGACCCGAAGATACGGTTTGTCGGGGTGATCAACGATCGCGGCCGGCTGGTTGCCGGCGGCATGCGCGAGAACGTGGAGCCCCTTGAGAGCGAGACGGACGACGAGATGATGTTCATGGAGCTTGCGCTGCGCGTAAAGATGCGCCGCGAGTTCGACGCCCAGCTCGGGGAGGTGCGGTTTGCGCTCGCGCTGCGTGAAAAGGCGCTTGCCATCAGCACGCACCTTGGCAAGGATATCCTGTATGTCGTGGCCGAGCCCGACGCTGACTATGGCGCGCTCCCAAAAAAGATTCTGGACATCGCGGATGCGTAGCCGGCCCGCATTGGCGCCCGCCGCGTTTGTCGTTTGGGGGGCTGTCTGATGCCGCCACAACCCCCGCCCCTGCTATTGGAAGGCGTGCAGGTCCGCACTGCAATCATACTATAAATAGAAAGATGCCCCACGCGATATCGTGCCTGTAGACCCTGTGTGCGGGATAGAGCTTGACGAGGATCTTGCACTCCCGCATGAATACAAGGGCTCGACGTTTTACTTTTGCTGCAACGGGTGCCGCATGATATTTGCAAAAAAGCCCCGCAAATATAGGAAGAACGCCTAGATCGGAAACGCGGCGCACATCCTGCAGAACCTGGCGCCGCGTGCGATCGCGCACCTGCAGTAGGGGCATGTCTTCCCGGGCTGGTCTGCGTCGCCGTCGTCTTTCGACCCTGCCCCTGCCTCGGCCGCTTGGAACTCCGCCGGCACCCCAAACTCCCTCCTGAATATTTCGTAATAGTGCATTGACTCTTGGCTCCTGATTGTAACGCCATCCTCCATTTTTGCGGCAAGCACCTTTCTGACGTACGACTCCTCGTCGATGCGCATCATGGACTCGAACAGTCCCGTCAGCCCCGCCGTACCCGCGCCGTCCTGCATTGCGGACTTTGGCCTCCACGCTATCCCGGCCGGTAGGACGTCCTCAAACGCCCTTCTGAGTATCCACTTGCCGTGACGCACGGCGCCGCGCCCTCCTTCGCCCTCGGGCGCCTGGGCCGTGCCCCTCGGGTGGTCGCGCCTGACCTTGAGTGAGGCCTCCATGTCCCGCGCGAGCTGCACCACCTCGCCGTCTAAAAACGGGTATACGGCGGTTATGCCAAGCGACCTGCATATGTCGTGGGAGGGAAAGTGCATGGTATCGCGGATCCTCTCAAGCTCACCTGTAAGCCTGTCCTCTGGCATCTCTGTCAGGAACCTGTAGCCTGCAAACAGCTCGTCTGCGCCGTCCCCGGTGGCAATGGAGCGGTACCCGTTCTCGGCCGCCCACCTTGCGGCCAGATACATGACCACGCTGTTTCTGATCTCTATGTCGTTGAAGTTCCTGAGAATCTTGACGGTGCTGGTTATGCCGTCTAGTATCTCGTCTGTTCCCACGTTGACCATCTCAAGCGGCACGTCAAGCTCCCTTGAGGCCATCTGGCAGTATGCCAAGTCCGTCGAGACAAAGTCTCTTGCGATTATCGCAACCCCCCTGGGGCTTCCGGCCTGCCTTGCGTGCCACGCTATTATGCTCGAATCGAGGCCTCCTGATAGCGCCACCAGGCTGATCTCGTGCCTGTCGCATGCGGACTTGAGGGCGGCCCTGACCTTGGCCACTGCGTCCCCTACCTTGCCGTCTGCCTGCAGCATGTCCGGTGTTGTTTTCATCTGGTTAAGTAGATAACTTGCGCGGACCGCCGCGCTTTAGGCCGGAGGCCGCGGGCGCCGGTTCCGCGGGGGCGCGATTTCTTGCAAACTATAAATGTCTAGAAGCGGGAAACTTTTTCATGTTACTTCCGGCCGAGATAGAATCCAAGACACTGATACCTGCGCTGCGCGCAATCATTGCAAAAAAGCTGGCCGAGGATCATGACATACGCGAGGACGAGATATCAAAAATGCTCGGCGTCACGCAGGCCGCAATCAGCAACTACATCCGGGGCACGCGCGGCGACCCCGTCCTGATAGGCAAGCTGCTCTCGCAGGACAAGGTGGCCGCAATGATTGACGATCTGTGTGACAACCTGGCCTCTGACATGGCGTACACGCCGCTGAGCCTCTCAAAGTTCATCGGCCTGTGCAACTACATCAAGTCGAGCCTCCTGATCTGCGAGATTCACCACAACCTGGAGTCTGACATCGATGAGGAAGTCTGCAAGGAGTGCGAGAGCATGCTCCTAAAGGGCCCTGGCGGGTTTTAGGCTATCCCTGCTTGTCTTGAAGTCTGCCGCTTCTGCCGCTAATAGCTGCTGCCGCCGTCATTACCGCTGGCGCCGTTTCTAGTGGCGGCGGCGGCAATGCCAGCGCCGTTGTTGGTTGTCATGATATTCCATTGCCCCGTCGCCACTGCAGGTGTCCTGCCTGAGGCCCGATTGCAGCTCTTTTGGCATCGGCCGCTGATACAGCGGCATCAGTTCAGCTGGAGCCTGTCGATGTGTATCTCTATTGTGGATGTCATGCTGCCTATGCCGGGGGCCGCGTCGGTGTCAAGCAGTATCTGCCTTACGCGGGACCTGCTCTTTAGTACCTCGCGCGTCACTATGTTTGCCACCGTCACGGCAGTCGGTATTGATCTCCCTTTTGAGCGGAGCGTTACGTTGCCCTTTTTTGACAGGGCTTGGACTGCCTCCATTGCATAGTTGTCTATGGGGTTGCTGCCTATGTAGATGATGCCGTCCTCATTGCTGTCCACGTCGTAGGCGCCGCCCCTGTCGTCTCCGGTCCCGCCGGCCATGCTCGGGCTTGTGCGCTCACTGTCTCCTTCCATCACGGTAACATTCCGGATTCGACTTGTAATTCTATTAAGTTTTATCGACCATTGGTTCATGGAGTGCGTACGTGCGTGTATGCGTGCGTACGTGCGTGTATGCGTGTGTGTGTGAACTGCGGATTTCTGGCACGGGCGGCCCGCTATTGGCTATTTCTCAAAGTAGCTTATCGGTATGTTCTGGTGATCTCCGTTTGGGAGGACGCGCCTGATTGTGATGGGAATCACTCTCTGCTCGAGCTCCTCCATTGATATGTCAAGGGACGTCCTTGCAGTCTTTGGGATTGGTATGAACGGCGGGGCTCCCTGTGACAGCTGCAGCGCCCTTGCCCCCATGATGCGTGCCTTTTCAAACCTGGTCAGTGTGGGCGGGCCCACCGTAACCTTCTGGTTCTCGCACAGTATCTCCACGGGCTCGTGATCCGCTACCTTTTCTACCACGTCCCTGTCCCTCATCTCGTCAAGCTTTCTCTCAAGCGACTCTCTCTCCTCCTCGGTCAGGGGCGTGTCGCCGTCCTTTTTCTCGATCAGCTTGCGGTACGATTCCAAGGCTCTGTTAAGGCCTATGTTCTCGTCGGGTTCCGGTTCTGCCGGCGGGGCCACTGGCGCGGACGCATCGTCGTCGTCTGCCCCCGCCGCCGGAATCCCTGCGGCACCTTCTTCCTTTGTCCCTGCCTCCGAGGGCGCGTCTGTAGCCGCCTCCGTCGTCATTGTCGAGGATGCCTCTTCCTCCCCCTTCTTGTAGCGGCCACCTGCGTCTGCAGAATTGGCATTCGGAGAGCCGATCATCTCGCTCTCATTGACTTCGGACAAGCAGACGATCGCCTCTTAAAACGTTATATAATCTATTCAATGGCGTCACCGGGTTGAGCGGGACGCCGTCCGTATCGCGCAGGGGGCTGGTACTTGAGATTGGAACAGGCCACAGGCTTGGATGCGACCTGCGCCGGCACCTGTCTCCGCGGACGGTCAGGTTGATAACCGGGTCCCTGCCGCTTAGTGGAAATGCGCACAGGATGGGCAAGAGCATAATATACATCGAGACCGCGATAGACTCGGGGCTTGAGAGGGAACGCTCGGAGTTCAAAAAGGGAGACGTGGCGTTCCTGCCATCAACAGGCAGCGTGTGCTTTTTTCTAAACGATGTGGCGTCTGCAAACAAGATGACTCCGATAGGCCGGCTCGTCGGTGACGTCCGGCTGCTTGAGGGTGCGGGGCCGAGCACGCCGCTCTCGATACGCGACGCTGCCGCAGGCGGCGCCTCCTAGCAGGAGGCCGGCGCATTTCTGGTCCGGCTGCCTGCACGAGTCCGCCCTCTTTCCTGTCCGTGGTACGGCTTTTGCGCAAAAGGCCGGTCCTGCCACCGCTGCCGTAAAACACTCGATGCCGGCCACCGGCGCGAACGCGCGTGCAAGCGCGGCAGCTTGGCGGCGCATGAATAGGTGACTGCTTGCATGCCGATCCCCCCGCATGATCCTCGTATTCGGGACTGTCAGGCCGCCGCCAGCATCACAATGTGTTATGCCGCACTGCCGTTCTTGCCTGAGGCTGCCGCGCCCTGGTACAGGTAGTGGCCGGAGTGGCCCCCGATCACGTTGACGTCTCCGCTTGAGACCGTCTCCTTGAGGAACCTGTTTGCGGCAGATATCTTTACGCCCAGCTGCCTTGCAAGCTCCTGGGCCGTTATCACCTTGGCTCCCCTTACTATCTTCAGGGCCTGTTCGCCGTCGACCCTGACTATTATCTCCGCCCTCTTTGGGCCCGATTCTCCTGCCTTGTCCTTCTTTCCCTTTTTGGAGTCCTTGGATCCTGACGACCTGTCCTTGTTGGCCGCGGTGGGCTTTTTTGCTCCTCCCATGGTGCAGAGCCGGCGGCGCTCTCCTTATAAACCAACAAGACGGCGCGGCCAGCTGCCGGGGCCTGTACGCACGGCTGCGTGCGCGTAGGGGGTTGACCCTGCACACATCATTAAATACGGCGCGTGCACACGGCCGTGCATGGGCGTTGTGTCGAAGGGTGCCAAATGCAACGTGGACGGTTGCGACAACGGCGGGGCCCGTTCTCTCAACACTGTGAAGGTGGAGGGGGCGGGACTTCGCGTAAGCGGTGTTGGAAAGAAGTCCGTCCTCTGCAAGGAACACTACAAGGAGTGGAAGAAAGAGTCAAAGGATGACCGCGATCTGGAACGCGCCAGGTACGACCGGTTCTGATCCTGCTGCATGCGCGTGCCTGTTGTGATGGTAGTCTGCGGCGCGCTGCGCGGCGCACCGCATGTCTGCCGCGCGCGGCGACAACTGCCTGCTAATGTTAGCCGCGACCCGAGCCCAGGTAGTCGGACTTTAGCCTCTCGTACATGTCACCCAACCTGTCGTACAGCCGCCTCGGCCGCCTCGGCTCCTCGTTTGACATCACGTACAGCGCAAGTATGGGGAACGCAATCGTGGCGTCCGCGTACACGGTTGCCATCCCGCTGTGGGCGTCCTGTATCTTGCCCCAGCTCTTGCCCTCCTGCAGGGTGGCCCCTGACAGCCCGCCCGTATCTGGACGCGCATCGGTGATCTGTATGATGTAGTCCTGCCCCCCGTCGTTCCTCCTCAGTATCTGATCAAGCAGGGGCCCCGTCTGCTGCGCCGTGTTCTTTGGAACCCCTCCTCCCAGCTCTACTATTCCGGACTTTGCCGAGTCGTACACTATTGCGGCCTGCTCCAGTATCTCCCTTGCAAAGTCCAGCCTGTACTCCTTTCCGCCCAGCCTGTGCGCGGCCAGGTTGAGGGCAAGCGACGAGTCCTTCAGGGTCGATATGTACAGGGGCACCCCCTGCTTGTATGCCGACGTAACAAAGCTCCTCTCCGGATACTTGGCATGCTCCAAGCTTGCCTTTCCCATCGCGTTGCAGAACTCGGCCGTCGTGAACGACGCGCCGGAGAAGCTGTCCCCCCCGAACATCTTTTGGACTATCTGGTCCTGCGCCTCCAGCGTCTCGTAAAATTTTATGTAAACGTCGCGTATCCTCACGATCTCGTTCTCGTAGAGCCTTGCGTCGTCGACCTCGGAGCTGCCCTGCTTTACCGGCAGCCCCCACGCGAAGTGATCCTCGTGGTATACGTTGGCGCCAGTGGATATTATCCAGTCCACGAATCCGCGCTCGATAAGGGTGCTTATGATGCCGCCGAGCCCGACCGGCGTCAGCGCGCCTGATACGGTCAGGCATATGACGGCATCCTCCCGCACCATCGTCCTGTACAGGTTTGCGGCCTCGCCGAGCTTTCTTGCATTGTATCCGGATCCCGCGAACAGGTCCACCAGGTCCGAAATGGTCATGTCTGGCCTTATCGACGCGTGTTGCACATCCCTGCCACAAAACTCGTGGGGATCGCCATGCATGCCATGCGCGTGCCTGGTGCGTAATTATCCCTTACTGATCGGCGCGCTGGGGCCGGTTGAAGTTTCATGCCGGGGGCCGCAGGATGCGGCGCCCCCTCCCGGGACGGGTCTGGAACCGACCCTGGCGCGTACGTCGGTCGCGCGCGCCGGTCGCGCGCGGACGCGCCCCCTCCCGCGCGGCCAAGTCCATATAGTGCAGCGACCCATACTGCAACATGAGAGTCACAGAGGTGCGCGACCCGCGCAAGGTAGAACGCGCACCCGACGGCGTCGCCACAGTGCTGGACTCGGGCCGGATGGCCCACGACGAGTTTGTCATCAGGAAAGTCGAGCTGCGCCTCTATGTTGACGGGGGCGTCTCCGGCGACCCGCGTGGGCCTTACTCGCTTGTCACGTCGTATGTGGAGACAGACAAGGGTTCAGTTGAGATTACGTACGACGAGGGGTTCCTCGGTGAGAGGCCGCTAGAGTCTGCCGGACGCCTGCTGTCTGAGCACCTCGGACTGTCTGCCCTGGTGCTGCGCTCCATGATCTCCCTTAGGGCGCGCATTGCGGGGCGGGGCGCGCCTGCCGGCGGTGCGGGAGGAAAATGACCCTGCGCCATTCTGCCGGGCGCAGGGCGGCGCCTGCCGCAATACGGCGCCTGCCGCAATACGGCGCCTGCCGCAATACGGCGCCTGCCGCAATACGGCGCCTGCCGCAATACGGCGCCTGCCGCAATACGGCGCCTGCCGCAATACGGCGCCTGCCGCAATACGGCGCCTGCCGCAATACGGCGCCTGCCGCAATACGGCGCCTGCCGCAATACGGCGCCTGCCGCAATACGGCGCTCGCGTACCCTTCCTTTATTGCGGCGGCAGCTGTTGTGACAACGACGGCGGCGACCCCGATTGTAATTATGATACTGCCGCCACCGCCGCCGCGCGATTCCGGGCGCCCGCGTGCACCGACGACGCTCCTCCAGTTGCATGCTGGGCGCCCGGCAACCGGACTGTGTAGCTCAACACGCGTGCGCATGCTGCCGATGCCTGACCCGCAGCGTTGTGGCAGGGCGGCGAATGGCATTTGCCGTCAGCATGCCCGCCACCGCACGCGTGACCCCGCCTCCCGCTGTCCGAACGCCCCGCTGTCCCCCCTCTCCCGCCGTCCCGCACCCGTCTGGCAATCTCGTACATGCCCAATGAAACACTTAATTCGACTCTGGCTTGAGTTCGCCTTATGCGCATACTGCAGCTCCACTGCGACAGCATAGAGTACACCCCCACAAAAAAGGAGAACAAGATGGCCGAAGATCTGGAGGACATGTCGACCCTGCGCCTCGAGGAGGTGGTGGTGGCATTTGTCGCAGTGGAGGCCGGCGACAACTCTTCTGTGGCGACCGAGGCCATCCAGCAGATACGGGCCTCGATGCTGAACGTCGGGTGCACCCGGCTGCTCCTGTATCCGTACGCCCACCTCAGCTCGGATCTTGCCAAGCCGTCGACCGCACTCGGACTGCTTGAGGAGATGGAGGATCATGCCAGGGAGGCAGACGGGACGCTTGAGGTGTCCCGGGCCCCGTTTGGGTGGACAAAGTCGTACCACGTCAAGGTAAAGGGGCACCCGCTTGCAGAGTCCTCAAAGGTGATCAGATCCGATTCGCTGGAACCGCAACATGCCACTTCCGCGCGTGAGCCGCCTGCGGGTTCGGCCACGGCCGCCACCACCGCGCCGCGCGCCCGATCTGGGAGGAAAGGAGAAGGAAAGGAAGGCGGCAGCGGCGCTGGTACTGATAATGACGACGACGACGACGACGACAAGTCGCACGCGCTCGAGCGCGAATCAAGGCTAAAGTCCCACTGGCGCATACTCACCTCGGACGGAAACCTGGTGGAGATAGACGAGTTTGACTTTACGGGGCACAAAAAGCTCGAGACCCTTGCAAAGTATGAGTCAGAAAAGCAGCGGCACGTCGACGAGCCGCCGCCGCACGTGGCCCTGATGAAGCGGCTTGCCATTGCCGACTATGAGCACGCGTCGGATCACGGAAACATGCGGTTCTTCCCCAACGGCCGCCTCATAAAGTCCCTCATCGAGTCCCACGTTACAAACCGCGTAAAGGAGTACGGCGGCTACGAGGTGGAGACGCCGATAATGTACGACTCGGAGCATCCCAGCATGGTGAGCTACTTTAACAGATTTCCCGCAAGGCAGTACACGATAGACTCTGAGGGCAAGCGACTCTTTCTGAGGTTCGCTGCGTGCTTTGGGCAATTCCTGATGGCCCACCAGTTCCAGATGTCGCACCACAACCTTCCGTACCGGCTGTACGAGATGACGCGCTACAGCTTCCGCCGGGAGCAGACAGGCGAGCTGGTGGGGCTGCGCCGGCTGCGGGCATTCACAATGCCCGACTGCCACGCGTTCTGCAAGGACATGGACCAGGCAATCGACGAGATTGAAGTGCGCTTCAAGCTGTCGCAGCGCGTGCTGTCCGAGATGGGCATCCCGGGCGACGACTATGAGATGGCAATAAGGTTTACAGAGGACTTTTACAACGATCACCGGGGCGTCATAAACCGGCTGGCCGCGGCGCACGGCAAGCCCATGCTGGTGGAGATGTGGAAGGAGCGGTTCTTCTACTTTGTGCTAAAGTGGGAGTTCAACTACATCGACAACATGGGCAAGGCATCTGCCCTCTCCACAGACCAGATCGACGTGGAGAACGGGAGCAGGTATGGCATCACGTTTGTCGACGAGGACAACAACCGGATCCATCCGATAATACTGCACAACTCGCCCAGCGGTGCAGTGGAGCGCATAATATACACGCTGCTTGAAAAGGCGGCCGCCGACTCCAAGGAGGGCAGGCGTCCCATGCTTCCGCTGTGGCTCTCGCCCACGCAGGTGCGGATCATACCCGTCAAGGAGGAGTTTGTGGGCCTTGCCGAGTCGTTTGCGTCGGGGCTCACGACGCGCGGCATAAGGGCCGACATCGACGACCGCAACCAGAGCATAGGAAAGCGGATCAGGGAGGCAGAAAAGGAGTGGGCCCCGTACACCCTGGTGGTGGGCGAGCAGGAGTCCAAGTCGGGAAGGCTGAGCGTCAGGAGCCGGGAGGACGGACGCGTCAAGGAGATGACGCCAGATGATCTGTTACGGGAGATAAGGTCAAAGACCGAGGGCATGCCGGCTGCCGGCCTCAACATGCCCGCGCACCTCTCTAAAAGACCGCAGCTGATGGTGTGATGAGCTACGCAGACCTGTACCTGGGGGGAAGCGGCCCGCTGATATCGGGATCCGCGCCGTCCGCAAGGCCACGCGACAGCGGCAGCGACGGCGACAGCAACGGCGGCGCGGGGCCCGCGTGCTCCGTATTTGGGGTGCCCTTTGACGCTACCCACTCGTACAGGCCCGGCTGCAGGTTTGGCCCCGGCGCCATACGCTCGGCGTTCCACAACATAGAGGTGTTTCATCCGGAGATGGGGGTCGACTTGGAGGCCGTCCCGATCCGGGATCTGGGGGACATGCCGCACACGGCCTCCCCCGAGCGCATGATCGACGCGGCGCGCCGCGTAACAGAGGACCTCCTGAACCGGGGGCAGGGGCCCGTCTTCATGCTGGGCGGCGAGCACCTTGCCACGTACGGGACATACACGGCGTTTCCAAGAGGCGTCGGATACGTGGTGTTTGACGCGCACTACGACCTACGCGACGAGTACGGGGACGTGAGGCTCAACCACGCCACGTACCTGCGCCGCATCGCCGAGGAGCGCGGGACGGACTGCATACTTCACGTCGGCGCGAGGGCCTTTGCGGCCGAGGAGCTCGCATACCTGAAGGACGGCGGCATCAGGACCATATCCGACTCGGACGTGCGGGACGGCGGGGCGCCGCGGATACTCCGCGACTTTGCGTCCTCGTTTGACTCCGTGTACGCGAGCTTTGATCTCGACGTGCTTGATCCGGCGTTTGCGCCCGGGGTGGGGAACCCGGAGGCCGAGGGCATAACGCCGCGGGAACTGTTCGGAATGGCAAGGACCCTTGCATCCGACGGCATACGCGTGGCGGGAGGCGACATCGTGGAGCTGAACCCGTCGTACGACACGGGCGCAACTGCAGCGCTGGCAGCCAAGATCCTGTCCACGCTTGTCGCCGCCTCGCAGTCGTCCGGGCGCGCGTAGGCCTGCTGCCTGAGCCGGACGGGGCGCGTAAAACAGGACTTTATAGTGATCCCGCGCACATGCAGTTGATGCTAAACAACCTCCGCGAGTCGCTCGGGCCCGCCCTTGAGAGGATGGGCCGCGGGTTTGCCGCGACCGGGCTGTCGCCCAACTTTTGGACCGGGCTGGGCCTTGCGCTCGCCATGGCCGCCGCCGTATCGTACGGGCTCGGACCGCACTTGGGGATGCACGAGGAGACGCACCTCGGGGTGTTGCGGCAGATGTCGGGGTACGGACTGCTTGCAGGCGGGATCCTGCTGCTCGGATCGGGGTTCTTTGACATGGTGGACGGGCAGGTCGCACGCGTCACCGGAAAGGCCTCGCAGAGGGGCTCGTACCTCGACTCTGTGTCAGACAAGATTGCCGAGTCCGCGATATTTGTCGGGATCGCCGTGGGGGGGTATGCGGAGCCGTGGCTCGTCGTGCTTGCCGCCACGCTCTCGCTGCTCGTAAGCTATGCGAGGGCAAAGTCCGACGCGCTTGGGATACGCATGCAGGGTGTCGGGATCGGGGAGAGGGCCGAGCGCCTGCTCGTCATTGCCATAGTCGGGATGGCGGGGTACATGGAACTCGCCCTGGTTGTCGTGGCCGTAATATCGGCGGTCACGCTGGTTCAGCGCATGGCGTCGACGTCCAGGCAGCTGCCGCCCTGATGACATTATCTGGCGCCGGCCTCCGATATTGGCTCTGCGCGGGGGCCTGGGCGCGCGCACTATCTTGAGCATCTGGTGTCCACGACGGCTCTGCGCCCGCGCATGCCTGCGGGGCACCCGCGCCAGCTAGCGCAGCTTGCCGCGCTTGCGCCTGTTGTCTGCCGACCTTATCTTTAGTATCTTGAAGTGTATCGCGCACGATATGCAGTACCACTTTAGGACGGTTGGGGACGCGATGTACGCACCCTGCGCCCGCAGCTCCTTTGCCAGCGTGTGCTCTACCAGGTTGAGCCGGGACGTGACCTTTTTTGCCTTGTCCTTTGGAACCGTCTGTCCGCAGTTGGTGCACTGGACCACTCCAGAGTAGCCCTTGCCGCCTTTCGTGCGCCCGCGGCTCGCGCGCTTCAATGGCATGCAGTGCGGACGCCGTGCCTCCTTATAATCCTGCGCATGGCAATCTGATCCGAGTCGGCCAAATAATCACAGCGTCCGCGGCTTGCCGCGCTCTTGGTTCCACGCGTATGTGACGTTTCACCGGCCATGCGCCGTGTACGTTGCAGGAGGCATCGGGTATGGGATGGCAGTGGCAGTGGCAGTGGCAGTGGCAGTGGCAGTGGTGGCGGATACGACCTATTCGACTTTCATGCATTGCCTGTCGTTGGAAGGAACTCCTTCCTCCAAATGTAATGCCCGGCACGTGGCCAAAGAACGCATGGGGCAGTCAAAGGTACGCGAGCCCCGCCGCTTTCCGGCTTGTGTGAGCCCCAAGGGTCTGCCTGTTTCCTACTATGATCATCTTTTAATCTGAGTGTGTGCATAATGATGCATGGAGCACACGGTCGGACTGTGCCACTTCTGCCTGCGCTCAAACGTGAGGCTGATAGTGTCGCGCGGGCGCATACTGTGTGCGGACTGCTTGGAAAAGGCCGATGCAAAAAACTAAATCGGCACAGGAAGCCGGAAGCCTGTGGCAAAGAAAAGCCTTGCCGTGTACGGGCACTGCACCATCGACAGCATTACTGTAGGGGGCCAGACTCACGAGCAGATCGGAGGCTCTGCATGCTACTGCGCGCTCGTGGCGCGCCAGTTCGGGTTCGCGGCCCGCATGGTTACCCGGTTCGGCCCGGACTTTCCAAGACAGTACCTCGACGACAACGGGATATCGTACAGTGGCGCCTCGGTGTCGGACTCCGGCACCACTCGGTTCTCAATCACCGTGGAGGGCGCCGAACGGACGCTGCGCCTGGCGCATGCGTGCGACGACATACCGTACGAGCGCGCGGACGGCGCGGACTGCACCATCGCAAGCCCCTTGTGCGGGGAGATCTCTACCGACGTCTTCTCGGAGATAAGGAGGGACTCGAGGTTCCTGCTTGTGGACCCGCAGGGGTTTCTGAGGGTGCGGGAGGGCCACGGCGGCGACGTGGCGCTCCGGGACACCGACCTGGACCTGGCGGGTGTGGGGGCCATAAAGGTGAACGCCGACGAGGCGCGCCACCTGACCGGCGGGTCCGGGCAGGACGCCATGGTTGCGCTACAGAAAAAAGGCGTGGAGAACGTGCTGTACACCGACAAGGCGGACATCTCGCTTCTCAACGGGGACAAGGTATACTCTATCAGGCTGCCAAACAAGAGCATCCATGACACGACCGGGGTGGGGGACATGTTCTGCGCGGCGTTCTGCTGCACCATGGTAAGGGAGCGGGACTTTCTGTGGGCCCTGTGCTTTGCGGGCGGCGCCGCGCAGGCGGCGCTGGACTCCAAAAAGGTCGGGTTGCAAAAGGTGCCGCGCAAGGGCGCCGTGCAGACGAACGCCTCCTACTTTTACAACATGGTGAACTTCAGGACGCTCTGAGCGCGGGCGCCGCACGGCGCGCATCCTGCCACTCTTTTTATTGCACGCGCGCCTTGGCACGTCATGCACATCTGCATCTGCAGGCCCGCCGTGTCGGCCTCGGCCGCGCGCTCGATACAGAGGATACTGGAGCGCGCCGGGATATCCTCGGTGTCCACCGCGTCCCCCAAGTCCGCCGGGGACGCGGACTGCATCATCGTGCTCGGGGGCGACAAGGGCATGCGCACGTACTTTCACCGCGCGCAGGACGCGTCGGTCCCGGTCCTGGGGATCAGCGAGGGCGAGAGCGGGGGGTTTCTTGCGCAGATAGACCTCAGGGAGCTGCCGTCGCACGTGGACGTGCTAAAGCGGCAGAACTACACGATAGAGGAGTTTCCGCGGCTCGGGGTCCGGATCGACGGCAGGAACGCCTACCCCGTGCTCAACGACGCGGCGGTATTCCCCTCGAAGAGCGCCATGCTCATGGAGCACACGCTGCGGGTTAACGGCGACGAGGTCTGGCACGACAGCAGCGACGGCGTCATCGTGTCGACCCCGATAGGCTCCTCGGCGTACTCCATGTCGGCGGGCGGGCCCGTACTGTTCCAGGACGCGAGCGTCTTTGAGATAATGTCGGTCAACTCGCTTGACGTGACGCGGAGGCCGGTCATAGCGTCAAACGACAGCGTGATAGAGGTGGAGGACATATCCTCCAAGCTCCACTGCGAGGTGGTGCTCGACGGACTTGACCGCCTCCGGGTGGACAAGTCGATGGAGTGCACGCAGTTCCACCCGCCGGCGAGGATAGTGCGGCTTCGAAAGTCGCCCACCGCCATCGCGGCCCTTGCAAAGAAGGTGCACCTGGCCGAGGATCTCCTCCGCATGCCCCCGAGCTCCAAGCTCATACTCAAGACCCTCGAGTACGAGGGCGAGCTCACTCACAGGGAGCTTGAGAGGAAGACGCTTCTTCCCGGCCGGACCGTCCGGCTGGCCCTCCGCAACCTGGTGGAGAAGGGATACGTCAAGAAAAAGATCTCGGCCCGGGACGCCCGCCAGAAGATATACGAGATGTCGCACGGGATCAAGTGAGCGCGGGGAGGACTGGCTCAGTCAGGCTGACCCGCCGCCTGCCGCGGAGCCGGCGCGCGCGTCGGCGCACTCCGCTGCTGCCCTGACAAAGGCCGCAAACGACTCCTCCGGGAAGCCGGGCCTGCTGTTGAACTCGGGGTGGAACTGCACCCCCATGTAGAACCTGTGGGACGGAATCTCCAGAATCTCCATCCTCCTGCCCGCGTCGCTCTCGGCTGAGAATATGGCGCCCTTGTCCCTCAGGGCCGGTATGAACTCGGCGTTTATCTCGTACCTGTGGCGGTGCCGCTTTGATATCTGCGCCGCGCCGCCGTACACCCTCCGGGCCATGGTGCCCTCCGATATTGATATCGCGTTAGACCCGAGCCTCAGCGAGCCGCCCATCTCCGAGACGTTCTTCTGCTCCGGCAGCAGGTCCACCACCGGGTGCGGCGTGTCCGGGTTGATCTCAGTGGAGTTGGCCCCCTCCAGCCCTAGGACGCTCCTGCCAAACGCAATTGCCGCGAGCTGGAACCCGAAGCATATCCCCAGGTACGGTATGTCGTTCTGCCGCGCATACGTGGCCGTGTCTATTATGCCCTCCGAGCCGCGCGTGCCGAAGCCGCCGGGCACCAGTATGCCGTCGTACTTTGAGAGCGCACCGCAGCCGGTGATCGACTCCGAGTCGATCCAGTCTATGTTTACCGGCCTCGATATGGACGCGCCGGCGTGCTTTAGCGCGTGGTTGACGCTGACGTAGCTGTCCGCCAGCGTGACGTACTTGCCAACCATCGCGATGCTTATTGGATCCTTTCCCGGGTGCGCCATGCTCTTGACTATGGCGTTCCACCTGTCCCAGTTCGAGTAGGTGTTGAGCATTCCGAATATGCCGAACTTTGTATATATGGAATCCATTATGCCCTGCTCGTGCAGCATCTGCGGCACCTGGAGTATGGACTCGGCGTCGTGGCACGACAGCACGTCCTGGGGCGTTACGTTTGTGAACATTGCAATCTTCTGCTTTATCTTATCGCCGAGCGGACTGGTGCACCTTGCGGCTATAAAGTCCGGCTGGATTCCTATGCGGCGTAGCTCCTGTACACTGTGCTGTGTGGGCTTTGTCTTCTGCTCGCCTACGACGTCAAGCTCGGGCGCGAGCGTCACGTGCACGAACAGCACGTTGTGCGGGCCCTCCTCTATGCGCATCTGCCTGAGGGCCTCTAGGAACGGGAGCGACTCGATGTCGCCTACGGTGCCGCCGCACTCCACGATGAGGAATCTGGGCTTGGAGTCGCCGTTGCCGTTGCCGTTGCCCCTGCCACCGTCGCTGCCGCCGAAGCCGTCCTCGCCGTAGGCAATCGCCCGTATGCGCCTCTTTATCTCGTCTGTTATGTGCGGTATTATCTGCACGCAGGCGCCAAGGTACTCGCCACGGCGCTCCGCGTCAATGACCGATGCGTACACCTGGGCCGTCGTGATGTTGTGGCTCTTTGGTATGTTCTGGTTGAGAAACCTCTCGTAGTTTCCAATGTCCATGTCGCACTCGCCTCCGTCCTCCGTTACGAACACCTCGCCGTGCGCCACGGGGTTCATGGTGCCCGCGTCATAGTTCAGGTAGGGGTCTATCTTTACGCACGAGACCTTTTGATCCGCAAGCTGCAGGAGCTTTGCAATCGACGAGGTGGTGACCCCCTTGCCAAGCCCCGACATTACGCCGCCCGTCACGAAGATGAACTTGGCAACCGACTGCATGTTGATAGAACCCCGACGCTGTTTTTGTATGTTTGGCGCGTCGCGGTGCCGCGCCGCCGCGCCCTTCGGCGGGAGCCCCCGCCTTCGCGACGCGACTACTGCGGGCGCGCGCAGTCAACTGGTCATATCCGAATGTTTTACGACCTGTGCCCCTTGTCCCGGCACGGCCGTGCGTTCAGGACGCGCCGCGTGTTGCGGCCTTGAGCCTCCTTGTAAACGCGGACACGTTCCTCTCGACGTCCTTTGGCGCCGACTCTTTGATTATCTTCGCATATGCGCTCCCTACTATGACCGCGTCTGCCCCTGCCCCGACGTACTGCCTGGCGTCGGCAGGCGAGGAGATTCCGAATCCGACTCCTATCGGCAGCCGCGTCCCGGAGCGCCCTGCCGTGCGCTTGGCCCTGCGGATGGCATCAAGGGCATATCCTGCCACCGAGCCGTCGCCCGCCTTGCCCGCCTGCCTCCCGGTGCGCCTGTCTCTGACGCCCGTGGTCCCGTATACTGCCACCATGTACAGAAAGCCCGTCGAGAGGCTCGCGATTCGCCGCAGCCTGCCTGTCGGGGTGTTGGGGGACGCCAGGAATATCGTGTCCAGCCCGTATCTGCGGGCGGCCGCCACGTACGGCGCCGACTCGTCGGCCGCCATGTCCGGCAGTATAATCCCGTCTATGCCCGCGTCTGATATCATGGATGCCGCCCTGCCGTATCCGAGGTTGTACAGTATGTTGGTGTACGTCATGAGCACAAGTGGCACGTCCGGGTTGGCGCGCCTTATCCTTGATGCGGTCCTGAGGAACCCCTCAAAGGTGGCGCCCCTGCCGAGCGCCCCCGAGCTTGCCTCCTGTATCGCGGGCCCGTCTGCAAGCGGGTCGGAGAACGGAAAGCCCAGCTCTACGACGTCGGCCCCCCCTTTTATCATGCCGGAGACCGCGGCCACTGAGGCCCTCTCCGACGGGAACCCGGTCATTGCGTATGTGACGAGGCCCCTCTCGTTTCTGGCGCGCAGTTCTGCAAATTTGGATGCTATTCTGCTGACACCCCTGCCGCTGGCGCCGTTGTCGGCGTCCCCGCTCCTCCGGCCCCTTCTCTCTTTACCTGTCGCCAGCAAGGTACCTCTGAACCTCCTCCACGTCCTTGTCCCCCCTGCCGGAGAGCGTGACCACGATGCGCTCTGATCTCTTCATCTGCGGCGCGATCTTGACTGCCTCTGCTATCGCGTGCGACGACTCGAGGGCCGGTATTATCCCCTCCGTCCTGGTCAGCCTCATGAACGCGTCGACTGCCTCCGCGTCGGTCGCCGAACGGTACGACACGGCGCCCGTCTCCTTGTAGTGCGCGTGCTCGGGGCCCACTCCGGGATAGTCGAGCCCCGCCGAGACGCTGTGCGTCTCAGTTATCTGCCCCTCCGCATCCTGCAGCAGGTAGGTCATCATGCCGTGCAGCACGCCGCGCCTGCCTGCCGAGAGCGTGGCCGCGTGCATTCCCGTGCCGAGCCCGCGGCCGGCGGCCTCGATTCCTACCAGCCTCGTGCCCGTGCCTGCAAGGGGATAGAACGTCCCTATCGCGTTAGAGCCGCCGCCCACGCAGGCAATCACCACGTCTGCGGTGCCGCCGCCCCCGGCCTGTCTTGCGACCTGCCTCCTTATCTCGTCGCCTATGACCCTCTGAAAGTCCCTGACCATCACGGGGTAGGGGTGGGGGCCGACTGCCGAGCCGAGCAGGTAGTACGTGTCGCCCACGTTTGCAATCCAGTCGCGTATGGCCTCGTTGATCGCGTCCTTCAGGGTGCGCGAGCCCGAGTCGACGGGCCGCATGGTGGCGCCCAGCATCTCCATGCGCAGGACGTTGGGCCTCTGCCTTGCCATGTCTATTGACCCCATGTATACCTCCGACCTCATGCCGAGCGCGGCGCACGCCATTGCAGTGGCCACCCCGTGCTGTCCGGCCCCCGTCTCGGCTATGACGCGCCGCTTTCCCATGCGCTTTGCAAGGAGCGCCTGCCCGAGCGTATTGTTTATCTTGTGGGCTCCGCCGTGCAGCAGGTCCTCCCGCTTGAGGTATATCCGGGCTCCACCAAGCTCGTCTGAAAGGTTCTTTGCGTGGTACAGCGGGGTCGGGCGCCCGGCATAGTTTTTTAGGTATGCGCCAAGCTCCGTCTTGAACGAGGGGTCGTCCCTGAACCTGAGGTAGCTCTCCTCAAGCTCCTCGACGGGGGGCACCAGCGTCTCTGGTATGTACCTGCCGCCGAACTCCCCGAACCTGCCGTTTTTTGGATACCTCCTGCCACTACTGCTCAATATGCGCCCACCATCTCTCTTACGGCCTCCTCTATATTGTGACTCTTCATTATGCTTGATCCTACCAGGAACCCGTCGGCCCCGTACCCGCGCACCTTCCTGATGTCGTCGGCCGATGCAATCCCGCTCTCTGATATCGTGACGCGCTCGTCACCGCCGTCCTTGTCCCCGGCCCCCCGGCGCGCAGACTGCAGTATGTCGCGGGTCACGTCGGTGCTGATTGCAAGTGTGTCCAGGTTGCGGTTGTTGATCCCGATGATGTCCGCCTTGGAGGCCGCGGCCTCCTCGTACTCCTGTACGGTGTGCACCTCCAGCAGGACCCCGAGCCCCTGCCTGTGGGCGTACTCTGCGAGTCCGCCTGCCGTCTGTCCCGTGCACGCGCCGGAGTCGAACACGGACTGTATCAGCAGTATGTAGTCGGCGCCTATCCGCACTGCGGCGTCGATCTGCCTCCTGTCCACTATTATGTCCTTCATCAGCATCGGCACGTCTACTGCCTGCCTGACCTTTGCAAAGTATTCCGGGGAGCCGCCAAAGAGGTGGGGTTGGGTCAGCACGGACAGCCCGACGGCTCCGCCCTTGACCATGGCGGCCGCAATCGTGACGGGATCCGATACGGTCCTGAGCCTGCCCTCGGACGGGGAGGAGAACTTGATCTCCGATATTACGGCCGCGTGGGGGGCCGTCCTGATGCGCTCTGCCAGGCTGTAGCCAGATCTGGAAAGGCTGCCTGCCGCGCCATCGTGCGCGTCCGCGTCGTATACGCCGTCGTCGAGCGCGGCCATGGAGTTTGCGACGAGCCTGCGCAGTATGTCATGCGCCACTGTTCCTTATCCCCTCCAGCATCTCCATGCTTCCGGCGTGCCTCACAAACGAGTCGAGTTCTGCCGACGCCCTGCCGCTCCTGACTACTTCCATGCACGCCGGTACCGCGTCCTTTAGGCTGTCGGCCGCCCCCGCGACCACGAGGGCCCCTGCCGCGTTGAACGCCGCGGTCTCTATTACCGCCCTGCCGGCCGTCCCGTCTATGGCGCCCACCACCGCCCTTGCCGACTCCGGGGCGTCCGTAACCCTGATTTCGGAGATGTCGGATCTGTGCAGCCCCACGTCCTCGGGCCTGACTGTGAATCTCCTGCTGCCGCTGTCACTGCCACCCGTGCCGCGCGACACCCGCACGGCGTTTGACGAGCTGGTCGACAGCTCATCCATGCCCTCTGCTGACATTACGGTCATCGTCACCTCGGCCCCGCGCCCCGCCAGTATTATTGGTATCCTGTCCAGCAGATCCTCGGTGGAGACGCCCACGAGCTGCCTGGATGTTCCCGCCGGGTTTGCAAGCGGCCCCAGCAAGTTGAAGACTGTCCTCTTTCCGAGCGCGCGTCGGGCGGACGCCACGTGCCTCATCGCGGGATGGAACCTCTGCGCAAACACAAAGCATATCCCGCACCTCTCCAGTATCTCCTGCACTCTGGACGGCTCCGCTGAGTTGTCATATCCGAGCGCCTCGAACACGTCGGCGCTACCGGAGGCCCCCGACGAGGACCGGTTGCCGTGCTTTGCGACTGCGAACCTGTCGCGCGCCGGGCCGCACGACGACGCGGCCGCGGCCACAAACGAGGCCGCGGTCGACACGTTGAACGTCCGCTGCATGTCGCCGCCGGTGCCGCACACGTCGATTATCGGGCCCCTGACGTTTGGGTGCAGCCGGACCGCCCTCTGCATCATCACTCCAAGCATCGACGCAAGCTCCGCGTCCGTCTCGCCCTTTGCCGACATGCACCCCAGAAACCTCGCGTTCTGCTCGTGACTCGTCTCGCCGTCCAGCATGGCCCCGGCCACGCGCTCGGCCTGCGCGCAGTCGAGGTCCCTTCCGGCGCACGCCGCGTCGACTATCCCCTCTATGTTCATCTTTCTTCCTCCTTCCCGGCCCCCCGGGCCATGCCCAGAAAGTTTGCGAGGATGGCCTTGCCGTGCTCTGTCATTATCGACTCGGGATGGAACTGGACGCCCACTATGGGGTATCTCTTGTGCCTCACGCCCATGATCTCGCCGTCGTCCTCCGCGCGGGCGGTCACCTCGAGCACGTCCGGAACCACGGTGCGGTCCCCCACAAGGCTGTGGTACCTGGTGGCCCTGAACGGGGTCGGCACCCCTGCAAAGACCCCCGACCCAGAGTGGCCCACGGGGCTTGTCTTTCCGTGCCGCGCGCATCCTGCGTTGACCACGGCGCCTCCAAACGCGTGTATTATCCCCTGGTGCCCCAGGCACACGCCAAGTATCGGCGTCGTGGGGCCCAGCTCCCTTATCACGTCGGTGCAGATCCCAAAGTACCTGGCGTCATCCGGGGTGCCGGGGCCTGGCGATATGACGATTGCGTCATATGCGCCCCTGGCAATGTCCGATACCGAGGTCTTGTCGTTTCGCACCACCGTGCATTCCGCGCCCAGCTCCCCCATGTACTGGGCAATGTTGTACACGAAAGAGTCATAGTTGTCTATCACAAGTAGCCTTGTCATGACGATGCCTCCCTGAGCGCCTGGATCATCGCACCCGCCTTGTACTCTGTCTCTTTGAACTCGTTGTCCGGCGTGGAGTCGTATACTATTCCGGCCCCCGCCTGGACGAACCCCTTCTGCCCGTTTATGAATATGCTGCGTATGGCGATTGCAAAGTCGCAGCACCCGTTGTATGAAAAGTAGCCGACGGCCCCGGCATACGGCCCCCGCGGCGCCGATTCCAGCTCGTCTATTATCTCCATGGCCCTTATCTTGGGGGCCCCGGAGACGGTGCCCGCCGGAAAGACGGCCCTGAACGCGTCAAACATGTCGGCCTCGTCTGATATCGTGCCCGCCAGATGGGTCACCATGTGTTGCACGTGGCTGAACCGCTTTATCATCATGAGTGACACGGGGTGGACCGTCCCGAACCTGCAGACCCTGCCTATGTCGTTGCGTCCAAGATCCACGAGCATCGTATGCTCCGCCAACTCCTTTTGGTCCGCGAGCATCTCGACGGCAAGCCTGTCGTTCTCTGCGTCGTCCCCCGTGATGCCCCTGGTGCCCGCTATGGGAAAGGTCTCGACCTCTGAACCCGTGACCCTTACTAGCATCTCCGGCGATGCGCCTATGGTGACGCGCCCGCCGTGCCTCACATAGTACATGTACGGGGACGGGTTGAGCCCCCGCAGCGTCCCGTATAGGGCCAGCGTGTCGCCGTCTACGTCAAACTCAAAGCGCCTGGAGAGCACGGCCTGGAATATGTCCCCGTCGTGGATGTATTTTTTGGCCCTGTTGACCATCTCTGCAAACTCTGCCGCGTCGATGTTGGGCCTAATGTTTGCCGCGCGAAATTTGCCGCGTGCGCGCCCGTTGCCTCCTTCGCCATTATTGTTAGCGTCACTGTCGCAATCGCCGCCCTCCGCGGCTTTTATCATGCTGTCATACCTGCTCTGGCCGCGATAAAAGTAGAACGGCCTGTCAAGCTTGTTGTCGTACAGTATGCCGTCGTCGTAGACCCCGAATTCCATGATCAACGGATCAGAACCGTTGGAGTCTGGGACGTCCTCGATTGCGCGAACCGCGTCATAATTTACCATTCCGACAGCACCTCCAACGTACCTGTAATCGGGCTTTGCTGCGCCCGCGCCTTCTGCATCGGGGTCCGTCCCGGCCGTCGCCGCCGCAAGCACGTTCCTGATCGTGTCAAACGGGTCGTCCGTACTTATCTCCATGCCCTCCGGCGCGACGCGCGCTTGCCCGGCCGTACCGTTGCTCTTTCCAGTGCCTCCGACGATACCGCCGCCGTTACCGTCACTCTTGCGTGCTGCAGTCCTGCATATGGACCGCACGCGCTCCGCGGACGCTGCATCCCGGACTGCTTCGCCGGGCACGACCTCGACGCGGTCCCTGTACGCCCTCAGGATCAGCGTCGGGCCGAAGCCCATGATGGACGTCTCGGCAAGCGCGTCTGGGCCCGCAAGCGACTCGAATAGAAAGGAATGCTCGTACCTGCGTGATATGCTGCTGTAGATCTGAAACTGGTTTCTGTTAGGAATGTCTAGCGGCACTATCCGCGTCCTTCCAAATACGTCCACCCATGTACGTGACGGCCGGGGGGTTTTATTTAAACCGATGAGATTTCGGATCTGATAGACTGCGGTGGCCTGGCCTTGTTGGTGCCTGAAGGCATGCCTTGTGGCTCTTATCCCGTTCTGGCAGGCCGCTGTTTGAAGGGTGACACAATCGGCCTGCTTATGAAGTGGTACGACTACGACAGGCCACACATGTCACTTGACTGGGACGGCCGGGAGACACCTGCACGGGCATTTGAGAGGAAGGCCAGACCGTGGTTGACGGGCAGACGGGGGGGGGGGGAGTACGATATCTGGTAACAGGGCCAACTGCTTTCTGAATCCCGCAATTTTCGGATCGGCCGCGATTTTCAACACTTTAGTACTCATTCCTTAAAACCCTCGCATTGAGGGCTAGTTATGGCATAATTGCCGCTGCAGGAATTGCCAGTGGCCAGCGTGATACTGGTCCAACAAGGCGGGTATGACGACAAACTTGCAGAACTAAATGCCGGGATGGCCGAACAAGAAGAAGAAATAAGCAGGCTAAATGCCGGGATGGCCGAACAAGAAGAAGAAATAAGCAGGCTAAATGCCGGGATGGCCGAACAAGAAGAAGAAATAAGCAGGCTAAATGCCGAGCTTGCCGAACAAGAAGAAGAAATAAGCAGGCTAAATGCCGAGCTTGCCGACTTGAGCATGTTTAGTCACAAACA
This sequence comes from Candidatus Nitrosopumilus sp., assembly GCA_965205215.1. GTDB lineage: Archaea > Thermoproteota > Nitrososphaeria > Nitrososphaerales > Nitrosopumilaceae > Nitrosopumilus. The sequence goes on from OZ242041.1 coordinate 1,392,081, forward strand.
TGATGTCCGTGCCATACAGGCCCCAAAAATAGATCCGGACCCAACCCCTGTACCGACACTAACTCCAACTACACCTGGTAAGGCATCTGTTGATTTTGAGAGTGGCTTGGGTGGCTGGGCATTGCATGCAATCCCGAGCGATAAGACCACTGTAGGATACCCCAGTCCGTACAGTTACTATCAAATGGAACTCACAAAGGATGACTCCTACCATATACCATTAACAGTACCAGATCCATACAAAACCACAACACATGCGAAAATCTATGGCGAGGGCTGGGACACCTCATTTGGTCTTGCAAACATCATAGATACGTCTGGCACAGACAGACTCACACTGTCATTTGATGCCAAAGTTGCAGGGCTAAACAGGATATCATCCACGCCCGAGTCGATACCCAACCTGAGAATAGCCATACTCGATGACACATATGGTAAGGCAGTCAAACGCATTGTCCTTGTAGGCCATACTAGTGTGGATCAAACAGAGGACAACGGACCTTGGAAGAATTATGAGGTTGATTTAACCCCATACATCAAGGACGAAACCAGTCTACCACTCATGATATCGCAGTATGATTCTTGGTTTGCTGATGGAAAACAGGTATTATGGATAGATAACATCAGATTTGCCACGGGTTGAACTTCTATTTCAAAACCAACAGTTGTGGTCAAAATGCCGGGGAATCCTTAGACAAAGTGAGTCGGACTGATCGGGAAATCCGGCGAGCATGCATTTTCTGCCCCGGGCAGGTTTTGTGTAGGCCACCGTTCGAACCCTCGTACATTGGAAGGCATTTGCAGGCGGTACATGTAGGGCTGGCCTATGCCACCCTTCAAACGGCGGACTTGCCTGACTCCTGAGAAGATCCGCAAGGCATGCTTTCAAACTCCCTCTGGGCCAAGTCACCGCAATTTATCAGAGCCGTGATTTCTATGTGCGTATTCGCGTCCACAGCCCGTGAAATCTGAAGATGCAGGGCGCAAAAAAGCCCTGACAAAGGCAGGAGCACAGAACCCTGCCGCTTTTGCGCATGGTTGCATACGCCGTCGTGGCAGGGTCAAGAATCCGGTGCACTTCCTGCCGTGATGCGGCTCCCGTGTCTGGCTACAAGTATGCAACCGTAAAAGAACTATAAAGTACGGTACTTTTATATTCGCGTGCCCTCTACTCATGTCATGAGCACTATACTACAGGATCTCTACATGCCCAGGCCGCGACTGGTCTGCACCACGGCCCGTCCCGTTGCGTGCAACGCCTGCGGCAGGGGTGTCGATGACGGGCGTGGAATCAGGGCCCTGCGCACCGACGGCGGCGACATCATGCTGTGCGACCTGCACTATCCAAAGCAGTGACGCGCCCGGCGCAGACAACGTGCGCCGCCGACGCGCCCTCTTTTTTTCTGACTTGTGTGCCTGCACGCGTAGAGCCCCTACCACTATCTTGCATCAGTTGCCACAACCTGCCGGCCGCATGGGCTGACTTCTGTGCCGTCAGCCAAGCGCCCTTGTGGGATCCTTGCTGAGTATGCCGAGCACCTTTGAGACTATCTGCTTTTGGCCACCCTCGTGCATGTCGTAGCGCACGCTGTCTGATCCCATGCTTACAAAGATCAGGTTGTCGTCGCCGAGCGGGAACGTTATCCTTGTGATCTTTTGGAATGCCGCCATTGCGTACGTGCCCGGGCCGATCTTGGGGCTCAGCGCCTTGCGGCCCTTCCATGCGCTTGCGGCCCTTTTTAGCGATGCCTCGGTCTCCTCCTCTGATAGGTAGTTGGCCACCCCCTCGCGGTGGTTTACGGCAAGTATGTTCCCATCAATGTCGGTGACTATGCTGTGCCTGATGTTGACGTCGGAGTCCATGATCCTCCGCAGCAGGTTTTCAAAATTCATAGATGACGTGTGATCCTGTATTACTTAAGGATTGATTTGGCGGCGCGATCCTCCGTGCCGGCCGCCCGGGTTCTGCCCGCCTCTGAGCACATGCTGACGAGGCGCCTCATGGGCCTGCAGTTTGCGCGAACAAACTCCGGGAGCGTACTGTGGCTTTGGTAGTAGTCATATATGTAGCGGTACATTCCGCCCTTCTCCGAGTCGAAGGATTCTGCGTCCTTCACCGCATACCCGCGAGACGCCATTGCCCTGTGTATCTCGTGCATCTTTTGCCTGTATGTGGCGACTGCCACTATTGACGCGGCCGCGACCGGCAGTATGGCGCCGTCCGCCCCCGTCTGGCACACGATCCGCGGCGTCTCGCACGCGCGAGGACCTGACGCTGTAAACCCAATTCTGGATGAAACTACCGACGCAATGTCCGCCGACAGCCCTAGCGCGTCGGCGTCAAACGAGTCTACGTATGCGGCCTCTATGTGCCGGTTGGCCGCACGGCATGCGGCGGCAAGCCGGACTATGATGTCGGCAACGCGGCTTATCTTTGCCTCCCTGAGCCGGGCGCCCCTGTCTCTCCTGCCGCCCCCGCCGACTTTGTCCGCCGCGGCCATGTCGAGTTCGCGCGGCGTTATCTCCGATGTCCTGTACATGAGCATGCGCTGCGGTGCGCCTGCAATCCTCTTGTATATTGCTGACACCGCGCTGCAGGGGAGCGTCTTTGAGTCTGCAACCCCCCACCGTCTCAGCGTACGGGACGACTCTGCCTGCATTGCGACTCCGGCAAACACCATGGGTCCTATTATGGACCCCACGCCAGATTCGTCAACGCCGCATATCATGTCGCGCACGGTGATGTTATGGACGTCCGGTAATAAAAGAGGCAGGACTGCATGGTGCATGCCTTGGCTGCGCTCCTGTGCGGTTCGGGCTGCCCCCTGTTTCTGTCATGGCGTGCCCGTAATGCGGCAGCTTGGGGGTCGTGGGGAAGGGGGAGGGAGGAAGGGAGAGAGAGGAAGGAGAATGGACAGAGTCCAGAATCAGTCATAAGTCAAAAAAAAAAAACGGCTTGCAAACGGGCTGCCCGTGCGCTATTCGCCGTCGGAGATTAGCCACGATAACCCGATTACATCTTCCCATGCTTCTGCTTGCTCTTTTTCTTTCATGATTGTCTTTTGCACGACCGTTATATAACGACCAAGAACGATTTATTCATTTTTTTGAAGTGGCGGGCAGGACGGGCTGTGGACTGCGGGCCTGTGCTTCTGCGCCGTTCTGCAGCGGCCGGCCATGCCTGGCGCTGCCGATGGCTGCCAAGGCGGGTGCTGCCGTGCTTCTCCCCCCCCTGCCTTGCTGCAGGCGCGGCCGCATCCGCACCCTTGCCGCATGCTACAACGTCAGGATCCTGCCGTGGGCGTGGAAATTCTTCTGTCCGTCGACGTCTCGTTTGCAGTCTTCTCGTAGTGGTATTCCTGTCGCCTCAGATCCTTTTCTGATATTATGCGGCACTTTCTCATTGGAACCAGGCGAGATACCTGCTCGTACGTCCCCATGTCCCTCACGTCGGCCGCATACGCAATCTGTATGAGCGGGGGCTTCTCGAGGATCATGTGCTTTGCCTGCTCGTACCCGCTCCTCTGTTTCATGCCGGTGCGGAACAGCCCCGTGTTGGACTCGTCTTTTGAGACCTGCGGGTCTTGGTAGCAGCATATCGCAAACTCGTCGTCGTCCTTCTCTATTATGGTGAGGCGCGTGAACCTGTCGCTCCATCTCTCCACCGCCCTTGCGACGGCGGCTGCAATCCCGGTGTCCTCGAACACAAGCGATATCACCAGCCTGTCCTTCTCGTACGCCCATGATATGCCGTAGAACTCGGCCTGCCAGTCTATGGAAAACGACACGCCTGACTTGAGGCGATCTCAAATTAATTGCTTTGTGGCCGCCGCGCGCCATTGGCGCTTCCGCGCGCGCCGCGCCGCTGGCCTTCTGCCTTTCCTCGGCTCTCCCTCTTGGCGCCCGGCCGCCTCCCGTCCCTCTTGGCGCCCTCTTCCCTGCCGCCGCCCTGCGCCCTTTTGCCGTCTCTGGGATGGCCGCCGCGCCTGTCGCCCGCGCTTTGGCGGCCGCCTCTACCCTCTTCCTTCTCCTCGATCCTGCGCCTCCTGCCAGTGTTCAGTATCTCGTACTTCTTGCCGACCTCGAATATCTTCATCTCCCCCGACGTCGGATCGTGTATTGACTCGAGGTTGCCTGCGGAGAGTAGCATTCCCACCAGGTTCCACGTCTCTGGCTCTGAAATGTTGAACTTTGTCATAATTGTGGAGAATTTTGTAAAGTAACCGTTCCTGGAGTTTCTCAGTATGAACATCTCGACCCTTTTTTCTACGGGCGGGGAGGGCTCGCGCCTCTTGGGCCTCGAAAAACGGCGCCCCCGTCCGTGCGCGCCCCTGACATGTGACATGGATGATCAATTTTTCGTGAATACTTAATGTTTGGGATTGTACCGCGCGTCCCGCATGGCATCTGGTGTCGGCAGACGTCCCGCTGCTGCCACATTGGACGGTTGTATGGTGCGGCCGTTTGCGGCCAGAGGCCGCTGCCGCCGTGTGTTGATGTCATGTCCGGGCGGCGGGTGCAGGCCCCTCGGAGGGGAGATCCGCGGGCCTGACCAGAAGGCCCTGCCTGTGGGGAGGCGCGCCTTCCGTGCCGTCCGAACTCGGAGGCATGCCGGTCAGGCCTCTGCCAGTCTTGCCCTTTGGGGGACTGCGTGTGGCTCGCGCCTGGCAATAAAGCAACCTGCCTCCTCTGTCTGCTTTGATGTGTCGTTGCCGGCGCGCTATATCCTGCGCGATGTGTGATTTTTTGATCAATCAGGCCAAAAAATACCGTCCTGACCGGGGCCGTCGCACGCGTGGCAGTTTGGCCCGTCCATCCGGCCGGCTACCGCCGCCGTCGCAATACCATTATGATGCCGCAGGTACCGTATGCCGTGAGCCGCCCCAATCCCATTCCGTGGTCCCCCGGCTTGGCACTGTCGTGGGCTGACTTTCAGGCCGAGCAGAATCCTGCCGAGCTCGAGGACGCCTACAGCGCAATACGCTACAGGCCAAGGTGGACGGTCGGGTCGGAGCAGTTCGCCGATGGCTCGATTCTCTTTGAGGTTTTGGATCTCCGCATAACCACCGAGTTCTGGCCTGCTCTTTCTTGGGCCCGCCCTGACTGCGACGATACCGTGCTGTGCCACCAGCAAGGGCACTTTGATCTTGGGGAGCTCGTAATGCGCGAGGAAGCCGGACGTGTGCGAGGCTCCGTGTGCGGAAGGCACTTTCCCACGCGCGGCAGGAACGAGGATCAGAGAATGCAGAACGCAAAAGAGGACTCCGCGCTTGTGGTAGAGTCCGCGGTGCGCAAACTTGAGGCCGTGCTTGCAGCGCGGCAGGCCCGGTACGACAGAGACACGCGGCACGGGGCCGACAGCGAGGCCCAGCGCAGGTTTGATGACATGCTGCGTGAGGCCCTGAGGGGATGATCAAGACACCTTAAGCCACCGCCATTTATCGTAACTGACATTCCTTTCCATCTGTACTGCGTGCATGGCCGCGTGCGGCTATTCCTGCATTGCCGCTTCTATTCCGTTTCCACCGTGTGGTTCCTGCTACCGTCTGTCTCGCCGCCTTCTTCTCTTGCCTCTGCTCTTTCGGCCTTCTCTTTGTTTCTTGCCATGATCTCGCTGTTCCGCTCGGCGTCTGTGTGGATTTCTAAATGATCATATAATTTTTCCTTTGTGTCAAATATCTGGCTGCAGTAATAGCACTGGTGCATACCACTGTATGTCTGTTATGCGTTTTAACCTTGACTGAGGTCGGGATTTGGTATGCTTGGCGCGGCCGCCGTGCCGTGCGCGGGGAGAAGGGGAGGGGGGAGAAGGGGAGGGGGGAGAAGGGGAAGAGGTGGCTCTGTTGCCACGCTGGCACCACCGTTATTGTCGCAACCGTGTTACCGCAGCTGTTGCCGGTGACGGCGGCAGTTACTGCTTGCCGCATGCCTTGGCAGGCGCCGATACACCGCATCATGGTATTAATACTGACGCACCGGCACCAACCAATACCATGTTGGAGGACAAGGTTCCGGCCCCGTTCGCGCCGCGCCCGATCCAGAAGCGCATCCTTTCTGAGATAGAGTCGTGCATCGAATCCGGATACCCGAACATCGTACTGTGCGCTCCCACCGGCGTGGGCAAGTCGCTTGTGGGCGTGACGGTGGCCCGCCACTTCGGTGGCTCGTTTGTGGTTACGGCCTCAAAAAACCTCCAGAACCAGTACGTGGGGGACTTTGCGTTTCTCAGCCCCGTCAAGGGCAAGTCGAACTTTGCCTGCCACCAGATAATGTCCGAACAGAAGATGGACGACGAGGTGTACGCGGCGCGCAACGGGATGACGTGCGAGAAAGGGCGCTGCGTTACAAAAAAGACGGTCGGCGGCAAGCAGATCGTGGACACATGCAAGTTCAAGCCCACGATCAAGCAGGTGGACGAGGACGACTGCCCCTCTGAGCCGTGCCCGTACTATGTGCAAAAGTACAGGGGGCTGCTCTCGCCCCACTCCCTCTGGAACTATTCGTCGTATTTTCAGATTATAAAGTTCGGGCAGCCGCTGTTCGGCCAGTACCTGGAGAGGCCCGTCTCTATATTCGACGAGGCCCACACCCTGGAGGATCAGATAGTCCAATTCATCGGATACGACATAAGGCAGCGGCACCTGGAGGAGGCGGAGATCCACGCCGACCGGTACGACCTTGGGAGCGTGGAGGATACGCTTGAGATCACTACCGAGATTGCCAAGTACTACTCGGGCCGGATCCGGGACGTGGAGGAGTCGGTATCGCCCGAGTCCCTCCCGGACTTTCGCATACTCAGCCGGCTCCGGTCCATCTACGAGGAGGCGGCCCATGCAAGGCAGGAGATCTCATCGGACATAGGGAACTTTGTGGTCAACAGGCCCGAGACCGACGCGGACGGCAACATAAGGACCATATCAATAAAGCCGATAGACGTCTCGGGCTTTGCCGGGGAGTTCTTCACCTCCAAGCACAACCTGTTCATGTCCGCCACCATCGACAAGCCGAGCTTCTGCGAGAACATGGGGCTCGACCCGGGCTCGGTCGCGATCGTGGACGCCCCCGAGTCGCCGTTTCCACTGGAGCACCGCGCCGTGGAGATGCTGCGCGTGAGACACCTCAACTACCGCAGCACGCCGGCCGACGAGGCGGCGGTAATATCAAAGATAGACGAACTGATGGACAAGCACGCCGACGCGCGCGGACTTGTCCTGACGTCGTCCGTATCAAAGTGCTACTACATCCTCAAGGGACTTTCAGAGCGCAACCGGCGCCGCGTCAAGATATGCCACAGCACCAACCCCGACGGCAGAACGCAGGGCGAGATAATAGCCGAGCACAGGGACGAGCCGCGCAGCGTCCTGCTCTCCTCGTCCCTGTGGGAGGGTGTCGACCTCAAGGACGACATGTCGCGGTTCCAGATAATTGCAAAGGTGCCGTACCCGAACTACTCGGAGGAGCGTACGAGGGCCAAGATGAAAAAATTTCCGCGCTGGTATGCGGCCCGCACGCTGACAAAGCTGCTACAGGGACTCGGGCGCTCCGTCCGCAGCGAGCAGGACTGGGCTAGGACCTACATACTCGACGCAGCGGCCGACAGGCTGCTGGCCCAGTCCCGGAACTCGGTGCCGCTGTCGTATCGCGACATGCTGGGCATGCAGGCGGGGAGCGCGTGATGCGCCTTGGCGGGATCTGCCGGGGGCAGTAACTCGCCGCGTGACGTCTTTGTGACCTCTACCGCCGCCGCGTCACTGCCGCACGACGGGCCTTGTAACCGCCCCTTCTGCTGCAGAGCCCACAAGTGACGCGAACTTTGCAAGGGCGCCGTGCGTATAGTTGGGCGGGGGCCTCTGCCACCCGGCCCTTCTTGACTCCATCTCGTCCTCTGATATGCGTACGTCTATGAGGTTTGACTCCGTGTCTATGGCGATCGTGTCACCGTCGCGCACCAGCGCTATGGGGCCCCCGACGTAGGCCTCGGGCGCCACGTGGCCCACCATGAATCCCCTGGTCCCCCCGGAGAACCTGCCGTCCGTTACCATTGCCACCTGCCTGCCGAGCCCCTGGCCCACCAGGGCCGCCGTGGTGGCGAGCATCTCGCGCATTCCGGGCCCGCCCTTCGGGCCCTCGTACCTGATCACCACCACGTCCCCCGGCACGATCCCGCCCTTTGAGACCTCCTCGAAGGCCGCCTCCTCCCGATCAAAGACGCGTGCCCTTCCCTCGAACGTGGTCATCTCGACCCCCGCGGTCTTGATTACGGCCCCGTCGGGAGCAAGCGTGCCGCGCAGTATCACGGCGGTGCCCGTCTTGTGTATGGGGCTGTCCGTGTCGCGCAGTATGCCGGGGGCCTCGGCCGCGCCGGCGCCGTCTCTGTGTCCGCCCTCCTGCGGACTGGAACCGTCCGGTCCAGCCGTAGCGTACGGCGCCACGGACGCCAGGTTCTGAGATATTGTTTTTCCGGTTACGGTCATGCAGTCCCCGTTGAGCAGTCCCGCGTCAAGCAGCTTTTTCATCACGAGCGGTATGCCGCCTATGCGGTCAAGCGAGTTCATCACGTAGCTCCCACCCGGCTTCATGTCCGTAATGTGCGGCGTCTTCTTCCTGATCCTTTCAAAGTCCTTGTACGTGAGGTCCACCCCGACCTCCCTTGAGAGCGCCAGAAGGTGCAGTATGCCGTTGGTTGACCCGCCCACCGCATTGAGCATCGCAATCGCGTTCTCAAATGACTCGAGCGTCAGTATGTCGCGGGGCCGTATGCCCGTCTCCAGCAGCAGCCTTGCGCACGCTGCCCCTGTGTCGTACGCCATCGCCTCGCGCCTCTCGTCCTCGGCGGGGGGGCTTGCGCTTCCGGGCAGCGCGAGCCCTATGGCCTCCGATATGGACGCCATCGTGTTTGCAGTAAACATCCCACCGCACGAGCCGGCGTTGGGGCACGCGGCATCCTCTATGTCCTTAAGCTGCTCAAGCGATATGCTGCCCGCGTCGTACGATCCGACTGCCTCGTACACGTCAACTATGGTAAGCTCCCTGCCGTCGAGCATTCCCGGCATTATGGTCCCTCCGTACACGAATACGGAGGGTATGTCGAGCCTTGCCATCGCCATCATGGTGCCGGGCAGGCTCTTGTCGCATCCCGCTATTCCCACCAGCGCGTCGTACTGGTGCGCCCTTACCATCAGCTCTATGGAGTCGGCTATCACCTCGCGGGATACGAGCGAGGACTTCATACCCTCGTGCCCCATGGCTATCCCGTCGCTTACTGCAATGGTGGCAAACTCGCGCGGCGTGGCGCCCGCGTCCGCGACGCCCTGCTTTGCCTTGAGCGCAAGCTGCGGCAGGTGTATGTTGCACGGCGTGGCCTCGTTCCCGGTGTGGCATACGCCGACGAACGGCCTTGCTAGATCCTCGTCTGTCAGGGACATGGCCTTGTACATGGCCCTGTGGGGGGCCCTTGCCGTGCCCTCCACTACGTTCCTGCTCGATATGCTCATGGAATGCACGCCACCCCGAGTCAATTATAACATTGCCTTTTTTTTTTGGCCCTGCAACACCCTCATGATCTGCGGTGCGCTGCAAGGCAGGCGGCCTGACGGCGCGGCGCCCCCTGCGTCTTCAGTGCTGGTTAAATAACCCGGCCTGCCAACCCGCATATGAAAGCTAGATCTGCAATCATGTTGCGGCGCCGCTCCCTTTTCTCGGGGGCGAACGCGGGAGGAACGCGGCCCGTTTGTGCCTGCGACGCTGGCAGTCTCCTGCTGGATCAGGGGTGTGGCAGGCCTGCAAGGATAGTGGACGTGGCGCGCGGATGACGGCCGGCTAGAGCGGGAAGGGCATGCAAGGCGCAGCTGCGGCATTTTATGGCGTGATGGTGAGGCCAACCGCGACATTCCGCCGCATATCCGACAATCCTGCAGCATACCTTGCGCCGTCTGTTGCGATACTTGCGGCCTTGGTTGTCTTGAGCGCGCTGTTCCCACTGAGTGTCTTCGGACCCCGGATGAGCGAGATCTCGTGGGATGGCGCTCTGTACGCCTTGGTTACGGGTCCAATAGATGCATTGGTGCCAATCCTTGGAATATTCTGGGTTGGAAGGAGGTGGGGCGGGAACCGCAGCCTTCGAAGGGCCTTCCCGACGCTGGCGTACTGCATGGTGCCTGCCGTACTGGGGTTCATGGCGGTTCATGCAGCGTGGGGCCTGTACGATCTTGCGGTTCCGGAGCCCCTCTTTCATGACGGGCCGACTAGGACCGCATGGTTTACGTTCGCTGGTGGTAGCATCCAACATGCCGTCGGGCTGCTCCCCGTAGGGTGGACGCTCCTGCTGCATCTAAAAGCGATCCGCGTACTGAACGGATTTGGGTACGCCAGATCCGCGGCAATCTTGGCGCTGGCCGTACTGTTCCTGTATGCAGCCGGTATGGCCCAAGGCCTGGCCATGACAGTCATCAGCGGGCCCGTGCTGTTTGTATGACCGGCGCTAGGACACACCAAAAAAAAACCAGAGGAGCTCCAGCACGGTATGCGCTGTTTTGATCGGCAGGTTTGGGCCTGGGTAGGGGCTTAGGGTTCTGACGTGACCTGCCGACTTCTCAATTCATAGAAAGCTGATTATGCAATCCCGCCGCGCCTGTAAAATTAGTTAATTACAAGTGCGTGTAACGCGAGTCGTGGGGGCGTATACCGCGATAATTGGAATAGTCGCCGGGGCGATCGTCATGATGGCCTTGGTGTTTGGCATGGACGTGGTAAAGATGAGCATATCGACTGAGAAATACTCCGTGTTCGTGGATCCGATAATAGACCAGCAAAGCCTCTTCGTTGTGGGGCGCGTCACGGTTCAGAACACAGGCTCCGAGCCCCTGACAAACGTCCGGGTCAACTTTGGCTCCGGCGACGCGCAGGACCTTCCGGTACTAAAGCCGGGGCAGAAGATACTCCTGACGCCCCCCGAGGACAACCCGATGCAGGCCGTAACCGTGAGCGCCGACAACGGCGTGTACGAGATGAAGACGTACCGAGAGCTCCCGAAGATGGTCGGCATGATGGGCTCGTAGCGTGACGCGAGACGCGAGCCCTGCGTACTGAATATATTCATGCGACCGCACCGCACTGTGTGGATTGCGACATACGCGCGTCTGAAAACGACGGCGACGACAGCGGCGACGACGACGCACGCGAGGGTTCCCCTGACGCATACCATGCGTTTTACCACGAGCTGATCGGGCTTGTCCGCCGCCACGCCGAAAGCGGCATCGCGCTCAGGGTAAAGCACGATGCAGAGAACCGGATCATTCGGCTGACGGGCCCCGAAGCCACCCCCCGGGCAAGGGCGGCAAGCGGCCTTGAGGACGTGGCGGAGCTGGCGCAGTCCACCGCGGAACACCACCCGTACTGGGGCCTATTGTACCACTCATCGGAGGTGGCAGACGAGGTACTGCGCTCGTGGGACGGGGCGCTGACGGCCGACCAAGTGGCGGACATCCGGTGGTCCATGCGCGAGATCGAGTCCGTCCTTGACAGGCTGGCGCGAGACTCGGCCCGCGAGTGACAATGGCGCCTTCGGCGCGTGCAACTATTGCGCCGGCAGCGGCCACCGCGGCGCGGCGGCCGCGTAGGGCGAAGGTACATTATCGTGCGCGGAATGTCAACGTGTCCGGCGCGTGTCCGGTTACGTGCGCGGCAACAGCAGCGGACTCGGGCCGGATGGCAAGAAGCAAGGCGGGACTTTCAGGGTTTGGCCCACCTGTCCCACCCCACTGAATACGTTCATGCCTGTATTACATGCCTAGAGATTCTGAAAAATGGATAAAAGGAACAATGTGGTAACTATGGCATGCAAGAAAACACGAATGAACAAGCCGCGAGATGCCCGATATGCACTTGCAGACAGATGGTAACAGACGACAGCACCGGTGAGATCTTTTGCGGCATGTGCGGGTTGGTAGTCAACGACAGGATTGCCGACATGGGGGCAGAGTGGCGCTCGTTCTCAAACGACGATTCAAACAGGGCCCGTACGGGCGCCAGCACCTCGCTGACAATGCACGACATGGGGCTCTCCACCGTGATCGGCCCCTCAAACAAGGACTCGACAGGCAGGCCGCTCGCCGCGGGCATAAAGAGCTCCATTGAGCGCCTGCGGACGTGGGACAGCCGCACGCAGGCCCCGACGTCGGCCGACAAGAACCTGCGCCAGGCACTCAACGAGATGGGCAAGCTAAAGTACAAGCTTGCGCTCAACGACGCGGTCGTGACTAACGCCGCGTACATCTACAGAAAGGCCATGGAGAAGAAGCTCGTCAAGGGGCGCACTATCGGTGGGCTGGTGGCCGCATGCATGTATGCGGCATGCCGCAACGCCGAGACGCCGAGGACGCTTGATGACATCTCCGACGAGATGAACCTCCGGCGCAAGGACGTGGCAAGATGCTACCGCCTGATATTCAGGGAGCTCGACCTCAAGATGCCCGTCGTAGACCCCGTAAAGGGCATATCCAGGATTGCCAGCTTGGTGGGGCTCAGCGAGAAGACGCAGAGGATTGCTGCCCGGATACTGACGGCGGCAAAGAAGAAGGGTATGGCGGCCGGCAAGGACCCCATGGGGCTTGCAGCCGCCGCCTTGTACCTTGCGTGCACAAGCTGCGGCGAGGCCAAGACGCAAAAGGACATCTCTGCGGCATCCGGCGTGACGGAGGTTACGGTGCGTAATAGATGCGCCGGGCTGCGAACGCTGATGGATGAGTGATCCGCAGGGGGCCGGGAGCATCCGCCCCTCTGCATTTTATTATTCTGATATGATGGTGGCCGCCCGGCCGTCACCTTACTATGATCTGGTTGTTCAGGCGCAGTTGCTGCATTTCCAGCTGCTCCGGCGTCGCCCCGTATGATATCAGTATGCGGTCGTCCTCCATGGGTTCGTATTCGCGTATGTCTGTCGCCTCCTCGCCGTTTATCGTGTACACCAGCTTGTACGTGTCGTCAGTGCAGAACTGCCTGCCGTCCGGGAACACAAAACAGCTCTCGTCTATGCTTATCCCGAGGGTCTCAAACAGGTACCCCAGGGTAACCCCGGTTGCGTGCTTGTGGATCGTGGATCCGTCCCTTCCCTCAAAGTGAATCCAGCTCGACTTTAGCTGGTATGACGGGACCGAAAAGTCGAACCTGTCGTCGAAGATCTCGACCAGGATTGCCGTGTGGTCGTGCGCGCTTCCTATTGCCCCTGCGTTCTCGGGGCCTCCCGGCGCCGTGCCTGGCAGGTTGATGAACTCGATGACCGCGTATCCCACGATGGTGCCGATTACTGCCAGCACCCCCATTGCAATCAGCAGGTGCTTTCTCTTTTCGGCAGAGTGCTTTGACGCATAACTCTGGCGCTTTTGCTCGCGCTCCCTCCTCTCCTTTCTGCCCATGAATGTCTGGACTGATGGCCGACCCTAATTAAGGATTCGTAAGAGGGCGCACGCACCGCGGGCGTACCCTCTCCGAATAACCAGCCGCGACCGCGTTCAAAATAATTTGTACCACGGGCCATCTTTTTGTAACGTGCACGGCAATAGTCGGCGCGTGCGGGCCCTGCCGCGTCCGTCTCTTGATGCCCTTGGCGGCCTCCCGTCACGGCAGTATTCCGCGGGCTCCGGGGAAGGGGGCTCCGGTCCCGGCGCACTCGGATATGCCGGCTGCAGATTGTCCCGCCCCCTGTCTGCGGGACGCGCACGCAGGGCGACGGCTGGCGCGCCGCGTCTGCGGCGCCGGGCTGCATCGACTTATTAACAAAACCGCGCTTGGAACTGCATGGGATGCGTGTTCTGCGAGATTGTCAGGGACACAGGCAAGGGCCACATAATATACGAGGACGAGGAGCACCTTGCGTTTCTTGACCTCTATCCGATAACCGAGGGGCACAGCTTGGTGGTGCCAAAAAGGCACCACGAGATGATAACTGACATGCCTCCTGACGATGCGGGCCGGCTCTTCTCAATCGTCCCGCGCATAGCGAGGGCGGTGCTTCTTGGCACGGGAGCGGACGCGTTCAGTCTGGGGCAGAACAACGGCAGGGCCGCCCGCCAGATCGTACCCCACGTGCACGTGCACATCATCCCCCGGTACAGCGGCCGCGAGACCATGTGGACCAGCCGGGGCATGCCCGAGCCCGGCGAGCTTGCGGATCTGGCATCGAGGATCCGAGGGCACTTCTGAGAGGATACTGGCATCCGTTCTGACATGCCAGTTGTACAGAAGGATCCTGCAGTGTGCGGCGCGAAGCACCCTACCCGTGCCCCGGATTGTACCTGAGGATGGCGCCTATCTTGCCTATGCTTGAGAGCGTGGCGCCGTGCTCGGCGGTTCCGGAGACCACCTCTATCCCGGATCCGGACTCCGCGGCGAGCAGCTGCAGGTAGTCTATTATGTCCTGGTTCCTTGTCACCGTGTCGAGCGCGTTGCACGACGGGCAGGGGTTGTTTGCAAGCGCAGTCTCTGTCGGAATCACCTCCTCTGCACTGACAACCTCTTCCCGCATCTTGTGGCACCTGTTGCACTCTGACTCCACGCGGCGCAGCTTTGTGTCGTCGGTGATTATGACGGTCTTGACCGCCCTGTTCTTGAGGTGCGACACTATCTCTGAGAGGCCGTAGACCCCGAGGCCACTGCGCGCGTTTATCTCCCTGATGAGGTCGTCGACAATCTTCTTCTCCTCCACCATGCGGAAGCCACTCAGTATGTCCCCCGACTTTACAAAGGCCTCCCTGATGCCCTCTTCGCCCGAGTACGACGAGTCTATCGTGCTTATTATCATGTTCTGGAGCCTGTACTCTAGGTAGCTGCCGTTTACAAACTCCTCCTTTGTCGGGCCGGGGCCCGACACTATCAGCCCCTTTATCTTGTACGTGTCAATGAACAGCTCGCGCGTGGTCTCGGCCACGCGGTTGTAATAGTACGTAAGCTGCATCTCCCTGAGCTTTTGAAACCTCTTTGCGGACTGCCCCCCCTGCCTGTGCTTGCCTGCCACGCCCGAGCTGGTGTGCGACAGCACCTCGACCTTGCTTCCGTGCAGCAGTCCCCATCCTGCGTCCTTGGCGTCTATCGCAAGGAATCCTATCATGTTGTCGTCCTTGAGCATGTCCTTGAGCAGGTCGACGTGAAAGTGGTTGTCGCACCTGTACAGGTACTGGTTGAGATCCTTTGGGGGGTCTATCTCCCACATCCTCACCACCTCGCTTCCAAGGGGCCCCCCGCCCTCCGGTGGAAGGGCGCCGCAGAACACGGCCAGGCCGCGCTCGGGGGTCTTTTTGTACAGCTTTAGGCGCTGCACCACCTTCTTGAGGGCGTCCACCACGTGCGTCCTGGTCGTGTCGGACTTTATGTTCTCGGCCGTCCCCTGCTCCTGCTGCAGCGTGCCTATCACGTCGTGCATCTGCTTGTTCTTTGGGATGTACACCGACACGAGCTCCGTGCCGCGCCCCGTCTTTTGCGACAGCTCCTCTAGGGCGCGGCGTATCCTGTACATCTTTACAGAGTCCTGCTTTTCGACGTCGATCTTTTTCATTACACGCGCCTCCGCCCGTAGGTTATTAAATTTCATGAATCCGCGCAAGACGGCGTCTGCAACCGCGATCATTGCCGCCGCCGCCACCACCATGCGCCTGTGGCCCCGGCATGCCGTCACGGGGTCAGTTCTGCAGCAGCCCCTCTATGGCGCCCACAAAGACTTCCTGCGGCTGGTTTCCCCTTATCTTTACCACGTTCTTGTCGTCAAATATCATAAACGACGGGGTTGCGTCAATCCCGATGTCCTGGCCCGCCCTGTACGATTCTGCGACCGCGTCCCTGTGCCTCCCTGACTCCATGCACCTCTCAAACTCCGAGATGTCAAGCCCCGCCGACTCTGCAAACGTGCCGAGGGCCTCGGCCGTTATCCAGCCCGTCTTCTCGCCGCCCCAGTTGCGGTACAGCATGTCGTGGTATTCCCAGTATCTGGACTGCTCTGCAGCGCACCTGGAGGCCTCCGCGGCGAGCGCCGAGTCGGGGCCGTTGAGCGCAAAGTCCTTGAATACGAGGCGCACCTTGCCGGTCTCCACGTACGAGTCTTTGATGTGCTGCAGCGTGCCTTCGTGGAACAGGTAGCAGTATGTGCACTGATAGTCGCCCCATTCCACCATGGTAACCTCGGCCGCCGCGTCCCCGAGCGCCGGCGAGCCGCCGGCAGTCAGGACGGACGCAGTAAGGGCGTGACCGGCGCCCGCATCTTGGGCGCCGCCGGCCGGTGACTCGTACGCTTGTGATACAAACGCGCCTAGCGCAATCCCCAGTGTTACGGGTATTGCGAGGAACATCAGTCCTGTACTCATTGGTGGGCGCGACACGGGGGCGTGAATTAACTGTTTTTGGCTGCATCCCTGTACAGTTCGGTCGCTCTCTTCACTTCCCTCTCTTATCGGGCGCTCGTGTGGTTCGCGCCGGTTGGCGAATCCATGTGGAGAGGTGTACAAGCCTTTGGGTATCTGTTCCAATAGGCAATATCGGCCTTGTCCAAAAACAGGCGCCGCTCCGGTCCAATAACAGCAAAGTCTAGAAAAGGCGGGAATGGGAGCATTCTTGTGTCCATCGGCACGTACACGCACCCCTGTCATACGTGCAGGATCAGGCCAGGGTGCGCAGCGCGGAGTTTTTGGCTGCAAGCTCTGCGGCAAACGGATCAGGCCCTGACGCGATTATTACAACATCGCCTTCTTGAGGGCCAAGGGAGCCAAGGGTGCGGTGCAGCCCTGCATGGAGCTCAAGCGTACCAGTCTGCTCTCCGGGAAATGAAAAACTGCCATTGCAAAAGACAAGCGTCAGTACGACAGAGGCGCCGTACATGATTGCAAAATCTCTCTGCTCAATGCCGGTCCGGACCAGTGAGGCACACCCCCGTACCAGGACGGCATGCCCATGCAAGTCTCCTAGGATCGCGGACTTTACGGGTACCTCGCACGAGATGACGGCGGCAAGGGATTTTGCCAGTACTGTGCCGTCGGGAGTAAGGTATGTGCCAGAGCGGATCGAGTCTGCCAATCCGCGTGCCTTGAGCCGTCGTATCATTGTCTTTACCGCGCCCTCGCCAAGATGAAGGGCACCACAAAAGGAATTGCGGCTTACAAATCGGTCCTGCTGTAACAGTTGCAGTGCCTTGAAGACGTGCGGCACGCCAAATGTGAGCGGCCTAGTCTGGCCTTTTGCAGACGCGATATCCTCCAACTGTTTGACATGCTCTGGGTTCTGGGCCATCTTTGATTTATAAATTGGATGTTGTATCCAAGGCTTTAAATAAGTTCCGTACAGGGTCGTGCATATGTCTGGAACCAAAGCAGCAACGACATTCGCGTGTACGGTGTCAAAGTCTGTACCGGTTGCGCTAGCAAGCAACCGTTCGGCCCGTCTCGGGTTCGGGCACGGATTTGGCCATCCGTTTTGCGGCGTAGGCATAGGGGGCGAACGGTTGCTATGAGACAAGAGCAAATAACAAGTACGGCCAGCAAGCCTCCGGTGCTTGCAATTGCACTGCTTGCTGTCGTCTTTGCGTTCGGCCTATTCGTCGTAGGATTTGACCAAGGACATCTCTTTAGCATAGTCCAGGGGGCAGAGGCTTTTGATGAGCTCTACCTTCACGAGCTGACCCACGATATGCGACATGCGGCCGGGTTCCCTTGTCATTAGGTGGAAGACCGTGAAGGCTCTTCTTTTTGTCTTCATTGTATTGGTTTCTGGGGCACTGGCCGGAACAATTCACGGGATAGCAAACCTTGCAATAGTGGAGCCGTATCTTGACGAGGCCATAGGAATTGAAAACCAGAATCTCTTTACGTCAGGCGAGGAGGAAGACACGCCCGAATTTTGGACGTCGTACAACGCATATCGCGACTGGCAAAAGGGCGGGCAGGTTTTGGCCGGCGCAATACTGGGCACGTCCATAGGCGCCCTGTTTGGGATAGTCTATGCGTTCTCAAGACGGGCACTGCCTGGAGATACGGATGTAAAGAAGGCAGTCCTGCTTGCCGGAATTATGTGGTGCACGCTATATCTGATTCCCTTCCTAAAGTACCCTGCAAACCCCCCGACTGTCGGAGACGGGGAGACTGTGGTCCTGAGGGCGGTCCTGTACCTGTCTTTTATTGCAATCTCGGGATTTGGCGCAGTGGGATTCTATCAAGTGTACAGGCGCCTGCGACAAAACACCCGGGTACTGGCATTTGTAGGATACGCAGCATTCATCGGGACGGTGTTTGTCTTAATGCCCGACAACCCCGACGAAGTGACGGCCCCGATGGATTTGGTAAACGGGTTCAGGGCGGCATCCGTGGTGGCAGTAACCATCTTTTGGGCATCTGCGGCGGTAATTTTGGGCATGTTGTGGCACAGACTACGGCCCGATTCTGAGATATTCTCAAAAAGCCAGAGTGGATGATTCGCTCCGGCCCGTGGTGCGGCAAGCCTGTGCACAGTTCTGTGCTAGGGCCAAAGTAACCGCGTAACCCCGCACAAGGCGGCTCGGGGCCAGGCAATCGGTGCTGGCAGGTGCGGCGCGCTATGCGGCGTTCGCGGACGTATTGCTGTTTGCAATGCCACAGAATCCGGATCCAGAGCCGGGCCTAGACGGCGCCCCGCTTGACGGGTTCAGGGCCGCGCCGATCGCGTCCGCGGCGTCCTTCTGGGCCGCGGCGTGCATGACGCCGGGAACACTGTGGCCTCTCCGCAACCGCTGGGCGCCCGTGCAATCCAGTTGAAATATTGATTCTGATTCCATATATTGAGAATTGGACAATCCGCTTAAATAGATTCCACACCATGCATACGTGTTGCCAAAATTCACCCTGCCGCAGCTGAAAAAGTACGACGTAAACCAGAAGGTGATTCTGGCGCTCGCCGACGCCGAGTCGAGGGCCATCCTGTTCTCCATAACCAAAAAGTCAAAGTCCGCGCCGGAGCTTGCGGGCCGGCTGCGCATACCGCTCAGCTCCGTCTACAAAAAGCTGTCCGAGCTGCAGGCCCTGACGCTGATCGAGGTTGAAAGGACCGTCCTGTCTGACAGGGGCAGGCGGCTGAAGATGTACCGCAGCCGGATCAAGAGGGCCGACATATCCATAGGCAAGCCCGAGCCCGTGCTTACCCTGGTGCCCAACTAGGTGCGTGAGAATTGTCAAAGCCCGGAATCATAGAGCTCTCCGAAGTGGACGTCACGCAGAAGATGATGGAGGCGCTCAGCAACGTCTGCATAAGGTCCGTGCTGTTTGCGGTCCGGGAGCGCTCAAAGGACGCGGCCGAGGTGGCCCGCGAGCTGAACCTGTCCGCGTCGACTGTGTACAAGTCGTTTGCGACGCTCGAGTACCTGGCCCTGGCCGAGGTCGACAGGTTTGACATATCGCCGGAGGGAAAGAAGATCAAGATGTACCGCAGCCGCATAGGCAAGGTGGAGATAACCATAGACGGCCACGAGCCCGTCCTCAACATATACCCGAACACCTCAAACCCAAAGCAAAAGTCCGGTTAGTGGCGGCAGCGGCAGAATAGTCGCCGTCGCCGTCGCCGTCGCCGTTGTCACGTGGTCACGTCGCCGAGCCTGCCTGCCTCCGACGCCTGCCTTATCTCGCGGGCTATGCGCCTTCCCATGCTCATGGGCTCGCCGTACAGGAGTGAGTAGTAGGGCGAGCCGTCCATGTAGATGTTGGTGCCTGCCACTATCCTTGCCGAGAACTCAAAGGACGTGAATTTCGCGTCCTCGTCGTATACGCCCTCGATGCAGAACGGCCCGTTCATCCCGGGCGGCACCGCGTCGCGCGAGGCGCTTACAAACCTCTCGCCCATGGCGTACGCCTCCTCGAGCAGGGACTCGCGTAGCACGATCGGCGTGTTTCCTATCACGTTGAATGATGGCACGTCGGAGACGCCTCCAGCAAGCTGCTCTTTTGCGGGGACCCGGGCCAGCCCCTCTATGTCCGACTCGTGCCTCTGGTCGGCCCCGAAGAACTCTATGTCGCCGCGCAGGGGCGAGTAAAAGAACTGCAGGTATGCAAGCACCCCCGACGCGTACCTCTGTATGTAGAGCGGCTCGTCTGCTGATATGGTGCCGCTCTTGACAAGCGTGTCGCGCTTTGCACTGTAGTCGTCCGCGCTTGCCGCGATAAAGTATCCCTTGCCGCCCGCGGCTCCCTGCCGCTTTACTATTGCCGCCCCGTCGATGTCCTCGGGGGTGGATATGGGGTCCGGCATCCTCAGGTCGGCCCTTCGCATGAGCTCCTCCTTCATGGAGCGGTCCGATTCCCACCGCAGAATCCACTTGTTTCCGAACACGGGCGTCTTGATGGACTCTATCTCGTCTGAGCTCATCTGCGCGATCAGGGTGCCGTGGGGAATCAGCACCGCGTTGGATTCCCGCAGTCGGTCTTGGCAGGGCTCGGCAAGTATCTCTCGAAACGAGTCGACTGTGATCATGTCGTCTATGAACGGGAACCTTCTGTAGAGGCGCTCGCGCCTCTTTTCGCACACGAGGACGGTCCTGAGCCCCTCGTCGCTTGCGCCCTTTAGCACCTGCAGCGCGCAGTGCGAGCCCAGGGTTGCCACGGAGACGGGCTCTGCCATGAGCGCGGTGCGCCTGCATGTCTTATGAATTGTGGGCTAGCGTTACGGACTCGAATACCTCGTCTATCATGTCGGACGTCATGCCGTCCCTGTGCGCGGCCGGAACCGCATCGAGCACGAATCCGTACATGTTGCTCCCGTCCGGCAGCTCGCCGCGCTCGCTGAGTATGGAGTATACCGCTATTGCGTTTGCGACCAGGGCTATCGTGGTTTCGCGATCAGTCAGCATGCGGGGGCTCTGGCACCGCGTAATTTAATCAGATCGCGGCATGTGGCTTGCGTGCAGTACGGAGGTGACGCCGTCACAGTTGTTGCTGCTGCTACCGGCGATCATAGCGCCGCGCCGGCGCCGCGCTCGCCCAGATCTGGCGCGTGGAGCGCGTGGACTGCGCCATGGCCGGCATGGTGCGGTGTTGAGAGGGCCTGCGGCGCGTGGGGCATCTCCACGTCGTGACTCTCAAAGTTGCCCGGGTCCTGCGAGTAGTGATAGCCTACGTATGCGCCTGCGATGATAAAGGTGGCGATGACCAAGCCGATAAGCACGTCCAATACGCCGTTGCTGCGGAGGTGCTCATTATAAGGATTCGCGCACGGCGGCGTGGCGCAGCATGCCGTAACGTGGTGCCGCGGGCCGGCGATCCCGCCCGCGCCGGACGGGTGGGCGGACTTGCGTTTTTTGAACGCGCGCAGTCCTGCGGCCTGCAGGCCGCCTCCCTGCGCCGAAGCACGGTCTGGGCGCATCCCCCCGCCGTGACAAAAACTAATTAGCTCTCGTGCCGCACGCACGACATGGCGATCTCAAGTGATCTCGGAGGCCTGAGGCGCACGCACTACTCCTCGGATCTTTCAGAGGAAATGGACGGGCAGGACGTGACCGTCATGGGGTGGCTTTTGACCGTCCGCGGGCACGGCGGCATCACGTTTGCGACCATATGCGACAGGGACGGGGAGGTCCCGATAGTCGCAAAAAAGGGAGGGGAGTGCCCCGACGAGGTGCGCGAGGCACTGTCGTCGCTCAAGGCGCACTCCTCCGTGGCCGTCCGCGGGACACTGAGGGCCTCACCAAGGGCGCCCCGCGGCTTTGAGGTCGTCCCTGCAGAGCTCCGAATATTCTCAAGCGTGCAGAAGATACCTCCGTTTGAGCCCGTCGCAAAGACCGTCAAGAACATCGACACCCGGCTGGAGGCCAGGCCCATAGACCTGCGCAGGTCCGTGCTGCAGCACACCTTCAAGATGCGCAGCCGCATACTGCGCGCCGTCCGGGACTATTTTGAGCGCGAGGGGTTCATAGAGATAAACACCCCCAAGATAATATCGAGCGCGACGGAGGGCGGGGCCGCACTCTTCTCGATATTCTATTATGACAAGCCCGCGTTTTTGGCGCAGAGCCCGCAGCTTTACAAGGAGCAGCTCACAATGAGCTTTGAGAAGGTGTTTGAAATCGCCCCGATATTCAGGGCCGAGGCCTCCCGGACGCCGCGCCACCTCTCTGAGGCGATATCCATAGACCTGGAGGAGGCGTTTGTGGACTACAACGATGTGATGGACCGTATAGCGTCCCTGATAAGGGCGTCTGCGGACGCCGCGCGCTCATACCTGGAGGGGGCCAAGAAGATCGCGGACGGGGATGTCCCCATCGAGGTCCCCGAGGTTTCTGATTCCATACCGCGCCACACGTACAGCAGCTTGGTCGACAGGCTGCAGGATGCCGGGGCAAAGACGCAGTGGGGCGACGATCTCTACCCGTCCGACCTCAAAAGGCTCGGACTGGACGGGTTCTATTTTATCGTGGACTGGCCGCTCGGACCGAAGCCGTTTTACGTAAAAGAGTCCGAAGGGGAAGCCGGCGGCGCCGGTGACAAACAGCAACAGCAGCGCATCTCCGAGTCGTTTGATCTGATGTACGGTGAGCTGGAGATATCCTCTGGCAGCACGCGTATCGGGAGGCGGGATGACCTGGAGTCGCGCATGAGGGCAAAGGGCATGAACGTCGACTCTTTCGGGTACCATCTGGGCGCGTTCGACTACGGCGTGCCCCCCCACGCGGGATGCGGCATCGGGCTTGAGAGGCTCCTCATGGCGCTCACGGGAACCGCTAACATCAGGGATGCGACGTTTTACCCGCGGGACGTCGACCGGCTCGTGCCGTGAACTGGGATGGTTTGAGGGGATGGCTATGTGGATTACGGCGGCGTCCGGCATGCAGCGCGCCGCGATGTTTGAAGTTACGGCGGCAGCGCCGGCTCGTGACGATCCGGGTGACACGGCGCCTGGGGGAACCGGCGCCCCCGAGACGCGCATGCGGGGGGCGTCATAGGGATGGAACTGGCGTCGCGGCGGCTGCCTCTGATGATAATAGGCGTGCTGCTTGCCATACTCGTGGTGCAATACGTGGCAAACACGTCTGATGGGCCCGCCACCAAACTGATTGATCCTGCCACCTGCCAGATCTACGAGCCCACCCCGGGGGGCGGCAAGTCATACCTGGACGAGTTTGACCAAAAGTGCCTTGACCTGCGGGCCCTTGCCCCGTAGGCCCCGGCACGCATGCCGCCAAGATTAATAACGACTCTGGTCATACCACAGTCCGGATTGGTGACAGAGGAGGAGATAGAGTCCGTCTCGAAGCTTGTAAGGATAAAGGTGGCCGACCACCGGGAGCACATTGAAAAGGTGCGTGACATGATAAACTTCTTTGAGATGCTCGACTCGGCCGGAGTCGAGGACGACGAGCTTGTGATGGACGACGTGCCCGTGTCGCGGCTGCGCGAGGACGCGCACGAGTCCTTTGGCGGGCTTTCTGGCTATGTCAGGGAGTACCGGGACGGCTACGTCAGGGTGCCGAAGATGGATTGACGGGAGGCCGCGCGCGATGAACCACTCCTCGATAATAAGGGCCTCGGCGCTAGAGTACGTGCAGGGCGTCACTTCAGGCGAGTTTACCGCCGAGGAGTTTCTCTCCGAGACGCTCTCCCGCATCGAGGAGGCCGAAACCCGGTACAACGCGTACCTGCACGTGGAGGACGGCCAGAAGCTGCTGGCGCGCGCCAGGGAGATCGACCGCGGCATCAAATCCGGGCAGAAGGTGGGGCTGCTTGCGGGCATGCCCGTGTCGATAAAGGACAACATCTGCATGCGGACAGCCGCACCACCTGCGGCTCTAGGATGCTTGAGGGGTTCGTGGCCCCGTACGACGCCACCGCGGTGTCCCGGCTGAATGCGGAGGGGGGGATTATAGTGGCAAAGGCCAACATGGACGAGTTTGCGATGGGGCTCACCACCGAGTTCAGCGCGTACGGGCCCAGCCGCAACCCGTGGAATACCGGGTACGTGCCGGGGGGCTCGTCGGGCGGAAGCGCCGTCGCGGCCGCGACGTTCGAGTGCGTCGCGTCCCTGGGTTCGGACACGGGGGGCTCTGTGAGAAACCCCGCAAGCTTCTGCTCCGTCGTGGGGTACAAGCCCACGTACGGGCTTGTGAGCCGGCACGGGCTTGTCTCATACGCCAACAGTATCGAGCAGATCGGCCCGATCGCAAGGACGGTGAGCGACGCGGCCCTTGTTCTGGGTGTAATTGCCGGGAGGGACGAGCATGACGACACCACTGCGGATGCCGCCACCGCCACCACCGACTATCTTGAGGGCATCGAGGGGGGCGTCGAGGGCATGCGGGTGGGCATAGTCGACGAGATGACGGAGGGCGCCGACCCGGAGGTCGCGCGGGCCGCCGAGCGGGCCGCGGGGGATCTGGAGACGGCGGGCGCCTCGTGCGAGCGGGTATCGCTTGACATGGTCGGGTACTCGGTCCCGTCGTACTATACCATCACGGCGGCCGAGGCCGCAAGCAACCTGGCCAGGTACGACAACCTCCGGTACGGCTACGACCTACCGCTTGAAGGGTACGAGTTCAACTCGTACGTGTCCGAGGCCCGCGGCCGGTTCGGGCCGGAGGTCACGCGGCGCATGATTCTGGGGGGGTACGTCTCGTCCGCGGGGCACGCAGGCAGGTACTATCTAAAGGCGCTAAAGGTCAGAGCGAAGCTGACGCGCGAGGTGGCCGATGCGTTTGCCTCCTATGACATACTGATGGCCCCGACTGTCCCGATACTGCCGTTTAGGATAGGCGAAAAGACCGACGATCCCGTCTCGCTGTTCATGGTGGACCTCAATACCGTAACGGCCAACCTGACCCGGAGGCCCGCCGTGTCCGTGCCGTACGCGGTCTCCACGGGGGGGCTGCCAATAGGCATCCAGATGATGGCCGACTCGATGCAGGACAAAACGCTGCTGAGGGCGGCGCGGGCGCTCGAGAAGAGGAGGGCCCCGCTTCCGGAGGTGCCGGATTGAGCGGGGACGTCAGCGGCGCGGGCGGCGCCGCCCCCGGCACGGCCGCCCCGCGGCCCGTAATCGGCCTGGAGATACACTGCCAGATGACCAGCCTCAAAAGCAAGCTCTTCTGCCCGTGCAGGGCCGACTACCGCGGCATGGGCCCCAACGAGAACGTCTGCCCCGTCTGCATGGGCATGCCCGGGACGCTGCCGCGTCTCAACGCGGAGGCCGTCCGCAGGGGAACTATGATTGCAATGGCCCTGGGATGCGCCATACCCGAGAGGATCTCGTTTTTCCGGAAGAACTATTTTTACCCCGACCTTCCAAAGAACTTTCAGATTACGCAGCTTGACATGTACGGCGACACCAGCATAGGGGGCAGGGGCTCCATACTGGTGGACGGCGGGGCCGTGGGGATACGCCGCGTCCAGCTCGAGGAGGATCCGGGGCGCATGATATACGAGGGGGCGTCTGCCCGGAACCGCATATCACTGGTCGACTACAACAGGGCCGGAACCCCGCTGGTCGAGATTGTGACGGAGCCGGACTTTGAGGGGCCCAGACAGCTGAGGCTGTTCCTGCAGATGCTCTCGGATATGGTGGAGAACCTGGGCGTGTGCAATCCCGCCCTCGAGGGCGCGATGAGGGCGGATGCCAACGTCTCGCTTGAGGGCGGGAACAGGGTCGAGATAAAGAACATCAGCTCGTTCCATGACCTCGAAAAGGCCGTGGTGTTCGAGATTGCAAGGCAGGAGGCGCAGCACTCCCGCGGCCTTGAGGTGGTGCAGGAGACGCGCCACTGGGACGCGGCAAGAAAGATTACCATCCCCTCGAGGCTAAAGGAGGAGGAGAAGGGCTACCGCTACCTGCTGGAGGCGGACATCCCGTGGGTGAGGATAGACGCCGAGACAGTCGAGTCGCTAAAGTCCCGTATGCCCGAGAGCGTCTCTGAAAAGAGGGAGCGGTTCGTCTCCGAGTATATGATCCCGCCGCAGGTGGCCGACGTGCTCTCCTCTGACAAGCTGTACTCTGACCTGTTTGACGCGGCCCGCACCGACAAGAATGCCAGAGAGCTTGCAAACATCATCACCACCGACTTGATGGGGCTCGTGATGGCGTCGGCAACGGCGCCGGCCCCGGATAGTGATGCCGCCGACGGCGGCGCGCAGAAAAAGAGAAAGCGCGACGATCCCGCGCCTGACGTGATAAGCGTGGACGGGCTGCGGGATCTTGCCGACGCGGTCGCATCGGGGCAGATGGCGCGCAACTCTGCAAAGCAGGCGCTGCACGAGATGGCAAAAACCGGCAAGAGCCTCGCGGAGGTGTCCTCTGAGATGGACCTGGGACTCGTATCCGACGAGTCGGAGCTCTTGGGCGTGGTGCGGTCCGTCATCTCGGAGGAGCCGCAGGCCGCCGAGCAGGCGTCCTCGAACCCGAACACCATAAACTACCTGGTGGGCAAGGTCATGCAGAAGACCCGCGGCAAGGCGGATCCGCAGGTTACGCTGGAGCTCCTGAAGCGGTGCCTCCTGGGGGACTGACCGTCCTGTGACCGGTTCCGGCCCTCCGTTGCTGACGTAATGCCGCCGCAGTCACTGTCGCTACTATGTTGCCACCACCGCCGCAATCCTGATCGTTCAGTCTCTATACTGACTCGGTGTTTGTACCCGTGTTTTATTGAAAGGGGGGAAATGGAGTATGCGCGCATGCGCGGACCGTGCCTCCTCTCTCTCTCTACGCGCGTGGCCTCTTCTTCTTTTTCCTGAGATAGCCTGCAACCATCGGGACAAACGCGCCCACGTCGGACACGATTCCGAGCGCCTGCCAGGTGCCCCTGTCCATTAGCTTTGTTACGGTAGGCTGGCTTATGTCCACCACCACCACCTTTACGTCGGCCGGAATCATGTTCCCCGTCGCGATGGAGTGGAGCATGGTGGATATCATGATGACCATTCTTGCGTCCTTTAGCACCTTTTTGTACTCGCGCTGGGCCTGGGCCACGTCTGTAATGACATCCGGCAGGGGGCCGTCGTCCCTTATCGAACCTGCCAGCACGAACGGTACCTTGTTCTTGACGCATTCGTACATGATGCCGCTTGTGAGTTTCCTGCTTCGGACCATTTTTGATATGGAGCCCGCCTTGAACACGGCATTGACTGCGTCCATGTGGTTGCGGTGCCCCTTGTGGGCCAGGGTCGCGTTATGCACGTTCATCCCAAGCGAGGTGCCCAGTATGGCGTGCTCTATGTCGTGCACTGCAAGCGCGTTTCCCGCAAGTACGCCGTCGATGTAGCCACCGCGTATCATCTCTGCAAGCGCGCCAGCGGCCCCGGTATGCACTATTGCCGGGCCCCCTACTATGATGATCCTCCCGCCTTCTGATTTCGTCCTGTGTATGTCCTCGGCGACCCTCTTTGCAATGTGCTGCGTGGGACGCTCGCTTGAGCTGGAGCTTCCCATGAACTCAAAGATGTTGTTTGCCTCGCGCGGGCGCTCCGGTGGCACCACGGCCACGCCCTCGTCGCCCACCACGATCATGTCGTCCCGTCTTACGTCCCTGATGGGGGTGCAGAACGCCCTGCCGCCTCTCACCACGATGCACTTGTCCATCATCATGTTCTCCACGTCTATCCATTCTTCGTTGTGGTAGATGCGGGTGTGGTTGTTTGTAGTGCTGTAGAACTCGTCTGGCATGACGCAGTCCCTGGGGGCCCTTCTCATGGTCACGCCGGCCGGCTGCATGGGGCGCGCCCCCTCCCTGTATACGGAATCCAGCATCTCCTCGAGGCCTTCCTTGCTCTTGGCCGTTATGCGCAACAGGGCCCTTGACTTTTCGGTCTTCCTCTTCCCGATCTCAAACTCCAGGACGTCAAACTCCCCGTCCATGTCCATTATGGTGTCAAATATCCTGGTCAGGATCATGGAATCGACCAGGTGTCCCTTGACCTCGATCTCCTTGGAATGGGCCGTCCGGGGGGGCGGTGCCCTCTTTGCCCCCTTTGCGGTCCCTGCTTTTGCCCCCTTTGCCGTCATAGCACACTGCCTCCTTCCCTGCATACTAAATGTCTTGCATCCCGCGATGTTCCTACGCCGCCACGCGCGTGCGCCGTATGATCGTCCCCACACAGTCGTCATAGCGGGCCGCACCGTGACGCTCCGACTCCTCCCATTCTCGCATCATGCCGGCAGTATGACGTGCCCCTCGAACTTTGGTATGCCGTCTGCCACGAGGCTCTCCTCAAGCGTTTCTGCCTGTCCCGGCGTGACCCCTTGGACTATGGCCTTTGAGATTCCCGACCCGTCGACCAGCGCAAGTATGTACCCGCTCGTATCTGTCAGCACAAATCCCTGTGATTCGCTGACAAACGCATAGAGGTTCTCCTTGCCCACCGGCTCCCAGCTGTTCGAGTTCGGGTTTGCAAGCGCCATGGCCGGCATGGCGTTGCCGCCGGTCAGCCCGTTGAGGTACTCGCGGGCCTCCGCCACGCGCCGCTGGCCCTCCTTTAGGGCGGCAAAATACTGCATGATGCATGGATCCTGCGTCGCTATAAAAACAGTCGCGATGGTTGGCGCATCCCTGCGCCCCCGCGGTCTTTCTCCCGCACTCTGCAGATTGCCGTGCCGCATAGGGCCGCGCGCCGCACGCCCCCGTGCGGATTCGGCATGCGGCGCATAGGGTTTTAGAGCGCGTTTCTTGCCATAACGGGTATCGGACCCGTAGCATAGCATGGATAGTGCGGGCGATTCCGGATCGCCAGGCCGGGGGATCGAAGCCCTCCGGGTCCTCCCAAACTATCGGTACCGCGGGTGCTCGCGCGACGCCCGGCTGTGCGCGCCTGGCGGATGTGCTTCATTGCCGCGCAGCTGCCCTGCAATGCGTGGCTGTGCGGCATCACACTGATGAGGCCTTGCCTTCGCTGCCACCAGCGCCGCTGCCACCCTTCCCGTGTGACGTGATGTCAGAAAGCAATGCGCCTGCTGCCTCGTCCTTGATCGACGCGTATGCTGCATCCACGAACATGGATGCGCCTGCGCGCGACGCGCGGCCGGCCCCCTCGTAGGCGACTGCCTGGAGAGCCATGTCAATCTTGTCTGCCTGCGCCACGATCCTCGCCTCTGGCGTCTCGCCTGCGCAAAATTCGTCCCATATTGAGACGTATTCTGCCCTCATCCCCTCCGGCAGCGTGGACGCAATCCGCAAAAACGCCTCCGTCTCCAGCTTCTCCTTTTTGTCATGCGGCATGCTGTCCGGCGTGATGTCCCCTATCTCCGACTCTGCTATGTCGTGCAGCAGCGCCATCTTGACTGCGCGCTCCGAGTCGAGCCCCATGGCGTCCGATAGTATCATGGCCGTGACGGCGGCCCCAAACGAGTGGTCGGCGACCGACTCGCCGTCGGACATGGAGAACTTTTCTGCCCATCCTGCCCTCTTGAGTTCCTTGAGGCCTGCCGCTGCCCTGATAAACTCGCCAAGCGTCATTGCGCTGTGTGCGGGTGATGCCCCTTTTACAGATATGCACGGACCGGCAGTTCCTGTACTCCGCGTCGGCGGATTGCCTGGGCCCGCCCTACAGTTAAAAGAAGCAGGCTGTTCATACGCGGCACATGAAGATTTACACCAGGACCGGCGATGACGGCAACACGGGGCTGCAGGGGGGGCTGCGCATATCAAAGTCCCACGTCAGGATCACCGCGTACGGCGCCATCGACGAGGCGAACGCGGTGCTTGGCGTTGTCCTGTCCGGCGAGCAGTGCCCCGAGGACGTCCGTGCAGTACTAGGCCGCATACAGAGCGACCTGTTCGTGCTTGGCGCGGACCTTTCAAACCCCAATCTGGGCGATCTCGGGATCCGCGTGACCCCGGACATGGCCGAGTCGCTTGAAAAAACAATAGACAGGTTCGAGTCGGAGCTGCCCTCCCTTACGAGCTTCGTCCTGCCCGGCGGGGGGACCGCCGCCGCCTCGCACCTCCATCACGCACGCGCCGTCGTGAGGAGGGCCGAATCACTCGCGGTGGAACTGAGCGAATCTGAAGAGATAAACCTGCACTGCGCCATCTATCTCAACAGGCTCTCTGATCTGCTCTTTGTGCTTGCACGCGTCGCGGACCGGAGGGCGGGCCGCCCCGAGACGCCCTGGCTTCCGCCGCCGCGCGACGACGCCCCCGGACCTGGCGCATCGGGGGCTCCTCGGGAGGGGAGTGCAAACGGCAAACTTTAATTTCCAAGTCCGGGCCGTCCAACTGAGTGCCGGGGTAGCTCAGCCCGGGAGAGCACTCGGCTGAAGACCGAGCTGTCGCGCGTTCAAATCCCGCCCCCGGCACCTCCATACTTTTGTGCTGTTGTGTACGCGCACGGTACGCGCGCATGCCGGTGCGGTGGCGGCCGTCGGACTGCGGCATGTGGGATCCTGTCTTGCAGCCGGCAGGCATCGCCTGCATCCTGGCACGCCGTTTGGCTGGGTTGCACCGCCCGCGCGCACGGGCAGATGACGCTAAATTTAATACCCTGCAAAATTCCCGTTTTTCGACTTTCATGTCCAAAAAAGATGCCACCGCAGGCAGTAAATCGTCGGCAGCCGCGTCTGCTGTCACGTCATCTGATTCCAAACCCTCTGCCAAGTCCAAAAAGAGGGTGGCCGCTACGGCAAAAAAGCGTCCCGATCCGTCACGGACACCTGCAAAGGCACAGGCAGGCGCCGCCAGATCCAGAAAGGCAAAGGCCGCAGGAGCACCAAAGGCCGCCACCAAGTCGGGATCCAAGTCACCCTCCAAGACTGCCGCCTCCAAGACTGCCGCCTCCAAGACTGCCGCCTCCAAGACTGCCGCCTCCAAGACTGCCGCCTCCAAGACTGCCGCCTCCAAGACTGCCGCCTCCAAGACTGCCGCCTCCAGAAAGAAATCTGGCGCCGCCACCAGAAAGGCTGCAAAGGCAGGCAAGGCCGCCGCAAGGGGGAAGACAAAGTCCGGAGGCCGCTCCACCCCTGCATCTGACACGGACATGGCAGACATCGGGATAGTGATTATGGATGACGCCATAGAAGTCGATCAGGAAAAGATCAACGAGGAGCGCAGGGCCTACCTTGAAGAGGCCCGCTCCCAGGAAGCCTTTGACTGAGGTGTCGGCAGCAGAATCTGTCTGTATGTGCGTATGTGCGCGGGGTAGAAGTTCCGCCTGCAGTACTTGGCCTTTTCACATTGCCTGGCTTATGATATGCGCCTTGCCAAATGTTTATCCGTGCCGTCCCCGTATCATACACATGCGTGCACTGTGCCTGATTACAGTCAGGGCCGGCCAGATCGAGCACGTGATGGCGATACTCAGAAAAAAGCGCAAGATCATAAAGCAGATGATGGTCGTAACTGGTAGGGCCGACATCAGCGTCCTGCTTCAGGGCAACATACACCAGATAAACGGAATGGTGGTGAACTTTAAGAAAATCAAGGACATCTCGTCGACGGAGACCCTGCTTGAGGTGGAGGTGAACATGGGATGGTAAGGGCGATCATACTTGTCAAATCCCCCAAAAAACTCATCGCGGCCAGGCTCAGGAAGATCAAGTCCGTGTCTGACTCCTTCCCCACAAGCGGGCAGTTTGACGCCGTGGCCATGATCGAGGTGGACGAGCTGGCGAACCTCAAGGACGTGGCATACCAGATACAGACGATTGGCGGGGTGGAGCGCACCGAGACGATGGTCGAGGTGCAATGAAAATGGATTTAAGGCGCCGCTCCGCACCCTATCCGTGAACATAAAGCACGTGGGCAACGTCATACTCGCGGTAAAGGATCTTGACAAGTCGTTAGAGTTCTACCACGAGACCATAGGGCTGCCCATAAAGAACCAGAGGAGGGCGTGGGTCGATCTGGGTGCTTCCGGGGCCCTCCTGAGCCTCCATCCGGCATCGCTTACGGCCGCACACATTGGCAGCTCCATAGAGAACGGCATCACGATAGGCTTTATCGTGGGGGACGTAAAGTCAGCAGTCGAGGAGCTGAGGGCGCAGGGAGTTACCATACACCGCGATATCGTGGAAAAGGACGCCGGCAAGAACGCGGTGATCCGGGATCCGGACGACTATCTGATATCTCTGTTTGAGCCCAACTTTGAAGACAAGGCAGAGCAGACGGGCGGATACCAGGGATTCACTCCTGCATGAGCAACCGCTGCCTATACTGAATAGCCGCGGCATGCTGCGCGGTAGGCGGGCTGCCTGCAAGCGACATTGTGTGAGTGGGCGGGCCCTGCAATAGTGGGAAGCGGCCGCGACCCGTTGTTGTTACTGTTATTGCTGTTGCTGCTGGGGCAGCCCGTGTCCGCTGCCTGCCTCGTGCTTTTCAAGGCGCCTTTTGAGGTCGGCGTTCTCTTTTAGAAGGCCGTCGCGCTCGGCCTCTAGCGCGGCGATTGCCCGATGCCCGTCATACAGCGGATGCCCGGGCGGTATCGGTAGCACTCCCGTGGAAAGCAGGCCTGACGCCTTTGCGACAAACATTCTCTTGAGCCCTTCCACTGCCTCCCTGGCCTGCAAGTGGGCGGCCGTCTCTGCACCGGGCGCCTTGTTCCTTTCTGCCATTGCCACCGCACCGGGATCCGGTCCCGGCATCCTGATGGGCCTGCCCAGCGGTTCTGGCGGTGTCATGCCCGGGGGCTGGGCGGCGGACGGAAGCGACGCGTGCATGCCAATCCAGTATGGGTCGTATGCGCGCCTGAACACGTCCGCTTCGTACATGCCCTTCTCCCGCATGCCGCATATTTTTGTCTTAGGCTGGCCGGCTGGCCGGAACCGCTGGCGGTGGCGTGACTGCGATCTGTATAAAATATGCATTTGTGATGTAAATTTCCTTGCTACAGGCATGGATTTGTTATTTTTTTGTGATCTCGGCTCAAGATCGCTTGATCATCGATCTTTATACTTTCATTATTTGTACCACGTTTGCAGATGGAGTCCAACATGACCTGCCACAAGTGCAGAATGTCCATAGACGCGTCCGAGCTTCACAAGATCGTCATATACGTGGTCCGCGAGAGGTTCACAGAACACCACTATGAGCATGTTGAGTGTCCCGACAGGTTTACCGTCTAGGCCGCACGTCGGCAGCGGCGTGCACGCGGCGGTCATTCCTGCGGATGACCCGTGCTCTTGGATCGCCTGTCGATAGGACTTACCTTGTATACCGAATAGATCCCGCCTGACTTGCGCGAGCGGTACGACCACTCGTCCCTGTCCCACTTCATCAGACTGCACATCTTCTTTGTCTCAGGATGCAGCCTGTCGTAAACGTCGGATCCTATCAATACGTGGTTGGCGGCCGCTTTGTTCTGAATCTTGGCCGCAATGTTCATCACCGGCCCTATCAGGTCCACGTGGGACGTCTTGGCGTCCGAGCCGTACCTGACCACTATGCTCTGACCGCTGTCGATCCCGATCTTTGCCTTTAGCTCGGGATAGTCGTACTGATCCAGTACGGGGTTTATGCCGTCGCGTATGACCGATATCATGGATCTTGCGCAGTTGACTGCATTGTCGGCCGTCAACAGCTGGTTTGCCTCTGCCACAAAGTATCCTATCACTGCGTCTCCCACGAACTTTAGCACGTATCCGTTGTATTGCTTTATCACATATGCCATCTCCTGCGCAAACGAGCTCATTATTATGGCGACCTTTTCGGGGGAGATCTCCAGCGCCATCTGGGTGGATCCTACCAGGTCCACGTACATTACTACCATCTCGATGTGCTTGAGGACGTTCTTGCGGAGGTATAGGTCCGACTCGTCCTCGATGCTGTCATACTCGTAGCCTTCCTTGAGGGACTTCCAGACGCGTATCTGCGTATTTTGTATCATGGTCTCAAAGTCAGGCGTCCTTTCTGCGGTCTTGCCCATGAGCATGTCGACTACCGACGCGGCGCCGCCGCTACCTCCACGCGCCTCTGGCGCGTCCTTGCCGGTGTGCTTTGCATCGTCCGCGGCACTGGCCGTGTCGTCGGTGCCACCGTCGCCGCTGTTGCCGCTGCTACTGAGAATGCTTGACGTGGTGAGCTCCCTTGTCGATTCTTTCTCCGCTGCCGTCGCCGCCACCGGCTCTGCATCTGACTGCTCTGTCAATTCTCACTCCAGCGGAAAGTCCACCATGCAGTGCATGCACTTGCCGCGCATGCCCGAATACCTGCGGTTGTAGTACTCTGTGATTGCGCCACTGCAGTGCTCGCACTTGGTGCCGGTTTCTTCCACAGGTATCCGTTTACATCAGTGTTATTTAGATTTATTTTGATCATTTTGTACGCGCACGTGACTGTGTGAGTGCGCATGCGGGCGGACCGACGCCGTCGAAGGTGCGCGCTTTGTGCCGTGCGCGGCCTGGCCATGGCCGCGGCACTATCCTCGAAGCCAGATGCGAGACTGGCCCCGTTCCTAATTGTGCCAGCGCTGCCGTGGGGGAGGAGTGGGGGAGGGAGAGGGAGGAAAAAGAAGGGGGGGGGGGGGGAAGGGTGGAAGCTTGCGGCTACAAACTCACTGGAAAAATGCAAAAGTGCGCCTGACGCGATTGGCAGCTGGGCGGATAAAATAATCTGAATTTGTGATGCGTCGGCGCCGCACGCGGCGCGCGTTGCAGTACGTGCCTGTTTGCGCTACTGCATGCGCTTCTTGATCTTTCTTTGCCGGGGCGCGGTGGCGCGGGTGAAGATGGCTGGCACCTCATAATTCGGCAAACTCATCACAGAGTCAGAGCAGTGTCTTGTCGCAGTTAATCATCGGCGGCCCTTGTACTGTGGGCGCTGCTGCGTTATTATTTGTGCTTGCGCGAGGGGGGCACGCGCCCGCCGTCAGGTGACTATGTCCCCGAGCCTGCTGTCGTTTGCGGCGCGCCTGATCTCCATGGCGATCCTTCTCCCGATGCCGAACGTCTGGCCGTACTGGTACTTTGTATATGGGCTGGTGGTGGCCACTATGGGGTTGCCGGGGACGCGCAGCGACACGTCGTACACTACCATCTCCAGGTCCTTTGTTATCACGCTCTGAAGCGAGAACGGCCCTATCACTCCGGGGCTGTACTCCTTTTTGACCGCCTCCACGAACATGTCGCCCATGGCGAGCACCTTTTCTAGCAGCGACTCGCGTATGCTTGCGGGCGTGTGTCCGACCTCTATGTTCTGGAGGCTTCCGGCCATCCCCATGTCGATCTGCTGCTCGGCGGGCAGGGCGTTGTAGTCGTGTATGTCGGTCTGGAGCCTCCTCTCTATCCCTATAAAGTCGACTTGGTCTGATATCGGGGTGTGGAAGTAGTTAAAGTTCATGTACGTGCCGATCGCCAGCTCCTCTATGCTTGCCTCTGCTAGTCCAGCTTCTGATACGGTGCCGCCAGACACCTTGGCGCTGGATTTTTCCTCATAGTCTGCGTATGATGAGACCGTAAAGAACGCGCGCTCTAGCGGCCTGTCCTTTTCCTGCACCTTTACGATACACGGTCCCGCTATGTCGGCGGGATCCTGCACGACCCTCGGGTACCTGATCCCCGCCTTTTCGAGCAGGTAGTACTGCCCCCTTGCGGCGTTCCTCTCCTCCGCTGCAAAGAGGGACCTGTTACCAAATATCGGCACCCGCAAGTCGTTCTCTATGGCACCGTATCCGAGGTATGCAGTAAGCGACCTGTGCGGTATGATTACGGTGTTTTCCTCCAGCATCTTCTGCTGGTGCTCCCCTGAGAGCATATCGCCGAATTTGTCTACCACCACGACCTCGTCGGCAATCCTCCCGAACCTCTTGTATGGCGCCTCCCTGCCCCTCTGGCAGTATACAGTGGTCTTGAACCCCTCGTCCTTTGCGCCGTCCATTATTTCCAGCGCCGAGTGGCTCCCAAGCACGCATATCCTGATGTCGCCGGCGTCGTACGAGTCTGCCACGCTGGACATTTCTGACGCGCCTATCATGCCATGGGTGCCGCCACGCCGTATATTATTATTATTTTAGCTGCGGGCGCACGGGCCCGGGCCGGCGTGTTCCGCGACCCGGGCGCGCGGAGGGGCGTCTAGGCGTGCCGCGGCGATGGCGGCAGTGGCGGAGGCAACAGAAGGCGTCGCCGCTGCGGCCTACGCGGACTGCCCCCGCGCGTTCTGGGCAGTCGGGCCGCTGGTTACGGCCGGGTTCGGGCGCCAGAACGGCCGCCGGCTGCCATGCCGGGGCTCCGCGTTGCGCCATGTGGGGCGCATAACGCTTTTGAGCGCTGCTTGCGGTGGCAGTGTATGCTGTATCACTTTGAGCTGCAGATGGCGGGAATCATACTGCTTAGTGCCATGCTTGCATGCGGCGTGTTTCTGTATATACGGAGGCGCCGTGAGAGGCTCTTGCAGGAGTCAGAGGAGTCGAGATTCCTGTACGGCGACGGCGACAATTCTGCCGCCGCCGCGGGCGATGCCCGCAGTGACGGCACGGAACCCAAAGACCGCGGCGGCGCCGACGACGACTCTGGCGACGGCAGGCCGTAAGGCCGCGTCCGCCCCGCCTGCCCTGCGGCGGCAAAGACAGCCTCTGGATCCTGCCTGCTGGACTGCCCGGCGCTTGGGACTCCAGCTCGCGACTTAATAGCGCCCGCATCCAACCACTACCATGCGCGGGCTTGTGATGGGGCGTTTTCAGCCGTTTCATCTGGGGCACCTTGCGCTGGCAAGGCAGGTCCTGTCCGAGTGCGACGGGCTGGTCGTGGCGGTTACAAGCGCCCAGTTCAACTACATGGAAAAGGATCCGTTTACCGCAGGCGAGCGGATTGAGATGGTCCACGACTCGCTTGTCGAGTCGGGCGCGGACATGTCAAGGTGCTTTGTGACCGCGATTGAGAACCAGTTTAACATCGCCACCTGGGGGGGATACCTGAGGGCTACCCTTCCGGAGTTCGGGCGCGCGTACAGCGGCAACCCGTATGTCGCAATGCTGCTGTCTGATCTGGGCATCGACGTGGTCATGCCGGACTTTGTTGACCGTCCCAGATACAATGCTAGTTCGATAAGGCACCTGATACGCTCCGGGGGCCGGTGGGAGGATCTGGTACCGGACGCGGTGCGCAGGCGCCTGGTCGACATGGACGCCAGGCGCCGGCTTGCGGCCATTTTCGACTCTGATACGAGGCCGACCGAGCATTGACGGGC
Organism: Candidatus Nitrosopumilus sp.; assembly: GCA_965205215.1. Lineage (GTDB taxonomy): Archaea > Thermoproteota > Nitrososphaeria > Nitrososphaerales > Nitrosopumilaceae > Nitrosopumilus. The sequence continues at coordinate 1,429,162 of OZ242041.1, forward strand.
CCCGTACGCGCGTGCCCCGTGTGCCCGGAATGCGGCGGGAAAAAGTTTGCTAGGGTTGCGCGCGGCGACGCCCCGCGGCATCCGGCCCAGGGGGACGGCAAGCGCCCTGCAGGGCCCGGGATGATGGCCCTCAGGTGCCGCAACTGCGGCAGCGTCTCGGGATTCTGAGCGCGGTGGTTGATTAATATTAACTTCGCCAGTCCGCACCGCATGGCCCAGACGTGGAAGGATGACGAGATAAGCTTGGATCCCATCCGGGACCAGACTGTGGCCGTCATCGGGTATGGCATACAGGGCGACGCGCAGGCAAACAACATGAAGGACTCCGGGCTTGACGTGGTAGTTGGCCTCAGGGAGGGCGGCTCCAGCTGGGCAAAGGCCGAGTCCGACGGGCACGCGGTGCTTTCTGTGAGCGAGGCCGTCAAGAGGGCCGACATCGTACACGTGCTGATCCCGGACATGATGCAGGCCTCCGTGTACCGCTCGGAGATTGGGCCCAGCCTGTCTGCCGGGAACGCGCTCTCGTTTTCCCATGCCGCCGCGATATACTGGAAGTGGATAGATCCCCCCTCCGACGTCGACCTGATCATGGTGGCGCCCAAGGGACCGGGCTCCAAGGTCAGGGAGACGTACCTGGAAGGGTTCGGCACGCCGTCCATAGTTGCAGTCGAGCAGGATCATACCGGGACCGCGTGGGACCGGACGCTTGGAATGGCAAAGGCGATAGGCAGCGCAAGGGCCGGGCTGATCAAGACCACCTTCAAGGAGGAGGTGGAGACTGACTGGTTTGGGGAGCAGGCCGACCTGTGCGGCGGGGCCGCGTCGATGGTGACAAACGCGTTTGAGACACTTGTGGAGGCGGGGTACCAGCCTGAGATTGCCTACTTTGAGGTGCTCCACGAGCTGAAACTGATCGTGGACATGATACAGCGGTACGGGATAAACGGCATGTGGAGGCGCGTAAGCGAGACTGCAAGGTACGGCGGGCTGACCCGCGGGCCGCTCGTAATGGACGACTCCACAAAGGAGCGCATGAAAAAGGTACTGGACATGATCCAGGACGGCACGTTCAACCGCGAGTGGGTGTCCGAGTACGAGAAGAGCGGCAAGGACGCGTTCGAGTCGCACATGCAAAAGTACGACGAGCACCAGATAGAGCAGGTTGGAAAGAGGATGCGCAAGATGATGTGGCCTGATTCCACCGAGTGACGAAAAGGCGCGTACCAGTGACGCCGCGCACAAGACATGAACAGCTCGACTTTTGTGACTTTTTTTTTGCGCGCCCGCCTGCTGTTGTCGGACAGGTTGACGCGGCGCGCCCGCCTGCTGTTGTCGGACAGGTTGACGCGGCGCGCCCGCCGGCGACGGCAGCCGCCTGTCAGAGTTCCCGCAGCTTGGCGACGCCGGTGTTGATGTGGCTTATGATGGCCGGCAGCGGCGTTCCCGGACCAAACACGTGGTCCACCCCTGACTTTACGAGGTGCGCATGATCCGCCTCTGGAATCACGCCACCCCCGACAATCAGCACGTCGTTCATGCCCTTTTTCCGCATCTCCTTTACGACCCTTGGAAACAGCGTCCCGTGCGCCCCGTTGAGCAGGCTCATGGCCACTGCGTCCACGTCCTCGTCCTCTGCAATCTGCGCAATCCTCTTCGGGGTTGCAAAGAGTCCCGAATAGATGACCTCCATCCCGGCGTCCCTAAAGGCCCTGCAGAGCACCAGGGCCCCCCGGTCGTGCCCGTCGAGGCCCAGCTTTGCCACGAGAACCTTTACGCTTCTAGTAGCGGTCTTCTGCCTGCTCATGCGCTGTACTGCGCGCAGTGCCATTTTAAAGTCTACGCTGCCTGACTTGGAGGAGCCGGCGCAAAAAGGCGTCCGGCGCAAAGCATGCAGGTGGCAACCGCGATAACGGCAGCGGACGCAGCAGTGGCCGCGGCCGAGCCGCGGCAATGACAACAAAAAGAGGAGGGGCGACTTGCAGGCGCGATTTATCCTGGCGCCGCACGCTGTCTGCCACCTCTTGCGCTGCCGCCCCGGCCGTTCTGAAATCTACTTAAGGCCGCCCCGGCGTCCGTCGTCATGGGTTATTGCGATTTTGAGCCCCTGCATTACGATCTGGAGTTTGAACCGGATCTTGAGAACTCCGTGTTCTCCGGCAGGGCCTCGATCAGGGCGAAGTGCACCGGTGGTTCGGCCCGTACAATAGAGATGGACTGCGCGGAGATTGACGTGCGCTCATGCCGCGTTCGCGTGGTCCGGCAGAAGGGCGCAAGGGGACGCCTGCATACGGGTGAACCGATAGAAATACCGAGATCGTCCCTGTCGACAAATGAGAAAAAAGAACGGCTTGTGATAAGACTGCCGCGCAGTGTGGTGCTGGACGGCGGCAGTGTGGGGGGAAGAGGAGGAAGAGGACGGCGCGCCGGCAGTCAGGTTATTATCGACTTGGAGTTTGACGGGGCGCTGAATGACCGGCTGCTTGGTTTTTACCGGAGCAAATCTAGTAGTAGCAGCAGTGCCGGCGCCGGCGGCGACAAAAAGACGTCGTACATGGCCACTACGCAGTTTGAGGCGTCTGACGCGAGGCGCGCATTCCCGTGCTGGGACGTGCCCTCCGCCAAGGCCACGTTTGGGATCCGCATCACGGTACCCGGCCCGAGATACTCTGCGGTGTCAAACATGCCCGTGTCTCAGGTAAGGCGCGATCCGCTGTCTGCGAGTCGCACGTTCTGCTTTGCAGCCACCCCGGCCATGTCGACATACCTGGTCTATCTGGGAGTCGGCGAGTTTGCATACGTGCAGGACTCCGGCGGTTCTGGGAGGGGGAGGAAGAAGAAGGGGAAGGAAGGAGACACGCTCATACGCGTCATTACCACAAAGCATGTCGACAGAAGGCTTGCGCGGTTCGCCCTGAAGTGCGCAAGAACCCTGCTGGAACTCTACGAGTCGTACTTCGGCATTGCGTATCCGCTGCCCAAGCTAGACCTGATTGCGGTGCCAGACTTTGCGGCGGGCGCCATGGAGAACTGGGGGGCCATAACGTTCAGGGAGAACCTCCTGCTGTACGACCCGAAAAAATCATCCACGCGCACAAAGCAGCTTGTCGCCGAGGTGATCTCGCACGAGCTGGCCCACCAGTGGTTCGGGAACCTGGTCACCATGAGGTGGTGGAACGATCTGTGGCTCAACGAGAGCTTTGCGACCTTTATGGCAACAAAGCTGCTTGACCGGATGTACCCGGAGTGGGACATGTGGGGGCAGTTTCTGACCGACGCTATGAGGACGGGAATGGACCTGGACTCCATGAGATCGACCCACCCGATAGACGTGGAGGTGGCGTCGCCCTCCCAGATACGCGAGATATTTGATCCCATCTCGTACGACAAGGGGGGGTGCGTGCTGCGCATGCTTGAACAGTACGTGGGCGGGGACTCGTTTAGAAAAGGCCTGAGGCTTTACCTACGAAAATTCGAGTACGGCAACGCGGAAGGGGCCGACCTGTGGAGGTGCATCGAGGCCGAGTCGGGCAAGCCGGTGTCGAGAATGATAAGGTCGTGGCTGACGACTCCGGGGTTTCCCGTGGTGCACCTCTCGCTCAAGGACAACGGCTCAAAGCTGCACGCGCGCCAGGAGCGGTACGTCTCATATTCCGGCAGAAAGCGCCCACTGTCGCTGTCGTCATCCGGCCCCGCGCCGGCGCCCCCATCCAGCGGTTTCTCAGGCGCGCCCGACGCGTGGCCCATCCCGCTCTCGCTACGCCATGTGCCGGGCGGGCGCCCCGCGTCGACCGTGCTGTTCTCAAGGAGATCAATTCGCGTCGACCTGGACGCGGCGGGCGCAAAACCTGGCGCAGGACGCGCGGCCGCAACGGCCGCTGCGGGCAGGCCGCCCCGCAAAGGCCGTGGCGTCCCTTGCGCGATAATTGCAAATCCCGGAAGGACGGGCTTTTACCGCGTGCGGTACGACGGCGCAATGATGCTTGACATGCTCATGCTCGCCGACTCGGGGCGCCTTGGGGCCCCCGATCTGTGGGCCCTGCAAAACGACCTCTTTGCAATGTGCGTGTCGGGGCTCGCCTCGATACGGGATTACCTGGAGCTGCTCGACGCGTACCGCAACGTGGACACCCCCGTGGTGCTTGCAGACGTGGGGCTCAACCTGTCTCGGCTGTTCCGTATGTCGTTTGACAGCCCGCTGCCGGCCGGCGAGATAAGGTGGCACGCAACCGAGTTTTACAGGCGGGTGCACGACATGGTGGGCTGGAAGGTCCGCGGCGGCGAGCCACACACGGTCTCGCTCCTGCGCGGGCCCGTCATTACGTCGCTGGGGCTCTTGGGCGACCGGGGCGTGGTTGAGAGGTGCATGGACATGTATGATGCACTGTCCGCGTCCGGAGGGGCGCACGCACGGGGCTCGATTCACCCCGACCTAGTGGATCCCGTCTGCACGGTTGCGGCGTGGAACAGCGACAGGCGTGGCGGCGGCAGCAGCAGCGGCGGCGGCGGCAGCAGCAGCAGCGGCAATGCGCCTGCCAAGAGACGTGAGACGCCTGCGAAGATGCACCGCAGGCTTGCGGCGCTGCACAAGGCAGCCGACACCACCGAGCAGAAGATGCGCTTCCTTGGGGCCATGTGCGGGTTCAGGGACCCTGTACTGCTCGAGCGCACCCTGAAATTCGCACTGTCTGGCGAGGTGCGCTCGCAGAACTTTTTTGCGCCCGTCCTGAGGGTGTCTGAGAACCCCTACGGATCCCATATGCTGTGGGCGTGGGTCCGGAAAAACTGGCCCCTCGTATCAAAAAAGGTGGGCCACGGGAATCCGCTGCTTGGAAGGGTGATCTCTTCGCTTGCAAACGTGTGTGGGCGCGGGGACATACCCGACGTGCGCAGGTTCTTTGCAAAAAACCCCGTGCCGGGCACTGAGCGCACCGTCGCGCAGGCAATCGAGAGAATAAGAATTGCAGATGCCATGCGCGAGCGCATGAAAAGGGAGTTCGCCGGCCCGGGCACAGGGATGCGCGCGTTGTGATGGCGGCGGCAGCAGTGGATGTGACGATTAATGCGCGACTCTTCTTTTTCTACCCCCGGACGCGGCCGCAAAACCCGTATTCTTGCCGCGACGCTGGCGTCTGTGGCGGTGGCCGCGATCGCGCTCACCGTCGTATTCTCTGCGCCCGTGGCGACGGATCTGCCGCGCGGCGGCAGCAGCAGCAGTATTGACGCGCGAACCGCGCAGGAATCCATACGCATCGACGCGATATACTATGAACAAAATAAAACCGCGGTAATTACATACGTCGACGACACCGGCGCAAAAGTCCCGGTGACGGTGGAGGTACTTGGAATGGCCGACACGTACAGGAGGGAGTTTACCGGCCCCCAGTTTTCCACGTCCTTGCATTTCCCATCGGTGCCAAAATACGGCTGGGCGGTGAACCCGGTGGTCTCCGAGGTGCGCCATCCGGTATTTGGGGACGTTCAGATAAAGACGGAGATCCGCGGGGAGGGCCAGCCGGCGCCGCGCACCATATACGCCGACCTGCAATGACGCTCTGCTGGGGGGACTCGTCGCGCACCTCTTAACTCTGCGGAGCAAGCCTCCGCCCCGGCGTGCAGCACGCCGCATGCCGTACAACCATCATCCGTCATCCATCATCATCCGCCCGCCTTATCCCCCGCCCCCGCCCCCAAAACGGATTGGTAAAAACAATCTAACAAAACGGATCAACATTTCTTACACGTCGTAGGTTATACCGAACGCCGCATTGTACGACATGACACACGACGACACCGAGATCATCGGGAAGTCCGTCAAGGACATCTACGGCTCATACATGGGCAAGATAGTCGGCACGATAACTGAGATTGATGGTTCAATCCAGTCCGTCGGCGTCGACTGCGGCTCCAATGGACTGCAGATGATCCCCGACGAACACCTGGTGGTTCAGGGCGACGTAGTCATCTTCATACCAAAATGGCGGCTTGACTCGCAGAGGCTGATTCGGGAGAACCAGCTGACGCTGCGCCGCCTGAGGGCAATGGTCGAGATCGTGGCCGGAAACGACGAGATGCGCGTGGATGCGGAGATCCTAGAGGAGAGATACCGCACCAAGCTCGACTCACTCCAGAAGATGATGGCTGAACTCAAGGCAACCTTGGATGCAAGGCTTGCCGAGCTTGAGGATCAGTCACGATCTGCCAAGATGCTCTTCTTTGATGCAAAGATCCAGTACAAGAGCAGCGAGATCCCAGAGTCGACGTTCGAGTCCGTAAGGATGGCAACAGGCGGCCTGATAGAGAACGCGTCTCACGAGACTGCAGAGATCAGCAACATCAAGGAGCGGATCCGCGGACTGGAGACTGAGATACGCGAGGTCAACGATCTTGTAAGAAGCGGAGAGGGAATCACTGCAGGGGATGCGGCGCAGCCGCATGCCGAGCAGCTGGCAGTATCCTCCGAGCCGATGCAGGCAGTTCTGCCCGAGACGCCGAGGGGCGACTTTGCAGAACACGCGACCGTGCCGGATGAAGTGGCTATAGGCGCCGCGACAGCAGCTACGACGACGCCGCCGTCGTCGGAGGTAACAGGAATGGTATCTCCGGACGGCGCACAGGGGGCTTTGACACAGGCAGCAGGGTCCCCCGACGAGGAGCAACCCTCTTCACCCGGGACGTCCAGCATACCGGATGCCTTCTCCAGCGCGAACCTAAACGCAGGCGCCGCCGCGGCTGCAGGCGCGGATGGGGCGACCACGATGCCGGGCCTGAACGTGCCAAGAGAGGATGTTGCGGCCCCCTCGCCAGCAGAGGCAGAGGCCGCCGACTCCCCGTATGCGCCAGGACCGGGAGCCCCGGAACCCGAACCCCCCGCTAGCGCGGAGTTTGCGTTTCCGGAACCCCCGCGCAACACGGCGGTTCGGGACACCCAGACGTCTCCAAAGAACGACGACGACTGGCTGTCGCGCATGGAGTCCCAGTAACCACTGCCACCTCTTTTTTTTAACATTTAGATAATGTGGGCGCATACAGAGCGCATGTCGGATGCCGGCAGCGGCGGCAGCAGCAGCAGCATTGAACACGGGGGCGACTCCGGCGAGGCCGGGGCGGCCGGTCGCGACGGGCGCGGCCTCAGGGAGTCGGCCGAGGCCGACCCCGAATCGTTCTGGGCGCGGCAGGCCGAGGAGGGACTGGAGTGGTTCAAGCCGTTTGACGTGACCCTGGAGTGGGACCATCCGTTTGCAAGGTGGTTCGTGGGAGGCACCACGAACGCCTGCTACAACGCGGTGGACAGGCATCAGCAGGAGCGCGCCGACAAGCCGGCCATAATATGGGAGGCCGAGGACGGGAACCAGAGGCGCACGATATCATACGGCGATCTGTTCGCGGACGTGCAGCGCTTTGCAAACGTCCTGAAGTCGCTTAGCGTCCGGAGCGGCGACCGCGTCACCATATGCCTGCCGATGGTTCCCGAGCTCGCAGTCGCGATGCTCGCGTGCGCCAGGATCGGGGCCGTGCACACCGTGATATTCTCCGGGTTTAGCGCCGCGTCCATCAGGGAGCGCGTCTCTGACTCGGGCTCCAAGATAGTCATCACGGCCGACGGCGGGTACAGGCGCGGGCGCAGAGTAGAGCTCAAGAAAACGGTAGACGAGGCCCTGTCCGGGCTTGACTCGGTCAGACACGTGGTGGTGCTGCAAAGAACGCGGCACGATATTGCAATGTCGGGGACGCGCGACAAGTTCTGGGACGACCTGGTGGCCGCGGCGCCCGACGCCTGCCCCGCCGTGCCACTTGAGAGCTCCCACCCGCTGTTCATACTGTACACGTCGGGGACCACGGGCAAGCCCAAGGGGGTGTTACACGGGACGGGCGGGTACCTGACGCACGTGCACAGCACGTTCGGGTGGGCATTCGGGGCCGGCGACGACGACGTGTACTTTTGCACCGCCGACATAGGATGGGTGACGGGGCACAGCTACGTGGTGTACGGCCCGCTGATGCACGGGATTACGTCCGTGATGTATGAGGGGGCGCCCGACCATCCGGGGCCGTCCCGGATGTGGCAGCTGATACGGGATCATAATGTAACCATATTTTACACGACGCCGACCCTGCTGAGGATGCTGATGCGGTTTGACGGCCCGGGGGAGGACGGCGGCCGGCACGGGGGCCCGTCCGGGCTTGACACCCTGCGGCTGCTCGGCACCGTGGGGGAGCCGATAAACCCCGAGGTGTGGAGGTGGTACCATGACAGGGTGGGCCAGGGGCGCTGCCCGGTCATAGACACTTGGTGGCAGACTGAGACCGGCGGGATGCTGATATCGCCGCTGCCTGCAATCGAGGATGCGATCCCAAAGCCCGGCTCGGCCGCGAGGCCGGTTCCCGGCGTCGAGATAGACGTGCTTGACGACGAGGGAAACCCGATCCCCATAGGCACGAAGGGGCAGCTCGTGGTGAGAAAGCCCTGGCCGGGCATGCTGATGACGTTGTGGGGCGATGACGCCCGCTACAGGGAGGCGTACTGGAAGAGGTACCCGGGGCTGTACCACCCCGGGGACTATGCGCGCATAGACGAGGACGGGTACGTGTGGCTGCTGGGCAGGGCCGACGACGTACTAAAGGTGGCCGGCCACCGGATCGGAACCGCCGAGCTGGAGGGATGCGTGGTCTCCCATGACGCGGTGGCCGAGTCCGCTGTATGCGGGGTCCCCGACGAGGTAAAGGGCCAGTCCATAGTGGTCTTTGCGGTCCCGAGGAGCGGTATACCTGAGGCTGGCCACGGCCGCCTCGCGTCTGAGATTGCAAAAAAGATACGCGGCGAGGTGGGCTCGATTGCAACCCCGGGCGCCGTATACGTGGTGCCGCGGCTGCCAAAGACCCGGAGCGGCAAGATAATGCGGAGGCTCCTAAAGTCGCTTGCAGTCGGCGGCGAGGTCGGCGACACCAGCACGCTTGAGGACGCCGACGTGATAGAAGAGATAAGGCGGTTGCTGTCGTCGCAAAAACCCTGAGATGTAACTCTTCTGGGCCGTTGCCCCCGCTACCACTGCCGCTGCCGCCGACTCACGCGGCGTCGTCCACCATGCCTGCCAGGTCGACGCCTGCCAGCATCTCGAACATCTGCCTCAGCCCGTCGTACTCGGACTTTGAGGTGTCGTCCATAACCTCGTATTGCTCCCTTCTGATATCCTCGAGGCGCCTGTTGGCGTCCCTTATGAAATCATTGCATGTCTTGATTAGGGACCTTTTCGCAGCCATCTCCTCAAGGTCAAATATTGCAGTGTTGCTTCCCATCAACACGCCCGTGCGGTCGTAGATGCTCGTGGCCTGGAGCAGCCCGGGGAACTTGGTGCCGTCCTCCTTGAGGAAAACGATCTTTTGATCCGTGACCTTGCCCGTCTCAAACCACCTAGTCAGCGACTTGGTCATGCCGTCCCACGACTCCTTGGGGACGTGCTCAAATACCGTCTTGCCAATTATCTCCGACTTTGCGTACTGGAGCTTTGCGGCATACGTACTGTTGCAGTCGATTATGACCCCTATCGAGTTTATCCTCCTCCACATGATGGGCGCGTCCTTGAGCGTCCTCCTGGCCTCTGTCTGGATCATGCCCTGTGTGCCAGAGCTTTGTAATTAATTGTTGAGCTGGGGGGGGGGGGGCGGCGTGAGTCCCGCATACCCCCATCGCAGCCGCAAGTCACGCTCGTAACAGTGGCAGCGCCCCCCCCGCATGGCAGCAGAATCATATGCCGCCGCAGGCGCCGCAACGGGACGATCGCGCGTCAGAACCACTTCTCAAGGCTCTGGCCGCGCCTTTCTTGGGCCTTTTCAAGCCTGTGGAGCGCGGACTGTATCCTCTCCGCGCTAAAGTCCCTTTCCGCTGCCAGATACTCGAGTATGCCGTCGCGGTCAGGCGAGCCGAACTCCAGGGCGTACCCGTCGGGCACCTTGGGCGCGAGAAATATCCTGCGTATCTCCTCGTACTCCGTCCTGCCCAGCTGCTCCTGTATGGACGGTATGTCCTCCAGCCTCTTGTGCCTCTTGATCAGCTTTAGCGCGGTCTTCGGGCCGATCCTCTCAAAGCCGCGAGGGTTAAAGTCCGTCCCTACGAGTATCCCGATGTCGACTATCTGTTCGTGGGTTATGCCCAGCGCGTCGTACACCTTGCGCGCCTCGATTATCTCGGGCACGACGTCGACGTACGTGTTGCTGTTTGGGTTCCTCCTCCTCTTGCCGCTCGTAAAGTTCCTGACGAGCCGCTTTGCCCCGAACAGCACAGAGTCAAAATCCTGGCTTGCAGACGCAAAGGCGACTCCCGTGCTTGCCATGTGCGCCGAGACCGCCTCGCCTTCTGACGGGGCGTCCACGTACGGGATGCCCAGCAGATCCAGCAGCTGCTTTGACTCTTGTATCATCCCGTCCTGAAGTGACGTGGTCTGCTGCGCAAACTTTCTGGCCTCGGCCATGTCGCCCCTGGATACGGCCTTTTCGTATTTTATGGCCGCGTCCCTCTTCACTTGACGCCTCCTCTCCACCTCCGCAGACTTGAGGGACGGCGGCTTGCCGTCAAACACGTAGACGGGCTTGACGCCGGTTACAAGAAAGCTGATGTTGCGGTTGAACAGCCCGCTGAGGTGGCTTGTCACCCTTCCGCTCGAATCTGTCATCTGGGCCCCGTCGACGCCGCGTATGCTCGAGAGGAACTGGTATATTGCGTTGTATGCGTCGATTGCCACGACCTTTGAGGCAAAGTATCCTATGTCGGTTCTCTCTCTTGTCGTGATTATGTCCTTTATGTTTACGCCCATGCCCCGGTTGCAGGCGCGTCGTTATTTTGTGTTTGTCGCCGTTGTTGCGGGCAAGTCAGTCCCTCTTGCACGCCGGCGTCTCGGTGACGGTGAGCGCGGCAGTAGCGGCAGCGACGGCGCGGGGCCGCGATACGTCGCGCCGCATCGGCAACGGAGGTCCGGCGTGATCAATCTTTTATGGGGGCGTGCACCCCGCCACTAATCATGGATTCAAACGACGCGGGTCCGGATACGGGCGGCGACGCATACGCCTCTGATGATCCGACCGACACGTCTGCTGCCGAACAAGAGAAGATGGCATTGGAGGCGGTAGAGAAGTTCAAGGCACTCTGCGGGGCCGGCGACTCTGATGACAGTGACAAGCGCGGAGCGTGACGCACGTGGTGGCACCCGTAAGCGACTCATAATCGGCGCGGCAAGCGGCACCGATGTCGCACCCTTTGACCGTGCCCGGCCTTGAACTGGCTTGCTCTGCTTCCCTACGCCGCCCCCACATGCGCCCGCATGTCAGAGCGCGGCGCAATCATCCGCTCGTGCTGCAATCCCACAAAATGTAAATTCGTGCCGTATACAGCATGTGCGTGGGATTCTTCAACTTTGGTCGCGGCGGGGACATTGTCGGCAGCCGCATCTCCGAGTCTGACTCAAAGGAGATCCTGAACAGGGCCGACTCGCTTGCGGGATCCGGCAAGCCCAAGGATGCCATCTCCCTGTACAACAAGATACTAAAGTCCGATCCACGCAGCATCAGGGCCCTGTACGGCAAGGGCATGGCGCTCAACATGGCCAAGAAGTATTCCGACGCGGTCACCTGCTTTGACCAGCTGCTCGCCATATCCCCCGACGACGTCAAGGCCCTCAACAACCGGGGAATCGCGATGGCCGAGATGGGCAACATACAGGACGCCGCCGAGTATTACCAAAAGGCAATAAGCGCCGATCCCAAGCACGCCGCGTCGTACTTTAACATGGGCGTCCTGCTTGATCGGCTGCAGGAGCGCGAGGACGCCCTCGAGATGCTCGAAAAGGCCCACTCGCTTGATCCGAAAAAGGCAAACGCGTTGTTTTACAAGGGAATAGTGCTTGGAAAGATGAGGATGCACCCCGAGGCCCTGGAATGCTTTGAGCGCGTCTTGAAAAAGCACCCTGATCACACGGACGCGCGCTTCCACAGGGGGATCGAGCTTGCAGAGACGGGCCGGCACGAGGAGGCCCTTCGGGTGTATGACCGTTTGATGTCGTCGCACGGCTCAAACGTGAACCTGACGTACGCAAAATCCCGCAGCCTTGCCGCACTGGGACGCTACCCGGAGGCCCTGGAGCTCCTAAAGCAGGCCGCCTCGTCGCGCTCAAAGACAATACGCCAATGGGCAAAGGATGAGCCGGCGTTCGTGCCCCTCCATGACAATCCCCAGTTCAGAAGGATTGCGCGCCTATAGGGGTGTGGGGGCCCGGCGGCAAAGACTCGTGTGCACGCGACTGCGGTGTGCCTCTCTTGGCGCGGACCTGCATGTCTGTGCATACTTGCCGACAATCGTATTCTCATGACTGTACTTGCACGACGCAATTATTCCAAAGCACGCGTTTGGAATCTGACTGATCTTGTGATTTGACGCGCACTTGTTGCCCCCTGCCTGTCAAACCCGGCAGTGGGGACTGGCCGGCACGGGTTTTCCCGAGGCCCGAACCTGCTCTGGCGCTATGCAAAGAATTATTACGTGCCCTCCCGTTGCACATCGTATGGCTTCTGAAAGCGACGGCTATATCGGGAAGTTTCTAAAAAAGGCCGACGAGGCAGTACAGGAAGGCGTCAAAAAGGCCGATGCAGTTCTTGCCGAGGCCGTCGAAGTCGGCGCAATCTCTGCCAAGGAGGCAGCCAAGACGGGCAGAAAACTTAGCCAAAAAGCCTTGAGAGAGGAATCAAAGATGCAAAAAAAGGCCGAAAAGATACTCAACGACAAACTAAAGAATCTGAAGGGCGGCGGTAACCGCGACTCAATGCGTGACCTGGAGTTAATCGAGAAACTAGGCGAGCTAAAGGACAAGGGCGTGATTACTGAGCGCGAGTTCCAGTCCAAAAAGAAAAAGATACTAGATCAGATATGAGAAAGGCAAACATCAACAGCAAAAGCAACCTGAGAAAGGTCGATCCGAACTGGTTTACCGGCCGCACTTGGATGCGCTCCGTATCCGACGTGGTAGGATCCAAGGGGCACGACATGTACCATGTCCACTTCGAGTCGGGCTCCAGGACCAAGCTTCACGCCCATAACGGCGATCAGATTCTGATGGCCACAAAGGGGGCTGGAAGCCTCGAGGTTTTTGAGAAACTAGACGGCTCTAGGCGCCGCTTTGCAATGAGGCGCACCCGGACAGTAAAACTCTCGGCCGGGGACGTGGTGTACATTCCGGCCGGCATGCTGCATACGCACGGCTCTGTTGACCGAAAGAGGACGTTCTCTCATGTGGCCATCAACGTACTGCCGGGCCGGCGCGGCGGCGGCACTTCCTACAAGACCGTCTGGTACGAATCGGACTTTGAACGGTCCGTATCTGCGATTATATGACTGCGGCGGCGCGTCTTGAATTCGCCCCTGCTACCGTATGCCCTGATGGCAGTCCCGGGACTATCGCGCACAGTTTTGTAGTCGATGGCGCCGGGAAAGGGACTCGAACCCCTGAACGCTTTCGCGTAGCCGTTTTCGAGACGGCCGCCTTACCACTTGGCTATCCCGGCAACATTCCTGATTTGCACTCCGTAATAAAGCAAGACGAACCTGCGTCTGACTACTCCCATTCCTGCCGCGGCAACCGCGTCCGCGGCAGTCTTTATTACCGCCGTCATGGCGCCCCCCGCGCATGCCGTATGAGTTTGACGCGACCAAGGTGTTTGTCCACCGGTGGCCCCACGATACTCCCAAGTGGAGCGGGGACTTTCAGGAGGCCGTGGATGCTAAAATCAACACAAGCTCGGCCCTGCGCAAAGTCGAGCTGGCCGACCGGAGCGTTACAATAAACGGGTGCGGTTTTGAAGCGCTGAAGAACGTGGGAGTCTCCGTACCATTCTTTCGAAAGGAATGCAGGATGATGTTTGAGGGCGTTTGCATGGGTAATTACGCCCACGTCCATGTGTACGCGGCCTTGGGGGCGGATCGCTATCTGGAAGCTTTTGCTGGCATTGCGGACTGGATGCGCGCTCACGGATACTGACGCGCCGCCGTTCCTGCCCGCGTCCCTTGTATTTCGTGACGCGAGCTGCCATGCGGCGCCTCTGCCGTCTGGGGATGCGCGGCGGCGCCCCGCAGCGGCTTGCGATGCTACTTGTGATGCCTCTTGAAATCCTCTGACGCCGCTATAAGCCGTTCTATGTCGTCGTCCGTATGCGCGCTGGATATTGCACCCATCTTGCCGGGAAGCATGAATATTCCATCCTGCGCAATCATCTTGAGGTGGTACTGGTGAAGCTTGTCTTGGTCACACAATGCAGCCTGCTCCGCGTTGCGCACCTCCGCGTGCCTCTTGTCGGGCGTTGCAAAATGCACCATGAATATGGAGCCGGTTCCAGTTACGTCCGCAGCCTCGTCTCCAAAAACCTCCGTAACTCCAGCCCTTGCGCGCTCCCCCATACTTGACAACCTGTTGTATGTGGACTGGTTGTCCCTCATGTGCTCGAGCGTGGCCCTTCCTGCTGTCATGGACGCCGGGTTTGCAGAAAACGTCCCTCCTCCGATATAACTGCGGTCAGCGCTTGATGTGTCGGCGTGCGCCATTATCTCGTCGGCGCCGCAAACCGCCCCTATCGGCATTCCCCCGCCTATTATCTTTCCCAAGGTTATGACATCCGGCTCAAGCGGCATCGATTCGTACGTGCAGCCATATCTGAGCCTAAAACCAGTCACAATCTCATCCAGTATGAAGAGCGCGCCGCATCCGTGGACAAACTCCTGAACGCCTGCCAGGTATTCGGCCGATGCGGGAATGCCGCCGGCACCGCCCAGCACGGGCTCGACTATGATGCCCGCAAGCCTGTTTTTGCACCCTGACAGGATCTTTGCCGTCGCATCAAGATCGTTGTACGGGACGGAGACTATGTTGTCCGCGCCCACGAGCCCAGAGCTCTCCGACTCATTGAAGGGCCAGTTTACGCTCTTCAGTAGATCCGACGCGTACCCGTGCCACCCGCCGTCGACCTTTGCAATCACGTCCCTCTTGGTGTGTGTGCGCGCAAGCCTTGCTGCATACATGACTGCTTCGGTACCGGATGCGGTGTATCGTATCTTCTCTGCCGCCGGCACCGCGCCTGATATGATTTTTGACAGTTTTATGGTCTGCTCGTTTACCGTCCCGTACATCCAACCGTCTTCCAACTGATCGTGCAGGCTGCGTACTACGTGTTTGGGCGCATGCCCCTGTATGAGGCTCCAGTGCCCCATCCAGTAGTCTTTATACCTGTTGCCGTCGACATCTGTCAGGCTGCCGCCCTCCGATGATTTTACGACAAACGGGTACGGTTCAAAGTATCTGATGTTGTGCGACACCCCGTTTATGTGCATTTTTGCTGATTCTGCAAACAGTCTGGCCGATGTCGGAGTCTTTCTTGAATATTCTGCCTCGTATGAGTTCAACAGCTTATTCTTCTGTGCTTGTAATTTTAACCAATCCTGGGCGCGTGCTGATCGTGACGCCGCCGACTGGCCGCAGACGCGGCCATGATTCTTCTGCCCGCTGTAACACCGCGCCGGCGCGCTGCGGACCCTCCCCGCTTGAAATCCTGCCGCGGGCCATGATCTGTCCGTGCCTCCCTGTTGTGCGGGCGTAATAGACTAGAGGAACCGGGAGGTGCTTGACATGGCGCAAAGAGAGAACGCGCTGCGCCGCATCGGCGTTACGTTTTACGAAGTGCTGCGGCCATGCAGGCACCGAGTTCCGGGGCATGTGTGGGGGAAGAGAGACTGCCTTTCCGCCGAAGGGCAGTTACTCTGATCTCCTGAAATTTTTGGGCAGCTGGCGCGTGCGCACTCGCACATGAGCTGGGCATCGTGCCTAGATCAGGCCCGGGCGGAGGGCCTGCGCGCGCGGCTTCTCGCATGGTTTATATGCTTTTTAGGGGATAATACAATCTGCATGCGTTTCGCAATAGGCGGCGCCTGTGATGAAGTGTGGCAACATGCCACGTTGTGATTCACGGGCCTCCAGTCACGCATACAGAGATGAGGATTTGATCAAGCGGTCAATATCTGAGATGTGAAGATTATGTGCAATAACAGCAACCACCAATTCCGACAACAAACAAAAGTCATACACAAAGACGAACGTATCTTGTGTAATCATCATTTCAGAATCCGGTTGATCCTGCCGGACCTGACTGCTATCGGATTGATACTAAGCCATGCGAGTCATTGTAGCAATGCAAGGCAGACGGCTCAGTAACGCGTAGTCAACCTACCCTATGGACGGGAATAATCTCGGGAAACTGAGGCTAATTCCAGATAGAACACTATGCCTGGAACGGTTTGTGTTCCAAATGATTTATCGCCATAGGATGGGACTGCGGCCTATCAGTTTGTTGGTGAGGTAATGGCCCACCAAGACTATTACAGGTACGGGCTCTGAGAGGAGTAGCCCGGAGATGGGTACTGAGACACGGACCCAGGCCCTATGGGGCGCAGCAGGCGAGAAAACTTTGCAATGTGCGAAAGCACGACAAGGTTAATCCGAGTGGTTCCTGCTAAAGGAACCTTTTGACGGTCCTAAAAACACCGTTGAATAAGGGGTGGGCAAGTTCTGGTGTCAGCCGCCGCGGTAAAACCAGCACCTCAAGTGGTCAGGATGATTATTGGGCCTAAAGCATCCGTAGCCGGCTCTGTTAGTTTTCGGTTAAATCTGTACGCTCAACGTACAGGCTGCCGGGAATACTACAGAGCTAGGGAGTGGGAGAGGTAGACGGTACTTGGTAGGAAGGGGTAAAATCCTTTGATCTATTGATGACCACCTGTGGCGAAGGCGGTCTACTAGAACACGTCCGACGGTGAGGGATGAAAGCTGGGGGAGCAAACCGGATTAGATACCCGGGTAGTCCCAGCTGTAAACCATGCAAACTCAATGATGCACTGGCTTGAAGCCAATGCAGTGTTGCAGGGAAGCCGTTAAGTTTGCCGCCTGGGAAGTACGTACGCAAGTATGAAACTTAAAGGAATTGGCGGGGGAGCACCACAAGGGGTGAAGCCTGCGGTTCAATTGGAGTCAACGCCAGAAATCTTACCCGGAGAGACAGCAGAATGAAGGTCGGGCTGAAGACCTTACCAGACAAGCTGAGAGGTGGTGCATGGCCGTCGCCAGCTCGTGCCGTGAGATGTCCTGTTAAGTCAGGTAACGAGCGAGATCCCTGCCTCTAGTTGCCACCACTGCTCTCCGGAGCAGTGGGGCGAATTAGCGGGACCGCCGTAGTTAATACGGAGGAAGGAAGGGGCCACGGCAGGTCAGTATGCCCCGAAACTCTGGGGCCACACGCGGGCTGCAATGGTAATGACAATGGGTTCCAAATCCGAAAGGAGGAGGCAATCCCCAAACATTACCACAGTTATGACTGAGGGCTGCAACTCGCCCTCACGAATATGGAATCCCTAGTAACTGCGTGTCATTATCGCGCGGTGAATACGTCCCTGCTCCTTGCACACACCGCCCGTCGTTTCATTGAAGTGAGCTTTTAGCGAGGTGACGTCTAATTGGCGTTATCGAACTTGAGGTTCGTGACAAGGGAAAAGTCGTAACAAGGTGACCGTAGGGGAACCTGCGGTCGGATCACCTCCTTAGAAAACTCGGATGCGGTGCGTTGTTGTTATTATCACATATCTTCTGCAGTACGCCATTAACGTGGCGTATCAAGGATCGAGCGGGCGCGCCCCCACCCGGGGCCGCTTGCTGTGAGGTCGTGCATGGTCGTGTAATATGTGGCTGAATATGCCGGTGTAAAGACGGCAATAGGTGGATTGCTAGGCTTGAGGAGAGAAGAAGGACGTGGCAAGCTGCGATAAGCCCGGGGTAGACGCACGCAGTCCTTGATCCCGGGATCTCCGAATGAGAATCTCGCAATTATGCATTCCAGCGCAAGTTGGAAGTCGAACCGTGGGAATTGAAGCATCTTAGTACCACGTGGAAAAGAAATCAATTGAGATTTCCCAAGTAGAGGCGATCGAAAAGGAAAGAGCCCAAACTGAATCCTTAGGGAGATGTGGTGTTTGGTGCGGTAACATGCGAACCCG
Source organism: Candidatus Nitrosopumilus sp. (assembly GCA_965205215.1). Taxonomy (GTDB): domain Archaea; phylum Thermoproteota; class Nitrososphaeria; order Nitrososphaerales; family Nitrosopumilaceae; genus Nitrosopumilus. The sequence continues at coordinate 1,447,232 of OZ242041.1, forward strand.
AGTCGCAGCTGAAATGATCAGGAATGTTCTGGCAGAGAGGGTGATACCCCCGTAGGCGAAGCGACAGAGGCGCTATCCGCTCCAGAGTAACTGTCCTTGGTAGTGGGCAGCGAATGTGGGTGAAAGTAGCATCCGAGGCTAAATATCTCTCAAGACCGATAGTGGACTAGTACCGTGAGGGAAAGCTGAAAAGTACCCCGGAAGGGGGGTGAAAAGTGCATGAAACCTATTGCTTACAGACGTGCGTGGCGCGAAAGGCGATCAACCCAGCTGGAGGTTCTGGCAACGGAGCTAAACGCAGGGTTATCAAATCGCCGGTGTCACGCGTTCCGTCTCGAAACACGGGCCAGGGAGCTAACCGTCATGGCAAGCTTAAGCCTGCAAAGGCGTAGGCGAAGGGAAACCGAGTTCTCGCAGCGAAAGCGAGGAGAAGCGTGTGAAAGTGCGTAGAGTCATGGCGGCTAGGCTAGAAGCCAGTCGATCTATTCCTGAGCTAGATGAAGGCGGGCGAAAGCCCGCTGGAGGTCTTAAGACGTGCTGATGTGCAAATCGTTGTTGTGACTTGGGAATAGGGGTCAAAAACCAATCTAGACTGGCGCTTGCTAGTTCCAACCGAAGCGTCTCGCAGGGCGTGCTCTGCAGAGGTGGTGTTTCCGGTAGAGCACTGATAGGGCGGCGCGGGGGAGAGATCCCTCACCGACCATTCAAACTCCGAACGGATACACGCCGTAGAAGCAGGGACACGGGTTCATGTGGCGTAAGGCTCATGACCGAGAGGGGTTTAACCCAGACCGAAGTTAAGGTCCCCAAATTTCTGCTAAGTGTCAAGCAAAAGAGCGTGTTCCCGCCAAGACAGCAGGGAGGTAAGCTCAGAAGCAGCTATCCTTTAAAAAGTGTGTAACAACTTACCTGCCGAGGGGGGATGCCTCAAAAACGGACGGGGCTAAAGCAGAATACCGATACTTTGGACGGCTGCCGAGTAGGCAGTCCGTGGTAGGTTGGCGTAGTGATCGGGCCGAAGCAGGGCGGTGACGTCCTGTGGACCGGTTTCTATTGCAGATCCTGGCGGCAGTAACAGCATAGTATGGTGAGAATCCATGCCACCGAAAGCGTAAGGGTTTCCAGGCAATGCGTTATCAGCCTGGAGTTAGTCGATCCTAAGGCCTGCCTCAACAGAGCAGGTCGAATGGGAAACTGGTTAATATTCCAGTACCCTGTGCGCAGCGTTTTAACCGTATGGCTCGCTTCCGGATAGGGGTTGTACAACCGTCGTTGTATCCAACCGTTCGAGGGCCGGGGAGTGTCGTAATGACGAGAACCGGCGCGAGGCGGGAGTGGCTCCGCGTTGGCGGAGTTTTCCTGATTCCAGGAGACCGTGAAAGGCCGTGCGGCGAGCAGCGCGCAGGCTCGTACCGAGAACCGACACAGGTGCGCTGGCTTAGAAAGCTAAGGTGCTACGGGTATACCGTATGGCGAGGGAATTCGGCAAATTAGTCCTGTAGCTTAGGTACAAGGGATGCCTGCGATTCTCGTGAAGAGCGGGAGTTGCAGGTCGCAGTGACAAGGGGGTTTCGACTGTTTAATAAAAACACAGGCGACTGCTAGTCCGAAAGGATTTGTATAGTCGCTGAATCCTGGCCGGTGCCGGTACCTAAAACTTGGGTCCAACCGAGCTAAGGGCCGGTTAACGCCGGGAGTAACTCTGACTCTCTTAAGGTAGCCAAATGCCTTGTCGGGTAAGTTCCGACGCGCATGAATGGAACAACGAGAGCCCCACTGTCCCCGCCTGCAACCCGGTGAAGCCACATAAGGTGGACGAACAGTCCATCGTCTTCCATCGGGGAGAGAAGACCCCGTGGAGTTTTACTGCAGCTTGTGCTTGTGGTATAGTAGGAATTGCACAGGGTATCTGGGAGCCATGCCCGGCGTTCTCTGGGACGTCGGTGAAGCAACGATGTAACACCAGACTCTTTTTGCAGTACCACTCATCCAGTGAAGACTGGAGACATGTGCAGGTGGGCAGTTCGGCTGGGGCGGCACCCCTTTGAAAAGATATCAAAGGGGCCCAAAGTTGAGTTCAAACGGGGCAGAAATCCGTTGAAGAGGGCAAAGCCAAAAACTCGACTGAATGGATTTCCAAACGCACGGAATTCATAGACGAAAGTCTGGCTTAGCGATCCTTCGTGTGCCCACTATTGGGGCCCGGAGGTGACAGAAAAATTACCCCAGGGATAACAGGCTCGTCGCGGGCGAGAGCTCCTATCGACCCCGCGGTTTGGTACCTCGATGTCGGCTTTTCCTATCCTGGTCCTGCAGCAGGGGCCAAGGGTGAGGCTGCTCGCCTATTAAAAGGGAACATGAGCTGGGTTTAGACCGTCGTGAGACAGGTCGGTCTCTGCCTGATGGAAGCGTGAATAACTGAGGGGAAGTTGCTCCTAGTACGAGAGGAACAGAGCAGCGTGGCCACTGGTCTACCGGTTGTCTGACAAGGCAGGCCGGGCAGCTAAGCCGTTTAGGCTAAGTGCTGAATGCATCTAAGCACGAATCCTATCCCGAGACAAGTTATTCCTTCATATGATGAAGGTCGGCAGTAGAAGACTGCGTTGATAGGGAGGTGGTGTAGATCACAAGCATTTGCGAGTGGTGAGCCAGCCTCTACTAACAGACCAACACATCGGCTCAGTCACTTACATAGAGGCCATGCGCGACATATCTCATACGTGTCGCGATGACGTCGACTCTCATATATTACACGACCGCTTGCAAATCCTCATTTTTTTCAATTTGATGGTACGGTAGCGTAAGCTGCGCCCGCCGGCGCGGCGCCCGCCTGCCGCCGCCTCGATACCCTTACACGACCGTCCATGTTCTTGTCTGCTGTACATGGTTAATATCTGAACGAGCCCAACGGCCCGTGGCATGCTTGGCGTGTACGACATACTGAAGTGGTCCATAAGCAGGGATCCGCGCAGCGTGGCGGCCATGTACGACGTGCTGTCCCCGCTCATGTGCGGCATTGCGGGGAGCCGGATGCTCAACTTTGGATACTGGGACGACGCGCACGACACGCCGGCGCTCGCGCAGGAGAACATGTGCGGGGTGGTCTCGGAGATGGCGGAGCTCGGCGGCCCCCTCGCGGTGGTCGACGTAGGGTGCGGCTTTTGCGCCCCCGCCGCGTACTGGAAGCGCGCCAACCCAGAGCTGGCCGTATACTGCGTGAACACTAGCTATGCGCAGCTGCGCGGGGCATCCGCCTGCGACGCCGGCGGCGGCAACGGCCGCATGCGCCCTTCTGGCGCCGTGCCGGACGGTGAAGGCAGCGCCGCCCGCAGGAGTGATCACGGGGACGGCGCCGCGTCCGTGGAAGCCCCCGTAGCCCTCAATGTGATAAACTCGTCGGCGACCGCGCTCCCGCTTGCATCGGGCTCCGTGGACCGAATTATCGCGCTCGAGTCGGCCCAGCACTTTAGGCCGCTTGGCTCCTTTGCATCCGAGTGCAGGCGCCTGCTCTCCGAGGACGGGATCCTGGCAGTCGCGATCCCCGTCGTGACGCGGAGCCGCATGACTTCTGCCCGCCTCGGCATACTGAATTTTACATGGGCGTCAGAGCACTATCTGCTCCCGTACGTCCGCCAAACCCTGCATGACTGCGGCTTTGAAATATCCGACGAGCGGCTTGTCGGCGACTCTGTTTATGAACCCCTTGCGGATTACTACCGCTCGAACCGCCGCGACATAAGGGAGGCGGTGCGCGACATGGGGTACCCGTCATACCTTGAGCCTGTGATGGCCGCCTCGATGAGAAAGATGGGCCGGGCGTCAAGCGCGGGGATCATCCAGTACGCCCTGCTAAAGTGCCGCCCCCGCCCGCCTTGACGCTCTTTTTTCTCTCATGTACGGCCGCCGCTCGTCGCGACGGCATGACCGTGGCCATGCACCGCTGCTTACGCCGGGCCCTACTGCCCTGAAGATTCTGCACCCCGGGACCTCTGCGGCGCTCGTGCGCACCAATGCCCCTGAAGGCTGCGGTGCAGGCGAACGCAGGCACATCCGCCTGCACCCTGCGGGCGGTGAAGCAGGGACGGGGGGGGGGGGGGGGGTGGAGTGGAGTGGAGAACCCGTTGATACTCCAAGAGGGCTGCAAAGCCTGATGCCCCTCGACGCTTGTATGCATATGGAACAACCTTGAACAAATATGACGCGGCGGTGTTCTGCATGGCCGTGTGCCTTGGCACAATGCCGCTCCGCGCCGTTCGCCGGCAGTATTGCAGACACCTATCGTCTCGGGGCACCGAGCGCGGCCCCGGACACTCGGCCGCTTGATGGCGTGCCTCGCCTGGCCGTTCCTTCCCCTCCCACCACGCATGCGTGTATTGGTGCTGCCCATATGCTCTAGGTTTTTATCGCAGGCGTGCGTATTTCATGCATGCATTCTGTCGATCCCGCGCCGGGGCTGTACGCCCAAAAGTGCAGCAAGCTGCTCTCCGAAGATGAGATCAGGTTTGCGGGAATCGTGAACTCCGACGGCAAGCTGATTGCCGGGGGCTTTAAGGATGGCATCACCCCCCACGAGAACGACGAGACACGCCTGCAGTCATTTTTGGAGTTCGTATCCCGGGTGTCCATACGCAAGGAGCACGACGAGAGCCTGGGACCGATAAACTATCTTGCGGCCAGACGCGACAAGGCGGTGCTGGTGAGCTTTCCGTTTCCGGTGACTCGCGTGCTGCTGCTGATCTCTGCGGAGCCCACTGCAAACATCGAGAAGTTGGCCAAAAAAGCCGTGGATATGTTTACTTCTCCTGTTGACTGTCAATTGCCGCTGACAGCTGCTGGGTTGGGGGGAGACCTTGACCGGGAACCGCCACCGGACACGGGTGGCGGCAATGCGTCTCCAAAAGATCGCCAAGAGGTATCGTCGTAGGCTGGATCTTGCCGCCTACTGGGGAGAGGGGGCAGTTCACAGGATCCGATGCGCGCCCGATGCCGCGTCCTTGCAGGATTGCCCGCACGCGCCGATGCCGGGATGCGCGCGGAATGGCCCGCAGTACGCCGCATCCGATCATCTTTTAATGCCCGTTATCCCCGCATACTCATGAAGGCCACGTTTGGCGCGGGATGCTTTTGGCACGTCGAGCACATCTTTGCAAACACAAAGGGCGTTACATCCACCGCGGTGGGGTATACGGGCGGACGCGTGGAGGATCCGACCTACGAGGAGGTATGCACGGACCGGACGGGCCATGCAGAGGCCGTCCAGGTCGAGTACGACCCCGACCAGGTGTCCTACGACGACCTGCTTGGCGTGTTCTGGTCAAACCATGATCCCACGACCCTCAACCGGCAGGGCCCCGACGTCGGCATCCAGTATAGGTCGGCCGTCTTTTGCCACAACGGCGAGCAGAGGCTTGCAGCCGAAAAGTCGCGCGACGCGCTTGCGCAGTCAGGCAGGTACCGCGGCCCGATCGTGACCGAGATTGTGCCTGCTGCGCCGTTTTACCGCGCCGAGGAGTACCATCAAAAATACTTTGCAAAGCGCGGCATTGCATAGCGCCGGATGCCGTCCGCTTGGCCGAAGGCCGGCCTGTGCTTCCGGAAGGGGATGGAGCTTGCAACGGCGCCTGGCGGGCTCCTGCCTGATCCCGCGCCCAAGCCCGGGCCGCCGCCGGAGCTGTCCGTGCTGGGCCCGTTTGAAGTACTTTTGCGTTACTTGTTCCGTGCGCCCTCAGGCCGGTTGAGATCACAGGCATAAAGTTTATGAATGACACGTCACTCTAGGCGTGGATTTGGGAACAATCTGAAGGCGTACCTTGCTCCGCTACATAAATTTTAATATAGCACGGGTTTTGCTCACTGACAATGAGCCGCAGCATTGGGACGTCGATTCCCGAGATGTTTCGCTCCGTTGATCTAGGAGGAACCATAATTGACTGCAATCTGGCGTATGCGGAGAGGCTGGGGTACACACTTGAGGAGGTAATCGGCAGGTCGTTTCTTGACCACACGCCAGAGAAATACCGCGACGCACTGGTGGCCAACTTTGAGGAATGGAAGAAGACTCGGGCGCACTCGGCCGGGCACATAGTCCTTATGACCAAGTCCGGCGAGGAGTTCGAGGTCATGTTGGCGGCGATGAGCCTGTATGACGACCACAGGAAACTCATAGGCCGCAACTCCGTCATAAGGGAGATCGCGCACCTCGAGAAGATGAGCAGGATGTACGACGTCTCTTCAAGGGAGGGATACGAGCACCCGGAGATCCTGCACAGGTCGGTAAACTACAACGGCATCATCATAGACTGCAACCAGACGTACATTGACAGGCTGGGATACACAAAGGAGGAGGTGGTGGGCGTCAGCCTGCTGGAGCACACAGCCCCGCGCTCACGCGGTAACATAAGCGCCCACATGGAGAACTGGAGGAACGGGGTACACGACACTGCAAAGATCTGGATGCTGCGAAAGGACAAGAGCGAGTTTCTCGTGTCCCTTACCGCCACGGACGAGCGCGACGAGGACGGCGCTCTGGTCGGCAGGACCGTCGCGCTCAGGCCCATGTCGGGGCCCGCCTGCCCGGTACAGTAGCCATGCGCCGCCGAGCAAGGGGCCTTCCAACAGACGGTATTCGTCATAGGCGGGTTGAGATGCAAACGGACAGACTGGGAGGCGCAAAGGGTGGCCGCATGAAGGCCGTTACGGATGAGGGGAGAGCCTGCCGGCGGGGGACAGTACGGGATGCCTTGTGGGAGGGGGGATAGTTCTGCATGAAAAACTCATGCAGGCCGGATCCTGCTTCTTGACTCGCCCCATGACGCCTGCCGGGTTCTAATGTGTTCGGATTTTGTTCCATATCCTGCCCGAACGACTAGACTTATCAATGCATGATACGTGCGTCCTGTGGATGAAGGAGCGCTTTGTCGACGTGGGGGGCCACCACATCCGCTACCTTGAGGGTGGTGATCCGACTGACGGCACGATGGTCCTGCTGCACGGGCTTGGCGGCTCCGCGGAGCGGTGGGACAAGGTCTCTCCCATATTTGAAAGGAGGTTCAGAGTGGTGGTGCCCGACATGATCGGGTTCGGACTCAGCGACAAGCCGCCGTCTGACTACACGCCGGACTTTCTGACCTCGTTTCTTGGGGATTTCGTGCGCGCCACCTGCGGACAGCGCATATTCCTAGTGGGCTCGTCGCTTGGCGGCCAGGTCGCCGTCATGTACGCGGCCTCGCATCCGGCCAGCATAGACAGGCTCGTCCTAGCCTCGCCCGCGGGCACGATGAAGAGGACCACGCCGGCGTTTGACATGTATATGATGGCCGCAATGTACCCCGGCGAGCAGTCCGTGTCCAGGGCCTTTGAGGCAATGGAGGCCTCCGATCAGGGGGCGGACGCGGATCTGGTACGGGGATTCATCAAGAGGATGAGGCTCCCGAACGCAAAGATGGCGTTCATGTCGGCCGTGCTGGGGCTCAGCAACTCCGGGCTCACGGAGGCAACGCTGCACTCGATAAACTCCCCCACGCTGCTGGTCTGGGGCGAGGACGATCCCGTCGTCCCAATCCAGAACGCCGGATTCTTCCTGTCCTCGATAAGGGACTGCACCATGTTTAGAATGAAGGGCTGCGGGCACACCCCCTACGTGCAGAGCCCCGAGGCCTTTGCAAAGCGGGTGCTCGAGTTTTTGGGAAGCTCCACGGCCGGGTGACCCTGCGAGCGGTTATGCATCCCAGACGTCACTGGGAGCATCCGGCCCTCCATGAGGCGGCTGCCTGCAGGGCGCGGCCAGACGTGCCCAGCCGGCCGCGCACGGACGCGTCCCCCGCCGAGTTCCCACCCCTAGTTTTGCCAGACCGGTTGCTATTTATACCTCTTATTTCACACCATTACCAATGAATGGTAATAGCAACCAGTATGATCCTACAAGGATGTTCCAGGACTGGATACAGAGAGGCGGTGAGGCGCAGGCCGAGTTTGTCAAGAACTTCGGCTCGCTGATGACCGCTGCAGGCCAGACTCCGGGGACGTTCAACCCGCTTGAGACGCTGCGTCAGATGTCCGAGACGGCTCAGAGCGCGCAGTCTAGGATGATGGAGAACGTCTCTAGCATGCAGAGTAGGGGCATGGATGCCGTGATTGGCATGGGGCAGGACATGATCTCCTCCATTGCCGGCTGGGGCGCCTACAAGACCACTGTCAGCAGCAACGGGCGGATCTCCATACCGGAGGCCGAGCGCAAAGCGCTCGGAATCGGGGAGGGAGACCTGGTGCAGGTGATCATACTGCCTATTCCTAACAGACAGAAAAGGGAGGTGAACAAGCAAATATGACTGACAAAAGCAATAACAGCAACAACAGTAGTAACAACGCGTCAAGGCCGTCTTCAAACGACACGTTTGGCGTATTCAAGCAGAACCTTGACAAGATGTTCAACGGCATTCGGCAGTCGGTACCGCAGTACCACCAGGCCATAACAAACGTGCAGCAGGAGTACCTGCAGGCATGCGAGAACGTTGCAAACTCTGCATTTGAATTCCAGAGGGAGGTGGCGCGCAAGTCCGGACTGTCTACGGGCATCCCGGAGGCTGCAGTACGCACAATCGGCGGAACGACTGAGGAGATTGCAAAGATTGCATCCATAAACAACCAGGTCATACTGACCACGATCGATGCGACTCAGCAGAACATCAAGACGTTCAACGACAACGCAAAGTCCTTTTCAAACATCAACCACGACATACTAAAGTCCTGGATATCGGCATTCCGTTTCAGGGCCAACTAGTCGCGGCAAAAAGCCCGCAAGGGCGTTTTTCTTTTATTTTTGATTTTTTTTCTGACATTGGTTTGGCGGTATGATCCGCCGATCCGGGGTACGCGCACTTGGTGTGCGCGCATGGCGACGCATGCATTGCAGGTGGCACCGTCCGCCACACGGGCTACCCGCCACCGCCACCCCCTTCCTAATCTTTGGCGGGCTGGTTTTCCGTACAATGGGCTGTCCCCCCTTCCTCGCAAGTCTTTAATTCTGGCACGGCCGTCCCCCCATGTTGGCAAGCGAGACGGAGCCGGACAGCCTCGGGGCCGAGGATATCCGTCTGGCAATAGACGATCTGCAGGCGCGCCTGGACAAGATGGGCCCCCCGCCGTCGCCGCTTGCGGAGGTCGTGGACTCTACGAATACACTGCGTACAAACGAGTACCTCTCCGCTAGGGACGTGATATGCGCGGAGCTGCTGTCGCACTATGCTCGGTATGCGCGCATGCTCGAGTCGGTGGTGAGGGACGCGCTTGACGTGCAGTCAGGACTCTTGGAGGTGCTAAGGGCGCAGTCGGAGCTGCTTGAAGATGGAAAGCCGCCTGCCCGCACGCGTGCCGCCAAGGCCGCCAAGGGAAGGAGCAAGGGCCGCGGCAGCGGCAGCAGTGGTGACAAAAAGACTGCGGCAGCATCCGCCGGCGGGCGCAAGACCGGCGGCAGGACGCCTGCAAAAAAGAGGGTGCGGACGACAGCCAGTCCAAGGCCGGCGGCCGCGGGAAGGCCCCGCACCGGGCGGGCCTGACCCCTGATACACGCCATATGCAAGAGTACGCGTACGCCGGCACCGGACGGCCGTAACTGGCACTCGCCGATCCAAGATCATGCAGCGTATTCCAGGCTTCCTGCCATGAGCTCGACCTGCCTCCGGCCGTCCCTGCCCGGACCGTCCGTTCTGACCACAAGCATGCCGCCGTCGTTTATTCGGGTGGCGGTTCCGGTGACCTTTTGGCCGTCAACGGTTGCGCTGACCCTCCTGCCGATGGTCGACGATCTCTTGGCCCACTCCGACGTTATGGCCTTGGTCCTCCCGCCAAGCAGCATGCCGTATGCGGCGTCGAGCCTGCGGAGCATTGTTCTTACCAGCTCCACCTTGGATGGCGTCCTCGGCGTGCCGGCCGATTCGGCCTCTTGCCTGAGCGACGCCGCGCCGTAAAAACCGGGCGTGCCTGAAAACGTTTTTTCTATGCCCTTTGCATCCACGTCAAAGTTGACCCCTATCCCGAGACGCACGTTCTGTATGCGGTCGAGCTCCATCTCGGCCTCTGTTATTATTCCCGCCACCTTTCTTCCCCGGATCGTCACATCGTTGGGCCACCTGAGCTCGGGCTTTATGCCGTACGCCTCCTCTATGGACTCCGCCACTGCAACGCCGGCCGCTATGGGTAGCAGGGACGCGGTTGCAGCCCTGCAGTCCGGATGCAGCACGACGGACATCCATATGCCGCCGCGCGGGGCCGCCCACCTCTTCCCTGTTCTGCCCCTTGCGTTGGACTGCGTGGCCGATATGACGACGGCCCCGTCGTTTCCGGGCATCCCTGCCAGAGTCGCCGCGACGTCCTGGGTGGAGCCGGCAGTGCCCACGTCATCGTAATAGTACGCCCTCTTGCCCACCGTGCTGGTCCCTATGCCCTCTGTGATCTCCCACGGGTATGGCTCGCCGCTTGAACCCCTCAGCCTGTATCCGACCTTTTGCCTCGACTCTACGTCGTATCCCAGGCTCCGCAGCGTTCTGATGTGTTTCCACACCGCCACCCTGCTGATGCCCAGCACGTCGCCAAGGTCCCTGCCTGAGAGGTATTCGGTGCTGTGCGCCTTTAGGAACCGGAGCGTCCTTGCGGGGCCACGGCGATCCGCCGAGTCGTAGTATGCGCGGCTACCGTATGCGCCGTCGCTGTTTTTGCGCCTCTTGCTATCCGGCATTGCTCTTAGAAACCAATGTCAAAGTCAAATCCTCCGCCGTCCATGCCCGCGCCGCCGTCGCCGTCCATGCCCGCGCCGCCGTCGCCGTCCATGCCCGCGCCGCCGTCGCCGTCCATGCCCTCCGGCATGCTTTCCGGCGGAACATACGAGGCCATGGGCATCCCGATCATGCTGAACATCATGCTGAACATCATAATGTCTATGACGCCAAAGAAGAGCATCATTGGGAGTATGGAGCGGTTGCTATCCATAAAGCTCCTCATCTTTTCTTTGTCACCAGACTTGTAGATGGCCTGCATCTGGCCCCACTTGGCCTGCATCTCCCGTATGCCCTCGTCTACCTTGTCCGAGCCAGACTTTGTGACGTGCAGCTCGATCTTGGTGCCCAGCCAGCCTTTCTTCTCCCTTACCGCTATGTCTCCCTGCCTCTCCAGCCTCTCGAGTATGGAGTTCAGTTCCTCGGGCGACAGCCTTGTCGTCTTTTGTATGCGGCCGAACTTTGTAATGCCGTTTCGTATGGCCTCAAGCACGATGATCTCCTTTGAAACAGGGGATCCGTCGTCGCGGTCTTCCATGAGCGGGATTCTCCCGGTACCATTAAAATCTCTTTTTAATTCGTGGCGCCCACCCCTATGGCCGTTTGGCTCCGGATCGGGCGTGGGCGCCGCCATGCAGTTCCGGCGGTATCTGACCGCGCCGTACGCGGGTGGTCTGGACATCATCATGGCGCGACTGCACGTGTACGAATACGGTACCCGCAGGGACTTGGTGTGCCCGCTGGGGGAGGGGAGTCGGATCCAAGGGCACGACCTGTTTTTATACGCTAATTGATCAAATTATCTTGCATCAAACGATTTCGACCCGGGGGCGTATCGTCCTCCTTTGTCTAACTATTTATTATTGAAATCATGATGAACCCTGCCATGACCGTTGATGATTCTGAATTCCGGGACGCATCTGAGCACTACAAACAGCTTGCGACGTTCTGGACCGACATACTGCATCTGATGTCCAGCAAGCCTGGGGCGCTGGCATCGGTTGGGCCCATGAGGGCGCTTGCGGCAAACTCCAAGAAGATTACAAACGAGATGATAGAGATGAGTGAGGACATGGTGACGTTCAGCAAACATTTGACAGAGTATTATTCACAGCTTGCAGACACCTGGGGCGGGGCGCAAAAAAAGGTCAACCAGAAGATGTCGGACATACCACAGGACGTGGAGCAGATCGAGGCGCTCAAGCGCGTCTGGATTGACATGTTTGACAACGACTTTACCGAGCTCTTTGACTCGCCAAAGTTTGGCTCAAACTACGGCAAGCTGGTCTCAAAGGAGCTCGAGATTGTAAAGCACTGGAACAACATATCTAACACAGTGCTGCAGTCGGCCAACCTGCCAAGCAAGGAGGAGATCGACGACGTGTACCGCGAGATTCACTCCCTAAAGAAGAGGCTGAGGCTCTCAGAACTGGAGCTGCAGCGCCTGCGGCGCGCGGGTTCTAGCGCCGCTTCGAAGGGAGTGTCGGACTCGGCGCCCGCTACGGGTGTGGATAATGTACCTTCAGACCCGGAAAGGGGCGATACTCCTGCAAAGCCTGCTGCTTCCGTTGTGGCTGGCGATGGGGGCAAGCTGCAGCCGCAGGATGTTCAAGAAATGTCACAGTCGACACAACACAGACCACAGCACCAACCGCCGCAACAGCCACGCGGTGTACGGGCACAACCGCCGCGCCAGGCGTCGCAGCCTCCAGCACCGTCACGTCCGCGCGATACTGCACCATCCGGCGGCCCTGCCGAGGGACCGGCTCCCCGAGAACCGGAGAGCGGACTGCCTTCCTCAAAACCAGATTCAGTGTCTTCCCCCTCCGCACCAAGTCCGCCTGATCAACCCGGCGTCCCCCCCTCGGCACAGAACGCCAAAAACCCGAGACGACGCCGCAGGCGCCCCCGACGCAGGCTCTCAAAGTCGGGGCGGCCCGGCGGCCCCAACCCCCCCTCAATGCAGCCAGAGTCAGCGCCAAAACCCGCGCCAGTACCTAGCAGTCCAAAGGACGCGCATACTGCTGCTGTAGCGCAACATGCGCCAGATGCATCGTCCGGTTCTCTATCACGTCCACCGCAGGATGCGGCCAAACGGGCAGGGACGGCCCCTGGCGGCGCGGCAGGTGCACCTGAAGCCGCTGCCAAGAAAAAAAGGCGCAGGCGCCACAGGCCCGACAGGCATACCAGACGTATGCAGCAGCAGCAGCAACAACAACAGCCACAGCAGCAGGGGCAGTCGAGACCATCGCAGCCGCAGCCCGCCGCTGACACGCGCCCCGCGCCTTCTCAGGAGCCACAAGACGTGCAGAATCCTGAAAACACCAACGACTCCGGGCGCCGGACGCGTGACGCCAGTGGTGATTCGGCCCGGCAGAATCCCCCCAGCAGCAAGCCCGGCACGGCCGCGGACGGTGGATTGCCCCGGAAGGACGGTGACACCGAGACGTGACGATCAGCTCTAACATCGATCCAAAGCTGATCGAGGAGATTCTGAAATTTGGCCGCAACGTCGTAAACGCGCCCCAGATGGTCTCCTCTCCGGATCAGATCATACTTGACGTGACCCGGCATGACGTGGCCTCTAGCATCGACAAGACGCGCCTCTTACACTATAGGCCTCTGACCGAAAAACGACATGCGACGCCCCTGCTGATATCGTACGCGGTAATCAACAGGTTCCACATCCTTGACATTCATCCCGAAAAGAGTTGGGTGCGCAGCCTGCTGCGCCAGGGCTTTGACGTGTACATGCTTGACTGGGGGACGCCCACCAGCATGGACAAGTATCTGGACTTTGACGACTACGTGAACGGATACATGGACACTTACGTGGAATACATCAAGGACGAGTCTTCCGTAGAGTCCGTGTCTCTGCAGGGATACTGCACGGGCGGCACCATCTCCGCCATGTATGCCGCACTCCATCCGGAGAGCGTCAGAAACTACGTGGCCACCGCGCCCGTCGTGGACGGGTGGAAGGACACCACCGTGATCAGCAATCTTGCAAAGCACATGGACGTGGACAAGATGGTCGAGACAATAGGCAACATGCCCCCCGAGTTCATGTACTATTGTTTTTCCGTGCTCAAGCCGTTTGAGCAGGGCGTCGAAAAATACGTCAATTTCTTTAGAAACATACACGACAAGCGGTTTGTGGACAACTTTCTGCGCGTCGAGAAATGGCTGGGTGACACGCCCCCAATACCGGGAGAGCTGTTCAGGCAGTGGATACGCGACATCTACCAGCGGAACCTTCTGGCCCGCAACAAGATGCACGTGGGCGGCGTGCACGTCGACCTCAAGAGGATCACCATGCCCATGTTCATCCAGATTGCAGTAGGCGACCACCTGGTCTCGCCGGAGTGTAGCATGCCCCTGTACTCCGCCGTGGGAAGCCGTGACAAGACACTGCGCATATACCCCACCGGTCACGTGGGCATGATTGCAAGCTCCTTGTCCCAGAAGAGGGTGCTGCCCGAACTGGGCGCGTGGCTTGCAGAGCGCTCGTAACTGCGGATGTACGCGGCCGGTAAAGTAGTGGCAGGCCCCCGTCTGCAACCTGCGCGTATATTGCAGTGAGCCCGTCCTACACTGCGGATGTTTGAACGGGGGGGGGGGGAAGAGTACACCGTTCGACTTTATTACGCAAGCATCCCTCCTCATACGCGTGGACGCCCGCGAGATCAAGGACGAGATTGCCAGACGGTGGCACAGGACGCTTGCGCAAGGCACCGGCACCGAAGCCGGCGGTGCGCGCACTGGGCGCGGCATGTCGGTCAGCGGTTCGACGCCGCCCTCGGTGTTCGTGGGCTCGTACGGGTATCCCAAAGTGTACGTGGGCCCCATGGTGCCCCCAGTACACGGCGATACTGCGATATTTGACAGCCCCGAAAGATGGCGGGGACTCTCGCTTGGCGATATCGTGGGCCTGAGGCTTGGGATGATCCGCGGGGTGAGGCAGGTGCGCTCCGATCTGACCGGCTCCGGAGGGGACAGCCGGTACGTGGAGCAACTGCAGGAGGTCGCCATGTCCTCGGCCCCTCTCGGATCGGACATCTCCTTTGAGGGGCCCGTGCGAGTCAGGACCGCCCGAAATAACTACAGTGATGACACGGGAACCCCCTTTGGGCCGATCGGGCTGGTGCGTTCCGCAGAGTTCTCGGACATGCCGCGTCCCTCGAGGCAGATCGAGAAACTGTACTATGACACGGATGCGAACGCATCGGATGCAATGTTCTCGCTGTACGAGTCGGGCGTCGCCATGTCCGACATACAGAGATGTCTCAGCATTGGAATGCTCGGCTCAAGGCGCAGGCTGGTTCCGACAAAATGGAGCATTACGGCGGCCGACTCTGCGATATCCTCCCGGCTGCTTGGGCATGTGAGCGAGTGCGACGTGATAGATTCGTGCAGGGTCTTTTGCCACGAGCACCTTGGAAACGCGTTTGCGGTGGTGCTGTTTGAGAACCGGTGGCTCTTTGAGCTGGTGGAGGCGTGGCATGCGCCGGCCCCCGATGGCGGCAGCAGCGGTAGCGGCAGCGCTTCAAAGGCCGCGGGACGGGCATCATTTGCCTCAGACTGGGAGACCTCGCACCTGCAGCGCGCGCCTCAGAACACGGCGGGGGCATACTATGCGACCCGGCTCGGGGTTCTGGAGTATTTGGCAGAGAGACACGTGCAGGCCGGCGCGCTGGTGCTGCGGGAGATCCGCCCCGAGTATTCTGTGCCCGTGGGCGTATGGCAGGTGCGCGAGGGCGTCAGGGCCGCGATGAAGAACCCTGTCGCGGTGGCAGACAGCATGGCCGATGGCGTGCGGCTTGCCGCGTCCGCCACGGGCATTGACGCATCCGACTGGCTCGGACACGCCGATACCACAAGGCTTGCAAGACAGCGCACGCTCGGGGACTATGCATAGGCGCGCGTAGCCCTAGTCTGGCGCCCGCGCCCCTGGCAAACGGCCCGCGCCGTACCACGCGCAGATGCACGCCGGCAACAAGTGACAAAACCTGCGCTTGGATTTTTTTTTGCCGCGATACAATCCAGTTGATCCCGTGCTTTTACAGTTAAATCCCCCGCCTGCGACACCACCGGCATGAAGTTTGTTGCAAGCGGCAAGGTCAAGGACATCTACGAGCTGGAGGACGACCCGGGACACCTTCTGTTCCGGTTCTCTGACCGCGTGTCCGCATACGATGTGAAATTCTCACAGGACATTCCGCGCAAGGGGGAGATACTGTGCAGATCCGCCGAGTTCTGGTTCGACCGGCTGGATGTGCCGAACCATTTCGTGCGACGCGTTTCGGACACTGACATGGTGGTTCGACGGATGAGGATGCTGCCACTCGAGTGCGTGGTGAGGGGCTACCTGTATGGAAGCATGTATGACCGGTGGAAGGACGGGACGCTGACGCTTCCAGAGGGCTCCGGAACGCAGCTGGCATCCCGGCTCTCAAGGCCCGTGTTTGATCCGACCACAAAGTCCGAGCATGACGTGCCGGTAGACAGAGAGGCCGCAGTAGGCATGGGGCTGGTCTCCGAGCAGCAGTACGGTTGGCTTGAGGAGAGGTCCATCCGCATATACGAGGACATGTCGCGCGTGGCAGACTCCGCCGGATTCATCCTGGCCGACCTGAAGCTGGAGTTTGGCATCCTCGAGGGCGAGGACGGTGACGGGCAGATGACCCTGGGCGACTCGATAGGGCCTGACGAGTACCGCATGTGGCCCAAGGACGCGTACAGTCCGGGGGACGTCCAGACGTCATACGACAAGCAGATACTCCGCGACTGGCTTGCAGAACACGGCTACAAGAAAAAGTTTGAGGATGAGCGCAGTGCGGGCAGGGCGCCGACGGCCCCCGAGATTCCGCCTGACGTGGTGTCGGCCATGACTCTGCGGTACGTGGACTCTTTTGGCAAGATAGCGGGGAAGCCCGTGTGAGATCCATGTCTGACGCCGTTGCAGGAAAGATCCGCCCGCATCGCGCAAAGTAAAAAATTGTGACAATCTATGAGGCTCCGATACAAGGCATCCTTGGTTGTGGCATGCTTTGTTGCATTTTATGTGGGAATTACGCCCTTCGGGGCGATCTGTATTGAACCTGCCAACAACTGTACTTTTATCAAAGAACTGGGGATAAACACCGGGCTGACAGTTCCCGGCGGTAGTAAAGACATTGAATATCCGGGAACCGTCCAGGGAGTGGAAGAACCAAATGTCGGAATCTTCATCTCAGATAACATTTCGTTCTTTGCCGTGATGGTAATCGCTCCTATGTGTGTTATCCTTGCAATTGCATTTATCGAAAAGCGCAAAAACTCCGTCCGGCCTGTATCCTAGACGACATCATACACGGTAAATATTGTCACGCTCCCTGAGCCCCGATGCCAGCGTCCGGCATTGCACCGCGGTCCTGACGCCGCTCATCGCCTGTCGACCTTGATCTCACCTTCGACTCGAATTTGCAGGCCATCCGGTTTTGCCGTCTTGCCACCGGCTTGATCCGCCCCCCTGCCGCCCCCCTGCCGCCCCCCTGCCGCCCCCCTGCCGCCCTCCCACGGCCTCGATCGCCGACCACTACTAAATTTTTCATATTACTATAATTTACTTACAATAATACTAAAAAAATCATTATATCACTATAATTATAGAAATAACATGATATGTTCAATCTTAAACCATATACATCAAATTAGTCCCAATATCATACTACCACAAGTTCCATCATAGCGATCCTTGATGGGTTACTTGCCCCTGCATGCGTCAACATACTGCCGAAATAGTCAACATGCTATCATTATTATCAGAATAGCGCCACGCACGAGGTTGGTTCAAAATATTTGCCCGGCAGGACAACAAATTGTGACATGGGCTCTCTTTAACGAACCCGTTGACTGGACCGCATGGCTACGCTACTGGACAGGCAGATCCGGACAAACCGGACCGTGTCAATCACCATGCAGCACGCACGTGCCATAGGGGACCCGATACGCTCAAGGATCTTATCCATGCTGTACGGCCAGACGCTGTCGGCAGAAGAGATCACAGCAGCGGTGAACAGGACGGGACCTGAAAAGGCGCTGTCGACTGTGCGACACCACATAGACATCCTCAGGACGACGGGCCTCGTTGAGGTGATGAGGATAGTCGAGTCGCGCGGCGGGATTACGAAGTACTACGGGGCGTCCACGAGGTTGCTGGACCTCGAGGAACCTGAGAACTTTGAGTCTGCGTACTCGTCGGTGATAGACAGGACGGCAAGACGGCTGGAGGAGATTCTCGGCGGAGTTCTCTCAGATATTGCCGCGTCCGGAAACGGCGGCAGGCCTACTGCCGAGTATTCGGCGTACCTGGTGGTGGAGATAATGAACCGCGCCATTACCAAGGTGCTTGAGAAGGGAAAGAGGCGCAAGCGGCAGGGGAGTGGCCGAAAGGCCACGCGGCAGGCCTCGTCTAGAAAGGCGGATTCGCGTGGGGAGAAAACAACGGCAAGTTCGCGGTCCGGTAACGACGGAGAGAACGCCGAAAAGGGAGAAACCGGCAACGGCTGACATCTGTCCTGCGCATCGCCGTCAGTGACGGCGGGGGAATGCGCGGACCGGATTGTCGGTTGTGGGAGTTGCCTCTAGGGTGCACTGGTCACGGGGCCGGGCAGATTATATACTGCAGACTGCGCAGCGCGGTGGTGTTCTGGTGCATATGGCGCGTGTAAATGTCGATGCGGACTCGGTGAGGCACCTAGAGCGCCTGCTCTCGGGACGGAACCTGGTGTACGTAGCGACCGTAATGCCAGACGGCTCGCCGCAGGTGACGCCGGTCTGGGCAAACTGGGCTGACGGGTTCATAATGGTCAACACAGCCGAGGGCAGGACAAAGCACCGCAACGTTCTGCGCGATAACAGGGTGGCCGTATCGGTCACGTCGGCCGACGATCCGTTGCAGATGGTGTCGGTCCGGGGCGTGGTCGAGGAGATGATCCCCGATTATGACTACAAGTACGCCGACATCCTGACGCGGCAGTATATGCCGGGGAAGGACAGGTACCCCTTCCGCCGCCCGGGTGAGAGGCGCACTACACTCCGGATAAGGCCCGTCAGCGTGTACGTCATGCCGGAGATACGGGCGGAGCCCGGCGACTGATCCGCATGTTTCACAACTCGTATTTAGAAAGATTTGGTCGGTGCCCGGCAGTTGCCCGGATCCGGCCTCATGCCCGCAGACGCTAAAATGCATTCGTCCTGACGGCACCGGCGCCTGGCGCCATGCGCTATCATTACCCATCGAATTTTTACGCTTTTAATGAAAATCAAATAATTACGTTGGTAAGCAGTTGCGCGTCGATGGGACGGGACAAACTCGATTGATTGTGCCTATGTTCGCATACATATGCTCCTGTCGCCATTTGACTCGCACATAGGCGTCGTCACTCAATGTGGCAGTTTGCAATGCATATGGAGCCTATGTCCTTGAAGTTCTGCTCCTTTTGCGGCCTTATCAGTATGTCATACCTAGAGTCCTCATCAAACGGCACGTCAAACTGCGTGCTTCTCTCCACCACGTCGCCCGGCTCGAGCCACTCCACCAGCAGGTCCCTTTGCGAAAAGTTGCCGTATACAGCCTGGTGCCTCACGCTATCCTCTCCCTCGATGTAAAACTGGCCGCCCGAAAGGAGTGTCCTGTCCTCTCCCTTGTTCTCCGCCGTGAGTGCAACCATAACGTATACATGCTCTGGCTGCTCCTCCTTGTCGCCCATGTGGGTATTCTCAAACGACACCGTATACTCGACGGGCCCCACCATCACGGGCTCGCCCGCGGAGACCTCGAGGTGGTCCGGCGTGTACTCTACGTACATGTAGCCTGCTATGATCATGGACGCTATTATTGCGCCAATGACTATTACTACTATTGCAGCCATGTGTCTCTCTCCGCCTTTGTCGTATAATATTCTTGAGATTGCCTCCCTCGACTCCCAAACATTGGATCAAATATCCGGATGGCATTAGGCCCACATCTTGGTGGCATTAGAACCACGTGGGGGGGGGGGGATTTGGCCCTGTTTTGCCCCCTCTAGTGTACGTCTCCGATCTTCATTGGGATGTCAGGTGGAAAAGATCAGCTGCTAGCATGACGTTTTTTTGCGTGGAACCGTACGGGCGTGTGAAATCCAAGTCTGTTGGCTGCTTGTTGCAAGGCCTCCAACGGTTTTTTGGCTGATTATTTTACGCGTTCTGCCATGTCATTGGGTCGGAATATCGTGGTTTGGTGAGCGTCTATCCTCCCGCCCTGCCGTATACGTATCGCGCCTCGTGTTTTCTACTAAGTAATCAGTAAAAACACCTTTGAGAGGGGGGTTTAGCTTTCACGCCTAGCATGAAACGATTGCACATCCCGGGCCCAGCTAGCGGGATGGTTTGACCCTTGGATCCCGTATGCAGGCGTGGAAGCTAAACCCCCCCTCAAAATTGCGTTTTCCAGATATTTGGGATTGTGCCTGAACGCGTGGAGCCGGGAGGGGGGTTTAGCTCTCAGGCGTGAAGCTGCAAAATGGGTGTTTGGGGGTACTGTCGGCGTTTTTTTTTGGACCTGCAGGACTGCGGCCAAAAATTGGCCTTTTGCATCCCCCTGTTGCGGGCTCCCCCCGCTTCCTGCCGAATGCCAGTTTGCAGATTGGCGGAAATGGGTTGTATGACATGTGTGGTTCGTGGTACACCCGGGATGTCGATGCTGGTAGTCTTGCAATAGTCATGGAATCGAGGTTGCGCTATGCCAAAGACATTGTGGAGTTCGGTCCTTGGTATTTGCAAAGTCGTTTGTAATGTGTTCTGACGTTGGTCTTTCGACAGCATGTCTGGCGTGTCACCGGCACTTGATTTTTGATATTTCTAATTTCGAGTTTAGAAATATTCATAATGGACGCGGCGGGTATTTTATGGAGCCGCCCCGTGCCGCGACACGATGTGCATGTACGTGCTGCTACACATGCGGGCATCGTTCTCCTTTCCGCGTCTTTCGCACGGTTTTGTGGGGGGCGCTTGGCGACATATGCAATAAACCGACATGCCTCCTGATGTTCTCGGGGTGCGTTTGGCATGTGCCTTGTACGTATCATTCGTCGTGGCGGTGGCGGTGAAACCTGCATCATCCGGCCTGCAATGTATGCTGTTGTGGTGGGCAGAAAATGAAAAAACGACTGTGGTTCGACGGCGTGTCGGCCCGTATGTGTCAGCACAGCGGGGGTATTTGGTCTGCCACGTCCGGCCCCTCTATGATTTCCATGCTCAGGCCGTCAGGATAGAAGCAGATGTACTCCATGTTTGTCACCGTACCGTCCGCACCCTGCTCTATCGTGAGCTGTGAACCGTCATATCCGGATACGATTATCAGCTTGGTTACACCGGATTCAAGGCTCTCCGTCTCGACGTAGATGTCTCGATGCTTCTCCGCGAATGCCACTGCTGCAGGATACTCCATGACGTCTGATGGGAGCGTATCCATGTCCATCGAGCCGGGTTCGTCCGTGTCGGGTGGCATGTCAAGCAGGGAAGGCGCAACGTATGAGCTGGCCGTGGCCACTATGATGCCTATGACCGTAATTGCGATCAGCGCGATTAGCAATTTTCCCATGCGCGCTGCTTGCCGCCTTTGTATTTAACCGCCAATCTTTGGTTCTTGTGCGA
The DNA here is from genome assembly GCA_965205215.1 of Candidatus Nitrosopumilus sp. Lineage (GTDB taxonomy): Archaea > Thermoproteota > Nitrososphaeria > Nitrososphaerales > Nitrosopumilaceae > Nitrosopumilus. Next base: position 1,468,678 of record OZ242041.1, read on the forward strand.
TGTCGACACGCCCTGCATTGATGTCTGTTCTACTGGCACGCGTGTTCGAGTCTGTCTGTGGGTGTTTCAAGCTAATGCATACGGAAGTGACGAGCGGCCGTGATTGGGGGGGGGGGTGGAGAGGGTTGCGGCAGGCCCGGCTTTTGGCTACGTGGCGCGCCTGATGTGCTCCTTTACCTGGTCTGCTATCCTCGTTATCTGTCTCAGGGACTCAGAAAAGTCCGACTGATTCTGCCTGTCTGCAGAGTCAATTACGACGTATACGCCCACTATGTTGCGCCCGCTGTCCATCAAAAAGCGGTGCACCGCTCCAACGTAGTTGCAGTACTCTGTGATTCGCTCTCTCACCCTTTGCTGCTCAGATGCAGTCATGTTCAAAAACCGTTGGTTCAGCCTTGTGCCAAACGGGCACCTCCTGCCGACCACTATTACGCCCGGCTGCTTGGCCGGCTCAAATATCTCGGTGTCTATGTCGCGTACGTTCGGGGGGCCGCTTATCACAACCTTGAATGAATGTTCGTCATCCGGTTTTTGGTACTTGAATCTCAGGCCCTCGTGGATCAGCCAACGCTCTACGTTGTTCTGGATTCGCGATGTCATGATATGCGGGATCTGGCGCCACAATGCAATATATGCCAAACATGTTGCAGATGATCGTACCGCGTGCTCGGCAGGGTTCCGTGGGGATTTTGGCGGCGTTGTGCGGATTTGTCCTCCCCGTGTGTCGCCGCTCCTCCATTTTGCCAATGTTTCTAAATTCGAATTTGGAAACTTTGTGTGTTGCCTGCGTCTGGCGGATCCTGATTATGTCTCGTAGTTGAGGTTGATCATCGAAAACTCGTCTGGCGGGAGCATCCACACGTGTTCGTCCTGAATCGGGGTTCCAAATGCAAGGAGCAACGCGATGGGTACGATAATCGCGGCAATCCACAGCGCAGTGAGTGTGGCACCTAGCAACAGGCAGTTTTTGGCCTTTGCCGGATCGTCTTGTTTCAGCGCAAAGTATGCTATGATGCCACCCAGCAGTTGGAGCGTCACAGGCAGCAGGAACCACCACCTGCTGCGGATTGTCTTTCCGCTGCTACTAAGTATCATGCTGTATGTGATGTGTGGTTGCTTAAGTAGTTATTTCTATCGACGCCTCAATCGGTTGCATCGGTATGCGCTCGCGGTACGTGCTGCAAGTCCTTTGTCGCCTACGTTCTGAAATTGAAACAAGAACTATGGTTTGCTACGTGGTGCCATGCCTGTTCCTCTTATGGTGCGTGATCGAAACGGCGGGCAAACGCATCACAAAGAGGCGCGCGAAGGAAGCCTAATGGTCCATCAGATCTGCTGGAATTTGCCGGGATTGGAATCTCGCGGAGGTGCAACGTGACGTATGCGATGAGGCGCTACGCGCCGCGGTCACATGATCTGTATCGACGCGAACCACTCTACAATCTCGGAGAGCAGCCATGAAAAGAACCCTTCAATTGTGGACGCGTCGGGAGCGGCTTCCGCGCCAGACTGGTTGGCGTCTGCTGGATGTGGTGGTGATAATTCCGCCGCCGCCCTTTCTTCTTCCTCCCTGCACTTTGCAAGCTCCGCTTGATAGTCCTGTTCGACGCCGGCGGCTTCCATGCTGTCGACTCCCATCTCGCATTCGGACCTGGTTTCTACGTATCCTTCCGGGGTGGGCATGCAGATGTCGCCTATGAGGCTGTATCCATCTCCACACGGAGACGCCATGCATGTGGGCATGACGCAGTCTATTTGTGCGTTGTTCTTTGCACTTGTTCGGGTGCCTCGCTGAGATTGTGCATGACGGCGTCACACTTTACCCAAAACCAGGCCCGGACTGAACCCGTATTCTTTAACGGATACGGTAAGATTTCGCATGCATGTCGCCACGGCGTTTGCCGCATGCGCGACGGCCGCCGACACCAAGCGGCGCGGCGCCGTATTGTGCGTCTCGTGCTGCTGTTTGCATGCTCTGCCGTCGAGGCCACGGCTGGCGGGGATTTAGAAAAATGGTCCGAGTTCTGCATCCCCTTGGTGTCGATCATCGCGCAGGCCCACCACCACGTTGCGCCCGCTTTCTGCCAACAAGTGAGTATTGCGCCGCGGAGTCGTAGCGCCTCCGTGATTCACTCCGGCATCCCTGACACTCCGACATCGTCATGCTCGGAAACCGTTGGATGTGCTTGAGGCTCTCGTTCTCCTTTTTCGTGGCCCTCGACGGATCTGTCTTGTCCGAATGTGTTGTGTTCGCGTTTCCGCATCCTGTGAGCCTCTGCCTCTGGGCTACCCTGGCAGCACATATGCAAGTGCTATGTGTATCACAAGCAGTACGGCGCCCAGCATGAGACAGTTTCTGGCCTTTTGCGGATCGTCGTGCCGCAGCACAAAGTATGCGATTATTCCGCCCACTATGGTGAGTAGTATGGGGAGCAGAAACCACCAATTGCTCCGTCTTTTCTCGTTGTACATGACTCTGGACTGGCGGGTCTGCATATAACCGTTGGAGAACGCCGCGGACCGGTATCCTGCGGGAACAGCTTTGGGCTCCACCTTCGCGCGGATCACTTGCATACCCCTCGGAGCCTGACGCGCGTATGCCCATCCGCCAACAGCGCGCCGCGCGGCAGGTTGGCTAGCAGCTGCTGTCTATGGCCCGTTTTGGCCTTGTGCTGGGATCCGGCTCATGTCGGCGTCTTGAGGCCGTCGACTCGAGGCCTTATGCGGCCTGATAAGTAAATAAAAAATTACGTCCTTCGTAGTGCGCGTGCTAGTCTGCTGCCGGCAGCGCGTCCAATCCGAAGCCTAATACTATCGGTATTGCAAGCAATACTGCACCAAGCATAAGGCAGTTCCTGGCCTTTTGCGGATCGTCGTGCCGCAGCACAAAGTATGCGATTATTCCTCCAACTATGTTCAGGAATATCGGCAACAGGAACCACCAGTTACTCCGAGTCGTTTGGATCTGCATGATGCCAGGTCACCAAGTGTGCTTTTAACCGCTTCGTATGTGTCAGAACACGGCCTGTGATGTGCGGGGGTGGCCGCCCATTGCCATTCTGTACTCTTCGAAGAGCGGCAGAGTTATCTGCATATTCTGACGGGCGTTGTCGACTCGATCGTCTCAGACGCGGAATCAAAGACCAGCAGGGAGACGGACTCTCCCCCTGTCGTGCGATAAACGCTGTAGTTTACCGAGTTTGCGTCCAGGTCGCCGTTCTCGTTGAATACAAGCGGCACCCCCAGCGCGGTGGGTTGCACCGCGTTCTGGTAAATGCCGCTGCTTGCGCGCGCAAGAGGAACGTTGCCAGTCACGCCGCCCTCCCTTTGCAATACCTCTATCAGAAGCCGAGTCGCGTCGTACGCGTGGTACGAGTAGATGTTTGCGCCCGGAGCCTCGGAAGCTATGCGCGCGTTTAGCGCGTTGGGTTCATGCTTGACGGTCACCGACGTGTATCCGACCCTCTCGATCCATTGTGTGATGCCTGCGTTGTCGGCCTGCGACCTGATGTTAATCCCGTACCACCTGCCTTCCTGCAGGCGTGGGTCGGATGCGGCGGACCTGACTATGTCGTCTTCCTCCCCAAAGGACAACAACATCACCGCCGTGCTGGGCGCGTCCCCTGCGCCCGCAGCGCCAAGCGCGTCGGCGAGGCGGTCCGTCACTGTAGAATAGTCAGCGGTACCGGGCGCGTACGCGACGCCGTCAATCAGCGCGATGCCGGTACGCTCTGCAACGATGTCGTACATGGACGCGCTGGTTATCCTGCCCCATGCGTCGTCCCTGTGCACGACTATGAGGTTCTCGATTCCGTCTTGTGCCATTATCTCTGCGTATACCTTTGAGGTGGCCGTGTTGTCTGGCAGTACGCGGAATATGTTGTCGTCCGGGGTGCTGAACTCGGGTGAGCCCGACCCATAGCTTACGGCTATGATGTTGCCGCTGCTGAGCGCCGCTATGCTCCCGACTCCCCCGCTGTACGCGGGCCCGACTATCGCGTTTGAGCCGAGTGCCTCGAGGGCTCTTGCCTGCTGTGCGGTGCGTGACGGATCGGTGCCGTCGTCGCGCTTTATCAGGTCTATCCTGTAGTCGGTCCCGGCCCTGAACTGCTCTATGTTAAAGTCGGACACGGCGAGGCTTATGGCGGCGCTTGCGGGCTCCATCACCCATGCAAGCTCTCCGGTCTCCGACACGATTGCGCCAAGCTTCCGCCTCTCCGGCTCCGAGAACGGGGCGAGCTCAGTTATGCCGTGGTGGTCTGGATCATACTCTTGCGTGATGACGAATTTGCCGTTTCTTATCTCCGATATGTGGACGTCCCTCTCTGCAGCGTCGCCGTACTCATCGAAATTCGCGTCTATGCCGCGCGCAGACACGGGCGAATAGTCCTGGGCGGCCCGATCCATGTTCTGCCTTATGGTGGCCGTGTCAGTGGCCGAGCCTGCGCTGTCGATGGCCCTTCCTAGTATCTGGACTGTAGAGTACGCGTCGTACGTCAGGGCCGCCAAGGCATGGCCCAGCAGGCTGTCGAGGCGTATGTTAAGCTCGTTTTCGTGTATGCCCGTCTCGATTCCCCTGTAGCCGGTCTTTTCCATGAACTGCAGCACCCTTTTGCTGCCTTCGATGCCGGGCTGCAGTGTTCCGGTTCCGTAGAACGTGGTCTTGCCTATGGCCGAGTCGTCCCTCGTGTCCAGGCCTGCCATTATCCCGAGTACCCCCGCGCTGGAGGGAATCCCGGTGACAAAGATTCCGACGTTCTCGTGGTTGTCGGTACTTTGGAGTATCTGGATCATCTCGCCCCGTATCCTCCCGGCGTCGCCTGCTATGCTGTTGCCAAACTTGATAGAACCCAGCATGGACATGCCGTCCACGTCCTCGATCATCCTGTATATTGTCGAGTTGAATGTCTGTCCCACCCGAAAGTCCAGGAACAGGTTGATGATCTCGGTCTTGCCGTCCTGCTGCATTACGTTTACGAACGCGTCTGCCACGTTGTTGTACGCGGAGGCCGTCCTGAATATGTTGTCGCGCAGGGAGAGATCCGGCAGTCCGGAGCTGGATGTGACTACTATCATGTTGTTCTGATGTATTGTGCGGTATGCGTCAGCGACCCCCGCGTCGCCTATGAATCCGGCCACCGCCTTTATCCCCTTTGCGTTCAGGCCGTTGATTGCACCCGTCGTGTCGCGGGCGTCACGTATCGTGACAAATTCTGCTGCCAGCCGCCAGTCTCGTCCATCTCTGGCCAGTTTCTTGTTAAAGTCCTCCAGCGCGATCTCGAATGTGAGCTCCATTCTCTCGGCTACGTCCGGATTGTCTTGGATTACGATTATGCCGATTGTCCTGATCTCGGGCTGCTGCTCTTGTGCATGCGCCACCTGCTCTGCCACATGCGGCAGTGCTCCTGCCGCGGCCAGAATCAAGGCGGTTGCGGCAACTGCTGCCACGGCCGGCACCGCGTATCGGGGGTTGCTATGTTTCAAACCCACATCCATCTATGTGGCCCTGTCGGAATAGCCTAATAGCATTTATTATCCTTCGGGTATGCGTTCGGGCCGACTGAAATTTTATACCCGTAGTTACGGTATGCACGATACTCGGGAGCTGATCTAGAATCGGCCTGTGTGTGCCCTTCCAGTTCTGCCTGGGTTCCCTAGCCGGACGGAGGTTCCGGCGGTGGTCTTGGGAGGGGCATTGGAGCTAGCTGCGGGGCTGTAGATGCACACCATCTCATCTCGAGTCACCTCTGGATTACTTTGCCGCCGCTGCCGCCGCCGGTTCGGCAACGGTTTATGTGCGGCCCGCACGCGCGCGGCGTCGTGGATCTTCTTTCTTCTACCTCGGCGCTGGTACTGCTGTGGTCCGACGGCAGGGCGCACACGAGCGCTCCGGCCCAGAGGTTCCTCAGCATGCTGGACTTGGGCCTGGGCGAGGGCATCATGAGGGAGTGCGACCAGTTCTGGCCGCACTATCCGGAGGTGATAAAGAACAGAAAGTCATGCGTACTCGACCTCGCGCTGGACTGCGTCGAAAACGACGGCACGCGGCAGGTGGTGATACTGGGGGCCGGCATGGACGCCCTGTCAATAGAGCTCTGTTCGCGACTCGACTGCGTGGTCTTTGACGTCGACTCTGCAGGCATGGGCCGCAAGGAGCAGCTTGCCGGCCCACTTGCGCGGGATCTGCGCGGCACCCTGAGGTGCGTCACCGCCGACGCGTCAAGGCGCGCGTCCGTGATGTCCGGACTGGCCGGGGCTGGGTGGATCCGGGACGAGCCGTCGCTGCTGGTGGTGGAGGGGCTGTCGTATTATCTGACTGCCGGGGATCTCTGGGGGCTTGCATCGGGATTCGCCACCGCGCACCGCGGCAACAGGATGATCCTGGAATATCTTCTTCCCACCTCCGACATACCCGAGGATCTCAGGCCGGTGGCGAGCCGCCCGTTTGACCTCATTGTAAAGGAGGCGTACGAGTCGGTCATACCTCTGGCCGCGTTTCCGATGCCGCACCATCCGCCCGGCCTGACGGCCGAAGACTCGCTGTGGGCCTTTACGACGCGGTACGGCCCCGGTGACATCGAGGCGCGCGCGGCCGGACTGGGTGGGGCCATTTTGTCGCGCCACGATATGAGATCGATGGAGATGAGGAGGACCGGGAACAACGCGGTATTTGGCGAGCGGAGCGGGTGGATAGAGGTCTGCAAGATCGCCCTGTGACGCGGGGCTCCATACGCGCAACCTGTGATTTTGCGCCGCGTGTGTCGTCGGTTATGTGGGGATCTCGCGCCCTAGGGGCCGGCAGTCTATGCGACTCTTGCTTGGATTCTTTTTCAACCGATGTGCGCGCCCTGCCGCAACCGGCATGTCACCTGCTCGATATCCGCCTTTTTCGAACCGCCACCGCGTTGCATTGCCGGTACCGTGCTGCAGGTGCGGGGGAGTGTGGGGGGGGGGGACGGACATCGTTTTGGAGGAAAATCTAGAGGCGCAAACCTGCCCAATACCACCAAACCCCCGGTCAGGCCACTTTAAATCGCCGGGCGTCCCCGTACGCGTGTGACCGGCCCTTTCCCCGTCAGGGATCAGATACGCAAAGGCTGCAGGGTAGGAATCGAGACAAAGGCCGATCAGGGCACCGGCCGGCTGATGGATGGGACAGTAAGGGAGATCCTGACGTCCTCAAAATTCCACCCCCATGGCATCAAAGTCAGGCTGGAAGACGGCCGCGTCGGGAGGGTCAAAGAACTGAGGACGTCTGGGATTCCCGATACAAGTGACTAATTGCCGGTCGGCACCAAAAAAAAAGGAGCAAGGAATATGTTGCAAGAGAGATTGTTGGCGTATTCTCTAGTGCCGGCAGTAAGTAGGTTCTTGGTCCTCGTGCGTTGATATGGGGCTTGGTTGTCTTGCAGAAATTACAATGCATATCTGAGGAGACTAAACCCGCTAGGGATGCCCAATAGATATGACCGAATAAAAAAGTTGGAATTGCCAGTTCTTGCCACATTGACTAATACAGATCCTGCCTTGCCATGACAGAAAGAATTGGCATCGCGTCCCACCTGTACATCTCAGACACAAGGAATCCAGAACAGATATTTTTCCACTGTTGAAACAATTCCTGCGCTTCTTTTGTGCTTGCCGCAACGACTGTCATCGATGATGTTTTGTTGTCAAACGGGCCTGACAGCATTATTCTGCCCTTGGAGTGCCAGTCGTCCACAAGCGACGTAATTCTGGATATGATGGTCGGAATCTCGTCGGCCTTTGCGTCCTGATCCATGTTGCTGACCATGACCCAAAGATGGGTCACTTCGCCACTCATGTTATGTCAAATCTGTAATTGTCTTTTAAAGGTGGTGAGTGTCTTACGGTTATGTTGCGACAACATGATTTATGATTTTGGTTTATGATACTATACTTCAGCTCACGGCGCCGTATCCAGAACGCAAGATGACTTGATCAGACGTCTCCAAGTCCCGCCTGTTTGGTGCGTGGATAGTCAAAAGGCTTGGCCTTCTGGTCATACGCGCGGTACTCTGCGGCATGTAAGGTGCGCGTGCCAATACACGTGATGTCGGGGTGGCCTGTGGTGACCGGGGCGCGTTGCTGCCGGTGGTGGTGGTGGCACCGCGTGTGCGACATGACGTGATGGTGCCGGCCCGTCCGCCATCTGCCCGTCGGTCAGGCCCTGCCGCCGGCGCCTGCCTGCGAGCCGTCGGTCCCTCTTGCCTGCCTTCTTGACTGCCTCATGGCCGCAATCGCCCTCTCCCTTCTGGGCCTGACTATCAGTATGTATACGGACGCAACCATGTATACGCCGAGCAGAACGACCTGCCCTATCACCGTCTCAAGGGTCGGGTATATGCCGGTCATAGTGGCCATGTTGATGTCGAGGCGCGGTATTGTTCCAATCATGCTTGTGTACGGCACGATGTCGAGCACCTGCAGCTCCCTTATCGCGTTTCCCAAGAAGGCGATTGAGAGGTACGCGCCTATTCCCATCGTAAGCCCGAACAGCACGCGCAGCGGGAGCCGCTTGCCCATCATCCTCATTACAAAGTATATGGCAAGAAGGGATCCAATGCCCAGGACGAACCCGAGCCCGACGTACATCTCCATATACTTGGCAAAGCCGAACATCGCCTGGTAGAACAGCACCGTCTCAAAGCCCTCCCTGTACACGGTGAAGAAGGAGAGCATTACGAAGACCATCACGCTGCCCGTGGTGGTGGCCTGCCAGACCTTTGCCTTTACAAACTCCATCCATTTTTTATGCTCTATCTTGTTGAGTATCCAGAAGCTGACATAGAACAGTACGGCGGTGGCCGACAGCGCAGCAATGGCCTCTATCAGCTCGCGGCTGGCCCCCGATATCTCTATCACGTACGACGCCACAAACCACGTGGCCGCGGTCGCCCCGATTGCGGCGACCACGCCGTAGTGTACGTAGGGTTTGAAGCGGCTGTTGCGCGACGCTTCCAGATAGGTCATTATGGCCCCCAGTATCAGGACCGCCTCCAGCCCTTCGCGGAATATTATGGCAAACGACGCGGAGAACGCAATCAGCGGGGCGACTTGTCCCGTGCCCGTCACGAGCCTTTCGGACTCGTCGAGGTTGCGGTCTATCTGCGCGACAAGCGAGCGCACCTCGTGGACGGGCGCCTCCTTCTTTATGGCGCTGCGCAGCTCGGCAAACAGGTACTCTACCTCTAGCGTAAAGTCCGGGGCTATGGGCCGTAGCGGTATCTCGACGTACTCGTAGCTGTCAAGGTATGCCGTGCGGGCGGTCGCATACGCCGACTCGTAGTCACCCGACTCGTAGAGTATGATCATGTCCTGCAGGCTGTCCCTGATAAAGTCGATCTCGGTGCGGACCTCGGACTGCTCGGACTCTGTGGTGTCTCCCATCGCCCTTAGCTCCATGCCCGTGTCTGCCAGCGCGACTCCTGACTGGGCCGCGGCTGACTGCTCACCCAGGTACTCGATGGCAATGGACTCGCCCTGGTCCAGCTTTGGCAGTATCGTGCCGTCGAGAAGCTCCAGTATGTCCTCTGCCGGCTCTTCTTCGCGTATCATGTCGCGAAGATCCTCGCGCATCTCTATCTCGAGCGCGTACATAAACTCGGCATCGGCGGCCTCCAGGGTGGGCTCGAGATACTCAAAGTTCTCCAGGTATGCCTCTATGGCGTACTCTTGGGCCGCATCGTAGTCGCCCTCGCCAAGGGAGGCGCGCATGTCCGCATACAGGTTGCGTATGTTCTCAAAGTATATCGCGTGGTCGCGCGCCTCTGTGGTTTCTGTCCCGAGCAGGTCGCGCTGTATCGCGCTGACTATGGTGCCCACCGTCACAAAGCTGTCCCTTTCATCCACGGCCCTGACCAGGTCGCGAAAGAAGGACTGCTGCTCCAAGTCGAGCATGACAGTCGTATCCGCGTCGCGCGCAAACATCTCAGAGGACTGCCTGAACAGGATCTGAGATATCATGTATGCGGCCTCGTTTTCCCGTGCGCCCTCGCCGGCCTCGAGGTACTGCTCCTCGGCGACGGTGAGCATATAGATGACTGACGCTCGTGGATCGGCCGCTCCCTGCATGTCAAACTGTTCAAGATCGTCTATCGTCTTGGATATGACGCCGGCGCTCTGCTCGGCCGGGGCGTCGCTTATGGTTGCCCCTATGTCGAGCAGCGCGACGTGCACTTCGTCAGCCGCGTCGCGGTCTATGCTCCGGAACGATTCAAGGCCCCGGGCAAACTGTCCCGATGCAAGCTGCGCCGCATGCGCAGCCCCTTCCAAGTCCCCCGCGCCAAGCAGCTCGTGTGCGACGTCGAGTCCGGCGTCCACCGTATAAAACGCGGCGGGCGTTGGCTGCGCGACGGCTCCGATGTCGGCAACAGCCGAGTCGAGGTCCGTGGCATACACCTGTGTCCAGAAGTGGGTGGGATCCGCGGAGTCGCTGGATATGGCCGCAATAGGCGTGATAACAAGCAAAAGCGGCAGGGCCAAAAGCACAGGCGTCGGAGAGAATCGGACCGCAATCTTACGCTTGTCACGTCCTGAGCGCATCAACGCACGCTATTCCCGTCAGATCAATTTAAACCCGAATCTCATTCTAAGACTATAGAAATTGAGACATCGCATGATTATGTAACTGTCACACCGTCGTACCGGGATTGTTCTGGGATAGTCTGGTATGGAGTGGTGGTGGTGGTGATGGGCAGCATGTGAAGCCGTCGATGCGCTTGACCGCATACATAATCTAAAATAAAGAAATAAAGAATTTGGATGCTCTATACGGTTCGCGTCGGTAGTGTTGAGATGCTTGCAAAGCGGCGACTGCGCATGGAAAAGACCATCACCAGTGCAACTGCTGCTGCAAATACGACAGATGCCATGACCCCAAACTCTGGGACGACCACTGCCACTGCCTCCATCTCTATCAGTATCGCGTCTATCTGGTCACTGACCTCTGATGCGGGAGCGCCCTGCTTTATCATGTTGCGCAGCTCTTCTCGCATCATCACCTCGACCCTTTCCATAAGCTCCCTCTCGCCTGCCTCTATGAGCGGAGCCTCTAGAAACTCATAGTTGTTCAGGTACGCCTTTGTGACGTGGCTCAGGGCCAGATCAGAGTTGCCTGCATTGTACTCTTTGCGTGCCTCCTCAAGTAGCATGTTGATGTTGTTCACATACGTCAGAAGCGTGTCTTCCTCGCCGCCTGTTACGCCGAGAATTTCGTTTATCTCTGCAAGCAGGTAGCTGGTGCGCTCGTCGATCTCCGACGGGTCGAGCCTGTCGTCGTACGCCTCGTTTATCTCGCCTAACACCTCGACGAGCTCCTCGTAGCCGTCTCCGCTCAGATCATCCTCCGCCGTGCGCAGGATCTGCTCGGCCCGCCACACGAATGCGGATCCGTCCTGGAACTCTGCCATTTCGGTTATCCTTCCGTCTGACACGGCCTCGCCGTACTCGGCAATGGACGTCTCAAGCAGGGTCGTCATGAGCATCAGCTTGAATCCGTAGTAGGAGCTGAGTTCCGCGCCGATAACGGCCATGCGGGCCTCCTCAACTGCCTCCTTTGCGTCGTCGATTGTGGACTGCGCCGCGCTCCGGCTCATCTCTGTACTTGCCTTGTCCCTTAGCTCGCCAAGCATGGTTCCGAACTTTCGGTCAAGCGCGGGATCGGCCGCGGCCAGCGTTGGTTTCATCGAGTCGTACAGTTCGGCCACCGGGTGCGTTGCATGCGTCATGGCAAGCTCTGTGTTGCCGGCGTCCAGGTTCTGCTCGAGCGCCCTGAAGTGCCCCAGCGTCTCCTCGAGTGCGGCTCCGAATTCGAGCCTTTCTGCAAGCTGCTCGTCAACTGCAACCTCGACCTGTCCGAGTACCGCGTCCGTAAGTCCGGACACCTCGGAGGGATCAAGCCTTGCGTCATACGCATCCCAGAGGCTTCCATATGACAGCTTCAGGTATCCATACGTCTCAGAGTCAAGTTCGGATTCCATGGTCTGCAGTATCTGCTGCGAGCGCCACACGAATGCGGATCCGTCCTGGAACTCTGCCATTTCGGTTATCCTTCCGTCTGACACGGCCTCGCCGTACTCGGCAATGGACGTCTCAAGCAGGGTCACCATGAGATTTAGCTTGAATGCGGGGTCGGAGCTGAGTTCCGCGCCGATAACGGCCATGCGGGCCTCCTCAACTGCCTCCTTTGCGTCGTCGATTGCGGACTGCGCCGCGCTCCGGCTCATCTCTGTACTTGCCTTGTCCCTTAGCTCGCCAAGCATGGTTCCGAACTTTCGGTCAAGCGCGGGATCGGCCGCGGCCAGCGTTGGTTTCATCGAGTCGTACAGTTCGGCCACCGGGTGCGTTGCATGCGTCATGGCAAGCTCTGTGTTGCCGGCGTCCAGGTTCTGCTCGAGCGCCCTGAAGTGCCCCAGCGTCTCCTCGAGTGCGGCTCCGAATTCGAGCTTTTCTGGCACACCAATCTCTGCGTATGCAATATTCGGGGACGCGGCGGCGAGCGCCACGGCCACTGTCAATATGGATGTCATTATTGCTGTTCTTCTAATCATTAAACCCGACACGGGATGTTTTGTTATAAACAGTCCGTATACTTTATGGGTTTGATTTAGATTTCTAGAATTGGCCTTTATCGTTGCCAATGCCAATGATCCGAGTGTGGTGGTGACAGTGACAATCATCATCATCATGATGATGGTGATGATGATAATGATGATGGAAGTGGTAGCGGTGACTATGCGCGACATGCGGCGCGCCTGTTCATACTCTGGACGCCCTAATTACTTTTTGAATACTTATAATGAACACTGGTCGCAATGCGGTGTGCTGTCATTGTTGCCGTCATATGATCTTGCATCCACGCGCGTGTCGGATGGTGCATTCTATTTGCACTATATGCACGAGTTTGAGAATAGCCTGAATTCTGAATGTGTGACTCATCACGTTGTAAGCGTGGGTCACATCCGTCTTTTTAGCGGTGATGCCTGCCCAACCCTGACCGTGACACATACCACCACAATTCCAATCGTGGTGGCGGGAACTATGATGGAGAATGCAGAGGCATAAATGGTGATGGCATGAGCAGCAGCAGCAACCGCGGCGACGAAGCCCACATGCACGGCGACAACGACACCGACAAAAACACGGATGGCAGTAACAGCGAGGATCTCGGCAGCGCCGCCTGCCGCCGACGCGTCCGTATTGGCATAGATGTGGGGGGCACGTTCACAAAGGCTGTCGCAATAGACTCTGCCACAGGGGACATCGTCTCGGTATCTACGGTGCCGACCACGCACGATGCCCGGCGTGGCGTGTCGGATGGAATACTTGATGCGTTTACGCGCGTGGTGCATGATTCGGACACGATGCTCGGCGACATAGATCTGGTCGCGCACAGCACCACGCAGGCCATAAACGCTCTGCTTGAGGGCGACACGTACCCTGTCGGGATCGTGGCAATGGGCGTCGGCCCGACAAAAAAGGACGTCATTAAAAGAACCCGGCTAGATGAAGGCAGCTCAATACTTCAAAGCCATAAGGGCAGTTCAAACAAGAACCTGCACACGTACCACGAATTCCTAGACACGTCACACCTGATAACAGAGCAAGAGGTCTCAGGCGTGATAGCGCGCATGCGCGACTCGGGCGCCAAGTGCATAGTCGCCACTGAGATGTTCGGGGTAGACGATCCCGCAAACGAGGAGTTTGTCGCAGAGCAGGCGGCAGCAGCTGGACTGCCATGCACCGCGTCGCATGAGATATCGGGCACGTACGGGCTTGAGATTCGCACGCTGACTGCGGCCGTGAACGCAAGCATAATGCCAAAGACGCTTCAGGTCGCCGACTTTGTCGAGGGGGCCATGTCAGAGGCCGGCGTCACCTCCCCCCTGCTGATAATGCGCGGCGACGGGGGGGTCACCAGCATGTCGACGTTCCGCTCGAGGCCCATCCTTACGGTGCTGTCCGGCCCCGCCGCCAGCGTGGCGGGCGCGCTCTTGCACCTGCGCGTCACAAACGGGATATTCATAGAGGTGGGTGGCACCTCGACTAACATCTGCATAATAAAGGATGGCAGGCCCGAGATACGCTACGTTACTATACGCGACCACCCCACGTGCATACGCTCTATGGATGTCCGGATAGTGGGGGTGGCAGGGGGCAGCATGGTTGTGGTGCGCAAGAAGCGCGTACACCGCGTCGGGCCGAGGAGCGCCCACATTGCGGGGCTGCGATACGCATGCTATGCAGAGGACGCATCGGATATAGAGTCGGGGCAGCTTGTCATGATAAGCCCCCGGCCAAACGACGAGCCCGAATATGCGGCAATAAGGTGCAGCGACGGCACTACCTACGCAATAACGAACACGTGCGCCGCAAATGCGCTCGGGCGCATACCGAGCGGCGATTATTCCGAGTGCGGCAGCAGCGGTGGCGGCAGCGAGGCTGCCGCAAAAGCCGCCCTGCGCAAGCTCGGTGACGCCATGGGGGTCTCGTATTCGGAGGCCGCGATGTCGGTAATCCTAACGTCCGCCCAGGAGATTACAAAGACAGTGAGCCGGGTCCTAAAAGAGTACCAGATGGAGGCCCGGACAACAAAGGTGATAGGGGGTGGCGGAGGGGCGTCCGTGCTCGTCCCGGAGGTGGCAAAAAACATGGGCATGGCATACGAGAAGGCCCCGCATGCGGAGGTCATATCGTCAATAGGCGTTGCGTCATCCATGCTGCAGGAGGAGCTTGAGGTTGCAATGTCTGATCCGACGCCGGAGATGATATCTGCGGCCCACAAGGATGCGCGCACCGGCCTGATCAAGAAGGGAGCCGTCCCGGAGTCCGTCAGGATAGACAGCCGGCACATATCGGACAAGGGAATACTGCGCATTACGGCAATCGGCAGCGTTGCAATGGAGGAGGCCTCTGCCGGCCTGCATGGGACGGGTGCAGGCGGGACGGGATCTGGTCGCGGCAGCAATGGCGGCGGCCAAGACGACAGGGTCGCAGCGGCGGCGCCGACTGCAGCGGCTGCGCCGTCCGGTGCCGGGGTGCTTGCCGCATTCGGCCCCGATGAGGCGCTCAAAAGGGCGTCTGAGATAATGCAGGTGGACGCCGGCCTGATAAACCTGGAGTTTGAGTCGGATCACTTCATGGCGATGGTCGGACCAGCGGCGCGGCGGCGCCTGTTTGGCAAGAATGACAGGCGGCGAGTCTTGGTGCTTGACAGATTTGGCAGGTCAAAGTTGGACGTTGCATGCGGCGTGATCTTTCACGGCGACAAGCATGCCGTAACCGAGAAGCTTGATGACTACATGAAGTCCAGACACTCCGGGATAGCCCCGCCCGTCCATCTGATAGACGACGTCAGAATGCTGGACTATTCCGGGCTGACATCGCCGTCTCACGTGCTGAGCGCCGTACATGACGAGCTGGCCGAGGATGCAAGAGCGGCCATAATAATAGAGACATGACGAAGAGGCTCTGCCGCCCTTACGTCTGCCGCAATGCATCTGCCGCCAAGCCGGCCCCCGTTGGTCTATGCTGCGGGCGCGTTTGGGACAGAACGGCCGCGGCCGGTCACGTATGGCCTTTGCCGGCCTTTTTGCGTTCTTGCGTAATCTCTACCTCTACTGCCTCAAGCGGCTCGTCCACCTGGTTGCGGCGTATTGAGAGCAGCTTTGGCTTCTCAAAGTCGGCCGTGCAGTCGGGGCACGCATACACCAGCACCCTGTGTTCGTTTGGCGCCTTTGGGTTTGAGAGGCGCGGATAATACACGAGCCTCGCCCCGCAGTCCACGCAGTATCTGTTGGCCCTCCTGGTCCTAGGCAACCGCGTACAGCCCCATGACACTGGATGGCCGGCCCGGTATTTACCGTATGCGGTACGGGGCCGGCGCGCAGGAGCCTGCATGGCGTGCGGGCGGGTTGCGGCAGTGGTGCGACGGCGATGCGGGCGGCAATGACGGTGGCGGGGTGAAGAAGGTGTGATGGCGCCGCCCATCAGACTTGAACTGACGACCGTCCGATTAACAGTCGGATGCTCTACCACGCTGAGCTAGGGCGGCCCTTGGGTAGCGTCCGGGCATTTGTGATTTAACCCTTGCGTCCTGCATAGCGTGTTGCATAATTCCCCAAGCTGCCCCGCTCGAAGGGTGCGGCTCTGCAGCATGGTGCAGGCCGCTCGGCTGCCCCGCAAACCGAACAGGACGTACTGCGTGCCTCCGCGCCATGGTGCCGGTACGGTTCCCCGGCAACAGGCGGCAAGCAAGCCGCGCTTCCAGGCCTGCGGAGAGTACGGGCAAGGCACGGCGCGTTACGCGCCTTGACGCCCTGCGGGTACCGACACGTATTGTCCGGGGCCGTATTTAACGGGCCGTGCCGCGGGTGCGGCTTCAGCTGACAGGCGCGGGTGGTTAAATATGCACGATGCGAGATCCCACCGGCTAACTAATGATGGGATCAACGCACATGCAACTGCATGTCACGGGGCGCGAATTTAACGGCAGCTGCGCGCTGCGGCATCCCCCGGGGCCGGGTGCGGCGGGTGCGGCGTGAGCGGGGACGCGGACGGGAGCAAGGCGGGAAGGGCGAGGCCCGGCAGGAAAAGGCCGAGGCAGGAATCCTGGCGCAGGACCAACGCCAGGTACGTGGGACGGGCAAGGCACCTTTTCGGGGTGCTGCGCCAGCTGGCCGATCTCCGCCGGAACGACGCCGAGCTGGCCGCCATGAACCACAAAAAGCGCGGCCGCCCCTACAAGTACACGCACAGCATGGTGGCGGCCATATCGTTCCTGCGCGACAGGCTGCAGCTCGACTTTAGGGGGTGCGAGGGCATGGCGGCCGCGTTCGCGGACGGCGGGGGCCCCGAGTTCACCACCATATTCAGGAGGATCAGCTCCCAGGACGCGCCCATAGGGGGGAGCCTCTCAGGCGTCACATGCGAGGACGTCGCGATAGACCTTGTCCCGGACGGTACCGGTATGACGCCCGCCGTGCGCAGCGAGTACCTGCGCGTCACGCACAGGCTGAAGCGCGGCTTTTTCAGGCTTACGATAATGATCAACAAGAAGACGCTGGAGATCGTCGCGTTCGAGCTCACGGACGACTCGGTAGGCGAGCCCACCGTGTTCAGGCCGCTCCTGGAAAACGCCCTGGCAAACATGGGGGTGGATCCTGACGGGAGGCGCAAGGCGGTCTCGGGGCAGAAAAACAGCCGCGGCAGGACGTACGCCGCCATCACGCTGATGGCCGACGGCGGGTACGACAGCAGGGAGATCTTTTCGGAGTGCAGGAGGCTGGGCATCCGGACGCGCATACGCGTCCGCAAGAACGCCAACTGCAGGGCGGACGGAACGGACAGGGCGCGGGCCGAGGCGGTGCTCGAGCAGCTCGGGGGAGGATCCGGCGTTACGGCCGAGGAGTACGCCGCCATGGACGAGGCGGAGCGCGAAAGGAACCGCAAAGAGTGGAAGAAGCTAGTCGGCTACGGGACCCGGTGGCTTGTAGAGATTGTCATATCGGCGTTCAAGAGGACGTACGGCGGCTCCGTAATGGCAAGGAAGCTGGGGTACATACGCCAGGAGATCCGGCTGAAGATCCGCACGTACAACACGATGCTACGGGTCGGCAGGGAGGCGGCCGCGGAGGCCTGACCGGCCCAGGCCGATCGCCGCCTGCCTCCCGCCGCATGCCATGCGCATGCGGGCAGCCTGCAGCCGACGAACCTCGTCCAGAAACAAGACGTTGCGGCGGGGGCCCTGCAATGCGGTCGGCACACCTGGCGCGCGCCACAGCAACCCTGTGATCGTCAAGCGAGGATGGCATTTTGCCAAGGAGGTCGACGAATTATGCAACACGCTAGTCCTGCATGTCGTGTTGCCGGCGGGCTCTGGGTGCTCGATGGATCATCTGCTGTTACTGCAGCGGGCAGTATGCGTGCGGCCCGCCTATCATCTGCACACATTTTTGAAGGCGCCACCAAAACCCGGACCGGACGGGGGCGTGGCAAGGATGTCCGACGTATAGTATCCGGCCCCGAATATCAGGCCGTCAAACATGACGAGCCACGAGCGCTTGGTCTCCGCCTCGCCGGTCACGGGGTTGGTGTGCGGGTAGCTGACCCACGTGCCGGTTCCCCTGCTTATCACGTCTATAATGTCTCGTGACAGGTGCGCCGAGGTAATGGCGCCCCAGTCGGTGACGTAGCCTATCGCGTCGGGATCCACGTTCTGCGCCACCGTGTTCCCGGTTTCTGGGTCGACCACAAAGGCGTACGTGGTGAACGGCGCATCGGGGATCGAATTGATGGAGGCGATGGCGGCGTCCCTGCCGTCGCGCTCGTACTCTAGTATGCGGCTGTGCGACGCCGACTGCACGCTAGAATCCAGTATGTAGTATCCGGACCCGAACACCAGCCCGTCGTGCAGCTGGAGGTACGAGCGCTTGAACTGTTCGACATCCGTGGCGGGGTTGTGGAAAATGTACGTCACCCACAGGCTTCCCTTCTCCTCGAGCTCTGCAAGCACGTCCCCGGGTGTTCTTGCAGACGTGTCGAGTATGGTCTCCGGCTGCCCGACCCGGGCGGGCACGACGCCGTCTGCCAGCCTGGTCCAGGTGGCCGCGTCTATCACGAACGGGTAGAGCGCGTCAGTCGTGATGGGCGCATCCGGCGTTATGATGTCGATCCACGCGTCGTCTGCCTGGTTAGTCTCGTAGATGCGTATCGCGTTGCTGACTGCAAACCTGACGTCTAATGCTGGTATGTCTGACGTATAGTATCCGGCCCCGAATATCAGGTCGTCGAACATGACGAGCCACGAGCGCTTTGTCTCTTCTTGGCCGGTTACGGGGTTGGTGTGCGGGTAGCTGACCCATGTGCCGGTTCCCTTGTCTGTCGCGGCCCTGATGTCATCAGCTCGGTGCACGGCCACGATGGCATCCCAGTCGGAGACTCCTATTAGTCTTGGATCGGCGTTTTGCGCCACCGTGGACCCCGTCGAAGAATGTACGGCAAAGACGTACGTGGATACGGGACTTTCGGGGATCGTGTTGATGGAGGCAAGGGCGGCGTCCCTGCCGTCGCGCTCGTACTCTAGTATGCGGCTGTGCGACGCCGACTGCACGTTGGACTCCAGCACATAGTAGCCGGACCCGAACACCAGCCCCTTGTGCAGCTGGAGGTACGAGCGCTTGAGCTGCTCCACGCCCGTGGCGGGGTTGTGGAATATGTAAGTCACCCACAGGCTTCCCTTCTCCCTGAGCTCTGCAAGCACGTCCCCGGGTGTTCGTGCAGACGTGTCGAGTATGGTCTCGGGCTGATTGACCCGGGCGGGCACGACGCCGTCTGCCACCCTAGTCCAGTCGCTAGCGCGTATCACAAACGGATATAGCGCGTCAGTCGTGATGGGCGCGTCCGGAGTTATGATGTCGATCCACGCGTCGTCTGCCTGGTTGGTCTCGTAGATGCGTATCGCGTTGCTGACTGCAAACCTGACGTCTGACTCGGGTATGTCCGACGTATAGTATCCGGCCCCGAATATCAGGCCGTCATGCATGGCAAGCCACGCGCGCTTGGTCTCCGTCTCGCCGGTCACGGGGTTGGTGTGCGGATAGCTGACCCACATGCCGGCTCCTTGGCCCGTGGCGTCGATGATCTCTTGCGCCGACAGCACGCCTGTGATGGCGTCCCAGTCGGTGACGGAGCCTATCGCGCCGGGATCCACGTTCTGCGCCACCGTCTCCCCGGTTCGTGGGTCGACCACAAAGGCGTACGTGGTGAACGGCGCGCTGGGGATCGTGTTGATGGAGGCGATGGCAGCATTCCTGCCGTCGTTCGAGTACTCTAGCATCCTGCTTTGCGTTACTCCCTGGACGTGGGAGTCGAGCAGATAGTAGCCGGATCCAAAGACTATGCCGTCGTGCAGCTGGAGGTACGAGCGCTTGAGCTGCTCCACGCCCGTGTCTGGATTGTGGAACGTGTACGTCACCCACGTCCTGCCGTTGGCCCTCAGGTCGGCAAGCACGTCCTCGACTGATCTTGCAGACGTGTCGAGTATAGTCTCCGGCTGCCCGACCCGGGCGGGCACGACGCCGTCCGCCAGTCTGGTCCAGGTGGACGCGTTTATCACGAACGGGTATAGCGCGTCTGTCCTGATGGGCGCGTCCGGCGTTATGATGTCGATCCACGCGTCGTTCTCCCGGTTGGATTCGTAAATGAACCTCGCATAGTCGGTGACCGACTGTGCGTCTGCATCTGAAACGATATACGTCGCCCCGAACAGATAGGAGTCATAAAACATCCAAAAGGTGCGCTGGATCTGCTCTGTGCCGGTAAGCGGGTTGACAAATGAAAATTGTGACCACAGCGATCCCCCGCTTCTTATGAGCGCCTCTCTCGCATCTGCAAAATTCCTTAATCCCTCCACTTGGGGCGACGTCCCGATCAGGCCGGGCACTGCACCGTGCGCAACTATGTGCGTCGCGTTTCTGACTACTGGAAAGACGTCTATCCTGTTGAGGGCCCCGGAGTTTATCGTCTCGAAGCCGGTCTGGGGGTTGTTCCTGTATGTGAATATTGCGTCGTCGACCACTGACTGCAGCCTGATATCGGGCAGTGAGTAGCCGGCGCCAAAGATGTACCCATCGTGCAGGGATAAGTAGGTGTGGGTAAGCTGGTCTGTCTGGGTGGCAGGGTTTCGGGCCATGTGCCATATCCAGATGCCTTTCTCGGCGTCCAGTCTTTCGTTGATGCGCTTCAGGGATATGTCTGCCGACGCAAGGTGCGTATCAGTCGTGCCCACCAGCCCGGGGGATCTGCCATGGGCCTCTATTCTCAGGGTATCAGCATCAAGCACAAAAGTAGACCGCGTTGAGAACGGATCCGGCTCATTCGGCGTTATGAGGTTAAACGCCCTATCCCCGCGCGCCGTATACAGGATTATGGCCGCATCCACCAGTGACTGGGCCGTGGAGTCGTGCGGATAGTATCCGGATCCAAACACATAGCCGTCATGCAGGTAGAGCCACGTTCGCTTGAGCTGCTCTATGTCCGTGGCCGGATTGTGAAACGTATACGTCACCCACGTACCCTCGTTTGCACTGAGATCCAGACGGACGCCGTCGACGGACCTGCTGGAGGTGTCAAGGATGGTATCTGTCCGCCCCACCCTATCAGGCACCACCTCGTCTGCCACCCGCATCCAAGACGAGTATTCTATCACAAACAGGTACAGCTCGTCCGTCAGGACGGGACTGTTGGGAGTAATACTGTTAAAAAAGGCCTGCGCATTACCGTGCGATTCGTACTGCCTTACCTTTTCCTCTATGAACAGCTGGACCTCGGAGTCTGCGAGGTAGTGGCCGGCGGCAAATATGTAGCGGATGCCGTCGTCGCCGACGTGCAGTTGCAGCAGGGTCCGCTTTGCCTGGTTCTGGCCGTTGGCCGGGTTTATGCCGATGTGCTCTATCCACGTCTCGCCATTCTGCGCCAATTCGGCGCGAATCTGAGGGAGGGGCTTGTCTGCCCTGGCCAGACCGTGTGCAGTTTGGCCGACAAAATTTGGAACCGCCCCGTGCGCCACGATCTGTAAGTTGTCGGCCCTTACGACAAACGGAGTTATCTTGTTTACGTTTGACACTCTTTCGGGCGTGATAGTATTGAATGCCTCCTCGCCCTGCGCGACGTACAGATTCACTGCCCGTGTTACCTCTGCCTGAACCCGCGACTCTATGCTCCCAAGATCATATGCGGTGCGCACTTGGGCCTCTGCGTCGGTTACAAGTGCAGGGATGGCGCACAGTGCAAACGCGATCAGCGCAATTGTAATGGATGAGGTCGCATTCGTCTTGATCGGGCGCAGGGCATCAAGTATCATACTCATCTCTAATAAAAATGGGGGCATGAGTGTCCAAATAAATGCGTCGGTTTCGCGCTCTTGCAAATTCGGGGGCTGATGCATTGGCACATCTGGCAAACACCATTATTAAAACCGGCCCTGTGCCAAACCCAATTGTTATTAAAACCGGCCCCTGTACCAAACCCACTTATTATTAATATTGGCACGCATGTCAAGCGTCATAGTAATGTTCCAAGACATATTGTCATAATGCATGCGCAATAAGCGGTTCTGTCGTCTGGCTGGTCCCGAACTCGCAAGAGCCCGGCTTCGGCGCCGCTGCCCTGTCGACGCTTCGCGGGGTCAGTTGAACCTCAAGAACGCGTCGCGTATGGAGTCGGAGCGCTTCTCCACGATGCTGGCAATCTCTGCATGCTCCTGCGCTGTGGGTTCCCGTCCGTATCTGGACTGCAGCGCGGA
Organism: Candidatus Nitrosopumilus sp.; assembly: GCA_965205215.1. GTDB lineage: Archaea > Thermoproteota > Nitrososphaeria > Nitrososphaerales > Nitrosopumilaceae > Nitrosopumilus. The sequence goes on from OZ242041.1 coordinate 1,491,002, forward strand.
TGTGGCCGCACCGATCATCTCCCCTACAAAGAAGCCACACATAAAGTCCCCCACGTTCTGGCACCCCCACACGTCGGCGGTCCTGGGTGCGGGCCGCGCCATTCTGTGGATGTCCAGCATCTGCCCCACGTAGCCGTCAAGCCAGTCTGCAAACTCGGGGGCTAGTCCGCCGCCGTCCTTTTCGGCCATACGCGCACCTAGTCCATGCGGCTACTTTTCGGCAATGCCCTTTGACTTTTCATACGCGTATATCCCGTCAAGGAAGACGCGGTGGTCCTTGCCCTTCACCCTGGTGGCGAGCTCTATGTTCGCGGCAGTCTGCGTCACGTCGGTCCACACGGCGCCAGTTATTACAACGTCGTCTCCCTTTGACACCACCTTCGTGGCGGGGCCCACTATCCTGGTGCGGCGCGCGGCGCGCTCGCCCTGGAAGTTCTCTATTATGACCTCGCTGCCCTCGGCCTTTACCGTAATCGGAAAGTGGGCGAACACCACCTTCATCTTTATGGTGTACCCGCTGACAAGCCCCTCGCAGATGTTTCTTATGATGGAGCGCGCCGTGTGCAGTATCGCGTAGTCCCGCTTGCGCGGGCCCGCCGCCTTCAGGGTTATGCGGCCGTCGGCCACCTCTATCCCTACGGGTATGCTCCTAAAGCTCTGGAACGTCTTACCCAGCGGGCCCTCGAATCCGAGCATGTGCTTTTTCTTTGTGACCGTGACGCCGTCGGGGACCTCCACCACGTCCTGCATCTTTTCGGGCCTAGTATACATATCCGATCAGAAACCCCCCTATTCCCTTCTGCAGCGCCTCGCGGTGCGACATGACGCCCTGGTTTGTAGTGACAAGCAGCATGCCCCTGTCGTACGCCGGCAGGTACTGCTGCTCCCACTTTCCGAACTCGTCGTTGCGCACCTTGAACCTGGGCGAGATTGCGCCGCACTTGTTTATCTTTGCAAGCAGCGTGATCTTGAACTTGCCGCCCCGCCTGTCGTCCACGTGCTCGAAGCTGCCGATGTACTCTTCGCGCTCCAGCGTCTTTAGCACCTCGACGGCGAGGTTCGAGGTGGGCAGTATGGTGCACTCGCGCTTGCGGCGCGCCTCGTTGTTGTATAAAGTGACAAACAGGTTTGCGAGTATGTTAGTTGCCGGCATCCGTCTCACCTGTTCTTCCTGAATCCCAGGGAGGGCGCAACCTCCCTAAAGCACCGCCGGCATATCATGAGGTTGTACTTTTGAATCACCGCGGTATAGTCGCCGCACCGCTTGCACCACCTTGAGCCGCGCCCAAAGTCGTGCTTTTTTCTCCCGGTAAACTCGTATGAACGGTCTTTTGCCATTGCTGCTACACCACCTGCACTCCGAACTCGGACGCCACGAACTCCTGCGCCTCTGCGCTCGTGATTGCGTGGGCGCGCCCGACGCTCGCCTTGTGCTTGCTGCGCTTGCGTATGGAGTATCCGGGGCGGGCGAGGGCGACTGAGACGCCGAGCCCGAGTATGCCTATCTGCGGTTCGTACTTTACGCCCGGAATGTCGATGTGCTCCCCTATCCCAAAGGAGTAGTTTCCAAAGTTGTCAAAGGAGCGCCCGTTCACCGCGTTGCCCTTTGCCTCCAGCAGCCTCTTGAGCAGAGCCCTTGCCTCCTCGCCGCGGATCGTGACGGATACGCCTATGGGCTCGCCCTTGCGGACGCCCCAGTCGCGCTGGCTGCCCCTCGCGTCGCGCTGGCAGGGCTTGCGCCCCCCGGTGATCTGCTCGAGCGCCTTTTTTGCGATGTTGATGGCGTCCCCGGAGCGGCCCATGCCCATGTTGAGCACGACCTTTTCAAGGTATACGCGCCTCATCGGGTTCTTCGGCGCGGGGGCGGCAGCGGCAGTAGCGCCGCCGGCAGGCAGTTCGCGGTCTTGTTCCCCCCCCTCTATCGTCTCTGCCTGCTGTACCGACATCATGTCATCACCTTATCGCAATAACGGGCTTGTCCCGTCCTATGGGCATTATTATGTCCGCGGGGATCTCGATCTTGCGCTCCTCTAGGGCAAGCAGCACCCTCTTTGGCAGTATGAACGTGCCGGGCTCTATCGCCTCGATCTTACCCGTGCGGCCCGCGTTTATCCCCCTGGTCACCAGGGCCTGGCAGCCCTCCTCGAGCCTCAGGACCTCGAGTATCTTCTGCTCCGGCACCTGCAGCAGGCACGCGTCGCCCACGCTGAGATCGGTATTGGTGATGAGGGAGCGGCCGTCGTGGAACCCTACCTGGGTGCGGCCGCCGGAGATCGTGGTCTTGCTCTTTACCCTTGCAAGCTTCTTGGTGGTCTCCTTCCCGTCTGTAATCGTGATTGGCGCAAGCAGCCGCCCGTCGGTTGGCACCATCCTGTACGCGTCGGGCATGCCGTCAAGCTCCACCACGTCCATCAGCCCGATGGGGTGGTGCAGCGACTTTCTGACCACGCCGTCGACCCTTACCTTGCCGGCGTATATGGTGGACTTTGCCTCGCGCAGGCTGGTGACTATTTTGAGCATGTCGCGCAGAAAGACCGCCGTGGGAACCGCCACGTGCCTGCCGTGTGGTCCGGGCCTCGTGGTGACTACAAACCTCTTGTCCTTGCGCGTGATTCCCCAAAACAGCGGGGCCATCTGCCGCTTTAGCTTTTTGCTTCCGGATATGCTCACCATTATACCTCATCTCCCGGGCGATTCTGCTTGGTTTTATCTGCTTGCCCGCCGTATTCGTTATCCTCCACATCGCTATCCCTGACGCCGTCAGCGTCGTTACCCGCATCGACACCCCTGTCCGCATCCTGGTCGCCGTCCTGGCCGTCATCTGCCTGCATGTCCTCGTCAGTCTCATCCGTGGTGGCCTGCGCGCCGTCTTGGGGCTCTGCGCCTGCCTCGGCGCCCCCCGGCGTTCCTGCTTGGAGGCGCTCGCCGCCAGTGGTCGCGGCGTCATCTGTAGCAGCAGCCGCAGCAGCCGCAGCAGCCGCAGCAGCGCCATCACCGGCCCCGGGGCCGTCCACGGTCTCGTCAGTCTCGTACTCGCCGGTCGCCCCGATCTTGTCACGGCGCCGCTGGTCACTCAGGTTCAGCCCGGTCACAAGGACGTTGGATGCGTGTATCATAACGTCAAACTTGTCCCCCTTTGCCTTTTCCTTCTTGACTCCCGCAACCGAGATGCGCCCAGACTCGACGTCGATCTTTTCCACCTTGCCCGGCACGTCCGCGTACTCTCCGCGCTTTATCATCACCGTGTCGCCCTCCACGACCCTGATGCTGCGCCTGCCGTACTTTGAGCGGAGCCCGTTTGAGAGGTTTGCAGACACCTGCTTGCTTCGCAGGGTTTGGGACGCCCTGTAGATCTGCCTGTTTCTCATCTTCGTCGGCTTTACCATTTACACCACCATCGACGCTAGGTTGGCCACCCTGGGCCACTTTTCAGAGGCTTCGGCCGCGACGGGGCCCTTTATGTCGGTGCCCTTCGTCTCGCCCTCCGGCGTGATCAGCACCGCGGCGTTGTCCTCAAAGCAGACCCTGACGCCGTTGAGCCTGCGAACCGCGTACTTTTGGCGCACTATCACGGCCCCGTACACCTGCTTGCGGAGCTCGGCGGGTCCCTTCTTGACCACCACGTTGCAAAAGTCTCCCACCGCGGCGGCGGGAAGCCTGGACGCGCGCGTCTTGTGCCGCGGCACGTTTATCACCTCTAGTATCTTTGCGCCCGAGTTGTCGGCGCATACTATGTTGGCGCCCACCGGTATCGACCTTGTCACGTATGGGCGGAACTCCTCTACCCCCTTGCCGGCCTGCTTTGCCATTACTTGCGCACCTCCACCACCACGTACGAGACCGACTTTGAGATCGGCCTGCACTCTGCTGCAAGGACGCTGTCGCCGTCCTGTACCTTGATGCATCCGGGGACGTGCGCGTGTATGGTGCTCTTGTCCCTTGCGTACCTCTTGAACTTTGCAAAGTATACCGGGACGTCCTTTTGGAGCGTGGCAGTCTGCCTCGCCTTTGCGCCCGTCACGCGCCCGTCAAAGAGCTTCCCCCTGACTGACAGTCCCCCGTGGTACGGGCAGTTCCTGTCGCCGCACGGCTGCCCCGGCGCGCGTCCGGAGCCTACCCCGATGTTCCTGGCGCTGTCGCGTCCCTCGCTGCCGTTCTGATCCTTTTCTGACATCCTGCACATCCTCCTCCTATGCCGCCGTCCTCTCAAACGGCCTCTTTAGCATGGCGTCCCCGCTTGCCTCGCCTATGCGCGCCCCGTTCCGCGAGAACTCTAGGACGGCCCCCCTCTTTGGGATCCCCTTTGGAGCGTCGCGGCAGAGCGGCCCCTCGCTGTGGTGAGGCGGCCGTCGGCCGGCGCGATCCCCGGCGTGCGCGCGCCGGTCTCCTCCCTCTGCAATTGCAATCATCGACTTTGTCTCGTACTGGATCCTGCCGCTCAGGCCCACCAGCGACCGGTTCGGCGCGCCGAGTACCCTGACGTCCAGCCCGACAATCTCGTGGAACGGCACGTCTTCGGCAGATATGGCTGCGCGGTGCGCCGCATCCTTGGCGGCCAGGACCGGCATGGGCGTTACGGTCACTAGTCACCGCCCCCTCCGGACTCGAGTGACTGCGCGTACTCTTCCATCCTGATCTCGCTGAGGCGGGTCTCCATGCGGGCGATGTCGCGGCGTATGGGCCTCAGCCTGCCGCTGTCCTTTTTCAGCGTGCCCTTTGTTGCAACGACCCTCAGCTTTGCAAGCTCTCCCCTGGTTTCGCGTATCTTTCCCTCCAGTTCCTTCCTGTCGTATTCCCGTATCACTGCCATGCTCCTCCTTCTCATCTCATTGCGGCCTCCTCTTCTTCCATGGTGTCGAGCTCCTTTATGCGCTCCCCCTCTATCTTGATGTGCTCGGACTCGGTGGCCGGGCTGCCGTCGCTTGGCGCGTCGGCATCCTTCGCCCCGCCGTCCGCTGCATTGCCGCCATCGCCACTCCCATCATCTTTATCATTATCGTCATCATCGACTCCGGCCTCCTCCCTTGCAATCTTTTTGGCCTTGGCAAGGTCTTCTGCCGATCTCATCTCGAACTCCGGAGGCCTCCGCTCCTTGTGCGCTATCCTTATCCGGACCCCGATGAGCCCCATCGGCGTGTTGACATGGGCTACGTCCTCGTCGACTATGACCTCCGCATGGTGCCCTGCGCGCGGCAGGACGCCGGCGGTGTGCTTTTCAAAGGCCGAGCGGTCGCCCCTCAGTTTGCCGGAGACCGTAATCTGGACCCCCATGGCCCCGTTCTCCATGACCTGGTTGAGCGTCCACATGGTGGCCCTCCTGAACGCAGTACCGCGCTCCAGGTGTGCGGCCATCCTGTTGCACATCACGCTTGGCGAGAGCTCGGGCACCTCGATCTCGGTGACGGAGACCTGCGGGTTCTTCAGGCCAAAGTTGTGCTCGAGGCGCTCCGTCAGTTCGCGTATGCCCGTCCCCTTGCGCCCGATCACGATGCCCGGGCGCGTCACGTGCAGCGCGATGCGCGTACCCGTGGGGGTCTTTGATATCTCGGCGTGCGAGAAGCCGGCCTCCTTTATTGCCTGCTTGAGGTAGTCGTGCAGGAGCATCATATTGTAGTTGTCCTTTATGACGTTCTTTACGGCGGACATCTCATATCTCCCTTGCCACCAGTTCCAGGTGCGTCATTACGTTGTTCTTTGGGGTCGCCCTTCCCTGCGCCCTCGGTATGATGCGCTTTATCACGACGCCCTTGTGGACTGTCGCGTTGACTATCTTCAGCCTGTCCACGTCGAAGCCCTGGTACCCGGCGTTCGCCTCCAAGTTGTCGAGGGCCCTTATGAACTCGTGCGCGGTCTTCTGGGGATAGCGGCCCGCCATCATGCCGGGATCCGAGCGGTGGCCGACCTGGCCCTTGTATCTTCCAAACGGTATGGCCCTCTCCTTGTTTGTCACGGCGGTAAGGTAGTCGCGCGCCTTTTCCAGGCTGAGCCCCGATATGGCCTTTGCGACCTCGCGGGCGTGCTTGTGCGACATGTCCTTATCCCGCACCGAGGCGCGGACGTGCTGCGTGGAGTCGAATCCCTGAAACGCATATCCGTACCGTGTCATAACAATCACTTCAGCGGGACATAGAGGCTTGACCTCGAGGCCCCGACGCCCGGCGCGCCGTGGGAGACCTTTTTGTTAGTAATCACGTACTCGCCCAGGTAGTGGCCGATCATCTCCGGCCTCAGCAGGACGGGCGCAAACTCCTTGCCAGAAAACACGTTTACCGTAACGCCCATCATACTGGGCAGGATGATGAGGTCGCGCAGGTGCGTCTTTATTGGGTTCGTAAGGGTTCCAGCCTTGGCCGCCTTTATCTCCTCTATGAGCTTGCGCTTTGAGTCGGTTATGCCCCTGGTAAGCGAGCGCCGCTGCCTGGAGTTCAGCAGCGAGAATACCTTCTCAAGGGACAACGACTCCAGTTCGGCAATCGGTATTCCGCGATAGTTGAACTCTTTTACCATCTGTATGGCACCCCTCTGGTTTGCCCGGACCTGATGGCGGCCGCGCCGGCTGCTGCCGCGGCGTCCGTCATGCGTGATGCACCTGCAGTCATTATGCGGGCCGTGCGTGGCAGGCGGTTATTATATGTGATGAAATTATTATCTGTCCGCGTCCGACATGCGATGCGGGCTGCCGGCGCCTTGGCGGGCATGCGTGTTGCCGTGGGTATGGTTGCCGTCATCTTCGCGCCCCTTGTCACCGTCGTCATCATCATCATCATTGTCCTTGCCACTCTCAGTCACAGCATTCCAATGTCCGTCGCAAGATCCCTTGCCATCTCCGCGTTCTCAAACTGCACAAACGCCTTCTTGCCGTATATGGTCCGGGCCGTGTTGACACCGCGCGCCGTCTTTCCGTACAGCACCTTTATGGCGTCCGCAATCTCGTGCTTTGTCGCCGTGCGGCTTACGATAAAGCAGATCTTCGCCTCCGACTCTACCATCTCAAAGGTGCGTTCCGTCACGTAGGGCCTGATCATGATGCGCGCGGCGGTGTCGGCGTCCATCTCCCTTGCCTTGCCGCTGCCGCTGCCACTGCTCATTTCAGTTCTGCCTCCCTCGGTTTGTCGTCACCTGCGGGCTCGCCGCCGGGCATCATGCCCATCACGTCCAGGTGGGCGGATCTTACGCGCCCGAGCTGCTCGACTGCGGACCTCGTAAACACAGTAAGCCTTATCGGATCCGAGCCCGGCGCCAAGTCAAGCACGCTCAGCTCGGAGACCCCGCGCGCCTCGACCCCCGGAAGGGACCCTACGGCGCTCTTCAGCGGGACGTTGCCGTCGCCGGCCACCACAAACAGCACGCTCTTGCCCCTCTTCTTTGAGCGGCCCCTGAGCGAGGGGCGTCCGGAGCGGGCCTTGCGACTCCTGAGCCGCTCCACGTCGTCGCCGAGCCCGAGCTTTTCGACGAGCGCCAGCACCTCGCGGGTCGTTGCATGCTGTCCTATGTCGTCCTCTATTACAATTGGAAATACTCCCTTCATCCCGTCCGCGTACCCCGCGACCTTGTGCCCCCTCGACTCGACAATCCTCCTGGACGCCGTGGCCGCGACCGCGGAGCAGAACGCCAGCCTGCCCTCCTTCTTGTTGAGTTTCTTGTAGATGGCCTTTTCTGCAGCCGGCGGGTGGGCCTGCCTGCCTCCCCGGGTCGACGCGACCTCCGCGCCCTCGCCGCGGCGCCTCCCGCCGCCCCCGCGGGCCCTTGCAATGCGCGCAATGCCCCTTCCTGTGGGCGGATCGTTGGTGTCGGCCACCACGTCCATGCCGGCCGTGGGATGCCTTCCCTGCGGCTGGAAGGAGTGCGAGGACAGGTGCACGAACGCCTTGTGTATCAGGTCGGGCCTGAACGGCGTCTGAAATATCGGCGGCAGCGGCAGCGCGTGGCCGGAAGAACCGTTATCGTCACCTGCAGGAGGCACCTCGCCGCTGGCTGGGATCACGGAGACTACTGCAGCTGCCGCGTTTGTATTGTTCCGGGCCACTATACCACGACCTCCAGTATGTTCGGCTTTGAGACCTTGGCGGGCTTGTTTCTGACCTGGCTTCGCAGCTTGACAAGCCTCCTGTACGTTCCGGGAACCGAGCCCTTCAGGATTACGTACTCGCCCTTTACCAGCCCAAAGTGCTTGTAGCCCCCGGCCGGGTTGATGCCCCTGTTCTGCTGCTGCAGCTGCTGCGCGGATTGGGAGCCGGCGCCTCTGCGCCTTTTTACGCCGTCGGACTTCTTCGAGCCCGCGGCAGCGGCGGCGGACTGCGCCTCCATCTCCTGCCGCCTCTGCTCCTCCTCTGCCGTCGCGTCGCCCACTATCATTATCCTCTTGTTGTATTCGGTCCTCTGGTGGAAGCCGAACTGTCCGGCCCTCGGAACCGTATACATGACGCTCTGCGGCGATATGGGCCCAAGCGATCCGACCTCGCGCACGGTCTTTCTTGACTTGTGCTGCTTCTTCTTTACGTTCCACCGCTTCAGGACGCCCTGCCATCCCTTGCCTTTTGTGATGGCCGCCACGTCAACGCTGGAGCCGGCCTCAAATGTGTCCGATATGCTGACCTGCTTGCCGAGCATCCCGCTCAAATACTCAAACTGTTGCGCGATGGTGCCGCCGCCCACCATGCCCTCAAATATGTAGGGGTTCTTCTGCTCCAGTCCCGCCTGCCTCGGCGAGACTGCCAGTATCGCGTACAGCTCGCTTATGCGGCCGAGTGACGCCTCCGCATTCTTGAGGGCGTTCTCGTCCCCGTTCTTTAGCTTGATCACCTTTGCCATCTCGCGCGGCATGTCCTCCGCGTACACGTCGAATGCCGCGTACAGCCCGCGCGCGGCGTCCCTTGCATAGCCGCGAATACCCAGTATCAGCACCGGCGGGGTCGCAAGGACGGTTCCCAAGCTCACAAGCTGTTTGCCGGCGTTGGGCACCTTCTCCCTGTCGTCGATGCTTACTATCTGCACGCAGCCGGCCTTGAAGCCGCAGTGCGCAAGTATGCGGGGCTCCTGTGTCTCGTCAACCTCGGGCCACGCCCTTATGCGGGCCTCCATGCTCTTGGCCCTTGCGCGCGGCGAGTATGCCAGGCTTCCGCGCCGTGGCGAGTGTCTCTTTCTTGCACCCATGCTTGGGGCGTGAAATTTCCGCCTCTTTTAAACCCTTTTGCAGAGTGGTTAACCTTGTCGTGAGAGATATTAGCTATTTGTAACGGTGGGGCTTTCGTCTACGCTGCGGTTGTGGCTGCTGCTGCTGCTGCTGCTGCGGCTGTTGTTGTTGTTGCCGGATGGGTAAAAAGAAGCATGATCGACGGGCCTTGCATGCGCGTAAAGGTCTTGGAGCCTTGAGATGCCGCCTGCGCCTACTTGCCAACTTTGCTCAAGGCTGCCGGGCAGCTCCTGCAAATTCATTCTTGAAGGGAGGATCTATGCCTGTGGATTTGAATTCGGCATCGACCCTCGCCGTAGCGCAATCAATATATGAATCCGATGCCGTTACAAGTTGATCTTGGGAATGCCGCACGCAGCGCAACGCACTGGCAGCAGACTAACTTGTAGCCTTCCGACGGCTTGCGTACGCCGGAGTCTTGTAGCAGCACACAGAATGGCGCGTGCGCGCGATACCGGCATGTCCGGACGGGATAGATTGTTGTGACAGTTATGAAAGATGATAAGGGCGTGTCAGGTACGGGTGCGGCGGCATCTGGGGCGGCAGCAGCAGGTACGACGGTGTTGGAGCAATAGATGGACGCCGCCATAGTTCCCCCTGACACCTCCGTCATGATTTACAGAGCCGCAGCACGGGCCTTGCTCCGCGCCGCTTCACGCGGCATGCACGCGCCGTTGCAGAGGCGCACTGCGGCGGGATCCACGGCAGTCCAGGGAGGCGCCGCCGCATGGTAGACATCTGGGTCGAGGCCGCCGCGCTCGCGGCGCTCTTGGGGCTGTCCGGATTCTTCAGCGGGCTCGAGGTGGCCCTGGTGGGCGTCCGCATGTCTGCCGTGGAGCAGATGCTCTCGGAGGGCAAGAAGGGCTCAAGGGCGCTGCACCGGCTAAAGTCCAACCCGGGATGGATGATGTCAAGCGTCAACCTTGGAAACAACCTGGTCAACGTGGGCGCCTCGGCCCTTGCCACCAGCGTCGCAATCAGGCTGTTTGGAAACGAGGGGCTCGGGATCGCCATCGGGGTGATGACCTTCCTCATACTGATATTCGGCGAGATCACGCCAAAGACGTACTGCAACGCGAACGCGGCAAAGATAGCGCTCCGGTACGCGCCAGTCCTGCTCGGGTTCAGCTATGCGCTGTACCCCGTGGTAAAGTTCTTTGAGATAGTGACGAGGCGCGTGGTGCGCCTGACGGGCAGCAGCGACTCCCCTCCCCCCATAACCGAGGAGGAGATACGGGGCGTGATAGAGCAGGGCCGCAAGGAGAAGGCCCTGGAAAAGGAGGAGGTCGACATGCTCCACGGGGCCCTGAGCTTTGACGACACCGTGATACGCGCCGTGATGACGCCGCGCACGAAGATGTTCGCGCTAAACGCGAGGATGATGCTCTTCGAGGCGCTCCCGGAGATCAACCGCAGCGGCCACTCTAGGATACCGATATACGGCGACTCCGCGGACGACATCGTGGGTTTCATCCACGTCAGGGACGTGCTCAGGGAACTGGAGCGCGACAACAAGATGACCCGGCTCGACAAGATATCGCGCGAGGCCGTGTTCGCATCGCAGGAGAAGACGATAAGCGCCCTTTTGCGCGAGATGCAGGGGCGGCAGACGCACATGGCCATAGTGGTGGACGAGCACGGCGGCGTGGAGGGACTGGTGACGCTCGAGGACCTGCTGGAGGAGATCGTCGGCGAGATAGAGGACGAGACGGACGCCGCGCGGCGCGCAAAGTACACGCGCGTCGACGCGGACACCATAATCGCGGACGGGGACATCGAGATCGATGCGGTGAACGAGGCGCTCGGGGCAAGCGTCCCGATGGGCGACGACTATGCGTCGCTCAGCGGGCTGCTGCATGAGAAGCTGCAGGACATACCGCAGGCCGGCGACAAGGTGGAGGTCGGGGGGCTGCGCATCATAGTCGAGAAGACCTCGAGGAACGTCCCGCAAAAGGTCCGGATAGAGAGGACCGCGGAGGCGGCGGCAGGCGGCGCCGCGTCAAGAAACGGCGGCAGCGGCAGCGGCGCATGACGCGCCCCGTGCCAGATCCGCGCCGGACTATGCAAACGTCTCCTGCAGGATGCGCTTCTTTTCTGCCATGTGGAACACCCTCTCCGTGTGGGCCGCGGCCTCCTCGTAGGGCCGGCCCATCGCCATGGCCTGCAGCAGCATGTGGTTCTCCGGGATCACGATGCCGGTCTGGTCGTCCGAGTACATCACCTGTATGGTGTCGCCGTGCACCTCCGTCATGTTTGCGTGCACGTGCACGAGGTTTGTGTCCACAAAGCTGAATCCCATCTTCCTCGCGCACTCCCGTATCTCGGCCGTGCCCTTCGCCCCGTGCAGTATGGCGATCCCGGGCTCCCGCCCCAGAAGTCCGTGCAGCTCTGCCGCGTCCGGCACGGCGCCCGACTCGGCCGCCTCGCGGGAGAAGCGTATGTCCATTATGTGCAGGTGCATCTGCCGCGTGGGCACCTTCACGGCCCTGACGTGCAGTGGGGGCGGCAGGTCGGCCTTTCCGCTGCCTCCGCCTGTCCCAAACGCCGCCATGACGTCGCGGCCGTGGTGTGGTGCCTCGGTCATCTCTATCGTGTCGGGAACCTCCTTGTCTGCCTGCTCGATGTCGGCCCACCTCCGGATCAGCGTCACGTCGATGCGGCTTATGCCGTTTCCGTACGCGTTGCGCAGGGGCATCAGCATGCGCCCCATCCCGGTCACGTTGCAGCTCCCCTGCATGACGTGTTTCGCGTTTATCGCCCTGTCGTAATTGGTCCGGGAGTTGAACAGCAGGTCCGACACGGCCTCGGGCCCCTCGACCGACTCCCCGCCCTGGTATATTGCAGGTATGCCGCCCGGCTCGTAGAGGTGCGTCTTGTTTGCGTACCCGCACCCGCCCGGCGACGCGTCTATCACGATGTCGGACTTTGCAATGGCCGATTTTATGGTGCCCCTCACGCCGCCGTACCCCTCAAAGTCCGGCAGCTTGGATTCGGGCACGTACACGTCGATGCCCTTCGAGGCGGCCTCTGCCACCTTGGGGTCCGGAGACTGCTTGCCCACCCCGGTGACCTCCAGTTCCGGGTCGTCTAGCAGGAACGACGCCAGCCTGCTCCCTATCGAGCCGTACCCGTTTACAAAGACCCGTTTCATGCCGATGAACCGGGGCGTGGGATATTTAGTCTGTTTGCCCGCGCCCGGATGCGCCCGCGCCCGGAGGGCGGCAGTGCCGCGCGGGGAATCCCGGGCGGGGACTTGCGCAGGTCGTCAGCCGGGCCTGATCAACCCGGCCTCGATCAGATGCGACAGGGCCGCCATGGCGTCGTCGTCGCTGACATCGCCGGACTCCCACCACATGAGAAGGGTTGCGACCCAGTCCGGTATGGACGGCCCCGCCTGCTCGTCCGGGGGCAGGGGTTCTGGCAGCAGCGAGTGCTCGGACAGCAGCAGCAGCGATGTGTACGCCGCACTGTCCGGGGCGGCTCCGGACGCCCACGCCCACATGTCCTGCCGTATGTAGTCGGCCAGCAGGGCAGGCAGTGTCTCGCCCCGCTCAAAGCCGCGTATCGTAAAGACGTCCTGGGAGTGGCCGCGCACGTCAAATGAGACGTGCCACAGCCCCATGTCGTCTGCGCGCTGCGTATGGTTGATGGACTCGCCGTTCCTGTACACCTCAAACGACTCGTCGCGCGTGACGGGAGGTATCTCCACCGTTGCAAACGTCTCAAAGGGGTAGCTGTTGGTGCTCTGTATCTCGACGCTGAGTCCGTCCTCTGCAAAGACGGGCCTGTAAAGCCAGGCCCCCGACTCGTACCGCATCAGGTACTTTTGGTCGCCGCGCTGCGCCGTCAGGGGGTGCACGGAGTCCGAGGAGGGGGCAAAGCAGCTATAGTACGAGACCCCCGAGATCGAGGGGTCCGCGCGCATCTCAAACGGCACGATCTGCCCCGGCGCGACCGACCCGAGGGGCTCGCTGCGGGCCGCGTCAAGCACCGAGGCGTCGCCGTGGACGACGGCCCACAGCACCGGGTCCTCCAGCGTGCTGCTGCCGGAGTTCACCGCAAGTCCGGACAGGTGACCGCCGGGGTGCACCACCAGGGTGTGGTCGTACAGCACGTCAAGCGTGGCCGTACGCGCGACGCCGGCTGCGGGCTCCATGTCGTATCCGGACAGCCCGGCGTGCGGCGACGCGTCCGGCACCTTTACCTTGAACGGGAGCTCCCCTCCGGATGGTATCGCGCCGTACGGCACCTCTATCTCGTACGAGCGGGGCCCGTCTGAGACGTGCAGGAACAGTAGCGGCCTTGCATCCCACGGGTATCCGTTCTTTACGTTGCCCGTTATGGTGTAGACGCCGTTTGCGTCAACGTACGTGGCAAGCTCTCCCGACAGCATCACCAGCTGCCGGGGCACGTCGTCAGCGGACGCGTCGTTCTGGTCCGACCCATAATTGTAATAATAATCGCCCTCATAAGCTGACGCAGCGCCGGCATGCGACACGGCCGCTGCAGCTATTGCAAGGGAGGCGGCAAGCAGCGTAATATGGCGACGGCGGCACGTTCCGACCACACATCCGCGCAGAAAAGCGCCGGCCCCGCAGCTCATGCGCTGTATGGGACTGTGGGCAATATACAGTTTTGATCATGGAATCCGGTTCGGGCCGGGCGTCACCTGCAAACTCGGTTGGGTTTGCGGTTCTGTCCAAGTCAACGTCTAAATTTACCGCGCGCCGCGCCCTTGGTTGTTGATCCACGGACCGTCCATCGGAATAGGCGCGGGCATAACGGCCGCAGTTACGGTGGCGGTGTTTCTGGCCCTGCAAGGGGCGGTGGAGGATGGCGGCGGCGAAGACAACGTACTCGTCATGATTCCATCCGACGCGGACAAGGTGATGCAGCCGCAGCAGCAGCAGCAGCAGGATGAAACCCCCACTGTTGCATCAATGCTTCTTGAGAACGGCTCGCCCATACTGGGAAGCACGTCTGCTCCAATAACGCTCGTCGAGTTCGGGGACTACCAGTGTCACTTTTGCAACGTCTTCTATCACGAGACGGAGGGCAGGATACTGGAGGACTATGTGGATGCGGGCAAGGTGCGCATCATATTCAAGGACTACCACATCATAGGGCCCGACTCGGTGGAGGCCTCGCACGGGGCTCACTGCGCCGGGGGCCAGGGACTGTTCTGGGAGTACCACGATGTCCTGTACGAGAACTGGACGGGGGAGAACAACGGGTGGGCGTCTTATGGGAACCTCGAGGGGTTTGCATCAGAGATGCCGGGGCTGGACCTTGGCGAGTGGGTGCAGTGCATGCAGGACAAGCCGTATTCCGCGGCCATACTTGCAAGCAACCGGGACGCAAAGGCGCTCGGGCTCTCCGCCACTCCGTCGTTCTTTGTGATAGGGCCCGACGGCGAGGCCAGCCGGGTGGTGGGGGCGCAGCCGTATGAATTCTTTGCAGACATATTCGATGCCAAGCTTGCAGGCGCGGGTCTGCAGTAGGCGCGGATGGCAAGGCGGGCGGAGGCTCCCGTCGACCAAGTACCGCTTGCGGCCGCAAAAAACCCGCGCCATTCGCACACCCCCTTCGACTTTCGCAGGTGGGAAAAAGGCGCACGCGGCAGGATGTTGCAGACAGGTGCCGCGACCTCCGCATTGGTGCGCTCGAATCTGCCGCAATGCCGCGCCGCCGATCAACTGTGGCCAACGCGCCGCGCAACCCCTTTGTGCAACACATGTTTGGCGCGCGCAAAAATAAACAAACAAAGACAAACCCCGCGCCAATAATACGGTAATTATATGCGGTATTCCACGCCGCACCCGAACACCGCGCGGGCAAGTCGCAAAGCCTTATTAGTAAATCCGAACGAATCAGGCGCATGGCCGCAGGCATAGACGACATTGCAATATACATTCCGAGGTTGTATCTGGACGCGTCGGACTTTGCATCGGCGCGCGGACTCGACCCCGTAAAGCTGGAGAAGGGACTGGGCGTCTCGCAGATGGCGATGGTCGACGCGGACCAGGATCCGGCATGCCTCGCGGCAAACGCGTGCCTTAAGATAATGCAGAGGAACAACCTCTCGCCGTCGGACATCGGCAGGCTGTACGTCTCCACGGAGTCGTCGTTTGACGAGTCGAAGGCCATGAACTCGTACGTGGTGGGCATGCTGGAGCAGGTGTACGGGCCCGGCACCTTTGAGCACTGCGGCGGCGTCGAGACAAAGTTTGCGTGCGTGAGCGGCTCATACGCGCTGTACGACAACACGAACTGGATACGCGCAGGCGAGTCCGAGGACCAGTACGCCATGGTGGTGGTGTCGGACATTGCAAAGTATGACCTAGAGTCCGGTGGCGAGATGACCCAGGGGGCGGGGGCGGTGGTAATGCTGCTCTCCGACGAGCCCCGGCTGCTCTCCTTTGACCCGCGCGTCACGGCCACGTCGATAAAGGACGAATACGACTTTTACAGGCCGTTTGGCAAGGAGACGCCAATCGTCCACGGCGAGTACTCCAACATGCTGTACATGATGCAGGTGAAAAAGGCGCTCGAGACGTACAAGAAAAAGGTCAGGACCGCGGGGCTGATCGACGTGGGCCCCGAAGGCACCATACTTGACCACATGGACTACATCAATATGCACCTGCCATACAGCAAGATGGGCAAAAAGGCGCTCGCGTACCTGGTGCGGCACGAGTGGCGCCACCTGCCTAGGTGGAGGGATGTGCTGCGGGACATCGGCATGGAGGAGCCCGTGCCCAAGGATCCGCGCGGCACGATAGAGTCGGTGCTGGCCGACAGGGACTTTATGCAGAGGGACAAGGAGTTTACGAGGCGGTTCACAGAGACTGCGCAGTACCGGGAGGTCTACGAGTCAAAGCTCGCAAGCTCCCTGGTCGCGTCCAGAATGATAGGCAACCTGTACACGGCGTCGCTGTACCTGGGGTTCCGCAGCTGCCTGGAGTTCGAGTACAAAAAGGGCGTTGACCTTGAGGGCAGGCGCATCGGGTTTGGCTCGTACGGGAGCGGAAGCAGCGCCATGGTGTTCAGCGGCGTGGTGCAGCGCGGATACGAGGAGATTGTAAAGGAGATGGACCTGGAGTCCGAGATTGGCAGCCGCCGCAAGCTCACGTGGGACGAGTACGTGCAGCTGCACGAGAACCAGCTGCGCCCGGAGGAGTCCCTGGCAGACGGCAGGGGGGAGTTCGTCCTGGTGGGGATAAACACGGACAAGGAGTCAAGCGGCGAGCGCCACTACAGGTACAACGGGTGACGGCTGCCGCAATGCCTGGACGCGGGGATGCACACGCGGCGCGCGACGGCGACGGCGATGAATTAGCATCAGATAACGGCACACCGGACGACGAGGCCGCAGACCGCGTAAAGGCCGTCCTGTTTGAGCACATACAAGAGTCAGACGCCGTGCCGCGCCTGGTCGCGGCAGGCCGCCCCGGCATGGCCGCGCAGGATATGGTGCGCGCGTGCCACGATAAAGTCGCGGGGCTCTGCGGAACCCCCGGCATGGCGCACGGGGTGCTTGCAACCGGCATCATGCACTACGTGCTGACCCGGATGCTCGTAAGAAGCCAGAGGGGCATACGCCACGGCGGCGAGGATCTCGACATTGTGATGCCCGACGCGAAAACGCTTGCAGAGGATCCCGGCAGGGCGCTCGTGATATGCGTGCCGAAGACCGCGGACGCCCCTGCCATACGCGGCGCGCTGCGCGGGGCCCGAAGGGCGCAGCCGGAGCCGGGCAACGTGTGGCTGGTGCTCTCCGAGGAGGCCGCAAAGGGCGGCCCGTACGGCGCAAAGAGCTTTGTCATGACAGGGGACGGCGGCAGCTTTGCGCGCATCTTTGCAGATATTCGGGAGTTTCTTGACCGCACTAGCACGGAGGGGGCCGGCTCAAAGAGGCTCCGCATACTCGGCGGGGCATGACGGCTATGCCCCTGCAATCTGGGACACGTCAAGCAGCCTTCCCACCGCCTGGGACGTGGTCTGCCTTGCTCCCGCCGCTGCCTCCCCTGCAGCGGCCTCCGGCATCGGGGGGACGAACCCCAGTATGTTAAAGCCGCACAGCTCCTCCAGGTCCTGCTCAAGCACGTGCCTGTCATACCTGTCAGAGTCCGGGCGCCCCGCCCCGCCGTTGATTACAATTCCGCGCACCGTAACGTTTGAGCGGCGGCATGCGTCGACCGTCATTATGGTGTGGTTTATGGCCCCCAGCACGTTGGGGCAGACCACTACGGCGGGTATCCCCATGTCGGCAATCAGGTCCGCCACAGAGTAGCTGCGCAGTATGGGGGTCATCACGCCCCCAATGCCCTCAACTACCACCACGTCGTGCATACCCTCTATCTCCTCGTAGCACTCGAGGACGCGGTTTATGTCCGGCTTGGGCTCGCCCCCGCGCATCCACGCGGTGTATGGGGAGGCGGCCATCGTATACCTGTGCGGGCAGACCAGGTGGGGAGGGTCGTCGCCGGAGCCTGCCGCGTCCCCGAGTACGGCCGCGTCCCCGTCGACGTCCCCCGGGGCGCCGGCGGCAAACGGCTTCATGACTCCGACTGAGGCGCCCCGGCGGCGCAGGGCGGCCGCAATGCCTGCCGCAACGTACGTCTTGCCGACGCCCGTGTCGGTGCCGGTCACAAATACGGATTCCATGTCGCTGTCACTACGGGTGCAGCCTGATTAATGACTCAATCGGTAGGCACTGCGCCGTCCGGACCGCCACGCCACGCACGGCCCTGCAAGCGGCCGGACTCGCGTTACACTTGGACAGACAGAGACTAACTCGCGCGCGACAATCCCGAAACGATCGGGGGCCGCCTGACGGCGGCCCTCCACCCCCCCACGTACAGACGGGCCCTGCGGCCCGACCGTCCCGCAAAAAGCATGCCTGGCCGGCAGCGCGCCGGCAGTTATCACATCCAACCCTCCCGCGATATCCCGACTCCCGGAGCGGACGAAAAGATTTGGAGCGCGTATTAGAAAACCGGCAACCGGCGCGACGCATCACACAATCGCCACACACTAGGGGATCTGAGCGGATCCGGATACCTCCCCCCTCCCCTCCAACTAGCAGATTCCAGGCACGGGTGTCGTCAATGTCTTCGACTTTGTAGACTTTGTAGACTTTGGCAGGAGCCAGGCACAGGCACCCGCGGCCATACCCACGTAGGGGCTCTGACCCAGCATTCGCAGCCAGCCCATGGCTACGCCGTGCCGGGAGGGAGGGAGGGGGGGAGGGGGGGAAAGTGGTGTATGGCGCCGATACAAATGCGCGGCGCGTAAATTACCGGCAAGTGCGACAGTAGCGCGCTCCCGTAAAACCTCACAAAAAGAAAAGGCTCTGCTCTCACCTTGCTCCATCCGCATACATTCTACCCTCGAGAGAGGGGGAAGGCGCAACAGGGGCGACTTTCGAAATCTCAGACCCGTCCAAGGTGTGCTCCTACGCGCGGCAGTGGGTGGCAGGTGTGGCGCTGCGGCTACCTGCATACCCGGGGCGGTTGCGGCGGCGGGGGCGTCACGGGCGGCGTGCCGGTGCCGGTGCCGGTGGTGGTGGTGACCGAAACCGTATCTGAGGGTTCCGACTGGCCTCCGGGCCCCAGGGCGGCCACGGCAAACTCGTACGTGGTGCCGGGCGCCAGGCCCCGTACGGTGTATGAGGCGGCGGCCGAACCGGTGTCCGGCACCAGTACGGCCAGCCCGGGCCGGACCTCCGGGATCCCGTACAGTATCGCGTAGCCGGTTATGGCGGCGTCGCCGGGGTCGTCCCAGGCAAGGGTCACGGAGGAGGCGTTGGCGCCAAGGGCCGCAAGGTTTGCGGGCGCGGCGGGGGGCGGGGGCGCGCCGGGGAGGCGCTCGGAGAGCAGCACGGCCCCCTCAAAGCCCGACGATACGGGGGCCGAGGCCGCGTCAGTCGCCACCAGTATTGTCCCGGGGCCGAAGAATGCGGCGCCGACCGGGGCCGTAGGCGAGGCCGGGATGTCCAGCGTGTGGGACGGGGCGGCGGGGGCCGTGGACAGGTCGAAGGGGGTGGACAGCGGGTACGACAGTATGAGGCCGCCGCCCGATGCCGTGAGCGGGGCCGTCGTTACAAGCATGGTGGCGCCGTCGGCAGAAAAGTCCATGTCGGACAGGACGCCGTGGCGGGGCTGCACGAAGAACGAAAAGGAGGCGGCCGCCGTGGACGGGTCGAACGGGGTGGACAGCGAGTAGGAGTGTATGAAGCCGCCGCCCGCGGGGGCGGAGAGGGCCACGTACATGGAGGAGCCGTCCGCCGAGAATGCGGCAGCGGGGCAAAATTCTGTTTATATTGGAAGGGCGGGCCTGTCCGTCCATCATGAATGCGGGGGAGTCAAACGTGTGGCATCCAAACACGCAGATGTCCGAGTGGGACGCGTTTGACTCGATATCCCGGGGCGACGGGGTCTGGCTCACGGACTCAAAGGGCTTTAGGATGATAGACGGGGTCGCCTCCATGTGGTGCAACGTGTGGGGGCACTCCAACGGGGAGATGGTGCGCGCCATTTCAAGGCAGGCCGCAAGGCTGCAGCACTCGCCCCTGTTCAACCTGACCCACGAGCCGGCAGAAAAACTGGCCCGCGGCCTGGTGGGCATGTCGCCGGGAATGCACCGCGTGCTGTACTCTGAGAACGGCTCGTCGGCGGTGGAGACGGCGATAAAGGTGGCGTTTCAGTACTGGACAAACGAGGGGGATGCGGGGCGCACTGCAATCGCGTCGCTTGAGCGCGGATACCACGGCGACACGCTGGGGGCCATGTCGGCGGGGCACGTGCCGGAGTTCTTTGAGAGGTACAGGCAGCACATGTTTGACGCAGTGGAGCTGCCGGTTCCGGTGCAGGGCGGCGCGAATTCCGGCGGTAGCGGCGGCGGGGAGGCGGCAGCGGCACCCGAGACGCTGCAGCGCTGCATAGAGGACATATCCGACGTTCTGTCCGCCCGGAGGGGCGAGATTGCCGCCGTAATAATGGAGAGCGGGGCCCAGATGGCCGGCGGCGTCCGGATCTTCGAGCCGTCGTTCCAAGAGCAGGTCAGCGGCATCTGCAGGGAAAACGACATACTGCTGATCGTCGACGAGATAGCCACGGGGTTTGGCAGGCTGGGGCCCATGTGCGTGTACTCGGCCGAGCGCTCAAAGCCGGACATTGCGGTGTACGGAAAGATGCTGACGGGGGGATACCTCCCGCTTGCGGCCACCCTGGCCACGAGAAGGGTGTACGAGTCGTTCCTCGGCGCGTACGACGAGCAGCGCCACCTGTTTCACGGCCACACGTTTGCGGGAAACCCGATTGCGGCGGCGGCGGCAAACAAGAACCTCTCGATGTACAAGAAATACGACATGGTGTCACACGTGTCAAAGGCCTCAAAAACGCTGGCAGACCGTATTGCCGAGCACATGTCGGGCATGGAGGAAGTCGGCGAGATCAGGTGCAGGGGGCTGGTGGCAGGAATCGAGCTGGCCGCCGGCGGGAGCACAGCCGATGCGGCGCCCCCTGGGGCGTCGGCCAACCGTACCATATACGAGGCGGGCAGAAGGAACGGCGTGTACCTGCGCACACTTGGGAACGTCGTAATGCTGGTGCCCCCGCTTGCGATAACCGCGCCCGAGATCGGCATGCTGGTGGAAAGGACGGCAAAGACCATCAGGGACGCGGCCCCCTCCCTTCCCAGGGGTGCGTGACGGCCGCGGCCAAGGCAGCGATCGACGCACTCGCCAAAGTCGTTCAGGAAGTCTGGGCCATAAACCGGATTGCATGCTTTATCTTGATGCGCTCCGTATCGGACTTGGCAAGGCGCCCAATTTCGTCCCAGTTGATCCTGGGCCCGCAGCGAATTGCCAGCCTCCTCAGATCCTCCAGATCCTGGTCGCGTCCCGCCCTGAACTTTGCAACTGCCAGTCCTTCCAAGGAGATGGCGTTGACGGTTGTCCCTTTCTTGCCTACCCGAATCGCCTCCGCCGTCTCGATTATGTCCTGCAGCGGAATGCCGTTCAAGTCCCGCCCGTGGTACACGTCGATCTTGTATCCCCTCGGCGTGAATTTATCGTCATTCCGCGGATCGATTGTATATCCCTTGGCCAAAAACTCGTCGACCGTTATCTGCGCGGCAACGACAAAATCCAGATCCATTGATTGCCGCTGCTCGCCGGTATGTAGCATGACTGCGACTGCCCCGACAAACGTGGCGTGCTCAAAATCCCGCGAGATGAGAACGGCCTCCCTAACGATCGGCATCATTTGCGGGCAGGCCCCCCTGAACCTGCAGTATGGTGTCCCCTGCGAACCTGACCCTGGTCTTTATCGAGTTCCCGTGGGTCAGCATGATTGCCGCGGCGTCAAGAAAGCTTCTTCCGCCGTTTGCTACGCAGTCTAGAAAGATCCTCTCGATCCGGTTTTCAAAGGAGCCGATCCTCGGAAGAAGCACGACGCTCCCCCTTTTGCCTTCCCTGAACCCGTGTCTCTTCAGGAGCTGGGAGACGCCTTCCACGTCGTCGACGTAGACGTGGAAGTCTAGCGGGGTCTGAAACCCCGTCAGGTCGTAGGCCCCGTGGTCAAGCGTTACGATCGAGTCTTCCGGAAGGAGCCGCCTCACAAAGCTGGCGTCAGTCGGCTTGTAGTGCCTCCCAAACCTTCTGGCTTTCTTGAGTGACATGAGCGAAGAGGCGATGCTTTGCAAAACCGGGTATGGTTGGGACACGACCTCCCTCTTTATGGTGAATTTGCCGCGGACGTACTCTGCCAGCCCCAGCTCCGCCAGGCGGATCAGCCTCCTTCGGATGGTCCTGCCAGACGGGCCGACCCTGCCCAGGCTCCTCAGATCGTAGATCGGACTGGGGGGCAGCTCCTGCGCGAATACGATCGCGCTCTTCGCCTTTGCAATCTTCGACGTCCATTCGTTCGTGTTCATGTTGTATTAGTAGTATGTGCAATATATTTAAGTTCTGGACAAAAGTATCTCTTTACATATAAAATAACACAAAAAAGCGGAACCCCAAGGGACAGTCCCGCAGCGCGCGCAGGATACGACTTCCCGGATTTTCCTCCAAGAGATCTGCCGCCATGTACGCCCCGGCGGCCGACGCAGAAGGCCTCGGCCCTGGCGGGGCAGACCGTGCGCATCGCGTTGCGGAACCGCCTCCCCGTGGGCATCCTTTTCGAGGCCCCGAGGTTCCTGGCCGCGGCCTCGGCAGTCGTGCTCCTGCTGCACATCTCGATCAGGATTGCCGTCCACTCCGGCAGCCCGTACCGCGTCCTGCGTTTTGTCGAAAAAGACACGCCAGACACGGCCGGCAGGCCGGACAAGATGTTAACGATCCTCGAGCCCGCACCTTCGCGGCGCGCCTGCCCGCCCTTTTGCCTATGCACCATGGGGCGGGCAAGGACGTCGTCATATGGATCCGGTGGCATCTGAGCACGTCATAAGGGCAGTCTGGGCATTATGGCGCAGCTGGGCAATGCACGAATCCGATACCACTGGAACCGGACGTGTCCTGCTTCAGTTCCGTCTACTGGCGTGGCCCCAAATGCATTATAAGAGGTTTTGAGTGATTTCAAGGCGTAAACCATGACGCGGCGCTTTGGCGAACCATACGGCAACGGGCAGGCAGGCGGCCCGCGCGCCCTCGTATCATCCTGCCTCGAGGACGTCTTTGCGGGCATGGGGATATCCTCCGAGTCGGCCGCCGCCCTGTTCAACGTGCCGGACTCGGAGCTCGGGGCGCTTGCCGATGCCGCAAACGAGATAACGCGCGACCTTGGCGGCAGGTCCGTGGACGTGGAGCAGCTGGCAAACATAAAGAAGAACGCCTGCAGCGAGGACTGCTCGTTCTGCGCCCAGTCGGCCCTGTTTGACACGGGAATAGACACGTACGCGCTTCCCCCTGCCGAAGAGATCGTAGAGTCCGCGAGGCGCGCAAGGGACGAGGGGGCCGACTCGTACTGCCTGGTGGCGGCGTGGCGGCAGCCCTCAAGAAAGGACTTTGAGGACGTGTGCCGCATCATACGGCGCATAAACCTGGAGGTCGGGATACCCGTCGAGTGCAGCCTGGGATTCCTTACCGCGCAGCAGGCCCGGGAGCTGAAGGGGCTGGGCGTGCGCAGGTACAACCACAACCTGGAGACCTCCCGCTCAAAATTCCCCGAGATATGCACCACCCACACGTACCAGGACAGGCTCGACACCCTGGAGATTGCAAGGGAGGCCGGGCTGGAACTCTGCACCGGCGGGATAATCGGGATGGGGGAGACCCGGGATCAGAGGCTGGAGCTGGTCATGGAGCTTGCGCGCATACGCCCCGAGGAGGTCACGATAAACATGCTGGTGCCCATGCCCGGCACCCCGCTTGAGCTTCAGACGAAACTGCCAGAGTCCGAGATTGTCAGGGTGTTTGCGGTGCTGCGGTTCGTCCTGCCGGAATCCATCATAAAGATATCCGGGGGCCGCGAGGAGACGCTTGACGACGACGGAAAGAGGCTGCTGCTCGGGGGCGCCAACGGCATCATCACGGGGGGGTACCTGACCAGACCCGGCAACGACGCGGGCAGGGACAAGACGATGATCGAGGAGATCGGCCTCCGGCAGCAATGACCGGCCGGGGTTGACGAGGGGGACGGGCGGCGCAAAATGGCATCGCACCTGTCCTCAACGCCGGCCGCGGACGGTCCGGAGCACGAAGGGGCGAAGGGGGCGGCGCGTCCGCCATCGTCACCACCGTCACCACCCCCACCACCGACAAGACGGGCCACCTCCTTTGCAGCAGAGATACTCCGGGCGGCAAGGGGGGACGGACTGTACCGCAGGCTGCGACACGGACAGACCAGCGGACAGTACATTACAATCGACGGGCACTCCCTGATCAACCTGTGCTCAAACGACTACCTCGGGATGGGGGGACAGCAGGGAGGGGAGGCGGCATCAGGCGGCGCGCGCAGCGGCAGTGGCGGCGACGGCACCCCGGACGGCACCGGCCAAGACGGCACCGGCCAAGACGGCACCGGACCGGGGGAGCCGGCGCAAATCCCTGCAAGCTCGCGACTGCTTTCTGGCGGCGACGCATCCCACATGATACTCGAGGAGGCGCTTGCCGAGTCAAAATCGTACGAGGCCGCGCTCGTCTACCCGACGGGGTACATGGCCAACATAGGGGCCATACAGGTACTCGGAGTGTCGGGGGATGCAGAGAAGGGCGCCGCCGCAGGCAGCGTCATATTCAGCGACGAGCTCAACCACGCGAGCATAATAGACGGGTGCAGGCTTGCAGGCGGCTCGCGAACCGTCACGTATGCGCACAACGACGTGGCCGACCTGGAGCGCAAGATCTCCGCGCACTCCGGCGACGGACGCGGGCGCGTCGTCATAATCACGGAGGGGGTCTTCAGCATGGACGGGGATGTCGCGCCGCTGGGGCCGCTGCGGGACGTGGCAGACAGGCATGGCGCCGTCATGATGGTGGATGACGCCCACGGCGACTTTGTGCTGGGGGAGACGGGCGGCGGAACCCCTGAGCACTTGGGGATCTCCCCGCGCGACGGGCGGGGGCCCCACATCTATACGAGCAGCCTCAGCAAGGGGCTCGGCTCGTTCGGAGGATACGTGGCATCGGACAGCGACGTTGTAGACCTGTGCGTCAACCGTTCGAGGGCGTTCATATACACGTCGGCCCTCCCGTCATACTTTGCAGAGCATGCATACCGCAGGATGCTCGCGCCAGACGTGATGCGCAGTCGCAGGGCCAGGCTGGCGCGCAACGTAAAGAGACTGGCCGGGGCGCTTGAAGAGGCGGGACACCCCACCGAGTCCCGCACGCACATCATGCCGGTGATGATCGGAGACGAGCGGCGCGCCGCGGACGTTTCAGAGCGCCTGTACGGGGCCGGCGTGTACGCCCCCGCGATCAGGTACCCGACGGTACCACGCGGCGAGGCCCGGATCAGGATGTCGGCCACTGCCTGGCTTGAGGACGAGGACATAGATGCCGTGGGAGAGGCTCTGGAATCAGCTTTGGCATGACGCCGCGCGGCGCCGCATGTCGGGGGAGATGGCCGAATCAGCGCATCATGTCAAACCCGCCAAGCGCAGGCGAACCCACTATCACGGCAATGGTGATTATCACGCCCAGTGCTATGCCGACTATGACAAACCTCTTGTTCATGGGGCCCCGTGCGTGATCTCAGATAAAAAGCAAATGGTCGAGGGACTGCCCCCCTCCAGCTGTCGGTGACTGTAGAAGCCCGCCGCCCCGGGCGCGTACGGCCGGCAGGGCGGACAAGGCCGCCGCCGACGGCTGACAAGAGGCGGCAGAATCTGGAACAACTCTTTAATGCATTTTTGCCGCTTTCATACACATGACGGAGCTCAACCTTGCCATAGCGGCCCTTGCGGGGATGGGATCCTTTGCGGCCCCATGCATACTCCCAATGATTCCGGCGTTTCTGGCGTACATATCGGGCACCACCATTTCGGATCTCACGCAGAGCGGTGGTGGTGGTGGTGGTGGATCCCAGTCCGGCGCCTCCAGGACTGTGTCGATAAATCGCGCCAGCATCGTGCTGAACTCCGTCTTCTTCGTTCTGGGCTTTTCCGTGGTGTTCTCCGTGCTCGGCGTGCTCATCAACAGCGTCCTGTCGCAGTATACGGGGGAGCTGGTCGAGGGGCTCAACCAGGTCGGCGGGGCCATAATAATCTCGTTTGGCGTGTTCCTCCTGCTCTCGACTTGGATAAGGCGGATCAACGTGGAGCGCAAGTTCGTCCCAAGGGGGGCAAAGGCCGGATACCCGATGTCGTTCGTGTTCGGGCTCGCCTTTGCAGTTGGGTGGACGCCGTGCGTTGGCCCCATACTCGGCACCATACTTACGCTTGCCGCAACCACGCCGTCCGCGGCGTTCAACCTGCTACTGGTCTACTCGCTGGGGCTTGGAATCCCGTTCATACTGATCGGCGTGTTCTATTCCAGGGCCACCCGCATGATACGCGCAATGTCAAGGCACCTAAAGTACTACAACCCCATACTCGGGGGGTTCATCATACTGCTCGGTGTCCTCGTCCTTACAAACCAGCTTGCGCAGATTGCAAACTTTCCGCTGCTCAACGAGCTACTGTTCCTAGGGTGATGCAATGAGACAAGAGGTAAGGACAGCAATAGTACTCGGGGGCGTCATTGCAGTGGGGCTCGCCGTTGCAAGCATCGCGTTCACGGCGCTCGACTCGGAACCGGCTCCCACGGTGGCGGCAGGCGGGGACCCAGACGCGCAGCAGTCCGCACCGGCAGTCGACAAGTCCCGCTTCAAGATGGCGCCCGACTTGGTGGGCATAGCGCACTATCTGAACACCACGCCCGAGGAGCTGGAGGCCAGGATCGGCGACAGCGTCGTACTGTACGACATATGGACGTACAGCTGCATAAACTGCCTGCGGACCCTGCCGCACATCACGGCGTGGGACGAAAAGTATGCGGACCAGGGGCTGCTGATAATAGGCGTGCACTCGCCGGAGTTCGAGTTTGAAAAGGACATCGACAACGTCAGAAGGGCAGTTGAAAAGCACGGCATCGGATATCCCGTTGTGCTCGACAACGACTGGGAGACGTGGGACGCGTTTGAGAACAGGTACTGGCCACGCAAGTACGTGGCCGACCACGAGGGGTACGTCAGGTATGACAGGATAGGCGAGGGCGGATACCAGGAGACGGAGCGCGTCATACAGAAACTGCTCGCCGAGCGCGCCGCGGCCCTCGGAATGCAGGCCGCCGCGGCCGAGCCGCTCGTGGACATTGACGAGTTCCAGCACACGGCATTCAGGACGCCGGAGCTGTACTTTGGGTACTATTTCGCCCAGAACCGCAACAACCTTGGCAGCAGCGAGGGGTTCAATCCGGGCCAGACTATAGAGTACGAGCGCCCGGACGGCGTGGAGCACAACAAGTTCTACATGGTCGGAACGTGGACCAACGGGCGCGACGGCATGAGTCTCCCGGACGGGGAGGACGGGAGCGTGCTGCTGAAGTACAGCGCGAAGGAGGTCAACATTGTGACGGCCGGGGCCGGCGTGATACGGGTGCTGGTCGACGGCGCCCCGATCAGTCCGGACATTGCGGGGCACGACGTCGATCCCGGCACGGGGCTGATCACGACTGACGAGCCGCGCCTGTACAACGTGGTAAGCACCGAGTCCAGCTCCACGCACGAGATCGAGCTGCAGATAGACAACGGGGGCGGCTTTGAGATATTCACGTTCACGTTCGGATGACGCCGTCCGGGCCGCGTCCCGCGCCGCATGCCGGCTTCGCCGTACCCTCTCCTCCCACTCCACCCCCTCCCCCCATACCATTAACCGCGCGTACGTGTAACCACGGTTACAGTGGGCGCGGTGACAGCCACGCTTTTAACGTACTTTGTAAAGCAGATCAAATGCTAAGGGACTCCTGGGACAACGCAGGCCGCAAGAGCATCTCAAAGAGGATGTTTGACAAGGTAAAGAACGAAGAGCCGCTTACAAAGAGGATTGCCGGCGCCCAGCGCGAATTCGACATACAGATTGCAAAGCTCGACGTGGCCCGCGGCAAGATGCAAAAGATACACGACACGATATTCCAAAAGGTGATGCATGCGCAGCGCAGGAACCAGATACGGTACGCGAGGGCGTATGCGCAGGAACTGGGCCAGGTACGCAAGATGCTCACGATGGTCAACAGCGCAAAACTCTCCCTTGAGCAGGTAAAGATAAGGCTCGACACGGTAACCGAATTCGGCGACGTGGTGGTCACGCTAAGCCCGTGCATGTCATTGATACGTGGGCTGGCGCCGTCCCTGAGCGGCATAATGCCGCAGGCAAGCTCCTCCATGAACGACCTCTCAGAGATGCTCGGGGATGTGATTGACGGATCGTCCATGGGCGCGATGTGTGCCGGCGTGGAGGTGGGAGCGGGCAGCGAGGAGGCCCGCGCCATACTGGAGGAGGCACACAACGTTATGGTCGGGAATGCACAGACCGCGTTTCCGGACGTTCCGGCGGAGTTTCAGAGCGGCAAGGCAGGAGTGGCAGCAGCAGCAGCTGCCTCTGCCAGTGACATGCTGCAGTCGGTTCCGAACATAGAGATGGATGCGGCGGAAGGTCCGAACGTCTTGCCGCCGCAGCCGCAGCCGCAGCCGCCGCGGCAACAACAGGTATCTCAGATACGGCCCCCGCCTCAACAGCAGCCTACTCAGTTCAGCATTCAGCAGCAGCAACCCGCATCACCGCCGCCGCCACCGCCGCAGCAGCGGCAACCCGCACCTCGTGCCGCCGCCGAGCAGCAGAGCAAAAAGAAAGAGATTATCCCGATGTGATCGCCCGGCGCATCCAAAGCCACGCGTGCAATAGGATGCAGTGGCAGATCGCAGACTGTCCTACTTTGCCGGCTCGCCCGCCTTCTCTACAAGCAGCTTCTTGATCCTGGATATGCTCGGATAGCTGTACCCCTTTCTCCGATACTCGGCAATCATAGTCTTCCAGTTTGCAAGCCTCCAGCGGGCCTGCTCAGAGGACACGGAATGCACCTCCTCGCGTATCAGGCTCTTGCGGCCCACCTTTAGCTGCCCCGCGTCCTTGGCGGCCCACCTGCTGTGGGCAAACCGCAGCCCCGACAGCACGCTGTCTGCGGGCATCAGCGCCATCAGGCGCCGGATCTCGTCTACCTGGGACTCGGTCGCGTCCGGAGGCGGCCGTATGCTGTCGTCAGGCGCCATGACAGCGCGCCGCGCCCGCCCCATATAATGTGCTAGCAGGAGAGAGGAATGTTGGAGTTCTTGCACAGGGTCATGTACATTCCAAACCCGAGTATTACGGAGGCGAACACCCCGAGCGGTATGAGCAAAAAGATCTTTGTCTTGAGGCCCATGGCATGGCGGGGCCGCCCGAGTATAAAACCCATCACGTCTCGATCGAGAACACTCCGCGCGCGCCGGGATCCCGGAGCAGGCGCACCATGTCGCGCGGAACGTCATCAGAGGCCTTGTCAAACCCCACCGCAAGCGTGCGCGGGCACACAAACCTGCTCTTCCGGACTACAATGTCTGATGCGTGCGTCAGCGTGAGGCCCTTGTGCCCCACACCCCCAGCTTCAAACCTGAGGCCCCCCACCTCTATTGCGATTCGCACCGGCCTGCCGGGATCGCGGAGCCTGCTCTTGAGCTCGTCAGGCAGATCGGCGCACGCCGACTCGGCACCGACGCCCACTATGCAGTCGCCGCGCGGCGTCAGCGCCGTCTCCCTTGTAATCTCGATCGTCTTCTTGTGAGTCGAGAGTACGTTCGGGTGGCCGCGGAAGCCCACTTCAAACCGCATAAACGGACGCGGCCAGTGTGTGGAATTAAACCTTGATGGGGAGGGGGAGGGGAGGGGGAGTGGAGGGAACAAGGAAAGGAAGGACTCGCGGCATCCCGACTCCTGCAATCTTTTTTTAGGCCGCGAACCCGTCACGCACACATGGACTGTGCCGGCTGGGACGCTCGCGGCATGAGGCCCGCAGAAGGCCCCGACAGGCCAGCGGCGCGCAACTGCAGGATGCGGACGGGGGAGGACCGGCGTGGGTGATGCAGCGGCCGACGCGCCGGAGGACAGCAGAATGGACCATGCGCGTCAAGGGGGGCAGTGGATCTGTTCCTTGTGCGGCCAGCGCCTCCCCGCGGACTTTGTGCAGGATGCCAGAAAGCGCCGCCACGAGGAGAGGCACACGAGATACGGGCACAACAACATAACTGCCAAGCCGTCCCAGATGAGCTGGCGGCTTGCTCGCGAGGAATAGCAGCAGCCGCCGGCAGGTAGTGCCGGCGGAGGGCGGGTGGGCGCCGAATACGCCGGACGGTATGAGCGGTGGAGGAGAAGCAGAGTGGGAGGGGGAGACAAGGTCCAGACCCTCAATCGCGTATGGACACCTGCCCCATGCAGTAACGACAGCCGCGCGACGCGCCGCCGCAGGCGGTTCCCGCCGTGCCAAAGCTATGGCTTAAATTGACGAGATCCCCCAGTCCGCGTGTATGCTTCCGGCACAGCAGGGTTATGACAGGGCCATAACGATATTCTCCCCAGACGGCCGCCTGTACCAGGTCGAATACGCCATCGAGACCGTACGGCGCGGAACCGTTGCGCTTGGGATCAAATGCAAGGACGGAATCGTCATTGCAGTGGAGGAGAGGACAAAGAAACTCCAGATATCGCCGTCCGCCCAAAAGATATTCCAAGTTGACGACCATGTGGGGATCGCGGCGGCGGGATACATACCGGATGCGAGAAGCCAGGTGGACAACGCCCGCTTCTTCTCCCAGAGTAACCGCATCATATACGACGAGCCCGTGATGGTCGAGACCATTGCAAAGCACCTTGCAGACCAGTCCCAGCAGTACACGCAGTACGGGGGCGTGCGGCCGTTCGGGGTCGCGCTCATACTGGGCGGCGTCGTCAATTCGACCCCGCAGCTCTTCCTTACCGACCCGAGCGGCACGTACATCGCGTACGACGCGGTCGCGATAGGCTCGGGCTCCGACAAGGTGACGGAGTTTCTGGAAAAGAACTACTCGTACGACCTGACCATGGAAGAGGCGTCAGTGTTGGCCGCAGGTGGCATCTACACCGCAAGCGAGGACAAGGAGGGCACTGATCACATACGCATGGCCCGCATAAGCACGTCGGCGGCCACCTTTGAGAACGTCGCGGCAGAGTCGGTCTTGGAGTACGCCGCGGCCGCAAAGTCAAAGTACCAGCCACCCGAGAGCGGTGGCGGCGAGTAATCACGCTTGAACATATCCGTCGCGATTCCAGAGACGTCCCTTTCCGACGAGTCCCAAAAGTCCGCAAAGACCCGCAAGGCGTCGGTGATTGCAAGGGCGTGCGCGATATTCGGGGTTGAGACCATCTACGTGTATGGCGAGGGGGGCGGCAAGGGCGCCAAAAGTACCAGAAACAGCGGCGGCAAGTCAGACGCGGACCTTCTCATCACGTCCCTGAGGTACTTGGAGACGCCGCAGTTCCTCCGACGACACCTGTTTGCCCGCACAGACGATCTAAAGTTTGCAGGCGTGATGCTCCCACTGCGCATACCCAGCCATGCCACTTCCAGAAGGCTCGAGGCGGGACAGGTGCGCGAAGGTGTCATAGTCCCCTCGGGGGGACGGAAGGGGAGAAGGGAGGGCGGCGGGCACGGCGGCGGGAAATTCATAGATGTGGGGGCAAGCAGGCCCCTCAGGTACACGGGCAGGGCCCCTCCGGGAAGACGCGTGACTGTCCGCATAAAGAGCGCGGGGCCGGACGCCTCGTATGCTGAGATCGACAGGGAGCAGGCGGACTCGTACTGGGGCTACTCGGTAAGGGGCCGCGCATCCCTCCAGTCACTGCTTGCGGAGTGGAAGGGGCAGATCATAATAACGTCAAGAAAGGGCAGGCCCGTGCGGGGGGCTCCCGCTGGCGGTGGAAGGAAAGGCGGCGGTGCAAGCACGCCCCCATCGTCCATACTAAGGGATCGCTCCGACCTGCTGGTCGTGTTCGGCTCGCCTGAGCGCGGGGTCCACGAGATACTCGGGGGAGGTGCAGGGGCCATGAGCAGCGCCCGCATACTGGACTTTTTTCCGGGGCAGCAGACTGCCACCGTAAGGCTGGAGGAGGCCATCATGGGTGCGCTTGCAATAATAAACGTAGAAGCAGCATAGTCGCCCTCAAGATAGGCTGTCAGAAGGCGCTCCTTCTGGCCGCCACCGGCACTTTTCAGTCGTCCCTCCCCCTGCCGCGGCCGGGACGATAGCGATAATAGGCCGCCGTAGGAGCCAGAAGCGGATGGCCGAGCGAAAAAGCTTCCTTCTGGTGGCGATGGCAGTCGGCGCCGCGGGGATTGCCGCTGGCGCGTACGTCATGTGGGAGATGCTCGTGCGCGTGACCGGCCCCTGAGCCCCCGCGCGGGCCCGCACCGGCCCCTACCTCTTTGGCGGTATCGCAAAGCGGTTGGCCGGATCCTGATGATACTTGACGGGCAGCATCGCGTCCTTTTGCCGGCCCGTAAGGATCCCCACCACGACGTCGTCGCGCTTTATCACCTCCTGCCTTACGAGTTTTCTGATTCCGGCAACGGTGGCCCCGGACGCCATCTCGCAGTCGAACCCGTTGAGCCCCACCACCGACATGCCGTCAAGCATCTCTGCGTCGGACACGGTGGTGACAACCCCGTCGGTCAGCTCCAGGGCTCTGAGCCCTTTTAGTATGTTGGCGGGCCTCCCAATCTGTATGGCGGTGGCCTTTGTGCGCGGCCTCTCTCCGCGCCCGTCAAGGTCTGCATAGTATCTTTCGATGGCGTCCTCGTCGGGCAGCCCGGCGTTCCACCGCAGCTCCGTGCCCTCAAATGCCCCGTTGTACAGATCCGACAGCGTGCGCGCCCCCTCCGCGTTTATCACGGCTATCCTCGGCATCTTTTTTATCCAGCCCCACCCGTACAGCTCCATCAGGGCCTTGCCGCAGCTTGACGTGTTTCCGAGCGCTCCACCGGGATACACGATCCAGTCCGGGACCGCCCAGTTCAGGTACTCGAGCGCCCTGAACGGTATGGTCTTCTGCCCCTCTATCCGGAACGGGTTTATCGAGTTGACCGTATAGCCTCCCCCGGTTCGGGCGTCTGTCAGCGACTGCTGCAGAGCGTCGTCAAAGTTTCCGTCGACCTCTATTATCTGGGCTCCGAACTGGTACGCCTGGCTGAGCTTGCCGGGGGCAATCTGCCCGGCCGGGATGTACACGTCGCAGGACATGCCCTCGTTTGCGGCAAACATTCCGGCCGACGCGGACGTGTTGCCGGTCGACGCGCACACGATGCGGTCTGCGCCGGTCAACCTGGCGTGCGTGACGGCGGTGGTCATCCCGTTGTCCTTGAACGAGCCGCTCGGGTTGTAGCCCTCCGGTTGGAGCCACAGCCCGCCGCTTGCGATGCCGGCAAACTCGGCCGCCTTGGACATGTGGTACGGCTTTGCCTGCCTGCCCTCGGCCCCGTCAAGGGACACCAGCACGGACGCGCATGCCTGCGCGTCCTCCGTGTCAATCTGGCAAAAGTTGAGCAGTTCCCGGAACCGCCAGACCCCGCTCTCGTCAAATATGTTCCCCTGCGAGTTGCGGCGCCTGTAAAAAACATCCTTTGTGCGCACGTGGGGCCCCCGGTCGTACGTCACGTCGAGGAGGTGCCCCCTCTCACACTCGACTCTGGCCTCTCCAATCTCGTAGCGGAGGGGGCACTTGGGGTGTATGCACTCAAGATGCGCGCCAGCCTTTGGACCGTCCATACTAAGAGGCCGAGGCGTGTTTTTTTAAGCATTTGTAATCAAAACCCCGGCTGCTGGACGCGGCATGCCGAGTGCAACACACCCGGCGCGCCGGATCCCCCCGCTACAGTATGTCCCGCCCCTCCGTGCATTTCATTCCGGGGGCAGTGGCAGCCGCAGGCGCGCGGTCCCTTTTGGACAAGGGACTTTCGTGCCGGGCGGCCCTGCACCCGCTCGACGCCGTCCGACGTGGCGGCCGATCCGACGGGTCCCGGGCACGCCCGCGACCGGCACGCCCACTCTGCGTCCGAGCCGACGCAGGCGTGAGCAATATTTAGATTAAGAATGCGCCGCGTAACGGCATGGTCACATATTCGGGGCACTTGAAGAGGGTGCTGCTCCAGGTACTCGAGTCGCACGGCGTGCTTGCCGACATCAAGAACACCCCGCTAGACATTGACGGGATAAAGAGGGAGATGCTCCGGATAAACGGATCGCTCAAGGCGGTGCTCTCAAGCGTTCCCGAGTCAAGCATCACGCACTCGGACTACAAGGCGCTGCGGGCAAAGTTTGCCGCATACCTCGACTCGTACGACTTTGAGGGCGAGCTTGATGCAATGTACATGCTGTACGCCGAAGACATGATGCGCATAAACAACGTCAGGGCCAAGATATTAGAGGCGCTCGAGGACAAGGGGATGATGAAATCCACGATGGAGATGGCAGAACAGCTATGACGCGCGGCGAGTCCGGAGGCGGCGGCCGGAACGGGGACGACAGGAGGTGCGTACTATGCGGATGTAGGGACCACAGGGTGTTCGGGTGCGCAAGGCATGTGGCTGGCAGGTGCTCGTGCAAAAACAAGGAGGCCTGAAGTCGTCAGCCCCGCCTTCCGGGGCCCGATCTTATGTGAAAGTTGAGGCAGCACCCGCATTCCTTCTCGATGCACTCATCCTCGTGGTGGTGCCCGCATATGCCACACTCGCAGCTCCTTGCCATCACATATGATATGCGGGATCAGCATATAATAGATGCTGCAGGGGCGGCGCCTTGCCCGGCACGCCGCAGGATCCGCCGCGCCGGCCAGTCACCGTCTTCGCGCCTGGTTCCGGCTCTTTCGGCGGCTGCTTGCCGGCGCCTGCTTTTCGTTAAGCTCGTTCTCCCTGGCCTCGGCCTTGCTGTCCACGGCCCTTATCACCTCTTGAATCATGCCGTCAAGATCGCTGTCGTCCACGGGCGGCTCCACCCCAGATGCGATCTCGTGGATCGTCTCAGATATCTCCGCGCTCAGATCCTCAAAACTCTCCGGATCCTCGTATGCGGCTCCATACAGGTTGCGCAGCGTGTTGACGTGCTCGACGACCTGATCGGTCAGCATGATTCTGTAGTCCGTTCCGTTTATGCTGAACTCCCTTGAACTCACAATGGGCCTCTGAGAGGTGTGCTTATAACTTTTAACGAAAAAAGATCCCGGTTCCGGCAGGAGGTGGCGCATCCTGCGGCGGACGGGGAGTGGCTTCTGCCACACAAGCCGCGCATGCAAGGACGATCATGACTCGAATGGTACATCCGGAGGACAGCGGCGCGTACGCCGCATGCACGAGCTCAGAATACGATATAGTCAAGCGCCGACGCGTCGCTGATCAGCCTGGTGTGCCTAACCCCGAGCACGTATCCGTTCTTGATGTCGGCGGTGGGAATCCACCTGTTTGTGGACGTGTAGTGCCGTTTTTCGGCAAGCTCCCTCTCGATTGCCTCTATGTCAAACTCCGCCTCCTCTACCTCCTGGGTGGTCAGGTGCTTTATCGTAACCAGTATCTTTGTCACCTTGACGCGGTCGCCAAACTTCCACCGGGACGAGGGGACCTCGTCGGAGACCTCCAGCACCTTTATCTTCATCTGCTTTGTCCGAAAAACGTCGTAGCTGGTGAGCATCCGCTCGTCGGTAAACTCCTCAAAGCTGGTGCGCGAGCCCGTCTCGGTGTCGGACACCGTGTCGAGCAGGGACTTTGTCTCAGTGGTGGCCGGCTCCTCCACGTCAAAGTTGCCCGACGACATCGCAGATCGTACGCCCCCACTACTAAAAAATGATTCGCGCGCCGCGGACAGCCTCTGCGGGCTGCCGCGTCTCAAACGGCATGACGCACTCGGCGCCCCGGACCGGCACCCTGTAGTCGCTGTCGAGCCCCTCTCGCCTTGTATAGAATCTTCCGTCGTACGTGCATATGCACTCGGTCGTCTTCGACCTGTGCCCCCTGACCTTGTAAAACTCGTGTAGCTCCCTTGGGCGGTACTCGGCCGTCCCTATGCGCCTCTTTGAGATGAACTTGTAGGCAAGTATGACATGGCGCTTCTTGAACGCCGAGAACGTGTCGGCCCATACCCGGCAGCGCTCCACCTGCTCGGCCGGAACCGACAGCGCGGTGCCCGAACCGGACTTTGCCTCAATTACGACCAGGTGCCCCTTCTTCGGGTTCACGGCCAGTATGTCCGGTAGCCCCGTACTGGGGGAGCCGAGCCGGAAGGCCCTCCATCCCTCGCTCGAGTTGAACCGCTTTACCAGCGTGTCCTCCCACTGGTAGCCTCGCTGGCGGCGGGTGCGCGCTGCGGCCCTGTTGCCGCTGCTGTTGCCGCCGCGTTCGTGCTTTGTACGACCCTGGCGCCGCCCAGCGGCAGAACCGCGGCCGCGCACGTCGCCGGCCTGCCCCGGATCGGGGGCGCCGTGCGCGGGTGGACCCGCCCGGCGTGCCATAGTCATGCCAGCCGCTCCCCGCCCGGCGGTTATATCTTGTGCTGATTGCGGAACGGACGGCATCGGATCCGGGTTCCCGCGCAATCCGGCTGCGGGCATTCCAGAGGGAGATCCGATGGACAAATTTGAAGCTGCGCCTACGAAAGATGGTTATACCGCGCGCGCCCATACATGCCGTGGCCCTCAAGCGCATCTGCGACGGCACGTGCAAAAACTACGGCGTAAAGAAGCCTGCGGCCGGGGGAAGGTACGTGGCAGGACAGGCAAGGTGCCAGACGTGCGACATGTGGATAGACCACCAGGGGGCGCACCTATTTGGTGGCAGGCCCGCCACGGCGGGCTCGAAGGGATGGTTCTGCAACTGCTGCAACTACAGGGTCAGGCGCAATCCAAGGAACATAGTGTACAAGTCAAAGCTGCGGAGCAACGCTTATGACGCAGGCTCCATGACCGCCACGGACGAGCTCGGGATGAGGGGGGCAGGCAGGGACCCCAGAGGCGCGTCCTTGGGGGTGGGAGGTGACGAGGAGGAGGAGGAGGAGCATCCGCGCATAGACCTGTCTTACTTTAACAAAAAACGTGCCATGATGCTCAGGGAGCTCGGCGCGCTCATGGCCCGCATGGGCCATGATCCCGAAAATCTGGCCGAGGGCTTTCCCCTGCGACACGGGTGGACCGTATCGGACATCGCGACGGAGTTTGACGCAGGGTTTGGCGAGGTGGTGAGGCACGCCGTCGGCAGCGAGCCCAACAAGATATCGCTGATAGCGGACTTTGAGATGGCAAGGGACAAGGCGGGCAGGGTTCCGACGCCGCAGGACATGCAGGAGCACTCGCGGTTTGCCATATCGGACTACAAAAGAGAGTTCAAGTCGTGGGAGCATTTTCTCGATAGGCTCGGGTACGATCCGTGGTATCGCGGTAACTAGCTGCGGCGGCGGCCGGACTGCAGTACGGCGCCCGCGCCAAAAAGGAAGCTGCGTTTGGGATGCAGGTTACAAAGCCTGGACGTCACAGGCGGCGCTGCCGCCGTAGCCGACTCGTGCCCTACGAGACGGTCTCGTTTACGATGCGCTCAATCTCGCCTTTGGACATGGCATCAAGCATCTTTTGCAGTATGCCGCCAAGCGTGTCGTCGCCTTCCGTGTATCCTACCGACAGCGTGTACTCGTCTGCAATCGTACCTGCTTCTGCCAGGTTCTCGATGCCGTTACTGGCCGCAATGTATCTTGCAACTTCCCACACGTCCAAAAAGGCATCGGCGCTGCCGTCAGATACCATGGTCAGCGCCGTCTGTGCGGAGTCGGCAGACTCGTACGCCACATCGGGCATGTTCTCATCCAGCCAGGTCTCCACGGCATAGCCGTCCACCGTCACCACCTCGTAGTCTGCAAGGTTCTCAGACGTTATGACGTCGGCGTTCTCCTCAAGCGTGATTATCGAGATCGGTATTGTTATCCACGGCTCCGTAAAGTCCATGTACTCGTCCCTCTCCGCAGTGTTCTCGACTACAAACAGCACGTCGGCCGTTCCGTCTTTCATGCGGTCGAGCGCATCGTTCCAGGATTCAATTGCAGGATCCGCCTCCGCGAACTGGGAGCCGGTCATGCCCTCGAGCGCGTCTGCAATGGCTCCGGACACCCCCGCAAGGCTTCCCTCGTCATCCACGTACTCGTACGGGGGCCATGCAGGGTCATACGCGACCGTTATCACCGGATGATCCTCAAGCCAGGCCTGCTCCGCGTCGTCAAACGAGACCTCCGCCACCGGTGGTTCGGATTCCATGTAGTAGCCGGCTGCGAATATGTAGCCGTCGTGCATCTCAAGCAGCGTGACCTTTTCGGCGTCCTCGCCGGTCTCGGGGTTCACAAACGTATAGGTCATCCACGTCTGGGCCCCGTCACCCGATAGCTCCTCCATTATTTGCTCCGCGTCCTTGTCCGGATCGGTTACTAGATCAAACAGGTATCCCCCGATAATATCCGTGTCCGCGCCGTGCGCCGCGACTACAAGCATGTCGTCAAGCACGAACGGGTACGATGGATAGTCCGTGCTCATCGCGTCTATGGCCGCAAACGTCGCGTCCATTCCAAGCTCCTTGTACATCTCGACCGCGGTGCCCACGGACCACATAACCTCCGTCTTCTTGGCATACTCACCAGTCAGATAGAACCCGGCTCCGAATGTGTAGCCGTCATGCATGACAAACCATGCCTTTTTGGCCTGCTGCTCGCCGGTCTCGGGGTTCAGGAACACGTACTTTCCGAACACCCCCTGTCCCTCGTCAAACGCGCCCTTGGAGTCCCGGATGGCCGCGCTCATCTGGTACGGCTCCCAGATCTTCTGGCCTGTCCGGTCGAGTATGGAGCCGTCTGCGACCTCCGTGTTTGCCGAGTCCATTACAAACGGATACCACTCTTTCTCGACGCTGAGGGCCGTGATCTCGGCAAAGGCGTCCTGCCCGCCCTCTGCATACATTGCAAGGGCGTTGTCTGTGGACATGATGGCGTTGATCTTTTTCGTCTGGAATTCGTCTGGGTAGAACCCCGCCCCGAACGCGTAGCCGTCGCGTATCACGAGCCAGGAGAGCTTTATCTCCTCTGCCTGGGTCTCAAAGTTCGTAAACGTGTATGTCACCCAGGCGCCGCCGTTGAGTTCGGACTCTGTCTGGATCAGTTCAATGGACTTGTTCGAGTCTGTAATAGCCACGGACACGTCGCCCACGCGTGACGCATCGGCACCGTGCGCCGCCACCACCTCGGCTTTAATGTCGACGACAAACGGATAGGTTCCTCCCGGCATATAGCCCTCGGCGGCATCAGTTATCATGTCAAATGAGTCGGTCCCGTGCTCATCGTACAACCCCGCCGCCGAATTTGCAACCCACATTGCAACGATCATCTCGGCTTCAAGATTATTGAGGTAGAATCCGCTGGCAAATATGTGGCTGCCGTGCAGCGCGAGGTACGACTTTTTAGTCTGCATCTCCCCGGTTGCGGGGTTTGTAAACGGATACATGACCCAGGTCTCGCCGTTCTCGTCAAGCTCGGCCCTGATCTCGTCGTACGTCTTCTCGCCGTCGTCCAGCGCGCTCGACATGGTGCCGACCAGGGTTGCGTTGAATCCGTGCGCAAGTATGGTCAGCGTGTCATAATCGATGACAAACACATACGGCGATTCTGCGTCGTACGTCTCTGCACCCGCGGTTATTGCATCAAGCGCGCCCTCGCCGTCCGACTCGTACGCTTCAACGGATTCGGTGACCAAGGTCCTGACATCCTCCTTCATATCGGCAAACCGGTCGCTAAACATGGTCATCGACACCACAAGGGCGGACTCCGGCTCCGTGACATCCTCAGAGGTCGCCGTCTCGCCGTCTTCGGGCTCCACCGCCTCCATGTCCGCTGAGGCAGCCTCAACTATGGTCGCAAATTCCATGGCGGTCAAGCGGTCCACCGACGAAGAGAGTGCGCAGATCGGATCCCCGTTTGCCTTGAGCATCAGTACGCGCTCGCCGTTGCATGCGACGTCCTCTGGCGCCGTGCCTTTTGCAACCTGTTTTGCGGGCGATGGGTTGTCCATGTCGGCATACGCCGCCCCGGACGCCCCGGCAGCAATTAGAGAAAGTGCAAGTAACAAGAATAACGGGCGGCTGGCCAATGGTACAGGGTAGGAAAGAAGCAATATTAGCGTTATGTCAGATGTGGCGTACTGCGCGATTCCCCAATCCGCTCCGCCAAGGGGTGCGGCCCTGCTCATGGCGCAGGCCGAGGCCGTCACATGCTGGGCGCCATACCTGTCAGATGACAGTCAGCCACTGCCTGAACCTGCTGTCCCTGCCCGCTACGACATCTGCAAACGACTTTTGCAATCCTTTTGTAATTCGTCCCATGCGGCCTGTCCCGATTCTGGCCCTGTCTACCTGCGTGACCGACCTTATCTCTGCGACCGTGCCTGTCATGAACACCTCGTCCGCGACATACAGGTCGTCCCTGTACAAGTCGTACTCTGCGACATCCATCCCGTCGGCCTCTGCTATTCGCATCACGCTGTCCCTCGTGATGCCGTCCAGGCATCCAGTCGAGAGCGGCGGCGTCAGTATCGAGCCGTCCCTGCATACGAATATGTTCTCGACGCAGCCTTCTGCCACCCTGCCGTCTGTGTTCAGTATGATGGCCTCGTCGTACCCGTTCTCAGATGCCTCGATCCTTGCGAGTGTGGCACTAGAGTAGTTGGCGGCCACCTTTGCCTGTATGGGCTGGGCCCTAGGGTCTATCCTGACCCAGCTTGACACCATGCATCTTGCGCCGGAAAACTTGCCGGCCTTCGATTCGCCCATCTTCCAGGGCCAGCACGATATGGAGAGATCAACCTTGTTCCTTGTAGGCGTGAGGCCCATCTCGCCGTACCCGTAGTATGCCAGGGGGCGTATGTAGCCCTCCTTGAGCCCGCACGCGCGCACCGTATCGATTATGGCATCGAGGACCTGTCGCCTGGTGTATCTGAGCTTCATAGAGTATGTCTTGGCCGAGCGGAACAGCCTCTCTACGTGATCCTCAAGCCTGAA
The DNA here is from genome assembly GCA_965205215.1 of Candidatus Nitrosopumilus sp. GTDB lineage: Archaea > Thermoproteota > Nitrososphaeria > Nitrososphaerales > Nitrosopumilaceae > Nitrosopumilus. The sequence goes on from OZ242041.1 coordinate 1,531,810, forward strand.
TATTGCGGGGCCTTCGCGCGTATTGTAGTACCTGATGCCGTCAAATACCGCCGTGGAGTAGTGCAGTGCATGCGTCAAGACGTGCACCTTTGCATCCCGAAACGGCACCAGGCGGCCGTCCATCCATATCTTGCGGGATTCCTTCATGGTGGGCGTTACGGATGTGTTGTTTAAATAGGTGTTAATGTGTGGCTGCACACTAGTGACCGCGCTTCGCGTCGTCTTGTCGGCGCCTTTCTGTGCAGGTGCGGGCGCAAGCGTGTTGTTGCTGATCTTCCCCAAGCCCTGCCAGTAAAACGCGTACCGTGCCAAACGGACACAGGGCTGGCCCCCTATTGCAGATCACAGGCAGGATGCGCGGCATGTCCCAGCGGCAGCAGCAACAGCAACAGCAACGGCAAAACCTATCATCTGCATCACAGGACCGGCAGGCCCGGCCTCTGGCGGTGTCCTTTCGTCGAGGTTGCTCGGACGCGCGGCCGTCGCTAGTCTTGCTCTTCGCCAAGGACCTCGCGCGTGATCAGCAGCAGCTGCGCGTCGGTAATCCTCTCTCCCCGGTCGGCCGATGCCTTGACCCGGTCTAGGATCCGCCTCGACTGCCCCTCTGTCGGTCTGATGCCATAGTTTCCCAGGGCGGCGTTCAGTCCCAGGACTCCGGTGTGTTTCCCCACGTAGATCTGGTGCTTTCGCCCCACTAGTTCGGGACTGAACGGCTCGTATGTCATCTGATTGTCCAGCATGGCATCGGTGTGAATCTCATCCTCGTGGCTAAACGCATTGTCGCCTACGACCGCCTTGTTCGGCTGCACCTGTATTCCCATAACTTTTGATATGAACCTTGACGTGTCATAGATCAGCTCGGACTTTATCCCCGTCTCGTACTTTTGATCATACCGGAGGCACTTTAGCGCCATTGCAAGCTCCTCTAGCGACGCGTTCCCGGCCCTCTCCCCGATCCCGTTGATCGTCACCTGCGCGCAAAAGGCCCCGGCCCTGATTCCAGACAGCGTGTTTGCCACCGCCAGCCCAAAGTCGTTGTGACAGTGGACACTTACCGGGGTGCCGGCCGCGGCAGATACGGCGTCGCGCGTGAGTTCGGCCATGTACTCCGGGGTGGCGCATCCGGTAGTATCCGGAATGGTAACTGTATAGGCCCCTGCCTTTGCAACCTCGCCAAGTATGTCCCTCAAGAACCCCCTCTCGGTCCTTGTCGCGTCCACCGCCCCGAACTCCACCTTCAGCCCCCTGGACTTTGCATACTCGACTGCCTCGATTGCCTGTTCAATCGCATGGGCCTTGGTCATTTCGCGGTTGTGTCTTAGGTGAATGTCCGAGGTCGCAACAAAGGTGTTGATGTAACTCAGCCCCGTGTCGGCGGCAACGTCGATGTCCCTTTTGTTGGCCCTTGTCATTCCGCAGATTTCAGACGACAGTCCTTCGCCGGTTATCATCCTTGCCGCCTGCCGCTCGCCCTCCGAGGTCGTCGGAAAGCCGGCCTCGATTACGTCCACACCCAGGGCGTCAAGTCTTTTTGCGATTTCGAGTTTTTGATCAGGGGTCAGTGATATCCCGACTGTCTGCTCCCCGTCTCGCAGCGTGGTGTCAAAGATTCGGATCCTCATGCCCTCACCATATCAAACTTGACCCGCTTAGTTTGCCGACAGATGCCGGACGGTTGGCCCGGGAGCTGCCCAAACCATGCGCCGCAAAAACAACGGCGTCGCGCCCTGTTCTGTCTACCGGCCAGCTCCAAGACCGACTTGTCATGTATGGTGCAACGGCGCTCCGCCGTGACATCCAAAAAGCCGTTCCCCCCACGCGGCCGTGGTTTGCGAACATCCCATACACCAGTGACAGCATCGCGTGGCACAAATTTAACTATAGCTGTGCATTGAGGCTGGAAACTCTTGGCGACCCGCCCAGTGTTACTTTCGTCCTTGTGCTTTTTGCGAATAATCCCCTCTGTCTTTGGCGGGCCTAGCTTTCCCACTGCCCGGAATCTCGGATTTTTGACGTGACGTCACTTGGATAAACTCTGTTTTCTAATTTTTTCCTCTACCTCCACCCCCCCCCCCTCTCCCCCCCTCCCTCCCTCCCTCACCCACGCACGCACGCTCCCCGTACAGTGCGTTTATCAGCGCCTTTCCCTACGCATCTGCAGTGTACAGCGCAATCGCAGACGGCATTACGTCCGTAAAGAGGGAGATGTCCAAGAGTTACTCCGGAAGAGCTCACATACAGGAGGCGCTTCCCGTAAGACCGTCAAATGAGGCATTCCCAATCGAAGAGTCTCACCTGAGGGCCCTCCACGGGTTTGCCGCGTCCAACCCGATATACCACGGCTCGTTCCGGCAGGATCTGGCGGGCACGGAGTGCACCATATACGAGGGGGACATAAACGAGTACTGGCTTGGCAGCATAAAGCACGGGACAAGCTGCCAGCCGTTCTATCCCACGTGGCTGGCTTCTGCGTACGTCCTGGCCGCGGCCGCCAAGGGGTTTGGATGCACCGAACTTGTCGACATCGGGTCAGGCGACGGACGCATCGCGTTTTGCGCCGCCCTGCTTGGAATGAAGGCGTACAGCATAGAGATAGACGACTCGCTTGTCAAACTTCAAGAGGAGGTGGCGGCCTCGACGGGGACGGACTTCGGCCCCGTATGCATGGACGCGCTTGCGGCGGACTACGGCGGCATGGATATCTCGAGGCCCGCGTTTGCCGTGGGAGGACTGCCGCAGATGGGCGGGGAGATGCTGGTAGAGGGACTGCTTGAAAAGATCGAAGACTGTGGCGACTCCGTCATGTCGGAGGCCGTCGTGATACTTGCAGGCGAGGGGGACAGCAGCGGCCCCGCAGCAAGGAGGAGAAGAGAGGGAACGGGCGGCCTGGGAGGATGGGAGTCCACAATAGCAAAGTACGGACTGTCGGCAAGGCGCGTGATAAACCTTCCGACTGTCTGGACGTTTGATCAGGATAAAGAGACGCCCTACATATTCGCCGGGCTTGCGGGGTCCTCGGAGACACCTGGCGTGGAGACCTCGAATACGTAGCCCGATCCGTTTGGGCCCATGCCACAGGAGCTCAGCACCACCAAGTCGCCAGGCGCCGGCGGCGTGGGCGCCACAAGCCGTGCAATCAGCCGTATGCCGCACTCGAATGCAACCAGACAGAAGAACGAGCGCCTAACGCTGCTGTTGCCGGGGAGCCGCCCGACAGGCATTTCCATGCTGCACTCTACTATGCGGCCCCGCAGCCTCTTGCCGCCGTCGCCGTCGCCATCGCCGTATCCGGACCCAAGCCGGACCCCGCCAAGGCAGACACTGCAGAACTCTGACGGGGGCCATACGGCCGCGCCGCATTCTGTGCATTCGGGCACCCTGAACAGCCCGCGCCCAATGGCTTGCTCAAACTCAGAGAGTACCGCGCTCATCGTACCATCACCAGTGCGGTAGACGAGGTGCCGGCGGCCGCCATGTTGTGGACCAGTCCGACCTCGGGGTCGTCCGCCTGCCTGCCGCGGGCCTGGCGCCACAGCTGCCGTGCAACCTCGGCTGCCTGCGCAAGCCCAGTCGCCCCCAGCGGATGTCCCGAGCCGATCAGTCCCCCGCGAGGGTTTACCCGGCGGCTTGCAGTCTCGTACAGCTCCCGGCTGGCCGCGGCGCCCCTGCCAGGCTCCGCCATGCCGAGCGCCTCGAGTATCATCGGCTCGCACACCGAGAACGCATCGTGTATCTCCGCAACGTCCACATCTGATATCGACAGGGCCGCGCCGCCCCCGCGCGCCACGCCACCGTTCCTGCTTCCGGCCATCCGCAGGGCGTCGCGGCACGCCATCCTGGCAGACTCGATGCGCGAAAGCTCAGGGTGCTTGGCAAACCCGGCCGACGTGACGCTCTGTCCTACACCCGCTATCAACACGGGGTCGTCCGTGTATCTGCCGGCGGCGTCTTCGGATGCAATCAGTATCGACGCCCCTCCCGTGCAGGGCCGGGAGCAGTCAAGCAGCCTGAGGTCCCCGGTCAGGCGCCTTGAGCCGGCCACGTCCTTTGCCGTCGGAGTTGCTTCCGGCCGCAGCGCGTCCGGGTTTGAACTCGCATTCGCGTATGCGCGCGCCGGCACTACGGCCAGATCGTCATCGGAGACTCCAAACGCCCTCTTGTAGCCGCTCGTGAGCAGGGACGCCCAGTATACGGGGTGCTTGAACTGCCCCCTCGAGTCGTCCCACCACAGTATACGCCCCGGCGTGTCACGTATCTCGGCCCCGCTTACCAGCACCACGTCGGCAAGCCCGGACGCGACGTGCGCGTATCCGGACACGATAGCGTTCGTCCCCGAACTACACAGGCTCTCCACCGTATGGGCCGCGCGGGGGTGCATACCTGCCAGTTCCGCAAGTATGGGTGCCATGTATCCGGATCCCATCCTGGGCGCATGGCGGTCGCTGGCAGGCGGGCTTCCGGCGCTACCAGGACGGCCGCCGCCGCGGCTGTCACTACCGCCATCTCTGCCCTCTCCATCATCATCACCACCACTATTGCCACCACCATAACTGTCATGGCCTGCGGATCCGGCTCCCGTATATCCGCCCGACGCGTTTGAGACGATTACAGCCTCCACGTCGCGCCTGTCGCACTCGGGAGTCGAGTCGAACAAATTTTTTACAGAGCGCAGCAGCACAGCCTCCAGGGCCTCGGAGGTGTCGCTTGTGAACCTTGTCGTGCCGCAGCCCACTATGTATGCACGCCTCATGGCATCCCACCATTATCATCATACTTTGTCGAGCCGGCGCCGCCATAACCAAAGAACGTCTCTGCAAACAGGGCAAACGACCCCGCCACGTCCCCGACCGGGTTAAACTGCAGTATGGGCAGGTCCAACCCCGCGTCCCGGAACGCGCCAAGCCGATTTTTGCAGGACTTGGGGGTGCCGCATACGGCAAGCGCGTCAAGCATCTCGTCGGAAACGTACCGGTGCACGCCTGCAAGTCCGCTGCTGCGGTACTCGCCATATATCGACGCGGTCTCGTCTGCAAACCCGTTGGCCGACAGAAAGTTTCTGTAAACGTCGCCGACTGCCACATAGAACGCGATCGTACGCCTTGCCCTCTCCACCGCGGCCTCCCCGCCGTCGTCGTCCGATACGCAGGTTATCAGCTGGCATGCAACGTCGATGCGCCTGCCCGACTCTTTGTGCATTGCGCGTATAGTGCGCCTCATCTCGTCGACGGGCCTCAGGTAGAAGATTACGCCGTCCCCCACATCCCACGCAAGGCGGACCATTCCCCTGTTGACGGCGGCCAGGTATACCGGAATGCTGTCCTGTACGGGCCTCACGAGAAGCCTGAACCCGTTCAGCGAGAACAGCTCGCCCTCGTAGTCGACTCGCCTGCCGGATGTGGCCAGCCGCACTACTTCTACAGTCTCGCGCACGCGTTTGAGCGGGTTCTCGTACCGCACGCCGTGCAGTCCCTCCACGATGGCGGGGCTGCTTGCGCCGATTCCAAGCAGAAGCCTGCCGCCGGAGAGGGTGTCGACGGTAGCGGCCCCCATTGCGATTGCGGCAGGGCTGCGCGAATACACGTTGACAATGGACGAGCCTATGCGCGGCGACGGCGCGGCGGCGGACACCGCGCCCAGCATCGCAAAGGACTCCATGCCCCACGTCTCCGGCACCCAGATTGCGCCAACGTCGGTTTTCGACAGCGTCTTGGCGCACGACAGGATCTCGTTTATGGACAGCAGCGAGCCGAGGCTGCATGACAGTCTCATGCCGTGACATCCCCCCATCTTGTAATATTTAGCATGTGATGCGACGGCCATGCTGCAGGCAGACGCCTTCGCGTACGGGGGCTTCGGCCGTCCCGTGCGCCGCGGCATGCGCCCCCGATGCAGCTGCCGGAGTGCCGGGGAGTTTAGCGTTCAAAAATTTGAGCAATAGGTTTGATATGGTTGAGGTGGCATGTTATCAATCCGCTCGGCCAGTCCGCACTATGAGCAGTCAACTCATGGAGGATCCCAAGAGGGGGAGCGGTTTTTGGGACGACGCCACAAGGTATGCGGCGGCCAGCAACGACGAGTCCTTCGTCGACGAGGTGGCATATATGATGGTCACGCTGCACAGGACGGGCAACTGAGCCGGCCCTGTCGCGCTAGGTCTGCGGGGAAGCGACGGTGCGTTAGAGACGCAGCCCAATCAATAGGTCCGGGGCACGGCGCCCGTCATCCGGCCCTACCGGTACCGGAGCCGCGTTCTCGCAGCATGGACTCGCACGCCTCGAGATCCTTGAACGAGTCCACCGACTGCCACATGGCCGGCGCACTGCCCCCTGTTGCGGGCCCTCCGAACGTGACGGTCCTCAGCCTGCCAGACTCGGCATATTTTGGAAACAGCGTCTTCTCAATGTCGCCCACCTCTGGAAGATCGGCAAGCACCTCGCGGCCCAGGTGGTACAGGCCGGCGTTCATCCACAGGCCGGGCACGTCGCGCTTCTCATCAAACTTGGCAATCGTGCGAGGATCATGGCCTGCTCCTGTGCCGCCTTTGCTGGCGGCGCCGTCGTCGTCATCGTCATTTAGTATCATCACACCGTAGTTTGTGCGCAGCGGTATGGCGGCGACCGAATTTCTGACTTCCATGAGGGCCCCGATGTCGATGTCCGTTATGACGTCCCCGTTCATCACCACAAACGAGTCGTCGCGCCCTATGTAGCCCGTGGCGCGCCTTATGGCGCCCCCGGTCCCAAGGGGGGTCTCCTCTTCGGATATCTCCACCCTGGCTCCGTAGGATTTTGCGCTTATCATGTCGCGTATCATGCCGGTCTTGTATCCGGTGCAGACTATAACGTCCCGTATGCCGAACTTTAGGAGGTGCCTTATCTGCCATTCCAGTATGGGCACGTTGCAGACCGGCACAAGAGGCTTTGGCACATAGTCCGTAACAGGCCTCATCCTCTTGCCCCTTCCCCCCGCCAGTATGACAGCCTTCAACTACTTGAGGCTGCACCATGTATAATGTAAATTTAGGGCAGCGGCAGGGTGCGGGCCTGCAGGCGTACGCAAGCAGGCGCGCGCCCGTCGCAGGATTCGCGTAGCGGCCGGTAGCAAGGCATACTGAATCCGTCCCTGCTGCTGCTGTTGCTGCCAGCATCAGGGCACGTCGTCACTGTCACCGCTCGCCCCCTGCGCATCCTGTCCCTGCCCGGGTTCGGTAAGATAGTAGTGCAGTTCCGTATAGCACTCCGTGCAGTACTCTGCATAGTCCGTATGGTCGCAGTTGTACGTCTTTTTTGCGCCGTTGTGGCACTTTGCGCATATGACGGGAAGCGGGGCATCCAACTGTCATCATCACTGCCGTCTGCGCGAGCGGTACGCGCCAAAGGCGCCCATTGCGATGTGGATGGCGCCCGCCCCAAGCAGCATCGCGCTCTCCACGACCACCGGCCTGCCGGTCTCCTCGGCCTCGGCCATGTCCGCGTTGGCAAGGACGAACCCGCCTCCGGCCATTATCAGTATGCCGGTTACGACTATCATGGCCCCCAGGACACCGGAGGGGCTCCTCCAGGTCATTCCGAACGCGATAAACGGGAGCACCAGCGCGGGGGCGCCCAAGGCCATTCCACGCACCTTTGCATCAAACGGCAGGAATCCCTGCTCCGCGTCACCAGATGCCTGGATTGCTGCCACGTCGGCCCCGTATACCACAAGCAGTACAATCGATATTCCCGTGATGCCGATTGCTATCCCGGTCAGCATGAACCAGTTTCGAGGGAACTTCTAATAAACCGTTGCCGACGCCGTGCGGTGGGTTCCGGGCCCCGAGGGCAGCATATCAGGCAGGCATATCAGGCAGGCATATCAGGCAGGCAGCCGCCGCGGCCGACCGGGTGTTTGATGATCTACTGCGGGTCGCGCGCGGGCAGCGCCACGGCCCCTGCCCTTATCGATTCAAGCCTCTCAAGCACGTGCTCTGCCCCCTGCCCCTCCCTGCCCGTCAGGTTCAGATGTCCCAGCTTGCGGAGGGGCTTGGAGGTCTTCTTGCCGTACATCTTCAGGAACGTGTGCCCGTCGTCCTGCGGCACCTCGGGGCTGCGGTAGGGCCCCTCGTATCCATGTATCCCCAGTATGTTATACATGACTGCGCTCGTCCTCAGCGCGGTGCCGCCGAGACTCATGCCGAGGATGGCGCGCAGGTGCTGCTCAAACTGCGACGTCTCGCTTGACTGCAGCGAGTGGTGTCCGGAATTGTGGACGCGCGGCGCAATCTCGTTTATCATCACGCCGCCGTCGCCGGTGACAAACATCTCTATCCCAAACACGCCGGCGCCCTTCAGCACCCCCATGGTCTGCTCCGCTATGTGCCTGGCGCGCGCCGCCACGCCGTCGGACACCCTTGCAGGGGCTATCGTCGTCCGCAGGATGTTCTCCTCGTGCACGTTCTCCACGAGCGGGTACGTCCCGATCTCGCCGCGCGTGCTCCTTGCGGCGATTACGGACACCTCCTTGACAAACGGCACAAACCTCTCAAGCATCATGGGCCTTCCCTCGAACCTCCCGTATGCGCCGCGCACCTCGCCGGGGGAGTCTATCTTGCAGTTCCCTCTGCCGTCGTACGCGTCCCTGCGCGCCTTTAGCAGCGCGGGGTATCCAAACTCCTCCAGCGCCCCCCGGAGGCCGTCCAGCCCGTCTATGGCCACAAAGTCCGGTACCGGAATCCCGTTCTCCGCGAGGAACGACTTTTGCGCGTGCTTGTCCTGTATGATCCGGAGCGTCGCAGGCGAAGGCTCTATCCTGGCGCGGTCGGCAACTGACTCCAGCACGTCGCTGTCGCCGGACTCTATCTCGTACGTTATCACGTCGGCGCGCCTCGACAGCTCCACTATGGCGTCCCTGTCCTTGAAGTCGGCCACGATCTGCTCGGCCCCGGCCAGGGATGCGGGGCACCCCTCGGTGGGATCAAGCACCACGACCTTTGATATGCGGTCGGGCATCGCCGAGGCGGCCTCTGTCAGCATCATGCCAAGCTGCCCTCCGCCGATTATTCCCAGTACCTGCGCCATTGCAGGCACGCTGCACTCCAAATAAAAAAACCAATCTAATGCCGGCAAAGCGCCCCTGCGCACGGCCGCGTGGAGGCGGCAACGGCAGCAAAGGCAGAAGCAACAATGGCAGAAGCAGCGGCGCCTCCGCCCATGGTGGCGTCGCCGTGACGCAACGCTATCGTTAATTACCCTCGCCGCGCACCAACTGCATGACGGACGCGGCGCGGATAGGCATCATAATGGGGTCCAGCTCGGACGCGGCAGTAATGGCGGACGCGGCCCGCATACTGGACTCACTTGGCATCCCGCACGAGGATCAGATAGTCTCGGCGCACCGCACCCCGGACAGGCTTGCCACGTACGCCAGGCACGCCGAGTCGTCGGGCTTTGCGGCAATCATAGCCGGCGCCGGCGGGGCCGCCCACCTGCCGGGCATGATCGCGTCCCACACCGTGATACCGGTCATAGGGGTGCCCATAATGGCGTACAACAACAAGAACCAGACGGGGGACGAGACGCTCCGCCTCTCCGCATTCGGCGGCCTCGACTCCCTGCTCTCCATAACCGAGATGCCCGCAGGGGCTCCCGTGGTATCAGTGGGCGTCAACAAGGCAAAGAATGCGGGCATGTACGCCGCAATGATTCTTGCGGTTACCGACGACTCGGTACGCGGGGCCCTTGCAGACATGAAGCGTTCGCAGCACGACGCCGTCCTCAAAGAGTCCGAGGAGCTGCAGTCAAGGGGGCTCTAGATTCCTCCCGCCAGCGCGTCCTGGCCGCGTCAGGTCAGCAGCCGGAACTGGACATGCTTTGCCCTGAGGCTCTCGATCAGCTTGTCGGCCTGCTTCTGGCCCTCCGTCTCCAGGCTCATCGTGACGCCGGCCGAGCCCGCCCTGATGTCCGAGCTCAGCCTGTCGTGCACCACCTCTACGATGTTTGCGTTTGCGGCGGTAATCTCGTCTACGATCTCCTTGAACGCGCCGGGCCTGTCGGGAAGCAGCACGGATATCTTCAGCAGCCTTTTCATGGCGGCAAGCCCCTTGTCGACGATCTGCCCCAGCAGGTACATGTCCACGTTGCCCCCGGCCAATACCGCGGCAATCTTCTTTCCTGGGGCCGGCTTGTTCTCAAGAACGTACGCCAGGCTTGCGGCCCCCGCGGGCTCCACCACGAACTTCATGCGCTCCATCAGCAGGAACATCGTCTTTGCGATCGCGGTGTCGTCCACCAGCACCACGTCGTCTATCAGGCGCCTGACCACGTCAAACGTGATCTCCCCGGGCATCCGGACCGAGATGCCGTCGGCGATGGTCCGGGGCCCGCCTGCGACCGGCGTCCTGGCCGAGCTGCGCACGGAGAGGTGCATCGAGGGGAACGAGTCGGACTGCACGCCGACCACCCGCACGTGGGGGTGGGTCTCCTTTATGGCAATCAGCATGCCGGCGGCAAGGCCGCCCCCGCCCACTGGGACGTACACCTCCTCCACATCCGGCAGCTCGTCGAGAATCTCAAGCCCTATCACGCCTTGGGCCGCTATCACGTCAGGATCATCAAAGGCGTGTATGACGGTGGCCCCGGTCTCCTCTGCAATGCGCGTGGCCCTCTCAAACGACTCGTCGTAGTTTGAGCCCTCAAGCACCACCTCCGCACCGTATCCGCGGGTTGCCGCAATCTTTGCCGGCGATGCGTTCTTTGGCATCACGATGGTGCACTTGACGCCTTCAAGCGACGAGGCCAGCGCAACCCCCTGGGCATGGTTCCCCGCAGAGGCGGCCACCACGCCCTTTGCCTTTTCACCGGGGGAGAGGGATCTCATCTTGTGGTACGCCCCGCGGATCTTAAACGAGCCGGTCTTCTGCCGGAACTCCGCCTTGAGGTAGACGTCAGAGCCGCACATGTCGGAAAGCGACGGCGAGCGCACCAGGGGCGTCCTCTTGATCTGCGAGCCCCTCATCGAATCGGCCCTCTTCACATCCGCGTACGTAGGTATGATCATCACAGACAGTCCCCCGACACCCCTACCTATTTGGGTTGTTATCGCAGCAGGGCGCGGACGGAGCCGCTTTTCGAGGGGCGCTTGGCGCAGCCCTTCGAAGCTTTCCAGACAGGCAGGCCGCGGCACGCCGCGAGGCACTGACGGCAGTCACGTATCCGTCCCCTCTCGCCCAGCACGCGTCGCGGGCAGAACCCCTTCCCTCCCCCGAGCCAAAGACAGGAGTTATGCCGGCGGGGGGAGAGGGGCGCCAGACTTGCCAAAACCCACTTAAATGTACATAATGAAGAGCGCAGGACGCAAAAACGGGCTGCGTCCCCGCGATCAAAATGATTAAATACTCTAGTTAGATCGCAAAAGCATATCGGGGGATCGGAGCTCCCCCATGAGAGAGACATCTCTACTCCGGTTCCTTGATTAATACAACCTACAAGACGGTTTTACCCGTCGATGGCGCCCGCCAGCTCCCCGAGCCGGGATACGAGAGCCTCCCGTGCATCCTTTGTGACGGTGTCGGGGTCAAAGCGGCCGTCCCTTGGAGCCTTAGCGGCGGGATCTGCTGCCACCTCCGCGATCTTCTCGACATCGGTGGTATAGAGAAAGCCGTCCTCCCCCGTGACCAGCCGCGCGTCGTCTATCATCAGGGCAGTGGTGCTGTACACCTCGATCAGGAGCGAGTCGAGCTCCGCAAACAGCGCGTCGCGCCTGTCGGCATGCACTGCGAGCCCCGCGTCGTCGACCGTTTTTTTTATTTCGGCCTCGATGCTTCCGGCAAGTGACTCGTCGCGGTACAGGGTCTCGAAGAGCTCCGCAGGGTCGGGTTCCGCGCACCCCGCGGCTTTCAGCCGCTCCGCGGCTATCTTGTCGCCCGCGTCCGCGATCGACTCCCTGTCGCTTCTGGCAGACTCGTCGATCCTCCCAAGCTCCCTCTGGATCTGCTCGACCCTGGCGTCCGGCTTGTAGTAGAGCAGCGCCTTGTACTGGACTGACAGGTGCACGGACAGCGCGTACCCGGACGCCTCGGACTCGAGCTTGGTGAATATGCGGCGAACGTCATCGTCGCGCGTCTCGGTCACCTCGCGCGCGTGCCAGGACGGGCCCAGGCGCGCGATTACCTTCTGCATGTACGCCTTGATGCCGCCCGCATCAAACGTGGTCTGGTCAGTGACCGTGGTGTCGCCCAGCATCACCTTTATCGGCGTCTCGGCCACCAGTGCGGTCATCTGCTTCAGGTACGCCTCCCTTATCCGAGCGTCGGCGGGCAGGAGTGCGCGCGCAAGCTCGGATTCGGGCATCGACGCGATTCTCATTGCAAGGCGTCCGTTATCGGCGCTTTAAAGCCTGTATGATCGGGGCGGGCCCGGGAGATCCGCATGGGTATGACTGGGAGGGGCAGGAAAGCCGGGCAGTCCTGCAGCCGATCGCAGCACAGGCCAGGCCGCCGGCCCCGTGCACGGGGATCCCCGCAGGCAGACGTCTGCCGGGCCAGGCCGCATGCGTACGGAGGCGGGCGCGCCGCGCTGTCAGTCCGCACAGTCAATCCTGCACTGGTCCCCGTCGGCCTCGTCCCTCAGGCGCCTTGCCATCAGGTATGGCGTGGCCAGCAGTACCGGTATGCACACGGCTATCAGGAGGGTCTGCACCTGCACGAGCGCCGCGGACGCCGCGATGCCGCCTGCTGTGCCCACGAACAGGGACAGGAACGTGCCCGCGCACGTCGGGCACGCGACGAACAGGCCGGTGGCGGCCCCGACGGTCCCAAGCCCGCGGCGCTTCTTTGATACAGAGTACGCCCCCGCCGCAACCGACGCGTTGAGCCCCACCAAATACGACACCACGACCTGCAGCACGATGTTGACGGGCACCACCTGCAGCCCCACGGTCTCAGTCATGTACACGATTATCTTTGGCATGTAACCCGGCGCGTCGCAGCACGGCGAGACGAATCCGGACGGTATCTCGGCGCCATAATGCGTGGCAAAGTTGATGCCCGGCTGGTACACCAGGGTGCCAGATGCTAGGGAGAAGAACAGTCCGTATCCGACAAAGACCGCTGCAAATATCCTCCGGGACCTCTTGTTCCACGTGTGTATTGCAATGACGGAGCCCAGATCACGCACCCCTGCGCGCCACTCCTCCACCTTGGACGCGTGGTAACGGTACAGCCCGTACGCGACTGCCCCCAGCGAGGCCAGCAGGGCAACGTAGAACCCGTACGCAAGCCTCTGCACCACGTGTATTGCGTCAGGCGTAAGGCTGGCAGGATCCTGGTACCTGCCGTATATGAGAAACAGGGCGGCCATCATCACAAAGCCGGCCGCGACCAGGCGCGTTCCGCCGGCCGCGCGGCGGCGGTGCCCGCCACCGTCTCCCATGCGCACGTCCTCTGTCTCTTCCATGGACGGAGGGGGCGCATCTCGATTAAATTCCATGCGTTCTACATGGATATTGTGGTATTTTTAGGATTCTGGGCAGGGCGGCGGGCGCAAGGCGGGCGGCCCATTGATGCTGACGGGCCGCAGCCACCTTAAAAACACCATGCAGTCTGCCGGGCATGGGCAACGCGTGCGAAAGGTGCTACGGGGACGACTGGAGGCTCACGATCCTGCGTGCGCGCCAGGCGGCCAGCACCAGTCGTGAGTGCAGTGCGGCGGGTGCGGGCATATTACGAACCAACGGACGCATCTGCGCAATGACATGCATTGTGATGCCCACAGCAGCAACAGCACGCGGCGAGCATTGTAATCGTGAAGACTATTGGCTTCAGGCCGGGGTTGGTCCACATTTACAACAGTGCCAAATCACAAGTATGTTTAAATATTATTACCTTCCCGATTAAAGCAAATGGTGATTTTCTTTAATGTCAGCTAGAATCATTAAAGATAGGTATAACGAACCATCGTGGAACAACATAGGCCAGTTCACCAAGCCCAACGGCAGATTCGAGGCCAACTCGGATGGTCAGTCGACGTTTGTCCCCCGTGAACTACCACCCGCAGTACGCTATGACCGCGAACTCATTGCGTTGCTTGTAAAAGCCGAACGAAAAGTTGGAGAGCTAAAGGGAAAGGGAAGCGAGCTAGAAAATCCACACATCTTGATAAGGGCGTACCTGAAGAAGGAAGCCGTGCTGAGCTCCAAGATCGAGGGAACCCTGGCATCCCTCAAGGACCTGAACAGGCAGGAGGTTGTCGGCAACGTTAGCAGAAAGGACGCAGACAATTTGAGACTGAGAGAGGTCATCAACTACGTGAACGCGTTGGAAAGTTCGCTGAAAGCCATGCGGGAAACAGGACAGCGCACAAACATGGACATTCTGAAAGCGGCGCACAAGATCCTGATGGATGGCGTCAGGGGTTACGACAAGGAACCCGGGAAGTTTCGCGACCAGCAGAACTGGATTATACGCACGCGGGGAAGAAGACGCGAGATTGTCTACACTCCGCCCCCACCAGAAAAAATTTTGGCACTGCTTGAGAATCTCGAGGAGTTTATTCAGACAGATGATGAAAGCCTGTCCGTGCTGATCCGGTGTGCCGTACTTCACTATCAGTTTGAGGCAATACACCCATTCATTGACGGGAACGGGAGGATCGGGAGGCTGTTGATTCCACTGGTGTTGTACGAGAAGAGAATCATGCCCGAACCCTTGTTGTATTTGAGCGCCTATTTTGACAAGCATCGTGAGCGGTATTACAGCAACCTGCTGGCCGTGAGTCAAAAATCCAGATGGCCCGAATGGATAAAGTTCTTCCTCATGGCATTTATAGAGCAGGCAGACGAGGCAGTGGAGAATATTCAGAGGCTAATGACGCTGATGAGGAAGTACAAAGACACCCTTCGCAAAAGGGGCTCCAGTGGCAATGTAATCTTCCTAATGGAATCTCTGTTTTCGAACCCGTACGTTACCATTCCAAAGGCCGCGCGTCTTCTTGAAGTCACGTACCCGTCTGCAAAGAATGCGGTCATGACGCTGGTGGACGCGGGCATACTGCAACCTACTGACATACTCTACAAGAGCAAGGTTTTCGTCGCAAGGGAGATCGAAGATGCCCTCAGCGCCTGAGTCGCAAGGGGCCATGCCCATTGCGTGCAGATGGCGTACCTGCGACCGTGTCGAACCTGTCAATTTGCCCGCCGGTCAGTTTGGAAAAATCCAGCACGCGGAATGTCTCTCTGAAGATTGTCGGGCTCATCCTACCGCGTCCGAGCTGCTAGGAGCCGGCGAACGACCAGTACGTCACTGCCAAACGCGGAGTTGCACCATACCATGAACGCCCCCTCATGCCGCTCATCATTCAACGACACGTTCGACCAGCCGCTGCCGCCAAGCGTCGTTTTGGTGGTGTATGCGGCAGTCAGGCGCTGTGACGTGTAGCGGGCCTGCAGGCTTAGATGTGTCCGAGTTGCCGTGCCCCATACCCGTCTGACGTGCTTCTCAGCGGCGCGCGGGTTCTTCTCAAGGCCGCAATCCGGGTTCACAGACATGCTGCGCTACGCCTCCGCGTTGTTGTTCCACAGAGCCGCGTATTTCTGGCCCGACAGCGGTTTCTTGCAGACCGGCGCGCGCGGCTTTGTGGATTCTTTTGAAAACCGGTATTCGGCGATGGCGCGCGCCGAAACCAATGTCGGCCAAATCCGCGAGGTTTACCATTGGGATGTTCATGGCATTATAGGCCAGGCTGTATGCGAACTGCAGCAATCTCAGATTCGAGGTGCGCCTAGCCCACCACATGCCGTCGTCAATCGGGCAGTCCAACACCTGCCTGATTACATCCCTGCCCGTCCTGATCGACGTAGACCCCATGCGATTTGCAGCCCCGGCGCAGTCGGCGGCCAGCGCGCAGGGGGAGGGAGAAGAGCGAGGTTGTGTGTATAGGGGGGACGGTAGAGATGCGTACTACGACGGCCCCAGCCTCGGCAAAAATATGTAGATTATGGCAATTATCTCGAGGCGCCCAAATATCATGAGAAAGCCGAGCATCATCTTGGTGGCCGGATCCGTCTCAAAGTCTATCACCCCGGCCGAGAGCCCGCCCGTGGTAATCACCCCGCTGGCCTCAAAGAAGGACTCCGTATACGGTGCCCCCGTAACCGACGCGAGGTGGGCGCCGGCGACAGCCGCGATTATCGGGAACAGGGCAACGATGATCAGCGTGCTTATCACCTCCTTTTTGACCTCCGGCGCCATGGCCTTGCGGGCAGAGGAGCGCAGAAAGCTCACAAGGTTGCGCAGGGCCATGAGCCGGAATATCTTCATGCCGCCCGCGGTGGAGAACCCGCAGCCGCCGGCGAACATCAGCACCACCAGTATCCCGTACGCGGCCCCGTTGAGCCCCGATATGCTCTCGTGCTGCAGCCCCGCAGTGGTACTGGCCGAGACCGCGTAGAACGTCGCAAGCAGAAAGTCCGTGCCGCTTATCGCGATGAATATGGCGACGCCGGCGCCGAGTATCACAAAGTATGCCACAACCTCGCGGCCCAGCTTTCGGACGCGGAACCTCTTGCTTACAAAGCTGTAGTGGAACGTGAACGGGAGCGCCCCCATTATCATTGCTATCATCAGCAGCGTATAGTCGTACCACATCAGGTCGTCAAGGATGGTCGAGGAGGGGAGGAACCCTCCCGTCGCGAGGGTGCTCATGGACAGCGAAAAGTTGTCAAGCAGGTCGCGCTTGCCCAGCACGAACAGCAGCAGGGCAAGCGTCGAGATGTAGAGCATGAATATCACGGTGATCGACAGGAAGAGCTCCTTGAGGTGGAGCGCCCTTCCGGTGATAAAGCCGCGCATGGACTTTAGGTGGGCCTCCGAGTAGAACGCGGTAATTACGAGGTATATGAAACTCATGCCGCCCACGAGCTGCGTGTAGCTCCGGAAGAAGGTAAAGCTGTGTCCCAGGTCCTCCGGCGTGTCAAACAGCGACAGGCCGCCTGTGGTAAAGCCCGCGGCGCTCGAGAAGAAAGAGTTTGCAAAGACCTCATCGAAGGGCATGTCCTCGGGCATGACGTAAAAGTACGGGATTGAGCCGAACAGGGACATGAGAAACAGGCTTGCAAAGACCAGTATCGACGCCTGCCGCATGTTGAGCCCGGCCTTTTCGCCGTAGGAGTTGAGGGCAAAGCCCGTTGCCAGGAGCAGTACCGTGCTGAGGTAGATGCCGGTGGCAGTCGTGGTGTCCTCAAGTATGGTGGCCACGATCGCGGGCACGAACAGCAGCACGCCTGCAAACTGGAGCACGAACCCCAGGTTTCCGAGCACCGCCCTGACAGGCGGGCTTAGCAGGCGCGGGGGGCTGCCGACGGCCTCCTTTATCGCGGTAGATATCGAGGTCTGCCGTATCACCCCGACCACGGCGTTGTTGGATATTACCGGAAGCTTGTGGACGCCCTCGTCCTTCATCTGGACGGCGGCGTCTGCAAGCGTGGCCCTCTCAGTGGTGGTGATCAGGGGCGAGCTCATTATCTGGTCAAGACGGGTCTTCTCCACGTTCACCTCCGGGTTGCTGACGGTCTCAAGTATGTCCACGTCCGTTACTATGCCGACCGGGCGCGCGCGGACGTCCGTCACGATGACGGTGTCTGTGTTGTTGTCGCTCATCCTCTGCGCCGCGTTCCGTGTGCTGTCCCACACGCGCATTATGGTAAAGTCCTTGCGCATGTACTCCCTGACGCGCTTTGCCCGGATGTACTTTAGGGAGCGCTGGTGCTCTGAGGACATGTTCAAACAGCGGCGATTGGCCGTTAAATAAATGCGCATGGCAGGTGCGCAGGCTCGTGGCATGCACTAGGTGTACGTACTAACCGGGGGCGCTGCGCTGCCTCCTTGTATCTTTATAAGCACTACAGCACCTCGTA
Organism: Candidatus Nitrosopumilus sp.; assembly: GCA_965205215.1. GTDB lineage: Archaea > Thermoproteota > Nitrososphaeria > Nitrososphaerales > Nitrosopumilaceae > Nitrosopumilus. Next base: position 1,549,696 of record OZ242041.1, read on the forward strand.
GCGTCGTGGACATCGCCGAGGAGCAGGAGCCGGACTACCAGTCTACCAGGATCGAGACGGTGGGGTTTCTTGACCCTTACGGGATGGAGGGGCTGGCAGTCCTGCGCTCTGAAGACGGGAAAGAGTTCCACGTCAGGGCTTTTTCAGGCGAGGTGGCAAAGCACATCGTGTGCATGTCAGATGCCGACGCGGCTCCGATCCAGATTCCCTCGGTATACAGCATGATATCGGACATATGCGAGGAGAACGAGATCGTGCTGGTAAAGGTCAAGGTGTACCAGAGCGGCAGCGTCCTGCGCGCAAACCTGTACCTCACGGGCAAGAAGGACATAGTCCTGAAAAACTACCGCGCGTCGGACGCGATAGCCCTGGCGTCGCTCTACAAGATCCCAATCCTGGTACGGAAAAACCTGCTCAGGGACCAGGACGGCACGGGGGACGGGCAGGGCGCAGGGGCGCAGGGGCGCTGATACGGGCAGGTGCGTTCGCGCGCATAGTCATTTGCCGAGGCGCTCAAGCTCGGAGACTGCATGTTCGAAGAGCGCGTCGTCGTCCAGCGCCACATACAGGATGTTATTCTCTTGGCACCCCAATATGTTCTCCTTGTCCTTTGTTACTAGTACCATCTTGTTAGACTCTGCGTGCTTCAGTACGGAAAAATCAGACCGGAGAGCCATGCCACTGTTTATGAGCTTCTTGACGCTTTGCGCCTCGAACCCCCGCTCGCGGAGCCTCTCGTCCAATCCGTCAGAGTGCTCGTCGACCAAGACCTTCATGACGTCTCATGTACCGGTGTTCATTATATCGTTTTCTGAGGCGGTCAGAACGGGTGAGAGGCGCCAGAGTAGACGCGTCGTTAGTCCGCGAAAACGCTCAAAATAGAACGCCTACGATCATATGGTGCTCGTAATCTTTTTCACCTTTTCGACGATCCGGATCTTCTTCTGAATGGGCATGTCGCGCTCAATCGTGAAATAGATCGTGTTTCGGCTCGTATACACGACCATCTGGGAGACCTTTTCGCGCTCAACATGCACGTACGTCACCTTGCCAAGCGACCGGTCAAACTCCTTTCGCATCTTCCTTCTCTGGGACACTTGCTGGCAGAAGTGTTCCTCTTCCTTTTGTGATTTGAGGCTGGTCTTTCCCGTCTTCATTATGGCCTCCCGTATCTTTCCCTGTAGGTTGATTATGGCCGCAAATCTCATCTTGGGATCAAGATCCAGAATTTTCTGTACGACGTCAATAAGATCGACCGTGGCAGATGCCATTAGCAGAGAAAAAATCTGAGGGACATATAAGCTAGATCATGCGACGCCGGCCACGCTACTCGGTCCGGCTTGGGCTGCGACGCGAACGCCTCACATACGCGCACGGCCGAGGGCGGAGTGGGGGAAGGGGAGCCGAATCGGCGTGGGGGCAAGGCAGGCACAAGGAGACTGCCCGTACCGCAGGCGCCCGCATTATGGGACGCATCATAGAGGGATGTACCAACAGGCAGTGACAGCGGCGCCAGGCCACACACGCACGCCCATGAGATTAATAGCAGCGGTACCCACACAATGCGTGAAGAACTCCGCCGTGACCATGATAATCGGGATGATTATGTTCGTGGCCGGACTGGGTATGTTCTACTCAATCGAGATGGGCCAGTTCGAACCCGAGTACAGGCTCGTAAAGAACACAGGAATCTTTGTTGGGCTGGCCGGAATAGGCGCCACGATGGCGGGCGTGTTGCTGACATTGTTCAACAGGAGCGAGCCGGTGGAGAGATGAGCGTCGCGCGGCAGGCGCTACCCGCAGGTTTGGCGTCTTCATACTCGGGGCCCAAGCGTCGCATCTTCGGCGCCACAGCGCGCTAGCATCATATCCGCGCACGATCAGAGCAGCGCATGATCTGAGGGGGAAATTTCCATGCAGGGATGACGAATTCATTCCGCAGACATGGAACAATCCTTTAATATTTTACAGAATTTTTATAATCAGATTTGAATCCTAAAACGGCCGCCGGTGCAGCCGGAGCTGCCGCAATAGTCCTGGGCGTAGTCATACTCTATGCATATGACGCGGACAGTCCGGCAGGGTCCGTAGCAGACAGTATGGCGCCCGGCCCTGAATCCGACGCGCTTCCGACCGACTACTCAAGCGTCGCCGTAACAAACGGCCAAAAGCATACGGTCCCGCTTGACAAGATAATCAGCGGCGGCCCGCCGCCGGACGGGATCCCTTCAATAGACGACCCGAGGTTCGCGCATGCAGAGGAGGCAGGATTCATGTCCGGCTCCGATGTCGTGATAGGGCTCGAGATCGGGGGGGAGGCAAAGGCGTATCCGCTCCGCATACTGGTATGGCACGAGATCGTAAACGACGTGGTCGGGGGCGTCCCGGTCGCCGTAACGTACTGCCCGCTGTGCTATACGAGTCAGGTCTTTGAGAGAACGCTTGGAGACCGGGCAGTAGAGTTCGGAACGTCTGGAAAGCTGTACAACAGCAACCTGGTGATGTACGACAGGGCAACCGGGACGTACTGGAGCCAGGCCCTGGGGGCCGCCATCAAGGGGGAACTTGCAGGGCAGAGGCTCGACACCGTACCGTTTGACGTAATCAGGTGGGACGACTGGAGGGAGATGCACCGGGATACCGTGGTGCTGACCACCGAGACCGGCCATGTGCGGGCATACGACGTGGACCCCTACGGCGGATACTATACGGACTACAGCATAATATTCCCGGTGGACAATACGGGAGCGTCGTCAGGCGTCATGCACCCGAAGGAGGTCATACTGGGATTTGAGAACGGCGGGTCATACAAGGCGTACAAGCAGGGTGACGCGGAGGACTCGGGGGCAATAAACGACGTGGTCGGCGGCCTGCCCGTCTTGATCGTATCCGAGTTCGAGGGAAGCGCTCGGGGGTTTGAGAGGCCGGTAGTGGACGGGCAGCTGCTGGAGTTCGAGTACGAGGGCCCCACACTGACAGACGCGCAGACGGGATCCTCGTGGGACTATGGCGGCCTGGCAGTGTCAGGCCCTCTTGAGGGGCGCAGCATGGAGCGCCTTGCACTCAGCCCCGGATTCTGGTTTGAGTGGGTCGCATTCCATCCGGATACGGAGGTGTACGAGCCATAACCACGCCTTCAGTTCCTGTAAGGCCTGTCCTGTTCGGAGGGCTGGCCGTCCTGGCGTACGCGGTCGTGGTGGTTGCAACAACCCCGTCGCTTCCTGCAGAGTCCGCCCTGTACGTGACCCTGGTGACAAACCCGGCCATAATAGTCGGGATAGGAGTAGGGACCGGACTCCAAGCGCATCTTGCAGAGAAGAGGCGGAGGCTCGCAGGATGCAGGGTCGCGCCAGGCCCCGGAAGAGGCGAAGTGGAGGCAGGCGCCGGGGATCAAGGCAGGGGGACGGGAGGAGTGGCAGCGTCGTCTGCGGCGGCCTCGTTCTTTTCGTTCTTTGCGCTGGTGCCGCTTGGGTGCTGCGGATGGTGGCTCTACGTCCTGTCGCTGCTGCCAAGCGTGCTTGGAGCGGGGGTCTCGGGCGCGCTCATAGAGAACAGCCAGATCCTGGCATATGCAGGGCTGGCGGTGGTTTTTGGATTAAACGGGCTGACGGCCTACAAGGTGCGGCGCATGTCGCGCGCGATAGGTCTGCGGAACTAGGCGAACGCACCGGGCGCGGCGGGGATGCACGGGCGGTTGCGGCGACGCGGAGGGGCAACGGGGGCATGCCGCGAGTAATTACGTGCAGGCTCAGGCCCCCTGCCCGCGAGATACGGGGGTGCGGAGCGGCAGGCACAAGTCCTTAATGGTTGGCGCATGCGCACCTGCCGCAACAACCTATTAACGACGCCGCGGCAGACTGGGCGCATGGCGGACAGGATCTGGCTGGGCGGCATATACCTAAAAGAAGAGGGAGGATACAAGATCACACTAAAGTCACTAAACCATTACAAGAAGAGGCTAAGCACGCTGTCAGAAAGCCCGGAGCTAAAGGGCGCGGCCGGCATGTTCGCGTCGGTCCTGCAACAGCAAGCGGCCAAGACGATACCCGAGATTGACGCCGTATCGCGCAGGATACTCGAGTGTCTTGGCGGTAGCGGGAGCGGCGCAGAGAGCGGCGGCAGCGGCAAAGGAGGTCTCGGCGGCCTTGCCGACGACGTGCCGTTCATGAAAAAGGCGCTTGCGTGCTACAAATCCGACATAGCCAAAGCACAAGATACGGGATACGAGTATTTTGTAAAGATGATAGGAGACATGGAGGCCGCAGTGGGGGACAAGGACGAGATCGAGCGGGCGCTCCAGAACATAGGGGTGTTTGAAGGCGGCGGCCGACAGGCGGCAGGAACGGAAGAGTAAGCGGGCAGGACGGTCATGCGGCAGGCGCAGACTGCAGGATATCCGAGCGCCCGGACTCTGCCCGACAGGAAATGAAAAAACAACGCCCGCGCCGCCGCCACCATTGCAGGCGTCCTCCGGTCCCGTAGGATAGGACTAGCTCCCGCACGGCCCCGAGCGGTGCGAAGATCATTCGGAGCAGGGCGCGGGCAGCATCTGACTGCGCGACGGTTGCGGCCACAAGCATGCAGGAAAAGCGGTTTTGCCGCCCCACGGTGTGAAATGCGTTATTTCTGCAGCCCCTGCAGGTACCAGTCCACGTAGGGCCTTAGCGCGGCGCACTTTGCGCGGCGCGCCGACTCGTCAGTCTCACTCTTCAGCCCGTCCAGTTTTTTCTGCAGATAAGAGGCGACAGATTCGCTCCGAAGCAGCGGGATCACCCCTTCAAGTACCGACAGAACGTCCCGGACAGGTGCGTTATCAAAATCCGCGGCCAAACTGCGGGCGCCATCCTCAAGATTCACGACACGGACGCCTAGCGGCCCCCTTTTATTTTCTGGCGCCGGGAGCATTTCGGGGCAAAGATACGCAAGGCGCGGGAGAGAGTCCGGGCGGGCTGCCGGGAGGGCGGCACCCGACATGGCGCACGCCGTTTTTGCGCAGTCGCGCTGCTTGCCGTGACGTCAGGGCCAGAAACAGCAAGTTTTCCCCCACAGACAGGACACGCATGCGGCAGTCGCGGCAACTCCTGCCGCGGCCGCTGCTGCTGCTGCTACTGACGCTGCACAGACGCGTCGCCGTCATCCCACAAGATGCGGTACTTGCCTGTGACGCGCATTATCGAGACCCTGCCGCCCTCCTTGAACACGAGCCGGTAGGGCTTGTGGGACGTGTCCTCCACGTCAAGCGTGACCCCTTCTGCGCGGGTCCTAAACGACACCGGATCGCTTGCAACCTGCTCCCACTGTCCGGGGTCAAAGTCAATGTACAGCTTTGTGTACAGCAGTCCCATGGGGGCCGCAACGTGCCCCCGAATAAAAAACTAGGCGGGGCCGGCAGCAGGGCCAAAGCAGGATTGGACGTCTAATTTTTGGCTCCAGATACAACACGTCTCAAGGGTGCCTGCGCGAATAGATGCGCAAGAGGACATTATGACGGGGTTATTTTGCAGGCCGTGCCGCGAGCACCCTTTTTTTGTCAGGCCTGATCTTGCCTGCCGCCTCGACCAAGTCCTTCTGGGTGATCTTGATCTCCTCGAGGCCCCCATGCTTGCCGCTGACGTACCTCTTCAATGCGGCAGTTGCCGCAGCGTTGGCCACTGCCGCAATCTCTGCGCCGCTAAAGCCGTCCGTCAGTTCCACCAGCTCCGGCATGCTGACGTCGCCTGCAAGCGGTCTCTTTTTTGTGTGGATCTTGAGGATCTGCTCCCTTCCCTTGGGATCTGGATGAGGCACCTCTATGACGCGATCAAACCTTCCGGGCCTCAGCAGGGCCTCGTCTACGATGTCCAGCCTGTTCGTGGCGCCGATTATCAGCACGTCGTGCAGCTCCTCAAGCCCGTCAATCTCAGTCAGGATCTGGGACACCACGCTCTCGGTTACATGCGAGTCGGAGCCGGAACTGCCCCGCCGCGGGACCAGCGCGTCCACCTCATCAAGGAATATTATGCACGGGGCGGCCTGCCGGGCTTTTCTGAATATCTCCCTTACGCCCTTTTCAGACTCACCTACCCACTTTGAGAGCAGTTCCGGCCCCTTGATGCTGATAAAGTTGGAGTCAGTCGTCTTTGCCAGCGCCTTGGCAATCAGGGTCTTGCCGGTCCCCGGGGGGCCGTGCAGGAGGATCCCCTTTGGCGCCTCGACACCCGCGTAGTCGTAGGCCTCCCTGTGCTTGACCGGCCACTCCACGGCCTGGCGCAGCTCCTCCTTGAGATCCCCGAGGCCCCCCACGTCGTCCCACTCCACGTCAGGGACCTGGACCTGGACCTCGCGCAGCGCGCTTGGCCTTACCTCCTTTAGCGCGCTCCCAAAGTCCTCCTCGGTGATCTGGATCTTTTGCAGCAGTGCCGGGGGGATCTTTTCCTGGTCAAGGTCAATCTCGGGCAGGACCCTCCGCAGGGACCTCATTGCGGCCTCCTTTGAGAGGACCTCGAGGTCCGCCCCGACAAAGCCGTGCGTGATCTTTGAGATCCTCTTCAAGTCCACCTTCTCGTCTATCGGCATTCCGCGCGTGTGGATTGAGAGGATCTCAAGCCGCCCGTCGTCGTCGGGAATTCCGATCTCGATCTCCCTGTCAAGCCGCCCGGGCCTCCTCAGGGCCGGATCAATCGAGTCGGGCCTGTTCGTGGCTGCGATGACCACCACCTTGCCCCTGCTCTCCATCCCGTCCATCAGGGTCAGGAGCTGGGAGACGATCCTTTTTTCCACCTCCCCCGACACCTCGTCGCGCTTTGGCGCAATGGAGTCGATCTCGTCAATGAATACTATGCTCGGCGAGTTCTCTTCTGCCTGCTTGAATATCTCCCGGATCCTCTCCTCGCTCTCCCCGTAGTACTTGCCCATGATTTCGGGCCCGCTCAACGAGATGAAGTGGGCGTTGGTCTCCCCTGCCACCGCCTTTGCCAGCAGCGTCTTGCCGGTCCCGGGCGGGCCGTACAGGAGAACGCCCTTCGGGGCCTCTACGCCTATCTTCTCAAACAGTTCGGGGTGTCTCATCGGCAGCTCGACCATCTCGCGGATCTTCTGAACCTCGCCCCTGAGCCCGCCCAGCTCGTCGTAGGTAATCCTGGAGACCGTGGCGTCCACCGCCTTGGTCATGGAACCCAGCCTGAAAGAGGTGCCCTCCGTGACGATCACGGGTTTTGCAGGCTTTGTGCTCGTGACGACAAACTGGACCCTCCCGCCCAGCTGCGTGCCAAGGGTGATAGTGTCGCCGGTCGTAAAGACGTGGTTGAGGTAGTTGTATGTCATGTAGTCTTCCAGCCCCTCCGCGCGGACCTTTTCAGTCGGCGACAATACGATCTGCTCGGCGTCCGCGGCCTCCACGGGCCTTATCGAGATCCTGTCCCCTATTCCGGCCCCGATGTTCTGCCTGGTAACCCCGTCAATTCTGATCAGCCCGGCCCCGTACTCTTCGGGGGGGCCCGGCCACAGCCTCACGTGGGTCTTCTTGTTGTAGGACAGTTCCAGGATCTGCCCGGTACCCCAGTCTGTGTCCTCGAGTACCTTGGGATCGACGATTGCCTTGCCCCCGCCGACATACTGCTGCGGGATTTCGTCGACCTTCAGGACGATCTCGTTCATGGTATCCCCCCAATAGTTTTGGGCGGTCCAGCTTCTGCCGTCCCGAGGATGCCGTTCTTGCAGGAAGATCCTGCAAAGATTCCGCCGGGCGCGCATCTGAAGATTCCCTCAAACCCATAATCTAGGAACGTTGTCATATTTCTCAATATTATGTAATATACATGACATAATATAAGTATTATTACAGACGGCGGCGTGGAGGGGTCTAAGGACAGGTCACTTTCCGCCCTTTCACATCCTCCGGGCCCCACGTGCGCAAGGCTTGCTTATGCCTGAATAAAACAGAGGGCACTGATTTCGAGCGGATCCTATGCGTAGCAGCGACAGGGGCGGTTATTCCTTGTCGATGAACTCGTCGGCCCTGGGCGGTTCCGGCGAGAGTCCCTTGCGCTTTCTAATCTCCGATATGGTGCTGGCAAGCATGGACTTTGGCACCTCGCTCCATTCCTTGAACGACGTGTTCCACGTGGCCCTGCCGGCAGTCTGCCCCCTCATCTCCTCGGACAGTGTAAACGTCTCGGAGGCGGGTATCTCGCCGGTCACTATGCTTGACGCGCCCATCTGCGACATGTCGAGCACCTTGCCGCGCTTGCCGGACAGGACGGTCGCGACGTTCCCGACCAAGTCGGTCGGGACGCGCACCTCTATTGCAAGCATCGGCTCCAGTATGGCGGTGCCGGCAGTCAGCAGGGCTCCCATGCACGCGCGCCGCGACGCGGGCCCCAGCTGCGAGAGCCCGCGGTGCGCCGTATCCTCGTGCGGCACAAAGTGCGTAAACGTGAACTTGCAGTCGCGCATCTGCTCCCTGCACAGAGGCCCCTCCTTCATCACCTCGTCAAACCCGGAGTTTATGGAGTCAGTCGACTCCTGGACGAACTGCACGCCCTTGGTGCCGTTTATCAGCACGTTTCCGCGCGAGTCGAGCCTCATCACCCTCTTTATGGTGTCCGTGTCCCAGCCGGCCCCCTTTAGCAGGTCAGATACTGTCTTCTTGTCCTTCATCTCGCTGATCTCGCCCGTGCGGAGCATCTCGGCAATCTCGGGCTCCAGCGGCTCGACCCTCATGAAGATCTTGTTGTGCCGGTTGGGGGACTTTGCCATGACGGCCTCGCAGGACGAGCGCACGGTCTCTCGGTAGTTTATCAGCGGCTCGGACGTGACGATCTCGAGCTTTGCGTCCTGTATGCGGTGCGTCGCGACGTCGAGGTGCAGCACCCCCATCCCCGCGACTATGGTCTCGCCGCTCTCCTCGTCTATCTTCACCACGAGGTTCGGATCCTCTATGGTAAGCTGCTTTAGTATGTCGACCAGCTTTGGCAGGTCCTTTGGGTGCTTTGGCTCTATCGCCACCTGGACGACGGGTTCGGAGACGTACTTTACCCCCTCAAACACGGGCATCTCCTTGACCGCGGACACGGTGTTCCCGGCCCTGGCCTCCGTGAGCCCGAGCAGCGCGGGTATGTTCCCGGCACCCAGCTCGCCGACCTGCTCGCGCTGGTTTCCCATGAAGAAGTTGACAGACTGGATACGCCCCTCGCGCTTTTCGTCTATTATGTGGATGGTCTGGCCGTCCCTGACGGTACCGGAGAACAGCCTGCCGATGGCGACCGGTCCGGCGGCCGGGTCGAGCACCATGTTTACGACCATCATTATTGTGGGCCCGTCGTCGCTGCACGCCAGCAGCGCCTTGCCGACGTCCGAGTCGAGCTCGCCCTTCCATATCTGGGGTATCCTGTACTTTACTGCCTCGTGCGGCGGGGGGTGGTGCTTTACCACCATGCCGAGTACTGCGTCGGCAAGGGGGGCCTTCTCCACCAGTTCCGGCACCTTCTCGCCCTCGTAGGCGTCGATGACGTCCTTGAAGGTGATTCCGCGCTCCTTCATCATGTCTATGTTGATGGCCCACCTGTCCTTTGCGGAGCCGAACGTGACGCTTGCATCCTGTATGGAGACCTTCCACTTCTCCTTGTACTCGGGCTCCGCGTACGTGTCTATAAGCCGGTTAAAGTTGGACACCACGTCTGCGAGCTGCTGCTGCATCTTCTCGGGGGTGAGTCGGAGCTCCTTTATCAGGCGGTCCACCTTGTTTATGAACAGGACGGGGCGCACCCGCTCCTCGAGGGCCATGCGCGTGACCGTCTCAGTCTGCGTCATTATGCCCTCGACCGCGTCGCATACAACCACCGCGCCGTCTATGGCGCGCAGGCTCCTGATCACCCTGCCGCTAAAGTCCACGTGCCCGGGGGTGTCTATCATGTTTATCACGTACTCCTTGCCGGCCTGCGAAAAGTGCAGCGTGACGTTTGCCTGGTATATGGTGATTCCCCTCTGCTGCTCCTCCTTGTCAAAGTCCATGGCAAGCGCCTTTCCTGCAGCCGACGGGGCTATGATGCCGGAGTATGCAAGGAGGCTGTCGCTCATCGTCGTCTTGCCGTGGTCGACGTGGGCGATGACGCCAAAGTTGCGGATCTGCTCCTTGTTCTTGATTATCTTGAGGACCTCGCCGGTCGACTTGAACTTTACCATAGCCGGACGCTCTGAGATCATCTATTAAATCTTGGCTTGAAAGACGAGCGCAGACGAGGGCGAGATCGCGGCGCCGTCAGTATATCGCCGCGTTGCTTGCCCCTCGCAGCCGCGCGGCGGATACGTAGTGGCACTCTGAAATGCCCGACTCGTCTGCAATCCTGAGCGTCAGCAGTTGTGACAAAAACGCATAGTACAGCACGCGCGAGGTGGCCGAATCCAAAGGAGAGGCGCAGAACGCATGCAGCCCCGCCTCCCCAAGCGAGCCGACCAGGTCCGATATGCGCCCCCGGGGCTCCTCGAATAACACGACGGTGTCACCCTCGTGCGCGGAGAAGACCTCCATGTGGGAAAACTGTTCGGTGCGGGCGTACCTGGCGTCGTATCCGAGGACCTCGTAGAACTTTGCCGCCGCATACATTGCAAGCGGGTACGTCATCACGCCGCCCAGTATGTAGAGGGAGCCGCGAATCCTGATCCGGGCGGCGTCACGTTCCGCACGCTCAAACGTGGAGCGCGCGTGCCTCATGAGCGGCCGGAGCGCGCCCGGGTTCACAAGGGAGAGGCACGCAAGCACGCTTGACGTAAACGAGATGCTTCCGGCAGTGGACACGCCGGTGCGGGGAAAGTCAAGAGGAATGATGCGGCCTGTCGCGAGGGCGGCAAGCCGGCTGTCCGGGTTTGCGGTTACCGCTACCGCGTTGCGACACGCGCTGGCCGCCCTGACGTTGGCGGCAGTCTCGCCGGATACGGATATCAGGTACGGAACCTTGAGCTCAGGCGGCAAGGACGCAGGCCAAGATCCCCCTGCCAGGTCGCTTGGATCCGCCGCCTTTGAGCGCCAGCCCGAAAAATACTCGGCGAGCATCGCGGCCGCAAGCGAGTCGCCGCAGCCGGCAAATATTGCGCCGCTCAGGGCGCCGTTTGGGATGGGCCGTATCGGCGATGGATCATACTCCTGCACGTACGGCACCTGCATCCGGATCTCCTTCCTGTACGCGTCGATGCTGTCCAAACACTGCCCATGGCATGTGGCGCTATATACGGGGCGCCCCGGTACCGGGGCGGCGGCGCCCGGGCGCGTCCGCGGCCAGAATGCCCCGGGATTTTGGTTTTTATTACGACATTGCACGCGCGATTCATTGAGGTTAACTGTCGGACACACGCCGGACTCGGATGACGCGTTCATGTTTTACGGGATGCTGGAGGGCGGCGTTCCGTCGCCCGGGTTCAGCGTCGAGCACGTGGTGGAGGACATAGAGGCGCTCAACAAGAGGGCCGCCTCGCCGCAGCTGGACGTGACTGCCGTCTCGGTCCACGCGTGCGCGTACATTCCGGGATACACCATACTCAGAAGCGGCGGAAGCTTTGGGCTCGGGTACGGTCCAATAGTGACCGCCACGGACGGGACGGGCCTGGACGGCCTCAGGGGCGCCAAGATCGCCATACCCGGCAGGATGACGTCGGCGTTCCTCCTGCTGCAGCTTGCCATAGGGGAGTTCGAGTACGTGGAGACCGAGTTTTCCCGCGTTCCGGAAATGGTCAGGTCGGGCAGGGCCGACGCCGGCCTCGTCATACACGAGACCCAGCTGTCGTACGAGGACGAGGGCCTCGCAAAGGTGGCGGACCTCGGCAAGTGGTGGGACGAGGCCACGGGCGGGCTGCCGGTGCCGCTCGGGGTCAACGTAATGCGCACGGACATCGGGACTGAAACCATTGCAAAGTTTGACAGGTACCTGCACGACTCGATACTCCACGGGAAGGAGAACGAGGAGAAGGCCCTGCAGTACGCCATGAGGTACTCGAGGGGCAAGCCCAGGGACATGATCAAGGAGTTTGTCCGCATGTACGTCAACGAGAAGACCGTAGACATGGGGGACGCGGGGGAGAAGGCGATCAACACGATGTTTGAGATGGCGTCGCAGAAGGGGCTGCTGCCAAAACCGTTTAGGCCCAGCATAGCCCCGAAACTGCAGGCGGCATAAAGGACAGAGTCCGGAGCCGGCGCACACGGCAGGCGAGCTCGGCGGCAAGGAGGGGCAACGCCGCTACACACGCCGGCAACCAGGCTAACATTATATTTCCAAGACTGCACATACACATCATGGCATGGCTTGTCGACAAGAGGATACTTGCAGGGGGCGTGGCCATGCTCGCGGTCGGAGTCGCGCTATCCGCCCTGTTCAGCTCGTCGATGCCGGCAGGGCAGTCCGGGATGACGGAGGAGGAGACGCTGGATCTCCTGATTGCGCAGCAGGAGCTGCAGGACTATAGCATACTGTCCGGAATACTGATTGCAGTTGGATTCATGCTGGTGCTCATAAGCTTCGGAGCCATCAAGAGGAGAAAAAAGGGAAGCAAGGTACAGTGAGGCGCCTGGCGGCAGTTCCGGCACGCGCGCCATCTTTTAATCACCCCGCCGCGCAGGAGCCGTGTGATCCATGCAGAGGTCAGCGTGTACCCGATGGCCACCAAGACCACCAGCGCCAGCTTTTACATTGCAAGGGCCATAGAGTCCATACAGGGCATTGAGGGCATCAAGTACCAGCTCAACCCGATGGGAACCGTGCTAGAGTCCACCGATATGAGTAAGATATACGAGGCAGTCGTGCGCATGACAGAGACCGTCCACAACCTGGGCGTCGGCAGGGTCGGCGTCGTGATAAAGGTGGACTCGAGGCGCGACCGCGACACCACAATGAGCCAGAAGATCGAGTCGGTCAAAAGGCACATGTCGGCTCCCCCCGAGTAGAGCCGGCGGAACGCGTGTCCGCAAAAGAGACCGCAGGCGACCACGGTGGCGGCGCGGCAAAGGCATCCCAGGTGAGATCTCAGAGCCTGCGTATCGCCCCGAAGTGGGTGTTTCGCTGCACGGGGCTCCGCCCTATCTCCCGCGCCATCTCGGCCAGCTCGTCAAGCGACGAGGACGTAGGCCTGCCGGCCGCCCTGTATATCTCCTCGGAGAACGCGGTGCCGACCAGGTCGTTTCCGCCGTTGCACAAAGCGACCTGGGCGAGCTTTTTGCCGTACGCGACCCAGTACACCGATATGTTGTCAAGGACCCCCGCAAGCATCAGCCTGGATATGGCGATTATTCGCATGTCGTACAGGGACGAGCACTCGTGCCGGACCAGTCCGTCCTGCTCCAGCTCCGTGTTCTCCAGGCTGAACTTTAGTGGTATGAGGGTCAGAAATCCGCCCGTCTTTTTCTGAAGGTCGCGTATCTTCACCAGGTGGTCTATCACGTGCTCCGGCCTCTCGATGTGGCCGTACAGCATAGTAACGTTGCTCTTGATGCCCATCCCGTGCGCCTGCTCGATCACGTCGAGCCACTCCTGCCCGGTGCACTTGCCGCGCACTATCTTGCGCCGCACGTCGGGATGAAACAGCTCGGCGCCCCCGCCCGGCATCGAGTCAAGCCCCGCGCCTTTCAGCCGGGAGAGGATCTCGCCAGTCGAGTTCTTTGTGAGCTTTGAGAGGTAAAAAATCTCGGCCGCGGTGAGCGCCTTTACGTTCATCTCCGGGTGCTTTTCTTTTATGGTTCTGATCATGTCCTCGTAATACTCAAGCGGCAGGCTGGGATGAAACCCGCCCACTATGTGCACCTCAGTTGCGCCCATCTGCTTTGCAATGCCGACGCGCTTTTCAATCTCCCCGGGGGCAAGCGTGTACGCGTCGTCGGCGCCGTCCTTGCGGTAGAACGCGCACATCTGGCAGCTGGCGGCGCACACGTTGGTGTAGTTCATGTAGTATGATGCGACGAACGAGACGTCGTCCCCGGCAAGCTGCCTCCTTGCAGAGTCCGCCGCCGCCCCTAGCGCGTGTATGTTTTCCATGTTCAGCAAGTCCATGCCGTCCTTGGCCGAGAGTTCCTCGCCGGACATTGCGCGCCCCAGAGCGTCGGGACAGTCCACAAGCTGCTGAGGCATGCGCGCCCAAGCCCCGTGTGGAATATATGCCTTGATAGGCGTGGATTCCCGCGCAAAGTCGCGTGTCGGAGGCCGGTATGATGCCCTGGCCTCGGTTGCAGTGCCCAAACGCGGCGCTGCCAGCTCTTGCAGCATAGTCGCAGGCGCACGGACACGCAGGGGTCCGGTACGGGCCGCGTCCGGGGCGGGGGGGACGGCCACACCTTGCAAAAGAGATAATTGAAGACCATGGCTGTTCCCGCATATGGTGCTTCCAATCGTAGACGAGGCCAAGCCAAAGTGCCACGCGTGCCACGAGGGGTTCGACGACATAGACGGCCTCAGGGAGCACCAGCTCCGGGCGCACAAAGAAGAGTACGAGAGGGATGATCAGGCCTCAAGCAAGAGGGGTCCCGCTCCGGGCGACGTTTCGGTGTTCTAGAAGGGCGCAAGGGCTCATCCCAGATGCGGGGCGCGCGACGGGAGGTAGAGGGAATGACGTGCCGCGGCCAATGCAGTGGCAGCAGGCCCGTGCCACCCGTCACGGTGCGCCGTGCGGATCTGTCTTTTCTTCGAGCATCTTCATGGCCATGTCGCGGGATATGCGGGCGAGTTCCAGCTCGGGGTCTCCGCCCAGAGCATCATCAAAGTGCCTTATTGCATCCTCCAGCTCGCCCAGCTCGGCAAGCGACAGGCCCTTGTAGAGGAGGGCGAGCGTGGACGCTTTGCCGCCGCGCAGCAGGAGGTCGTAGCACGCGATCGCGTCCCTGTAGTCCCCTTCGGCATGCAGGGCAGAGCCCTTGTTGAGCAGGGCGTCGGGGTTGCCGGGCTCGGCGCGCAGCGCCTTGTCATAGCATGCGACCGCACGCCTCATGTGGCCCAGGTTCTGAAGGACTGCCCCCTTGTTTAGCAGCGCGCCGACGTTGCGGGGATCCTGCTTTAACAGCTCGTCAAGCAGCTGCATTGCGCCATAGAGATCCTCATCCTCTATCAGATACGAGGCGTCACGGATCAGTTTCTCCGCGGCCGAATCCATGCCGTACGTTGCAGAGTATTGAATATACGAGCTTTGATCGCGCGCCCCGGCGACGAGAGGGAAAAGGCAGGTGCGCGCATAAATCAAGAAGAGTCGCGGTCACGCGGATCTATCCGGAGCGACCGCTCAAAGTATTCCACCGACTCGGTGTACCTGCCGAGGCTCCGGAGGGCCACACCGGCGCGGTTCCACAGGTCCGGGTCCCCGCCGTCCAGTTTTAGGGCCTCCTCAAACAGGGCCAACGCCTCCTCAAACCTGCCCTCCTGCATGAGCGAATCGCCCCTCGCAACGAGGCCGTCCTTTGCAGTCCCAGCCATGTGTATGAGACGGCGCGCGCATTAAAAACCGTTTAACGGGACAGAGGGACGCGCATGCGCGCGGCATGGCGGCCCTCGACGCGGCTGCCCCGGTCATGGGCGCGCCCAAAGATGCAGGAGGCATGGTGCCAAGGCCGCGATGCCGCCGGCTCCTGTCAGGTGGCGCCCACGGAAGGAGAGCGGTGCCCCCGCGCAGGTGCTTGCGCGCCGAGAAGCCACTCCAAATAAGATTATAAGTAATTCCCGCCCATTCTGTTTGTGACCAAACCCATAGAACCCCCAGAAGAGGCGCGACAGCACGAAAGATACGACCACAAGGACGAGCTTATAATGAAGAACCTCATGAGCGACGCCAGGCGCTCCGCGCGCCAACTGTCCCTCGCGGTAGGGCTGTCGACCGTAACGGTACTGAGCAGAATAAAGCGGCTTGAGAAGACGGGAGTCATACAGGGATACCACGCCAGCATCAACCACGAAAAGGTCGGATACGGGCTGACTGCAATCATAGAGGTTGTTGCAGAAAAGAACAAGATCAGTCACATCGAGGGGTCGATATCCAAGTATGAAAACGTCTGCGCCGTGTACGACATGACGGGCGCAACGGACATGCTCATAATTGCAAAATTCAGGTCGAGGCAGGAACTGAGCGCGTTTGTCAAGGGACTGGGGGACATAACGCACGTGAAGAATACGATAACCCACGTGGTACTGAACACGGTAAAAGAAGACTTTAGGCTGATGTGAATGGCATAAATAATCACAGAGCGTATTTTGCCCGTGTCATACTGGATTTTCGCGCACGCCGGGCTTGCGGCGGGGGTCCTGGCGTTGGCCGTGGCGGCGTCCGCAGCGGCGACTGCAGAGGCGACTGCAGCGGAGACGCTGCCGGCACCGACGGGGGAGATGGAAGCGTCGCTTGTTCACGCCGTTGTACTGGCGCCGCCCCCGCTGCAGCAGCACGCATACGCGCAGGAGCCGGGGCTCAACATGGAGCTGGAGGTGTCAGACGAGGAGACCGTTGCGGTGCTTGTGGGGTTTGCCGCCGCGGTGATCGGGATCTTTTTGTTCCTTGCAAGGGACACAATCCTGCGAAGGAGAAACGACTACGACAACTCAGAGGAGTACGCCTCAAAAAAGGAGCGCACGTATGAAAAGTACCACTCGTCATGGACAGACGACTACGAGGAGGTGGGAACGAGGAGGAAGAAGGGCCGGCAGGATGCCGCAAGAGAGTTCTTCGAGGACGCAAGTGGCGGCCGGCTTCCCGACTATTACGGGATTCTGGGCGTCAGCCACGACGCGACCAAGCCCGAGATAAAGGAAGCGTTCAGGAGGCTTGCAAAGGAGGCACATCCGGACAGGGCCGGACAGGCGGGCGGCAGAAAGGGCGGCGGCAGCGACGCGCCCGATCCCGACATTACAATGGCGGAGATCAACAAGGCGTACGAGGTGCTGTCCGACGACGATCTGAGAAAAGAGTACGACACGCATATGGGCAGATAAACTAGCCGCCCTGCAGAAGGGAGGCGCATCCTCACGCCGTGCCCGGCCTGCAAGTGTACTGCCATTGCCAAGGAAAAAAGCAAGTCCGCGTCCGAAGAGTGCGACGCTTGGATGAAAAGAAGCTCCTACGGAGTGCACGACCGGCAAGCGCTGCGCACAGGGGATAACTTGTCAGGGGTTTTTCGGCCCTGTTCTGGAAATACGCCGCAGCTCGTCGTGTCTCATGCTGGAGCCGAGCCGGGGATCTACCACGTCCACCACCACAAGTACGAGCTGCACGCGCGACTCCGACGGCTCCTCCACGCTGCCCGTAACGTTTGCCACAAGGCTGACCGTCACGCTTCCGGGGGCGGCGCGGATGTCCACCCGCACTGCCGCAAAGTCCGTTCCGGGCCCCAGCATCCTGGGCGTGACCTTGTCAAGTATGGATGCGTCACGCGCGAAACAGTTTATGCGGCATATCGGACTCTTCGTGAAATAGGTCCGGTTGTCATCACCAGAGCCGCGCGCCGGGACGTCCCGCTCCGGGGGCGGCCCGCTTACAGTCACGTCGCGCAGGACGTACGTGGCGGGCCCGTCGTCGGCGTCGCCGTCTCTGCTGGCATCGCCGCCAAAGCGTGCGACAAACTCAAAAGAGCCCAGGGAGGCAAGCCTGGACAGCTCCGTGCGCAGCTGCAGGTTGTGGTCCTGCTTGGCGCCGCGCGTGTGGTCATCCTCCCCGCTCACGCGGGTACGTCCAAGGCCAGGAGTATTGAACCTTGTGCATGCGGCGCCCCCGTGATCTGACGCGGTGCCAAGGGGAGGCCTGCGTGCCAAGTGGGGTTAACCGGCCAGCCGCGTCCAGCTTCCAGCAAAAAAACTGCCCTTCGCGCCCAGAGCCACGCCTGCCGCAAGGCCGCCGCCCCCGGCCGCGCGCGGTGATCTTTAAAAGCACGCCACGAAACCAATATGATATGCAGGTGACTGCAGCATACACGCACGCAACAAAGGAGACAATACTGGACCTTATGAGGCGGCGTGGCATCGACAAGGAGTGCTACAGAGAGATGCTAGACTATACTATAAACCTCTTTGAAACCAAGGGGCTTGGCACCAAGTACTACGGATACCACAACATCAGGCACGAGCTGGAGGTCACGTACATGACCCTGCTTGCCATGGATCAGGACATGATCAACATTACGCAGAGCGACATAGAACACCTGTATGTCGCGGCGCTCTTTCACGACTTGGATCCGCTAAAGAACGTGGACAAGCCGCACGAGGAGAGCGTTCTGAACTTCATATCCAGAGACGAGAACCTGCAGAAACAGATCCGGGCGGCCGGAATAGACTTTGAGATTGTAAAGGTGCTGATACTGCGCACCACGTATCCTTGGAACGGCGAGATGAAGAAAAGTGCAGAGGAGAGGGCGCTCCAATGCTTTGAGTGCTCCGACATGGCCAGGGACGACCAGGAATTCAGGAGTCACGTGATGGAGATGGGCAGGTACCTGTCCGTCGTTGACCGCATGAGCGGATACGCCCTGGGCGACTTTACAAAGGCCATGGAGATGGCAAAGATGAACGCCCACGCCCTTGGATGGAGCCCCTCGCTGATAGTGCGCAGGGCGGTCACATACTTTGAGGACCTGCTGAATAACGAGGACGACATGATAGGGGCCATAATGCAGATACTTCCAAAGCAGATGAGGGTGAACTTTTACAGCACCGTGCTGTCGTTCTTCCAGACCAGGCAGGAAGAGATCAAAATACAGGCCGAACACGCGTACGAGAACCTAAAGCTGATACCGACAATCGAGTCGATAAACACCAGGGCCGATCCGGAGTTTATCAGCGCGCTGTACAGCATATTTGAGCAGCTGCCCTCCCCGCTCCAGTTCAAGCACGCTGCATTTGGCGAGTCGGTGATGGATCCGGGCACCGTACTGACTACGCTGCGCGTAAACGGCCGGAACGGCAAGATTGTCGGGTATGCAAAGGGAGGGCCGCTTGAGAGATACAATCTCAGAGAGGAGATACACGACGAGAACCACGGCATGTCCAACACCATATTCCTGGAGCCAATGGGACTCAGCATAGGGTACTGGGGGCTGGGCGGCGGAAGCGGCATGCGCAACATGTTCATCATGCAGGCGAGCGCCAAGAAATACACGTACCTCACAAGCTTTGCGCTGCGGGACGTGGTCAGCGCCAGAGTGAGCAAGGAGGAGGCCGAGTTCGTGGCCCGGTTTGATCCCGAGAGGTGGGACTATTACCGCATAGGTCTGTGACGGATACGGGCGGCAACTGAGCAGGGTGCAGGCAGGAACGCACGGGACGGGCAGGACGCGGGGCGGCCGATACGATCAAGGGGGTTTATGACGGTGAGAGGGACGGAGCATGGCACGAGGGAAGCGGCAGCCGCACGGGCGGCGGGGACGGGAAAGCGCGCCGGCGCCCCGAAACGCGGGGCGCGGTTGCAATGACCACGTATGACGCGGCGCGCCTCGTCTCAAAACTAGAGTCTGCCATATCAGGCGATGTGGGCTCATCCCCGCACCACATAAGATACTATTCAGTCGACTCGAGCTCGTATGCAGTCAGGCCCGACGTCGTCGTGATACCGCGGGACGTGGAGGACGTGTCGGCCGCCGTAAGGGTCGCAGCCGAGATGGGAGCCCCCATAACGGCAAGGGGCGGAGGGACGGGGCTCGTCGGAGGGGCGCTCAACTGCGGGATAATACTTGACATGAGAAACATAAGCGGGATCAGGATCGTGCGGCTCGGCCCGGCAGGCGGCTCGGTCGAGGCCGGGGCCGGCGCCACTAGGGGAAGGCTTGATGACGTTTTGCGAGCCGCAGGCATGATGTTCGGGCCAAACCCGTCGGTGGGCCCATTTTGCACGGTAGGCGGCATGGTTGCAAACAACGCGGCCGGCAGCAGGAGCCTAAAGTACGGAGCCACCATAGACAACGTGTCTGGAATCACAATCGTAGACGGGACGGGCGGCCTCACAAGGCTGCCGGAGGACGCCGACGCGGCGGCCGGGATATGGGACATTGCAAGGCGAATAGACCGGTCCAGGTATCCCGACGTTCCAAAGAACTCGTCTGGATACAGGCTTGACGCCGTATCGTCGGCCGCGGACGCCCACAGGGCCATAGTCGGCTCCGAGGGCACGCTCGGCGTCATCGTATCGGCCACAATCGACGCAGTAAGGCGTCCCGAATCAAGGACGCTGCACATCCTAGAGTACGAGACGGAGCAGGACGCGGCGGCCGATTGCATGGAGCTTGTAGGCGCCACGAGGCCGTCGGCAGCAGAGTTTGTCGACAGGACGGTACTGGACAACATAGGCGGCGGCTTTGGCAGCAGTGCGCAGTGCCTCCTGTTCGTCGAGTACGAAGGCGGGGATCTCGCACCGGCAGGCATGTCGCGCGAGGGGGGCTCCGGCAGCGACGCGCGGGGGGCAGAGGGCAATGGCGGGAAGGGCGTAGCCTCGCTGGCGCGCAAGGCCACAGGGCAGACTGTCATAACCGACGAGCTTGAGATAGCAAGGTGGTGGGGGTACAGGGACTCGGCCCTGCACTATAGCCTCATATCAATAGACGACGACACCGAAGAGGTGGTACCCCACGTGATAGAGGACGCGGTCGTCCCGCTCGGCGCCCTGCCGGAGCTCTTCGCGTCGCTGAGCCGCATACGGCGGAGGTACGGCGCTAGGATAGTTACGTACGGGCACGCAGGCAGCGGGAACATACATGCGCGCCTCGTACTAAAAAAGGGAGAAGTGGGGCGTCTGGGAAGGATAGCGGCAGAATACTTCGAGAGGGTAATTGCGCTGGGGGGCAGCACGACCGCAGAGCACGGGGACGGGCTGGCCCGCTCGGAGTTTGTTGAAATGCAGTACGGTCAGGAAAACGTAAGGCTGTTTGCAGAGCTCAAGAGCCTGCTTGATCCCTCGAACGTGATGAACCCGGGCAAGATCCTCGCCGGCGGTAACGGTGTAACGGACGTTTTATCTGAAAACTTCCAAGTCAGCTAGGCGGCGCCAATGGCGCGCGACACATGCGAAAACAGGGGACGGCGCCGAGACGATGCACTATCGCAGGCGCCTGTAGATCTCCTTGAACTCCAGCGAGAGGTTAAACGAGAGGTTGAGAAGGTGTGCAAGCTCGTTCATAGAGGTCTTGTCATGGCCAAGCTGGCGCAGCAGCGTCAGCGCCTTTTGCGGCGAGCTTGGCACAAGGGGCGCGTCACCGGTCCACGTCCTGAACGCCTCTTCAACGTCCAGGCTAAAGTTGAGGACAAACTCGCGCCAGTTGGGCATGGACTCGAGAGCCTTCTCGGACAGGAGCTCCTCTGAGAGTGTCCGGAACTCGTGTCTGCGGTCCACGTACAGCATCTCAAGCGCCTGCTCCACCTTTTCCTCGTCGTACCTGCTGGTGTTGAGCATGTACATTCCTGCTATGCTCATGTGCCATATACGCGGCAATAATTAATAAACAAAACCACATTATTACTTAAAATATTTTTAAATATTGAACATTTTAGATTACATTTGTATGGCGCGCTCCGCACCGTCAGTCATTACTGGAACGGATCGATAAATGGGCAGTTGACAATGTGATCGCTGTCCATCGGACGGGCCAGACTGGCAGTTATCAGCCCCTCATCCAGGAATGCTCTGATGTCGCCCGTAGTCTCAAGCAGCCTTGCGTCTGCAGGATCCTTCCACTCTATGATATAGATGCGCCACATGGGCGAATACCCCGCATCGCCAAGGGCGGAGCTTGCAATGCCGGGCTGGAAGCCCAGAGGACCTGAACCGGCAATGCCGTTTGCAAACTGGTACAGGTCAACTGCGGCAGAGTTTGCAATGAGTGCGGCAGAGGTGTCTGCAGAGACGACCCCCATCATGTTGGCAGGCCCGCTCGGCGTGGCGTCTGTCACTATATAGTATATGGTACGACCGTCAGGGCCCCATCCGCGGTGGGCAACAAACGTTACGGTCATCTCCTCGGTGTCGATTTCAAGTATCTGTCCCCCTCCGTATGGCGTGTCGTCGTTTATGGATGCGTCCTCCTTTACCACCATCTGTCCGCCCGGCCATACGATGTGTGGCATGTTGATCACCACGCCGATGTCGTCAAGCGATACCTCGCCGGCGTCGGCAGCCTCCATTATGGCGGCCTCCGAATCAAGTATGCGCGGGGAGGCCGAGTCGGCCCACGTCACATGCGTCTGGGCGGCAAGTGCGCTGTACGTATCTGCCTGCTCCGGGGTGCTTGTAAACACCTGGTTCTGGAATCCGTGTATGCCGTCACCCTCGACCCCGTTTGTAAACATGTACGTCGTGGAGAGCGCCGCATCGGGGGCGTTCCCAAGGAATGGTGCCATCTCGACCCTCCAGTCTTGGAGTTCGGTGATTATGCCGGCATGGATCTCGTCATTAGTGTCCGTGATGACATAGTACACATCCTGTCCCTCATGGTATCCCATGTGCAATGGAATGTCTACGGCAACGTTGGCCCTCGAAAGCCTCAGCTCCATCTCTTTTGGCTCCTCCATCATTGCTTCCTCTTCCTGCGCCATCATTGCTTCCTCCTCTTGTGGCATCATCTCCTCTTCTTCCTGCGCCATCATTGCTTCCTCCTCTTGTGGCATCATCTCCTCTTCTTCCTGCGCCATCATTGCTTCCTCCTCTTGTGGCATCATCTCCCCTTCTTCCTGCGCCATGGGTTCCATCGCGGCATCGTATGGGGCAAAGTTCTTTGGAAGCTCCATAATCTGCTCTGCGTCAAGCGGCAGCAACGGCATGCTGATTACAATAGGAATCTCAGTCAGAAGCACGTCGCCGGATCCCTCTGCGGCCATGATCGAGTCCTCGGACGTCAGGAGTCGCGGATCCGCGTCGTTGGTCCACGTCACGTGCACGTGCGTGGAGAGCGGACTATACGCCTCGTCGCCCGGAACCGACGTGAACACCTGCCTCTGGAATCCGTGCACGCCGGGTCCCTCTATGCCGTTCGTGAAGAAATACACCTTTGAGACGGAGGCGGCACCGACGTCTGCAAGCATTGGCACGTGCACAGAGTCAAGTCCCTGCAGCCTTGTCACCAGTTCGGAGTGCGTCTTGTCGCTGGATTCCAGTATCGTATTGTACACCTTCTGTCCGTCGTAAAATCCATAGTGGAGCGGCACCCGCAGTATCTTCTCAGGCGTCCTGTCCAGCGTTTCTGACTGCACCAGTGACATTGTGAATCGAGGCATGTTGATCACGACGTCAAGCTCGGTCAGTTCCAAGTCACCCGCCTCGGCGGCCGACAGTATGGCCTGCTCGGATGTCAATATCCTTGGAAGCACGCCCTCGTACCACGTCACGTGTATGTGTCCGGCCAGCGGCGAATAGTTGTCCTGTCCCGGAACCGACGTAAAGACCTCGCTCTGGAATCCGTGCACGCCGCTGCCGCGCACGCCGTTTGTAAACATGTATGTGACAGAGCGCACGTCCTCCGGGACCGACGCCAAGGACGGCACGTACTCGACAGTCCAACCCTGGGCCTGGGTGATCACGTCGGCATGCACGCGCTCACTTGCCTCCGTTATGATGTAATATGCGGACTGGCCGTCATAATACCCCTTGTGAAGGGGCACCGTGATGCCAGCAACGTCAACGTCCGGGGCGTCCTCGGCCGACTCGCCTGCCTGCGCCGCAACCCATGCGTCGCGGCCGCCCTCAATCTCGGAGCAGAGCTGCAGTCCGCACACGTCGTTGTTTGCGCCAAAAGCCTCGGTCAAGGGACTTGGGCCGGAACCCGTCACTAGAAGAGGGGCCACGGATATTGCGGCAATAATGAAAAGGTAATTCATATGAGGATCACAGCAGTCCTAGGTTTAAAAGCATTTGTCCGTTTTTGGGGACGCCCCGCAGACGGGGGTATGCCAACTGCAGGCAATATAATCTAAGCATATTGAAATCGCACTACCGCCCCGCGACAAACTCTCCTGCATGCGCCGCTTCCAAGGTCACCAATGGCGCACACTCCGAGCTGCAGTGGCAGGGGAGGGGGATCAGCCCGTATGGCGCCACGCCGCCAGTCCCGGCGTCGCCACCGCGGAGCACGGGCGGTTGCAAATTGATATACACGGCATGCCGCAACCACATGCATGAGAACGCTCGGCACCATAGACCTGGAGGTACTGCAGCTTGCGGCGGCGTCAGGCGGCAGCATCAACGAGTCGGCAATCGAGCACTCTGCGCTCAGCAGGCTCGGAGTGGGCAGAATACTTGACGCCCTGGCGTCGCTCAGAGACAGGGACCTTTTGCGGCTTGACAAGGACAGCGGCTCGTTCAGCATGACAGACGCCGCACGCGCCATACTGTGGTCAGACTCGATACCGCTCTGGGCAAGGATACTGCGCCTGCTTGAGATACGTTCGTGCGGCATCGTAGACATGATGGCCATATTGCGGATCGGCCGGAACGGCCCGCTTGAGGAGGCGCTCGGGGGCCTCCAGAGGGAGGGGTTTGTAATGGTGGCCCCACAGGTACGCGACGGCAGCCCTCAAAAGGTGTACGAGATACTCCCAGAGGGGATCGAGAGGATAGACGCCACATCAAAGGAGGGGGGCGGCGCGTACGCGAGTCAGATCCCAAAGGGTCCGGGCACGTACAACCTCATAAACGAGATAGAGCGCATCGTATCCGCGTCGAGTACGATGTCAGCAGACGAGCGGCGCGCCGTATTACAAAAGATATCGGGCCTCCGCGACATGATAGGGGCGTCGCATGCAGAGTCCGAGACGGGTGCGGCGCCAGGCGAGTCATAGCGGCGCAGCGTGTGTGGGGGCGGCCCCCCGGCTTACCGCCCGCCCGTCTTCAGCCTGTCCTGTATCTGGGCCAGTATGAACTCCGACTTGTTCCTGTTCTCAAAGTTGTCCGCAGTCGCGTCCATTATCTCGTCAATCTCATAGCTCTTATCCACAAGCACGCCGGCCACCTGGTCGTCAAGCGTTCCGCTTCCTATCAGATAGTACGCAAACACGGTGTTCTTCTGCCCTATGCGGTGCAGCCTGTCCTCGGCCTGCCTGTGGACGGCCGGACTCCAGTCGAGCTCTGCAAATATCACGTATTTTGCAACGGTCAGGTTTATCCCCACGTTGCCGGCCCTGATCCCGGCGATCATCAGCTTTGAATCGCCGCGCTGGAATTTCGAGATCTGATCGTTGCGCACCGCGTCAGTCTGTCCCCCGATTATGGAGACCGGCGAGAACTCTTTGAGGCTGTCGTTGAGCATCTTGTGAATTATCTTGTGGTGGCAGAACACCACCACGCTCTCCTCGATCTCCATGATGTTCTTGACGAAGTTTATGACGTGCGACAGCTTGGCAATGCCTGCAACCTGCCGCTCGCTCTTGATTGCACGCTGGTACGAGGCCGAACGCTCAAACTCGTCCTTTGCGACCTTCTGCTCGGCCGTAAGCTTTGCCCATATCTTGTCAAGTTCCTCCAAGTAGTAGTCCGAGTTTGACGCCACCATCTCCTTGTACCGCACCTTGTCCTTCAGCTCCTTGAGCACGTCGGACTTTTTGCGGCGCAGCATGACGTGTTTTTGCAGCTCGTTCCGGAGCGAGGCCCGCTTGCTCTCGAGGACGATCGCCTTTCCCTTCGTGTCGACGTAGCAGAAGTACTCGCAGAACTCCTTGAAGCTGCCAAGCAGCCCGGGCTTTATGATGTTGACAATCGGCCATATCTCCGAACCGTGGTTGTATATCGGGGTGCCGGAGAGCCCTATGCGGTACTTGACAGAGTCGAGCGCCGCAAGCTCCTTGACGGCCTTGTATTTCTGGGTGGTCTTTGAGCGCAGGTTGTGCACCTCGTCGCATACTATCATGCGCAGCCCCGTCTCGGCAAGGTCGGCGCGCCGCTTGTAGAGGAGCTCATAGTTTATCAGATAAATGTCGGATCTCGGAAGCGCGTCACGTTTGCCCGTCCTTATCATTGCAACAGAGGGCGAGTCGCCGTCTACAATCCGGCCGTTCCGGCTCTTCCTCTTTAGGAACTTTGCAATCTCGGCCTCCCAGTTGTTGAGCGTGACCAGGGGGGCCACCACCAGCACCGGAAACGACTGCTTTTCAGTTGCCGCGTATGCCAGCGTCTGGACTGTCTTGCCGAGCCCCATCTCGTCGGCAAGGAGCGCGTTTCCCGATGATTTTAGCAGAAAGTCCAGCCCCTCCTTTTGAAAGTTCAGCAGCTTGCCCCGGAACTGCTGGCCTGCTTTTGCACGCTTGAGCTTGTGCGAGATGGGCTTCAGCACGGGGCGCGGAGACAGGGTACGCGTCAGCTTTCGCTGCCATGCGGACTTTGACCGTATGACAAGAGGGTACCTGTCAAGCATCATCTTGATGTGGCGTACGCTCTCGGCCGTATCGGGTATGATCACCTCGCTTGCGTTTTCGCCATACCACGCGTTTGGAACAAGCCTTGAGATCATGTTGACGGCCCTGTCGCCTGTGACCTTCCACGTCCAGTCTTTGGAGTACCGATCAAGCACATACTCCAAGGTGCCGATGGATTCCAAAGACGTTTTCATAGTTTGGAGAATGGAAGAATTATTGCCTTATGAATCTTGACATAAAAGTTCGGGCTAAGCCCCTGCCCGGACGCCCATGGTAACACCGGAGCGTGCCTACCGGTTTTTCCAATCTTGCATCCGGTTCACGCCTAGGCTGGGCTGGGTGTTGCTTACATCTAGCGCCGGGGTCAGTCCGTACATGTGCACGCGCAGTGGCCAGTCCTTGTCCCGGTGCCTTTTTTGCATCCCGGACAGCTTGCGCCTGTACAGATCCTCGCTTTGGACGGCTTCGGCATCCATCTGCTTGTCAACCTCCACAATCTCGCCTGTAGTGCCTTATCCTTCTGACGCACTGCCTCGGCACAAGATCGTCTTGCGCGTCGCCGGGACTGAGCGCGTCCATCCGGGGCAGCACCTTGTGCGGGTACACGTTGGCCGCGCGCACCGCCTTGCGTCCGCTTGCGTGTTAAGGCACTGTCCCCGCCCCAAGACCCTTCCCCTTCCGTCTGCTATGCAGTAATCACGTACTATCTTTTCAATGTCGATTCCCATGCTCACCTTCATCCTTTCTTCTCACCTCCCTTGCGGATGTCTCTAATGAAACGGAAGCTGCGTGAATCATCAAAGCGCGCAGCCCAGTCATACAACAGCTCGGACTTTCCCATTCTGTCCCAGAGGCGCTTGGCCCACAGTACCCCAAGGGTCGCTCCATCGCGGCGCGCACTGAGCAGGCGCCATCATGCATTCTGTCGCGAATTCGGAATCTGCCAAGCGACAGAGCTGCATTATTGTACACATGCAGATCAATGCGCCCGGACACTGTTATTATGATGTTTGTTATTTGTGCCATTATGTCGGCCCCCCGAATTCGCAACAGAACCAGAATTCTGAATATTAATATACACAGCATATAAGACCATATCGTTGAAAATAACTGCCATATCTCTTCTTGCGGCCATGCTGGCCGTTGGCGTCTTAAGCGTGACATTTTCAAGCTCGTCAGCAGCATACGCCGCCGCCGATTACCTCCCTCCTGCAAAGCAGGTTGAGATGGATGTGGACCCAGAAGACGTGACATGCCAGGGTGAGCGCGTGCTGTTGCTCAGGACAAACGGTGCGCCGATTTGCGCACTCCCGGGATCCGTGGACATGATCGTCGAGCGCGGCATTGCAACGGTAGTGGAGCGTGATCCGGCAGACGAGGCGCCTGCCGAATCCGACCCGTTAGCCTCCGACCTGCGGGTCTCGATGACCGTATTCTCAGACCGGTTTGCCGTAATGAAAGAGGACGTAGTCAAGATCACGCGCGACGCCATTGCGGCGTACGAGTCAGACGGTGACGCGTCCCTGGATGCAATGACCGCGGGCTCATCGATGTATGACGGCAGCGGCCCGTATCCGTTTGTGGTAGACTCCGAGACCATGATCATTGTGGCCCACGGGTTCATGCCCGAAAGGGTCGGGATGGTCGCCGAGCCGTTCCTAACCAGCGGAATGACGTTTGACGAGCTGAGGTCCGAGCTGGAATCCGAGGGCAGCCTCTGGCTGATGTACACGTTCATAGACCCCGAGTCCTCGCACAACGCGACCAAAAAGGCATACCTTGAGCTGCACGACGGACTGATCTTTGGCAGCGGGATTTACCCCGATGGCCTAGAGGTGCAGATGATGAAGGCCATGTGGGTTGTCAGCAATGCCGTTGAGATGTACGACGAGTCCGGCATTGACGCGTTTGGTATGATAAACGATGCCGCCGCCGACTACGTGCCCGGCGACATCTATCCGTTTGCGTCCAGCCTCACTACGATGAACGTGGTTGCGCACGGGGCGGATCCGAGCCGCGTCGGGGACAAGTCCGTGGTGCTGACTGGCGCCAACAAGGATCTTGAGCGCATACTGCTGGAGTCTGAGATGAATGGCGGGACGTGGGTGGCGTATACCTTTAACAACTTTGAGACAGGCGCCGAGGAGACGAAGCTTTCCTGGGTTGTGGCCCGGGATGACTATATCCTTGGAGCCGGCTTCTACCCAGACGGGTACCAGACCTCCAAGGTACACGCCATAATGTCGACGGACAACGCCCTCTTCCTGTACGCGCAGTACGGCGAGGACGCATTCCCAAAGATCACCGCCCTGAACGTGACGGAGGAATGGTACCCGTTTGTCAGTGATGGCGAAATCGGACTTGAGATAGCAGACGGCTCGATTCTGGACAGGACCGGCGTCCTGTACTGGGAGGCGCACGAGTTTAACGCGGCATACGGGCCCGTGATGGACGTACTGGAATCCGGACACGGGGCGTACATATCGTACGTGTTCCTAAACCCCGAAACCGGCATGCAGCAGGCCAAAAAGGCCTGGATCGTCCTTCACGACGGGTACATCTTTGGGGCCGGTTTCTACCTTACAGGCGTGCACGGGGATGTCACGGCCGTAAAGTGGTCGATAGACACTTCAGTCGAGCTGTACAAGCTACAAGGCGCGGAGGACACGTTTGCGGCCATAACCTCGGCGGAGCCTGCCTCTGAATCATATCCGTTCGTCATAGACTCGGACAGCTTTGATCTGACGGCCCACGGGGCAGACCCGGGCCTGGTCGGCTCCAACTTCTTTGACCTGGTCACCCCGGACAAGGACGAGGAGCAGATCATGGCCGACCTGTCAGACGGTGACGGCGCCACGACATGGGTAAAGTACGTGTTTGTCAACCCGGAGACCGGCATGGACGCGGAAAAGACCGTGCTACTAAAGATGCATGACGGCTACATATTCGCTGCAGGGTATTATCAGGACGACGACGATATGACCTCGACAGACGGCGCAGCCGAGGCGGCGGTAGTAAAGCTCAAGTGGACCGACTCGGCTCAGTTTGCCGGCATCTACACGGCAGACCAGAACGGGTACTATCTGGACAACGGCATGACAGTCGCCATAGAGCCGTTTGGATTTGAGAGCACGTCCATAGAGGACGTGGTTTCCGGCGCGGCAGACTTTGGCATTACGGGCGCCGACGAGCTCTTGGTAGCGCAGTCCAACGGAGCAGATGTGCGCGCCTTGGCAGTCATATACCAGCAGAGCCCGCTTGTGGCGATGGCGCTGGAGGAGTCCGGAATCACAGAGCCAAGGGACTTTGTGGGAATGAAGTTCGGGGCGCCCGGAGGCGAGTTCATCATAAGGAGCATGCTGGCCAGCCAGGACGTAGACTATGACAGCGACATAACCGTTGTCCCCCTGGAGTTTGACATATCGCCTCTGCTAGACGGCGAACTGGACGTCATGGCAGCGTACCTGATCGACCAGCCGCTCATTGCAGAGGATCTCGGACATAAGACCGTCACAATACACCCGGCCGAGTACGGGGTGAACTTTTACGGCGACGTCCTGTTCACGAGCAACGGCCTGATCCAAGACGATCCGGAGCTGGTGCAGGGATTCGTCGATGCGACGCTGGCCGGGTGGGAGTACGCACTGGAAAACGTCGACGAGTCTGTACGCCACACGCTGCTCTATGTGGAGGACGATGTCGGCATTTCCGAATCCTACCAGCAAAGGATTCTACAGGCCTCCATCCCGCTGATCAAGCCCGATGGAACGGAGGTCGGGCAGATGAGCCACGACAAATGGATGCAGTCGTACGAGCTCCTGCTGGACTTCGGCATTATAGACTCTGAGCTTGACGTAGGCGAGTCGTACACGACGGAGTTTCTAAACTAGTGTTGCACTGGCACGGGCAGGGCCCTGTGCCGGGGTTATGCGCCCGTACCCGTACCGTGTCCGGTCAAGCCGTGCCCGGGCGGAGCCCCCGGCAAACCGGCACGTCATGCCCTCGATTGCAGGGCCGCGGCAGCACACGATGTGACCTCCGCACACGACGCGGCCCCATGATGCCGAGCACAGGCCTTGCGCCACCCTCGCTTTTTACAAGGCATTCCGGCGGCGACAGGGCCCCGGTCTGAAATCTCAAAATGCAGACTGGCAGGCGCGGGTTTTCAAGGAACACGTGACCATGCAGCGGCGCGGGTCGGCGGACAAGTGCGTGCGCCAACGGGGCTCATGCGAGGCATGCGGCACATCCATGAGACCCCCGCTCTGCGGCATCCCGTACGGATGGCAGGCATGCCAGATCAGGACGCGTGCGGGGAGTGTCCGCGTCACTCTACCGTATCGTGCGGCTTTGTGTTCTCATCATGGCAGTCGCATGAGCACAGGTAGGTGGAGTGGTTGTTCTTGCAGTCTATGCATTCGTAGTGTTTGCGGGCCTCACATGCGGCGCAGATCATTGCTTGCTCTATGCACGCTTTGAATTTTAGCTTTTCTAGGGTAGGTGCGCGGCACGTATTGCGCCTTGTGCTTGTTGAAGACATACCTGACCCCCCATCTTTCCAGTTTCAGTCCGTAACCTCTCCACTTTTGGCCAGGCCGGCGCCTCTTTCCAGCGGCCGCGGCGGCAGAACAGCGACATCATTAGCGGCAATAAAGCGTCGGCGGATCCGCGGAGGGCAGAACGCCGCCCGGGACAAGTATGTCAGACAGATAGTATCCGGACCCAAACACCAGGCCGTCATACATGACAAGCCATGCGCGCTTGGTCTCCTCCTGTCCCGTTACGGGGTTCGTGTGCGTGTAGTCGACCCACGTGCCGACCCCGCGGCTTGTCTTATCCAATATATCCCGCGCCGGGAGCGCCCCGACGATGGCATCCCAGTCCGGCGTGCCGCCTATCCGGCCCGGATCCGCGCTCTGCGCCAGCGTGCTTCCGGTCTGCGGGTCGACTACAAAGCCGTACGTGGAGACCGGCGCAGGCGGGACTGCGTTTATCGAGGCGAGGGCCGAGATCTGCCCGTCGCGCTGGTACTGTAATATGTTGCCGTACACTATCGACTGCACGCTAGAGTCCACCGTGTAATAGCCGGAGCCAAAGACCAGCCCGTCGCGCATCTGGAGGTAGCTGCGCTTGATCTGCTCCACGTCCGTGGCCGGGTTGTGGAATATGTACGTGACCCACAGGCTGCCCTCCCGCCTGAGCTCTGCAAGGACGTCGGCGACGGACCTGCTGGAGGTGTCCAGGATGGTCTCGGGCTGCCCCACCCTGGCGGGCACGACGCCGTCGGCCAGCCTCGTCCAAGTTGCCGCATCAATCACGAACGGGTACAGGGCGTCGGTGGTGATTGGCGCGTCAGGCGTGATTATGTCCACCCACGCGTCGTTGGCCTTGTTGGCCTCGTAGACGCGTATTGCGTTGCTTACGGCAAACTTGACGTCGGACTCTGATACGTCAGACGAATAGTGCCCCACCCCGAATACCAGGCCCCGGTGCAGGACCAGCCATGCGTGCTTGATCTCCTCCTGGCCCGTTATGGGATTAGTGTGCGTGTATGCAACCCATGTGCCGGCTCCGCGGCTTATTTTATCCACCACATATTGTGACGAGAGTACGGATGTGATGGCACTCCAGTCGGCTGTACCGCCTATCAGGCCCGGGTTCACGTTCTGCGCCAGCGTGCTTCCGGTCTGCGGGTCGACTACAAAGGCGTACGAGGTGAACGGTTCGGGCGGTATGGAGTTTATCGAGGCCAGGGCCGCGTCCTGCCCGTCGCGCTCATACGACAGTATGTGGCCGTGCAGTGTAGACTGCACCTGGGAGTCCAGCGTATAATAGCCGGAGCCGAAGACCAGCCCGTCGTGCAGCTCAAGGTAGCTGCGCTTGATCTGTTCTATGCCCGTGGCCGGGTTGTGGAACGTGTACGTGACCCACAGGCTGCCCTCCCGCCTGAGCTCTGCAAGGACGTCGGCGACGGACCTGCTGGAGGTGTCCAGGATGGTCTCGGGCTGCCCCACCCTGGCGGGCACGACGCCGTCGGCCAGCCTCGTCCAAGTTGCCGCATCAATCACGAACGGGTACAGGGCGTCGGTGGTGATTGGCGCGTCAGGCGTGATTATGTCCACCCACGCGTCGTTGGCCTTGTTGGCCTCGTAGACGCGTATTGCGTTGCTTACGGCAAACTTGACGTCGGCCTCTGGTATGTTGGATGAATAGTACCCCGATCCAAATATCAAGCCCCGGTGCAGGACAAGCCACGTGCGTTTTGCCTCTTCTTGTCCTGTTATCGGCTCCGTATGCGTGTAGCTGACCCACATGCCGGGCTCGCGGTTCAGTTCACCCAGGATGTCCTGCACGGAGAGCACTTGGAGAATGGCACTCCAGTCGGTTGTGCTGCCTATCAGGCCCGGATCCACGTTCTGCGCCAGCGTGCTTCCGGTCTGCGGATCGACTACAAAGCCGTACGTGGAGGTCGGCTCCTCGGGGACGGCATTTATGAGGGCGATGGCAGCGTTCCTGCCCTGGTTGTCGTGTTCCAATATGTTGGTATACGCTATGCCCTGCACCTGGGAGTCCAGCAGGTAGTAGCCTGAACCGAAGACCAGCCCGTCGCGCATCTGGAGATAGGTGCGCTTGAGCTGCTCCACGCCGGTGGCAGGGTTGTGGAACGTGTACGTCAGCCACGTTCTGCCGTTCTGCTCAAGATCTGCAAGGACGTCGGCAACGGACCTACCGGAGGTCTCCAGGATGGTCTCGGACTGACCCACCCTGGTGGGCACGACGCCGTCGGCCAGCCTAGTCCAAGTTGCCGCGTCTATAACGAACGGGTACAGGTCGTCAGTCACGACGGGTTCGTCAGGCGTGATGATGTCCATCCACGCGTCGTTCTCACGGTTGGACTCGTAGATAAACCGGGCATAATCGGTCACCGACTGGGTGTCGGCGTCTGCAATAGTATATGGAGATATGAAGGCGTAACCGTCGTGAATGGTAACCCAGGCGCGCTTGATCTGGTGTATGCCGGTATATGAGTCAAAAAACGAATACTGCGACCAGTACGAGTCCCCATCCTCAAAGCCGCTCAAATCGTAGCTGCCGATTGCCAGTGCCACATCTGGAAGTGGTCCGACTAGACCAGGCACCGTGCCATGGGCAAGTATGTGCGTGCTGCTTCTCACCAGCGGATAGAGATCTATTCTGTTGAGCGCTCCGGAATTAATCAGGTCAAAGGCGGTTGTGGGATCGTTTCTGTACGTATAGATGGCGCCGTCTACCACAGACTGGGACCGAAGGTCCGGCAGCGAGTAGCTTGCGCCAAATATGTAACCGCCATGCAATATGATGTAAGTGCGGGTGAGTTGGTTCGTCTGGGTTGCGGGGTTTAGATCCATGTGCCATATCCAGACGCCGC
Source organism: Candidatus Nitrosopumilus sp. (assembly GCA_965205215.1). GTDB lineage: Archaea > Thermoproteota > Nitrososphaeria > Nitrososphaerales > Nitrosopumilaceae > Nitrosopumilus. The sequence continues at coordinate 1,583,413 of OZ242041.1, forward strand.
CGTCCCGTAGTTCCGCCAGGATGGTCGCCAGGGGCTTGTCGGCCTCCTCAAGGTGCGTGCTGGTGGTCCCCACCAAGTTGGGCGTCCTGGCATGGGCCACCACCTCGAAGGTTGCCGCATCCAATACAAAGGACGACTTTGTTGACCGCGGATCAGGCGCATCCGGCGTTATCATCCCAAAGGCACTCGTGCCGTGGGCCGTATACAGGATTCTGGCCGAGTCCGCCTGTGCCTGCGCCCGGGAGTCGCTTGGGTAGTAGCCGGTGCCAAACACATAGCCGTCGTGCAGGTATAGCCAGGTGCGCTTGATCTGGCCCATGTCGGTGCCAGGGTTGTGGAACGTATATGTCGCCCACGTGCCCTCGTTTGCCCCGAGATCCGCACGGACGTCGGCGACGGACCTGCTGGAGGTGTCAAGGATGGCATCCGGCTGCCCCACCCTGCTAGGCACCACCTCGTCGGCCACCCGCATCCAAGACGAGTAGTCTATCACAAACAGGTAGAGTTCGTCCGTAAGGACGGGATCATCAGGAGTAATACTGTCAAAAAAGGCCTGCGCATTACCGTACGATTCGTACTGCCTTACCTTTTCCTCTATGAACAGCTGGACCTCGGTGTCCGGCAGGTAGTGCCCCGCGGCAAATATGTAACCGTCGTGCAGGTACAGCAGCGCGCGTGTCGTCTGATCCTCCAGGTTGGCAGGGTTTTTGTCTATGTACGTGACCCACACCCGGTCATTTTGCGCCAGATCGGCACGGATTTGGCTGATGGACCTGTCTGCCGCCTCCAAGGCTTCCGCCCGCTGGCCCACCTGTCCGGCATCCGCACTATGCGCCACTATCCTCAGGGTATTGAGATCCGCCACGAACGAGACCGGTGCGCCGGCGCCCGCCGATCCTGCAGACGTGATTGCGGTAAACGCGGCCTGTCCTTGCGCCGCGTATAGCGCCTGGATCCTGTCCACCTCTGTACCGATCCGACTGTCAATGCTGCTTTGATCATACAGCGTACGTCCTTGCTGGGATTGGCCATGGGCGTCCGCTGCGGGAGCAAGGCATGCTACAAGCGCGATCAGCACCACTGCGGTGACGGCAGTCGACACTGGGGTTGTACTTGAGCGTAACAAGGATTTGGGCATCTCCACCTGTCGGAGGAGGGAATTGCGAACTATAAAGCAGTTGTGCCATGAGAACTTTGTTTCCTAATTCCCCCCGTGCACGCCGGCCAAGTCCAAGTCGGGCGGCGGCGTGGCCGTCATGCCGTCATGCCGTCCCCCTCCCGCCTCCCGGGCAATCGACTCGTCCCTCCACCTGTTGTACAGGGCCACCTTGAGCCTCACCTCCTGCACGATGTTCTCCCACTTGAGGGCCATCAGATGCTCTCCGAACAGGCGCTTGAATGCTGAAAACACGCTCTCCGCGAGCCACCTTTGGCCGTAGCCTATCCGGGTCTTCCAGTATGTCTGGTTCTCCTTCTTCTCCTCCCTGCTCATCAGGTCCAGGCGCGTCGCGTCTGGGCTTCCCCCCAGCTGGTCCCTTACGGACTCGCCCCACGCGTCGCCGGATCCCTTGCCGCGCGCCGTCACGTTGATTTTGTGCAGGATGCCGGGGACCATCTGGGCCCGCGCGCACGCGGCCGCGTTCTCCCTCGAGCCGTACGCGGCATCGCCGAGCACGACGTCGGGCGCGTCATGGGCGCCGCGGGGGGCGCCGCCTGCGCGCAACGACGCGAGAGGGGGGACGCCGGACGCGAGAAGGTTCTCGTATCCCGTGACGCTGCTGCTGCCGGCGGCTCCGGGAGGGGGTGCGGCCGGCGGCTCCAGACTGTCCCCCGCGCCGTCCCCGGCCCCCGCGACCTGCCCGAGCAGCGCGCCGAACATGGCCGAGTCACCCACGGAGTCGTCTGTGACCTCCAGGGCCAGTATCTTCTTGGTCTCCGTGTCTACCAGAATGTGCATCTTTACAAAGCCCCGCCTCTTCTTCCACTTGGCCCTCATCCACTCGCCCCTGTTGTGCTGCTTGAGGCCGCTCGCGTCGAGCGCCAGTATCCTCCGGCTCTTCCTGTCCGATACCGTCACCACGCCGCCGGAACCCCGGCTTATGTCCGCGTCAAGCCCGGTGATCCGCTTGTACAGCTGGCTGTACGCGGGGGTGTTGGACCTGCCTGCCATCCTCCCGACCATCCCCTCGAGCTGCCTGTACTTGACCCCCAGCGCGGACCTGAGGGCGGCGGCCATCATTACGAGCGTCTCCGCGTACTGGTACGGGGCGCCCACCTTGCCCTCGTTTGCGCGCCTTACGTCGTCCTCCCACTCGGGATTGTACTCTATGACGAGGTCCGCCCCGCGCCTGACGTACTTTTCGTTGTCCGTCTTTGCGGCTGCGCCGTTACGCGCCTGGCTCATGGGTAGCGCCCCTCCACGCTCCTGCCTCCCCTGTGGCCGCGCCGCGCCCTCGGGAAAAGGGCCGGATCATGATTAAATACGGACTCTGCGAACCGATGTTGACGTCTGTATAGGCACACCGATGTTGGATGCATCGTGTCTATCTTTCGTCATATACACTTCAAGGCGTGCATGAACGTTCCTTGCCCGTTTGGCCAGATTTTATTGATCAAATTGGAGACTGCGCCGCCGCAAGGCCGCCGTAGCAGGTGCCTACAGGCAGAATTAGGAAACAAAGTTGCCATGAGCAGTCTTCCCAATGGTACGTCAAAAACAGGGCCACGCAGTAAGAGATCAAAAAAATGGCGGCCCCGTCGGCGTCCTGTGACCAAGAGTAGGCAGGCCAAGGCGCGACCTGTAACAACCCGGCTGAGCAGAAGCTCAGGATGCCGGCCCCAGAGAACCGACGCGCCGGGATCAGGCCGTCCCGGCGAGTGCGCCGCGCGCCGCACCGCGTCCTTGTACGGCATGCGGTTTTGCGCGCACCGTGCAGGAGGCCCGGCAAGCGTGCAACCGGCCGCGGGCGCCTCCGCACCGAGACTGTTATTATATACAGGCGCCGCACCGCGTGCATGGGCCTCAAGAGATACGCCGCCACCAGGGTTGCCACCATGTTCGGTGTGCTGATGATAACGCTGCTCATCACAATCGCGCTTGTAGGCTCCAATATGGACAGCATACTAAAGCAGGGGATTGCATTCCAAGTGAGAAGCCAGATTACGGAGAACCCGGCCACTGCAGAGAGGTTCACGTCAGTGGAGGAGTTCGAGTTGTTCGTGCAGGAGCAGATAGAGGCCAGGACGGCCCTGCTAGGGCTTGACGAGCCGTGGTACTCGCCGCAGCGCATAGGGATCACAATGTACAAGATAATGCTGCTTGACTTTGGACAGGCCACCTTCATCACAAGCGACTCGGGCTCCTCGGACGTCAGGGAGATAATACTTGAAAAGCTCCCAAGGACCATACTCCTGTTCACGACGGCCACTGTTGTAATCTCAATCGTGGGCATATTCCTAGGGGCCCTTGCTGGAAGCAGGACGGGCTCCGCAATAGACAAGCTGACCTCCAGCTTTGCCGTCGTCAGCTCGAGCTTTCCGGTATGGTGGGTGGGGATGATCATGATATTCCTGTTTGCATTCACATACCAGGTGTTTCCGGCAAGGGCGACGCCGGAGATCCTGCCAGACGAGCCGGGATACGCCGCGGCCCTGCTGTACCACATGACGCTTCCCCTCATCACCATAGTGCTGATAGGGTTCGGGGCGTGGGCGTACCTTGTCAGGAACTTTATGGCGGGGATAATGCAGGAGGACTTCATATCGGCAAAGAGGGCCATCGGCATAAGGCGCAAGAAGATCATATACGCGCACGCCCTGAAGAACGCCGCCCCGCCCATAGTCACCATACTGGCCCTCAGCCTGTCCGGCTCGCTTGGCGGCGCCATCATAACGGAGGCGGTGTTTGACTGGCCTGGCATGGGGCGGCTCTACTTTGAGGCCATAACGGTAATGGATCTGCCCGTAATCATAGGGGCCACGTACATGCTCACGGTGTTCTTTCTTGCCAGCATATTTACCGCAGACATACTGTACGGCTATTTCGATCCCAGGGTGAGGACGTCGAGTTGAGCGCGGGTGACAGCGGGGCGGCGGGGCCTCCGGGAAAGGAGGGGCCGCACGAAAAAAAAGAAGGGGAGGTAGAGTACGCGGCACCTGCGCCGGCCGCGGGGCCGCGGCCGTCTCCTACGTCACCGTCACACCCGACGCCGCCGTCGCCGCCGAGGACACCGGATGCGGTAGCTGACGCGGGAGGGTTGCGCGACACGTGGCGCGAGATCTTGTCAAGCCGCATGGGGGCGGCAGGCGTTGTAATACTCGCGGCCCTGATAATTACATCGGCGGCCACCATAGTTGCCATCCCAGTCGAGACCCTCCAGGAATGGAACAATCCAAAGAGCTGGATATCATATCCAAAGGCCGCCGTCCCCGCGTGGACCAACGCCATCCTGCCGCAAAAGATACCCGAACACATGATGTTTGACGACCCCGCAGTGTCAGAACGCGCCGTGGCCGTGGACGGCGCCGCAGGTGCGATAACTGTCACCGAGCACGAATTCACGGTGGACTACGAGTACGACGACTTTCCAAGCGACTTCATCTACAGCTTTTCGGCAGGGTATGAGGGATCCCCGCTCCTAGAGGTGTCGGCGGACAGGCCGGACGGGAGCACGATCCTGCTGCTCTCAAAAGCCCTGCCGCGCCTTGCGGCGGATCGTGGAAGTGAGGGGGGGCTGGCAGACTATAGCGGCGGCCCCGCGACGCATTCGGAGCGCATATTCTCGACGGACAGCACGATACGGAAGAACATTGCGATGCAGGCGCCCTCCATATTCAGGCACGACACGTCGGGCGCGTCGGCCGAAGATGTGCTGTTCTCTGACGCCGCGGACGGCTCCGTGCTGCGGGGCGTGTACACGTTCCGCGTAACCGTGTCTAGTTTGGAGGGGTTCGACATGCTCGAGTCACGGCTCGTGGTAGGCGGCAAGGCGTTTGGAATAATGGGCACCGACGAGCTGAGGCGCGACCTTGCAATAGGGCTGCTGTGGGGAACGCCGCTTGCCCTGTTCATCGGAATCACGGTGGCCGTGGCGTCGGTGGTTGCGGGGCTCCTGTACGGGGTCTACGCCGGATACCGCGGCAAGAAGACCGACGAGGCCATGATGAGGTTCAACGACGTGATATACGCGTTGCCGGCGCTGCCGTTTCTAATCATACTCTCGGTTACGATCAGCAACAGTATACTGCTCATGGTCGGGTTCCTTGCCATGTTCGGATGGGTCGGGGTCGCAAAGGTGGCGCGCAGCATGTCGCTCCAGATAAAGACCAGGGGATACGTGGACGCGGCCGAGACGATGGGCCAGAGCCGCTCCAAAATAATAACAAGGCACATAGTCCCGCAGCTGCTGCCGTACGCGTTTGCAAGCATAGCGATATCGGTTCCGGCCGCCATCACGACGGAGGCGGGCCTGAGCTTCCTGGGGCTGGGCGACCCGAGCTTCCCCACATGGGGGCAGATACTGCACGATGCAAACACGTTTGGCGCCGCGGCGAGGGGGTTGTGGTGGTGGATGGTGCCGCCTGGCGTCATGATAGCGATAACGGGGCTCGCCTTTGTGTTTATAGGAAACGCCCTAGACAGCATAGTAAACCCGCGGCTCAGGCGGCATTAGCGCCGGATCAGCAGTTGCGATACGCGCGTATGGCAGAGATTGCGGAGCTGCTGAGTCGTATCGTATAGTTCCCAGAGTTGGGATCCGAGTCCTTTGACTGGGCAAGGGTCTCGACAAACTGCGTCTTCTTCTCGTCGACTGCCCCCGCCTCATGGGCGCACAGGTTGAACGCCTTGAGGTTGAGTCCCTTCTCCAGCAGGTACGCGATGAATTTCTTGTACCCCTCGGGGTCGTCCCATTCCTCTCCGCGCTCCCCACATGCAGCTATCCAGACGTCGACTGAATTATGAAACGCCACCTTTTGGCGCAGGTCGTCAAGGGACATCAGAAATCGGCTCGCTGCATCTTGGAGCCGCACCGGGGGCAGGATCCTCCCTTGTGCTTGTTGTTGCACACGAGGCAGACATACCTCACGCCGCCGGAGCCACCCTGTGAGCCCAGTCCAAAGAATCCGCCGGCGCGGCTTCCCGTACCGGACGGGCCGCCCCCGCCGTAGCCCCCGCGCATACGGTTGAGATACTGCCTCCGGAGCAGCAGCGGAAACGCGATGAACAGGCCGATGGCCGCCACAAGCCCGTACGGAAACGGAAGCACCATCTGCAGCCCTATGCTGACACCCAGCGACACGAACAGGAATATCAGGTACGTCTTATAGTTGAACACAGATGTGACACGTCCAAAAAAGGTTATAAAGTTTTGTCAAACCCCGGCGGCACCCAATCCCATACGCCATGCCCGAAATGTACCCATTTAACGAAGCCCTCTGGACTGCAAGAGTGACACCGCAAACACGGCGCGCGACGGCCGAGTCACGGCTTTGCCAACGGTGCGCAGAGGGGTTGCTGCCGAACATGCAAGGGCGTCGCGTATCGGCCCCGGCAGTTGTGAGGCACGTCATTCGGCGGTGGGCGCGTCCGACTCGTCGGGGATGTTCTTGGACTCCTCGGCCCAATTCGGATCGACTGAATCCCAGAGTGAGCTGAGCGCCGCAGGATCAAGCTTGGTCTCGCCCAGTACCCTGTTTCGCACCGCAAAGAAAAAGTTCACCATGGCGTCAAGTCCCCCGTCGGAATGGATCTCGCGCCCAATCTCAGTTATGCGCAACTTTTGCGCGGCGGCATCCGCAGAATCCGGCGCCTGCAGGCACGACGTAAACAGATCCACAAGTTCCTCCTCAAGCATAAAGTCCAAACAAGTGTCGTACCATAGGTTTACTTTTTAGCGTTGCGGATTGGCCCAAGAACCGGATCCCGCGAGAGGCCACGCGTGCAGTCCGTCACGGGGGCCGCGACAGGGCCAGGATCAGGACAGTGCACGGGCACATGCATGCCCGCCTCGTAGGCGCTGCAGGAGGGCGCAGGGGGCCGGGGCCAAAGTACGCAGTTACGGCCCTACCTCAAGTGGGATTTGCTTTCCACCGCTGTCCCATGCAAACACCGACTTGTCCTCGTACGGAAAGCCCACAATCACGGAGACAAGCCCAAAAAAGTTGTGCAGGTCGGTCACGGACGGCGTGGCAGGCCCGCTTGGATGCGAGTGGACCATGCCTATATAGCTCATGTCAAACGGCAGAAAGGAGTGCGGAAACCCCGCAAACGTGGGCCCCGAGTGGCTGAACGGAGGAATTACAAGTCCGTCCACTGTGATCACGCCGTTTTTTGACTTGCCCTTTAGTATCAGGACGCCCTCGTTTGGGTGCTTCATCTGGCAGTACGACAGTATGCTGTCGAGTACCTCGCGGTGCAGCACCACGCGTCGCTCGTATTTCGTCCTCTTGAAGAACATGCAGGCAGTAGACGGTGCGCGTTTAAGAGTATGGCGCTACAAGGATACATGCATATGGTTTGGAGCGGCACCACGAGCACGCCGTGCGCGACAACGCCGGGCCAAAATGGCGTCCCGCCGCCAATCACGCCGGCGCGGACGGAAGGCCACAGAACACCCCCAGAATCGAGGATATGGCAACCGTTGAGGAGTCACCAACGGCAGACGCAACATCCGCAGGCTTTCTGAGCAAGGCGAATCAATACGCGTGCAGCAAGCATCAGGCACCCTGCACACCTGCACCTCGGCGTTTGCAAGTGCGCGCCATGTCAGATTCATCAGGCCTTTTCACCGTCAAACGCGCAGATTTCCAGCAGACAGGCATCATGTGGGGGGGTCTATGCGCGGCGGATCGATCTCATACCTGACCCCGGTGTGCTGGCGGAGCCGCATCTGGAGGTCGGCAGACATATCCAGGATGGCAGAGCCGTCGTCCTTGATCTGGGCCCGGAGGGCCTCCATCCTATGTCCCGTATCCTTGTGCTGCGAGGCGGCTTTTGACAGTTTGGCCTCGCATTCATCAAGGTCGGCCGGCTTTGCAGCGCGGGCCTTGCTTTCAAGATCCCCCCGGCGCCCGTCGCATTCGGCCACCCTGTCGGCAAGGGGCCCTACCATGTCGGCCGTCTCCGCGAGCATGGCAATCGTCTTTTCCACGTCCTTGGCCGAGATGGAGCCCGTTGCCACCGCGCGCCTTACGTTTGAGAATATTACGGATATGGTCTCCACGTTCTCAGGGTGCACGGTGCCGGCGGGGTCGGCCACAAGTCCGGCAAGTACTTTCTGCTGCGCCTTGTCAAGCGAGGAGCCGTACTCGTACCTGCCAAGCGGCCGGGATATCTTCGAGAACTGGGCGCCTATCTCGGCGCGTATCTGCGACATTTGGGCGTCGCATTCTTCAGCGTCAGACAGCAGTCTCAGGTATTCGGCATGTTCCTTGGACGACTTTATCTTGGTGAGCTCTGATCTCGACTTAGAGACGCGTGACTCAAGCAGCTCAAACTCAGCAGACATGTCGCGTACCCTCTGTGTTTTCTTGCGCAGATCGTCGCGGCGCCTGGCCAGCCCGTCTGCAATCGCGACGATCTCGCCGGATTCTGAGTCGGCCTCGCTGTGCCGGTCCAGGATGGCCCGCATCTCCGAGTGCCGGGAGTTCATCACCTCTAGGTTGCTCTTGAGTTGGTTTGCGTGTTTTTTTGCAAACAGGTGTATGACGCGCGTCTGCCGGCCAAGCACATCCCCCATCTTTTTCAAGAGCTGCCGGAGTTCGGACTCGGCCTTTGCGGCGCTCTCAATCGAGGCCACCGCGGGAAGGGGGGCCACGCTGCGCCGTATCACGTCGATGACCTGCTTTTTTCCGCGCACCACTATAATGGCAAGGTGCCTGTCAATGGAGTCCACGTTGAGGTCGTCGTGCTCAAGGGCCCGTCCCATTCCCATGAGTTCCTCAACCATGGGCTCTACAGAGTCGCGTATGTCCCTGATCTCGGATACGGCCCGTTTTTGCCTGCGCCGACCATACTCGGATACAATCTCGGAGACCTTGTCAGGCGGAATGCGTAAGTCAGGAGCGTCGCCGCGGTTGTCGCTGCCGCCGCCGGCGGCGGCGTCATGGCCGAGGCCGTGCGGTTCGTTGCGCGGGGCTCGGCTGCCGTCGCGGGGGCGTCCGTCGTCCTTCTTTCTCTTTCTTCCAAACCCGAATACCATGTATGCCTCTGAGACACACATGATTAAAAATTGTCGCCAAGGGTTCCACTTCCAATCCATGATATGTCCGGACTGATGCTCCGGCCAATGGACAGGGCGCAGCCGGCAGCCATACGGCGGCGCGCCTGTCACGTTATAAACAAGGCATAATAACATGATCACCTTGCGTGTTACGTGTTGCATGCATACCGCAAGTACCGGGTCGCCATATCGCTGGCGGCCGACCAGGTGCGCCTCATCGACTCGTACCGCGCTGCCCAGCGCCACGCGTACAACTGGTCCGTCGGGAGGATCATGTCGGGCGGTGCCGTAAGCGAGTACGGGCTGTACAAGGAGCTGACGGCCAGGCGCCGGGAACATGAGTGGATGCGCGCCGCTCCCGCGTGGATACAGCGTGCGGGCATCCAAGACGCATGCACCGCGCACAAACTGGCAGCGAGGTCCGGCGGCGGCCTCAGGCACCGCACGAGGAAACGGCATTCCGCAATCTCCGTGAGGTGCGCGCTCGCGCCGCGCACAGTCGACAGGCACGGCATCATGCTGCCGTCGTTTGGAACTGTCCGCGCGGCCGTACCCAACGAGGTCATGGAGCACGAACCAAGATCGTACGAGTTCACCAGGACGCGGAGCGGCCGGTACGTGCTGTACGTGTCGTGCCGCGTCGGGATGCCGCCGCAGCGGAGCGTGCCCGCGGACGCGACGGTCAAGGGGGTTGACCGCGGCGTCGCGGAGCCCACGGTGGTCGTGACCATGGACCGCGGGGGAAGTGCAGTCGCAAAGGACTCCTACGGCACGGCCGCGCCGTTCAGGGACGGCCGCGCGGAATACCAAGAAATGCAGTCAAGGATGTCCAAGATGAACAGGCACTCCAACAGGTTCAGGAGGCTGCACGCGCGGCTCCGCAGGCGCCTGCAGAAGACCAGAAGCCGCCGCCAGTACGCGGAGTGCATCGCGGCCAAGCACGTGTGCGACGACCACGCACCCGGCGTGATCGTGCTCGAGGACCTCAAGGTATCAAGCATGACCCGCAGGGGGCGCGGCTCCCACAAGAGGGGGCTCAACCGCGAGATGCGCTTCGTGCGGCACCGCGCCGTCGAGCAGCGCATACGAAACCGCGCCGAGCTCGCGGGCATACAGATCATCACGGTCGACCCCAGGTACACGTCGCAGGAGTGCGCGAGGTGCGGGCACGTCGACAAGTCCTCGAGGGTGACGAGGGACATGTTCAGGTGCACCAAGTGCAGTTACGTTCAACAGGCCGACGTCAACGCGGCCATGGTAATCGGGGGATACGGCCTGCCGCCCACAGACCCCGGTGACACGACGAGAAAATGGCAGGCCACGGGGGCAGGAACGGCCCTCGTAAGACGCGAACTGGACGCGCGCCTCAACTGCTTCTCAGAGGCGGTCGGGGGCCCCGCGAGGGGGCACGAGAGCCAAGTGCCGGCGCGTTCCCTTTCCCGCAGCGGAATGAAGAAAGAACGTCAGAGTGCAGGCGTGGTGTTTGGCCGGGCTGCCGATTACGGCATGCCCAGCTAATATCACGGACTGGAAGCAGTTCCTCGCCAAGCAAGGCATATAACCGGACGGGTGACATTCACGCAAATGCGGGGTTCCAAGACCCTCATAACGGCGGGCAGCGGCGCACACCACAGCGCCACCCTCAAGAGGAGGTCACCAAGGATAAGGGCAACCCCCCAAAAGGCATGGAGGATACTGGGAGACATCGCATCCATGCCGCGGTGGGCTCCGGGTGTCAGCAGGGTCACCATCACGTCAGGCTCCAAGAGGGGCGTGGGTGCGGTCAGGAACGTGGCGTTTGAGGACGGAAAAACCATAGAGGAGCACATAGTGTCATGGAGCGCCGGCAGGAGCTTCACGTACGTTGCGACGGACGGGCTCCCCCTGCGCGCGTACGTGGCCACAGTCGCCATCAGCTCAAACGAGAGGGACGGCACCATAACCATAACTTGGCAGTCATACATGAACAGCGTCAGGATGCCAGAGGCGGAGTTCGCCCGGCTGCTGGACGACATGGGCAGGTTTTATGATGGATCCCTTGCCAACCTTGCGGAGATGCTCCAAGGCCGCAAGTGACGCCCGGCGCAACTAGGCTAAATATGGCGTGTCGCATACAGGCTGTGGCGATGGGCGACATCAGGTTTTCCATGATCGGCATAGGGCTGATCTTTGCGGGGTTTGTCGTACTCGGCATATTTGGTGGGAACTACCAGTCGGCCTCCATCGAGTCGGAGGAATTTGGCACGTGCTACAGGTACTCTGAGGACATGGAGCCGGTCAGCGTGAGCTGCGCCGAGGCAATGGCCGAACAGGCCGGATTCCTCGGGGGGATAACGGCCCTTATCGCGGCAGGAGTTGCAGCCTTGGTAAAGGGCGTGAGGGGCGACTGGGACAGCAGGGTCAGGCCGGAAGACATGGTAGGCCCGAGCGGCGGAGGGGGCGGTGCGGCAGGGCACCATGAGGACAAAGACGGGGACAGAGGCTCCGGGAAAGAGAACGTCGGAGCGGGGGATGCCGGCGACAACGACGGAAAGAGACACGATGACGGCACCCGGGATTAGACGGATGAGGGCTCCGGCTACGCGTCACCGGCCATAACATGCATGTGGAACTCCTGCGGCCGTCATCATCATCATCGTCATCATCGCCATCGCCATCGCCATCGCCATCATCATCGTCACCATTAACAACAATGCAATAATGGTGCGCGTCAGGCGTCTTTTTCAATAAGCGTGGTGGTGGAGCGCACCTTTGGCAGGTTCTTTATGCTCCATGCCACGATTTCGCGTATCTTTTCAAAATTCTCCGCCTCCAGCTTGACCAGCATGTCGTGGGCCCCCATCGTCTCAGACACGTGCGACACGTTCTCCAGCTCGCGGAGTTTTTCCACAAGTTCGGCCTCGGCTCCAAGATCGCAGTTGAGCATGACGTACGCAACAGTCATGTCAGTACGACGGCCGATGGGCGTTTAAATATTTGGCAGCATCTCGTGTACAGGCCTGCCTTTTGGAATGACTCTCCCCGCACGGCTTCCTGTGGGCGCGGTCAAATCCGGCCGCCGATAGTACCGCGCCCTCGATCCTTTGCCAATCACGGGCGTTACGCTCGACGTCGGATCCACGCGACGGCGGCAGGGGCCGTCATTCCGCCTCAAAGGACTCACAGCCAGAGTTGCACGGCTTGTTCATCACGCCCTCACAATACCCACCGGCGTCGTGCATTATGCGGTGGTGGCCGCACTCCCTGCACCGCTCCCTAAAGTGCGAGATAAGCTCGGGCAGCCCTATGCCAGAGTCCCGGATTTTAGACTCAGTCGGCATGCCCATGGCCCGTGGCCGCGCGGGCATTCTTTAAAGATTTCCGGTCGCCCGGGCCAATCGGCGCGGCGCCCGCAGGTAGCCGGACCGCGCCAGATGCGAACGCAGCAAGGTATATTGCCGTCCAAAGGCTGGCAGGCGCAGGTATCAGGCCGCATGGACAACAGCAAGAATAGCCGCAAAAAGATCATCTATCTTGCAAACCCGTACGGGTTCTCCAAGCAACAGAAAGCGGGCCCGCTGCAAGAGATAGTCGGCGCCTTGAGGGGCATGAATCTGGAGGTATGGGAGCCGTTTGAGCGCAACAACCAAACAGACATGTCCAAGGACGGGGCCCCGTATACGGTCGGACAGGCCGACATGCGAGACGTCAGGAATTCTGACGGCATATTTGCAATAGTCAACGGCACGCCGCCTGACGAGGGCGTCATGGTGGAACTCGGAATGGCAATTGCGTGGGGCAAGAGGGTTTTCCTGTTCAGAGACGACTTTAGAAGGTGCACCGACAGCGCCGCCTACCCGCTCAACCTCATGCTGTTCACAGGGCTCGGATACGACGACTGGACCGACAGCTACTATACAAGCGTGGACGAGATAGGTAGTCCGGACAAGGCCCTAGCAAGATGGGCCTCGGGGAAATAAGGGGCGCAGCAGGCAGGGCGCGCGAAGCGTAACGCGGACACAATGGGCGCCATTAGCAGCCAATGCCGCGCATATGCGCATGGGAACGCATCATCCTGATAACGGGGAGCCCATACAGGACGAAGACGCGCCGAATATGGCATCCGCACGGCATCAGGCGCCGGACTCGAACAGGAGCCCGGCGCCAAATCACATAATTACCGGTACGTCCCGAGCCAAGTCATGAGCAAGCGATCAATGCCGGTCTGCTTTACAAAGGACCAGTACAGGGCGATCGAGGAATATGCAAGAAGGCACGGAATGCTCAATGCAGGCCAAGCCCTCGAAAGGATTCTGGGCGACCGCGCTTAGAATACCGCCGCTATTCCTTGGCTGCGTGTACGCGACATGTGGTGATTGCCGCCCCGCACGGGCGCGGTGGCGACTCGGGCTGGCCCGCGTTGCATCCGGGCGTACGCAGGAGAGAGGCCGGAGCATATAGTCAGAACAATCCGCATTGAAATTTATAGAATCCGGCGCGTGACACGGCATGGGAATCCTGTTTGATAGAAAGCCCACGTACTGCGCCGTGTGCAAGACGCAGCTCAAGCACAAGCACAAGCCGAAACGCGAGTGGGGCATCAAGGGGCGCCTGTGCGGCAACTGCCACTATGAAAAGTCAGTAGAGTACTACGAGGGCAAGGTGCGCCAGCCGTGCACCGTGTGCGGCACCACCAGGCAGATCAACGACCTCTGGGAGCCCAGATGGCAGTGGGACATGGACGGGCTTCTGTGCAAAAAGTGCTTTGATAAAAAGGAGGAAGACCACAAGAGAAAGAAGGGCCACTGCGCCATCTGCAACGCGGAACTGGGCTTCATAAGGCACAACCCAAAGAGCGGCTGGAAGATAGACGGCCAGCTGTGCCGCGACTGCTGGGACGAAAAGGCAGGATATGGAAAGCGGCGGCAGTGACGTCACGCGCGGTGTTCAGACAGGAGGCAGACGGCAGAATGATCGGCGACGTTTTCAAGATAAAGAAAGGAGGGAGGAAAAAGAAGAGGTGCGACGTATGTAACAGAACGTTTGCGACAGACGCGGACCTCATGAACCACAAACAGGTATTCCACGGCAAGGACCTAAAGTACGACTGCCGCAAGTGCGGCAAATACTTTGCAAGCATGGAGGAAATGAGAACCCACCTGCAGCGCGAGCACAAATACGAGGGTGGCAGATAGCAGCATGTCTTGCACGGACGGCGTGCACCGCGTTCAGTCCGGGCGCAGCAACGTGCAGAGAGAGAGCAGAGGAGCGAAGAGAACAACGCAGGACGCGCCGGCCGATCAGATGGCTCGAATCGACTTTACTACCGGGGGGCGCACCTTTGTAAACACCTTGAACCCGCAGATGCACTTTATCTCGGGAAGCCGGGATATCTCGGTGCCGGACGTGACGGTCCCGCACCTCAGGCACGAGTAGTGTACGTCAAAGCGCTCCACGGCAGGATCGTCCGCGGCAGCCAGTACGTCGTCGCTGTCACTGTCGTCATCCGGCGCCTTTCTGGCAAACACTGCAGACTCTCCGGCGTTAAGGGTCATAATCAACACACCTTGTTTCAGTCATAATTTAAGAATTCCCAGTCATCCCGTAAGCGAGAGCTCTATGTACACGTCGTCGGGTATCTTGAGCCTCATAAGCTGGCGGATGGCCTTGTCGTCTGCGTTGATGTTGATGATTCGCCGGTGCATCTTCATCTCCCACTTCTCATAGGTCTCGGTGCCGTTGCCGCACGGCGACTTGCGGGTCGCGACGTGGAGCCGCTTTACAGGAAGCGGGGTGGGCCCCTTTACCTTTATGCCGGTCTTTTTTATGCTCATTATCTCGTTGCAGACCCCGTCCAGTTTCGGGAGGCTAGTGGAGGTAAGCTTTACACGGGCAGTCTGCGTCATAGCAACCAACAGCCACGCAAGTCTAGGGCTTGTATTCCTCTGTAATCTCTTTTACAATCCCCGCCGCAATGGTGGCGCCCATGTCCCTGAGCGCGAACCTTCCCATCTCTGGAAATTCCTGGAACGTCTCAATGCACGTGGGCCTGACGGGTCTGATCTTTACGATTGCAGAGTCGCCGACCTTGAGGAACTTTGGGTTCTCCTCCTCTACGGCGCCCGTTGCGGGGTTTATCTTCTGAAGGAACTCCGTCACGGTTGCGGCGACCTGCGATGTGTGCGCGTGCATGACCGGGGTATACCCGGGCGCAATCGCAGTCGGGTGGTGTATGACGATAATCTGCGCCTTGAACTCCTTGGCGACCATCGGGGGCGCGTCGGGTGTGCCAAGGACGTCGCCCCGCTTGATGTCCTTCTTCTCTATGCCCCTGAGGTTGAATCCGATGTTGTCGCCGGCCTCGGCAGACGGCATCTCGGTGTGGTGCGTCTCGATGGACTTTATCTCGCCCGTGGCGCCCGCAGGCATTACTATGATCTTGTCGTTGGTCTTCATGGTACCGGTCTCAACCCTTCCGACTGGAACCGTGCCGACCCCGGTGATGGTGTAAACGTCCTGGATGGGCACGCGCAGGGGCTTTCCAACCGGCTTTTCTGGCACGGCAAAGTCGTCAAATGCCTCCAGCAGGGTCTTGCCCGCATACCACGACATGTTCTCGGACTTTTTCACCAGGTTGTCGCCCTTCCATCCCGACACTGGTATGAATGGGACTGAGTCTAGCTTGTAGCCTACCGAGCGGACGAGCTTTTCGCCCTTTTCCTTGGCCGCCTTGTATGCGTCCTCCGAATAGTTACTGTCGTCCATCTTGTTGATCGCAACAATGAGCTGGTTCACGCCGAGCGTCTTTAGCAGGAACGCGTGCTCCCTAGCCTGTCCGCCGGCTGCGACCGCAGTGTCAGTCTCGCCTTCCTTGGCGGAGAGCACCAGGATGGCGGCATCCGCCTCCGACGCGCCCGTGATCATGTTCTTGATAAAGTCCCGGTGTCCCGGGGCGTCAATCAGGGTAAAGAAGTACTTTGGTGACTCGAATTTTTGAAATGCAAGATCAATCGTAATGCCGCGCTCCCTCTCGTCCTTTATGTTGTCCATGACCCAGGCGTACTTGAAGGTGTCACCCTTGCCGGTCTTTTCAGACTCAGTCGCGTGGGCTGCGATGGTCCTCTCGTCGACCACCCCTAGGTCCATCAGAAAGTGTCCCATTGTGGTGGACTTGCCGTTGTCGATGTGCCCTGTCACTATCAGGTTCAGGTGGGGCTTGTCTGCCATATTGGGAGTCCTCTTGGGGGGTATTTATTACTGTTATGAAAAAAACCGCGATTTCCAGGGCGGATTTTAGAAGATGCGGCATCGTAAAAAATTTCATTTCGTGCGGAATGCGGTTACATGTTATGGCGGCACATACCAAATATGCCAAAGAATCACACCATAACGCCGCATATCTTGGAGATCGTCAAAGATGATCACGGCGTTGGGCGGTGGCATCGGCGGCGGACGGGCTTCGCGCACCGCGATCGCATGAGGGAGGGCGAGGGCGAACAGCATTAAGGTGCAGCCGGCGGCGGTGGCGGCGCCCGCGTACAGGGTGGCGCGCGGCAGAAGAGAGCCGGCAAGGACCTGCCCGGCGGTACGGGCCGCCTCCACGGCGCTGTCCAGTTTGGATTTTTTTGCCCCAGATCTGTGCTCGTTTTGATGCGTTCGTGCGCGTGGATGTGTCGAAATTTTCGCAGATCCGAGGGGCCGGCGGGGGGAAGACCCGGATTTTACGCGGCGGCCGTCGGTTTGTGCGCAGCATACGCTGGGCGTGGCCCGTCTGCGGGCCGAATGGACTATGCGACGAGGTTGTAGCAGATGCACCTGAGCACGAGCTGCAGCTCGCGCATGGCAAACGTCTTTGCGCGCGCGACCGCGCCGAACCTCTCCTTGATGACTGAGAACGCCGTCTCGACCAGGCTGCGCCGGTGGTATGCCTTGCCAAACCCCTCCGGGTCGTCGCGGCGCCACTTGAGCATCATACCCATGGCATGGAAGCCGTTGGTCTTGGAGTTCTTTCTGGGGCATATCACCGGTGTGCGTCCGCTGCGCGCAATCATGTCGCAGTTTGCCCTGGCAAGGTATGCCGCGTCCAGTATGACGTGGCCATCACCCCGCGGCACCCGCCCGTACATCTCCCTGAATATTGGCGAGTCGTGCGTGCGGCCTGCAGTCACCATGCACGTGACTATCGCCCCGTGCGGCGCCATCAGCACGTGCAGCTTGTCAAACTCGCGCCGGGATATGATGCCGCGCTTGGCGTCCTCCCAGTCCGCGTACTTTATGATGGAGAACCCCGACGAGTCTCCCAGCAGCGTCCCGTGCGCGTCGTCCCCGGACTGGGCGCCCAGCAGCGCGATCACCGCGTCGATCCTGCCTGCAAGGTCCCTTGCCCAGCCGTGAAGCCCGGACTTTGATGGAACTTTTTTTAAGCCGTACATGTTTACAGAACCTGAGTGTTCGTTCATGTACGCAACGTGAACTCTGTACGAGTGGCTGTGGGATGTCATGTCCACGAGGCATGCGATCCTTGCAACCCCGTGCTCGTTGGCATCGTGGAAAGTATCGCGGATCAGATTGCGTAATCTCTTGATCCTGATCCTTTTCACCTTGCCTTCTTCTTTCCGCTTCCTCTCGTACATCTTGTAGTCCCGGCATCCCCTGATCTTCAGTCTGCGCTGCTCTGCCCTGCATGTCCGCACGTGTGCGTCCTGTCCCTTTCCATCGCTCGTTCTGCGTCTCTTGCCGCTCTTCTTCCTGCTCCTTTTGGAAGTCATTGGCGTAGCGGCTACAATATGATCAATAAGCTTTGCCACACGGGCGCGCCGTGATCTTTAAGCTTTTCGTGACTTTGTCAGTAAAAAGTTGGACAGCGCCCGCCTCCACTAAAAGCACATAAATCAAAGGCACGTACAGCAGCCTCGTGAAGGTTACGGTATCGGCCATAAAGGCCGACGTGGGCGGAGTCGGCGGGCACACGAGGCCCAGCGACGGGCTGATTGCGGCAGTAAGGGGCGTGGTGCAGTCCTCAAGTGACATGCTCCTTGACCACTACATCGGATACTGCGGCGACGACGTCCACATTGTAATGTCCCACACGCACGGGACCGACAGCGAGGGGATACACAAGCTTGCATGGGACGCGTTCATGGCTGGCACGGAGGTCGCAAGGGCCGAGGGACTCTACGGCGCGGGCCAGGACCTGCTGAAGGACTCGTTTTCCGGGAACGTAAAAGGCATGGGCCCAGGCGTGGCCGAGATGGAGTTTGAGGAGAGGCCCAACGAGGCGTTTACCATATTTGCGGCGGACAAGACCGAGCCAGGGGCGTTCAACTACCCCATATACAGGATGTTCGTGGACGCGCTCAGCAACACCGGACTCATAGTCAACAAGAGCCTGGCAAGGGGCGTCGTGATAAACGTGATGGACGTGGAGGGTGGCAGGATTGCCGAGCTTGAGATGTGGCAGGACAAGCCGCTTTTGGAGGCGGCCCTGATGTACCCCGGCAGGTACGTGGTGGACTCCGTGTACACAAAGGACGGCGAGCCGATACTATCGGCGTCCACCGACCGGTTGCACAACATAGCCGGCACGTATGTCGGCAAGGACGATCCCATCTGCATGGTGAGGACGCAGAAGATGTTCCCCGCCACAGAAGAGGTCGGCAGCGTATTCAACAACCCGCACTACGTGGCCGGGAACACGCGCGGCAGCCACAACATGCCGCTGATGCCGGTAAGGCTCAACTCGGCGGCCACGATCAACTTTTGCATTCCAATTGTAGAGGCCCTGGTGTTCAGCATGCACGAAGGGAGGCTGACGGGGCCGTTTGACGGATTCTCCACGCCGGACTGGGATCTTGTCAGGGAGCGCGCCACGGCAAAGGCGCTCGAGATGAGGAGCCAGGGCTTTATACACCCGGCCACACTGGTCCCCTCCGAGCTTGAATACGCCGAGGGCTACAAGGCTGTCATCAGCTCGCTGGACGAGAAGATGGTTCCAATGGACAACGCGTCAACCGGCGCAGCCAAGGCCGACGATGACGGCAGTGGAACCAAGTACGAGGATCCCGACTAGAGGCAGCAGGACAGGCGCGCGCCACCCGCTTTCGAGCCAAATGCCAGGATTCGGCGGGCAGATCGGCAGAAAATGCGGGAAATAGTTAAATCAAAAAGGCACAAAGGCCATTTGATGAGCAAGGTCGGCTGGATCTTTGAGTGGAGGACGTACCTTGCTACCGCACTGGCCGTGATCTCATTCTCGAACTTTATGGCGGTGCTGTTCGGACAGACCATACCCGGCGTGGTCGTCGACTTTTTCAGGGTGGCAGGCGAGTACGTGGTGCTCGGCGCCGTCTTCGTGTTCGCCATGGCCTGGCTCCTAAAGGCAAAGCCCCACAACCGCCCAAAGGCGTACCGCATAGTGGTCTTTGACGTGTACGGCAAGCAGGTGGTCGTCGACGGGATACGCACCGAGTTCAAGACGCACGACGTGGCATGGAGCTACATGAAGCAGTACAAGGCGGCGTACCCGCTGCACAACTTTGCGCTCATCTCCGACATGACGCCGGGGCCTAACAAACCCACCATACTCAGGTACATCTGAACTGTTTTTATTCGGCCCCGCCGCAAAAAGGCAGTGGAGTTTTCCGTTCTTGCAGACGCGTTTGAGAAGATGGAATCCACCACAAAGCGTAACGAGCTCACCCAGATACTGATAGCGCTGTTCGAGCAGACGCCGCATGACGTGGTGGCAAGGGCCGTGTACCTCCTGCAGGGAAAGATCAGGCCGGACTTTGAGGGCGTCGAACTCGGGGTGGCAGAGAAGCTTGCCATAAAGGCCCTCTCAAAGTCCTCCGGCGTCCCCACGAAAAGGATAGAGGAACAGTACCGCAAGGACGGCGACCTGGGCCGCGCGTCAATCGATATAATGGGGCAGAAGACGCAGACCACGTTCTTTGTGCAGGACATTACGGTAGAGAGGGTGTACGATACCCTCTTCAGGATTGCGAGGCTCGAGGGGGCGCGTTCGCAGGGCATGAAGTCGAGGTACATATCAAGCCTGCTGAACGACGCGCGTCCGGCAGAGGCCGGATACATACTGAAGATACTGCTCGGGACGCTGCGGTTTGGCATAGCCGAGAACACGATAATGGACGCGCTGGCCGCCGCGTTCACGGGGGACAAGGCAAACCGCGGCGCGGTCGAGCGCGCATACAACGTGTCAAGCGACCTCGGGGCCGTCGCCGAAGCCATCGCCGCGGACGGGCTGGAGGGGGCAGGCAGGTTCAAGGCCGAGCCGTTCCGCCCCATACGGCCCATGCTCGCCGAGCGCGTCAAGAGCGAGGAGGACGCCATATCGAAGATGGGAGCCGGACTCGCCGCAGAATACAAGCTTGACGGCGAGCGGGTGCAGGTGCACATGTCAGGCAAGAGGGTCGAGATGTTCTCGCGAAGGCTCGAGAACATCACCGCCCACTATCCGGACATCGCAGAGAGGCTGCCTCAGGACGTGTCCGCGGGAGAAGCCATACTGGAGGCCGAGGCGGTTGCAGTAAACGAGAAGACCGGCGAGTTCCTGCCGTTCCAGGAGCTCATGCACCGCAGAAGAAAGCACAAGATCGAAAAGGCCGTGTCCGAATACCCGGTTACGGTCAACTTTTTCGACATACTGTATCTGGACGGCAAGAGCTGCCTGGAGGTTCCGTATGCAAAGAGGCGCGCCATACTGGAGGACACCATAGCGGAGGGGGAGCGCGTGAGGTGCGTCGCGATGGCCACGATAACCAGCGCGCAGGAGATGTCGGAGTTTATGGAGAGCGCAATAAACGCAGGGAGCGAAGGCCTGATGCTAAAGATGCCGGACGCCACATACCAGGCGGGGGCGCGCGGAAGCAACTGGCTAAAGCTCAAAAAAGAGTACAGGAGCGAGCTCGGCGACAGCCTCGACCTAGTGGTGGTCGGGGGATTTTTTGGCAAGGGCCGGAGGACGGGCATATACGGCACGCTCCTGCTTGCGGCGTACGACGACCAGCTCGACACGTTCCCCAGCGTATGCAAGGTGGGCACCGGATTCACCGACGAGGAGCTTGACAGGCTCTACCAGATACTGCATCCCAAGGTTACGATAAGGAGAAACCCGCGCATAGACAGCGCGATGGAGGCCGAGGTGTGGTTTGAGCCCGAGCTTGTTATAGAGACGGTGGCATCGGAGATAACGCTCAGCCCCGTCCACAGGGCCGCGTGGGACGCGGTAAGGAAGGATGCTGGACTCGCGCTCAGGTTTCCAAAGTATACGGGCCGCACAAGGGACGAAAAGCACCCGGAGAGCGCGACTACGACGCGCGAGATAGTCTCAATGTACAGGAGCCAGAAAAAGACCCTGCACGTAGAGTGACGGGACGGGCGCGCCCCACGACGATTCTCAACAGCCGGGGCGAAGGATCATGCGGGCCGAATGATCCGCGCCGTCGCGCGGCGCACGTGCAAGCAGCTACGCCGTCGCCGCCACCCCGACGACGACGGCGGCGCCGCAAACGAGGCTGCCCAGGAAGAGGCTGCGGCCGCAACCATACACAACTTAAATTACAGAATCGCCTTTTACTCTCTGTTATGTATAGTGGCGAGTTGGAGGTACAGGCAAAGCGCAAGGCGATTGCCGTGCTCCAAGACGAGATTAACCGCATACTCAACGCGTCAAGAGAACTCGCCACCCTGCCGGACCTGATGATGAAGAGGGACAAGCAGGGAATCAAGTCCGCGCTAGAGCAGATATCGTCCATAGAAGAGGACGTGGAGAACCTGCGCCGGAAGATAACAAGGGAGGTCGCCGACGTAGGAGGCCTGATAATGAACAGGGAAAACCTGCTCAACACCGCGTACACCATGGACGAGATTGCAGGATACATCACCGGCATATCGTTCAAGCTCTCAAACGTAAAGCCGACCACCCTGCGAAACGCGAAGATCGACAAGGATATCACGGATCTAATCGACCTGGTAGTCGACGAGGTGTACAAGCTCAACGAGATAATACGGAGCCTGACCACAAACACGGCAAACGCGATAGAGCTTGCACAGGAGACCCAGACCATAGAGAGGGAGATCGACATAAAGTACAGACAGGCCACGATGAAGCTGCTAACGGAGATAACCAACACGAAGGAGATGATGCTGATGAAGGACGTGATAGAGGGAATAGAGGAGATGGCCGACAAGTGCCAGAGGGTCTCAGACTCGTTCATACTGCTTGCCCTCAGCCTCTGAGTCCGCGCACGTGTTTTGGGACAGGGCGTGGCGGCGGGACGGATCATACCGCGTCGGGAAACAGGGAGAGTGCAACCCATATACGCAGGCAGTGCGCACGCCACGCATGGCAAAGAGAAGGGCCATACCCTGCGAGCTTGTCGAGAACCGCGTGATGGTGTGGGACAGGGACGACGCCAAGACGGTGTTCTCCATGGGATATTATGGCAAGCCCGTAGGCATGCCAAAGCCGAGGATAGAGGAGATAGACGTGCCGCTCGTGCTGGACCTCATCGAGAGCCTCTACCTGCTTGAAAGCAACGTAATCAAGGTAACGATGTCGCGGCGCCGCGTGTCGGCGCAGCAGATGGCGCAGATGTGCCGCGGCCAGTACCACGAGTTTGACAAAAAGTACATCGTATACAAAAAGTTCAGGGATCTTGGATATGTCGTCAGCTCCGGCATAAAGTTCGGGTGCGACTTTGCAGTGTACGAGAACGGGCCCGGGATCGACCACGCGCCATACATGGTGCACGTATACAGCAGGGCGGATCCAGTGACGTCCACGGGGGTGGTGCTGGCGGGCCGGCTCGCATCTACCGTCAGAAAGCAGTTCATACTGGCAATACCGAGGAGCAGCAAGAACGTGGACTTTGTGTCACTGGACTGGTGGAAGGCATGACTCCCTGACGTGCCCGGCTATGCGGTCGTAGATCTCAAACATGTCACGGCCAATGCCAAACGAAGCCTCGTCTCTCCACCTCCCGTGTATGCGTATGTTCTCGCCGGTCTGTTCGACGAATATGGCCGCGTCCCATACGGACTGCCCCGCGATCATCTCGTTGAGTTCAGCATCCTGGTTGAGGCGCGCCAGCAGAGGATGGCTTGGCCCCTCCCAGCTGACCGACTCGACCCTTTTTGCGGCAAAATGCCCGCGGGTCTCAAGCCTTGTCCTTGCAAAGACGTCGGCACCCTTGTGCGCCCTCTCGTTATAATCCGGTATGCTCACCAGAAAGTGGGCCTGGTACCTGTCGAGCGCCCCCCACGGCGCGACGTTTGGATCCTGCATCCCCGCTCATCGCCTACCCTTCGATATTGCCATCACTCGATAATCACCACAGCCGTCATCATCATCATCATCATCATCATTTGTCACTGCCATTAACTGTCAAGTCATCCCTTTTGTACGAGGTGCACCGCGTCTATATTGCACCCCTTCAGCACGGCGCACCCGCGATTCGTCACCATACGCGGCGTGCTTGCCGCATACCTAGAGTAGTAGTCACCTGACTCCGCAGGTGTGGTGCCCACACCGCAGGCCTCCGCCTCGACGCCGATTCCGGCAAGCATGCCGGCAAACCTTTCGGGCCAAGTCATCGCCTCAAACGTGTCAGGCTCGTCGTCGTGCATAACGAAGCTGTCGCACTCCCACAAATAAATATTGGCAGCCGGCGCGCGCCAGGCCCCGGGCAGGCCCGTGTCAGTCCCCGGGAGACCCATCTCACGCGCAACGGCGTGCGCCGCGCCCGGGGCGTCCCGCGGACTGCCTCGTTCGCGTTCGAGGCGTTCGGCGCGCGACAATGTGGGCAGGCAGCCCTGCCAATCAATCAAAATAAATATCAAAGCGAAACCGAACAGCCATGGGTTTTGCAGGCAAGACCGCCCTGATCACGGGCAGTGGCACCGGGATAGGCCTTGCAATAGCAAAAAAGTTTGCCAGGCACGGGGCAAACGTGATCATACTGGGAAGGCGAAAGGAGCCGCTGGAGTCCGCGGCGGCGGAACTCAGGGACATCGCGCGGCAGCAGGGGCACGGGGATGCCAAGGTTACGATATTTCCCGGGGTGGACGTGGCCGACGAGGCGGGCGTCAGCTCCATGTTCGACAGGCTGGCCGCAGACGGCACGACGGTAGACTACATGATAAACAACGCCGGGGTATCGGGGCCGGTCACCTGCTTTGCGAACGCGTCAATAAAGGACTTTGAGAGCACCGTAAACATACACCTGACAGGAACGTTCTGGGGCTCAGTCCAGGCTCTCAGGGTGATGGGGCGGGGCGGCAAGATAGTCACGATATCGACCTTCTTTACGGAGGAGAGGCCGCTTGAGCAGCGGCCCTACAGGTTCAGGAGCCCGTACACCGCATCCCAGGGCGCAAAGAACAGGCTCGCGGAGATGATGTCATGGGAGCTTGCCGGGACGGGCATCGCGTCCATTGCAACAAACCCGGGGCCCGTCCACTCGGACAGGATATACAAGACCGTATACCCAAAGGCGGCGGCCGAGTTCATGAGGGTGAGCGGGTACGAGTCCATGAGCCCCGCGGAGGTGGAAAGGTACGCGTCTGAGAGACTGCTGCCGTTGCTAGGCGAGGACGAGGGGACGGTATCGGCCGGAGTCGCGTCGGCCGCAAGGGCAATGTCGCATGAGAAGGGCATGGCGGAGGATGAGGCCTCCAAGATCCTCACGGGCCTGCTAGAGAAGATACAGTACATTGCAGAGAAGGTGCAGAAGAACACGTCGCGGATGATTGCAAACCAGGAGTTTCTATCGCAGGACCAGGTCGCAGAATCGGTGCTGAACCTGTGCGGCGACGAGATGTCGGCAATACTCGACGGCAAGGTCGTGCCAGGCGACAGGGTCTTTTATCCGGTAAAGCCGCACGTTGCAGGCGCGCTCCCCGCGCCAAAGGCAAGGCAGGACCTGTCGGGCGGAAAAGGCATCATCGTAATCACGGCCGATCCCACAGACATGGAAGACGTGCGGCACATAGAGCACATGGCGTCCCACATACAGGACGACTGCGGGGGGGACGTGGTGTGCTTCGTGTCAGAAGCGGCGCCCGCCGAGGCCGCGGAGCGCATCGCCAAGAAGATGCATTCGCACGTGATAAACCTGGCCGACCCCGAAGAGGTCTCCAGGTGGCTTGGAACCGCCCAGCAGAAGAGGGGGAAGATACTGGGGGCCGTACACTACACGGGCAGCGTCCCGGCAGTCGAGAAGCTGATCAAGGTTACGCGCAAGGAGTGGGACGGGCTCGTCTCAAAGTTTGTCATCAGGCCCGCCGTATCGGCGCAGGGCGTGCTGGACGCGTTCGTGCCCGGAGGCGGGGAGGATCCCAGGCGGTTCAAGGATACGGACGGCACGATCATGATCGTGGGGCCCCGACTGCCATCCGGCAAAAAGACCACGGGCATACAGAGGGCGCAGGCAGAGGTGTTCAGGGGGGCTCTTCGGCCGTTCGTCACCACGGTCAACCAGGAACTCAGCGACGTGCTGGGATCCAGGATCAGGGTGTTCGCGGCCCTGCCAGGCTCCGTGACGGGGGCGGAGCCCGACCCGCAGAGGATTGCAGACGTGTTTGATACGGTAATCTCGCCGGCAGATGCCGACGGCGGCAAGGGGGCAGAAGGGGGCTCGCCGGCAACATCCCTGTCCACGGTCATATTCTGCACAGACGAGGCGCGCTGACCGGACATGCAACCCACTGTCACCACCACCACCAGCCGCGGATAGAAAATGAAGAGATTCGACGAGTTTAGCACGGGCGACAGGCTGCAGTCCGAGTTTACCATCTCCGAGAAAGAGCTTGACATGTACATGGAGTTTGCACGCGTAAAGAACGCGTTTTTGGAGGAGGGCCGGGGAGCCGGCGGGCGCCTCATACCCGGCAGGGCGCTCCTCTCCAGAATCGAGGGCGAGTTCTCAAGGCTCGAGGAGGTATACGGCAACCACATCATACTGGCCGGCTACGACGGTGATCCGGACTGGGACGGCCGCGGCACGAGGTTCCTCGCACCGGTTTACACGGGGGACACGCTGAGGGCGACCTATGTCATATCTGGCGTGGAGGACGTAAGCGACGAGTACGGCAGGATCTCAGTGGACTACGAGGCGGCGGGCGAGGGGGGAAGACTCGTGCTGCTCTCAAGGCGCAACATCTACAGGGTGAGGAAGAGCCCGCCGCCGGCAGCGGGTCACGGCACGACCGGCTCGGGGGTCTCGAGCGTCGAGTCATAGAACATCTTTGCAGACGCCGCAAGAATCACGCCGAATGTCAGCAGGCGGAGGTTGTGCTCCTTTGCCTCTATCGACAGCCGCGCCCCGGTTATTCCCCCGGCAAAGGCGCCAATCGCCATAAACGAGGCCTGCAGGAGATCGGGATTGCCCAGGAACCCGTGCACCGTAATGCCGGAGAGTGACGCGAACAGCAGTATCATCTGCGACGTCGGGGCGGCCCTCTTTATCGACATTCCAAGGCCCGCGACCATCAGAGGGACGAATATTATGCCCCCGCCTATGCCAAAAAAGGACGAGGTCATGCCAGCAAAAAAGCTCACCCCGGCCAGGAACACGATCATCAGCCCCGGAAACGAGTACAGCGGGTTCTTGCCGCCGGGCGTACTCTCCCCCGAGTTTTTCGTAAGCCTCGGCTTTAGCAGTAGGTACGCGGCCGATACGACGAGCACCAGCCCGAACAGGAACTGAAAGTTGTGGTGCGCCACGTCTGACGTCACCCATGCCCCCACCACCGTGCCCGGAAGCGACAGCAGCCCGAGCTTGAGTCCCAGAGTGTACTCGATGCGCTTCTGCCTGGAGTATGAGATGGTCGAGGCGACCGCGTTGCTGAACGTGGCAAGCAGGCTGTTGCTGGCCGCCAGCGTGTGCGGGAATCCGAGGAACACCATCACCGGTACCGTAATTATCCCGCCGCCCAGCCCGGTCATAGAGCCAAGCAGTCCCGATGCAAACCCGAGCGGGATGAGCCAGAGGTGCTCGATCATGCCGTGCCAAGACGGCCAACTGTTATTAGTTTTGTCTGGTGCGGTTACGCGGCTGCGTCCCCTTTTGCACTCCCACTCACCGCCCACTCTAATCGTCCCGGCCCAAGGCCGAGTGTTCGCGCATGCGCGCTATAGCCGCGCGCGGACGCGGCATCAGGGCCGTCCAGATTGACAGACGGGCGCTCCCGCCGGGTTCCTCACAACGCTGCCCGAAGGGCCGCAACGCATTTTTCAGTAACGGGACCCTGCGCGTCCAGAAGCCAGATGCCGCGCCCGGTTTGCGCGCAGTGCAGCATCATCGGGAGCTGGCCTCCAGAGTCACGCCGGCCGCCACCAAGCTGCCAGAGGCCGGGTCAGTTGGCGCGAAACCAAAAAAGGATCCATAACGTATAATTGAATGGCGTCCGTAGCACGCCCATGGCGGAACTCAGGCTGTTTGGCTCCGGCGGCAGCATAGTCGCGGACCTGACTGAGGAGCAGGCAAAGGCGGCGGACCTGGGCGTCGGCAAGCTGTTTCTAGCGCCAATCGGAAAGATAGAGCGGTCCAAGATGTCAGGGCATGCGTGCAACGACTGCAAGAAAGAGTTTGACGGGCCGCCCAAGATAAGCCCTGAGAGCGGCAGCGAGGGGCCCGAGCAGGTCTCCGAGAACCTCCTGCTCGTCGAGCGGGGGCAGTACCAGTGCGGGGGATGCGGCTCAGTAATCGGCGAATACAGGGTGTTTGAAAAGAAGGACGATGACGCCGGGCTTGCAGTGCCGTCGGCCTGACGTACAGGCAGAGGGACGATGAGGAGGGGGGAGACGGCAGGATGCCAAAGACCTCGGAGCAGATGAAGCAGCTGGTGGAGGAATACATCAAGATAACAAAGGTAAAGTACGAGGATCAGACCCAGGTCGTCAGGTCCAAAACCCAGACCATCGATTGGCAGTTCTATGTGGGCGACAACATCATAGTAAGCAAGAATACAAACAGGGAAGACCGCATACACATCAACGTGAATATGAGGTTCACGCCACAGGACACAAAGCTGCTGGTGCCAAGCAATCCCGCGTTTGCAAAGGCGGCAATCGAGATAAGCGGCATATGCACCGCCTGCGGCGTGGGACACCAGTGGGTTAACGCCGGGGGCGAGGTGGTGGGACTTGCGATATTCTCGCACGTCGACGAGCAGGTTCTTGACAGGGTGACGTTCCACAACGCGTGGGACAACGTGGCCAGGGTGTCAGGACACATGCAGAAGATACTTCGCGCCAACCTAGGCAACCTCGCAAAGGGGACGGCGGCTCCAAGCGGCGGACCCACAGAGTCGTCGATATACGGGTGAGCAGAGGCGCGTCGCAACAGGGGGCGCGTGGCGGCGCGCATGCTACATCACGTCTGGCGCCGAGATCCCCACAAGGCCCAGGGCCCTCGTGACGGCGAGCCGGAACGAGCGGACCAGGTACAGGCGCGCGTCCTCCAAGCCAGGATCGCCTAGCCCCAGCACCCGGCTGCGCTCGTAAAACGCGTTGAACGACACGGCCAAGTCATGGCAGTACCTTGCAACGACCTTGGGCGAGAGGTTTCTTGCCGCGTCCTCTACTGCCATCTCAAAGGAGCCAATCGCCCTGATCAGTGCAATCTCGGCATCCTCCCCCCCAAGCAGCCCAAAGTCAATTTTGTCGGGAGGCTCCCGCCCCGCCTTCTCAAGGATCCTCGATGCCCTTGCTCCCGCGTACTGTATGTAGGATGCCGTGTCCCCCTCCAGGCTCAGTGATCGCTCCATGTCAAACGTGATTATCTTGTCCAGATCCTGCTTTATCATCTCATACCTTATTGTTCCAACGGAGATGTCGCGGGATATGCGCGCGACGTCCGAGTCGTCCATGTCAGGGTGGCGCTTGAGCGTCTCGGCTGCCGCCTTTTTGCGCAGCTCCTCGTACACGGAATCCGCGTCCACATAGAGCCCGCGTCGGCCGGACATGTGGGCCTGCCGCTTGTCCGTCTCCATCCCGAGTGTCCTTGCCGTGTCAGAGCTCAGCGTGACTGACTCGTAGGCCAGGTGCACGTACGCGGACCCGCTTGACTTGAAGCGCCCCATCAGATCCGAGACAATTCTCTGCAGCCCCGACTGCCGCGAGTCGATTACCGTAATTACGCGCTCCCCGGCAAAGTTCATCGCGTTATCCGATCGGCCAAGGGCAGTCTGCCACAGGGTGGTGCCCCCGGGCTGCTCGACGTCGTACCTTACGTATCCGAACGGATCGTCGACCAGCCCCAGCTTCCACGCCGCGTACGGAATGTCCTTTGCTATGTACGTGGCAGTCCCGTTGCTTCTCACGATGACCTTGTCACGGTTCTCCTCAGGCGGGCCCTCCTTTTTGGCGGCGCGCGCGCTGCTGCTGTCGCCGCTGTCGCCGTCGCCGCCACTGTCGCTGCTGCCATCACTGGTACCGACGCCCTCGCCCCGGCCAGCCCCGGCCCCGTGCGCGTCCCGTATCACCCAGCACCCGTCGTTCTTGCCCCCGCTACGGTCAAGGTCCACAAGGTTCATGGCCTTGAGCTTGTCAAACACCGCACCCCACATGCCAGACCGTATTATGTGCGACTCAAAATTGAGGCAGTCGTAGTATACGGAGAGGCGCCAGCACGTCTGCAGCTGGTCGGCAAGCACGCGGCGCGTTATCACGCCTGCAAGCTTGGCGGCCTCAGTCGAGCCGTCCTCAATCTCCTTCAGGGTGTCGTGCCTCAGCCCCTCAAGGGACGGATCCGAATCGTATCTCTGCGTGGTTTTCACGTAGACCTCGTCGCCGCAGTACTGTGCAAACGTCTTTCCCGGCGGCGGATCCATTGGGAACCCGAGGTGCCTGAACCCCACGACCACGTCGGCCACCTGCAGCCCCGAGTCGTCCACATAGTTGAGCACCTTGACCGCGTGCCCCGACTTTCTGAGTATCCGGGACACGGTGTCCCCGATTATGATGTTGCGGACGTGTCCTATGTGCAGGGCCTTGTTGGGGTTCACGCTGGTATGCTCTACCGTAACGGGTGTGCCGCCCCCAATCTCCGAGTCCCCGAACGTGTCTAGCCCGGCGCCAGACAGGATGATCTCAGAGAGCTGCGCCCAGTCGGCCTCAAAGTTGACGTGCCCGGACGGGTGCGGTACAGAGCGCACCACAAGCCCCCCGGGCGGGTTGCGCTCGTTGTACTTGGCAGATATGGCGCGCGCGATATCGGGGGGGCTCATCTTGAGCCGTCCGGCAAGCAGAAAGGCGGCGTTTGAGCTTGCGTCGCCAAATCCGGGCCTTGAAAGCGAGACGTCAAAGGGCAGGGTGCGGGCATGATGGCCGCCGTCACTGGCCCCGTCAAGTTCGGCGCATGCGTCCTGTATAACGTCGTGCAGTAGGCGCTGCCGTATCTCCTCAAGCAGTGCTTTCATAGACGCGGGTGTCATGATAGTGCCAATCACCGCCGCCTTCCCGTCACCGAGAGTATCTCGGGGGCCAATTTATCCAGGGCCTCTAGCACCCCGTCGCCGGCGCCCGACATCGTGGTCATTGTGGCCTTATCTTTTACGCTGTCAGACGCGTTTGCAAGCGCTATGCTCGTGCCGGCCTCCCCGAACAGCGGGACGTCGGTGGCGCTGTCCCCTATGGCAATTACGTCGTCCCTTGACACGGACAGCATCTCCGCCACGCGCCTGAACCCAGTCCCCTTGTCGACCCCCGGCGAGTTGATGTGGTACGCGTACTGGCTGTCAGAAAGCTTCGCGCTCATGCCGCGACGCTCAAGCACTCTTGCCGCCCTGTCCACCTCAAACGTGCGCTCCAGCACCACCTCCGTCATGCGTGGGAATACCGGCTTTCGGTGCGCGCTCGGAATCTCTTGCCGGATGGCATCAAAGGCCGCCTCGCACTCGGCCCTGTCGCCTATCAGTATGTGGCTGTCGGGCCCGTCCGTTATGCAGCCGCCGTTCTCCCCCACGGCAATGTTGGTGGTGCCCCCAAAGACCGACAGTACGAACCCCTCCACCGACGAGCGGCCGGTCACGAATATCACGGTGTGCCCGCACTCCTCCAGGCGCCTCAGGGCCGACATGGCGCCCAGGTGTATGCGCCCGCCTCCATTCTCGGTTATGGTGCCGTCAATGTCCACCGCAAACACCTTACGGCCCCGTGCGGCCTCCTTTTTGCCCATTTAACCAGGCCGTCGCGGCGCGCAAATAAGATGTTTGCCCGCGGCAGGACGGCAGGAAGCAAAAACCGCGCCACCGGAAAACTTCAGGAGCGTCCGCGTCGACGCCAGCGGCTACAGGAGGGCGGCACGCACGCGCTGCCGCGTCACGGGATCAGAGACGCGTCAAGAAGGCCGAGAGGCCGCGGGGCGTCCGCCAGCCCTCCAGCGAATCCAATAGTTTTATTTTAACAGGGTGGGACGGCGCCCTCATGGGCATTCCCGAAAAGATAAAGGCCATACAGGATGAGATGGCAAGGACGCAGATCAACAAGGCCACGGAGCACCACATAGGCCTGTTAAAGGCCAAGATTGCAAAGCTAAAGCGAGAGCAGGAAGAGAACACGATAAAAAAGTCGGGCGCAAAGTCGGACGGCTTTGACGTCAGGCGTACGGGAGACGCGACCGTGGTGTTCATAGGACTTCCAAGCGTCGGGAAATCCACGCTGCTAAACAAGCTGACGGATGCAAAGTCAACCGTCGGCGCGTTCCAGTTTACCACGCTGACGGTTGTGCCGGGCATGATGGAGTACAGGGGCGCAAGGATCCAAGTGCTCGATCTTCCCGGAATCATAAAGGGGGCATCGTCCGGCAAGGGCCTTGGGAAGAGAATACTCTCAGTCGCAAGGACCGCGGACCTCGTGCTGCTCATCCTTGACGTCTTCCAGCCGCACCACGAGGACGTCCTGATAAACGAGCTTGGAAACATAGGCATACGGCTCAACCAGCTCCCACCAAACATAACAATAGAGAAAGCGTCGATGGGCGGCATCGCGGTTGCGCAGCAGGTCAAGCTCACCAAGATCACCGAGGGGCACCTCAAGGACATACTGCACCTGTACGGGGTGGTTAGCGCTAGGGTTGTTACACGCGAGGACGTGACGTCCGAGCAGCTAGCGGACCACATGGCAGGCAACGTGTCGTACTCCAAGGCAATTACGGTGCTCAACAAGATTGACCTGGTGGACTCGGAGTTCCTGCAGGACCTGCGCCAGAGGAGGGCAAGCGAGTCGAGGACGCCGGCCGTCGAGGTTTCTGCAAACGCCGAGGTCAACATAGACGCCCTCAAGCAGCAGATATACGAGAAACTGAGGTTCATCAGAATATACATGCGCCCGAAGGGCGGGCCCACGGACTACGACGAACCGCTTATCGCGAGGGAGGGGGACAGCGTCGAGGACGTCTGCAACAAGATCCACCGCAGGATGCGCAGGGAATTCAGGTACGGGATGATCTGGGGAAAGAGTGTCAAGTTCGGGGGCCAGAGGGTCGGACTCGGGCACATACTGCAGGACGAAGACGTACTGACGATAATAAAGGCAAGGGGCGCATAGCAAATTGTGTGCGCGCCGCCGCACCGCCGCGCGCGCAAGCAGAACCACACAACGCCGGCCGGCCCTGAAATACAGGCGAATCATGCGCCGCGCGCACATGAAAGGGATGAGTCGGATCCGCGGGTGAAAATCCACCGCGGTTGCAAAAAACCCAAAAACGTCCCAAAACAGCAGTTTTTGCAACAAAATAATTTCATAGAAAGGATCGCACATAACCGCGCATACAGTATGCCATGCAATGTCATTGCACAATGGCGCGCTGCAAGTCACGCACAGGCTAAGATCGCAAAAATGCGAAGGCGCAAAAAAGCGCGGTGGCAGAATGGCACAGAGTCATGCGGGCGGGCGCACCTCCAAAAATACGCCCGCTTATTCGTAGAATTGGCACAAATATGGCCAGGGGCGGATATTACAGGGGACGCGTGACACGGTACAGGCCCGGTCCGCACCGCGCGTGCAAGAAACACGATCGTATTTGGATAAAGCCGTTGTATTTTGGAAAATACCCATCCGCGTGCATGGGTTTTGCGATCGTAAAAAACGTAGTTTCTACAAAAAACAGCTCTATTTTTTACGATCGATTTGTATAATTTTTTTAATATTAACCATTGAAAAATAGCCATAATTTCGATAAAAGCATGGCAAGACCAAAAGCTACAAAGCGCAAGCCGGGCAGACCAGCCAAGAAGGCGACCGTTGCAAAGCGCAAGCCGGGCAGACCAGCCAAGAAGGCTACTGCTGCAAAGAAGGCGACCGTTGCAAAGCGCAAGCCGGGCAGACCAGCCAAGAAGGCTACTGCTGCAAAGAAGGCGACCGTTGCAAAGCGCAAGCCGGGCAGACCAGCCAAGAAGGCTACTGCTGCAAAGAAGGCGACCGTTGCAAAGCGCAAGCCGGGCAGACCAGCCAAGAAGGCTACTGCTGCAAAGAAGGCGACCGTTGCAAAGCGCAAGCCGGGCAGACCAGCCAAGAAGGCTACTGCTGCAAAGAAGGCGACCGTTGCAAAGCGCAAGCCGGGCAGACCAGCCAAGAAGGCTACTGCTGCAAAGAAGGCGACCGTTGCAAAGCGCAAGCCGGGCAGACCAGCCAAGAAGGCTACTGCTGCAAAGAAGGCGACCGTTGCAAAGCGCAAGCCGGGCAGACCAGCCAAGAAGGCTACTGCTGCAAAGAAGGCGACCGTTGCAAAGCGCAAGCCGGGCAGACCAGCCAAGAAGGCGACCGTTGCAAAGCGCAAGCCGGGCAGACCACCAGCAAAGGCCAAGAGCAAGAAGTAATACGAAACAGTGGCAGACCCACAACCGTCGCTTTGGCGACGTGTTTTTCTTATTTTAGTATCAGACAATGAAGTTTGGATGTGAAGCGGTTTTTCAACTGGAAGTAGGAGCAAGTCATGGCCGTTACCTTGGTTTCAATCAGATAGCGTTATGAATTCAATCAGGGCGGCACGCACCTGTACTGCATTCATCACATCACCGCCTGTGCATGACATAGGATGCACCAGCACAATCCACATCACAGCAGAGTGGCAAGGAGGCAAACAGGGTAAGAAAGGGCATGTCCAGACGACGCGCGGCAAAACAGCGGCACGGCCGGTCCCACCGGTCCAGAAGGCGGACAGTGCCGCAAGTAGTATCGCGGCCTAGTATAGATAGCTCATGAGCTTGATCTGCTCCTCGGTGTTTATGACTCCCTTGTTGGTGAGAATCTCCAGCAGATCCTTGAATAGCGCCTTTTGTTCCGCAGACATTCCACCCGACGGTCCCTTCTCCCCGGGTAGCCCCGGTGGCCCGCGCGAGCCCTGCGGTCCCATGGGGCCCTGGGGGCCTTGGGGGCCCTGCTCACCGTCAGGGCCTGGCTGTCCCTTCGGACCGCGCTCGCCCTGTAGTCCCTGAATGCCCTGGGGGCCTTGGGGGCCCTTGTCTCCGGGCGGTCCTGGCGGGCCTCGCTCACCTTGCGAGCCCTGTGGGCCTTGGGGGCCCTTCTCCCCTGTAGGCCCCTGAGTACCGGTCTCTCCCTTGTCGCCCTGCGGGCCTACTGGGCCCTTGTCACCCTTGTCGCCCTGCGGTCCAGGCACTCCGGTAAGCCCCTTTGCACCGGCAGGGCCCTGTGGTCCCTGGGGGCCCTTTTCTCCTACAGGCCCCTGAGTACCGGTCTCTCCCTTGTCGCCCTGCGGGCCTACTGGGCCCTTGTCACCCTTGTCGCCCTGCGGTCCAGGCACTCCGGTAAGCCCCTTTGCACCGGCAGGGCCCTGTGGTCCCTGGGGGCCCTTGTCGCCGGTAGAGCCGGCCTGTCCTGGCGGGCCTGGCTCTCCGATCGGGCCCGGGGGTCCCTGAGAGCCCTTTTCACCCGGGATGCCTACTGGACCAGTCGCTCCTTTTTCACCCGGGGGGCCTATGGTTCCTGTGATGCCCTTGTCTCCGGGCGGGCCAGAGGGGCCCTTCTCGCCCTTGTCTCCGACAGAACCGCGCGGTCCCACGGGGCCCTTGTCTCCGGGCGGGCCCGTAATGCCGCGCTCTCCCTTGTCTCCGACGGGGCCCTTGAGGCCCACGGGGCCCTTGTCTCCGGGCGGGCCCGTAATGCCCTTGTCGCCCTTGTCTCCGGGCGGGCCCGTAATGCCCTTGTCGCCCTTGTCGCCCTTGTCGCCAGCTACGCCCTTGTCGCCCATAACGCCCCTTTCGCCCGTGGGGCCCTTGTCGCCCTTGTCGCCCTGCGGGCCTGCGGGGCCCTTGTCGCCCTTGGATCCCTTATCACCGGTAATGCCCTTGTCGCCGACGGGTCCCTTGTCCCCCGCAGGGCCCTTGTCGCCGACGGGTCCCTTGTCCCCCGCAGGGCCCTTGTCGCCGACGGGTCCCTTGTCCCCCGCAGGGCCCGTGGGCCCAGTGGCGCCGCGTCTTCCAACAGGACCAGGCATGCCGGCCGGACCCTGAGGCCCCGAAGGACCCATGCGCCCGGCAGACGCAGCTGCGGCAGAATCAGGGATAGTGGAAGGGCGAGTGGTGCCGGCAGTCGCGCGGGTTGGAGAGTCCCAAGACGGCGGGGCGGGCTGAGGTGGCTGCGGGGGGCGGACGGGGCGCGGCCCGGATTGCGCGCCGGAAGGATCCCTTTCCTGTTTTCCAAGGGTGCCTTGCAAGTCTGCGGAGGAGTCAGCGGCCCCCCTCTGGGCGCCGTCTGCCGTTGTTCTTGTCGACCCCGGGGCAGGAGGGGGCGGAACCGGCCTCTTTTTGGCGGGAGTGCCAGCTGCCGCCTTCTTCTTCTGTGTGTCTTTGTCCGCCTTTGCAGCTTTCTGGGAAGACTCCAGCGGCACGTCAAATACGGAGTTTGCCGAGGAGAATATGTCAGATACTACAATCCACACCGTCGTGGAATTCTTGAGTGAGTCCGGAATCGGGTTTCCCTCCGAACCCAGCGTCTCTGAAAACTTGCCGTCCTCTACGCGCAGGTGAAAATGGTCGCTCCACAGGCTGTCAAACTTGTTGCGCCTGACGTCCTCTTCGGAAGGCTTTGATTTTGATATGGATATCTTGACCTCGTACACGCCAGGCTTCACAAACGGAGCCTTGCCGCTAACCTTGAGGCCGGGCTTTAGTGACACAAGAGTCGTATGCGCAGCAAGTATTTTAGATTAACCGATCGGGTTTGCAATAGCATTGGGCACGGCCGGCAAGGCATGTCAGCCAGGATGCCGCCGGCGCGGCACGCATGCGTGCGAAAAGTGCAGGCACGGTGTGCGGTGTAGTCGCGCGCTCCATCCTTCTTATGCTGTTGTCACCGCTGCCACTCCTTCTTCCCTCTCCACCCGCCCGCGACGCGGGGGATGGTTTTTAA
Organism: Candidatus Nitrosopumilus sp.; assembly: GCA_965205215.1. Classification (GTDB taxonomy): domain Archaea; phylum Thermoproteota; class Nitrososphaeria; order Nitrososphaerales; family Nitrosopumilaceae; genus Nitrosopumilus. The sequence continues at coordinate 1,620,004 of OZ242041.1, forward strand.
CTAGAAATAACCCATACGGTGCGATGAAGAGCCAGTTTCGGAGAGGCGGGGGACAGAAAAAATCAGAAGGCCACGACGAGTCCGTAACAGAGGGCGGCAACGACGCCAAAGGTGACGACCCCAAGCGCGGCGGCGCAGACATCGAGCTTGCAGAAGAGCAGTCCGGGATCCCCAAGGAGAGGAGCCTGGTAGACGTAGACTACAACCGCAAAAAGCTCTACAAAAAGGGCATCAACCTGATGGCCGACCAGAAGCTCGAGGATGCGGTAATGACCTTCGAGCAGGCGCTCAGGATAGATCCGAGCAGCGTCGAGACGATGCTAAAGCTCGGGTACGCAAAGTTCCACCTGGACGAGCACAGCGAGGCGCTTGCAGTATATGACAAGATACTTGACATCGACGTTACGAACCCGGAGGCCTGGAACCTCAAGGGGCTGGTGCACTACGAGCAGAAGAATTACGCAAAGGCGCTCGACTCGGTCGAAAAAGCCATCGAGTCGGATCCCACGTACGGCATGGCGTGGTACAACAAGGGGTGCTACCTCTCGCTCCTCAACCAGGTTCCGGAGTCGCTTGAGGCCCTCAAGCGCTCAATCGAGATCGACGTCAAGAATGCGAGAAAATCCGTCAGGGATAAGGACTTTGTCAACGTAAGGATAGAGGAGGGGTTCAAGCGCATACAGGAGGTCGTCGTACTAGAGTCCATAAAGCAGGGATACCATACGATCGGGGCCATCGTGTGGACCACGTTCCTTGACAAGGCCGACGCGGAGACGGCGCTCAGAAAGCTCCTCGAAAAGGGGCTCATACTGCAGAACGAAAAGCGCGAGGGGCTCAGCCGCATACCAATCTACGACCTTGCCCCCAGCGTGGCCGAGAAGATAGGCAAGGAGAAGCGCGGCCTGTTCGGCATAACCAGAAGGACGCTACCGCAGCCCATCAAGAACATGAAGGAGCTGATACAGGCCATACGGTCCGCAAAGGAGACCATATCGGAGGGCGATGCCGAAAAGTCCATCGCGGTGTTTGACAAGTTCACCGACCCCGACAAGTTCGGGGTGCAGATGATAGAGAGCTTCTTTGACGAGCACAGGGAGATCAGGCTGTGGAAGATCCGGCTCAAGGACAGGGGCGACGACTACATCTCAGAGAACAGGCAGAGGATGCTGGACCTGTTTGACAACATAGAGGCCGCCCTGACAAAGAGAATACGCCGCGAGCTGGCGTGAGTGCCAGGCAGCACGCAGCAATGGTGGCGGCGGCCGTCCGGTCACTCGGCGGACAGATCCCAGTAGTTTGCATCGGCCTGGGTGGCGGTGGGCTTTTGGAGGCTCTTCCACTCCTTGAACGACCTCACATACAGCCGGATGTTAGAGAGTCCCGCAGACTTCATGGCATAGTATGCAAGCCCCGAGAGCGTCCCCACGCTTCCACAGTACGTGATGATCTCAGAATCGTCGCCGATTCCGCGGTTTGCAAGCAGGCGCCTCATGTCCTCGCGCCCCCGGAGTATGCGGTCGGGGCCGGCAAGCGTCCTGTAAGGCAGGCTGACGGCGCCAGGTATGTGCTGCTCCAAAAAGTTCAGCCTCTCCCTGTTGTCGACCAGGACCACGTCGTCGTCGCCGCGATCCGCGACGGCCTTCTCCAGGTACTCGTGGGTCGCAAGTATTCCGGGTTCGGGGGCCGCCGAGTGCTTCCGCGGCGTGACTGACGGCGCCGCGTCGTCAGTCTCCATCCCCATAGAAAGCCACTGTGCATACGTGGTGTCAAGCAGCGTGACGTCGGCGTGCCCGATGTACTCCAGCGTCCACGCAATCCTCGACGCAAGGGCCCCGAACGAGTCGTCATATACGACGACCCGCGTCTCGTCGCCAATTCCAAGCGAGCCGGCGATCTTGGCGACCCTGTCGGGGCCGTCGTCGGACAAGAGATCTGCAAGCGGCAGGTTTACCGCGGTCGGAATGTGGGAGCGCCTGTAGTCCTCCGGCCTGCGGGCGTCTATCGCAACGGCGCTCCGATCCCTGATCTCGCCGCGCAGCACGTCCGCGTCCGTCGTGACTGCAGGCGCAGGGCCGGCGCCGTCGCTACCGCTCAAGCCGCACACTCGCCCTTGCCGGTCTTTGTGTGGTAGCTGGTGTCGCTGCCATAGTCAAGGTAAAAGTCGGAATCGTCGTCCTTTGCAGGCGGGACCAGCAGCGGCTGCAGCTCCGCCTTGATGTCCTTTATCGACGACACGCCCGAGTCCTCCGCGTCGGACACCACCCTGTGTATCCAGGACTTGAGGGTGTCACCGGGCCTGCGGTTTGCCCTGAACATCTCGATTATCCTCAGTATCACGGGAATGACCCTCTTTGCAGGCACCCGGGTGCAGGTCTGGCCCAGCATGGTCAGTCCGTCAGAGCGCCCGCCAAGCAGCATCTGGTAGTTGGCGTACATGTCCTTGCCTACACGCGCGCCGCCGCCAAAGAACCCTATCGTGGCAATTCCGTGCTGCCCGCAGGAGTTGGGGCATCCGCTTATCTTTATCGTAGAGTCTGCAAGGTCGGGATCCTTGTCAAGTCCCAGCTCGAGGAACTTCCTCTGGATCTCCTTTGCAAGCCTGTGCGAATTGGTCAGGGCCAGGTTGCACGACGTCGTACCGGAGCATCCGATCGGGGCGGCCATCGTAAGGGCCCCGGACTTTGCAAGCCCCGCCCCCAAGAGCCCCGCATACAGGGCACCCAGGTCGTCAGAATGCACGAACCGCAGAGCCACGTTCTGCACAAACCCTATCCGGGCCACGCCCTCGCACGAATACTTGCGCACCAGCTCCGCAAGCGAGTTGAGCTGGCCCGCCGTAATGTCGCCGGCCTCCAGCGTCACAAAGACCGTGTGGTACGGATCCTGCTTCTGCCTTATCGTGTTTGTCGCAAGCCACCTCGAATAGCCGTCCTGGGCCGCCGCGCCGGGGCCCGACTCGTCGGATATCCTCAGTGGGCGCCGTATCTCCGCGGGGGCAAAGTCCGGCTTTAGGCGCGTGACCACCGACTGCGTGGCGCGGACAATTGATCTCTCCATCAGTATCAGGCTCTGGAACTTTTCCCATCCCATCTCGTCGACCAAATAGCGCATGCGGTTCCTTGCCATGTTCTTGCGGTCCCCAAGCCTGTCAAATATCCGGATTGTGGCAATGGACGTGTACAGCAGATCGTCCTCAGGGGTGAACTCCTCAAGCTGGTGCCCCACAAAGGATCTGTTTCCGAGGCCCCCGCCCAGGAACACCTTAAAGCCGCGCTGCTCGCGCTGCCCGTTCCCGTCGGCGTCCGGGATTGTGCGGGTCTGCGGGATCAGCCCCACGTCGACCATGCGGGCCATCCCGTGCTCCTCGCAGCAGGTAAAGTTGAACTTGAACTTGCGCGGCAGGTTCTGGCACAGGGGGTTGCGCAGGAAGAACCGGGCGACGGCGACCGCATAGGGGGTGGAGTCAAACGATTCTGACGGGCAGACGCCGGCAAGCGGGCTGCACATCACGTTGCGGACGGTGTTCCCGCAGGCCTCGCGCGACGTGAGTCCCACCCGGGCCAGTCCCCTGAATATCTCCGAGACGTCCTCCAGCACCACCCAGTGCAGCTGTATGTTTTCCCGGGTCGATATGTGCGCGCTGCCAATGGAGAACTGCTCGCTGAGCCGGGATATGGCCTCCAGCTGGTGCGGATACGCCACGCCGGCGGGAATCTTTATGCGCACCATTGCATAGTCCCCGGTCATCCGGGTCCCGTATGCGCCGTGCTGCAGCCTGAAGCGCCTAAAGCTGTCCGCGTCGTACCTTCCCTGCCGGTACAGCTTTACGGTGTCGGCAAAATGGTCCGCCTCGGAGCGCCTGGCCCAGTTCTCGCGCGGCTTGCGCTCCTCGGGCCGCGCCGACTCCAGCCGCGGCTTTTGGCCGGACGCGGATAGAGATGCAGAATCATGCCCGGAGGCACGCGGCGTTTGAGACACGTAATAGTTTTGCAAGGGCGGATTATAAATTTGGTGAGGTTCTCGGACTCCAGGTTCCGGGACAGCCGGGCGCGAGCGGCGGGTCGCAGCTCGCCTTCAGGCGCCACGGGCAGAAGCGCGCTAATAATTCTGCCCAGATACTTTTGGCAAGGTATTAATTGTAAAGCCGGGGCAGCACACGCATGCAGGAGGCCGCCGTCGTTGCAGAGGTGCAGCCCAAGATCTTCGCGGACGTAAGCGAGGTCGAGATCACAAGGGCCATCGCAAACGAGTTCCACGATGTCCTGATAGACAGGGCCGACTCGGACGTCATTATAATAGGGGCGGGGCCCTCGGGGCTGACGGCCGGCAGGGACCTCTCAAACATGGGGTTCAAGGTTTTGATAATAGAGCAGAACAACTATCTTGGAGGCGGGTACTGGCTGGGGGGCTACATGATGAACCCCGTTACGGTCAGGGAGCCGGCCCAGAAGATATGGGACGAGCTCGGAGTCCCGTACAAAAAAGCAGGGGAGGGCCTGTACATAACACCGGGCCCACACGCGGTCTCAAAGCTGATAGCGGGTGCCTGCGACGCGGGCGTCAAGTTCCTCAATCTGACAAAGTTTGACGACCTCGTAATGAAGAACGGGAGGGTCTCCGGCATCGTCGTAAACTGGATGCCCGTCTCGGCGCTGCCGCGCAACATAACGTGCGTCGACCCGGTCGCGTTCGAGGCGAGAATGATAATCGACGCGTCAGGGCACGACTCTGTGGCGGTAAAGAGACTGGTCGACAGGGGCCTCGTCACATGGAAGGGCATGAATCCGATGTACGTCAACGAGGGCGAGGAGAGCGTCGTTGAAAAGACGGGGGAGGTCTATCCGGGACTGGTCGCCGCCGGCATGTCTGTGACCGAAACGCACGGGCTCCCGCGCATGGGGCCCACCTTTGGTTCCATGCTGTTTTCAGGAAAGAGGGCGGCGGAGATTACGGCCGCAAAGATAAAGGAGCTGGAAAGATAGCAGGATGCCGGGGGCGGGAGGCAGATCCCGCGGCGCCGGTTTGAGGAATCGGCGGGGTGTAGATGACAATGAGGGCGTCAAGGATTGCAATCAGCTGCGAGCCTCAGATATCAGCAGAGATCAACGCGCGGGGGCTGCCAGAGTTCGTACGGGGCATGTTTCCGGCGGTGCGGGTGGAACTGAGGCGGGACTGGTCATTTGCGGAGGGCGACAGGGCCAAGGCTCTGATATGTGGTACGGAGGGGGGGCGCCGCGCAGGACATGTGGCGGGAGGGCCAGTCGCGACTGCAGGCGACGGTGACAATGGTGGCAGGGGCGGCGACGGCCCGGACGGCGGTTCCTCGGCCATGTACGACGGGTTTGCCCTGTGCGATGCCGCGTCCAAGACGATCGGGGCGGGGCCCGGGCCGACACGCACGGATCCCGCCACGCTGCATGTCGTATTCACTGGAGTTCTTGCGTGCACGTTTGACGAGGGGGACCAAAGGTACCATGCAAGGACGCTTGTCGGGGCCAATCCGTTCCTGGTGTCACTGCAGGGGGTTGTCGAGGGCCCTGCAAGGCCCAAGGGGTACTATACGGAGCGCCTTGCGGGGCTGTACGCCGCGGCCATGGCCGGCGGCCGTGCGCGGGACGCAGGCGACGTGCCGGCCAAGGATGCCAGAAAATATGATTATGTGACACGCGGCGACCGCCGCATGCCGGACATTGCAAGAGGGTACCTGTTGCAGGCAGTCGCGTACTTTGAGACGGGGGAGGCGTTCTGCCAGGACGACGCGTGCCGCATGTATAACGCACACTGGCAGAGCGAGCTGATACGCACTCAGGTGTCAAGCCCGCGGCTATGCGCCAGGCACCGGGGAATGGTCGACGAGATGAAGGCGTGACTGGGCGTACGGTTGCCGCTGCCGCTGCCGCTGCCGCTGCCCCCCATGAATCTATACGCGCGGATGTTTTTGAGGCCTGCCACATCCGGTACCAAAAACCAGCCATCCGGGCCTACTTTTGGGCAGGCATGCAGTGAAAAAAAAAGACACGGAGGGTCTTTCTTGCAGCCAGTGCCAGGCACTGCTCTTGTCCCTTCGACGTCAGTCGGGGCGCCTGCCCATGCCCTTTGCGTCAAGGGCGGTGTACACGTCGGGCATCGAATACACATAGCCCACGTGTATGCAGTCCGCCGCATCGCAAAGGAAGCAGTGCAGCTCGCCCTTTTGAAGCACTATCTCCACTATGCGGTTCTTCAGGTTGTCCTTGAGGATGACGCGGTCGTCCTCAACTGAGATGCTCTCGATCTTTGGCGCATACCGGGCAAAAGTCTCGTCGCGGTTCATGGCCTCCTCTAGCATGTACGAGACGTAGCCGGAGAGGCTCCTGACGCCCTTCGTGGCCAGAGTCTCCTTGTTGCCGTTGTAGACTTCCTGGAACCGGTCGTAGATATAGTCAGAGACGGTTATCGACTTGAATCCTTCTTTTGGCATTGTACCTTCCTTAACGGTACAATTAGGTACAAATATAAAAATATGCCGATCTAGCATGTATTCAAACGTATTATTACGGTTTGGATGCCCGCCTGGCGGCGCCCATCCTTTAGGCGGAGCAGAAGCCGCGCGGCGCGCGGCATCCGGCGCGCCCGCGGCAGGTCGGCTTGCGGAGGCCGCGCCAGCATTGGCTTTAAATTTGTCATGGCTCGGGTTGCATTCATGATGGCGGAGGCAGAAGCTGCTGCAGAGTCGCAAGCCAGTGGCTCCGATGACGGCGCGGGCGGAGCAGGAAGAAAGCCAGATGCCGATGCAGGCCCTGCCAAGGACAAGACATCGTACGATGTGATTATAATCGGAGGAGGCCCTGCCGGGTACACGGCCGGGATATACTGCTCCCGTGGCGGCTATGACACGCTCCTGCTCTCAGGCATACTGCCGGGAGGCCAGCTCGTGAACACCACGGACGTGGAGAACTATCCCGGGTTCAAGTCTGGCGTGATGGGCCCCGACCTGATGATCGACATGCGCGAGCAGTGTGCCAAGATGGGAACCACCATACTGGACCACGAGGTCACAAACGTGGACTTTAGGGGCAACCCACTCAGGGTACTGACGGGCAGCGCCGAATACGAGGCGCGGGCCATAATCATAGCGACGGGCGCGACCCCGAAAAAATTGGGGCTCGAGGGCGAGCAGACATTCGGAGGGCGCGGGGTCTCGTACTGCGCCACGTGCGACGGTCCGTTCTTCAGGGGGCAGCCCATTGTGGTAGTGGGGGGCGGAGACACGGCCATGGAGGAGGCGACGTTCCTGACAAAGTTTGGAACGGAGGTGCACCTGATACACAGGAGGGACGAGCTGCGCGCAAGCAAGGCCATGCAGGCAAGAGCCTTTGCAAACAAGAAGATGGTGTTTCATTGGGACTCGGTGGTGACCGACATAAGGGGTGACGAGAACAAGGTAAAGCAGATCGTGCTAAGAAACACCAAGACCGGCGCCGAGGACACGCTCGATGTGGGGGCCCTCTTCGTCGCAATAGGGCACAAGCCGAACACGGACCTATTCGAGGGGCAGGTCGATCTCGACGCCAAAAAATACGTGACGTTAAAGGGTAGCGGACAGGGCACCAGCGCCAAGGGCGTCTTTGCCGCCGGGGACGTCCACGATGCAACTTACAGACAGGCCGTCACGGCGGCGGGGTTTGGCTGCATGGCGGCGCTAGACGTAGACGAGTATCTCAGCAGCGGTGGCGGGGACGGCGCATGACGCGCCGCGGGCACGCATAGGAACGCACCGGATCAAGCCCCGGCGCCAGCATCAGTAAAATAGAGCGCGTACGTTTGGCATGCATGGGGGCAAAGACGCCGGCAGTGAGGCTCCGCACGTGCCCCAGAAGCTGCACGCAGCACCGCACCAAGTCAGGCAGGCTGGCAGAAAGGAACACGTTTGACGGGACGAGGTGCCGCAACTGCGGATTCGCGCTCGACAGGGACGACACGGACGTAAAGTTCGAAAGGGCGTCGGACTTTTTGTGAACAGGGCACACACACCAAAGGGCGGAGATGCCGCGCACAGCGCAGGACCGCCGCGCCGTCTTTGCCCGTCACGGCATACGCCGCGAGGGGGATCTGTTGTATAGACTCAGGTCGCCACGTCTCATGATTCGAGCATATGTGAAGGACCGTCTCAGCATGTGGCGGCGACAGAGGGCACCGCCGTTGTAGCCTGTACCAGCCGTTCGACGCGCTCCGGGCAGTCGGGCGGTTTGAATATGCGCCAGTCAGGATCCTCGATCATGCGCTCCACCGCCATACGCGGGAACACACCCATCTTCTGGCACGTGCGCGCGACGGACACCAGCACGGAGAACACGTGGCGCCCGTCGGGTTCTGACAGCTGGTGGCGCACGTTGCGGTGCAGCACGACGGTATCGCGTATTTCCAGCTCGGCGGCGTTGTTATGGGGCGGCATGCCCGGACATCTGAGGAACGTGAACAGGTGCGGGGCGGCGTTCTCCAGCGTCTCGCGGAACCCGTGACCCTTTTTGTAGCCCGACGCTATGCGCAGCACGGCCCTCTCCAGGTTTAGGCACTCGGCGCCGTCCGCCGACTCGCGGCTTTTGATCCTCCGGTACATGGAGAGCAGCCTGCGGTAGCACGACAGGTCGTCCCCGCCGTTTCTCACGGCGTATTTCTCGGCCTCGCGCAGTATGTGGGCCCAGCAGCGCTGCCTGACCGGGAGCATGCCGTACGCGACATATCCGTCCGTGACGGCCGGCATGCCCAGCAGGCCGCCAAAGTGCAGCTCCAGTACGGCCGCGGCCCTGCTCGGGGCCGCCACGATATACGTGGCGTCCCCTGTAGTCGCCAGCCATACGTACCCCCTCTTGCCGTTCATCCTGATAACCGACTCGTCGAACTGGACGAACGCGGCGCGCGAGATCCTCTCTAGGATGCCGTCGTACGCGGCCCCGAGCAGGTTCCTTATCGCCCTGCGCGCGTTCCAGACCGCGTTTGCGGACACCGAAAAGCCGTAGAGCGCCCGGAAATAGTACGATATGGTCGAGTCAGTCGACCTCTTGGCGTAGTATTCGAGTATGAACCCTAGGGCCCTCGGGCCGAACGACGTGCCGGGCGGCAGGGGAGCCGGGGCGGTGCTGACCGCGCTGCACCTCCTGCAGAATCCGCGCTCGAGCACGTACGCGACCGTCTCGATGCACCTGCTGCTTTCATCCGGAAAGTCGTTTACGATTCTCGTGACGGGGGCCGCGTACGCGAGGTGGCCACGCCCACAGTTCCGGCACCGGTACAGGCGCATGCGCTCCCTCCTCGAGGGCCTGTTACCGTGGGACGCGCCCTCGTGCCCCTCCGGAGGCCCGCTGCGCCTGCCCGCCGCGCTTTCTTTCGGTTCAGGTCCGCCCCCGTCCCCCTCCTCTTCTGCCAGCCTCTTCCGGAACGCGTCGCGCTCCGCGTTGTATATGGAACCCGTGGAGGACGGCGCGTTCGGGCTCTCGTATTTGGCCAGCCTCCTGTCCTGCTCTGCAATAGTCTCCATAAGCAGGTCTATCTGCTCCTCAAGGCCGGCCCTTATCCTGTCACGCTCGGCCTCCACCCGGGCGACTGCATCCTGCAGCCTCTTGATCTCCGCCATCATCTTGGCCATCTCCCGACGCAGCAGTGCCGTCTCGGAATCGCCCATGGACAATTTGCAGAATATATGATCTATAAGCTTGTCGGCCTGCCAGAGTTGCCAACAGGGTCACAGGCATGGACGTGAGTCCATACGATCTGTTCGGCTCATACTTTATATAATTAGCAACTTTGCTCAGGCCAGAAGCCAATTGCTGGTAATTTTTGACGTGGAAGGAGTGCTGTATGACGAGGAGTACCTGCCCATTTTGGCAGAAAAGATAAACAAGGAGAAAGAGATCTGGGAGATTACAAAAAAGGGAATCCAGGGCAAGATAGACTGGGAGCAGGGCCTCAGGACCAGAATTGACGCCCTGAGGGGAATAGACGAGCGCACGTGCAGGGAACTTGCAGAGTCGCTTCCCATTATGACGGGGGCGAGAGAGGCGTGCAGGGCACTCAAGGCGGCAGGCTGGAGGCTCATGGCCGTGTCAGGCGGATTTACGATAATGATGGACAGGCTCCAGAAGGAGCTGGGCCTCGACTACATATTCTCAAACGAGCTCGTGTTCTCAGACGGCAAGCTGGACGGTGTCAGGGTGAACGTGGATGCGGACAAGTCAAAGTCGGCCAGAATCAAGATTGCAGAATGGGGCGAGCGCAAGGAGGACATCGTGTGCGTGGTGGACGGTGCAAACGACATAAAGCTCTTTGACATATGCGGGCTCGGCATAGCATACAGGGCCCACGACATGGTAAAGGACAGGGCCACGGCCACGCTCGAGGTGAAGGATCTGAGGGGAATACTGGACATCATAAAGCAGCACTACAGGATAAAGGAATTTCCAGAGCAGAATGTCAAGGCGCACAAGCCGGTCATGCGTCAAAAGTGAGTGCGGCTCAGGGGCGCATGCGGGCGGCGAGGGAAGGAAGCGCCGGCAGCAACATTACAGCGCCTTGTAGAACATGGTGCCAAGGTTCCGCTGCTTCATGAACTGCGGGTCGAGCCCCTCAAAGTTAACCTTGTGCGATATGCGCCTCATTGCACAGACGCACAGCCTGTATATCAGCCCCCACATGGGGTTGTTCTGGTCAAGGTCGTACATCCTGAGCAGCAGGCGCAGGAACCACTTTGCGTGCGGATAGTGCTCGGACATGTACTCGGTGACGTATTCGCGCGAGTTGTTCAATTTGTACCGCAGGTGGTCAAGCGTCTCGTCTCGCATCGCGTATCCGGCCTGGCATATCTGCGTACGGCCCCGCTTTAGCGCGTGCAGTATGTCGTCAAGCGCGTTCTCAGAGTCGATTATGTTTACGCACCTTCCAAGAGTCGAGAGTACGTGCGAGTCGCTGCCGGCCACTGACACCATGTTATTCTCGGCCGCAAACTGTGCAGCCCTCGCATTTGACAGGACGTCGACGTTGTTGCTGTTGAACACCTCGACCATGTCACAACGTGCCGCGTCGTCCCGTAGCGCGTCAAGCAGGCTGAACGGGTGCGGGGCCGACGAGACGCCGCCCTGCTCCCTTACGGATTCGACTATCTCCTCAAGGGGGATTCCGGGGGGTATGGCCTCATGTATGCCGTACGCAAGGACGTGGGCGCCCCTGTCAGTGGTCACCTCCTCGGCAGGATGAATCCGTATGCCCGCAAACTTCTCATGGTCGTTCCTGTACTGGAGCATCTGCTCGTACCCGTCAAGCGTGTTGTGGTTTGTGACAAACATGGCGTCAAGCCCGAGCGCTCGCGCGCGTTCAAGCTGGTCGCGTATGGACACGTCGCAGTCGTACGGGGGCTCGTCCGAACCCAAGTGAAAGTTGGAAAAAGAGTTGTGACAGTGGAGTTCAGCCTTGAGTGACATGATGAGAGGAGGTGCGCCGCGTCGGATTATAATCCTATTGAAGGCGCGGGGCGGCGCGTGCGCGAGATGCGGGGCGTCAGACGGCGGGAAGTAGCGCGAGGGAGTATGCCGCATGACGTGGGGCGAGGAGCGTGTAGGTGATGGCTACAATGCCGGTTGCAACGGAGACGATAACGTGTACGACAACGCCCGGCATGCGGAAGTCATGAAAAGAGATCGTCTGAGCTCGGCCTCTGCAGCAGTGCGGCCCCGCCCCGTTCCGCGTCGTACCCGTCGCGGCCAGCCTCCGCGCGCATCACATGCGACGGGTCACACCCCCGCACAATGGCGGCGGGGCACTGGGCGGCCTTTTGCATTACAAGTTCGGCGGCGGCTGCAATCTCATCGGCAGTCGCAATCTCGGTGACGCGCAGGGTCCTGCCAAACACATCGTGCCGCCCGGCATAGCTGGTGAGCGGTAGCAATCCCGCAACCCCTATGGCGCAGTCAGTCTGCCCCATGCGCAGCGGGCGGCCAAACGTGTCGGACAGTATCACGCATACGCGCTTTGAGGAGGCGGCTCGTATTTCAGATTGCAGTTTTCGAGCAGACTTGTCGGGGTCGACAGGCAGCAGCGTTGCATGCCCCAGCCGTACGTTGCTCTCGTCGATGCCGGCATTTGCGCATACCAGTCCGGAATGCGTCCGGACAATAATAATGCCGTCGCGCATGCGCACTATACCGGACGACTCGGAGAGTATCAGTTCCACAAGGCGCGGATCCTTGCGGTACTGGGACGCGATTCCCTCCGCAAGCAGGGAGGGCTTGACGTCAGAGAGGCGCACGATGCGCCCCTCCCTCTTTGAGGCAGCCTTTTGCGCAACCACCACGACGTCCCCGTCGCATATATCGGCAGAGCGCGCTATGATCCCCCCGAGGTTGTCGGATGTCGTTATCTCCGCGTCCACAAAGACAGGTATCACCTCCATGGCTCCACGTGGGACGCGCAGGTAAAATAGTATGTCGCCGCCCCGCGCTCGGGCGGCAGAAGGGTCGGCAACCAAGAAGCGTCGGAGAAGTGTAGAGAAAACAAAAAATGTGCGGCACGGCCCAACCCCCGGATTGTACAGACAACAGCCCGGCGCGTCTGCGGCGGCAAGTCTAGGTTCCGTTGCAAATTCGTGGCACGTCGGTCATCACAATGAATAATAGTTCTAACGTCCCACCGCCGGCAATGCGTTACGTGATGGTTGCCGTGGCTGCATCAGTACTCCTAGTGGGTACCGGTGGCGCGGCGGCTGCCGACGCAGAGATACCAGACTGGGTGCGGATCGTGGCAGAGTTCTGGTCTCAGGGACTCATATCCGACGATCAATACGCGTCCACGCTATCGTATCTGATCGAGCAGAACATAATTGTGGTGGGGATAGAGGCGAACAAAATGCCGGAACCAACCCTCGGTTTGACACCTGATGCAGTGAGCGGCACCATAACCAGAGTTATAGACGGCAATACGGTTGAAATCGACAACGTGCGAATCCGACTGCCGCTCCTCGATGTCGAGGACAGCGGCAACGGTACCATGCCGCACGCGGCACTGGCCCGCGAGGTGTGCCCCGTGGGAACTGCCGCGCACTACGACGTGGACGACGGCCAGTCGGAAGACAAGTACGGACGCACCATAGCAATGGTGTGGTGTGATGGTGTCTCACTGGATCGCACACTGGCGGACTCCGGACTTGGGTGGGTCAACATATACTATTGTGAACGATCCGAGTTTTCGCATTTGTGGCGTGAGTGTATGTGCCATGTTGGCGGCTGATCTGCCCGAGTAGGCCACGAATCTACAACAGTACTCAAGCCCACAGCTTTTATTATGACGCCCTGCCACTGCCGCTGTATGTCAGACGCCGCCGAGAAAGTGATCGATGCAGTCGGGCTCTACTGCCCGGAGCCGGTCTTTCAAGTCAAGATAGGGATGGAGCAGATGCAAGTCGGGCAGATCCTGCAGATCTCCGCCGACGATCCAGCGGCAGAGGACGACATTACCAGGTGGGCATCCAGAAACGGGCACGAACTGCTTGGCGTTTCAAAGGACGGAAGCACGGTCACGATCAGGATAAAAAAGACAAAGTGAACAGACATGGCAATTGCCGAGAGTACAGCAGCATCGAGAGGTCCAGAGTTAGCGTTAAATGATGGGCTTGGAGGCGTTGCGGCATGAACGAGCTTGACCACAAGTACGAGGTGGACATAATACTGAACGACGAAAGGCAGAGGCTCAGCAAGGAGACAAAGGCAGAGCTGATGGAGTCCGGAATGATGGATGAAAAGGGCAAGCTGAAGATAAAGGGCGTCAGCCCCAAGATGCTAAAGAGAATGAAGCAGGAGTACGTCGTATGCCCCGTCATGGAAAAGGAGGTGCAGTTCATCCAGTGCTTCGTGTGCGACAATTTCCAGAGCAGGGTGACCGGTCAGGTGCTCTGCAAGGGCGACCCGCTTACGAAAAACGGATCATAAACAGTTGCATACAAGCGCATCCGGCGACGGAATAATTCTTATCACGCGTATCGTCCCACTGCCGCTGCAAAAACCGGGGGCGGCGCCTGCGTCGGCGCCATGGCGACAAGAAGGGCGCAATCCAGTGTATGTGAGGGCGGCATCCGGTGCGCGGGATTGCCTTGCGGTTGCAGGCAGCTCTTACCAAAAATGGAAGCTAGGATGCGGACGCGCACCAAGCCTTCTGCTCTAATGCGCGGACGGGAAATGCGCGGGGCAAGAGATATGCAGCAAGGTAGCGCCGCAAGCCGCCCCTCAAGGGCGCCGGGGCCGGCAGACGCAGCCCGTGACGGACATGGTCAGGAGCCGAATCGCACAAACCGATAAAACGCGGGCAGGCGGCCGGAATCACCATACCCTTCATCCCAGAATGGACGCAGAGGGGACACAGACGATGCCCAGATCATCCCGATGCGAAGGCTAATTAGTTTATCAGCGTCACCCGTCACAATTGGAGAAGCAGACAGTGGAGATCGGCATCACGGCATCAAAGGAGACGGACTTTAGCGAGTGGTACATACAGACGGTCCAAAAGGCCGAGCTTGCAGACTATGCCCCCGTCAAGGGGCTCATCGTGCTCAGGCCCGACGGGTACGCCATATGGGAGTCGCTTCAGGAGACGTTCAACCGCAGGTTTGCAAGGGAGGGGGTCAGAAACGGGTTCCTTCCCGTGCTGATACCCGAGTCGCTCCTGGGGCGTGAAAAGGAGCATTTTGCAGGGTTCAACCCAGAGGTGTTCTGGGTCACCCATTCCGGAAACAACGAGCTTGGCGACAGGCTGGCCCTGCGGCCCACGTCTGAGACCCTGGCATATACGATGTATTCCAAGTGGGTGCAGAGCTGGAGGGACCTCCCGCTAAAGATCAACTTTTGGAACACCGCGCTACGCTCCGAGATCAAGGCCACAAAGCCGTTCCTGAGAACGTCCGAGTTTCTGTGGCAGGAGGGGCACACGGTGCACGCCACAAAGGAGGAGGCAGAGAGGCAGGTGCACACCATGCTCGACATCTACAGGGAGACCGTCGAGCAGGAGCTTGCAATTCCGGTCATATCGGGAGCCAAGAGCGAGCGCGAAAAGTTCGTGGGGGCGGGATACACCATGGCAATCGAGTCCATAATGCCGGACGGCAAGGCGCTGCAGATGGGCACGTCGCACTTCTTGGCACAGAACTTTTCGAAGCCGTTTGACGTAAAGTTTGCAGACAGGGACAACGTGGAGCACTATGCGTGGCAGACGTCGTGGGGGGTGTCGTGGAGGCTCATAGGCGCCATGATAATGACGCACGGAGACGACAGGGGCATGTCGATGCCGCCCAGGGTCGCCCCCGTGCAGGCCGTCATAGTTCCCATATACCGCAACGACAAAAGGCAGAGGGACGGCGTCATGAGCGCGGCATCAGAGGTACGCGAAGCGCTCGAGTCGGAGGGCGTCCGGGTACACGTGGACGACAGGGACGACGCGACGCCGGGCTTCAAGTTCAACGACTGGGAGCTAAAGGGCGTGCCGCTCAGAATAGAGATAGGGCCCAGGGACGTGGAGAGCAGGAGCGTGGTGGCAGTCAGGCGCCACGACGGCCGCAAGGAGTCCATGGGCGTAAAGGATCTCGGGCCCGCCATACGCGGCGTGCTTGAGGAGATACAGGAAACAATGCTGCAGAAGGCAAGGGAGAAGGCGGCGGGGATGACGTTTGACGTGTCGGAGTATGCAGAGTTCAAGGAGAGGTGTGGAACGGGATTTGTGCGCGCAACATGGTGCGGAGATGAGAAGTGCGAGGAGTCCATAAAGGAGGAGACCGGCGCCGAGATCAGAGTCATACCGCTTGGAGAAGAAGAGGAGAATGGCGTGCAGGGTTCGATCTGCATAAGATGCGGGGGCCAAGGTTTATCAACGCCGATCTTTGCCAAGGGATATTGAGCGGCGGCAGCGATAGCGGGGATAGCAGCGGCGCGGCCGTCACGGAAGAGCCGAAGGCCGTCTCAGAGTCGCACAGGCTGATCACCCTGTTCAGGGAGACAAGATCCAGGACGCGGAACATGGTAAGCACCCTGGAGCCGGACGACTTTACGGTCCAGACGGCGTTCTTTACAAGCCCGGCGAAATGGCACGTCGGACACGTCAGCTGGATATACGAGGCCGTAATGGGCAAGATCGACGAAGAGTACGGGTTCGAGGAAGGCGAGATATCGGCATACCTCAATTCGTACTACCAGCAGTTCGGGGCCCCGCACGACAAGGGGCGCAGGGGGGCCGTATCGAGGCCCACGACAAGGCAGATGTTCGAGTACTTTGAGGGGGTAAGCAGCAAGGTCGAGAGGTTTGTCGCGAAGCACAGGGATGCCATAGACGGGGCAGCAGGCGGAGACAGAGCCAGCAGTGGCAGCGGCGGCATAGTGTCCGACACGGCGCGCCTCCTAGAGATGGGGATGCACCACGAGTGCCAGCACCAGGAACTGATGGTGTACGACCTGCAGCACATGCTTGCAGACAGGTACGTCCCCGCGCCGGCAATGAAGAAGCCGGTGCCGCAGCTGGACGGCCCGCGTGCACGCGATGCAGAAAGGCAGGCACTCATAGAGGGGGGCCTGTACGCCATGGGGTACGGGGGCAGCGGCTACTGTTACGACATAGAGCTTCCAGAGCACAAGACCTACCTTGAGCCCTACCTGATCGACGTATACCCCACAACCAACGGACAGTACATGGAGTTTGTGGAGGACGGGGGGTACGACACGTACAGGTACTGGCTCTCCGACGGCTGGGAGAAGGTGAGGGAGAACGGATGGGAGGCCCCCATGTACTGGGAGAGGGGCGAGAACGGCAAGTGGCACACGCGCGACTTTGCGGGATACCGACAGATGGACCCCATGGAACCCGTCTGTCACGTGAGCTACTACGAGGCCGACGCGTACGCCAAATGGGCCGGAAAGAGGCTGCCAACGGAGGCCGAGTGGGAGATGGCCGCATGCTGGGACCGCGACGCGCGGAGAAAGAACGCCTACCCGTGGGGAGACGACGCGCCGACGCCGGACAGGTGCAACCTGCTGGAGTCGGGGGTGTGGAAGTGCTCCAGAATAGGCTCGTATCCCGGGGGAGCCAGCAGCTGCGGCTGTCAGCAGATGATAGGCGACGCGTGGGAATGGACGTCGTCGGAGTTTGTCGGCTATCCGGGGTTCAAGTCCGGCTTTGACGAGTACAACGACAAGTGGTTTGCGAACCAAAAGGTGCTCAGGGGCGGCTCCTTTGGCACGCCGGCCGCGTCCATCAGGTCAAGCTACCGCAACTTTTTCAGACTCGACGAGCGCTGGATGATTGCAGGATTCAGGTGCGCACAGGACGCAGGACGCAGCGGCAGCTGACGCCGTCACGACGCGGGCGCCTCGGCAAGCACCAGCATAAAGTAGCCGTCCGAGTCGGTCCACTGACTCACCGTTCTGAATCCGGCGGAGTCAAGCATGCTGCGGACCTGTCCGGGCTCGTACTT
The DNA here is from genome assembly GCA_965205215.1 of Candidatus Nitrosopumilus sp. GTDB lineage: Archaea > Thermoproteota > Nitrososphaeria > Nitrososphaerales > Nitrosopumilaceae > Nitrosopumilus. The sequence goes on from OZ242041.1 coordinate 1,637,477, forward strand.
GTACGAGTTTTCAGTGTGGATGAGCTCGCCGTGCCCGAGGCGCAGCTCAAGTCCGGGCTTTGAGACCGTCACCGTCTGCTCACACAGCGACTCCAGGTGCATCTCCACGCGCTGCTCTGACGAGTTATAGTGTGCCCGGTGGGCAAAGTTGCCAAGGTCAAAGTCCGCGTCAAGCTCCGAGTTGATTCGAGACAGTACGTTGAGGTTGAACCTGGACGTCACGCCCGCAGAGTCGTTGTATGCGGATTCCAGCACCCCGCGATCCTTTGCCATGTCGACGCCCATGAGAAAGAGGTCGCCGGGCTTCATGGCAGAGCGCACGCGGCCCAGGAACGTCGCCCCGTCCCCGGGCGCCAGGTTTCCATAGCTGGAGCCTAGGAACATTATCAGGCTTCTCCCGCCACCGTACTCCTTTAGGAACTCAAGCCCGCCCTCGTAGGTGTCTATTATCCCCGTTATCCTGAGCTTTGGATAGTCCGCGAGCAGCTGCTCGGAGCTCTGGGTCAGGATGTCTGATATGTCGATTGGAAAGTACTCCGTGTCGCTCTGGACGCGGTGCAGTGCGTCAAGTATTATCCGGGTCTTTACGGAGGAGCCGCTGCCCAGCTCCACCAGCCTGAGGCGTCCGCTGCTTTTGCCACCACCACCACCACCACCGCCACCGGCACCGGCCCGGGGTGCGTCGTCGGCGGCACCCGTGGCAGCGCCGCCGTCATGATCAGCGCCGTCGCGGCGGATGCCCAGCTCGTCCGCGGCAACCAAGGCGCCAATCTCGTCTGCGATCCTCTCCAGGAGCGCTATCTCAGTACGGGTCAGATAATATTCGGGGACGGAGCATATCTCCTCGAAGAGCGCAGAGCCAACCTCGTCGTAAAAGAACTTCGGATCTATGAACTTGGAGCCGCTTCCTCTGTCAAGGCTGCCAGATATCTCCTCGGCAAACGTCCTCTCGACTTTTGACGCGTGCGGCTTGAAGTACCTCAGACGAGAGTCAACCTCAAACATCTTGTACTGCGGGCGGAGCATGTGGAAGCTGTAGTGGTCCGCCTCCTCTTGCCGGGTTTTTGCCAATTTTAGACGAGGTCGTACGTTCTCATAAATGCCTTTTGAGGTGTAACGGCTCCGGCGGGCCCCGTACCGATTGGGCCGGCGCAGCATGTGTTCTGTTTTCAAAGGCAGATGTACCGTAACCGGGCCGGCCGCTTGTACCGGAGCGCGCCTCTTCATATAGCGCGATATGCCACCTGCGCCGTGGACGAGATACTGAGGGTGGAGGGCCTCAAAAAGCACTTTGCCGCAAAAAAGGGGCTGCTCGGACGCCGCCCGTCCGGCCCGTCAGTCACAAGGGCGGCAGACGGGGTGTCGTTCTCACTCGGGCGGGGCGAGACGTTCGTCCTTGCAGGCGAGTCGGGGTCAGGCAAGTCCACTATTGCAAAGATCATACTGGGGTCGGTGCAGCCCGACTCGGGACGGATATTCTTCGAGGGAGAGGAGGCCGCATACGGCCAGAAGAGCATGAACGCAGTCAGGGCGGGCTGCCAGATGATACAGCAGGATCCGTACGATTCCATAAATCCGCGCATGAGGGTGTCAGATGTAGTGGCAGAGCCGCTTGAGATACTGGGGGGCACGTACGGCAGCGGGGCGAAGCGGGCGGCCCGCGTAGCGGAGGTGCTCAGGGAGGTCAGGCTCGAACCGGCCGGCGAGATTGCATCAAAGTACCCCCACATGCTCTCGGGCGGCCAGAGGCAGCGCGTGGTGCTTGCAAGGGCCCTTTCCACGAGCCCCAGGGTCATAATCGCAGACGAGCCTGTATCCATGCTCGACGTGTCGATCAGGGCGGAGATGCTCGAGCTTATGCGCGAGGTGCAGTCAAGGCACGACATATCCTTCATATACATAACCCACGACCTGGCCACGGCCAGGAATTTTGGGCACAGGATCGGCATACTGTACCAGGGGGCGATCGTGGAGATGGGCGACATAGACGAGGTGCTGCTGTCACCGCGCCACCCATACACGCAGGCGCTGACCGACGCGATATCAGAGCCCGATCCCAGAAATCTCCACAAGAGAAAGTCCATCAGGATCGTGACAGAGTCGCACGACGGGCGGCAGGCGGCAGGCGGCAGGGACGGCTGCATCGGCCCCTCGGAGCTCAACATCAGCATAAGCGCCGGGTGCAGGTTCGCGCAGAGGTGCCCGTACGTGGCAGACGTATGCAGGTCAGAGCCCGCACTCGAGGAAAAAAGGCCCGGGCAGTGGGCCGCATGCCACGTCGAGCTCGACGGTGGCGACAGCGGCAGCGGCAGCGATAACAGCCCCAGATAAAGCCGAACGGGGCGCCAGGATCGGATGCGCCTGCAGGCCGTGCATGGCGGCGGCGTCTTTACCGCTTCGGCTTTATCACAGGCGACATAAAGCGACGGTCCTTGTACGTTACGACGTTTGAGACGCCACCCTTGGGAAACACCCCGTACACGAGTCCCGCCTTTTCGACCACGGAGTCCTTTAGCGACACCACCACGAACTGACTGTCGCGTGAGCGCTCGGCAAGTATGTTCGAGAGCTTCTCGGCGTTGGATGCGTCTAGGTGCGCATCGACCTCGTCAAACAGGTAGAAGGGCGCCGGCTGGAGCTTTTGCAGCCCCAGTACAAACACGACGGCGGCCAGGGTCTTCTCGCCTCCGCTGATGGACGTGGACTCGCGGGGCTGCTTGTCTGGAAACTGCACCATGTATGATATTCCAGAGCTGAAGATGTCATCCTCGTCCTGGAGTTCAAGCCAGGCGCCGCCCCCGGTCATCTTCTTGAAGACCCTGCGTATCTCTCCGTCCACTACCTCAAACGCGTCAAGGAACGTCTGCCGCTTTTCACGCTCGATCTTGTTTATGAACCGGACTATGGAGTTGCGCTCCGACTCCAGCGAGTTCTTGCGCACCGACTGCATCTTGTAACCCTGCGTGATCTCGGCATACTTTGACGGGGCGCCCGCGTCAAACTCCGCAACCGACTCGAGTTCGGCCTCAAGTTCGCTTATTATTTGCCCCACGTCGAACGTGCTGCCGCCGCCATATACGGGGGCACCGTTGCCGCCGCGCGCGGACGCCGCATGTGCAAGGGATCTCTCCTCCTCCCCCGTCCAGGCCTCGGCTACCTGCCGCAGCTGTCCGGCCTTCATCACCAGGGCGGAGAGGTCGGACTCTAGCTTGTCTGCCTTTCTCTCAAGGCCGTTGATCTGCGTGGAGTGGGATCTCTCTTCTTTGCGCAATCCGCTTAGCTTGTCGTCATGCTCCTTTATCACGTCCATCGAGGAGCCGGAATTCATTATCATCTCCTGCTCCTTCTGCCTGAGCTTGGTAAGATCCTCAGAGAGCGGGCCCTCCACCGCGGACGTCTCCTCTATCGTCCTCTCAAGCGAGTCCATCTCCGAACCGAGGGACTCGGCCTCCGCGCGGAGCCCGTCGTCCTGCGATGCGAGGCTGCCGGCAGTGGAGCGGGACTCTGAAAGCTCCGAGTGTATCCGGCTGTACGCGGTGGTGGCCTCGGTCCGGCGCGCCTCCAGCTCGGCCTTTTTGGAGTTTGCGGCAGTCAGGAGGCCAGCGATCTGCATCTGCTCGCTGGACATGTGCTTGGCGCTTGCAAGGTTTATCTCGTTTTGTATGCTCTCTATCCGGGAGAGCAGGGAGGTAATCTCGGCGTCCGCCGCGTCGGACTCGGCCCGCAGTTTGTCAAGCCTGCCCGGCAGGCGCTCGGCCGCCTCCTTTGCGGAACCCAGCCTCGACTCCACATACTGAAGGCTCTGCCCCGCCGAGTCTACGCGCCCTGCGACACCTTGAGGCGCTCGGCGTGTGCGGACATGGACTCGGCCGTCTTTTTTTCAACCTGTTTTTTTCTGCGTATGTAGCGCTTGACTACCGATATCAGCTTGAACAGCCCGTCCACGTCACTGCTCATCGAGATAAGCTTTGTTATGCGCGATATCTTGGAGCCGGTGTCAACTGTAACCGTTCCGCTGCGGGGCTCAAAGTACTCGCCGGACATGGTAACCGCCCTGTGCCCCGACCTGGAGACCGATATGGCAGAGTTCCGGTCGCGTACCAGCACCACGCCCCCGAACAGGAACTCCCTGAGGGGCTCGTGCTCCGGGCGGCACCGCACGTGGCCTGCAAGCGTCCCAAGCGTCCTTACGCCGTCGACGGCGCGCGGGGGGCGGGCGTCGTCAGGTCCCAGGCTCGAGAGGGCCTCTAATGGGAGGATCCTGAACTTTGGCAGTTTCTGCACGCGCGCCGACTCGGATATCGCAAAGAGCGTGGCAAAGTCGTCCACCACGACGGCCTTTATCCAGTCCGTACTGGCCGCCATTATGGGCCTCTCGTACTCCGGATCCCACGACATCATCTCGTACACGAGCCCCCTTATGCCCAGTTGGCCGGCGTTCTCCAGCAGCTTTGCAGTCGAGTAGTCCTCGTGCATGAACCCCTTTACGGTCTTTATCTTTGACGCGTACTTTGTCGCCGCGCTGCTCGACCTCTCAAGCACGAACTCTAGGTCCTCCCTGTCGGATATGGCCTTCTCCCTCTTCTCCCCGAGCTCCCGCATGCGCGACTCGAGCTTGGATACCGTGTCGCGGCTGTTGTCCATTATGCGCTTCAGGTGCAGGGACTGGTCCTGCAGCCTGCCCACCAGCTCCCGCATCTCGGTCAGCTGCCTGCCGTACTGCTCCATCTTTTCAAGGCACGAGTCGCGCCTGTGCTCCAGCCCCATCTTTTCATAGACCAAACCCTCCTTCTCGGTCCCGAGTCGCTTTATCTTGTCGTCAAGCTCGCTGCGCCGGGCGGCGGCATCGGACTGCCTCTGGAGTATGCCGCGTATCTCCGCGTCGGTCCGTTCGAGTTCCTTGCGGACGGCCTCGCGCTCCGATTCGGCCTCGGCAAGCTGCCCCTCCGCCTCCCTCACCTGCATGTCGGTGTAGTTTCGCGACTTGGAGATGTTGTCCGACTCGACCTTGATCTCCCCCAGGCGCCGCCCTATCTGGGCCTGCCGGTTCTCTGCAATCGACCTCTTGCTCTTGGCCTCCTCGTATGCCCGCAGCGAGGAGCTTATCTGGGACTCGAGGCGCGCCTTTTCCGTCCGGTAGGCATTCTCGGCCTCCATTATCTCGGAGCGCTCTTCCTCGACTGACCCAATTTCAGACAGGAGTCCGTCGCGTAGCTCCGAGAGCGCCGCGATGCCGGCCTTCGCCTCGTTCAGCTCCAAGAGCATCGAGGCGCGCTGGCCCTCGACAAGCTCGAGTTTTGCGGCGGCGTCGACTGCGCGGTACCTTGTCAGGTCGGCCTGTATTATGTCGCAGCGCATCTTGAGGTTGCGGTCCACCTCCAGCTCGTCTATGCGCTTCTTGACCTCGTTCATGCGGGCAAGCGAGACCTCCAGCGTGCGGTCGGCCTTGTCAAGCTCGTCCCGCGCGTTGGCCGCCTTCTCATCAAACGACGATATGCCGATCAGATCCTCGATTATGTTGCGCTTTTCAGTCGGGGTGTACTCGGATATGCGCGTTACGGTGCCCTGCTGCACCACGTTGAGCTGCTTGGGCCCCGAGCCCGCCCTGGCCACGTCTAGGATGTCCGTGATGTGAGCGCGGCTGTCCTTTTTGTTGTTGAGATAGTAGGTTTGCTCGCCGCCCTCGTCAAGCTCCCTTGTGACGACCACCGAGTCTGACGCGACTGGTATGATCCGGTCGGAGTTGTCAAAGTGGAGCGCCACGCGGGCCATGCGCGTGCCACGCCGGGGGCCGCGGCCTCCGCTGCTGCTGCCGTCCACGTCGTGGAGCAGCTGCTGCATCTTTGGCACCCTCATCATGGTAGGGCGCGTCTCGCCCGTGGCAAATATTATGGCGTCCAGTATGTTGCTCTTGCCTGAGCCGTTGGGGCCGGAGATCGAGACCAGGCCGGGGTCGAGGTTGACCACGGTATTCCTGAATCCGAACGACTTGAAGCCAAATATCTCCACCTTTTTTATATGAACCATATGATGTACTGCTGACGGCACCTGAATAAATAACATAACGATGGATTTGCTTGACAAATTTGCACACTTTTTTTGTCCAAATGGGCTCGTTTTTAACACGCCACATCCGGGGGGCAGCATGGCCAAGCTTGGAGTAATCCAGACCGTGCCGTACGGGAGCGACGACCAGGCGATCGCCGAGGCGTCGCGGCTGCTCGCGGAGGCGGGCAGTCAGGAGGCAGACATCGTGTGCCTGCCCGAGCAGTGGCTCTCAGACAACGTCGTAGACGACTTTGGTGCCAAGTTCGCAGAGTTTGGCCGCATCGCCAAGGAGTACTCGATGTGCGTGATTCCGGGCGCCTTTTACCACAGGACGCGTGCAGGCGCGGAGGGGGCGCGCAGGACCGCAATAGTGGCGCCCGTCATATCAGCAGACGGGGGGATTGCAGGGATGCAGGAGAAGATACACCCGTTCTCATACGAGCGCGACACCGTCAGCCCCGGGTCGGCGGCCCTCGTATTTGAGGCAAAGGGCGTCAGGTTCGGCATAATCGTGTGCCACGACATGGTCTTTGCCCCCGTCGCACGCACGCTTGCCAGAAAGGGGGCGCATGTCATATGCTCCCCCTCAAGGATAGTCTCCAGAGGCGTGGCGCCGTGGAGCATGTACGTGCAGGTCAGGGCGCTGGAGAACAGGATTCCCATAGTGGCTGCCAACGTGTCCGGCGGCAGGTTCGGCGGCGGCAGCATGGCAGTGGACCTCGAGGTGGGCGACGACGTTGTAAACACCCGCGTGACGCGGCTGTCAGACGGCCAGTCGTATGCAGTCATGCAGGTGGAGCCGGGGGCATACGAGCGGCAGAGGGCGGCAAGGTATGCCGACGAGAACCCGTTTCAGTAAACAACGCGGCAGACCCCCGGGGGGCCGGTCCCGGTACCGCGGGCCGGTCAGCCTTGGGATACGAACGCCTCGCATTCGGCCTTTGCGTTGACGTCGGACATCTGCCGTATCGGGTGCTTCATCAGATACGCGCTTGCGGGTATTATTGGACCCCCCACGCCGCGGTCAAGTGCGATGCGCGCCAGCCGTATCGCGTCTATCACTATGCCGGCCGAGTTGGCCTTGTCGTCCACCTCGAGCCGGACCTCCATGTTGTACGGTATGTTGGCCCACTGCCTCCCCTCTATCCTCATGAACATCAGCTTTGTGTTGCCCAGAAACGGTATGAAGTCAGACGGCCCCACGTAGATCTGGTCGTCGTCCAGGCGCCTGTCAAGCTGGCTCTGGACGCTCTCAGTCTTTGATATCCTCTTTGAGACCAGCCGCTCCTGCTCTTTCATGTTGAGAAAGTCGGTGTTTCCGCCCACGTTGATCTGGTACGTCTTCTCTATCTTCGTGCCGCGATCGTTGCACAGTTTTGCAAGTGTCCTGTGGACGATGGTCGCGCCCACCTGGCCCTTGATGTCGTCGCCTATGCACGGTATCCCCTTCTCCTCGAACCTCTTGGCCCACTTGGCGTCGGACGCGATGAATGAGGGTATGCAGTTTACAAACGCGACGCCGGCATCGAGGCACACCTGGGCCCAGAACTCGGTGGCCTTGTCCGAGCCGACGGGCAGGTACGACACTATTATCTCCGCGCCGGTCTCCTTTATGATGTCCTTTATCTCCGACTCCAGCTGCTCGGCGGTCTTTGCAGACTTTACGGGCTTGACGCGGTTCTCGACCCAGAGTCCCACGCCGTCAAGCGCCGGGCTCTCGTAGACCATGGCGTCCGTGTCCGGCATCTGTCCCCTCGGAACCCAGTCCACCATGTTGGGGTACTCGTATATGGCCTCGTTGATCGTCTTGCCGACCTTGTTCTCGCCCACGTCAAATCCGCACACAAAGTCTATGTCGTGTATGCCGTATCCGGCCAGCTTGTCGTGTATTATGCCTATGACCTCCTGCGACGGGTTCTGCGAATAGTACTCTATGCCCTGGAGCAGCCCCGAAAAGCAGTTGCCTATGCCTACCAGTCCCACCCTGATGCGCCCCGCCATCTGTGGATGGTGGCGGATCAGGCTTGTTTAAAGTCTTGGCATGGGGCTGCGAAGAATCATTTATAGTCACGCAGTGCACGTGGCAGTCATGGCAGAGCTAGGTGGGCCGGTCAGAGACATTGCGATAGACGGCGACACCACCATAGAGGGGGTGTTTGCAGAGATGGCCCAGTCCGGGGGGTTTGAGGCAAAGAACATGCACGACGGGCTGGAGATCATGTCAGAGATGATATCGAATGGCGAATGCCTGAGGTTCTGCTCGTTTGTGGGGGCCGTAGTATCCACGGGGCTACGCGGCATAATCAAAGACATGGCAAGAAACGGCTGGTTTGACGTGATGATGACCACATGCGGCGCGCTGGACCACGACATTGCAAAGCACTTTGCAGAATACAGGGAGGGGTCGTTTACCATGGACGACTCGGAGCTTGCGCGCGAGGACATGCACAGACTCGGAAGCGTGATCGTGCCGCTTGAGAGTTACGGGCCGCTCATCGAGGAGAAGATGCAGGAGTTCCTGGCAGAGGAGTACGACAGCGGCCGGAAAACCATGACCACGTCGGACATATGCAGGATGATAGGGCGGCACCTGGGCGAGGACTCGTTTCTTTACTGGGCCGCCAAGAACGGGACCGACGTGGTGGTTCCCGGCATAATGGACGGCGCGGTGGGCAGCCAGATCTGGATGTTTGCGCAGAGCCATCCGGACTTTAGGCTCGACGTAATAGGCGACTCGGTCCGACTCTCAGATCACATATTCAAGGCCAAAAAGTCGGGCGCCCTCATGATAGGGGGCGGGATCTCAAAGCACCACACGATGTGGTGGAATCAGTATAGGGACGGGCTGGACTATGCGCTGTACATCACCACGGCCCAGGAGTTTGACGGAAGCCTGAGCGGCGCGCTGGTCAGAGAGGCCATATCGTGGGGAAAGGTGACCCAGAACGCAAGACAGGCCACGCTCCATGCAGAGGCCACGACCGTCATGCCGTTTCTTTACGCGGCCCTGCTTGCAAGGCTGAAAAGGTAGGAACCCGCAAGCCGCGTGCGGGTGGCGCGCCCTCGCAATTGCAGGGCACGAGTTTTTGCAGGATGCCGTACATCGCACGCCGTATGCCCCCGCGCATCACCCACAGTCAATAATCTCAACTGCCGGACTGCACATGTCGTTGAACCTGTATATGTCGCTTAAAAGATCGAGACAGAATTCCGGATCCAAGGTTTCATGATACGTATCAAGCCCCCGAAGAATCTCCATATGGGACAACCCACACGAATCGACGGAAAATGCAAGTGCTACAACAACGGATGCGACAAGCACTGCAACCAGTAAGACAGCATGCCGGGCACTAACGCTTGGAAATGTCAATTTCCATTGTGGAAACGTTGCGATGCTTGCCGTCGTTTGATATGAGCGAGTCAGAAGATATCCTCACGTCGCTTATCGTATACCCCACAGTGTCCATTCGCTTGATAATCATCTGCGAGACGTCCACTGCGTTGGTGATCTTCTTGCCCCTTGCCTTTATTGTCACCGTGTCCTGGTTTGCAAGCTGAGTAAGTGTGGCAGAGACATATGTCATTATGGGCTTGCTGCCCACAAATATGACATCCCTCATTGAAGAGGATTCGGAGCTAGCAGCGGTCTCAGGCGATGGTTCTGGCGCGGTGGCGGTCTCAGGTGATGGTTCTGGCGATGGTTCAGGCGCGGGCTCTGGCGATGGTTCAGGCGCGGGCTCTGGCGATGGTTCAGGCGCGGGCTCTGGCGATGGTTCAGGCGCGGGCTCTGGCGATGGTTCAGGCGCGGGCTCTGGCGATGGTTCAGGCGCGGGCTCTGGCGATGGTTCAGGCGCGGGCTCTGGCGATGGTTCAGGCGCGGGCTCTGGCGATGGTTCAGGCGCGGGCTCTGGCGATGGTTCAGGCGCGGGCTCTGGCGATGGTTCAGGCGCGGGCTCTGGCGATGGTTCAGGCGCGGGCTCTGGCGATGGTTCAGGCGCGGGCTCTGGCGATGGTTCAGGCGCGGGCTCTGGCGATGGTTCAGGCGCGGGCTCTGGCGATGGTTCAGGCGCGGGCTCTGGCGATGGTTCAGGCGCGGGCTCTGGCGATGGTTCAGGCGCGGTGGCGGTCTCAGGCGATGGTTCAGGCGATGGTTCAGGCGATGGTTCTGGCGCGGTGGCGGTCTCAGGCGATGGTTCTGGCGCGGGCTCTGGCGCGGTGGCGGTCTCAGGCGATGGTTCTGGCGCGGTGGCGGTCTCAGGCGATGGTTCTGGCGATGGTTCTGGCGATGGTTCTGGCGCGGTGGCGGTCTCAGGCGATGGTTCTGGCGCGGGCTCTGGCGATGGTTCTGGCGCGGTGGCGGTCTCAGGCGATGGTTCTGGCGCGGGCTCTGGCGATGGTTCTGGCGCGGTGGCGGTCTCAGGCGCGGGTTCAGGCGATGGTTCTGGCGCGGTGGCGGTCTCAGTGTCATCGCGGTACACGGATGAAGCGTCGTCAGGGGTACAAGCACACCCAGAGTCGTGTCCGGCATGTGGCACATCTTCTGCAGACCCAATTCCAGAAGGTTCGTCAGGTGTGCTCGTATTGGTAGATATCTCAGACTGTGTTTTAGAGGTAAATTCGGACAATATCTCTTCGGCATCGGTTGACTTCTTCTCGCCGTACATATTCTGCCCCCATAATGCTCACTATTAACTTTTATTTAACAATTTAGCCTTTTCCAGCCAGATAATCGTCAAAGAGGGCCTCCAATTCTCCATCATCAGAACACCTGGAGATCTTCTCAACAAGGTCACGATCCTCTATCTCATAACAGTTCAGCACATCCTGAGAGTCCTTAAAGACCAGCATGGCCTTACCTTTAAAGATGCAGTGATAGAGCCGTTCCGGCTTCATCTCTTCAGGTCGGAATTTTATTCCAGCCTCACTGGCATAGACGGGAGATGTCATGTGGCGTATGAAACCTCTGCAAATTTGAATCTCGCGGTATAACTGCATCCACATAAGCCTCACAGGAGAGACGTAACGGGCATACATACCTCCATCATCATCATCACTCGGGAGTACGATATGAATGTGAACGTTTCCAAGAAGGCCGCGACGTCATGGGAGGCCATCAGAAACGCCGCTATGAGAGTCAGACACGACTCAATCGACTGCCAGCCTGCAATGCAGGGAGTAATGTTTGGACACAATGGTCACCCAGCATGCAGAAAAATAATAACAGGCACGACATCACAGCGCCATGGCAGGCCGAATAGTCATGCATGTGGACTTTGACTACTTTTACGCCCAGTGCGAAGAAATACGAAACCCCATCATGAAGACGAGGCCTGTTTGCGTCTGCGTTTATTCTGACAGAGGAGGTGACAGCGGGGCTATCGCAACTGCAAACTACATTGCAAGAAAACACGGGGTAAAGTCAGGAATGCCCATATCCTTTGCAAAGAGAAAGCTTGCAGACGCGGACGGCGCAGAGTTCATCCCGGTCGATTTCAAGTACTACTCCCAGGTCTCCGAGGAATCCATGGAGGAGATTGCCAAGTTTGCAGACGTCTTCGAGTATGTCGGCCGCGACGAGGCATATCTTGACGTAGGCGCGAGGACGGAATTCAGCTTTGACGCAGCCGCAAGGCTGGGCCAGCAGATCAAAAATGCAGTAAGGACGAAGTCCAAGATAGTGTGCTCCATAGGCATATCGCCGAACCGCATGATCTCAAAGATTGCGTCGGACTACAAAAAACCCGACGGCCTCACCATAGTGAGGCCCGACAGTGTGAACGCGTTCCTAGAGCCGCTTGAGATCGTGAAGATACCGGGAATCGGAAAAAAGACAGAGCAGAGGCTTTCCAGAATGGGCCTCAAAACCATAAGGGACCTGAAAAACGCCGATCTGTTCCTGCTAACAAAGGAGTTTGGCAGGAAGAGCGGCACGTACATCTACAATGCAGCAAGGGGCGTCGACGAGGAACCGGTAAAGGAGAGGGCGCCCCGCATACAGTACAGCCGCATAGTCACACTGAGTGAGGACTCCGGAAGATACGAGTTTCTAAAGGAGAACCTGGCGAGGATCTGCTCGGACGTGCACGGTACAGTAATGGAAAACAGGCAGATGTTCAAAGTGGTGGGAGTCCAGTTTGTCAAGTCCGACCTCAGCGTCATGTCAAGGTCAAGGACCCTCAAGAGTCCCACTGCAAGCGCGTACGAGCTGCAGAAAAATGCAGAGCACCTACTTGCAGAGGCGCTGAAATCCCAGGGTGCGAACATGTCGGTGCGCAGGCTCGGGGTCATGGTAACAGAGCTCTCAGACGCGCGCGGGCAGAGCGACATCACCAGCTTCTTCAAGCCGTGATGGCAAGATGGCGGCCTGGACAGAGCTAGTTGCGCACGACATCAGCCGGTGACAGTGACAGTGCGGAGGACGCGCGACGTGCGGCGGGCAGCATGCGTTGTCTGTGGCAGATTATGCGGCCGCTAGTCCCCTCCGACGCCGCCCCCGCCTCCGACGCCGCGGCCCGAGGAGGTAGCCCTAGACTCGGCCGCCTCCTGCCTCCTGAGCCGCCGCGACTCTATTGCAATCACCACAAGTATGAACCCAAAGAGCCAAGGCAGGAACATTATCTCGCCGGCAATCTTGTGGTACTCTTCCCATGCCACCGGATCAGCCGTGACCTTGAGCGCGTACCACGACAGGGAGAATATGCGTATCATGTTCACCACAATGGTGCCAGCAATGCCAATCCCAAAGTATGCCAGCTTGCGGCCCCGCGGAATGTTCATTTTCAGCATGAACGCGCCGATTACAAGTGAGAATATGACTACACTATGCACCCCTGCCGACGGCCAGAACACGCGGAGCGCGATCGAGCCGTGGTCACCCCTCAGAAGCATCAGGTTGTCGCGTGCAATCGCGGTGCCGAGATCGAGCGCCTCGACAAGCCAGACGTTTGCTTGGACCAGATACGGCACGACGTACTGCAGCGGTCCCAGCGTGTCATACGGAAAGAACGCGTCAAGCGACAGTATTATCGCGGTGCCGGTCAGGAATATCGGGCCCGCCGGCGCGATTCTAAACCACCTCCTGCCAAATATCACATGCAGCGCGGCCACCATAAAGACGGCCATTATCACAAAGTCCCACATCCACGTCCACGAGTATACGAGCTGGACGTCAAACTGGGACGAGGCCTCGGTTATCTGATCCCGCAGTCCGTTTTCCAACAGATACAGGTATGCAATTGTTGCGGCCGCGAGAGGGGCGGCTGCGGCTAGCCGCCTTTCAGAAACTGCAAGCTTGAGGCCCGCCAACTCAGCCACCACGAATATCAGCCCGAATAGGTATCCGCCCCGCCCCTCGTTCCAGCTCCACGTTATGGATTCAGGGTATGCAACGACTGCAAAGAGTATCGGCCCCGACACGATCAATATCGCGGCCGCAAGCTTCAGATTCCAAGCCATGTGGAATCGTCCCGTGCGGTCACATAAATAGATCAAAAACGGGCACGTCGAGCCGGCGCCCTGCGCGTCCATGCCGACGGCAAGAGGCACACGCAGGAATATGAGCAGCTATTCCGACTCTTCTGCCGCAGATTCCTCTGACCCGTCATAGTCGGGAGCCCGGCGCCCGGGCCTGATAGGAACATAGAGATGTGTCACAACGTATCGTGCACGCAGCTACAAGATATGCATCGTGATTAGAAAAAGTTGTCAATTTGATCAAAATATAGTCACGCGGCGGGCTAGAGCCGGCACTCGGCCGAGAACGACCGGTGTGTGGTTACAAGGGTCAGGGCCAGAATGCAGGCGGAGGCGATCCGAAGTGGCAGCTCGTACTCTGTAAGGAACGCCGTGGCAGTTGCTCCCACCGTCCCAAAGGTGGAGATTACGGCAAATCCTACCGGTCCGCAGCTGCAGGCTCCCGCGGCCGTGCCCAGCACGGAGCCGGCGATTCCGCCACCCATCTTCCGCCCCGGGCTGCTCAGCATGACGACGCGGTACACGTTTGCAGGGATTGCCACCGCGGACATTGCGGCAATGAGTATTATCAGCGCCAGCCCCAGCTCGCTGTCCCTTGGAACGTGCCCAACAAGATATGGCTCCAGAAAAATATACTCGGACATGAACAGCAGGGCGAATGCCAGAACGGCAAATACCGCGGCCGCCATTGCAGAAAACCTTGCGTCAGAAAACACCATGCGCAGCATGACGGGTCATCAGCTCAGCGAGTTGATCACCTGAATGAAGGTGCCGTACGGCTGCGCCCCGGGGATCATCACCGAGCCCCCGCTACTACCCACTATAAAGAATGCCGGGGTCGCATCCACGCCGTGCCCGGCCCCCGTCCGGGTGTTAAAGGAGACGCGTTCGGCGTATTTTTTAGACGACATGCACTCGTTGAAGGTGTCAATGTCAAGTCCCACCTGCACTGCAAAGCCCCTCAGGTTCGCAGGCGATGCCCATCCCCCGTCTATCCTGCTCTGCTGCGACTCGTACAGCATGTCGTGGTATTCCCAGTACATGCCCTGATCGCCGGCGCAATGAGAGGCCTGCGCCGCGCCAGGAGAGTCCTGTCCTAGAAACGCAAAGTCCACAAACACCAGCTTGGCCTTGCCTGTCGATATGAAGTCATCCACCAGGGGCGGCAGGGTCTGGCTGTGCCATATCTCGCAAAAGTGGCATTGGTAGTCCCCAAACTCCACTATCGTGACCGGCGCAGACGGGTCGCCCAGAATCGGCGAGCCGTTACTTGTATCGATGCCACCGTATATCCTGTCCGGATAGGGCGCCGGGGCGTCGTCTCCTGCCATGTCCGCGGCGGGTGCCGTGTCGGATCCCATCATTGCAGAGGCGACGGCGGCAACTATCGCGACGGCAACTATCGCGACGGCAATCACAGGAGCTTTCTTTCTTGCCACGCGCATGACGCCCGCGCGTTCTTATAAAAAGACTTGCCACAAACAGTTGCAACCGCTCAGCCCTCTCCACGTCAAGTCCCAGCATGCAGCCCGCAAACCAGCCATGCGCCAGCGCACCCAGCTGCCGCAAGGGGCGCCGCCACGGGAACAAACGGCCAAAGACAGCTAAAGAAACGCCCTTTAAACAGATCAATGGCGTCATTGGGGGACGAGTCAAATCATATCGCCGTCTTGGATGGAGGCGCATCAGACATTGCCGCGGCGCAGGTGAGTCTTCTGCCCGCCGCGCCCCTCCAGCGTATTTTTTGCAGACATGGCAGTGACCGATATGAAAAAAGGGATGCAGGCAATTCTTCGGAGAGTTACATTGTGCATTGGAAGGACCAGGCATAAAAAATACGAGCAATATGTGACATGCCATACAACCCGCCCACCCCGTCCCATTCCCCCCCCCCAATGGCGGATCCTTTTTCATACAAACCGAACACAGGGCGCGGTTTTTACGAGTCCGGCAGGCAGGCAGAAATAATGAGGGCCGCAGGCATTACGCGCGCACTACAGTCCCGGGCCGCCCACGGCAAGACAGACATGATTCGGCCTGCCAGATTTCACAGCGTGGTGCGCGTACGGCCATGGCAAAATCGGATGCTCAGAATCCCTATCTACGCCTGAAGAGTCCCAAAAGCTTTGAGATAGCGGTGTCAAGCGGGCAGGAATCGCAAGAGATGTCGCCCGTACCCGCGTCACTGCGGCTTTTGCCGCAGCGGCCTGACGTGTACGACGAGCCTCCAAAGTGCATCTCATACTGCTTGCGCGAATCAAAGACCCGATCGCATGACTCGCAGTATACCTTGGATGTCCCCCTGTTCTCCGACTCGGGCATGTATGATATGAGGCAGCGTCGTTTATAAAAGTCAGGCCTCCGCAGCGGCGGCGGGGACGGTGGCAGGGCGGAGCGCAACCCGGGCGCCTGCGCGGGCCAGCGCAGCCGGCTCCTGGCACCGGAGATATGCCGGATGGTCGCCGCGCAGGCCGTACCGATGCCGGCGGCGCGCCAGACCCGCGCGCGGACTAAAAGTAGTGGATGCGCATATGTACGTTCAGCTCCGTCTCGTACCGCGTGACGAACCCGCAGTGGCTGCAGTTGAACATCTCCTGCGGGGACGGGGACGCATCACGATCTATCGGCCTCCCGGTCACGGACGCGATCGTAATTACGTCGTTGTTTGCGATTACTGCAAAGTTACGGCCCTCGCCAATCGAGTCAAGAAACTCCCTGATCGAGTCGACCACCGTGCCGGCGTCGATCCTAGAGCCGCCGTCCTCGTCCTCGTCAAGCGTCGAGAGGGTGAACTGGTTGTTCTGCAGGGTCGGTATGGCGGCCACCTGATCGGAGACGTACACCAGCAGCTCGTTTCGTATGGGCAGCACGTCCTTGCAGTCAACCACGAGCATTGCGCCGCATGCCACACAATGCAATTTTAGTCTTGGCGCAGTTGCTGCTACGGCCCCGGGCGGCCCAAACGGCGGGCCGGCACAACCGGCAATTCACGAACCGGTGCGGCGCCAAGCAGGTCATGTGCACCGGCACGCCGGAAAGGAATCAATATTACGGCCGCATTCAAATCGACTGCATGAAGGACTCGGAGACGTTTGGCGTTGAGGAGGGAAGCGGCAGGGAGGTAGTCGACTGGCTCAATGGGCAGGCGGATGCCAGAAAGATCAAGCTCGAGGCCAGGTTGTACGGGTACAGCGTCGAGACGAAAAATTTTGGCAGGTTTGAGATGTTCTCGTGGATAGGCGACGTGCAGACGGCAAGAAGGATGATCATAAAAGCAAGCAAGCGCTTCAAGGTGAAGGTGATCGAGGGCGGATACAAGCCGAGGGAGAGGGTGCTGAGAATGGAGCGGTTTGACTATGCAAAGGTCAGGAGGGGCGACAGGGTCATAGGACAGATAGAGTTTGTCGCGTCAAGGTTCGGCAGGGGCCAGTGGACAGTAAGGGACGAGGAGAGAAGGTGACGCCTGTGGCAGACGGGAAGATGCGGGGGGAGAAGGAGGCAGGGGCGCCCGGCACCAACCCCGCAAGGCCGCGCATCGGAATAGTCGGCACGGGCATGCTCGGAAGCGCCGTCGCAGTCAGGCTCGCAGAATCTGGCGCGTACGCGGTGTCCGCATACAACAGGACCGCCCAAAACGCTGAAGTGGCCGGGGCCGCGGGGGCCAGGGTTCTGGGGTCGCCTGCGGCGGTCGCCAAGGAGTCCGACGTTGTAGTTACAATCGTAAAGGACGCGGACGCTGTCAGGGACGTCTCGTTCGGCCCCGGCGGGATCGTCGAAGGCTGCCACGGGGGCCTGACAGTGGCAGACATGAGCACGATCGATCCGGCAGGCTCAAAGGAGATCACCGCAGAGTGCGCGCGGTACGGCATAGGCAGGGTAGACTCCCCCGTAATGGGAGGCCCCGACGCGGCCGCGGCCGGAAGTCTGGTCGTGATGGCATCCGGCAGCCGCGTCGCGTTTGACGCGTGCAGCCAGGTCTTTGACTACATGGCAGAGAGCGTATTCTATCTCGGCGACAGGCCCGGCACGGCCCACACCATCAAGCTTGCAATGAACATGCAGATAACCATGCTTGCACTCTCGCTTGCGGAGGGAATCACGCTGGTGGACAGGTCCGGGGCCGATCCCAAGGCATTCCTTGACGTGCTGAACTCCACCTATTTCTCCACGGGGATGAGCCGCAAAAAGGCCTACAACATGATAAGCGGCCGGCAGAACCCGACGTTTACGCTTGCAAACCTGAGAAAGGACATAGGCATAATGACGTCCGCGGCAGGCCTGCTAGGCGTGGATCTGCCTATGACAAAGGCGGCAGAAAAAGTATACGACGAGGCGCTCAGTGAAGGGCACGGGGAGCTCGACTATACGTGCATAATCAGGCACATAAGGGAGCGGCACGACAAAGAGCAGCAGCAGCAGGCGCAGTGACGCGGCACGCCGCACGCAGCCAGGATGCAGGCAGGCACCAGTCACGCAGGTGCAATCCCCTTGCGGCTCCGTCCGGCATACGCCTTGTAGCACAGCGCGGACACGACCAGCACCATTCCCGTGATTGCCGACCACAGCACAAAGGAGAGCGCCTGCGCATCTTCCATGAACCGCGCTGCGCGGGGCAACTAATACGTCTGCCGTTAAATCACGGGCCACGGCAGGGCCGACCAGGCCACGGCCCGAGGTTTCAAGGCCCGGGGCGCCCGGTCAGATCCGGAGCCGGCCCGAGGATGCACGAGTATAGACTCAGGTCGCCACGTCTCATGATTCGAGCATATGTGAAGGACCGTCTCAGCATGTGGCGGCGACAGAGGGCACCGCCGTTGTAGCCTGTACCAGCCGTTCGACGCGCTCCGGGCAGTCGGGCGGTTTGAATATGCGCCAGTCAGGATCCTCGATCATGCGCTCCACCGCCATACGCGGGAACACACCCATCTTCTGGCACGTGCGCGCGACGGACACCAGCACGGAGAACACGTGGCGCCCGTCGGGTTCTGACAGCTGGTGGCGCACGTTGCGGTGCAGCACGACGGTATCGCGTATTTCCAGCTCGGCGGCGTTGTTATGGGGCGGCATGCCCGGACATCTGAGGAACGTGAACAGGTGCGGGGCGGCGTTCTCCAGCGTCTCGCGGAACCCGTGACCCTTTTTGTAGCCCGACGCTATGCGCAGCACGGCCCTCTCCAGGTTTAGGCACTCGGCGCCGTCCGCCGACTCGCGGCTTTTGATCCTCCGGTACATGGAGAGCAGCCTGCGGTAGCACGACAGGTCGTCCCCGCCGTTTCTCACGGCGTATTTCTCGGCCTCGCGCAGTATGTGGGCCCAGCAGCGCTGCCTGACCGGGAGCATGCCGTACGCGACATATCCGTCCGTGACGGCCGGCATGCCCAGCAGGCCGCCAAAGTGCAGCTCCAGTACGGCCGCGGCCCTGCTCGGGGCCGCCACGATATACGTGGCGTCCCCTGTAGTCGCCAGCCATACGTACCCCCTCTTGCCGTTCATCCTGATAACCGACTCGTCGAACTGGACGAACGCGGCGCGCGAGATCCTCTCTAGGATGCCGTCGTACGCGGCCCCGAGCAGGTTCCTTATCGCCCTGCGCGCGTTCCAGACCGCGTTTGCGGACACCGAAAAGCCGTAGAGCGCCCGGAAATAGTACGATATGGTCGAGTCAGTCGACCTCTTGGCGTAGTATTCGAGTATGAACCCTAGGGCCCTCGGGCCGAACGACGTGCCGGGCGGCAGGGGAGCCGGGGCGGTGCTGACCGCGCTGCACCTCCTGCAGAATCCGCGCTCGAGCACGTACGCGACCGTCTCGATGCACCTGCTGCTTTCATCCGGAAAGTCGTTTACGATTCTCGTGACGGGGGCCGCGTACGCGAGGTGGCCACGCCCACAGTTCCGGCACCGGTACAGGCGCATGCGCTCCCTCCTCGAGGGCCTGTTACCGTGGGACGCGCCCTCGTGCCCCTCCGGAGGCCCGCTGCGCCTGCCCGCCGCGCTTTCTTTCGGTTCAGGTCCGCCCCCGTCCCCCTCCTCTTCTGCCAGCCTCTTCCGGAACGCGTCGCGCTCCGCGTTGTATATGGAACCCGTGGAGGACGGCGCGTTCGGGCTCTCGTATTTGGCCAGCCTCCTGTCCTGCTCTGCAATAGTCTCCATAAGCAGGTCTATCTGCTCCTCAAGGCCGGCCCTTATCCTGTCACGCTCGGCCTCCACCCGGGCGACTGCATCCTGCAGCCTCTTGATCTCCGCCATCATCTTGGCCATCTCCCGACGCAGCAGTGCCGTCTCGGAATCGCCCATGGACAATTTGCAGAATATATGATCTATAAGCTTGTCGGCCTGCCAGAGTTGCCAACAGGGTCACAGGCATGGACGTGAGTCCATACATGCACGACCGTGAAACATCTAAATAGATTCGGCGCAGACTCAGTGCATGCCGGAACTGGTGTGCACCGACTGCGGCAAGCGCCTGTACCACGACAACGAGACCACGCTAAAGATACAGGAGACCATCCACTCAAAGTTTTGCCGCAAGGAGATGGGCAAGACGCACAGCTACATGCACAGGAACGAGGCGCACATGGAAACCTTTGACGTCGAAAGGGAGAACGACACTGCGGGCAACCCCGTCCTCAAAAAGTAGGCGCCAGTCGTGGCGCGCAAGCGTATCGCGCATGTTTAGAATATAACGGGGCCGCGCCCACGCGCCATATTGCCTGCAGGCATGTCAGATGACAGCGGCCGGAATCAGGGCCGGACAGACGTGATAGTGGTGGGGGGCGGCCCTGCCGGCTCGTCCGCGGCGTACGCGGCGGCGTCGGGAGGGGCCAGCGTCGTGCTGTTTGAAAAGGAAGATTCTATTGCGCAGACGGTCAGGACAAGCGGCGTCACCTGGATAGACGAGGTCAGGGAGTTTGGCATCCCGCAGGAATGCTACAACCCAGTCAGCGGGTTTTCATTCTGCTCCCCGAACAACACGGTCAGCATCGGGGGCGGGGACGAGCCCACGGCGGCCGTCCTCGACGTGAGGGCCACGTACAGGTGGCTCGCGTCACAGGCGGACAGGGCGGGCGCCCGCATCGTCACGGGCGCTGCAGTAACCGGCGTCACGAGGGATTCGAGCGGCAGGATCAGCGGCGTGACGGTGGCAAGGGACGGGCAAAACACCGTGCACAAGGCGGACGTCATCATCGATGCAAGCGGCTTTGCCTCCATAGTATCCAGGTCCGCAGGCATGCAGTGGCAGTGGGACAGATTCGGGGCCGGAGCAGAATACGAGGCAGAGGCAGAGAACGTGGATCCCGACACGTGGTGGCTCATGGTCGGACAAAAGTACTCGCCCGCCGGATACGCGTGGATATTCCCAGTCGGCGGCAAGACCGTCAGGATCGGGGTGGGGGTGGGCAAGCCCGAGAGTGGCGCGGACCCGACCCACATACTAAAACGGCTTGTCGCAGACAGGGAGGGTCCGATAGCGGACCTGGGGGACATCAAGGTCACGGAGTTCCACTATGGACTGATTCCAAACGACGGCCTCGCGCGAAGGACGATATACGACGGCCTGATGCTTGTCGGCGACTCGGCAGGGCAGGCAAACCCGCTGGTGCTGGAGGGCATCAGGTACGCGATCCGATTTGGGCGGCTGGCCGGCTCCACCGCCGCATCGGCGGTCCTAGCGGGTGACACGTCGTCCAGAATGCTGCTCCCGTACGAGAAGGGATGGCGAAGCGCAATCGAGTCGCGCGTCAGGTCGGCGGGCAGGGTACAGGACAGGTGGCTCGGGCTCTCAGACGAGCAGTGGGACAGGGAGCTTGACATCATAAGGGGCATGACCCCCGACGAGTTCGTCTCGTTTGTAAAGGCGGAGTTTGGGGTGCTCGACATGGCAAGAATGGCCGCGCGCAGGCCCGGTACGGCGGCAAGGCACCTGTTCAGGCTTGTCGGGGACAGGCTGAGGTAGCCGCGGCGCGCTGCAGCAGCGCGCGTCGGCTCGCAGAAAGAGGCGGTGCCGGAGAACATCAAGCCGCTGCCGGACTTAAGATCGGCCAAGGCGCAGGGCAGGGCCGCGGGCACGACTCTGGGACGCGGCAGACCCGCCTGCCCTCTGAGGCGCCTGCCGCGCGCGGGTGCAGTCAGGGCGGCCTCCGGCCCACCATCCAGAAGGATGCATAAGATGATTTTGAACTATATATGGCATGCCGCAACGCGCCGGTGATCACAGCATGCCTGACGCGACAGCGCAAAAGTTCGACTCGTGGGCCCTCAACGGCAAGGCCGAAGACATGCAGAGGGGCCACTACAAGAGCGTGTCTGCAATGCTAAGATCCGCAAAATTCGGAGGCGAGTTTACGTTTCTTGACATCGGGTGCGGAAACGGGTGGGTCGTCAGGTTGGTGACGTCCAGGCATCCCGGCTGCAGGCTCAGCGTGGGGATAGACAAGAGCGCCAACATGATCAGCCGCGCGGAATCAGATCCGGGCAACACGGGAAGGGAGAGGTACCTTTGCGCCGACATAGAGGAGTGGAAGTACAGGGGCCGGAAATTCGACTATGTGTTTGCAATGGAGTCGATATATTATGCGGATTCCGTTAGTGCCGCCCTTGCAAAGATATACAAGCTCCTAAGGCCGGGGGGCGTCTTTTTGTGCGGGACGGACTTTTACGCGGAGAACACATCCACAAAGAGGTGGGCGGCGGCCATGGGGATTACGATGCACCTGCACACCGAGGGCGAGTGGAAGGACATGCTGGCCAGGGCGGGGTTCGAGGTGAGGGCCAGGCGCCTCAAGGACCCGGCCGCCAAGGACGCATGGAAGAGGAATACCGGAACGCTGTTTCTGAGGGGAAGAAAGCCCGCAGGGTGACATGCTGGCCGGAGCAGCCATCCGGGCGCGGGGCAGGGCTCTGCGGCACCGCATGGCTGCCATAGCAGCGGCGGCAGCGGCGGCAGCCATCTCCGCCACCGCCAAAAAGATCCAGCGAAACACAGATTATAGGCCCATGCGCCGGACACACCGTGTGAGCTGAAGCGCGAACGCTGCCACGGCAGAGGAAACTCCTCCCTCCATACAGGGGTGCGATCCGGAGATGGATAGTCGGAGACGGCTGGCAACGGAGCAGAAAATGATCCAACATGGGGCACTGTGATGGCAGACCCTGAGGTTCCCATGAACGGAATGAAAGAAGCCGACCCGCACGGAGAAAGGCCAAACAGAGCTGCAGGACCTGTACCAGGCTCAGGTGGGCCGCAAAGCGAAATGTCGCGAGAACAGAAGGAGGGTTACTCTCAGCACACACCAACAAGACGTCCGCCAGGCGCCGTCGCTGCCAAACCCGCGCCCCAAGCGGCGGCGAAAAAGGCCGGCTTTGTACACAACCGCGGGGCAACAGGCCGGCCGCAGTATCATCTCATGCTCTCGGACATCTCTTTGCAGAGAACGGCACCGCACGGGCACGTGTGGTCGCAGATGCACGAGTCCTGCATCTGGCAGTCGCACTCGGAGCTCATCTCGACTGACGCGGCGCATCCGCACGTGGCATCCTCCGCCGCTATCGCGGGGGGTGCCGAGCTGGGCTCACTCTGCTGCTGCTGCTGCGGCTGTTCCTGCTCGTAATGGCTGCGCGTCATTTGATAGTCCACGTCACCCTTTAGCTGGGCCTCGCCCCTGTTTGTCTGGTATCCCCCGGACGCCGAGCTGGTCTGGTATCCCACGAGATGGGTAGGGTCTATCCCCTGCTGGCCCTGCTTTTCGTTCTTTAGTGCGCGATTACTGACAAAAAAGAACGCAATGCCCGCGACGGCGGCCATTCCGGCCATGCCATATATGATCATTATTGGAAAGTCGCCCGTGGCCGTAGTGCTAGGTGCAGTAGACGTCACGCCTGCAATTTCAACTCCTTCAAGGATGTCAATGACACCGTACCCGATTATGTTCAGGTTGCCCTGGTCGGGGGACTGTATGCTCTTTACCACATATTCTTGATCAACCATTATGATCTCTTCCTCGATTCGTTCGACCTGCCTTCCCTGCTGAAGGTTGCTCTCGCCCATGGTCCAGCTCGACTTTACAAAGCCCGATATCTCATCGCCTAGTCCGAAGGTTCCAGCGTCGACGTTGATTCCAGTCGGGTCGAACAGAAAGTGCCAGTTCTCAAGCGGCTGTTCCAAGACAAAGTCGGCATTAATCAGATACTCGTCGAATATGCGCTCGCCGGCGGTTCCGGATATCGTGTCCCGCGTCACTGGCAGGTTGTCCGCTACAAACGTAAACGGATCGTTGATCTCCTGGCCGTCAATCATGACGCTGCCGTCGACTGAGAGCCCCCTCCAGCCCAGATCAACGAGTGTCTTCTGGGAGTCCTGCGTAATTACATAGTTCACAAGCTCCCCAACCAGAATAATCTTGTAGTCTAACGACGCGCGCTCATCACCGCCGTAGAGTGCGAACGTATAGTCCACCTCCATGTCGGATATGCTGACCTGGCTGCCGCTCTGAAGTATGGCCGTGTTGAGCCTATCGATTAGAGACTGCACATCAGGATGGCTGGAATCATACTGGCCCGATATGGTAATGTCGTTTCCTCGCAGCTCGTCGACCAGCACTCCGCCATCCTCGTACCATATGTGAATGGTTTTCAGATAGCTCATCTTAAAGGGCGAGGTATCTGCAGTCGGGATTATGGTAGCGTCAAGTTGGGCGGCCCACGAGTCGGAGGCGCCTCCTCCAAGAGCGAGCAGGCCGGCGGCGGCAAGACCCGCCACAAGAAATACTCTATTCATATGATACGATTGGCATAAATAGAGTAATAAATCTATCTTGCAAAATAAAGCCCGGGCTCAGGCCCCTTGAAAATTCGTGCCTGCCGGCTTCCGTCTTATTCAGATTTCACGGGGTGGGTGCGCGGGCCCATACAAGGCAAAGACGACGGTATCGTCCCGCAGTTTCGACGAGCAGGCATCCAACGAGACAGGCGGGATCCCACCGCGCGAGATGGATTTGCCGACAGGTTTTGGATTTACGCGAGTCGGACAGGCAGGCAGCCCCGCCAAGCACCCTCCGAGACGGCCGGTGCGTGACGGCCCCGCATAGATGCGGGGGACACATTATCTCGCCGCGACGCCGCATGTCAGGAATGTGGAGAGTCCGGCTGCGGCAGGGATCCGCGAACGGCCGCGGCCAAGCCGGCTTCCAGAAAACGGCGGGGGTGTTTTGGACGGGCCGGAGTATGGTGCGAGGTCCGCGGCCCATGCCCGCCAAGCTGCCGGCGGACCGGGGAACCTGAAGGGAGAGGGAGCGAATATCGGCAGGCGGCCAACATGAAAAGGAGGGGAGCGCGGTCGCGCAAGGCCGGCCAAGGCGGGCGCGCGCCGCGGCAAAGAAACGTCTGTCGCCGGCCGCGCAAACTCAATCCTGCAGCACGCTGTCAGGCTTTGCGAATTGCAGCCCCTCCGTGTCCGGTCCCCGGGCCAGACGCGACATGAGGTAGTGTGTTTTTTGTCCCGCTGTTTTTCGCGCGCACGCGCGAAAATGGAGGGAGTCGCGGCACGTACGTCGACTTGATCCTCCCACGTCTTTTGCGTTCTTTGCTGCGTCTCTTTTGGAGATGTGTTGGCGCAACGGCCCACACGATCAAGGCGGCTTGCAATCATGACGCGTCGTGATCTTTAAACCTCCACGACATCGGAAAGGCGACGGGCGGCTCCGTTCTTGCGCGTGTCTTGTGCATGCAATTTCCAAAACTAAATATGGAGCAGAGCCGACGTAGCCTGCATAGTTTTGGAGGAAGATGGCTGACGTGATAACGGTACTTGCGGGCGGTACGGGCTCTGTGAAGATGGTCAGGGGGCTGGCAGCTCAGGAATCCAAGGTCAACGTGATAAGTAACGTCGGCGACAACTACTGGTTGTACGGGCTGTATGTCTGCCCCGACATTGACACCATAATGTACGGCCTGGCAGACCTGCTCGACCAAGAGAAGGGATGGGGGGTCAAAAAGGACACGTTTAACTTTCTGCGACAGATGGAGGTGTTCGGCGAGGAGACGTGGTTTAGGATGGGCGACAGGGACGCGGCAACCCATCTGATCAGAACCAACATGCTCAAGAACGGAAAGAACCTAACGGACATTACAAAGTGGATGTGCGAAAGGTTTGCAGTGGGCGTCAACATAATTCCCGTCACGGACAACACCATAGAGACCAGGATAAGTACGAGCAAGGGCGAGATGCACCTCCAGGAATACTGGGTCAAGTACAGGGGGCGCGACGAGGTCGAGGGCATACAGTATATCGGCGCAGAAAAGGCGCGTCCAAACCCAGAGGCAGTCAACGCGATACAGAATTCAAAGCTCGTGATACTCGCCCCCGGAAACCCGCTCACGTCAATAGGCCCCATGTTGCAGATAAAGGGGATAAAAAAGGAGCTCGCAAGGGCAAAGAAAAAGGTGGTCGCCATAAGCCCGCTGATTGGCGACAGCTCCATAACCGGACCGGCCGCAAAGTACATGAAGGCGGCAGGAATCGAGTCCAACGCGTACGGGCTTGCAAAGATGTACTCGGACGTATGCTCCAACATTGTAATAGACACAAAGGACAGGGCGCTTGCAAAAAAGATACGCAGCCTGGACATGAGCGTATACGAGACGAAGATCACCATGAAGAACAAGGCCGCAGAGGAGGCGCTAGCCAGCTTTGTCACAAAGCAGGTACACGCGTGACGTCTTGTCGCGGCAAGGCGCGTACGACCCAAGTATAATTACACCAATGCAGTGGTGACCTCAGTTGAGGACAGCGGCAATAATACCAGTCAAGAGATTCGAGGGGGCAAAGACGCGCCTCGGGCTTGGCGCTTCAGAGGTGGCAGAACTGTGCGGGGTGATGCTAAGGGAGATCATAGGCGTTGTATCCACATCCAGCCACATAGACCACACGTTTGTAGTGACCAGGGATCCAGAGGCCGAGAGGATGGTCGCAGAGTTCGGGAGCAGGTCAGGGAAAGGAGGCGGCCCAGTCATAACGGCCATACGCGACGAGCACGAGAGGGGCGTCAACGAGGCAGTAGCACTGGCAGACAGGCGCATCATGCAAGACGGATACGACGCGTCCATAGTCATGCCGCAGGACATACCATACATCAAGGCGCAGGACATTGACTTTATGATGAGGTTTGCAGCGCCGCCCAACTTTGCAGTCGTCGTACCGTCGAGGAAGTTTGACGGCACCAACGCCCTCGTAAGGATGCCAGCCGATCTGATGGGAACGCACTACGACAACAACAGCTACAGGGAGCACGTCAGGATGGCAGGCGAGTGCACGAGAAATGTGGCCCCTGTGTTCGTGAGGAGGATAATGATGGACATAGATACAATGGACGACCTGAGGTTCCTGCTTGCAAACAGCGGCGAAAAACCGCACGTCGCAGTCCAGATAGAGCGCATAGCAGGCAGGGGATAGGAGACGGCCCGCAGCGGCGTGCAGTGTACGACGCCAGAACGAAGCCTGAGGCGGGCATCGGATCCAAGAAATACTAATTTAGCCAAATGTTACACCGTCGCATATGAGGCAGAGGAGGTTCAAGTCCCCCATATCATACAGGCTACGCGAGATCCCAGTAAGGCAGATCAAGGTGTGGAAGGACGCCCAGGCACGCGGCCTTGATCGCAAGGGGATAACCGAACTTGCAAGATCGATAAGGAACGAGGGGCTCCAGAACCCCCCCATGGTGCAAAAACAAGGCAGGGAGTACCTGCTCATGTCGGGCCAGCGCAGGTTGGCGGCCTTGAAGCGGCTGCGGGCAAAGAAGATCCCCGCCCTAGTACTGACCGCGTCCACAAGATACGACCTTGACGATGCAAGGGCGGCGTCAGTGGTAGAGAACCTGCACCGCAACAAGATGAACCCCCGGGACATGACGCGTGCGTGCGTAGATATTGCGGGGTCGATGGGGAAGACAAAGGCCGCCCAGCTGCTCGGCATAGCACCCCAGACGCTCAGGAGTTTTCTCGGATTCGCTGCGGTGCCGGAAAAGCTCAAGGCATGCGTGCCGGAAAAGATCACGCGCAACGACGCGACCAGGCTGTACCAGGCAGTGCCGAACGTCTCAAAGGCCCTGAAGATAGTCGACAGGGTGGAGCCACTGGAACCCAGGCTTAGGGGAAGATACCTGCGCGCGCTCGCGGCAAGCCCGAGGTCCGCCCACAAGACGCTGCTTGAGCGTGCGAGGCGCGGGCTTTTGAGGCAAAAGATTACGGTCACGCTCAGCAAGACGAACGCCAAAAAGCTGCAAAAGATGGCCGCAAACGAGGACAGGGACGTCTCAAAAATGGCGGACGCCATCATCAGGAACCACCTAAACAGTCCAAAGGGTGGAAAGAGGCGAGCCGGCAGGCGCAAGCAGACGCATTGAACATACTGCCGCGCAATTACACGACATGTAGGATCGAGTCAGCCCTGCAGGTTATGATTCTGCCGGAATCAGAATGGCGTTGACAACCCCGGTCTGCCCAGGCTTTGAGAGTACGCGGCATTTGCCGTCCTCGGTTTCCAGTACGGCCCCCTTTGTTATGATTCCGCGCCTCTTGTAGTCGTTGTTGGTGGCGTTGTCGAGCACCTTTACTATCTTTGATTTTTTGACTTTCGCCCCACCCGTCGCCAGATTGACAAAGTCGATTGATTTCAGCGCCGTCTTGCGGTTGCGCCCCCTGACGTGGCGCGTTATCGTCTCCTGGGCCCCGTTGACCGCCTCGTTCGGGTACCTGTCAGTCTCGTACTTGCGGCGTATGCGCAAAGGGTGCCTCCTTCCGCCGGTGGTCTTACTGGTTGCCAGATTCTCTACTGACTTTCGCATGGCATGCGGATGGACCGCTCTAATTTATACAAACCGAGTGAGCCTCCGGGCATCCGGGCGTGGGTGGGGGGGGGATCCGGCAGGGCCGCCCCAGTCACGCAGGGGCGCCAGACGGGGCGCGGCGCGGGGCGACTAACACGCTCAGGGCAGGCAGGTGAGGCAGGCACGGGCTAGGCCCCGGCGGTCTTTCTCCTCTTTGAAAAGAGCCGCTCCTTTAGATCCTCGGCGTCCCCTTTGATCCCAAAGTATTTCTGGAACTTTTCCGTTGTGGAGTAGATTTTGATGCGGCCCGCGCTCTCATACCTGATGTAGTCAAGCTGTACCAGTTCCTTCAGATGCGAGTAAACCCCCGTCCCACGCGTCTCGACCAGCTGCCTAGAGGCTATTGGTTGCGCCCACGCGATGTATGAGAGGGTCTTGAGGGTGGCCTTGGGAAGTATCGGCTTTGACGCGTAGCGCTTTATGGTGGAGCTGTACTCGGGCTTTAGCTGCATCACGTACGAGCCGTCAGGCAGCTGTACCACCTCGATTGCCTTGAACACAGAGCACGTCTTTTTCACGATGTTGTTGATTATGGACTGGGTCTTGATGCGCGATTCGGTCCCTGACGCGCGCAAAAGAGCGTCCTCACTGAGTGGCCTGCCGGCAGAATACAGGGCGGCCTCCACCCGCGCGGTCGCCTCGTTCATGTCGGTTACCTTTGCCGTTGCGCGCTCACCCCTACATTGCACCACAGTGTGACATACGTCCCCGGCAGTAACGGTGCGCGGCCGCTGCGGCCACAACGGTAGCGGCAGCGTTGGCGCCCATCCCGGGCCCCAGATTCGTGCACGACGCCAATGCCCACACTCACGCCCCACCGCCGCCGCCGCCATTCTCAGCGGCACTGCCACTACCGGCGCCATTATCATCATCTTCAGCACCATCATTCGCATCAGCAACGGCGATGACACTGCCGTCCGAGTCGGCGCCTCCGTCTGACATGCCCTCCGTGTGCGGTATCGCCGTTATGCGTATGTCATCCCCGGCCTGCTCGAGGTCGACCATCCGGTCCCGGGCAAGGAACAGGGCCGCAAAAAAGCACTTTATCGAGTCAATGGCGTTAAGGTTTGCAGTTATGTCCTGCAGTATGCCCCGCCCCGTCTCGGCAATCTTTGCCATTATCATGTCACGGTACGCGTCTATCTCGCTCTCAAGGGACAGCATATAGTTCTCAAAGGCCGGCGGTTCTGCAGGCTCCAGCATGCTCCTCCGCCGGGGGCGGGAGCGCGGGTTCGCCATCGTTCCTATCAGATTCTGGAGCATTGCAAGCAGGTCGTCGAGTGACACGGGATAGGTCGACTCGTGCCGGTATGGGATTCCAATCATCTCTATGTCCGGCGGATCCCTCCTCACCGGCGCGGTCCCGCGCTCCATGGCGGCCTTGTGAAGGGCCGAGATGCTCTCCACCTTCATCCGGTATATGAGCGACGAGGAGAGCGCCGCCATTCCGGCAACCCTCAGGTCCTTTTTGTCCGACTTTTCCAGTATGCGGACCAGCATGTCGAGTATCTGAATCAGGTCGATCTCCCACACGTCGCGCTTTGCCACCGACGAGTGGGATGCAAACAGGACGTTGATCGGCTCCTGCGATATGCTCTCGGGGGCGCCTGCCGCAGCAGGGGCGTCATCGGCAGCGGCTCCGCCGTCCGACGCATCATCGTATGCAGCGTTGCTCCCCCCGCCGTCTGCATGTGCGGCCATGCGCAGTATGGCAGTCCCATGCAGAAATAGATATCTGTTTATTTTTCTTTAGTTTTCAGTCAACTCTTATATTGTAACCCTAGGGAGGCAGTCCATGAACTCGGCCAAGATAGTGGGCCCCGGCAAACCCCTAGAAGCAGTCAGTACCGAGACGCCGCGCCCGTCAGGCGAGCAGGTGCTGGTAAAGGTCGACGCCGTCGGCGTCTGCCACAGCGATCTCCACCTGTGGGAGGGCGGATACGACCTTGGCGATGGCAAGTTCATGAAGGTTACCGACAGGGGCGTAAAGTATCCCGTAACCCCCGGACACGAGATAGCCGGCACCGTCGAGGAGGTGGGAGACGGAGCATCCGGTTTCTCAAAGGGCGACAGGGTCTTGGTATACCCCTGGATAGGGTGCACCGAATGTCCCGCATGCGCGGCGGGAAACGAGAACCTCTGCGACACCCCGAGGTCGATGGGCATATTCCAGGACGGGGGGTACGCGGACTATGTAATGATACCAAGCCACAGATATTTGGCAAGGCTGGACGGCGTCGGAGCCGATACGGCCACGTCGCTTGCGTGCTCGGGCCTCACGGCATACACGGCGATAAAAAAGGCAAACGCCAACTCCCCCGAATACATGGTGATCATAGGGGCAGGCGGGCTCGGGTTGATGGGCATACAGGTGGCAAAGGCGATTACAAAAGCAAAGGTAATCTGCGTTGATCTGGACGATGAAAAGCTGAGGACGGCGTCGGAGATGGGCGCGGACTACACCGTAAACTCAAAGGAGCCGGGTGCGGATAAGGCGATAATGTCGATATGCAACCAAAAGGGGGCCGACAGCGTGGTGGACTTTGTAAACGCCCCGCCCACCGCAAGGCTCGGGCTCGACATATTGCGCAAGAGGGGCAACATGGTAATGGTAGGGCTCTTCGGGGGCTCGATTGAGATGTCACTCGTTACGATACCGCTAAAGTCAATAGTCATACAGGGGGCATACACGGGCAACTACACCGACATGACGGAGCTGATAAAGCTCGCAAAGGACGGCGTCATCAACCCCATCATATCAAAAAAGTATACGCTCGCCGAGGCAAACGACGCGCTTACCGCGTTAAAGGAGCGCAAGATAATCGGCAGGGCGGTCATAAACCCCTAGGCGTGCAGGGTACTGTTTGCGCGGCGCGCAGAGTCGCAGGCGCCGCTGCTGCTGCCCCTGCCGCCGCTTGGCGGCCGCAGGCCGGAGACCGCCGCGGGTACGACTACCGGCAATCAGCAGTCGCGCACCCAGCCGGGCTCAAGAAAATGCGCGCGGTCCGCCTCCTCCCCGATCCCGGTCGCGAATCGCCAGACCGCAGGCAGGTCGGATGCAACGCTACGCTCTATCTTCAACAGGGCCTGCTCCTCGGACTCGAGGTTGCCGTCTGCCGACGGGCCGCATTCCCTGCAGTACCTGCACTTTGGATCCAGCACCGATGGGTTGCGTCCGCTCAGCGGATATGCAGAGCAAGCAAGTGGCCTCTGCCCGTATACGCGGCACGGGTGACCCCCGTGCGGCGACTTTGAGACTCCAGACGTATCAAGAAACGGGCACGTGTCGCCGTTGGCGTCCCTGCCCATCATCTGGTATGCGACTATCCGGGACGGCCCCGCGCCTCCCGTCTCCGAGACCCCGACTCTCGGAAGTATGTGCACCCGTACCCCCTGGTCAGAGGCCAGCTTTGCAATCCTGTCGCGCTCCTCAGGGAGTATCAGGACGCCCACCTTGCCGAACCTCTTGTCAGGATAGTACTCGCGGTAGGTGCAGCAGTCAGAGCACTCAGGGATGCAGTGAAAGTCGGCCACGGGGGAGCTGTCCCCTCCAGATAAAAATCTCTTTTGCATTGGCGGCAACCGCGCATGCCGCCGCCATCCACGCGGCGGCGCGTCACGCTCCGGTACATCCTCAGACCGGTCCCGGGTTAGCGCCCGGGTGCCACGGGTCCTGAGGCCGGGCAGCTACTCAATCAGCCCAAGCACGCACTCATGGTTTAACGGCAGACGTATTAGGCGCCCCACGCAGCGCGGTTCATGGAAGGTGAGCAGGCGCTCTCCTTTGTGCTGTGGTCGACAATCACTGGAACGGTGCTGGTCGTATCCGCGCTGTGCTACAAGGCGTATGCCGGACGGCGCGCTCCAAAAGTCATGAGTTATATGCAGAGCGAGGACGTACATGCCATGGGCAAGCGTCAGGTAAAGAGCGAGAGCGCGCTAAAGGAGATACGTCTTCCAGAAGAGGGCGAGATGTTCGGCAGGGTACTCAAGATACTCGGAGGCGAGAACGTGCTTGTAAAGTGCACCGACAACATCACGCGCAGGGGGCGCATCAGGGGCAAGCTCAAGCGCAGGGTCTGGATAAGGGACAACGACATTGTGATTATAGCTCCCTGGGACTTTAACGAGGCCGAAAAGGGGGACATCGTGTGGCGGTTCACACTGCCGCAAGTCGAGTGGCTAAAGGCCAACGACCACATACCAAAGGACTTTTGACCATACGCGGCCGCGTAGTGCGGCACGCCTCCGCGCCGATCGCTGACGCCACCGCAGAGCAGGCAGACGCCCAAGAGGTACAGCAGGCCACGTTCTGCCTGCACAAATAACGTAGTTAATATAGAGAGCGCCACACGCAAAATCAAATGGAGCAAGGCACCGTAAAGTGGTTTAACCGCGTAAAGGGCTACGGCTTTATCGAGCGTGAATCAGGGGATGATCTGTTTGTTCACAAGACGGACGTTGACGGATTTATCAACGAAGGCGACAAGGTAGAGTTCGAAGTTGGCGAGGGTAAAAAGGGCCCCGCCGCTCAAAAAGTCAAAAAATTCTAGGCACGACAGCGTCTGTTTTTTGCACATCATCCATTTTTGTTCATTTCATGCACACCACGCCAGTCACTGCGCCCCAAGTGCCACCACCAGGAGGCGGCGACGGTGGACAGCAGGTTGTTTTGTAGTCCCAAGCGAAGGAGTTGAACCTTCGACGGCCCGGTTTCTGTATGCCTGATATGCTGTTATTCGGTCAGCCATAAGCCGACAACTACAGCCGGAAGCTCTACCAGGCTGAGCTAGCTTGGGACAAATGTGCTGGGAAACAGCCATTAAAAAACCATCCCTGATCGGCACTGGTTCACGCACAGCCAAGGCCGGGGACGGGTTTTGTGCGGGGCAAAATTTCCGCGGGTAGGCGCCCGGCCGCGATCAAAAGCATAAATATTATCGCACAATCACAGATGCGTGTCAGAGCTCGAGCTGATCCGCCCAGGATACGTATGCGCGCCGTACATGCACACCCACGAGTCCATAGAATTAAAGGAGTCATGGAAGGACTCTGAAAACATAGAGAGCATGTTCTTTGTCACGGGCACGTTCTCTGCAGACAGCAAGCCATACTTTACCGACACTGCAAACCACTACCTGCTTGCAAAATTCAAGAACGGTCAGGAGATAGAAAAGGACATCGAGAGCATGCACAGCGATCCGAAGAGGACGTTCGTATTCGACATAAGGGACGATCTCTTCGAGCGCGAAGTCGAGGGCGAGACCAACTTTGTCTCCATATACTATTGGGAGTACAAGGATGATGCCAGCGAGATAGCGTCGTTGTTGCTGCGCCGGGAGAAGATTGCAAGGGCGGGCATCGGTAGTATGAAGACGTTCAGCCCGCAGCCGCCGAGGTTCGACTTCCCGTACTCGAACAACATAGTGGTGATAGAGGTTGCAAGCGAGAAGAGCTATCAGAGCGTCAACAAGTACTGCGACCAGACGCGGCGCGAGATCAACAGGCGCGGATTCAGCATAACCAACATGATGAGCCTGTCCATACTGGACCGCCTAAAGTAGGCACTGGGGATGCCGCGAAATCAGGCACAATTGCAAACAAGGGTTAAAATATTCGGGACGGTCGGTTTTTTGCATGAGCAAGCCGTCAGATCTTGGATCACTCAAGATTGGCTCGTACATACTTTTGCCGCACTCCGACCAGCCGAGCGGGGAACCCTGCCGTATAGTGGAGTACGACACCTCAAAGCCCGGAAAGCACGGGGCAGCAAAGGCCAGAATCGTAGGCGAGGGAATATTCGACGGCCAGAAGAGGCCTCACGTCGGCCCCGTCAGCATGCAGATCCACGTGCCCATGATAAACAAAAAGCTGGGGCAGATCATATCCATCATAGGCGACACCGTGCAGGTCATGGACAACGAGACGTTTGAGACCCTCGACGTCACGATGATCGACGACGAGGTAGCGGGCAAGCTGGAGAACGGGCAGAACGTGGAATACTGGGTCGTGATGGACAAGACCAAGATCATGCGCATAAAGTCGTCATGACCCGGCGACAGAGCATGCGCCAGCACGTCACGTACGGAACACCACAAGAATGATTTTATTTGGAAGCGCCGTACGGGTCCCATGGCAGGCGGAAGATTTGCAACGTCCATCAGCTGCATGGACGGCCGGATACAGACGGTCCTAAACGACTGGATAAGGGAGAACTACGGGGTGGACTACGTGGACACCATAACCGCGCCCGGAGTGGACGGCAGGGTGGCCCGCAACGACGACCTCGAAAAGATAATACAGATGGCGCGCATCTCAGTCGAGAAGCACGGATCGAGGCTCATAGTAGTGTCCGGACACCACGACTGCGCCGGAAACCCGGTCTCAGAGGAGGAGCACAAGGACCACATCAGATCAGCGGTAAGCGTCATAGGAGCGTGGGAAGAGGAGCACGGCCTGGCGGGGGGCGCAGGCGGCCGCATAGAGGTGGCCGGCGTCTGGGTAGGAGAAACATGGTCGGCCCAGAGGATCTCATGATGGACAGCGTGGATAAAAAGATAATCGGAGGAATCGCAATCACCGCCGCAATAGCGGCCTCGCTTTACGCGTTTGTGTCGATCTCAGAGGGCGGCCAGGGCAGATCCTTGGACAAAGAGGCCATAGAGAAGTGCAGAGGCCTGGTGAGGGAGGGCGCCGACATACTCGTCCAGATAGCCCGCGACAGACTTGACGCGGCCGATCCAGCGGATGCGGGGCGCCTGGCAGAGTTCGAGGCGCGGATATCCGCAATAGAAGAGGAGATGACAAGGTATGACTGCCACTCGACGCAGCAGGAATGGGCGTACGGCTCGTTCAGGCAGGAGATGTCCGAGTACGAGTCGTACATTGCAGACCTCGTGCGCCAGAACAACGCCGAACAGTGACGCGGGCGCGACAAACCCGCCCGTGCACCATGTCGCGCGGGCAGGGCCTGCGTTAGACCCAATCCGCACAGCATAACCGTCTGCAAATCCGGGATCGGGCCGGCGAGGCGCCCCCTGCTCCGCCCTGCCGCATACCACGAACTCGTCGTCGAGCAGTGCTTGAGCGTTCGAGTGGGCGTTTTTCCCACACGGCCATCAGAGGGTTTGGATTCTCGGCTTGTTGTGGGGCCGGCGTGTACACGTATTGCAATACAAGCACAGAAGGGCGCGGCGGCGACGACCACAATTGCAGCGGCGGTTTTGCCGTCTATCGCTCAGTGCATGGAGCCGGTTGTTGCAAACGTCAGCCAGCAGTGAGGCGACCGGAGCCCAGATCCCCAGGCACGTCTGCAGATCGTCCTTTACGGCGAGGCACTACTTTGTCAGCTCGAACTCTGCCGTGACGGTGGCCCCGACCTTCCACGTGTCCGCGTACCTCCACGAATCAGCGCTGTACAGATTGCCATAAAACACCCTCCGCTGCTCGATCGGCTATGTTACGCTCTCAATGCTTTGGGCGCCCCCCGATCCCGAGTCCGGCCATTCCGGCAACCACCCGGCCTTGTATGTTTTTGACACAAAAGTTGCACGCCCAGACAAGACGGCCGTGCCAGGCGCAGACGCCGGCGGCACGGCCTGCGGGGCAGGGCCGCCGTCCGGACTGCCACGGGAAAAAGATTCAGGGCGCAACGCGCGCCTTCAACTTTCAGGATGTTGATATAAAACAGCCCCATATGAATAACAATTAATTAAAAATTAACTATTGCATAATACAAAAACCAGAACGCGGCAAGTATATTTTTAAGGCCATGCGCATGCCAAAGGCCATGTCAACTATGGCAGCAACGGCCGACGTGTGCGAGTGCGGACACAGCGAAGCTCATCACCACGCCGGTTCGATGGCCGACGGCGCGTGCACGCACGGCTCTAGCAGTGACAACTGCGGGCAAGCCACCACAAGCGAGTGTGAGTGCTCTACCTTTACCAAGGGCGACAGCACTGACGACTGTGGTGACTGTGGACATACCGAGTCGCACCACCACGAGTCAGCGGCATACGAAACAGGAGCGTGCACGCACGGCTCCGCTGATGACGTATGCGGGGCGTACAGTGCGCCTGCATGCGACTGCAACGAATACAAGGCTTCCTAAACCTTTTCTTCGACCTTTCTTTTTTTTATTAGGCTGCGGAATACCTGGGGCTCATAGCTAAGGTCAAAGGCTCTCGAATATTGGCACGGCCCATGTCATGGTACACGCACATGTCAAGATCGAGCTTCGATGTATGAAAGTATGCGGACACAATCCTTCTCATATCGGTAAACGCGGGACAGTATTCTGACACCAACAGGAGGTGCGCAATACGTTTGCAAGATTCGAAGAGCTCCCTGGCCTTGAGAGCATGGCGGCAGACAAAGATTACGTACCGGAGCAGAAACAAGATATGAGCCACATGACACACAGGGCGGCGCCAAAGCAAACGGGCCCAGTGCTAGGGGTGCTACGCACCATACAGAGCGCCGGCAATATGACAGGCCTGATGTACGCACTCAGCAGCTAGTCACATCCGGCGGTGAGAACGAGGAGATGCGCGCAGTTGCAGACTCGTAGATGCGCTGACGGATAGGCGCATCATCAGAGGACGTCACGCAGGGCCCGAGCCCAGGATGGAGGCGAACACGAACGGCTCCACCGCACGCTTGAAGATAAACTGCACCGCTTTGGTGGCCTGTCGGAGTTTGTCGCATACTATAACGAGAAGTGGTTGCACTGGTTCCTTGACATAGACAGAGGCGAGGTCCCGCTGCAGGCGTTTGACAACAAAAAGGCATCGAATACGATCAGGGATAGCAATACGAAATGGGTTGAAGAGGACGCCAACGACTAGACAAAATCATTTTAATACAATACACTTTAGAAACCCGGTCAAATGTTTTTATATATGCAGATACTTGGGCTCCACAACGGCGCACGCCGCATGTACGGCCAGTCCATTCGTACGCGTGTAGCAAGCAAGGCAGACCGCCGATATGCTCATTTCGCGCTCAGGATCACTTCAGAAAGTCGGCATGTTGCCATTTTTGCTATTTTGATCAAGAAGAGGCGGCGCCGTCAAAGTCGTCTAGGATCTGGCTTGCATGTCCCGTCGGCTTTACCTTTGTATATGCTTTGAATATGATCCCGTCCTCTCCTACGAGAAACGAGCTCCTTATCACCCCTTCGCGCTCTTTGTCCCCGACCTTTTTCATGCCCCACACCCCGAACATTTTGGCCACCGCATGCTGCGTATCTGCCATCAGAACGTATTGGATTTTCTTCCTTTCACGGAAATTTTCATGCGACTCGACGCTGTCTGGACTGATCCCGATAACCTCTATGTCGCGGCGCCGGTATTCATCATATAGATTTCCAAACTCGTCGGCCTGGATGGTGCAACCCGGCGTAAAGTCCTTTGGGTAAAAATAGATCACATGCTTCTTGCCTGCAAAATCCTTGGAGCTTTTGAGCGTCCCCGGAGAATCCGGGAGTTCAAAGGACGGTACCGCGTCCCCTTCACTTATCATGTTGGCGCATACTTCCGCTTCACATTTTATACCTTTGCATCAGATGTTATGTTACAAATTCTGGAACTGATATAGATAATCTAATAAATACCATTAAGATTGGTACCTAAATAAACCCAAGTATTATTAATATTGACCCTATGATAGACTTTTATTATCAATATTGGCTCCCATGATAAATTCTATTACTAATATTGGTTTCTATGATAAATCCTATTATTAATATTGGTACATATAACAAATGTACAATAATATGCCAAGACATATTATCATAATATATGTGCGATAATACAGTTCCGTCGTTTTTGACAGATCCCGAATTCGCAAGAGCCAGCGTCCAAAACTTTTAAAACATGCCAAATGCAAACACATGCATGGCAGACTCATGTGCCGAACAAATCGCGGCTAACAGCGAATGTAACTGCGCACCAAAGACCGAATGCGGTTGTGACTCGACAGCGTGTGAATGCGCTACAGAAATCTGCGTGACTGCAAGAGGATAGAAAGTCCAACCACTTT
Organism: Candidatus Nitrosopumilus sp.; assembly: GCA_965205215.1. Classification (GTDB taxonomy): domain Archaea; phylum Thermoproteota; class Nitrososphaeria; order Nitrososphaerales; family Nitrosopumilaceae; genus Nitrosopumilus. The sequence continues at coordinate 1,675,924 of OZ242041.1, forward strand.
TTTTTATTTTAATTCTGTCATACTAGGCCTTGCGCGCCGCCGCTTATCTGCATGAGTCGCCATTCCGGATCACGCTTGCGGGCCTAGCAGTGTACCCGCGGCGCAACCGCAGTGTGGAGATGCGGGAACAGGAAGCCGCACGATCCGGGTTGGTCCGCGGCGCCGCGGCCGCGTTGCAATCCGGCGCCCGTGTAACACATGCCCGCCACACTGCAACCGCGCGCCTCGTCGTCGCTGGCGCCGTCCTGATCGGGCTCCTCTTGCCGCACGCGACACCCTACCGGAAGGCAGGTGCGCGCCGGGCGCACCTGAACAAGTAAACTTGCAGTGATTGCGCCGGGCCACAGATACAAAACCGACAGGAAGTGCAAACAGCGGCAAGTCGTTCCTGCCCACGTAACACATCAGCAAGGAGGTACGAAGGGCATTCCACCCCAGCTTTTCGTGGAGGCCGTACATCCTGCGCGCCTACTTTGATACAGAGCTGCTGATGGAGGAATCCAAGGGCAAGATGGCACACGACTTTCGCGTGTTCTTTAGGGGACGCAGGAGGTCGATGGAGTCAAAATACACCACAAACAAGGGCATGCTGCCAGAGGTCCTGCTGCAGGAGATGCAAGAGTCCTTTGCAAGATCCGAAGAGTTCCTCGGCCTCGAGAACACGGCCGCAGGCAAGGACCACGTATTGGAGCAGAAAGAGGAGATGCACCACATGATACACAAGGCAACGCCAGAGCAGCTAGACCTGATGCTAGAGGCGCTCCGCGTCGTGCAGGGCGCTGGCAACATGACAGGTCTGGCGGCAACGGCAGCAGTGCTCGGCAACTAGCCGTACCCTGCGAAGCAATAGACGCAATGCTTGCTCGGGACTATCAATTTGTAGCCTCGCTGCCCGACGGGCGCATAATCGTGGAAGTACCACCACGCGCAGGGTCCGAACCCAGAGTGGAAGCGGACCCGACCGGATTCGAACCGGCGACCTAACGCTCCGCAAGCGTTCGCACTATCCATGCTATGCAACGAGTCCGTTAGGGGGCCATAAGACGCGCTTAATGTAAATTGCTGATCAGGCGTACGGGCACAGATCGACACTGTCATCGTGGCGCACGCCGGTACCGACCCCCGTTCTCAAATCGAGAAGACGAGGCCGGATTCAACGAATCGGATTCGCCCAGATCAATAACAGGAGCGCGGCCAATACGTAAATGACGCGCTCCGAGCGGGCAGACCCAATAATATCACTAACTAGAATCAACCATGATAATTCCAAGATGCCCGCCGTTACGGCTTCGAGGCAAAAACATACTGCGTGTCGTCTGTCTGGTTAAACGTCCAGGCAGACGGCAATGCCACGGTTCCGGCATGTCGCAGCCCAGCGCGCCTCATAGTCTTCCCCCACCCGTGCATCCCCTCCGGATCGGAGGCGTACTTGGGAGACATTGTTCCGGCAAACACCCACCCCGGCATCTTGCGCCCGGCTGCTGCAAGCCTGTCCATTATTCCAGATGCCATAATATCACCGCCCATCTGAGCGAGGCCGCCCACAAAGACCACTGCAGGGGGGCCACAACCCATCATCACATAGTCAAATTCTGTTGCGTCGGCGCAGTGGGCCTCGAAGCTGGACAGGTGTGAGAGCCGCTCTTGGAGCCCCACCAACTCCGCGTCGATCTCGATGCCATGGGCATCCATGCCAAGCACGGATGCACAGAATGCAATCCTCCCATCCCCAGAACCCACATCTATGACCTGGCGGTATCCAAGGCCCTTGACGAGCCGCGCCAGCACGTATGCGGACGCGATCCACGTGGGAGAAAACGGCGCGCGGCTCGCCTCGTGCAGTATGCTCCCAAGCCAGTATTTGTTGGCGTCACCCTCGTATACAATGCACCGTATGCCGTGTAGTACGGACTCATGCGAGTCACGATAGATCGGATTCTCAGATGCAAATCTGTGCAACAGTTGGAGATCATCCCGGGGGATCAGGAATTCGTCTGAAGGCATGGCAGGTATTGCCTCCGCAATCTGGGCAGTGGGTCGTGACAATGCCAAGTCCCGCTTTATGCGACAGAGAGTCTTGGCAAGCATGTCGGCAGGATTTGGGGGTATCGTAGATTCCAGAACGGGTTCATTCAAGGTCATCACCATTTACGCAGTCACGGGCCCGCATTGGATCTGTCCAAGTTGCGACATGTGCTTTCGTCAGAGGCGGCAGCGCCGTTGTCAGCATGATTACCGCTGTTGACGTTGTCGCCATCGCCATAACCGCCACCATCATCGGCATCACCATTAGAGGCCAGCACGATCGCTCACCATTGCATCGTACTGCCCCACAAACTCGCGCACGCTCATGAGTTTTCTGAGCTGGGCATACCTTTCGGATTCGGCGGCCTCGTTTGCGGGTGCGGCCCCGCCCTGCAATGACGACAGCTGTGAGGAGGGCGTCAGCTCGCCTACGATGTCCCGTATCATGCCGTTTATCACGCGTTTTGCATCCCTGTGCAGTGCGTCATCAAAGCGCTTGGAGATAAAGGACTCTGCGTCGGATATCAGCCCAGATAGGCCGTCATCACAGGCCGTATCTTTTAGCGTCCCTGCGAGCGTCATGACGTTTGACACGGCATAGTACGCCTTTATGAGATCATCCAGGCCGTCGCGCTCCGGCCGCTTCCCGCTGCTCCACCCCTCTGCAGACTCTACAATCCTCTTCATCTCTGAGCACTGCGCGGCAAGCACCCCGGCGGCGGCTCCCGCACCGGCATTGTGTCTGCTGCCGGCACCCTTGACCATGGGGACACGGCGTGCCAAATTTTTTTAAAGGTTTTCAGGCTTCGGCCGCCTCTGCGTCGGCCTTTTTGACGAATACGTAGTTCATTATCAGGCCCGCTATGATGCCGCCCAGGATAGGCGCGGCCCAGTACAGCCAGTGAAATTCCCAAAAGCCGGATATGAGCGCGGGTCCAAACGTCCTTGCCGGGTTTACGGACGCGCCCGTCAGCGGCACCGCAATCAGATGGATCAGGAAGACCATCCCGCCTATTGCAAAGCCGTGCCATCCCGGCGATGCCCTCTTGTGGACGGCTGTCATGAATATGACCGTAACCAGAAAGAACGTCAGGATTGCCTCTATTGCAAAGCCAGATCCGACGCTGTTGTTTATGAGGTCGCTGGGTCCCCCCTGCGTGCCAAAGTTAACCTTTGCACCCAGCTCCGGAAGTATGGCCTTTAGCGTAGCGGCCGCGGCCACGGCCCCTACCAGCTGCGACGCTATATACGCAATGCCGTCGCTGACACCAATCTTCTTTGTAATCATCATCGGTATGGTGACTGCAGGGTTGATGTGGGCCCCGGAAACGTGTCCGAACGCGTATATCATAAGAGCAATTGCGCCGCCGTGTCCGAGCGATATGAAGAGGACAGACTGAGTGGTCAGCTCTTCACCAAATGACGCGATTGCCAATATTACGGAGAGTGGTCCAAAAAAGACAAGTCCGTATGTTGCAATGGCTTCAGCAAGATACGCCCGGGGGTTGGCCATGCGGCAACACCCGTAATTTTACATATAAAAGATTCGCAACGCGTGGGGGTAACCGTCCAACGCCCCCCCCCCCGTCAAATATCCGAACACGCCGCACACTAGACCATACACGGGGCCACATATCTAGCCGTCACGGGGGCAGTATCGCGGCGGGTATCGGGCGGTTACCGCTCGCGGCGCCTGTCCCGCGCTCAAGGTATAAAACAACCATCAGGTGCGGACAACCATGCTGACGGACGGCGACAAGGTGCCGGCATTTGAGCTCATGGATGCGTTCGGGAACACCACGGGCTCTGGCGCCCTCAGGGGCAGAAAGTACGTGGTCTACTTTTACCCAAAGGACTTTACGTCGGGATGCACAATCGAGGCAGACGAATTCTCAAAGGCGTACGACGAGTTTAGGAAGAGAGGCATAGAGGTGGTCGGCATCAGTCCGGACAGCGTCGAGTCGCACGGCAAGTTCTGCAAAAAGATGGGCATACCGTACGTGCTTTTGGCCGACACCGACAAGAAGGTAGCAGAGGCGTTTGGTGTCTGGGGCAAGAAAAAGTTCATGGGACGCGAATACATGGGAGTCAACAGGAGTACGTTTCTTGTGGACGAAGGGGGGACGGTGTTCAAGGTGTACAGCAAGGTAAGGCCCGCAGGACACGCCAAGGACGTGCTTGAAGAGTTTGAGCGCAGCGGTCCAGCGTAGGCATGGCGAAACAATAAAGAAGAAAATAGGCGGGACGCGTCAAACGGCTAAAAGCCTTTTGGCAATGTCCCTCGGGGTTTCTTTGGCGGTTCAGGCTTTGGTTCAAATCCCTTTGGAAGCGCCCCGCGCTTTCCAGAGCTGGATGCAGATGCTGCCTCGGCTGCCTCGGCTGCCGCTTGCTCTGCCATGGCCTTGGCTGCCTCTTGCCTCTGCTCCTCCAGCCGATTTAGATAGTCTGCCTCATAGTCGGCAAGCTTCTGCGACCTGTTGCGGTCGTCGGGGGGTGGCGGTGGCGGTGACTGCTGCCGGGCCTCTGCGGGGGGTGGCGGTGGCGGTGACTGCTTTTCGGTCTGCGCACTGCTGCTACTGCCGGACGCCGAAACGCCCTCCACCTTCATAGCCGTCCCGCTGAAGCTTCCAAACCTCTTGTCCGGAGGATGGTACGCAAGCCGGGCCCGCGTCGCAAAGTATTGGTCCGAGGGCTGCGTGTACCCCGTAACCTTTGCCTTCTGCTCGTTCCAGTTTGTGGTTGGAACCGTGCCCACGGGGGCCGTCAGTCTGACATAGTACCGGTTTGGCGCAGGCGAATAGCCCGTGACGTTGGTGCGGTACTTGTGAAAGTCAGTCTGCGGGGCGTCATAGTACGCGTCCTCCAGGGCGGCCGCAATTGTGGCCGCGGGTGGCTTGGCAGACTCGGCCGGTTTTGGCTTTTCTGCCGCCGCCGGCTTGGGGGCCGCCTTGTCAAATCCCTTTGGAAGCGTGCCCTTGGACTTCCTGGGCTCCGCCGCCGCCTCGGCCTTTTTGGGCTCGGGCTTGGGGGCGGGCTTGGGGGCCGCCTTGTCAAATCCCTTTGGAAGCGTGCCCTTGGGCTTCTTGGGCTCCGCCGCCGCCTCGGCCTTTTTGGGCTCGGGCTTGGAGGCCGCCTCGGCCTTTTTGGGCTCGGGCTTTGGCTCCTTCTTTGGCTTGGGAGCCGGCTTTGGCCCCAGCTGCTCAGACAGGCTTGCCAGTTTCGCCTCTAGTTCCGCAATCTTTGACTCGAGGTCCTTTTTAGTAGCGCGGGATGTCCTTGTAGACTTTGATGTACTGCGTGTGGTTGCCATTTAATGTACGAACAGACGTGATGCTTATTTACATTTTGTTTGGAGTGCGATCATGCCTGCCAATTTTACAGGAAAATGCCCAAAAAGATACAAAATGTGGCGTCCGCGTACGGCCCGGGCAGCCGCAGCCGAGGCGGTGGCGGTGGCCATACGCCTGAAACATCCTAGTCCGGCTCCCAGAACGTCATTACGAACATACAGTTGTTGCAGCGCCAAACCCTGAGGTGCACGCCGTTGTTGGTGTCTGCCATGTACCTGCCTTCCGGATCCTTCTCAAGCCGGGGAATGTACCCCAGTTCCGGGCTCTCAAGCCATTCCTTTTGGCCGCAGTTGTGACAGCTAGTCAGCGGAGGCACGTACGGCATACGCCCCAGTCGCTATTAAAAATTAAAAAAGTCAGGTGCTCAGAAACCCTTTGGGAGCGTTCCCTTGGATTTTGATGCTGCTGTTGTCGATTCTGGCTTTGGAGTCTGCTGCTCCTGTCCCGCGGCTGCAACCTCGACGCTCATAGCCGTCCCGCTGAAGCTTCCAAACCTCTTGTCCGGAGGATGGTACGCAAGCCGGGCCCGCGTCGCAAAGTATTGGTCCGAGGGCTGCGTGTACCCCGTAACCTTTGCCTTCTGCTCGTTCCAGTTTGTGGTTGGAACCGTGCCCACGGGGGCCGTCAGTCTGACATAGTACCGGTTTGGCGCAGGCGAATAGCCCGTGACGTTGGTGCGGTACTTGTGAAAGTCAGTCTGCGGGGCGTCATAGTACGCGTCCTCCAGGGCGGCCGCAACTGTGGCCGCGGGTGGCTTGGCAGACTCGGCCGGTTTTGGCTTTTCTGCCGCCGCCGGCTTGGGGGCCGCCTTGTCAAATCCCTTTGGAAGCGTGCCCTTGGGCTTCTTGGGCTCCGCCGCCGCCTCGGCCTTTTTGGGCTCGGGCTTGGGGGCCGCCTTGTCAAATCCCTTTGGAAGCGTGCCCTTGGGCTTCTTGGGCTCCGCCGCCGCCTCGGCCTTTTTGGGCTCGGGCTTCGGGGCAGGCTTGGGGGCCGCCTTGTCAAATCCCTTTGGAAGCGTGCCCTTGGGCTTCTTGGGCTCCGCCGCCGCCTCGGCCTTTTTGGGCTCGGGCTTCGGGGCAGGCTTGGGGGCCGCCTTGTCAAATCCCTTTGGAAGCGTGCCCTTGGACGATGCCTTGGACGCGGCGTTGGCACTCCCGTCAGACTTGGCCGCCGCGTTATTCTGCAGTTCGGCCACAAGCGCGTCTATCTTTGACTCCAGCTCGACAATCTTGGACTCTAGGTCCTTTTTGGTCGCTCTTTTTGAAGCTGCCACGGACAGGATGGACGGAGTGGGGTTTATCTATATTTTGATCAGCGGGCGGCCGCCGGTGCCAGAATCGGCCCGTCAGAACGCCCATCCGCCAAATCCAGGCGGACGGAACCTGCCCCACCACGGATCGCCCGCCCCCTGATCAAGTTTTATATTCTCTGGTAGACTAGACATCTCCGGAGACCACGCATGGACGACTTTGAGGACGACTATCCGGAATTCGACTGGAAGAACATACCGGCATACAAGCACCCGGGCGGCAAGGACTGCCCGTGTCCAAAGCACGAGTACATACGCGAGCAGGTCAACTACACAAAGCAGATCAACGAGGCAAACAAGGGCGGCGGCGAGCCGGCCCGAATGAAGCTCAGGTTCTGCCCCGACCACTACCGCGTGTACTATGACGAGGTCATACCAGGCATGCCACTAAAGTACAAGATGCTGACAAAGATTGCGCTCAAGATCGGGGCGATCAAGATAGAGAAGCTAAAGTACATGGAGTCGGAGCTCTGCTTTTACTGCAAGTTCGGCTCCGGCGGGTACGACAAAAAGACCGAGCTTCCGCCGCTCTGAGGATGCGAGTGCGCGCGGCTCATCCCGGACTGAGCAGTATTTTTGGCCTGTTCGGCGTGTCGTGGTGGCACGGCTTGCCACACAGGGGGCATTTCTTTCGGTCGAGAAAAACGCACTGGCATATGTGCGACTTGATGTAGGACGCGGCAGTCCTGCTGGGCTCGCCGGTTCCGTTGCAGAACGGGCACTGCTGGTCGAGCAGCTCTATCGTGCCGGAGCCCTTGCACACGGCGCATCCGTCACTGTCGCTTTCCGGCATTCAATCCCACCCGGCGGGACGGTTAAAAATAGCTAAGCCGCCCGCATCTTCTACGAGGCCCAGAACTCCGCGGCCAGGTGGAAGGCCTACACGCGGCGGCAGCGGTGCCCCACCCCCGGCCGCAAACAGCCCGCAATGGCGATCAGGGAAAAAGCAACATATCCTTATACCGCGTCGCCGCAGGCGTTACATGCCAATAGACGGGCTCGGCGAGCTTGTAGACGTACTGGAGGAGGAGGGCGAGCTGAGGCGGGTCTCAGCAGAGGTCGATGCCGACCTGGAGGTGGCCGAGATACTGCGGCGGATCTCATACGGCCCCGAAGGCGGGGACAGGGACGGAGGCCCCGCCATACTCTTTGAGAATGTCAAGGGGCACGAGATGCCGATACTGGGCAACGCGTTTGGTTCCGCAAGGAGGATGGAGATTGCCCTGGGTACTGCAGACTATACCGAGATCGGCAGGCGCATTGCAGACATGTCCAAGATCAGAATTCCATCAGGACTGCTCGGCAAGATAAAGAGCCTGCCGGAGCTCTCAAAGATGGCGGGCGCGTTTCCAAAGGAGCCTGTAGAGTCGGGGCCCGTGTCAGAGACCGCGCCCAAGGGCGCCGGGTTCGACTCCATGCCGATACTGCGCTCGTGGCCGCACGACGCCGGCAGGTTCATTACGTTTGGCATGGTGGCGACACGCCATCCGGAGACCGGCGTGCGAAACCTCGGCGTATACCGTATGCAGATAATCGACGGCTCGCGCTGCATCATACACTGGCAAAAGCACAAGCGGGGGGCCGCGCACGGCGACATCTCAAGAGAGGCGGGCCAGAAGATACCGGCCGCAATCATAATCGGAGGCGAGCCGGCCACCATATTCTCGGCAGTCGCCCCGGTGCCGGAGGGAATGGACAAGTACCTGTTTGCAGGAATAGCGCGCGGAGGCGAGGGGATAAGGACCGTGAAGTGCCGCACGATAGACCTCGACGTGCCGGCAAACGCGGAGATCGTAATAGAGGGGCACGTGGATCCGTCGGAGCTGGAAGACGAGGGCCCCTTCGGGGATCACACCGGATACTATACCCCTGTCGAGAAGTACCCCGTGTTTACCATGACAGGCATGATGGTGCGCAAGAACCCGATATACCTTGCCACCGTGGTGGGCAGGCCCGTGCTGGAGGACGCCTACATCGGAAAGGCCATAGAGAGATCATTCCTGCCACTCATACAGATGTTCCACCCCGAGGTGGTCGACTTTGCCATGCCGCCGGCCGGGTGGTTCCAAGGGCTTGCCATCGCATCCATCGCAAAGCGGTACCCCGGGCAGGCAAAAAAGGTGATGATGGGCCTGTGGAGCATGGGGCAGCTTGCCCTCACGAAGATGATCATAGTGGTCGACGCCGACATCGACGTGCACGACATGGAACAGGTGATATGGGCGGTCACCACGAGGGCGGACGCGGCCCACGACACCACCATAATCAGGGACGCCCCCACCGACACGCTAGACCCGGCCGCGAGGATAGTGAACCTGGGCTCAAAGCTGGGGATAGACGCGACCCAGAAGACCGCCGCGGAAGGGTACCTGAGGGAGGTGCAGAGGCCAGTGGAGACGGACGACGCCACCAAAAGGACCGTCGAGAAAAGGTGGAAAGAGTACGGGCTGCCGTGACGCCGCATGCGCCGCGACGCGTCACACTGTCCTGTAAAAGTTGTCGCGCTCTGACGCCTCGTACCCCATCTGGGATATCGCGTTCCGGATTATGTCGCCGGTCAGCTCCGTCGACCGGGCGCCCGTGCAGGACACCACCTCCTCGCCTATCAGCGTGCCGCCAAAGTCGTCGGCCCCGTACTGCAGCGCAAGCTGCGCCATGCCGACCCCGTTTGTAAGCCAGGACGACTGTATGTGGGGTATGGACGCGTCGTATACGAGCCTGGATATCGCAATCATCTTGAGCAGCTGGATGCCGCCTGAGCCGAACTCGGACGTCACAATCTTGTCGACCAGCCCGTCCCTCTGCATCGGGGTGTTGCCGGGCTCAAAGTTCCACGGTATGAACGCCATAAACCCGCCCGTCTCCTCCTGCAGCTTGGCAATCTCGAAGAAGTGGTCCGCGATGTCAGACGTGGTCTCCGCATGCCCGTACATCATAGTGGCCGACGACGGCAGTCCAAGCGAGTGCGCCTCCCTCATTATGCGCAGCCAGTCGGAGCTTGAGATCTTTTTGGGGCTTATGGCGTCCTTGACGTCGTCACTCAGTATCTCGGCGCCGGCCCCTGGCACGGACTGCAGTCCGGCCTCCTTGAGGCGCGAGAGCACCTCCGCGGTAGACGACCGCTCCACCCGGGCAACCATGTCTATCTCCGACGGGGAGAGCGCGTGCACGCCCACGCCCGGGTAACTGTCGCGAATCATGCGGAACGCCTCCTCAAAGTACTCGATGCCCAGCTTGGGGTTGTGCCCTCCTTGGAAGAGGACCTGGCGTATGCCGAACATCTCGTGCGCGGTCTTCACCCTGGCCCTGATCTGCGAGATGTCAAGTGTATAGGACTCGTCGTGCCCGGGCGGCCTGTAAAAGGCGCAAAACGTGCAGTCCGTTATACAGACGTTGGTGTAATTGAGTATGATGTTGTTCACGTACGTGGCCCTGCGCCCAAAGCGCCTCTGCACGAGGTGCCGGGCCGCCATTCCCATCAGGTGGACGTCGTCGGACTTCAAGAGCCGCATGCAGTCATGCCTGTCAGGGGCGTGCCCCGCAACTACCCTCTCAAGTATGTCCCCAATCTCGCTCTGGTGCAGCTGCGCAGTGACCAATCCCATGCACCGGATGTACGGAATTTTCTATTTAATTCTTGACGATGGCGCGCTCCAGCATACCAAGTGGCCACGTGCGCGGCAAGCCGCGAGAGACGCCCCTTGTCCCCTCTCGTACCGCCGGCTTTGATGCGGGCAGATCCGAGGACTTGCGTCTCGGGGGATTCCCCGAGATGCCTGCCGCATGCGGCGCATACGTTACGCGATGCCAAGAACAGAAGGCGCCTGGTCGTAAAGTGGGATCTGGAGGGAGGAGGGCGGGGGCGGAAGGGGGAGGGCGGGGGGAACCTATATTGTTTTTAAGTGGGAAGCCCGGAGCCGGTGTGATGGTGACAGGCGTCCAGCTCCGAATGGCCAGGATAATGCGCCGCGGCCGCATGCTCTGCATACCCATGGATCATGGGATATCAAACGGGCCGATAGAGGGGCTTGAGGATCCCGCCTCAGTCATATACAGGTGCCAGAACAGGGGTATAACCAGCGTCATAGTCAACAAGGGAGTCATAAAGGCGCTTCCAGAGCCCGTGCCACGCATAGGGGTGCTGGTGCACTTTTCAAGCAGCACGTCGCTCTCCACGTCCCCGAATCGCAAGATGCTGACTGGGACGGTCAAGGAGGCAGTCGCGCTGGGCGCAGACGGCGTGTCGCTGCACATCAACGTGGGCGGCAAGGAGGAGCCGGAGATGCTAGAGCAGCTCGGGATGACTGCGGCCGCATGCCACAGGTGGAACATGCCGCTGCTTGCAATGATGTATCCGAGGGGCGAGAACATCAGCGATCCGCACGACCCGGCCGTGGTGGCCCACGCGGCCCGCATCGGGGCCGAGTGCGGGGCGGACATCGTAAAGACCGTATACACGGGGGATGCCGCGTCCTTTGCAAAGATAGTAAAGAGCACGCCGGTGCCCATAGTGATAGCCGGAGGTCCAAAGGCGGAGACGGACATGGATCTGCTCCAGATGACGGAGGATGCCATGAGGGCGGGCGCCGCCGGGGTCACGTACGGCAGGAACATATTTGCGCACGGCGCGCCCGAGAGAATGGTCGACGCGCTTGCCGCGGTCATATTCAAGGGGGCAAAGGCGACGGAGGCGGCAAAAAAGCTTGGCCAGTGACGGTTCGGCGACGGCGTCCGGAAAGGAGCTGATAGTACAGCCCAAGCAGAAGAGCAGAAAACAGCGGGGGGAGTTCCTAGCACAGCTGCAGGCAGAGGGCCTGCAGACGGCATATGCCGACCCGAGCATTGCCGCAGGCGGGGGAGGAAAAAAGAAGAGCGGCCTCAAGACGATGTTTGCGGACGCGGGCGCCGACTACGTGGTGCTTGCCGGAGGCCGCGGCCCGAAAAGGCCGGCCTCGCCGCCAAGGAGAAGGGGCGGCAAGAGGTACGGCATGCGCTTTAAGATTACGTCGAACGCGGACATCGAGGACGTGCTGAGTGTCGCGGCAAGCAAGAGGCTCGACTTTGTCATAGTGGACGTAAAGGACTGGAAGATCATACCGCTTGAGAACATCATAGCAAAGCTGCACAAGATGAGCACGAGGATAATCGCGCTTGCCCGCACGCCGGCCGAGGTTCGCAAGATGTTCTCCATACTTGACGTAGGGGTGGACGGAGTGATATTCGCCGCGTCGTCCATATCCCAGGTGCGGGAGGTCATGCTTTACATGGGCGGCAGAAGCTTCGGGATGGAGGCGGCCGCCATAACCGAGATAAAGGAGGTGGGCGACGGCGAGCGCGTCTGCGTGGATACGGCCTCGATGCTCAAGAAGGGCGAGGGCATGCTTATCGGGAGCCGGTCAAACTTTATGTTCCTAGTCCACAACGAGTCGGTCGGCTCGTCGTTTACGTCGCCGAGGCCGTTCCGCGTGAACGCCGGGGCGGTCCACTGCTATACCCCGTCGCCGGACGGCACCACAAAGTACCTCTCGGAGATAGAGACGGGTTCAGAGGTGCTCATACTCACGCCGGAGGGCCACGCGAGGAGGGCAGCGGTGGGAAGGTCAAAGATAGAGCGCAGGCCCATGCTCATGATAAAGGCCGAGGCGGCCGGCGAGATCGGCGGCATCATAGCGCAGGACGCGGAGACGATCAGGTTTGTAAAGCCGGGCGGGAGGCTGGTCTCCGTCACGCACCTCAAGGTGGGCGACAAGGTGATGGTGCACGCCCGCAGGGCTGCGGGCAGGCACTTTGGCATGGAGGTCGCCGACGAGTACATTTTAGAAAAGTGATGGCTTCAAAAAAGAACAGGTACAGCACGTGCGTCTCAGTGGCAAAGGGCGGCCCCGCGGCGATGCGCAGGGCGCTCTTGGAGGCGCTCAGGAGATCAGAGTACGCGGAGGCGCGGCTCGACTATATGAGGCCCGACGACATGCAGGGACTGCTCGACTCGCTGCCGCCGGACCTTTTGAGGAGGCGCATAGTCTGCACCATACGAAACAGGCGGGACGGCGGCAGGTACGAGGGGCGAGAGGGGGCCAGGTACGACATGCTCGGCAGGGTAGCCGCGTACAGGCCGTTTATGCTAGACGTCGAGTACGACGCGCTCAAGAGGAGCAGGAGGCTGGCAGGCGCGCTGCATGCGAGCGGCGCCCGCCTGTTGGTCTCGTGGCACAGCTTTGCGCGCACCCCGTCGCCTGACGCGCTGCACAGAAGAATGCAGGGGATGTTTAGATACTCGGACCACGTCAAACTCGCATGCATGGCAAGGAATGCAGATGAGTCAATACGCATGCTCGAGCTGTACAGGCAGATTGGCAGCGGTGGCTCGGGCGGAGGCAGTAGAACCCTCATATCGTTTGCAATGGGCGACGCGGGCAGGCTGACACGCGTGCTCTGCATGCAGCTGGGAAGCCCTTACGCGTACGTGTCGCTCGGCAGGGCCGTGGCCCCGGGGCAGCTCTCGCTTGAGGAGTTCAGGCGGCTGGGCAGCATGCTCAAGTGACGTGCCACTGGGAGCGGATGGCTCGATCACGCCGCGGCGCAGGGTGCCGGACGCGGCGGCTCCACGCGCACAAAAAATCTATTAGTTCCAAGGACGGATACACATCATTGGAGTCGGAACCCCGCACGGTCATCATATACGACAACCTGTGCTCCCTCTGCACCGCGTTTGCACGGTGCGCATGCGCGCTGTCAAGGGGCAGGCTCAGGCCCGTCGGACACTACTCGCAGGAGGGCGAGGGGGCGTACAGGGACGCGCTGGGCGTCGACGCGCTCAAGATGTTCTGGATTGTAAGCGGGGACATGGCCTTTGGCGGGAGGGCGGCCCTGCGTCCGCTGCTCTCCGAGATTGCAAGGGGGGTGTACCGCGCGCCGCGCGACAGGGACGCAGTCGCGCCACCGGACTCAGGCTGCGGCAGGTCAGACTGCAGCGGCCCAAAAAAGGCCATTGCGAGGTCGGCAAGCCTGATCCTCAACAGCAAAAGGATCTGCATTCGGAACCCAGAATGACTGGCAGCCGCAGAACCTGGATCCGCTCCAAAGGTTTCTGGAAATGAGCCGCGGGTGCGGCATCAGTGCCGCATACCGGCAGAGCGCCGCGCAGCGTGGGCGCCGCGACACGCGCAGGCGTCCCAGTTGGGTGACTGCACCGCCGTACGGCACAGAAAAAATAAAAAAATCAGTTCTAGTGCTCTGTGCTCTTGCAGGGATCACCACTGCAATCACATGTTGAATCACAGTAGCATTCGCTCTGCATCGAGCAGTCACATTCTGTGTTGTTTTCCGCTTGCGCGGCACAACCGCATGCTGCATCCGACATGACGTGCAGATATCTTAATACATTTTAAAAGTTTAGTTTATTAACTTGGACTCAAAAATTAATAATTATCTCGACCGCGGGGAATAAAACAAGCTAACACAACCAGACGGATGCAGCCGGGCTTTCAGCCCATGCAAGGCAGGATCATCGGCCGCGGCCGGACAGCGACTCTAGCAGCATGCGGCATGACTCTTGTATCGCGGCCGCGTTCTTCTGCAGCAACGAATCGTCTCGCTCCACGTCAAGGGCCACCCTCAGGATGTGAAACAGTTCGGGATTCCTGTGCAGCGCAGACGACACGCGCGACATGTTCTCCTTGTTCACATAACACAGGTAAAAGTAACAGTCGGTCATCATGGACTCGGATATGAAATAGTCATGCTTGCGCGATATGGCGGCCGAACTACCCAGGCCACCCTTTGCGCCGCTTGCCACGCACTCATGATCAGCAAAGCCCGCGGTGGACGAGGCCATCCTCCCAAGAAGCGTGGGGGTGGCCCGCTCGATTCCCATCGTGTCGGACACTACCGAGATGTGCGCGTTTACGGGGCTCTTTGGCAGTCCGCGCATAACCTCCATCATGTGGGACGGGCTGGGCCTCTTGCAGTTGAGGGCGCATATCGCATCTGCCAGATAAAGCGACGCGCATTTTTGCCAGCAGGGGGCAAACATGCCGGGGCTTCCAGAGGTGCCATGCTGCCCGCGGGCATCGGCCACACCAGGAACGCTGCCCCGATCGCAGGTCCCACCGTCAGGACTCTGCGCCCGCTGGCAGCAGAACATGGACTGCAGGAGGGAGTTTCTGGCGAGGTCCCGGTACAAGGCGCCTCGTCTTTTTTCTATTCTCTGCAGCATCATGCGGAGATCCCACGACGGGTCATGCAGCACGCGCATCGCATCATATTGGAGCAGGCGCCCGGAATCAGACTCGGAAAGGGACGCGTGCCTTGTTATGACGAGCTTTTTGCGTCTGCTGTCGCGTCCGCGCGTGCCGGCAAGGACGCCGTTGCCGTTGCCATTACCACCGCCATCACTGCCACCACCACCATCATCACCACCACCATCATCACCACCACCGTCGACTGCGGCAACGACGGCAGCGGCAGCGGCAGTACCATCATCATCATCATCATCATCATCATCATCACCACCACCATCACCGTCGCACTCAATCACGGTATCGCCCAAGGACGTGCTTCCATCAAACAGCACGACGTCGTACGCGCAGGGCTCAAACGAACACGGACCCAGTGCGCGACACCCCGCGAGTCCGACTGGGCAGTCCACACCCAAGTCATCTAGCATACGCCGCACGAAATCCTCCACGAATCCCATATGCATCACATGCCCCCATGCGTGTATAAAGAGATCAGCAGATACGCATCCACATCCGTGCGCGTCGCAACCGAAAGCATTTCCTTTAAATTGAGACATTCCAGTTTTCAATCTAGCTCCCATAGTGTAGTCCGGTTAAGCATACTGCCCTCTCAAGGCAGTGACTCGGGTTCAAATCCCGATGGGAGCACCAATCGTACCAGAACGCGGGAACGGTTCCTGCCCGGCCATCATTCCAGACTACAGGTGCAGTGCGACTCCCCTATCGCCGCAAACTCCGCGGCACGCATTACGTTTTAAATAACAACATTTCTTCTGCATATCGTGGCTACATTTCTTGACATAGGACTGAAAGAAGAGTACCGCTCAGACGAAGACGACCTCGTCAAGGATTTTTTCATACCGTGCTTTAGCAAGTGCGTCGAATACGACAGATGCATAGAATACCTGTCAATCGACATGCTCAAGACGGTATTTGACGTATATGACAATTTCAGGCAAGGCGCCGCAAAGATGAGGCTGATGGCGGGGCACAGGTTCAGGCCGACTGACCTGGATCTTCTCACAGTGCTGCTCTCAAAGTCGAGAAACCCGTTTGAGAAGAGGAACATAAAAGACGAAAAGCTACGGCTCGTGCGCAGGGCCTTTGAAAGGGGCCAGATAGAGCTCAAGATCGGCATCTCAAACGACATAAAGATCAGCGACAAGTTCTCTGAAAAGCTCGGCATATACAGGGACAGTCACGGCCACGTGATAGCTTACGTAAGCACGGCAAAGAGCTCCTTTGACATAAATAAGAAGGAGTTTGAGTCGATAGAGGTCTTTACATCGTGGGGCGATGCCACAAGGGTAAAGCGCAAGATGCAGATATTTGAGAGGCTTTGGCGCAACAGGGTCAAGCACATAGACGTGCACGGCTTTGAGTACGCGGCGAAAAATGGCTACCTGAAATACTGGAAAGAATGGCTCATGCATGAGTGAGTGAGTGAGTGAGTGAGTGACACAGGCGCGTCAGCGCAGCAAGTCTTGTAAAACGCGGCCTTTGTTCTCCCTAAACTCGACTGTGCCGATGCGATAATATATGATCTCGCCGTGCCTGTCCACGACTGCCATTATGGGCTCCTTTCCCATCTGGGTTATCTCGCGTATCTTTTTTTGCAAATGCACCATCTTTTCCGGCCTGCCCTCGACAAGTCCGAAAATGAGAATCTTGGAGCCCTTTTGTCCGAAATGCCCCCGCTCATACACGCGAAAATCTGCGCCGAATCCGAACCCGTCCTTTGCCACGTAGCCGCGGGAGCGCAGATCCCGGTATATGAGAAAGCGCGTCAGTATGTCCGGGTCATGCCTGCGGCACATGCTCAGAAACGCCTCGAATGTCAGGAGCCTCTTTGAGCGGAAGAGCGTCAGCCGGCCCGTGTGCATCAGATACAGGGCCTCAAAGGATTCGAGAAACAGTCGGGCGTCCACGTCGTCGCCACCGCCATCATCATCATCACCGTCCTGCCCGTCAGTCCAGCCGAACCCCTTCTCAACCAGCTCGCGCGCTGCCTGCGCATCCGTAATGCACGGGCGCGGCATCGGCGACGCGGAGGACGGGGTTGGCGACATCACAACCGTTCCCCGAATATTTCCCCCCACATCGATCTCGTCGTTCACTAGGACAGCATTTGAGCAGATTCCATATTAAGTGTGGCAGCACGTGCGGGTTTGCAGGGCCGTGCCGCGGGCGCGGACGGACCAATGCGGCAGGAAAGGACCGGCCGCAAGCGTCCGCACGCACGCAGCAAACAAGCTTAAAATATCTCGCGGGATGCCTCGGACACATAGCATGAGCGCAGAGGCAACCCCGACATCAAGCCACGCGTACGGAGTGGGAGTGATTGCGTTGATAATCGCGCTGTCGGCCACCACGGTCTTTTACACCTCGTACTACCTGCCCGAATCGCTTGCAAAACCGTCCGTATCAGAACATATACTCCATCCCGAGGAGACTCTTGTAATCGACATTGTAGAGGGCGCCCTTATAGAAGGCAACGACAACTACATACCAAACAGCCCCACCGCGTACCTGACCATCAACAACCTGGTCAAGTGGACAAACAGCGACGGGACGGCGCACACGGTCACGCCGGACCACAGGCACGCGGACTCCTACAGCGGCGACTTTGGCTCAGACGGCGTGATGATGCCGGGCGACGAGTACGAGTTCCTGTTCACCGAGCCGCAGGTGGTGACCTACCACTGCACCCCCCACCCGTGGATGAAGGGCACCATAACCGTGGAGAAGAGCAGGTTCTAGCCCGCGCACAGCGGATCGCGCCGCCAGGTGCCGTTCTGGCGCAGGCACCAGAATCCGGCTCTTCCTTAACCGTTAAAATAAGGGGATCAGACGGCCAGTGCATGCACGGGGCCAATTACCGCAACGGCACAGGACAGCCGTTTACGCGCAAGGAGTACATAAAGGGAAAGCCGCAGATAAAGATAGCAAAGTTCCAGGGAGGCAAAAGGGGCACGTACCAATACTGCGTGCAGCTGCTCATAAACGAGACCATGCAGATCAGGCACATGGCAATAGAATCGACCCGACTGGCCGCAAACAAGACGCTTGAAAAGACGACCGGCGAGACCGGATACTATTCGCGCCTGAGGATATATCCGCACAACCTCCTGCGCGAGAACAAGATGATAGCCGCGGCGGGAGCAGACAGGCTCCAAGAGGGCATGCGCAGGGCCTGGGGCAAGGCGACTAGCCTGGGCGCAAGGGTCAAGCAGGGACAGTGCATAATGGAACTGTACGTCAACGGGGACGACCACCGCGAGGCGGCAAAGAAGGCGCTAAAAGCCGCATGCGTAAAGCTTCCCGGTACCCCAGCAATACAGGTGGTCAGCTGGAACAAGCCGTCGCCCTAGCAGAGGGCTGACGCGTCGCGCCACCAACCGTGCTTCTGCATGAGATCTGCAAACTCCTCAAACTCTTTTGGGGTCGGATCCCTGCGCAGCTGGCGCCGGGTCTGATAATAAAACGCATTGTACAACCTTCCTGCCGCAATGCCTGCCGCAACGTAGCGAATGCGGTCCGCGTCGGCCGCGGCAGCGGTGCCACCGTAACCACTACCAGCGCCTTCATCCCCCAGCCCCGCGGCAACCAGCCGTGCAAGCCTGCACACCTCGTCACGGTTTGACTCTGTTTCGGCCGCCTTTTCACGTAGTTTTTTCATAATCGCGTCATTCATGCGCGTACAGCAAGCGCGCCACTAAAAAGCATGATCGTCAGACGCGCGGCAACCCACGCGGGCATCCCAATTCTCAAGCTATAAATCACCTGCGCGGGTAATGCGGCCTGTGAACAAGGCGCTAGAAAAGTCCCTAAAGGACGCCTCCAAGGAGGGAAACCTCACGCTGGGCGTAAAGCAGGTGCGCGGGGCACTCAAGGACTCCAAGCTTGTGGTGGTGTCTAGGTCCGCGGATTCCGCGGCATCAGCGTCAGGCGACACCGACGCCAGCAGCATAATACAAGAGGCAGAGAAGAACAGCATACCGGCAGTCATCTTTGAGGGCACGTCGGTGGCCCTAGGCAGGTTGTGCGGCCTGCAGTTCCGCACGTCGGCAGTCGCATTCTCCCCACTTGCAGAGATCAACGTCAACGAGATAACAAAGGACGAGGGGCATGACGCGGAAGGATCCTAGTGCGGGGCGTACGAATATGACGACTATGGCGGCCAATCAAGCTTTAAATAATATTGCCAAATCGCGTTATCATCAGAGGTAGACAGGTATTTTTCATGGCACAATCAATAAAGTTATCCACCGAACAGATGCGCCTCATGTCACTCTTTCAGAACGTGACCGGCGCGACTGCAAAGGACTGCATCGAGGAAGAGAACCAGAACCGCGTCATATTCATAGTCAGCACCGGCAAGATGGGACTGGCCATCGGAAAGGGCGGGATGCACATAAAGTCGCTGCAGAATATGATAAAAAAGAGCGTCGAGCTCGTCGAGTTTGACGCGGATCCCGCAAAATTCCTTTCAAACCTGCTCAATCCAAAGCTGGTAATGGACGTAAAAATGACAAGCCGCAACGACGGTACAAAGCAAGCGGTAGTTACGGTCGACCCCCAGAAGAAAGGCATCGTGGTGGGCAGGGAGGGCAGAAACGCCCAAAAGGCAAGAATGCTTGCAAAGAGGTACTTTGGCATCACCCATGTGTTAATAAACGGCCCCGAAAGGGCGGCCATGGAGCTGTAGGCAATGAGAAAATCACCGCTTGGTCTGTTTGCAGGAAGGGTTCTGACTGCCAAGAAGAAGGGACAGAGATGGTCCATATCCACGTACAAGCGCCGAGAGCTTGGCATAGACAAAAAGGCCGACCCGCTGGGGGGCTCCCCGCAGGCGCGCGGAATAGTCCTTGAAAAGGTAGGCATAGCTGCAAAGCAGCCCAACTCGGCGGTGAGAAAGTGCATCAGGGTACAGCTCATAAAGAACGGCAAGACCGTGACGGCGTTCCTGCCCCGTGACGGCGCGATGAACTTTATAGACGAGCACGACGAGGTTCACATACACGGAATGGGGGCCACCCAAGGCGGTGCCATGGGCGACCTGCCGGGCGTGAGGTTCAAGGTATTCAAGGTAAACGGCACATCACTGCACGAGCTTGTGATAGGCAAAAAGGAAAAGCCCAGGCGCTAGGACGTGGTTGAGTATGGCAGCAGACGAGGCGAAAGTGGACAGCGGCGGCGAGCAGGGCGAAGACGCGACGGTGACAACGCCGTCGCCGGCGGCAACGGAATCTTCCGCAGACACGCCGGACGCCGCTGGAGAGAGCGCGGCATCGCTGGAGCCCAAGGGTGACGGCGGCAAGCCCAAAAAGTCCGCCTCCCAGAAAAAGGCCAAAATTCCGGAGCCCCAAGACATGCGGGTCTTCCGCAAATGGGACGTCTCGGGCATAGAGATAGTGGATCCCGGCCTCAAGACGGCCATATCGCTCAGGAAGCAGATCACGCCGCACACGTTTGGCAGATCCGCGCTAAAGCGCTTCAACAAGGCCGATGCCAACATCGTCGAGAGGCTCATGAACAAGACGATGCACTTTGGGAAAAAGTACGCAAAGAACACGGGCCGGATGTCCGGCAAGAAGACAAAGGTGCTTAACACGGTAAAGTCCGCGTTTGACATCATAAACATAAAGAGCGGCGGCAAGAACCCCGTCGAGGTACTTGTCAGGGCCGTCGAGTTCTCCGCCCCCAACGAGGACACCACCAGGATAGTATACGGCGGGACCGTATACCACGTCTCAGTCGACGTTGCCCCCATACGCAGGGTGGATCTCGCGCTAAAGTTCATCTCCGACGCGATAAAAGAGGCCACCTTTTCAAACCCAAAGCCCATAGAGGAGCACATGGCAGAGCAGCTGATGATGGCAGCCGCAAACGATCCGGCAGCCCCGTCGGTAAAAAAGAAGAACGAGCTTGAGAGGATAGCGCAGGCGTCGAGATGACCTGCGCCCAGAAACGGCCGGAGTCCAGATTATCTTCGGGGGGCGCCGCGGCCGCGCGGGCATCATGAATGCAGAACAGTAGCCCGAGGCAGATTCGAACTGCCGTCTCTGCCTATCCTCTCCTGAGATCCAGAGGGCAGAATCCTTGGCCCGATGGGTTTGACCGAACTAGACTATCGGGCTACCGGACGTACGCCGTCAAAAAAAACATATAATGTTTTGCAACTGCTTTATGTACATTTTCAGGACGGCGAATCGGGGCCCAAGCATTGGCTGGCAACCATTATAACGCAAACCGCCCCCACACCAGACGCATGCCACAGCACGACGCGCGCCAGGGGTACGCATCCCCGGAGCAGAAGGAGATTGCAGACTCGCTTGAGCTGCTCAAAAAGGACTGGAGCGTGGATCCCGTCCTGGAAGAGTTCATACTGGGAAGGACTGGCGACGTCTCGGACCACGTCATAACGCACGGCGGCGTGACGTTCCACATACCGTACCTCAACAGGCACTCAAGGTACGTGCTGTGGAAATGCCTGTGGCCGGACTGCCACAACTGCTGCGAGAGGCAGGGGAGGCTGCCGCTTACGGCCGACGACCTGATTGTGATAGGGGCGGGCCTCAAGTATTCAAAGACCTCGGAGTTCGTCAGAAAGGAGACCATAACTGCCACGTACTCGTCGGGGGGAGGGGCAGGCAGCAGCGGCCAAGAGACCGTAATGACCACGATCAACCTCAAGCGGAAGGAAGGCGAGACCGCGTCAGAGGACGGGACGCGCATACCGTGCAGGTTCCTAGACGAGGAGGGGGGATGCAGCATGCACCCCTCGAGGCCCGGCGTGTGCTACCTGTACCCGTTTACCACCTGGACCCAGAACGACGGCGGGGCGGCCAGGATACACGCCACGTACCAGTTCACCGGGGACTGCCCGGGGTTCTACCTGGCAGACAGCACGGCCGGGATGATGCCGGAGATAGAGGACTATTCTGTCATAATACGGGACTACAACCTGGCGTCTGCCAGGACGGAGCGCGAGTCCCTCGGCTGCTCGTCCATAATGTGAGGTCAGGCCTTGGCGACCTTTATCAGGTCCGCCATGCGTATGTCCATCCCGAACCTGTCCTCGTGCTTTTTCATGTATCTGAATATGGAGATAAAGTCCGGCAGCGACCTCACAAGGCTAAAGTCCTTGCGTATCTTTGAGTGCACAAAGTTGAACACCTTGGAGTATACCTTGTAGTGCTCGTCGACGGCCCGCTCGTACGCGGCAAAGTCCCCAATGTTCTCCAGGAATATCTCGGCGCACTGCATCGACGGTATGATTCCCTCGCCGAGCAGGGCGTATACGGTCCCGATCGACTCGCCCACGCCGACCACCTTGCCGCTGTAAAACGGCTTGCACTTGTTGGGGGTGGCAAGCCGGATGGGCCTGCCCTTTGTCTGCAGTATTTTGCCCCCGTGCTTTTTCAGAAAGGCGTCCGTAGCCTTTACGTGGTTCTTGTTGTAGTCGCCCGCCCCGACGTGGGCCCACTTTTCGCCGAGCGGAAAGTACCAAAAGTAGCCGGACATGCCGGGGAACGGCTCGATGTAAAAGTCGTCATACGGGACGCCCCCCTCGTACTCGACCTTGTACTCGTACGTGGGCAGGAAGAAGTCCTTCTCAAGCTTTGGCAGGTAGGCCCTGTGGAAGCCCGTGCAGTCCACGATTATGTCGTATTCGGACTCCAGAACCCCGAGGGCGGGGGGCTTGCCGTACGTGACGTCCGCGTCCTTTATGAACTCCTTTATGAGCCCCAGCTTGTTGTAGGTGCACAGGCCGTGCAGCCCGATGTCAAACCCGACGCCGTTGTTCATGCGCACGCTCATCTGCCTGCCGTCGTGTATCAGGAACCTGCCAAAGTCCACGCCCACCTTCGAGCAGAACTCCTCAAGGACGGGCCTTATGGTCCCCCAGGCGCATATGGAGTCGTGGCGCTCCTCGGGCATCATCTCGTACCCGGCCACGTCGTGGCCGGTGCCGGCCAGGCGCGCCATCAGGTAGGAGCCGGCCACCCCCATGCCCATTACCGCAATCTTCAACGATGCAAATGGGCGGCATCCCAATAAATACAGTGATGGTGTTGGCCGGTGCCGCCCACAAAGGAGAGGGCGGCGCAGCCCCGGGCGCACCCGGACGCAGCCGCGCCAGGTATGCGCGACGGTGGCGGCGGCCTGCGCCCGGTCAGCGCCTTTCCAGTCCGCGTGTAAGTTTGCGCATTGCCGTCGCGACCATTGCCGCCATAATCACCGTGCAGACGTCGTTGGGGTTATTGCCACCGCCAATGTCACCGCCATCAGTAACCAGTGACTTTGACGCTCGCGGAATTTTCGCGGCGTCAGATGATCTTTTTGCGCGCCGCATCAATGCGGATGATTGCCGCCTTGTTGTCAGGCCCCCGCACGCGGGCCTCGAATATGGGCACGTACGTCTCCACTATGGAGTCAAGGTCGAACTGCTCTGACAGGTCCTCAATGTCAGGCTCAAGGGGGGACTTGAGCCGCTCCTCCAGTACGGAGACGGCGTCCTCGCGTTCAAGGGACGGCTTCTTTGCAAGGGCTTCGTCGTTTATGATGGATTCGGGGCGCGCCTCGGTGGTCTCCGGCGACACCTTGTACTTTGGCCTTTTGATCTCGTTTCCGGCCGTATCAAACGTAATCTCAAGGGACGAGTCGAATGCCACGTGCTCTTGAAGGTCTATGTCGATCTTGTTCTTCCCGCGCCGCGGCGAGAGTGCCTTCTTGAGGCGCGACTGCTGCCGCAGGCCAAAGGAAGCCTCGCCCACCACCACGCGCCTCACGGACTTGTCCACGGCGATGGTGTGGGTGGCGCTGCGCATGTAATCGGCCTCGTATCTGCCAGATACCGTCCGCAGGCACTCGTACGACAGCTGGATCTTCTGCAGACGCACCGCGCCAGCCTTTGGCTGCGACAAGAGGGATCCAAACAGCGACTGCTTTTTGCGTTCGATTAGCGCCCTTGCCGCCGCCTCGTCCATCATGGGGCGCAGCACTATGACATCAGTGGATGAGGCATAGCTTTCGGCCATAGCGCGTGACCGTCCACGTACGTTAAATAGATTTCAGGCGGCGCGCGCTGGGATGGGGTTTCATATGCCAGTCCATGCCCCGGCCGGCCGGCCCGTGGTGCTCGTCCGGGCGCACGCGGGCGCCAAGCCGCGGGCGCATAGCCGAACTAGGGAGGGGTAGGACTCGACGCGCCGTCCTGCGACGCGGACCGCGCCCCCCAAGGCCGCCCCCAAACCGGCAGGATTTGTAATAACAGCGCAAGGGCAAGCCAGACTGCAGCTTGCCGAGATGTCCTACTGGGTAATCGCTTTTAACCCAGTATGCAGCAACAACATCTGTGAACACCTACCAAGCCCTCCGCACCCTCAACGTCAGCAAGGACTCCACACAGGATGAGATCAGGGCCGCATACCGCCGAATGGCGCTCGAGCTGCATCCGGACCGCAACAGTGGGGACGGGAGCGAGTTTAAGAGAATAACAGAGGCGTACAACCATCTCAAAGGCGGCAGCCACACTCCGGCCGCCAAGACCGGCGACGGCGCGGGAGAGTACAGTGACGCGGCGATGAAGGGGGGGAGAAGGGGCAGCGGCAACGGTGCCGAACCCGGCTCCCAATACCGGCATCGGGGGGAGCCTGGCGGTGCCGGAGAAAGAAACAGGGCCCAGTGGGGGGCAGGCCCGCAGGACGGCACAATCCCGGAGCAGGACTGGAGCAAGTTCACCAAGCACATCGAGGACGAGGATCCCGACTTTTGGAAAGAGTATGAAAGAAAGTTCTGGGAGGACTACAACGCCAAGGTGGACGCCGGCGGCAGGAACGGCGAATACGAGAAAGCGTCAGAGCCCAACAGGCAGCCCAACCTGTCCGTGGATGTGGACGAGAGCCTCTGCATAGGATGCTGCAGCTGCGAGATTATAGCCCCCGACGTATTTGAGATAAACAAGCAGAGCATGATGAACCCAAAGTCGTCTGTAATCAACCCCAGGGGAGCGGGCATAAACAAGATAATGAACGCGGCCGAGACGTGTCCCACAAAGGCCATAAGGGTGGAGAACACGGACACGCATGAGAGACTGTTTCCGCACTGACGCCAGACGCCCGTGCCTATGCGCAACACAGCCGCAACATCCCATGGTGCCGGGAACGCCCCAGGTGGCGGCTAATCGTTGTCCTTTAGCAGGGCGTGCAGCGCATCGGCGTCGTATCCGGGCGCCTCTGCCGCGCTGCCATGGAACAGGTCTGGTATGTGCCCCGCTCGATCACCGGTAGTACGCGGGATTACGTGGACGTGGACGTGGGGTATCACCTGTCCCGCGTCTGGCCCGTTGTGTACGATAATCATCGCGTCGGCCGACATGGCGGACTCGATTCTGGATGCCATCACCTGCACCATTGCAAAGAGATCGGAGATCTCCGTCCGATCCAGATCCTGTATCTTTGGACAGTGCCTTTTTGATATGACAAGCGCGTGTCCGGCCGCAAGCGGAAATGCGTCAAGTATTGCTATGCAGTGTTCGGACTCGGAGAGCCTCTTTGAGGGAATCTGGCCCGACAGTATCTGGCAGAATATGCAGTCCATGCGCGTGCGGCGCGCCCACTCTATAAAGTCATTTTCAAGACTGAAGAACCACAATGGGTTGGCGCGGGCAGGACTAAGAGATGCGCCAGTGCGATGCCCCCATATGCGCAGGCGCAAGGATATCTTAAATCACATGTCCCCCCATATCACGCATGCAATGGATCCGGCTCTTCGAGGTGGCAACAAGGGACCTAGATGCAGATGCCCCCCGAATCAGGAGAATGCTAGACGAACTCGGCGGGGCGGCCCATTGCGAAAAGGGCGGATACAGGCTTGATGCAGAGGCGCAGCTTGCAATGGGATGGTGGTTCTTTGGCGTACACGTGCGGGAGGATTTTGTCAGGGATGCGGTACAGTACATGCACGCAAGGGACGAAAGGGCAAGGGACGAAAGGGCCCTGCTGGACCACGTTCGGCAGGGGCTCAAGGAGCAAGGCAGCAAGGCGACAGTAAAGTTCCACAGCAAGCCGTCAATCTTTGCCAGGTACTGGACGTGGCTCATGCGCTAAGGGCGCCGCGGCCGCCAGAAACGACCAGATGTTGCGTCCCGCCACAATCAAGTGCGGTGTCCACTACCACATGCCGCCGCCGATGTCCGAGTTTGGATCCATCTTCTTTTCAGGCACGTTGCCATGGGCCTTCTTCATGTGGCGCTTGAGTCGCTCCGGCGCGTGGAGTTCTGTGCCGCACACGTCGCACCGTGTCTTGGACTCGTCGTCTTTGTTACGGCGTCCGAACAGCCCCATATGCCAAAAAACCCTGAGATACATTATAAAGGATGCGCAGGGGGGAGAGGGACATGGCGCTCCGAAGGATCACGATACTGGGCTCGGGGGTTATGGGGCACGGCATCGCGCAGGTGGCGGCGACTGCCGGATACGACATAGCGCTCAGGGACATAGAGCAGAAGTTCCTTGACAAGGCCATGGAAAAGATAGAGTGGAGCCTGCAGAAGATGGCCTCAAAGGGAAAGATGACCCAGGAGGAGGCAGACGCCGCGCTTGCAAGGATAAGCCCGATAGTAGACCTGGAAGAAACGGTAAGGGGGTCCCAGATGGTCATAGAGGTGGTGCCGGAGATAATGGACCTGAAGAAGAAGGTGTACGCCGAACTGGACCGGGCGGCTGCTCCAGACGTGGTGTTTGCGTCAAACACGAGCACGCTTCCAATCACCGAGATTGCAGGAGCCACCTCGAGGCCGGACAAGTTCATTGGAGTGCACTTTTTCAATCCGCCCCAGCTCATGAAGCTGGTGGAGATCATACCGGGGGAATCCACCTCGCAGGACGTCGTACGCATGACCAAGGATCTCGTAAAGTCCCTCGGAAAGGAGGCGGTGACGTGCAGGAGGGACGTGCCCGGATTCATAATAAACAGACTGTTCATACCGATGGTGCACGAGGCCTGCTACGTAATGGACCGCACCGGAGCAACCAAGGAGGAGGTGGACTCGGCGGTAAAGTTCAGGATGGGCTTTCCCATGGGGATATTCGAGCTCGCGGACTTTACCGGCATGGACGTCATACACAAGGCCACCGCGGAGATGCACCTGCGTGACAAAAAGGTAATCAGGCCGCACCCGCGAATAGAAGAGCTGTTTGATGCGGGCAACCTGGGCCAAAAGTCAGGCGAGGGGTTCTACAAGTACTCTGATGACAAGTACGAGAGGGTGCAGCTGTCCGAAGAGCTGGCAGACAAATGCGACTATACGCACCTTGTGGCCAACATAGTCAACAACGCGGCATGGCTGATCACAAACGGGGCAAGCGACGAGTCGGAGATAGAGAGGGCGGCCGTCCTAGGGCTGGGCCTCAAAAAGCCGCTCTTTGAGACCGCAAGGGACATCGGATTGGGCAAG
This sequence comes from Candidatus Nitrosopumilus sp., assembly GCA_965205215.1. GTDB lineage: Archaea > Thermoproteota > Nitrososphaeria > Nitrososphaerales > Nitrosopumilaceae > Nitrosopumilus. The sequence goes on from OZ242041.1 coordinate 1,703,308, forward strand.
ATAGCGTCAGAGCTGGAGGCGCTTGCGTCCGAGTACGGCGAGTTTTACAGGCCCGACCCGCTACTAGCAGAAAAATAGACGCGGGTACAGTTAGCCGTTATTCTCCTAGCCATCCCAACACCCCCCGCCCTTTCTTCTCATGGCGCCCGTTTGTCATCTTATGAATGGCCGGCATCAGTGCATCAACCGGAGGCGGATTCAATCATCCGCAGGATTGCAGACACGGCCTCCCGGGGCGTGTCGGCGCCCTCGATCCTGACGTTTTTTCTATGATCCACATAGCCGTCCACGTACGGGGCGACTGAGCCGCCCATGCCCCTTATGGCGACCATCGGCTTTTTGTGCATGTACGCGGCGCACACCTCGGACAGGGTGCCGGAACCCCCGCCTACGATGATTATGCCGTCGGCGCTGAGCGCGTTTAGAAAGTCACGCGTCAGCCCCATCCCGGTGGGGATCACCACATCACAGTAGGAATTTGCAAACGACGCGTCATCCTGCGGCAGTATTCCCACCGACAGCCCGCCCGCCTCGCTTGCGCCACGCGATGCGGCCTCCATCACGCCCCCCAGCCCGCCGGTAATCAGCACGGAGTTCGAGTTGGCGATTGCCGCACCCACCTCGTATGCGGCATCCTCGTGCCGCGGAGTGCAGCCGTTTGTATTGTGTCCTATTACTAGAATCTGGCGCCTTTTTGTCATGGCAGGGCGTGGAATTGGCAGGATATTATGATTTTCCCAGGGGGCCGGCCGTCACTCGATGAATATGGCAGGCTTGAACGGGCGGGCGTGGCGCGCCTTGGACTTTGGGTCGTAAATGCCAGGGTCGTCCTCCAGATACACGTCCGTCTTGGCCCCAAACGAGGCAGAGGCAATACCGGGCAGCTCGGATGCAAGGAATCTGAATTCTGAGAAGGGTTCTCGGCCGGTTGTGCCACCGGTATCGTTTGTAGTAACGTCATCATTGGAGCTGTCACCGTCGCTGTCACCAGTGGCGCCCGACGCGGCCAGCCGCGCCTCCCTTATTGTGACTGGATCGGACAGTATGTCGGTTATGGCCTTTTGTACATAATCCGGCATCTTTTTGGCATATGCGGCGCAGGGTCCCGACATGAGCCCGCCCATGACCTGCTTCATGGACGACTCCCCTCCGAGCACCGACTGCAGCACGTTCCGATATATGGCGCGCCTCGGGCTGCCGTCGCCTGACACGTACAGGATGACTCTGGAAGGGGTCATCTTTGTCACCTTTAGGATACTTGCAATGTCATCAAGCACTGACTTCAGCAGAGACTCGGCCTGCAGCGCAGTGTGGTCGGCCGTCCCAAGGCCGGCATGTGCGGGCCACTCGTCCATGGCCCGCGCCTCACGCGAATAGCCGAGTGCATCGCGCATCGACCCCGTCACGTGGGGTGCAAACGGCTGTAGCATGGTCACCCGGGATGTCATTACGGCATGCAGGACGCCGCGCGTATCTGATTCCGGGCGGCTCTTTGCAGCGGCCCTCCTGGCATGCCACTGCAGCACGGACTCGGTCTCAAACAGTACGAGATGCAGCGCCTCGCGGAGCCGCATCTTTTCCATCGACTCGCTTACAGACGAGGTGATCTGCCGCATTCTGGACAGCAGCCATGCATCCTCTGGTGTCGGGGAGGTTCTCTGGAGGGCGCCCGCGCCGCCAGGGCCTGTCGCGTCCCCTACTCCGCCTCCTCCCCCTATGTCTCCCAGCCTGGCGCACTCTGCGTGCATCGCCTCAAGCTTGGAGCGCATCCCGTGCACGGACTCCATGTTAAAGTCCGCGTCCTGCAGCAGCTCTGCGGATATTATTATGGCAAGCCGTATGGGGTCGGCCCCGAACTCGCGTATGGCCTTGCGGAGCGGTATTATGTTTCCCATGCTCTTTGACATTTTGGAGCCGTCCATGAGAACGGAGCCGTTCACCACTATGCCCCGGGGCCACATCTTCTGCGAGAATATTGCCACGTGGTTCAGCACAAAGAACGTCAGGTGGTTCGGCACCAGGTCCCGGCCCGAGTGCCTGTAGTCGACGGGATAGAAATACTCGAACTCCCGGCGCATCGCCTCGAGCGCGTCGCCAGGGATTCCCGACTCTGAGCGCCACTTTGCCACTGCGGCATCCAGATTCCCGTCATGGTCGGCGCCAAACCGGGCGCCCGCGCCGCCGGCATCGCCAGCGTTCCGCCCCCGGCCCGCCATCACATACTCAAAGAACTCGGGCGTCATCTGCTCTGGGGTTACCGTCCCGTCGTTGACGAACCGGGATATTGTATAGTACGCCATGTATATCACCGAGTCGGACAGGCTCTCTACAATCCAGCTGTCGTCCCACGGCAGCTTTGTGCCAAGCCCGTGCTGCCTTGCGCATGCGCGCTCGTGGAGCCAGTCCACCACGTGCGCGAACTCCTGCCGTATTTCGTCGGGAAGTATGTCCATCCCGTCGAGGCATTCGTGGGCGGCCTCCTTCCATTTGGGGTTGCCGTAGTTCAGGAACCACTGGTCGTTTAGAACCTTGACCACGCACTCAGAGCCGCACCTGCACCGCACGGGCGCGTCGGCAACCTCCAAGAATGTCTCTGCGCATCCGGAGTCGGCAAGCCACGCGCCCACCGCATCCTTGGCCTCCCTGACGGGCATGCCGCCGAACTGGGCAGTCGGGCCGTCCCTGCTCATCACACCCTCGTAGAACTCCTTGGAGTACAGCTCCTTGGTGGCGGGTTCCAGCCGGGGATCCGACTGTCCCGCGCAGTCGGGTATGGCAGACACGGCGTCTGCTGCCGGGACGTCCCCGTACCCGTCGGTGCGGATTATCGAGATTGGCAGGATGGAGGCCGCCGCGGCAGAAGACCCTTGCGGGACGCTGCCGTCGCCGTCGCGTCCGTCCCGGAGGTCTTGCAGCGCCTGCCAGTCGTATGGCGCGTGGGCGGGAACGGACATTACAATCCCGGTGCCCGTGCCGGGCTCTACGAATTTGGCCGGCAGTACGGGGATTCGGCGGCCCGGGCCGTCGTTGCGCGGTTGTTGCTGCTGCTGTTGTTGTTGTTGTGGAGGCATCAGCATCGGTTCCGATGCCATCTCCCCCACCAAGTCAGAGCCGGCAATCTCGCCCTCGTCACGTACGTCATATCCCAAAAATCCCAGCTTGTACGCGCACTCGGCGCTTACAATCCACTTTTCCGCCTTTGCTCCGTCATCTTCGCCGCCACCGTCCCTCGATACTGCAACCTTCCTGTATGGCGTGTCGGGATCAACCCACAGGTTTGTCACACCAAATATGGTCTCCGGCCGCAGCGTTGCGACAGGCACCGTATAGTCGCCCACGGCAAACTTTATCATGACATATTCGGTGAACGCCGGCTCCACATCGCCCAGCGTGTCGTGCTGCGAGACGGGGTTCTGGTCCTTTGGGCACCACCCGACCGGATGCGAGCCCTGTATGATCAGGTCCAGCCTGCGGAGGGTCGAGATCTGCCACTCTACAAACTTGGAGTACGCCGGGTCTATGGTGGTAAACTCGCGCCTCCAGTCTATCGAGTAGCCCATCTCCTTCATGCCCATCTTGATCTCGTTGTGAAAGTAGCGCGCGATGGCAAGGGGGTCTGCAAACGTCTCTATGTCACGCTCCGGCACTCCGTAGATGTCGCGGAGGTTTCCGATCAGCTCCGCGTCCCCGTCCTGCACCCGCCGGGACATTCCGAGTATGGGGGTGCCCGTGTAGTGGAACCCCATGGGGAACAGCACGTTGTACCCCCTCAGGCGCCAAAAGCGGGCGTGTACGTCGGCAAGCGTGTACGTCCTGCCGTGGCCTATGTGCTGCGGGGAGTTCGGGTAGGGGTACGCCACCGTGACGAACTTTTTTGGGCGCGAGTCGTCGGGTTCGGCCTCAAACGCCTTGGAGTCGGCCCATACCTCTTGGCATGCGGACTCGACTGACCGCCACCAGTCGGGGCCGTTCTTTCTGGGTGCAGTAGTAGTGGTGTCAGGAGCCATTCCGTACGATCCCCCGTCCAGATCCGCGTTTTATCACTGTAGTTGTGGCGCTCGGATCCGTCATTATTACCATTGCCATTGTCGTCATTACCATTACACCTCAGTATAATGTCATCATTGCGGTCACCGTGGGCGGCGCTCACGGGTCACCGGTGACGGCCCCCGACAGCATGCCGCGTATGGCAGACTCGGCGGCCCCGGCGGCCCCCTCGATGCGCGAGGTGTTCGTGCCGCCGCCCTGCGAGAACGCGGCGTCGTTACTGCTCGAGCCGCCCCCCAGGACGGCGGATGCGGCTGCCGCGATTTCAGAGGCGTTGATGCCGCGCGACACGGCGCCGGCCCCCGCATATGCAACGACGCGCACCGTGGGCCCCGCCGCAAAGAATCCCACGTATGCAGAGTGCGGCATCTCCCTTGCCATCCTCTTGCCGAGGTTCGTGTGAAAGTGCTCGCCGCGTTCCGTGTCGCGCACCACGCACGCGACGACGCGGTCATCTGCCCGCCCGACGGACGTGGATTCGGCGGATGTGTCATCGCGTCCGTCGGGCCGCCCATTTTGCGCGGGCCGTCCCACGAATACGCGCACGCCCTCGGGCGCGTCTATCATAGTTATGCCGTTTGCGGCCGCGTCGCTCCCCGCGGCATCAGATATGGCGGCCGCAACCGCCTCGTTTACGGCGCGCATGATGCCGGGTATCGCCTTGCGGGCCTCCTCCTTGCTCGAGTCGCGCCTGCGCCGGGTCTCCTCCCTAATGGCCGCGTCCCTTTGTTCCGCCTCTGCCGCGCGCCTCTGCTCGGCCTCGTACCGGTACGCGGCGTCCCCGGACACGAACTCAAGCCTCACCACGCCGTCCTGTATGCGCTTTGTGCGCGTTATCCTGATCTTCTTGATGCGCCCCGTCTCCGGCACGTGCGTCCCGCCGCACGCCTCTATGTCCACGTCGGATATCGACACGATCCGGACCGCCTTGACGGGAACGACACCTCCCTGGTATATGCTGAACCCGTACCTCTGCTCGGCCTCGCCGCGCTCCATGTAGTTGATGGAGACCGGCAGGTTGTCAGACACCATCGCGTTGGCCGCGTCCTCTATATCCTGCACCTGCTGCCCGGAGAGCGGCGAGTGGTGCGTGATGTCAAGCCGGGCGTGGTCCACATCCTTGAATGCAGAGTGCTGCCACACCCACGAGCCCAGTATGCGGCGCGAAGACGCGTTGAGTATGTGCGTGGACGTATGGTGCTTGGTGATGGCGTCGCGCCGGGCCGAGTCAACCACGCACTTGACGCGGCGGCCTGCATTTGGAGCGGGGGTGGCGGATGCTGCTGCCGCTGCTGCGACTGTTGTTGTCGTTGTCATAGTTTCACCTCCGTCGTCGTCGCCGCCGCCGCCTTCAAGCACGTGCAGTATTACGCCCGCGTGGTTTTGGACGTCTGCCACTGCGCGGCCGTCTATAGTGCCGTGGTCCGGCTCCTGCCCCCCGCCGCGCGCGTAAAACGAGGTGCGGTCTAGCGCCACCACGTTCCCGCGCGACCACAGCACGGCGGCCTCAAACTCGCGCGGATCGTCGCCGTAATACAGCAGCTCCGTGTCCGGGATTCCGTCCGGGACATCTGCGGCGGCGGCATCGTCCCTGGCGCCCCTCTCCGACTGGTGCAGCTCCGATATGCGGGAGTAAAAGTCCGACGGCACCTCGGATATGACGCCCTGTTCGACGAGATACTCGGGCGTTATCCCGTCAGAGTCGTACAGCACGACAAGGGCCTCCGCGTCGGGAGGGCCCCCGCGCCTCTGCACCTTTGCGACCTTTTTCTGCATCGTGGAGCGTGACTCGGCGTACCGCCCCGTCTCGATGCGCAGTATCTGCTTTATGTCGTCGCGCTTGGAGTCCAGCTCCGGGTATGTCCCGCGCAGATAGTCGATGTGTGCGTCCACCAGGCGGTCCAGATCGGCCGCGTCCGACGCGCCGAGCCTGCGTATGCGCTCGCCTATCCGGCGTATCATCATGCGCAGGTTGTACCCCCCGCCCACGTTGCTTGGGAGGGCCCCGTCGGATATCGCAAATATCAGGGTGCGCACGTGGTCGGCGATCATGTAAGAGTCCTCGAGGGGCTCTATCACCCGCGAGGCCTCGCGGTCGGATATGCCGGCCCCCCGCATGGCGCGCCTCCTCACGTCCCAGAGATCATCGTACTTGTCAAGCGTCTTTGCAACCTCCGTGTAGTACCTCCCGAGCATCCCGGGATCCGCGTCCGAAATCCCGAGCGCGTCCCGTATCATGGCGTCGACCCCGCCAAAGCAGCAGTCGTATGAGGTGGGAGTCCCCATGGTGATCCATGCAAGCCGCTCCAGTCCCGCCCCCATGTCTATTATGCGCCTATCAAGGGTGGTGTGGCGCCCAAGCTCGCCCTGAAACTCGGTAAACACCGCGTTTCCAAGCTCAAGCCCCCTGACAAAATACTCGAGGGACGGCCCAAACGAGCCGCCGCCGGCCCACACGTCCTCGACGAATACGATCTCCTCCGGCGCGATGCCGAACGGCCCCGTGAGCATGCCATAGTCGAGGCGGATGCACTCGTCCTTCCAGTATCCGCCGTCCATGTCCGGCACGCTGTGCTGGCCCACCATGCAGAAGCTGGAAAAGTGCCTGCCCGTAACCCCCACGTTCTCCAGATCCTTGAACCGCAGGCAGGTCTGCGGCACCACGAGCGGGTTTGCCGGAAACTCGAACACCACCTTGGAGCCCATCACCCGCTGAAAGTCCACGATCGACGCTATCGTAAAGTAGAGGTCGTCGCGCCAGCGGCACACCACGGGGTATCTTCCGATTGCGGCGTGCCCGTTGCCCTCAAAGTATGCGCGTACCTGCTCCCAGGCCTGGGCATAGTCGAACCTGCGCGCGGTCGGGGGATCTCCTATAAACGAGTACGTGTCGGTGGCGTCGTCGGGGCACCGTGTGCGCGACGCGTCAAGCGTCCAGAAGAACCTGCCGCACACGTCACACGGCACGCGTGCAAAGCCGGCGTCTGCGAACAGCTCCACGGCGTAGTACCTGCCAGGCTCGGAGGAGAACTCTCTTAGAATCTCGGCCTTTTTGCCATCCAATATCTCAGTTGCCGCCGCCCTGTATTAATACCGTCAATTTGCAGGCACGTGTCGGCAGCGTGAGCCGGCAACGACATTGCTGCAAGGCCGCGGGCAGCGCGCCGTACCAATTGCCATCATTAGATCATCGCCAGCTGTAGCGGCATACGCAACAGCGGCAGGCACACAACAGCGGCAGGCACACAACAGCGGCAGGCACGCAGCACCGGCGGTAGCCGAGTGCCTGATCTGTGCCCGTACGCCAAGTCGGGTGCGTATTCTCAAATTTTAAATGTCCAACAGGCGCAGCAGAGTCATGTTCGGCAAGGGTCCAAAAAAGCTCGAGGAGGGCACAAACATATTCTCAGTCAGGCAGAACGGCGAGTTCAAGGACTTTGTGGTCGGGACGGTCACCGGCATGGACGGCCGCAGGGTGGGCATCAACGGGATCATAGTCAACCCGGTGGGCCTCAAGAACAAGCTTGCGCAGGGCAAGACGGGCGAGCGCTCAAGGGAGATACTCACGAACCCGACCCCCGACAACATAGTACTGGCGCTCATCTACAGGGTCGAGTACGAGACCTTCAACGAGATACTGAACCTTGACGAGGACAAGTGCGACATCATACCCCCGCGCATATACCTGATGCTTGACGGGTGGGTCCGCGAGTTTCTGCCAGAACTCCTCAACAAGGTGCTCTCGCTGCCGCCCGGCCCCGAGAGGGACGAGGCAAAGCGCGTGCTAAAGCACCGCATGGACACCCTGACTGACAAGCATCTAAAGCGCACCCTGTACTCTGTATGCAGGAGCCTGAAGATACTCAACTGACTCCCCCCTCCCCCGAGCCGCCCTCTATAATTTTATATAGCGTCCTCCGACGCCCCACACACATGGAATACGTCTATGCGGCATTGCTTCTTCACAAGCTCCAAAAGGATGTAAGCGAGGAGAACGTCAGCTCTGTCATAAAGGCGTCGGGCGCAGAGGTCAACGAGGCGCAGGTAAAGTCCCTAGTGGCCGCCCTGGCAGACGTCGACATTGACGAGGCCGTAAAGGCAGCCCCGGTCGCGGCAGTTGCGGCTGCACCTGCTGCGGGAGCGGCAGACGCAGGCGAGGCAGCCGAAGCCCCCAAGGAAGAGGAGAAAAAGGAAGAGGGCAAGACCGAAGAGGCCGCCATGGAAGGACTCTCATCACTCTTCGGATGACGACAGCCACAAACACACTCATTTATCACAATCTAACGGCGCGTGGGGCCGTTTCACAGGCGCGCAGGCCTGCCTCATCAGCATCCTTAAAGTCTGGACGCACCCATGACGTGCAATGCCTGCAGGTGGCAAGGGCGGGGCAAGAAGATGGATACTCTCAGTGGCGCCCAGCATGTGGCGCGCGATAGAGAGAAACGGAGCGTACGCGACCGCGTCGGTGCCGGAGATCTCCAAGATAAGGAGAGGAGACCTCATCGCGTTCTACGTGCTTGGCACCGGCAGGTTCAACGGCATATTCGAGGTTTCAGGAAAATGGCACGAACCCACGTGCAGGTGGCCCGTCCGCGTTACGGACGAGGCGTGCATGAGGAGTATCAGGACGGGGACCGCGACCATACGGGGCATGCTGCCGTCGCTGCACCTTGCAAAAAAGAGCAGGTGGGTCGGGCTGCACCTGCACGGCGGACTCGCAAACTACGGCAGGCCCATATCCGCGTCGGACTACAGGACGATATCAGAGCACATGAGAAGGAATCCCCGACTGGCAGTGTGACCGTCGTATAGGAGAGGGAGAAGGGGAAGGGGAAGAGGTGGAACGGATATGCGTAAGGTCGGCAGGAATGCAGGCGTCCGGCACTAGAACCAACGGCGGCTCTACTGTGGTTCGTACCCTTCTGCGCTCTGCGCGAGGGCCCTTGCCCGGGCGTCGGCCCTCTGCAGCACCTGCTCCCGGGTCTCATCTGTGAGATATCCGGACTCGACTGACAGTGAGCGCGCATGCTGCGAGGCCTTTGCAAGTATCTGCGTGACGTTCTCCGGAGTCACATAGGCCGCCTCCACTGACAGCGAGAGCGCCTCCTGGTGCGCCGCAATTACAGAGTCGCGGAACGCCTCCACGTCTATCGTCAGGTCGTCTTCGGCGTATACCAGTCCGTCCTCGAGCGCCGCGTAAAGCGATATGCCGGCCTCCACGGGCTTTATGTCAAGCTTGCCCAGTATGGACGCAAGCTTGTCGTTTATCACCTCGCCCTTGTGCACGGGCGTCGTGTCCTTTGATATCCATATCGTGCCCTGGTCTATCTTTGTGGGTATGCCGGCCTCCTTGAACTCCGTAAGCATTGGACCGGGCGCGATCCCCGTATTCATCTCGGGCACCACCACGTCCATGCTGGAGGTGTCCCCGCCGCGTGCGGCCATCATTATCTTGTTCTTGCCGAGCAGCATGTTGAGGCGGAAAGGCGACATGTCGGTGAACATCAGCATGCACTGGCCCACGAGCTCCTTTGCAATCCCGGCAATCCCGGGTATGTCGAGCCCCTGGAGCGCCTTTTTTGCCACCCTGTCCTTTATGTTCACAAACAGCACGTCGTCCTTGAGTGTCTTGCGCAGCGGCAGTATCTGCGCCCCCCGCACCTTGTCAAGCTTTACGAGCGCCAGCACCCTGTATCTCTTCGGAAGGCTCTGGAGCTGCTGATACATCTGCGTCTTCTTTGGCGAGTATGTGGTCCTGTTCTCATGCAAATCTCTTCTTGACCTCCTGTACCTGTTTGACCGGCTTGCCCATCGAGGTCTTTACCATCACGCGCTTTATGTTCTTCTCCCCGTTTGGAAGCTTTCGCTCTATTGCACCCAGCACGGCATGGGCGTTTACTGCCAGGTCTTCGTCGCTCATGGTCTCGTCCCCAATCTTGCACGATATCGAGAGCGACGCGCGCGTTCTCACCCTGATCGACGATCTGAACCTCTCAAGAAACGACTCGATGGGAGCGTTGAACGGGACCGGGGTCGGCATCTTTCCGCGGGGCCCGAGCAGCTGGCCCAGGGCCTTTCCGACGGCGGGCATCATCTGCGTGTCGGCAAGGAAAAAGTCGTACTTGTTGATGAACTTGCGCGACTCGCGCTTGTTTGCAGCAAAGCCGTCAAGCTCGTCGCCGCCCACTACCGCGTCGGCGTTTGCCTGCTTGGCCTTTTGGCCCATGTCGCCCCCCGCTATCACGCAGACCGACGCAGGGGAGCTGGTCTTTGGCAGCTGCACGGTCTCGTTTATCGCGAACCCCTTTTTGACATCTATGTCCTTGAATGCGACTACAAGCTCCACGGACTGGGTAAAGTTGCGCTTCTTCTGCCCCTCGGGCTCCTTTGCGCCCTTTATCAAATCGGCAAGCTGCGCCTCGGCAATCATTACGCAACGCCTGATATGGTGCCTATTTAAAACCGTTTACGGACTGCCAGTCCACCCGTTGTTGTCGTCGCCGGCGCCGCGTCGCTCCATGGCGCGCCCCGGCATCAGTCCCGCGAGTCCAGCGTGGTGTGCACGCCTCCTTCCGCCCTCTGACATTCGTCATCCTCCCACTCCGGCACGATCCACACGTCGTCACCCACCTCCTCGCCGCAGTACGCCGCGTACCCCATCACGTCCCTGCCCGAGTATGACGACTTTCTGAACGCCGCGGCCACCCGGATGTCGGACGCGTACCTACCCAGTTTCCGCACCACGCCGCGCATCGTATCGCCGGTCTCAAGCACGTCGTCGACGACCAGCATGCGGTACGCGCCTCTCCGCGGCATCCTGATCTCGTCTACGCGTACCGCATGCAGGACGTTTCCGGAATCGCCGTATTTTGACGCCTTTACCCGCGCCAGCTCAGCAGGCGTCTCACACGCAGTGTTGACGTGCGCCAAGGCCATGCCGGCCGGCACGCGCCCGCCGCGCTCCACGGACACTATGACGTCAGGCTCCCACCCGTCGGCCAGCACCTCTGTCATCACGGCATGCATGATCTCGTCCACGTCCGCATACGACCTTGTCTCATATCTCATACCAACGCGTCCACCCCACCATGTAAAACCGTTGGCCGTGACGATTATGGGCCTCCGGGATCCGATCTGGGCGGGGGGGGTGAGCAGAGTCGGTAGTGCCATGGACAGGACGGTTCCAGGCCGCGGCCCTCGAACCGCCGCATGCATCTCCGGAGGCGGCTCGACAACTAGCAGGCATGCCACCTGCCCGCTCCCGCCGGCCCGGCGCAGAGAATCGGCCGCGGGAGGATAAAAACGGCAGTCACTTCCTTGTTACGCATCCGGGCAGCGGCACGATCCCGCACGTCCAATAGGTTTATTCCACATCAAGAATTCAGAACGGCATGGTATATGGCACGGCCCTAGGCAGTGCGGGGCCCGAGCTGTCGCGCATAATGAAGGGGTGCGAGGCGAACCACACGGACAGGGAGTTCCTACTAAAGAATGCAAGGGGGATCATAGGATTGTGCAGCAGGTCCATAGTGTCTGTCCACAGGGGCGACACGGAACAGGGGGCGAGACATCTTGACAAGGCGCGCGCACTGCTCAAGAAATACAAGGTAAAGGCGGGGAAAGGGGGGCTGCGGCAGTACCTCGCGGTGCCGGAGCAGGAGATAACAGAGGCCGCCTGCCTGATCGCCGTCGTACGCAAGAAACGGATTCCCACGCCCAGAATGCTCGGGGTTGCAGACGTCCCGTACGTGCTGGGACTGCTTGATGCCATAGGCGAGATGAAGCGCCTGACGCTTGACATGATGAGGTCCGGCAAAACCGGAGAGGCCGAGCGCATATTCGAGATCACGGTGGAGATGTACGACGAGCTTGCAGGCTTTGCCGTATATGGCAACAGCGTCAAGGACATCAGAAAAAAGATAGACGTCGCAAGAATCACGATAGACGGAATGAGATCCGTAGTCGCTGGAGTGCGTGAAGGCGGCGCCCCCCTGCAGTGAGGCGGGGCGCGCCTGCAGGTCCGTACAGTCCGGTGCAGCCTGAGCTGTACGCACGCGCGGATTTGTGCAAGAATTCCAATGATATCATTGGCGGCAGTCAATATTTGCAAAAAACCGATATTTTTTGCAAAAAACTAGGTATATTAACACGGGCTTTTCAAGCCGATTGTTGAAGCAGTTTGACAGCCTGGACATGAGGCTCCTGTACGAGCTTGCCACGGACAGTTCCGTCTCCGTCCCCGCGCTGGCATCAAGCATGGACGTCAGCACGTCGGTGCTGTACAGCCGCATAAAGAGGCTTGTCAAAAAGGGGCTTATCAAGAAATACACCATAATCATAGACGACAGCCTCCTCGGCATCGGAGTGAGGGCGTCGGTGGGGATAAAGCGCGACCCAAAGCTCAAGGAGTCCATACACGACAGCCTGATGGAGGCGCAAGAGGTCGAGTCGATATCCGAGGTTACCGGGCGGTTTGACATCATGATAAGGGTGCATGCAAGGAACCTCGAGGAGCTCCACTCCATAGTGATAGAAAAGATCGGCAAGATATCGGGCATACAGAGCACGGAAACGCTGGTTGAGCTGCAAAAGACGGAGAAGGATCCCGTCTATCTGATAGAGAAGAGCAAGTAGAGGCGCCCGTACGCGGTGCGGGCTTGTGATTGCTGCACCACTGCTGCAGTCGTCACCGCACTTCAGTCGCTAGGGCCCGAGCCGCATGTCAAGAGGAGAACTTTTCATCCCACTTGCCGTCGTCAATCTCGGCCGTAATCTCCTTTGGGGTCTTTCCCTCTATCTTGACCCCGAGCGCAAGGCACGTCCCCACGACGGTCTTTGCGACCGACTTTAGCGACGACGCGTAAGAGGCCTCCAGCTTGGTGCCTGCAACCTTTGCGACCGCGTCCATGGTAATCTCGCCGGCCCACTCGGTTCCGGACGCGCCGGACCCCTTCTGTATGCCGGCCTCCTTCATGACAAGGGCAGCTGCAGACGGGATGCCGATCTCTATCGTGTACTTTTTTGTGTCGCTGTCCACGGCCACCGTCACGGGCACCTTCATGCCCTCAAAGTCCTTTGTCTTTTCGTTGATGGCGCCGATGACCTCCATTATGTTCACGCCGAGTGGGCCCAGTGCGGGCCCCAGCGGGGGCCCCGCGGATGCGGCTCCGCCCGTTACCAGTGATGAAATCTTTTGCTCGCCCATTGTAAACCCGCCTCTCGATGAAAAATTTAACCCTTTGCCGCCCCGTCGTTACGCCCCGTTTGAGAGCTTGAGGTAGTTTGCGTCCACCGTAACCGGCAGCTGGTACGCGGCGTCAAGCAGCACCACCGTAGCCTCCTCCTTCTCGGCGTCAATCCTGGTTATCGTGGCCTTCATGCCCTTGAACGGCCCGCCGGTGATCTCGATCACGTTGTCTACCTCGAGCTGCGAGATGGTGGACTTTTTGACCAGATACCCCTCGATGTCACCAAACGCAAGCTCCCCGCGAAGCTGCCCGCGGATGTGCCGGACGCCGTCGACGGCCATGAACGCGTCGTTCGGGCTCAGGGCCTCTATGACCACGTATCCCTTTAGGTTCTCCACAAGCATGACCGACTGTATGTGCACCTTGTTGGCGTTGGCCTTTGCCTCCAGCAGGCGCATGACCACTTTCTCCTGGCCCCCGGTGGTTCTGATTGCAAACAGGTGCGACTCTATCTCCTCAGACAACTCTATCTACCATACGTGATTACCGAAAATACGAACTGTATTATGAATCCTATAGTACCCACGCCGGCGATTCCAAGCAGGACAAGCCTCAGGTGCTGCTGATACTCGTCTCGGTCGGGCTTTTTGGCCATCTTCATGGTATTGGCCATGTTCTTAAGCGTATGCCTCGGATTGAACCTCAACGCGGAAAATTAATAGGGTTTACTTATATCTGTTCTTTATGGAACTGTTGGTCGCGTTTGACGGCGATCCGGCCGGAAGCCGCATGGCGGCCCACCTTGCAGCAAATATGGAGAGCGACGGGCCGGCCGGGGGTGACGGGGATGCCAAGTCCGCATACGACGCCCGCATCTCGGGTTTCTGGCGCTCCAGACACTATGACATGATAACAATATCCACCCCCGCCATATCCGCAGACTGGCTGGAGGAGACGGAGGTGGCAAGGGCCGGGGGATACGACGGATACGTCTTTCTATCAAGGCACTCGGCAGAGTCCGGCGTGCTTGCACTGACGTGCCACAGTACCGGCAACTTTGGCAGGGCCGAATTCGGCGGAAACGATTCAGAGGTGGCGCTGCCGCACCCCCACCTGCAAAGGGCATACCTGCGCAGGATACACGAGGAGAAGGAGAGAAGCGGCAGGTTCGGGGAGTTTGACATCACCATAGAGGCCACGCACCACGGGCCCAGCGCGCTCGGCAGGCCTGCGCTGTTCATAGAAGTCGGAACCACCCAGGAGCAGTGGGGCGACGACGCGCTGTGCGGCATGGTGGCAGACGCGGTACACGAGACCATGTCATCCGGAGTGGATACGAGCAGCCCTGTGGCAGTCTGCTTTGGCGGGACGCATTATCCGCAAAAATTTACAGACGAGATTCTGCACGGCCGGCGCGCGCTCGGAACCGTGATCCCAAAGAGGGCCATGCCGCAGATAGACGACGCGCTGTTCCGCCACATACTGGAGCGCAACAGTGTGGCAACAGAGGCGCTGCTCGACTGGGGCGGCATTCCGGGATCCGACAAGGACAGACTTAAGAGGCTGCTGGCAGAATCGGGGCTGGAGGCAAGCAAGGTATGACCGCAGCGCCGGGTAGGATAGCAGGGGGAAACAGGACGACAGCTGGATCAGTGGCGCCGTCGCCGTCACCATCATCATCATCATCACCAGCATCATCGCCATCGTCAACGCCAGACCCATCGTTGTTGGAAGCGGCACCAGATCCAACAGCGCGCCGGCTTGGAGAATTAGAACAAAAGGTGTACGGCATGCTTGCAAGGGTTCCAAGGGGCAAAATCACCACGTACAGCGAGCTTGCAAGGGCGGCAGGCCTCAAGAACGGACAGCGCGCAGTGGGCAGGATTATGAGCAAAAACCCATACCCGTCCATAATACCGTGCCACAGAGTCGTCAGGTCCACAGGGGACGTTGGCGGGTATGCCTACGGGACGGAGGTAAAAGAGGAGATGCTTTCAAGGGAGGGCGTCGCGCTGGGCGGCGGACGCATATCGGACATGGACAGCGTAATGCACAGGTTCGGCTAGTCGCGCGCAGGAGCGGAGGACTCCCTACGCTCCTTCGTCTCCTCCATCAACGCCCGCAGATGGGCCTTGTTTCGGACGGTGTTTCCGCCGACCTTTTTGTACAGCATCCAGAACTCGGGGTTCGTAATGTCGTTCCTGACCTTTGCAATCTTGAGTAGCCTCCTGAGCGCCCTGACCTTTGCGACATACACCTCTTTTTTGCCCACGCGCGCGCCCTTGCGCCCATGCTTTGAGCCCTGCGTCGTGCCGCGCTTGTTGCGCTGGGCCTTTTTGGTGTGCGCCCTGCCGCGGGAGGTTCCGGTGAACGGCCTGACGGTAATGGTATTTGCAGTCACCAGGCTCCGTATCTCGTTCCGGGTTATCGCATTTGAGACGTCCTCGAGGTGGTCCTCCGAGAGCCTTACGCGGTGGACGCCGACTCCCAGCACGCGGGCCGCCAGCCTCTTCTTGGCCTTTAGGTTAACTACCATCGGCCTTTACCCTCGCGTTGAATATCTTGAACTTTAGTGACACGGCCCTTGCCACGATCTCGCGGCGTTTGCGCGTGCCGACCCCGTGGCCGATGCGGACGCCGTCCTTTTTGGAATCCAGGCCGTCAAGGTCGGACGTGTTGTATACCAGGTTGTCCGTGTATCCCGACGGGTGCAGCCCGAGCGCGTCCCTAGGGCCCCCGTATCCGATCTTTACAAGCCCGGGGCGCCCGCGGCTCTTCTGCTTTCGCTGGTGGTTGTCTATCCCCTTTGGCTTGCGCCACCCGGTCTGCAGGCGGACGTACCTCCAGCTCTCCGGACGCACAAAGTCAGGATTGCGCTCCTTTTGCGCGGCCCGCCTCTGGAGCAGGGCCCTGTTTATCGGCATGCGTGGCCTGCAAGATTTTTAAATAAATACGTTGCCGGCAGGCGGCAGCAACGGGTCAGCCCCCCGCAGCACCTATGCCGGGCGCCAGACAGATCGCGGCCCGGCGGCCGTGGCATTCCTGACGCACGCCTAGGCTAGGGGCAAGACACGGTCGCCAAACGGCGCAGGCCCGCGGCCGCCGCATTGCAGGCCCGAACCCGTAGCCAAAAGGCACTCCAGATTTTGATATACCTCGTTATATAACGCAGGATGCGGCGGTATGCAGTGCTTGCAAAACACAAAGCAGTCCCGCCTGCCTCATTGGCCGCCGCAGTACACCACCTGCCAAGCAACGCTTATACAGTCAGCCCCCCCCCCCCGCTCAAACCGGATGTATCATGAAGATTCGTAGCAGATGTAACTCTCACATGCTTGCGCGCGCCGCTGTCGCGGCCGTGGCGTGCGCCATATTTGCATCCCTGCCCGCGGCCACGTTGGCAGCATCCGATTCAGGCGACGATTTCGTCACCGTGTGGGGCGTCACCGCAGACGATCCGGCCATAACGATCCCGGTAGGCGGAGCCACGGGCACGTACACCGTCCACTGGGGTGACGGTACGGTCAGCGCCGACGTGTCCGGCGACCAGACCCACACGTACGGCTCGGAGGGCGAGTACACGGTCCGGATCTCCGGCGACTTTACCAGGATAAAACTGGGAGACGATCCCGCAAACGCCCAAAAGCTGCGGAGCATCGAGCAGTGGGGCGACATGCAGTGGTCGTCGATGGAGTCGGCGTTTCGGGGCGCAGTCGTCATGACGTACAACGCGACGGACTCGCCAGACCTATCAGGCGTGTCCGACATGTCACACATGTTTGCCACCGCATCCAAATTCAACGGGAACCTGTCACAGTGGGACACCTCCAGCGTAACCGTCATGGACCACATGTTCTACAACTCCCCCTCCTTCAACGGCGACGTCTCAACATGGGACGTCTCGCGGGTGACCGACATGCACGCGATGTTCTACTACGCCCACGCCTTCAACGGCGACATCTCCGCGTGGGACGTCTCGCGGGTGACCGACATGGACCACATGTTCGACAGGGCCCACGCCTTCAACGGCGACATATCCGAGTGGGACGTCTCGCGGGTGACCGACATGGGCTACCTGTTCCACAGGGCATTCTCCTTCAACGGCGACATCTCCGCGTGGGACGTCTCGCGGGTGACCGACATGCACTACATGTTCCGCGATTCCTCCTTCAACGGCGACATCTCCGCGTGGGACGTCTCGCGGGTAGCCAACATGTACCGCATGTTCCACAGCGCATCCTTCAACGGCGACATCTCCGCGTGGGACGTCTCGCGGGTGACCAACATGGGCGAAATGTTCTACAACGCCCCCCACTTCGACGGGGACATATCGGGCTGGGACGTCTCGCGCGTGACCGGCATGGGCCACATGTTCACGGGCGCCGATTCCTTCACCCGGAACCTGGGGCCTTGGTATATAACGCTAGATCGCGCGATCATCCATGAGAACGGCACCTATACGGCAAGTATCGCGGCGCAAAACGACGAGCTGCGCGGCCACGGCCCGTCCTACCACCTTGCAGACAACGACACGCATGCGGACAACGCGGACTTTGCCATATCCGGCAACGTTCTGACAATGACGTCCGCCCCCACAAAGGCCGCATACAGCATAAGCGTCGGGGCCGAGTCCCCGCACCTGTTCGGCGCCGACAGCACGCGACAGCTTAGAATCATCGCCCCGCACCTGAACTCGCCGCCTGGCGCCGACGCGGGGCAGGACCAGACCGTATCCGAGGGCTCTGCCGTACAGCTTGACGGCTCCGCATCCTCCGACCCGGACGGCAACGCAATGTCGTACAGCTGGGCGATCGTGTCGCCGGCCGGAGGGGCAGCAGCAGCCCTCCAAGGCGCCGACACCATGGCCCCGTCGTTTACGGCGCCCGGCGTCTATGCCGACACCAACTACACCATCGCGCTCACCGTCTCAGACGGCATCACGGTCGACACCGACACGGTCACCATAACCGTCCGGGACACCGATCCGCTGAACCCGGAGCCGTCGGCCTCCAAGTACGGTGACGACTTTGTCACCACGTGGCGCGTCACCGGAGACGACCTGACCATAACGATCCCGGTAGGCGGAGCCACCGGCACGTACGGAATAGACTGGGGCGACAGCACCAGCAGCGTGGACGTGTCAGGCGACCAGTCCCACACGTACGGCTCGGAGGGCGAGTACACGGTCCGGATCTCCGGCGACTTTACCAGGATAAAACTGGGCGATGATCCCGCAAACGCCCAAAAGCTGCTGAGCATCGAGCAATGGGGCGGCATGCAGTGGTCGTCGATGGAGTCGGCGTTTCGGGACGCAGGCAGCATGACATACAACGCGACGGATTCGCCCGACCTCTCAGGCGTGTCAGACATGTCACGCATGTTCACCGCCGCATCAAAATTCACCGGAGACCTATCCGGGTGGGACGTATCGGGCGTAACCGACATGAGCAACATGTTCTTTGGCGCCGATTCCTTCGACGGTGACATATCGGCCTGGGACGTATCCGGAGTAACCGACATGAGCGGCATGTTCTACAGCGCACCCGCGTTTGACGGCGACATATCGGCCTGGGACGTATCCGGAGTAACCGACATGAGCGGCATGTTCTACAGAGCATCCGCGTTTGACGGCAACATATCGGCCTGGGATGTGTCGGACGTAACCGACATGAGCAGCATGTTCGAAGGTGCGTCCTCGTTTGACGGCGACATATCGGCCTGGGACACCTCCAGCGTAACCGACATGAGCGGCATGTTTACCATGGCCTACTATTTCAACAGCGACATATCGGCCTGGGATGTATCCAACGCAAGATCCATGGACTGGATGTTCTGGGGCGCCTCCTCCTTCGACCAGAACCTGGGGCCCTGGTACGTCACGCTAAACGTCACGCGCATCCATGACGACTCCTACGCGGCGGAGGTCGCGGCCCAGAACTCCTTCCTGAGCGGCCGCCACAACCCGTCCTACTCGCTTGCAGACGGGGACGGATGCGCCGACAATGGAAAGTTTGCCATAAGTAGCGACGGCGTCCTGACCATAAAATCCGCCCCCGCACAGGAGACATACAGCATATGCATCGGGGCATCCGGCGGCAAGCTGTTCGGAGCCGACAACTCGCGGCGGATCATCCTGAGCACGAACACGCCGCCCGCGGCCGACGCGGGGCCTGACCAGACCGTGCCCGAGGGAGCCGCAGTACAGCTTGACGGCTCCGCATCCTCCGACCCGGACGGCGATACAATGTCGTACAGGTGGGTGGCGACGTCGCCAGATGCGATCCTCCGGGGCGCCGACACCAGGGCCCCGTCGTTTACGGCTCCCCAGGTGTCTGGAGACACAGACTATGCCTTCAAACTCATAGTCACCGACGGCTCCGTCACCGACACAGACACCGTCGTCATAACAGTCCAAGACGCGCATCCCGCGCCTCCCGCCGCCCCCAAGAACCTCAGGGCCGCATCCGCCTCGGCCGATTCGGCGACGCTGGCCTGGGACGATCCCGGCGACGACGCGGTTACGGGATACAAGATACTCTCAAGGATACTCGCCCCGCAGCACAGCCTAGGCGTGCTTGTCGCCGACACCGGCAGCGCCGCCAGCTCGTACACCGTAACCGGCCTGGAGCCGAACACAAAGTACGCGTTCCGCATAATAGCCCTCAGCGACCACGGGGAATCAGATACGTCATACTTTGTCAACGTCCGCACCGAGAGGGCGCCGCCGCCTGCCGCACCCACAAACCTCACGGCCACTGCGGTCACCACGGACTCGGTGACGCTGTCTTGGGACGGCGCGGGCGACGACGCGGTTACGGGATACAAGATACTCTCAAGGATACTCGCCCCGCAGCACAGCCTAGGCGTGCTTGTCGCCGACACCGGCAGCGCCGCCAGCTCGTACACCGTAACCGGCCTGGAGCCGAACACAAAGTACGCGTTCCGCATAATAGCCCTCAGCGACCACGGGGAATCAGATACGTCATACTTTGTCAACGTCCGCACCGAGAGGGCGCCGCCGCCTGCCGCACCCACAAACCTCACGGCCACTGCGGTCACCACGGACTCGGTGACGCTGTCTTGGGACGGCGCGGGCGACGACGCGGTTACGGGATACAAGATACTCTCAAGGATACTCGCCCCGCAGCACAGCCTAGGCGTGCTTGTCGCCGACACCGGCAGCGCCGCCAGCTCGTACACCGTAACCGGCCTGGAGCCGAACACAAAGTACGCGTTCCGCATAATAGCCCTCAGCGACCACGGGGAGTCCAAGGTATCCCACTTTGTCAATATCTCCACACCGTCCGGCAACTAAACAGCGCATGCACAGACTGCGCACAACACACGCTTACCACGACGGCTCGCAAAGGATAATAAGGTAATTTCAGGGGGATCGAATCATCTTGAATTCCACACACGACTCGGCGGCCACCACCACATATGCAGGACCGGCCGCGGCCACGTACCCCGGAGGCGCGCGCACCTGACGCAGGAGCTTGGCGACTCCGACGCCGCCTTTATGGCGCAGATCGAGGAGTTTGGGATTCGCGCCGCAGGCATACACAGGAATCTGGGCGCAAAGGCACTGATGCACCAGACAGTAAAGCGCGGCGAGGGCTCAATATGCTCGACGGGCTCGATTACGGTAAATACTGGAAGATACACCGGCCGCTCCCCCGACGACAGGTTCATCGTGGACGACGAGACGACGCACGATACGGTGGACTGGGGCAAGATCAACCACGGGTTTTCACCAGAAAAGTTTGACGCCCTGCTCGACAGGATGAAGGAGCATGCCGGGGGCAAGGAGCTCTTTGTGTTTGACGGGTTTGCCGGGGCCGACCCCAAGCAGCGGCTGCCCATAAGGGTGATAAACGACCGCGCATGGCAGAGCCTCTTTAGCAGCTGCATGTTCATACGCCCCACCGCCGAGGAGCTAAAGGCGCACCGCCCGGAGCTTACCGTCTTGTGCACAAACGACTTTGACGCCGTACCCGAGAGGGACGGGACCCGTTCAAACGCGTTCATAATAATAAATCTCTCAAGGAGGATCGTGATAATAGGGGGCACCAGATACGCCGGCGAGATAAAAAAGTCGGTCTTTTCTGTAATGAATTACATCCTGCCCGACCGCGGCGTCTTTCCCATGCACTGCTCTGCAAACATCGGCAAGAAGGACAACGACACGGCCCTCTTCTTCGGACTGTCAGGCACGGGCAAGACGACGCTGTCAGCAGATCCAGACAGGATGCTGATAGGCGACGACGAGCACGGATGGTCCGACGGCGGCACGTTCAACTTTGAGGGCGGCTGCTATGCAAAGTGCATAAACCTCAGCAGGGAGGCCGAGCCGGAGATATGGGACGCGATACGCCCAGGGGCCGTCCTGGAGAACGTCGCGCTGGGGCCCGGAAACGTTCCCGACTACTCGGACAGCTCGCTGACGGAGAACACAAGGGCCGCGTACCCGCTTGAGCACATCCCGGGGGCAAGGATACCAAGCGTGGGCGGAAACCCGCGCGTCGTGGTATTCCTGACTGCCGACGCGCTGGGGGTGCTGCCGCCCGTCTCCAGGCTGACCTCCGACGGGGCGATGTACCACTTCATGTCAGGGTATACAAGCAAGCTTGCAGGCACCGAGCGCGGCATAAAGGAGCCAAAGTCGGTCTTTTCGGAGTGCTTCGGGGCCCCGTTCATGCCGAGGCCCGCGTCCGTATACGCAAAGATGCTCGGCGAGAAGATTGCAAGGCACAAGTCCTCGGTGTACCTGATCAATACGGGCTGGTCCGGCGGCCCCTACGGGGTTGGAAAGCGCATAAGCATCGGGTACAGCAGGGCGATGGTGACCGCCGCGCTTACGGGCTCGATAAGCGACGCCCCGTACGTGCACAACGATCTGTTCAACCTGGACGTTCCAAGCGCCGTGGACGGCGTGCCGCCGGAGATACTGGATCCGCGCAACACGTGGGAATGCAAGGACACGTACGATGCCACGGCCAAGAAGCTGGCGCAAATGTTTGTGGACAACTTTGCGAGGTTTACGGGCGTGCCGCCCAACATAATAGCTGCAGGCCCGTCCCCGGACGCGGCCTCATAGCAGTCACCGATTCTGGCCCCCGCGCGTGCGGAATGCGACGCCCAGCGCGCCTATCACGGCCACCACGGCCGCAATTATTGCAATCTGCCGCATAGGCAGGGACTCAGACGGCGAGAACGCGGCGCGTTGCGGCGCGTCACTGCCAGGATGGTCGGGTGCCGGCGCGCCCGTCTCGTCATGGGGCCCGACGCGTATCATGTCGTACGCGGCGTACGTGCCGTTGCCGGACGTTATCCTTGCGTCTATCCAGTACGTGCCGTTCTGCAGCACCTCAATCGAGGGGTGTGCTCCATCCGCCGGGGTGGCCGTGACGGAGACGGACTTCTCAGAGACGCTGTCAATTACGTCAATCTTTACAAACTCCCAGCCGTCGGGATGAGACACTGCAAGGTCCAGGCGCCCGGCCGCGTTGGCGTCCCGCAGGCCCGAGTACGACACGGTCGTATCAACGGAGCCGCGCGTGTGGTGCAGCAGGAACGGCACCGCATACTCGGAACCGTTGTACGTGATAACGACGCGTCCCTCGTGCTCTCCGTACGGCCCGTGCCCCAAAGGCGTCGGCGCGGGGCCGGCGCCATCGACTGTACCGGTGTCATTGTACGTGACCGTCATGCGGGAAAGGACGGAGCCGGCCTCAATCGAGTATGAGAAATCCACAAAACTCGGCCCCTCAAACCGGACACCAACCAGTTCGGTCTCAAGAGGAACCCGCTTGATGTCGCTTACGCCGCTTTTGCTGCCGCCATCATTACCATCACCATCACCACCACCATATGAGGCTGCGAGCCTTACTGAACGCAGCTCGAGTACCGCCTCAGAGGCACGGTCCTTCTCCGACGTGGCAAGCACAAAGCTCGGCGGAAGTACCGCAATGTCAGCCCCGTACGCCCTCGTGATGTTGAGCCGCCCGGAGCCGGTCTCGTGTACGGATAGTTCCTGCCCGTACGCGTCCATGACGGGGTCGGCGGTATTCATTATGATGGACTTTAACTCGTGCCTGTCAAGCCCGGGGTTTCTCTCCAGAAGCAGTGCCGCGGCGCCGCTTGCGTGGGGCGCCGCATAGCTGGTTCCGCTCATTATCTCGTACACGGAACCGGCCTGGGTGGTGTTGATGTACGCGCCCGGGGCCACCACGTCAGGCTTGATGAAGAACGGCATGACCGGCCCACGCGAGCTGAAGTGCGCCACAAAGTCGGGATTGTGGAACAGGTGGAGTAGCGCGTCTGAGGCGGTGCCGTTGGCCAAGAGCTCCAGAAGCTCGAGCCCCTCCTCGCGCTCCATGGACACCACGGGGATGCGGGGCTCGTATCCGGGTTCCGCGAACTCGTGGGCGAGCTCGCCCAGGAACATGCCGTCGACGTTGTTGTATACAATCAGGGCGGCCGCGCCCGCGTCTGCGGCGTGTGACTCTTTGAGTGAAAAATACAGGAGCTCGCCCTCCACGTCGCTTCCGCGCTCGGCAATCACGATGGCGCCCCTCGCGTCAATGTCCTCAAAGTCAGACTCCTTGGCATATCCGGCAGATACGAGTCCGGCGTCGATCGGCTCGGCGAGTGACTCCGAGCCGACCATGGGGATTACCGTATACGAGAAGGAGTCTGCAACGTCCAGTGTCGCGACCAGGCTTGAGGTCAGGTTGTTGTATGTTGCCCCCACCGTAAGGGAGCCGCTGCTGCGCCCCGGGCTCCCAATCGTGGACGTTCCGGGCCCGTCGTTTCCGGCCGCCACCACCACAAGCGCGCCGCGCCCGAGCGCCTCGTTTATCGCGTCCTCGATCACGCTGTTCTTGGTGCTTACGCCCATGCTGATGTTTATCACGTCGGCGCCGTCCTCGACGGCCCTTGTGACGGCCCTGGCGATGAGCTCGGAGGAGACGTTACTGCCGTCTTCGGACACCTTGTAGGCAAGTATTCTGGACTCTGGGGCAACTCCCTGGAGGCTGCCGTCGGCCGACGCCACTCCGGCCACCTGCGTGCCGTGCCCGTCCGTGTCAAGCGGCGCGTTTCCATCGTCCCCCCACAGAAAGTTATAGCCGCCGGCCACCTTGCCGTCCCCCCGCCATCCAAGCATGTCCGGATGCTCGTAGTCAACCCCGGTGTCGATTACCGCAATCAGTATGCCCTCGCCGCCTACCCCGTCAAGCCGCGGAACGTCGCCACCCACAAACGGCACGCTCCGCTCAAGGTATGTCCGGATTCCGTCATCCCCACCGTGCGTGGAGCCCGACGACGCCAGCACGGCGATGACAAGTGCGGCCGCAATCGCGGCGGACGTCGCAACTGCGGCGGCGTATGCAGGGGGGTACGCAGGCCGCTTATCGCCGCGCATCCTGCAGGAATCGCGTCCGGTGCTGCCAGAGGGCCGCATGACGTGGCCCTCTTGCACGTCAGGTAAAAACGATTGCAGGGCCGCGGCGGCATCGGCGCGCCCGCGCCGCAGCGGGGTGAAAAACCAATAAATTACGTCCCAAGGGGGGCCAGTCATGGGAAAATACACACTTCCTGAGATGCCCTACGCGTACGACGCGCTAGAGCCACACATAGACGCAAGGACCATGGAGATACACCACACCAAGCATCACCAGGCATATACGGACAAGCTGAACGCGGCCCTCGAGTCGTGTCCGGCCGAGGTCCAAGACAAGGACATACTGGACATACTGGCAGACATCGGCTCCGTGCCCGAGGACAAGAGGGGCGCAGTCAACTTCAACGGAGGAGGCTACGACAACCACAGGCTCTTTTGGAACAACATGAAGCCCAACGGGGGCGGGGAGCCCGGCGGTGCCGTGGCAGACGCCATAAGCGACGCCTTTGGAAGCTTTGCCGACTTTAAGGAAAAGTTCAACTCGACTACGGCCGTAATCCAGGGTAGCGGATGGGGCTGGCTCGTATACAACCCCGAGTCAAAGAAGGTCCAGTACAAGCCCATGCCCAACCAGACAAGTCCCAGAACCGAGGGGCTCGTACCCCTTTTGGGATGCGATGTCTGGGAGCATGCGTACTATCTCAAGTACCAGAACAAGAGGCCCGACTACATCGCGGCTTGGTGGAACGTGGTCAACTGGGACGAGGTAAACAAGAGGCTTGCAGACGCTTCCTGACCTTTTCACGCATTACCCATTTTTTTAGACTTTGAGCGGGGCCGGGCGGCCGCCGTTTTCCATCACCGTTTATAACCATCAAGGGGGCATGACGGCACATGAGCAGCGGCGGCGGCATGACCCCGGAGCAGAGGGCAGAGCAGATGGCCGCGGCAATAAAGGCAATGGAGGACCAGCTTGAGATGGTGATCCGAAACGAGGAGGCGGCAGTCAGGGCGCGCGCGGCCGCGGCCAGTGCAATAGAGTCAGTCAGGCAGATCAAGGAGAACGAGGCCGGCGGGACGCCGGAATCACCGTCCGAGACCCTGCTGGCCATAGGCGGAGGCGTCTTTGTGCAGGCAAAGGTCGCCCCGTCAGACAAGATGCTGCTGGAGATCGGCTCGGGGGTCGCAGTCGAGAAGGATCCCAAGCACGTGCTGGACTATCTGGAGAACCGCATAAGGGAGATCGACGTGGCAATCAAGAACACGGGCGCCGAGAAGACAAACCTGGCAGAGCACATAGAGCAATACAGGATGCAGCTTAACCAAGTCATACAGTCCGCGTACGGCCAGAGAGGGCATGTTTGACAAGCTGCGCGGCGCGTTTGCCGGCGTGGCAAAGAGTCTGGGCGAGAGGGAGCTAAAGGAGAAGGACATCGACGACGTGCTGTTCGAGCTTGAGATGTCGCTCCTAGAGTCCGACGTCGCAAGCGAGGTGATAGACTCGATAAAGGCCGACCTAAAAAAGGATCTCATAGGCGCGAGGGTGGAAAAATCCAAGATACCAGACGCCATAAAGTCCAGCCTGATCTCAAGCATATCGTCGCTCTTCGACTCGGCGGGCCGCGTCGACCTCTTGGATATGATCAGTAGAAAAAAGGCGTCCGGCGAGCCATTTCTGATTCTGTTCGTGGGAATCAACGGGACGGGAAAGACCACGACGCTTGCAAAGGTGGCGCACATGCTGCAGCAGTCAAAATATTCCGTTGTCGTCGCCGCGTCGGACACGTTTCGCGCAGGAGCCATAGAGCAGCTCAAGGAGCATACGAAGCGCCTTAACCTAAAGCTTGTTGCGCAAAACTACAACTCAGATCCGGCCGCGGTGGCAAGGGACGCCGTCCTGTACGCAAAGGCCCACCGCACGGACTGCGTGCTGATAGACACCGCCGGCAGGATGCAGACCAGCAAGAACCTGATGGAGCAGATTGCAAAGATTACAAAGGTGGTGAACCCGGACGTAAAGATATTCGTGGGAGACTCGCTGGCCGGAAACGACACGGTAAACCAGGCAAGGGAGTTCTACGAGCATACAAGGTTTGACGCGGCCATCCTGACAAAGGCAGACGCCGACGCCAGAGGGGGCGCGGCCCTCTCGATTGCAAAGGTCACGTCCACGCCCATACTCTACGTGGGGGTCGGGCAGGAGTACGCCGACCTAAGGCCGTTTGACAAGAGGGCGTTTCTGGAGATGGTTTTCGGAGAAGACGGCGCGGCCGGCGCCGATATCGAGGCGCCCGCGGCAGGGGTCGCACAGGCAGGCGCGGAGCGGCCAGAGGAGATGAAGGGCGAAGAGATGCAGGCAGAACCAGACGCCGTGGAGGAGGCCGCCACTGAGGGTGCGGGTGCGGATGCAGCAGGGAGAGCAGAAGAGGCCGACAGTTCAGGACAGGAGGGGTCGGAGGGCGAGACAGGCGAGCCACAGGAGCCACCGCCTGCAGAGCCTGTACCAGAGATACCGCCACGTGCGCAGAGTCACGAGAGCCCGCCGGAGCGGCCCAGTGAACCGGAACCGGCTTCGGAACCGGAACTAGACGTCCAGACGACGCCCAAGATCGAAGAATTTGAACCAAAGGATGCAGAAGCGGAGCCTCCGTCGCCGTCATCGTCGCCGTCGCCGTCATCAGACGATCCGTTCCACGGAATTGCAGATTCCGACATTGCAGAATACTCCGACAGGTTTGACGTCCCACCCCCCGAGAACGACAAGGAGGCGTACGGACTTGCAGAGAAGATAAGGAGATGGATTGCAGACGGCAGGCCGGACCCCGGCGACGACGATGTATCCGGGGCAGACGACGACAGTGAGGAACGGGAGGAAGACAGCCAGGATTACGACGGAGACGACGAGGTGGAGAAGGGCGCCCGGGAAGACCACGACGGAGGCGCAGACCGTAACGGTAAGAAGGCCGGACAAGAGCCGGAGCAACAAGATAAAAATGACATGCCTAAAAAGAAGCGCAGGTTTGGATTTTTTAGAAAGGGGTGACAGGATTAGATGAAGCTTGGGACAAGGCATCTGCTTACGTTGTCGGAACTGACTCCAAAGGAGCTTGCAATGTTGCTACGGCGCGCCTCGAGGCTAAAGTCGGATCTCAGAAACGGCAGACGGCATGAAACGCTCAGGTGCAGGTCGCTTGTCATGGTGTTCCAAAAGCCGTCGACGCGCACACGCGTAAGCTTTGAGATAGGGATGCGCCAGCTGGGGGGACACGCAGTCAATCTGGCCGCAAGCGAGATGCAGCTGTCACGCGGAGAGACCGTCGAGGATACCGCAAGGACGCTTTCCGGATATGCAGACTGCATAATGGCCAGGGTGTACGAGCACGAGACGATCGAGAAACTGGCGGCCCATTCGGACATACCCGTGATAAACGGACTGTCAGACATGTTCCACCCGTGCCAGATTCTGGCCGACCTCATGACCATAAAGGAGAGGAAGAAAAAGCTTGACGGCCTGAGGATTGCATGGGTAGGCGACGGAAACAATGTGTGCAACTCCATGATTTACGGGGCTGCACTTGCGGGCGCGTCGGTTGCAGTGGCAACCCCGAAGAGACATGCGCCGGACAAAAGCGTCGTAAGGGAGGCATGCAAAAACACGGAGGTGATACAGACCGAGGATCCGAACATTGCAGTAAAGGGCGCGGACGTGGTCATGACAGACACGTTTAGCTCCATACACAACAAAGGCGCAGGACGAGCCAAGGCGTTTCTGCCAAGATACCAGGTGAGCCGGAAGCTTATGGGCAAGGCAGATCAAGACGCAATCTTCATGCACTGCCTTCCCGCAAAACGAGGTCAGGAGGTTACGGCAGACGTGATTGACGGGCCCCAATCGGCAGTATGGGACGAGGCGGAAAACAGGCTTCATGTGCAAAAGGCGCTCCTCGAGGCGCTGATACGCAAGTGATCGACGCGTCTGCCGGGATTCTTTTGCGCCTACTGCCGGCAACTGTTGGCAACTGTTGGCAACTGTCGGAACCCAGTCTTGGCACGCATAGCCGGCAGAGCAGGCAAGGCCGCCAGCAGTTAGCGAGAGGGCCTTTTGCCCACGTTGTATCGGGCATCCCCATGCGCCAGCGACGCGATCTGCCTGCCTTGGCTCTGACGCGTCGGGGGCGGATTTTTGGACAAAGCCGCCGATTCCTTTACGTATATAAGTCCAAATCAAAGGGTTGTCCCTATTGGCATACTCCAAGATACTGCGCAGGCTGCGCGAGCGAAAGACCAACTACAAGAAGCGGGCCACCATGCTGATCGGCAGGCACAACTTTGTTACGGTAAACATTACAAACGAGAACACCCAGGTGCAGGTACTGAAACCCGGGATGGCCGGCGACACGGTCATAGCCTCCGCCCACTCTAGGAACCTGCTTAGTCAGGGATGGAAGGGCTCAAGAAAGAACCTTTCGGCGGCATACCTTACAGGATACACGGCAGGCAAGCGTGCAATCAGAAAGGGGACCGGCACCGCCATACTGTACACCGGGACAAGGCGATACACCCAGAGAATGGCCGCCGCCCTGAAGGGGGTCATAGATGCGGGTATGGACGTGCCTGCCGACGAGGAGACGTTCCCGCCTGAGGAGAGAATAAACGGCGAGCACCTAGCGGTAAAAAACGAGGTCGCCAAGATAAGAACCATTATAGACGACAACGAGGCGGCAGGGTGAGATGAGTCAGCAGCAACAGCAACAGCAGCAATCCAGAGGCCCGCCCCCAAGATACGGCAGGGGTCCCGGAGGCGATCGCCCCAGACGCCCCAGAAGGGAGGCCGAAGAGGAGGTATGGATCCCAAAGACAGTCCTGGGCAAAAAGGTGGCGTCCGGTGAGATCGCGACGCTCGAGTCCATCATAGAACAGGGACTGCGCATACAGGAGGAGGGAATAGTCAAAAAACTGCTGCCGGACTTGAAGACAGAGGTGGTGGACGTGGGCATAATACAAAAGATGACATCAAACGGCCAGTCCACCAGATTCAAGGCCATAGTGGCCGCAGGAAACGAGGACGGATACCTCGGGATTGGGCAGGGCAAGTCAAAGCAGATGAGGATAGCAATAGAAAAGGCCACAAGCCAGGCATACCTCAACATCAACCCGATAAAGATGGGGTGCGGCAGCTGGGAGTGCAGGTGCGACCAGAAGCATTCCGTGCCGTTCCGCGTAAAGGGCAAGGGCGGAAGCGTGACAGTGGAGATAATTCCGGCTCCCCGTGGGCTCGGGCTCGTGGCAGGCGGCAAGATAAAGCGGCTCTTGGAGCTGGCGGGGTTAAAGGACGCGTGGACCACCGCAAAGGGCTCCACCCCGACTATGAACTCAACGTCAAAGGCCATACTGGACTGCCTCAGGCAGACGTTCAGCCAGGGTTGACCAAGAAGGGGGATGACATGCAGTGAGTGAAGGCACGGCGGCGGCAGAAGAACAGGGCGGCGGCAATAATAACGGCAATAACAGGGGCAACAACAGCAGTGGCGGCAACGGCGCGTACCTGGTGGTAAGGATAAAGGGCCAGGCAGACGTCCCGTACTGGGCCGTGCACACGATGTCCCTCCTAAAGCTAGAGCGCAAATACAGGGCCACCATACTTCCGGCAAAGGAGAACACGCTTGGCATGCTCAGCAAGATAAAGCACTACGTTGCATGGACCAGGCTCGATGCCGAGCTGGCCCAGGAGATCATAGAGAAGAAGGCAAGAAAGTCCGGATACCGCAGAGTCACGCAGGAGGACATCAAGGGCCTCGGGTTTGACGACACGAAACAGATGGCCGAGTCCCTCTCAAGCGGCAGTTCCGCGCTCTCAAAGCTAAAGCCCCTCAAGCCGTGGTTTGCACTGGCGCCCCCCAAACACGGGTTCCGCCGCAGCACCAAGAGGCTGGCGGGCCAAAAGGGGGTGCTTGGCGGCAACGACGAGCTCGGCGAGATAGTGCGCAGGATGATGGCGGTGGCGGAGTGATGGCGACAAGGCTTAGAAAGACCAGGAGGCTCAGGGGCGGCAGGCACATGGGATGGGGCCAGGTCGGCCAGCACCGCGCAAGCGGGCACCAGGGCGGACTGGGCGTGACCGGCATGCTAAAGCACCACTACAGCAGCATGCTCAAGTACGAGCCGGACCACTACGGGCACAGCGCCACCAAGCCCCCGCATCCGAACACCACCAAGAAATGGGCGGCCGTCCGCGACCTAGACGATCTCTTTGCCAGACATGGAAGCCGCGACGACAAGACGGGGCAGAACGTGCTTGACCTGGGGGCGGCAGGGTATCAAAAGCTGCTCGGCGGCGGAAAGACCAGCACGGCGTACGCAGTCAGGATCCCAAGACTCACGGCCTCGGCAGAAGAAAAGATAAGGGCAGCAGGCGGGGAGGTTTTGCCCGCAGATGGCTGAGAGCAGCGGCAGCCTTACTGCCATACTGCGGCGCGTCGTATTCAGGGCCGAGCCCTACATCCCGCAGGTGCCAAAGCCCAAGAAGAAGCTCACGCTGCAGACCAGGCTCCTGTGGTGCGGCGTGGCCCTGCTCATATACATGGTAATGGGGCAGACCCCCCTGTTCGGAGCCACCACGCCGGAATTCGACTTTCTGGCGTTTGCCAGGGTCATATTCGCGTCCCAGCAGGGCACGCTTGTCGAGCTCGGCATAGGGCCCATAGTGACGGCCGGGCTGCTCATGCAGCTGCTCCGCGGCTCGGAGATACTAAAGTTCGACTTCAAGAAGCCGGAGGAGCGCGGCGTGTTCCAGACGGCCACAAAGCTTGTAACGTACATAATCATAGTGGCCGAATCCATAGTATACGCGGTGGCCGTCTACGGTCCCACGCTGACCGACCCGTCTGTCATATACGTGATGATAGGGCAGCTCATGGCGGCCTCGATAATAATCATGTTCCTCGACGAGCTGATACAGAAGGGGTGGGGGATAGGAAGCGGCATCAGCCTGTTCATAATGGCCGGCGTGGCGCAGCAGATACTCTGGAGCCTGTTCAGCCCCCTGCCGGCAGGCGACGGCGGCACCATAGGGATAATCCCGTACATGGCCCAGTCGTTCGTGGCCGGCGACATCTCGAACATACTGTTCAGGCCGCAGCAGCTGCCCAGCATATTCGGGCTCTGCCTGACGGCCGGCGTGCTGCTGATACTCGTGTTCACGCAGGGCATGAAGATCGAGATACCGATCGTCTCCACCAAATACAGGGGGTTCTCGGCCGTATACCCGATAAAGATGATGTACGTCTCGAACATACCCGTCATACTGGCCTCCGCGCTCACCGCAAACGCCGTGTTCGTGTTCCAGATGCTGTGGGCAAACCTCAACCCGAGGAACAACAACATATTCATGAACCTAGTGGCGCAGTACGACCCCACCAGCCCGTCCACGCCGATAGGCGGCCTCATATACTACGTCACGCCGCCAAGGGGGCTTGAGATTGCGGCGCTCGACCCCACGAGGGCGGTCGGATACGTGCTGTTCATGATAGGCATAGTGGTGGTGTTCGGCAAGCTCTGGGTGGAGCTGGGCGGGCTCTCGCCGAAGAGCGCGGCGCAGAACCTACTTGACGCCGACGTCCAGATTCCCGGGTTCCGCCGCTCAAACAAGCCAGTCGAGGCGCTCCTCAACAAGTACATCCCCTCGGTTACCATAATAGGCTCCATCATACTGGGGCTCCTCGCAGGCGTCTCGGACGTCCTGGGCGTGTTCGGGTCCGGCATCGGAATACTGCTGATGGTCGACATCCTGATAAACTACTATACGCAGCTCGTAAGGGAGCAGGTCGAGGTCGTCATGCCGCGTCTGGGGGCTCTACTTGGCAGAAAATAAGAGGATCGTCGTGGTAGGGATACCCGGCGTGGGAAAGACCTCGCTCCTGGCAAAGATGCTGGAGATACTCGGCTCCAAGCACAGGAGCGTCACCGTAATCAGCTTTGGCACCACGATGTTTGACATCGCCAAGGAGAACGGCGTCGAGGACAGGGACCAGCTGCGGAGCCTCCCCATCTCAGAGCAGAAGGAGCTCCAAAAGGCGGCGGCATCCAGGATAGCCGGGCGCAGCGAGCAGATCGTGATAATAGACACGCATGCCTTTGTCAGGTCGCCGGAAGGGTACTACCCGGGACTGCCGGCCCACGTGCTTGAGATAATAAAACCCACCAACTTTGTCTCGGTTACGGCAAGGCCCGAGGAGATATTCAGCAGGAGGGTCAGCGACATGACAAGAAAGAGGGACAAGGTAAACATACTCGACATCAAAAAGGAGCTCGCGGTCCAGTCCGGCATGATGTCGGCGTGCTCTGTCATAACGGGCTCACCCATAAAGCAGATCCTAAACGGCGAGGGCAGGATCGACGAGGCGGCAGACAAGATAATAAGATCCATGGAGCTGTGAGGGGCATGGTGATCGAGGTTGTGGCAGCGGCGGCGGCATCGGCAGCAGAGTCCGCTCCGGTGCAGGGTCACGCGTACTCCGCGGCGATGATGGTGTGGATGACAACACTGGTGCAGAGCGCGCACACGCTACTGCCCGGCGGCATGCTTGACGCGACCGCGCTGCAGTTTGACTTTCTCGGAGCCGAGAGGGGGGCGCTCGGAAGCGACGACCCGGTCGTAAAGGGGTGGATACTGTCAATGTTTGCAGTGGCCGGATTCGGAATACTGCTCAACATATTCAACGCGGGAATACGCAAGAAGATGGTGGACCAGATAAAGCTCAAGAGGATGATGAAGGAGACGCGCGCCTGGCAGAAGGAGAAGCTGAGGGCGGCGCGCACAAAGGACGACGCAAGGCTCAGCGAGCTCAACAAAAAGTCCGCATACATGAACAAGATGTCAATGGAGCTGATGCAGATGAACATGAGGCCCATGCTGATCACGTTCGTGCCGCTCATACTGATATTCTACTTCGTGCTGCCGTGGCTCTTCTCATATACGGTCGCCGTGTCGCCCATCCCGCTCAACGTCATACCAGGGGAGATGTTCCAGCTCACGTGTACGGCAGAGCAGGCAGCGGACCCCGAGCATGTATGCACCGAGGAGAACGCCATATTCCTGTGGGCATGGTACTTTTTGTCCTCCATTGCATTTAGCGGAATCATAATGAAGATGACAAGGACATCAATGGATCTCAGTTGACTGAAACAGACAGCGGCGCAAAGGCAGGAGGCAAGGGGCCGTCCATAGTGGTATCGGGCCCGCCCGCAGTCGGAAAGACCACGCTTGCAAAGGCCCTGGCCGCGGAGATGTCCATGGCCTATGTCAGCGGCGGCGACGTTCTCAAGGAGATGGCCTCCGATCTAGGTTATGACACGGCAGGTGACGACTGGTGGGACACGGAGGACGGAATGAGGTTCCTGCGCGAGCGCGAACAGAACCACGACTTTGATCGCAGGCTTGACGAGCGGCTAAGGGGTATGTTCGAGCGGGGCGGCATCGTGGTGACCAGCTACACCCTGCCCTGGCTCGTGGCCCCGGGCACGGGGATAAAGATATGGCTTGACGGCTCGCACACCAGCAGCACCGAACGCATGCAGAACAGGGACTCGGTCTCAGCGCAGCAGGCCTACGAGATCACCCGCGAGAGGTACGACAAGAACCGCCGCCTGTACAGGGAGATATACGGATTTGACTTTGGGGGCGACGCCTCGGTGTTCGACCACATAATAAAGACCGACGGCCTTTCAGCAGAGCAGGTAGTAGAGGCCGCAAGGAGTGCAATCCGAGACGGAGTGGCGTCATAGCATGGAACCGGGGACGGCAGCGACTGCGATGGCGGGCCGCGCGGCACATGCAGGGCGTACAGCGACAGGGGCCGCAGGCGCGCCCCCCGTACTGCAGTTATAAAAAAGAAGGATGGACCAGTCACGATGTCACGAAAGCCAGATCCGCAAGACGGCAACGATGGACGGCACCGGCTGCCAAGGCAGCTTGACGGGCTTGTGGAGATAAGCAAGGATCCCACCGACGACGCGCACGGCACGTACTATGGCGAGAGGAGCATAGAGCAGCTCCTCAGGTACGGCCTGATAATACTTGACAAGCCGCCCGGTCCCACGAGCCACGAGGCGGTGGCGTGGGCAAAGCGCATACTGAACATACCAAAGATAGGCCACAGTGGGACGCTCGACCCCCAAGTATCCGGGGTGCTGCCCCTGGGGCTGGGCGAGGCCACAAAGGCCCTCGGGGTGCTGCTGCTGGGGCCAAAAGAGTACCACGCGCTGGGCCGCATACACTCGCTTGCAAAGAGCAAGGAGATAGACAGGGTCATGGGAATGCTACGGGGCCAGATATACCAAAAGCCCCCGCAGCGCTCGGCCGTGCTCCGCCAGACAAGGACCCGCACAATATACGAGTTTGAGCTGCTAGAGCAGAGGGAGCGGCTGCTCTTGACCCGCATACTGTGCGAGGCGGGCACCTACATCAGAAAGCTGTACTATGACATGGGCGAGATACTCGGCCCTGGCGCCACGATGATCGAGCTGCGGCGCACGAGGGTCAACCAGTTCCACGAGGCGGACGGCCTTGTCACGATGCACGAGCTTGCAGACGCGTATGCCAGATGGACAGAGGAAGGCGACGGCGCCATGCTGCACTCCATGATCAGGCCCGTCGAGGACGCCCTCAGCGAGATAAAGTCAGTTGTCATAGGAGACGCGGCGGTGGATGCAATGTGCCACGGGGCCCAGCTTGCCATACCGGGCATACTAAAGGTACATCCGAACCTCAGAAAGGGCGAGATTGCCGCCATCTACACGCAGAAGGGCGAGGCAGTGGCCTTGGCCGAAGCCGGCATGTCGGCCGACGAGATTTCAGAGGCCGCAAAGGGCCATGCGTTTGAGACCAAGAGGATAATCATGGCACCGGGCACGTATCCGAAAAGGTGGAGGACAAGGCCCAAGCGGGATGGTGACGGAGACGCCGCGACAGGGGACGCCGCGCGACAGCATGCGGGGTGATAAGATGCAGCGGAGGAAGTGGGGCTGACGCATGACGGCGACAAAGAGCCTGCTCGGGTTTGTTGCGATAGGCGTCATATCGGGGCTCGTGTTCGGGGCATACCTGCTTGACGTGAGGAACGGTCATCTCGGCCCGGTGCCATCCGCGGTAGAAGGCCCCTCCATATCAATAGCCCCCGCAAAATCAATATTCGAGCCGGGCGAGACGGTGACGTTCAGCATAGTGAATACCGGAACCGTCCCGCTGCACTCAGAAGACGGCGCGTATGGCGCGACCATCACGGGCCTGTCCGGAATTACAATATACGCGCTTACGGCGCAGGATGCCGCGCCCGGCCCAATTCCTGCGGACGCGGCCGGCGCGATTCCGGGGTCAGAGGGCGCACCCTTCCGCGGCATTGCAGGCACACTGATGCCGGGCCAAAAGATAGTCATGTCGTGGGACCAGACAAGGCAGGATGGGGAGACGGCCCAGCCCGGCCTCTACAAGGTGAACGCGTACGCGTATGCGTCAAACGCAGGCCGGACCGACTCAGGGGCCCCTGGCGCTCCGGGACATGATACGGATCAAGATGCGGATTACGTGCGGGGCGAGGTGGCTACGGGGGACGACGTGCGGCAGCCGGCAGACGTAGCGCCCGTAAAGGATCACGCCACAATTACCATCCGGTGACAGTCAGCCGGCCTTGCGCATGCGACACGGGCTCAGACGGCGCCGTCCGTAGACATATAATCAGACAAGACTCGAGGTGACGTAGTGCCGGGGTCGCCTAGCCTGGTAGGGCGCGCGCCTGGAAATCAACCACCATAAAGCGCGTTCTCGCAAGGGATCGGGAGTTCAAATCTCCCTCCCGGCGCCATTATAGCCACCATATGATCATTCTACGACAGTAGTCACGGCCGCTCCCGCGCCGCAGGCATGCCGCCATGCCGCAGCAAGCCGGCCCCGGGGGGAGCCAGACAGGGCGGCCGCCGTTGCCAGTCAGCCGTCACGGCCGTCGCAGAGCTTTTCGGCAACATCTTCAAACTTCCAAGGACCGCATTGCACGCGCCGGTCCGGCACGCCAACCACCCCTGCGCGCTGCAGCCTCTCCACGATATGGACCGAAAAAGGCAGGACGCCAGTCGCGCCGGGTGAGTTGTAGTTCAGTATGTGGAACGACTGCTCCGACTTGTCGCTTATCATAATGACGTCCGGGACGAACCGCCCGTCCGAACCTATTACGGACGATCTGATGCCGGCCACCCCCTTCTTCGTAAACTTTCCAGGATCTATGCGCGGCAGAAACTTTTTGACCCTGCGTATCATGGCGGGTTTTGAGAGGGAGGAGTGCATCTCGTTGAGCACGAGGCTCTGGAGCCTTCGGTCAAGCGCGGCCTTGGCCGCGCCGGAACCGAGCAGTTCAAGCGTCTTTGGCAGAAACGTCCTGATGTTCTCGGCGCGGTCGTACCCATAAGGGCTGAAAACCGGCACCGCGTTAGGGCCGACCTCGCAGCTCCCGTCGACCCTGACTATCCAGTGGGGATCCAGGAACGGATAGTCGGGAAATTCCGGAACAGAGTATATGCTGGTACGGGTCAGGTCGGAGTATTCGGGCGGGGCTCTCCAGTACTCGCCCCTAAAGTGAACGTCAGTCAGGTTCTCGGCAAGCCCGGTTCTGTGCGCGACGTCGACGGATTCCCCGCCGGCAGCGTTTATCAGAAACCTGCACCGTATCTCACGACTCTGTGAAGTGGTGGTGGGGGTGCCCGCGCCGCGCAGGCCGCCTCGATCCGCGTCGGCGACAAGTACGCTCCAGCCGTCGCGGATCCTGTCGATGCGAACCGCGCGTGCGCCCAAAAGAAACGCGGTGCCGTATGACGCGCTGTCCTCCATGAGCGAACCCGTGAGGACTGCATAGTCTACCGAGCCCTCGCGTCGCACCACGAGCGCCGCCTTGCATCTGACCTCCGGCTCCACCTTCCTGAGGTCGCCGCCGGACACCATACGTATGTCCGAGCCCTCGCGCAGTCCGTTTTCAACCCCCCAGCGCATGTACTTTTCAAGCATTGCAATATCCTTCTCATCCGAGGCCACCTCCACCACGCCGCCCTTCTTGAAGGGCAGCTCCTTCATCTTGGAGTACTCCTCCCACATCTCGTACCCATGGAATGCGGCCTTTGCAAAAAGCCTCTTTTTACGCGGGTCGTACAGGTAGGGGGCATGCACCTCGCCGGTGTTCCTGCCGCTGGTGTGAAACGCCACGCGGGGGGCCTGCTCGATCACAGCCACGCGGCCGGCAGTGCCCAGGGCCGACAGAAAGTACGACAGCGAGGTGCCCAGAATCCCCCCTCCTATTATGGCGATATCAAACGTCTCCGACATTGCAGTCATCATGGCATGCCCCATGCATGGTAAAAAGCGCGACGTTCCGCCATTTGTGCTGCAGCGGCAAGGCTTGCGGCTCGCGGAGCGCGCCGGCCCGGAGGGCGGCGTCATCCAGACTGGGCGAGTTCGCGCGCGGCCAGGACGGGGCTCGGATTTTGTGCAAAATGAGACCACCACGCAGGGGCCCGCGCCCCAAACTGTAGGGATTCTAGCCTCCGGTATGAAATCTGAAAATAAAGTCCGGCGGGCACGAACTTTCAAGGAACATGTCCGTACCCCGATACCGCCAAGGTTAATATCCGACTCAAGCCCGCACGCGTCATGCTTCCCAACAGGTGCTCCATAAAACAGGATGGGAGACAGTGCCCAAACCCGCCAGAGTTCATCATTTCCATAACAAGTGACGACGGGGGGGAGTACATGCTGGGGGTAACATGCAGCAGGCACAAGCAGGACGTGCGGGGGGAGGTCCAGAGGCTTCAGGACGGCGGCAAGGTTGCCCGCGGCACGATCGGGTTTGCATCCGTAAAGTCCGTAGGCACCGACTGCATACGGGCCGACCCAGACGAGCTTGTGCAGATAGGCGGGCAGGGAGCAGCGGGCACGCGCCAGACGGGCAGCGGTGACGCGCACTGCGACTGAGCTGCAGGAAACAGAGATATTTGCACGTTTGCCATACAGCAACATGGCCAGACTTTACAACCTGCTGGCAGACATTGCCAAGGTCGACGAGGTGCTACTCATAGTCAAGAGCGGCGGGGCGACTGCAGAGATAAAGAGCAACGCGCTCAAAATCAGGCAGCAGTCCGAGACGGGCGTCGGAGGGTGGATAACGCTGGGCAGCAACGACGATCCGGCCCACCTACACGTCAACCCCGAGCACGTATCGCGCGCAGAGTTCGTGCGGGAGCAGAAGCCCGAGCGGATCAGCTTCAGTGTAAGATTCTACGACGAGTCAGGCGAGCGTGTGCTTGCCGCGTTCTTTACAAGGATGTACGACGAGTCCGGATGCGTGATCCCGTGGAGGGAGAGGATATACGAGCAGCTGCGCCAGAAATACGACTCCCAGATAACGTTTGAAAAAACTGCAGCCCCGCCACACTAGGCGGGGCGGCAGTAGGTCAATATCTACCGTTGCTGCTTCCAGCGGTTCTGCGGCGGCCTCTGCGATTACGGCCGCCGCCGCTGCCTCCGCCGTACCGCCTAGTTCGGCCTGCGCCCGCACCGCTGTGACGCACGGTGGGATCGTCGCGGCCGGTTTTTCGCCCAAACCGGCGGCCCTCCGACCCGGCATTGTCACTCCTCGTACCATCTTCCTCTTGGCCCCTGTCCCTGGCCTTTTCTGTCTGGATCCTGGCCAGTTCGAGATCTGCATTTGTGTGTTTGAATTTTTTCATTCAGTATTTAGAATGCGCGTTGGTATAAAAATCAGCACACGGTGGCGCGATCAGGCATCCGGCGGCTCGATCGTGCGCGCGCGGCCGCGCCGGCGCACCAGCGCGTCTGGCAGGATGGGCACACA
This sequence comes from Candidatus Nitrosopumilus sp., assembly GCA_965205215.1. GTDB lineage: Archaea > Thermoproteota > Nitrososphaeria > Nitrososphaerales > Nitrosopumilaceae > Nitrosopumilus. The sequence continues at coordinate 1,742,835 of OZ242041.1, forward strand.
TACGGGTGCAGGGTACCGCCACTGCCGCCGGTGCCATCACCGGCATACAGAGTGAACGGGCCTCTGCCCCCGCAGCCCGAGATCAAGGTTGCGCAGGGTCAGGTCGGCCATCTCAGATCGCGTCTCCGCGGTGGAGCTTCCAATGTGCGGGGCCAGCACCACGTTTGGCAGGCGTACGAGGGGGTTTGAGCGCCCCACGGGCTCCGACTCGAACACGTCAAGTCCCGCCCCCGCGATCACGCTGGTCCGGAGCGCATGGACCAGATCCGGTTCGCAGACCACCTTGCCCCGTGACGTGTTTATCAGATACGCGGTCCGCTTCATGCGGGCAAACACGTCAGAATCGAACAGGTGGTGCGTGGCGTCGCTGTACGGCACGTGCACGGAGATGACGTCGCTGCCGGACAGAAGCCTACCAAAGCCCACGTATCTTGCATTCAGTATGCGCTCCATGCGGGCGGGCAGCCGGTGGCGGTTGTGATACGTAATATTCATGCCAAATGCGGCGGCCCTGTGCGCGACCGCCTCCCCGATGCGCCCCAGTCCGAGGATGCCAAGCGTCTTGCCGCGCAAATCCACCCCCACATATTCAGTCGCGCCAAACACGCCCTTCCATCCGCCGCCCCGTATCAGCCTGTCGCCTTCAGAGACCCTCCTCATCAGGTCAAGCATGAGCGTCACTGAGATGTCCGCGGTGGCCTCTGTCAGTACCTCTGGCGTGTATCCGACCACGATGTCGCGCTCCCTTGCGTGCTCGACGTCGATATGGTCAAACCCCACACTGTACGTGCTGATCACCCTCAGGCGGGGGGCGGCATCCAAGGCGGCCGCGTCAACAGAGTCAAACGGGAAGCATATCAGTCCCTCCGCATCCCGCAGCCCGGACAGGAGCCCCCTGCGGGATATGGGCAGGCGGCCCTCGTGTACGGCCACGTCATATGCGCGGCGCAGTCTTCTCATGGCACGGTCTGGAAGCGGCCCGGTCATGAATACGCGCGGCCTTCCCTCCCTCTTTCCCCCGGGCTTGGCTCTTTTTTCCTTGGGTTTCATATAGTCTGGGATGTGGCCAAACCATTTATAGAATTACATCATACCAGAGTCATGTATGCAGAACGCGATCAGGACGCGGGCAAGGGCAGCGGCCACGACAAGTCCGAGGCGACCACGGCAAAGGCATCCTGCGACGAGGCCGATTTTGACATGTGTATCACATGTGACGAGACGCTGGACGTGTGCGTCTGCGTCTGCAAATTCTGCAAGGAACGCGACGGGTGCGAATGCGCCCTGTTTGATGCCGCGACCGGAGGGTGACAGGCATAACACGCACATCAGAGGCGGCGGCTCATGGCGCGCCAGAATGCAACAATGACAGGTGACTACAACGGGCATGGAGACGGATCTTACGTGGATGATGGGCGGCCCGCAGGGAAGCGGGGTCGAGTCGGGCGCAAACATATTCTCGCAGGTGTGCGCGGAGGCCGGCTACCACATATTTGGAAAGCGCGAGTTCTACTCCAACATAAAGGGGGAGCACAGCTACTTTGCAGTAAGGGTCACCGACGGCGTCACGCATTCGAGCACGAGCGGGGCGGACCTGCTGGTGGCATTCGACGCCGAGACCATATTCAGACACTACGACGACGTGCATGCAGGCGGCGGCATAATATACAACTCAGAGGTGGAGCAGGTCGACACGGAGCGCGTCCATACGCTCGACGGCCCGTTTGTAGAGAGACTGCACAGGCGGCTTGACGAGAGCGGCGCAGAGCGCACCGTCGCGGGGGCCCTGCGGTGCGCCCGCAGCGAGGGTGTCACCCTGTATCCCGTGCCGTTCAAGGAGATACTCGCAAGGCTTGCAGAGAGGACGGGCAACCCGAAGCTGGGGGGGTTTATCAGGCTGTACAATACCATCGCAGTGACCCTCTCGCTCAGGCTGCTGGGAATGCCGGCCGCGCCGCTGAAGAACTCTGTCTCAAAAATATTCGCAAAAAAGCCGGCGATGTCGGACATTAACATACAGGCCGCCACGCTGGCATACGACGCGCTCGACACATACGCGGATGCCGCAAGCATCCAGGCGGCCCGCCGGCTGGGAGAACCGGGGCAGAGGGAACCCCACACCATACTGGTCCAGGGATACCAGGGGACGGCGCTCGGCAAGATGGCCGCCGGCTGCAGGTTCCAGGCATACTACCCAATCACCCCCGCGTCAGACGAGTCCGTATACATGGAGACGCACGAGATCATCGACGTGATGGACGACAGGCCCGGCAGCACCGCAGTGATACAGACCGAGGACGAGATATGCGCAATAGGCATGACCATAGGGAGCGTCCTGACGGGCACGCGCTCGTCCACCTGCACGTCGGGACCCGGGTTCTCTCTCATGACCGAGGCGCTCGGATGGGCCGGGATAAACGAGGTGCCCCTAGTGATAACGGACTACCAGCGAAGCGGTCCCGCGACAGGACTGCCCACGAGGCACGGGCAGGACGACCTGCTTTCTGTGATATTTGCCAGCCACGGGGAGTTTCCAAGGATAGTCTACGCGTCCGGGAGCGTAGAGGAGAGCTTTTACGACACGGGCAGGTGCTTTAACTATGCCGAAGAGTTCCAGGTGCCCCTGATACACATGATGGACAAGTTCCTTGCAAACACGGTCCAGACATGCAGGAGGTTTGACCCGCAGAAGGTGGAGATACGGCGCGGCAGGCTGCTCGGAGAGGCGGCGGCGTCGGGCGGAACGGCAGGCGAGGCGGCAGGGCCAGTGGGCAGCGGACATGACGGAGGCGGAGGAGAGGGAGAGGCCGCACCCGCGTACCACAGGTTTGCATTCACAGAAGACGGCATATCCCCCCGCTCCAAGCTCGGCATGGACGACTTCATATTCTGGAATACGGGTGACGAATCCGACGAGACCGGGCACATTACAGAGGATCCCATACTGCGCACCAGAATGATGGAAAAGCGCATGTCGAGGCTGGATCTCATACTGGACAGGATGCCGGCAGAAGAGCAGGCTCTGGAGGTGATAAGCGAGCAGGCGCATGGCCACGGCGGCGACGCCGGCGGCGGGGGCGGGGGCGAGGGTGACGACCGAGACGTAGGCGCCCGTCCCATCACGGTCATAACATGGGGCTCGGCCACGGGACCTGCGCGCGACGCAGTCGAGATGCTCAGACGGCAGGACGGCATACGTGCAAGGCTCATACAGGTAAAGCTGCTCCACCCGTTTCCAACCGGGCGCGTGGCAGAACTGCTGCAATCCGACGGCCGCGAAGGCCGCATCGTGGTAGACATCGAGTCCAACTATTCGGGCCAGCTCGGTACGCTCCTTGCGCAGAACATGGGGCTCCGCGTTGACCACTACATACTAAAATACACGGGCAGGGGCATGACGTGCACGGAGATATACGACACGTTGAAGAAGATAGCGGACGGGACGGCAGAGAAGAGGGAGGTACTGATGTATGGCGCTTAGGCTTGCAGACTACAAGACGGACGTCCACAATGACTGGTGCCCCGGCTGCGGCGACTTTGGAATAGTAAACGCCATACAGATGACGCTTGCCGAGATGGGTGTGCGCCGCGACAAGGCGGCCATATTCTCCGGCATAGGGTGCTCCGGCAAGACGTCCCACTATATCAACACGTACGGCGTGCACACCCTGCACGGGAGGGTGCTGACGTTCGCGCAGGGCGCAAAACTTGCAAATCCGGATATGACCATACTGGCCGTGGGCGGCGACGGCGACGGGCTTGGCATAGGGGCGGGACACTTCGTGGCGGCAGGGAGGCGCAACATAGACATGACGTACGTGGTATTCGACAACGGCGTGTACGGCCTGACAAAGGGACAGGCGTCCCCCACGCTCAAACTGGGCGAGAAGACAAAGTCCCTGCCGTCGCCAAACACCAACCACAGCGTCAACCCGATAGGGCTGGCAGTCGCAAGCGGGTTTACCTTTGTCGCAAGGGGGTACTCGTACGACGTCAGGCACCTCAAGTATCTGCTCACGCAGGCGATTCGGCACAGGGGGCTGTCGTTCCTCGACGTGCTTCAGCCATGCCCTACATACAACGACATCAACACGCGTGACTGGTACGCGGGCAAGGATCTGATGAAGGAGTCACTGGAGAGGCACGACAGGATATACAGGCTGGAGGATACAAAGTATGATCCGACCGTAAACTACGATGACCCGGACGAGAACAACAGGCACCTCTCCCAGGCCCTCACAAAGTCACTTGAGTGGGGGGAGAGGATCCCGACAGGCGTGTTCTACAGCAACGAGTTGACGGGGCCGTACAGTGACAGAATAAGGGACAAGATTCCAAACTATACGGAGAACCCTCCCGCAAGACAGTCCATAGCAAGGGCAGACGGCACCTCAAACACAGACCTCGGGGCGATACTCGACTCGCTAGAGGTCTGATGCGGTACGCGCAGGCGCGGCCCTCCGCGGCTATCCCTGCTTTTCCGGTTCCCAAGAGTCGCCCCGGAATGCAAACCTAGAGCCGCCGGCATCCGTGGCGGTGCCGAGCCTCCAGCGGGCCGACTCTGTGTCAAACCGGTACTGGACCGACGAGGTCCCCGGAGGAAGCTTGCCCATGTGGTGCGGCAGCAGCTCCAGCACAAAGTCCATCTTCTCAACCGCATTGTCAAACCACCGCTTCTCCAGAGAGTCAACGGTAAACGTGATGCGCATCCTGCCCGAAAATGCAATGACGGCCTTCAACGCGTTGCCCGTGCCACGTCTCCGCTTCATCTCCTTTAGGATGTCCTTTACACGATCCCAGCGTTTGAAGTCAAACCACTTGAAGAACGCGTCGTTGAACTCCAGAGGGATCTCCAAGCTCAGGTAGCTTACAAACTCCTCGTCAAACGGGCTCACCTCGTCCTGCACCACCACAAAGTGCGAGTTGAGCAGCCCGTAGAACACCTCTATCTCCCACGGGGAGATCCCATAGTATGTCAGGGTGGCGCTAAGCGGCTGTGCCATGTACGGAATGCCCATGGACGATAATTAAGGCTTGCATCCGGATCCGCGCGCATGCGCGTGCAGAAATCGTGGCGCCGGCAGAGCCGACCTCAATGCCAAGCGTCGCGCATGCCAGCGGCCCGGCAGGGCCCGGCCGCACCAAGCCACGGTTGAGATGGCCGGGCTACGCGGCAAGCTGGCAGGGCCCGGCCGCACCAAGCCACGGTTGAGATGGCCGGGCTACGCGGCAAGCTGGCAGGGCCTCCATCACCTCTTTCTCCTCTTCCCTCCTCCACCCTCTTTCTTCCCCCCCCCCCTTCCCCCCAGCGCACCTTTGGAGGGGCTGCACGCATGTATGGTTTATTTACAGACGCGGTGTCGTATTCACATGAGAATGGCAGGCATGCCACTTAGGTTACTGATAGTGGCCGTTGCAGTTGCTGCTGCTGTCGCCGCGGGTGCGCACCAAGAAGCCAGCGCCCAGGACGAGATTGGTGTCGTGACCGTCGGCGTCCTCGTACCATACGACTGGGGCGAGTACGGCACGTACGTGCGTAACGCAATCGACCTGTCCGTGTATGACTTCAACCGAGGCGCGCACGAGAGGGGGTGGATGCTGGAGACCGTCAAGGCGGACACCAGGAGCGACGGCAAGACGGCCCTGCGGGCAGTAGAATCGATGTACGCCGACGGAATACGGGTGGTGATCGGGCCCGCCTACAGCTCGACCCTGGAGTACATATCCGACTACGTCAACCAGAAAGGGATCGTGACGGTCAGCTACGCATCCGGCTCCACGGCCCTGTCGGTTCCAGGCGACTACATATTCCGCACCATATCCGACGCGGATACCATCGCGGACGCGTTCGTGGCGCAGATGAGGGACGACGGGATCACGCGGGTCGTCACGATATCGGGGGATGACGCGATCGGGCGCTCCGTGGAGGCCGCCGTTGGCGGCGCCGTCGGCAGTGAGCCCGGAATGGACATGGTCGGCTCGCTGCGGGTGCCGCTAAAGTCGGCCGGCCCCGACTATGCGGCGGCCGTCGCGTCGCTTGGGGGCGTGCTGGCCGGCATACCGGACGCGGATCGTGCGAGAACGGCAGTCATCCTGTTTGACCACAGCGGCGGGATCGTGGACGTGGCGAGGGGCGCGGCGGCGCTAGACGGCGCCGGCGACACCATGTGGTACGGGCCGGACCACTCGATGGCCGAGCTGGAGACGGACCCGGTGGCAGTCGAGTTCATGAAGGCGGTGGACTACAGGGCCGTCGAGCTTGCCGCGAACGAGAACCACGTCAACGTTTGCATCGACGCGGGGCTGGGCGCCCGCGTGTCCGTGGCCAGCATGCTGTCCTACCATGCGTACGACGCCGTGTCCATAGTGGGAGCCGCAATCGACGCGGCCGGAGGGCCGGGCTACGACGCGGCCGCCGTCAGGAACGGCATGACAGAGGCCTCGAGGGGGCTGGATGCGTCCGAGTCGGCCATAGGCCTGAGCACCGCATTCAACGAGAACGGGGACCTAGCAGCCAGCGACTACCTGGTGTACGAGATTGACGATACAAGCGGCAGGTTCGTCCCGACGGCCAGATACGACTCGGTATCAGACTCCGTGGTGCCGAATCCCTTGTACGAACCGCGGCGCATAGGTGCGCTCGTCTCCGAGACCGGATCCCTGACGGTTCTCGGATACCCCGCAAGCAAGTCCATCTGCCTGGCAGTTGCCGACTACAACTCGCAGCTGCGCGCGAACGGGGCGGACTGGCAGCTGCACCTCACCAAGCTTGACGACGGGACCATACCGTCAAGGACGCTAGACAACATCAAGGAGCTCTACGGCAACGGCATACGGGCGGTGCTGGGGCCCGTCTCGAGCGCCAGCCTTTCGACGGTCATGGACTCGTTTGAGGATATAGACGACACGGTCGTGATAAGCTACGCGTCGTCGTCCCCCACGCTCTCTGTGGAGGGCGACAACGTGTTCCGCATACGCGCGCCCGACACCCACACCGCGCCCGCGTACGCGAAGCTGCTGGAGCATGACGGCGTAGAGAGTGTCGTGGTAGTCCACCGCGAGGACGCGTGGGGGCACGCGCTTAGTGACGCGGTGGAGGAGCAGCTGGCGCGAAGCCCCGGCATCGACGTGATCGCGAGCTTCCAGTACGACCCGGCAGGGGCCTCCACAGAAGACCTCAAGGCCGTATCGGACAGTGTGGGCTCGACGGTGGCGGCCGTCGACGGGGCAAAGACTGCCATACTGCTGTTCGGATTCGAAGAGATATCGGTACTGCTGGAGCACGCGAGTATCAACCCGTCGCTGCAGGACAGCAAGTGGTACGGGTACTCTAGATCCGTAATAGGGACGGATCCGGGACGGGTGGACTGGGAGGAGCGCGTGCGGTTCCTGTCGCTGAACCCGGCGTACGTATCCAACGACGTCAGCCGCTCCATATACGACAGGGTGCCGAACGCCAACGTATACACCCTTTACGCGTACGACGCCACATTCACGCTGGCCAACGCCGTGGAGGCAGTCGGCGGCTCGACGGACGCGACGAGGCTGGTCCAGGTCATCCCGGACGCGGCGCTCTCCATACGGAACCCGGCAGTAGGGTTCCCGCTGGCGCTTGACCCGGCCGGCGACTTGGACGCGAGGCAGTACACGGCCGTCGTCTACAAGGACGGCTCGTTTGTGGACTATGCATACTACGACGGCTCTGAGGACCTGCTGCGGCTGTTGTACCAGCCGAACGTATGCCGCTAGCGCGGCGAGGCGCGGCGTCCAAAGGCCCGCATTCTGCCACGCCACGGGACAGGACGCGCAGCGCCGAGCCCCACGCAGACGCCCCTTTTCCTGCTTTAAATATAGGAGTGGTGACTGCGCATCATGGAGTACCGGACCAGATATCCCAAGACCGTCTCGTTCGTGGACGGGCCAAAGCACGGGAGGATAGGCGTCGACTCGCAGGACGGGGTCGAGCAGCTGCACATCGTGGTCAGAAAAAGCTTCAACGAACTTTCAAGGATATTTGCCCAAGAGGGTTTTACAAAGGTAAAATTCGAGCACAAGCAGCCGGGCCAGATAGGGCACGGCTTTAACCTCAAGCTCAAAAAGCCGTGGGAGATACACGTAAGGATGGTCGACCTCAAGAGGGGGCTGATCGGCATACATGCAGAGGTGGAGGTGTCACGGGACTATCTGCAGCACCTGTTCTCACAGAGGACGCCAGTCGTGTACGAGGTGGCCGACATTCTCAGGAGGTACCAGGTAGAGTACGACATATGGCACGGGCGCATACGGAAGACCATACAGGAGATAGCCGACAACTACAAGATCAGGCTTGCCACGCCGAGCCTCCCGGTGTTTGCATGGAAGCCGATGCTGTTTGTGATAGGCACCATAGGCGCCATATACGGGTGGAAGTACATTACAACCATAATCTGACCGCGCAGGCGCCGCGCTATTGCCTGCCGCGCGAGATTTCCGTGGCGGGCGCGCGAGTGCGGCTAGACTCCGAGCGGCTCGTCCTTTGTCAGCTCAAGCGAGACCTTGTCGCCGACTGACAGTCCCATGTCCTTGTACTCGTGCATGTCGAGCTTGATCTGCGTGAGGTTCCCGGCCATTGCCGGATTCGCCATGCCGGAGAACATCTTGTTGAGATCCTTCATCATGTCGTTGACGTTTGTAAACCCCATCACCTTTGGACTGTCATAGGGGGACGGAGGATTGCTCTCCATGCCGCCCTTGAGATCCTTGGCCGACGCAAGCGATACCACGACGTAGGGGGAGCCGTCGTGGGAGGCGTCGATGCTCTGAACCACAAACTCCTTTTTCATGATTGCGGGTAGATTTGCGTCTGTATAAGTGGATTTCTAATCAGGAACGGGTAACTTGACTGGAGCTGCCAACCGCAGCTTCCCACGTGCCACGACGCTGTTTCCCCATTCCGCTTCGGGAAATGGAACGCGCGGGCACTTGGCTCTCGTGCCGGCAGCGGCGCCGCTCACACCGCCGCAGGGGACGACAGTCCGCGAACATAGACGCACTGCCCCGCAGGCACGGCAGTCTCAGACGGGCCGGGGCGCCTGCCTGTCAGCTGGATGCCCGAGTCGCGTATTATTACAAACGGGACGGACTCGGCGCCCTCTCCCATTGCGTGGTTTGCAACGGTGGCCATAGAGTCCGATGCGGCCTGGAACGTCACCTTGAGCGGGTTGCCCTCAAGATCGGGCCTGGATCTGGCGTCCCGGACCGGCTCTATGCCCGCATGGGCCACGGCCACCCCGGACGTCCCGACCCTTGCAGGCATCAGCCGGCTGTCGACCAGTATCACCCCCACGGCAACGCCCATCTCAAGCAGGATCTTGCGCCTGAGCAGCTCGGCAGTCCCGTAGGGCGAGTCAGGATACAGCACGGCCCTGCCCTTTTTCGCGTTTGACAGGTCTATCCCGGCATTGGGCGCAAGCAGCAGGCCGTGCCGGATGGGGACGCCGGCAGTCCGGTTCACCGCGCGGCGGGCGCCGTGGCCGGCGGGGGGCGGCTCGGAGGGGGGCGGGCGAAACGGGGCGGATGCCGCCATTACAAAACCCGCCACCCCCCCGAGTACGCGATCCGACTCCCGGAGTACAAGCTCGGCCATCTCACGGCTCAAACCGTAGCGCCCAGAGAGGCGCCGCGCCTGCGCGGAGGCTCGCACGCCCCGCACGTCTATGATTCGCCCCTCCGCATACGAGGCATACTTTGTGGATACGGCAAGTATGTCCCCCCGCGCAAGACGCATGCCGCGACGCCCAAGCGAGCGGACAAGCTCTGCAAACATGTCAAACCTGCCGCTCATGTGCCTCGACTCAAGCGGCAGCACTGTCAGCGGCACGAACGGCGCATGCCGCGGCTCTCTTTTATTCTTGGCGGGGGCTTCGACCAAGCGCCGGCGTCAGTCGAAGGCCCTGCCACGGCAGGGCGCCTAGCGGCGCGCGCACCGGGGCCAATCCGGGCACAAAACCCGGTGCCTGCGCATGTACAAAGCTTTTAACCCGTACCGACATCCAGCGGATTGTAATGAACCTGGTCGAGAGGATACTTGCGCGGGCATCCGGCAAAAGCAGCGTGTCGCCGGATGACGTGGTGTTTGCAGAGGTGGACAGGGCCATGCTGCACGACGTGTCGGGGCCCGGGGTGATCAAGGTCTTTGAGAGGATTGCGGGGCAGGGAATCCCCACGGACAAGCTGTGGGATCCTGACCGCGTGTGGGTGGCCGAGGACCACTTTGTGCCGTCGGCAGAAAAGATATCAGCAGAGAACATTGCAAGGCTCTCCGAGTTCACCAGCAGGTACGGAATCAAGAACCACTTTAGGTACGGGATGGGCCAGTACGGCATATGCCACACCATATCCCACGAGGAGGCCATGGTGATGCCGGGGGACGTCTATGTCGGGGGCGACTCCCACACAAACACCACCGGGGCGCTCGGGGCCTTTGCATGCGGGCTGGGGCACACAGACATGGCGTACGTGCTGCTCAACGGCCAGATATGGTTCAAGGTCCCCGAGACGATGTACTTTAGGCTCAACGGAAGGCTGCCAAGCCACGTGATGGCAAAGGACCTCATACTGAGGATAATAGGCGACATCGGGACCGACGGCGGGGCCTACAGGACCATGCAGTTCGGGGGGACGGGCATAGAGGAGATGTCCGTCGAGGGCCGGTTGACCCTGTGCAACATGACGACGGAGGCGGGCGCCAAGAACGGCATAGTGCGCCCGGACCAAAAGACCGCCGCATACCTGGAGGAGAGGATGAGCGGCGCGGGGAGTGAGGCGGCAAAGGTGAGCCTGGGCCGCGGCGGCGCAGACTACTCGGAGCCGGACGGGGCCGACTCGGACTATGCAGAGGTATACGAGTACGAGGCCTCGGAGCTGGAGCCCGTTGTGGCCGAGCCGTTCTCGCCGGAGAACACCAGGCCCGTCAGCGAGGCCCCGTCTGTGGAACTTGACAAGTCGTACATAGGCTCGTGCACGGGCGCAAAATACGAGGACCTGGAGGCCGCGGCGCGAGTGCTAAAGGGCAGAAAAGTCAGGATCAGGACGGAGGTCCTTCCGGCCGCCATATCGATATACAGGCGCGCCATGGAGTCGGGGCTCCTCAAGATATTTCTGGACGCGGGGGCCACGGTAGGGCCGCCCACGTGCGGCGCCTGCTGCGGCGCGCACATGGGCGTACTGGGCAAGGACGAGGTATGCATCAGCACCACGAACAGGAACTTTCCCGGCAGGATGGGACATGTCGAGTCTAGGACGTACCTGGCGTCCCCGATGGTGGCCGCGGCATCCGCGGTTACGGGCAGGATTACCGACCCGAGGGAGATCGCGCACGCGGCGTAATTGGAAGTGAGAGGAGGAGCAGAAGCATGAGCGGCAACGGTGCAGTTACGGGCGGCGTGATAAAATATGCAAGGGACAACATAGACACCGACGTCATCATACCGGGGCAGTATCTGAAGATACACGACTATGCGGAGCTTGCAACGCACGCGATGGAGGGACTCGACGGGGACTTTCACTCAAAGGCCAAGAACGCCAGCTTTATCGTGGCGGGCCGCAACTTTGGCTGCGGCTCCTCAAGGGAGCACGCCCCTATAGCGCTGGCGCACTCCGGGATCAAGGCGGTGGCGGCCCTCTCGTTTGCAAGGATATTCTACAGGAACGCGGTGGACGGCGCGTTCCTGCTGCCCATAGAGATAGGGGAGGACGCATACGAGGGCACAAGCGAGGGGGACGTCGTAACCATAGACGTCAAGGCGGGCCAGCTGCGCAACGAGACCACGGGCAAGAGGTACGAGATCAAGCCGTTCTCAGAGATCATAGGCAAGATAATAGACGCGGGAGGGCTGTTCAGGTATGGGATGCAGCAAAAGCAGCAGCAACAGCAGCAACCGGGGTCCTAGGCATGGCGCAGAACGCCTCCACCCTGTTTGAAAAGATATGGGACTCGCACGAGGTGTTGCGCAATGGCGCGGACGGCCCGTCACTGCTCTACGTGGACAGGCACATGGTGCACGAGGTAACGTCCCCGCAGGCCTTTGAGGGCCTGCGCGCAAACGGCAGGAGGGTCAGGCGGCCGGACCTTACCGTGGCCACGATGGACCACAACGTGCCGACCACGACCGGCGAACGCAGGCTTCCCATGGCCGACCAGACGTCCGACCTGCAGGTGCGCACGCTTGAGGAGAACTGCCGCGAGTTCGGGATCAGGCTGTTTGGCATGGACAGCCCCAATCAGGGGATCGTGCACGTGATTGGTCCGCAGCTTGGCATTACGCTGCCGGGGGCCACGATAGTGTGCGGCGACAGCCACACCTCGACCCACGGGGCGTTCGGGGCCCTGGCCTTTGGGATCGGCACAAGCGACGTCGAGCACGTCCTGGCGTCGCAGACCGTATGGATGCAGAAGCCCAAGTCCCTCGAGATTATGATACGCGGGCGCATGTCAGAACCGCACGCGGTCACTGCAAAGGACGTCATACTGTACGTGATACGGAAGATCGGAACGGACGGCGGCGCGGGGCACGTGGCGGAGTACAGGGGCCAGGCCGTGTCGGACATGTCAATGGAGCAGAGGATGACAATCTGCAACATGTCAATCGAGGCGGGCGCCAGGGCGGGACTCGTGGCGCCGGACGAAAAGACGTTCGAGTACCTGCGCGGCAGGACGTACACGCCGGAGAACTACGAGGAAATGGCGCGCGCGTGGAAAAAGACGCTTAGGACCGATTCAAAGGCGTCGTTTGCAAAGAGGTACGAGATCGACGCAAGCAGGATAGCCCCCCAGGTCAGCTGGGGGACGAACCCCGGAATGACGTGCGATGTTACGGAGGCGGTGCCGGATCCCGCCGAGTATGGGGACGGCGACAAGTCAAGGGAGGATAGCGCCAGAAAGGCATTACAGTACATGGGGCTCGAACCCGGGACGCCCATGACAGAGATATCGCTTGACAGGGTCTTCATCGGGTCATGCACCAATGCAAGGCTCGAGGATCTCATCGAGGCGTCCCGCGCAGTCAGAGGGCGAAAGATTGCACGCGGGGTGAGGGCCATGGTGGTGCCCGGCTCGCAGGCAGTAAAGAGGGGCGCGGAGGAGATGGGCCTCGACGCCATATTCAAGGACGCGGGTTTCGAGTGGCGCGAGTCAGGATGCAGCATGTGCCTCGGAATGAACCCGGACATACTCATGCCCGGCGAGCGTTGCGCGAGCACATCCAACCGCAACTTTGAGGGCAGGCAGGGGACAGGGGGCAGGACGCACCTTGCAAGCCCCGTGATGGCTGCCGCGGCCGCCGTGAACGGCCACTTTGTAGACGTAAGGGAGATGGACATGCCGGATGGAACCGTTTAGGACGGTCAGGAGCGTGGCAACGCCGCTTGACAAGATAAACATCGATACGGACCAGATAGTGCCAAAGCAGTTTCTAAAGCTGGTGCAGCGCTCGGGCTTTGGGAGGTACCTGTTTTATGACTGGAGGTATGAGAGGAGAGAGGACGGCAGCGGCGACGCATCCGTCGTCCCGAGGCCCGACTTTGTACTAAACCATCCCAAATACAAGGGCTCGGCCATACTCGCGACGGGGGAGAACTTTGGGTGCGGCTCCTCAAGGGAGCATGCGGTATGGGCCCTTGCCGACCACGGATTCAGGGCCGTGATCGCGCCATCCTTTGCAGACATATTCTACAACAACTGCTTCAAAAACGGCGTGCTTCCGGTCACGCTTGAGATAGGCGAGGTTCGAGACATACTCAAGTTCGAGGGCGACATAGAGGTCGATCTCGAGGCCAAGGAGATAAGGATGTACGGCCCGGGGGATCACGCCGGCCCATCTCACGTGGCACGGTTTGAGATAGAGCCCCACAGGCGGACGGTCCTTTTGGAGGGGCTAGACGAGATTGCGCAGACACTAAAGTACGAGAAGGAGATAGCAGAGTTTGAGAGCAAGTCAAGCATGACAGGGAGCGCGGCCCCTTCCCTGCCCCCCGACAAGCCGCCCGGGACGTAACCGCCGGCGGATGGAAGGAAGGGTGGAGCGGCAACAGCATGTCACGCACACCGGACGACAGACTGGGGCGTGATGCCAGACGCGCAAAACCGGGACCGCTACGGGGCGCCTGCCCCGGGGCGTGCGCGGGTCATCTCAGACAGTATCTCGAGTATGGCGTCCTTTTTTCGCTCCAGAATCGCGGGCGATTCTACGTCGACCCACTGCGCGTCGCCAATGTCAAACGCGCTTATTGCGCCCTCCTCTGAGAGTCCCTGCAGTATGTCATGGGAGAGGTTGATCTGCGTCCTGACGGTGGCATCTCTGCTGCTGCCGCTGCCATCGCCGCTGCCATCGCCCGCCTCACGCGTAGCGCGCGTCGCGGAATTCGCATGATCCATCGCGTCAGATATGCGCGACAGCACGTCGTGACGCAGTATATACACCCCGAGGCATTCGGGCAAGGGCAGTTCCATCACGGGCTTTTCGACGAACTTGAGCACGACTCCGTCGTCGTCGACTACGGCAAAACCAGTCTCTTCGGCGCGCTTGGCGCGAGTCGCAATGCACACAGTGCTTCCCATGTCACGGAACTGTCTGTACATTCCGGCCAGATCCACGGCGCACAGGTTGTCGGCGAACCACAGTACAAACGGCTCGCCCGGCGGGATCAGTCCCGACGCGTGCAGCAGGTCCCCGCCGGTGCCGCTCTGCGAGTCCTGCACGAATGCAATGCGTCCCGAGTCGCACGCGGGATCGTCTGCGCCGTAATAGTTGTAGATCTGCCCCCCCAGTCCCGCAAGATCTGTGATTACAACAACCTGGTCCACAAATTCAAACGACTCGACATACCGTACAATGTGGTCGATGAGGGGCTTGTCGCGTACGGGAGTCATCGCCTTGGGAAAGTACTCCGAATACGGCCTGCCACGGGTGCCCTGCCCGCCGGCCATGATTACTGCCTTCATGGGTGTACGGACGGTAGCTAGATTATGATATAATCATACGTATTGACCAAGACGGGCGTGGCGATGTGCATGCGGCGCCGGCGCCGGCGACAGGATGCGTCGCGGCTACCGGTATGATTTCTGCTTTCTTCTTCTCGCGCCGGGCCCGCCGAACTTTTTGGGCTCCTTGCGCCGGGCATCGCCGCTTATCAGGTACTTGTCATAGTCGGCAATCCTCTTGCGCAGGGTTTCGCGATCGGATCTCGAAAATGGGTGCGCCCGAGGCTCCTTCTTGGACTTTGTCCATCCTGTCAGGGCCCTGGATATACCGATTGAGGCGGCTCCTGCCTGTCCCATGACGCCGCCGCCTCTGACGCGTACAGAGATGTCGATCTGCTGTCGCACGCCCTCGCCGGCAATCTCAAGTGGCGCAAGCATCACCTCCCTTGCAATCTCCTGCGGAATCATCTCAACGGGGACGTTGTTTACGCGCACCCTGCCCTTGCCCTTTGTTATGTATACGTGGGCGCTCGATGTCTTGCGCGTTGCAAAATATATCTCGGTCTTTGGCGTCGTCATTCAGTCCACCCTATAACCCTGCAGAGCTCCCCCATCGTGGTATACGAGGATGCGGATCTCCTTATCATTGCCTTTTCAAACTGCACCTTTTTGAACGGCTTTAGTTCCTTGGGCGAGCCGACGTAGGCGCGCAGCCGCTTGTGGGATGTCTTGCCAGACGGTTTTTTCTCAAAAGGCAGCATCCCGCGTATCATCTTTGTAATCACCGTGTCGGGCCTGCGGTAGTGGACAGGCCCATGCTTTGGGTTGATTATGCTGTTTATCTTTAGAAACTGCCGGTATTCGTGTATGGTGTTGGAGCGAGTGCCGCTTATCATGATGCGTTCGCAGTTTACAAGAGAGATGCGGTTCCCCTTCAGGAGCATCTTTGCAACAAGCGACGAGAGTCGGCCTGCAACGTGATTAGACGCATCGACCACGATGGGCCTGTCGGTGCCGTCGGCGTTCGGATTGGGCGCCTTTCCCTTGCCCGAACGCGTCTTGGGGGCGCCCGCAGCTCCTGCAGGCGCGTCGCCGGCACCAGAATCGTCAGAGTCTTGGCCCTTTGCAGCAAGATCTCCTTCGGAGCCCGCGTCCTCCTGTATCTCTGCAGGTACCTCTTTTTTGGAATCCAGTGAGAGCTCAAGCACTTGCTCTTTATTTTCTTCCGCAGGCTGGGAGGATGGAGCCGCCGCATCCTCAGAAGGCATATCGCCCTGCCTCGAAGAGGCGTCGTTGCCCTCAGCCAAGCAGAACGACCCCCTTGCCGGTCGGATTCTGGCTTATCAGAACATCGTGCGCAATGGCAGTCCCCCCCGCCGCCTTGATCTTTGAGAGGGCGCTTGCAGATATAGAGAAGGAGTACAGGGTGATGCGGTGCGGGATGCTTCCCGTGCCCAGCACCTTGCCCGGAAAGACCACGGTGTCGTCGGCCTTTGTAAGCTGCCCAAGTCGCTTTATGTTGATGTTGCGGCGCGCAGACGACGGTTTTAGCATGTACTCTGCAAGGCGGGCCCACAGGGGGGCGTCATGCTGCAAGGACGCCCTTTTGAGGTCTCGCGCGGTATGCAGTAGCACGGAATTTGCCATGCAGGGCGCCGTCTGCGGCCCAAATATAATGTATGCCTAGAGTACAGTCAACGCAAATGTGACTCGAACAAGCCCTCCGGCAGGTCTGGCGGGGGCTTCGGCTCGAGGGTCGGATCGGTGAGAAGGTTGTGGAGGGCCCCTGCAAACTCCCCCCACTTGAGGTCGGGGGCGTTTGCGGTTCCCATCAGGAGGTACGCCCGGGACATCAGGGCCCTGGCGATTATCCACGCGTCGTAAAAGAGGCACGTGTACATGAAGCAGAACATCCGGGCCGCCGGGGCCCTGCACCGCGTCTTTGCATTGCCCTGTTCAAGCAGCCTGTATCCGGTCTCTATGTTCCACCGCCGCCCGTACCTGTCGGGGTCCGCGTCCGGCACGTTGGTGGCAAACGCGATGTACCTTTCCTCCGGCGGCTCCGGGTACGGCGCGTGTTTTTTCCTGCGCCTCCTCTCCGTTATTACGGCCCAGTACGTGGCCGTGCGCCCCCCGCCGCCCTCGCTTATCTCCAGCTCCGACACGCGGTGCCTGGCCCTTCTCGAGTACTGCCCCAGCGCGTCCACGACGGTGTCGGTGTTCCTGCACGGGATCAGGAACCGTATCCCGTTTTCGCTGAGGTACCTTATCACCCCCGTGTTGAAGAACTCGCGGTCCATCATGACGAGGCCGATCTCGACCCCCACGCGGCCGCATATGTGAATTAACTCAGGCACGAAGTCGGGGGTGGACTGGAGCTTGCGCACCGGAACCACCCCGAGCACGAGCTTTTCCCCGTTGACGACGCACTGAGCCGTGGCATATCCCTCGAACCTGTCGGTCCCGTTCCTTGGCTTTTTGCGCACCAGTTCGGGGCCGTCCCTCTTGTCGTATCTCTCCCTGTAGTGAAAGTCGATTGCAATGTCGACGGGCCCGCTGAACAGTCCCATCGCCTTCATGCGGTCCACGTACATCCCCGTGTCCCTTATGAACAGCTCGCGCAGGCTCACGCCGTCGACGGCCCTCATCCACTGCATCATTCGCTCGCCGCACGGCAGGGCGCGCGCACCGGGCTGCCCGACGTTGGTGCCGTTCCTGTCCATCGCGATGGAGGTCACGTTGCGATTCCTCATGCACGCCTCGTACATGACAAAGTCCATGTCCTCCTTGCCGTAGAGTGCGTTGTACCTGCTCGAGAATGGCAGCGCGCTTGACAGGTCCCCCAGCTGCAGGCTACGCAAAATAGATTGATATATCGCGTAACCCCGCGCAGATCGTCTTAGGCGGCTTTTCTTCAATTCGCAATCAGCCGCCTTAAGACGTCACATATAGATCTTTTTCATATGCGCGCATTATAGCCTTGCGCCCCCTCTCTTGGGGCACATTTGCGTTGACTGGAGTAGCGCTCATTGAAAATTTCGCCTCATGATGGACAATCGCAGAAAAGCTTATTGATCGACGGATCGCCGGACAGTCCATGAGCGAAAGCAGCAAGAAGATCCGGGAGCTGACGGAGGCCATGCGTGCAGAAAGGGATGTCAGGATCCGCAACAGGATGATGGCGGTTCTGGGCGTACTCAAGGGCCACTCCACAAAAACCGCCTCTGATTTTGCAGACGTGGACCGGCGCACAGTGCAGCTGTGGGTTGCCAGGTTCGACGAAGGCGGCATCGGTGGCCTCCGGGACGCTCCCGGGAGGGGCAGGGCGTCCCGCGCAAGGTACGGGCGGATCAGGAGACTTGCAGACAGGCTTGCCGGCAGGAACATGCTCACCCCGAGAAAGCTTCGAAACTGGATACGGGGAAAGCTGCACATCCGGTACAGCATGTGCAGCGTGCGCAGGATCCTGCGCTTCCTCGGGTTTTCATCCAAGAGGTCGTCCACCCTGTACGCCTCGGCTGCCGGCGCCGACGCGGTAAGGCGGTGGCAGGCCGACGCCGCACGCACGATATCGGGGGCAAAAAGGCGCGGACTGACGATCGTGGTGCAGGACGAGTCCATATTTCTCAGGACGGGGACAAACGGAAGGAAGCTGTGGTCGCGCGTCGGGGATCCCGTGACCGTCAGCCGGCACGGCAGGAGGGACAGGACCGTCGTGTTCGGCGCGCTCGCAGAGGACGGAACCAGGCTGATGCGGCAGTATGAAAGGTTCGACGGCCCGACGTTCGTACGGTATCTCCGGAAGGTGCGCCGCAAGTGGGGCAGGGTTCTCCTCGTAACGGACAACGCAAGCCAGCACAAGCACAGGGAAGTGCGGAAGTACCTGAAGAGCCACGACGGGGTGGAGATCCTGTACCTTCCCACCGCCACGCCGAAGCTCAGCGCAGTCGAGTCCGTATGGAGGGATGCAAAATACAGGCTTGTCACTTCAGAGCACTACGAGACACGAGAAGATCTGACGCATGCGGTGTCAGAATACTTCAGGACGTGCCCAATCAGGCTTGACATATACAAATTCTTGTACCGTTGTGCGTGAGGCGAAATTTTCAATGATCGCCACTCTAGCACAGGGGGTGGGAATCATGCGGCGACGGCAGGCGGCAGCACGCAGGCCCGGACGGCAATGGCGGGCGCCGCGTGGCGGCCATAACGGCCCAGGGGTCCTGCATGCGACGCCTCGAGACGCCCCACGCGGACTGATGGGCGGTACGCACGCCGAGAGGCCCTCGGACGCTTGCAAGTGCAGGGGCGCGATCCCATGCAGGCTCATGCGGCCGTCCCAGCAGCGGGCCGACTGAGTCCGTAAAGGCATGATGCGGGCCGCCGCTGTCGCGGCAGGATGCCTTCGGGCGCGAGGATGGGCATCTAGTGCCGTCTGTGACTCTTTGTGTGTTACGCGTCGTAGGCATTCTGATGTATACGGCCGTTGCAGGTATGTCGGACTTTGCACAAAGTTGACGCGGGCAGGCGCAGAATCCCGGACCTCAGCGTCGGGATTATCCTAGTTCCTTTACCATGCCCTGAAACTCGGCCAGCTTGCGGTTGACCTCGTCTATGCCGGCAAGCAGGATCTGCTCCGGCCTGAGCGCGCCCGTGGATTCGACCGTCAGTATGCGCTCGTCTTCTGCTTCGCCGTCCACAAGTACAGAGACGTTTGCAGAGTTCCACTTCGCATGCTCCGTCCCGCGCCCGAGCCTGGCAAAGCACTCGGCCTTGACCTTTTGTCCGGGCGCAAGGCGCACTATCGGAACCTTGTCGGAGATTGGCAAGACGTCGGCATCGTCAGAGATCAGGCTTTCTGAGAAAACCGTAATGCTTTCGGATTCAGACTCTGCCGAGTCAAGCACAAGCATGACGCGGCAGTTCGAGCACCCCGGATCGCCCCCGCACGAGCAGTCTGCAGGCTCAGAGAACCTCTCAAGGTCGGTCCTCAGCGGGATCAGTCCCAGCCTGTGCGCCAGGCCTTCGTCTGGAATCACCGACGAGTTCTGTATGATGTCGACTGTATCTATTGCAAACACGGGCACGTCGTTGAGGCACGTCCTCCGCAGCGCGTTTGCATACTGCAGCGGGACACCCTTCAGCTTTACGGATATCTTGCGGTCATCCTTGTGAACAAGCTCCAGAGACGACAAATCTCTTTTGACGCTCGTGACTCCAAATAAAAATCTAGACGGCGGAGGCCGTCGGCAAGGACAGGCGGAGCACGGGAGGGAGGAGGGGCAAAGAGAAAACAATGCGGGGTGTACGGGTGCGAGTGGGGGGGGGAGAGGAGGGGAGCACAGATGCAGATGCGGCCACGCACTACCGGCCGCAGGGGCCCATGGCACAGCCGCGTACGACACTGTAAGGCGAGTACTGGCACTGGTACGCATACAGCGGGCTCAGAACATCACAGAGAAATGACGCCGCTTGCTATCATCCACTCGATGGCCCCCGCAAACGTGGCGTCGTCTATGATGCCGTCCGACCACCACCGCGCGTTCGACTTTACCCAGTCGGGTATTGCAACGCTGCTGTCGCCCGCCGCATCGCCGGGGCCGGGATCCGAGATGTCCGGAATTGCAATTATCCCCTCCCGCACCAGATACTCGAGCGCGGACGCAAACGTGGCGTCGTCTATGACGCCGTCCGACCACCACCGCGCGTTCGACTTTACCCAGTCGGGTATTGCAACGTCGTCGGCGCCTTCCCCCCCGCCACCGCTCCCAACGCCGTCCCCTGCGCGTATCGTGACGGTTCCAAGCATCCACGGGTGCAGCGTGCAAAAGTAGTCAAACGTGCCGACATCCTCAAACGTGTACTCGTATGTCTGCCCCTCCCCCACAACGGGGCTCAGAAACATGCCGTCCGGCCCCTCACCGGGCGTGCCAGAGGCCACGGTATGGCCCTGCTCGTCCAGGTTCTTCCACGAGACCGTCTGGCCCTGCCGCGCCTCCAGCGCGTACGGCTCAAAGCACGCATCGTCCCGCTCGCAGCCTATCATAAAGGAGCCGGGCGCCATCTCGACCCTGTGATCGTACGCGGCGGCTCCCGCGCCGCCGCCGCCGGGGCCAAGCCCCTTTCCCACGGTGAATGCAAACTCGCCGCCCGTCTCAAAGTCGTTTACCTGCGATATGGAGGCTATGGCGGCCCCCGGCCCTGCAAAATGCAGGGGTATGCGGTCGCTTCCGTCCGGCGTGTGGCGCCCGCGCTCGGAGAAGACCGACTGGCCGTCAAGCAGTACGTCGATGTCGTACGTGATGAGCGGGATGATGATGTTCGTGACGGGATCCCTAAACTCTACGTTGAGCACGAGGTCTCGGCCCTGCGCGACTCCGCCGGGAGGCTCCAGCCAGACGTAGAACTTCCAGTCCTCCCTGCTGGACAGAACTACGACGGTGTCGCCCTCCTCCAGCGAGGCGTCCTGCTTTTCCTTTTGGCGCTCCTTGCCGGATGCTATCGTAAACGTCATGACGTCGCGCTCGTCCCCGGGGATCGAGGCAAGCATGCCGGCAAGCTTGGAGGAGGACAGGAGAAAGTGCACCACTATCACATCATCGCTGGACCTGTCCACCGTGCCAAAGTACGGCATGCCGCTTACGGCAAGCAGTATGTCATGGTCCTCGAACATTTTGACCGTCTTTGGTATGTAGTATTCTGCATGAACGAACGAGACGTCGCCTATGGCAGACTCGTCCCAGTAAAACGGCATCGTCGCAGTGATGCTCTTTTGGCGGGAGTCGTACTCGAATCCCTCTATCCTGTCATGGTACGTGGCAAACACAAAGTCCGTCTGCACGCCGCCAATCTCCACTGCAAACGGTATGAACTGTCCCACGCTCAGGGGGACCTCGAATGTGGAGTCCTCCGCGAGCACGGGCTCCCCCTCCATCGACTGCAGCGTAATCGACACGTCGACCAGTCCGCCCTCCAGAAAGACCGGGGCGCGTACCAAGAGGGGCTCGTCAGTCGACGCGATCCATGCGCCAGACGCGTCCGGCTCGCCCTGCGAGACGACAGTCGCGCCGCCCGACGCGTCCGGCATGATGCCTATGACGGACGTGTCGGACGGCGAGTACACGTCAAGGTCAAGCAGCACGTCGCCGCCGGTTCTGATCACCAGGTTGTACGACACGTCAGATACGGGTACCGGGGGATCCGCATCCACGTCGTGTATGGCCACTTCAAGCGAGATGCGCTCTTCCCCCTCCCTCAGTATGGGCGGGTCGGCCGCGACCTCCGCGGCCACGTACCGGTCGTTTATGAACAACGCCTGGCTTGAAGCGGAGCCTGCCTCGCCTGCAAACGCGGGCCCGGCCAAGAGGGGCGCAGACGCCAGAAACGCGGACAGCACCGCCACCACTACGACGGTTGCCGCGGACAGGACGAACATTCGCGTGACTGGCGCACGCGGCGCAGTACGTTCCGCGGCCGCGGGACGCGCGGTCGGGACGGCGTCTGGGGCAAGGCCGGGGCAAGCACAGATGTCCGCGTGGCTGGACATGATGCATGTCGCGGTTCACACCATAAATAATTAACATACTGGGCCGGGGGCGGGACAGTGGCGCCGGCAGTGACAAAACGCGCCACACGACCATTCTTCGAACCGGCAGGCGGTACCGGCGCGGAGCGGGAGCCAACGTCGGCGCCGGCGCAACCGCACAGTAGATAAATGGCGCCGCGCACAGAACTGCAATGGCCGAGATGACCATAGTGCGCTACTCGCACGAAGGGGACAAATTCGAGATACTGGTAAAGCCGGACGCGGCCCTGGAGTACAAGCTGGGAAGGCGTACCAATCACAGCTCCGTAATGATATCCGACGACGTGTACACGGACTCGGGCAAGGGCACAAAGCCGTCGGCCGAAAAGCTGCAAAAAGCGTTCGGCACCAGCGATCCGGCAGAGGCGTCCAAAATCATACTGCAAAACGGAGATCTCAACCTCACCACAGAGCAGAGGCGCAAGATGACAGACGAGAAGAGGAGGCAGATCATAGAGTTCATTGCAAAGACCTACGTCGACCCCCGGACGCACCTGCCGCATCCGCCGCTCCGCATAGAGCAGGCCATGAAGGACGCCAGGGTGTCAGTCGACCCGCAGAGGGGGGCCGAGCCGCAGGCCAAGGAGATGGTGGAGAAGCTGCGCTCCATAATACCGCTAAAGTCCGAGAATGCGGAACTCTTGGTTACCATACCGGCCCAGTACGCCTCCAAGTCGTACGCCGTGCTAAAGTCCGTCGGCACGCTGAGGGACGAGCAGTGGCAGAACGACGGTTCGCTAAAAGCAATACTAGAAATACCAGCGGGGGACAGGCCCGCCGTGATAGACAGGCTGGGTTCGATAACCCGCGGTTCCGCCGGCGTAGAGGTGGCAAAGTAGTGGATGTGCGGAGAAGGTACGTCATACCAGGCGACACGATAACCTCGGGGCCGTACCGTCCCGAGCAGAACGTGACTCTTGTGGGCGATAAGAAGATAGTGTCCACGGCGGTGGGCGTCTCGGAGATATACGACAACACGGTAAAGGTGATTCCGCTTGCGGGCAAGTACATTCCAAAGATAAACGACCTGGTGGTGGGCAAGGTCATAACGCACACCTCGCTTTCATGGGAGCTTGACATCAACTCGTGCTACGTGGGATTTCTGCCGGCAACCGACGTGTTCGGGCGGGACTTTTCGGCGCACGCCGACGAGCTTGCAACAAAGCTGAAGACCGGCGACCTGGTGGCGGCCAGGGTTGCAAACTTTGACCGCACGCGCGACCCGCTTGTGACAATATCAGACAGGGATCTGGGCAAGATCGACTCCGGCGAGCTCGTAGAGATAGCGCCCGGCAGGGTGCCCAGGCTGATTGGAAAGCGCGGCACCATGATACAGACGATAGAGACTGCCACGGACTCCATAATTACCATAGGCCAGAACGGACGGGTCGTGGTCGCGTGCGACGATGCAGAGGGATTATTAAAGGCAAAGAAAGCGATCCGGATGGTAAACAGCATGGCGCACTCTACAAACCTGACTGAAAAGGTGAGGGAGATGCTAGAGTCGGGGAACGACGCGCCGCGCGAGACTGCCGAACGCAAGGAGGATGACAAGGAGTAATGGGCGGACGAGAAGCCACCATGGTACTGCTTGACGAGAACGGCATCAGGTGCGACGGCCGCAAGGTGGACGAGACGCGCCGCGTCATGATAAAGGCGGGCGGCCTCAAGAACGCGGACGGCTCTGCATACATCGAGTTTGGCGACAACAAGATAGTGGCAGGCGTGTTCGGCCCCAGGGACGTGCACCCAAAGCACATGTCAGATACGGACACCGGAATACTGCGCGTCAGGTACCACATGGAGCCGTTCTCTGTCGGCGAGAGAAAGAACCCCGCCCCGTCGAGGAGGGAGATCGAGATATCAAAGGTGATCAAGGAGGCGCTCGAGCCGGCCGTAATGCTCGAGATGTTCCCCAGGACCGTGGTCGACGTGTTCATAGAGGTACTGCAGGCGGATGGCGGCACCAGGTGCGCGGCGCTCTCAGCAGCATCAGTCGCGCTGGCAGACGCCGGAATCCCAATGAGGGACATGGTGGCGGCCTGCGCGGCCGGCAAGGTGGCAGACACGGTCATCCTTGACGTGAACAACGAGGAGGACCAGGCAGGCCAGGCCGACATGCCGATGGGATACATGCCCAGCCTCAAGAAGATCACGCTGCTGCAGCTTGACGGGATACTGACCCCCGAGGAATACGAAAAGTGCGTCGAGATCGGCATAAAGGGATGCATGCAGGTCTACGAGCTCCAGAAGAAGGCGCTGAGCGAGAAATACTTTAACAATGAGAATGGCAGAGGCGGCAGCGGCAGGGGCCAGAAGAGGTAGGAGGAGACTGAAATGGCAGAGGCGGCAATAATAGACTCACTGAAAAAGGCAAGGATTGAGGAGCTCTTAGAGCAGGGCAAGCGGCTTGACGGCAGGGCCTTTGACGAGTTCAGGGAGATCTCAATTGAGACCGGCGCAATTCCAAAGGCCAACGGTTCCGCGCGGGTCAAGATAGGAGACACAGAGGTTGTCTGCGGCGTAAAGATACAGCCGGACAGGCCGTTTCCGGATTCCGGGGACAAGGGCGTGTTCATATGCACGGCCGAGATGCTCCCGCTGTCGCACCCCTCAGTGGAGACCGGTCCGCCGGGGCCCCACGTGATAGAGCTTGCAAGGGTGGTCGACCGCGGCATACGCGAAAGCCACATGATAGACGTAAGCCAGCTTGTAATAAAGGAGAACAAGTCAGTCGTGGGAGTGTTCGCAGACAACGTGGTGGTCGACTACGACGGGAACCTCTTTGACGCATGCTCGTTTGCTGCCACTGCCGCGCTGCTGTCCACCAAGAGCCCAAAGTGGGAGTTCAAAGACGATGCGCCCGCGCTCGTGGAGGGCTCCGAGGCGGATCTTCCGGTCGGCACGATACCCGTATCCGTTACGATGGTGAGGATAGGACAGCACATACTGGTGGATCCCAACGCCGACGAGTGGCAGTGCAAGGATGCTCGTGTTACAATAACCACGAACTCGGACGGCAACATCTGCGCTCTGCAAAAGGGCGGCCATGACGGGTTCACCTTGGAGCAGATAAAGGAGTGCGGCAAGACCTCCGCAAGGATTGGCGCCGAGATTAGGAAAAAGTTTGACGGCATATCGGCCGGTTCAGACGCAGAACAATAGGTGGGCGATCAGATGGCAAAGAAGAAAAAGTCCCTAAAGGGGCTTGGCGCAAGGTACGGCATAAAGATCCGCAAGCAGTACACAAAGGTTCACTTTCAGCTAAAGCAGAAGAGATCGTGCCCGGAGTGCGGATCCGGGACGTTCGGCAGGGACGCAGTCGGCATATGGTCGTGCAAAAAATGCGGCTTTAAGATAGCTGGAACGGCGTACGATGTCAAGGTATAGAGCCACCACGACTGTAGACGAGGGCTTGCACGCGACTGTGGCGGCACCCGCTGTGCATACGGAATCACTGAGGCGGCGCAAAAAGGCGGAACCGGCGCCTACGCCATCGGGGGCGCGGCGGGGGCGCGGCGGCTCCGGAATCATACCGGCCATATACGAGTCGATCAGCACTGACGAGTCGTTTTACCCCGAGAACCCCGTGAGCACGTCAATTACAATGGCCGAAGACGGCAGACTCGTGATAACATCAGAGGCAGACAACCTTGCCCACCTGCGCGCAAACCTGAACTCCACACTCAGGCTCATCCAGGCATGCCACGCGTCCATAACGGCCTCGTCGGGGCCGGCCAAGTAGCCTCTTCCTCCTCCTCCCCTCTCCCCCCCCCCCCACTACCCGGATGAACCCGAAGCGGTTCTCCGTACTTGCATCATGACGCCGGCTACGCGTACCGGCGCCGAGCAAGAAGCGCGGCGGAGGGATGTGGCGCAGGACGTCGGCCCAATCGGTAAAGATATAACGCAACGCGGGAGAGAAGTCCCATGTCAGGCATGGGTGCGTCAGAGGGCGGAGCTCCGCCGCAGATACCCCCATGGCTGCAAGAGCAGGTGGCAAAGTTCCAAAAGACCCAGCAGGAGCTCCAAATGATATCCATGCAAAAGCAGCAGCTAGAGTCCGAAAAAGTCAACGTCTCGCGCACATTGGACGAGCTGAAAAAGGCAAGTGACGACGAGACGGTGTACAAGTTTGCAGGAAGCGTGCTTATCAGGACCACGAGGGCCAACATGCTGTCCGAGCTAGAAGAGAGACAAGAACTTGCAAACACGCGCTCTGCAGTCACGGGCAAGCAAGAGTCAAGACTGTTAGAGTCGCTCAAGGAGCAAGAGGCCAAGATCACAGAGGCGATGAGGCGCGGCATGGCGCAGTCGCCGCCGCCGTCGCCGCCGCCGTCATCATCACCACCATCATCATCAACAACAACGCCACCGTCATAACCCCCGCTTGGGGCAACCCCTAAACAGACAACACGACGTGCCCGCCTCCAAGCCTCAAAAGCATATAACAACGCCTCGCGCAGTGTCACATAGCTGTGGACTTTATACGAATTGTGGCAGACGACAGGGAGCGCAAGAGCGGAATACCGCAGCTTCTCAAGGAGATAGGAATCAACCTAGAGATAAAGACGCTTCCCGTTGGTGACTACATTGTTGCTCCCGAGACGGTCATAGAGAGGAAGTCGGTGCGCGATTTGGTCTCGTCCATATTTGACGGGAGGCTGTTTGAGCAGTGCTCCAAGCTCAGGGAGCATTTTGAGCGCCCCGCCATACTTGTCGAGGGGAACCTCGACGAGCTGGAGGAGATTACGGAAAACCCCATGATCTTTTACGGCGCGGTGTCCACCGCGGTGATGGAGTTTGGCATACCCGTCATGCCCACCCCAAGCGCGGTACACACCGCAAAGCTGCTGATCGCGATGGCGGCAAAAAAAAGGAACGGCGTGGGCGGGCCGTACATCAAAAAGATAAGAAAGTCCGAGGACGTGCAGCGGCAGCAGCTTTCCATACTGTGCAGCCTGCCGGGCGTGGGCGAGACGTTTGCCACCCGCATGCTTGAAAAGTTCGGCACCCCCATGGGAGCACTCTCCGCGACAAAGTCAGAACTGCTAAAGGTGGAGGGCATGGGAGAGTCAAGGGCCGAGCGCATCAGAAACGCGCTCAACGCCGACGCGGCGGGCAAAAAGGCCGGGCGGGCAGGCGGCGGCGGGCAGACCAAGCTGGAGGATCCCGGCCCGAAATGACCAAAAAAGGGCGCGCTTGCAGTGGCGCAACTCACGAGGCGGCGGCAGCCGTCACTTTGCCGCGCTCCTCTTGAGCGCCCGCCTCTTGAGCGCGGTTCCGCATGACGGGCATTCGATCCTCCCCCGCTTGGAGCCGTTGCCGCCAGAAGGGGCCGCGCCGCCGCCCTTGGCACGTCTGCCGCGGATGCCACCGCGGCCACCGGCGCCGCCGGCACGAACCTCGTCGCCCGTCACCCCGTACGAGCACCCGGGACAGTAGTACAGCCATCTCATCACGGCCGATATTCCCCGCGTCATAACGGGCGTAACACCGAGGTTTAGCGAGCGCATCACGTTTGACACGGCATAGTCGTCTGTCACGATCCCGAGGCCGGTCTGCATGCAAAGCGCTATGGCCGAGACGTCGGGACCCGACAGGTTCGGCATGTCACCGGTCGCCTCGGCGGCGCGGCGCGCCTCGTCCATGCTCGCAGGGGCAGGCTTTTCAAGCGACAGGCGGCCCGACGCAATCAGTACGTCCAGCGCGCCGTGGCCACTCTTGATGTGGGACACCTCGTCGTATACGTCCGGCGTCGTCACGTACGACGCGCCGGGCGCGGAATCCCACCCCGCAAACGGCACGCCGGCATAAAACGCGCTTGCGTCAAGTACGACAGGCCGCCTAAAATCCAAGCTTGCTCATCTGCCTCAGGCCGCGCTTCTTAAGCCGTATGAAGACGGCCGGTTTCTTGTGCCGGCGTATGGTGATGACCTCGCCGTATCCGACGTCCTGTATCACCTGGGCATCCACCACCACCTTGCAGTCGTGCGATGATATCACCGCCACCTTCTGGTCGGGCACCACAAGCGATGCGAGCCTGTACACCGGCGCCACGGGCGTCAGTATCAGTACGTCAAGGCTCTCGTGCAGTATGGGGCCGCCAAGGGAGAACGAGTGCCCCGTCGAGCCGCTCGGGGTGGCCACTATGAGCCCGTCCATCTTCTGCCGCACCGTGTCATTACGGAACTGGATCTCTATCTCCGAGGTTTTAGTCATGTTGGATCGGCTGATGTACACCTCGTTGAGGGCGGGTGGAAGGTCGCGGCCGCCCACCGATGCGACGAGGCGGGTGCGCCTGTCAAGAAAGAACCTGCCCTTACGGATCTGGCCTATCGCGCCCTCAACGTCGTCCATGGTGATCTCGGCCAGTATGCCGCGGTTGCCGCCCACGTTTACCGTCAGTATGGGAGTATTGTTCTCAAGACTCCGGAACGCCCGCAGTGTGGTCCCGTCCCCGCCTAGCGTCACCACGAGGTCAAGGCGCACGCTCTGCAGGTCCTCCAGCGCCTCAACGCGCTGAGCCCCGTCCATGTCAACGGGCGATATGGTATACACCACGGAACCCCCGGCCAGGAACATTCGGGCCACTCTGACGGCAGCCTCCTCGGACTCCCTTGATCCCACCTTGCTTACAATCGCGACGCGCCTAAGATTCAACTGCATCTCATACGACACGATCGTCTTAAATCGTTTTTGCAGTGAGTCCCAAATGCAGAGTACAAAGGGCAGGTCACCGCAGAATCAGGCGTGCGGCGAGCCTCGTATCACAGGCGTGCGGCGAGCCGGGGCTGCGCTTTTCTGTGGGCGCCGACAATCGCGATACACCGTCGACTGTCCAGAGAAAGAGGACAGTCGGGGCGGTCAGGAGCAGCAACCCCAAACGAGTTGTAGTGGCAGGGCAGTGGTGGTGGTGGCGGAGGAGGAGGAGGATGAAGAGGGGAGAAGGGTGCGCACAAGGGCTCCAGAGAACCAAGATTGCGCATACAAACTACTAAATAACGACGGCATTGGAGGGGCGGCATGGGAGGTTACGCACGCCCCGAGGTTCTGGTCGACACGCAGTGGGTGCAGGACAACCAGCCTGGCGATAATCGGAGGCTTGTGGAGGTCGACTACGACCCGATCAACGCGTATGAAAAGGGGCACATAAGAGGTGCCACCCTGATATGGTGGAAGCGCGACATCAACGACCCCGTCACGCGCGACATCATAGGCAAAAAGGCGTTCGAGTCGCTAATGTCAAGAAACGGCATAACGGCGGATTCCGAGGTCATACTGTACGGGGACTTTAACAACTGGTTTGCGGCGTTCGTGTTTTGGATCTTCAAGTATTACGGACACGAAAACGTAAGGATCATGAACGGCGGTCGGAAAAAGTGGGAGCTCGAGGGCCGGGCGTACACCACCGACGCGGAGCCCGAGGTGCCGGCCGCAGCGTACACGGCGCAGCCGCCTGACGAGGGGCTCAGGGCCTACCTTGCCGACGCGCGCAGGGCCTTGGACAGGGACGATACGGTAATGGTCGACGTCAGATCCCCGGCGGAATTTTCAGGGCAGATCACCGCACCACCGGAATATCCGACAGAGAACGCGCAGCGCGGGGGGCACATACCCGGCGCAAACAGCATACCCTGGCTCACCGCCGTAAACGACGAGGACGGGACCTTCAAGAGCGCGGACGAGCTGAGGGCCAACTACGAGCCCAAGGGGGTGACTCCCGACAAGGACGTCATATGCTACTGCAGGATCGGCGAGAGGTCGTCGCACAGCTGGTTCGTCCTAAAGTACCTGCTAGGCTATCCGAGGGTGCGCAACTACGACGGATCGTGGACCGAGTGGGGCAACATGATCGGAAACCCCGTCGAAAAGTAACACGAGCGGCGCAATGGCGATCGATGACGGCAGTGACAGTGGCAAGCAAGACCACCACAGCCACAACACACGTACACTCAGAACAGGATCGTTCTATACGATCACCGACGACGGCAGCGCATACGTGCTGCTTGACCGCACAAAGAGGGGCCTCGAACCCAAGGAGAGGTCAGTCGACGAGAAGACGGGCATAGAGGCAGACATGGGCGTCATATACGGCATGGACGGCATCGGGCACAAAGTGCCCATCAGGTGGTATTACGCCAAGGACGTGCACGACATCTCTGACGTGACCGGCCACGCCGACTCCATCGAGAAGCGGTATGCTGAGCTCAGGGAGCTCACCTGCCCGGACGACTAGAACTCTCCCGATGAGATCTGCACGCCTGCCGAATTTCCGACAGCGGTACGACCGACACGCTGCCAGGTGTCTTGATCTGCTATTCCGCGCGGGCGCTTCGGGCGCAATCAGGAAGACAGGTCACCATTGACAAGATTTTTAAAGAAAAATGCCCAAGTCACATGTAGATCTAATGTCGCAACTTCTCAAGGACAGAGTATGGTCCATGGAGGCCCCCACTGCAAAGCGCGGCGTATACCCGCTGCACGGCTTCAAGCTCGGGCTCTACAGGATCCCAGTCAAGCTCGAGGAGCCCGGCGAGATATGGTCGGTGTACGAGGGGCTCAAAAAGGCCTTTGAGATGGACATGTACGCGGACAGGATATTTGCCACGTACCGCTGGAAGGAGAGCAGCCCGGACAACACGGAGGAGGCCGAGCTGTCCGTTACGGTGGAGATTGTAACGGGAGAGGTGGTGGACATCATATACCAGATATTTCCAATCGAGAGGTACGGCGACCAGAACTGGGTGGCAGACTATAGGAAGAAGGCGGATCACTTTGCAAAGATGATAATAGACACGATACTGCGCAACACGATCCTGGCCGACAAGCTCGTGTCGCACTATGCAAAGGCCGAGAAGATATCAGAGGTCATGGCAATCCAAAAGCTCGAAGAGCTGACGCCCCTGGCCAAGATAGTCATGGGCGCAAAGCCAAAGCCCGTCGAGGCCTCCGAGGACGCCGAGGAGGAGGACGGAGACGACGTGATGGAGGTTCCCGACGGGGCAAAGCCAGGGCCCATAGACGTGGACTACAAGTCAAAGATGAAGCAGTCCTCGTCATACCAGGCGCCGGAGCACACCATAAAGACATGGGGGCGCAAGGGCGCCAGCAACGCCATAATGGGTGTCTGGGGCGAGTTTGTGTCGGTAGACTATGACATCTGCGTCGCGGACGGCGGGTGCATAGAGGCCTGCCCCGTAAGCGTGTACGAGTGGTTCGACACGCCGGGAAACCCCGCATCGGAGAAAAAGCCCCTGATGTCAAAGGAGCCGGACTGCATATTCTGCCTTGCATGCGAGGGCGTATGCCCGCCGCAGGCAATCAAGATATTTGAGCAAAAGTAGGGGCTTCGGCTCAGAGGCCGGCGCGCTCTGGCGCATGCCGCTGCAACAAGACTGCAAAAAACGCTTGCAGACATAAATACCCAAGGACAGCCCCACACACCATGGAACTTTCCATGGTTCCCCTTGCAAAAATAGTGTTTGACATATTCATCATAGCGTCCGTCCTGATAACCGCGTACACCTGCAACTTTTACTACCTTGCATACCTCTCAAGGAGGCGCAAGGACAGGCCTGCCACCGCACAGGACGCCGGCGAGCCGTCCATAACCATACAGCTTCCCATATACAACGAGAAGTACGTGGCAAGGCGCCTGGTCGACGCGGTGTGCGCGCTCGACTATCCGCGAAGCAAGATGCGCATAATGGTGCTTGACGACTCGGATGACGACACGGTCGGCATAATGCGGGACGTCGTGTCCCACTACAGCAAGGAGGGGTTCAAGATAGAGCACATAAGGCGCGGCACGCGCGACGGATACAAGGCCGGGGCCCTCAAGCACGCGATGAAGAGCACCGACACGGAGCTGGTGGCCATATTTGACGCGGACTTTATGCCGCCTGAGTGGTTCCTGAGGCGCGCCATACCGCACTTTGCAAAGTCCGACATAGGGCTGGTCCAGTGCAGGTGGGGCCACGTAAACGAGAACTATTCGGCCATAACAAGGGCGCAGGCACTAAGCCTCGACTTTCACTTCCTGATAGAGCAAAAGGCAAAGAGCAACTCGAAGCTGTTCATGAACTTTAACGGCACGGCCGGGATCTGGAGGCGCGAGTGCATAGAGGACTCCGGGGGGTGGCACACGGCCACGCTGGTCGAGGACCTTGACCTGAGTTACAGGGCCCAGATGAAGAACTGGAGGTGCGTCTTCCTGCCCCACATAGTGGTGGACGCGGAGCTCCCCATGCAGATGAACGCCGCAAAGCGCCAGCAGTACCGGTGGGCAAAGGGCTCCATACAGTGCGCCGTAAAGCTCCTGTCGAATATAGTGGCAAGCAGGCTGGTGGCAGCCGAGACCAAGATACAGGCGTTCGTGCAGCTGACGCGCCACGTCGTATTCCCGCTCATGCTCGTACAGTTCCTGGCGCTGCCCATACTGCTGGCAAGCCACGTGGACGTCTACATCATGAGCCTGGTGCCGGCCCTCACGATCGCGCTGTACCTGGCCATGGGTCCCGGCGCATACCTCATGATAATACGCGGCATGTACGACGGGCCGTCGTGGCTCTCAAGGGCCGCCACCATGCCGTTCCTGCTGATATACACCGCGGGCATATCGGTAAACAACACGGTGGCCGTGTTCGACGCCGTGCTGGGAAAGAAGAACGAGTTTCTGCGCACTCCCAAGTACGGCATGCTCAGGGACAAGGACGACTGGAAGGACAATGCGTACAACCTGCCGTTCTCACAGGTTACGCTGCTGGAGATATTCTTCGGGGTATACGGTACGGTGGGCGTGTTTGTGGCCATCACGTCGGGCAACGCCGTGTTTGCCCCGATCATAGGCCTGCAGACGATCGGATTCTTTTACATAGCGTACATGAGTATAGCTCACACCAGGTTTAAAAGAAATAAATCAGCGGCGGCCCGCATACGCACGAGAAGGGAAAGGATGGCCGACAGGATATACAAGCTTGCAATAGGGGGCATAATCTCGATAATCGTCATAGGCGGCTTTATGGCATACCAGGGGTACAGCAACGACATCTATCCAATCGACCGCATGAGGGGAAACCTTGACGGGGCCATCGCGTCGTCGGACCCCGCCACCGTAAAGGCCCACCTGCAGGAGGCAAAGGCGGACATGCAGCTGGTCCTTGCAAACGGGCTCATCCCAGAAAAGAGGGACGCCAACGGCGTGCTGACGTCGAAGAATCCCGTGTGGCTGTTTGACATCGAGACCACCAACTTTGTGAGGATGGACGCCGACATCGGCGCCCTGATAGAGAGGGTGGACAAGGTAGCCACGTCGCCGAGGGACAGCGCCGCGTTCCACACCGGAATGCTCAACATAAACGAGTCAAGTCTGGCGCTGAAGGTGCACCTCACCGAGGCCACGCCGTTCATGTACATCAGCATTGCAAACATCCTGCTCTCGGTGGTGTGGATCAGCGCGATAATCATAATATTTGTCGTGCTAAAGAAAAAGAGGGAGAGTCTCAAGGCCCAGGACGCGCGGGAAGGCGGAATCTAGCGGCAG
The DNA here is from genome assembly GCA_965205215.1 of Candidatus Nitrosopumilus sp. GTDB lineage: Archaea > Thermoproteota > Nitrososphaeria > Nitrososphaerales > Nitrosopumilaceae > Nitrosopumilus. The sequence continues at coordinate 1,776,924 of OZ242041.1, forward strand.
GGGGCCGGCGCGAGTTGCCAGCAGGGGGCCGCGCAGACGTGATGGTGCCAGTACAGACTACAGTTCGGCCCACGCGCATTCTAGGCGCCGCAGAGACGGGCGGCAGTCATCGTATGCCGCGCCTTGCAAGATAGTCAGACACTATCTTCCTGGCGAGCTCGGCAGGCTCCATGTCGGCCTCCCGGGAGAGCCGCGCCAGTCCCTTTGCCTGCGACTGTGAGACGCGGACAGACAGGTTCCTCCTCGCGCGAAAAGAGTTTGCAAGTTTTGACACCTCCGAGGGGCCTGCGGAGCCTCCCAGTTTTTCAAGAGCCTCTATATACCGAGCCCGCCGGGCCGCGTCGTATTTGGAGACCTTTTTGACGACCTCCACGGCCCTTTCCTGATTCGGCACCGCCTTGCATATGCGGACGGCATCGCGCCGGGACACGTACGACGGGACCAGCTCCTTTACAGAGTCGGGCACCCCGTCGAACCCGAGGTGTCCGCGCAGCGTGTCGCGGGTTAGTCCAAGCGCCCTGGCCGCATTGGCCTTGCCCATGCTGTTTACCAGGAACCTGCAGGAGGCGGCCATGTCCTTTGCAGACATGTTTTTGCGGTGCAGGTTCTCTATCACAGAGACGGCCTTTGCGTCAGAGACGTCAGAGAACCGATCAGGATCAAGCAGCAGCACGGGCACAGTATCATGCCCAAGCCGCCTGAGCGCCTCTAGTCGGCGCTGTCCGGCCAGCAGCTTGTACGTGCGGCCCTCGCGCGTGACCGTAAGCGGGTGCTGCAGTCCCTCCGACTTTATGGATTTGGCAAGCGAATCTATCTCGTCCGTATCAAGATCCCTGGCCTGGGCGTCGGACCATATCGCAATCGAGTCAATGGGGACGGTTTTGAGCACATAGTTGGCCGCATTCGTGGACGTACCGGACCCCTTCACAGACGTATATGGCTATATGGTTATTGATAAGTATTTGGAAGGAACGGCGGCATCCTAGGCACAATACGCCCCATACGCCGACACGCCAGCCACCGGACTCTTCTGCGTACGGGGCTTTCCCCTCCCTTCCCTCCCCTTCCCTCCCCTCCCCTCCCCCCTTCCGCAGCCATCTCGGGGCGTCATTGCAAAAACGGACGACCTGTACGGCACGTCCGATCCAGATTGTGCCTGCGGGGAGACGGGCAGGTGTGCTGTGCCCGCATCATCTTGAAAGAATTTAATAGAGATCTGAGTCAGGTTCCAAATGTTGCAGTTGTAGTATAGTTTGGTTAGTATACGAGCTTGCCAAGTTCGCGACCCGGGTTCGAATCCCGGTAACTGCACCACTCATTCTGACATTCCCGGCCTACTCACGCATCCCGGTGCTGCCTATCCTCTTCTGCCCCTCCCAAGTCCTTGTCGTATCAGATTCAGCGCGTGTGCGGCCCTCTCAGGGCGCGGCAGTTGTATGAGGACGATCGTACCGTCGGTGGCGGACGCGTCCGCATGCTCCGACATGCCGACGGCGAGCATGCAGGTTTCTGCCAGCGCCTCGAAGAACGAGATATGCCGCCGAGCGTTGATGATAAAGCGCTCGCGGCCCACTCCCGCACCGCGGGGAACGTCCAGCATAACCTCTACAAAGACGCGTCCGGCCATGTCGTCGAAGATGTTGAGATTGACATACACTGAGACAGGGCGGCCACGGATGGCGTGCGCGATTCTGTCATACCGCCCGGAGTCGTCAAGTGTTATGCACGGGACGGAACGTCCCTCATAGTCAGTCAGTCCGGCCCCGTCGTCATGCATGAATGGGAGCCAGTCGTCAGGTATGTCCTCGCGGCCATCCACGTCGCGGCCAGGTCCGGATCGGTCATTGCGGCACCTGCGGCGTCAAGGCGGCACGCGTCCTCGCCGGCCTCGCCATGGACGTCACCTTGGATCCTGCGCAGTGCCGGCCTCATCAGGCCCGTGGCCCGGGTTGCCGTCACTGCCACTGCCGTCGTCGCCTTTCTCACCGTCGTCGGTGGCCTCGCTGTCCAGTGCAGGAGGCGCCCCGGCAGAGGACTTGGCGTCGACAAGCTCCGCATCGTCGTCGTCGAAGTCCAGGTCGCGGTCGTCCTCGTCTCCGCCCGTCATCGATATCACCTTGTCCCCCACCTTTACGATAAAGGGGGCCAGAAACGACGTGATTATGGATATCAGTCCGATAAGGGGAAATACGAACGCACTGACCGCCCCGATGTCCACGCCCACCTTTACTATAACGATGGAAAACTCCCCCCTCGGTGACGCAAGGACGAACGCGGAGCGGAGGGCCTTTTTGCGCTTCATGCGGAACAGCATGTTGCCAGCCATATTCGCCCCGAACTTCATCCCCATCGAGGCAAGTATCAGGGCCACTGCCAGAAATATGTAGTCGTTGAGCTGCGACACGTCCATCAGCGCCCCGACGGATATGAAGAATATCGCGACAAACATGTCCTTTATGGGGTTGGACAGCACGCGCGCAACCTCGGCAGACTTGGACTCGGCCACCAGCACGCCGGCAAGAAACGCCCCTATCGCGACGGAGAGCCCCATGAGGTTTGCAAATAGTGCATAACCAAAGCAGATTCCAAGCAGGCTCAGCAGCAGTATCTCCCTGTGCTCCATGGCCGCAACGCGGTCGATCAGGTGCGGGATTATCCTCGTCCCTATGAGCAGCGTCCCGGCAATCATGCCGGTGGCCACCATCACCACCACCACGATGGACTCGATGGATACGGAGCCCACGAGCGCCACGGACTGCAGCGACGATATCAGAATGACTGCAATCACGTCCTCCACTATCAGTATGCCCAGGACCAGCACGGACGACTCCTCCTTGATGCGCCCCATCTCCTCGAATATCTTGACGATGATGGCGGTGCTCGATATGGAGAGCGCGGCCGCCAGAAAGAGGGCGTCCATGAATACCATCCCGAGCGCCGTCGCCACGTAGAATACGACTCCCATCGTGGATAGCAGTCCCAGCGAGCCTATCCCGACTGCAGAGCGCCCCATGCTCTTGATCTTTGCGTAGGGAAACTCTATGCCTATTACAAACAGCAGCAGAATCACGCCAATCTCGGCAAAGAGGTTCAGCGCGGTAATGTCTGCGACCAGTCCGACTATCTCGATGGTGCCCTCACCGTGCCCGTCCGGGCCCTGGGCGGCGAGATCCGGCAGCAGCCAGGACCAGAACGGGGAGAGGGGCCCTATCAGCATGCCGGCGAACAGGTATCCGATGATGAGTGGCTGCCGGATCTTGAAGAATGCAAGGGTGACTACGGCGCCGATGATCATTATAATGGCAAGGTCGGTCACAAAGTTGACGTGTGTAAGGTCCGGCGTGAGCTGGTCGACTGTGGCGCTCAGAAAGCCCGAGACTCGGTCTTCGCCACCCTCGCCGGCGCCGTTGAAGAGTGGGAAGCCCAGCATGTACAGAGACGTGCCATGCATTCTTAAAAATGATCCCAAACTGAAACAGGGATTTTTTCAGTCCTGAACTAACCGCGGGGGCCAAGCTCTTTATGCGCGGCAGGAGCACCCGCCGCAGAGCGGGATGATGATCAGGTCGGCTGAACGTACGTGTGGAGACAGACCTGGGGTATCTGACTGCCGTAGCCTCCCAGAAGCCGTCGCAGTTGCGACGTCACAGGGGGAGCCTCATCACCGCATCATGCCGTGCAGCATGGCCTTTTTCATCCACGACAGTATCAGTATCCACAGCACTACAAGCCCCAGCGTTATGCCCGCCTTGGCTGCAGAGGATGCAAGCGGCCCCTGATCACCGCAGCAGTCCAGCTCGAGCGGGGCGACCAGCAGGACCAGTATCCCGCCGCCGACAATCATGAGCGCCCACATCACCAGAATGAACACGACGAGCGGCCCGAGGTTGGCCATCAGCAGCAACACCGGCCGTATGTCACGTGACAGGCAGGAATGGACGCGTCCGCGCAGGTATGGTCCGGGTACGCGCGGCAGCAGGGGCCGTCGCGGCAGAGTCCACGGCCACACATGCCGTAACGGGCGCGTCCGTACGCGTCGTTTTCGGTCAAGCCTGCGGCCACCATCCCGAGCCGATGCTCCATGTCATCATCAATGCAGTCAGTACTGCAAGCCCGCTTGATATGACGGCGAGCTTGAATACGGCCGAGACCACCTGAGCCTCAGTGTGCGGGACGGGACCCGCAATCAGCCCTACCAGGCTTATCGACGCATCCTTGATGCCGGAGCACTTTATGCGAAAATCGTCGGTGATTACGGTCGACTTTTTTGCCACCTGCCTGTGCTCCACTATTCGCTTTACGCTTGCAAGGAACAGAAACGAGTTGATTATTGCCGGAAGCATGGCGACGGCGGCCACGATCTCCACCCCGCCGCATATCGCAATAGCCCCGTATGCGCCGCCAAGCATCAATGCCCCCGAATCCCCGGGGAATATGCGGCACGGGATCCTGTGGTACCTGTAGTATGCGGCAGATACCGCGACAAGCGACAGCGAGATTACGGCCATCTCATAGTTCTGCAGGATGACGAGCGCTGCTGTCAGGGCGGCTCCCGTGATCGCCATGAACCCGCTCAGCAGCCCGTTCATGACGTCAATGGAGTTGGCAGTGTTGCCGGTAATACAGATCATCAGGGGCGCCAGCGCCAGGTAGAGGATTGGGATGCGGGTGTCGCCAAAGAGCGGAAACGAGAGGTTCGAGTCGTATGCCCCAAGCAGCAGGATCGGGGCGGCGGCCGCGGCGAGCGCGACTGGCTTGAACCACCCGCCCATCACCTTTTTGTCATCAACGTATCCCACCACAAAGCAGGAGAGCGCAGTAAGCATCACGGCAAGTATCTCAACGGATTGGAACACCGCGTATGCAACGGCCCCGGCTACCATGAACCCGGCGGTCAGGACGGGGCCGGCCGGCCTCGGCACCATGCTGCCGTCCGGTTTTAACACGTCCACCACCGTGCTGCCGGTCCGCCTCAGGCGGGCGATCAGCGGCGGGATTGCAAAGTGCACCGTCGCAGACGCGGCCAGTGGCGATATGACTGCGGCGGCGGCCAGCGCCAGCAGCGGCAGCGTCGAGGGCATCTGAGATACGTGCTCCAACACACCCGAGCTCCGCGGTTCCAATTTACGCTTTTTGTCTGTGACGATGAGGCGCTTCATTATCCTTTTTAACGGAGTTGGCGAGACAGCATCATGGTAACATCGTCAAGAAAAACGACGAAATCATCACCGTCATCAAGGAAGAAATCCGCGGCAAGGAAAGGCGCTGGGGCCAAAAAGGCGCAGGCGCCCGCGGCCAAGCGCGCCGGATCCGCAAAAAAGGCGAGCGCAAAGGCCACGACGTCTGCAAGCAGGCGCTCCACCTCTTCGGCACCGCCATCGACAACAAAAAAGCCCGCAAAGCCCAGAACCGCAAGACGCCAGCAGGAGAAACCCAGGGGTGCAAAGGGAATTGCGGCCAAAAAGGTGCAGGCGCCCGCGGCCAAGCGCGCCGGATCCGCAAAAAAGGCGAGCGCAAAGGCCACGACGTCTGCAAGCAGGCGCTCCACCTCTTCGACACCGCCATCGACAACAAAAAAGCCCGCAAAGCCCAAAACCGCAAGACGCCAGCAGGAGAAACCCAAGGGTGCAAATGGCGCCGCAAAGGCCCACACCAGTACGACCCGATCCAGGACGGCTTCGGCAGCCGCCACTACCAACGCCGCCGCTCCCAAGACCCCCGCATCGTCCACCCTGCTGCTCTCAAGGGTCAGATCCATTACCGAGTCCATAGCAGGAATGCGGGACGAGATGCAGGCACTCTCAAAGGCGGTTGCCAGCGGCAAGGACAGTATGCCGGCGATAAGCGGCATGTCAGAGTCGCTTGCGGCCGTGCTCGTGCAGATTCAAAAGCAGTCGAGGCAGATAGCAAGCCTCAAGAAGGAGACGCAGGGGCTATTTGAGGGCCTAGAGGAGATAAGCGACAGGTCAGAGTCCAAGAGGGGCAGCCTGGAGTCGAGCCTGCACGACGTGCAGCAAAAGATAGAGAAGATTGCAGAGGTCCAAGGCCAGGCAGACTCGGAGGCGGTCGCGGAAAAGATCAACGACAGCGTGAGATCCATAATAGAGGACTCCGAGTCTATCGCAGGCCTGTCACGTGCATTGGATGCGACAAGAAACGAGATAAGGGTGGTGGGCGCAAGGGCAGCCTCGGCCACGGGCACCGGCATCGAGATAGACGCGCTGAGAACCGAGATTTCAGGCATTGCAGACGCGGTCAATGCCGGCTCTGCCTCGGGTACCCACCTAAAGCAGGAGCTCGACAGGCTTGCCGACAGGGTGGAGACCGTTGCAAAGTCCAGTTCCGGGGTGCAGGAAGGCATCAGGGAGACGCTGGGGCAGGTCGCGGCAGAAACGGCCAAGATCAAAGACGTGGACGCGGTTCTTGACGGGTTCAAAAGTCAGCTTGACGCCATCACGTCAAAGACGGAATCGGCCGCTAGGATCGAGATTCCAGAATCCGTTACAGATAGGCTTGAGAGCATAGGTTCTGAGATTGCGATCCTTGCAAAAAGCGCCGACGAGGTGGCCCTCACAAAGGACAGCCTCGACAGGGTCCGGGAGGAGATCATCTCCGTAAAATCAGACATTGCGGGGATAATAGGGATAATGGACCAAAAGATGTCCAGCGCGTCGGGGATCCTGCAGAGGCAGCAGGAGAATGCGGCCGATCTACACGGAAAGATAGACGAGATGTACTCTAGGATTCAGGAGATCAAGGGCAGCTCAGACGAGTCGGCCCGCGAGGCGTCAAAGGAAACGGCGAGGCTGCTGAGGCTCTCCGAGTACCAGTCCGCAATGAGGATGAGCTCAGAGTCAAAGTACGGGGACCTGGACACGATACGGGAGATGTCGGCCAAGACGGCGGACATCAACGGGGTGTTTGGCGGCGGCGGCGATGACGACAACGGCAGTCCCGGAGGGCTTCCTCCCAATGTGAGAAGGTGGGCGGCCGGCAAGATACTGGACTGCGCCGACAGGTGGGAGATCAGGTTTGCCGACGTCTACTCCATCATGAATGAAATGATGGGGGCCGACATGACAAGGGAGTCCATTAACATGTCCCAGGTCCGCGACATATACGGAATCAGGGCAGTCAACGAGATAAACGAAGGATCAGGCAGCGCGTGACGCGCCGGCCGATGTCGGGTTGCAGGTGATCAGGATCCAGTGTCGCCGCTGTCGTCGGGGCCGGTGCTATTCCGCAGCGTCGTCATCATCAGGTATCGAGATCATCACGATGTTGTCGCCCCGGAGCAATACCGTGTCAAGCTCGTCCCGCTCCTTGCCGTCGGCAGACACCTCGCTGATAGAGTCAAGCTTCATAGTCATGTGTATGTCAAAGTCGCGCAATATCCCGTTTACAACCTTGCCGCTCCGCAGCTTTATCATCAGCGGTTTTCCCTTTCTGCCCTCAAGCAGCGCGGATATCTCGTCGGCCAAGATCATCGCCACCTTTGCTGCCGCAGTGCAGCGGTCTTCGTCCGCGGCACGGCCATTGATGTCACTGGTGCCGCTGTTACGGCCGTCGCTGATTTCATTATCGTCATCATCACCATCATCGCCATTGTCATAATAATAATAATAATAATAGTCACCAACACATATCTTGCCGTAAACGGAACCCGCCAGGTCACCTCTTCTTGCTGACCTGCATGTACAGGTCGACGGTCCCGCTTCCAATCGGTATGTTACTCCCCACTATGACGTTCTCCGTGATTCCCTTCAGCTGCTCAATCTCGCCGCCGAGCGCCGCGTGCGCTATGGTCGGGACGGTGATCTCAAAGGCCGCCCTTGCAAGCACGCTGTCCTTTGTGCCGGCGATCCCGTGCCTCCCTATCTGCTGCATGTATCCGCGCGAGCACATCAGGTCGGAGACGAGCATGATGTAACGGTTGTCGACCTCCAGTCCCTGGTCCTCCAGCGTGTTGTTCAGTTCGTTTATCAGGGCGTTGCGGGCGGCCTCTATCCCGAGCGTCCCGGCAATCTCAAAGACGTTGTTCGTGCGCACCTTGCGCCTGTCCACCCCTCCGACCTCCAGTATCTTGGCAATGTTGGAGCCGGTGGTCTGTATCACCCACTCGCCGTCCTTTTGGACAAGCGAGACGCGCTCTATGTCAGGCACGCCCTTGACGGTGGTATTGAGTACCTTGTTCCGGATTGCAATTACGGTCGCCGTGTCCGGCTCCTCGACCAGGTTGAGCACCAGCATGTTGCCGGTGCTCTCGGTCTTGAACTTCTTGTTGGATGCGAGTGCCGCCTCCACATCGACCATGCTGCACCCCCGGGACTTTAGCTTCTGCTCCCCCAGTACCAGCCTTATCTGGGTCGCATAGTCCGTGTCGTGCGTCTCCACAAGGGAGCTTACCTTTGTCTGGAGCACGTGTTTTGCGACCTCTATGGCCCCCTCCCGCGACGTGCGGTTCTCCTCATCAAGGTATATGTCCATCGTGGGGGTGACGGGCTTTTTGCGCGCGTCAACCAGCTCGATGAGCCTGGGCAGTCCCAGCGTGACGTTGCGCTCCCGGATCCCGGCAAAGTGGAAGGTTCGGAGCGTCATCTGCGTGCCGGGCTCCCCTATAGACTGCGCCGTGACGATGCCGACGGCCTGCCCCGGCTCGACCTTTGCCTTGTTGTACAGCAGGAGCCCCTTTTTGCAGACGGCCTCTGCACCCGCCTTGCTGAGCCCGGAGCTGTGCAGCGCGTCGGCCACGTGCGATGCGAGCCTCGGATTGAACGTCTTTGTATACTTGGCGACCAGCGCGTCAAGCTCGGCCTTTGTGGCCTTGGTTCCGGTGTCCACGATTGTCTGCGACTCGGTGAGCCTGCGCGCGTTGAACGCCTCGCCGTGGTCGCTCTTTGCGACGTCGATGCCGTCCTCGCCGTACATGAACTGTATTATGTGCCCGTGCGGGTCCCTGACCGTCCCGTCATACTCGAGCCGGATGTGCTCCAGCGCGTTTATCAGGCGCCGCTGCATGTAGCCGCTCTGCTGCGTGCGGACGGCCGTGTCGACGAGCCCCTCCCGTCCGCCCATCGCGTGGAAGAAGAACTCAAGGGCGGACAGTCCGTCCCGGTAGTTGGACTTTACAAACCCGTGCGCGTCGGGGTTGTTGTCGTGCCTCCTAAAGTGGGGAAGGGCCCTGTCGCTGTACCCGTCGTTGAGCCTGTTGCCGCGCCTGGACTGCTGCCCGAGGGCTCCGGCCATCTGCCCCACGTTGAGCGACGAGCCGCGGGCACCCGTGGTGGCCATTATCTTGCCGGCGTTGTCAGCGTGCATCGAGTCGTTCGCGGCCGAGCCTGCGCGGTCCCTAGCCTTGCCAAGCTCGTTTACGATGTACGCCTCGAGCGCCTCCTCGGGGCGCATTCCGCGGGTGACCTTCAGGGTGCCGTCCTCGTGCTGCCCGATCAGATCCGACACCTGATCGTACGTGCCGCGTATGTCATCCAGAATGTGTCTGCGGTCGGCCTCCGGCACCTCTAGGTCCCCGAGACCGTAGCTGAACCCGTAGTGGGTGATGAACTGCTTTACCATGATAAGTATCGAGTTGAGGAACTTCTTGCCGACGTCGTTCCCATAGTCCTTGGCGATGCGGTGCAGCACGCTCTCCGGCTCCTCCGCCCCGATGGACGTCTTGTCGATGACCCCGCTTATCAGCTGCCCGTTCTTTATCACGACGTCGTTCTGCTTGCCCTTCGTGCCCTTGGACCACTTGGACGTCATCACGTAGTTAAAGTCGGCGGGCAGGAATAGCGAGAAGAGCTGCTTGCCCGTATACGCGGGCTGCTCTCCCTTTTTGCCGCCGCTTCCCCCTTCAACAGGCATCGAGGCCGCGGGCTTTGGAAGCTTGCCGTCATATCCGCCGAGCATGGCCAGGTTTGAGAACTCCGAGACAGACAGCAGTGTGTCGTCCTTGGTCATCAGATAGGCGCCCGTAACAAAGTCCCTCAGCGCCCCTATGATTGGGCCGCCGTATCTGGGAGATATCAGCTGCTCCTGGACCCTCATCAGCAGGATTGCCTCGGCGCGGGCCTCCTCGCTCTGCGGCACGTGCAGGTTCATCTCGTCGCCGTCAAAGTCCGCGTTGTAGGGGGGGCACACTGAGGGGTGCAGCCGGAACGTCTTGCCTGGAAGCACCCGCACATAGTGGGCCATTATGGACATCTGGTGCAGCGACGGCTGCCGGTTGAACATCACAATGTCGCCGTCGGACAGGTGCCGTTCCACCCTGTACCCGCGCTCCAGGGACTCGGCTATTCCGCTGCGGTCGTCGACAAAGTCGAGGCGTATCTTTACGCCGTCGGGCCTGACGATATAGTTGACGCCGGGGAACTTTTCGGGCCCGTTGATTATGAGCTTGCGCATGTGCTCTATGTTCCACTCCGTCACTATCTCAGGTATGGTAAGCTTCATGGCGACGCTCTCCGGGACGCCCACCTCGGAGAGGTCCAGGTTGGGGTCGGGGGATATCACGGTGCGGCTCGAAAAGTCCACGCGCTTGCCGGACAGCGAGCCGCGGAACCTTCCCTCCTTTCCCTTGAGGCGCTGCGTCAGCGTCTTGAGGGGCCTGCCGGAGCGGTGGTGCGCCTGCGGTATGCCGGAGACCTCGTTGTCAAAGTACGTGGTCGTGTGATACTGCAGCAGGTCCACGAGATCCTGCACGATAAGGGGGGGCGTCCCGGCCTCCTTGCTCTCCTTGAGGCGCTGGTTGACGCGTATTATGTCGACCATCTTGTGCGTCAGGTCGTCCTCGGAGCGTATCCCGGTCTCCAGTATGATGGAGGGCCTCACGGTCACGGGCGGGACGGGCAGCGCCTGGAGGACGAACCACTCGGGGCGCGCCGTGGTCGGGTCGTAGGACAGCAGCTCGAGATCATCGTCAAGTATCTGCGAGAAGCGCTCGCGGATTGTGATTGGCAGCAGCCTGTTCTCGCCGGCCTCGGTCTTCTCCACAAAGATGGTGGGCTTTGTAAATATAAGCTCATACTGGGACTTGCCGCAGTGGGGGCAGTCCTTTTGCTTGCGGGCCTTCTCGATTATCTTCTCGGGTATGCGCTTTTGGGACACTATGGTGTACGCGGCCTCCTTGCGCTTTACCGCGCGGAACGCGTCAAGCTCGTCCTGCGGCACCTTCAGCCGGGAGCAGGAGCGGCACATCGACAGGAGCAGCTTGTGGATGTTGTCTATGAACGCGATGTGGAGCACGGGCTCTGCAAGCTCGATGTGTCCAAAGTGCCCCGGACACCTCGCGGCGGTGTTCCCGCACGTGAGGCATTTCTGTCCGGGCTCCAGCGTGCCAAGCCGGCCGTCCATCAGCCCGCCCTGCACAGGAATCCCGTCCTCGTCGTACGTCTCGGGCGCCGTCACCTCGGCCACGGAGTACTTGCGGATCTCAGTCGGCGACCACACCGAGAACCTGATGCTGTCGATGGTCTTTACCGTCTCCACGGACATCTACACCCTCTCCTTTATGAGCAGGCGCGGCGCCACGTTGAGGCTCTGCATCTCCTGCAGCAGCAGCTTGAACGCGTACGCCACGGAGACCGACGACACCTTTGCCTTGTCGCCGCAGACGCGGCACACGTACTTTCGCTGCCGCATGTCGTGGTACGCGACCAGCCCGCACCTCTCGCATACGAACACGTCGGACTTGTCAGACTCGTCAAGCAGCCTGTCCTTTAGTATCATAGAGGCGCCGTACGCGATCAGGCAGTCGCGCTCCATCTCGCCGAACCTCAGGCCGCCCCCGCGGGCCCTGCCCTCGGTCGGCTGCTTTGTGAGCATCTGCACCTGCCCCCTGGCCCTTGCGTGTATCTTGTCGGCCACCATGTGGTGCAGCTTTTGATAGTATACGACGCCGACGAAGACCTCGACGGGGAACGCCTTGCCGGTGCGCCCGTCATACATCATCTCCTTGCCCGAGTACTTGAACCCGTGCGCGTCCATGACCTCCTTCACCTCGTCCATCTTCTCCCCCACGAAGGCGGATCCGTCAAACCGCCTTCCCCGGAGCGCGGCGGACTTGCCGCATATCGACTCCATCATCATGCCGACCGTCATGCGGGACGGGAACGCGTGCGGGTTGATCAGCACGTCCGGTGACATGCCCTGTGCAGTATACGGCAGATCCTCGGCATTTGCGAGTATTCCCAGCACGCCCTTCTGCCCGTGCCGCGAGGCAAACTTGTCGCCAATCTCCGGGATCCGCATGTCGCGGACCCTGATCTTGTACATGCGCCCGCCCTCGTTTGACTGGGTCATCACCACGGTGTCTACCACCCCGTTCTCCGACGGCCTCATGCCGACTGACGTGTCGCGCCTGTACGTGCCGCCGGGCTCAAACTCCCTGAACTCCTCCATGAACCGGGGCGGTGACGTCTTGCCGATCAGGATGTCGCCGCCCTTTACCGTGGACTCGGATGCTATTATCCCGTCCTCCTCCAGCAGCCTGTAGGAGCGCTCCCCCTTGTATCCGCGTATGTTGTCGTCCGCGCTCGGTATCTCAAACGAGTCGCGGGCGCCGCCCGGATACTGCTTTGCCTCCGCGTCGTATATGCGGTAAAAGAACGTGCGCCCCAGGCCCCGGTCCACGGACGCCTTGCTCAGCACGATGGCGTCCTCTATGTTGTACCCGTCAAACGGAAGCACCGCCACCACGCAGTTCTGGCCCGCCGGCCTGTCCTCCAGCCCGAGCAGTTTCATGGCCTTTGTGTTTACGATCGGCGTCTGCGGATACAGCATAAAGTGCTGCCGCACGTACGTGCTGGTGTTCATCATGGGGGTTGAGAATCCAAGCGACTGCTTTGCCATGGCCGACTCGTACGTGTTACGGGGCGACTGGTTGTGCTCCGGATACGGTATGATTGACGCGCCCGCCCCGAGTATCGCGGGCGCAAAGACCTCCAGGTGCGTGTGTCCCTCCGCGCCGCCGCCTGCCGTAATCGCGTCCTCGTCCATTGCAATGTAGCAGTTTTCTTCCTCGTTTGCGTCCACCAGCTCGAGCACGCCGTCGTGAAGCAGGTCAGTCCAGTTCTTGGTGCGGCCGGTCACCTTCTCAAGCAGTTCCGGCGTGAGCCTTGACCTGCCGTTCTCCACTATTATCAGCGGGCGCAGGACGCGTCCGGCGTTGCAGTTGACATAGAGGCGCTTTGTGGCGCTTTCCACGATCGAATCGTGGAACGAGACCCCCACGTGCGGGTGTATCTTTGTGCTGCGCCTCATGGTCCTGAGGTTCCTTGCAAGATCCGCGCCGTCCCTGTAGTATCCGATCAGCCTGCCGTCCACGAATATGCGGGTGCCGGCCTGCTTGACGTCCTCCTTTGCGTCAAAAAAGTGCACCACGCCCAGCTCGTACAGCTTCTCGACTATCTCGTCGGACGGCACGTTTATCGATATTATCCCCGAGAGGGCCAGGTTCTTTACCAGCCCGCAGTTGGAGCCCTCCGGCGTCTCACTGGGGCATATGCGCCCAAAGTGCGTCGAGTGCAGGTCCCTGGCCTCGAAGTTGGGCTGCGTCCTGCTCAGCGGGGACTGGATGCGGCGCAGGTGGCTTATCGTGGACAGATAGTTCGTGCGGTCGAGCAGCTGCGTGACGCCCACGCGTCCGCGCCCCCAGTTGCCGGTGGCGATCGCGTTGTTGAGCTTGTCGGTTATTATTCCGGGGCGTATTGCGGCCGCGACGGCGTTTATGCCGCGCTTCTGCCCGGAGCGCTCCAGCTGGTACTTCATGTCGCGTATCAGGTTCTTGAAGGCCGTCCTGAACAGGTCCGCAAGCATCTGACCGGCAAACTTTACGACCTTGTTGCCGTAGTGATCCTTGTCGTCCGGGGCGATCCACCCCAGCTTTAGCTCCAGCAGCTTGCACGCTGCCTCCCCGAGAAACTGGGCTTTCTCCTTGCGGTTCTCAGGATGCTTGCCCAGGTGGGGCAGGAGTCCCCAGTCAAGAAGCGTCTCGGCGCGTTTTATCTGGAACTCCTCGAGCATCCCCGGCGCGATCCGCTTGCTGATGTACACTATGGCGTCCTTTGACGTGGACACGTCGCCGGACTTCTCAAAGGAGGCTTCCAGCTCGTCCTGGACCTTCTCGACTAACGAGACTACGCCGGCTATCTCCTTGTCGGACTCTAGCCCGAGTGCGCGTATGAGGGTGATGACGGGAATGTCGACAGGCGAACCGGGTATGCGGGCCACTATCAGCCCGTCGTTTTTCATCACAAGCTCGAGCTTTGCCCTGTACCCCACGATGGACGAGTACACCTTTGCCTTGAAGGTCGTGTTTCCGCCCACCATCTCGCGGTCCACGATAATCTTGTTGTAGGAGAGATCCTCCAAGCCCACAATGACGCGCTCAGAGCCGTTTATCACAAAGTACCCGCCGGGGTCGTTCTTGTCCTCGCCCTTCTCGATGAGTTTCCTGTCGTTGCAGTTGCGCAGTATGCATTTCGATGACTTTATCATTACTGGCACGTCGCCGATGTGCACAAAGCGCGACTCGAGCGTCTTGTTGTCCTCCACCACCCTGGCCTCCATCATCACGGGCGCCGCATACGAGACGTTGCGCAGCCGGGCCTCGGCCGGCGAGCTGTGCGTGATGGAGCCGTCAAGCTCCATCATCCGTGGCCTCTCTATCTTTATCTTTCCAAGCTGTATCTTGTAGGGGTACTCGGCGTTCTCGATCTCGACGTGCCCGACCTCGTCTATGATGCTCTGCAGTCCGTGCTCGAAGAATTCGTCAAACGAGTTGAGGTGCTGCCTAGCAATGCCCTCCCTCTTGAGGATGTCCTCGATGATGGGCCACCGCTTCATTGATGGGTCCGCCACTATGCCTCCACCACGTATCTGTAATAGATGCTCTCTCCTGCAGTAGGGCTGTGCCTCGTAATCCTTATCATGTCACCGGGCTTTACCCCGAGCTCCATTATGGCCGGATCGCTGACGAATATGAGCGGAAGCTCGGTTGGCTTGCAGTTGTACTTTTCAAGGATCCGCTCGGCCTCCTCCTTTGAGATTATCTCGTGTTTTGGAACGTAGACGTGGTCGGGTACCAGAATGGGGTTCTTCTTGGTGGCTAATCCAGGCACCTCCGTCCAGCACAACGAACAATAACATTAACTGTAGGAATAGCACACACAGACAAGCAGTCATGCGTCAAGTAACGACTAATATATACGTAGACAGCCCCGGGCAGCCCGTCACAGGGCTCATGCGCGCACGATTGCAGGAACGAGTTGATTTAGTATTTTTTGCTCTTTTGTCAAGAATATTTTTCACAAGAATTAATTAGCACGGCTGGATGAGCGTAAAGTATATGAAAACCCAGCTATCGGTGCTTGCTCTCTCTGCAATTATGATTGCCAGTCTGAGTACCGCACCAATATACGGACAACAGATGATGGGCGACATTAGCCAGCCAATCGCCGTTTCGGTCGACAAGCCCACGTACAACGAGGGCGACACGATAATGATAAGCGGTGCAGTGGCAAGGTCCGGCGACGGGGATGTCACCATACAGATAGTAGGGCCAGACGACTCTCAGAACGTCGTAGGGGTCGCGCAGTCCACGGTTAACAGGGACGGCACCTTTGAGGCGGAGATAAAGGCTGGAGGCACTATGAACAGGGACGGCACGTATACGGTAAACGCCCAATACGGGTCCATAATGACGGTAGAGGCCACCACAACGTTCGAGTTCATTGCAGCAGAAAGAGAGGATCCAATGGATCCCGCAGAACGACCCGGTGTGGCGGCCAACATTGGTGACGACACCATAACCATGGAGGGCACCGACGACACCATCTCCTACGAGATAACGGGTGGAAAGATCCTCAGCGTGGTACCCGACGTAGAGTCAAACTCGTTGGTCATAACCATAGAGTCCACCGACGACGGGGTTCTGACCATGACCATTCCAAGGACCATACTAGAGTCCATGGAGGGCGACGAGGACAGCGACCTGTTCATCCTGATCGACGGCGAGGAGCGCGAGTTCGACGTGGATACGACGGAGACGAGCAGGACCGTGACCATAGAGTTCGAGTACGGAGCTGAGATTATAGAGATAATCGGCACTTGGGTTGTTCCAGAGTTCGGCGTCATTGCAGTGATGATACTGGCAGTCGCAATAGTCGCGACAATAGTCGTATCATCAAGGTCCAGACTTAGCATAATGGCCCCCAAGCTGTAGTAGTCATATTCTTTTTTTCTTTTTTGTTTGTTATTTTTCTGTGCAGCAGGCTGCGAGCGGCCGCCGCTCACCGCGCCGCAAGACGGACTGCGCAGGATGATCACCTTGATCACCACATGCCATGATCAGGTGGCAATCGCGGACAGCCGCGCGAGATCTCGCAGTATTCGCACACAAACCACAACAGGGCGAGCCGCGGTGCGCCAATCATGGATTAGGAATTCTCCCCGGCCGGGGGGCGCCTCGATTCAGTTCGGTGTTGAATGCCCACCGAGTGTCAAGTTGTAGGGCTTGGCGGCCGTCACATGCACCGCCGCCACCGACGCCAAACAAGTCTTGCGCCACCATGTACCGGCCCAGCATCCGGAGCCCAGCACGTTATCTCGGTTCCAATTCCGATCCCAATCCAACCAGCGCGACATATGCACAGATGGGCTTGACTCACGGGGCCGTACGGTGGCGGCGCGATCGACAAAGCGGCCGTCGCCCTCACAAGGCCAGCCGGCGCCGCGGCATCTACCTTTGCAGGCCTCGGACCGAGCAAAAGGTGGCCGCGTGGCTCAGAGTTGACGGCAGCGCAGGCGGCAAGAGGATCAGGGATCGGGGGACTGGGACTTGCCTGTCATACCGGCATGCCAGGTAGTGAGAATGCCGGTGCGAGTCCACAGCTCATCGGCCAGGGCGCGCCTGCAACAGGTTCCGCGTGCCTGGGGGAATGCACGTGCGATCGGGTGAAGTATTCCCAGCAGTAGCAGTAGCAGTAGTGACGGTGGCCGTCACGGTCCGCGCATACGGCAGGAGAGGAAGCTCGTATGGGAGGAAAGGCGGCCATGCAGCGTAGACGATCGTATCCGATCGGCGCTGGCGCGGGCCCTGATCGCGCGGGCGGCGGCACCAATGCCACAGATCCGGGCGATCTCGGGGCATTGAGACAGATCGCACCCAAGGTAGCGATCCGATACGGGCGTGGCGCCCGACGATCAGCAGGATCATAATGCAGGCAGGAGTGTCACGTGGCGCCACTGAAATTTTTAAATACATAAATAACAATGCAAGATTGAATATTCAATGAACGCAGGCTCACTAACGTCTATAACAGTAGCGTTACTTGCAGTATCACTTTTGGCAACGATGCCGGCCCAGCAACAGGCCGCCCTTGCACAGAGCGACGGGCAAGGAATCGAGATGACGGTGATGGCCGACGAAGGATCGGACACCATCATGGTCATGGGCACCATAGTAAAATCCATGCCGACTGACATTACATTTACCGTAACGTCGCCTAACGGCCTCAACGTGGTCAGCGTGGATCAGGTCACTCCAGACGGCAACGGCGTGTTTGAGACGTCGTTTGTCATCGATCCGGACAGCCAGCTGTGGAAGGCCGACGGACTGTACACGGTTACGGCGTCAGGCGGTATCAGCGCAGAGACCTCCCAGTACAGGGTGTCCCTGCCAGTAATGATCGTCGGCGGGGCAGCCCAGTCCACCGCCATGACAGACGGGAACCTTGAAAAGCTCATGGTGTATGACACGACCGCCAGCATCCGCGAGCCGACCGGAATTACCATAGAGGCCACCGGAGAGATAGGCTCAAACACCATCATGGTGACTGGAATGACGGACAAGCTCAACGAGGACATAACCCTGACCGTAACTGCTCCAAACGGCAACGTCGTGACGGTAGAGCAGGCCACGGCCAACTTGGACGGCATGTATGATGCAATCATCATCACGGGCGGCAACCTCTGGAAGAGCGACGGCATGTACACGGTAACTGCACAGCAGAACAATGATCCATTGTACACGGCGTCTGCCGAGGTGGACATTGCAGACGGCGTAGTAGTGCCAGAGTTTGGCGCCATCGCCGCCATGATACTTGCAGTGGCCATAGTATCCGTAATTGTCGTGTCGGCGAGATCAAGACTCAGCATCATCGCCGGACAGTAAAAGGACGATTTTTTACTTTTTAAATATATAAATAGTGAGAGGTGCAGATCCCATCAAGATGAATATCAGTGCATCTTTAGCGCTACTGGTCGCTTTGGCAGTAGTCAGTACGATAACCATATCATCAGCGCATGCCCAAGAGTTCGAGAACCAGGGCCTTCCAGAAGCATGCGTGGGTTGCAGTGCTGAAGATTCCATTGCAGTTGCAGAAGAGCACCTGCTAAGGTCCGTCCCCATATCAGTATGGACAGACAAGGAAGTGTACGGCCACGACGAGATAGTAACGCTTAGTGGATACGTATCCAATCCCAGCGCGGCAGGCACCGGGAGCATGCCCCAGGTCACCGTCATGGTAAGGAATGCAATCGGAAGCGTGGTTACTATCGATCAGATCGATGTCAAGGATGACAACACGTTCGAAGTAGCCCTCAACACTGCAAGCAAGCTGTGGGCGTCAGACGGCGTCTACACCATAAAGGTTCAGCAGGGCCACAACTCAAACAGGATCCACATCGAGCTCGTAGGCGGTACCGGCAATCCCGTACTGTCCATGGACGATATGATGGCAGGGGACGGAGAGTGCGCGGCAAATGAGCTGACAGTCATGGACGCGTGCCTCCCATACTCCATTGAGGGCGGAATGGTAACCGACATAAGCGCCAACACCGAGGACAACTCGCTTGTCATTATGATCGAGTCGTCCGGCGACGGAACGCTCGTGCTCATGCCCTCCAGCGAGGTCATCGACGGAGTCTTCATGGTTCTAGTGGACAACGAGGAGTCCGACGACTACATGATCGGCGCAGACGGTACGATCACAGTAGAATTCGGTCCCGAGACAGAGGTGATAGAGGTGATCGGCACGCATGTCATACCAGAGTTCGGCACCATCGCGGCCATGATACTGGCAGTCGCCATTGTCTCAGTGATAGTAGTGTCTGCAAGATCAAGGCTAAGCATAATTGCGCCGAGGCTCTAAAAAGACGGCATTTTTTCATTTTTTATTATTGGTGGCGCGTGCTGGCCAAAGGCACGTGTGAGCAGGCCGACCTCCGCGCAGAACGGCATTACTTCTTTTAAATAGTAATGAGTATATACGAACTTAGTGAGCGGGATGACTCTGCGGTGGGATGCACGGCGTTTTTTTATGGTGGCTCTGGTGGCGGCAGCCACGGTTGGCGCCGCGGCTCCGGCAGTCTGGACGGTCTCAGACGCGGCCGCGCAAGAGGAGGGAGATGAAAGCGGGACGCGCCAGATAGCCCCGCAGAACCAGATCGTAACAGTGACCACTGACAGGGCCGAATACAGGAACGGGGATGCCATCATAATATCAGGCAAGATTGCAACCAATGTCATAGACACGCCGATAATACTGCAGGTATTCACGGACGTCAACCCCGTCTACATAAACCAGATTACACCGGCAGGTGACAACTCGTACTGGGATATAGTAAAGACCGAGGGCGCAAAATGGGCAAAGCCCGGAGAGTACGAGGTGAGTGTCAGATATGGCCCTGACGGCAAGGCCACTACAGAGTTCACCATCGTGCCGGGGATCGGCGCGCCAGGCGGCAGCTCAGAGGTGATAACGGGGAGCACAGAGGTGGACGCGGGAAGCGAGACGTTTGATGTAAAGTACGTCATAACCGGCGGCACGGTGGAGGACATGACGCTCGACTGGAGAGACTTTACGCTCCTAGTAGACATCAGCGTGACCAGCAGCAGTGGCGGCTCTATTACCATGGAACTGCCGCGCAAGTACATAGGGGCCGAGAGGACAGACGGATCCAGCACCACGGACGAGATCTTTATAGTTCTGATCGACGACGTGGAGACCGCATACGACGAGTCACCTTCCGGACAGACTGCAAGGGAGATTACAATCGACTTTCTTGAGGGCGATTCAGAGATCGCCATAATAGGGACGTATGCGGTGCCAGAGTTCGAACACATGATAGCCGTAATGGCCGCAGTTGCAGGAGTAATGCTGGCATCAGTCATGCTGCTTAGAGGCAAGCGGTATGGCATTCTGACCGCCCGCTATGGCGGATCCGCAGCGTCCCAGTAGGCTCCGACGCCGTGCGCGCGCAAGACGCAGGGCGTGCGGCGCGGGTCACGTGGTTTTTGTTTTTGTTTTTACTTGTTTTTGCAGCGATGTGACGGGCCGCTACGCGTCGAACCCGTACTTTGACTTGAAGGGGGAGACGGCCCGCAGTTCTGCCACCGCCCTCTTGAGGATGTCTACGGCACGATCCACCTCGTCACCGGTGTTGAGCGTATCAGGAGTAAGCCTCAGAGAGCCGGTTATCTGCTCATGCGTGAACCCCATTGCCTGCAGTACGTGGGACGCCTTTTGTGTGTGTACAGAACAGGCCGATCCTGTGGAGGCGGCAACGCCATACTCGTCGAGTTTTACCAGCAGATCCTCGCCGTTGACGCCAAGAAACGTAAAGTGCGAGTTTCCCGGAAGGCGGGCGGCCGGATCGCCGTTCAGCGCGGACTGGGGTATCTCCTCAAGTATCCGGCGTATGAGAAGATCACGCAGTGCACGCGTGTGGCTCATGTGGATGTCAATGTCGTCACGCGCGATGCGGGCGGCCGCCCCAAACCCCACAATTCCGGCCACGTTCTCCGTTCCCGAGCGCATTCCATCCTCCTGTCCTCCGCCCAGCGCGTGCGGCGCCAGACTCGTCCCGGCGCGTACGTAGAGGGCCCCGACACCCTTAGGTCCGTGTATCTTGTGCGACGATACTGACATCATGTCAACCCCGAGTGATTTGACGTCGACTGGAATCTTTCCGGCAGCCTGGACCGCGTCGGTATGGAACAGCGCCCCCGCGGCGCGGCACATGCGTGCAATCTCCCGGACCGGCTGGATTGTCCCCACCTCGTTGTTGGCATGCATCACGGAGACAAGCGTCAGCTGCCCGGATGCAGGATCGGGCGCGGCAGGCGGTTTGAGCCGCGGATCCCGTAGCGTAGCGCCGGCGCTGCCGCCATGGCCGTTGGTACTGCCGCCTCCATGGCCGTCGCCGTTATTGGCACTTCCATCACAGTCGTCATCACAATCGCGGGTCTCATCCACGCCAAGTAGTTTGGCAAGTCTTCTGGTGTCAACCGTTCCACGCCGGTCGACGGGCAGATACTCGACTGAGGCGGTTCCCCGCCGTGCCAGATCCATGCACGGTTCCAGTACCGCATCGTGCTCTATGGACGAGGTGATTATACGACACGCGCGCCGCGCCTCAGACGCGGCCAGCGCAGCTCCGCAGAGGGCCATGTTGTTGGATTCCGTCCCGCCGGACGTGAATACGATCTCCCGGGGCATGGCGTTTATCAGACGTGCCACCTGTTTGCGCGCCGCTTCGACCGCCTTTCTGGCCATCCGTCCACCACGATGAATCGAGGACGGGTTTCCGTACTGGTCCTCCAGATACGGGCGCATGGCGTCAACCACATCCGGATACATGCGGGTGGACGCCGCATTGTCAAGATATATGAAGTTCAATGCGTCACCACGCCGTTGATTTTGCCGGGCCTGTATCCTTCGGGGTCAAGGGCGGCCCCGTCAAACCCGATCAGGACAAGGCGCTCCGTGATTGCCTGCATCAGCCGGCGCCCCCGAAGTCCCCGCGCGGGACCGGCGGCATCCGCGGCGCGGCCATCGGCAACGCCGCGGCGCGTATCTAGACGGCTGCCGCCGTCGGGGTTGCCTTGGTGCGTAGCGCCGCAGTTGCCGTCACGGACGTGATCGTCGCCGTCATCAAACACATAGAGCGCCTCAGGCTCCACCTCTATCCTCGCGGAGCCTCCCACGTCTCTCACTCTCACCTGCCGCGCTCCGGACATCTGGCGCACTATCCGCTCCCCGAGTTCGACGCGCGCAAGGCGCTCGGCAGTAATGCGCTCGCCCCAAGGTATTCTAGATGCAAGGCAGGAGTTTGACGGCCTGTCATGTACGGAGAGTCCCACATCCCTGGCGACTGCCCTCACGTCATCCTTGGTAAAGCCGGTCTCCACCAGCGGGCTCTGGACTAGGTTTTTTCTCATCGCCTCTATGCCGGGCCTATAATCGCCAAGATCATCAAGGTTCGTGCCGTCCACCACGTCCCAGTGCCCCTCCATCTCCTCGGCAAGTTTCGCGATGCGCCCCCCAAGCTCCGACCTGCAGTAGTAGCACCTGAGGCTATCGTTCTTTACAAAGTCAGGGTTCTCAAGCTCGTCATATTGGAGCATCACGTGCCGGATCCCGATCTCGGAGCATACGGACTTTGCGGCACCAAGTTCCTCCTGTGACAGGGTACGGTAGTCCGCCGTGACTGCGACGGCCGAGTCCCCGAGACGGGAGAACGCCGCGTATGCCACGAGGGCGCTGTCCACCCCGCCGGAGAGCGCCACGAGGGCCCCCCGCCTGCCCTCAAACCACCGGGTGAGATCACAGAGTCGCTTCACGCGGCACCGCCTCCTTCCCCCTTTGCTGCTCCTGCATTGGCGCGGCCGGCAGGGTTGCTGCCGGTGTCAGCAGCAGCATCATCATCTTCTTTGTCGTCGCCGTCGTCACCGCCGCGGCCATGGTCATCAAGCCGCCTCTCCGTTATACGGTGCCGCAGCAGCAGTTCGGCATCCCTGAACGGGACATGCAGCTCCTCGGAGACGGCCTGGATGTCATCATGCTCTATCTTGAATCCAGAGGTTTTGTCGTAGCGGCCGACAGTGTCCAGCGTGCCGGGCAAGCGCTCCTTGTACCTCACCTCGAACCGTTTTCCCGATAGGGTCACATCAATCTTCAGCTGCCGCCTCTGCGCCACGATTCTCTCCGAGGTCGATATCCGGACCCCCAGCGTGCCGGTCTCGGCCATCAGCAGCCCGGCGAGGCGTCCTGACGCCTCTTCAGGGCACATGACAGATATCAGGCTGGTCGGCCTGTTCTTTTTTGTCAGTCCAGGAAACAAGGATACGTCCTTTGCCCCGGCCGCCATGAGCCTGCCCACCACGCTTCCAAGAACCTCGCCGGACACGTCATCGACGTTGGTCTCCAGCATGCATATGCGCTCGGTCCTGAGGCCGCCGTGCCCCAAGGCCTGGCCAGCGGAGGCGGCGGCAGCTGCAGAAGTTGCAGCAGACGCACGAGGCTCAGATCCGCGCACGAGCTTCAGCACGTTTGAGATCCCCTCAACGTCGGCCTGCCCGGCCCCATACCCGACTGATTCCACCCGCATGCAAGGATAAGAGGAGACCGGCTCGGGGGATAGTGCGGCAAGCATGCAGGCCCCAGTCGGGGTCGTAAGTTCGCGGCCGGCCTGCGAGCCCAGTATCTGCAGCCCGGACTCTTCGAATATCTCAAGTATGGCACCCGCAGGGTTCGACACCGTCCCGTGTGAGAACGAGACCAGTCCGTTTCCCACGCATGCAGGAAGGCATACCATGCGCTGCCCGAAAAGCCCCAGATCGTCAAGCGCGACCGCGGTTCCGATTATGTCAACCAAGGTATCGACGTCAGACGCCTCGTGGAGTATTGCCGAATCCGGCGTGACGCCGTGCACCCTTGACTCGGACGTCATCAGGATCTCCACGCATCTGGACGCGTACGAGCGGGCCTCATCAGACAGCCCAAGGCCTGCAGACGAGATTCTCACGGCATCCAGCATCTCCGAGCCTGCTCGTGTGGGATGCCGAGGTGCGCCGTCGTCGCAATGCACGTCTCGGGCCTCCAAGGACAGCCCTGTCGCCGAGGTGCCGTTTTTGGTGGTTGTCCTAAACTCCATCGAGTCTATGGCGCAGCCGTCCAGATGTGCGGCAGATTTTCTGACACCGTCTATGACGGCGTCGCCGTTGGCGCCCATATCGACAAGGGCGCACAGGAACATGTCACCTGAGATGCCGGCCACCTGCGGATCTATCACCAGAACCATGAGTCTTGACACGAAAAAATGCTTATAAATTCGACTAAACGCCCGCACGGGCGCCGAATTCACGCACGGTAGGCATTCTGCAAAAGCCCCCACCAGCAAGCAGCCAGTGACGGGCTGGGCTGCCCGGCCGCATTGGCATGGCAGCGCCTGGGCCGGCCGGCTCTGCGCGTGCACACGACAGGAATCCAGCCATTCCAATCGCGAGCCTGCCGACGGCCTGCGCGTGCGGGCGGGCGGGCGGGCCACTGATCTAGGTTTAATTATCGACCCCTGTCCATCCCACATGTTGATTACGATCATAGGCTCCGGCAAGGTGGGTGGAGACGCCGCGCTCTTCTCTGCGCTAAAGCAGCTGGACGATCAGATACTGCTGCTCGACGTGGTCGAGGGGCTGCCGCAGGGCGAGGCCATGGACATCAACCACGCGCTGGCTGAACTCGGCACGGACGTGGAGGTGAGAGGCTCCAACGACTATGCCGACATGAGGGGGTCAGACATCGTGGTCGTAGTGGCAGGCTCCGGCAGAAAGCCCGGCATGACCAGGATGGACCTGCTGAAGATCAACTCATCCATAGTAAAGAGTGTGATTGGCGAGGTGAAAAGGCACGCGCCCGACTCGATGCTGATACCAGTGACAAACCCGCTTGATCCCATGGCGTACGTCGCATACAAGGTCTCGGGATTCGACAGGAGCCGCGTATTTGGAATGGGCGGAATGCTCGACATGTCAAGATTCAAGCAGTTCATACACGAGGCGACGGGACACTCCCGAGACTCGATAAGGGCCCTTGTCATAGGCGAGCACGGGGAGAACATGCTGCCGCTGACTAGGTTCTCATCCGTATCAGGCGTGCCGCTGCACGACATACTGCAAAGGGAGGAGCTTGGCAAGCTGATAACCGACACGAGGCAGGTGGCCGCAAGAGTGATAGAGCTGAAGGGGGCCACCGTACACGCGCCCGGAAATGCAGTGTCGTCCATAATAGAGTCCGTCGTCAGGAACAAAAAGCAGGTGCTGCCCGTCTCGACGCCGCTTGAAGGCGAGTACGGCTACTCGGGCATCACAATGGGCGTGCCGGCCGTGATCGGCCGCGACGGGGTGGAAAGGATAATAGAACTCGACCTCAACGACGAGGAGAGGGCGGCCCTTGCAAAGTCGGCAGAGTCGGTAAAGAGCGCGATAGCCTCAATCGGGGCATGAGCACGCCCGCCATTGTGACAAATTGGCACAAGCCCAAGCCCCTGGCCCGTGAAATCCGAAGGCGGAGGCCGGCAGACACGAATCTGCGGGGGCCCGGGCCCGTGCGGCGGGTATAGACTCAAGCTTTTTTTAGACGCACGCCGCGTTGTTTCGTGATGAACGTCCAAGAGATACTACAGGCGCTAAAGTCCGGAGACGTCACGGCGCAGGAGGCAGAAAAGCTCCTCTCGATATACGCCATAGAGGAGGTAGAAGACTATGCAAGGATCGACACAAAACGGGCAATGCGCAGGGGTGGCATTCCAGAAATAATACTTGCCGAGTCCAAGCGCATCCACGAGACAAAGGAGATTGCAAAAAGGATGCTCGAAAAAGAGGGCGTGGCCGTGATATCGCGCATAAGAGAGGAGGACCACGACAGCATCATATCGTACGCCAAGGGACTGGGGGCGTCAGTGTCAACCGGCAGGAACGCGTCGACGATACTGGCGCACACCAGGCCCATAAGGCAGACGGGCGCCACGGTCGGGATACTTGCCGCAGGCACTTCCGACGTGGGCATAGCAGAAGAGGCTAGAATAGTCTGCGAGGCCATGGGCTGCAGGTGCGTCACCGGATACGACGTTGGCGTGGCCGGGCTGCAGCGCATATTCCCCATGCTAAAGGAGATGACGCGCGCCGGCGTGGGATGCGTCATAGTGGTGGCGGGGATGGAGGGCGCGCTTGCCACGCTGGTCTCCTCACTCATGGACGTGCCGGTCATAGGCGTGCCGACATCCGTGGGGTATGGGTACGGCCAGGGGGGCGTGGCCGCCCTGGCATCGATGTTGCAGAGCTGCTCGCTTGGGATGGCAGTCGTGAACATAGACGGCGGGGCGGCGGCCGGAAGCATTGCGTCGATGATCGCAAACAGGGGGCGCGGGACGGCGCCCCGCGAAGGCGGGAAAGACGAGGACGGCGATGCCACAAGCGGAGGGGACGGCAGCGGCAATACAGGCGGATCCGGCGGCACGCGCCGGCCTCGGCCAGACACGAAAAGGCGACATTCTAGAAAATCATAAATACACATAAGAGAAAGTCAGGTTTATGAATGGCAGGCGCATCGTGCTCACGGCCGACCGTAGCCTCATGACAAACTACAGGGGCAACTTTCTGTACGGGTTCATAGCGTGCGGGCCCTACGAGGTACTGCCCGAATGGGTCTTTGACAAGGTGTTCTGCCCGTCTGTCGAGACGGATCCGGTCACCGGCGAGGTAAAGGTCGCCCAGATCGGCCTCCGGAGGGTGGAGAGCGCCCTTCTGCAGGGCGGCTACAACAGGGAGGACATCTTCGTTGCGCACCCCGAGATGCTTGAAAAGTCCATAGGTCCCGACACAAAGGTGGTCGGAATCAATGTGATGGATCCGCTTGGGATGGCCCCGGTCACGACCACGATGTCCCCCGAAAAGCTCTCGTACGTGGCAATGAAGTTCAAAAAGATGTGCGCCAGCATAATACAGTTAAAGAAAAAGTACGACTTCAAGGTGGTCGTTGGAGGCAACGGGGCGTGGGAGCTTGCAAAGAGCGACCGCATGAAGATCCATGGCATAGACACGGTGGTGACCGGGGAGGCCGACGAGCTTGCGGTGGACCTGTTCCACGACCTTGAAAAGGGGGACGCGCCGGAACTCATGCACTGCTTTGTCAGGAACATACAGAACATCCCAGTCATCGAGTCGCCCACCATAAACTCGCTCATAGAGGCAATGCGGGGCTGCGGAAGGGGATGCGACTTTTGCGATGTCAACAAGAGATCCAAAAAGGACCTTCCGCTCGACAGGCTGCAGCGCGAGGCCAAGGTAAACCTGGACTATGGGTTTGACTCCATATGGCTGCACTCCGACGAGATGCTGCTGTACGGGTGCGACAACCGCGACATGCGCCCCAACAGCGACGCAATCACGGAACTGTGGAGCGGCCTGAAGGGGCTGGGGGCAAACTTTGTCGGCACGACGCACATGACGTTCTCCGCGGTGGCGGCAGACCCCGACCTGATGCGCAAGATTGCCGAGATCAACAGGCAGCACGAGACGGGCAGGTGGCTTGCGACCAACCTAGGCATCGAGACCGTGTCGCCGGCAATGGTCAAAAAACACCTAGGCGTCAAGACGCGCCCGTTCTCCACTGACGAGTGGGGCAGCGTGGTGAGGGAGGGCGCGCGCATACTCAACGAGAACCACTGGTTCCCGGCGGCCACCATAATCATAGGGTGGCCCGACGAGACGCCGGACGACATACAGTATACCATAGACATGATGAGCGACTTTAGGGAGATGGACTTTAGGGGACTGGTGGCCCCCCTGCTGTACCAAGACTTTAGCGAGAAGAACTCGATGCACTTTGGCAACCTCAACGAGGCACAGTTCACGCTGTTCTGGAAGTGCTGGGAGAACAACCTGCGCGTGATCAACGACATCATACCAATAATACTCAGGAACAAGACGTACGGCCCCCCCATGAAGGTGTTCATGTACGGGATGCTAAAGGCGGGCACGTGGGCCATAATGAGGTACCTCAGGGGGCTCTGCAAGGACCTGTTCAACGGAAGAACCCCCGACGACATCATCTCAAAGTATGCAAGGAGCAGGTCCGTATCTATGCCACGGATACAGGCAAAGAAACTCTGACCGCCAGACGGACTAGCCCGGTTTTTGGCCTACCCGCACGACGCCAGATGGCGGCATGCGCAGAGGGCGCCGGGAAGGGCAACGCGGCATACGACGCGGCAGATAATGGCGGCGGCGACAGTAGTAACAACAACAACAACAACAACAAAAAATGCAGGAACAGTGTCAGATGTTCTTAAGCGCCTCGTCGGCCAGCGTATTGCGCTTTGGGGTCAGCACGACGAAGTAGAACTTGTCCGCGCGCTCTACGCGGTCCACCTTGGAGTACGACTTTGATGGCAGGTCAAACTCGTACAGCCCGGGCTCAAGCGTAGCCTGCGCATATACCACCAGAAAAGAGTCCCCGTGCGAGGCCCCAAGCGGAACAAACGACATCAGGTATCCGCGGTAGGAGCTTATCGGAAGCGTGTTCTTCATCGGGGAGATTGCAGAGGTGATATACATGAAGAAATCCTCAATCGTCTCAAACTCCTCGTACTCGGTATGCATGGGGTTCGTTGCACCCCTCAATATAATAAGGATGCTAGTGCGCCTGCGTTCCTGCTTTTGGCCCACGTCGCGCAGATGAATGATGTAATCTTAGTTACGGTGATCAAGTCACTCGTGATCCTTGCGAATTGTCTCAAAACCATGGAACCTTCCGGTGCTGCCTGCATATCCCGTCTTGACATTCCCAATACGTCCCCCTCACCAACGCGTGCCGGTCGGACATGGTCTCCTCGTGATCCGGCCTTGTGCCGGCCTGCCGTCCCGCTGCATGTGCGCACCGCGGCCACGGGGTGACACGAACGCAAAGGCGCCGAACGCTACGCGTACGTCGGCGGGATTCAGCGGCACACGCTTGTGGGCGCCGGCTCTGCCCATATGTTGAACGCTATGGGCATGTCGGCATCGGCCAGGTACTGTGGAACGTAGTCCGTGTACTCCGCGTTCACAAAACCGATTATCACCCCGATGTTCCTGTCGTCGTCTATTTGGTCTAGCGCCAGCACGTGCCTGTGCGGTATCTGAATCGTCCCGGCGCGCTCCGTCAGGGGGGAGTCCAGGATGGAGTGCGCATAGTACCCGTCGATATCGGGCCCTATTGGGCCGTCGGCGCTTATTACGGAAAAGAGGGGGTACGCGTCGTCCCCCAGCTGCAGGGACCTAAAGTCGTAGTCAAACACGTGGCGCCCCTCAAAGTCAGGATCCGGCACCAGGGCCTCCTTGAACGACTTGCCGTCGATTCTAAAGTCGATGGCGATGTGAGTCACGGCTCCAAAGCCCCCCGGAGGCTCCGGGAGCACTGCTATGTTATCGGACTCTGATACGCGGACTGTGTTTGACGGGCCGATGTTCTCGTCGCCCAGCACCCTCTGCATGACCGTAAAGTTGACTAGCGCGTCGCGCCCCTCGTCATCTTCCAGAAACACAATTATCGGCACGCTGTCATCCTGCAGTCCCTGGCATCGCGCCTCCCATCCTATGCAGTAGTAGTCACCGTATTCAGTCGAGACCGGGGTTGTAGTTCCCTCAAACGACGCGTCAAAGTAGAACATGCCGATGGTGCCGGTATCTGACGCGCCCAGCGTGAACGGGCTGCCCGCGGCCGTGTCCGGGATCTGGACTGTCAGGGTATCCGCGTACGCATGGTGAGCGGCCGACGGCCAGGCCGGTGCGTATCCGGCAACTACCAGCAGTCCGACGGCGGTCACTGCGAACAGCGCCAAGGATGCGGCCGCCGTCACTATCATGACGAATACTGGTACAAACAGCTTATAACTTGTTTGTACACGCTGAGCCCGTCAGAAGGCCATTCTGGACTTTATGTATCTGCGGGTCCCGACGACAACCAGCGCCGGTGCGGCAATATACATCGCTAGGTTGAGCGCTATGACGGAGATTCCCAGTCCGAGAACCTGCTCCTCGGAGCCCGGATCTGCAAGGGACATTATGGACAGAGTCGAGATCAACGGCGTGATTGCCGCGCGCACCACTTCCCTGAACGCCGGGTTCTCCCGTTCAAGGTCGGCCACGGCGGGCGAGAACGCATAGTACATCTGGTTGAATCCTGTCATGAACGACGAACCGGACGCGGTGTTCAGCAGCGTGTTGTCGCGTATCTCCCTGAGCATCTGTACCTGCGGCGCAAGCTCCGTGCCGTATGCTGCAGTCGCAATCAGACATCCGTTACGATTATCGTCAGGCTCGGGCTCAGGCTGCTCCACTTGGCACACGCCGTTAACCAGAACGGTTCCGGGGCCGCATACGGGCTCTTCTGGCTCAGGTGGGGGAGGTGGGGGAGGAGGTGGGGGTGGGGGAGGTGGGGGAGGTGGGGGAGGAGGTGGGGTCACAGATGGGGGCGGATCAACTGCCGGAGGCTCCTCTGCCGGAGGCTCCTCTGCCGGAGGCTCGGTCACAGGATCGCTGAAGAGAGGCGTGTTTGCGCCAGTAAATTCGAATGACGCCACGTCCCTGTTGTTGCCGCCATAATATGCCACGATATAGTAATCGCCGTTGAACTTCCACAATGGCCCGCCGGCCTTGAATGAAAAGGAAAATGAACCGTCTTCTGACGGCATCACCTGTCCGAACCACAGTAGCTGGGCCTTGACGGGATCGGCGCTGTCATCAAGGTACATGACCCTGGCGGTCACAGGATGCTTCAGGGACTGATCTGCATAGTTTGGAATCGTCCCCTGCGCCACGATTTGCTGGCCGTTCGCATACAGGGTCTCGGTAGTGACAAGGTCATACTCGGCTGTCGGAAGAACCATGTCGCTGGGATCGTTTGACTGTGCGTGTGATACAGGTACCATTCCATAAGACAATACCGTTACACTAAGTAGCAAAAAAGCCAGAAGGCCTGCGACTCTCATATTCATCTAGTGGATATCAATCCTGTATTTATGTATTCTAGAGAAAGGCTCCGCTTGCATCAGGAGACCGTGTGAGGAAGCCGAACAGCGCGACCAATGTAATGGGCGCGGCTCATCCAACGCCCCCACACCCCCGTCATTATGCCGTCCCATAAACTGGGAACTGTTGAAAATCAGTTCATTCAGGACAGTGGTACAGACACCGGAACGAGTAGGTGCGGGCTGGCCAGCCTGTACCAGCTTGTGCTCACGCGCCCGTACCCGGACTGGTACTGGTTGGCTCTCCCTCCTCCCCCCCCCCCACCGCAAGCATGTTGGCAAGGCTCCAATACACGTGCGTGTCACCCCGTACATACAGCACACCACGTTGTAGAACCCACGAGTGCTCGGATGTCCGGGCAGATCATAGTGTCCAGACGAACGGCGACAATACAGCTTTGAGGGCGCAGGGCATACCTAGAATCTTGCAATCCCCGCATCAAGCAGGTACTGGACGGACTCGACAAAGGTCTCGTCAGGGACGAGTCCCATGGTCCACCACCTGGCCGGTGCGTCCAGCCATGCTGGCAGCGTCGAAGATCCTACAAGGAGGGGCACGGCTGCTCCGTGCCCTTGCGTCTCGTTGTCACCCACATCCGACTCCCGCCCCGCGTCATCACCACTGGCGCCAAGGACGGCAGAATCGTACGCGAGTATGTCCATTAGCACCAAGACAGACAGTTCCTTGGCAAATTCGGCATCGGACATCGTGCCAGCGGACCATTCGGATGCAGCGGCTCTCACAGAATCAGGGATCACCAAAGGAGCCGACTCCACATAGAACGTGAGAAGGGCAACGGGATCTGCATCCTGTCCATATTCGACGGATACCGAATAGTTGCCCTGCAGATTATCCCCACCCTTCAGGTTTATGATGGCGCCGTATTTTCCATTGGCCCCCACGCGCATGTCAAAGGACCGCTCGGTTCCGTCCGGATGTTTGACGGTGATGGTAACTATGGAGTTCGTCACATACGTGCCAACGTTGCCAGAAAGTATAACGGAGGAGACGTCACCCACACGCTCCAATGCGACGCGGTTGGCGCTAAGGCTTGCAGATGGCTTGCGGGGCGGCTTGATCTCAACGTCCGCAGTGCCGGCTCCGCCGGGGCCGATATCGCCATCATCATCGTCAGGTACGGGGCCGGCAGATCCCGATATGCTTCCCGTATTTCCCACTGTCAGAGGGGATTGAGTGCGGGCGTCGGATGAAGGGTCGGATTGCTGCTGCTGCTGCTGCTGACGCAACATGCTAAACGCGCTTGGATTTCCCGACGAGTCAACA
Source organism: Candidatus Nitrosopumilus sp. (assembly GCA_965205215.1). GTDB lineage: Archaea > Thermoproteota > Nitrososphaeria > Nitrososphaerales > Nitrosopumilaceae > Nitrosopumilus. Next base: position 1,809,058 of record OZ242041.1, read on the forward strand.
GAGTCGTAGTATACGACGTCCATGGCGCCTCCGGCGGTGGACATCAGGCCGGAGCCGGATTTGTCGCACACTCGCGTCGGCATCTTGAATACACCCTCGAACACGCCGGTTCCGGGGCCCGTCTCCACTAGCGCGAATCCCGTAGATGCAAGGCCTCCGTGCTGCACGCCGTCGACTGTGCAGCGCTTGTACCGGACGTCCTTGAACTTTACCTCAAGCATCGATGGGCCCCGCTTCCCACCGTGTCTACGCTTGGCAGGCGCGAATCGTCCACCACCAAATACACCTCGATGGTGTCCGCGGACAGGTTGAGATCCGGATCGTTTAGCGTGATCGTAACCGGCGTGCCGAACCTCAGCTGTCCGGACGGCGTGGATACGGAGACCCTGCCGCTCTCCGACTTGATCTCTGTCTCGGGCTGCGAGACGGACTGCGGTATGACGGCCCCCACCCGCGCCAGATCAGAGTATGTGATGGTAATGGCATCCTCGTCAACCATCCGGCCGAGCGTGACGAACTTTACGTCGTTTCCTATCGGGGTCGTGCCAAGCACAAAGTCCGGATCGTCAATGTTGAGCTGGTTTGCGGCGGCAAACTCAAGCGTGCCCCCAAACACCCCGGAGTCCCCGGAGATCTCCTCGAGCTCAAGCCTGTATATTGCGTTGTTTACGATCTTCTTGCCCTCCACTCCAATGGAAAAGACGTCGAACACCACGGGCGCCGCGTCCGCGGCCCCCATGCCTCCGGCGTCAAGCCCGCCACCGGGTCCGAAATCTACCACCGCATGCACCGTGCCTCCTACTACGCCCCCCTCCTGCAGGCCAGAGGCAATCCTTTTCACATGGCCGGGATCCACGTACAGCAGGCCCTGCGCCGAGCCCAGCCTGTCCGCGATTATTATTGGATCCGCGTCCGACGTTCCCCCCACATACAAGAGCAGGGACGCTCCGCCCAGTCCCCTCGCGCCGCCAAGGGAGCGCATGTCTATGTTGAGCCAGTTGGTTCCGATGTTCGACTCCCCAGATACGTCTATCAGCGCGTCATACAGGCGCGACGCAGAGTACCCCGTGTCGATTGCAAGCATCTCGTATGTGACGGAGCGGTCGAGCGCGGCCAGTCCAAGATCAAGATGCAGGCGGGCCGAGACTGGATCCGGTGAGCGCGCCGGTATGGGCACGGCCCCCTCAAACGAGCCGCTGTTCGGGTATGCGGCGGCCGAGGAGGCGGAGGACAGGGTCAGCGGCAAGCCAATCCTGATGGACGGGATAATGGCGCCGTCGCGGAACACGTCAAGCCTGTCGCGCCGGTTTGGATCCGTGTTCTGATCGGCGTCTTGGAGCACCACCGGTATGCGCAGGCCCGAGCGCCAGCCCGAAGCGTCCACGGACAGGACGGGGCTGTCGCCTCGGACAGTGGCTGCGCCGGCAGTACCGCCAAGCGACAAGGAGGCGGTGTGGGAGCCGGTCAGTACAGAGAGCGACCGGTCGTTGTACGATATTACCGCAGACGTCCCCCTGTCGGCGCCGGGCGCTATGCGCATGTTTGAGACGTGCGACGCATCCACGCTCTCAAAGAGCCCCGAGTTCGGCCTGCTCTCGACCAGCGTTACTATGTCCTCATAGTGGCGCACGCCGTCGTATACGCTGCCGGCAGGCTGGTTCCTGTTGGGCCGCAGCTCAAGCACGTCTCCGCCGCCATGCGAGACCCCCAGATATCCGTTGTCGCCGAACCCGAGCCTGCCAAGGTGCGGATACAGATCCACAAGTCCGGGCCCCCCGTTTGCGGCGGTGCGCCCCCCGTCATAGAACGCCTGATAGAACACCGAGGGGCTGCCGGGGGAGGTGCCAAACGTCCAAGAGTCCTCGTCGGTGGGATCCTGGTTGAGCTGCGGATCACTCACCCGCAGCACGACCTCGGCGCCCGCCGGATACGGCTCTGCCTGTCCGCGATCAGTTGAGAATGATATGGACGGAATATCGTCAGTATACTGCAGGATGACGCGCTGCGGGCCGCCGCCTCCCCGCTCGTACTCGATGCGCACGTCGTCGCCAAACGAGAAGAGCTGTATCACCGGCCATGCCCCGCTCTTGAGTCCGATCTGCCCATGCAGGGGCTCGCCCCCACTGGGCGACGGAGGGGATCTCACCACGTTGTTCTCCGCAGGCGATGCAGGATCCACCGACCCGCCGCACGGCGAGAGCGACCCCACGCCGTTTGCAAAGTTCAAGAGCCCACCGGAGCGTGGGATCGCCACGCCGTCAGAGTCGTGGAACTCGGCGCCCAGTACCGGTGCAGGCGTACCAGGGCCGCAAAAGACGCCAAAGTCGAGTCCCTGTCCGGGCCGCCCCGCGTCATGAGATATTTGATCGGCCCGCCTCGCGGCGTCCTCGTTTGCAAAGTAGGCGTACCACTGGCCGCTGCTGGACTGGACCATGCGCAGCGTGGCCCCGTTTACGGACACCTTGGGCTCGCCGGCAGCCCCTCCCTTGGTATCGGAGATCAGCGGATCGGCGACCACGACCTCGACTACCATCGACCCCGCAAAATGATTGTCGAACTCGGGACTCTCAGCAGACACCAGCAGGTTGTCATTGGAGTTCTGGGCCGCATGCGCTGGTGAGAACGGGAGGTCCGCGGCGTCGGGTGCGGCCGCTGCGGCCGCAAACAGGGCGCAGGCCGCCACAAGCAGGACATACGGGCGCAATGCTCGCGCGGCGGGCCGCCCATTCACTGCAACGCGTCCCGAACTGCTGCAAACGGCGACGCCAGATGAATCCCTCACGTGTATAACAAAGCCGGCCACACATAATAACTGAATCCTGCCCATGAAACTGCAATGGCGGCGGTGGCGGTAGAAGGAGAGGAGGAAGCGGCGGCGCGGCGCGGCCGGCTCCAGCTACGGCCGTGCGCTCGGGAGGCCGCATGAACGACGGAGATGGCGGCGGCGACGCACGTGCGGGGAACTCTTCGGATAACCGCAAAGGCAGCAGGCAGTCTGCCGGTGCGGGCGCCGGCGGGGGCGCAGTCCGCACCAATGCCAAGGCCAACAACAGGACGAGGGTCCTCTACATATCGCTTGCCGCAATATTCTCGGCATTCGTAGTAGAGCTGGTACTGGGGGTGGTGTCAAACAGCCTGGCGCTGATAACTGACAGCATACACGCGCTGCTCGACTGCATAGTCACGGCGGTGCTGCTGATTGCCACCAGAATGGCAATAAAACCGCCGGATGCAGAGCACACTTACGGGCACGGCAAGATCGAGTCCTTGGGCGGCATGATGGGCGGAATCGCCATATTTGCCATCGCGTGCTTCTTCATATACGAGTCGTTGCACCGATTCCAATCGCCGCCCCCCTCCGTACTGCCGGGCATGCTTGCAATCGCAGGCGGGCTGTACACCATAGGCGTGGACGTATTTCGCATAGTGCTGCTCAAAAGAAGCCTAAAGGCGGGGCCGGGAACGAGTCTCAGCGGCAGCACCACGGTAAAGGCCGACCTGTACCATGCGATGATGGATCTGGGATCCACCACGGTGGCCATAATCGGAATATATCTCGCGTACACGGGCACGCACCAAGGGGACCTGGCCGCGGCGCTGATTCTCGGAGGACTGCTTGCAGTCCTCAGCGTAAAGCTGGTGCACAGGACGGCCCTTGACCTGACTGACGTGATATCGCCGGAGATGGTCTCGAAGGTCAGGGGCGTTGCCAACGGCACGGACGGCGTGATCATGACGGGATCCGTGCTGATGCGCCGGTCAGGCGGCACCACGTTCGCGGACATCACAGTGTCGCTGCGGGGCGACTCGAGCTTTGAGCGCGCCCACGAGATCAGCGCAGGGGTGGAGCGGAACGTGGCAGAATGCATACCCGGGGACGCCTCGATAACCGTCCACTTTGAGCCCGACTGGAGCGGCGTTCCGCCCGATGCAAGGATACTCGACATCGCAAGGCGCGTGGATGGCGTCAAGGGCGTCCACAACGTCAACACCCGCATGACGAAGGGCAAGACGTACGCGGATCTACACGTGATGGTGGACAGCGAGATGAGCCTGCAGAGGGCGCACGCGATATCAGAAGTTGTGGAGTCGGACATCAGGCGCCAGATGCCGTACATAGAGCACACCACGGTGCACTTGGAACCGTTCACCAACATGCCGCGCAATCTAGAGGCAGAGGATGCCGCGCTCAACGAGAAGATAAGGGTGATACTGGAGGGATATCCGCAGATAAGGTCCGTGGGCAGGATAATCGCCCTGAACGACAAATCCGCGTTCAAGATAGACATAGACTGCTCCTTTGACGGCGCGCTGCCAATAGCGGAGGTTCACGGCCTCACGTCTGAGATTGAGCGCGCGATTGCAGAGGGTTTGGAGAACGCGGTAATTACGATACACCCAGAGCCCCTCTGACCGGCGGCCGCACATCGCGGCGCGCGCAGTCGGCGACCCGGCCGTCATGACGCGGGGATTGCCGCAGGTGCCTGCTTCTGCCCCGGGAGGAGGGGGGGGAGGAATGGGGATAACCGCAGGGGCGCGGGCACGGCCGGCTCTGCCGCACGCGGGCCGGGCGCGTGTCTCACGTGCTCCGAACTACACCAGGATGCTGGTCACGTACATGATCAGCATGCCGACCACAATTCCCGCAGCAAACGGGGCGCTGGACAGGCCGCTGCCGCCGCCGGATGCGCCGCTGCCGTTACTGCCGTTCGCGGGGCTGTCGCCCCTGCCAATCCACCTCACAAGCACCACCATGACCTGGAATATGGCCCCCGCTCCCACGCCCAGAAATACCACCGAGGCGATGGGCGAATACGCAAATCCCCCCACCCATCCGCCAAATATGGCGGGGGCGCCCGCCAGCACTCCTAGGCCCGCAAGCTTCCAGACCGCGACGCGCTCCCTTGAGAGCGGGGCGGCTATCGCCACGCCTTCCGTCACGTTGTGTATTGCAAACCCCACAATCAGAAACGAGCTGAACGCGACAGAGCCCAGCCCGACGGCCGCCCCTATCGCAAGCCCCTCGCCAAAGTTGTGCAGTCCGATTCCTATCGATATCATCAGGGCTATGGCCACGGGGCCCGCAAGCCGCGTGGAGGTACCGCTGCCGGTGCGGCCGTCTCCTCCCCCGGCACGGCCGCCGCCGCCCCCAATACCGCGACTGCCAGAGAGCCTCTCGCTGGCATAGAACAGCCCCAGGAACGACACCACGACGGAGGTGGCAAGCAGCATCAGCCCGTTAAAGCTGCCGGCGAGGTTCTCCTGCGACACGTCCACCGCCTCCTCCACCGAGTCGAGCGCCAGAAAGAACAGGAGCCCCACAGTCACGGCCAGAAAGAAGACGTAGACCTGCCGGCCCATGCGGCGCATGAACGGCAGCCACAGGAGCCCGATCAGTACCGGGATCACCCCCACGTACGTCCCTATCACGGCAAAAAAGGCGGCCAGCTCGCCGGAGGGCCTCAGGGCAGGGGCGGCCGACTCGACCTCCCGCTCAAAGCGCGTCCCGTCATCGGTGGTGATGCCTATCGTATACGGCTCGGCCACGTTCCAGTCAAACGGTATGCGCACCACCGCGGTCTCGTACCTCTCAAGGTGCGCATCGGGCTCCACCGCGGCCGGGTGTATCCTGTCGTTGACGTCGGCCACTGCTATGGAGACGGGTATGGGGCCCGTGTTACGCACGGTCGCAAGAATCTCCGAGCCGACAAAGTCCACGCGCTCTATGGTGACTTCCGGCAACGGCACGCCGACTTCGAGCATCGTGGAGCCGGGGCCTGACACGTAAAGCACCAATACAACGACGAGTGCCAGCGGAGCCGCCCCGCTTGCCACGACACGGAAACGCCCCGCGCCGCTTCCGCGCCCGGACAGGCCGCGGCCCTGCTCATGCGCCATCGGGCGCCCCCTGTCCGTCATATGCGGCGTCGGCGGCAGGACCGGCCGCGCCTTGGGCCGGTTCCCCGGCCGCGCCGAGGGATCCCCCGGTGGCCGCATACCCGTCACTGCCGTCGCCGTTATAATCACCATCGCCTCCGGGCCCCGGATCCTTGACCAGGAACACCCCGACCCATCCCTTCTCGGAGAACTCGACCTTGTGCGCGTGGAACAGGAACTTGCCCGTATGCTCGTACGTGAACTCCATTATGCCGCGCTCCGTCTGCGACATTGTGATCATGTCGGTGTAGAACGACGTAGACCGGTCCGTTCCGGTCGGATAGTAATAGAACAGGTTCCCGTGCAGGTGGAAGTTGTTTATCGGGTCAAACTCCACCATGTTGACCACGTATACGCGTATCAGCTGGTCCCTCTCTATCTGTATCGGGTGGTGCTGGTAGTAAAACGGCACGGTATTGGCCGCGTAAAAGTTGTTCTCCGCGTCAAAGTCCGTGTCAAACCCGTTCAGCACCATGACCATCTCGTCTGCCGGGGCCCTGCCCTCCTTCGGGTCCACTATAAACACGCCGTACAGGCCGTGTATAATGTGCTCCTCAAGCGGCATGATGTGGCAGTGGTACGGATGGACGCCCACGGGCGCCGCCTCAAACTCGTATGTGAACTGTCCGCCCCCGCCCCCGACGGGCTCAAAGACCCCGTCCATTATGGCCGGATGTATCCCGTGAAAGTGCATCGTGTGCGGCTTTGTGCCGTTGTTGACGAACGTTATGCGCACCAGATCGCCCTCCGTGGCGCGTATGGTAGGGCCCGGCACGGTTCCGTTGAACGTCCACACGTTGTAGAACACCCCGGGCGCGATCTCCTGTACGAGATCATCCTCGGCCACTATGACGTACTCGCGTACGGTCTGGCCCGTCTCGCTGTCCACAGATACGCTGCCGTACTCAAAGTTGCGCAGGTACTCGTCGGGGTCAAACTCCACCTCTGATATCTGGTATACTGGATCAAGCACCTCGCCGGTGGTCGTGATTACCGCGCCCGTATGGGTAACAAAGGTCTGCGGCGGCCGCTGGGCTTCCGTATACACGTCGGATATTGCCGACGCGGACAGCACGGCAATGGCGGATGCCGCGGCCAGCGCCAATATTACAGCCCGGGGGCTCCCAGTTGCCATGACGTATATGCCTGTGACGTTTATTTAAATTTAATCAGAGCTAATTTGTTTAGTGCAGCCTAACTTTTGGGCCTCGTGCAGGTTTTTAAGTCGACATGCCAGACAGGCAGCGTGAACAAGATATCGGTTGCAATGGCAGGCTCGGGCGGGGCCGTTGCGCTGGGGCTCGTACTGATGGCCCTCGGCACGCAGGCGGTACTGGAGGACGTGGTGCAGGGCAGCAGCACGATAAGCGCGGCGACGCCACCGTTGGAGATCGAGTTTGTGGTAGGGTATGACGATGACGACGGTGATGACGGCGGAGAGCGGATGGGCGTGTTTGCAGTACAGGTGCTCGACGCGCCGGAGGGAAGCGAGGTGTCGGCAACGGTCTTGGACCCGCTCGGTGCAGAAGTTGCGTCCGTTTCACGCATAGCCGAAGAGCCCGGGGGCAGCGTCGAGGGCAGGTTCGGCGCCGAGGTGGAGGGCACGTACAGCCTCATCATACGTAACGCAGGGCAGGACGGCGTCCTCACGTTCGGGGCAATCGGCCCCCTGCCGGACGCGTCATCAAAGGCGTTGGCATTCATACCGTTCTACATGCTGCTCGCAGGCATAATGGGAATGGCAGGACTGGGCATATACTGGGCCACCAACATTAGAAGGCGGAGAAATCTCAGTTGAGATAACTGTCCATCTTCTCGAGCCCCTCGACCGCGGCGCCAAAACCGTCACCGTCCTCGACCAGCTCAGAGAGTTTTTCAGAGTCGGCCTCCAGCGTGACGCGGCCCGAGTCGTCCGTGCCGCGTACGACGAATCCGCACTCTATGAGGTATCCGAGTCGCGTCAGCACGTCCTCTTCGGAGGAGGACGATGCGTCGGCAAGGTGCCGGCAGGTCTTGGCCCCGTCCTCGAGTTCCGCAAGCATTGCAGACGCGGCGGGGTCAAACATGCACTCTACCGCCCTGTCCCTGTCATATGCGGGCTCCATACGTGTCGGGAGTTGCGTGCCGTTATAATCCTTCGGCGCGCGTGCGGCGTTTGTAGGGGACGCGGACCCGGGCTCCAAAGCGGTTAAAAATCAAGTTACATGCTAGATAACCATGCAGCCCATGTGCAGGGGGGACAAGTCAGGCAGGGGGGAGCACTGTTACTGCAAGGAGGTAGACCAGCAGAGGGGCGTCAGGAAATGCTGCAGGTGCGGCATGTGGAACGTGCACGGAAGGGACTGGACCAGCACGGAGGACTACAGGTGAGCAGTCGCCGATCCCGGCCCGGCATCATCCGACTTTTCTGCCCTTCTGTCTTCTCTTTCCTACCCGCTCGCCCTCCGTCCGTCCGTCCACTGTCCGTCCGTCCACTGTCCGTCCGTCCACTGTCCGTCCGTCCACTGTCCGTCCGTCCACTGTCCGTCCGTCCATCCACCTCCCCCGCCTGCTGCCGACCCGGAGGCTGCGCCGCAAAGCGCGCCTTTGCATGGTTTTTATCGGGGATTTTCCGCATTTTTCATACTTGAGCAGCAGCACCAGTACCCAGGAATACAGGCACATAGTAAGGATCCTAGGAAACGACATACCGGGCGAGAAGAAGCTGCTCATCGGCCTGACCCAGATCAAGGGAATAGGATACAACTTTGCGACTGCCATTCTTGACACACTAAAGATAAGTCCCGACCTGAACGTGGGCGACATTACGGATGCAAACGTCCAAGACATAGAGAGGACAATAGCGGATCCGGCGGGGGCAGGCTTTCCAAGGTGGTTTCTCAACAGGCAAAAGGACATAGAGACGGGCCAAGACAAGCACCTGCTGACGTCCGACATACCGTTTACTCTCCGCAACGACATAGAGAGGGAGAGAATCACTGCCAGCTGGAGGGGATACAGGCACCTGAGCGGCCTAAAGGTCAGGGGCCAGCGCACCAGGACCTCCGGCAGGAGAGGTGGCGCGGTAGGCGTCGCAAAGGGCGGCGGTGCGGCAGCTGTCCCGGCAAAGAAGAGTTCAGGTGGCGGAGGCCCGGCGGCGCCTCATAGTCCGACCGGCGCTACTGCTGCAGCGGCAACGGCACCCGCGCCCGCGGCGGACGCCAAACCCGAAGAGAGCGAGAAAAAGGAATAGTGACATAGCATGGGCGATCCAAAATATCCGCGTCGGGCATGGAGAAAGCCAAAGAGGCCGCTCAACTACGATCTAAAGATGGACGAGCTCAAGACGCTCGGTACGTTTGGGCTGCGCACAAAGCGCGAGTTGTGGAAGGCGCACACAGAACTGTCGCGCGTAAGACATCAGGCGAGATCACTCTTGGCCCTGAGGGCGGAAGACAGATCTAAAAGGGAGCCCATACTGATGAGGTCACTTGCCAGAATAGGGCTTGTGAGTCCGGACGCGACGCTCGATGACGTGCTGAACCTCAAGGTAAGCGACCTGCTTGCAAGGAGGTTCCAGACCATCGTCACCAAAAAGTTCGAGTTCAAGACCCCGTACCAGGCAAGGCAGGCGGTGGTGCACGGGCACATGATGATAGGGGAGAGAAGGATAAACATTCCGTCGTATGTCGTAACAGTGGAGGAAGAGGACAGCATCAGGTTTGCAGCAGAGTCAAAGATTCCAGAGAGGCTCAAGAAAAAGCAGCAGGACGGCGAGGGCGGCGACAACGAGGAGGCGGATCATGAGATGGCCGGCAGCGATGCGACAGAGGCAGAAGGGAAGCAGCAGGATGCCCAAGAGGAGCAGCAGGCTCAAAATGATGACAACGATGCGGGCAAGGAACAGGATGCCACGGACGATGGGGGGCAGAATGTAAAGACCGTACCGGCATCAGAGAATGCGTCCGCAGAATCATCATCACCGCCATAACCGCCACCAACCCATGTTACAGAAGAATTCATCAAGAATCCATCTTGAAGGGTCGCGACCGGATCCTTGAAACGACATATGCACGCAGGGCATGTCTACCTGCATCGGAAATGTTATAAATTGACAATCAACTGATCTCATTACGAATGGTACTAACGCTACTTGGTACAACCCGCGTCGCGGCGGCGGTGCTGGTACTGGCTGCAGTCGCAGCGACGGTGGCGGCGGCGGGCGCACCGCACCACCAAGAGGCCCACGCCTCGTCCGCGCCGTTCCAGTACGCCCAGAGCACCGTCAAGATCCACAACGGCAGCATACCCGCACTGGCGCTCAATGACCACGACGCGTTCGGCGGCAGTGTGGACTTTGTGGGCGACTTGGACGACGACGGGGTGCCTGACCTCATAGTTGGAGCCAGTGGCGACGACTCGCACGCCGAGAACTCCGGGGCCGCGTACCTGCTGTTCATGAATGCCGACGGCACCGCAAAAAGCGCCGTCAAGATCACCGGCGCCGACGTGCCGTCCCTGAGGGCCGGAGACTACTTTGGAGCCGGAGTGGCCGGCATAGGCGATGTGAACGGCGACGGAGTGCCAGACGTGGCCGTCGGCGCAGACGGGGATGATGCGGGCGGAACCGACGCCGGTGCCGTGCACGTACTCTTCCTTGACCGCAGTGGCACGGTGCTCTCGTCGGCGGAGCTCAACCCGGACACCATGCCCGGGCTGTCGGCCAGACAGTACGAGTACTTTGGGTTCAGAGTGGCCGGCATAGGCGACTTGGATGACGACGGGGTGCCAGATCTGGCCGTCGGCAGATACTCGGCGCACGGCTCCCTGCTGTTTCTGAACCTGCCGTTTAACTATACAGAGACCGTCGGCGAGCGACTGGAGGCCTACCCCGATGAGGAGTTCTACGGATTGGTGGACATCATATTCATGAACGCCGACGGCACGGCCAAAGGGTCCGCAAGCATAGGGCACGGTACGGCCAACGCGCCCGGCCTCGAACCGGGACACTTCTTTGGAACCGCCGTGGCCGGAATTGGTGATTTTGACGGCGACGGGGTGCCCGACCTGGCCGTCGGCTCGGACTCCACGGACCTGACATACGCCAATATGTGCCGCGACTCCGGCTCGTCCAGCCTTACCGTACTGAATACGGGATCCATGCACGTACTGATGATGAACAGGGACGGGTCGGTAAAGGGCAGCTTTACCATAGACGGCGCGACTGAGAACGGGCCCGTCCTGAACGAGTTCGAGTTCTTCGGGATAGGAGTGTCGGCTATCGGCGATCTGGACGGGGACGGAGTGACCGAGCTGGCCGGCGGCGCCAACCGCGGCGACGGCGGCGGACTCGACAGGGGCGAGGTACACGTCATGTACATGAACGGAGACGGCTCCATAAAGGCGACGCAGACGCTCGACGACCTGGCCCCCAACGGACCCTCCCTTGATGACTATAACTTCTTCGGTTTCTCGATATCCTCCAGCGCCGACGTGAACGGGGACGGCAGGCCCGACATTGTGGTAGGCGCGTACCTAGACAACATAAGTGGGCTGCACGACCAGACCGTTGAGGAGGCCGACACGCTGACCCCCGAGGAGCGCGAGGCCGTCTCAGGCGAGGTATCCGAGAGGTCGGCAGAACCTGCCTTCGGCGCCGTACACGTCATACTGACAAGGTGACCGCCAAGGCCGGATGCCGCCTGACGGACGCGGCCCAAGGGAGAAAATACCTGCGCTTATGGCCAGCCACATCGCAAAGCGGTTCAAGGGCCTGTCGCGGCGCAGGAAAAGTCCGACACGTCCATCGCGGCCAAGGTACGGGGCAGCGGCGGCGGCACAAAACCCGAGGCGCGCATGCCTTGCCAGTTGCATCAATCCCTCTACTCCCTTTTCTCATCTCCCCTCCCCTGCACCTCTTGGCAAACAAAGCAAGGATAGGCACCGTTTTTTTAGCACAGTCATTCCTGCCGACTGGACTAATGCCGAAGGGCTGGAAAAGAGTAAGCTTTTATCGCAAACCCGGCCCCCGCGGATCTGTTTGAGATGTGTTGTTCTATAATTGGGTACAGCGGCAGGGGCAACGGTGACAGCGGCGGCGCGGCGCCCATACTGGTACGCGGACTCAGGCGCATGGAGTATCGCGGATACGACAGCGTGGGAGTCGCAACCGCATCAGGCGAGCGCGCACGCGGTGGGCGCGGCTCGGGGCAGCAGACGGACGGAGGCATAATGGTACGCAAGGGCACCGGCAGGGTGGATGACGTGAACAGGTCGGCGCGCCTTGACGCGATGCCCGGAAGCGTAGGAATAGGCCATACAAGGTGGGCCACCCATGGAAACGTGACGGATGCAAACGCGCACCCCCATCCAAGCAGTTCAGGCGAGATCGCCGTAGTGCACAACGGCATCATAACAAACTTCGAGGAGATAAAGTCCGAGCTTGTAAAGGACGGATACGCGTTCAGGAGCGAAACGGACAGCGAGGTGATCTCAAACCTGCTGCAGAAAAACTACGAGCGAACCAAGAGCGTCAAGGAAGCCATGACGGGCACGGTTTCAAGGCTGCAGGGCGAATATGCGTTCGTGGCAATGTTCAGCGGAGGCAGGCTGGCCGCGGCCAGGCTCCACAAGCCGCTCATAATTGGGGTCGGAAAGAACGACATGTTCCTCTCAAGCGACGTGCTCGGGTTCATCGAGTATACAGACGAGGCCGTATACGTGGAGAACGGCAACATGGTGATTACAAACGGCGACATGCCCACGTTTGAGATAACGGACTTTGAGGGAAGTCCCGTCAAGTACAGCATAACAAAGGTCTCAAAGGAGTTCGGGGACGCGTACAAGGGCGACTATGCGCACTTTACCCTAAAGGAGATCTTCGAGCAGCACGAGACCGCGTCCAGGGCAGGCGGGACGGCCGTGCGGGAGATAGCAGAGGCCGCCAAGATCATACGCGACGCGGACAACGTATGCATGACGGGCAGTGGGAGCAGCTACAACGCGGCGCTGGTCGCAAAGCACTTCTTTGCAAGCCATGCCAAAAAGAGCACAGAGGCCGTCATGTCAAGCGAGATGCAGTTCTCATCGGAAGGAATGGGCCCCGGCTCGGTACTCGTGGCCATATCACAGAGCGGGGAGAGCGCCGACGTGCTGAGCGCAGTCAGGACGGCGAGAAAGGCAGGGTGCAGAATAATATCGGTGGTCAACATGATGACCTCCTCGCTTGCGCGCCAGTCGGACGTGACAATCGGGATGAACTGCGGCCCCGAGATAGGAGTGGCCGCCACCAAGAGCTTTACGTCCCAGCTGGTGGTGCTGTACAGGATAATATCGCAAGTGGCAGAAGGCAGGCGGCTTGATGGCGATGGCGAAGGCGGTGGCATCAGCAGCAGCAGCAGCAGCAGCGACATCACAGACGCGGTCCCGGGCCTCATACTTCGGACGCTGGAGGATCCCACCGGCATGCAGAAGGTGGCAAAGGAGCTAAAGGACATCTCGGACATATACGTGCTAGGCAGGGGCGTGCACTATCCCATTGCAACAGAGGCGGCCCTGAAGATAAAGGAGCTGACGTACATACACGCAGAGGGGATTGCAGGGGGCGAGCTAAAGCACGGGCCGCTTGCGCTGATGGACGACTCGACATATGTCATTGTGATAAACCCGGCCGACTCCACGCACGAAGATATGCTGACCAGTGCAAGGGAGATAAAAGCCAGGGGCGCGAGAATAATAGGGATATCCGACGCGCACTCCGACGTGTACGACCACTGGATAAGGATTCCAGAGATCAGTGACAGGGAGGAGAATCCAAAGAGCCCGCTTTATGCCATATCGGAGATCATACCCATACAGCTGCTCGCGTATTATACGGCGCTGGAGAGAAATGAGGACCCGGACTATCCGAGGAACCTGGCAAAGTCTGTAACTGTCAAATGACAGCGGCGCCGATGCCAAAAGGGCCGCGGACGCGCCCCGTCCGGCACGCGGCCCGCAAGCCAGTCCCTATGCGGCCCGCGATCCGAACATTTTGGAGTACTCGGCGTCTATTGCGCGCGCCATCTCTGCGCGCCCGGCATTCGTCTTTAGCATGGCAGATATGATGCAGCCGCCTGCGCCCACGCCCTCCTTGGCATACCCCTCCGCGAACGCCCTCAGTCCCGCATGCCTCGAGGCGTCAAGCCCCGGGTCTACCGCGATTGCAGGCACGTCGGACACGTCGGACAACAGCCCTGCAAAGTCCGCGTTCTTGTCCTCTGCCACGTACGAGGTTGTTCCGACTGCCACGTTGCTGCCATCGTATCCTATTCCCGACGCAACGGCAAGGACGGCGGCCATCTGCGTCCCGCCTGCCAGCATCACCTTGGAAGATACGGACGCGGAGCTTAGCATGCCGGCCACGAACGGAATCATGGGATCCCCCACGGCTGCCGTTATCCGGTACACGTAATGCTGCCTCTCTGCCTCGCTTGAACCCGGTCCGGGCGGCTTTGGCGCGACGTCATCAAGGGTGGCCTGCGCGTCGGAGGCACTGCCGCCGCGTTCCGGGTGCGCGGCCGCGTTCGGGCGGTCCCGGCTTGGCAGACGCCGCCCGTCACCGGATGCAGTGCCAGCTGCATTGCCCGCGGCTCCATCAGGGACGCCTTCGGCACGGCCGTCCTTCCCCCCGGGCACATGCTGCCGTGCACGCCCCGCGCCCTCCCTGCCGAGCCGCAAAAACGCGTCGCGTACGACCCTTCTCTTGAGCGATATCGGGTTTGAGGGCATGCTGGAGCTGACCCTCGCGCGATACCCCAGCCCGTACAAGACCGCCATTGCCGTGGTGGTTCCGGCCGGAATGCTCTCGCCTATCACCAGGCAGTCGGCAAGCGGCGCCAGGCTCCTCCCCACTATGCGCCCATAGTCCACCGCATGCAGCACGTCCTGCACCGACATCGCGTCACGCGTGCGGATGTTGCCGCCGTATCCAAGCCCCGTGGCCACGTACGGCAACCTCGGGGATACGCGGCTTCCGGCGTTTATCGCCACGTGCGGAATGCTTGCGTGCTCGAGGGCCGCCTTTGTAAGGACGGCAGGGGTCGGCTTGCCGTCAGGCGTGACGGGGATGCCCTTGATGGTCCTGCAGTATCCGTAATGCAGGTATTCGGCGTCGGCAGGCGGCGTGAACTTGAACGAGTCCGCGTCGGCGCCGGCAATCGTAAGCCCGGGGACCTCGCAGGTGGACGTATACGACATTACCATCGAGAACAGGAACCTGCCGGAGGCTACAGAGTCGACAAAGTCTGCACCCCTGCGCTCGCTTCCGTGTATCCTCAGGCCGTCGTCCATGTCCGTTGCGCATCACCAGCCCGTTCGCGGCGCAGGCCGGCCCCCTCGCGTAAAGAACAGTGCGGCCGTGCGCGGTCACCCCATGGTCATCCTTGTCACGAACTGCTCCTCGGATACCGGGCGCATCACAGGATTGCTCTGCTTTTGATCCCCAAGGGTGGACGTCGGCGAGGCCCCATAGTCGTGCCCCGGATACATTACAAGCGAGTCCTCAAGGTTTGCAAGTGTGCCGAATATGCTGTGGTACAGTTCGCGCGCGCTGCCGCCGGGCAGGTCGACGCGCCCGCACGCGCCCACAAACAGCGTGTCGCCGGTAAAGATCTTGCCGTCCCCGACCAGGCATATGCTGTCCTTTGAGTGGCCGGGGGTGTGCAGCACCTCGAGCGCCGAGTCCCCAAACGTGACGGCGTCGCCGTGCCGCAGCGATACGTCGTGGGGCAGCTCGGACGCCTCGTGCTGCGCGACGGGGGCGCCCGTGGACTGGGCCATCTGCTCGTTTCCCGTCGTGTGGTCAAAGTGGTGGTGCGTGTTCACGATATACCTGACGTTGAGCGAGTCGCGCTTGAGTATCAGATCCAGTTCCGCCAGATCCCAGGACGGATCTATTATGACCGCGTCCCCTGTGCCCACATCTGACACGACGT
The DNA here is from genome assembly GCA_965205215.1 of Candidatus Nitrosopumilus sp. Lineage (GTDB taxonomy): Archaea > Thermoproteota > Nitrososphaeria > Nitrososphaerales > Nitrosopumilaceae > Nitrosopumilus. The sequence goes on from OZ242041.1 coordinate 1,824,948, forward strand.
ACGTAAAGTTCTGCATCCGGCCCACCGGCACCTGCTCTACTGCAACGGTCATGAGACGATTCCTGCCTCCGCCTCCGGCGGGATGCCTATCTTTTCCGTATGCAGGGCGCCGGTCAGGTCGGGGCGCCTTGGAATGCCCTGCTTCATGCGGTGGAACGTGACGGTCATGTCGCACGCCGTATGCATGTTGGCAGTCTCCCCGGTCTGCGGGTCGAGCCCCGAGGGCACGTCTACTGCCATCTTGAACGGCCCTTGCTGCTCGTTGATGTACGCGATGGCCGACGAGTACGGCTCCCGTATGTCGCCCGTGATTCCGGTTCCGAATATCGCGTCTACAAGGACGTCAGGCGTGCTGCTTGGCGGCACAAACCCGGCGCCGCATGCCACCAAGGACACCGAACCGGGCATCCTCTCCAAGAGGGACCAGTTCCACCGGCTCTCCTCCGTCTTTATCATATCGGGGCCGCCTAGCAGGTGCACTGCGGGACGAGCCCCGTACCCGGCAAGGTGCCGGGCAACTACCATCCCGTCGCCGCCGTTGTTTCCAAGGCCGGCGGCCACCAGAACGCGCTTGCCTGCCATGTCGTGCCCCCCGGCGCGTATGGCCTCCACCAGGCGCCTGGCGGCGGCGGCGCCGGCATTCTCCATCATGAATTTTTTGAGAAAGCCCATGTCGTGCCCCCTGTTCTCGATGTCGTACATCTGAGACACCGTAATTGGCGGATCCATGGCGTGGTGGACGGGGGCGGCCAAATTAAGCTTGCCAAGCATCGGCGGCGGGCGCTGTCACCCTCACCCCGGAATGCGGCCGCGGACAAAAACAGCCCTTAAGGAATTTAACGGGGCCCTTGGCAGTACAATCGTGAAGAGTGTCCTCACACTTGATGACTTTGACCTCAGGGGCAAGACCGTGCTTCTGAGGGTCGACATAAACTGCCCCATCGACCCCAACACAATGGAGATCCTAGGCACGAAACGGATAGAGGAGGCGGCGGCCAGCCTAAAGTCGCTGCAGGATGCAAAGGTGGTGATCGCATCCCACCAGGGAAGGGTGGGCAACAACGACTATACCGGAATGTCAAGCCATGCGGAGGTGCTCCAGAAGGTGACCGGCCGCAGCATCAAATACGTGGAGGATGTGATGGGGGTGGCGGCCCAAAACGAGATACGCGACATGAAGGACGGCGACATCATACTGCTTGACAACCTCAGGTTCTGCGCGGAGGAGAACTATGAGTTTCCCCCCGAGGCCGCCGCCAAGACGATAATGGTCTCCAGGCTCTCAAAGCTGTTCGACGCGTGCGTCATGGACTCGTTTCCGAGCGCGCACAGGCAGCATCCGTCTATCGTGGGCTTTCCCCACGTGCTGCCGGCGTGCGCCGGCAGGATTGTGGAGCGCGAGGTCCAGAACCTCGACAACATAATGACGGTGGCAAAGGCCCCCCACGTGATCGTGCTGGGGGGCTCAAAGGTGCCCGACAGGCTCGAGGCCATAAAGATGCTGATAGAGAACGGCAGGGCCGACCACATACTGCTGACCGGGCTCATCGGAAACGTGTTCCTGCGCGCGCAGGCAAGGATAAAGTCGTCGCTTGGGATAATGCGCGAGGAGGAGGCGGTGGCAAAGGCCCACGCGCTGATCGGCGAGTATCCCGACGTGTTTGCCACCCCCGTGGACGTGGCAATCGACAAGGACGGCGAGAGGGTCGAGATGGACGTCAGGGAGATGAGCAGGGGGGACAAGGTGTACGACATGGGCCCAAAGACGGTGGAGTACTATTCAAAGCTGATATCGGGCGCCGGCACCGTGTTCATAAGCGGGCCTGCGGGGTTCTTTGAGAACGAGAACTTTAGCTATGGGACAAACTCCCTGCTGAGGGCGGTCTCGGACTCCATGGCCACCACCATAGTCAGCGGCGGCCACCTGACCTCGGCGCTAAAGAATCTGGGGCTGACTGACAGGATAAACCACATCAGCACCGCCGGCGGGGCCCTCGTGCTGTACCTGACAGGCAAGCGCCTCCCCATGATAAGCGCGCTCGAGGATGCGGCCGCCAGGCACAGGAACCAGGGGCTCAGCTGAACGGGGTCTGCCCCAGAGGGCGGCGGCAGCGGCAGGGAATACGAGGATTCGAGATCAGCCGCATTGAGGTGTCATCTAGCTGCAGGGGTGATAGCTGCAGAGACACTCTATTTCCGAGTGAATTCGAGAAGTCGTCTTGATAAAGACGGGTCAAATGACACCCATTGACCGCATCCAGAATGCAGAGCTTGCAGGAAAACTTATGAGCATGCCGCTGTTAGGCCGAGTGATTGAGAGCCGGTATTTTGATGGCATCTCTGGTTGTTTTTGCCATGGCTGCGACAGCCGGTGCCCTTCCAGCTGATGCTCACCATGACGACGATACGTCCAGTGACAGCAGTGACCCAAAAATAGCAGTCTATGGAGATGACGCCTATGTTACTTGGACAGAGAGCGTCAACTCCCAATTTGGAGACGTCTACTTTGTAAAAATCACCGGCGGCGAGTCGGTGGGAGAGCCAGTAAACGTCACCAACGGGGAGTCGTTTTACCCGCGGCCCCAGATTCACGTAGCCGGAGAAAATATCTATCTGCTGTGGGAGGACAGGGCGACCAGCGACGGCAATGACCGGATGTTTTTTGCAAAAAGTAACGACGGGGGAGAGTCGTTTAGCAAGCCAAGAACCGTCCCCGAAGATAGCCGGTCCATCTACCGGCCATTCTCGATACACCAGGTAAATGACACCGTGTACCTGTTTGGCAGAAACTGGAATCTAGACACCCAGCAGAACAGTGTCTTCTTTGCGACAAGCAACGACTTTGGGGACACGTTTTCAAAACCGACAACCCTGTTCAACCATGAGCAGTCCGATCAGAGAATCCAGGTTCAGGCGCACGATGGCACAATCTACATCCTCTCCGATGACAGGGGCGACTTTGATGAGAAGGGCTCGATATACCTTAGAAAAATCCTGCCTGACGGGACGCTGACTGGCCTGGTCAACGTCAACGGTGGCAAGACCGCCGTGACCCGCCCCCAGTTTGCAGTATCCGGGGAAGACGTCTACGTATCGTGGAGGGACCGGGTTTCTGAGAAAGGAAGCTACGGAGCAACTGAGAGGTGGTACCCTGCATTTACAAAAAGCCACGACTCCGGAGAGTCCTTTGATGACCCGGTAATTTTGGAGTCGGATCCCAAGTCCATCGACACCGTGGGTATGGGCGGGGGGTCTGTCTTTGCCCACGGCAGCTCAGCATACGTACTGTGGAGATCAGAGTATTATGACGGCACGACGCAGAGTTTCAAGACGTTTCTGGCGCAAAGCCATGACAGGGGCAGGCACTTTGAAGCCCAGCAGGTACCGCTCAATGACAAGATACTAGAGCACGGTTACATCCTAACAGGGCTGGACAATAACGGCCTCCATCACATTGCAGTCACCGTCAAAAATCCGCCGTTTAATGATGCGGCAGTATATTTTTCCACATCGAAGTCGGATGCACGCGGTGCCCCAGTAGACATATTGAAAGACGTCCCAACCCAGATCGGCTGGATGCCGGATTTTGAATCAAGTGGGAGTGACATCTATTTTGTGACAGAAGGCAGCAACAACCAAAACTGCATCCTCTACTCATACAGCAGCGACGGAGGAAAGTCGTTCAGTGACGTGGTAAACATCAGCCCAAATGGCACCCCGAAGGAATGCCTCGGGGTTGGAGAAGAAATAGAGACACCAAAGAAACAGGCAGACCTTGGGGTGAAAATCGAAGACGTCCGGTGCAGTGAGGACCGCGCAAAGGGGTACATACTCGCCCTGCGGGAGCGCGACGGCGGTCCGATCTGCGTCACGTCTTCCAGCTATGATGCAATGCTTGAGAGAAAGGTAATAGACGAGGAGTCATTTGAGACGCTGGCCCTGAGTGCCGCAAGGAACTACCTGCTGTCCCATCCAGAAATTTCCGCAAACATTGTGGAGGACTCGCTGGAGCTGGAAACATACATGACCAGGCACTCCATACCCCCCGCCTTTATAATCCGGGGCTCCTTTGAGACGGCATCCCCGGTGTATGACTATGATGTAGACCCCCTCAGCCACGATGTCGAGATCACGCTGGTACGAAACAACAAGATCCACCTTGCAACGATCGACCGGGTGCATTCCCTGCTGGAGCCAGGCACGGGAGAGGAAGGACATCCGGGAGTGGGCACCATCGTATCCCCCACAATCAAAACGATACTGTCCCCGGGGGACAGGCTAAACGACAGGGGACTGGTCCCCCTGGTGATTACCGAGGTGTCTCAGGGGGGGTACCCGGATATAGCACACTGGACCTTCCAGTCAATCGGACACCGCGGAGACGGCAGGGACACAGAATGGGTATTTTTGCCCGACCAATACGAAGTCAACGAGACGGTGGATCAGGAAGGAAATGACGCAATAGACCGGTGGAGGACGCATGAAGGCGTGTTCGTTCCCGGCATGCTGCTTCTGTTTCCTGCCATATGCGAGGGCCGTGAGCGAATAGAGGGCGAGTCCGGATGGCACTACACCCTGCCTACAAGGACCGACGCGTCTGAGATTTACTTTAGGTCAACAGACAGGGGAATCTATCCCGATGAAAACGGGGTCTACGACATTCGGTTTGTCTCAATGTTCAAACCCGAGGTGGAACTGCTCCCGAACATGGAGGCATCCATAAACAAGACCGTTCTGTGTCCGCTTGAGGAGTCGAGGAATGATGCAACGCATGCATACTATACCCATTTGCAATACAGAATAGCCAGCGATTGACCCTCACGGGCATAGCTTGGAATGGGACTGCCAAGTTGACGTGCGATGGCGTATTCGTAATCACACACGAACTTGACACCCTCACAAGTATATTATATCGTTGTAAAAAAGAACTCAAGCTCGGAGTGACCCACTAGAACATCAACGACGTCGAGGAGACGTTTTTGCGATTGGCGCCGCTCTGCATTCAGGTTCCTAGTGGCGCCCCGCAGCCGGGATTAGGGCACGTGCGCTCCTCTGCCCTTCCCAGATAGACGGTTTGGGAACAGGCGGCGCACTTCATCTCGTCCACCACGTCAAAGAGGCGCAGCCATATCGTGTTACAGTTCTGCGCTATGTTGCGCACAAGGCCCGACTCGCACAACGACGTAAAGTCGGATTCGACGTCGCACACGTCACACGCGTCGTCCACGACGCCTTTTTTGCGCATGATGTCCAGGACTTCGTCGTTCGTAAACCGGAGCTCGAAGTCGTTGAAATTCTCAAATATCGTGCGGCGCATCTCAAGGCCCAGCGCGGCGGCGTTGGTGCCGGAGGCAGGAGCGTCGTCGGTCCCTGCCGCCCTATCAGAGTCGCCGACCATCTAGTATAGTCCGGCAGCCTCTTCTTTTAGTCTGTCGATCGCCTCAGAAGACACGCCGGCATCCGCGGCGTCCGGGTCAGCGGAGCCTGAGCCCTGCATGTGACTTCCAAGATACGTGTACAGCGCCGACTTGAACACCTTCAGCGGCAGCAGCGCGCACTTTATGCGGACCGCCTGCAGGTGTTCCAACCCCAGCTCACCTAGTATGTCGTCCTTGCCGACTGCTCTCACCTCTTCCAGGCTCTTTCCCTTTGTGATCTCAGTCAGGACCGACGAGCACGCCATGCAGATTGCGCAGCCCTTGCCGTGGAACTTTATGTCTGAGACGGCGTCGTCGGATATGTTCATGTCTATGTCTATGCTGTCACCGCACAGCGGGTTTGCGTCATGAAACGTCACGTCGGGGTTCTCTATCTTGCCAAAGTTTGACGGATTCCTCGAATAGTCCACGATCATCTCATGGTAGATGTCCGCGTTGCCGCCGCTGCTCATTTTATGGATTCGTCCTCCCCTTTCTTGCCGCGCACCACAAACTTTTGCGCCACCATGTCAAGCGATCCCACCAGCGCGTCGATCTCGGAGGTTGTAGTGTACAGGTAAAAGCTCGCCCTTGACGTGGCCGCCACGTCGAGCTTTTCCATCAGTACCTGCGCGCAGTGGTGCCCCGACCGGAGCGCCACGCCGGCCCCGTCTATGATATACGCGACGTCGTGTGGGTGCACCGACTGGAAGTTAAACGAGATGACGCCGCCGCGCCTAGAGGCGTCCTTTGGCCCGTATATCTTAAGGTCCGGTATGGCCGACAGTTTCTCTAGCGCGTACCGCGTGAGGAGCATCTCGTGGCTTCTAACGTTCTCCATCCCGATCCGTTCAAGGTAGTCTATTGCGGCGCCCAGCCCTATCACGTCGGCGATGTTGGGCGTGCCGGCCTCGAACTTGTACGGCAGGTCGTTCCACGTGGACTCGTACTTGTGCACCTCGCGTATCATGTCGCCGCCCCCGTGGAACGGCACCATCTCGCCCAGCATTCTCTTGCTTGCCCAGAGTACGCCTATGCCGGTGGGTCCCAGCATCTTGTGGCCGGAAAATGCAAAAAAGTCGCACCCGAGCGACTCAATGTCGACTGGCATGTGCGGCACGGCCTGGGCGCCGTCCACCAGCGTGGGGACGCCGGCAGCCTTGCACTTTGATATGATTGCATCGGCGTCCGTGATGGTGCCAAGTACGTTTGACACCAGGCTGAACGCGACCAGCCTCACCCTTCCAGTCTCAAGCAGCCTGTCCAGATCGTCAAGGATCAGCTCGCCGTTGTCGTCAATACTGACATATTCCAGGACAGCCCCTCTCTCTTCGGCCACGAGCTGCCACGGCACGATGTTGCTGTGGTGCTCGTATTCCGTAGTGACTATGATGTCGCCGGGCTTTACGTGTCCCCTCCCCCACGCGTACGCCACCAAGTTGATTGCCTCAGTGGTGCCGCGGACGAATATTATCTCCTGCCGGTCCTTGATGTTTACGAACTTGGCCACCTTGTCCCGGGCCGCCTCGTAGGCCTCGGTGGCCTCCTCGGCAAGCGCGTATACGGCCCTGTGGGTGTTCGCGTTGTACGTCCTGTAATAGTCGGCTATCGCGTCTATCACCTGCGTGGGCTTCTGCGTGGTGGCTGCATTGTCCAAGTATACCAAGGGCTTGCCGTCCCTGACAGTCCTGGCAAGTATCGGAAAGTCCCCTCGAAGATCCTCAAAGTTTACAGCAGGCTGCGCAGGGGGTTTTGTTTGCGAAGGGGGCTGTGTCTGTGGCTGCCGAGCATCATGCGGCGGCTGTTGCTGCTGAGGTTTTTGCTGCGGAGTTTGCGGCTGTGGTTGCTTTTGCGCATGCTGGAATCGCCGGCGCTGTCGATTCCGGCGGCGCGCCTTTTTGTTGTGCTGCTGCTGCTGTTGTTGGGATGATTGTTCATTCTGAGTCGGGTCCATGGCCGGTCACTACGCCTCTACGTATATCTGTCCATCGTCCACTCTAACATTGTAGACCTGCACGGGCTTTTCGGCGGGGGGGTTCAGGGGACAGCCGGACTCCAAGTCAAACACAGAAAGATGCAGCGGGCAGCGCACCCCGTCGGGCCCCAGAAAACCCGTCGACAGGTCCGCGTCTTCGTGAGTGCACATCAGGTCAGTTGCGCGTATCGCCCCGCCCTGGTTTGCGACCAGCATCCTGCGGCCGCCCTCATGATCCTCAAATCTTTGCAGCGTCCCGTCTGCAACGTCGGAAAGCTGGCACACGCGGAGCCATCTTTTGCTGCCGGCGCCGCTGTCGCCGGCGCCGTCACCTGCGGCAGCGTCCATGGCGCCGTTCCCGTCGCCGCCATCAGCGGTACTTGTAGTGTTGCTCAATCTCCGCATCCTCGTTGTATCTGGTCTCCTCGACCTCGACGAACTTTGCAAGCTCCTCATCCGTATTGATGCCAAGCTCGCGGCCCTCCCATTTTGACTCGATCAGGTATGCAATCCAGGCCCTTACCTGATACGACATCTTCCTGGACAGCGGCTCCAGGAACCCCTCGACGATGGTGCGCTCTGCCTCCTCCTTGCTGAGGCACCTCGACTGCAGGTAGAATATCTGCTCTTCGTCGATCTGGGCGACTGACGCCGAATGCGTGGCCTTGACGTCGTTTGTCAATATCTCCAGCCCGGGTATGGCGTCGGACTTGGCGTCGGGATCAAGCAGGATTGACCTGCCTGACAGAAACGAGTTTGACTTTGTCGCGTTCTCCCTTATGCGTATCATGCCCTTGAACAGTGACTTGGACTTGTCGCGCAGGATGGACTTTTCGACAACCCTGCCCTCGGTCGCGGGGCTCTCGTGGTTCACCTCGGTCTGGATGTCAAAGGACTGGTCCGCGTTGCCGAACACCACCTCCGAGTCGTTCGTAGACGCCCCGCTGCCGCGCAAAAAGTAGTCTATGCGGTACCTGCTCAGCTGGGCCCCGAAGAGTCCCGAATACCAGTTCACTTGGGCGTCCTGCGATAGGTCGGTAAGCCGGGTCGAGAAGTTGACGGCAGACTGGTCGAGCATCTGGAGTGTCGTCACGTCAAGGCGCGAGTTGGCGCCCACCGTCGTGTTGAGCATCTCCAGATATGACGGCTGCAGGGCCACGGGGGACGCAGAGCCGTCGCCGGGCCTTGGAGAGTACATCTCCTGTACGATGGTGGCCTTCGCCGAGTCCCCCATTGCAATGACGTTGCGTGATATTACAGAAGAGCCGTCTTGGGGCAGGCAGACCAGCGCGTATATGGGCCTGTCAATCTGGACCCCGTCGGGAACGTGTATGAATATCCCAGAGTTAAAGGCCGCATTGTTCAGCGCGGTGAACTTGTCACCCTCCGAGTCCGACGACTCGAGGGCGGCGCGTATGGCCGATTCGCTGTTGCCGTCGTTTAGCGCGTCATATATGGAGCTGACCACGACGCCCTTGGCCGCCGCGTCGTCAGGAACGTTGACGCGGGCAATGCGGGTGCCCACCTGTATGATCGACACCTCGTCCTTCAGTTCCTCAATCCGGCGTCTCAAGAACGCGGGCTCGGCGTCTGATGCGGACATGCCAGGCGGCAGCAGTACCTGTGCGGGATCAAGCCTCCTGGCGTCGGTATACTTGTTGTACAATGGCGAGGTCTCAAGCGGCAGCCGGCCGTACGCCTCAAACGAGCTGCGCCTGTACTCTTGAAGCCACTGCGGATCGCGCCTCTGGGCGGATATCGCGTCTATATGTGACTTGTCAAGTTCGGACAGCTTTTGAAGTGTGGACATTGCATATCAACTCACAGGCAACGGGCAGGCACGACGGTCACCCCACGGAGTCGTCCATCTCGAGCTTTATCAGCCGGTTCAGCTCCACCGCATACTCCATCGGAAGCTCCTTTGTGAACGGCTCCATGAACCCGTTTACTATCAGCGACAGGGCCTCCTCCTCCGTAAAGCCCCTGCTCATCAGGTAGAATATCTGGTCGTCGCCGATCTTGCCCACGGTGGCCTCGTGCGTAATGGTGGCGTCCTCCTGGTTTATCTCCATGTACGGGTACGTGTCGGTCTTCGACGTGTCATCAAGAAGCAGCGCGTCGCACCTTACGGTCGACTTTACGTTGGTCGCGCCCTTTGCCACGTTGAGCAGCCCGCGGTACGTGGAGCGTCCGTCATGCCTGCTCACCGACTTGGAGGTGATCTTCGACTTGGTGTTTGGCGCCAGGTGCACCATCTTGGCGCCCGTGTCCTGGTGCTGTCCCTTGCCTGCAAAGGCGATTGACAGAGTCTCGCCGTAGGCGCGCTGTCCCATCAGGTACACGCCGGGGTACTTCATCGTGAGGCGGCTTCCTATGTTGCCGTCAATCCATTCCACCGTGGCCCCTTCGTACGCGTAGGCCCGTTTTGTCACCAGGTTGTACACGTCGTTGCTCCAGTTCTGGATTGTGGTATACCGCAGGTGGGCGTCCTTGTGGGCCACCAGTTCCACCACCGCAGAGTGCAGCGACTCGGACGAGTATACGGGGGCCGTGCACCCCTCTATGTAGTGGACGTCTGCGCCCTCGTCTACGATGATCAGGGTGCGCTCAAACTGCCCGATATTCTCCGCGTTTATCCTAAAGTATGCCTGGAGTGGCATGTCGACCTTTACGCCCGGCGGCACGTAGATGAACGAGCCGCCGCTCCAGACTGCGCTGTTGAGTGCCGCAAACTTGTTGTCCTCGGGCGGTATGACCTTGCCAAAGTACTTGCGGAATATCTCGGGCTGCTCCTTTAGCGCAGAGTCCGTGTCAAGGAACATCACGCCCTGCTTTTGCAGGTCCTCCCTGAGGTTGTGGTATACGACCTCGGACTCGTACTGGGCCCCGACGCCGGCCAGGAACTTCTTCTCGGCCTCTGGAATCCCGAGCTTGTCAAATGTGTTCTTCACGTCGGCCGGAACGTCGTCCCAGCTCTTCTCGGTCTTTTCTGACGCCTTTGCATAATAGTAGATGTTCTGAAAGTCTATCGTACTCAGGTCGCCGCCCCACGTGGGCATGGGTTTCTTCATAAACGTCTCAAACGATCTCAGTCTAAAGTCGAGCATCCACTGCGGCTCGTCCTTCATCTTGCTGATTCCAATTACCGTCTCCTTTGTGAGCCCCTTTTTGCTCAGGTGGACGTACATTTCAGTAGAGTCCTTAAAGTCATACTTTGAATAATCCATCTCAAGGTTCTCAGTTGCCATCACACACGACATAACGTCGTTATTATAAATAGATGTGGGAAAATAGGCAGAGCTAAATAGGCGCAGCTAAAGGAAACAAGAGGGTCAGAACAGGCCCGCAAACGAGAGCAGCGCGACGCAGCCCATTATGATTGCAAACCACCAAAAGCTGACCCTGCCCGCTATACCCACAAGTACGCGCATGGACAGGTACCCGAACGCGAACGAGAGCGCAAGCCCCACCAGCAGTTCGGCGGGTTCGGCATCAGGGAGGCCGTACACGAGCAGGAGTCCCGCCTGGGCCGCCAGTACGGCGGGAATGCCCATCAGGAAGGAGAGGCGCAAGGCCTCGGGCGCCGAGTATCCGCGCAGCAGGAGCGCAGAGACCGTGACGCCGGACCGGGACAGCCCGGGCAGGGCGGAGAACGCCTGAACCACCCCAAGAAGTACGGTGTCGCGCAAGTTGAGCGACGCGGCGGACTTTAGGCCGGCTGCATATGCGGCAGGGCCCTGCCGCCTCTTGGTGGCATACAGGATTATCCCCGTCGCTATCAGCGCGATCCCGACCAGTCCGAGCAGAAATTCGCCGGACACGACGCCCGCATCCGCGGCAAGCGCAAACACGGAGAATCCGAGCGCCCCGCTCAGGAGCGTGGATACTATCAGGAACGTGATCATGCCGTCGGAGGGGTTGCCGTATCCGGGGCGGTAACCACCTGCGCTGCGGAGTATGCGCGCGATGTCCCGGCGCAGGTACAGGACGGCAGAGCCGGCCGTTCCAAGGTGCAGGAAAAACGACAGGTCCGCTGCGTCCTGGGGCGCGTACCCGAATATACCAGTCATTATAATGACGAGCTCGCCCGTGCTTGATATCGGGAGCCATTCAAGGACGCCCTGCAGCATGCCAAATATCGCCGACTCGGCAAGCGCCATGGACGTCAGGACATGCCGCGTCTATTAACTCTAGCAGGATGCAGGCAGAAGGGCGCGGGCCCGGCTTGTTTTGTGCGTCCGGCCAACCGCGGATTGCAGGGCGCGATATGTTGCACGCCTCCAAACCGTATCGGGATCCAAATCCGGCAATTCCGCCCGCACGCCGGTTCTTTCCCAGATTCCGGCATACGTACGAACCCATGCCAGTCCGGATTTTGGCTTTGGCGGGCCGGGGTGTGACGTGCATACGCCTATGGGTGCATCCACCACCCACAGTTGCGTGTCAGAACGCGCGCAGGCGGCTGGCCTCCGAGAGTCCGGGCCCGGACGCGCTGCGCATGCCCCCAGGCCCTGCCGATGCCGTTTTGTGCCTGCAATATGATCAGGGCGGGATGAGGCGGCCCATGTCGTTGAAGCCGCAGATGGAAACTGACGAGGCAATGTCGTCGATTGACGGGGAGTCCACGCTGTGGAACTTGACGGGTTTTTCGCCAAACGCATCGTCATAGCAGTTCAGTTCCATGCGGTCACCCTCACTGATGTGTATCACAAGTGCCGCAGACTTGATTCCCCTCGTGTCGAAATAGCTTATTGTATCAACGCCCCAAGAGCTGCTAAACGTCGCAGTCATACTTCCGGAATTATACGCCTCCCTAAAGGCCAGGACGTGCTCGTTTGAATCGTATCTTTGGTATACTTCGGGAATAACACTATGAACATACAGGTTGGCGAACACAAGATACACTACTATTCCCGCGGGTACGAGTAACGAAATTTTGACGTACTTGTTCAGGGAGAAACTGGGACAGATCCTTATTTAACACATCTGATGCCAAAAAAGAATGTGATTCCGCTCAGCGCATACGAGAGGATCAGAAGCGCCAGAAGATCAGCTGGAGTGTTTTCATAGTAGCGATATACTTCCGCAGTAGAGGAGAGTCCGGAAAACAGCGATATTGCCCCTATTAGCAGGTAAACCAGTCCCAGGAACTTCTTTTTCGTGTCGTCCATCCCATCCCGTTCCCGTATGCAGATATAAACAGCACCGACCGCGATGTCGGTGCCGCCGTAACTACGGCCGCCAGGGGATCGACAAACCTTGCCTTTTCAGATATCGGCGCCACCATTATCTCACGCTGTCGCCGGGGGAGTCCCATGGCGAACGGCGACGGGATTTTCATCCTTGTCCCCGCCCATGTAAAACGGCGCGTCATGGTCCCCGGACGCTTCAGGGACACACACCCCCAAGCATCCCCCGAACCTGCCCATATCCCATGCAGGGTCCGCCCTGCCGAACGATTTCACACGGGCACGAACGTCCGAATCATTTGTCGGCCTCAAGACGGTTCTGTCTTGGGACGCGTCGCGGAGGGCGCATCACCACTGTGCGCGCCCACAAGATCCAGGTAGGTTTTGTGGCGGCGCTTTTGAATCGCGTCAAAGATTCCTGCGGCGCCGTCCCCAAGATTGGCATAGTTTGCAGTGACGTACTGCAGTGCAATGTCGCAGTCGTGTATGGCGCCAGTCGATTCCTGGACCTGCCTTACGCTGTCCAAGACCCTCGACAGTGATGCATCATAGTCTTGGGCATCACCGACATTGCAGGTGTCACTGGCATGGGGGGCGACGACGACGACGCTGCAATACGTCCGGTACTGGGTCTCGTCTTCCAGCAGGTAGCGGAGCCTCTTTACCATCTTCCGCATGGCATGAAGCTCCTCAACCTTTGACTCGTCAGAGGTCACTGTTACAGAGATGCCACGCACGTCATCAAAGAGCGACCAGATCATGCGCCTGCGCTTGGACGCCATCTTGTGCCGGTCAATCTTGTCCACCGATCCAGACAGCGGCTTGAGCGCCGCTATTTTCCTGGCGCGAAAGAGCGAGTCCCCAAGGGCGCCCTCCCTGCCGCGGCAGAGTTTTACAACCGCCTCCGAATCGGCCGGAACGCCCAGCTTGATCAGCATGCCGGATATGACATCAGAGTCCCGCAGCGGGCCGGTCCTGCGGAACAGGTCCCTTGCAGCGGACACCAGCTTGCCGCAGCGCGCGGGCCTTTCTGACTTTGGCAGTGCGCCGTACGTGGACTCGAGCCGGCGTATGGACGTGCGCAGGTCGTGCAGCTGCTCCTCGCCCGGACTGGACATGTATGCCTCAAGGCGCTTTGCAAAGAGATCGTAGCGCCTGCGCATTGCGTTGCGGTACGTCCTTGTGGTGCCAGCATCGTTGCCCGAGACGGGGTGCGGCCCGCCCTTTTTAGGCGGCTTTTTCCCGGAGCCCGCAGTATCCGCCACCGCGCCCGCAGCGTCAGGGACGGGTTCGCGCGCCGAGGCGGTCACGGAAGCGTCGGGGGCGGCGTCAGCGACAGTAGAGGTAGTGGCAGTGGCAGTATCGGCGTCGGCGGCGACAGCGGGGACGCCCTGCCCATGATCGTCATGTTCCCCGTGCGTGGTTTCGGGCCTTGTGTGAGCCATGCGCCGCCATCACCGCCATTATCGTCATGCCTTTGAGAGATACCGCAGGATCTGCTTCTTGAGCCCGGCGTTTATGACGTCCGTGGGGCGGTTTCCGTTTATGATGTTGAGGTCGTACTTTTGCTCCAGGATCCCAAACTCCCGGGCGAGCCTCTGCTGGTATTTTATGAAAGAGTCGTACATGTTCTTTGATATGCCCATGTCGGCTCCCGACTCGTAATAGTCCAGGCTCTGCCTCTTTGCAAAGACGCGGTGCACGAGTGCGTACGGGTCCACGTCAAGGTAAAAGGTCATGTCCGGCACGAGTGCAAAGCTGTACAGGTTGCTTGACCAGCTGCGCCTGATGCCGCGCACCGTGTTTCGCGCCATGAGCGTGTAGATGTATCGGTCTGCCAGTACCACATAGCCCGCCTGCAGCGCCGGTATGATCTTGTGCTCCAGCTGGTCTGCAAAGTCGGCCGCATAAAACATTGCAAGCGTCCTCACCCCAAGCGAGATGTTGCGCTTGGCCTCCAGTATGCCCTGGCCGATTATCTCCGAGCGCGTGAGTCCCGTGTTTAGCACGGCGTATCCTTCTGCCTCTAGCTGCGTGGTGAGCAGCTCGATCTGGGTGCTTCTTCCGGACGCGTCGGGCCCCTCTATTACGATCAGGCGCCCCGCTATCTCGATGTCGCGCAGATAGTGCAGCCCGCCGAACTTTTTTGTTCCGTACCATTTGGGCCTGCGGGACTTCATGCCACCCATGTTACTGCTACTGCCGCCAGCGCCAGCTCCGCCGCCGGTACCGGTACCGGCGGCGCGACTGCCGCCGCCGTCCGCGGCGGCACCCTCCACACCCGCAAGCCGGAGGTATATGTCAGAGTCATAGTACGCGTGGCTGTCAGAATACTCCTCTGTAGCGTCGCCGGCCGCGTCATTATTCTCAGAGTCCTCCCCGGCACCGCCATGCATGACGCGGCCATGTGCGGCGCGTGCCTCTGCGACCACCGCCCCGGACGCGTCGCGTACGGATGCAAAGTCGCCCGCGTCAGACGTGCCCGGGCACCTCCAGAACGGTCTTCTTCTTGAGCTTCTTTGGAAGCAGCTTGCGCACCTTGGCCCGCATGATCATCTGCTGTTCGTGGATGGGCATCGTGGCGTCCATAACCACGAAGCTCTCGCGCTTGTGCATCGCCTCATACTGCTCTACGATGCGGTGCTGGAATATCCTAAAGCTCTCGTAGAGGTCCTTTGAGAGGTTCAGGTCGGCGCCGGCTTCATAAAACTTCAGCTTTGGCCTGCCGGACAATATGCGGTCCATCGCGGTGTCAAGCGGCACCCTAAAGTAGAATGCGATGTCGGGCTTTATGGCAAAGTCGTAGACCTTGCGGACCCACGCCGGGTCGCATCCCCGCGTCACGTCCCTGGCGTACGCGGTGTAGACGTACCTGTCGGCCAGCACGAAGTAGCCGGCATGAAGCAACGGCAGTATGTGCCGCTCAAATCGATCGGCAAAGTCAGTCGCGTGAAGGAGGCTGAACGTGGTGGGTGTCAGGGCTTCCTTTTTCTTGCCCTTGGACGTTATGGAACGGACTATATCCGAAGAGTTCCACTCCGTGCGAAACACCTCAAACATGTTGTACCGCAGCCACTTTTCAAGCAACAACAGCTGGGTGGACTTGCCGGAGCCGTCTATCCCCTCGACTACGATAAGCTTGCCAGGGACGTCCCCCCTGCGCGGGCGGCGCCTCCCGGCTTCGGCCTTTTTGGCCCCCGCCTGTCCCGCGGCGCCGTAATCGCCGTCCGCGGCGCCAGTGCGCGAGGATGCAGCCATCATGCATGGTTTTTGCCCGCAAATAGACTATAAGTCTTGCAAATAATCCGCAGGGTTGCCCCGCGCGCCGGCGCAGCGGCGCGCCGCGGCGGGGTGGGCCCACTAGTGGACGGCGCAGGTGGCGTATGACGCGGGCAGTCCGGGCGGGGGCGCGGAGGGGCCAAGTGACGCCTGCAGTTGCACGGGTGGGCGCACGCGCGTCACCCAACGACCCGGACGTCCGGACGGAACGGTATTCCAAACGCGTCCTCCAGCTGGGAGCACGCTTCCTCGAACATGAGGTGCGGAAAGCGGCCTCCGGGCGGCGCGCGTACGGCAAGCGTGACGGAGCCGCCTTTGCCAAACTCCGGGACCATGTCGGCCGAGGACTTCTCCAGTATCTGGTACGCAAGCACAATGGCCGACATCCGGCGTATCCGTTTCTTGTCGTACGAGCGGGCTATGGACCCAAAGTTGAGCAGGTTCACGTCAGCCTTGCGGCGCTTTCTCAGGTGCATCAGGGCCAGGGCGGCGGCAAGCTGGTCGCCGTGGCTCAGGTGCGAGTCGTCGTCCATTATGGTATACAGTATGTTTGAGATGTCCCTAAACGACCTCAGGCGGTCCGTCTGCTCCAGCGCGTACCGGATTACGGGCCGGTCGACTGGGTGCAGGAGGTTTGCAGACAGGAGAAGCTCCACGAGCGCGTCGATTTTGGACGATACGAGGACCGAGGACGGGGAGACCGCGCTGAGGACAGTCTCCCGGATGTGCTGCTCGTCTATGCGCTGCGACTTGAACGCGGCCGGGTGCTGTATCGACAGCGCAAGCGCGCCCTCCCGCAGTCCGTGCGCGCTGACAGTCAGCCTTTCGCATTTCACGCTTTTGAGAAACGACATTATTACGAGCACGGAGGCGCGCAGGGTGTCTGCCCGCGAGGAGTTTATTGTGGGAATCTTTGCAATCCTGTCAGGGGGCATGTCGCGTATCTTTTTCCATATGTCCTCAAGGTCGGTCACGGAGAGCTGGTAGTTGTGGGTCTTTGAGAGCGGGTAGCCTTTGGCGTCCTGCACGTATTTGGTAAGCGAGCGGAGCACCCCGCCGACCCCCACTATGGCGACTGCCGGAGGCCCGGTCCCGACGGCGCCGTCGCGGCCGTCTTTGTCGCCGCGAATATTGCCATCGTCGTCGCTGCCGGCGCCGTTGCCGGCGCCATTGTCACCGCCCGCACTGCCGCCGTCGCCCGCCGGGTATAGCTCGCCGTCCTTTATCTCCAAGTCCTTCAGGGACGGCAGCGCCTTACCGACGTACTTTTTCATGGCCTCAAAGTCCACATCCTCGTACTTGGAATCTTCGGCGAACTTTTGCGTCAGCCGCAGGGAGCCGAGCGGGAAAGAGTGCGCGCTCTTTACCTTGTAGTTCTTTGCAGTGACGACCTCCAGGCTCCCCCCGCCAATGTCAAAGAAGAGCACCGATGGGATGTGCAGCATGCGCACGGCCCCCGTGTACGAGTAGAGGGCCTCGTCCCTGTCTGACAGTATCTTAAAGTCGAGGCCGGTCTCTTGGCGGATGCGATCTGTTATGTCGCGGCGGTTCTTCGCGTCGCGTATTGCGCTGGTCGCCACCGCGACCACGTGCTGTATCCCCTCAAAGTCTATCGCCTCACGGAACAGCCTGAGTGTCTCGACCATGCGGTCCACGTACTCGGGCTGCATGACCCCGCCCTTGAGCCCCTCAAAGAGGCGCAGGCGCACGGATCTCTGGTAATAGAGCTTGAAGTCGTTGTGCGCGTCCATGGTATAGTGCGAGAGTTTCACAGAGTTTGATCCCAGATCAAGCACGGACGCCGCGGGCCTGCTTGATTCCCCCCGGGCCGCCTCCGCGGGGATCCGTGACGTCCCAATGCGCCGCGCGGAGGCGATTGCGGCGTGCAGCTCCGGCATCATCACGCTAACGCCAAACCGCATTAATAATAACAATTGTGCCCAATCGTGACATGCCGGTGGCGGCCCGGTCACGGCGCCGCGCTTTGCGCATTTTTCGATCGCGGGTGCCACGATCGCGGCTCATTCCCGGTGCGCCAGCGCGTAATATACGAGCATAACGACCCGCGGCCGACAACTCGCGTTGCGCCGCACGGGAAGGGCGTCAGCGAGCTGCGCGCCGGCACAGCCTCAGCTGCTTTGGAGTCATCAGGCTTCGCAGAAACCCCCTCATCACCCGCGCATCCGCGTTTGCCCGTATGACTGCAAGCCCGCCCTTTTTGAGATTTATGACCGCGTCGGGCGCGTACGCGTACGCGCGCCTATCGCGCGCCGTAGACCGCCCGGAGCGCCGGGCGATCATAGAGGATGCCAGCGACGACAGATGAGGCTCGTGCCCCACAAGCATCACGCCCAAATCCGGGGCCATTGCAGCCAGCCGCCCGTGCGCACCCAGCACGTCCGACTCAGGCTTTAGTTCCTGCCATATGCCGACCCGGGCGGAGCCCCGGCCCGAATCTTGCTCAAGCCGCAGACGCTCGCGTATGATCTCGGCAGTCTCGCGGGCCCTGACAAGCGGGCTTGATATTATACGATCGGGACGTATCCCAAGCGCCGTAATCCCAGATGCAACCTGCTCCATCTCGTTCCTGCCGGACTCTGTCAGCCTACGCTTTGCATCGCTTGAGATGCCGGACGAGCGCTCCTCTGCCTTGCCATGCCTGAGAATGTAGATCTCCACGTGTACAATATCCCGGCACGTGTTTAAAAGAGCCGCAGACGATGTCTGGGTATACGATCTGTGCAGTCGTCAGGTACAGCGTACGGCATCCGACACGAAGGGTGGTGGTGGCGGGCGGTAACAACTGTTATTTGTGCATGGAAGGTCAGCCGTAGCATGAGTTCCGACGCACCGTCAGATGACGCGGCCACAAAGGTGGATGCCGCACAAAACGACGCAGGTGACGCCAACGTCAGTGACAAGACGGGCGACGGGGACGTCGGCGGCGCGGAAGAGATGAAAGAAGACACCGCAGCGCGTGACAATGATCCCGAAGGCGAGGAAGAAACAAGCGGAGACCAGCAACCAGAAGAAGAAGAAGAAGAAGAAGAGGCAGTGCACGACCAGGACGATACAGAAAACGGCGGCGAGGACGACAATGTTGGCGACGGCGACGGCACGCCACCTGCAAAAAAATCAAGCAACGGACTTGTCATCGGGCTGATCATAGCAGTCGGCGTGGCCGCATTTTTTGCAGGCGCGTATTCAATTAGCATGTACCAAGAGCAGCCGGATCAGCTGACGCAAGAGGATCTTGATGACGCGCTTGCCAAGCTGGAGCTAAAGATGATGCAACAGCAGATGGCCGCACTGCAGGAGCAGCAGCAGCAGCAGCAACCGCCACCCATACGAATATCGGCCGACGACGATCCCACAATAGGTGACGCGGACGCCCCCATTACAATCATAGAATTTTCGGACTTCCAGTGTCCGTTCTGCGCCAGATTCAGCTCCCAGACCCTGCCCTCCATACAAGAGGAGTACATAGACAAGGGGCTCGTAAAGCTGGTCTACAGGGACTTTCCGCTCCAGCACATACACCCCAACGCTGCCGTCACGGCACTTGCGGCCGAGTGCGCAGACGACCAGGGCGGCTTCAAGGGCATGCACGACATCCTGTTTGAAAAGCAGGGTGAATGGAGCAGGGCAGGCCCCCAGGAAGTCATAGAACTGCTCAGCGGGTACGCGTCCGACACGGGAATCGACGCGGCCGAGTTTGAGGAGTGCGTAGTCATGGGCACGCACGTCGAGGACATCAGGGGCGACTTGGAGGACGGAAGGGCGTACGGCATAACAGGCACGCCGGGATTCTTCATCGGAAACGACGACGTGGGGTACGTATCAGTCGAAGGGGCCCAGCCGTACGACGTCTTCAAGAGGGTCATAGACTCCCAGCTCGAGCGCTGAGACGGGGAAAGGCGGAAGGAGAGAAAGCGGCAAGCGTTTATTAGACGTTCCACGCGTCCGCGAATCGGAATAATGACGGTGGGCGGTGAGCTTTCTCGTCATTGCCTGTGAGAAAAAAGAAAAGAGAAGAAAAGAAAAAATGACAAAATTTAGCGAACTAGGCCTCAGCGACGACATAATCAAGGCAATATCCGAGATGGGATTCGAGGATGCGTTTCCGATACAAGAGGCCGCCATACCCGTGCTGCTGACTGGAAGGGACGTGGTGGGCCAGGCCCACACGGGCTCCGGCAAGACGGCCGCCTTTGCGCTCTCGATGCTGCAGGAGATACGCCCCAACCGCACCATCCAGGGGCTGATCATGGCGCCCACGAGGGAGCTTGCCATGCAGATCACCGACGAGATCAAAAAGTTTTCAAAGTATCTGGATACCCGGGTTGCCACAATATACGGCGGCCAGGGGATCGGGGTGCAGATAGACGCGCTTGAGCGCGGGGTGGAGATACTGGTCGCCACGCCGGGAAGGCTGATAGACCACCTAAAGCGCGGCACAGTCGACCTCAAGGACGTGACGCACATAGTTCTGGACGAGGCCGACACCATGCTCGACATGGGATTCATAGACGACATACAGTTCATACTGGACTTGGCGCCGGAGGAGAGGGTCATGTCGCTGTACTCGGCCACCATGCCGACGGAGATACTGAGGCTGTCTGAGGATTACCTGAACAACCCAAAGCAGTTCCTGCTTGACGCCGACGACTTGAGCGGCGAGGGCATAGACCAGTCGTTTCTGGTAATCAGGGACAAGGAAAAGTTCAAGCACATCATGCAGTTCATCGGGGAGACGCGCGGGCAGTGCATCATATTCTGCTCCACCAAATACAGGACGAGGGACGTGGGAAGGTACCTGCACAGGGAGAGGCTGGACGCAGTGGTGATAGAGGGCGACATGTCACAGGTAAGAAGGGAGCAGTCGATGGCAAAGTTCCGCAGCAACAAGGCAAAGATACTGGTGGCAACAGATGTGGCCTCAAGGGGCATAGACGTGCCCATGGTGGAGCTTGTGATCAACTATGACGTCCCAAACCAGGACATGACGTACTTTCACAGGATTGGCAGGACTGCGAGGGCGGGCGCGCACGGAAGGGCGATCACGCTTGTCTCGTATTCGTCATTTGACGAATGGAATCTGATAAAGCGCCAGATCAAGGTGCCGTTAAAGGACCTCAACGAGTCGATGGGTATCAAGATCTCGATACCGGATCCGCTCAAAAGGGAGATACCCGTAAGAAGGTACGGGGGCGGCGGCGGCGGCGGCGGCAATAGAGGAGGCGGCGGCTACCGCGGAGGCCACCGCCGAGAGAGAAGGGACACGTATGATCCCAGGGACGGCGGTCGGAGAGGCGGCCGAGGCGGCGGAGGCGGCGGCGGCTATGGCGGCCGAGGCGGCGGCTATGGCGGCCGAGGCGGCGGCGGCCAGAGAAGGGATGGCGGATACCGCAAGGGAGGCGGCGGCGGCCGAAACCGGCGCGACGACAGACGCTAGACGCTGCAAGATATCCACAACCGGCCGTCGGCGAAAACTGCGATAACACCGAAGATTTAAAGACTTTGCAGTGCAATGCATGTCACATTATGCACAAGGGGTTTGTCTTGTTAAACTGCGATCTGGGTGCAGAAGAACACGTGCTAAAAGAGCTGCAGCAGATGGACGACATTACGAGCGCCCATCTTACGTTCGGGGCGTACGACCTGATAGTAGAGGTCCGCGCCCCCGAACGGGAGTCATTTGAGTCCGTTGTGGCAAAAATCAGGTCGCTCTCAAATGTGGTCAGTACGATGACGCTCAACGTCATGAGTTGACGAGAGGCGCCAGGCTACAAAGCGCGGCGCCATTGCAGGCCATACGTACGTATCAAATATAGCATGGCAGGCAGGCAGTAGACGTCAGTTGGATGCCATAAAGTACGAGCCTCCCGTCTGGATACTCGACTACAACAACCCAAAACCCTTGCTTGACCATGCCGTGCACATGCTCGAGAGGCACGGTGTCAGAAGGGAGGACATGGAGATTACAGAGAACCCGACCGCGAAGATCGGCTCGATTGTGGTGGACATCTGGCCCTACGAGCTCGTGGTAAGCAGGGTGAGGAGCACCCGCAACGAGTCTTTTATCAGCGGTGCCGAGCGCACGATCGAGCTCAAGCTGGACGAGAATGGAAACTATGTTGATTACCTATGAGATCCAAGGCAGACAAGAAGAGGGAGAGGAGGGAGAGGAGGGAGAAGAGAGGCAGGACCATACGCAACATAGCCATCGCGCTGGTCGCGGCCGCCGTGGTGGGGGCCGTCATATCATACAACTATTCAGCAGAGCAGACCAAGCAGAGGGGCCTCGAGTTCGGCATAAAACTACAGGGCATACAGGATGACGTAAGGGAGATACAGACAGAGTTCTACTCGGAGAAGACAAAGTGGGAGGAGGGCGACTTGGACCGCGAGGGACTGCTAGAGTTTTACGACGGCCACATAGAGAGGTTCGAGGATACCATACTCAGGTACGACGAGCTGGAACCACCTGAGATCTTTGAGGGATCGGTAAGGCTGCTAAAGCTTTCGTCGCAGTCCCAGCTTGAGAGCGACTCGGAGTACGTCCGGTGGATAAGTGACGGGGACGATTCTGCAAGGGCCAGGTCCGACGCGCTCTTGCAGGACGCGCTAGAGTACGAGCTGCTGGGATTGGTAGAGTTTTACTCGGCAAAGACGGGCACCATAACCCGCGACGATACGGGGGAAAAGTTTCAGGAGCCCCGCCGCGACGTGATCCAAAAGGTGGACAGCGTTGCAGAGCACATGATAGCCGAGTGCGATGAAAAGTTCGGCGGCGCTGCCACTGCGCAGGACGGGGACACGAACGTCACTACCGCATCCAAGGCGGCCGGCCCCGAGTGGATCGCCTGCGTGTCAGAGGCAGAAGAGTGGCGCCAGTCGCACATGCCGTAATCCGAGCCCTCTGCGGGGCGCGGCATCCCGAATACGAGCAGTAGACCAGTGACTTAATGTACAAGCCGGGCGGATCAGAAATGAGAGAGGAGGAGGGTCGCAACGGACAGCAGCAACATCATCCAGGCAGGTGCCACAAACGTCAGGGCCGCGGCAGCCGTCTCCATGGCCGTCATTACAATAGCGCTCGCAGGCGGCGTGGGGGACGTAACCATGGCCGCCTCCGACGATCCGCAGCCAAATCTTTTGCAGTACGCCGCGTTTGCCCAGACCATCGAGAACGACCGCCACTACACGGGGGATGACGGCTCGCTGCACATAGTGGGCGAGATTGTAAACGACTTGGAGGTGCCCCTGCGCGGCGCAAGCGTGCAGGCCACCATATACGACGGGGACGGCAACGTCGTGCTGACAAGCGACGCGGACTCGCTTGTAAATATCATAATGCCCGGCATGAGGGGTCCGTTTGACATAATGCTGAAAAACGGCGGCCAGATTCCAAGGGAGATGGCGGCCGGACGGGGCGACGGCGCATCCCACCTCCCGTATACGCTCAAGCTCGACTATGACTTTGCAGACCCAAAGAGGCAGGTCATAGACGTGACAGGATCCGAGATTACAAGAGACAGGCATAAAAATTTGATCATAACGGGAACCGTTGCAAACGGGGGGGAGATCACTGCAAACATGATATCCATCGTGGCCACCATATACGACGACGCCGGCAGCGTCGCGGCCGTCACAAGGGTGCACACGGAGCCGGACTATCTGAGGGCCGGCGAGAGCGCGTTCTTTGTGGTGTCGGTGCCGGACAAGGAGCACACGGCGGATGCGGCGAGGTACCACCTGGTAGCAGAGTCCGAGGAGTATGCGGCGGTGCCAGAGTTTCCGATAGGGACTGTCTTGCTGCTGGCAGGCACGTTCTCGGCGTATGTGGCCGCCACGAGGCTTGCATCGTCGCGCCTTCCTATGACAGGCCTGATTGCATCAGCAAATCCAAGGTAGGCCTGATTCCCTCGGCCAGCGAGTCCGCCCCAAGCGGCAGCGGCTTGTGGAACTTTATCGGAAAAGTGACGGTGAGCATGTCCTGGTCGGTGTGCGATATCCGGATCGCGTGCCTATCAAGGCAGTCCACCTTTGCAAGAAAGTCGCGCCACTTGCCAATATGCTCGTTGACGCGCAGCACGTTCTGCTGCACCACGTCTATGTGGGCCTCAAGGTCCGTGTCAAAGAGTCCGAACTTTACCATGGGCACCATGACGATGCCGCCTGTAACCACGTCATGATTCTTGAGCATCGACTCGATTATCTCGTCACGTCTTTCGGGAGGGTACGGCTCCCCGTAGTCGGGGTCAAAGTATCCCATGACCATCTTTTTAGAGTCATATATGCGAAAAAAGTCCTCGTCAAGCTCAAGCCTCCATTTGACAGAAGGGGGCGGCGGCGGAGACCCGGACAGGGAGAGGGGCACATGCCGCGTCTTGCAGCTGCGCAAAATAAATCATGACGCCCAGCTCATGCCATGCGCGGGCCGCATGCGGAACCGGCGGCGGAAAGCCACTGCTGCAGCGCCCCATGCAAACAGCTAAATATCAATCTCAAAGGCCGTACTGCGTGGCGATATCAAGCGAGAACATAAAGTTCATCGAGAGCCTGATGGATTATTACACCAACGAGGCCGGTTCTTACAGGCAGATTGCAGAGCAGTTCAAGCCAGAGATAGAATCGGTTCCGGATGCCGCGTTCGGGATCATAGCAGGCTGCATATACACAAGCTTTCTGGAGGCGTGCAGAAACCAGCAGGTGCAGCCGGGGCTCGAGGACATGACTGAGTTTAACCAGATTCTAAAGAGGAGGGCGGCCACAATCAAAAAGGCAATCGTGGACCCGGCGTCAGCTGAGGAGGCGACGGCGGCCACAGCGGAGGCGGCAGGCAGTCCTGCAGACGCAGGCGGCAAAGATGGCGGTACCGCGCAGAGGCAGGCAGGCAGGACGGAGCCAGGCGGCGGCAAATCCCCTCCCGCTGCAGGCGGCTCCGCCACCAGGCCGCCCACGCCGTAACGCCCGTATCGAAACCCGCGTGACTGTATCCCAAGGCGCATGACGGAGGGGGGGGGGTGACTCCAGCCAAGCACCGCAGGACGCCAGACTGAATCCAGCAGCTTGCCAGCGCGGACACGAGCAGCATCACGAAAGACGCGCGCGCCACCGATGCCGCCACCCTCAGGCAACAGTTTAATTCCAAACCTCCCCGAGCCTGCACATGAAACTGGAGGGCGGCCGAATAATATTCGTCATGGGGGTGGCAGGGGCGGTCGCCACGGCCGCCATCGCGCTCTACTTTTCGCTGATGCGTTAGAGATAAATCACAACGCCCCGGCCGCTGCACATGACAGCAGAGAATGCGTTCAGGATAACCCAGATCGTGGACAACGGCAAGATAATCCAACTGACGCTGGTCGAGAACGTCTCGACGGAGCCCATAACCCAAAAACAGATGATAATGGAGAACGTCTCAAAGACCCTGGATGACGACACCAAGGAGCACGTGATGCCGCTGTTGACTGCGATACTGCAGGCCCAGCCGACCGTAAAGATAAAGTCGTATCAGCAGACCCAGATCACCATTGCCATGCCCACATCCAGATACGACTCGATGGGCCGTCCCAGGGTCGGCGACATAATGGAGCTAGACCTCAGAAGGGTCTAGTCCGAGGGCTTCCCGGAGCCGGTCCGCATCGTGTATGGGCAGCGAGCATACAGAGTCCTTGCACACGTACGCGCTTGCCCGTCCTTCGTCAAACGCCTTGCCGGCAAAAAACGGGTACGCCAGGACGCCGTCAAGCTGCTCCCGGCTCCTGATCTCGACCACAATCGAGTCGGGCAGGTATGAGGAGAGCACCATCCTGCACATGCCGGGGTCGGCAGGCGTGTTCAGCAGCGTGATCTCGCGTGATCCTGCAAGCATCGTAGACATTACGTTGAGCATGTACCCGAACGCAAACGGGTTCTCGGCGCACGCGGGAGCCTGGGAGCGGACGGACGCGCTGCACGCATCAAGGAACGGGCGCTCCCCAGTCAGGTGGTACAGCCGCAGCAGGACGTGCACTGCGACGGAGTTTCCGGACGGCATGGAGAGGTCGTACCTGCTCTGCGGCCTGATTATCAGGCTCTCGTGCATGCGTCCCGTCATGAAAAAGCCCGACGTCTCCTCGTCCCAGAACTCCGAGAGGATCACGCGGCCCATCCGTACAGCGGACTCCAGGTATTCCGCGTCGGGTTCGGCCTCAAAGACGTCCAAAAGCGCGCATGCGAGGTACGCGTAATCCTCCAGGTATCCGTCTATCCGGGCCCTGCCGTCTTTGTACGTGCGCAGCAGCCTGCCGTCGCAGAACATCTCGGACTGGACAAAGGACAGGCACCTCTTTGCCGCGTCAAGGTACGCCGAATCACCGGACACGCGGTATCCCTTTGCAAGGGCGGAGACGAACAGCGCGTTCCATGATACCAGAATCTTCTGGTCAAGTCCCGGGGGCACGCGGCCCGCGCGGCGCGCAGCCAAGAGCGCTGCGGCGGACCTCTCCAGGGACGCCCGCGCGTCACCCTCAGGTACACCCACCTTGAACGCGGCAGTCGACAGCGCTATGTTGTTGCACAGGATGGTGCTGCCCTCCCAGTTGCCGCCGTCCGTCACGTCATAATACAGGCAGAAGAGATCCGCGTCGCGCGTGCCGGCCCCGAGAACCTCCAGAACCTCGCGCTTGGTCCACGTATAGTACCTGCCCTCCACGCCCTCAGAGTCAGCGTCGTATGCAGAGTAAAAGCCGCCCAGGGGCGAGGTCATCTCCCGCAGCACAAAGTCAAGCGTCTTTTTCATGACGTCGAGATAGAACTCCTTCTTGGTCAGCTGGTACGCCTCGGCGTAATTGACCGGAATGAGCGCGTTGTCATACAGCATCTTTTCAAAATGGGGGACGAGCCAGCGGGCGTCGGTGGAGTACCGGTGGAATCCGCCCCCGATCTGGTCGAATATCCCCCCGCGCGCCATTCTGTCAAGCGTCTTTAGCGCGAACTTTGCAAATGACTCATGGCCGGTCGACGCGGCATACCTGAACAGGAACGAGACGCATGCGGCGTTTGGAAACTTCGGCGCCGAGCCGAACCCCCCGTGCGTGTAGTCACCGTTGTTGTACAGGTTGACGGCGGCCTCGTCCATCGTTGACTCGTCAAAGCCCAGTCTGCCCCGGCGCGTGTCGGACTCCGGCGCGCGCAGTGCGGCCCCCGACAGGGGGGCGCCATCCGCCTTTGAGAGAGCGCGCACAAAGTCGTCGGCGCGCGAGTCGACGTCGCCCTGCCTCTCGGCCCAGGACTGCGCAAGCTGCCTGCAGACGCTCCCAAACCCGGGCCTTCCGTGCGAGTCGAGCGGCGGGTAGTACGTCCCGACGTGGAACGGCTTCTGGTCGGGGGTCAGAAAGACGCTCAGCGGCCAGCCGCCCTGCCCCGTCGCCATCTGGCACGCCTTTTGGTAAATGTCGTCGATGTCAGGGCGCTCCTCCCTGTCCACCTTTATGTTTACAAAGTTCGAGTTCATAAATGACGCAACATCCTCGTTCTCAAACGACTCGTGGGCCATCACGTGGCACCAGTGGCACGAGCTGTACCCGACGCTCAGGAATATCGGCTTGTTCTCGTTTCTGGCCCTGTCGAGGGCCTCGCTGCCCCACGGATACCAGTCGACGGGGTTTTCTGCATGCTGCAGAAGGTACGGGCTGGTCTCCCCTGCAAGCCGGTTCTTGGGCATATACGTGACGGAATGGCGTTCCTATTTGTATGGATCCGCGCATCGCACGGTGCCCGGGCCCGGTGTGCCGTCCTTTGCAAGCGATGCCAAACACGCGCCGCGCGCACATGCAGAGCAGCGGTCGCCGCGCGTCCAACAAGAACCGCGCACGGGCGGCGGGCGGTGTGCCGTGCAATGTTCTTTAAATTGGGCGCGGGCCGGCCTACCGCATGCCGGCAGGAGGCCCCGTGAGCGTCAGAAGGCAGTGCATATACGCGGCCATCCCCGTTCTGGACATATACTCGGCATATCACATAAGGAAGCTCAGGCGATACCTGCTTGTCATACTGTGCACAGTCCTGATCCCCCAAGTTGCAGTCGAGTTTGCGTTGTTTGACAGCATGCTGGAAATTCAAGAGGCGTACACCGCCTTTTTGTATCCAGAGTCAGAGCATTTTGCACAGAGCATCTACGTCATGCTGTGGACTGCAGGCAGTATCGCATGGTCAGTCGTGCTCATCAGGCGGTGGTCAATGCAATGGAACGCCGGCAGGCCGTGGGATCACCACGCGTGAGAACTGCGCGGATTCAGACACGCGGCACGTGGGGACAGCAGCCCGTACGGCGACGGCCCGCGAACGCGTATCTGATGAAGCGCCCGATACAACAGATGTCAGACGTGGCCGCCAAGGCAGAATGCGAGGCGTTTGTCACAGAAAGCCCAAGCGCGGCCTAGGCGCACTCTGCCGGTCCGGGGTGCGGCCGCCCGTTGCCGTCGTTGATTACACAGATTCCCCTTTGGTATGAACCCGCGAGGTGGCGTCCGTCGCCACCGCTTTGATCCTGTTGTTGCTGTCCAAGACCCCTGCCACGCATATTCGGCCAAGGTGCATACGGTGTGCAAACTCGCGGGCAGGGCTGCGGGCGTACGCGCTCAGCCGCCGTCAGACGGCCTCCGGCTAACCATTAACGCACGATTATCCACTACTGCTACCACCACCACCATCACCATCACGACGATGGAGATTATGATGATGATGATGAGGGGGATGATAACGTACCAAGTGCACCATCGATCATGTTCTTGTAGGTTGCCTTTGGCGCCGAGCCGACGTGCTGTGCCGCGATACTGCCCTTGCCAAAGATGAGGAGCGTCGGTGTGCTGTGCACTTCATACTGAGATGCCAGATCTTCACTCTTGTCTATGTCTACATCTACAAACTTGACCCTTCCGACATAGTCCTCGGAGAGCTCTTCCACTGTCTGTTTTATCATGTGGCAGTGTCCGCACCACTCTGCATGAAATTTCACAAGCACGAGAATGTCCGACTGCAGCACCTCGGATTCCCACGCGCCCTTGTCTTTGACCGACATGGTGCCCATACGCCATTGAGAGATAGATTGTTTAAAAAATCTTATCTAAAGAGATCTCGCCAAGAATGTGCAAAAAGAGTACGCGTGATCTCATCCTTGACCTTTGGGTGTCGCCGCGGCCCGTCGCCGCTTTGCGGCGGCCGTGTAGGTTTGGATGCGCAGCGTCGAATTAGGGGATCCGGCGGGGGCGGCGCAGCATGATGGCGGCGGTGGCGGTGACAGGGACGGCATGGCGGTGGTGGCGGTTGCACGGTAATCGGAGGATATTGACGTGATGGCGGTTGGCCTGCTGGGGAAACGGTTCTGGCCGCAGTGCGCCGACGCGATGCCGATTCCGGCCTCTCCCCTGCCGGGATCCCTCCGTTGAGCCACCGCGCGGGCGCCACAGAAAGCCGCGGCATGTGACGTGGGGTTGGGTGGCGCCGGTCTGCCGGTAGGTTCGGCGCGCAGACAGCGGACGCACCATTCACGACGGCCACGGGATCCGCGGCGTCAGTTTGGTTGGCAGCGGCAGGCGCTGCGCATACGGCAGGACCCGCTTGGTGTGGGCCTGCTACCTGTCCCATATGCCCTTGCCCTCTGTCAGCTCGTATATCCGGACGTTTATCTTCTTGAGCAGCGCGGCCTTGGACTTTGCGGACTTTTTGTCGTTTGAATAGTCCTTGCGCTCTATCATGCCCTGCAGCCGGACAAGCTCGTCAAGCGAAAGCCGGTTAAAGCCGTCCTTTGACTGCGCTATGACGTTGAGCAACCTGACGCGCTCCCTGTCCTCGTCTGCTATCTTCGGCACACATGTACCTTGGGTGCTTGCGTCTTAAAGCCTTCTGACGCAGGTTGGCGAATCTTAAAATTCCATACTGGGCGCGTACGTATGATGTCCGACGGCGATATAATGATGAGGGCCATGGTGCTAGACAAGTGCGGCCCCATAGAGAAAGACCCGCTCAGGCTCGCAAACATTCCAAGGCACAAGATAAGCAGGCCCGACGAGGTCCTCATAAGGATAGAGGCCTGCGGCGTATGCCATTCACAGCTGCACGGCATAGAGGGGGACTGGATGGACATTGGCATACCGCCGGTGCTGCCCACCGTTCCGGGCCACGAGGTGGTCGGCACCATAACGAAGATAGGGAGCGCCGTCACAAAGTTCAAGGTCGGCCAGAGGGCCGGCATAACACCGCTGCTGGAGGCCTGCAGTGAGTGCCAATACTGCAGGGAGGGCAAGGAGTACCTGTGCGAGTCATCCACCATTACCGGGGAGACCACGCGCGGCGGATATGCAGAGTACATCACGGCGCCGCAGGACTTTGTAACGCTCGTCCCGGACTCCATGGCCCCAGAATATGCGGCGCCCCTGTTCTGCGCCGGGATAACCGCATACAAGGCCGTAAAGGCGGCAGGGCCGCGTCCCGGCATGAGGATTGGCATCTTTGGGATAGGCGGCGTGGGACACATGGCAGTCCAGTTTGCAAAGGTAGAGGGCTGCAAGGTGTTCGCGTTCTCCAGGGCGCGCAGGCACCTGGAGGTGGCAGAGAAGCTTGGCGCCGCTCGCTCCGTGACGTTCTCAGAAGGCGGCAACTTTACAGACGATGTCAAAAAGGAGATCGGGCTGCTTGACGCGGCAGTCGTGTTTGCCCCGTCCGATGCGGTGACCGACGCGGCAGTAGATCTGGTCAAGAAGGGGGGCACCATAGTGATTGCGACCGTGGGAAAGAACCCCAAGTTCATGGCGTTTGAGGAAAAGACGATCAGGGGAACCCTGATAGGGTCCACAAAGGACATGGAGGAGGTAATCAGGATATGCGGCGAGAGCAACCTGGAGGTCGTGTCCCAGGCGTATCCGCTTGAGGAGGCAAACCGGGTGCTACGGCTGCTCAAAGAGTCAAAGATAGACGCCCGCGCCGTACTGGTGCCGCAATGACGGAGATCATGCTCTTGGCAGAAAGGAGATGGCGGCGCTACGAACTGTAAGGGATGCCACCACACGCACGAGGCCCACATGGACGACGGCAGCAGCGACTCGCTTTTGAAGGCAGGCAGCTGCGTCGTCCCCGCATGCAGGTGCAAGGAGTACGTTGATCCCATAGGGGAGATAGACGAGGAGTTGATGTAAGTTCATATTAACGGCAGAGGTGTGCCGGCTCATGGAAAATGCGAGGGGCAGAATGAAGTGATGCCGCACGGGAACCACAAGCCCTCAGAGGAAATGCTAAAGGATATGGACAACACGCTCTCAAGGCTCAACGCCATGGAGATAGTTGCCTCTGACGAACTTCAAAAGGATACGGTAAGGATAATGAGGATGCTAGTAGAGGGGCAGATGCACTCTATCAGGGAGTTTGACCACCTCAAAAAGGCCATGGACATAACGCTGGAGCAGATATTCAAGGTGCAGAACCAAGTAAACAAGCAGTCCTCTGGCGCAGGCCAGAACTGATCGTGCCCAACGCGTGGGACGTCGTCAATCCAGGCGCGTCTCGCTCATGTTGCAGCCGGCGCACCGGTACAGGGCAGAGTTGGAACCGATCCTCTTTTCCAGATCCATGCCAGAGCCGCAGCACGGGCATAAGATCGCGTCCCGCGAGGAGTTTGGTTCTGATGGCGCGGCATCAGTGGCTTCTTTTGTTGGAGGTGGCGGATCTGCAGGCTCGGACGGGGCAGGCTCGGCCACTTCAGGGCCGCCATTGTCGCCTCCATTGTCGACTCCATTGTCGCCGCCGGCATCAGTGGCATCGGTCCGGCGCACGTTATAGCTGGGCTTTTGCTCAGGCAGGTCGGCGGCGGGATTGCACGGCGGCTTGTAGCTGCGGATGATGCGCTGCAGTACGGCCCGGCGCCGCTGCGCGCCAGAATCCTTCATTGGAAATACGGCCAGATACAGTGCCGAATCAGAGCCTGCCTTCTCAACCCAGCACTTGAACTGTTCGTGCTGTATGAAGAAAGCCTTGTCGTCAGTATGCTCACAATCGCCCACATGCAGTATGTTAAAACGGTCACGGTCCCTCGACAGGACGGCATACAGGATCTCGCCCATCGGAGGCCCCCACTCGGAGAGCGGCACGGGCCCCAGGAATTCGTACTGCAGTATCTGTATGCCCATGCCATCAACAGGCGGCACAGGTTTTTCACTGTTTCCCGCGCCGCGCACATGCAGAGATTACCAGAGGTGTGGGATGGATACTCGGGGTGCATCCCTGCAAGTCACACCAGTCTACTTCAAGACCATGCCGCACTTGCAGGATCGTCACACGCCGCGCAAATTTCACGAGAGCGGACGAAACCGTCACGTCGCGTCAGTCCCGATGCCCAGAAGGGGGACTTGGAACGGGATCAAACCTAGGCCGGCATTATTGACCTTGAAAGGATTAAATTCGAGGATCGGAGGCGCACAACAGATGAGCAATCCCCACAACCACGCCAAGGTTGGACATGCCATGATCGTAGTCTCTGCAAGCCTCGCTGCAATCGGCCTCTTGGCGCTTGCAATAGGCTCAGACGTGTTGTTTGCCGATAACATGCAGAGGGATAGCACCATACACTTCAACGAATGCAAGGCCAACGACTTTAGAACCGAGGGATGCGAAAAGTACCACGACAGGATCAACAACGCCATATCTGGCATCTATGTCGACTTGGACGAGTGAGGAGGCGCACCGCCCCGCGCGACGCTTCCGGCAGGCGTGATCTATCAGGGGAAGTGTCACACCTACGGACGGCCAAGGCGGGACTCGGGGCATCCTTTTATTCCCCCGCTCCCCCGTGCCAAGGACGGGCATGGCGAATAAGGCGACAGGCATCGCCAGAAAGGTGATGATGTACTCGGGGATAGTAATGCTCGTGACGGGATTTGTATTTCTGCTGCAGAGTGAGGGAACGATCGGGCCCGAATCGTCGTTTATGTACAAGAATCCAGAATGGTATACAAACGGCAAGGCCATAATGCTGGGAGGCGGCGGTCTGTGCCTTGCCGCACTTTTCATGCGCGGGACGCGGCAGCAAGAACAGTCCGGGCAGAAATAGACAAGCATACGCGTGTAGCCTGATAACGGCAAAACCAGCGGCAACGGCAGCAACAACAGCAGCGGCATCCAAAGCCTAGAACCCCGCGGATATGGGGTTTGGAGGCTTTATCAGCTCCCGGAGCAGCATCGTTGCAAAAGAGCCCCGGGCAAGTGAGAACTCCACGGTCTTGGCGTCATCATGCCATGCATAACCAGAGCACTGGAGTACGGCATCCCGGAACCCGCCCTCGCCGCTTGCCTCCTGCATCGCGTTTAGGAAGAAGGCACGCGGCTTTACTCCCTCGTCCACGAGCACGTCTGACACGTATGGCGCAAACCGCGTCTTTGAATAGTACGAATAGCCGACGATTGGTATCGCCACCGCGTCGCTGCGCACCCGTACAAGGCCGCCATGCGCGTCGACCTCCCGGCCGTTTTCGCCCCCGGATCCCGCCGTCGCCGCCGCAGACGCGGTCCCGTCATACTTGTGAAGATCACCGTGCCTGTCAAAACAGACGTCGCCGGGTTTGGGATCCAAGAGGCTCTCGCCTGCGGCAATGGCCGCGCTCAGGGTGCGGTTGAATACATACGACTGGTATGCGCTTACATACAGCCTGCGCAGCAGGAGCGGAACAGCGCGGAGCGCGCGGAGTGGGTCGCCGTGCCTGGCCAGTTCCTCCAGCACGGTTTTTTCTGTGTCCATGCCCGGCGGCAGCCGCCGCGCCGACTGCGCGTACAACGCCGGGTCTGCAAGGTTCTCCCGTACCTCCCTGCGCTCCCGCGTGTCGTACGGCGACGCATACTCCAGTATCAGGCGCACGGCCTCGTCATAGTCACCCATTGTAAGGGCCCTGCCGACCATGTGCGTTACGGGGCGCCCCGAGCCAAACCTCTGATATCCGTAAAAGTTTGGGACCGAGTCTGCATATGTCACAAAACCGGACGGATCGGGCGCGGTTGCCGCTTCAGTGGCATCCCCCCCGTTGCTGCCGCTGCCGGGATCTCTCCAGCCCCCGGATATCCGTATGCGGAACCTGTTTCCAAGCATCTGTTTTTTTGTAAGTGGCCTCTTTGCATATCCGGCAAACGCCAGGCCGAACCTCGAGGCGCTGATGTCGCGGAGCCTCCTCCCCGCGGCCCCAGTCGAGCAGACATACTGCGTGGTGGCGGCCGATGCGTCCTTGAGTCCCAGTGGCTTTAGTTTGGCGCCCGTCATCTTGCGTATGGCGCCGAGCGCGTGCGCAGTGTCGATGCCCCTCTTGCGGAGCACGTACACTGCGTACCCTGTACCTTTCGCAGACGCGTCTGCGTCCGCGTTGCCGTTGTTGCTGCCGTTGCCGCCGGCGCCGTGATCGCATATCATCCTGAGGGCGGCCGGCGACAATATCTCCGACACTACAAAATCGTCCGGCGCCGCCCGTATGCCATACCCGCGGCCGAGCCCGGGAAACGGCGTGGCATACACGCCTATTCCAATCGTGCGATCAATCTCGGGAACTGTGCCGCTCACTGTACAATCACTGTGACGAACCTGCCCACCGATATGTCGGGCGCCTGGGCGCCCAAGAGAACCTTGTATATCCCGCTTGGCGCGTCACCGGTGACGGCGATCATGACCGGAATGTCAGACAGCTTCGCGGCGTGTGCCTGGCCGTCGCCCCCGTAGCCGATGATGTCGTCTTGCGCCCCCGCATCTGACAGCATGGTGACAAGAACATGCGGGCTGCCGGACACCGCAAACGGCTCGATCTGCGCGGACGGGTCGCCACTGCTTGTGGCGGGGCCCGTAACGTCAAACGTCACACCTTCGATTCCGCCCAGGGCGACAGAGACGTATGGCGTCGACGGCTCCACGTCAAAGGGCACCGGAATCGAGGTGTCCACCACCCCTATCTTGTTCTCGGCCCACTCCGTAAACCATATCCTGTCCCCGTGCACGTCAAAGTCAAAGACCTGTGCAACGCCGCACCTCTCAGGTGCCGCGCCCTCTGTCGCGTCCTGGCTTGCCCCGGACTGTGGGATTATGACGTCCCCAACGTCACCACCATCGCCGGGCGCCCCCACGCAGTCGGCCCAGTGCGGGTTCTTTGACGGCACGTGGTACTCTACAATCTTCTGCTGTACTGGATCCAAGACCGAGATGTTGTTTGACGTCTGCGAGTTGAACACCAGGCGCCCCGCATCATCCGCGGCCATCCAGTACGGGCGCGACAGGGGGGACTTTACCACCCCGGTCTTGTTTCCGTACGTCGACTCTGTCGGCGACGCGGTCACATACTGCGTGAAGAGCCCCGTTGCAGGATCAAACTCAAACACGGACGACGACGTGGTGTCCGCGAGCCATACGCCACCGTCGCCGGATATCGCAATCCCGTTGGGAGTCTGGACGGTCGGAGGAAGCTCGATTAAATCCACAAAGTCGATTGGCGGCAGGTACGCCTGCCCCGTCGTCGCAGCGACGTCCACGTACCTGCCGTGATCAAACCTGACCAGATAGCCGTCTCCCCCCGGTCTCCCGTCCCACGCGGTATACCAGATATACCCGCCCGCGTCCGGGACAAAGCCGGCCGTAACCGTCCCGTCTATCGGTGACGGCGCCACCAAGAACTTGTCAGGCTGGCTGGGATCCAAGAACACGAGCATGTTCCCGTAAAAGTCGTTCACCACAATCTGGGAGCCGTCCACGATCAGCCGCTGTGGCAGCGGATCCGACACCACTGCGGGCACGGGGAGCCGGCCGTACTGCCCGGTTATCGGATGGAACACCCACATCGAGTCTGACGCGTCGTCAGTAAACCAGACCATCCCGTCGGGCGCATGGTCCATTCCCCACATCATAGAGGTGGCGCCCTCAGGCCAGGAGGGGTTAGGATACTCTGTGAACGTCTCAGTCTCCAGGTCAAACGTCGCCACCCTGCCCGTGTTGGACTCGGCAAACCACGGGTTCCCGTCATAGTCCACGGCAATGGCAAGCGGGTTGGTGCACTCTGTCGGGATTGCAAACTCACGTATGTAGGCAGTCGACAGCGGCGGCAGCCCCGTGCCGCAGTACACAACCCGATCGGCCTCGTCATAGTTTGCAGAATAGTCACGGTCAAGGTCCGCGCCCGACGGCGCAAGGGGATCCATGCCACGCTCGGTCGGTTCCAGTCCCGGTATGGCAATTACCACAAGCGACGTGATCAGTATCCCTCCAAGAAACACAACCGCAAAGAGGCCCTTGGCGCGCTGCTTCATGCCAGCAGTATCGCGACACCGTTAATATCTCTCTCTATGAACGGCTGGCCGGCGGGGCGCCCGGAAGGCGCGGATGCGGACAGACAAGGATGGCACGGCCATGGCAAGTGACAGGCGGCGGCATGCGCGAACCCGGCCACACAAGGCTCAGAGCAGCTTGAGATCCCCGGTTATTCTGTCGACGGCACTCTCAGGCGCGGGACCCACCGACACGCAGGTGACGGTACCGGGATCAAGCTGGGTGTGGCCGGCGTCCGATACCTCGGCGTACGGCAGTCCGGCGCGTACTGCATCCATCTTCAGGCCGCGGAGACTCTCAAGTCCAGGGGCCTTTAACACAATCTTCTTCTGCCCGCCGTCCCACCAGTCCGCGTACCAGTCAGGGTGCGTCAGCCTTACGCGCTCGGCGCCCATCACAAAGGCGTGCCCAGCCTGGGCGGCCATCTTGCCGCGGCCCATCTTGAGATCCGTCCTCATTACAACCACCTGCTTTATCTCGCCGCCCATGACGTGACACATAAGCGGAGCGTCAAAAACATTTGCAATCGCAGCAGGCGGGATCGAACGCCGGACACGCAAGTCCCTCAGGAGGCGTCGGGGCCGTCAGGCGCTGCTTGACGCCCTGCACAGGCGTCCAGACAGCCACGTATGCCCATACGGACAGGGAACGGCACCCAACACGTCGGGACGTAAGTGCGTCGGGAGTCATCCCACAAGGCGTTCAAAGGAGTATGTATGACCGCGAGTGTTCGAATCCTGTCAAGATGCCGAAGTGACGCTTGCAGGAGCCCTTGCAGACTACCACTACCACAAAAACAACCAGCAGATGCACTCCGCTGCCGGGTATATGACGCCGACCGAGTCTGCCGCTCATCTGGATCTGAGAGATAAAAGTGGTCCGCCGCATGGTTAGTCGTGGCAAAGACGGCCCCATTCTATAGGATCCGCCCCAAGAGCATTGCGGCACAAATCTTTTTTTGCACATTACGGGAATAAAACACAATGAAGATCGCCATCGTATACAACAAAAAAAAGATTGACGACCAGGACGTGATCAACGTGTTTGGCGCGACCACGCTGGAGCACTACTCGCACCGCACGGTGGAGCTGGTGGCCACCGCGCTGGAGCGCGGGGGGCATTCTGTAAAGATCATCGAGGGAGGAATGAGCTTTATCGAGGAGATGAAGGAGTTCATGCCGCGCGTGGTTTCGGGCAGCAGGCCCGGGATGGTCTTCAACATGGCGTACGGCATCCAGGGGCGCAACCGCTACACCCACGTTCCTGCCATGCTCGAGATGCTCGGGATACCGTATGTGGGATCGGGACCCGAGGCCCACGCGGTGGTCCAGGACAAGGGAATGACTAAGATCGTCTTGCAGAGAAACGGCATACCGACCCCCGGGTTCTGGATGTTTGGCTCCCCCGACGACGTGTTTGACGATCTGGTGTTTCCCGTGATCGTAAAGCCCAACATGGAGTCTACGTCCATGGGGATGGACGTGGTAGACGACTGGGACAGCCTGCGCAGGTCGGTGCGAACCCAGATGGAAAAATACTCGCAGGAGATACTGGTGGAGCAGTTCATACCCGGCAGGGAGTTTGCAGTTGGGCTGCTTGGAAACGGGGCCAGCGTCGAGGTGCTGCCGATCGTGGAGATGGACCTTGGCGGCGATCCGAACCGCATACAGACCATAACCGACAAGAAAGAGACGCCCGTTGAAAAGATCTGCCCCGCAGCTCTCGACGAGGAACAGTGCGCGCTCATGCGCAGGATTTGCCTTACGGCCTTTGGAAAGCTGGGTCTAAACGACTTTACCCGGGTAGACCTGCGCATGGCCGAAGACGGCAAGATCTACGTTTTGGAACTAAACTCGATGGCAAGCCTTGGCAAGACCGGTTCCTATTACACGGCTGCCAAGGCGGCGGGTTACTCGTATGACTCGCTGATCAACAAGATCCTCGACGTGGCGGCGATACGATACTTTGGGGAGTCTTCGCTCCAAGGCCGCTACAGCTACCACCACCACCAACATGACGACGACGGGGGCGGTGGCGCCGCGATCACGGGCATGGCAGCAGATGCGGCACGCGCCGCGTCCGGGGGCGCAAGGCAGAGGGTGCAGGCGCGATCAAAGCCCGCGCCATCACCACACTCCGCGCCCCCGCTGCGCTCCATACTGCGGAGCTATCTCAGGAGCCACCACACCACCAGTGAGAAACTGCTGCGACACCTAGTGATGACCAACTCCAGCGTCTACAACGTCGAGGAGGTCAACGAGATTGGCAGCATCATGACCAAGAGGCTGGAGCACCTGGGGTTCGTGCCGCTCGTATACAAGGAGTTCGACGTGGGGGACATGATATACTATACTAACTATACGGGCGACTCTGCAGGCATTGACGTGCAGGCAGCAGCAGCGGCCGCAGCGGCCGCATCCCCCCCATCCGCTGCAGGCGGCTCGGGCGGCGCGGGCAGGACCGCCCGCAAGAACGACATCCTGATGCTGAGCCACCTCGACACGTGGTACTCCAACCGGGACTTTGCAGCGTTCCACAAGGCCGGCAGCAAGATGTACGGCTCGGGCATAGCCGAGTCCAAGGGGGGGCTTGTCACTATGCTGTCGGCGCTGCAGGCCCTGCGGTTTGCGCGCAGGCTCAAAAAGGCGCGGTGCGGCATACTGCTTGTAACCGACGACTCGATAGGGGGGCGGTTCAGCAAGAAGCTGATCCGCGACATCGCGGCAGGCTACGACTACATAGTGGATCTCAAGTGGGGCATGCCAAACGGCGGCATCGCGACGTCGTGCTCTGGGATCACAAAGTATCACATCGACATGATGCACATAAGGCAGCGCGACGACACCATAAAGGACGTCATCCCGGACATGTGCAAAAAGGTCGTTGACTGGAAGAGGATGTCCGATTCGCACAACAGGGCAAGGGTCGTGATATCGGACATCTCGGCGCGCACCTCGTTTGGCAACTCGCCGGACTATGGCAGCCTCACGCTTACGACCAGGTACGTGACGCGGCGGCAGGGCGACGAGTTCGATTCCGAACTTCACAAGATCGCCAAAAAGAGGACAAAGTCCAAGCTTGACACGCACATCGTACAGCAGGCGAGGAGGAACCCCGTGGAAAAGACCGCAAAGACGCAGGGGTTCTTTGACATGGTCAGCAGGCTTGCCGACGAGTCCGACGTCGGGGTTTTGGAAGATCACAGGTATGCCTCATCCAGCCTCGGGGACATTGCGGACGCGGACAAGTTCGTGCTGGGCTCCATGGGCCCCGTGGGGGTCGACTACAGGACCCCGAATGAGCACATCATAAGCGACAGCATGATCGAGAGGGCCCTCCTGCTCGCGCTCGTCATCGACAAGCTTGCGTCTGAGAGGAACGAAGGCGGCGGCAAGAAGGGCGGAACGGCGGCGGCAAAAGAAGGGGCGCGGCGGCGGGCAGTGCATCGGATGCCGGCTGCAGACAACGCGGCCGCAGGTGGTGGGAGGCCGCAGTAGTTGGACATAGGCAGGGTCGAATCGTCGTTCTCCCCGTCCACATACGGCAGGAAGGCCGCATATTCCGCGAAGGGGGGCATGGTGGCGTCCGCGTTTCCAGACGCGACGCAGGCGGGAGTCGAGATGCTCAAAAAGGGCGGAAACGCAGTCGATGCGGCGTGCGCAACGGCCTTTGCGCTCGGCGTGTGCGAGCCGCAGGCATCCGGGATCGGGGGCCAGTCCATGTGCATAATGCACATGGACAGGAAGAGCGTGGCAATAGACGGCTCGAGCAGGTCCCCGTCGCGCGCTCACTCGTCGGCATACCATACAAAGAGGAGGCGCCTACTGGGCTACAAGGCGACCACGGTTCCAAGCACCGTGGCCGTGCTTGGGATAATGCACGAGCGTTACGGCGCCCTCGAGTGGCAAAAGGTGCTGGCGCCCGCCATACGTATAGCCAGGAGGGGGTACCGCATCACCAAGCTGCAGAGCCGCATCCAGGCAAAGGAGCTGGAAAACTTTCTGAGCATAAAGTCAAGGTCGGGTGCAAGGTACTTTCTAAAGGACGGACAGGCGCCGTACGAGGCGGGCGACAGGTTCGTGCAGGACGACCTGGCGCAGACGCTGAGGGCCATATCGGACAGCGGCTACCAGAGCTTTTACCGCGGAAGCATAGCAAAGCAGATAGACCTGGACATGCAGAGAAACGGGGGCCTCATACGGGAGGAGGACCTGACGTACATTCCGGAGCCCATAGAGAGGGCTCCGATCAGAAGACAGTACCGGGACGTCTCGGTGGTGACCATGCCCCCTCCCGCCGCGGGGCTGACGCTCCTGCTGACGCTGATGATGCTCAACCACCTGCCGTCCAGGTTCCTGCGCAGCAAGAAGCCGAGCTCCTACCACTTTGTCGCCGAGACGTTTAGAAAGGCGTTCTGGCACAGGGTGCTGCGCCCGTTCAACCCCCACACGTACAGCCAGATGCACGACATGCACTACCACCACCTGAAGCGCTCGTTTGCAAGGCAGATGGCCGACTCCATACACAACTCGATGGACGACACGCTGCCGATCATGGACCATGCGTTTGGCGGGGACGAGGACGAGGGCGGGGAGACCACGCACCTGTCCGTAATGGACGACGAGGGGAACGCGGTAGGGATAACCCAGTCAATCGAGCTTCCATACGGCTCAAAGGCGGCGGCAGACGGGCTGGGGTTCCTGTACAACAACTACATGTCCGCCTTCGACTTTGAAAATACAATGAACCCGTTTTACATCAGGCCGAACGAGGTGCCGTGGACGTCGGTCTCGCCGGCGCTCATATTTCACGACAAGCGGCTGTGGATGGTGGTGGGAAGCCCGGGAAGCCAGAGGATCTTCTCGACGGTCGCCCAGTTTCTCATGGGGGTGGTCGACGGGAGCCTTCCGATTGACGCCTCGATGTACCTGCCGCGGCTCCACTGCACGATAGGGGGGGAGATCGGCATAGAGGACGGCGCGTTTGAGAAGCCCGTGATGAGGTATCTGGAGGGGCTGGGATACAAGGTCGTGGTCAGGGACCGGTTCTCGTTTTACCACGGGGCCGTCCACGCCGTCATGAAGATGCAGACCCGGGACGGATTCCAGGGGGTGGCGGAGGTGAGGCGGGACGGCACCGCCGCATCCGCGGGTGGCGGCGTCGACAAAAGCGGCAACAGGCGCAGCGGTGATCGCCCCTGAAGGCGCTGCCCGTTCTGATCTCAATCCCCCACGGGGGAACCGAGGCGCCGCGGGAGCTTGACGGGCGCCTCTGCATTACCGAGTCCGCGCAGTTCGACGACTCGGATCCGTTCACGGCCGAGATCTATGACATCGGGGAGTCGGCCCTCCACGTCGTAAGGGCCGAGGTCGCAAGGGCGTACGTCGACCTGAACAGGTCAAGGACGCAGCTGCCGCCAAGTGATCCAGACGGACTGGTCAAGAGCGTCACGTGCTACAACGAGCCCATCTACATACGCGGGATGGAACCGGGCCCGCAACTCGTAGAGCAGCTCATCAGAAGGTACTATGATCCGTACTACGACGCGATAGAACGAGCGTGCACGGACCCGCAGGGCGGGCTGCGACTGTGCCTCGACTGCCATTCCATGGCTCCCACCACGCCCCCGGTCAGCAATAATAGCAGCGGCGGCGGCACGGGCCAGGACGGCGCGCGCGATGGCCGCGGCTCCGCACGCGGGAACGGCGCGGCCCGCCCGCTC
The DNA here is from genome assembly GCA_965205215.1 of Candidatus Nitrosopumilus sp. Taxonomy (GTDB): domain Archaea; phylum Thermoproteota; class Nitrososphaeria; order Nitrososphaerales; family Nitrosopumilaceae; genus Nitrosopumilus. Next base: position 1,866,853 of record OZ242041.1, read on the forward strand.
TTCTGCCTCTCAAACCGCGACGGCGAGACGTGCCCCGACGATCAGCTGGAAACGCTTGCATGCTGCATATCAGAGTCCTTTGGGATGCCCAGGGACCGCATACTCCTTAACCGCCCGTTCCGCGGCGGGCACATCACCGAATGGTTCGGGACAATGTATGGTGCAGTAATCCCGTGGGTGCAGGTCGAGATGAACCGCATGCTGTACCTAGACGAGCGGTGGTTTGACCGCGACTCTGCGAAAATGACAGACGGGGCGCGGCTTGCCGAGCTAAACCGCATGTTCCGCGACTCGCTTGTCCGGTTTTTTGCCGCATGACGCCCCGGGTGCAGGGGTCTGGACCGGCCGGGCGCGTGGTGGCCCGTGGCATATTATACGCGCGCGCCTTGTAAAGCCCATCTTTGTGTATGACTCCCGCAGTCCCCACCCTCCTTCCTGCTCAACCCAGGTATGTAACTCCCGCCGAACCGGTTCTAGCAGTTAAATAATTGGGTGCGGGCTCACGTCCATGCGCGACGCCTCATACGACGTGGTGGTTGCAGGAGGCAGCATATCAGGACTGCTCTGCGCAAGGGAGATTGCGGCAGGCGGGCACTCCGTGCTGGTGGTGGAGGAAGACTATGAGATAGGCACGCCGGAGCACTGCGGCGGGCTGGTAAGCAGCAGAGGCCTCGAGGAGCTAGGGATGATACCGTTTGGAGGCACGCTAATGCACCGCGTCGAGAGGGCCCGCATCACCTCGCCGGACGGCACCCACATTACAATCGACGCCAAGAGGCAGAACGTACTGTGCGTAAGCAGGAGGGAGCTTGACAAGCAGGCAGCGCACCAGGCCCAGAGGGAGGGGGCCGACATAATGATCAGGACGAGCCTACACGAGAGGACGCGGGAGGGGGTCAGGATCAGCGGGGTTGGAGGCGCCGCCGATGCCAATATCATAAACTGCAGGATAATGGTGGACGCGCGGGGGGCCGCGGCGCTTGCCCAGAGGGACAGGGACGGAATAATCCCGTCTGCGCAGTATGAGGTGTATGCCGACTGGATAGAGGACGGGAGGGTGGAGGTGCTGCCGGATCGGCTAAAGTATCCCGGGTTCTTTGCGTGGGTCATACCGTCCGGGCGCGGAAGGGGACGCGTCGGCGCAGCGGGAAGGGGGATCAACGCGGCCGCAGCGCTCGAATCGTTTCTTGCGGACAGGGGCAGGGGCGACGGCCGCGGGTGCTGCGTAATCAGGAAGATATTTGCCCCGATCTGGATAAAGGGCCCGATCAAGAGATTCCACGACGCCGGCAGCGGCGTCATAACAGTCGGAGACGCGGCCGGGCAGGCAAAGCCGACCACTGCGGGCGGCATATTCTCAAGCGGCATGGGCGGCATCCTTGCAGGGCGCGCCATATCCAGGCATCTGGACGGGGCGGATGGCGGCACGCAGGACATGGACGGGCTCGGCGACTCGTACCGCGCAGCATGGTACAAGCGGTTTGGCGGCGAGTTTGAGAGGCAGTCGATTGCAAGAAGGATACTTGAGAGGGCAGACAACGGAGCCATAAACGACGTGATAAGGCGGGTCTCACCAGAGGCGCTCAGAGAGATATCGGCGGAGGACGACTTTGACTTTCACGTCTCAGGCATCATAAAGCTGCTTGGCGCTGCGGGAACAGCAAGGGCGGCCGGAAGCATGCTGGGCGCGGAGCTCAGAAGGCTGATCCCGGGCCAGTAGTACAGTGGTGGCGGCGGTGGCGACGGAGGCGTCAGCGGCAGCAACAATGGCGCCTGCATGTGTCAAGCCTTCTTCCCCCCAGCCTGATCAGATCCGATAATAAAGGTATAAATGATGTTTTTTGGTAATCGCGCCATTGTCCTCATCCACGATATCGCTGCCAGAGTGCAGCTGCTGCCTCAGGCACATAATGCCAAACGACAAGTGTGTAAAGTTCAACTGCCCCAACTGTGGCGCCACGCTGATATGGAGGTGCCAGAGCTGCAGGGAGGCTGCAAGAAGCTACAAGTGTTCCGCGTGCGGCTTTGAGGGGCCATGACCGGAGAAAGGGGCGGCGACGGCACATGGCACAGCTATTACTAATCACAAAGATACTCCCGGAAGGGATAGACGTGGATCTTGACGAGACGGCCCGATCCATACAGTCCGCGCTAAAGGAAGGAATAACCCTAAAGAGATACGAAAAGGAACCGCTTGCGTTCGGACTGCACTTTCTAAAGGCAGAATTCGTCCTAGACGACAAGGAGGGGCAGATGGACTCGCTTGAGGAGTCAGTCAGGAGCGCAAAGGGCGTCAGCGAGTTCGAAGTCCTCAACATGAGCAGGATGTCAGTGGACGTCAAGTGACGGATGGTGGGTCCGCTTGGCGCACCAGGACAAAGACGGCCAGCACTCGGTACTGCGCGTCGGCGAGGCAAAGCAGCGTGACATAGGCAAGAGGCGTGCCAGGATGGATCCCGGCGCCATGAAGAGCATAGGGGCAGAGCCCGGCGACATCATAACCATAACAGGCTCAAGGACGAGCTGCGCGGCCGCGTGGCCTGCCGACGAAGACGAGAGGCGCGCAGACGTGGTAAGGATAGACGGCCAGACAAGGAAGAATTCAGGGGCCGCAGTAGGCGAGACCGTGCGCATAACAAAGGCGGCGGCGCAACCTGCAAGATCCGTCTCACTTGTGCCGCTCGGCGGCGTGGGCGGTGGCAGCGGGGGCGGAGACGGCATCACCAGCACGGACAGCGACTTTGTCGAGTTCGTAAGGGGCAAGATTGCGGGGCTTCCAGTAGTCGGCGGCGACGAGATATCAGTAATGATACTCGGAAGCCCCAGGGAGTTCAGGGTGTCCGGCACCCAGCCGCGTGGAACGGTCGTGGTATCAGAGGACACCAGAGTGTCCATATCGGCAGAGCCCGACAGCGGGAAGGGGACGCACGTAACATATGACGGAGTTGGAGGGCTGGTAAAAGAGGTCAAGTCCATGAGGGAGATAGTCGAGCTTCCCCTCAGGCACCCGGAGATATTCGCAATGCTGGGGGTGGAGCCGCACAGCGGCATACTGCTGTACGGGCCGCCCGGATGCGGCAAGACCCTGCTTGCAAAGGCACTGGCAAGCGAGTCGGGGGCAAGGATGTTCACGATAAACGGCCCCGAGATCATCACCAAGTATTACGGGGACACGGAGGCGAGACTCAGGGAGATATTCGAGGAGGCAAAGGGCGCGTCGCCGAGCATGATATTCATCGACGAGATCGACGCGATAGCCCCGAGGCGCGAAGAGTCACGCGGGGACGTCGAGAAGCGCGTAGTGGCCCAGCTGCTGGCCCTGATGGACGGGCTCAACGACAGGGGAAACGTGATGGTGCTCGGCGCCACCAACAGGCCCGACGGCGTGGATCCCGCCCTGAGGCGCCCCGGCAGGTTTGACAGGGAGTTTGAGATATCCGTCCCAAACGAGGACGGGCGGCACGAGATACTGCTCATACACACAAGGGGCATGCCCATGGCGCCGGACGTGGACGTCAAGAAGCTGGCGCCCCAGCTGCACGGATACACGGGGGCGGACATAAAGTCGCTGTGCAGGGAGGCCGCAATGAAGGCCATCAGGAGGTACCTGCCCGGCATGGCGGACCCCGAGTCGGAGGGGGGCAAGGAGAGAGAGGAGGAGGTGGTCCCAACCGACGTGCTGCGCTCCATGCAGGTCACGCTTGCCGACTTTTATGACGCGATGCAGGAGGTCGTGCCCACCGCGATGAGGGAGTTTTATGTTGAAAGGCCCACAATCAGGTGGGGCGACATAGGCGGGCTTGACGACGTCAAGGAGTCGCTTGCAGACAACCTGGTGACGGCCGTGATGGATCCGGACAGGTTTACAAAGATGGGCGTCAGGGCCCCCAGGGGCGCCCTGGTGTACGGGCCTCCGGGATGCGGCAAGACGATGCTCGGCATGGCGCTCGCCGCCGAGACGGGGGCAAACATGATACTGGTGAGGGGCCCCGAGATACTCTCAAAGTGGGTCGGCGAGTCCGAAAAGGCCGTCCGCGAGATATTCCGCAAGGCAAAGTCGTCGGCCCCGTGCGTCATAATATTTGACGAGCTCGACTCGATTGCGCGGCACAGATCCCCGGCCGGGGGTGCGGGAGCAGGGGGCGGCCACGGCGGCGACCAGCCCGCATCCGGCGCGGGCGAGACGGTGCTGAGCCAGCTCCTCACGGAGATAGAGGGGGCCTCCCCGAGGGTTGTCGTGATGGGGATAACAAACAGGCCCGACATGCTTGACAGGTCGCTCCTGAGGACGGGCCGGCTCGACCTGTCCCTGTACGCGGCCCCTCCCGACGAGGCGGGGCGCCGCAAGATAATAGAGATACTGACGTCCAGAATGCCCCTTGCCGGCGACGTGCACACGGACGAGATTGCGGCCACCACCCAGAACTACACGGGCGCCGACCTGGCGGCGCTCTGCAGGGAGGCTGCAGTGTCCGCCATAAAGTCCGGTTCGGAAACCGTATCGGGCAGCGACTTTGAGGCCGCCCTCAAGCAGACGGGCCCCTCCATCACGGAGGAGATGGAGAAGTGGTACGGCTCCGTCAGGGAAGGTATATCTAACGTCGTTACGCCAGCGGCAGGTGACAACAACACGTTCTACGGATAGCGATTGCAATGGTCTCACTGATAAAGAATGAACTGCTCGAGAAGGTAAGGGGCGCGGGCGCGCTTACCGACGTCGATCTCTACAAGAGCATGACAAAGGAGGGCAGGATCATACCAGAGGACAGGTTCAACAAGCTGCTGCTCGACCTGGAGATACTCGGGCTGGTAAAGATCGCGTGGGTGACAAAGGACGAGCGCCGCATAGAGGCGGCCGAGGAGGAGGAAGACTCTGCAGGGTACGGCGACGCGCAGGGGGGCGGGTCCGAGGACGGCGCCAGTGGGGGCGCCCGATCCAAGTCGGGATCCTCCAGGGGCTCCTCGGCATCAGGCGGCAACGGAGGCGGCGACAGCGACGCGGACAAGTCGTACGAGGCCAGCTTTCCGGGACTCGAAAAGTGACGCCGCGCGCCGGCCGACCCGCGGCCGCGCATTCAGAACAGCGGCACGTGAAACGCGGCGTCCAGCACGACTGCCGCGAATATTATAGTCAGGTACGGGGCCGTCACCTTGTACGCCTTCCACGCAAACTCCGACGTCGGGTTCTTTGTAAGCTTGTAGTGGTACGCGAGCATCAGCCCCCCCGAGACCGCCGCGATTGCAAGGTATACGGCCCCCATCCCGGCGGGAATAAAGGAGAGGGCAAGCGAGTACGGCACCAGTATGACGGTGTTGGCAAGTATGTACCGGGAGGTCTTTTGCATGCCTATTACAACGGGCAGCATCGGCACGTTTGCCTGCGCGTACTCGTCGCGGATCTTCATTGCAAGGCACCAGAAATGCGACGGCGTCCAGACAAACACCAGGAACCCCACCAGGAATCCCAGCAGGTCCATGCCCCCGGTGGCCCCGGCCCAGCCGGCCCACGCAGCCGCGCTTCCGGCAATGCCGCCTATCACGATATTTGACGTGTTGAGCCGCTTCAGCCAGGCCGTGTATATTATGACATAGGAGAATATTCCCAGCGCGATGAACGCTGCAGACGCGGGGTTGAGCGCGACGTACCCATACACGACCGAGGCGCAGCTCGTGGCCAGCCCGTACGCAAAGACGGTGCGCGGCGAGAGGCGCCCCGCAGGAATGGGCCTCTTGCTTGTGCGCCCCATCATCGAGTCTATATCGCGGTCATAGTAGTGGTTCAGTGCGCTAGAGCCGGCCGAGGCCATGGCTCCCGCCATTATGATATGCAGGTACTGCACGTATCCGACGTCCGGGGCTCCCTCGACCAGCCTGCTTGCCCCGTACATGGACGCGACGGCGGTGATAACCAGCAGCACCACGATCCTGGGCTTTGACACCTCAACTATGTCTGCCAGCAACGCCATTGGATGTGTCACCTTGCAATGCCATTTAATCCCTTTTAAAATAATGGCGGCGGCGATGGAGAAGGGGAGGTGTAACGGACGGAGAAGTGTGGGGAGAAGGGGAGGAATGTCGCGACACACCCCGGACAACGGCGGGGTGTAAACGGTTATTTAACTAGATTCTGAAGCAACAGCAAATGAGCAACTGGGATCTCATGATGCCCGGCATGGGACTTACATCCATAGGACTGGCGGGCCTCGTCATCTCGTACGCGGAGATCGCCCACACGTTCATAGACGGCATGCACGCCCTGACGGGACTTACCATGTTCATGGGACTGATCTTCCTGGCGACCGGGATACTTGACGGAGGCATATCTACAAGCAACAGGGCAAAGGCCACTGCGCTGGTCATACTCTCGATATCACTGGGCTTTGGAATGTATGCAATGACCATGAACACGTCAAACTATACCATCACCATAGCAGGAATACTCATGGCAATCGCGTTTCCGGCAATCATAATATCATACCTGGCAATGAAGCATCCGGTGTACCTAAAGCCGGTCGGCTCCATAGTGGCGATAGCCGGCGCGACTGGCATCATAATGTGGATCTCGTTTGGATTTGTAAGCCCCGACACGTACATCATACCGCAGGAGGTGGTAGAGGTCCCAGAGGAGGAAGAGGTAGCGGCAGGCCCGCAGGGCCCCGTGTATGAGATTGCCATACTGGTAGGCTCAGACACCCCGGACAATCCCGACTATGACCCCGACGTTGCAAACGTACCGCTCGGAAGCAGCATAGTGTGGACCAACGACGACATAGTGGCGCATACAGTGACCAGCACCGCGGACCAGGGCGAGACGTTCAACTCGGGCCTGATGGCAGAGGGCGAGACGTTCATTGTAGAGACCGCGGAGATAGGTGTGGGCGAGTTCGAGTATTGGTGCATCGTGCATCCGTGGATGGTCTCCACAATCGTGGTGGAAGAGGCCGCGGAGTGAGTGCCATGCGCGCTGGCGCGCACGGACATCATGGATACACACACGCGCATGCACGTACGCAATCAGCCGGACGAGCATCATGATATATTCATGACCGCCGCAGACACCACGTATGCGGCCAAGCAGAGAGATCTCAATATCCAGAAAGCACATGGCAGAGCTGGCGGAACATGCAGAAAGGGCCGGCGCGCTCGAGTCCTGCGCCCTGCTGCTGGGCGCAAAGGGCGCGGTAAGGGACGTATTCTTTGCAGACAACGTGGATCCCAGACCGGAGCAATTCTTTAGCATGGCGCCGGACCAGCTGCTTGGCTCATACAGGGCCGCGGAAAAGCGCGGCCTCGAGGTCATCGGCATATTCCACTCGCATCCCGCATCAGGCGCGGCCCCCTCAGATACGGACATGCGGTTCATGCGCACAAATCCCGTGGTGTGGGTGATATATTCGGGACAGACCAAGGAGTTCAGGGCGCACGTGACGCCGGAGGGGGGCGGGGGCGGAACCGAGACCGTTGCAATAGTAGTAGCGGCGGCAGGGGAGTCGGAGGCCGGGGCGGAAGAACAGAAGGGCGTATGATAGCATTCCACGACCATATACGGATATCGTGAATTAAATAGGACTGGATCAGAGTTGGCTCATGGAAATCCACGTATACGACACCTACGTCGCTGCTGCAGACGGGCATACCATGCACTTTGACGTGATTACGGGCGAAAAGGACCACGACAAGGCCATCGAGTATGGCAAGGAGTGGCTAGAATCCATCGGGGAGGGCGGCGCCACAATGACCACCAACGAGTGCAAGTTCTGCCATTCCCAGCATGCGCCAGAACCGGTCGAAAGATCCATCGAGGAAAAGGGATACTATATCCAAAAGATGGAAGGCTGTCCCTAGGCGCTAGGCAAACCCTCAACACCGATCTTTTTTCTTCTTCTTATTCTCCTTCCTACTGTTATTATATGATTATTATGATGTCCCGGCGGACGCCGCCCACGTGGCGTGCTCGGCTTTGCTGCTCTTGGCTTTGCCGCTCCCGGCGCGTCCCTTCCTCAAACGCCGCGCAAGCCGCGCAAGCCGCTCATGCCTCCATGCCGGCCGAATCACAGCACCAGCACAGCCACAAACGCGGACACGAACACGATTGCAATCGTGTTTAGCAGCTTGATCACGGTGTTCAGCGCGGGCCCCGCCGTATCCTTGTACGGATCCCCGATTATGTCGCCCACCACGGCCACCTTGTGCTCCTCGGTGCCCTTTTGGCCCCTCATCTCCACCAGCTTCTTTGCGTTGTCCCACGCGCCGCCGGTGTTTGCCAGGTGGTACGCCAGGAATATCCCCGTGACCACGGCGCCCATGAGCAGCCCCGCCACGGCCGTCGGCCCTAGCAGCACCCCTAGTATGATCGGGGCGATGATTGCGACGATTGCGGACTTCCACAGCTCCTTTATCGACGCCACCGTCGCAATGTCGACGCACTTTGCATAGTCCGGCTTGGACTTGCCCGTGAGTATCTCGGGGTCGGCCTTGAACTGCCTGCGGACCTCGTCGACCATCTTGCCGGCCGCCCTGGAGACCCCGTTTATCAGCTGCCCGGTTATTATAAACGGCACCAGTCCGCCCACAAGCAGCCCCACTATAACGGCGGGGTTTGTGAGGCTGTAGTTCAGCTCCAGCACGCCTTCAAACACGTGGGCCGCCTCGAACTGGAATGCCTGTATCATGGCCAGCGCCGCAAGGGCCGCGCTTGCAATCGCGAACCCCTTTGTGACCGCCTTTGTGGTGTTTCCGACCGCGTCTATCTCGTCTGTCACCTTGCGGTTCTCCTCCCCCATGCCGGTCATCTCCACGATTCCGCCGGCGTTGTCCGCGATCGGCCCGAACGCGTCGATGCTCAGCACGATTCCGGCAAGGCTCAGCATCGCCATTGCAGTAAGCGACGTGCCGAATATCCCGTACAGGACGGGATCCGCGCCCTCGGGGGCGGCAGACGATGACACCGCATACGATATGATTATTGCGGCAACGAGGGCAATCATGAACGGCCCCGTCGACTGCAGCCCCTTTATGATCCCCATCAGGGTCAGCGACGCATAGCCCCAGCGCGCCGACTCGGCGATCTCCACGACGGGCCCGTACTTGTAGTTGGTGTACCGGTCCGTTATCTTCTGTATGACCGGGACCAGCAGCACCCCGATGACGGTGGTGCCAAACAGGGCGTACGACGCTGCGGTGTCGCCCACAAACCACATCGTAAAGGCAAAGTTCAGTACAATGGCAATCCCGGCCGAGACGTAGAACGACCGGTCGAGGGGCTTCATCACGTCCGTGATGTTCTTTGAGCCGACTATGGCTATGCCGATTATGGAGGCAATCATGCCGGAGGTGCCAATCAGTATCGGGTACAGGAACAGCTCGGGGGCCCCGATGAGGGCCGCTATCAGGATTGCCGCCAGTATGGTCACGATGTAGGACTCGTACACGTCAGAACCCATTCCCGCCGCGTCCCCCACGTTGTCGCCCACGTTGTCAGCAATCGTGGCGGGGTTGCGGGGATCGTCCTCGGGAATGTTGGCCTCCACCTTGCCGACCAGGTCGGCCCCCATGTCGGCGGCCTTTGTGAATATGCCGCCGCCTATCCTGATGAACAGCGCAATCAGGCTGGCGCCTATCCCGACGCCGGCAATGGTGATCGGATCCTCATATATGAGGTACAGCCCGGTTATCGCAAGCAGCGCCATTGCGGGTATCGCAAGCCCCACGGTCGCTCCCCCCCGGAACGCCATCGCAAAGGTCTTGCCAAGCCCGCTGCCGCTCAGGTTTGCTGCCCGCACGGCGGCCTTTACCGTAATCTTTAGTGATATGAGCCCCGCAACGGCCGACAGCGTCGCCCCCACCGCAAACGCAATGCCGTTTGAGGGCTGCAGAAACGCTCCGATTATAACGGACAGCGCTATTGCCACGGGCACTATAACCTTCATCTCCCTCTTGAGAAATGCGGCGGCTCCCACGCGCACCGCGTCGGATATCTCCATCATCTGCTTTGTCCCGGCAGGCTGCCTTGAGATCCAGCCGACCAGCACGCCCGCCACTATAAACGAGGCAGCCCCCGCCGCAAAGGGCAGGATCTCGGAGAACTCCATGTATGCGGACTGCCCGGGCATGTAAATATAAATCAAAAAACGGACAAACCCAGGCCGTGCACGCACAGGGCCGGCGGACCTGCTAATTCTCGGAATATGCCATACGCCGTTGCCGCGCCTGCAGTTGCCACTACTACTTCCCGCGCCCCGATGCTCGCCTGCGGTACGGGGCAAACCTAGCGCCTGCCAAGCCGCGCCTGACGAGCCTGTTGAACCGCCTGCCGTGGGACATGTATCGGAACCTCATGTGGATGAGCTCGTGTACGATGGTGTTCTCAAGCACCCTCTCATTTGGAATCTTCCGCACGTTGATGAATATGGTGTTGTGCTGCAGATACGAGACGCCATAGTACTTGTATGCAGACGTGCGCCTGCCCGCAGTCATCTCCCTCGGGGCGTCAAGCACCTCCCTCGTGGTCAGGAGCACCCTGGGCTCCGATATCGAAAAGCGGGCAGAGTATATCCCGACCTTTTCAAGTATGGCAAGGCGCAGCTCCGGTCCCAGCTTCATGGTGTCGGGTCGTGCGACCCGCATATATGGCTCAATGTCAACCCCAGCGACTCATTTGGTTTATTTTTTGAGATGGCGTGTATCCCGGCCGTTAATGCGGCGGGCCCGCGTTGGCGCGTACCCCGGATCACATGCCGGGACTCGCCTCGGGGTGGATAAGAGGATCAGGCATTGGTGGATAATCACCGCTCATACAGCCACCGTCTCATCACGTCCTGTCATCCCATGTTGGACATGATGCCACGGGTCTTATTTCTAATTTCGTCGGTGACCGGCGTGACGACCAGCCCCTCGTCCGGCTGCCCGTACAGCACCACGGTATTATCAGGCGCGTAGACGCATACTGGAATGACGAGCAGATCCTCCTCGCCATTTACGCGTATCCGGACGGGCGGCCTCGCCGCGAAGGCCTTGCGTATGGCCGAGACGCTCTCCCGCGTGATCTGGGCGGGCGGGTTTGACACCTCCATCACAGTGGTCTTTATTCCGACGCGGCTGCCCGCATGCCGCGCGCCGGCGCCGCGGCCTTCGCCCTCCTTGCCGTCGTCGTCGTCGGCGCCGCCCGTCTCTGCAAGCCGCGGATGGGGACGGATCCGCCTCTTCTCGAGCCCGTCCGTTATCTGGAGGGACGGGACTATGCCAAACTGTATCATCCTCTCGGTGGTGCGATCGCCTACGGTCACCACGTACGAGCCGGGGCGTATCATGCCTGCGACCTGCTCTTTTGTGATGCCGGCATCGGGTAGCAGGACGCCCAGCGGCGTCTTTAGATCTTCACGGCACGACTCCGGCAGCCTCACGGGGAATCAGCCTTGCCGCCGTATGACGCAGTGGATAAGGGTGGCGAATCGGCTGCCGTCGTCTGCGCCGCCAGTGGGGCGTCAGAGGGCGGCGGGGCATCCGCGGCCTGGGCGGCGGCCGTGCCGGGCGCCGCAGGCGCGTCGGGGGCGGCGGCAGAAGGTTCCGCGACCTCTGCACTCGCCGCTTCCTCCTGCTGCAGCCTCGCCGCAAGAATGCTGCACTGCGCCGCTATGTTGCGGGCCGCGCTCCTGAACGCGGCCCCGCCTGGAGAGTCGGGGCCCGTAATCATTATGGGCTTGCCCAGGTCGGAGCCGGACATTATGCCGGAATTGAGCGGAATCTCCCCGAGGAACGGGATGTCGAACTTTTCGCTTATCTTTTTGGCGCCGCCGTCGCCGAATATGCGGTGCTTTGCATCGCAGTTGGTGCATACAAAGTGGCTCATGTTCTCCACCACCCCGAGTATCGGGACGTTGAGTTTTTCAAACATGCCGATCGCCTTCACGGCCACGTTGCTTGCCACCTCCTGCGGGGTGGTTATCACCAGTATTCCGGTAATCGGTATGGTCTGCGCCAGCGTCAGCGGTATGTCGCCGGTTCCGGGCGGCAGGTCCACTATCAGATAGTCCAGATCCGACCAGTCGGTGTCCACCAGGAACTGCTTGAGTATCCCGGATATTATGGGGCCCCTGTATATTGCGGCCTGGTGCGCCTGGTCGGCAAAGAACCCGAACGAGACAACCTTGAGCCCGTTGGACTCGGCCGGTTGGAGCTTGTTGTTGTCCACCTCCATGCCGCCCTCCTTTATCCCAAGCATCAGCGGAATGCTGGGGCCGTATATGTCGGCGTCAAGCAGCCCCACCTTGGCCCCGGCCTGCTGCAGTGCAAGGGCCAGGTTCAGCGACACGGTGGACTTGCCGACACCGCCCTTGCCGCTCGCGACCCCGATGACGTTCTTGACGGTCGCCAGGCCGGTGTCGTCGTCAAGGGAGCGCCCCTCCATGACCTTTGCGGTCACGTTCATGTCAAAGCTCTTCAGGCCGCCAAGCTCGCCCATCACGCGCCGCACGTCCTCCTCAATCTCCACGTTGAACGGGCAGGCGGGGGTGGTGAGCTCAAGCGTAAACTTTAGGTTGTCGTCCACCAGCTCCATGTCCTTTATCATCCCCATCGAGACGATGTCCTTTTTGAGATCCGGGTCAATCACGGTCTCAAGCTTGCCGATTACCTCTCCAATCTCAACCATACCCGGGAAAATCTGCATTCTATATTTATAGATAAACGGCGCGGGCACTGGACGCCGCGGGGCGTTCCCCGGCAGGGCCGCGGGCCCGCAGGCAGGGCCGCGACAAGACGCGCGTCGCCGGCATGGCCGGTGGCGGCCAAAGGTGCGCGCGACGCGGGCCCCGGCCGTCGACGGATCACGCGCGTGTGTCCGGAGACGGCACACCGTGAAGGCGCCAAGCGCCCGGGCATGCACGGAGTACGGACTAGGCCCCGGCCCGTGAAATCCGAAAACGAGGGCCGGCAGGCACGAACTTTCAAGGGACTTGGTTCCATACAATGTCCAAAGATTCATAAATTAACCCTCAAGAGGAGCGACAGTTGTTTTCAATATCGACCCTGGCCGATGTAGTCAGAATTCCCCCCGACCAGTTTGGAACCACGCTTCGAAGGGCCGCCATCACCATACTAAAGGAAAAGTACGAGAGCATGATAAACGCGGAGCTCGGATACATAATCATGATTCTGGACGCAAAGGTCGACGAGATGGGCAAGATGGTCGCCGGAGACGGGGGCACGTTCCACAGGGTCAGGTTCAAGGCGCTCACGTTTTATCCGAAGATGCAGGAGATCGTGCACGGCGAGATCGTGGACATTACGGACTTTGGCGCGTTCGTCAGGATAGGCCCCACTGATGCCTTGCTGCACCTCTCGCAGGTCATGGACGACTACCTGAAGAGCGACGTAAAGTCCGGAATTATAATAGCCAACCAGAGCGGCAGAACGCTCAGGGTGGGATCGGCGCTGCGCTCCAGGATCACGGCCGTGTCGCTTGGAAAGGCGGCGGCGATGGGAAAGATAGGAATCACGTGCAGGCAGCCGTTTCTTGGCACCGACGAATGGATAGCAGAGGAGATCAAGAAGGCAGAGGGGGGCGAAGACGAAGGCGACGGCGCCAAGCAGGCTAGCAAAAAGACAGAGGGAGGTAAAAAGTAGCGATGCCAAGAGAGATGGCCTGCCGCAACTGCAAGTATGTCACCACCGCCAAGGTGTGCCCCGTATGCAAGTCGTCGGATCTGACCCCGGACTGGAACGGGATAGTTCTGGTGGTGGATCCCACCAACTCCAAGATATCAAAGACGCTCGGCATAACCCAGAGGGGCAAGTACGCAATCAAGGTTACATAACTAGCCTACGGCCGGACGAAACGTGACGGACGGGCGCACGCGCTGTGAAAGCATGCACGCCATAACCATATCACAGCCGCAACCAACGTCATTGTCATCATACCATAACAGCATCACACCACGGCGGCATCACGGATCAGGCATGGCAGGACTTTTTGCCGACGGCAAATGTTTAAGGAAAACAGGCAGATACGGCATGTGATGAGGATCACACAGGATGCACGGCGCCACCTACGCAGGTTCCTAGCAGAGGACGTTGGACGGGGGGACGTTACGGGCGCGCTCCTGCCAAGGGGCGTGATTACGGCAAGCATAATCACAAGGCAGGGCGCGACTGTGGCCGGAACCGCGCACGCGAGGGAGATATTCAGGCTGAAGGGATGCAGGTGCAGGACGCTCAAGCCCGACGGATCCAGGGCGTCGGCAGGCGACACGATAATGAAGGTCAGGGGGGAGGCGAGGGCCGTGCTTGCGTGCGAGCGGACCGCGCTCAACCTGCTCTCAAGGATGAGCGGCATTGCAACCAGGACCGCCGAGATTGCAGGCAAGCTGCCGGCAGGAGTCGGGATATACGCGACCAGAAAGACCGCGCCCGGGCTGCGCATGTTTGACAAGGAGGCAGTAGAGATTGGCGGTGGCAGGAGGCACAGGATGGGACTTGACGAGTCCATAATGATAAAGGACAACCATGTCGCGGCCGCCTCTCTGCTGATGGCAGGCCTCGCCCCAGAGGCGGCGCTCGAGCATCTGATAAGAAAGGCAGGGGACAGGCGCGGCGACCTGGAGGCCGAGGCCGACAGCGTGAGTGGAGCCATTATTGCGGCGCGCGCCGGGGCGGGCACCATAATGCTGGACAACTTTACGCCACGGCAGGTCAGGACGGCAATACGGCGCCTGGAATCAGAGGGACTCCGCGACGGGGTGCGCATAGAGGCGTCGGGCGGGATAACTGGCAGGAACATATCGGCGTACGCGAACAGCGGGGCCGACATGATATCTGTGGGGTTCATAACGCATTCGGTGTCCGGAATAGACATGAGTCTGGAGATCTAGCGCCCTTTCGGACGCTTCATCGAGTCAAGTATGCTCATAGCCTCCTCGTGCCCTGGGTCGATCTCTTGTATCTTCCTGCACGACTGTTCCGCCTTGGTCTTTTGGCCGAGAATCATGTGGGCCCTGGCCTTTAGCAAGAGCGCCTCCGTGTCGTACGAGCCGATCTCGAGCGCCCTGTCCAGATACTCGAGTGACTGCCCATAACGCTTCTGCGTGTAGTATATGGCCCCCATCGTAAAGAAGAGGTCGTGGTTGTGATCCCCTATCTGGCGTATGTAGTTTTTGCCGCATCGGAGGGCCTCATCATACTTTTTGTCCCTGACGAGCTTCTTGAACTCCTTGAGAAGCCTGCCGCCCATTCCCTTTTTGGGGTTGTCCGAGCCGCGCCGCCATAAGAGCCCCGTCATCTCAATCAGCCGATCTCAAGCATCCGCTCTATTGCGAGGCGCGCCCTGTCGGCTATGTGCGGGGGGACGCTCACGACGCTGCGCTCGTTTAGAAGCGAGTCGTACACCTTTTGGAGCGTTATCATCTTCATGTACTGGCACTCTGCGTTTTCAGACGCAGGCACAAAGTTCTTTGTGGGGTTCTGCTTTCTCATGCGGTACAGGATTCCGACCTCCGTCGCCACGACAAAGTTCCGCGAGGGTGACGCGGCCACGTGCTTGAGCATGCCTTCGGTGGACAGCACGGACACCTTTGCGTCCCCGAACCCGCCGGATGCAGCATCGTACATCATCGGGGTGGTGCAGCTGCACTCTGGGTGTATTACAAACTCCGAGTTCCTGAGGGAGGCCAGCTTCTCCTCTATGTCCTGCGGCGTGATTCCGGCGTGCACGTGGCACTCGCCGGCCCATATGCGCATGTTCTTCCGTCCGGTCACCTTCGCCACGTACGACCCAAGGAACATGTCAGGCAGGAAGAGTATCTCCTTCTCGGCAGGGATAGAGTCCACCACCTTTACCGCGTTTGAGGAGGTGCAGCAGTAGTCAAGCTCCGCCTTTATCTCCGCGGTCGTGTTGACGTACCCGACCGATATGGAGCCGGGGTGCGCCGCCTTCCAGTCGCGGAGCTCCTCTACGGTTATGGAGTCCGACAGGGAGCATCCGGCGTCAAGCTCCGGGATGAGCACCCTCTTGTGCGGACTGATGATGGCGGCAGTCTCGGCCATAAAGTGCACGCCGCAGAACAGTATGGTCTGCCGGTCCACTTGCGCGGCCTGCCGGGAGAGCCCAAGCGAGTCGCCCGTATAGTCGGCCACGTCCTGGACGTCGGGCACCTGGTAGTTGTGGGCCAGTATGACCACGTCCTTTTCCTCCTTGAGGCGCAGGATCTCCTCCTTGAGGGCGGACACCTGCTGTTGCTGTTGTTGCTGTTGTTGCTGCTGTTGTTGTTGTTGACGGCGTTCAGAGATGAGCATGGTCATTTGTCAGATAGGCCCAAAGGTGATTTAAAGCGTTACAAACAGACCATTACGTGACTAAAACCGCAGGCGTGCGGCAATAATTGCCATATTATACGCTTGAGCGGTACCGTTCAGCATGGATTACGCGGCAGCGGCGGGCAACCGGGGCAGGCACTGCCGTCACCTATTGCGCGTGGCGTCATTCCTGCCACGGCTGCCGTCATCCGAGCAGTATCCCGCAAGCGCCTCGACTGCGGAGAGCACGGCAAGCCAGCTCGTCTTCGGGTTTGTCGGGGACGGCACGTTCTCAATCTCAAACGTCATCCTCCCAAAGGCCCCGGACGCCTCGACCCTGTGGGTGTTCCTGTCCGTGTTGGGATCGGCCACCATGCGCACGATGGTCCTGCTCCCCCCTATCCCCGCAAGCGAGAGGGCGGCGGCAACGTTCACGTTTGCGGGAAACAGGGAGACGGCGTCCACTGCGGGGCCCTCGTACAGCACGGCAGGCGAGGTGGTTACGTCGGGGACGGCGTCCGACTTGTCAAAGAACGGCGCCCCCCGCAGCGAGTCGGGGTGCTTCGTGGTGGTCAGCGTGACGCGCTCCAGCTTGTCGCGAACCGCACGTATGCCGTCAAGCCCGGCTATGGCCCCGCTCGGGATGATGATGCGGGTGCCGAACTCCTTTGCAGCCTCAAATATCACGTCATGGATCGAGTCGTCAAGCAGGGCCCCGACGGACATTATCATGAGGTCCTTGCGGTTCTGTATCACTGCCAGGGCCGAGTCCCGGAGGGCCTGCTGGGCGGCGGCCTCTACTATAATGTCGGTGCGGCTTGTAAACAGCAGGTTCGGGTTGGACGTTATCTCAGGCCTGGATTCCGGAAGGCGGGACGCAAGCGACTCTGCGGCGGCGCGTGAAGCGTCATAAACGTGGGTCAGTTCGGCCCGTATGGAGCGGTCCTCTATCGCAAGCGCGATTGCAGAACCGATTGTGCCGCAGCCCAGCAGTCCGACCCTCTTCAATACGTGCGTTGCGGTGCGATGCTAATTAAGTTTAGATTATGCGCAGGCAAAAGCTGCGCGCCATCCGGGCACCCGGTGCCCAATACTTTTATGACAAATGCGACAAAACCAGACATGGATTGCCGTTACTGGATGGCGGCGGCAGCGTGCTGTACCTTGCTATGCGCCGGGGCCATGGCAGCGTACGTAACCCACAGCGGCGGCCACGGCGGCGGCAGCAGCAGTGTACTGCAAGACTATCATGATTATGCGCAGAGCGCGTTTGCAGACGCCGAGGATGGGCAGCCACTGCCGTCTTCTGAGACGAACCTCGAGCCACCAAAAAAACAGACAGAGTCTGGCGTCATGCCGCACGACGTCACATGCCGTGCGCATCACGTGCTTGCAATCAGGGTGAGCCAAGAGCCGGTGTGCGTCACGCCAAGAACCGCGGAGATACTGGTAGAGAGGGGCATAATCGAGAGGATAGTAGGACCCAGCACGGCCACCGCCGGGACCGCATCAGAGGAGACAGACCGGGCGCAGGGCGGAGCGGGGGCCGGCGCAGGCGAGTCACGCGGGGCTCCGCCAGGAGACGGCCACGGCACGTCCCTTGGCGCGGACAACTCCACAAGCGGAGCTGCAGTGGGCGGCAACAGCGGCGCCATAACTGGCAGCAACGCGACAACCGGCGCGGCGGATGCCGTCGGGGGCCCGGAGTCTGGGGCCCAGACGCCACACGCGGAGCAGAACAGTACGGATAGCACCACTGCAGGGCCGGAATCAGGGGCGGTGGCAGAACCGGCCACCAATTCGTCATCATCGCCGTCAGCGTCACCAACGGCATCAAAGACGGACGAGCAGGAGCGGCGCAGCGCACACCAGGGCAGCGTCAGTACGATCCCCGCATCAAGCTCGACGGTCTTGAACTTTTACGTCACAGACGACGATCTGAACGTCGCCTCGAACGCGGCAGAGACCATACCCACAAAGGGGTTGCTCAAGTTTGCCATAAACGGCATTCCAATAGAGGGCCCCGACACCATGACTGAGACGGGCCCCGACACGGGGCAGTTCCACGTCAGGCTGGAGCTTCCGCCCACGGTAGACGGGCGGCCGATTACCCACAACGACGTGGTGGACGTCACGTATATCGACCAGGCGGGCAGATCGGGCGAGAGCCAATCTGTCACAAAATCGTTCACGCTCTCAAGCACGTATGCCCACATGCAGTCGGAGGGTGACGGCAAGAAGCGCATAGGGCACGAGTTCACGCTCAGGATATACGAGCCTGACGCGAACACGGACTCGAAGGAGGAGAACAGGATACCGCTGAACAGATTCGAGTTCAGGAGCGAGGGCAACATCAGGGTGACGCTTGACCACGGCGCGTTTAATGCCAACCGGAGCCACATGGTGGAGACGGGCCCCAACACGGGGACGTTCGAGGTGACGATCAAGATACCGCGCCAGATCGACGGCAAGGTCATACACATCGGTGACTGGTACGAGATCACATATTACGACATGTCCACGCCGTCAGGAACCTCAGAGGAGATAGTCCTGAGGGGAGAGATAGGGGTGTGATGGCGCAGCCCGCAGGGGCCGCGTGCCACTAGCATCACGGCCGTTATCACGACACTGTAATTATTCCGGTCATCCACGGATGGACTATGCAGAAATAGTCGTAGGTGCCGGCCTCGTCAAACACGTACTCAAACGAGGCCTCTGGTATGACAAGCCCGGAGTCAAACAGCCCGGTTATGCCCTCCGTCGACCCGCTGGTTACGGTATGGGCCGCAGTGTCATCGTTGACCCACGTGACGGCGGTGCCGGCTGCCACCTCCAGAGTGTACGGCAGGTAGCAGGTATTGTCGGCCTTGCATTCAGGAGTGGACGTTCCAAGGGGCATCGAGACGATTGGCGGCGGCGATTCTACAACCTCCACTTCATCGACGGGCGGCAAGTCCAGCACCATTGGGGCCGGCACGGGCGCCCTCTCGGCGACAATCTCGTCAGGATCCATCGCGACAAACCCGAGGGATACCGCAACCAAGATGCCCACTGCCGCAATCACGCCATAGGAAAAGTTTGCCAGCAGTTCATCCCCCCGTGAGCTTTGCAAACTGCTCGTTTTTGCAGAGCGTCTCCATGAAGCGTATGTTTGAAAGAGCCACTACGGCGGAGTCCACCACCGGCTTGTCGGGATCCGACAGCGCGCCCTGCAGCGCCTCCTTTGCCTCGCTTGATCCCACCACGCCCAGGGCGATTGCCGCCTCGTGCCGGACAAAGAGGCTCGGATCGTTGAGGGTGGCGTCGGCAAGGGGCGGTATTCCCGTCGAATGCCCCATCTGGCCCAGCGAAAAGGCCGCCTCGTGCCGGACCAGCTCGTTCTCGTCGTTCTTTAGAACCCGCGCAATGTACTCGACCTTGTCCTCCCCGCCAAAGTCCACCAGTATGCAGGTGGCCCTGGTCCTTACCACGTAATCCGGATGGTCCAGGAGATTCACAAAGTATTCGGTGTCGCGCGACTCGTACTTTGACTCCATCTCAGAGAAAAGCGTCATCCTATCCTCTGGCACTACTTGCAATTTGGCTTGACGGACTATGCGGCCTATATTAGTTACGCTCATCAGGCGCAGGGCCGCTCACGCGGACCACGGAGAAGAGGCGGTACATACTGCAGCAGGGCCTGCGGCCGGGCTGCGCCCACCGTCGGCGTCTGACTAACTGGAATGACCAGAGCGCGTACGCGCAGGCAGTGACAAACCGTTAAATCTCACGCGGCGTCATTGAGAAAAGAGGAGGAGTAATCAAGCCTGGCCAAAGCAAGCCGTAACGGCTTTTGGACATGCAGGACTTAAGATCAAACATGGGCGATCCTGTCTCTCAGGAGTTCGTGGGTTCAAATCCCGCCTCCTCCACCTAGAGGTCGCCGGCCTGCATCCGATGGCCACGGACTCGGCGGCATGAGGGCGCCGCCGCATGGGCTGCAGACGGCCGGCTGCACGTATAGGATTAAACGGTACGTGCAAGACACCCGCGTGATGAAGATGGGCAAACCGCCGGCCTGGCCCGCCGCATCGTCGACTGCCGTGCCGCTTGCAGGCGTCACATGCATGGTGCTGGGGGCCCTGATCATGACGTTTGACTATCCGCAGATCGAGTACCTGGGCGGATTTGGCGCGGATGCAGGTGACGCGGTAATGTCGGCCGCAGGTGACGCGGAGCAGAGATCGCTACACGGCCGGCTTGTAACAGAGTTTATCATCGGGGCCGCAATATTTGGCGCGGGTGCCGTAATGTGCGTACCCAGGGCGGCCTCGGCACTGCTACGCCGCAGCAGGCGGCACGTCAGGTAGCGACACCTCAAATCCGGCTGCCGGAACCCTGATCCTATATGCAGACAGTATGGCGGGGTCTATCTCGCCCGCGTATCCTATGACGCGGCGGCGTCCGCGCGCGCGGCCCATGCCGGCGCCATCGCGTATGATGATGGAGACCTTTGCGCACCTGCCGTCTGCAAACATGTGGTGCATCGCAGGCGCGGTGCGCATCTCCGACGCGTCTGAAACGGCCGCGCCAAGGACGGTCTGCAGCACGGACTTTGCCTCTGAAAAGCCCGAGTCGGTGTGCGCCGCGACGGCCGCCACGTGCGTCCTCTCAGACACTGGGGGGGCATCAACTGCCCGCTTGCTGGAACCCGCCGCCCTGCGCCCGCCCCTCAGGAACACGGTTCCGGTCTCGTACAGCTTCTGGGGGTATTCCTCGTGTATGTTCCTGGACAGGTTCTCTACGAGCCCGGGGAGTATCGAGTCGCGCAGCACGGAATGCTCGCGGCTCTTCGAATCGACTGCCGAGATCATGCGGCTCCGGGGGGGCGTCCGGCGGCCTGCCATCTCGTACAGTATGCGCGCGTTGCTCAGTCCGGGGTTAAGGGCCTCGACGTACCCCATCCCGACCATTGCCATGTCGATCGCGTCATGTGCAACCGACGCGGTGTCGTAGGCCCCGAACGTCTTGGACGGCGACAGTACGGGCCGTATGCGCCACGTGCCGTATCCCAGGGCGATCTCCTCGACCAGGTCGACCTCCGACACTATGTCTGGCCTGTACGGCGGCACCAAACACCGTATGACGCCGTCCCCGCCGTTTTGGCCGCCGCTGCCATCCTGCGGCACGGGCTGCAGCCTGCATCTCTCAAGGCACGACGCCGCGTCTGACACGGACAGCCCCAGTCCGAGCATCTCGTTGGCACGTCCTACCGATACTGGTATGGTGCGGGTCTCAAGCGGTGGGGTCCTGTTCCGGCCGCCCCCGATCCCGAGCCGCTTCAGGGAGAACCCCGCGGCGCGCAGCGTGACCGCCACTATGGCAAGGGCGTCCTCCGCCGCATGCCGGGATACGCCCGTGACATCCACAAAGATGTCAGTCGTGCCAGTTGTAACCGCAGTCATTGCCGAGTTTATAATCGGGGGCAGCGATACGGTGTTGCCGCCGCCATCAAGGATGGCGGGGAACCTTTCATGCCCCGCCACCAGATGGCCGTACGCGCGGCCCGCCTTCGTCCCCTTTATGATCTGGGATACTGTCATCTCCTTCGTCTCGTTGAGCGGCACAAACCTGTGGCCCACGGGCACGGCCGTATACGTGAGGGGGAACCCGCCGGATATCTTTGAGGCGTCGTGAAGCCCTATGGCGACCTTTCTGCGGCCGCGGCCCAGCCCGAGGTGCAGGTCCTCCTGCAGCGCGACCAGCTGCCGCAGCATGTGGTCGTCGAGCGTCCCGCCCCTTGCCATTATGCCCGTGATGACCGGGCGCACGCCGGCCACCGACCGCCTTGCTACGATCCGGTCCGGCCCCGATGGGGCGGGGGGGCCCGCATCAAGCGGCACCGGCCCTACCCTGACGCCAAGCAGGCCCTGCAGCGCAAGCGACACCCCCACGTCGGTGGCATAGTCCGGCCTGTTGGGGCTGTACTCTATGCGCACCGCGTCGCCGTCATCAGACTCTATGTCAAGCCCCAGGTACGGGAGTTTCTCGGATATCTCGTCTCGTGACACGCGCGTGCCGCCTTGGGACACCAGTCCCTCCAGCCTCTCGTACGACAGCTCCACTACCGGCATCTACGCGTCGTCCCTCCGCCTCATGCCGCGCAGCAGCCCCAGGTTGTTCGCGTAAAACTCCCGTACGTCGTCCACGCCGTACTTTAGCATAGCAATGCGCTCCACCCCGCCGCCCCAGGCCAGCACGGGATGCCTCAGCCCCCGGGTCACGTGCGGGTGGAATATGCCCATGCCGAACAGCTCGACCCACTTGCCGAGCCTCTCATTGTATACCATCGACTGGAAGGAGGGCTCCGTATACGGGAAGAAAGTGGGCCAGAACCTTACTTTCGGGAGTCCGAGCCTGCGATAAAACTCCGCCTGTATCCCCATCAGGCCCCGTATGGTGGAGCCGGCCTCGTGTACCACGCCCTCCACCTGGGTAAACTCGGCCAAGTGCTTGTAGCTGGTCTTCTCGTTCCTAAACACGCGCCCAAGCGAGAATATCCGCGCGTCGCCCAGGGCGCCCGGCGACTGCAGGAGGCGACGCAGCGTGACGCAGGTGGTGTGCGTGCGCAGCACCATCCTCCCTGCCTCCGCGGCATCCCACTTCTGGTGCCACGTGTCCCTGTGCGCCTTTGAGATGCGCCTGACGTGCGCCGGCGTCGAGTCGAGCCCGCCCGGCGCAACGTCCAGGTAGAACGTGTCCTGCATCTCCCTAGAGGGGTGGTCCTGAGGGGTGAGCAGCGCGTCAAAGTTCCAAAAGCACGGCTGCACCACGCGGCCGGACACTTCTGAGAACCCCATGGTGACAAATATCTCCCTTATTTCGGATATGACCTCCTTGAGCGGGTGCCTGCGCCCACGCGGCGCGGCCGGTACGTCTGCCCCCACGTCTATCGCGCCCGCCTTGGCTTCCCCCTCCCGGCCCTCCTCATCGTATGACGCGTCGACGCTCCCGGCGGCCTCGGACAGCGAGACGTGCTTTGTCTTTGTGACGGTCTTTGTGACTAGCTCGGGCCGCCGGAGCAGCGACTCCAGATCCGAGGGATCCACCGATTCTGCGCTTATGGGACCGCCCTTGGAGCCCGCAAGCGCGCGCAGGGTAGCCTCGCCGGGCAGCATCTTCGGGATGTCCTTGGGCGGGGCGGCGGATATGACTGTGCGCCCCTTCTTGGACTCCGCGGCGGCCCACCCGTTTCTCTTTACAATTCCCATGGCCGCCCCAAACAGCGGGCCCATGCCGTCCCGAAGAACGGATATCTCCTGCGGCCCCCCCTTCAGCAGCAGGTCCAAGAGCCGTCTTTCCGGAAGCGTCGCGTGCGGGAGGCGCATACCGTTTTTACCAAGCGATATCGCGGCCTCCTCGGACTCCGACACCTCGGCGAGTCCCTTGTGGCGCAACCACTCGACCCCGCGGCGCGCCTGGTCAAGCGAGAGCCCGGCAGAACCGGCCAGCCTGTCGAGCGACTGTCGGGGCTCGGAGCGGAGGGACGAGATTATTTTTTTCTCTATTATGTGCAGCACCATGCCCGGCATTGAACGCAGGGGGGGACGCAAGCATTATGAATGTAATTGCAAGGGCCGCGGCCAAAACCGCGGGCCGGCGCAGTCCGGCACCGCAGGCATTGTAATCGGCACCCGCCCATGCTGCAAAACCCTTCAAAAAAGACTTTTTTAATCCCGCGCTGCATTGCGCACATGCCAGAAGACGAGTTTGTCGTGACGCCTTGGAGGACAGAGGGCAAGATAGACTACGACAGGCTCATCGAAAGGTTTGGGACGGAGCGCATCACCGACGAGCTGAGGTCGAGGCTCTTCAGGCTTGCCGGGGAGGATCACTACATGGTTCGCAGGCGCATATTCTTCTCCCACAGGGACCTCGGCAGCATACTTGACCGGTACGAGAGCGGGCAGAAGTTCTTCCTGTATACGGGAAGGGGCCCGTCCGGGCACACCCACATAGGGCACCTGCTCCCGTGGGTCTTTGCAAAGTGGCTGCAGGACAAGTTCGACGTCAAGATGTACTTTCAGCTTACGGACGACGAAAAGTTCTTCTCAAAGGACGCGCTTGCAATGGGCGATGCCACGCAGTACGCGCTCGAAAACGCGCTCGACTTTGTGGCGCTCGGGTTCAAGCCACGCAACACCAGGATCATAATAGACACGAAAAACATCAGGACGCTGTATCCGATTGCGGCCCAGGTCGCAAAGAGGCTGAACTTTTCAAACGCAAAGGCGGTGTTTGGGTTTACAAACGAGACCAACCTGGGCATGATATTCTACACGTCGCTCCAGTCGGCCCCCTGCTTTCTGGAGGACGATCCCGTGCTGATCCCGCTGGGGGTGGACCAGGACCCGCACTTTAGGCTGACGCGCGACGTGGCGCCCAGGATGGGCAGGCACAAGCCGGCCCTGATGCACAACGTGATGATGCCCGCGCTCGAGGGGCCCGGCGGCAAGATGTCGGCGTCGTCTGAGACGGGCACCATATACACCACCGACACGCCCGCGCAGGTCAGAAAGAAGGTAAACAAGTACGCCTTCTCGGGGGGGCAACCGGACGTAGAACAGCACCGCAGGCTGGGGGGCGACCCGGACGTGGACGTGTCATACCAGTATCTGAGGATGTTCTTCGAGCCCGACGACGCAAAGCTGAAAAAGATCCACGACGATTACCGGTCAGGAAATATGCTGACCGGCGAGCTAAAGTCCATACTGATCGAGAAGATCAACACGTTTCTGGAGGTCCATCAGGCGCGGCGGGAAGAGGCAAGGGATGCGCTTGGCGAGTTCCTGCTGGAAGATGACTGTGGTAGCAGCTGGGATAACGGCGGTAGCGGCGGCAACAGGTGAGGCGCGTGTCACGCGAGAAAGACACCACAATCGTAATACCCTGCGAGGACGGATACGAGGCGCAAAAGCTTGCAAGCCTGATACTGGTCAGAGACCCCGACACGGAGGAGGCGCAGACGTTCGTCAAGGCCGTTGTAAACTCCGTAGGAAACGAGGTGGTCATATCGCTTGCAGACGGCTCGTCACACAGCATACTGCTGAGGGACGAGTCGGCCGTGGAGGCGTTTGCGGACTTTGTCCAGTCGGTAACAGAACAGGAGCACAAGCTGGTCATGGCTCGCACGTGCCGCGGTCCCCGTGGTGTGAACGGTGACGACTATGGCGGGAGTAGAGACGGCGCCAAACCCGACGACTCCGTCATAATTGCAAAGCGCCTACGTGAAAAAGACGACGTAGATTCCAACGATTCCGACCATGGCAATTAGGGACAGTCCCAGTGCCTTTGTGTCCGAGTCCATGCGGTTGGTGCCCGAATCGGGATAATTAAACATTGAGCGCTGCCGCTTGCCTCGCATGTTCCGCCGCCGCCGCTGCTGCTGCTGCGGCTGCTGCTGTTGTTGTTGCTGCTGCTGCTGCCACCATCGCCAAGACGGATGCCGCTCCCGCCGGACATTACAGCTAGCGCGGAAATCTCCGCTCCCTTGCCTTCTTGTCGGCGCGGGCGTTCCCCGAGTCCTTCCTTGAGATGGGCTCCCTTATGCGGTTGCAGTTGAGGCACAGCACCATCAGCTCCGATGATGCCAGCTCCGGATCCGACTCGTACCGGGACCAAGACGACGAGATCGGCCCTCCCCTGCCGACGGAGTCAAACGGAGCATCCCCGTACCGGGAGGCGATGCCAAGGGCCCTAGGGTCCCTGAACCCGCAGCCTGAGCATACCTTGCCACCGAGCATCTCAAAGAGTTTCTCACGAACCGCGTCGTAAAATCCCGAGTTTTTCGGCGCGCCGGCGCCGCTGCTGCCGCCGCTGCGCGCGCCGTACCCGTTCCGGCGCGCCGGCTTGGCGCGACCCTGCTGGCGCGCGCCGCGCCGGGGCCCTCCGCGGTTGGCGCCGCGGCCGGCGCCGCCGTCGCGTGAATCGCCCTTGCCATATCCCGAGTTGCGGTACGAGCGCGCAGGCCTCTTCTTTCCCCCCGAGTCCCGGCGCACCTGCCTGCGGGGGCCTCCGGGCCTCTTTGATACGTAAGGGGACGGCATCACCGCACCGCCGCGCGCCGCATATTTTAAGCGTCACACAAGCGACTTGTCCATCTCCGATGATACCGCCTGCTGCACCTTGAGAAAGTACAGCCGGGTGGTGCGCGGCATGTTCTCCATGTTCTTCTCCACCGCGATTGCAAAGTAGCGGACGGCCCGCCTCGATATGTCCAGGTCAAACTTCATCGGAAGTATCGGATCCTGCCTCACCGCAATCTTGTCCTGGAGCCAAGGAGGGGCCATCTCCACGGCGTCTGCCGTGACCTTTCCGTACCAGTACGCCAGGTTCTCCGGCAGCAGCCCGTCCCGGAGGCGGCCCACGTCGTCATCAAACTGCCGCATCATGCGGTCCATCAGTCCCATGGTGTACGGCCGCGGCCTCCCTTGATATGGCGCGTGATCAACCATATTAGACAAAAAGGCGCAGTCACGCGGCGTTGCCGTCCGCGTCTATCTCCCCGTTCCGTATGCGGCTTGACGATATGCGGCCGCCGTCGTATGCGGCCACCATCCCCACTACGACCGTCTCGACCGGCCCAAGCCCCCTTGAGAGCCTCATCTTGTTCAGCTTGCCCGCCTTGGAGGCGGTCTCCTCGCTTGCCACGAGCGCCTCCACCTCGCCGGTCAGGACGGCGGGCCCAAAGTCGTCGTCAAGCCCGCGTATCACGTAGGCCGAGTCCGGATGCGACCGGCGTATGTACTCTTGGAGGCCGGCAAGCCGCTCGGCATAGCTGCGCACGGCATGCCCCTTTTCCCTTGCGCCGCGGCCCCCCCTGCCTGCAAGCATCGCGTCGCTTGTCAGGCCTATTATCACCTTCTCTGACGCGGCGAACGCCGCGTCGAGCAGCGCGCGGTGTCCCCTGTGTATCGTGTCAAAGGTGCCGCCGGTGGCCGCCACCGCATACCTCTTCCTGTCTTCGCGTACGGACATGCCCTGCATGGCGCACTCGCCGTAAAGAAGCTTCTTCTTGTATGCAGTTACTCGACCAGTATGAGCATGTAGGGGCCGCGCTCGGCAAGCGGCACGTCGCTGCGGTCCCAGACAAACGTCTCTGCCACGTACAGCCCAGGATTCTCCGGAATCCAGTCCACGCTCTGCGTCTGGACGTTCTGGCCCACGACAAAGCGCCCGTCGTACTTTCCGATAAACTCGACTGGCGCATCAGGCGACGCCTCCCTTACCTGGACGTAGAACGTGTACGGTATCTCTGCCCCCTGCTCGCCCTCGTGCGCGGCAGGCAGTACCGACGTGTCGGCCCTGATGTAGACGGTCTGGCCCGCCTGCGCCGACGACAGGATGGTGCCCACGCCGTCACGGAGCGACACGCCCGAGATGGTCACTATGTTGGGGGGCAGGACAGGATAGGGGGGCGGCAGGTCGACTTCCACGTACCGCGCGCTCTGCTGCCCTGCAAGGTGGTAGATGTCGGTTTCCGCATGTATCGAGATCCTCTCCGTGCCGGGCGGCGCGACAAAGTCGGCCTCAAACTGGGCGGACTCGTGGCGCAGCATAGGGCCCACCGTAATTGTATCGATGCCCAGCGTCCGGGGCGGTTCAAAGGCGTCGTGGTACGCGACGTGCACCGCCGCATATTCTGACGGCGCGGGCCCGTTGTATATGTCGCCCCTGATGGCCATGCGCACGTCCTGCCCGCTTGCATAGGGCTCGATGCGCTCCACCTCTACGGACAGCAGGGGTTCCTTTGTGGGGGCAGAGTCGAATCCCCCGATCCGCGCCGATGCGTCGGTTACGCCCAGGTTCGGCTCAGACGACACGATCTCAAACGGCACCATGGAGTTGGGGGGGATCACCTCGATTGCAGGATAACCCACCTCCACGTCGACTGGCGCGCTTGCCGCGTCGTCGTAAAAGATGGCCCATATCCTGACGTTTGAGACGTAGCTGGTTCCCCTGTTCTCGACCATTCCAGTCAGCACCGCGTGCCCCTGCTCGTCCAGGGCGAGGTACCTGCTGTCCTGCACGAGCATTACCGCAAGCGCCTGCGGCGTGTCGTAATACTCCTGTGCCTGCGCCGCGCCGTCGTGCGTCACAATGGCAGCGGCGGATACGGCAGAGAGTACGATGGCGGCTGCCAGCGTCATCATGACGCCACACGCCTTGCGCGTCCGGTACAACATCTCGTCATAGCCCCGCAGGGGGATAACAGCCTTGGGCAATTATAGTCGACTAGAAGATCAAAGGTTTTAGGCAAACGCGCACCATCCAGTGGGAGCGATCGAAAAAGGGTCAAATGGGCTTTAGCCCTATTACTTTCTCTTTGCAGTAATTGCAAGCCAGTATACGAGCCCAGGCGCCAAACCTACGATCAGGGGAATCCACACAGGCCATCCATCTGCTACACTTGCCATGCTACGGTTCATAACTACATGCTATTTAAATCCACCCGTGGATTTCGTGCCTATCATATGAGTATATTCACGGCCGGATCTGCGGGACGTCCGCATGGGCTCCCGATGCCGCTGATCGCAGGCTGCAGGGACGGCTGCAGGGGCGACACCGGCGCGGTACCCGCCGCCATGATCCAGGGTGCGGCCGCTGTGCGACTTTTGGCATGATCGCACATGCAAGACGAGTCCAGAGGCAAGATCCTGTCAGTGGTGATGGCGTGGGATCAGGAACCATGTAACCCAAAACCGGACGGGCGCGGGGCTCCGCATGCGGCAACACTGATTGGTGGACCGGACGGAATTTGAATCCGCGACCCCCCGCGTGCAAGGCGGGTATACTACCAGGCTATACTACCGGCCCCCACGCCGTGCCTCCATGTGCGGACTTTAATTGTTGCTGCCCTCCGCGCACGCCGGTCCGGCGGCGTCCGGAGCCTGCATCCTAGACGGCACCGTGCGTCGGGCACACGACGGATTGCGCGGCCTGCGCACGCCGGTCCCTTGCCTGCGCCGTACGTATGACACCGCGCGGCTGCCGCAAATCCCGCAGGACGCTTGCTGCGAGGGGCCGCACCCTTGCGCGGTAAAAACAGATAAGGACACTCGGGCCACACAATGGCGATGAATAATTACGGCGATGCCGGGGGCGGGCATGGTACTACGAGTGACGCGGCAAGTGACGCGGCAAGTGACGGCATAACGGTAAGGCCCCTGCGGAGGGACGACATGCACAACGGGCTCTTGGAGACGCTTGACGCGCTGAGGCCCGCGAGCGCCATGTCCCGCGAAAGGGCCGAGCGCGTAATGGACACAGTCATGTCCGATGGGAACCGCCTGGTCGCGGTGGCGGAACTCGGCGGAAAGGTGGTGGGGACTGCCACCGTACTGTTTGAGACAAAGTTCATCCACGACGGCGGGGTGGCGGGGCACATAGAGGATGTTGCAGTCCGCCAAGAGTACCAGAAAAAGGGCATCGGCGGAATGATTGTCAGGTACCTGCTCGACGCGGCGCGGGAGCGCGGATGCTACAAGACCGTTCTTGACTGCGAGAGCGGATTGGTGGACTTTTACACAGATCTGGGGTTCAAGCACACGTCTAGCGGAATGCGTTACAGCCACAAGGGCTGACCGCTGCATGCCGCGCGCGGCGACGGCGCGGCCGGAATGCGCGCGGCGCAGCTGACTGGCAAGGGTTTTATTTGCAGGCCGCGCACGCCGCGCATGGTACTGCTGGAGTCCCAGACAAAGCTGAAAACGGGTGACGAGGCCCCGGACTTTTCACTCATCGGGATAGACGACAAGCGCCACTCTCCCACCGACTACGACGGATACAAGGGACTCTTGGTGATATTCATGTGCAACCACTGCCCGTACGTCAAGGCAAAGACGGACGCGCTCAACGAGCTGTACGACAGGTACGGCTCCGAGATTGCCATAATAGGAATCAACAGCAACGACTCGACTGACTATCCCGAGGACAGCTTTGATGCAATGAAGAAGACGGCAGGGGAGAAGGGGTTCAAGTTCGACTATCTGGTTGATGAGACGCAGGACGTGGCACGCGCGTACGGGGCCGTATGCACGCCCGACCCGTTTCTGTTTGACGCAAACCGCAGGCTGGTATTCCACGGCAGGATAGACGACGCCCCCGGGCCGGATAACTCACCGACAGAAAAGACCATGATTGAGAACATCGGCAGGATGCTTGCAGGGGAACCCGTTCCAAAGGACTTTGATCCGTCAATAGGGTGCTCCATAAAGTGGCGCTGAGCGTGCATTCGATGCACTGCATGGCGGACCGCGGTGATTCCGTGCAGGACAGATGCCGGTGCGCGTCCCGATACGGCACCTGTCACGATCATACAGCATGAATCTTGAGGGGGACACCGGGTGACAGAGGGACATGCGCCCGTCCCGCAGATACGCGCAGGGTGCCAAAAGTGTTCGAATTACTTAAATGACACTTGTGTGGTTTGAGCAAGAGTGGGCTCGTAGCTCAGCTTGGCTGGAGCGTTCGACTGATAATCGAAAGGTCATGAGTTCGAATCTCATCGGGCCCATTTCCATCATATTCGAGTCGGTTTTGATTCGAATTTTGCCGTCCGAACCCGTGCCTGCCATCACATAGATTCAAAGGTATCCGACTTTTAACCCTGCTGGTTGAGTTCGAATTACCCGCGATTCGATTTCTGCAAGGCATGGATCCGGCTGCGGCTAGCTTGGACGAACGGGCAGGATCGGAGGAGATGTGCGCGAAGGGCGGCAGCTGCCGTCAGTGGTAACCAGAAACAGGCGTCCCGCATGCAGGTGCATTCCGCCGCGGCCGCCGCCGACGCAGATGCGCGCAAAGAATCATAGAGCTCTATGACACTTTGCGTGTAACCGCCGCGGCTTGTTCCTGCCGTCGTGTTGCAGGTTCTACCACAGAATGCCCCCGGACATCCCAAGCACGCCCCTGAGAACGGACATGACGCATGGATATGCAGGCGTATGGGACGGAGGACGCCAAGGTGGAGGCCGGACAAGGCGGACAAGAATCAAGGGGGAGGATGCAAGGACGGGCGATAAAGAGTACTGAGAACCATGACGTGTCCGTGGGGGGCCTTGGAGATCAGTCTGAAAATGACAGACAATGGCTGTCCGGCTACCGGACCGCACGCGAATCGGAGAAACGCCCCTTTTATCATATCGAGTACATGCCATGCATGGTACTTTCTGAAAAGGATCCGGAAGACAAGCAGAAGATGAAGAACGGCGTGATCGGCGTGGTGGTGCTACTCGTGCTGGGCTCCCTCTCGCCGCTGATAATCGAGGAGTTCACCGACGTCGACCTGGAGACGCTGTGCGAAAAGAGCCAGAACGGCACCGACATCGAATGCCTGGAGGACGGGGGCATAAAGTCAACCGTCCTTGAGGGCCTCGGCTACGTGTCGATCATCATCGCCATCGTCGGTTTCGTCGGGTTCGTCATAGTGGGCGTCAAATATTGAGGATGTCAAGCGCCCTTGCGTGCCTCGCGGGTGCGCTGCTCGGGATCGCGTACATCTCCGGGTGGTGGGTTCCGGCAGGCTGGGCCTGGGGCCCCGTCGTGTTCTGGCTTGCGGCCTGCGGGACGGACATGGCATATACGGTGAGATACAGCCGATTTTTATCAAAACACGAGCAGAGCCCCGTGCTCCGCTTCCTGGCAGGGCGCCTCCGCCTCGGGTTTGCCGTGCCGGCAACGCTTGCGGCCGAGTCGGCGCTCGTCGTTTTTTCGCCGTTTCTGGTCACGCACAAGTGGGATCCAAGTTTCCTCGGCATGGCGGCCGTTTTAGCAGGCATGGTGCACCTGTCAGGACTTGTCGAGAGCATGTCGTTTGTGCGCCGCATGGGCGCGGGGCCCGCCGGCCAAGGCCGGTACGCTTGATCAGGCCGGAAATTACCTCGTATTTCGCATGCCTGCAGAAAGACAGGCCCGCCATCCAACCGTGGAAAAATCCGGCTTAAACGCAACCGGTGTCTGACATTACAATGAAGATCGGCCTCGACGTCGGCACAGGATTCGTAAAGTGTGTCTCAGACTACGGTGCGGTGCGCTTTCCGTCCGTATACGTGAGGCGCGTCCACGGGCTGTGGACGGAAAAGGCGACGGAGGCGGTGGGCTCCAAGGCAGGCTCGCTGCTTGACACCATGGGCGCCACCGCCATAAGCCCGATAGTCAGGGGCAGGCCGGACCCCAGATACTACAAGCAGGTGGACATGCTCCTGGCCGAGATGCTGCGCCAGATACACAAGCTGGCAAAGACCCCGGTCGATGCGGACGCAAAGCTCCGCATCGTGGTGGGCCTGCCGTACCACGCGTTTGGCTACCGCGAGTCCATGGTCAGGGTGATGCAAAAGGTGCTGAACGTGGAGACGTGCACCGTGGTCGCCCAGGCTTCGGGGACGCTGGTGGACCTAGACCTTGAGAGCGCCATAGTGGTGTCCATCGGGCAGGGGACGACGGAAATCGTGGTGATCGACGAAATGGAGGTGATAGACGGGGAGAGCTCCAGGTGGGCGTCGGATTTCGTGACAAAAAAGATTGGCAGGTACGCCCATCTCAACGTGGACTTGCTGCACAAGAACCAGGACGTGTGCCAAAAGTACGCGAGGGTGATGGCAGAGAATTTGGCCCGCGAGGTACGCGACATGTCCGGGCAGTACGACGACAGGTACCCCATAGCGCTTTCGGGGGGCGGCCTGCTGATCCCCGGCATGCAGGAGAGGCTGGCCGCCCGGCTAAAGGAGTTCAAGGTGGTGGTCCCAGACGACCCCGTGATGAGTAACGCAAACGGGCTCTACAAGCTGGTGGAATAGTACGCCGCCTGCAGGGCGTGTGCCGCTTATGCGGGTCGCCAAGCAGCCAGCCGCAAGGATGTAGATGCAGTTCTTCACAGGCAGTGGAATGCCCGGTGGCGCGTCGCATCCTCCGCCGTCTTGGAAGAGTATGGTTCCAGGAATATCATCATAGAACGGGGTCAGTCCCTGCCGTAGACGTACTTGTGATCTCCCACCACCAACAGCAGGATCATCTTTTGCCGACTGACGACCTTGTAGATCAGCCGGTGCGAGCGCCCGATCTCATACGCAAAGTATCCCTTGAGTCGGCCCTTTTTTGGGATGCCTGCATCTGCGGGATTTTCGTATGTTGCAAGGTGTGATATGGCCTCGTCCACCCTGCCTTGCATCGGGGAAGAAAGTTTTCTATAGCTGCTGTCAAACAGGTCGGATAGCTCTACGCGCCACAAATTCATTCGGGCCTGTGAAGATATTCTATCAGTGCTTCTGGGGTTTCAAATATTTTTGTCTTGACCTTTCCGGACTCATACTGTTCTATTGCATCCTCTTCGTTTGGCCACAGTTCGTCATCTGATGCCTGTTTCGTCTCTGACATGTATTGCAATATTTTTAATTACTTTTAAAGATATCCACAGCGAGTCGATTCTGCGCATTCTCCCTCCTCCCCCTGCTTCCCCCAAGTCCCGATCCGGATGCAGGCAGGGAACGCGGATGAAGCTGCGCGTCTGCGGGCTTAAAAGGAAAATGCCGTCCTGACTGCATGTCGAGGTGGCGCATCTCAAACAAAAGTATGCCCCGGGGGCAGCTGGTAGACGTCAAGAAATTCATGAGCGGCCCCGAGAGGCTGGCCGCCCGCTCGGTGACAATACCGATAGAGTCGGACCCGCAGGGGGCGGCAGGCGTCGCCGGGGGCCTGGCAGGCGATCAGATACGGAGCTTTGAGATGTGGTGGGACGCGGCAGAGTCGAGGCTCCGGTTCGTCATCGTATCGGACGAGAGGGACGCGGACGACTTTGAGCGGGCGTTCCAGGTCATGTACCCCAACGCGGCGTTCGGCGGCATGAGCGAGACGGTCCCCCCATGGTTTGACCGCGGGTCCGCCGAATACCGCGTGTTTGACGTGGGCACGCGCCACGGCCACTACGCGACCGTATTTGACGGGCCGGGGGCGCGCAGCCTCATCACCGGGATGGCAAGCGCCGTCCAGTCGGCCGACCGCGCGTGGATACAGTTCGTGTTCGTGCGGTTTGACTGCACGCCGTTTCTCCGCACGCACATGGCGCGCTTGGACGGGCGGTTTGCAGAGATAAACTGGGGTGGCTACACGTCGTGGGGGGACGAGATCACGGGAAGAAAGCCGCGTACACATCCGGAACTCGGGTACGACCTTACAAGCAACTACAAGGGCCTCAAAAAGCACGTTACGGCAAAGATGCAGGGCGCGCATATGATAATGAGCGTAAGGGGGCTGGTACGGGGCAGTGACGGCGGCAATGGCAGGGACGTCGACCTGCCGTTTGACAAGGTCTCGGCGCTGTCGGTTGACGGCATCGACTCATCGTACGAGCACCTGGCAAAGTTCCGCTATAGATACGACAGGTTCTTCTCAGATACGAAAAAGTCACGGGTCGGGGTGCTGGGGCCGCGCGGCTCGTACGACCACAGGATATGCATGTTCGAGTCGCGGCACCTGCCGGACCCCGACAGGTATTTTGGCCGCGCCACATCCCAGTATTTCGACAAGGGGTGGTGGGGGCTCCGCGGGTACCAGGCCAGAAGACCCCTGCCGTTTCTGATCCTGAACCCAGCGGAGGTGCCGCTGTTCGTGCACCTGCCCGACCCGTCGACGCCCAACATCGACACGACGCGCAGCGTGCGCCTGCCCTCAAAGCCGTCCGAGAAGACGGGCGCGGGCGTCGGCTTTTTTGACTCGCTGGACGGTCCCGGTCAGCCCGGCCCTGCACGGGAAGACGCGGCGCGGGATGCTGGTATATCTTGACCACAGTACGGAAGGGCAGGGAACGCCGGTGGGGCGGGATGGCAAGGTCCAAGGATATAGGCGCGGCGGTCATATCCCCCACCGACTTTGCAAACCACCTGTATGTAGTGGGCGCGTCCGGCTCCGGCAAGACCTCGCTCATCCGCCTGCTTGCAAAGCACCTGGAGGCGTGGAACCGCAACGGCACGTTCCAGAACGCGTTCATCTACGTGGACCCAAAGGGGGACGACTCCCACAAGTTCGTCAGGCAGTGCAGCCCCGACACGGTAGGTCGCGGCCTCGTGCACTTTCTGGACCCGCAAAAGACCAAATTTTCGATCAACCCGCTTGAGCTGCCCAGGTACCAGGAGCAGGAGCGCGAGGAGCTGGTGTCCCGATACGTCGGTTATTTCATGAAGACCATAGAGGAGTGGTACCAGCAGTCGGCCACGTTCGTCCAGATGGAGCGCATATTCCGCGCCCTGCTGTTCTACGTGTACATGAAGCACGACTCCCCCACGTTCCTTGACATACACGACATGATACTGAAGATGCAGGAGAGCGGGCACGACGCCCTGCCGCAGATAGCAAGCACGTTCGGGGAGCCGAATCCCGAGATGAAGCAGGCGCTCCTGAGCATAGCGGCGCTAAAGGGCGACGCGTTCGTCCCGCTGCTCAACCGCATCGAGCAGTTCGCGACCGACCCGGTGCTCAAGCGCATGTTTTCGGTCCGCAAGGGCACCGTGGACTTTGGGGAGCTGATCAAACCCGGCATGTATACCGTGGTGCGCATATCGCCCCTGAACATGCCCCACCACGTGCAGCCTCTGGCGATGCAGGCGTTCATACTAAAGCTGTGGTTTGCCATCCAGGAGCGCGCAAACCGCATGCTGGGGGAGGAGAGGACGCAGGTGGTGCTGGCGCTCGACGAGTTCCAGATAGTCAAGGATTTGCAGGTGCTCCAGCTGATGCTCGAGCAGGCAAGGTCGCTGGGCCTGGGGCTGGTACTGTCGCACCAGACCACCGAGCAGATATCCGACACCCAGCTCGGGCTGATCACCGGCAACTCGGGGACGCAGCTGGTCGGCAAGGTAAACGGCAAGGACGCCACCAGGATGGCCCAGATCTGGGACCCCCAGTTCAAGCGGGAGCTTACCCAGATGCTTGCAAGCCAGGAGTACTTTCACTGGTCCATACGGGAAAAGGCGCCGCCCGGAAGGGAGCAGCCGCTGCCCGTCCAGTTCTGGCTGGGCGCGCCGCCCGAACTGCAGGTGTCTGCCGCCGCGTACGACGAGTTCCTGGCCGCCCAGCTTGCAAAGTACGGCCGCGGCGCAGTGGAGGATACCATGGTCAGGCAGACGATCGCCGCCCGCAACAAGTGGCTTGAGAGCATAACGGTGCGGTTCCCGGCGCACATGGAGTGGAGGATAATGGTCATGCTGCTCGGAAGGCCGCTCCAGCAGACGGACATGGTGGCGCAGCTGCCCGTGTCAAACAGGTCCGAGGTGCTTGACATACTCAAAAAGATGCAGGCGGACCGGCTCGTCAGAAAGACCGATCCCGGAAACAGGATGTCAAAGTACGAGCTGACACCGGACGCCAGGTCCGCGTATTTTGAGCCCAGGTTCGACGAGGTCGGCTCCGCCGCCGAGATCGAGGGCCTGACGCGGCGCGTGTTTTACAGCTATCTTGAGCTGGGGATGTTCGTGGCGGTGGCGTCTCAAAAGGTGACAAAGGGCCGCGACAGGACCGACCTGGTGGCGTACGACTATAACAACGGCACGCCCATAAGCGTGGAGATCGAGTCGGTGGTCGAGGTGCAGAGCCACCCCGAGCACGTCCGGTACAACATGGTAAAGTGGCGGGACATGGGGTTCGGGCAGTGCCACGTGTGGTCCAAGAGCCCGAAGGCGCGGCAGATCTACGACCGCCTCTCAGACGAGGAGAAGCGCGGGGTTCTAGTTACCGTCACTTGAGCCTGAGGCGCTCCAGCTTGCTCTTCCCGGACGCGGCCCTTGTGCCCGCGGGCCTCTCGGACTTGGCGCCCTTTGCCATCATGTCGGTTATGGCCCTCTTGTACGGGTCGAGGCCATCGGGGTCCGCAGCGCCGCCGCTGTCCACGACATCCGTGGGGCTGATTACGATCTTCCCGTCCGTGACCTCGAACCTGACGCTCTGGCCGTTGCAGATCCCCGCCTTTCTTACTATGGACTGCGGGATTGTCAGTATGAAGGAGCTCCTCCTCATGTGCACCCTGCGCTCCATTACGTCTTTTTCCATGACCCCAATGCCCCGGATCCACTTAAGGGGAAACGCGCGCTAAGCATGTGAAGCGCGCTCGCGGCACGCGCGCTAAGCATGTGAAGCGCGCTCGCGGCACGCTGTGGCGCGCTAAGCATGTGAAGCGCGCTCGCGGCACGCGCGCTAAGCATGTGAAGCGCGCTCGCGGCACGCGCGCTAAGCATGTGAAGCGCGCTCGCGGCACGCGCGCTAAGCATGTGAAGCGCGCTCGCGGCACGCGCGCTAAGCATGTGAAGCGCGCTCGCGGCACGCGCGCTAAGCATGTGAAGCGCGCTCGCGGGCTGATGGCATTTATCTGCTACCCCCTTCGCACATAACACAACACCTGAACGACGGCCAGCTCTTCTCCCGACACATTCCACATGGGGAGTCATCTTGGAGCGCCACGCGCTCACCCCCCCAAGCTGGCATTCATCGTGGGCGCGCCGGGGGGGCTGGTCCGCCGGCTAAATGTCGCGCGTCGTGGGGATGGGGGGTTTCCCGCGCCCTCGTCGGTTCCCTCCGAGGTCGCTCAGTTGTCCCCCTCGGCCAGCAGGCGCCCCGCGCTCAGCTGTCAATTTCTCAAACATCTTCCAGCCCACACTCTTCCAGACGCGCGGTTGTCATTCAACACCCTCGCGCGCCGACGACCCGGATCGGGCAGGTCAACGGCGCCCCGCCAACTCGTCTTCCACATACGCGACGCGCCACCGGTATACCGCGCAGTCATTTCGCGGCATCCAACTGTCCGGATGTCCCTTTTTGGCAGACCCCTAGTTCCTTGCCCAAACTCGCCCGGAAGCACCAAAAATCACCGGTCGATCCTCCCAATGTACGCCGATCGCACTATGGCGACACGCACTTCGCGCACGGGTACGTTCTGGATCGGATCGTTCCAACCCCGTTCCCGGCGCAGACTTCCCGAGGCATCCGTGGTCCTACCGCCGTCAGCCAGCCAGATCACGAGACGTCTCGGGCATGTCCCGCGGCCGCCCTGGGCTCCGCCCAGGGCGGCATTTGCCCATCCTGTCTACCCAGTCGGCTCCGCCGACCCTAGGGGGGCTCCAGCACAGGCTCAGTCGGCTCCGCCGACCCTAGGGGGGCTCCAGCACAGGCTCAGTCGGCTCCGCCGACCCTAGGGGGGCTCCAGCACAGGCTCAGTCGGCTCCGCCGACCCTAGGGGGGCTCCAGCACAGGCATCGTCAATGTCTTCGACTTTGTAGACTTTGTAGACTTTGTAGACTTGGCAGGCAGGCAGGCACAAGAGTCGACAATGTTGTCGACTTTGTCGACTTTGTCGACTTGAATCCACGAGGCCGGCTTTTCCACGGCGGAGTATATCCCTGATTGTACGTCAATAGGAGATCAAGCCGCTCGAACAGTACATCCACAGGCCTGGGACAGCTCGCCCGTCACCATCATTCGGATTCGACGACAACTATGACCCCGCTCTGTACGAGGAACTGTATGGACCGCACGAACGTGTCGTCGTCAATGGCGCCTTCGGCCCACCACCCGGCGCTGGCCCTCACCCACGTCGGTATCTTGCCCGCGCCCTCGGCGCCCCCGGCCTCGGTTGCCGGGATCTGTATGATTCCCTGGTCGATCATATACTGTATGGACTGTAGGAACGCGCCGTCGTCCAGCGCGCCCCCGGCCCACCACCCGGCGCTGATCTTTACCCACTCGGGCATGGACGCCTGGCCGGTCGCGGGCTCGGAAACGGTCGCGGGCGCGTCGTCCACGGCCGGCGGCGGTACGTTTGCGCCATCGTCCTCATCCGCGCCGTCCTCATCCGCGCCCGCGATAACCGGAGTCTTCGTATCGGCGTCCGCGCCATCCCCGTCCGAGTCCTTCACGGTGGCGGGCGGCGCCGGCGCCGGCGCGGGTTCTGGCTGCCTGTCCGTCACCTCGAACGTCACAATCCCGATCAGCCGGTTGTTCAGCGAGGCAAGCGCCTCGTACGTTCCGCGCGGGGAGTCCCTGTCCAGGGCAAGCAGCGCCTCAAAGTATCCGTCCTTGGTCGGGTACACCAAGTTCCCGTTCGTCGTGCCGTCCGGATACGTGTACGTGATCGCTATCTTGTCGCCCTTCTTGACCTCTCCCGCCGTGCCCGAGATCTTTGCATACGTGGTGATGGCCGCGGGGCCCACCACATAGACGTCCTGATCCGCGCCCACGTCGCCGATCTTCAGGGGGGGCGGGGGCGCCCCGGATCCGGGGACGGGCTCCTGCGGGACCGGAACCCGCTCCGTCTGGCCGGCCCGGGGCTCGGAGGTACTGGTCAGCTGGAACGAGGCGATCGAGTCTGCCAGCAGCTCCGAATACAGCTCAAACGCGGACACGTCCGAGTCTGCGATGACGTTCCATATGCTGTCGCCGTCGTGCAGCTCCGTCACCACCGTAACTGTGGGGTACTCGCCGGAAAACAGGGGATCGTCGTATTGGCGGATGGACGAATACGCCACGGCGTAGACGGGCCGCCCCGACTCTTGTGCGTATACGTCGTGTGAAATCACCTCAAAACCATAACAGATCTGGCCGTCTACGGGGTAGGTCAGCCCGTTGCAGTAGTCCCGCTCATACCCTATGAGCGCGTCAAGGATCTCGTCGTCCGAGTACCCCGCATAGTCGCCGTCAAACAGGAATACGCTTAGTGCGGCAGTCCAGGCCTGATGATCGTAAAAGCTTACCTGGTGCGCCCCGTAAGCCTCGTCGTCCACGATCCACGTCGACGGGTACTGTATCGTGTATCTATTCTGCGGGTCGACGAACAGGTTGTAAGAGTCGACTATGCCGGAGGGGTCCGCATCCTGCAGCCTCACGGGAAAGGACTGGGACACCTCGTACGTCCTGGCCTCGGACACCTCTTGGAGCTGGACGGTTATCGTAGTCAGTGGGCTGCTCTGCACGTCGTGCGTGACGATCAGCAGCCCGCTGTCGCCTGCCACGCCCTCGCAGGTGGAGCCGTACTGGAGGTAGCCCTCCCCGAAGCAGGAGTCGTCTGCATAGTAGTCAAACGGCCGGTTCTCGCTCCACTGGTCAAACGATTCCGGGCCGGGCACAAAGTACACGTCAAACCCGTATGCCGGGTCGTCGGTTGAGACGTGAAAGCTGAAGGAGGTGACCTGCTTTGTGGAGAATACCGGGACGTAATGCCCGTAACCCTTTGCAGACGAGGCCTCGTACTCGACAATCCCGTACTCCTTGTTGAGGGCGACGGGGTACATGATGTCGTTCGGGTCGTCGACATGCCCGTACCCGAGCACGTGCCCGATCTCGTGCGTCATTATTTCCGACACGTAGTTGGCCGAGAACGGGTTCCATTGGTCCAGGTAGTTGCTGTCCCCCAGGCCGACCTCTATGAAGTGGGAGCCGAGCGCGTACCCGACGTGCTCCACGCCGAAGTCCTTTACCCACGATACTTGGAAGTTTGCCTGTGACGGATCATTGACCTCGTAAAACTCCAGTCCCGGAACCCGCTCCTCCCAGTATTTGGTCGACTCGTACATCACGTTTGACGCGTACGACGCCCAGTCGGGCAGGTCGTCTACGTATACGTACAGCTCGGTATCGCCGGCCTGGCCGAGCGCGGACTGGGCCGGGAAGACAGCTAGTATCCCCACCGCCACTGCAAGGGCCAAAAGCGGCGGCGGGCGCCTGCATACGGCCCGGGAGTCACCGCGGCGCACCTGGACGCCCATCTTGTGCCGTACGTCGCATTCTCCGCCCTCAGCCAACCACAAGACCCAGAGTCCGCGCGCCGCGCAGCGCAAATAAAGTTACCTTGGACGGGTTTCCACACGGCCCGCCGGGATCCTCGATGCGGCGCCCTGCCTGCCTTCCCGCGGCGGTGGCCCGTCAGCCCGCCCCGGAGGGGGGCGGTGCAATCTTGCGGGCGGCCAGGACCTCCCTGACGTCGGGGATCTCCCACGCGTACTGTATGTGGACGCACATGTGCTCGTCGCAATATTCACACCACGCCTTTGCCTCGCGAAAGTACACCGACACTATCCGGCCCGCGCGCTCAAGCTTGTTGTCCAGTATCTTTACGTGGTCCTCGTACATGTTGATGTGCTCAAACCGCCTGCGCTCGAACTTTTCGAGCGCTTCGCGCAGCGCCAGATCCACGAACTGCGCCGCGTTGGTTATCCCGGCCTTTTTTGCCTCGTCGGTTCGCTGCACCCTCTCGACCTCGTCCAGGAGGCTCTTCTTGACGTTGACTGTCTTCCAGTCTTCCTTTCCCATGTGATATTATTGTTATATGTAGTTATTATGCCTTGTGTTATGATCTAATACGCCCGGCGCACCACTAGGCACGGTTCGGAGCAAACATCCGGTGTCACGCCGCGCCGGACGACCCCTGCCGACCATTTCTTACAACATATTTATCATAAAGAATAAATACAAAATTGCCATTGTTACTGCGTGAATGGATTGGGGGTGGCTCAGGCCGAGGCGGCGGTTCCTGAGAGGACAGATCGATGTCTGGGCAGCGGGGGGAAAGCCGCGAGGGGGGCCATGTGGAACGGCTGCCGCGGGACGTCGTTTTTTTACACAGCAACGCACAGCAGGGGGGCGCGCCCGGCATAATGGCCTGCCACGGAACGTGCGTCCGGCACCAGGCAGGCAAGCCGGGCAGGCAGAGCAGGTATGAAGCGGGCCAGGTGCGCTGCCAGCAGTGCAACATCTGGATGGTCAGGGAGGAGCCGGGGTGCCCGTGCTGCGGCCTAAAGCTGCGGCGCAATGCCAGGCGCCGGTAGGGCGCGCCGGCCGACGCGGCGCATATGGCTCAAAAGCGATTGCAGGCGGGGATGGTGATGACAAGTGGTGCGGGGGGGCGGACGGCGCGTGCGCGCATACGCGGGCCGCGCAGGCGCGCCGGCAACGGTGGCAGCAGAAACGGGGCCGGGACGGCCATGCACATCTTTGTCGGGAAGCGGGGCAGGGGGCGCACCGGCGTGGCGCGTGCCAGAAGAACGGCGCGTAACGTATGGCGCGCGTCGTGCGGGCCGTGCCATGCCGTCATCGTAATGGCCGCAATAGTCGCGGCATCGTGCGCCGCGGCAGACACCGCGGTCTGGGCGGACCACTCGCCGACCAGCTGCATACTGCACGTGCGCGGCGAGTCACACCCCGTCACGTACCGGGGCGAGCCGCGGCAGAACCCCGACGGCACCTACTACCCGGGGGACGCGTTCTACTACATATTCAGGTGGGAGGACAGGTCCGACGAACCCGGCGACTGTATAGTCCATGCGCCGCTCCTTGAGAGCGGTAGGCTTCTGCTTGGCCACCATACCGTACGGGTGGACGGCGAGGGCCGCATGTTTCGCAGCGCGCCATTAACGCACACCGACCTCGATCCGGCAGTCGGGTTCCTGAGCGAGACGGACTTTTACGCCGGCAAGATGCAGGTGGAGTGCCAGGCGTCGTTTGCAAAGCCCGGCGAGTCCTGGCGTACGCGGTGGGAGCAGTGGACCGTGTATGACAGGGTGTTCCTCACAAAGGACGGCACAGACAGGCTGACGGAGTTTGAAATGACGCTCAAGTCCAAGGCGTACCGCGGGGAGCCCGCCTGGGAGTGGTGGGAGGATAAGGGCAAGATGAGGAGCGGCCACCCGGAGCTGCCAGAGTGCCCGTTCAAGTCGCGGCCAGGGGGTCCGGGGGAGCCGCAGGCGGGACTGCCCGCGTACATGAGGCACTACGGCGGCGGCATATTCTACGCCACGTCGTACGCGTGGGGGATCATGACAGGCAGTGGCAACGCGTCGCACGCGCACCTGGCCGCGATGCCCGCCGACCCCGACAGCACGACGTGGTTTGGAGAGCGCGTGCAGGAGATGTGCGGCAGGTCCGCCCTGCCCGCCCGTGCAGGCTGCGTGTACGGGACGGCCGAGGTACGGCCTGACAGGGAGGTGTGCATGTCCGATGCAGTCGACTCGTACGCGCGACTGCTGGACGCGTGGCACACGGGGCTGCCGCCGTACGACGTCGCCGGTGCAGACGGCAGACCTGTTGAACCGCCGCCGGAACCGCCGCCCGGGTACCCGGCGTCGTCGTGGGGGCACCTGCTGGCCAACCGGACGTATCCGTTTGACGTGCGGACGCCGCCGCCCGGCATTGCATCTGAGACATACGGGGCGCCGGCAGGCGACATATGCGCAACCGCGTCGTCCGACGGGGCAAAGCTCGAGCTGACCGTGTCGGGCACCTATCTGACGCCACACCACCGCGCAAACGACATACCGGTAAAGGGGATCAAGGAGGTCGCAAGGGATGTAGGGCCGCCTCTACAGGACGGCGAGCTGCGCATCATACTGACAAAGCCGCCGCTGCATCATATGGAGGGGTATGACGCCAAGAATGCCGACGGCACATACTACCATAACGACCCGATATACGTGCGCCACGAACCGTCGTGGAAGTGGAAGGACGAGCGCAGCGC
Organism: Candidatus Nitrosopumilus sp.; assembly: GCA_965205215.1. Lineage (GTDB taxonomy): Archaea > Thermoproteota > Nitrososphaeria > Nitrososphaerales > Nitrosopumilaceae > Nitrosopumilus. The sequence goes on from OZ242041.1 coordinate 1,910,663, forward strand.
TCACGTAAGCTTTGCGACGCACCGCCTGCTCCCATTCACGCTCCCGGTAATAGACGAGTTTGACTGTCCTCCGCCGCCGCCGTCAGATGACGGGAACGGCGCCGCCGCGCCCGCCCCACATACGGCGGCTCCGCCGTGCGAACATACGGTCGGGGTGGACTCGCCGCCGTGGCTGGCCGAAAAGATGCGGTTCGGCAACGGCGATGGGCTGACGGTCCGGACCGCCAACGCGTCGCACGGTTTCGGCACGTACACATTCTCATACAGCATGACCGCTTACAACCTCGGCAAACAGGTCGCAGACGCGACAAACTCCACCGAGGCCGAGGTCGTGCCGTACGAGCCGTTCTACGAGACGGTGTACTCGTATCCAGTGCTTGCGGACGCCCGCGAGTACGCCTTTGACGACCGGCACGGGATCGCCATAAGGTACGGCGGGAGCTGGCAGGACGACGTACTGCATCCGATGCGTCGCTCGTTCATCAACGGGTGGGACGGGGCGGGCGGGGGGCACGACCCGTACGCCTTCAACCGCTTTGGGCAGGAACACATGCTCGACACGGGCCGCAACGCCTCGCCCAACCGCACCGCGCTGGAGCACGCACGGGGCACGCAGACTGCCATGTTCGTGCAGAGCGGGCACGGTACGGTCCTGTTTGAGTGGCCCGTATCCGGATGGGTGTTCTCCGCGCATAACCAGACTGCAGTGGGGGAACCGGCCCTCGCCACTGCTGCAAAGGCGGCAGTCCACGAGAATGTCACGGCGCATCTGCAGGTCTACAGCCGCGACTTTGCGGACAAGGACACCCTGCTGTACGAGACTACGATGCGCTATCCAGAAATGCCGTTTGCAAAGCAAGTGACGATACAGTCGATAGATCATACCGGCGCCGTACAGACTACGGATGACATAACGTTGCGGGTGACGCCATATGCGGAATTAGGAGCCGAATATTTGACGGACTACATACGAGACAAGATAACGTGGGATACGGGTGACCCTGTCATATCCCAGATCGTCGTAAACGACACTCATCCCATGGCGCAGGAGTGGCGCGCGTCCGGCGGCATGATCAACACCACGGTGCTGCGCACGTCCGTCCACTTTGGCGACATTGCGATGCAGAACGGCACGGGACTACAGTTCAGCGGTAGGCTGACTGATATCCACAAGCTGGCAGAGCACCCCGAGACGCTCCGTCTTACCGCCCCGTACGACCTGGGACTAAGCGTGGTGGCCCCGACGTCCCTGCACATTATGATAAACGGCTCCGGCGGGCATGTCATCCACCACAAGTACTATCCGTTTGGCGGCAGCGAGACTGTCAGCATCAACGCCCAAAAGGACAACCCAGCAGACGTCTCAAGGGAACAGGGCCGCATCGTCATAAAACCACCCGAAAACTTTGGGATCATCAAGCATGTCGAGATAAACGGCACGCGCCTACAACAACCGTGCCCCACGGGGTGCACCGCGTCGTTCCAGCCCGACACCGCCTTGGACATAGTACTATACAACGAGTGGGGTGGCGAGGCCCGCGGCATAGTCAACGTGTCGAGAACCGTTAATCCCTCACAGGCGAGTGAACCTGGGTGGCAGATCGTGGGATTGGCCGCTACATTGCTGGCGCTGTCATACGCGGCATACAAAAGGCTGACAAAGAAATTCCGATGGTGAAAAGTTGGAGCTAGACGTCAAGTATTCCGTTGCACCATCTTACATACCCTACGTGAACTCCACCCTTACGACATGACGCTCATCTATGTAAGCTCGGCCGCCACCAACCACGCGGCCACACACCGCTTCGAGAACTTACAGATAGCTAACGGCTACTATAGCGACAAGGTTCTACGACAAGCTCAGCACGGAAAACTACAACGGCTTTCTGACAAGGACATACGGCCAATGCGACGGGTTCGTGACGTTCTCGGATAACACCTCGCACTACAAGTCAAAAACACCAAGGAGGTCCATCAAGCGCATGAACGGAAGATCAAGGCATACTGCTTCCCGCCGTACACGCCAGAGCTGAAACCGGCAGAGGCGAAATACAAATAGCTCAGAAAAACAGCCGTGAGCCGCCCATATGAGAACGCAGAGAAGTGCAAGGATTCACCAATACAATGCCGCGTGAGAAAGAGATTCCGGTTGTAAAGGCATTTGACTACCTAGCTTGTTGACTAAGCACTACGAGATCACGATCAAGTCAATGTCTGGGAGGTTTGTTATTTTTCCATATGTTGCAAATTTTTTCACCATTGCTCCAAACGTCAACCTGCACAACATAATTTTTAATATCCGGAATTCCATAGTCAACTGCCAACTCCACAACTGCATCTCCGCTTTTTTTCTTGTATTCATCGAATGGATAGTCTTTAATTCGTTTAAATGATTGTGGTCCTCGTCTTCCCTTGTTGTATATGATTGCTCCCGAATTAATTTTGCACAGTGTTATTTTGTTCTCATACTTTTGAACCAATTTTTTGGTATCAACAGTCAGCACGTCGTGAGATTTGTCCTTATATGCACGAGCTTTGAGTAAGGCAACTAGCCGTTTTTCCTTCACCCAGAAGAATGTCCGTTTATTAAGTAGTCTGTAAAATTGGCTGGTGGTAGTGTTGTCCTCCAATAAATTAATCAGTTTTCTTTCAGGTAATGGCTTTTGATCTCTTATTACCGCATCTTCATATTTTTCGTTACTAATAGGTACGCTCTCAGGCCGGAAACATGACTCAATTTCATTTCTTCGCTTCCCCCGTATGTCGTACATATCAAGTAGGGCCGTAGTACTCAGAAGCCCATATTTTTTGATACTAGGCCAACTTCCCAATTCGGCCATATGGTACAAACAAGGATAATTACTAACTAGATCATCTACCTCCAACGGCTTTCACCATGTTCTCCTGTCTATTATACTTCTGTCATTAAAACCCGTCACAATCAACGAAACTTTGACTTTTGTAACCTGCTCGATTTCCTCAATCATTTTAACGGTTTCAGAAGTTAGCTGTTCAACTCTCTGAACAGACTCATTTTCTGCAGAAATATAATCAGTAAATGTCAAAGCAATGTCCGTAGCTCCATTTAGAAACGCAGCCTTTTTGATACAAGTCCAATCAAATTCACCAATTCTACGACGTCTTCCGGTTGTAGATGTTCTTTCGGTTTTTCTTAGCTCCGTTAAATTTTTGCCCGAACGCCTAGCCACTTCTTCTAGTGTTATTTCTAGAGGCAATAGGCCGGAAGTACCTTCTGGAGGGTCTTGAACACGTATAGGATATGTTCGGGCGACCATTATGACGCGTCTTATCAAGCGCGGCGGAATTCCTGCATCGGCCATACACCCTGAGACGGTAGTTTCTCTAGATGTAACATGTGGATAAAGTCCATGATGAATGCTCAGTCCGGTTCCCTGCGTGCCTTCAAGTAGAATTCTTTTGTTATTTGCAATTGCAGCTTCTAGTACTTCAATTGCTGGTCTAAGATAGGGTTTTAGTTTTGGAATATCTTTGGCTAGTTTTACGTTATTACAGCGTAAAATTTTACGGGAAGTTGCATATCCCACCCCTTGGCCTGTCGAACCAATCGTTTTTACAATAGTTCTTTTTTCATTTCTTATATCCGATTCCTTTATGATCATGGCATTAGGATCAATGCTCAGTCGTTCATGATCAACATTACACTCAGATATTTCTTTTTGTAGTTTCTTTACATTGATTACCATTCCAGGCCCAAGTAAAATTTTAGCATCACCTCTACGCGTTCCTGAAGGAAGTTGGTTGTGGGTGTAACTTGTTGGAACTTCAGGGACTTTGTGGCCTGCATTCGGCCCACCGACCCTAACCAACAGGTCATACTCTTGTGACAGATATGCTGCAATTTGCCCTTTTCCCTCACTGCCAAATTGTCCACCGATTATAACATCCACATATCCTGTTTTATTTTTATCATGCAGAGATATTCTACTAGCAGCTCGCACCAACACATCGTCTTTACGAGAGCGGCGTGTGTCTATTACAACATCAGCATCGCGAGATAGGGATTCGATGGTTTTTTCAGTTTTGGTTCTGCATACCGCGTCATATGTTGGCATTTGATTATTTTTTTTGGGTCGCTTGCAATATCTTTTCTGTAATTCTTCACGAGGCGCTGTAAGATGCAAATGGACTATAGGGCCAAACGATTTTCTTATTTCGCTGATTTGTTTTTTGGTTCGAACCGAGTCTACAATAAAGATTGGTTGTTCTTTTTCCCTCATTGCTTTGCTAAGTAGATTTCTTACCCATTTACCATTCGTCTGTCTATCTAATCGATCACTTGTTTTTTGTAGAGACAATTGATCGTTAGGAGCACCGGGGTATAGATTAATTAATTCATCACAGGTTTTAACTACAAATGCATCAAAGCTTTTTTCGAGGCGTTCTGCAAGTTCGGATTTTCCCGAGGCAACAGGACCAGAAATGACAATGATCTTCTTGGACAAAAGGAACATCTCCTAATTAGTTACCAGATTGTCATGGGCGTAATCTAGTAATATGCTTTGATCAGCGTTCGGTTGTTTTTTCCATACTAAATCATAAACTGTAACTGCAACGTTGTTTTTAACCAGATGGCCGTCAATTAGTTCACTAATAATTTTCCAATCGCCACCAGCAAACCCAGTTCCTATTCGTGGCATATGAACTGAAGCAGATTTTTCTTTAGCTTCAGCGGCCAATGACTCTAAGCATTTTGCAAGATGCCTATAGCGTATTTTTGGATGAGGTGATGCTGCAAGCCCATGTTGTGCAACCATGCTAAAAATAGTCAGGTCCTCCGAAATGCAGAAAGAATGTGATTGTCCTAATTTAAGATTATTTGGCTCAGTAGCCCACCTCACAAACGATGTCCGGAGTTCCGGCCATTCAGTGGAAATGACTTTGCCAAACCCTCTGCCCCATCTTTTGCTTTTATCATTTGCAATATGCGCAATAATTTTATGGTTTTTTCCGCGCGGTTTTGTAGCATCGCCAACTACGTAGGCAATCTTAAGTGGTTCTGAAGCTGTATTTGCTTTGGATTTTATGATTGCAAGCACTCTGGGGTAAATACTGCCAGAATATGGAGAAACGCCAATGCACTCAATCTCTAAGTAAGGTAATTCGCTGAATAATTTTTCACGACGTTTGGAAGAAGTCCACCCAACAGCTGTACACTCTGACAAAACGCTATCCGATGAAATTTTCGAGCCCGCATAAATTGGCAAGGTCGAGGTGTGCGAGCGAACCACATACTCAATTCTATACGGCGCATTATCAGTATCTGTTGTTTTTGCAGCTGAAAACATGGTTACGGGCTGATCTGTAATTTTTATCATACGGAGCAGTGCCGCTTCGGTGGAAACGTGATATTTATCTTTAATTGCAATTATGTTACTCATTTTAATTGGAATTTTTTGTATTTCTGATGCTGGTCCAAATGGCATAAGAATCTCAGCAGCTGAAACATTACAAAGAAGTTCTATTTGCCAATCATCAGATCGTTTTAAACGACCCGACCTATTATGGATCGATTTTTTATAATCGGGAAATAATGTATGTGCAATCTCATGAGCAAGTGAAAATCTAATTCTTGCATATGACCGATTTGGGTTAAATTCAATTTCTGGATTCCCAGAAGTTGGCATTATCCTTGCGTCAGGAATATCGGTGTTTGGAACGACAGAAATTTTCCTTAGTTCAGCAAGTTGAAATGGATCGTATGGAGGACCATCCCAACCATTATCCATTGCATCCAAAACCAGTTGCCGTGTTTTGTCAACTATTGTCTCCAAGGGATCATCTTGTCCAGCTAATTCTTTTACAGAAGGATTAGTCCATTGAATTTTGTTAGGCATTACTTAAAGTCTGAGATAACAGGAAATATACTTTTCCACAAAGAACCGGAAAGGCCTAGGGACATGATCGTCTCTGGAGAACAAGAGACATGGCGATAGGCTAGACACGTAGGCGGCAGGGTTCCGAGGTTCTACCCCCGAACACGTGCTCAAAGCCTAGGTAGTGCTCGTTGTATGCTTTGGGTTGCCACCAGTGCTCAAACTTGTCCCTCTGGTAGGTACGGGTTATCTGCTTGGCGGGCTCCGGCTTGAGCACGACAAGGTTTGGGATTGATGTCATGTTGTTGCATACGACAAAGTAGTCGATGCGGTCAAGGACGCCCAACCCGGTCAGAAACGGCACGAGATTCTCGCGTGAAAATACCCTAATTTTCAGCACGAAATGTGTGTCGTCGCCGAATATCTTAGAGCGCCTGCATGCCCTCCTTGACCACGTCTATCTTTCAACCGAGGACAGCTCGCCTGCCGCGTACGTAGAGAACACCGGCGGCCCGGACATCTAAATTTGAACCCATCGCATCGCAAAACGTCGTGTGATTATTAAGCATTATAGCAATCAAGACGGAGGCGAACAAAACAGCAATGAGCATGCTAGTGCCACATTGTGAAGAGGCGCCTCCACCCTAACTCCGATGTGCCCCGTTTTCCAGTGAAGAGCATGTCTCTAGGCATTTCCAATCCCTACCTGTCACAAAACCCAAGTTGGTGGTTTCTTGTTTGTATATTTTTACTGGCTTGAGGTGTTATCTTGAGATCGTTCCAATACGATGTCACCTATGGTTCCACGTCCCCGTCCAGTATAATATTGCCCGCATAGAGTAGAACCTGTAAGTCTCAATCTTGCTGTGCCGCTATGAATCTGCATTGATTTAGGCGCCATAGCCATTGGATCGTTCTCATAAACATACACCAGCTCTGGTGATGTGGGATCATCTGTCAGAAAGCTAGCTGCAACGCTTCTGGAATGAGACTCTTCGGCCTCAAGTCGAACCAGTATTTTAGTCCACTGCTGTGTTATAACTAAAGATATAGAATGGACATTGCCATCTGACTCGTATGAAGAGGTAAGCTGGCCTTCCCACCGTCCATTTAGATTGGGTACCGTAACAAGACCGCGATTTCGTAGCAGCGGCCACTTCCATATGAAATGATCGAATGCGTAGTAGAGCACCCGATATATTCCAACAGCTGAAAATGCATCGATTAGCCACTGAAACTCCAAATTGATAGCACTTAGCGCATTATGTACATATCCTGTCAACAGGACGCTTATTGTCAACAAGAAAACGATTACGGTTTTACTACGGCTCGGACTATAGACATTCATGTAGGTTAGTCAACCCCAATCGTTCCACAATGTTACAAGATGATCAGAGAGTTCCACGGCATGCTCAATGGACCATTGCTCGGCACTTGAACCAAACAAGTACTCTTGGTTGTTCTGACAAACAGCCTCGTTTAGATCGCACATGCGCATCCACTTTACTATGGAATAGTAAATGTCTTGAAGACGGCCTTGAAAGGCACGATTCGGGGCATTGTATATGAGACACTCCAAAAAGTAAGACGGAGCAAGATTCTGACTGATCTTTTTGGTATCCACCAAACGATTTCGGGCGTTCTTAAACATTCGGACTGTTTGTTTGTATAGGCCGTCCGTGCGCCAGTTCTTTTCTGCGCCCCATTTATAATGTTCATTGGGATAATTGATTACACAACGCTTGTCGCGTAAGGTAAAAAATTTGATGCCTTTCACAAAAGAGTCTAGAGAATTATACTTGCGATACTCTGTGCAGACGACCACGTCTGCCGCCAGCCTAGACGAGCCTGATTTAATTTTGATAGATTTGTTTCCTTCTTCTACAGATGCGCCGAATTCACTACGTAGTGCATCAAGAGTAGCGGTTCTGAATTCAGTCCACGTATACGCGGAAGTTCGAAACGAGCCTTCTAGTTTGTGGCGATCGGATAGAGACAACGAACTGCAATCATGATAAAAAGCATGGTTTAGTTTTATGACCACATCTACGTCACTGTCGCCCCGGATATTGGTGTCGTTTTTGTAAGAACCCTGTAGGAAGAAATCATAAGTCATTTGCTCGGGCCATGAATAAGAGTCAAGTGCATCGCGTATGGACTCATGAGTTAACTTAGAATTGGTTTGGGATCCATGATGAGACCATCGTCCTAATTGTGACTCTGGAATAGTCATCTTTGAAGTTAGCCATCCACTCACAAATATATCCATACGCTCAGACATGTCCTATGATCTAACGCAAGCGGGCATTGGCATCCACACGCGCACAAACCAAACCGTACCCTGACACCTAGGAAAGTCGAAAAACCCCAACCAACAGCGTTTGGAAGAGCGCCAATATCCAACAGTGTACGGTGCGATACAGCTATCCCTACATCCCAAAGTCGATTCTTGTCACGCTTGACAACCTCAGGAGGCCGCAGTTAGTCATACAGGGAACCAAGATACCAGTCACCGTCTAGACTAGTTATGGATAGCTCAGACGCACGTTAGATCCGTACCAACCATAGTTTCTAGAGAATCCGCGCGCGCAGTCGCTTAAAAATGAACTGTGGCACCCACCGCGTTGAAGAACAACGACAATTATGCCATATGCAGATTCGATGACCGGGCGCCTGACCCGGACGTAGTCCAAGAGTACGTAGTGGGGCAGACAGGGGCAAAAGCCCGCGTCCACATTACTCGAGACGGCCGCTATATCATAAGGGAGCCGCCCCTCACCGTACGCGCCGAAATGGCGTACAGGCGGCTCATGCAGAACATACACCACTCCTTCACATACCGTAGCATATCCCGCGACGACGTCATCCCGCTGCTAAAGCGCACGCTAGAGGAGGAGTCAAAGGCGACAAACGACTTTGAGGTGTGGAGGCGCGAAAAAGAGGCAGTCGAGTACTACCTGGTCCGCGATATAGCCGGATACGCCGAGCTTGACGTCCTGATAAGGGACCCGCACATAGAGGACATCCTGTGCCTCCACTGGAACAGGCCCGTGGCAGTAGTGCACCGCGAGTATCCCCACCACACCTTGCTGAGCACGAACGTCACGTTCCAGACCGAATCGGCGCTGGAGCGGCTCATCCAGCGGATATCCCAAAAGTATGGCGAGCCGCCCAGCGAGACCCGCCCCATGACCTCGTTTTCCGACGAGCGCGGCATACGCTACACGTTCACCGGGAACAGGAAGATCACGCCGGACAGCCCGACCGCATCCATCAGAAAGCCGTCCGTATCGGCCGTTACGATATGCCACCTGCTGCAGAGCGGCCTGCTCTCCGTGCTGGCGGCCTCATACCTCTGGTGCGTAATGGACCTCAAGGGGTTCGGCCTGGTGATCGGGGCTCCATCAGCTGGTAAGACCACCATGATAAACGCCATATTTACGATGTCAAACCCCAACTGGCACTACTTTACCATAGAGGACGTGCTGGAGCTGAAGGTGCCACACCAGTATGTGAGCCGGCACCAGACCACCACGAACTCGTCGCTGCACGGGGAGCAGGGCGCGTCTGCAGCAACGCCTAGCGGCAGCGGCGGCGCGGCTGGCTTTGGCGTCTTTGACCTGTGCAGACTGTCCATGAGGTTCCGCCCCGACTTTGTGGTGGTGGGCGAGATCCTCGGCCAGGAGGCCGACGGCCTGTTCCAGGCGGCGGCCTCCGGTTCCGGGTGCATGTGCTCGTTCCACGCCAGCAGCGCGGAGCACGCCCTGACAAGGCTGGAGGCCCCTCCCATATCGCTCTCAAAGTCGCAGACCTCACTGCTCACCTACGTGCTTCACATGTCATGGGTGCTGCACGGCAACAAGAGGCAGCGCAAGCTCATATCGATTACGGAGGTCTCCACAGGGCAGGACGACGGCTCTACTGCGGGCGCGTCGTGCGCGGCCGGCACGGGCACGGCAGCCAGCAACAACAACCCCGACTCCCAGAAGGCGCTGAACACCCTGTTTTGGTACGACCCCGAGCAGAACCGCATCATGCCCGACAGCCTAGATGAGATCATAAAAAGGAGCGCCGTCCTGCCGCGCATGAAGGTCATGCTGGGGGTCGACGACATCAGGCATGACATGGAGCGCCGCATGGGCATCCTGGAGCGCATACGCGACGACAACATCACCGAGGTGCCCCGGATACACGACGCGATAAACGGCTTTTACCACTCCGGCCCCTGACGCCGAAGGACAGGCATAATTACCGGCCGGCCATACACAACAGAGATCACATCCCCGTGTGATCGCAGGAGGGCAGGACTCTGCATCCGTGTGGATCTGCCTTCCCGTCCTCAGTATCGTCGTTCGCGGTGCCGTCACTTTCGATTCCGCCATCTCCGGCCCGTACCACACCTTGGGAACTGATTGTACTCAAGCCAAAGGACCAGTACCACGCCAGCTGCAATGCCCACCGCCCGCGTCACGTCGTTATACCACGCAACGAAACCGGCCTCCATGACAAGGTTGACGGCCTGCGGTATGAGTCCGGCAAGGAGGAAGAGACGCGCGTAGTTGCCGGCCCGCGTCGCCCCGCGTACAAGTGCAGGCGCAAAGACGGCGAATGGGACGCCAAACGCCACTACCGCCAAGCCGCCGCCTGCGGCCCGCACGAACAGCATCTCGGCGCCGGACGCCTGGCCCCCATACTTGCACGTGTGGGACGACTCGTACGGCGTGACGGTGATGCCGGCGGACTCGTACCCAAGGGACAGGCATGCCGCATAGTGGCCTGCCTCGTGCACATACACGCCCGCAAACATACCGGCAGCAATTATGCATGTCAAACTGACATAGACAACAACGTTAGTGGAAGCCAGATTCATCTGCACGGCGGGGGCACCGTCTCCCGAAAATTAATGTGCTGACACGGCACGGGGCATAGAACACCTGGGCGTGGCCGCAATCCCATGCCCGCAGTCCCGTCATCCCGCGGTGGGGGTATCGGGGTGTCACGGCTTGTCACCGTCCCCCTGTGCCTCCAAGAAGAAGTTGGTACGGCGGCAGGACGGGTGGCCAGTCAGCGATGGCCACTGCACTGTCCTGGCGCGCCTTTTATCCCGGCCGCGCGTCTGATACCGTGAAGGACAGGCCCGCGTTTCTGCTACAGGGACCCGCAATCCTAGGCATGATGCTGCTCGGCTTTGTCGTATACGTAGGGGTGATGACCGCGTTTACGGGTGTCATACAAGGCAGCCTGGCAGACGCCATAACCGAGGTCCCCACCATGCACGCGTACGACGCGGACGGCAGGCGCGTCTCTGTCGTATCAGAGGAAGTCGCGGCTGCCGCGCAGCCGCACCTTGAGCGCCGCGACGAGCTGCGCGAACTCGCGGCCGTGCACATGCAGAACGCCGACTACGAGGCGCTGGTGCGGGCAGACGAGGAGATCGACGCCATAAACGGGGAGTTGTCAAGGATGGGATACCACGACACGGAGAGCGGCATCGCGGCCATGTACTGGTGGTTCGGGTACCCCGCGGCCGCCATACTGGTCGCGATGGCCATATTTTCAGGCGCGGGGCATTTCTGGGAGAAGGGGTTCGGGTTGTGGCGCCGCGGCACGTCCCTGGACATGTTCCGCGCGTCGGTCTTCGGGCTGGTGGCAATCTTCCTGGTGCCGGAGGTGTGGGATACGTTTGCCATACACATGACGGAATTCTCCAGGTATATGATGAACCCCGGCGGTGACCCGCACGACGTGATCGACTCGCTCTGGTGCAAGATGGGGGCCTCGGCCGCGTGCATGTTCGATTTTACAGGCGTCCTCGACCCCGTATCATGGAGCACGGCCCTTGCCAGCCCCAACGACTTTGGGCAGAGCCTGATGGGCGAGGTGTTCATGCCGTTCTTCAAGCTGATGCCGGCGCTTGTGGTGTCGCTCGTGGTGTTCGTGACTGCAAAGGTGCGCGTGCTGTTCATCAGTATAGTGTTGATCACGCTGCCGATGTGGCTTGTGCTGCGCAACGTCCCGTACCTCAAAAAGCACGCCAAGAACATGGTGGACAACATGGTGGGCGCCTCGTTTGCGCCGTTCCTCTCGGCGGTCACGCTGTACGTGGGCTGGACCCACGTCTCAAACGCGCCGATGCCGTCGCTGGAGGAGTGGGTCTCCGTGCTGGGAATAGTCACGCTCGCGGGCCTCTGGCCCCTGATCCTAGCGCCGTTCCTGAGCAACGTGACGGGCTCCATCCAGGGCGCGGTGCAGACCGCGGTCATCAGCAGCAGCACCATGGCAATGCAGATCGGCATGGGGGGCGCGGTGGGCGCCGCGAGCGGGGCCGGCGGGGCGGCGGCGGCAGGCGGGCTCGGCGGCCCCCTCAGGGGTCTTGCCATGGGCGCGGGCCGGGGCGCGGTCGGGAGCATGCCGGTAGTCGACGAGCTGGTGAAGGGAGGCAGGAGCGCGGGCGCGCTGGTGGGGGCAGGCAGCGGCGCCGCGGACGGTCCGGCCCCCGGAGCCGGCCCCGACAGTTCGTCCCCCGAAAGATCCGGCGCCGGCGCGAGGTGAATTGGGACTGACGGAAGACAGCGAGGAGAAACGGCGGCGTAACCAGGCAGTACGGACAGAAAAACCGCGCGGGAAAGCCCAGGGTGCGGCCGGCACGCGCGGCGCCGTCCAGCACGCTCGAATAATAAAAGCATATAAGGTACTATACGGTACACAAAGCATGCCAATAATACTGCAGAGGGGCGAGGTGATGGAGTCCCAGCACAAGGTAAGCACGAGGTTTGGCGGCGGCACGCTGCACGTCACCAGCAGGGCCCTGATAATCGAGATCAAAAAGAGGGGGATCATATTTCACAGGTTCCACAACCAGATGTCAAGCATAAGAGCAGGGGGGCTCAGAAAGATAAGGCTGCAGTGGCCCGAGGGCTCCAGCCTGTTTGACTTTGAGTTCAAGGCGTGGGGCGCGAAAAACATCGTGCGCGCCATAAGCGAAAGGCACGACTATGCAAGGAACTATTCGCTTGACGGCGTCAGCAGGGTGATATTTACAGAACAGCAGAGGAAAAGGATACGCGAAGACCGCGAAAAATGGGCCGCAAAACAGCTGCGCACCGCGGAGAAGAGGGGCGACAGGCAGGCAGCCGAGATGTGGAAATGGTTCCTGCTCTACGCGCACGGCATATCGTGCAGCCGCTCCGTGCGCATACCGGACGGCGTGGAGGACCACGTATGCTGGAACGACTCCTGGCTTGGGGACAGGTACGCGTACACGTTCAACCGCTACTGGGTGAGCGGCAGGTTCGAAAAGGCCCCCGTGCTCGGGGGCGGGACGGACCCGGAGACGGGGGCGTACCGCATACCCGTCGAGCACGTGCGGTTCTTCCACGGGTACCCGTACGTCAGCGGCGACGCGTTCGCGGATCCCGTGTACGATCAGGGGTTCCTGATCCCGACCATGCTGGAACCCATGACAGACTGCGAGATGGTAGTGAAGCGGTACAGGCCACGCGACAGGCTCAAGATGGGGTTCGGGCTGGACGTGGTGGACCCCACGTCCATACTTGGATACCTCAGCGACCCCAGGGAGGCCATCATAGGGGGCAGAAACGACTCCCTGCTCACCCCCACCGAGGCCAGGATCCTCCACGGGCACGGCCTCGTGTCAGACGAGGTGATCCGGCAGATTGGCCGGTGAACCTTGCCCGGGCGCGGGCTTCCAAAAGGGCGCGCGTTCCCGGCCGAGCGCCCCGCGGGCACGGACATACCGGTACCGGCCGCCGCACCATCCAGCCTCGACAGGATTGCCGAATCCCGCAGACTACAACAGTCAACGCAAATGTGCCCCAAGAGAGGGGGCGCAAGGCTATAATGCGCGCATATGAAAAAGATCTATATGTGACGTCTTAAGGCGGCTGATTGCGAATTGAAGAAAAGCCGCCTAAGACGATCTGCGCGGGGTTACGCGATATATCAATCTATTTTGCGTAGCCTGCAGCTGGGGGACCTGTCAAGCGCGCTGCCATTCTCGAGCAGGTACAACGCACTCTACGGCAAGGAGGACATGGACTTTGTCATGTACGAGGCGTGCATGAGGAATCGCAACGTGACCTCCATCGCGATGGACAGGAACGGCACCAACGTCGGGCAGCCCGGTGCGCGCGCCCTGCCGTGCGGCGAGCGAATGATGCAGTGGATGAGGGCCGTCGACGGCGTGAGCCTGCGCGAGCTGTTCATAAGGGACACGGGGATGTACGTGGACCGCATGAAGGCGATGGGACTGTTCAGCGGGCCCGTCGACATTGCAATCGACTTTCACTACAGGGAGAGATACGACAAGAGGGACGGCCCCGAACTGGTGCGCAAAAAGCCAAGGAACGGGACCGACAGGTTCGAGGGATATGCCACGGCTCAGTGCGTCGTCAACGGGGAAAAGCTCGTGCTCGGGGTGGTTCCGGTGCGCAAGCTCCAGTCCACCCCCGACTTCGTGCCTGAGTTAATTCACATATGCGGCCGCGTGGGGGTCGAGATCGGCCTCGTCATGATGGACCGCGAGTTCTTCAACACGGGGGTGATAAGGTACCTCAGCGAAAACGGGATACGGTTCCTGATCCCGTGCAGGAACACCGACACCGTCGTGGACGCGCTGGGGCAGTACTCGAGAAGGGCCAGGCACCGCGTGTCGGAGCTGGAGATAAGCGAGGGCGGCGGGGGGCGCACGGCCACGTACTGGGCCGTAATAACGGAGAGGAGGCGCAGGAAAAAACACGCGCCGTACCCGGAGCCGCCGGAGGAAAGGTACATCGCGTTTGCCACCAACGTGCCGGACGCGGACCCCGACAGGTACGGGCGGCGGTGGAACATAGAGACCGGATACAGGCTGCTTGAACAGGGCAATGCAAAGACGCGGTGCAGGGCCCCGGCGGCCCGGATGTTCTGCTTCATGTACACGTGCCTCTTTTACGACGCGTGGATAATCGCCAGGGCCCTGATGTCCCGGGCGTACCTCCTGATGGGAACCGCAAACGCCCCCGACCTCAAGTGGGGGGAGTTTGCAGGGGCCCTCCACAACCTTCTCACCGATCCGACCCTCGAGCCGAAGCCCCCGCCAGACCTGCCGGAGGGCTTGTTCGAGTCACATTTGCGTTGACTGTACAAACAGATATTCATAAATTGCAGCGCGGAGGTTATTTAATCATGGCTACCATAACCGCATGCACGGTGCCCGAGGTCATCGACATGGCAAGGCGCGCGGGACTCGGAGAGGTCGCGGACCGCATAGACTACCTGCACAAGCTTCCGGTGGACAATGATGACGACCCGATGGATCCAGACTCTGCAAGGTCGCTTGTGTCCTTTCTGGTAAAGCACCATGAGGAATTGCCAGAGACAGGAATAACAATGAACCCCGAAGGGCACGTGCACGGGCACTGGGAATTTACAAAGGACAGCGACGTGGCAGTCCAGTTCCTGCCATCCGGGGATGTCTGGTTTGATTATGCGTCCAGGGACGCAGATACCAGACACTTCAGGTCGCGCGAGTCGGGGACAGTTACACCGGACGACATGCTCAAAAAGATCATGCCGCTTGTCAACAGTGCGATGTGAGCCATGATCGATGTCAGCCGCCTCGACTTTTTAGCTCGGTACTGTCGTCCCGGCTCTGTCAGGAATGGCATGCCGGACGAAAACGCCTTTTGGATCAAGCCTGCCGAGGAATACCTCTCCGTCAACGTCCTGCCGGAAGGCCTGGGAGTAGAGGCGGGGCTTGTGCAAATCAGAAAAATACTTGACAAAAAGAGGTTTGAGACAAGGCCCAACGGCCGGTTTGCAGTCTTCAATACGGGGCGCGTCATACAGTACATACGTGAATACGAAAAATTGGATGTCAGAGTAGAACACATGCCCTCGCCTGACGATCCGACCCATGTGGGCATCGCGCCTGCAGAAAGATACGACAAGAATGCATGGCATGAGTCGACGCGCATGATGGCGCGTGCCTTGTCACAGTTTCTTATAGAAAATCCCGACTCCGTGTACCCGGTACGTTAACCACACACCGGCACCGCACGGCTACCCGGCCCTACCCGAACCGGCCGGATCCGGGCATTGGCGAGATCGGGACAATTCGGAGCTGTGCCGCAGGCTGTCCGGCCGTCGGGAAAAATAAGAAAAAAAGAGGGGGTGCCGCAGGCTACTGCGGCGATATTACCTTGGTCTGGGAGTACGTGCCTCCCCCGGCAATGTCGGCCCTGACCTCGACCAGGTACTTTTGGCCGATGGTGAGGCGGTGGTCCCTGTCGTTCTCCACGCTCGCGGTCTGGTTTGCCGAGCGGTCCTCCGTGTCCCCGACGAAGATCTTCTCGTTTACGGTAGCCGTGACCCCGGAGTGTATGCCTGCGGGCTCAAACGCGGCTATGAACAGGTCGTCCTCGTCTACGCTCCTGTCGCCTATGTCAAGCGTGACTATGACCACTGCGTTGCTGATGTCCGTGTTGCCGGAGTTCTTGATCATGCCCGTGATGTACGAGGTGCTCCCGGTGTTCTGGATGTTGAGCCGCTTTATCTCCACCGCATCGAGGACCAGTCCGGTCGTTACGATGTCGGTGGTGGTTGTGGCCAGGATGCCCCCGATCGACACCACTATACCGATCAGTATTATGGTGACGATCATCCCGGAGATGGCCTGGCGCGGTTGGTTCTCCATGTCGTGTACCGCCCGGTTTGCATAAAAGGGGAAGGATGCGCAACGACCGGGTGCCGGTGCGCGCAACGCGGCGCCGGCTCATGCCGCGCCGCCCACCCATGCACGGCGAGGCCGGCATGCCTGCGGAACTGCAGCACCGGGCGCGACTTTTAATTTTTTATAGTATGGCAGGGGCAATATCTGTGATGGCCCAAACCGATACCGGCACCGTACCGCCCGGCAGGAGGCAGATGAGGCTGGCGCCCGAAGTGTTGAGGTGGGCCCGCGAGCGCGCCAGCATCGGAGTGGAGGATCTGGCGAAAAAAATCCCCGCCAAGCCCAAGAACGTGGAGGAGTGGGAACGCACTGGGCAGATATCGCGAAAGCAGGCAGAGAGGCTTTCCGCCTCCACACACACGCCGTTTGGTTACCTGTTCATGAAAAAGCCCGTACGCGAGGACCTGCCAATCGTAGACTTTCGTACGCGCGGCGGCAGTACCCGGCAGCGCCGCCCCAGCCCCGGCCTCCTGTCCACGATATACAGCATGCAGCGCAGGCGGGACTGGATGCGCAGCTACATGATCGAGTATGACGTGGAGCCTCCCGGGTTTGTGGGAAAGTACAGTAAAAGCAGCCCGTCGGCAGGCGAGATCGCCGGCGGGATGCGAAATGCCCTGGGCCTAGAACCCGAATGGTCTGCAAGGCACGGCACGTGGGAGCGCGCCTTTTCACACCTGCTCGGGAGCATGGACGGCGCGGGCGTGATGCGGACTGTCACCGGCGTCGTCGGAGGTAACACGCACCACAAGCTCGATCCGGATGAATTCCAGGGGTTCGCGCTGACAGACGACTACGCGCCGCTCGTGTTTGTCAACGGCGCGGACCACAAAGCCGCGCAGATGTTCACTGCGGCGCACGAGCTCGCCCACGTATTCATCGGAGCGGAGGGGCTGTCTGCCCTGGACCGCACCATGCCCATACACGACGATCCAAAGGAGCGGCTCTGCAACAAGATCGCAGCCGAATTTCTGGTCTCCACGGATGCACTGGATGAATTTTTGTCCAAAAAAGACGCCAATCCGAGGAGCGTGGCGGCCCACTTCAAGGTCAGCACCATAGTGGCCGCCCGGCGCATGCTTGACACAGGGTCGATGAGCCAGGCGGGCTTTGATGAATTTTATGCCGAGTATACAGGTCGGCAGCTGGATGCGCAGAAGACAGCGGGAGGAAACTATTGGAACAACGTGAGTTATCGCACAAGTCCGACGTTTGGAAAGGCCGTGGTACGGGCCGTAATGGAGGATCGCCTGTCATACACGGCCGCATACAGCCTTACTGACATGCGCGGTTCCACGTTTGAGGAATACGCGGAGAGGATGCTGTCCGGATGAGTCCCGCCAACGACGCGTTCGTGCTGGACGCGAACGTGTTCATCAGCGCAAACAACATGTATTACGCGCCGGATCTGTGCGCCGAGTTCTGGGGGCGCCTGGCAGGCTGCAGCAAGGAGAGGTCCGTGCTCAGCATAGACAGGGTCTATGACGAACTAGCACGCCGGGAAGACGGGCTGTCTGCGTGGTCCCGCAAGAACAGATCCATGTTTGCATCGACGCACGATGATCAGACGGAAGAAAAGTATGCCGACATGGCCGAATGGGCCAGACAGGGGCAATACCGTGTTGAGGCACTGGAGGAGTTTGGCGGCGCGGCAGACGGATGGCTTGCCGCCTTTGCATCCGTTACCGGCGCCACACTGGTCACGCACGAGCAGCCCGCGCCAAGGTCGCTCAACCACGTAAAATTGCCTGACGTCTGCAGGGAATTTGGCATCCCGTACGTGAACACGTTTGACATGCTGCGCAGGCTTGGGATACAGCTGTGCCCCGCGTGACGCCGACTCTTGCGTGCGCCGCACCATGGATGCCGGCCTGGCCGCGCGCAGTATCCTCGGCGCGCGCTAGGACGGCAGGTCTTGTCATGCAGCGTTCGGCGCCGTGACGGCGTCCAATGAACGCCCGGTTCCCCCTCATGCAAGCCAGCCGACCGCGCACCGAAAAGCGCATGCGGCTCCAAAAAAAAAGTCAGACGGGCAGCGCGACTCCCGCAAGCCTGTCATAGTACAGCATGCACATTATTGCCACCAGCAGCACCCCCGTGTGCAGGCTGTGCAGTATGGTTGCATGCCTGATCTGCGAGACCAGCACCATCGAGCAGAACGCCCCCACCACGACAAGCACCAGGTTCAGCTCCGCAAGCAGCCCGCCCAGGTCATACCCCAGGTATGAGGCGCCCGATACCGTTTCGGCGTCCGGGGCGGCGGAGCCCGCCAGAACGTCGAGCGCTGCGAACTGGTCAAAGCTCATCACCGGGATCATCATAATCATCATCACCACGATGACGGATCCCATGTACCCGGTCATCAGCGGCGTCGCGGTCTTGGCCGACATCTCCCTTTTGGTCTCGACGTGGTGCGACGCGAACAGAGCCAGCCTGTCCAGGACGGCGGGCGTGACAGAGCCGCTACGCGCGGCCTGCGCCATCAGCATCATGACGCAGTCGGCAAGCCACGAGCCCGTGCGCACGTCCCCGAGCGCCCGGGATATCTCGACGCCCAGTAGGACGCGGGACTTGACATCCCGCAGGACGGCGTTGAACTGCTCCGTGTACGGGGCCATCCCCTCCGTGGATACGAACGCCGCAAAAAGGCTCGGGTTTGAGCGCATCTTCTGGTTGATGTCCCTCACGAACGCGGGCACCGACCTCTCCAGGGCCGACATGCCCGCGAGGCGCCCGCGGGACATGCAGTGGTTTGCGATGCACCATACGGCAAGCGGGACTGCCGCCGTCTCCCACCATGACATGCCAAGCAGGAAGCAGGTTGTGCCCCCGGCGCCCGCCGCCATCACGGGCATCCTGCGGACGGGTATCCTGCCCGCCGGCACGGGGGATGCTGCCGCCGCCCTTGCCACCAGCACAGCGGTGACGGCGGGCACCGCCAGGATGCCGGACGCGCACAGAAACAGGAGCGTGTACTGGTCCATCATTATCCCCCCGACCACGACGAATATCGGGAACATCGCCAGCCCGAACGACCCGACCGTGGCAAGCATCTCGGCCGTCGACGCGTACGCGTCCATCCGCTGTCTGGCGGCCGTGTGGTACTCCCGGAGCCTCTCGTGCAGGTATGCCGAGGTGCCGACTCCCCCCGTGGTCTGCGACACGGCATAGCCGCGCACAAAGTCCCGGAATGCCACAGACGGGTGCGTTGTACCGAGGTCGTGCAGCACGTCTGCAAACGACCTTGAGAACACCCGCATCTCGCGGCGTATCACCAGGGACTCGCGGTGCATGGCGGGGAACATCGGGCCGCCGCCCTTGAGCGCCTCAAAGGCGCCGTGCAGCCCGCGGCCGGTCTTCTCCATTATGTCGCAGTATATGGCAAAAAAGAAGAGCTCCGAGTCCGCGCCGGCCGCCCTCTTGCGCGCGGCATCGCGGAGCCCCGCACCCTTCATGAAGAACAGGGCCACGGGGGCCGACAGGAACACGAACGCGTGCGGCATTCCCGTTACGGCATACAGGATTACGGAGACGCAGACTGCCGGCATGACACTGAGAAGCGCGGCGCCAACGGATTCCGTGGCCCGCTGGCGCGGGGAGGCCGCGATGCCGGCTACAGGAATGTCCCGCGAGTAGCGCCCCGCGAGGTATCGGTGCGCCCGCCTGACGATGCCAAGCCTCAGCATGGCATGCACGGCGCCGCTTGCAATCATTCTTGCGCTCCCCTCCTCCGTCTGCCACGCGCCGTTACGGCCGCGTCCGGGGCGATCCCCCGCCCCCTTTTGTCACTCCGTCAAGCGCGCCGTATATCACGTAGGATATGCGCGAGCCCGCCCTCCTGCATACAACGTACCCCGCGGCCGCCGCCGCGGCCGCCAGTATGATGTACACCACGCGCGCATAGTCCGGCTCGTACACGGCCGCCATTTCTATATCGCGGTGGGCCTGCATGACAAACGAGGACGGCTTGCCGGGAGCCCCCTCCCAGTATGCCAGGCGCTCCGGTATGAGATACGGTATGACGTGGCCCGGCTCCGCCCTCACCTGGACGTCGGCCCCGTACGGGTATATGCCGCCGCCCGAACCGCCCGTCACGAACACCTGCACGCTGTTCTCATATATGGCGGTGACCGTTACGGTGTCGTCACCAGGCCCCACGCGTATCGCATCGTATATGCCGTCGCCGTCGCCGTCTGTAAGGTACCCCCCGCCCCCGCCGTACACCACGTCGAGCAGGCCGTACCCCGAGTCAATCGTATCTGGAAACTCGAGCTGCAGGTGCACCGGGTGGCTCAGCACGGTCTCAAACGGCGTGGCCAGTGTAGTGCCGTTGCCCAGCGAGAACTCCACCTCGAGCCCGCTGCCGCCGTCGTCTGATACGGCATCCACATTTAGCAGGACCGCCATCTCCGAATGCACGGGTACGGACACGGAGCCGGGCTCGAACCCGTCCAGGTGGCCCCGCACCACGATGACGGCATCGCCCTGGGTGGTGGGGGTGACCCGGAACACGCCGGGCGCGGTCTGCTCCGCGGGCCAGGGCGAGTCCGCCACCTCGTATGATATGGGCGGGGCGCGGGCGGCGCCTGCCGCGCCATCGCCGCCGTCATTGCCGTGCCCATCCGCAGGTGGCGGGGCGCCGGCTGCCGTCGTAATGGTAATCGGTGACACCACCCTAATCTCAAACGGCTCGCCCGCGGCGACCCGCGGCGGGGCGTCGGCCGTGAGGTTCATGAGATTGAGAAACGAGACTATCTCTTTCTGGATGCCGCCCCCCAGATAATGCAGGATCCCGACCATGTGGGAGCCGGCTCCCGATACGGCGGCCGCCGTCCCGTTGCTGTACAGGAATCCCGTGGCCGCGACAGAAGGTGTTACGCCGGCTCCCTCTTCTGCCGACGACGGCGCCGCCGCGCCCACCTTCTCCACCGGCACCCCGAACGGGTCCACCGTGTGGATCGCGACCGGAAAGTCCTCGCCCGAGTGCACCACGGATGGCACGGCCATCTCTATGGAGACCGGGACGCCGCCAGGCGTTATGGTGCCGCGCGCGGGGCCCGCCGCCCCGGGGCTGCCCTCCAGCGTGGCGACCACGCCCGTCTCCCCCGCGACTGCGCCGTATATGACGGCCGTGTTCGATGACGACGATGACAGCGTGCCGACCGACACGTTCTCGACGCGGCCGTCACCAAAGGCCGCGGATATGGTCCTGTCCCGCCCGAACTCGTCATACACGTCTATTATCCGGCCCTTGCCGTCCGTAATGCTCGCCATATACAGCGGCTGCACGCCGCCAGATATGGCGGGGACCGGGACGAGCTGCAGGCGGTAGTCGGCCCCGTACGGGGCTACCACGCGGAGCGTGCCGGTGTCCGTGCGGCCCCCCGAGGTCACGCTGACGTCGTACGCGCCCTCCCGGCCCGCAAATATCGGAAAGTCGTACGCGTTTGTGTACCTGGTCGGGTGGGCCACATGGACGGGCTGCACGAGTATGTCCCCGTGCGGCGCGGCCACCGTCACGCGGTGGTAGTCGGTCCTTGCAGGAATCAGGCGCGTGTACTCGGACTCCGTGTCTATTTTCGTGCCGTTCTCGTCGTATGTGACCGTGTGTACCGTCTCCGTCTCCAGGTGGTAAAAGCCGACCGTCCCGCGCGCGGCGTGGCTGGTCACGTCTGGATATATCCAGAACCGCACGTGGTTTGCGGGGGGCTGGTCCGGCAGCTCCCGCGGGATCTTTGGGATGCCCTGGTGCCCTCCCTGTATGGCAGAGCGGGCGTGCTCGCCTATGATGCGCTGCGCGTACTCCCGGAACGTCTCGACGGTACTGTCGCCGCACCCGGCCGGCGCTGCCGCCGCCGCCGCATTGCCGGCTCCCGCGGCGCCTGTGTCGCGCGCCGCCGTGCCGTTTTCTGGCATCTGCAGGACGCCACCGCCGTCATCTGCGCCGTCACGGTCGGCGCCGCCATTTGCACCGCCGAACACGACCGCGCCGACGCATACCTGGGCGGACGCGACGCCGTACCCCGGTATCGTTGCAGTCAGGACGGCATGCCCGGGTTCCAGGCCCGCATAGGCCACGCCCCGGGCCACGCCGTTGCGCACCACGATCGTGTCGGAGTTTGCGTCCCTGTTTGCGGGGACGCTCTCTGTCAGCCGAACCACGTCCACGTCCGTGGTCTGGAGCTCGCCGCGTATGGTGCGCGGCGGGTGGAAGGGGCTGCCTCCCACCACCACGCCATCATCGCCATCCCCGCCCCTTTCCATCCATATCACATAGTGTATGACGCCCCCCTGCAGGACCACGTCGGGGACGGCAGCCACGTGGACCCTGACCGCGTCCCGTTCATACGCGATGCGCTCCACGTCGGCCTCCAGCCCCGCGGCCGCCGCCGTGACGGAACCGGACCCGTTGACCTGCAGCGCGAACGCCGCGTGGGTCTGCCCCTCCGCTATGTGAACGGTCCGTGGTACTCCTATCATGCCCGACGCCGCCACCCGGACGTCCGTGTCCCGCACCGCCTGCACGGGGTACCCGTTCCCGTCAAGCATCACCACGACCGCGGTGACATCGGACGCGGACGTCAGGTTGCCCGGCATGACCAGGTCCAGGCCCCGGGGGCCCGCATACGGCGAGAACACGGTGCCGCCTGCCAGCCCGACGTCGCCCGCGTGGGCGGCGTGCACCTCTGCGGGGCCGCTCCGGACCGCCCGTATCTCAAATATGCCGTGGTTCATGCCGGGCGGTATGGTCGTAGTATCGGGTATGCTGACGGACGCGGATCCGGTTGCCAGGTGTATGGTCCGGTCAGACATTGCGCCAAAGGGCGCGGGCCTGTCGGTTACGGCGACCCCCTGGTACGTCTGGCCCGCGATCATCTTGTCCGGTATGTGCAGGTAGAGCGCGGCCTCTGCCGGGGCCGCGCCAAACGGGGCGGCGTGCCCGCCGCCGGCAGCCGTATCCACAAGGGTAAGAAGGGAGACCGCGGCGGCGGCGCATATCGCCATCAAAAAGTACGCTGCCTGCCGCGATCTCACGACATGTGGATTCCGAATCTGATAAAAGGCGGCACGCGCACCGGAGCCGTCATTAACGGGATGGCGTATTGGCCGGGACGCGTACTGGCCCGTCAGGACCATCGGCAGCCTTCAGAACGAGGCAGGACAGGCACTGCCGAACCAAGTCGTATTGTAGCTGAACGCGCCTCCCTCCAGATATTGGACAGACCCGCGATCCTCGAATCCGCATGCCCCGCCATTTTGGACACTGGTGCAAATCCGGGAGATAGGCACAAAAAATAAGGGGATTGGGGACTCAGTTTCCTTCCGGCACGGATGGTTCTTCGTTGCCCCCCGACAAACTTCCCCACCAGGGCTTTGCATATCACGGCCTTTGCGTCCTTGTCGTCAAACGGCTCGGACGGGAGCCGGGCCGCCCGTCCACCGGACAGTCTCTTGATTGCGGCCTCCAGTTCCGCAGCCCCTGCTTCCAGTGTATTGACTCGATCCTCCAGGGCGGCAACGCCGGCCGTTCTGGGCGTTGCAGGCGGCACGGGGGGCGGCAACGCCGGCGGTATCGAGTACGGCGATGCCGTACGGCCGGGGGCGGATCACCTGCATACACGCGGGGCGCCCGGCTGCGGCGGCGCGGTCGGCGGCACGTCTTCGGGGCCGGGCGGCTGTGCGCCCTTGGTGGAGATTGTCACGAGGTTGGAGACGGGCGACGCCCCGCCGGGGTTGACGGCGGCCACGCCGAACTCGTAGGCGGTGTCAGGTTCTAATCCGTGCACGGTGTGCGAGGTGCCGGGGCCGCCCGTACTGCCAACCGGCACCAGGTCGGACTGGACGGCGGGTATCCGGAACACGACTGCGTACCCGGTTATGGACTCGTCCCCGGGATCGTCCCAGGCCAACGTCACAGAGTCTGCCGTGGAGGAGGCCGTGAGGTTGGTCGGGGCGGAGGGCGGCGGCGGCGGCGGCGCGTCCCGGACGGTTATGGTAACCGTGTCAGTGGACGTATCGCTGCCGTCGGAGACCGCGAGCGTGAACGTATAGTCGGTATGGGATGCGACGGCGGGCGCCGTAAAGGAGGGGGCCGGGGTGTCGGGGTTGTCCAGGGCTATGCCGTGCGGGGCAGTCCAGGCGTACGCCAGCGGATCGCCGTCCGGGTCAGAGGACGCGGAGCCGTCCAGTGTGACTGTAGCGCCCCCGTCCACCACCCGGTCAGGTCCCGCGTCTGCGGCAGGCGGGGAGTTGGGCGGCGGTGGCGGTGGCGGTGGCGGTGGCGGTGGCGGTGGCGGTGGCGGTGGCGGTGGCGGTGGCGGTGGCGGTGGCGTACCCCGACCGAGCGACTTGATCGTTATCGTGACTGTGTCGGTGTCTGAAAGGGAGCCGTCAGAGACGTTTAGGGTGATGGTGTAGGCAGTACCGTCTGCGACGTCAGGGGCCGTGAAGAACGGTGATTGGGCGGTGTCCTTGTTCAACGTTATGCCCGCAGGCGCGGTCCATTTGTACGTCAGGGTATCGCCGTCGGGGTCAGAGGACGCGGATCCGTTCAGTATTACGGGGGTTCCCGCGTTTGCCTCTTGATCTGCGCCGGCGTCCGCGACGGGGGCGCGGTTGGCCTCGCGCACGGTTACGGTTACGGTGTCCGTGTCAAATAGGGTGCCGTCGGTGACGTTGAGGGTGACGACGTAGTCCGTGTCCGACGAAACATCGGGGGCCGTGAACGTGGGGGACTGGGCGGCGGTATCGCTGAGTGTTATGCCCGCAGGCGCGGTCCAGCTGTACGTTATGGTGTCGCCGTCCGGATCCGAGGATGCAGAACCGTCTAGGGTGACGAGGGTCCGCTCTGACGCGGCCTTGTCTGCGCCGGCGTCCGCGACGGGGGCGCGGTTGACGTTCCGGACGGTTACGGTTACGGTGTCCGTGTCGGACAGGGTGCCGTCGGTGACGTTGAGGGTGACGACGTAGTCCGTGTCGGACGTGACCTCGGGGGCCGTGAACGTGGGGGACTGGGCGGCGGCGTCGGTGAACGTCAGGCCCGGCACCGAGGTCCAGCTGTACGTTATGGTGTCGCCGTCCGGATCCGAGGAGCCGGAGCCGTCGAGGGTGATGGTCGCCCGTTCAGATGCGGTCCGGTTCGCGCCGGCGTCCGCGACGGGGGCGCGGTTGGTCTCCCTTACGGTTATGGTGACGGTGTCCGTGTCGGACAGGGTGCCGTCGGTGACGTTGAGGGTGACGACGTAGTCCGTGTCCGACGAAACATCGGGGGCCGTGAACGTGGGTGACGCGGTGGTGGCGCCGGTGAGTGTTATGCCCGCAGGCGCGGTCCAGCTGTACGTTATGGTGTCGCCGTCCGGGTCACTGGATGAGGAGCCGTCGAGGGTGACGAGGGTCCGCTCTGACGCGGCCTTGTCTGCGCCGGCGTCCGCGACGGGGGCGCGGTTGACGTTCCGGACGGTTACGGTTACGGTATCCGTGTTGGACAGGGTGCCGTCGGTGACGTTGAGGGTGACGACGTAGTCCGTGTCGGACGTGACCTCGGGGGCCGTGAACGTGGGGGACTGGGCGGCGACGTTGTCAAACGTCAGGCCCGGCACCGAGGTCCAGCTGTACGTTATGGTGTCGCCGTCCGGATCCGAGGAGCCGGAGCCGGTGAGTGTGACGGTGGTCCGCTCGTCGGCCGACTGGTCCGCACCGGCGTCCGCGACGGGGGCGCGGTTGACCTCGCGCACCGTTATGGTGACGGTGTCCGTGTCGGACAGGGTGCCGTCGGAGACGTTGAGGGTGAAGGTGTAGCTGGTGTCCGATGTCACGTCGGGGGCCGTGAACGTGGGGGACTGGGCGGCGGTATCGCTGAGTGTTATGCCCGCGGGCGCCGTCCAGCTGTACGTTATGGTGTCGCCGTCCGGGTCAGACGACGCGGAGCCGTCGAGGGTGACGAGGGTACGCTCGTCCGCGGTTTGGTTGGCGCCGGCGTCCGCGGTGGGGGCGCGGTTGACCTCCCGTACGGTTACGGTTACGGTGTCCGTGTCAAATAGGGAGCCGTCGGTGACGTTGAGGGTGAAGGTGTAGCCGGTGTCCGATGTCACGTCGGGGGCCGTGAACGTGGGGGACTGGGCGGCGGCGTCGCTCAGGGTGATGCCCGCGGGCGCCGTCCAGCTGTACGTTATGGTGTCGCCGTCCGGGTCAGACGACGCGGAGCCGTCGAGGGTGACGAGGGTACGCTCGTCCGCGGTTTGGTTGGCGCCGGCGTCCGCGGTGGGGGCGCGGTTGACCTCCCGTACGGTTACGGTTACGGTGTCCGTGTCAAATAGGGAGCCGTCGGTGACGTTGAGGGTGAAGGTGTAGCCGGTGTCCGATGTCACGTCGGGGGCCGTGAACGTGGGGGACTGGGCGGCGGCGTCGCTCAGGGTGATGCCCGCGGGCGCCGTCCAGCTGTACGTTATGGTGTCGCCGTCCGGGTCAGACGACGCGGAGCCGTCGAGGGTGACGAGGGTACGCTCGTCCGCGGTTTGGTTGGCGCCGGCGTCCGCGGTGGGGGCGCGGTTGACCTCCCGTACGGTTACGGTTACGGTGTCCGTGTCAAATAGGGAGCCGTCGGTGACGTTGAGGGTGAAGGTGTAGCCGGTGTCCGATGTCACGTCGGGGGCCGTGAACGTGGGGGACTGGGCGGCGGCGTCGCTCAGGGTGATGCCCGCGGGCGCCGTCCAGCTGTACGTTATGGTGTCGCCGTCCGGGTCAGACGACGCGGAGCCGTCTAGGGTGACGGTGGTCCGCTCGCTTGCCGACTGGTTGGCGCCGGCGTCGGCCACGGGGGCGCGGTTGACGTGCCGCACCGTTACGGTTACGGTGTCCGTGTCGGACAGGGTGCCGTCGGAGACTTCCAGCGTCAGGGTATAGTCGGTGTCAGACGTAACTTCGGGGGCCGTGAACGTGGGGGACTGGGCCGCGGCGTTGTCAAACGTCAGGCTAGGCACCGAGGTCCAGCTGTACGTTATGGTGTCGTTGTCAGGATCCGAGGATGCAGAGCCGTCGAGGGTGACGAGGGTACGCTCGTCCGCGGTTTGGTTGGCGCCGGCGTCCGCGGTGGGGGCGCGGTTGACCTCCCGTACGGTTACGGTTACGGTGTCCGTGTCGGACAGGGTGCCGTCGGTGACGTTGAGGGTGAAGGTGTAGCCGGTGTCCGATGTCACGTCGGGGGCCGTGAACGTGGGGGACTGGGCGGCGGCGTCGCTCAGGGTGATGCCCGCGGGCGCCATCCAGCTGTACGTTATGGTGTCGCCGTCCGGGTCAGACGACGCGGAGCCGTCTAGGGTGACGGTGGTCCGCTCGCTTGCCGACTGGTTGGCGCCGGCGTCGGCCACGGGGGCGCGGTTGACGTGCCGCACCGTTACGGTTACGGTGTCCGTGTCGGACAGGGTGCCGTCGGTGACGTTGAGGGTGAAGGTGTAGCCGGTGTCCGATGTCACGTCGGGGGCCGTGAACGTGGGGGACTGGGCGGCGGCGTTGCTCAGGGTGATGCCCGCGGGCGCCGTCCAGCTGTACGTCAGCGCGTCGTTGTCCGGGTCCGAGGATGCAGAGCCGTCGAGGGTGACGAGGGTACGCTCGTCCGCGGTTTGGTTGGCGCCGGCGTCCGCGGTGGGGGCGCGGTTGACCTCCCGTACGGTTACGGTTACGGTGTCCGTGTCGGACAGGGTGCCGTCGGTGACGTTGAGGGTGAAGGTGTAGCCGGTGTCCGATGTCACGTCGGGGGCCGTGAACGTGGGGGACTGGGCGGCGGCGTCGCTCAGGGTGATGCCCGCGGGCGCCATCCAGCTGTACGTTATGGTGTCGCCGTCCGGGTCAGACGACGCGGAGCCGTCTAGGGTGACGGTGGTCCGCTCGCTTGCCGACTGGTTGGCGCCGGCGTCGGCCACGGGGGCGCGGTTGACGTGCCGCACCGTTACGGTTACGGTGTCCGTGTCGGACAGGGTGCCGTCGGAGACTTCCAGCGTCAGGGTGTAGTCGGTGTCAGACGTAACTTCGGGGGCCGTGAACGTGGGGGACTGGGCCGCGGCGTTGTCAAACGTCAGGCTAGGCACCGAGGTCCAGCTGTACGTTATGGTGTCGTTGTCAGGATCCGAGGATGCAGAGCCGTCGAGGGTGACGAGGGTACGCTCGTCCGCGGTTTGGTTGGCGCCGGCGTCCGCGGTGGGGGCGCGGTTGACCTCCCGTACGGTTACGGTTACGGTGTCCGTGTCAAATAGGGAGCCGTCGGTGACGTTGAGGGTGAAGGTGTAGCCGGTGTCCGATGTCACGTCGGGGGCCGTGAACGTGGGGGACTGGGCGGCGGCGTTGCTCAGGGTGATGCCCGCGGGCGCCGTCCAGGCGTACGTCAGGGCGTCGTTGTCCGGATCCGAGGATGCAGAGCCGTCTAGGGTGACGGTGGTCCGCTCGGACGCGGCCTTGTCTGCGCCGGCGTCCGCGACGGGGGCGCGGTTGACGTGCCGGACGGTTATGGTAACGGTGTCCGTGTCGGACAGGGTGCCGTCGGAGACTTCCAGCGTCAGGGTGTAGTCGGTGTCCGACGTAACTTCGGGGGCCGTGAACGTGGGGGACTGGGCGGCGGCGTCGCTCAGGGTGATGCCCGCAGGGGCGGTCCAGCTGTACGTTATGGTGTTGTTGTCAGGGTCGGACGACGCGGAGCCGTCGAGGGTGACGAGGGTCCGCTCGTCCACGGTCTGACCGGTTCCGGCGTCGGCGACGGGCGGGAAGTTATCGCGCAGGGATACCAGCTCGAACTGCCGCGTGTTGTTGGTACCGAACAGGCCGGCGGTGGAGGCGGCCCCTATGCTTATGTAGTACGTGGGTTTTGCGGGGGCGTCGGGCTTTATGGACAGGATGTTGCCGGATATGGCAAAGTGTGAGTTGTCACGGTAACCGTCTGGAAGCGAGTAGTCGGGGCTTTGATTGCGCAGAAAGCTGTTCTGTGCCCTGAT
This sequence comes from Candidatus Nitrosopumilus sp., assembly GCA_965205215.1. Taxonomy (GTDB): domain Archaea; phylum Thermoproteota; class Nitrososphaeria; order Nitrososphaerales; family Nitrosopumilaceae; genus Nitrosopumilus. The sequence continues at coordinate 1,940,230 of OZ242041.1, forward strand.
CTGCGCCACGTAGGTATTGTCCTCATTTACGCTCGTGTTGTTGAGTAGGATATACCAAGGCCCCAGGTTCTGATCAAAGGCGTCGGCGCCGTCGAACATCTGGTTCATGGAGACCGCACTCGAGACGTTCCAGCCGGATATGTTGGCGTTGAAGGACGCGGCGTGGAGGAACATGAAGCTCGTGTCGGTGACGCCGGAGGTGTCCCAGCCGGATATGTCGCCGTTGAAGGACGTGGCGCCCGAGAACATGAATCTCGTGTCGGTGACGCCGGAGGTGTCCCAGCCGGATATGTCGCCGTTGAAGGACGTGGCGCCCGAGAACATGGAGCTCATGCCGGTGACGCTCGAGACGTTCCAGCCGGATATGTCGCCGTTGAAGGACGTGGCGCCCGAGAACATGGAGCTCATGCCGGTGACGCTCGAGACGTTCCAGCCGGATATGTCGCCGTTGAAGGACGTGGCGCCCGAGAACATGGAGCTCATGCCGGTGACGCTCGAGACGTTCCAGCCGGATATGTCGCCGTTGAAGGACGTGGCGCCCGAGAACATACTTGTCGTGTCGGTGACGCCGGAGGTGTCCCAGCCGGACATGTCGCCGTTGAAGGACGTGGCGCCCGAGAACATGTAGCTCGTGTCGGTGACGCTCGAGACGTTCCAGCCGGATATGTCGCCGTTGAAGGACGTGGCGCCCGAGAACATGTAGCTCGTGTCGGTGACGCTCGAGACGTTCCAGCCGGATATGTCGCCGTTGAAGGACGTGGCGGCGAGGAACATGGCGTTCATGCCGGTGACGCTCGAGACGTTCCAGCCGGATATGTCGCCGTTGAAGGACGTGGCGGCGAGGAACATGGCGTTCATGCCGGTGACGCTCGAGACGTTCCAGCCGGATATGTCGCCGTTGAAGGACTCGGCGCCCGAGAACATGGAGCTCATGCCGGTGACGCTCGAGACGTTCCAGCCGGATATGTCGCCGTTGAAGGACTCGGCGTGGAGGAACATGAAGCTCGTGTCGGTGACGCCGGAGGTGTCCCAGCCTGATATGTTGCCGTTGAAGGACTCGGCATTTTCGAACATGCTGTCCATGCGTGTTACGCCGGAGGTGTCCCAGCCGGACATGTCGCCGTTGAAGGACGTGGCGCCCGAGAACATGGAGCTCATGTCGGTGACGCCTGAGAGGTCCGGAGAGTCGGACGCATTGTACGTCATGCTGCTCGAGTCCCTGAACGCGGACGCCATGGACGACCACCGCGCGTAGCCCCACTGATCGATGCGCTGCAGCTTTTGGGCGTTTGCACTGTCGCCGCCTAGGAATATCCTCGTAAAGTCACCGGAGATCCGGACCGTGTAGTTTCCTGCAGAGGCGTACGTGTGGGATTGATCTCCCGTCACGCTGCTGCTGTTGGTGCCGTCGCCCCAGTATATGCTGTACGTGCCGGTGGCTCCGTCCACTGGAATCGTTATGGTCCTGTCGTTCATGGCGACTCCCCACATGGTGACAAAGTCCTCGTCAGGGTCGGCGCGGACGGTTACGGTAACCGTGTCGGCGGCGTAAAGCGTGCCGTCCGAGACGTTGAGCGTAAAGGTGTAGTCGGTGTCGGTTGTGACGCCGGGGGCCGTGAACGTGGGGGACTGGGCGGCGGTATCGCTGAGGGTGATGCCCGCAGGGGCGGTCCAGTTGTACGTCAGCGCGTCGTTGTCCGGGTCCGAGGATGCAGAGCCGTCGAGCGTGACGAGGGTACGCTCGTCCGCGGTCTGGTTGGCGCCGGCGTCGGCGACGGGGGCGCGGTTGACCTCGCGCACCGTTATGGTGACGGTGTCCGTGTCGGACAGGGTGCCGTCGGTGACGTTGAGGGTGAAGGTGTAGCCGGTGTCCGATGTCACGTCGGGGGCCGTGAACGTGGGGGACTGGGCGGCGGTGTCGCTCAGGGTGATGCCCGCAGGAGCGGTCCAGTTGTACGTTATGGTGTCGCCGTCGGGGTCAGACGACGCGGAGCCGTCGAGCGTGACGAGGGTCCGCTCGGACGCGGCCTTGTCTGCGCCAGCGTCCGCGTCGGGGGCGCGGTTGACGTGCCGCACCGTTATCGTGACGGTGTCCGTGTCAAACAGCTGGCCGTCGGTGACGTTGAGTGTGATGGTGTAGTTTGTATCGGACGCGACATCGGGGGCCGTGAACGTGGGGGACTGGGCGGCGACATCGCTCAGGGTGATGCCCGCAGGGGCGGTCCAGCTGTACGTTATGGTGTCGCCGTCGGGGTCAGACGACGCGGAGCCGTCGAGGGTGACGAGGGTCCGCTCGTCCGCGGTCTGGTTGGCGCCGGCGTCCGCGACGGGGGCGCGGTTGACGTGCCGCACCGTTATCGTGACGGTGTCCGTGTCAAATAGGGAGCCGTCGGTGACGTTGAGGGTGAAGGTGTAGCCGGTGTCCGATGTCACGTCGGGGGCCGTGAACGTGGGGGACTGGGCGGCGGTGTCGCTCAGGGTGATGCCCGCAGGGGCGGTCCAGCTGTACGTTATGGTGTCGCCGTCGGGGTCAGACGACGCGGAGCCGTCGAGCGTGACGAGGGTACGCTCGTCCGCGGTCTGGTTGGCGCCGGCGTCCGCGACGGGGGCGCGGTTGACGTGCCGCACCGTTATCGTGACGGTGTCCGTGTCAAATAGGGAGCCGTCGGTGACGTTGAGGGTGAAGGTGTAGCCGGTGTCCGATGTCACGTCGGGGGCCGTGAACGTGGGGGACTGGGCGGCGGTATCGCTCAGGGTGATGCCCGCAGGGGCGGTCCAGTTGTACGTCAGCGCGTCGTTGTCCGGGTCCGAGGATGCAGAGCCGTCGAGCGTGACGAGGGTACGCTCGTCCGCGGTCTGGTTGGCGCCGGCGTCCGCGACGGGGGCGCGGTTGACGTGCCGCACCGTTATCGTGACGGTGTCCGTGTCAAATAGGGAGCCGTCGGTGACGTTGAGGGTGAAGGTGTAGCCGGTGTCCGATGTCACGTCGGGGGCCGTGAACGTGGGGGACTGGGCGGCGGTATCGCTCAGGGTGATGCCCGCAGGGGCGGTCCAGTTGTACGTCAGCGCGTCGTTGTCCGGGTCCGAGGATGCAGAGCCGTCGAGCGTGACGAGGGTACGCTCGTCCGCGGTCTGGTTGGCGCCGGCATCGGCGGTGGGGGCGCGGTTGACCTCGCGCACCGTTATGGTGACGGTGTCCGTGTCAAACAGCTGGCCGTCGGTGACGTTGAGGGTGAAGGTGTAGCCGGTGTCCGATGTCACGTCGGGGGCCGTGAACGTGGGGGACTGGGCGGCGACATCGCTCAGGGTGATGCCCGCAGGGGCGGTCCAGCTGTACGTTATGGTGTCGCCGTCGGGGTCAGACGACGCGGAGCCGTCGAGCGTGACGAGGGTCCGCTCGGACGCGGCCTTGTCTGCGCCAGCGTCCGCGTCGGGGGCGCGGTTGACGTGCCGCACCGTTATCGTGACGGTGTCCGTGTCAAACAGCTGGCCGTCGGTGACGTTGAGTGTGATGGTGTAGTTTGTATCGGACGCGACATCGGGGGCCGTGAACGTGGGGGACTGGGCGGCGACATCGCTCAGGGTGATGCCCGCAGGGGCGGTCCAGCTGTACGTTATGGTGTCGCCGTCGGGATCCGAGGATGCAGAGCCGTCGAGCGTGACGAGGGTACGCTCGTCCGCGGTCTGGTTGGCGCCGGCGTCCGCGACGGGGGCGCGGTTGACGTGCCGCACCGTTATCGTGACGGTGTCCGTGTCAAATAGGGAGCCGTCGGTGACGTTGAGGGTGAAGGTGTAGCCGGTGTCCGATGTCACGTCGGGGGCCGTGAACGTGGGGGACTGGGCGGCGGTATCGCTCAGGGTGATGCCCGCAGGGGCGGTCCAGTTGACGTGAACGTGGGGGACTGGGCGGCGGTATCGCTCAGGGTGATGCCCGCAGGGGCGGTCCAGTTGTACGTCAGCGCGTCGTTGTCCGGGTCCGAGGATGCAGAGCCGTCGAGCGTGACGAGGGTACGCTCGTCCGCGGTCTGGTTGGCGCCGGCGTCCGCGACGGGGGCGCGGTTGACGTGCCGCACCGTTATGGTGACGGTGTCCGTGTCAAACAGCTGGCCGTCGGTGACGTTGAGGGTGAAGGTGTAGCCGGTGTCCGATGTCACGTCGGGGGCCGTGAACGTGGGGGACTGGGCGGCGGCGTCGCTCAGGGTGATGCCCGCAGGGGCGGTCCAGTTGTACGTCAGCGCGTCGTTGTCCGGGTCCGAGGATGCAGAGCCGTCGAGCGTGACGAGGGTACGCTCGTCCGCGGTCTGGTTGGCGCCGGCATCGGCGGTGGGGGCGCGGTTGACCTCGCGCACCGTTATGGTGACGGTGTCCGTGTCAAACAGCTGGCCGTCGGTGACGTTGAGGGTGAAGGTGTAGCCGGTGTCCGATGTCACGTCGGGGGCCGTGAACGTGGGGGACTGGGCGGCGACATCGCTCAGGGTGATGCCCGCAGGGGCGGTCCAGCTGTACGTTATGGTGTCGCCGTCGGGGTCAGACGACGCGGAGCCGTCGAGCGTGACGAGGGTCCGCTCGGACGCGGCCTTGTCTGCGCCAGCGTCCGCGTCGGGGGCGCGGTTGACGTGCCGCACCGTTATCGTGACGGTGTCCGTGTCAAACAGCTGGCCGTCGGTGACGTTGAGTGTGATGGTGTAGTTTGTATCGGACGCGACATCGGGGGCCGTGAACGTGGGGGACTGGGCGGCGACATCGCTCAGGGTGATGCCCGCGGGCGCGGTCCAGTTGTACGTTATGGTGTCGCCGTCGGGATCCGAGGATGCAGAGCCGTCGAGCGTGACGAGGGTACGCTCGTCCGCGGTCTGGTTGGCGCCGGCGTCCGCGACGGGGGCGCGGTTGACGTGCCGCACCGTTATCGTGACGGTGTCCGTGTCAAATAGGGAGCCGTCGGTGACGTTGAGGGTGAAGGTGTAGCCGGTGTCCGATGTCACGTCGGGGGCCGTGAACGTGGGGGACTGGGCGGCGGTGTCGCTCAGGGTGATGCCCGCGGGCGCGGTCCAGTTGTACGTCAGCGCGTCGTTGTCCGGGTCCGAGGATGCAGAGCCGTCGAGCGTGACGAGGGTACGCTCGTCCGCGGTCTGGTTGGCGCCGGCATCGGCGGTGGGGGCGCGGTTGACCTCGCGCACCGTTATGGTGACGGTGTCCGTGTCAAACAGCTGGCCGTCGGTGACGTTGAGGGTGAAGGTGTAGCCGGTGTCCGATGTCACGTCGGGGGCCGTGAACGTGGGGGACTGGGCGGCGGCGTCGCTCAGGGTGATGCCCGCAGGGGCGGTCCAGTTGTACGTCAGCGCGTCGTTGTCCGGGTCCGAGGATGCAGAGCCGTCGAGCGTGACGAGGGTACGCTCGTCCGCGGTCTGGTTGGCGCCGGCATCGGCGGTGGGGGCGCGGTTGACCTCGCGCACCGTTATGGTGACGGTGTCCGTGTCAAACAGCTGGCCGTCGGTGACGTTGAGGGTGAAGGTGTAGCCGGTGTCCGATGTCACGTCGGGGGCCGTGAACGTGGGGGACTGGGCGGCGGCGTCGCTCAGGGTGATGCCCGCAGGGGCGGTCCAGCTGTACGTTATGGTGTCGCCGTCGGGGTCAGACGACGCGGAGCCGTCGAGCGTGACGAGGGTCCGCTCGGACGCGGCCTTGTCTGCGCCAGCGTCCGCGTCGGGGGCGCGGTTGACGTGCCGCACCGTTATCGTGACGGTGTCCGTGTCAAACAGCTGGCCGTCGGTGACGTTGAGTGTGATGGTGTAGTTTGTATCGGACGCGACATCGGGGGCCGTGAACGTGGGGGACTGGGCGGCGACATCGCTCAGGGTGATGCCCGCGGGCGCGGTCCAGTTGTACGTTATGGTGTCGCCGTCGGGATCCGAGGATGCAGAGCCGTCGAGCGTGACGAGGGTACGCTCGTCCGCGGTCTGGTTGGCGCCGGCGTCCGCGACGGGGGCGCGGTTGACGTGCCGCACCGTTATCGTGACGGTGTCCGTCAAATAGGGAGCCGTCGGTGACGTTGAGGGTGAAGGTGTAGCCGTCCGATGTCACGTCGGGGGCCGTGGGGGGACTGGGCGGCTGGTTGTCGCCGGCGTCCGCGACGGGGGCGCGGTTGACGTGCCGCACCGTTATCGTGACGGTGTCCGTGTCAAATAGGGAGCCGTCGGTGACGTGACGAGGGTACCGGTGTCCGATGTCACGTCGGGGGCCGTGAACGTGGGGGACTGGGCGGCGGTGTCGCTCAGGGTGATGCCCGCGGGCGCGGTCCAGTTGTACGTCAGCGCGTCGTTGTCCGGGTCCGAGGATGCAGAGCCGTCGAGCGTGACGAGGGTACGCTCGTCCGCGGTCTGGTTGGCGCCGGCATCGGCGGTGGGGGCGCGGTTGACCTCGCGCACCGTTATGGTGACGGTGTCCGTGTCAAACAGCTGGCCGTCGGTGACGTTGAGGGTGAAGGTGTAGCCGGTGTCCGATGTCACGTCGGGGGCCGTGAACGTGGGGGACTGGGCGGCGGTGTCGCTCAGGGTGATGCCCGCGGGCGCGGTCCAGTTGTACGTCAGCGCGTCGTTGTCCGGGTCCGAGGATGCAGAGCCGTCGAGCGTGACGAGGGTACGCTCGTCCGCGGTCTGGTTGGCGCCGGCATCGGCGGTGGGGGCGCGGTTGACCTCGCGCACCGTTATGGTGACGGTGTCCGTGTCAAACAGCTGGCCGTCGGTGACGTTGAGGGTGAAGGTGTAGCCGGTGTCCGATGTCACGTCGGGGGCCGTGAACGTGGGGGACTGGGCGGCGGTATCGCTGAGGGTGATGCCCGCGGGCGCGGTCCAGCTGTACGTTATGGTGTCGCCGTCCGGATCTGAAGATGCAGAACCGTCGAGCGTGACGAGGGTACGCTCGTCCGCGGTCTGGTTGGCGCCGGCATCGGCGGTGGGGGCGCGGTTGACCTCGCGCACCGTTATGGTGACGGTGTCCGTGTCAAACAGCTGGCCGTCGGTGACGTTGAGGGTGAAGGTGTAGCCGGTGTCCGATGTCACGTCGGGGGCCGTGAACGTGGGGGACTGGGCGGCGGTGTCGCTGAGGGTGATGCCCGCGGGCGCGGTCCAGTTGTACGTCAGCGCGTCGCCGTCCGGGTCCGAGGACGCGGAGCCGTCGAGGGTGACGGTGGTCCGCTCGGACGCGGCCTTGTCTGCGCCAGCGTCCGCGTCGGGGGCGCGGTTGACCTCGCGCACCGTTATGGTGACGGTGTCCGTGTCAAACAGCTGGCCGTCGGTGACGTTGAGGGTGAAGGTGTAGCCGGTGTCCGATGTCACGTCGGGGGCCGTGAACGTGGGGGACTGGGCGGCGGTGTCGCTGAGGGTGATGCCCGCGGGCGCGGTCCAGTTGTACGTTATGGTGTCGCCGTCCGGGTCCGAGGACGCGGAGCCGTCGAGGGTGACGGTGGTCCGCTCGTCCGCGGTCTGGTTGGCCCCCGCGTCGGCGGTGGGGGCGCGGTTGACGTGCCGCACCGTTACGGTTACGGTATCCGTGTCGGACAGGGTGCCGTCGGAGACTTCCAGCGTCAGGGTGTAGTCAGTGTCCGATGTCACGTCGGGGGCCGTGAACGTGGGGGACTGGGCGGCGGTATCGCTGAGGGTGATGCCCGCGGGCGCGGTCCAGTTGTACGTTATGGTGTCGCCGTCCGGATCTGAAGATGCAGAACCGTCTAGCGTGACGAGGGTACGCTCGCTTGCCGACTGGTTGGCGCCGGCGTCCGCGACGGGTGCGCGGTTGACGTGCCGCACCGTTACGGTTACGGTATCCGTGTCGGACAGGGAGCCGTCGGTGACGTTGAGGGTGAAGGTGTAGCCGGTGTCAGATGTAACTTCGGGGGCCATGAACGTGGGGGACTGGGCGGCGGCGTCGCTCAGGGTGATGCCCGCAGGGGCGGTCCAGTTGTACGTCAGCATGTCGCCGTCGGGGTCAGACGACGCGGAGCCGTCTAGCGTGACGAGGGTCCGTTCGGACGCGGCCTTGTCTGCGCCGGCGTCGGCGACGGGGGCGCGGTTGACGTGCCGCACCGTTACGGTTACGGTATCCGTGTCGGACAGGGAGCCGTCGGAGACTTCCAGCGTCAGGGTGTAGTCAGTGTCCGATGTCACGTCGGGGGCCGTGAACGTGGGGGACTGGGCGGCGGTATCGCTGAGGGTGATGCCCGCGGGCGCGGTCCAGTTGTACGTTATGGTGTCGCCGTCCGGATCTGAAGATGCAGAACCGTCTAGCGTGACGAGGGTACGCTCGCTTGCCGACTGGTTGGCGCCGGCGTCCGCGACGGGTGCGCGGTTGACGTGCCGCACCGTTACGGTTACGGTATCCGTGTCGGACAGGGAGCCGTCGGTGACGTTGAGGGTGAAGGTGTAGCCGGTGTCAGATGTAACTTCGGGGGCCATGAACGTGGGGGACTGGGCGGCGGCGTCGCTCAGGGTGATGCCCGCAGGGGCGGTCCAGTTGTACGTCAGCATGTCGCCGTCGGGGTCAGACGACGCGGAGCCGTCTAGCGTGACGAGGGTCCGTTCGGACGCGGCCTTGTCTGCGCCGGCGTCGGCGACGGGGGCGCGGTTGACGTGCCGCACCGTTACGGTTACGGTATCCGTGTCGGACAGGGAGCCGTCGGAGACTTCCAGCGTCAGGGTGTAGTCAGTGTCCGATGTCACGTCGGGGGCCGTGAACGTGGGGGACTGGGCGGCGGTATCGCTGAGGGTGATGCCCGCGGGCGCGGTCCAGTTGTACGTCAGGGCGTCGCCGTCCGGGTCCGAGGACGCGGAGCCGTCGAGGGTGACTGTAGTCCGCTCGTCCGCGGTCTGGTTGGCCCCCGCGTCGGCGACGGGGGCGCGGTTGACGTGCCGCACCGTTACGGTTACGGTATCCGTGTCGGACAGGGAGCCGTCGGTGACGTTGAGGGTGAAGGTGTAGCCGGTGTCAGATGTAACTTCGGGGGCCATGAACGTGGGGGACTGGGCGGCGACATCGCTCAGGGTGATGCCCGCAGGGGCGGTCCAGTTGTACGTCAGCATGTCGCCGTCGGGGTCAGACGACGCGGAGCCGTCTAGCGTGACGAGGGTCCGTTCGGACGCGGCCTTGTCTGCGCCGGCGTCGGCGACGGGGGCGCGGTTGACGTGCCGCACCGTTATGGTGACGGTATCCGTGTCGGACAGGGAGCCGTCGGAGACTTCCAGCGTCAGGGTGTAGTCAGTGTCCGATGTCACGTCGGGGGCCGTGAACGTGGGGGACTGGGCGGCGGCGTTGCTCAGGGTTATACCCGCGGGCGCGGTCCAGTTGTACGTCAGGGCGTCGTTGTCCGGGTCCGAGGACGCGGAGCCGTCGAGGGTGACTGTAGTCCGCTCGTCCGCGGTCTGGTTGGCCCCCGCGTCGGCGACGGGGGCGCGGTTGACGTGCCGCACCGTTATGGTGACGGTGTCCGTGTCGGACAGGGTGCCGTCGGAGACTTCCAGCGTCAGGGTGTAGTCAGTGTCCGATGTCACGTCGGGGGCCGTGAACGTGGGGGACTGGGCGGCGGTATCGCTGAGGGTGATGCCCGCGGGCGCGGTCCAGTTGTACGTCAGCGCGTCGTTGTCCGGGTCCGAGGACGCGGAGCCGTCGAGGGTGACTGTAGTCCGCTCGTCCGCGGTCTGGTTGGCCCCCGCGTCGGCGACGGGGGCGCGGTTGACGTGCCGCACCGTTATGGTGACGGTGTCCGTGTCGGACAGGGTGCCGTCGGAGACTTCCAGCGTCAGGGTGTAGTCAGTGTCCGATGTCACGTCGGGGGCCGTGAACGTGGGGGACTGGGCGGCGGCGTTGCTCAGGGTTATACCCGCGGGCGCGGTCCAGTTGTACGTCAGGGCGTCGCCGTCCGGGTCCGAGGACGCGGAGCCGTCGAGGGTGACTGTAGTCCGCTCGTCCGCGGTCTGGTTGGCCCCCGCGTCGGCGACGGGGGCGCGGTTGACGTGCCGCACCGTTATGGTGACGGTGTCCGTGTCGGACAGGGTGCCGTCGGAGACTTCCAGCGTCAGGGTGTAGTCAGTGTCCGATGTCACGTCGGGGGCCGTGAACGTGGGGGACTGGGCGGCGGCGTTGCTCAGGGTTATACCCGCGGGCGCCGTCCAGCTGTACGTTATGGTGTCGCCGTCCGGGTCCGAGGACGCGGAGCCGTCGAGCGTGACGAGGGTACGCTCGCTTGCCGACTGGTTGGCGCCGGCGTCCGCGACGGGTGCGCGGTTGACGTGCCGCACCGTTACGGTTACGGTATCCGTGTCGGACAGGGTGCCGTCGGAGACTTCCAGCGTCAGGGTGTAGTCAGTGTCCGATGTCACGTCGGGGGCCGTGAACGTGGGGGACTGGGCGGCGGTATCGCTGAGGGTGATGCCCGCGGGCGCGGTCCAGTTGTACGTCAGCGCGTCGTTGTCCGGGTCCGAGGACGCGGAGCCGTCGAGGGTGACTGTAGTCCGCTCGTCCGCGGTCTGGTTGGCCCCCGCGTCGGCGACGGGGGCGCGGTTGACGTGCCGCACCGTTACGGTTACGGTGTCCGTGTCGGACAGGGTGCCGTCGGAGACTTCCAGCGTCAGGGTGTAGTCAGTGTCCGATGTCACGTCGGGGGCCGTGAACGTGGGGGACTGGGCGGCGGCGTTGCTCAGGGTTATACCCGCGGGCGCGGTCCAGTTGTACGTCAGGGCGTCGCCGTCCGGGTCCGAGGACGCGGAGCCGTCGAGGGTGACTGTAGTCCGCTCGTCCGCGGTCTGGTTGGCCCCCGCGTCGGCGACGGGGGCGCGGTTGACGTGCCGCACCGTTATGGTGACGGTGTCCGTGTCGGACAGGGTGCCGTCGGAGACTTCCAGCGTCAGGGTGTAGTCAGTGTCAGATGCAACCTCGGGGGCCGTGAACGTGGGGGACTGGGCGGCGGCGTTGCTCAGGGTTATACCCGCGGGCGCCGTCCAGCTGTACGTTATGGTGTCGCCGTCCGGGTCCGAGGACGCGGAGCCGTCGAGCGTGACGAGGGTACGCTCGCTTGCCGACTGGTTGGCGCCGGCGTCCGCGACGGGTGCGCGGTTGACGTGCCGCACCGTTACGGTTACGGTATCCGTGTCGGACAGGGTGCCGTCGGAGACTTCCAGCGTCAGGGTGTAGTCAGTGTCCGATGTCACGTCGGGGGCCGTGAACGTGGGGGACTGGGCGGCGGTATCGCTGAGGGTGATGCCCGCGGGCGCGGTCCAGTTGTACGTCAGCGCGTCGTTGTCCGGGTCCGAGGATGAGGAGCCGTCGAGGGTGACGGTGGTCCGCTCGTCCACGGCTTGGTCGGGGCCGGCGTCCGCAATGGGTGCGCGGTTGACGTGCCGCACCGTTACGGTTACGGTATCCGTGTCGGACAGGGTGCCGTCGGAGACTTCCAGCGTCAGGGTGTAGTCAGTGTCAGATGCAACCTCGGGGGCCGTGAACGTGGGGGACTGGGCGGCGGTATCGCTGAGGGTGATGCCCGCGGGCGCGGTCCAGTTGTACGTCAGCGCGTCGCCGTCCAGATCAGAGGACGCGGAACCATCGAGTGTCACTGGCATGCGCTCGTCCACGACTTGGTCGGGGCCGGCGTCCGCAATGGGGGCGCGGTTGACGTGCCGCACCGTTACGGTTACGGTGTCGGTTGCAGAAACGGCGTTGTCAGAAACACCAAGCGTGATGGTGTAGTTTGTATCGGACGTGACCTCGGGTGCCGTGAAGGTGGGTGACGCGGTGCTGGCGCCCCGGAGGGTGATGCCCTCAGGTGCCGTCCAGCCGTACGTCAGCGCATCGCCGTCCGGATCCGAGGACGCGGAGCCGTTGAGCGTGACGGTCGTCCGCTCGTCCACGGTTTGGTCGGGGCCGGCGTCCGCTGCAGGGGCGCGGTTGACGTGCCGGACGGTTATGGTGACGGTGTCCGTGTCATGCAGGGTACCGTCCGTGACGTTGAGCGTAATGGTGTAGTCGGTGTCAGATGCGACCTCGGGGGCCGTAAAGGTGGGTGACGCGGCGCTGGCGTTGCTGAGGGTTATGTCCGAGGGTGCGGTCCAGCTGTACGATATCTGATCGCCTTCGGGATCCGAGGACGCGGAGCCGTCGAGCGTGACGGTCGTCCGCTCGTCCACGGCTTGGTCGGGGCCAGCGTCCGCTGCGGGGGCGCGGTTGACGTGCCGCACCGTTATGGTGACGGTGTCCGTGTCGGACAGGGTGCCGTCCGTGACGTTGAGCGTAATGGTGTAGTCGGTGTCAAATGCGACCTCGGGGGCCGTGAAGGTGGGTGACGCGGCGCTGGCGTTGCTGAGGGCTATGCCGGAGGGTGCGGTCCAGCTGTACGTCAGCGTGTCGCCGTCCAGATCAGAGGACGCGGAGCCGTCGAGCGTCACGACCGTGCGCTCGTCCACGGCTTGGTCGGGGCCAGCGTCCGCTGCGGGGGCGCGGTTGACGTGGCGGACAGTTATGGTGACGGTGTCGGTTGCAGAAACAATGTTGTCAGAGACACCAAGCGTGATGGTGTAGTTTGTATCGGACGTGACCTCGGGTGCCGTGAAGGTGGGGGACGCGGTGACGGCGCCCCGGAGGGTGATGCCCTCAGGTGCCGTCCAGCTGTACGTTATAAAATTGCCGTCCGGGTCCGAGGAGCCGGAGCCGTCGAGCGTGACGGTCGTCCGCTCGTCCACGGCTTGGTCGGGGCCGGCGTCGGCGACGGGGGCGCGGTTGACGTGGCGGACGGTTATGGTGACGGTGTCCGTGTCGGACAGGGTGCCGTCCGTGACGTTGAGCGTAATGGTGTAGTCGGTGTCAGATGCGACCTCGGGGGCCGTAAAGGTGGGTGACGCGGCGCTGGCGTTGCTGAGGGTTATGTCCGAGGGTGCGGTCCAGCTGTACGATATCTGATCGCCTTCGGGATCCGAGGACGCGGAGCCGTCGAGCGTCACGACCGTGCGCTCGTCCACGGCTTGGTCGGGGCCGGCGTCGGCGACGGGGGCGCGGTTGGCATGCAGGACGACGGTGACCGGATTGTCCGGCGATGCCGCGATTGCGTTTCCCGACCTGTCGCTGATGGCGCCGGCGGCAATATCGAGCTGCGGCATGGCAAGGGGTATGGCCTCTGCAAGCTGAGTGGCGTTGAGCGTGACGTATATGATAACGCCGTCAGAGGCGGTGTTGAGCGTGGCTCCGTCTAGAGGTATCTGATCCACATAGCCGGCCTCGCTTAGGAAGAGTCTGTCAAGATTCACGTTACTGGGTGGGGTCACATCGATCATATCGTTGAATACCAGGGTCAGAATACCGGTCACCTCGTTCAGGGAGGCGGCCGTCAGGGAGGGCGGCGTAACATCAGCAAATGTCGAGCCCAAGAAAACGACGTGGACGGCGCCCCTGTCGCTGCCGTCTGCGTCGTCCCTATCGGCGCCGATCGCCAGGTCCAACACAACATCGCCGTCCAGGTCGCCGAGAGGCGCGACGGACGTCCCAAAGCGGTCGCCGTCGTCCAGTACAGGGCCGTCTGCGGTGTTGCCGTTGATCTCCGCGGTGCGCTTTACAGTGCCGTCGGAGTTCATGAACATGACGTGGACGGCGCCCCTGCTGTTGCCACCTGCATCATCCTGATTGGCGCCGGCCGCCAGGTCCGGCACGCCGTCGCCGTCCAGGTCGCCGGGGGACGCGACAGACGTCCCAAAGCGGTCGCCGTCGTCCAGTACAGGGCCGTCTGCGGTGTTGCCGTTGATCTCCGCGGTGCTCTTTACAGTGCCGTCGGAGTTCATGAACATGACATGGACGGCGCCCCTGTCGCTGCCGTCTGCGTCGTCGGCGCCGGCGCCGACCGCCAGGTCCGGCACGCCGTCGCCGTCCAGGTCGCCGAGGGGCGCGACGGACGTCCCAAATTGGTCGTCGTCGTCCAGTACAGGGCCGTCTGCGGTGTTGTCGTTGATCTCCGCGGTGCGCTTTACAGTGCCGTCGGAGTTCATGAACATGACGTGGACGGCGCCTCTGCGGAAGCCGTCTCCATTGTCCAGAATGGCGCCGGCCGCCAGGTCCGGCACGCCGTCGCCGTCCAAGTCGCCGGGGGACGCGACGGACGTCCCAAAGCGGTCGCCATCTGACAGGGACGGGCCGTTTGCGGTGTTGGCGTTGATCTCCGCGGTGCTCTTTACAGTGCCGTCGGAGTTCATGAACATGACATGGACGGCGCCCCTGTTGGTGCCGCCCGCGCCGTCGCCGACGGCGCCGGCCGCCAGGTCCGGCACGCCGTCGCCGTCCAGGTCGCCGGGGGACGCGACGGATCTTCCAAAGAAGTCGTCGTCGTCCAGTACAGGGCCGTCTGCGGTGTTGTCGTTGATCTCCGCGGTGCGCTTTACAGTGCCGTCGGAGTTCATGAACACGACGTGGACGGCGCCCCTGTTGGTGCCGCCCGCGCCGTCGCCGACGGCGCCGGCCGCCAGGTCCGGCACGCCGTCGCCGTCCAGGTCGCCGGGGGACGCGACGGATCTTCCAAAGCGGTCGTCGTCGTCCAGTACAGGGCCGTCTGCGGTGTTGTCGTTGATCTCCGCGGTGCGCTTTACAGTGCCGTCGGAGTTCATGAACACGACGTGGACGGCGCCCCTGTTGGTGCCATCCGTGTCGTCCAGAAAGGCGCCGGCCGCCAGGTCCGGCACGCCGTCGCCGTCCAGGTCGCCGGGGGACGCGACGGATCTTCCAAAGCGGTCGGCGCTGGACAGGGACGGGCCGTCTGCGGTGTTGGCGTTGATCTCCGCGGTGCGCTTTACAGTGCCGTCGGAGTTCATGAACATGACGTGGACGGCGCCCTCGTCCATTCCATCCGTGTCGTCCAGAATGGCACCGGCCGCGAGATCCGGCACGCCGTCGCCGTCCAGGTCGCCGAGGGGCGCGACGGACGCCCCAAAGCGGTCGTCGTCGTCCAGTACAGGGCCGTCTGCGGTGTTGTCGTTGATCTCCGCGGTGCTCTTTACAGTGCCGTCGGAGTTCATGAACATGACGTGGACGGCGCCCCTGTTGGTGCCGCCTGCGTCGTCCCAAAGAGCGCCGGCCGCCAGGTCCGGCACGCCGTCGCCGTCCAGGTCGCCGGGGGACGCGACGGATATCCCAAATCTGTCGTTGTCGGACAGGGACGGGCCGTTTGCGGTGTTGTCGTTGATCTCCGCGGTGCGCTTTACAGTGCCGTCGGAGTTCATGAACATGACGTGGACGGTGCCCCTGTTGGTGCCGCCTTCGTCATCGGCGTGGGCGCCGGCCGCCAGGTCCGGCACGCCGTCGCCGTCCAGGTCGCCGGGGGACGCGACGGATATCCCAAATCTGTCGTTGTCGGACAGGGACGGGCCGTTTGCGGTGTTGTCGTTGATCTCCGCGGTGCGCTTTACAGTGCCGTCGGAGTTCATGAACATGACGTGGACGGTGCCGTTGCCGACGGCGCCGGCCGCCAGGTCCGGCACGCCGTCGCCGTCCAGGTCGCCGAGGGGCGCGACGGATATCCCAAAGTTGGCTCCGTCGTCCAGTACCGGCCCGTTTGCGGTGTTGTCGTTGATCTCCGCGGTGCGCTTTACAGTGCCGTCGGAGTTCATGAACATGACGTGGACGGTGCCCCTGCTGGTGCCGCCTGCGTCGTCACTGCCGGCGCCGGCTATTATCTCTGGGACGCCGTCGCCGTCCAAGTCTGCGGTCGCGACGGACTCCCCAAAGGCATCATTGTCGGCCAGTACCGGCCCGTTTGCAATGGTACCGTTGATCTCGGCAACGGAGGCGACCAAGACGCCGTTAGCGGCGCTCTCGGCGCGCGGGTTGGAATTCGTTGATACGTAGTGAATCTCGGGCGTGCCCATCCCGAGTCTGAGGGGATACGGGCTGCCGTCATAGTCCCAAGGCGCCGCCCGGCCGACGCTGCCAAACGATAAAGTCGAACCCAGCTGCACGGCGCCGTCGGCGGGTGGGACGGCCAGATCGTGTGTTTCGTTTGTGTCGAACTGCATGGTCCAGTATACACCGGCCGAGGGATGCGACGGGGGGATTTGGACGCGAACATTACCGCCGTATGCACCCTCATCCACACCCCCTCCTCCTGCGAGGATCTCATGTGCGGAGACATCTCGCGCCAGCGCGGGTTCTAGACGTAGATCCCTAGCATGGGAAACCTCGACACTTCCTTCCCTTCCCCATCCCGTCTCCCCTGATGCTTCAACGAAGAACAAAGACAACGCCATGACGCATACGACACACAGACAGAGGAGTGGGGGTCTTGTAACTAGATGTGGCTTGCTGTAGATTACGGAAGATATTGACCCCCCCCCCCCTCCCGCCGCCGATCAACGACTGTCAGACGGTGTGGTTATATTGACAAAGTAGGAGGGCTTGGACTCGCCGTGGTCGTTGAGCGCTATGACTCGGAACGCGTAGTTGGTGCCGGGCTCGAGGCCGGTTACGATGTACGAGCTGTCCGGGCTGCCCGTGTCGGCGACCTGCACGCTGAGGGTGGTCTCGGAGGAGGTCATCCTGGACAGTATCTTGTATCCGGTTATGGCGTCGTCGCCGGGGTCGTCCCAGGTCAGCGTCACCGAGTCCGCGGTGACTGCAGCGGCCGTGAGGTTTGTGGGGACTGCAGGCGGCGGAACCCTCTCGGTGCGGATGCTGGCAAAGTAGGAAATCTTGGACTCGCCGTGGTCGCTGAGGGCAATTATGCGGAACGCGTACTTGGTGTTCGGCTCAAGCCCGCTTACTGTGTACGTATTCTTGGCGCTGCCAGTGTCGGCGACCAGCACGCTGAGGTCGGTCTCGGGGGAGGGTATCCTGGACAGTATCTTGTATCCGGTTATGGCGTCGTCGCCGGGGTCGTCCCAGGTCAGCGTCACCGAGTCCGCGGTGACTGCAGCGGCCGTGAGGTTTGTGGGGACTGCAGGCGGCGGAACCCTCTCGGTGCGGATGCTGGCAAAGTAGGAAATCTTGGACTCGCCGTGGTCGCTGAGGGCAATTATGCGGAACGCGTACTTGGTGTTCGGCTCAAGCCCGCTTACTGTGTACGTATTCTTGGCGCTGCCAGTGTCGGCGACCAGCACGCTGAGGTCGGTCTCGGGGGAGGGTATCCTGGACAGTATCTTGTACCCGGTTATGGCGTCGTCGCCGGGGTCGTCCCAGGCCAGAGTCACCGAGTCCGCGGTGACCGCCGTGGCCGTGAGGTTTGTGGGGGCGGCGGGCGGCGGAACCCTCTCGGTGCGGGCATTGACAAAGTATGACGTATCTGACTCCCCGCGGTCGCTGAGGGCGATTATGCGGAACGCGTAGGCGGTGTTCGGCTCAAGCCCGCTTACTGTGTGCGTGTTCTCGGCGCTGCCGGTGTCGGCGACCAGCACGCCGAGGGTGGTCTCGGGGGAGAGTATCCGGGACAGTATCTTGTATCCGGTTATGGCGTCGTCGCCGGGGTCGTCCCAGGTCAGCGTCACCGAGTCCGTGGTGACTGCAGCGGCCGTGAGGTTTGCGGGGACGGCGGGAGGCGGGGTCGGCAGCGGTGTCACGTTGCGGACGGTTATGACCACCGTGTCGGTGCCGGAGGCGCTGCCGTCTGACACCGTAAGCGTCAGGGTGTAGTCCGTGTCCGACGAGACTTCGGGGGCGGTGAACGACGGGGCTGCGGTACCGGCGTTCTGGAGCGCTGCGTCAGGCGAGATCGTCCAGCTGTACGTCAGCGTATCGTCGTCAGGGTCCGAGGAGCCGGAGCCGTCCAGCGTGACAGTCGCCCTCTCGTCGACCGACTGGTCGGAGCCGGCGTCCGCGGTGGGGGCGCGGTTGGCCTCCCGCACCGTTATGGTGACGGTGTCCGTGTGAGACAGGGAGCCGTCAGAGACTGTGAGCGTAATTACATAGTCGGTGTCCGACGAGACGTCTGGGGCCGTAAAGGTGGGGGACGCGGTGGCGGCGTCGCTGAACGCCAGGCTTGGCACCGATGTCCAGCTGTACGTCAGCGCGTCGTCGTCAGGGTCCGAGGAGTCGGAGCCGTCGAGCGTGACGAGGTCGCGCTCGGACGCGGCCCTGTCCGCGCCGGCGTCCGCCACGGGGGCGCGGTTGGCCTCCCGCACCGTTATGGTGACGGTGTCCGTGTGAGACAGGGAGCCGTCGGAGACTGTGAGCGTGATTACATAGTCGGTGTCCGACGAGACGTCTGGGGCCGTAAAGGTGGGGGACGCGGTGGCGGCGTCGCTGAACGCCAGGCTTGGCACGGACGACCAGCTGTACGTCAGCGTATCGCTGTCGGGATCCGCCGAGCCGGAGCCGTCGAGCGTGACGAGGTCGCGCTCGGACGCGGCCCTGTCCGCGCCGGCGTCCGCTACGGGGGCGCGGTTGACCTCGCGTACGGTTATGGTAACGGTGTCGGTGTGAGACAGGGAGCCGTCAGAGACGTTGAGCGTAATGGTGTAGTCGGCGTCAGACGAGACGTCGGGGGCCGTAAAGGTGGGGGACTGGACGGTGGCGTCGCTCAGGGTGATGCCCGCGGGCGCGGTCCAGTAGTACGTCAGCGCGTCGTCGTCAGGATCCGAGGAGCCGGAGCCGTCGAGCGTGACAGTCGCCCGCTCGTCGACCGACTGGTCGGCGCCGGCGTCCGCCACGGGGGCGCGGTTGACCTCCCGTACCGTTATGGTGACGGTGTCCGTGTGAGACAGGGAGCCGTCAGAGACTGTGAGCGTGATTACATAGTCGGTGTCCGACGAGACGTCGGGGGCCGTGAACGTGGGGGACGCGGTGGCGGCGTCGCTGAACGCCAGGCTTGGCACGGACGACCAGCTGTACGTCAGCGTATCGCTGTCGGGATCCGCCGAGCCGGAGCCGTCGAGCGTGACTAGGTCGCGCTCGGACGCGGCCCTGTCCGCGCCGGCGTCCGCTACGGGGGCGCGGTTGACCTCCCGTACCGTTATGGTGACGGTGTCCGTGTGAGACAGGGAGCCGTCAGAGACGTTGAGCGTGATTACATAGTCGGTGTCAGACGAGACGTCGGGGGCCGTGAACGACGGGGCGGCGGTGTCGGCGCCCTGCAGGGTGATGCCCGCAGGCGCGGTCCAGATGTACGAGAGCGGGGTGCCGTCCGGATCTGACGACGAGGAGCCGTCAAGCGTTACGGCGGCGCCCTCCGAGACGGTCTGGTCGCTGCCGGCGTCGGCCGTCGGCTGCTGGTTGACGTTGCGGACGGTTACGACCACCGTGTCGGTGCCGGAGGCGTCGCCGTCTGACACCGTAAGCGTCAGGGTGTAGTCAGTGTCCGACGAGACCTCGGGGGCGGTGAACGACGGGGCTGCGGTACCGGCGTTCTGGAGCGCTGCGTCAGGCGAGATCGTCCAGTTGTACGAAATGATATCACCGTCGGGGTCGGAGGACGCCGAGGCGTTGAGGCTCACCACGGATCCCTCGGGCACGCTCTGGTCCGGCCCCGCCGCGGCTACGGGCGGCCGATTTTCACCCAGGGCAGCCGCACTCAGGGTTAGCTGCCGCGCGTTGTCGGTGCCGAACAGGCCGTTGCCGGACGCCCCGATGCATATGTGGTACGTGTCCTGCGCGGGGGCGGATTTTATGGTCAGGACGCCGCTGCCGCTTATGGAAAACCTGTCGTTGTCGGCGCACCCGTCCCCGCCTGCAAGCGAGTAGGACGGGGCGTGGCCGTCAAGGAAGGAGTTCTGTGCGGCGATGCTCGCCGAGTAGGAGGCACCGCGGACGCTCGTGTCGTTGAGCGTCACATACCAGGGCCCCAGGTTCTGGCTGAAGGAGGAGGCGCCCGTGAACATGCTTCTCATGCTGGTGGCGCCGGAGACGTTCCAGCCGGAGATGTCGCCGTTGAAGGCACGGGCGCCGAAGAACATGCCCGACATGTCGGTGACGCTTGAGACGTTCCACGAGGAGAGGTCGGCGTCAAAGGCGCTTGCACCGTAGAACATGTTGCTCATGTCGGTTACGCCCGACACGTCCCACGAGGAGAGGTCGGAGTTGAAGGGGAACGCGGCTGCGAACATGCCTTTCATGCTGGTTACGCTTGACGTGTCCCAGCCGGAGACGTCGCCGCCAAAGACGAATGCGCCCTCGAACATGCGCGACATGTCCGTCACGCTCGAGGTGTCCCACGTGGAGACGTCGCCGTTGAAGGCGGCCGCGTTGTTGAACATCCGCGACATGTCCGTCACGCTCGAGGTGTCCCACGAGGAGATGTCGCCGTTGAAGGCGGCCGCGTCATAGAACATGCGCGACATGTCGGTTACGCTTGACGTGTCCCAGCCGGAGATGTCGCCGTTGAAGGAGTCTGCGTCTTCGAACATGTAGCTCATGTCGGTGACGCCCGAGGTGTCCCACGAGGAGAGGTTGGCGCCGGTGATGTCTGCAGAGTTGAACATGCGCGACATGTCGGAGACGCCGGACAGGTCCGGGGAGTCGGCCGCGTTGTGCGCCACGTTTCCTGCGTGCTCGAACGCGGACACCATGGACGTCCACCGCGCGTCGCCCCACTGCTCGATGCTCAGCATCTGCTTGGCGTTTGCGCGGTCGCCACCCAGGCGGATCTCCGTGATGTTGCCGGATATCCGGACAGTATACTCGCCTGCCGACTCGTACGTGTGGGACCGGTGGCCAGGCCCGTCGTAGGCGTCCGTGTTGCTGTCGCCCCAGCTTATGGTGTACGTGCCGGCGGCGGCGCTCACGGGTATCGTTATTGTCGGGTCGCCCGCGGTGGCTCTCCATTTGGTGACAAAGTCGCCGGGATCATACGTCTGCGGCAGCGAGGGCCCCCAGTGCAGCGTGACCTGCTGCACGTTGCCGGTGCCGAACAGGCTGCCGCCGGACGCTGCTATGCATATGCGGTACGCGTCCTGCTCGGCGGGGGCGGATTTTATGGTCAGGACGCCGCCGCTGCTTATGTCAAACTTGCCGTTGTCGGCGCAGCCGTCGCCGTCTGCAAGCGAGTAGGTCGGGCCGTGGCCCCGCAGTACGGGGTTCTGCGCCCCGGCTTTCGCCGCGAACGACGCGTTGTAGATCACCGTGTCGTTGAGCGCTATATACCAGGGCCCCAGGTTCTGGCCAAAGGAGGAGGCGCCGAGGAACATGGAATCCATGGATCTTACGTTTGATACGTCCCAGCCGGAGATGTCGCCGTTGAAGTCGCGGGAGCCCGCGAACATGTAGCCCATGTCCGTCACGCTTGACACGTCCCACGAGGAGATGTCGCCGTTGAAGGCGGCCGCGCTGGAGAACATGTCGGCCATGGTGGTCACGCCCGACACGTCCCACGAGGAGAGGTTGGCGTCAAATGAGGATGCCCCGGTGAACATGTGGTTCATCTCGGTTACGCTTGATACGTCCCAGCCGGAGAGGTCCGCGTCGAACGCGGCGGTTCTGGCAAACATGTTGCCCATGCTAACCACGCTTGATACGTCCCAGCCGGAGAGGTCGGCGTCGAAGTCGTGGGCGTCGGAGAACATGTAGCTCATGTCCGTCACGCTTGAGACGTTCCAGCCGGAGAGGTCGGCGTCGAAGGCGGAGGCGTGGAAGAACATGTGGTTCGTGCCCGTCACGCTCGACACGTCCCACGAGGAGAGCCCCGCGCCTGTAAAGGCGGCGGCCCTTGAGAACATAAAGCCCATGTCCGTCACATTTGAGACGTCCCAGCCGGAGAGGTCGGCGTCGAACGCGGCGGCGCCGTGGAACATGCCGTCCATGTCCGTCACGCTCGAGGTGTCCCACGAGGAGAGCCCCGCGCCTGTAAAGGCGGCGGCCCCGTTGAACGCGTTGCTCATGTCCGTTACGCTTGATACGTCCCAGCCGGAGAGGTCGGCGTTGAAGGCGCCCGCGCCGCGGAACATGCCCGACATGCTGGAGACGCCGGACAGGTCCGGGGAGTCTACTGCGCGGTATGCCATGCTGCTTGCTCCCGCGAACGCCGACTCCATGGACGTCCACCGCGCGTCGCCCCACTGCTCGATGCTCAGCAGCTGCTTGGCGTTTGCGCGGTCGTCGCCCAGGCGGACTCCCGTAACGTTGCCAGAGACTAGTACCGTATACTCGCCTGCCGACTCGTACGTGTGGGACCGGTCGCCCGGCCCGCTGTATGTCGTGGTATTGCCGTCGCCCCAGTCTATGGAGTATGGGCCGGCGGCGCTGATTACGGGCATCGTTATGGCCGGGTCGCCCGCGGTGGCCTGCCACACGGTGGCAAAGTCGCCGGGACCGCCGGCCTGCGGCAGGGAGGATTCCCAGTTCAGCGTGACCTGCCTCGCGTTGCCGGTGCCGAACAGCCCGCCGGACGCGGCCCCGATGTTTATGACATACGCCGCCTTTGCGGGGGTGCCGGGGTTCATGGTAATGACGTTGCCGTCGGATATGGCAAAGTTTGCGTTGTCCGGGTACGCGTCGGAGTCTGCAAGCGAGTAGGACGGGGCGTGGCCGTCAAGGAAGGAGTTCTGGGCTTTGATGCCCGCCGAGTAGGAGCCGTCGCGGACGCTCGTGTCGTTGAGCGTCACATACCAGGGCCCCAGGTTCTGCGAAAAGGCGGCGGCCCCGCTGAACATCCTGGCCATTGCAGTTACGCCCGACACGTCCCATCCCGACACGTCGCCGTCAAAGGAGGTGGCGCCCTGGAACATGTTCTCCATGTTGGTTACGCTTGATGCGTCCCACCCGGATATGTCGCCGTTGAAGGCATTATTGCCGTAGAACATGCTGGTCATGACGGTTACGCCGGACGTGTCCCAGTCCGAGAGGTCCTGGTTGAAGGAGTCGGCCTCGTTGAACATAGCCTTCATGTTTCGCACGTTGGAGACGTCCCAGCCGGAGAGGTCGCCGTCAAAGGAGGTGGCGCCCTGGAACATGCGCTCCATGTTGGTGACGCCCGACACGTCCCACGAGGAGAGGTTGGCGTTGAAGGAGGTGGCGGCAAAGAACATGCGGCTCATGTCGGCGACGCCCGACACGTCCCACGAGGAGAGGTCGCCGTTGAAGGCGTACGCGTTGTCGAACATGCTCGACATGGCGGTTACGCTCGAGGTGTTCCAGCCGGAGACGTCGCCGTCAAAGGAGGTGGCGACAGCGAACATGCGCCCCATGTTGGTGACGCTTGACGTGTCCCAGCCGGAGACGTCGCCGTTGAAGGCGAACGCGTTATGGAACATGCGCCCCATGTTGGTGACGCTCGAGGTGTCCCAGCCGGAGAGGTCGCCGTTGAAGGCGTATGCGCCGGAGAACATGCGGCTCATGTCGGTTACGCTCGACACGTTCCACGGGGAGAGGTTGGCGTTGAAGGAGGTGGCGGCGGCTAACGCGCCCTCCATGTTGGTGACGCTCGACACGTCCCACCCGGAGATGTCGCCGTCAAAGGAGGTGGCGCCCTGGAACATGTTCAGCATGTTGGTGACGCTCGACACGTCCCACCCGGAGATGTCGCCGTCAAAGGAGGTGGCGCCGTAAAACATGTACGACATGTCGGCGACGCTCGAGGTGTCCCAGCCGGAGATGTCGCCGCTGAAGGAGCGGGTGTCCGCGAACATGCCCTTCATGTCGGTTACGCTTGACGTGTCCCAGCCGGAGATGTCGCCGCTGAAGGAGGTGGCGCTCTGGAACATGTCTGTCATGTCAGTTGCGCTCGAGGTGTCCCACGAGGAGAGGTTGGCGCCGGAGATGCCCGCATGGAGGAACATGCTCGACATGTCGGTTACGCCGGACAGGTCCGGGGAGTCGGCCGCGTTGTGCGCCACGTCGCCCGTATGCGCGAACGCAGACTTCATGGACGACCACCGCGCGTCGCCCCACTGCTCGATGCTCAGCAGCTGCTTGGCGTTTGCGGGGTCGCCGCCCAGGCGGATCCCCGTGATGTTGCTAGAGGCCAGTACTACGTACCTGCCTGCCGACTCGTACGTGTGGGACCGGTCGCCCGGCCCGTCGTATGTGTCGGTGCTGCCGTCGCCCCAGTTTATGGTGTACGTGCCGGCGGCGCCGATTACCGGCATCGTTATGGTGCGGTCGCCTGCGGTGGCCTGCCACACGGTGACAAAGTCGCCGGGATCGGCAGTCTGCGGCAGCGAGGGCTCCCAGTGCAGCGTGACCTGCTGCACGTTGCCGGTGCCGAACAGGCTGCCGCCGGACGCTGCTATGCATATGCGGTACGTGTCCTGCGTGGGGGCGGAGTTTATGGTCAGGATGCCGCCGCCGCTCATGGAAAACTTGCCGTTGTCGGCGCAGCCGTCGCCGTCCGCAAGCGAGTAGGTCGGGCCGTGGCCCCGCAGTACGGGGTTCTGCGCCCCGGCTTTCGCCGCGAATGACGCGTTGTGGATCACCGTGTCGTTGAGCGCTATATACCAGGGCCCCAGGTTCTGGCCGAAGGAGGAGGCGCCGAGGAACATGGAATCCATGGATCCTACGTTTGATACGTCCCAGCCGGAGATGTCGCCGTTGAAGTCGCGGGAGCCCGCGAACATATAGTCCATGTCCGTCACGCTTGATACGTTCCACGAGGAGAGCCCCGCGCCTGTAAAGGCGGCCGCGCTGGAGAACATGTCGGCCATGGTGGTCACGCCCGACACGTCCCAGCCGGAGAGGTCGGCGTCAAATGAGGATGCGCCGGCGAACATGTGGTTCATCTCGGTTACGCTTGAGACGTCCCAGCCGGAGAGGTCGGCGTCGAAGGCGGCGGCTCTGGCAAACATGTTGCCCATGTGGGCCACGCCTGACACGTCCCAGCCGGAGAGGTCGGCGTCGAAGGCGGGGGCGTCGGAGAACATGTAGCTCATGTCCGTCACGCCTGACACGTCCCAGCCGGAGAGGTCCGCGTCGAATGCGGTGGCGTGGAAGAACATGTGGTTCGTGCCCGTCACACTCGACACGTCCCACGAGGAGAGTCCGTTGCCTGCAAAGGCGGCGGCCCTTGAGAACATAAAGCCCGTGTCCGTCACATTTGAGACGTCCCAGCCGGAGAGGTCGGCGTCGAACGCGGCGGCGCCGTGGAACATGCCGTCCATGTCCGTCACGCTTGAGACGTCCCACGAGGAGAGCCCCGCGCCGGCAAAGGCGGCGGCCCCGTTGAACGCGTTGCTCATGTCCGTCACGCCTGACACGTCCCAGTCCGAGAGGTCGGCGTTGAAGGCGCCCGCGCCGCGGAACATGCCCGACATGTTGGAGACGCCGGACAGGTCCGGGGAGTCTACCGCGTGGTGAGCCATGCTGCCGGCCCCCGCAAACGCCGACTCCATGGACGTCCACCGCGCGTCGCCCCACTGCGTGATGCTCAGCAGCCGCCCGGCGTTTGCAGGGTCGCCGCCCAGGCGGATCCCCGTAATGTCGCCTGATATCAGGACGTCGTACAGGCCTGCCGACGCGTACGTGTGGGACCGGTCGCCCGGCCCGCTGTATGTCGTGGTGTTGCCGTCGCCCCAGTCTATGGTGTACGTGCCGGCGGCGGCGGCGCTCACGGGTATCGTTATGGCCGGGTCGCCCGCGGTGGCTTGCCACACGGTGGCAAAGTCGCCGGGACCGGCTGTGGACGGCAGCGATGGCTCCCAGTTCAGCGTGACCTGCCTCGCGTTGTCGGTGCCGAACAGCCCGCCGGACGCGGCCCCGATGTTTATGGTATACGCCGCCTTTGCGGGGGTGCCCGGATTCATGGTAATGACGTTGCCGTCGGATATGGCAAAGTTTGCGTTGTCCGGGTACGCGTCGGAGTCTGCAAGCGAGTACGAGGGGGCGTGGCCGTCAAGGAAGGAGTTCTGTGCGGCGATGCCCGCCGAGTAGGAGCCGTCGCGGACGAGCGTGTCGTTGAGCGTCACATACCATGGCCCCAGGTTCTGGCTGAAGGAGGAGGCGCCCGAGAACATCCCGCCCATGGACCGTACGCTTGAGACGTCCCAGCCGGAGACATCGCCGTTGAAGGCTGTGGCGCCCTCGAACATGTTGCGCGTGTCCGTCACGCTCGAGGTGTCCCACGTGGAGAGGTCGGCGTTGAAGGCGCGCGCGTTTTTGAACATGCCGCTCGTGTCCGTCACGCTTGAGACGTCCCACGGGGAGAGGTCGGCGTTGAAGGCGCGCGCGCTGTAGAACATGTAGCTCGTGTCCGTCACGCTGGAGGTGTCCCACGTGGAGACGTCGCCGTTGAAGACTGTGGCGCTGTAGAACATGTTGCTCGTGTCCGTCACGCTGGAGGTATTCCACGAGGAGAGGTCGGCGTTGAAGGCGAACGCGGCCGTGAACATGCCGTGCATGCTGGTTACGCTTGAGGTGTCCCACGTGGAGACGTCGCCGTTGAATCGAAATGCGCCCTCGAACATGCGCGACATGTCCGTCACGCTCGAGGTGTCCCACGTGGAGACGTCGCCGTTGAAGACGAACGCGTTGTTGAACATCCGCGACATGTCCGTCACGCTCGAGGTGTCCCACGGGGAGAGGTCGCCGTTGAAGGCGCTTGCGCCGTAGAACATGCTGCTCATGTCCGTCACGCTTGACGTGTCCCAGCCGGAGATGTCGCCGTTGAAGGAGTCTGCGCTGTAGAACATGCTGCTCATGTCCGTCACGCTGGAGGTATTCCACGAGGAGAGGTCGGAGTCGAGGGCGCCTGCGCCGGAGAACATGCTCGACATGTTGGAGACGCCGGACAGGTCCGGGGAGTCGGCCGCGTTGTGCTCCATGTGGTACGCGTCCTCGAACGCCGACACCATGGACGACCACCGCGCGTCGCCCCACTGCTCGATGCTCAGCAGCTGCCTGGCGTTTGCAAAGTCGCCGCCCAGGCGGATCTCCGTGATGTTGCCGGATATCCGGACAGTATACTCGCCTGCCGACTCGTACGTGTGGGACCGGTGGCCCGGCCCGTCGTAGGCGTCCGTGTGGTTGTCGCCCCAGCTTATGGTGTACGTGCCGGCGGCGGCGCTCACCGGCATCGTTATGGTGCGGTCGCTTGCGGTGGCTCTCCATATGGTGACAAAGTCGCCATCGTCGGCCGCCTCCGCGGGAACGGCCGCCAGCGGTGATGCGAGTAGGCTGCACCCGGCCCCTACGGCAAGGAGCAGGAGCAGTGCAGGCCCACGGTTTGAGAAGAGAGGGGAAAGCGCCATTGTGGATCACCTGCAGATTCTCGGGGCGCCCGGCGCGGGTGCGGGGGTGGGCGCGGGCCCGGCGGGCGGCGGGGATGGCGGCGGTGGCGGCGGCTGCATCACGGCGGGCATGGGCGGCGGCAGGGACACCACGGGGGGCGTGTTGCCGGGCGGCGGGGTGGAAGCGGCGGCGGCGCCCGACGTTACGAGCGCCGCGTTGCCGCCGGCCCCGACGAACGAGGCCCCCACGGGGGCGCCGGGCGCGGTCTGGACTGGTATTGAGGAGGACGGGGCTCTGGGCGCCGAGAAGAGGTCGAATGGGGAGGGGAGGGCGTACGAGAGTATGGCGCCGTCGGTAACGGACGCGGCGGTTACGAGCAGGGTGGCGCCGTCGCCGGATATGGCCACGTCGGATATGACCCCCCAGGGCTTGTCGACGTGGAGGGCGGCCGCGGAGTTGCGGGAGGAGGGGGACGGGTCAAACGGGGTCGAGAGCACATACGAGAGTATGAACCCGCCGCCTGCCGGGTCGGAGAGGGCGACGTACATTATGGTGCCGTTTGCGGAGAACGCCGCGCCCGCCGGGGTGGAGAACGCGGACGAGGGGAGCCGGACGGGGGTGGAGGAGGGGAGCATGGAGGCCGTGGAGAGGTCGAAGGGGGTGGAGAGCGCGTACTCCAGGATGTAGGCGGTGGTGGTATGGGATGAGGCGGGGACGGGCGGGGGGATGGCGGCGGCGCCTGACGCGAACGCGGGGGCGGCGGGCCGGGAGCCGGGGGACTGGAGGAGGACCGGGACGGGCGGGGGCGCGGCGGACGCGGACGCGGTGGCGCCGGACACGGTCGTTACGAGCAGTTTCGTGCCGTCCGGCGACACCGTGACGCTGGTGGGTACGCCGTACGCGGGGGGGATCCCGACCGTGTCGTTGCGCGGCACGGCCGAGGATGGGTCGTGCGGTATGGGCAGGTCGTAGGCCAGTATGGTGCCGTTTGATGCCGATGCGACGAACATGACGGAGCCGTGGGCCGACACCGCGATATCCGCGATGGAGGCGCCCGGAAGGGTCACTATGGTGACGTTTTCCGGGGACAGGCCGGCGGCGGATGTAGCCGACGCGTTGAGGGGGGCGCCGTTTCTTATCTCTATGGAGAACGCGGCCGACGCCGCGGTCGGGTTGCCTGCCGCGTCAAGGGCGGCGCCCGCCGGTATCGTTATGGACAGGGTGCCGTCGGCGGGCCTTAGGATGTCAAACGTAAAGACCGTATGGGCGGGCCCCGCCGCCAGGTTCGCGAGCGTGCCGCTTGATACGTAGACGTCCGACGCGTCAAAGGTTCCGGGCTGGAGGGGCTCGCCGAAGAACGCCATGAACTGGACGGCGGCCGTGTAGTTGCCCGCGTACGATATGGACGGCACGGGGGCGGTGCGGTCCACTATTATGGTGAGGCTGGCCGGCTGCGTGCTTGCCGTGCCGCCAGAACCGGACACGGCGCCCGCCGGTATGGTTACGGTCAGGGCGCCCTCGGCCGGGCTTATGACGTCAAACGTGAACGTGGTGAGGTTGGCCGACGCGGCAAGGTTTGAGACCGTGCCGCTTGAGGATATGATGTCTGATGTGGTGAGCGAGCCGGGCTGCAGGGGGGCGCCAAACGTGGCCGTCAGGGATATGGTCTGGAGGTTGGTGCGCGGGGTGGCTCCGGGCGCGGCGGTGGCGCCGCCCGCAAGCGAGATGCCGACGGGCTCGGGCGCGGCCGCCGGCAGGACGGTTACGAGCACGGTGTCCGTATCCGACGCGCCGCGGTTGTCCCGCACGGTGAGCGTGGCCGTGTAGCCGGTGGAGGACGTGACGTTGGGGGCCGCAAAGGTGGGGGTGGCGGTGTTCGCGTTGTCAAGCGCCACGAACGGCGAGATCGTCCACGAGTGCGACGCGATGCGGCCGCCCGGGTCGCGGGACGCGGAGCCGTCAAGTGTCACGGTGTCGCCCCCATATACGGTCTGGTCAGACCCGGCGTCTGCCACGGGCGGCGTGTTCGGCGGCGGGGGCGGGGGCCGGTTCCTGACCGTTACCACGACCTCGTCGGTGACGGAGCCTTCGCTGTCCGATACCGCAAGGGTGAACGTGTACGCGGTGTTGGAGGACACCCGGGGCGCGGTAAAGGAGGGGGAAACAGTATTCGGGTTCTGGAGGGTTATGCCCGAGGGGGCAGTCCAGCTGTACGTTATGGCCTCGCCGGTCGGGTCGGAGGACGCCGAGCCGTCCAGCGTGACCGTGGAACCCTCGGTTACGGTCCGGTCTGCCCCGGCGTCGGCCACGGGGGGCCAGCTGGCAGTCAGGGTGAACGACCGCTCGTTGTTCGTGCCATAGATGCCGGAGCCGCTCGCCCGGATCGTAATGTCGTACCGGTCCTTTGCCGTGGCGCCGTCTGTGAGTACAATGGACGAGCCTGACCACGTAAAGTGCTGGCCGTCGGGGCCCGCGATCGCGTGGGACGTGGCCTGGTTTGACAGGAACGTGTTTTGCGCCCCGACCTGTCCCCCGTACGCGGTGGGGTCCCTGCCCATGTCCGTGCTGCTGAGTGTGACATACCAGGGCCCCAGGTTCTGGCTGAAGGCGGTGGCAAACGAGAACATGTTGGCCATGCCGGTTGCCGAAGAGACGTCCCACCCGGATATGTCCTGGTTGAAGACTATGGCGCCCCGGAACATGTTGTCCATGCTCCTCGCGCTTGAGACGTCCCAGTTGGATATGTCGCCGTTGAAGGCGCGGGCGTCCCGGAACATGCCGGCCATGTCGGTTACGCCTGAGACGTCCCATCTTGATATGTCGCCGCTGAAGGCGCTGGTGTCAGCGAACATGCGGTTCATGCTGGTTGCCGAAGAGGTGACCCACCCGGATATGTCGGAGTTGAAGGCGCGGGCGGCATGGAACATGCTGCGCATGTCGGTTACGCCCGAGACGTCCCAGCTTGATATGTCGCCGTTGAAGGCGCGGGCGTCCCGGAACATGCCGGCCATGTTGGTTACGCTCGACGTGGTCCAGCCCGATATGTCGCCGTTGAAGGCGCGGGCGTCCCGGAACATCTCCCCCATGTTGTTCACGCGCGAGAGGTCCGGGGTGTCCGTCGCGTTGTATACCATGTTGCGCGCGCCCTTGAACGCGGCATTCATGGTGGTCCACGACATGTTGCCCCACTGGTCGATGCTGAGCAGCTGGTCCGCGTGCGGGCTGGCAAAGGTGTTGCCCAGATGGAACCTCTCAAGGTTGCCCGCAATCCGGATGGTATAGTTGCCCGCATTATCGTACGTGTGCCGTATTGCGCCCGCCGCGCCGCCGCTGACGGTGCTGTTGGTGGTGCCGTCGCCCCATGATATGTGCACGTTGGTGCCGGTTTCTATGGGGATCCGCAGGTCCTTGTCGCTTGCGGGGATGCTCCACGTGGTGACAAAGTTGTCGTCAGAGACCGGAAAGGCGTCCGAATTGAATATGGTGAACTGCCGCTCGTGGGTGCCGGTGCCGATCGTGGCGCCGTCCGCCCTGATGGTTACGGAGTACGCGGGCTTGACGGGGGCGCTCCCCTTTATGGTCAGCGTGTCGTTCGTTACGGTAAAGTGGGCGTTGTCCCCCACGCCTGTCGGAAGCGAGTATTTGGGGTTCCCCGTGAGGTGGCCCTGCATGATAGAGTTCTGGGCCTCCACGGAGGCAGAGTACGAGCCGCCCGATTTGGTCGTACTGTCGAGTGTGACATACCAGGGCCCCAGGTTCCGGTTGAAGGCGGTGGCGCCCGCGAATATGCCGCCCATGTCGGTCACGCCCGAGATGTCCCACTCGGATATGTCCTGGTTGAAGGCGGTGGCGCCCCGGAACATGTTCCCCATGTTGGTCACGTTTGACACGTCCCACCCGGATATGTCCCGGTTGAAGGCGGTGGCGCCCTGGAACATGTTTACCATTAGCTCTACGCCGGAGGTGTCCCATGTGGATATGTCGCCGTTGAAGGCGCCGGTGCCAAGGAACATGGAGCTCATGAGGTCTACGCTCGAGGTGTCCCAGTCCGAGAGATCCTGGTTGAAGGAGTCGGCCTCGTTGAACATGCCGACCATGTTGGTCACGCTGGAGGTGTTCCAGCCGGATATGTCCTGGTTGAAGGAGGAGGCGTTCTGGAACATGCGCTTCATGTCGGTCACGCCCGACACGTCCCAGTTTGATATGTCGCCGTTGAAGGAGATGGCGTCCCGGAACATGTGGCCCATATTGGTCACGCCCGAGAGGTCGGGGGCGTCCGCCGCGTTGTATACCATGTTGCTTGCTCCACGGAACATGTTCGTCATCTCCGTCCACCGCGTGTCGCCCCACTGGTCCAGGCTGACCACATGGCGGGCGTTTGAGGGGTCGGAGGCCAAGTGCACCGACAGCCGGAGGACGTCGCCGGAGATCATCACCCGGTAGTCGCCCGCGCTCGCGTACGTGTTGAATGCCCGGCCCACAGTACCAGAAGATATATTGTCGGAGTTGCCGTCGCCCCAGTCTATGGTGAGCGTGCCGGTTCCTTTTTCATAGTTGAGATCTACCCGCTTGTCGCCGTCGGTGGCGCGCCACGTGGTGACAAAGGCGTCGGCGGGGAGCCCCCCGAGGTTGTGCGGGTTGGCTATGGTGAACTGCCGCTCGTGCACGCCCGAGCCGATCGTGCTGCCGTTGGCCCTGACGGTTATGTCGTACGAGGGCTTTGGGATGGCGTGCTCCCTCAGGGACAGCGTGGTGCCGGATATGACAAAGTTGGAGTTGTCCCCCGCGCCTGCTGGAAGCAGGTATTTTGATCCCATAAGGTGGGGGTCCAAAAGCGAGTTCTGGGTGGACAGGGTGCCCACGACGCGGTCTGCGCCGACCTCCGTGCCGTTGAGTGTGACATACCAGGGCCCCAGGTTCTGGGAGAAGGAGGTGGCGCCCGCAAATATCTTGTTCATCGAGGTTACGCCGGAGATGTCCCACTCCGACACGTCCTGGTCAAAGGAGGTGGCGCCCTCGAACATGGAGTCCATCTTGGTTACGCTTGAGACGTCCCACCCGGACACGTCCCGGTTGAAGGAGGTGGCGTTGTAGAACATGTTCCTCATGTCGGTTACGCTTGAGACGTCCCACGTGGACACGTCGCCGTTGAAGGAGTCGGCGTCGTAGAACATGCTGAGCATGGTGGTCACGCGCGCCACGTTCCAGCTTGAGAGGTCCCGGTTGAAGGCGTTGGCCTCGTTGAACATGCCGGCCATCTTGGTTACGCTGCCGACGTTCCACCCCGATACGTTGCCGTTGAAGACGTGGGCGTCCTGGAACATGCGCGTCATGGTGGTCACCCTTGAGACGTCCCATGAGGAGAGGTCGCAGTTGAAGGAGCGGGCGTCGCGGAACATGTGGCTCATGTCGCGCACGTTCTGGAGGCGGGGGGTGTCGTTCGCGTTGCATACCATGTTGTGCGTGTTGCGGAACATGCCGCTCATGTCGCTGAGCCACTGCGAGGTGCCCCACTGCTGCAGGCTGGATACCTGCCGGGCGTTCCCGGCATCGGTGCCCAGGTTTAGGCGCGGAAGGTTGGTGAGTCGGACGTCGTACGTCTGCGGCGGAAGGTTGTACGTCTTGGACTGGTCGCCGCTAGTTGTGGTTAATCCCGTGCCGTCGCCCCACTGTAAGGCGTACGAGCCCGTATAGCCGCCCACCGTGATCTTTATCGTGCGGTC
This sequence comes from Candidatus Nitrosopumilus sp., assembly GCA_965205215.1. GTDB lineage: Archaea > Thermoproteota > Nitrososphaeria > Nitrososphaerales > Nitrosopumilaceae > Nitrosopumilus. Next base: position 1,973,049 of record OZ242041.1, read on the forward strand.
GCCGTTGGTGGGGGCGCTCCACCTGAGGATGAGGTCGTTTGCCCCGGCCGCCTCGGCGGTCTCGGCCGCCGGCACCAAAAGTACGGCGCCTGCCGCCCCCACCCCGATGATCAGGACGGCGGCGAGCACGGACATCATGCGCGCCGCACCGGGGGCGCGACCGGAGGATGGGGAGGGGGCCGCGGGCCTACCTGGCGCATCATGCCCGCCTACCCTGCCGCTGCCGCGCGCGATCAGGCGCGCGCATAGGCAAAACATCAAATTACAATGCCCATTGTAAGGCGGAATCTGGGGTTACATGCGGGTTTGACGTGGGCACCATAGGCGAAATCCCGCCTTATGGCGCGCAAAAGGCGGGCAGACCGCCTCGTAATACTTATATGTTTACTGCAAGAGTTCATAATCGTGCTTTACAATGGGCATTGTAAAGCCACAATAGGGCTATGAACGCAGACAGGCCGCGCGAATCCCCGTCCGGACGCAAAAACGTGCCAGGCAGGCCATTCGCGCCTGCACGGGAGGGCGCCGGGCGGGGCGGGCACGAAAGCGCCGCGAACTTTTGGACATCACGATATAAGCGGTTGTGACGTATATGGAATCATGAAAAAGGGCTGGGTGGCGGCCCCGGCGGCTGCCGAATCCGGGGGCGGGCGGATGCGCCGCGAAGGGGGGCGTTCCAAATCCATGCGGCGCGCCGCGGGGGAACCCCGCGGCCCCTGCCCCGCAACATGCCACGGCGACGGTGACGGCGCGCGCGGGAGGTGACAGGCGCTGGAGGCCGGCAACGCACGCGCGGGGCCCTACTATGAAGTGCTGCGCCCCGCGGTTAAAGACGACCTGGGGGCGGCGGCGGCCGACCCCGGCATCACGCGGATACTGGAGTCGCTGCCTACGGCCGGGTTCGTGTCGGCAGACCGGCTGCAGGGGGAGCGCCACACCGTGGAGCGCGCCATACAGTGGGCGTGCTCCCGCGGGATCATGCAAAAGACCGGCCTGGGCGGCCGCGTGATGGACCTGGAGAGCGCCAGGTTCTGGATAGGCCAGCTTGGCAAGTCGAGAATGAAGAACGTGAACGGAAACGGGGGGACCAGGCGCGCGTACGTGGAGGAGCTCGAGTCGTTCAACGAGTGGCTGCGGGGGGCAGAGTTCCCGGCGGGGCACGGAGGGCCGTTTGCCGACGTCGAGGCGCTGCTCAGGTTCTGCGAGGCGGGCGGCGCGCATGCGGCAAGGCGCGCCATCAGGCAGTACATGTCAGAGTCCGCGGGAGCGGGATACTCCATAAACACGGCCATACTAAGGTGCTCGGCCATCAAGTCGTACTTTGCCGCGCACGACATACCCGTAAGCCTGAGGGTCGACAAGAGGCGCTACGCGACGCACGACGTCCGGGACGACTCGGAGATGACCCTGATGGACTTTTACAAGATGGTGACGGCGGGCGGGACGGACGCCATGGCGCGCGCCGTGATGATGGCAAAGTTCCAGGCGGGGCTGGACTCCAGCACCATGGCCGACAGGTTCAACTTTGAGGCGTACCCCCAGATGACAAAGTACTTTGGGGCGGACGACCACGCCGCGTGGGACCTCGGCAGGTGCCCCGTCCCCATAAGGCTGGTCAGGGTCAAGACCGGCATGCAGTACACCACGTTCCTGGACAGGGACGCCGTGTCATGCTTGCAGGACTACCTGGGGTGGAAAAAGGAGGCGCGCGGCCGGGAGCAGGGCGGGGACGACCCCATGTTCGAGACCCGGCGCGGGACGCCGGTCAGCTCCAACTGGGTGTCGGCAAAGTTTTCGACGGCCGCCATGAACGCGGGCATACAGAGAAAGGTCACCCCCCGCATGTACAAGATCAGGTCCCACGAGGTGCGCGATTTGCTGAAAAGCACGCTGATCGCGTCGGGGTGCGCCGCATACGTGGCAGACCACGTGCTGGGCCACTCCCCGCGCGACTCTTACGAAAAGCAGGCGGCGCTGTACCCGGAGACGCTGCGCTCAGAGTATGCAAAGGCGTCGTGGAGGATCAACGTGTTCAGCAGCTTTGAGAGGCACCTGGACTCGGCCGCGGCCCTTCCGCGGACGGGGCGCGACAGGACGGGGCCCGCGGCCGGGGCGGAGGGGGAGGGGCCGCGGCCGGAGGGCGCGTATGCAGGGAGCCGGATGCCGGACGCGCAGGCGCTGTTGCTGCAGCAGATGCAGCAGCAGATGCAGCAACAGCAGCAGATGCAGATGCAGATGCAGCAACAGATGCAGCAACAGCAGCAGGCCATGCAGTCCGAGATCCAGAAGATGAGGCGCGACATGGCGTATGCGGCCGGGGTCAGGCGGGCTGGCAAAAATACCGACCCCATGCCCGACGGGGCGGCGCGCAGGCTACAAGACCTGCCGGAAGACGACAGTGACGGCGGGACAACGGCGTGACGGCGCGCTGCATGACGCGGCAGTACGGTATGGTTCTCCAAGCCTTCCAAGGATGCGAATCCCGGGGCGTCCCACCCGGTCGCTTTCAGGGCCAATGCCTGTCAGGCGTCCGCTAGAATCGCGGTGTTAGCCCGGGTTTGGCGGCAGTTCCACCACCACCACCTCCACCACCACCTCCACCACCACCTCCACCACCGCTGTTCTACCCCGGCGTGCCCAGCAGGCGCCCCACCTCCTCTGGCACCCGCCGGACCCACCCGTCGAGCTCCACCAGTCCGTCGTGTATACCTGACAGGTGCCGCAGGTCGCATGCCATGAGCCGGTTCGAGACCCAGGCAGCAGGGCCGGACACCGCCACGTCTTGGCGCCAGCAGCGCAGCCCGCGGCCGGGCCGCTACTCGTTCAGCCTGCCCACCGTGAGTATGGTATCGCCCACGTCCACGCCGACGTGCGACGAGGCCGGCGCGCCGCCTGCGAACCCGCGGGGGCTGTAAGACATGGAGATCCTGCCGTCGACCGTTATGACGTCCCCGGTCTCCACGTCGGCCTCAAGCCACCCGTCCAGCTGGCCGCCGTATGCCCACGCGGCCTCTATGTCCCCGGTCAGTCGGTACAGGCAGTTGTAATAGTACGTCTCAAAGCCCGTCCTTGCCAGCTCCACGTCCCTTGCAAAGGACTCGGCGGGCGCGGCCGTCCCCAGCGGGGCGGACTGGACGGTATGGCCGTCGTTCTGCATGCGCACGGACGCGGAGAACACGGGTTTGGGCATGCTGTCCTCCCACGACTTGAGCCGGTCGTCCACGGTATCGTGGAATTCTGAAAGGCAGTCGCACGGGTTGGTCGAGTGGGCCCTGTTGTCTACGCAGCGAAAATCCGCACCAAAGTCGTATGCGGCGCCGGCCGTCCCCGCATACGGGGTCTCGACGCGGACCGCCATCTTACCCGCATACGGGGCCGTCACACTGCCGCTTATCGGAAACGTCACTCTAACGTCATAGTCCGCGTTGCTCCGGACCACCTGGAACACGTCCGGGTGGCCCTGCAACGGTGCGATGCCCGCCGGGTATGCGGGCGCGCCCGGGTCGTGCCCGAAGTTGGAGCAGGGTTCGTACTGGTGGTGGCGGCCCGGCTTGATCTTCTCGCCCGCCTCCCAGTAATACCACGCGGGACTTCCGGCAGGCCTCGGTGTCGCGCCCCCGAGCCCGCTGTCAGACACCAGGAAGGGACTGTCGTATATGAGGTGCTTTTCCCATCTGGTGTACCACGACTCCCCGGGCTTGACGTACGAAACCTTGCAGAATATGCCGCTGTCCGAGTGGTGGTACGCGATTACCGTGTCGGCCCCCCTCTGGCTTGCCGAGCCCCCGTCCAGGCTCATGACCGCCACGTGCCCGAACGAGTTTGCGGGGGCGGCCGGCGCCGGCGGGACGGCCCTGTCAATGGTGAATATGATGCCCTGCGCCGTCACACCCCGGAACGTATGATCCTCGTCATCCAGGAGGGCCGCCATGCCGCTTGGGAGCGGTGGTGGTGGCGGCTGACCCGTCCCGCCCCCCGCCGCGCCCGTCAGGTTCTGCGCCCGGTACGCGGGCACCGTATAGTTGACGTGCCATGCGCCCGACAGCGTCCCGTTCTCGTAGCCCCGGAACTGGATCACGGTCACGTCTTTCGCGATGTTGTTGGTGATTACGACATATTCGCCGTCGTGGATCTCGCCATGCACGCGTGACGATGACGCAGACGGGCCGGACGCCCCCGCCCTCTCCAGCATGTCCCGCTGGATCTCCCCGAGCTCGGCCTGCTGCTCGAGCCCCGCGTATATGCCGTACAGCCCTAGGGTGATCAGCGACACCATTCCGATGACTATGATTGGGTTCATGGGGCATGGTCACCTGACAAGCTCATACTCGTGCATGATCCTCGGATCCTCAGATATGCTGCCGGGGTCGTGCCACCTGCTGTATTCCGGAAACGGCATGCCAGATATGATGGCGGTCCGCGACTCTGCGGCCGTGTCATACCCGAGTATGGACTTGTCCCCGGCCCGCGATATTATCGAGAGGGGCACGCTGTAAAAGTACGCGTCAATGTCCCCCCAGTGCGCCCCCACCTGCAGGCCCTGCCCCCCGTACGGGGCCAGGTGCAAAACCGTATTCTGTATGGAGTCCGCCAGCCACACGTCCCACGCGGACGTGGGGTGCACGGCCATCGTATCGTGGGCAAGAAGCATCACGGTGCTTTTGTTATCAAAGCCCACGTCCATTACCCAGACGGGGCCGTACGCGTGGTGCACCATCCGGTGTACGAAGTCCATGCGCAGCGTATAGCAGGGATCCGGGTAGGTCGCCTCATATGCGTGCACGCTGTTGCATACGCTATACGTGTAGGAGTCGCCCGCCGCCAGGTTCTCGCCCAGGCGCCAGGTCGTAGGCAGGGGAGCGGCGGAAGGCGGCGCCGTGTATGATGGCAGCGTTGCTGACTGCCCACCGTCATGCGACCCGGGCCCCGCGCCCGGACCGGCCGCGGACTGGGCGGTCTCCCCCACGGCCACGGCCGCGCCAAGGCATAGCAGGGCCGCGACCACAGTCATGCAGGCAAGGAATGAAAGAAGGACGGGGGCACGGCGGCCGTCCGGGGCATGGGGCGCCCCGGGCGCACGTTTCCATGTGCGTATGACGGCAGGGTGTCGGCTCACTGTCTGCAAGGCCGCTTTTTGTTAAAAGTGCGGATTTTCAGGTTGCGGGGGCGCGGCCGGTTCGCGGCGACGGCGGCGAAGGTCATGCACCGCGCGGCGCGGCCCCGGTACCGCAGGCCCAGATTACGCGCGAAAAATCATAGAGTTCTATGACTCTTCGCGCGCATGGGCCAATCTCCGTGCCGGGGAGCGGACCGTTCCAGGCGCGAATCCCGGCCCGTGTCCTTCACGTCCGTACCGGAACGCGGGCATGCGCGCCAAGTATGACGGGTGTGCGCGGCGCCAAGGGCCATGCGGAGTAGTGGTGGTGACGGCGGCGGGGAGGATCACCGGACGCGAGCCAGGATCGCGTCCCACAAAAACTTGCGCATCCCGGATCCGGGGCGGGGCGGGCGCCCACGCGTGCACGCGGCGCGCCGGCCGCGGCGGACGCGCCGCGTGCTGCTAGTCTGCGGCGGCAACAACAACGTCCGGCACGGCCCGCAGTATCAGGGACTTGCCCTTCGTCTTCTGGACGTAGACGTAGGTGTGTTTTTTCCACCCGAGTTCCTTGACGAGGTCCGCCGGGAGGCTCACGCCCCACGACCCCCCGCTCTTCTGGATTATCTTACGAATCAGCACCATCCGTCACAAATGCGGAAAGCGTAAAAGGGCAAAAGGGCCGGCGCGGGCGCATCCCCCCTCCCGGCATGCCCGCCCCGCCGCCATGCTTCGGGCGCCGCGGGCCGTTCATGCCAAAAACATCATACGGTAATGTACCCTAATGGAGAGGCAGATTACAAAAACATCAAATACAAAGGGCGTCACTGTTACTGGCATGGATGCCACAGTCCCAAAACGCACCACATGCGGCACGTCCCCCAAACGCCACGCGAGGCAAAAGGCGGCCGTGGACGCCTGCGCGCACGACGCCCGGTACGAGACGTCCACCCCCGAGGGGGAGATCGTCTGCCGCGCGTGCGGGATGGTCAAGGGAATGGACGGCCAGCAGCAGATGTACGCGGATTCCGCGGCGCTCCCGCGCACGCGCACCAACCTGTACCTGGAGATGGAAGTGGGCGGCAAGCCGGACCCGAGGCTCAGGGCCGACAGGTTCGTGCGCCGCGGGCACGACATGGCGGCGGTCAGCAACATATCGCAAAAGCTTGGAATCCCAAACAGCGCGGGCAGGGACGCGTGGGCGTGGTACCGGAGGCTGCGCCGCGCGCCGGGCATGCGCATGACAAAGGCAAAGCTCCTGGTGCTGGCGTTTCACGGCGTCTGCAGGGCGTGGGGCCACCCGCTAAACGAGGCCAGGCTGCGGGATGCCATACGCATGGAGCTGGGCGTGAGGCACGCGCACTCGTACCTGCGCGTCATAATGGAGGCCTCGTCGTACGTGGACGGGGAAACCGGGGAGCACGTGCTGCGCAGGATAGGGTTCCTCGACATGACCGGGCGCGGCACGTCCGGTGGCGGCGGCGACGCCAGGCCCCCGCTACCGTCCCCGTCGAGCGCATTCTCCATAAGCACCGAGATCCAGTCCCTGGGACACGAGTACGAGCCCGGGATCGCAGAGGCGCTGGCACGCGAGGCGCGCGCCATACTCCCCGTGCTGGAGCAGAGGGAGTCCAACCGGGCGCGGGCGGCGCGCGCCGCCGTGCGCATAGCCAAGAGGAGGTACGGGGCGCTATGAGCGCAGAAAGCACGCAGGGGCGGCGACGGCAGGTCCGCACCGCGTCCATACGATACCACGATCTCGACGTTACGGTCCCGCTGCAAAAGCACGTGGACGCGTACAGACGCATCTTTGCAGAGGCGGCGTCCGGACAGCCGCCCCGCGCAGGCAGGATCCCGGCAGTCAGGGTGGGCGACGTGGGCGGCACCCTGTACCTGATGGCAGACGGCGACGTGTACCGCGGGGCCATGGCGGCGGGCGCCGAGTCGATCAGGTGTACGGTCATAAAATGCGCCGACGTATCCGACTTTCTTGTGAGGCACGTCGAGTGCAACCACAGGCCCGCGGGGATCAACCCGCTCCTCCTGCGGAGGGTGTCAGACTACGTGGCCGCACACGGAAGCGGGGAGGAGTCGGCCGCCCTGTCGCGCATATGCGGCGGGACCATACACCAAAAGTTCATCGCGCTGGACCTGGAGCCCAAGGCCGCCGCCATACTGGGCGGGCTCTGCGAGTTTCTGGGCTCAAGGCTGTCACAGTTCGTGCTGCCGTACTACATACCGCACCACATATCGAAGCAGAAGCCGGGCATGCAGGCGGAGCTGGCCGAAAAGGTGTCCGGGCTGGTGAGGGCGCGCACCGTAACCGACGCCCGCTTTGCATGGCCCAGCCACGAGGAGGTAAGTATGATATCCGACACCCCGCGGTACCGCGCGGGGGAGGAGGAAAAACCCGCCGTAGTGACGCCGGACGGAGAGCGGCCGTCCCCCAGGGAGGTGCGGCGCGCCAAGAAGCTGATCAAAAACGCGCGCGACGTCATCGCAATCCCGGGGACCGACGCGCACCCGCCATACCTCATAGACCTCAAGGCAAAGCGCGCCTCCATTGTGGATGACCGCAGAACGGTCACGGTCCTCAGGGACGCGGACCCGGAGGGCGCCGGCGCCGCCATGACGTACCTGTTCCCGCGCGAGGCCGGCAGATGGCTGGGGCTCTCAGGCGGGGAGGCAGACGGCTCGGACGTGGAGATGGTGCAGTTCGACGCGTCTACAAACCTGGCGGACTTTGCGAAGAAGCACCGCGGCGCGCGCGGGGTCGTGTTCTACAGGAGGGCCTAGATGCCGCGGGCCGGCGACGGCTGCGATGCCGCAGCCGCCATACGCATGCTCTCAAGGTACTCGCGCTCCACCAAGGCCACCAAACTGGGGCTCATACAGGGGGGTGGGGCGGGGCCGGGGAAAGACGGGCGCACCGTGCACGCGCACGCGGGCCAGCGGCGGCGGCGCCGCACGCGGGTCGGCAGGGTGGGGCCGGACGACATGAGGCGCATGGCAAGATCCGGGCTGATATCGCGTCCGGAAGGCGGCCGGCCCACAGTCACGCCGGTGGGCCGCTGGTCGGTCACGACGTCCGGGCTGGGCATATCGTTCTTTGAGATGTGCGTCCTGGCAAAGGTGTACGGGGTTGCGCGCAGCATGGCGAATGCGGGGAACCGGGGGGCGGCAGACGACGGCCCCACGCACACCGCGACAATCCCGCTCAGGACGGTCCAGTACTTTTTTGAGGACTGGCCCGTATACCCGGGGCGCGTCCACCACGCGCTGTCCCGCCTGCGCAGCCGCGGGCTGATCCCGAGGTCGCGCCCCAAGAGGGTTACGTGCGATATCGCGCGGCTCGACGCCATGCGCAAGGAGCTCTTGGAAATAGGCAGGTGGGTCGACGACACGGGGGAGGAGATACGCCGCGTACTCTTACATGGATACTGAGCTGGTCCGGCTGCTCATGGTGCTGGGCGTGCTGGCGGCAAACTCGTATACCGACATCAGATATAGGACCATACTCGGGAGCGACCGGCATTATGCGTGTATGGGTGGCGTCGGACTTGCTCTGTTCCTGCTGGACGGCGGATGGGCGGACGCGGGCGCCCTGTTCGGGACGGCGGCGGGAGTCACGCTCGCCCTGGTGTTGTACAGGTGCAGGGCGGTGGCCTCCGGCGACTGCATAATCCTGCTGATAGTCTCGGTCACGCTGCCCACGGCGTTTGGCGTACCGTTTCTGCCCGTTCTGGCAGGTTTGTTTGGCATCACCATACTGGCGTTTGCGGTGGTGGGATACAACGTGGCGCTGAACGTGTCGCATGCGGCGGGGCTGTACCGGCACCCGGCGGCGGGACGCCGGCCCTTCTCCTCGTGCGGGGCCGCAGGCATCCCCAAAAAGGCGGCCGCGTTCTTTGCGGCGCACCACAAAAGGAGGTGGGAGAGGCACGTGGTCCGCATCGACGACGGACGGGGCAGCCTCTCGCTGCGCGCAACATCCGTGGGCACAAGGAGGTGGGAAACGGGGGAGGGGGAGGGGCGGCCGGTGATGGTGGCGGCCCCCGTAGTGCCGTTTCTGCTGGTGTCGACGATTCTGCTGCTACTGACACTGCACCCGGTGCTTGCGGCCTAGCCTCCCACCGCCTTCAGAAGCCAGTGGATCAGAAAAAATGTGCAAGCTGCACTTTTTTCAACAACTGTTGTTCCAGGAACATCGTCTTCCCGGAAAAAAGTGAGGTGTGGTTTTTGCAGCTTGTGAAGCCCTGTATGCGATACTGATGCGAATTCGTGATATAGGTATAAGAAACCGGGGCCCCCTCGATTGGGTGGCCATGTCACGAATTCACATCAGTACCCCGTATGCATAATATTATTAGACTCGAGACTTACAACCATCCACAGTGGCTTCAAGCGCGGTTGGCGAGAGAGAAATCGATGAGCTGATCTGGGGGGATCTAGAGTCTGAAATCATGGAAGCAAAGTTCTCACTCTATGCCGCGTCTGATGCAATCAAGAGCGCAAAGGTTTACCCGGTGCAGCTGTTGGTCGGATTCCTAGACTTCATACACTACAGATGCAAGGGATGGAAGCCAGCACTCAGCGGTAATGAAAAGGCGGAGTTTGACGCAATAGGTGGCGATTTTGATGACCGTTCATCATGGGTAAAATTTCTGGATTTTGTTGTAGGTATGGCTCTTGATGACCCATATTTTGTCAGAGAGTTTGTAGATCAAAACGGTGACAAACATGAAGTCTTCATTCTCATGGACACTTTCTCGCTGTTTGAATGTGGCATGATTCTGAACAAGACAAGGTTGGAGGGCGAGTCAAGGTTTTCTTCTGACTACATATCAAAGGAATTCCACGTGGATGAAAAGAAATTGCCTAACATGCTCTCGTATTTCGAATACCTCAATGATCCAGAGCGGACGCGTGCACATCCCCTCGTGTTGAGGCCGACCAAGCTGGCAAACATGCTCTACTGGCTTTGTGACGAACTGTGGGCGTTGGCAAAGTGTCCCAAGCAAGTCCTAAGGACAGAAGAATGGGAAGAAGAAACGAGCACGTCGAGGGGGAAATTTCTGACGCTCAACGAGTTACAAAACGGAACTGACTGCAACGAAGAAAACTTCTTGGAATTGTTAAAAACGCGCTTGATAAAAATCCCCAACGCACAACCCCTGACTTTTTACGAGTATGTTCAGAGCATACTTTGCCCCGAGGCAGCGAAAGAGTGGGAAGGCATACGGGACAGATACATTGCCGAGAGTAAAAAAGTGCTCAAATGGGCGACTCCTGGCTTGGCCGAGGAGGATCTAGACCGTGCAAAGGCTTCGCTTGGCAAGGCACGCAAGGCATTTGAAGATGAGAGGTATGTCGAATCCGTTATATTGTCACACAAAGCTATGGAAGAAGCCCTGAGTGAAATGATAAAGCAGGACATGCGGCTTGCTGAAAAGATAGACGTTGCCACAAGAGCCCATCCAGATCTGCACAGGCACAGAGAAGGATTGCATTTCATCAAGAAAGCTAGAAACGCGTTAGTACGCGCAGGCGGGGTGGACGAATGCGACGCGGTCGACGCAAAATTTGCACTGGATAAGATGGATCAGTTTTTGATCAGTGTTGCGGATTCACTACGCAGTCAACGACTTGATGAATAAACGATGACAATCGTCCAAGGGGTTTCCACCCCTAGACCGGATGCTCAAGCATCACCGCGATAACCCCGACGGCTTTGACAAGGCATACTACCGGCGCAGTCTAGCGGAGACTATGCTCTCCATCATCAAGGAAGGGTTCAACACGGTTTTGCGAAGAGACGCTTGCCACGCGCAGGATGTGCGGCACTGGCGCGAATTCGCGATACGGACACGGCTGGCAAAGAGGCATGAAGGCGTCTATTTTGGAGATAATGAGGGCATGAGGAACCGCGTGCAAAACGACCATCTTGTGATGATCGAAACTACCTCTGTGCCCTCGCACTTTTACCGATACGCCTGATTATAAACGTGCCACGACGGTTCGGTTGCTAGGTACGGCTGGTGGGGGCGCCTCATGGAGATAATGAGGGCCCGTAAGCCGTGACAGTGACCGTCTTGGTAAGCTCAAGACGATCGGGCCCGTATGTTTTACCGGCGTCCGACTATAAATGTGTCAAGGCGAGTCAGACGCTGCACTCAAGCGTATTTACCACAGCCTCATCACCCAGAATCTCCTCTCCTTTTCCACAAGATGAACCTGCTTGACGGGCATCATTTCCTCCGCACATCCGCTTAAAAGCCGCACGCCGCATCGTACGCGTGGAGATCATACGCGAGCGCCTATTCGGCGAGCCACCCAGACGCGCGTACGGGCACGCGTACTCGATAACCCCGACCAACTTCCGCATACTGCCGGAGGAGAAGCGGCGGCGCAGACTGGCAGAGTTCTTCGAGGTGCTCAGGATGCTGGAGCGCGCGGCTACCATCACCCTTGAGCGCGTGCCCATAGCCGTCGGGAAGGGAGGCCGGGCGAACGGCGCCAAGATGGACGTGCTGCGGGTCATGCTTGACGCGGCAGAGCCGCTTGACGATATACTGGAGAGGCTTGGATTCTCATACACCATCGACGAGCCCCGCGACGCGCCGTCGGTCACGGCGCAGGGGGTCCGGGACTTTGCGTGTACCATAAACGGCTCGCCCCTGTACGGGAGGGCGTACACAGTATACGGCGCCCCCGCGGTCCTGCCGCCCGCGTGGGTCCACGACGTGTTTGGCACGTTCCACAGGCTCCAGATACACGTGACGCCGATCCGCCCCGACGACGCCCTCCGCAAGATGGAGAACCGCGAGCTGCTCCACAGCGGGGTGCGCACGAACAGGGCCGACATCCAGAAAAAGCTCCGGGACATACGCGCCCTCAAGCGGGAGCTTGAGCTCGGCAACACGTCGGCGTTTGCGTTTACGGTCAACGGATTCGTGTTCGCCACATCAAGGCAAAAGCTCCGCGAGCTGCACCGCACAGTCAAGCGCAACACGTCCGCGATGAACGTCCGCGTCACGACATCGCTTGGCAGGCAGAGGCATATCGTCCTCGGCGGCGGGGCCTCGTGGCTGGGCGCCATTCACAGCATGCACGTGCTCTACCCGTTCGTGTCGTCGGACATGCTTGAGGTTCCAAACGGGGTCACGCTCGGCAGAAATTTGGACACACAGGGACCCGTCATATACGACGTCAACCAGCGCAAGAACCACAACGTGTTCACAGCCGGGACTACAGGCTCGGGCAAGTCGTTCACAAACAAGATACTATTGAAGCGGTTTCTGGAAAAGCGCCCGGACACCATGTGCATAGTGATAGACCCGCAGGGAGAGTACGCGGAGCACGCCGAATACTTTGGGCTTGACAGGGTGGAGATAGCGCCCGGTCAGGAGTACGGACTGGACCCGTTTGCCATGCTCGGCTCCGCGGTGGAGGCGGCCGACTTGCTGGGGGCCGCCACCAACGCGCCCAACCAGACAAGAAGGGAGTGGAGGAGCGTCTGCGATACCGTGCGCTCGATAGACGGGCTGTACGAGGCAAGCTCCGAGGCCTCAAGGGGGTACCTAGCGGACCTGGTACGCGGCGGTGTCTCCCGGGTCTTCCGAGGCAGCCCCAGGTTTTCAGACAGGATGGTCGTATCACTGAGGAGGACGGACGGACAGGAGTACGAGGGGCTACTGATCCTGCTTGTTTTGGCGTACGCGTGGAGGCGCGTAAACGAGCTGCCGGCAAGGCAGTGGAAGTTCGTCCTGCTCGACGAGGCGTGGCGCATGACCAAGATCAACCACAGCATCAGGAAGATAGGCGAGATGGCGCGGCAGGGCCGCAAGAAGTCCCTGATATTTGCCGTATCCACGCAGCAGTTCTCCGACATGGACCGCGCGCTAGACGACGAGTCCAGGCTCACCGAGCTGTTCGACACCAAGATAATAATGCAGATGTCGCAGTCGGCCGCGCGCGTCATGGGCGCGGCCCTGGGGCTGACCGAGTCTGAAATAGAGCGCGTCACGAACTTCCGGGCCGGGATGGGACTGCTCCAGACAAGCGACAACGCGGTATACCTCAGGTTCGAGGCCACCGGCGACGAGGCAAAGCGGTACTTTAACACAAAGGCGGTGCAGGGGTGACGCAGAGGCGACAGCGACAGAGGCGGCATGCAGCATCCGGAATGATCGAGGTCCTGATCCTGATTTCGGTGGCAGTCGTGGGCGCCGGCGCCCTTGCCGCGTGGTTCTCCGGTTCGCACGACGCGATGCAGGAGACGGGATGCACCGCGTGGATGGAGGCGCACGAGATATCCGACGGCACGTACTGGGTACAGTCGACGATACGGAACACGGGCGACCACCCTATACGCGAGTACCGCGTCATGACAGGCGCCAACAGCACGCCGGCCGCGTCGTCCCATGTGGTCTGGGAGCCTGGCCAGACTGTAGTGCTGGAGTTCGTGGTGACGGACGTGGACGACGAATCCCACCTGCGGCCTGCAAGGGTGGTAGGCCTGGGGGGAGGGGGCAGCGCGCTCTGCGAGGTGGTCACGCCGTGAACCAGATCATACAGTATGTCCTGATATTCGGCGTGGTCGGCGTCTTTTTTGCGGCGCTGTACCAGGGCGCAACGGATGACGTGGGAGGCAGGATCGCGTCGTACGACGACAGGCTCGACCTGTACAAGGCGCAGGCCGCAGAGCACCTCAGGCTGGTGGAGATAACGGATACCGAGCCGGCCACGGCAGACCTGATAAACACCGGCGCAAAGGACATCAGGATAAGGCACCTGTACGTGGACGGCGTCAGGGACGACTCGTATACGGCCAGGGACAGGGACGGGCCGGTCGGCGAGCTGCGCGTGGGCAGCCTAGTTCGCATCGTCTCGGCCCTTGACGGAGGCACGGTCTCAATCGTCACCGACAGCGGCAGGGTCTTTAGGTTCGGCCAGTGATAACGACACGGCAGACATGATCTCGCCGAACATGGAGGCGCAGTTCTTGGAGGTCACGGAAACCTGCACCAGCGAGTCCGCGTCGCCGCCGTGAAAAAAATTGAGCAGAATGGTGTCGTGCGACACATGCTCTGCAAATACCAGATCGCGGAGAGGCACCGCAAAGTGGCTTGTCGAGCCTCCGTCGCCGGTGCAGAGTATGGTTCCGTCCGCGGCGATCTCCAGCTCGGCTTTTGTCTTTCCGTATATCCTGACGCGGTAGATACCCATGCCGATTATCCCCTGTTGCCGGCCCCGCCGCTGGCGCCGACACGGCTCACAAACTGCAGCGTCCTGCGCAACAGGACCGCGCCGCCCGCATGCTCCCGTATGGTAAGAACCCGGGGGCCCTCGCGTTCGGGCCTGACGTGCATCACCAGCGCGCCCTCCGCGGACGTCCGCAGCGCGTCGATCAGCTCGTCGTCCAGGTAGCACCGGACGAGCCTGTTGCCCAGCATGGCGCCGTCTCCGCCGTGTATGGTGACGCGTACGGACTTTAGCTCGTCCAGATCGGCGCACGTAATCTCCCGGACGCGCTCAACCTTTTTCGCAGTGTCAACGTCAAGCCGGCGCGGGAACCCGAGCACCTTGGACTTCCCGCCTGCCCCTGCTCTGCGCCGCTTTTTGCGCATATCCTGCATCCAGCCGCCGCTGCCCACCCTTGCCCGGAGACGGGCCGCGAGCAGCGACAGCACGGCGAGCAGCACGACGTCTGCCGTCCCGTACGGCGTCTTTATGATTCCCAGCGCCGCGCCCACGCCCAGCGGCAGGAGAGCCGTACAGACCGACGCCCAGTCCCGCGTTATTTCCACGTTGTCAGGCACCACCGCCCAGTAGAGCGCGGCGGACACCAGTCCAAAGATGCCCAGCACCGTCAGATTGCGCAGCGACATGAACCCGAACGGGGTGGTCAGCGCGGGCTCCTCCCAGCCCGAATAGTCTCGGAAAATCAGCACTTCGGAAGGCTCTGCCAACTTATGCACCCCACGCTTCCTTGCGGCACGCGGTCCCGAACAGATACTCCGCACGATGACACCTAGGAGAACTTACCGCCCCCGCCTCAAGACACATACAAGTCACCACATACAATCGTGCATTTTGTTTTAAGCCAGTTTTTCTTGGCGTCCACCCTTGCATACTGCACGAAAGTATCAGCCGGCCCAACAGCGTCGCCAAACGATCCAGTAGCGGCTTCGGCCCGGATCAGACGTCATTTATCTCTACGCGAGCAGGATCCGATACGACGTAATGACGTGACCGTCAGGAAATTCGCGTAAAAGACGTTCATGTGTCAATATAACTTCCATCCTCATCAAATAATGGGCATGCGACTCCGCCATAGTGGTTGAACATCTCGTTCATAATGGAGGATGCAACTTGTTCGTACTTTGTTTCAAGAAAACGCACCGGATGTTCCCTCTCAATCATTATATTGTCCAAACGTTCTACTTCATATTGTATGCTCCTCCCATCTGTAGTAGGAATTGCGCTTTTAGATGAAGATGTCAATACTGCAATTATTTTCACATCTCCAAAATAATTATAATGTGACAGTATTTTATTGGCAAACTGTAGCATCTGCATTGTTTTTTGTGCTAGAGCCACGTACGGAAGAAGAATTATATCATTACTTTGAGAACTATAGTGACATATGTATTGAACACATCCGTTTCTATGAATTTGTAATTTGTCAGCCTCATGATATGCGGAGATTAATCCGTGAGAAAACGGTTTCAATGCACTGTTTGGTAGACTACGACTTCTAAAATCCTTGTCAATCCTGATGGATTCCAACATTTTAATTTGGTCATAGTCTGACGCATCAACAAGTCGATGTCTTATATTTAACGGAATGACTATGATGCTTGCAGTTACCTCACCCTTTTTAGAACCCGGTAATATGTCCTGAATGTAATTGCCGAGTTGGTCGTAATGAGAAAAGCGGCTTCTGTAACAATCCGCGACATCCATTTCGCTCATTTCCACAGATCCGTACTGGGACCGTCTGTAGAATTTTTTGGTCATATTACTCTGATGAGGCTTTAGGTGACTGTCTGGAACACGTACGAGCAGGACGCCTTTCTTACTGTCTGGAATTGGTATGAGTTTTGTCTTTACGTCCAGTCTGGGGACGACGTTGGATAAGACAATCTGCTCAAGCCGTTCTTTGTTCAATTCTTCCATGTCCAGTCCAGGTATATCTGTTGGGTGTCCACCCTTTCCGGACTCCTTGACGCCGAAAACGATATGCCCGCCGCGCACGTTGGCGAATGCGCACACGTGTTTGACCAGATCCACATCGCGTATCATCATCTCCTTATAGTCCAAAATTTCGCTTTCGTCAATCTGATCTGTTAAAAGAGCATGAATGTCTGCATATGTGATTTCGGACATATCCTTCCATATCATGTAACAAGACTTGCGATTGTGGTATTTTAATGCCCTTTTCGCGCTTCGGATAACTTCCCAAGCCCTTCAACTCTGGCCATGCTAAATTCACTCCTAAAGATAGACACGGCCTGATGATTTTGCGCCTAACGTAGCATGACCCTCACTAATGTCATGACCTTGGAATCTTGCGCCTGATCAGGAATCTTTCGCCCGGTAGATCCTTTATCAGTTCCCATCCTTCCGCTGTGCCCGCCAGCAGCTCGGCCTCGCCATCTGCGATCCTGCTCTCAAAGGGAGACTTTCTGGGGGGCCTGTCATTGGCGGCGGTAACCGAGGCTGCATCTGCCACCCGTATCGCCGTCGTCGTCGTTTCCCCCGCGCCGGAGGCATCCTTGTCCTCCTCCAAGGCAGTCGCGGATGCCGTCGAGCTATCATTGGGTCCCGCGCTATCGTCCTGCGCGGATGCCGCTGCGGCCTGTCGTGGCGACGGTGGTGACACATCCCTTGCCCCGTACAGAACCCCGCCTGCAAGCATGTCGTCGGGGTCCAGCCCGTACATCTTGGCCTGCTGCCTCCACATCCCGATCAGCATCTTGCGCCTGTCCTTTTCCGAGTCATATGTGGCGTCGGTGGACAGGAACGCCTGGCTTTGCTCAAACGCGCGCCTCATGTCTTCCGTCATCTGCTCCGTCAGCCTGCCCTTGTTGGTGGTATACCTGGCTTCCATGTCCCCCTTGTGCCCCATGAAGAACTGCCGGTACGCGTGCGTCATGCACCCGTGGCTTTCTGCAATCAGGAGCTGGCTGTCAAAGTACGCCCTCAGCGCATAGGGGCGCGCCCTGAGCACGCTCCAGATTGCGGGGCGGGCGATGGCGCCCAAGGCGGTGGTGGCCACGAACCCGTTTCCCCTATCGTCAAGCTTGCGCCACCCCTTGAGGCGGTATCCAAAGGCCACCGTCACGAGGGGCGAGCCGGGCCTCAGGACCTCGCCCCGGGCCATCCTCTCCCGGAGGTACCCGAGCACGTACTTGCAGCCCTCCTCGGCCAGAAATGTAAAGTACTTTTTCCGGATCTTGCTCAGCTGCGGCCTCACTATAACCATAGCGGGGATCCTGGAAAAGCGGGTGTGGCCGCCGTCGAGCACCAGGTCGGGCAGGTCCGATAGCACCAACCCGTCACTGCGGTCTGCAAGCCCCATGACCTGCGGCCTCACCCCGGCAAAGGCCATCATGCTTATGATTGCCCTGCTGCGCGGGTCTGCCGCGTCCAGTATCTTTTTGAGCTGTTCCTTGTCCGGCACCTTTTCGTCCTGGATGCTCACCGGCACGTCGGAGTTTGCGATCTTGATCTTGCGCTTGATCTCTATGTGGTTGTATTCCAGCCAGGACTTTACGGCGGCCAGCATCCCCTTGGTGTACCCGGGGGCGTACCTTTTCTCCTCCATCCACGACACGTGGTCAAGCAGCGTGTTTTCGGCCCTCATCGGGTCTCTCCTCCCCATCTTTGCCAGCTCGTGCGGCGTCATCCCCACCCTGTCGCAGAACAGGTTCAGCCGCCTGAGCCTGACGGTGCACGTGAGCATGCTGGACCTACGCAGGTTGTCGTGCCACCGCCTCACGTCCGGATCACTCAGCAGTAGGGTCGGGGGATCTTTTGCCATTCTGTTCCAGCTGTTAAAATTCGAATCTGATTCAAGAGGAGGCTTGCGTTTCGCGCCTACTCCTGCTGCCGACGAGGTTCTTTTGGATTTAAGCATTGGAGAGCCGGGTTTGCCTGCCTGAGCTCCCACGAATCCGGTGCCTTGCGCGGGGCCCAGCTTGTTATCACGCGCGTTACGCCCGGACATAGTGCTGTTGCGTTTGCCAGAATTCTTGGCACGTGCACTAAGCATCATCGGGCCCACTGTATATAATCACTTAATCAGCACAGTAACGACGAGAAGTCAGATCACAAGCCATCCGACGGGAAGCAGGGCCGCGCACTGGGCTCAACCCGCAGCGGCCTGTCCTGCCGCCGTGCTATCGCTTCCACCGCAGAATACTCCCGGGCATCCCAGGACGCCTGAGAAACAGGCGCGATGGGACGATAATTCGGGCACGAGGACGGGAGGCAAAGTGGGAGATCGGGATTACGCGCCGCTGGTATCCAACTGTCACTAACCTCCGGCTGCAATTCGGGGGGCACAGTCGGGCACGCGCGGAAAGAACTGATCCCACGGCGAGAACGGCGGCGACGCCACGACCAGGCATACAAAGTCATCTGCCGAGGTTACGAAGACCTTGTGGGCCGTGCCGCCGGGAATCATCAGATAGTCGCCTTCCCCTACTGCAAAGCCAGACGCGGAGGACGGATCGTTCGGATCCCATGTCACTATCACGGCCGTCCCGCCCAGCACCACATACGCCTCATCGGACGTCAGATGGTAGTGGCCGTCCGTGGCCGTGCCGGGATTGAACGTCGCCTTTGCGACCGAAAACGACCCCAGGTAATCCGGGCCGAACCGCCGTAACCCGCCCCACGGCCTGGGCGCGTCCGTCATGTCCCCGGATTTGTGCAGGCGGGGCGGGCTTGCGGGTGCTGCTGTTGCGGCCGTCCCGGCGGCTGCAGTCCTCTCGGACAGTCGTGAGACATGCCTCTCAATGTCCGCGTCCATCCTGTTGATGCCCTCGGAAAGCTCCTCCGGCTTGGTTTTGATCACAGTCAGAACTATCAACGAGAATACGAGATCGATTGCGTCGGCGGGCGTTCCGTTTGACAGCCTCAGGTTGATCGGGTGCGCGGAGCACAGTATCGTGACCGTCTTGCGCGCCCCCGTCTTGGCCATCCTGCACACCAAGTCGTCACCGGCCTTGGTTATGTCGATCCTGGCCCTGTTTAGCGTGAGGGACGCAGGCCTGCACATAACCTCGGATATCTCACCGTGCCCGCTGCCGGCGTTGAGCACCATGGCGCCGTCCTTCATTATGAGGAACTGCTCCACGCCAAGGCACGAACCGTCGCCGTCGGGCGTGCATGATATTATGATATCCTGCTCCGGCAGAACCTTGTTCATCTCCGACACGCCCAGGGAGCGAAACCCGTGGGCCGACGCGAGCGCCCTTTTCGTGGGATCGGTGTCTGCCACCGAGACCGCGCCTCCGTGTGACCTGCAGGCCGCGGACATGCCGCTGCCCACGCTCCCGTACCCCAGAACCAGGACGTTCTTGCGCGCCAGCGAGACGGACCTTCGATTGACCAGTGCCGAGAGCGCTGCCTCCGGAGTGGCCATCGAGTTTTCTATCCCCAGCTTCAGCGCGGATCCGGCCGCGCTGACCACGGGCCAGGGAGGCGCAACGCCGCCCGGGCCGTCGCCGCCAAGCCGGAATATCCCGTTCGTGGTCTGCTCTATGCTGAATATCCCGGGCTTGACGCCCCACTTTCCATCGTACAGCGCGCTTATTCTCATGCCGTCCTCTATGATTACGTCTATTTTCGGCGCGACCCCCGGAACGTCCCCGTAGGAGATCACCTCGCACCCCTCTAGGCTGCGGGCGCCCTCCACGCATGCCACGTCTGCGCTGTACCCTATCGGGACGTAAAAGACCGACGCGCCCAGGTGTAGCAGTGTCCGAACCAGCTCAACCGTTGCCTCCGTGGCATGCGTGCACAGCAGGATGTTCCTGCCCGCAAGGCAGCCTGCCCCGGACTTCCCTCGGATCCCCTCCAGGATGCGCATTCGGGGGCGTGCGGGGATCACCGCGCCCGCCTCACTGCTGTCAGTTCCCACTGCCTCCACTCCCCGGTTTTCGGGGGCAGCCGCCTCTCCGTCCTTTCAACCGGCGTACCCAGAGGATCGAATCCCGCCCGGCGGAGCCCCGACTCGAGCTCGCGCCTTGCAAAGAAATGTATGCGGAGCCCTTTCTTGGGGCCCGCTGAATAGACGACGGTGAACCCGCCATAGTCGTTTCTCTCCACAACCTCGTGCGGGTGGTAGACGTCCGTGCCGGCCGAATTTACGCGCAAAAACAGCAGCCCGCCGGGCCGCAGTACGGCCGCGGCCCGCTCAAGGTACCTCTGGGCCGTTCGCCCGTCGCCGTGCTGGAACGTCTGTATGGACACGAGATAGTCCACCGCCCCCGGCATGTCACAACTGCCGTCAAGAAAGTTCCCGCGGGACACGCGCCCCGTATGCTCCGGGTGCTTCTGCAGCAGGCTGCGTATGCCGGACTCTGACACGTCGATACCGTGGAGGCCGCCGCATGCAGCGGCCAGCGGCGCGTAGTTGCGCCCGCTCCCGCACCCGACGTAGACGCCGCGCCCGCCCGTTTGGCCGCGCTTGCGCAGCTCGCCTATGATCACGCGGACGAACGGCACCGGGGGCTCGGCCTCGTACCTGCCGGACTCGTACTCGCGGTCCCAGCACTGCGCGATGTCTTCACTGCCGTCGCCCTCTCCGCGTCCCATTCCACAGCTCTGGCCGCACGTTGCATAAAACCCCTCCTTCTCACCCATCAATGGCCTGGGCTATCATCCTCCGTCGCCGTCGTCACAATGCTCAACTGCATTATTCCTAGGTGGTGGCGAACCGCATCGTTGGCATCTTGCTGCCGTCTACCCCTCGCCGCCACTCCCCAGCCTCTGGGGCCCGCCAGCCCTCCGATCCTTCTACGATGACGGCCGTCATCAGGCCGAACTCCGCCCAGCGTAGTCTTGACTCGAGCTCACGTTTTGCAGACCCCAAACTGATCGAGTTCAGACGGCAGGAAGAAAGCGGGCTGAGGAAAATATTGTTCATGCGTTAATATTCACGGTCCTATTGCCAATTCGTGACCTTCTCTCAAACGCACCGCCGCAAGCGCCGTTTTTATGCCTGTGTGCAGCCCACAAAACATGTCAACAACGCCCGACGACATCACCGTACTGGCCAGCACCATAAAAAAGCTGAATAGCATTACAGACGAGCTGGTACAGAAAGTAGCCACGCTGGAGACTGAAGTCGAGGGGCTGAAAGACCTCCTGAAGGACGGCACCATTACGGCTACTAGAGACGGAGGGACTGCACAGCCCGAACCCAATATCGAGGTAAACGTCATATCGTGCCAAAAATCCTCTGGGGATGTCGAAGTCAAGGGAAGCATAACCAACACCGGAGACACGACCCATACAATCAGGTACATCGCTTTTCTGACGGACTCCAACGGGAACATGATAACGTTTGAGGACGGCACCGTATACGATCTCGATCCGGGGCAGACAGAGTATGTCACTGAATGGATCGAGCACAGTGGCAAGTGGCACGAATGCGGCCTGAAAGTCACGGGCATCGAGTAGAAGCGACATATTCCTCATCACCCTCCAACTTTCCAATCCCCGTGGCTTGAGGGTCTGAGTGTGTAAAAATTATAACGACAGTTCTGATTGTCGGCAATCCTACTACTTCTTTTTTAGGTCTCTCATCTTTATAGTGAGAGATTTGAAGTATTCATACGGCAACTGAATCCGATTCATTCTTTCTTTCACATACGTCTCAGTCATCTCATCAAACCCAATGATGACGGACGCCCCCTGCTTGTTATGCGTGAACCAAACGATCTCATTGGATTCGTCTGAGACCTGCATTTCAAACCCCAAGTTTTCAAGGGCAATTCGGACAGTAGAAAAAGAAAAAATTGCCATCAATTCCGCCTCTGTAGTCGTGCCTTACCCTTGATCAGGATGGCGTGCGGGTCTTTGGGGTATTTCTGAGCATACAACTTGGCCGCTGCATGTATCGCATCGTCCAACTTGGATTCGTCCTTAGAAGAGACGGAGATCATGGCATTCGAGTCACATGTGGCTATAAAGCCGTCAGGATCTCGGATTACAGTATATGTCAGATCATTCTTCATGGCACAATGTTGGAATATGCCAATTTAAGCTTTTCAAAGAACAATTTGTCAGATTTCGTGCCTACTAATCAACATTCATGCCCAAGATGTTGATTATACTCATACACCCGTATGTGGTATGTGGTAAGGTGCCTGCTTCTGGTCGGCGCCGGATACCAGTCAACATTTAAGGCTCCCAGCCGCAACACCCCCGTGAACACGCGCAAATATGCCGTCTATTTCGACAAGCGGAACACACACATCAGCATCCACGGCCCGGGCTACATCCAGAGACGAAAACGCGGGGGAATACACGCGTACTAGAAGAGCGGAGAATGGAGGTTCTTTGCGGAGGAAGGTGAGGCGCGGGAGTACGCAAGTGTGGTGTCCGAGAAAGAGCATATCGGCCATGTGGAGGACTGCCAGCTCTGCAAAAACCGGGGCCGGTTATAAGAACGCGGGCACCGCATCTCAGAAGGTCAAGCGGGCAACTGCTGTGTCCATATCACGAATTGTGACATACCCGATCATTAAATTGTTAAATATCCCCCACCGATCATCGTGACAATGAGTTCAGGTATATCATCAGACATGATGGAAATACTCATGAAGAAGCTCTTGGGTTGTAAGCAACTCAGTGACTCGGTAAAGACAGAAGACAAACAGCGCGTACTGGATGCGTTGATAGAATGCGCCATGACAGATATTCAGTTGATGCGCCGCGCGCCTGGCATGGACCGAGTGGGCCTGGTACCCGTCATGAGTGACGAAGAAGAGGCAGAATTTAGGAAAAATCTGCAAAGGATCTGTACTTAAGATCTGCCTTAATTTTTCACAAAACTCTTTAAGGATTTTTTTAACCTTCGGTGAAATCTCTTCCATGGCCTGTGTAGGCACTATTCGTATTTAGTAATATACACGGCTGGATAGTTCCATTATAATACGATAGCCAACACAGATCGCAAGTGCCGGGGTGTAGTTAATATGGCGTTGGACAGGAGGAGTGGTAAGATGGTGGGGGATAACAGGGCGCCAGCTGACGAGTATGCGACGGTATTTAGCGAACTCAACAAGATTATCGAGGCAAGCATGAAGACGACGGAGGAGCTCAATGCAGCGGTTAAACCATATGTAGAGATGATGGAGAAGATCGAGGCGTCGACTAAGCCATATGTAGAGATGATGGAGAAGGCCGAGGCGTCGACTAAGCCATATGTAGAGATGATGGAGGAGCTCAATGCAGCGGTTAAACCATATGTAGAAATGATGAAGAAGGCCGAGGCGTCGGTTAGCGAATTCAAGAAGCGTATGATGGAGCATATGGAGAGGATGGATCGGCTCGCGACATCGTTTGACTAATCCAGTGGCGCTTGTAGAACGGTCAAATGACTAGGGTACGACACTTTTAGTAGCCTCTCGGTCGGTCAGCCCACCGCCGCGTTATGCAGGATGTTTCGTTGCTCTCTCCCCATGCCTAGCAACCGAATTGTAAGCAGAACCAAAATGAGTAATGCTTAATTTACGTTATGCCATAGAGTATGGTAGAATGGGAACGTGGAACCACACATGGATCTCACCAGCATCCTAAGGTCCCTGTGCCTGACAAGGGACGACTTTACGGTCTCCACCCGTTGCAGGCTTAAGGGGCACGTAGTAAACGGGAAGATACTGGACGGCCTTGAGCCGGGCAACGACTGGGAAGCCGCGGAGTGCGAAAAGTGCCACTTTCCAGTCTACGTGCGTAGAGATCCAGAAAACAAGGAATATTACATCATAGTAGAGGAACTATATGAATGAGCACGCCCCGAACGGGTGCAGTCAAGCGCAGGGAGTTCTACGTACAGGCCGTCCACATCCTGTTTGCCATAATACTGGCACAGAGCTTTATACTGGCCTCACAGGTCATGATACCGATCCACGCCATACTTGAGCTGGACAACCGCGAGACAGTCTCCACGCTTATGTTCTCATATCTGCTGATCGTCTTGGGGTGGATAGGGTACGCTAGGACCACATCCATCAGCCCGTACAGGGACACGGCTTGGAGCGTAGCGCGGTTCGTCCTAGACCTTGTAATACTCTTCGGGTACTTCTACCTTCTCCAGATCTCCCAGACGAAGAACGTGGGGGACTTTCCATTGGTTGTAATGGCAATATCCCTCATGTACATGCTGTCCGACAACGTAAAGCAACGGGAACGTCCATTGCAGGATGAGCGGTGGGTCATACGCAGGAGGGGTACCACCAAGCTGCTGTTCATAGGAGTCGCTCTGGTCGCGGTGATGCATGACGACGGTATGTTTGATGACGTGTCGGCATGGATTTGCGTTGACCCGCATATCCTAGTCATCGGTATCCTTACCCTCCTAATAGTACTGCATGGGATCGGCAGGTGGCAGGTGGCAGAGAAGCACCATCTTTAATTCTTACCTTGACGTGTCCTTACATAACAAGCCAAATGCTACAAGAGTAGTTATGGCAAAGAACATGACTGGTCGATCAGACATAAGGCAGCCTATTATGGTTTTATCGGAAGTGCAAAATAACAAGGTTATGGTCAAACAAATCATGAATATTATGAAAAATGCCCCCCAAATTTTTCTCCGTGTCACTGTGCCTGTTTGCCTAGGAGAGATTATTTATAGATTTTAAGTACTGGTTCCGTTTCCAATTAGTGACCTAATGCCAATTTGGACTAGATTAGGCACGGCATAGATGCAGGTTGGGCGCAGGTCACGAATCGGAGGCAGAACCCGGTTTAGCTGCCCTGCTACCAATGTCACTACCTTGGAATCTTGCGCCTGATCAGGAACCTCTCGCCGGGCAGATCCTTTACTAGGTCCCATCCTTCCGCGGTGTCCGCCAACAGATCGGCCTCACCGTCTGCAATCCTGCTCTCAAAGAGAGACGGTCTGGGGGCCTTGTTATCGGCGGTGACTGCAACCGAGGCTGCGTCTGACGCCTGTATCGATGTCGCCTGTATCGCCGGCACCGCCGTTTCCCCCGCGCTGGGGACACCTCTGTCCGCCTCCAAGGCAGTCGCGGGTGCCACCACGTCATCATTGATCCCCGCACTACCGTCCTGCGCGGACGCGGCTGCGGCCTGCCGCGGCGGCAGCGACGACGGTACACCCCGCGCCCCGTCCAGAGTCCCGCCCACAAGCATGTCGTCGGGGTCCAGCCCGTACATCTTGGCCTGCTGCCTCCACATCCCGATCAGCATCTTGCGCCTGTCCTTTTCCGAGTCATATGTGGCGTCGGTGGACAGAAATGGCTGGCTCTGCTCAAACGCGCGCCTCATGTCCTCTGTCATCTGATCCGTAAGCCTGCCCTTGTTTGTCGTATACCTGGCCTCCATGTCCCCCTTGTGTCCCATGAAGAACTGCCGGTACGCGTGCGTCATGCACCCGTGGCTCTCAGCGATCAGGAGCTGGCTGTCAAAGTACGCCCTCAGCGCGTAGGGGCGCGCCCTGAGCACGCTCCAGATTATGGGACGGGCGATGGCGCCCAGGGCGGTGGTGGCCACGAACCCGTTTCCCCTCTCGTCAAGCTTGCGCCACCCCTTGAGATGGTATCCAAAGGCCACCGTCACGAGGGGCGAGCCGGGCCTCAGAACCTCGCCCCGGGCCATCCTCTCCTGGATGTACCCGAGCACGTACTTGCAGCCCTCCTCGGCCAGAAATGTAAAGTATTTTTTCCGGATCTTGCTCAGCTGCGGCCTCACCACCACCATCGCGGGGGTCCGGGAAAAGCGGGTGTGGCTGCCGTCAAGCACCAGGTCCGGCAGGTCCGAGAGCACCAGTCCGTCACTGCGGTCTGCAAGCCCCAGTACCTGCGGCCTCACCCCGGCAAAGGCCATCATGCTTATGATTACCCGGCTCCTCGGATCCGCTGCATCCAGTATCTTTTTGAGCTGTTCCTTGTCCGGCACCTTTTCGTCCTGTATGCTCACCGGCACGTCCGAGTTTGCGATCTTGATCTTGCGCTTGATCTCTATGTGGTTGTATTCCATCCAAGACTTTACGGCGGCCAGCATCCCCTTGGTGTACCCGGGGGCGTACCCTTTCTCCTCCATCCACGACACGTGGTCAAGCAGCGTGTTTTCGGCCCTCATCGGGTTCTTTCTTCCCATTTTCGCCAGCTCGCGCGGCGTCATTCCCACCCTGTCGCAGAACAGGTTCAGCCGCCTGAGCCTGACGGTGCACGTGAGCATGCTGGATCTGCGCAGGTTGTCGTGCCACCGCCTCACGTCAGGATCTCTCAGCAGTACGGCCGGGGGATCTCTTGCCATTCTGTTCCAGCTGCGCAGATTCAAAGTAGGTTTAAGACGCAGCCTTCGTTTCGTGCCTCCTCCTGTTGCCGGCCGGGTTCTCCGGGATTTAGTCGCTGGAGAGCCGGGTTTGCCTGCCTGAGCTCCCACGAATCTGGTGCCTTGCGCGGGGCCCAGCTCGCCGTCACGCGCGTTACGCCCGGACATAGTGCTGTTGCGTTTGCCAGAATTCTTGGCACGTGCACTAAGCATCATCGGGCCCATTCTCGTCTTTTCTAGGTCGTTTTTAGTTCGAATTTCGACGTCCGGATTCATACCTGCCAACGTACAGATTCAACTGGAGTGGATTTAACATGATGTTGATGCCTGCAGGCCCAAACGTCCCGTATGCCGCATTCCACATGTTGGCAATGCCCGCACGCTACACGTCACAATGAATTTTTTGGAGTATCTGCCTGTCACCCCTGCGGGTCAGAAGCTTGAGGTGTGGCAGTTTGGATCACCCACTCAGACACTACGGCGCGAAGCCCACGCGTTATCAGAAGTCACTCCATCGCCGCAACGCGACAAGAAGATACACGTGTTCAGACCATGATGCACGCCTGTAAACTATGGTATGGATGCTCGGAATACTTCAATGACGGGATCGGGGCGTGTAAAATTGAATTGTAGCAGATAGTTGTTCTCGTCTTGCAGGCTCGTAAAGGCCACCTCATCGTCATTCTCCAGGACCATGAAAAAATCCCCCTCCCACTCAAAGAATTGCTTTGGTACTGACAGTTCCACCCCGCCGCTCCCTTGGGAGTGAATCTCGAGCCGCAGGGTGTTCCAGTCAGGGTGGTACCGCATGTCACTCAGGAGGCCTTTAATCACCGTATAGGAGATGCGGTGATCCTTTTCGCGCGTCCTGACGTTGACCGAATCGCTTACTGTCGCGTTGCCGTTGTCGTCAAACACCACCGGATACCACGACTTTTTGACGGCGGTCTCCGGATACACGCAGGCAAATTTCAGACCGGGTCGCAGAACCAGCAGGTGGTCAGGGTTGTTGCAGTAGAGTATCTGGCCTGCGGTTCGGTCCTGGATCTGCTTGTAAAGCGACTTTTCTAGGCAGCTGCTGTCGACTGATCTACTTACAATGTGAGGCTCACCCGTGGGCGGATACGTGTAAAGCAGATCAACAGAAGTAGAACCTTGCACGGAGATCACATAATTGAAGAAACAGTCATCCTCCACCAGCTCACTTTGCAACTCTAAACCTTCTCCCACCGCCACCATCGGGTCATAAACCGCCGCATCGTCATGCGTTGTAAATATTGGGAAATTCTTTGGAATTTTTATCAAGAGTGGTTCTTCCCCAGTGTTCGGAATTAACGTAAAGAACAACCCTTCGTCGGGCACAAAGTCAACATTTTCCACAACGTTTGGTTCTATCAAAATCCGGAATGTCTCATCTTCCGTGCTCGGAATGGATTCTTCGATACCTGCAACCAAGATGATCGCATAAAAAAGAAAGTTCAACGTAAATCCAATTCCCAAACGGGCAGTAGTCGTATATATCGTGATCGATTAATTTGTTCTTGAGAACCGAGTTGAACTGTAGTTCTGGCAATACTGCAGCCGGTGTACCGAACCGTTGTCCACTCGCAGCGTCATGCCACCAACAAAAGACCGTTGCATGCAACTGCCTTCCCCCCCCCCCTCCCTCTTCCCCCCAACCGCACTTGCGCCCAAAACGCGGACGGAAAAGGCAGACACAATCACACAATGTGCGGGCATCCGATAACGCACGGCAATCAGCTGTCGAAGTTTTAATACATCATACGCCCCAGAGGGGCATGCGCACGGTTACAATCGAAGACTTGGTCGGGAGGCCGCTCAGCGGTATAGAAGAGAAGAACTCCCCCGGCACGGTCTACGTGCAGGGGCCCATGGACATCCCGATCCCGCCGCCGAGGATCTCCGTGGTGGGTACAAGGCGCCCCACCACCGAGGGCGTCAGAGAGGCCCAAGCCCTGGCCGGGATGCTCGCGGACAACGACGCCACTGTGGTAAGCGGCCTTGCCTCCGGAATAGACACCGTATCGCACAAGAGCGCCATCGAGCAGGGGGGCCGGACCGTGGCAGTACTTGGTACCCCGCTGAACGTCGCATACCCGGCGTCAAACCGTGATCTACAGAAGCTCATTGCAGACTGCCACCTGGTCGTATCCCAGTTTCCTGCCGGGCGCCCCGTCACCAGGAAAAACTTTGTCATGAGGAACCGCACCGTGGCGCTGATATCGGACGCCAGCGTGATAGTCGAGGCGGGAGAGGGCAGCGGCACCAGGCACCTGGGATGGGAGGCCATCAGGATTAAGAGGCCCCTGTTTGTGTGCGGGCCCGCAGCAAGGCGGCGGCCGAGATGGCTGGAGGAGATGGAGGGTTACGGCGCGATCACACTTGAGAATTACGAGGAGATACTAGACGCGGTGTCACGTAACACCAAGTCAATAGACGTGTTTGAATGATCCCCCCCATTCCGTATGCCGGCAGGCGCGCCAGACAACTCCCATGCATACCGAGCAGGCAAAAGAAGACGTCGTGACTTTCCGTGGATTCGACTACGGCCCGCCAGCTTTTCGACGCACAGTCACCTTGCCGATACGGTGTCAGATACCTGGATCACCTTGGACACGTCACCGTCTATGTAATAGTCGCACGACTTCATGCCGGGCACGGGCTCGGCCAACCCGCGGCCGCACAGCAGCAGGTGCATGCGCTTTAATCGTCTGGACACCGGGTATATGCTGTCTGCAAAAAAGTTCAGCCCCTCTGCAGTGCTGGAGAACACGACCGTTATGAGCGGCCCGTCCTTGGGGCTCCACACCTTGTCTGCCAGCCTCTCAAAGTCAAGGTCAAACAGCACGCCGGCGGCCTCTGACATGTCCCCGAGCTCAAAGACGGCCCACCCGCCTGAGCGGTATATCGAGCAAGCCGCGCGCGACACGGGCTCGCTGCGAGAGTCGGCCGCGATCACAAGCGCGCTCCTTCCCTTCCCCTGGCCTGCGCGCACGCCCGTATCGCGGCCCTCTATCTCATGCAGGGAGCGCGAGATTACCCCTCCCAAGTAGTTCTGCTCGGCCGCCCCGATCTTGCCTGTCTCGTACATGTCTAGTATGGCGTCTGACGCGGGCAACACCACGTCCAGCACCAAGCTGGCAGGGGCGGCCCCTGATCTGACGCAGTTGCGGACCAGCTGCACGGCTCTCGACTCTGACGCGTCCCTGACGCACTCCATGTATGCGGACGCGGCCCTAAAGTAGTCGTCCGGAAACGCAAAGGACTCCTGCCCGGGGCGTAGCGACCACAGCGTGACGTTGCCCATCTCCCTCCGATCCAAGGTGCCGTCTGCTGCAAGCATCCTGAGGTACTTGGATACGGTGGTGCGGCTCATCCCGAGCGCCCGGGCCAGATCCACGCCGGACATGCCCCCCCTGGCGTCCGCATCCCCCAGCGCCTTTATGAGCCGCCTCCGCACGTCGTGTAGGGGGTAGCCGCGCGCCATATACGGTGTTGCGCATACATCGTATAAAGTGGTACCATGCTACGCTGCCCGCGCATATAACAAAAGTAATATTCGCACCAATAAGCGTGTCAGTCGTTGAGCGGCAACACAGTACTGGCATCCGTGGGAGGCCACACGTTCCGATACAGGCACCTGATGGTCATAGCCATACTTGCCGCGGCAGTCGCCGTCGCGTTCCTGATAAGGGCCCAGCCGGCCCAGTACGGGTTCGAGCTCAACGAGTTCGACCCGTTCTTCAACTACAGGGCCACGCTCTACATGGTGGAGAACGGCATACCCGCCTACTACGAGTGGCACGACACCATGGGCTGGTACCCGGAGGGCAGGGACGTGTCGGCCACGTCGCAGGTGGCCCTGCACATGGCGGCCGCGGTCACGTACCAGGTGTTCGGCGGCGGCATGTCCGTATACGACTACACCATACTGTTCCCGGCCGTATTCGGGGCGCTGACCGCGGTGTCCATATTTGCGCTGGTGCGCGTCATGGGCGGCACCTCGGCGGGACTGCTCGCCGCCATGCTGTATTCCGTGTCGCTGCCCATACTGGTGAGGTCCCCGATCGGGTGGTTCAAGTCCGAGCCGTTCGGGCTGTTTTTGAGCATAACGGCCGCGTACCTGCTCGTAAGCGGGCTTTACTCTTCTGCAAACAATAGGTGGGAGGCGGCCACGAGGCTGGCGGCGGCGGGCCTGTTCATGTCGGCATCGGTGTCGGCATGGGGCGGAAACCAGTTCTTTGTCATACCAATCGGCATACTGTTCCTGGCGCTGCCGTTTCTGCGAAAGGACCACAGCTTTCTGGTGTGGGCGGCCCCGCTGTTTGCAGTGTCGACGCTGGCGACGTCGTACCTGTTTGAGAGGGGGATTGCGTCCACCCCCGTGGCCGGGCTGGCGCTCATCGCCGCGGCGGGATTCCTGGTCGCGTGCATATTCATACAGAAAAAGAGCGCGCGCCACAAGACAAGAAACGGGCTGGCGTTCCTGGCAGCGGTGCTAATCATACTGCCGGCGGGCGCGGTCGCGGGGATAGAGGGCGGCGTCGTGCCGAACCCAGAGTACAGGTACCTCAACGCGCTCAACCCGTTCCTGACCACCGAGATACCGCTCGTGGAGTCGGTGGCAGAGCACGCCACCACCACGCTCCAGCAGTCGTTCCTGTTCCATACCGTACTCATGATATTTGCGGGGTTCGGCGCATGGCTCATCATAAGGGCGCTTGCACGATACAGGGAGGACAGGGTCTACGTCAGGCCCGACATGCTCGCGTTTGCCCTGATGATCGGCATGACGGGCGTGTACATCAGCTCGTCGTACGTCCGGCTCGAGGTGTTTGCCGCCGTATCCGTCATTGTCATGGCGTCGCTCGGGCTCGGCATGCTCTCAAGGGAGTTCCTTGGAAGGGGCGGCACCGGGATGCACGGCGACGACTATGACGCGGCGGAATCGCATGCGGCCCGGAATGACGGCGTGCGGGCAGACGACGACCCCGGGCCGCCCGACGGCGCGCCGGATCCGCAGGACGATGCCGCGGCCCAGACCAGGACCTCGGGCCCGAGGCATCTGTCTGCGCGCGCGCAGCGGCGCGCCGCGCGCATACCTGCGCCGCCGAGGCGCGGCGGCAACAGCGGCCGCCATACCGGCAGGCGGCGCGTCCCCGGCATACTGGGCGCGCCGTACGTGGCGGGGATAACCGCGCTGCTGCTCCTGCCTTTGGTGTTCCCTGGAAGCGGCGCGTCAGACGTCTTTACAATCACAGACACGCCGCCGACCATACTGACGGGCGGAGCGTCGTTCGGGACGCCCTCCGGCGACTGGCCCGACGCGCTGTCGTGGATAAGGAACAGCACGCCCCCAGACGCGATAGTGGCAGCCTGGTGGGACTACGGATACTGGATAAGCACGGTCGGCGAGAGGGCGTCGCTTGCTGACAACGCGACCCTGGACAGCGATCGTATAGAGAGGCTGGCCGACATGTTCATGAGCTCCCCCGACGACGCGTGGCGCGAACTGCGCGACCTGGACGCCGACTACGTGCTGGTCTTCGTGGCGGGCCAGCTGCTGGAGAGCGAGTCCCCCGTGCCGCTGTACTCGCTGCAGCACGGGGGCGACGAGTCCAAAAAGCAGTGGTTCATGAGGATAGGCGGCCACGACCCCAACCTGTACCTGCACATGGACGGGATGAGCGGCACCGAATACTTTTGGGAGAATGCCGCGGTTGCGCACTTCTTCCCGTTCAGCCTGGCCACGTACGTGAACCCGAACAACCCCGCGCAGCAGTTCCCGACATACGTGCCGGGGGCAGTGGCCATATACGCAAAGGATATCAAATACCCGGCAGACGGGGACGGGCCGTTCAGGCTCGCGTACTCGTCGCCGTCGTTCAACGCGGAATCGGTGGGCCCGATGATCGGGATATTCATATACGAGGTCAACGCCGACTACGATCCCGAGGTGGGGAGCGCGCCGGACGTCGCGCCGGACAGCACAATACAGGTTCCAATGCCAGAGGCCGACGACGGCGACATGCGGCCCGAAAACGACACGTCATAGACATGGCGCGCACGACAGGTTTGCCGTACGGCAGGCCGCCAAGTCCAGCAAAAAGAAGAGGCCGTGCGCGCATACATAATACGAGGCTCACAGGTTTGAGCGGGCAGACGGAGATTGCAGGCCCGCACGATCCGCGCGCGCCCAGCACGATCCGCGCAGGCAGATCACGCATTAGGGGTACGTTGCACAGGCAACCGCACAGGCAACCGCACAGGCAACCGGCGCGGGGGTGGTACCGCACATGAAATTCCTGGTGACCGGCGGCGCGGGCTTCATAGGCAGCCACGTAGCCGAGGCCCTGCTTGCGGGCGGGCACTCGGTGCGGATAATCGACAACCTGCACGCGGGATCCCTGGAGCGCATATCGCACATCATGGACCGCGTCGAGTTCGTCAAGTCCGACATAAGGGACAAGGAAGATCTACGCCAGGCCATGCGCGAATGCGACGGGGTGTTCCACCAGGCGGCTCTCGTCTCGGTGCAAGAGTCGTACGCCATGAAGCAAGAGTACCGCGACGTGAATGTGACGGGCACGAAGAACGTCCTAGAGCAGGCCGCGGAGCTCGGCATAAGGGCGGTCTACGCGAGCAGCTCCAGCGTGTACGGCAACCCCCGGTCCACGCCCATAAGGGAGGACGCCCCGCTCAGCCCCGAAAACCCGTACGGCACCACCAAGGCGGACGCGGAAGCCGTGGCCCAAGAGTACATCAGAAAAGGGGCCAGCGTCATAGGGCTGCGCTACTTTAACGTGTACGGGAACGGCCAGACCGGGACGTACGCGGGGGTGATAACGCAGTTCATGAGGAGGCTGGAAAAAGTCAAGCCCCCCGTCATCAACGGGGACGGGGCCCAGTCGCGGGACTTTGTGTACGTAAGGGACGTGGCGGCCGCAAACGTGGCGGCCATGTCAGGCCGGACGGAAAGCGGCTTTTTCAACATCGGGACGGGCAAAGAGACCACCATAAGCCAGCTGGCGCGCACCATGATACGGGCGTATTCCCTGGATGTGGAGCCCGAGTATGCAGACGCGCTGCCAGGCGACGTCATGGCAAGCAGGGCCGACACGTCGTTGGCGTCACGGGCCATACAGTGGACATACGAAACGGAGCTGGACGACGGACTGTCCGGTATGATTCGGAGATCGCCGCCGCCATCGCCGCCATGAATTACGTGACGGCCGCGCACCCCAGACATTTCCAACCGCAGGGGTAATATTACGACGTGCGTCCGCAGCAGGCATGGCAGGTCCAAGGTTTGGCAGGGACGTCACCGTAAGCGGCAATGCCGCCATAGGCGACAACGTCACCATAGGCGACAACGTCACCATAGGCGACAACGCCGTCCTAGAGGGCGACATTACCGTAGGCGACGGCACAAGAATAGACCGAGGAGCAGTCATACGCGGCAACGTCACCATGGGCAGAAACAACTGGATACACACCTACAGCGTGATTGGAGCCGTGCCCCAGCATCTTGAGTATGCAGGAGTCGACGTGCAGGACTCGTCGGACAGGCTAGGCGGCATACGGATAGGCGACGCCAACACCATACGCGAATTCGCCAGCGTGCACCTGTCCACCCACAAAAGCGGAACGGTCATAGGTTCGGGCTGCTACATAATGACATACACCCACATAGCGCACGACTGCCACCTACACGACCGAGTCACCATGACAAACAAGGCCACCCTGGGGGGACACGTCGAGATATTCGACGACACAACCCTAGGGTTTGGCAACAACATACACCAGTTCTGCAAGATAGGCTCCCACGTAATGCTCGGCATGGGCAACAACATAACCAAGGACGTGCTCCCGTTCGCGCTCATCAACCGTAACGCGTTCACGAGGATCAACCGGATCGGAATGGAGCGCTCTGGAATCAAGAAAGACGACATAGACTGCATAGAGTCGATGTATGCCACCGGGGCGTGGAAGGACCTCCCGCCATCGTCTGCGAGCAGGTACGCCGAAGAGATAAGGGGGTTTGTAAAGGCGTCCGAACGCGGCCTGTACGAACCAGCATTCTAGCATTGCAACGCGCGCCGGCGACATGCTGCGCAGGGAGCAGCAGGCAGAGCGAGCGGAATGTCCGTTCTGTACGGCTTTTGCGCACAGGAGCGTATCTTTTAGGCAATATGCGGTAAGATTGATTTTCTCCTGCGGTGGCTCCGGTGGGCGCATACCTCATCTTTCTCGTATCTGTATTCGGCTCCACTGAAATTAGGCGCCATCTTTGCATCTTGGCCAAGTCATAAAGCATCGCCCCAAAACAAATGCCCGGCAGAGTCTCGGGCCAAACTCACGTCGGGATCATGCGGTTCGGCCTGCTTGCGCACGTGACAGGCCACATGAGCGCACCGCCGCGTTGTCGCGGGTCAGATCCGCGTCACGGATGCATCCGGTGCAGTCCACCAGTGTCAGTCCGCAGGCGCGTCTGCAAGTGCCACACAGGCCGGATCTCCGCCCCTCCGCAATCTGCGCGCCCCGCAAGGATGGTTTTTTAACTCAGTCCCGAGATCAATCTCATGCGCCTGCTCCTCATATCGTCCAGGTATGACGACGGCATAGGCGGACACGCGGCCATGCTGGCCGCCCAGCTTCAAAAGCGCGGCCACAGCGTCGACCTGCTGCGCGTCCCGCACGTGCCGATCAAGAACCTCAAAAACCCGAGCTTTGCGGTACTGGCGGCCCTCCGCACCCTCGCGACCAGGCGGCAGCGGTACGACATAGTCCATGCGTTCAACGTGCCGTCGGCGCTCCCTATGAGGTGCGTCAGGGCCACTAGGAGAGTACTCTCGGCGCACGGCGTTTATGGGGAGCAGGTCGGCATGATTCACTCACGGGCCGCCGCGCGACTCGCCACCGTCGCCGAGTCCACGGCCTTTGGATGGTCAGACGCCCTGACCACAGACTCCAAGAAAACGGCGGCAGCATACAGAGAGCTCGGGTACGACTTTGTATACCTGCCGTCTGCCATCGACCCGTCCATGTTCGAGGGGATCGCGCGCGCCGGGGAGCGGACAGGCAAGACGGTGGCGTACGTGGGGCGCGACAGCTACGAGAAGGGGATAGACATACTGCGCGGAATCGAGCCGGACATACGCGGCCCCGTGCGGTACTGCACCAGCATGAAGTGGCGCGACGCGATGTCCGTTCTGGCGGGGTCGTCCGTAATGGTGCTGCCCTCAAGAGCGGAGAGCCTCCCCACGGCCGTAAAGGAGGCGTTCTACCTGAGGGTCCCGGTAGTCGCCACGTCAGTCGGCGGCGTCCCGGAGCTCGTAGAGGACGGCAAGACGGGATTCCTGATAGAGCCGGGCGATGCTCGGCGCATGGCAGAGGTCGTAAACGGCATACTAGACGGCTCCATACCCACGCAGGAGGTGGTGGATGCCGCGCACAGCTACGTGATGCGGCACATGACGTGGGACGCGGTCATGCCCCGGTACGAGGAGGTATACGAGGGGCTTCTCTCAGGGGAGGGCGGGGCCGGCCAGCACAGCTAGCCCGTCCCCGGCGCACCGGAGTGCGCGTACGGCGCAGGCATGACGGCTAGCGGGACGTCGGCTGATCGCAGCCGCGACGCTTGCAGCGGCGGGCGGCGCAGGACGGGCGGAGCCTCACGCGATCTTGGCCACGATCTCGCTCATCCTCTTCAGGTGGCTTGGCCTCACGCCCGGATGGACGGGCAGCGACAGTACGCGTCCTGCAGCCCGCTCCGTGACCGGAAGCTTCCCACGGCGGCCCTTCATGGCCGTCGCATAGAACGGTATTTGGTGCACAGGTATCGGATAGTACACGCTTGCCCCAAACCCCGCCGCGTTTAGCGCCTTTTTGAGCTCGCCCTGCGCCCCGGTCGATATGGTGTACAGGTACCAGTTGACCTCCTCGTGCGGCCGCTGCTCCGGAAGGGCGACGTCCGCGCCCTCAAGCAGCCTCGACAGCGCCCTTGCGTTTGCCCTCCTCTTTTCAAGAAACGACGGAAGCCTGCACATCTGCACCTTTGCTATCGCCGCGCTGATCTCCGGCATCCTCAGGTTCAGGCCGAAGGCCTCAGAGTCATATCCGCGCATCATGCCGTGGTTGCGCGCCATCCGCAGCGCGTCGTACAGCTCCTTGCTGTCAGTCACTACCAGTCCCCCCTCCCCCGCGGTAACCACCTTTGCCGGATACAGGCTAAAGCACCCCATGTCCCCGAACGTGCCCGACTGCCTCTTCCTGTACGTGGAGCCCATGGACTGCGCCGCGTCCTCGACCACCCTCAGTCCGCGTTCGTCTGCGATCCTGCAGATCTCCTCCACCCTTGCCACGTTCCCGTAAAGGTGCACCGGAACCACCGCCTTTGAGCGCCGGCTTACCTTCCTCTCCAGATCCTCAGGATCCATGGTATAGTGCGTCTTGTCAATGTCAACAAACACGGGCTTTGCGCCCGCGGCCACCACCGCGTTTGCGGTGGCCACAAACGTAAACGACGGGACCAGAACCTCGTCCCCCCTCCCTATGCCAAGCGCGTGCAGGGCGGCCTGGATGGCCGCCGTCCCGGAGTTTACCGCCACCGCGTAAGACGATCCCAGAAACCGCCTTGCGGCGTCCTCAAACTCGCGCACGTTGGGGCCGCCCTCCATGGAGGCGTCCGTCAGCGCCCCCCCTCTCAGTACCCGGCCCACCTCGCGCACCTCCTCCCTGCCCAGAACGGGCATGTTAATCGGGACGTTCATGCCAGTTGCGGGGCACGCAGATCTTAAAAGGCGAGCGGTCGGAGTGCGGCAGAAGCATCAGGCGAGGGGGCGGCGGGAGGACCCGGCTCACCCCAGGGATGCAATGGACTTTTCCAGCACGGGGTATGGATCCTCCATCGACCGTACAAGTTCCGCGGCCCTTTTGGCGTACACGCTCCGGGGGGTACCAAGCATCCTCTTTGCGAGTTTGACGGCCATGCCGGGATCCGATGTACGGTGCAGCGCCCCCTTGCGCGCCAAGAACCGCTCGCCCCAGTTGGGCACGGCGCCAGTCGATATCGTGGGCACCCCCAGCAGTGCGGACTCGGACGTCATGGTGCCGCCCGAGCCCACGAACAGATCGGTGTTCTCCAGCAGGGAACGGCCGTCATACGACTTGGTCAGGACTGTCACCCTGTCTCCAAACTCCTTTTGCAGTCCTCTTATCTGATCCGCATACCTTGCAAGCACCACGATTCTGGCGCCCCCCAGCCGATCCGCAAAGGCCCCGAGCATCTGCCGCATGTTGTCGTCGCCCTTCCTTATGTACGCGGACTGCTCCTCGGCCATCCTAAACAGGATTATCTTGCCCGGGCTTGCCCCCTTGCCGCCGTCCCTGCTGTAACGGGAGAACGGCGCCGCGCCGCGCGAAGCGGCGGGCGCATGCTGCGATATGATGTAGGCCGCATCAAAGGCCCTGTACGTCATTATCTGGCCTGCCCCAATCCCGTACCTGACAAATGCGGACTTTGGTATGTACGAGGGTATGAGCAGCCGCTGCACGAGCGGAACGACAAGCCTCATCTGTGGTATGATGTGCGGCGAGTCAAAGAAGGCCACGTGGTTTATTCCAAGGCCGTACGAGACACGCGCGGCCTCGGGCGAGCAGAAGCTTATTGCAAGGTCCACGCCTCCCGTACGCCCCTCAACAAAGCGCTGCAGGCGCGCCACGCGCGAGGTACTGGCCCGCAGCTTTTCGGCCCTGTCGCCCCCACCGTGCCGCCCGACAATCGCGAGGTCGACGTCGTGTATCCTGGCAAGGTTTTCCAGCTCCCTGTATTTGCGGCCGGTACAGACCACCTCGTGCTTCCGGGCCAATCTCCTTGCCATGGGCGTAAAGAACAGTATCTCCTTCGGGGTCAGTATGTCAAACCAGATCTTCAACGGGCTTGGTTCGGAGCACCTACTAATAATGCAATGCAACACGGCCGGAAGATCCTCCGGCCCTCATCGCCACTGCCGCAGTCATCACCATCATCACCGGCAACAGCAATAGCGACTATGTCGGCAGCATGCCACCAGACAGGCGCGTACAAGCAAGGCCGGGTACCGGTGGAACAAAACAGTATTTTGCGGCAACTTCTGCTTATCCGAAGATTTCACGGGTTGCGCCACCGATCCTTTACCAGGACAAGCAAGGTGCAAGCTACGATGCCTGCAAGTCCCGTACAATGGAGTCATTCCGCGGCCATACGCGCGATGCGGTAGCAGTCCCCCCGTTATTTCAGGTCCAGATAGACCGGGACGCCCCTCCTGGCCGACAGGAGTGCGGATTCGGCTATCTTTGTCACGTTGATTGCGTGCTGTGGCTTTACCCGAAGCTCTGCCTCCCCCCTGACCGCGTCAATAAAGTTCCGCATCTCCAGCAGCAGTGGTTCCTGCGCCTCTCTTTCCACGACCGACACGCCGTCGTTCTTCTCCACCTTGATCTCCTGCGTGATAAAGTCAGAGGAGATTACCGCCTCGGTGCAGACGGCGCCAAACCTCCGCACCTTTACCGGCGTCAGCCAGTTGGAGAGTATCATTGCGACCCTGTTGTCGTCGAACCCCAGCATGATGGAGGAAAAGTCCTCATGCTCGTGCTTTATGCGCCCCGCGCTCGCAAACACCACGTTGGGCGTACTGTCAAACAGCCACAGGGCCGTGTCGATGTCGTGCACCGCGGTATCATAAATGATTCCCACGTCCTTTATGTGGAGGGGCATGCGGTTCTCCCTGTGGAACTCCAGCATCACGAGATCCCCGTACTTTTTTGAGCTGACAAAGTCCTTGACCACATCCACGGCGGGATTGAACCGCTCTATGTATCCGCATGTCAGCAGGACGCCGTTTCTGTCGGCCAGCTCGCGCAAGTTCTCCCCGTCCCTAGAGTCATACGTCAGCGGCTTTTCGACAAACACGTGCTTTTTGCGGTTCAGCAGCTTCGTGGCGATGTCCGCATGGGTATTCGTGGGCGTGCAGACGAGCGCCGCATCAAACTCCTCACCGTCCAGCAGTCCGTCTACCGAGTCATAGCCGCGTACCGAGTACTGCTGCGAGAACTTTCTGCAGCGCTCGGCATCGGTGTCGCATACGGCGCAGAGGGCCCCTAGACGCGAGAGGACGCGCGCGTGGTTCCTGCCCCAACCTCCCGTGCCTATCTGTGCGACGCGTACCATCTGCGAATACACCTCCGCATCCCACTTAAAACTTGACCTCGCCCAGCAAATGTGGAATTCAAAAACAAGTTCCCCACACCCCCCCCCCCCTCCCAGCTTGCATCGCATTGCCCTCCACAACGGCATTGTATGAACATTAAAGTACTTCAGAAGCTCGATCTGGTACAATTCAAGAACATCCGCTCGTCCAGACGCACTCAGGCACGCGCCAAATCCGCATCAACCGCGTTTTCTAGAGTCCCAGAAGGTCGGCATGTTAGTACACCACTTTATTATTTCCCTTGTCAGCAAAACGGCCTAGATGAAAACAGCAGCAGTTCGCGTGGAACAGAATCCGGCACCAAAGTCCGTACTGCACGTAGGCGAAGCGGCGGCAGTTGCCAGTGTCCTGGCAAAGTTTCAGCGCAAGCTGGGCATGAAAGCAGACGTAATGTCGCTGCAAGAAGAAGATCCGTATGGGTATGTGAGGTTTTACGGTTGCGGCATAGAAGTCAGACAACCAAAGCTACACCGCATGCTTTCTGCTGCCATCCACAAATGGCGGTACCGCGCTGCGAGAGAGAGGAAAATGAAAGCAAATGTTGAGCCCCGGAAGGATCTAACGCCGTACGAGGTAACCGAAAACAGATTATTGTTCAGGATGGGATTGCAGCGCCGCTGGTACTTGCAACAAATAATAGATAGTGCCGAACCATACGATATAATCCACCTGCATTTTTACCCGCAGTTTGCGCCACACATAAGATCAAGGTTTCCAAGAAAAAACATAGTAATACACCACCATGGCACGGCGCTCAGAAATGCCACCCCCACCTATCGCAGAATCCAGAAAGAATATGAAAAGTCAGCAGACTTGGTACTTGTGTCGACTGAGGACCTATTACATTATCTAGATGGCGCCGACGGAACTCACCTGCCAAATCCGTGCGATACAGACGTGTTTTATCCGTCAGAGACACCTCTAAAACATGAAAAAA
Organism: Candidatus Nitrosopumilus sp.; assembly: GCA_965205215.1. GTDB lineage: Archaea > Thermoproteota > Nitrososphaeria > Nitrososphaerales > Nitrosopumilaceae > Nitrosopumilus. The sequence goes on from OZ242041.1 coordinate 2,013,895, forward strand.
TGCTACGTATCAAAAACCCGCACGTCTCAGACGTATGGGCCGATTCAGCGTACAAAAAACTGAATCTAGGCTTGCCGTATACCGTACTAGATCGGAACATACAGTATGGCAATATGCGCAACACACTATGTAACTATACGCACTATATCGACTGGACGCCGGCATACATTGAACGGCATAATCATTCCACACTCGGATTGCAGGCACTGGCATGCGGGCTCACGGTTTTAGGGATAGATTTTAAAATGCATTCGGGAGGATTGCCACCCGAGCACCAGCCTCATAATGTGGTAACACAATTAAACAAATTATATGAATTCCCTAATTAGAGAGACAAGGCGGTCAGCCGCCACGTCATTGCTGAAATTCTCCAGGGCGTACTTACGCCCCATGTCGGCTATGCCGGCATACGAGTCTGGATTGTCAAGGAACTTTTCGAACTTTTCGCGACAGTTGTGCTCGTCTATTGCGACGCAGTTGATACCATCGCGAAATCCCAGATAATCGCCGTAATTACGATCGGTGATCTCCATAAAGGCAAGACAGCCGGCGGCCGCGATCTCCCAGTATTTGATGGTAGGGTAAAACGTGGTAGCCGCAATCGCTCCGCAGTAATTGGACAACAATTGCTCATACGGTAGGTCGCGTGCGAAGTTTGTTTGATCGGTGACATACGGCAGTAACTTGCAGTCCGTCCTTAACTTGTAGAAATGATACTGTGTGTGATGCGGGTATCTCAACTTCCTATACATGGAAATATTTGGCTCTGTTAATCGGAGAGCCCATATCAGCTGGCGCTTTATCGAATATCTCATGCTGCGTGACAGCCACTTCAAGTATGGCATTCTGTCTGCGAGCGGGTCAACGTCGTCTGCGGCGCCGCTGACCAGTATCTGCTCCTTGATACGCTGATCATACGGCTTTGGTGCTTTGTACAGAGACGGTTCAACACCGAAGAATATAGTCTTGTAATTCATATGAGTAGGATACCAGTCGTAAAAATACTTCGCGGATATAAAGCTGAATAAACAGTCGACCCCCCACTCATCATAATTTTTGGCGCCCGTGCCATATCTCTTTGAATCATGAGGATCTCCAATCCTTGCCAGCACAGGCACACCCAGTGATTTTAGGCCGGTGATTTTCGGTATGTTGTAGTTGCGTATGGCAGCTAGAACTATTGCATCCGTCTTCCCCCTCAGACTAGTGGCATCAAACTCCTCGGATATTGGAAGCCGGGTGTATTCTACATCTGGATGTTCTGATAGGGCCCGTACCAAAAAGTTGTAGTTAGTAGTGTCAAAGTGTTTTCCACTATAAAACACATCGTTGCCGTGATGTATGAATGTGATTCTCATCACGTCTGATTCGTTTTATGGCATATATCAATTAAATCAAAAGAGGAGTCAACGCAAATGTAGCACGAGTGGGGCCCCCAACAGACTTGGAGAGAATTTCAGCTCAAAGGTGGGATCCGTGACAATAGTGCCGATCATTGAAAATTTCGCCTCACATGCAGCGGTACAAGAATTTGTAGATGCTGAGTCTGATCGGGCATGTCCTGAAGTATTCTGACACCGCATGAGCCAACTCTTCCAGCGTCTCATAGTGTTCGGAAGTGACGAGCCTGTACTTTGCGTCCTTCCATATGGCCTCTATCATGCTCAGCTCCGGCGTCGCGGTAGGCAGGTACAGAACCTCTATGCCGTCGTGTTCTTCCAGGTACTCCCTGACCGCCCGGGTCTTGTGCTGGCTTGCGTTATCCATTATCAGGAGGGCCTTACCCCATTTGCGGCGCACTTTCTCGAGGTATTTTACGAACGTCAGGCCGTCGAATTTTTCGTACTGCCGCATGAGCCTGGTCCCGTCTTCGGCCAGGGCGCCGTACACGACGGTTCTGTCCCTCCTGCCATACCTGGTGACGGCCACCGGATCTCCGACACGCGACCACAGCTTCCTCCCGTTCGTCCCACGTCCTGAGAAATATCGACTCGTCCTGCACCACGATGATAAATCCGCGCCTTTTTGTTCCCGATATCATATCTGCGGCGTCGGTCTGCCATCTTTTTATCGCGTCGGCGTCGGCCGCCGAGGCGTACCTGGTGGTGGATCGTTTGGAGGAAAACCCGAGGAAGCGCAGTATCCTGCGCACGCTGCACAGGCTGTATTGGATGTACAGCTTTCCCCGTATCCAGTTTCGAAGCTTTCTCGGGGTGAGCATGTTCCTGCTGGCAAGCCTGTCTGCAAGTCTCCTGATCCGCCCGTACCTTGCGCGCAATGCCCTGCCCCTTCCGGGAGCGTCCCAGAGGCCACCGATGCCACCTTCGTCGAACCGGGCAACCCACAGTTGCACTGTGCGCCGGTCCACGTCTGCAAAATCAGAGGCGGTTTTTGTGGAGTGGCATTTGAGTACGCCCATGACCGCCATTATTCTGTTGCGGATCCTGACATCCCTCTCTGCACACATGGCCTCCGTCAGCTCCCGGATCTTCTTGCTGCTTTCGCTCATGGACGGTTCGGCGATCTGTCGATCAATAAGCCTTTCTGCGACTGTCCATCATGAGGCAAAATTTTCAATTAGCGCTACTCAAGGTTATGCAGTGCTTCTGCAAACTTCCCCACACTTTAGGGCCGGGGCTCCTGATCCCATAGGATGTACATCCTAAACATGAGGGATTTGATGATTACCCACGCGCCATAAAAGAGGTACACGTACATAAAGCAAAACATCCGGATCGCCTGAACCTTGCACCGCGTCTTTACATTTACGTGCTCAAGTATGTTGTGTTAGTCTGGAGCTGGAAAGTCTAGGAGATATGAGATGGAATAGAGAGTGGGAGGCATGATTGCGCATGATATTTCTTTTGCCTACACCAGTACATGGAACTGAAGCAGGACACGTCCGGTTCCAGCAGATGCCGCGTTCGCGCATTGTCCGGTCGCTGTACAGTGCCTAGGCCTCTCACATGACATGATCAAATACCACTAGATCTATATGACGGCGTCCACGCCCGCCCCACGGTGTATAGGAAAAGGGGCGGGCAGGCGCGCCGAAGGTGCGGGCTCGAGGATCGTTAATATCTTGTCCGGCCTGCTGGCCGTGTCCGGCGTGTCGTTCTCGACAAAACGCAGGACGCGGTACGGGCTACAGGAGTGGACGGCGATCCTGATCGAGATGTGCAACAAGCGCACGACGGCCGAGGCCGCGGCCAGGAACCTCGGCGCCTCGAAAAGGATGCCCACGGGGAGGTGGTTCCGCGACGCGATGCACACGGTCTGCCCCGCCAGAGCCGAGGCCTTCTGCAGCGAGATGCGGGGGCACACGGTACACCTTGCCAGGAGGGCCGGAATGCGCGGCGGAGGGGACGTGCTGGTGGCAATCGACAAGCACCTCATACCGCGGTTTGACGCGGGCAGCATGCTGTTCCTGGTGTTCGCGGCGCGAAAGGGCGGCACCAACAGATTCGAGGCGTACGCCACGATGCAGGTCGTGGCGGGGCCGATAAACGCGGTGCTGGACTGCGTAAAATTCACCCGAGACATGGACAACGTGGATTTCGTGCGTCGATTTGTACACATTCTGGACGGGTACGGGATCCGCCCGCGCCTCATGCTGGTCGACCGCGAGTTCTTCGCGGTGGACGTGATGCTGGCGCTGAACGGGCTGGGCAAAAAATTCCTCATGCCGGCCGCGAAGACCGCCGGGATCAAAAGGGCCGTCCTAGAGCACCACCGCGGGAGGAGGGCCGCCGTGTCCTCGTACGTGATGAGAAACGTCGCGGGGCAGTCGGTCACGTACAGGCTGGTCATACAGAGGGTCAAAAAATGGTCCGAGGTGGGGGGACTACGAGCCGGAAAAGAGGGACGGCAAGAAGAGAACGAGGGACCAGAAGATCATGGAGATGTACGTGGTGTTTGCCACCAACCTTGCCGCCGCGCGCGTGCGGCGCGAGATCAGGAAGCTGCCGGAGGACTACCGCAGTCGGTGGGGCATCGAGACCGGGTACAGGCAGATCGAGGGGGTCAGGCCGTGGACTACAAGTCGCGACCTGGCGTTCCGCCTGATGCTGTTCTACACCTCGCTGTTCATGTACAACATGTGGGCCATAGAGCGCAGCAGGGAGGGGGCAGACCGGGCAGACATCACGCTTGCATCACTAGTACACGTGGCGGTCCTGGTCATCTCTTGCAGCATTGCGGGGGTGCCGTTTGATCCGGGCGGCCCTGGCTAACGTGCTTCAGTTCCATGTACTGTACACGCATTGCTAGTTAGAATCGAGAAATTCGATCACCGAATCAACGTCATATGCATGGGCGCCGTCGTGAACCACATATCGAAACGTCCCCGCGGCCCCGTGCAGATCATATGCCGTTTGAACCGTGCGTTGTACGTCCCCAGACGTTGCGGCATAACCAGGAGGACCCGCCTCCAGAGAGCCGTATGACATGTAGAGTGGCATGGGGGCAAGGGCCCTTACCCTGTCTATGTCCTCTACGTTGTATTCCGTTGCAATATATGGGCCTGCAGTGACGAACATGGGCCACCCATGTACTATGTTTATTCCACTGGCCAGCACCGTGGCGTTTATCGTGTCGGGGTTTGCAAGCGCGACTGACAACGCTCTTGGGACGCCTCCGGAGAGTCCCGATATTGCAATCCAGTCGTGCTTGCTTGACACGTATGACAGCACTGTGGCGACTTCCTTTTCATGCATGGACATCAAGCTTAACCCATATCTGGCAAGTTTCTCTTGAAATGCAAAATATTCACAATTATTCGCAATGCCACTATTTGGACACGTGCTTCCGACGTCCTTTTGTCTTTCGCCCCAGCCGTCCAGTTCTAGCGTGTATGCGTCATATCCCGCCTCGGCCAGTCTCAAGCCGATCTTATCGTGGTAGGGTTCATGCCGCGTCATTATGCCCATTATCTCCCGGGCCGCTCCATCGCCACTACCAGGTATCACGAGAACCGCTTTGCCGTTAGATCTGTCGGGGGGGGCGGCATGATATACTATTATCTCACCCAAAAACAGTTTCTCAAGACCGGGTGAGACAGCTTCGGGATCTGTAGACTCCGGGTGCTGGTTGTGTTCTATAAGCAGATTAGGATCCATTAGACTGTCTTTCCACATCGCAAAATCACCGATGTCTCGTACGTGCCTTTCATATGAGAGCGGCGGCGGAATCTCAACATTGTGGTAATATTTGGGATCAAGAAACCTGTATTCCTGCTCCATTGGTTCAATGAGTTGACTGGACAGAAGATAGTTTGTAATAGTTCGATCAAACAACATGCTGGCAGTCACGGATGTTGCTACAAACACTACCAAGATTACAAAAAATCCCACCTTGTAGTTCATAATATGAGTTATCAGTAGTTGGGAGTTATATGTTTCTTGAACGATCTAGGTACGGAATCGTACCATCCACTGTCGAATTATGGAACCCTTCATGTCCCCATTTTTCAGAGGGTTTCACGTCCCTGTAACTTTTGAGCCACTCGCTATAATGTATTATATAAAGGACTACACAAATCGGAGATATTATCATGCGTCGGATCTTTTACGAACGACACGACGATGACGCGCGCAAATCGCGTCTACGCAACGTATTAGGCAAATGGATAAGGCGCAGCAAACACCTATGGCCGCTATATGATATGCCATACAGATACGTCACGTCAGTGGCTCGTGCGCTGCCCAGTTGGCACATCATCGGTGCGCCCAAGTGTGGTACCTCATCGCTGTACGACTACATCGTACAACACACAGACATAGATCCTTGCATGTCAAAAGAGCCCATGTATTACATCGCATGGCACAGGTACGGCCCGCATTACTACAGATCCTTTTTCCCGTACCGCCGCCGCGGGCACATCACAGGCGAGTCCACCGTTTATTATCTAATGCACCCGCGGGTCGCCCCTCGTATGTACGCGCTGACACCTGATGCCAAGATCATAGTTATGATGCGCAACCCTGTAGATCGGGCGTACTCACACTACCACTTTATGCGCCGCATTGGCGTAGAGACAATACCGACGTTTGAGCAGGCAATGGCGTACGAGGAGCAGCGGCAGCGCAAATACGAGCAGGGTGACATGACAGAGTTCGCATGGCATATGTACCGCGGTAGTGGGCATTACGTGCATCATCTTATGCGCTGGGATCAGTATTTCCCCATTGAGAAAATGCTGATCATCAACTATGATGATTTTGCCTCCGGTCCACAAGGAGTGCTCGACAGGGTATGGGACCACTTGGGCGTCCGGCCACTGAGCATCCCGGACCGCCCCCCGCTGAAAGTAGGCAGATATCCTCCCATGCGCCAGAATACGCGCGACGAGCTGATCGAGTATTTCAGGCCGCATAACAAGAGGTTGAGCCGCCTGACAAAACAAGAATTTGACTGGGATTGCTAGCCGGGATCCAGGTATGCAGAGTCATCGCACACACGTCACGGCTCCAGATTAGGTGATTGGGTGCCCCTGTCGTTATCAGCGCCACACATGCCAAACGCCCCGGACCGTTCGGAAACACGGCCGCCGAGCTTGCCAGAACCCTACGTCTGGTTTAAATTTCATTATACGCGGGCCCTGTCATGACCGGCGCTGCTGGCATGAGGCTCCTTATAGGCTCCGCGCCCTCCAAGCTCTTTCACCAAAAAGAGTTTGCCGCGGCCATGGCAAGAAAGGGCTCAGAATGCAGGGTGGTGGTGGACTCTGACGTATACGACGGGTTTCCCAACCACAGGATCCCGTCATGGTTCCAGACCGCGAAAAAGGCAAACCAGCTGTTTGACGAGTTTGGGCCGGATGCGGTGCTGGTTGACAGGAACGGGCACTTTGCCAAGGCGGCATTAGACAGAGGGCTGCCGCTGCTAGTGCAGCTGCGCGGGGATTACTGGTCGGAGATGCGGTGGTACAGGGAAACGATTGGCGGGGATCCGGTCAGGAGGGTGGGCAGGTACATCAAGTCCAGAATGGAGGAGAAATGTTTTCGCGAATCCTCCGCGATACTGCCCATATGCAACTACCTCAGGGATATAGTGGAGCGGAGGTATCCCGACAAGCCTGCGGGCACCATATACCAGGGGATAGACCCGGCCAAATGGGACAACAGCGGTGCAGGCGGCATGGACCTCAAGCATCCCTGCGTGGGCCTGCTGCAGAGCGCCAACATCTGGGGCAAGGCGCGCGAGATGCTCGTGCTGCCAAGGGTCATGGAGGAGCTCCCGGACGTCACGTTTTACTGGGCCGGTGACGGCCCGTACCGCGACAGGATACTCCCTACACTCTCAAAACATGACAACTTTGTATGGCTTGGAAACCTGGACTACCCGGACGCAGTAAGCCGGTACCTTGCAGAGATCGACGTATACGCCCTGATCAGCGGGATTGACATGTCGCCCCTGACGCTACAGGAGGCCCAGCTCGTGCAGAAGCCCGTGGTCGCCACCGACGTGGGCGGCATACCGGAACTAATGCGGGACAAGGTTACCGGCTTTCTGGTAGAACGGCAGAACGCCGAGGACGCGGTTGCGAGAATTAGGGAGATTCTCGGCGATGAGGATAGAGCAAGGGAGATGGGCAGAAACGGCAGGCGGTTTGTGCAGGACAGCTTTAACTGGGACAAGATATGCGGTGATTTTGCCGAGGCGGTGAATCCGGTAATAGGCTAGGAGAGCCTTGCCTCCGGGTCAAGGTCCCCCGTTATGAATATGCGGTACCAGATCTCGAAGGCGAGCAGCCCCAGAAACTTGTTGACATATCTTACATCCTGCAGATCGCGGGACATGTTCTGCGCGACCCACTCTCCGCTTATCCATCCATCTGATACGGTCCTAGACGAGCCGCCCCCCAGGTAGAGGGAGCACAGGTCGTAGCCGCGCCGCCGCCAGTACGACACGGTGTCCGGGGAGAACCCCATCTTGGAGTCTGACATCAGGCGGTCCGCGTCCATCGTTGATCGCAGCAGGGCGCGAAGCGGCAGCTTTCCCACGCCGCGCGCCGCGTCGTATTTTTCGGTGGCTTGTATCCCCATGGCGTGCCGTATCATGTCGTTTGAGAGGAGGGGGGAGGCAGTCCTGACGCCAAAGCGGCGCGCCATCGCGCCGCTTACGTGGGCAAAGTTATATGCCAGCTTGCCGTTGTAGTCTGCCAGGAACACCTGCTCCAGCGGATCCAGCCCGTTGTCTCCAAAGTACGGGAGCAGCACCCCCCGCACGTCGTCCCATGAAAAGTTCATGCGGGGTCCGAAAACCCTTTCCTGATCTGGCACGTAGTCGCGTGCGTGGTTGTCCAGGTACGCGCGCACCCTCTGATCCGGGGAGGCAGGCCCGGCAGCGCCGCCCTTGTCCGCTGACAGAAAGCCCTCATACCGGAACGTGTACCCCCCAAAGAGCTCGTCGCCGCCGTCCCCGGATATCAGGACGTCGGCCGATTCGGCGGCGGCCCGCTTGGCCACGTGGTACCAGTGGAGATCCCACATGGGCAGCGCCGCGGCGGATACCGCCGCGGGCAGCTCCCGCATATAGTCCTCGACTGTCACTATGACGTGCCGCTCCACCCCGAGGGACTCTGCAATGCGTGCGGCACGTCCCGTCTCGTCGTATCCGTCCTCAAAGCGCACCGATATGGCGGTTACGTCCAGGTCCGGAAAGTGCTTTCGTATCAGGCCAAGCACCAGGGCCGAGTCGACCCCGCCGCTCAGCGAGACGGCGGCCCGCGCGTCCGGGGCCGCGCCGACTATGTCGCGCAGGGCGGCCGCGGCCAGGCGCTCTATGGCTTCGGGCGAGGACGAGCAATGGGAGGACGGACGCATGTCGCGGGGCGTAACGGCAGGCAGCACGGGCGCCAGCAGGGGGTTGTAGCGCAGCGTCAGGATGTACCGCGCCGCGGCGGGGCCGTAGGCCTCGCCGTCAGGAAGGGTGCCTGCCAGAATTGCCACCTTCGTAGTTACGTGTCCCGCGCCCCACCCCCCTGTACACCAGTCCCGCGGACGCGGCCTCCGCGGGGCTCATCACGCCCATGCAGTCGACAAACACCCTGCAGCCGGACTCGGAGACGGTGCGCGCGTCCAGTGTCAGCAGCTCCTTGTGCGCCGTGACTAGTACGGCCGCATCTGCCCCGCGCATCGCGTCTGTCGCGGACGCGGCCGTCTCCACCCCAAGAACCTTTTCCCCCACATAGTACGGGTCATACAGCCCGAGGCGCGCCACGCCCTTGGACCGCAGCAGTCGCGCGATCTCCCGGGAGGGGGCCAGCTGCATGTCGCGCACGTTGGGCTTGTATGACACGCCCAGCAGGGCCACTGCGGGCTCGGAGTCCGCTGTGATGCCCGCCTCCCGCAGCCCGTCAAACATCAGGCTTACCACGTGCGACGGCATGGCCTCGTTGGCGCGCCGCCCGGCGCGGACCATGCCAAGCAGCGAGTCGCCGCCCTCCAGCCCGGATGCGGTGTTGAGTAGCTGGTACGAGTTTACAGGCAGGCAGGGCCCGCCGACCCCGGCCCCCGGATAGTGCGGCTCAAAGTTGTACTTTCGCTTGGCGGCATCCAGCACCGTGTTGACGTCTATGCCGAGCCTCTCAAAGAGGATCGCCAGCTCGTTTACAAACGCCACGTTGACATCGCGAAACACGTTGGTGGTAAGCTTGACCGCGTTGGCCGTGCGGCAGTCGGGCATCCTGATCATATCCACAGGGAATACGTGCCCGTACACCTCGGATATTATGTCGGCGGTGCGCGCATCCAGGGCGCCCACCAGCCTCGGCAGGCTCTCAAAGTTGCGCAGGATCTCGCTGGGGTTGGCAGTCTCCGGGCAGGCCCCGAGGCCAAAGTTTTCAGAGACCCTCAGCCTCGAGCGGTCGCCCTCGATGAGTGGCGCCATCTTGGACTCTACAAAGCCCGGCTCCACCGTGCTCTCTACCACCACCACGGAGCCCGGCGCCAGCAGGGTGCTCAGGTCCGACGCGACCGATTCGAGGGCCGTATAGTACGGGGTGCCGGAGTCGTCCATGGGGGTGGGCAGGGAGAGCAGCACGACGTCCGAACCCGGTATGGCCTCGGCGGGATCCGTAGTAACGGAGAACAGGTCCGTGCCATGCACGGCCTCGAAGATCTCGCGGTACCCGGGCTCGTCTTCCAGCGGAAAGTCGGCCGAGCGTATACGCGACACCAGCGCCTCGTTTACGTCCAGTCCGGTTACCGGTAGTCCAGACTTTGCAAATGAGAGCGCGGTCGGCAGGCCGATCCGGCCTATGCCGATGACGCATACGCGTACACATCCCGTGCGTAGGCGCGTACTAACATCAGGGGCGTCGAGGATTGGCGTGCTGACGCCACCGTGCCGGGCTTTGTGCGTCATATGTATGCGACGAGATCCGAGTAATCCATATTTCTACCTTGAGTTGAGAGTTTTGCCAATACGAAAGCACAGTCGGCAGTCTTGGTTCTGGAGACTCAGAATAATAGACCCAAACGCGCACGCGGCCGGCTCGGGAGGGGGTCGGTTTCGCGGTGGGTTTGGTGGTACACAGTTTCACTGGTATTGCATCCCTGCGACGTCAGCTGTTCAGTTCATTTGGCGGGCCCTTTGGCCGTACGGCGCCATCCCGCCGTCATTTTGTAGGACGCGGTCCTGCCAAGGAACCGTCGCACGGCAGCGCCTTCAGCGGCGTTTCACCAAGCCGACTCTTGGATACGTCGCGTTGTGCCCAGTCGAGGCAGGCACGATCGAACCTGTGGCGCTGACGGGCCCCCGGCCGCATATCCTAGAGCGCGCCTGCCACCCCCTCTGATTCTGGGCCCTGCACGCCAAACCATCGCAAATGCTATCACGCGTTAGATCAACCGGTTTCCAATCCTGCGGGCAGTCGGAGCATACCTGCCAAGCACAGCTGGGCGCACCAAGGTGACTTTAACCCGCGTCATGGAGCATGTCTGTGCGGCTACTTTTCATATCATCGAGGTATGATGACGGCATAGGCGGCCATGCGGCCATGCTGGCCGGCCAGCTTCAAAGGCGCGGCCATGGTGTGGACCTGCTAAAGGCGCCGCATATACCAATAAAAAACCTCAAAAACCCCAGCTTTGCCATTTTTGCCACGCTTAAGACCCTCTTGACAAACAAGCGATACGACATCGTTCACGCCTTTAACGTGCCGTCGGCGCTTCCCATGCGGTACGCAAGGGCGGCAAAAAAAGTACTCTCCGTGCACGGCGTATACGGGGAGCAGGTGGGCATGATACACTCACGCTCCGCCGCTAGACTTGCGGACGCGGCCGAGACCAAGGCCTTCGGGTGGGCCGACGTCCTGACCACGGACTCCATGAGGACGGCGGCGGCGTACGGCGCCATGGGGTATGATTTTGCATACCTGCCGTCTGCCATAGACCCCGCCATGTTTGAAGGTCTTGCAGATGCCCAAAAGTGCACAGGCCAAGTGGCGTACGTGGGGCGCGACAGCTACGAGAAGGGGATAGACATACTGCGCGGAATCGAGCCGGACATACGCGGCTCCGTGCGATACTGCACCAGCATGAAGTGGCGCGACGCGATGTCCGCTCTGGCAGGGTCGTCCGTAATGGTGCTGCCCTCAAGGGTGGAGAGCCTTCCCACGGCCGTAAAGGAGGCGTTCTACCTGGGAGTCCCGGTAGTCGCCATGTCAGTCGGCGGCGTCCCGGAGCTCGTAGAGGACGGCAAGACGGGATTCCTGATAGAGCCGGGCGATGCTCGGCGCATGGCAGAGGTCGTAAACGGCATACTAGACGGCTCCATACCCACGCAGGAGGTGGTGGACGCCGCACACAGCTACGTGATGCGGCACATGACGTGGGACGCGGTCATGCCCCGGTACGAGGAGGCATACGAAAAGCTGCTCTCAGGGGAGAAGCAGAGCCGACCGGCATAGCTAGCCCATCCTTCCGCTCACCGGAGTGCGCACACGGCGCGGACATGGCGGCCAGCTGGACGTCGGCCCTGATCGCCGCCGCGGCACTTGCAGCGGCGGCGGGCGGCGCAGGACGGGCTGGACCTCACGCGATCTTGTCCACGATCTCGCTCATTTTCTTCAAGTGGTGTGGCTTCACGCCCGGATGGACGGGCAGCGACAGTACGCGTCCCGCAGCCCGCTCCGTGACCGGCAGCTTCCCACGGCGGCCCTTCATGGCCGTCGCATAGAACGGTATCTGGTGCACCGGTATCGGATAGTACACGTTTGCCCCAAACCCCGCCGCGTTGAGCGCCTCTTTGAGATCTCCCTGCCTCCCGGTAGATATGGTGTACAGGTACCAGTTGACCTCCTCGTGCGCCCGCTGCTCCGGAATGGTGACGTGATCCGCGCCATCAAGCAGTCTGGACAGCGCCCTTGCGTTTGCCCTCCTCTTCTCAAGAAACGACGGAAGCCTGCCCATCTGCACCTTTGCTATCGCCGCGCTGACCTCCGGCATCCTCAGGTTCAGGCCGAAGGCTTCAGAGTCGTATCCGCGTATCATGCCGTGGTTGCGCACCATCCGCAGCTCGTCGTACAGCTTCTTGCTGTCAGTCACTACCAGTCCCCCCTCCCCCGCGGTAATCACCTTTGCCGGATACAGGCTAAAGCACCCCATGTCTCCGAACGTGCCCGACTGCTTCTTCCTGTATGTGGAGCCCATGGACTGCGCCGCGTCCTCGACCACCCTCAGTCCGCGTTCGTCTGCGATCCTGCAGATCTCCTCCACCCTTGCCACGTTCCCGTAAAGGTGCACCGGAATCACAGCCTTTGAGCGCCGGCTTACCTTCTTCTCCAGGTCTTCCGGGTCCATGGTATGGTGCGTCTTGTCAATGTCAACAAATACGGGCTTTGCGCCCGCGGCCACCACCGCGTTTGCGGTGGCCACAAATGTAAACGACGGGACTAAAACCTCGTCCCCCCTCCCTATGCCAAGCGCGTGCAGAGCGGCCTGGATGGCCGCCGTCCCGGAGTTTACCGCCACCGCATAAGACGATCCCAGAAACCGCCTTGCTGCGTCCTCAAACTCGCGTACGTTGGGGCCGCCCCCCATGGAAGCGTCCGTCAGTGCCCCCCCTCTCAGTACCCGGCCCACCTCGCGCATCTCCTCCCTGCCCAGAACGGGCATGTTAATCGGGACGTTCATGCCAGTGGTGGGACACGCAGATCTTAAAAGCCGAACGGTTGGAGGGTGGCAGGGGCGCAGGGCGGGGGAATGGCAGGAGGGTCCGGCTCACCCCAGGGATGCAATGGACTTCTCCAGCACTGGATACGGATCCTCCATCGATCGCACAAGCCGCGCGGCCTTTCTGGCGTACACGCTTCGTGGAGTACCAAGCATCCTCTTTGCAAGTTTGACAGCCTTGCCAGGATCTGATGTACGGTACAGCACCCCCTTGCGCGCCAAGAACCGCTCACCCCAGTTAGGTGCGGCGCCAGTCGATATTGTGGGCACGCCCAGCAGTGCGGACTCTGACGTCATGGTGCCACCCGAGCCCACGAACAGATCGGTGTTCTCCAGCAGGGAACGGCCGTCATACGACTTGGTCAGGACTGTCACCTTGCCTCCAAGCTCCTTTTGCAGCCTTCTTATCTGATCTGCATATCTTGCAAGTACCACGATTCTGGCGCCTTCCAGTTGATCCGCAAAGGCTTCAAGTATCTGCCGCATGTTGTCGTCACTCTTCCTTATGTACGCAGACTGCTCCTCGGCCATCCTAAACAGGATTATCTTGCTCGGGCTTGCCCCTTTGCCGCTGCCCTTGTTGTAACGGAAGAACGGCGCCGCGCCGCGCGAAGCGGCGGGCGCATACTGGGATATGATGTAGGCCGCATCAAAGGCCCTGTATGTCATTATCTGGCCTGCCCCAATCCCGTACCTGACAAATGCGGACTTTGGTATGTACGAGGGTATGATCAACCGCTGCACGAGCGGAACGGCAAGCCGCATCTGCGGTATGATGTGTGGCGAGTCAAAAAAGGCCACGTGGTTCATGCCAAGGCCGTATGAGACCCGTGCGGCCTCGGGCGAGCAGAAGCTTATCGCAAGGTCCACGCCTCCCGCATGCTCCTCCTCAACAAATCGCTGCAGGCGCGCCACGCGCGAGGTACTGGCCCGTAGCTTTTCGGCCTTGTCGCCCCCGCCGTGCCGCCCAACAATCGTGAGGTCGATATCGTGTATCTTGGCAAGGTTTTCCAGCTCCCTGTATTTGCGGCCTGTACAGACCACCTCGTGCTTCCGGGCCAGTCTCCTTGCCATGGGCGTAAAGAACAGTATCTCCTTCGGGGTCAGTATGTCAAACCAGATCTTCAACGGGCTTGGTTCGGGACACCTACTAATAATGCAATGCAACGAGGCCAGGAGATCCTCCGGCCCTCATCGTCATCACCGCAATCACCATCATCATCACCATCATCATCATCATCACCATCATCATCACCATCATCATCATCACCATCATCATCACCATCACCAGCAACAGCAATAGCGACGATGTTGGTAGCATGTTGCCAGACAGGCTCGCACAAGTGAGGCCGAGAAACGGGGGGACGAAAACGGTATTTTGTGGCAACTTTTGCATATCCGAAGATTTCACGTGTTGCGCCACGGGTGCTTTATCACAACAAGCACGAATACAAGCTACTATGCCTGCAAACTTCGGACAAGGGAATCGTTCCGCGGCCATACGCGTGACGCGGTAGCAGTTCCCCCGTTATTTCAGGTCCAAGTAGACCGGGACACCCCTCCTGGCCGACAGGAGCGCGGATTCGGCTATCTTTGTCACGTTGATTGCGTGCTGTGGCTTTACCCGCAGCTCTGCCTCCCCCCTGACTGCGTCAATAAAGTTCCGTATCTCCAGCAGCAGCGGTTCTTGCGCCTCCCCTTCCACGAGCGACACGCCGTCGCTCTTCTCCACCTTGATCTCCTGCGTGATAAAGTCAGAAGAGATTACCGCCTCGGTGCAGACGGCGCCGAACCTCCGCACCTTTACAGGCGTCAGCCAGTTGGAGAGTATCATTGCGACCTTGTTGTCGTCAAACCCCAGCATGATGGAGGAAAAGTCCTCATGCTCGTGCTTTATGCGCCCCGCGCTTGCAAACACCACGTTGGGCGTCCTGTCAAACAGCCACAGGGCCGTGTCGATGTCGTGTACCGCGGTATCATAAATTATTCCCACGTCCTTTATGTGGAGGGGCATGCGGTTCTCCCTGTGGAACTCTAGCATCACAAGATCCCCGTATTTTTTCGAGCTGACAAAGTCCTTTACTATATCCACGGCCGGATTGAACCGCTCTATGTATCCGCACGTCAGCAGGACGCCGTTTCTGTCGGCAAGGTCGCGCAAGCGTTCCCCGTCCCCAGAGTCATACGTCAGCGGCTTTTCGACAAATACGTGCTTTTTGCGGTTCAGCAGCTTTGTGGCAATGTCCGCGTGCGTCTTTGTGGGCGTGCACACGAGCGCCGCATCAAACTCCTCGCCGTCCAGCAGGCCGTCCACCGAGCCATAACCAGGTACCGAATACTGCTGTGAGAACTGCCTGCGGCGCTCACCGTCTGAGTCGCATACGGCGCAAAGGGCCCCCAGATGCGAGAGGACGCGCGCGTGGTGCCTGCCCCACCCGCCCGTGCCTATCTGCGCGACGCGTACCATCGGCAGTACGCCCCCACATCTCACTTAAAACTTGACCCGTCCAGTCCTTCGGATTGTAGGCCGCCATACTGTCATAAAACCCGGCCGGCGGATCCATAGGGCAAGCCACCGGCAGCCTGCAGCTGCTGCCGTTGTTACAGCCCACCAAAGCTCTCCGGCCTCTTCAGTATGCCCCCGCCCGCCAGAAACCCGAGCTTCTCGTCCAAGTTCCTCATGGCCTTGACGTCGTCCGGGGTCAGGCTCTCCCCCGCGTCGGCCTTTTTGAGCGCGCCCAGAACCTCGTAAAGCAGCGGCGCCAGCACCTCCCGTTGCACGCCTGGCGGAAGCTTGTACATGTACGGGTTGCTCTCGACGCTTATCTCGATTTCGGAGCGGAACGCGCTCGTACGGCGCATGTGCAGGTAGCCGACCAGTATCATAATCGGGAACCCGGCCAAGGTTACGAGCGCGATGTACAGCGTAAAGCTTGAGAATACGGACTGCAGGGCCGGATAGTTGTTCACCGCCAGATAGTACGTCAGGGTGAGCGTGTTGGCCGCGCCAAATATGAACATGAAGTATTCCGAGTATCCGGTCCGGAAGTAAAACCAGGAGCGGAAGGGCACCGACCGCTTAGAACCGTGGCTGCCGTGGTTGCCGTCGCGCACCTTGCTGCTGCGCAGGTCGCCGCTGCTGCCGCTGCCGTCCCCGCCGTCATCGCTCAATCGTCTATCACGCCCCTCGCATACGAGCCCACGCTCCCCCCGTCGATCAGGTGCCGGAGGCGCTCCCGGAGACGGTCAATCTCGCCGAGCTCCTCGTCGGTAAGCTTCTCAGATATGGAGCTCTTGAGTACGGCCCTCAGGATCATCTTGTAGGCCGGCCCGAACACCTCACGCATGAACCCGGGCTGGAACTTGTAGTTGAATATGTTGTTCTGCATGTTGATTGCCACGGCGGCGGAGTGCGCGCCTATCCTCTTGTAGTGGGCGTACCCTACAACCGTAACCGTGGGAATTGCCACCAGCACCGCCGTTACGACGTACATCTCAAACGTGGGAAAGACCTCCTTGATAAACGGAATCTCATCTATGGCCAGAAAGTAGGTGGACGTCAGGACGTTGACGGCCCCCAGCAACATGATTAGGTATGCGGCGTATCCCGTCCTAAAGTAGAACAGGGTGCGAAAGCCCCTCCTAGTCGCCTTCATGCCGGCAATACCCGTGATAGGCATAAAAAGATCACGACGTTGCGGTCGGCCTAAATCCTTTTTAGATCGGCTGTGCAACGCACGTCGCCCAAGAGCAGGCACGCAGACGGACCGGGATGATGCGATCGTACGATACCGGTGACTTTCGGTTCACCCAGGCGTGCTACACAGAGGGCGACCCCCGGTTAGAGAACCTGGTGAGGGTTTGGCTAAAGCACCGATGATCCCGCGCGAGTCAGAACCGGGGCACAATCCCAAGCCATATAGCGGGGGCCGCGCCACCCGACACGTTGGCAAACCGCTGGCTTGCAAAGCAGGAACCCAGCGCCTACTCGTTTGAGCAGCTGAGGCGCGACCGCACCACCATGTGGGACGGCGTCCACAACAATTTGGCGCTCAAGCACATACGCAACATGAGGCCCGGCGACCAGGTGCTGTTCTACCACACGGGCAAGGAGAAGAGGGCAGTCGGGATCATGCAGGTTACCTCAAAGCCGTACCCGAACCCCGAGGAGGCAGACGAGCGGTTCGTGGTGGTGGATGTAAAGTACAAAAAGCCGCTGAAGCGGCCCGTCACGCTGGCGGAGATCAAGCAGAACGAAAGGATGGCAGGGTGGGATCTCCTGCGCATATCGCGCCTGTCAGTCATGCCGGTCCCCAAGGACGTGTGGGACGAGGTAATCCGGATGTCAGAGCAGGCATGACGCAGGCCCCGGACGGCGGCGGATCATGTCCTGCGGTTCGGCCGCGCGAACTGTTGATATATGCCCCGTATTGACAGCTGCCATGGCAACAGCGTATGTCTTGATAAACTGTGAGCTGGGTTCCGAGGAGGACATCATCAGCCAGCTGAAGGGGCTTGAGGGCGTCATCGAGGTTCACGGCACGTTTGGTGCGTATGACATACTGGCAAAGATCGAGTCTGAGACGGTCGAAAAGCTCAGGGAGACGATCACCTGGAAGATCAGGAAGATCGAAAAGATCCGCTCGACGCTCACCCTGATGGGCATCGAGGGCCAGACGTGAGCCGCGCACCACTGACTTTTTCTCATTTCCACATACCACAGCGGATGACTGCGAGCACCCGCCCACAAGCGGCAGCGCAACAACACCAATAACCCGCCCAAGCACACCACACGCAATGCCCGTGCTCCACTTCATATTCGTCACAAAGCACGAGCAGGACAGGGCCGCCTCGGGCCGCGACTACAACTACGTCCAGAGGATGGCCGCGTTCTACGGCTCCTGGATACGCGAAAAGTTCGGCATCTCATACGAGATCAAATGCGACGAGCTGGTCGCAAACCCCCGCGGCGTTCTTGACCGCATCAACATGCACACGCTCGTCAGGGACCACGAGCACCGCGGCAGGGACACCTACCACTTCTACCTGACATACTTCAGGCCCATCTGGACCGACTGCACGTGCGAGGGGTACCACGCCGAGAACTTTGGCATGGCGTACTGGCAGTCCCCCAAGGATGCGGACATCTCCGGTGAGGACGCCGACCTGTTCTTTGCAGAGAAGAACTGCACCGTCGTGTCGCACCAGATACTGCACGAGATGCTGCGCATGCAGGGCAACAAGCGCCACATACAGGACGTGCACGACCTGTGGACCAAGCACGTCTTCTCGCAGCTGGAGTTCGTCCAGTATGACGGCTCGCACGAGGTTACGGAGGAGAGGCCGTCGTTTCTCGTCGTGGATGTATCCGCGCTCGAATCGGGCTGATCAGCACTTTGTCACGGAATATATCGTGTTCTCAAAGTTTGCCGCCTTGAACTCCAGCCTGTTCTCCGGGTCGTCCGGCCTCTGGCCGTTGAGCCTTGCAAGCTCTTTGGTGGCGTCCCTCTTGAACCCGGTGGAGGATCCGTATATGGCATCAGTAAGCATTGTCCCCTGCTCGCCGCTCTTTATGTCGTCGACCACCTTGTAGAACCTCTCCGTGTCCTTTGCTCCCACGGGGTTGCCGGTGGCCTTGTTCGTGGCGACGGCGATGTACACGCCCCCCGCGTTCTTTACGGCGACCTGAACGCGGTGGTTCTTGCCCGACGCGCCGGGGATCGTCTCGTTGACCAGCACGGTGCACTTGTGGTACACGCTGGACACGAACGCGTAGAACCTGTACTGGGCGTACTTGCCGGCCTCGTCCTCCTCGCACTCTACGAATATCCTGTGTAGCATCGAGAGCGCATCGTCGTTCATGCTCTGCAGGCGGTCGTCTATCCTGCCGCGCTCCAAGAGGTCGGACTTGCACTCCTTTGCTATCATGACAAGTATAAAGTCCGGCAGGTTGTAGTTCTTGAGGGCCGCCACGAACGCGCCCGCCTGCGACATGCCGAACTTTGGAAAGCCCTTGTTGACCATTATGCGCGGCTCCTGGGGGCGGTGCTGGGGATGGCTGACAACGCCCTGTATGGCCGCTTTTTGCTTATAATTGTATATTGCTGTAAGGCGGCGCCTGCTACACGGCTCCCCGACATCCCGGTGCGGCGGCGCAGTCTAGAGTTAAATTCGGGCCGGCCCCCGCCAAGCTCGTAACGATAATGAGCAAGACCACGCTTGACATGGTGCGCGGCGCATACGGCGCAATGTCCGAGAGGCTGAAGGAATACCGCAGCAAGGTGGGGGGCGCAAGGCCGCTGACCCTGGCCGAGAAGATACTGGCGGGGCACCTTGACTGCGCGCCGTCCGGCCCCATTGCAAGGGGCAAAGACTACGTGTTTCTGAGGCCCGACAGGGTCGCCCTGCAGGACGTGACGGGGCAGATGGTGATGCTGCAGTTCATGCAGACCGGGCTGGGCCGCGTTACAATACCCACGACGGTCCACTGCGACCACCTGATACGGGCCGAGTCCGGCGGCGAGGAGGACATGAAGGCGTCGCTCGGCAAGAACAACGAGGTCTTCGAGTTTCTGCGCACCGCCGCGGCCAGGTACGGGTGCGGGTTCTGGAAGCCGGGCGCCGGCATCATACACCAGGTGGTGCTTGAGAACTACGCGTTCCCGGGGGGGCTGATGATAGGCACCGACTCCCACACCCCGAACGCAGGAGGCCTCGGCATGGTGGCAGTCGGGGTCGGGGGGCTTGACGCCGCCGAGGTGATGGCCGGAAGCCCGTGGGAGCTGCTGTATCCGAAGATGATCGGGGTCAAACTCACCGGCTCCCTGCGCGGGTGGGCGGCACCCAAGGACGTCATACTGAAGGTGGCCGAGACCCTGACCGTATCCGGCGGCACCAACTCGATTGTGGAATACTTTGGGGAGGGCTCCTCGTCGATAAGCTGCACGGGCAAGGCGACGATCACGAACATGGGCGCGGAGATAGGCGCGACCTGCTCCGTGTTCCCGTACGACGAGAAAATGTCGGCATACCTGAGGATGACCGAGCGCGCCGAGATTGCGGATCTGGCAGACAAGTACGCGGACGAACTGCTCGCAGCCGATCCGGAAGTCGGGGCCGACCCCGAAAAGTACTTTGACCAGGTGATAGAGATCAACCTCTCCAAACTGGAGCCCCACATCGTGGGGCCGCACACGCCGGACCTGGCAAGGCCCATCTCGGGGCTTGCCAAGGACGTGGAGTCGAACTCGTACACGGACGAGATCTCCGTGGCGCTGATCGGCAGCTGCACCAACTCGTCCTACGAGGACATGTCGCGCGCAGCCAGCCTGGCAGAGCAGGCAAGCAGGCTCGGCATCACGTCAAAGGCGCCGCTGCTTGTAACTCCGGGCTCCGAGCAGATACGGGCCACGATCGAGCGCGACGGGCAGATGGAATCGCTGCGTGGCATAGGCGCGACCGTCCTTGCAAACGCCTGCGGGCCCTGCATAGGGCAGTGGAACAGGCCCGAGCTCGAGCCCGGCGCCGAGAACACCATCGTAACGACGTTCAACCGCAACTTTCCGGGCCGCAACGACGGCAGGCGCTCGACTTTGAACTTTATCGGCAGCCCCGAGATGATCATAGCGCTGGCGCTCGGGGGCCGGCTCTCGTTTGACCCCACGAGGGACGAGCTCGTGTCGGCCGACGGCACGAGGCACGTGCTCGAGCCGCCCCCGCCGGCGCCCGAGGTGCCGCCCCGGGGGTTCGCGGGCACCGACTCGGTGTACGTGGAGCCGCCCGCGGCAGGGGATGCTGAGAGCATAAGGGTCGCGATAGACCCGGACAGCGGCAGGCTGCAGAAACTGGAGCCATTCGAGCCGTGGGACGGGCAGGACTACGAGGAGATGTCCGTAATGGCAAAGGCCCGCGGCAAGTGCACCACCGACCACATCTCGCCTGCCGGCGCGTGGCTGTCACTGAGGGGCCACCTTGACAGGCTGAGCGACAACCTGCTGCTTGGCGCCGTAAACGCGTTCACGGGGGACGTGGGCTCCGGAAAGAACGCGCTGACCGGCAAGACGGAGCAGTTCGCGGCCATCGCAAGGCAGTACAAGGAGCAGCGCATGAAGTGGGTCATAGTGGGAGACCACAACTACGGCGAGGGCAGCAGCAGGGAGCACGCCGCAATGACGCCGCGCTACCTGGGGTGCGCGGCGGTCATTGCAAGGAGCCTTGCACGCATACACGAGACCAACCTCAAAAAGCAGGGGGTGCTGGCCCTGACCTTTGCGGACCACGCGGACTACGACCGCATACGGGAGGACGACCGCATAAGCCTGCACGGGCTGTCGCACATGGAGCCCGGCAGGCCCGTAGCATGCACGATAACGCACGCGGACGGCGAGTCGGAGGACATACAACTGGCGCACTCGTACAACGAGCTCCAGATAGAATGGTTCAAGGCGGGCTCCGCCCTGAACGTGCTCAAGCGCGGGCGGGACGGGCAGGACGCGTGATCTTGGTTCCATGCGGTTACGAACCGTACGGACTACTAGGGGGCGCCATCACGGTGCATGCCGCGCGCAGTCAGTGTGACCGCGCTGTTAAGGGGACGTGGGGCCGACCGGAATCGAACCGGCGACCTACGGGTCACTACAGCTCCAAACTTACATCATCCGTGAGTCAGTTTGCTTAGTTTACCTCTGGAGCCCTTAGCGGTGATCTGTGTAGATACTGTCGCCCTACCAGGCTAGGCTACGACCCCACAATACTGCGTCTGCATGCTTGAATTTTAAGCTATATGAGGCAGCAGTATGATCCAGGCCCATTGAAGGTTCATGCCCGTCGTCCTGCGTCCTAAGGCATCACAGGAGACCGTGCCATGCCCCAAAGCGCTTGGAATCAAACTTATTTGACGACACGGCGTACATACCGCATGGTAAGGCCGTTCTATCTGGCTCTGGGCGCCATTCCAGTCGTCATGGCGCTCCTCATCTCGGTGCCCCTCCTGACCAAAAACGAGATACCCGTGTCAGCAGCACACTCCTTTGACACGATAGACATCGAGTATACAAAGCACCAGCTCAAAAAGGTCTCGCACGGCATAACGGAGCGGGTGGGCTCGCAGTACACGGAGATTCTGGTCATAAAGAACGACGGCGAGGTGAGGTATACAGTCTCCGACCAGGGGTACCTCAGGCCCGACATAAAGTCCGAGCTTGACGACGCAAAGCTTGCAAAGATCAGGGCCCTCATAAAGGAGACGGGGTTCATCTCCATCCCGTCGGAGTCGTTTCCGGTGTTTGAGAACGCGACCGAATACCAAAAGTCAAACGTAAAGGTGACGCTCAACGGCAGGACCAACCAGCTCCACTGGCCGGAGCAGAACGTCACGTCCGGATTCATACCGCCCATAATCACGATGGTGGAGTCGGAGCTCGACGGGATCATAGAGGACCTGCAGAAGCGGCAGCCGTGACGACGATTGCGACAACTGGGGGGAGGGCCGCGTTGGAACTCGCATCCTTACACCATAACCCGGGCCTGCTGGCTGCGGGCGCCTGTGGATTCTAGTGATGCCAGTCCGGTTTGGACGCAGACGCCGCACGAGGCGGACTCCCGCCGTGTCGTGACTGCACGCCCTGCCCTTGGGCACAAATCACAATCACCTGAATTCACGCGCTGGCAAGAAACGAACCGGATCTCAGAGATGGTAGGGGAGTCGGGCCATCACCCGACAATACACAGAAACCTGAGAGCGAGTAGCTTGGAAACACACTCTCAACTACTAATCTTTCAGGAATCGCCTCGATTGCGCATGTTGTCTATAGCTTTGGCGCTGTCAGTGAGGGTGCGTGCCAGAAACTGGGCGATGTCTGTAATTTCTGCTTCATAGTCAGGATGAAAATCTACGGCAAACCAGTCATCAAGGGCGCGTTTGGCATGGACCTCCCCAAGATTCTCTAAATCATGCACAGGCTTGATAACGTATTCTTCCATTTTTTCTATGTATGATTCCTTGTCGGTCGCAGTACGCTCCTCCAACCAGATGGCGACTCGATCAATCAGCGCGTCGACTTCGCCCTCCGTGCCTCCTTCCTCCCTTGCAACATCCACAAGAAACCTTACCGTGTCAAGTGGAAGCACCAGATAATGCCCATTTTTCTGCAAAAAAAACGCGACAAGTATGGCAGTCCGTTTGTTGCCGTCCGGAAACGGGTGTAGGCGCGTTATGCCCTCCAGATAGCACGCCGCCTTCCTGTAGATGGTGTCATATTTCACGCGTCCGTACAGTTGCATGTGTGGCTTTTCCGCTATCGCCTTGATCTTGCCCTCGTCAATCTTTCCTTCCGTTATGCCGTGCGGAAACTGCTATCGAACCACTTCGTGCAACGCCACAAGGCCCTGCTCTGTTATTTCCCTGTACATCAGATTTCGGACAGTCGCTGAAAGACAGCCCTGTTTTCGTTTATCACCTTTTCTGCGATGGACTTTAGTTCCTTTATCTCTTCATCCTCACTCTGCTCGGTGGCCATTGTTTTGGATAAGACATCTTCGTTATTAAAATTAACTAAGGTCGGTTCCTGTGCGTTGCCGGATAAGAAGGATCCGGCTTGGACGCAGGCGCCTCAGGAGGCAGATTTCCGCCGCGCCGTGACTGCACGCCCTGTCTTTGGGCACGGATTATAGCCACTTGGATT
Organism: Candidatus Nitrosopumilus sp.; assembly: GCA_965205215.1. Lineage (GTDB taxonomy): Archaea > Thermoproteota > Nitrososphaeria > Nitrososphaerales > Nitrosopumilaceae > Nitrosopumilus. The sequence goes on from OZ242041.1 coordinate 2,037,755, forward strand.
CGCGTGCTGGCAAGAGGCGGATCGGATCTCATAGACAGGGTTGGAGCCACCGCCGGATAACGCACGGGAACCGGCGGGCAAATAGATAAAATAGCCCGAGGCGTCGATCCCACGTATGATATCACTATCGGGGCAGCGCGGTGACGCGGCCGGGGTCGTGCGCGACAAGTCCGGCTCTACGGACTCCATGCGGGGCACCGCCAGGCTGAAGCGCGGGTTCGCGCACATGCTCAAAAACGGGGTCGTCATGGACGTGACCAATGCGGAGCAGGCCAGAATAGCGGAGGAGGCGGGCGCCGTGTCGGTCATGGTGCTTGACAAGCTGCCCTCCGACGTCAGGCGCGCAGGCGGGGTCGCCCGCACGGCGAGCATCAAGGTCATAGAGGAGATCATGGACTCTGTTACGATACCCGTAATGGCAAAGTGCCGGATAGGGCACGTGGCCGAGGCCCGGGTGCTGGCATCCTGCAACGTCGACATGGTCGACGAGTCCGAGGTGCTCACGCCCGCCGACGAGTCACACCACATATGGAAGTGGGACTTTACCACGCCGTTTGTAAACGGGGCGCGATCGCTTGCCGAGGCCCTCAGGCGCATAGAGGAGGGCGCTGCCATGATACGCACAAAGGGCGAGCCGGGAACCGGCAACGTGGCCGAGGCCGTCACGCACATCAAAAAGCTCAACGACGAGATGCGCGTCATAAGGGCGGTCAGGGACTCCGGGGATAAACAGGACATGATAAGGCTGGCCAGGGAGTTCCGCGTCTCGTACGACATGCTGGACCAGACTGCAAAGCTGGGAAGGCTGCCGGTCGTAAACTTTGCGGCCGGCGGCATCGCCACACCCGCGGACACGGCATACCTGATGTCGCTTGGATGCGACGGGATATTCGTCGGGTCCGGCATATTCAGTTCCGATGACGCGGCCGAGCGGGCGCGGTCCATAGTCATGGCGACCACGTACTGGGACGATCCCGACGTGGTGTGCGAGGCGCAGAAGATGATCGACGAGAGGCAGTCCATGCTGGGACTGGACGTAAAGACGCTTGACTTGCGCATGCAGGAGAGGGGGGCGTCGGCATGAGCGACGGCGGCGGCGGCAGTAGCAGTGGTAGCGGCAACAGAAAAGGCGTCCGCATAGGGGTGCTTTCTATACAGGGCGACGTGGCAGAGAACGTGGCCGCCATATCAAGCGCGCTAAAGGCGCCGCGCGGCTTTGAGGACGACGCCGTGCTGCAGGTAAAGACCGCCGGCGAGATAGCAGGGCTGGACGGACTCGTGATTCCGGGAGGCGAGAGCACCACAATCGGCAGGCTCTCCGCTGCAGGCGGCGTGCTTGACGCCATACGGGAAAGGGTCAACGGCGACGGCATGCCGGTCCTGGGCATATGCGCGGGACTGATCCTGCTTGCAAGATCAGCCGACGACCGGACGGTCGGAAGGCTCGACGGGCAGCCGCTCCTGGGGGTGCTCGACGTCGAGGTGCAGCGCAACGCCTTCGGGCGCCAGCGCCAGTCCTTTGAGGCCAAGCTGGACATCAGGCCGCTTGCGATATCAAACTTCAAGGGCGTCTTTATCCGGGCCCCCGTCGTGTGCGGGACGGGGCCTGACGTGGAGGCGCTCTGCGAGCTGCCGCCTAGCGCGGGCGACGGCGGTGGGGATGGCGAGAATAATGATAGTGGCGATACGGCCCCCGATGCCGGCGGCAACAGCCCGCGGCGCAGGATAGTAGCGGTCCGCAAGGGCGACATAATCGGCACGGCGTTCCACCCCGAGCTGTCCGGCGACCTTGCCGTGCACAAGTACTTTGTGGACGCGGTGCGGCGCAAAAGGCGCGGTTAACCACTGTTTGTTATGTTGTGCATCGCCCTCAGGTCCCTCTCAAACGGCTTTAGGGCGTCCGGAATCTCCAATGCAATCCCGTCCTTTAGCGACAGGCTCTCGGACTTTTTCCTGTTCCACACCATGGAGTTGAACTCTGTTATCGCCCTGGTGGTGGCGTCGTCACCGCCGTCGGGGCCGCCCGGTGCGGGCGCGCGGCCGGGCAGCGCCTCGAGGTGTATGCTCCTGCCGTCCGGCGCGGCGTACATCCTCTGCCACAAATACTCCGTGATGAACGGCGTGATGGGGGCAAGCAGCCTCAGTATGGCCTGCAGCACGGCGTGGAGCGTCCGCACGGCCGCCCGCCGCTCCTCCTCGGAGAAGCCCATCCCGTACGCCCTCCCCTTCACCATCTCGATATAGTGCGCGGCAAACACGTTCCACGTAAACTCCCTGACCGCGATGGCGGGGGTGAAAAAGTTGTACTCCGAATACCCCCTGCGGCACCGCTCTACCAGCGCGTCAAGCTCCCCGAGTATCCACCGGTCCGTGTCCTGCAGGCTGTCGCGCGCCGGCTTGTCCTGCACCAGCAGGTCCGCGCCCTCGTCCCCCACGTCCGGGACCTCGAATGAGGACAGGAACCTGGAGACGTTCCACAGCTTGCTGAGGAACTTTTTTGCCGACTCTATCTTCTGCTCGCTGCACCTAAAGTCGTACCCGTGGTTCACCTCACTTGCGTTCCAGAACCGGAACGTGTCGGCCCCTAGCCTCTCTATCACAGGTAGAGGGTCTATCGCGTTGCCCTTGCTCTTGCTCATCTTCAGCCCATGCTCGTCAAGCCCGTACCCCATTATCCACGCCTCCGACCAGGGCGCCGTGCCGGTCATCTTGTCGCACCGCAGCAGCGTATAGTACAGCCAGGTCCTGACGATATCCTTTGCCTGGGGCCTGATGGAGGCCGGATACAGCCTCTCGAACCTGTCGTCCGCCCCGTCGCCGTCGTCGGCGGCGGCGCCCGCGTACCCGCATATGAACAGCGGCGATATGCTCGAGTCCATCCACGTGTCAAACGTGCGCTCCTCGCCGGCAAAGTCCGACGCCCCGCACTTGGGGCACTCCCGGGCGGGGCACTCCTCAGTCCAGGGCCTGTAGTACCTTCCGGGTTCCGGCACGTACGTGTCGCCGCACTTTTGGCAGCGCCATGCAGGAATCTCGGTGCCGTAGTAGCGGCGCCTCGATATGGGCCAGTCCATGCTTATGGACTCGAGCCAGTTGAACAGGACCTGCTTGTGCATGGGGGGATGGAAGGTTATCTTCTCTGCCATCTCCCTGATCCTGTCCGTGTAGTCCATCTGCTTCATGTAGTACTCCTCCATCGGGATTATCTCTATGGGGTTCCTGCTCCTCTCCGCCACCGGGGTACGGTGCGTGATCTCCTCCACCCTGCTGATGATGTCTCCGGACCCTTGCATGTCCTCGATGATCTTGGCCCTCGCCTGTTTTGGCCTGAGGCCCGCGTAGGGGCCCGCGGCGTCGGCCATGCGGCCGTCGAGGCCGATGGCGGCCACCTCCTCGAGCCCCAGCTCCCGGAACAGCGCCACGTCGTTCTGGTCGCCATAGCTGCACACCATCACGGCGCCCGACCCGAACTCGGCCCTTGCCGAGTGGTGCTCCAGTATGGGCACCTTCTGGTTCGTAACGGGCACCGTAACGGTCCGGCCCGCGCATCCCGAGTACCTCTCGTCGTCGGCGTTCACTATCACGGCCCTGCAGGCGCACAGCAGCTCGGGCCTGGTGCTCGCGACTATGATGTGGTCTTCTCCGTCCTCCCGCGGGGCCTCGAGTTTGAACCTCATGTGCACGAGCTTTGCGGGCATCTCGACGTACGCGATCTCCGCGTCCGCTATGGTGGTGCCGGACACCCAGTCGTAGTTGTTGGGCCTGTTTGCCAGGTAGACGTCCCCGTTGCGCCACATTTTGATGAACGTGGCCTGCGTGAGCGCCCTGTACTGGGGCGTGTCGGTGCGGTACCTGTTGGACGTGTCGCCGCTGAGCCCCAGCCCGTCCATTATCTGGACCATCTCGGCCTCCAGCTCGTCAAGCGAGTCGCTGCACATCTCCAGGAACTTGGTGCGGCCAGTCTCCCGCATCCGGATGTTGTGCTTTTTCTCCGTGTATATCTCGACTGGCAGCCCGTTTCGGTCTATCCCTATTGGAAAGTAGACGTTCTTGCCGGACATGCGGGCGGTGCGGGCTATCATGTCTATCTGCGAATAGTGGGCCGCGGCCCCGATGTGCCAGGGCCTGCCCGACGGGTACGGGGGCGGCGTGTCGATAGTATAGTTGCGGCCCTTCTCCTGCAGGGTGAACCTGTAGGTGTCCTCTTGCTGCCACTTTCTTCGTATCTCCGACTCGAGCCCCGGGTTCCAGGCCTTTTCTGTTATTGCGGGGGCCCTCCTGCCGTTGTCGCCCCCGTCGCCGTCACTGCCTCCGCTCATTGCGCAATGTCCCTGATCTTTGTTATGATGTGGGAGCCCTTGTTGTATCCCTCGTATATGTAGACGCCGACTGCCTCCACGTTTGGCGGCATCTTTGGCGCAAGCAGCCTGATCAGCTCCGTCGCCAGGTTCTCCACGGTCGCCTCGCCCTGTAACAGGTACGTCGTGTCCTTTGGCACCTGCAGGTCGAACCTGCCCCGCGGGCCGTCGAACCTTATCGTATAGTGTGCGTCGTCCCGCCCCGCCACGTACCTCTCGTTTATGAAGAACTTGTGGTCAAACACGGACACCGCCTCCCTTATGATCTCCTTTGCCACCCCAAAGTCAACCAGCAGGTTGTCCTTCATCTGCCCGACCAGCTCGACCATCACAGACGACGTGTGGCCGTGCAGTATTGAGCACTTTTCGACGAGTGGCAGTATGTGGGCATAGTCAAACGAGAACGAGGGATCCTCCAGGAATATGGAGCCCGTCTGGGGCGCCTTGTTGTCATAGCATATGATGTCGCCAATCTCGCTTATGCGCGCCACGTTCCTGGCCCCCCCTATTGCCATGATCCGCGTGCCGGACGACGCAGTCGAGGGGTGGGATCTCACCATCTCATACTTGGCAAGATCGTCCTCGCCGTCTACCACCTCTATGAGGCCTTTGTCGGTCTTAAAGTCGATACGTACCGTCCGGCCCTTGCCGTCGCCCAAGTCCATGGCGTGCCCGTACTCGTACGCGATGCCGAGAAAGTCCAGCATCTGGGACACGGCAAGCTCCGTCCTGCTCTTCATCATGTTCCCCTTCCCGTCCACGTACACAAAGTCCGAGTCGAGTATCTGGGACTGGTCGGCGGGGGGCGGCCGCGACGGGCGCGTTGACGGCGGAGATGCCGGCGATGGTGCGGCAGACGGCGTCGAGTCCATAATACCGTGCCCCACACGAGTTCGTTATAAATTCTATAAACGGGCGGCTCTCAAAGCCGCGGCGCAACAGGTCGTCCCCTCCCCAAACCGGACTGCCTAGATCCGTCTTACCGGCATCAGGATTCCAGAGTCCATGCGTGGGGTGCAAGAGAGTGTGAGGGTGGAGCAAACAGCTACATGGAGCTGGAGAGCAGTCCGGCCTATGCAATCAGCGAGTCAAGCACCCTTGCCAGGTTGATGTCGTTTGACGTGATGCCCCCCGCGTCGTGGGTGGTCAGGTCTATGGTCAGCCTGTTGTACACGTTGAGCCATTCGGGATGGTGGTTTGCCTTTTCGATCTCCATTGCGGCCCTCGTCATGAATCCGAACGCGGCGTTGAACGTGTCAAACAGGTATTCCTTGTGGAGTTTGCCGTTGACGACCTCCCATCCGGCCATGCCGCTTGTCGCATTCATTATCTCTTCTTCGGACAGCACGGCAGGCATGACATCCAGTGCCGCATGACAGTTAAATGGATTGCGGATGCACGTTTCTATGCGGATTCATAATCTCGAACCCTCAAACCAATCCCGCAAATAGTATGACGCCAATCGACCGTGTTTTCCAGAGGCTGCTCCGCTCAATCTTATATACTGCCATATACAAGGATATGCACAACATGACTGCAACCACTGTGAGGATCGACGCCGAGACAAAAGCGCTAATCTCAGATAGAAAGAACCACCCCCGGGAGTCATTGGAGGATGTCATAAAAAGAATGATAGCAGTCTATGACATGGATCGCCACTTGAGTGACGACGAGCTTAAAGCGGTCGAACTGGGAATGCGAGACGTTCGGACGGGGAGAACCATATCCGGTGCGGATCTGAGGAAAAAATTAGGGCTGTGACGCATTGGCATGGGATGTCGTTTATACCAAACAAGCTGCAAACAGTCTGGGAAGAATAGCCAAAAGTGACAAAAAAATGGCAGCCCGCATAATGGACCGCATCGACGAGGTTGCAAAACAGGATCCATACGCGTCTACGATGCGCCTATCCGGGGTGCCATTACACAGGCTGCGCGTGGGGGATTACAGAGCAATACTGGATTTACAAAATGGATTGATGAGAGTTTATGTGATAATGGTCGACAAGCGAGCACGATCCTATAGAGAACTCCGATGACGGGCGATGATCAAGGCGATGGACGAGGCATGCCGTACGATACTTGACACCATGCAGCTCTCAATACGCGACGCCCTGGGCGAACCAAGCGCGGGCGGCCGCATAGGCGTCGCCTTTTCAGGCGGGGTCGACAGCACGCTACTTGCAACCGTGTGCGACGCGATGGGATACGACATCGCGCTCCTGACCGTCGGGTTTGAAGGGTCACATGACATGGAGTTTGCCCGCGTCGTCGCGTCGGAGATGCCGCACATGAGGGAGCGCCACCGCACGCTGACTATCGGAGACACGCCAGACTTTGCCGACGCATACGAGTCGGTGCGAGACGTGATACGCACGGACGACCTCTCATGGATAGAGAACTCTGTGGCCTTTTACCACATATTCCGCCTAGCGCGCACCATACCGGTTGACGTCGTGCTGACGGCAAACGGGATCGACGAGCTGTTCTGCGGGTATGACGCGTACAGGCGCGCGCTGCACGAACGTAGCAATGGCGGTGACAATGCTGCAGGTGACGCTGCTGCAGGTGACGGCCGCAGCCCTCCTGCAGATACCAATACGGATTACGCCGTCACGGCTACATACAGCCCCGCCCAAACCGGCAGCAACGTCGAGGACGTCATTTATGAAATAATGCGCCAAAAGCTGGACAACGAGCTGCGCATGATGCGCGCGATCGACAAGGTGGCGTCCCTGTGCGGCGTGTCCGTGCTCCAGCCGCTCCTAAGCAAAGGGTTCTGCAGGGCCGCATACGGCATACCGCTCCCCGAGAAGATACGTGGGCCCTTCGACATGTACCGCAAGCACGTGATAAGGCGTCTTGCCGGCGCAGTGGGTGTGCCCCGCACGTCATACCAAAAGAGGAAAAAGGCCATGCAGTACGGATCCGGGATCCACAAGGCCGTCCTCAGGATCAGAAAGAGGCCCGCCGCCTGACCCTGCCCCGCACCATCCTGCCCACGCCGGATATTATCCGGGAAGACGCGCCCAGGTGCCTTGCGGGGTCGAATATGCGGTCCACCTCCCGCGGATCCAGTATGGCTGAAGTCGTTTTGTCCATCTTTATGGCCTCGTCGTACGGCGTGCCGGTCCGGCTTGCCTCAAACGCGACCCTCTGCACGGCCTCGTACGCCGTGATCCGCGGCACTCCCTTCCTAATCATGGCCTCCAGCACAAACTCTGCAAATATCTGGCCCCCCGTGGCGCCAAGGTTGCCGCGTATACGGCCGGTGTCGACGCTCAGGTTCTGCACCACCCGCAGCATCGTGCGCAGCATCTCGTCGGCGAGGATGGATACGGTAGGTATGACAAACCGCTCGTTTGCCGAGTTTGACAGGTCGCGCTCGTGCCACAGCGGTATGTTGTCCATGGATATGCCGATCTGCCCCTTGAGGATCCGGGCAAGGGACGTTATGCGCTCGCTCTTTATCGGGTTGCGCTTGACTGGGACGGCGCTGCTTCCCATCTGGCCCTTCCTGAAGGACTCGGCCACTTCGCCTATCTCCGTCCTCTGGAGGTTTCTGATCTCGACTGCAATCTTCTCAAGCGTCGCGCCGATCAGCGCCGCGCCGAACACGTACTCGGCGTACCTCTCCCTCGGCACGATCTGGGTCGCCACCATAATCGGGTGCAGTCCGAGCGTGCGGGCCACCCTCCTCTGCACGTCGGGCGCCCTCCTTCCCATCAGGGAGCCGGTTCCAACCACCCCCAGCGTCTTGCATACCAGTATCCTTTCTTTCATCTCGTTCATCCTGTCCATGTGGGCCGCCATCTCGGCCGCCCAGTTTGCAAACTTTAGCCCGAACGACACTATGCTTGCATGCTGCCCGTGGGTCCTGCCGACTGCCGGGACATCGGCGTACCTTGCCGCCATGTCCGCCAGCACGGATGCCAGCTTGGCGGCCTTGGGATACATGATGTTCATGGCATCGCGCATCAGCATCGAGTTGCTGGTGTCGACCAGATCGTTGCTTGTAAGCCCGTAGTGAATCCAGGGCCTGGCGTGCTCGGGGCATATCCGGCCCAGCGCCTCCACCAGCGCGGCCGTGTCGTGGTCGCGCTTTGCCTCCAGCGCGGCCACGCGCCTTGCGGGTACGGCCCCGGGCCTGGCGGCCCTCCTGATTGCCGAGGCCGCCCTCCTCGGTATCATGCCGATCTCGCCCTGCGCCGAGGCGACCGCGGCCTCTATCAGCACCTGGCAGTCTATCTTGTTCTGGCCCCCAAACACGGCCTTCATCTCGTCGGTGCCGTACCGTCCGTCGTCGATCGGGAGGATGGCCATCGCGTCGCGTATCATGCGTTTCAAAATAAATCCTTTCTTGGCGACATTTTGTGACATGCGGGGCCCGGGATGACCGGCAGTCCTCCCGAATGGGCGCGCATAGCCGTGCCGGTAGCGCGCCGAGCGGCCCTGCGGTGGATGGAAGGGGAGAAGTTGGAAGCAGGAACGAGGCGCCTGCAGGGCCGGCCGGATGCCGACCTTAGGATTTAAAATGCCATTGCCCGTTTTGCAGGTAAATGCCAGACCACACAGTACGGCCGGTACGGGCCGGAAAGAACCAGTACGTCATAGAGCCCGACGAGTCGTCCGGCCGTATCGCGCCCGTCCGCATATACGCCGACGACGCGCTGCTTGACAAAATGATGACCGACCGCACCATAAGGCAGGCCTGCAACGTGGCGTCCATACCAGGCATAGTGGGGCACGGGGTGGTACTGCCCGACGGGCACGAGGGGTACGGGTTCCCGGTCGGCGGCGTGGCGGCCATGGACGCCGACGAGGGCATGATCAGCCCCGGCGGCGTCGGATACGACATCAACTGCGGCGTCAGGCTGCTGAGGACGGACCTTGACGAGGCGCAGATGCGCCCGCGCATAAAGGACGTAATATCGGACCTGTTTGGCGCCATCCCCTCCGGCGTCGGCTCAAAGGGCGCCGTCCGGCTCAGAAGGTCGGAGCTTGACGAGGTGATGGTAAGGGGGGTGGACTGGGCAGTGGAGAACGGGTACGGCTCCGCGGACGACGCGGACTCCTGCGAGGAGTCCGGGCGCATCGGCGGCGCCGATCCCGGCGCGGTCTCCGAGAAGGCAAAGAGCAGGGGCGCCCCCCAGCTTGGCAGCCTGGGCTCCGGAAACCACTTTCTGGAGATCCAGAAGGTGGCGGAGATACACGACGAGGTTGCGGCCGAGCGGATGGGGATCAGGCTGGGCGCCATAACCATACTGATCCACTGCGGGTCCCGCGGGTTCGGGCACCAGATATGCAGCGACTACCTGAGGGTGTCGGAGCGGTGCATGCCAAAGTACGGCATCACCCTGCCGGACAGGGAGCTTGCGTGCGTCCCCAACTCGTCGGAGGAGGGCGAGTCGTATCGCAGGGCGATGTTTGCCGCGCTCAACTTTGCGTGGAGCAACAGGCAGATGATAACCCACTGGACGCGCAAGTCGTTTGAGCGCGTCTTTTCGCGGTCCGAGACCGACCTGGGCATGCGGCTGGTGTACGACGTGGCCCACAACATCGCAAAGGTGGAGGAGCACGAGGTGGACGGCGAGAGGCGCAGGCTGGTGGTGCACCGCAAGGGGGCCACCAGGTCGTTCCCGGCCGACCGCAGCGAGGTTCCCTCCAGGTACAGGGACATCGGGCAGCCGGTGCTGGTGCCCGGCTCGATGGGCACCGCAAGCTGGATTCTCCTGGGGCAGCCAAACGCAATGAGCCTGAGCTTTGGATCCACGGCGCACGGCGCGGGGCGCATGATGTCTAGGTCCAAGGCGCGCCGCAACTATACGGAACAGCAGGTCAGGGCGTCGCTCAACAGCAGGGGCATATTCATAAAGTCACTCACGCGGGACGGGGTGGTCGAGGAGACGCCGGAGGCATACAAGGACGTGGACGCCGTGGTGGAGGTGTCGCACGCGCTCGGCATCGGCACAAAGGTCGCAAAGCTCGTCCCCATGGGCGTCATGAAGGGGTGATTGCTTGGCAGAGGGCGGCGACGCGGAGCTCGAGAGGCTAAAGGCCAGGAGGCTGGCGGAGATGCAGAGGAACATCTCCGCAAAAAAGGGGCGCGAGGAGGCGGGCAAGGACGCCGGTTCGGAGAAGGGGAGTGGCGGGCCGGCAGCCGCGCGCGACGTGGTGGTGGCGTCGCTCGGGTTCAGGGGGCTCGAGGTGCTCGAGAGCGCAGAGGCCCAGTATCCGGCAGAGGCCAAGGTGATAGTGGGCAGGCTTGCAGAGATAATACGCTCAGAGAACATCCCAGACAAGATTGACGGGGGACAGCTGCTAGCCGTATTCCGCATGGTGGGGCTTCCAGTAAAGATCAGGACGTCGATCAAGATAGAGAAGGACGGAAAGTTTGTCTCCATTTCAGACAGGCTGAAGAATGTAAGAAACGGCAGCGCCGTTGCTGCTGCTGCGGCGGCGGGGGAGGATGACGCCAACTGACGCCTCGCCGTATGCGTCGCGGCGCATGCAGTGTCGCGGTACGCTGTTGTAGTTGTTGCAGCGGCGATGGCAGCAGTCGCGCTCATCCCAATCTTGGACTACGTGCGGGCGCAGCTACCGCCGCCGCTGTCGCCGCTGTCGCCGGGAGGCCACGTGCACATTGAGCGCGCACGACGCGGGAGTCTCGCTTGAGATTGCCGGGCACGACTATACCGGCGACAAGCTTGCAATCAAGATGGCCCTCTCCCACATGGAGAGCCTGGTAGGCGCGTACAACGGGTATGAGACGGGGCCGCCGTCGGAGCGCTTTGGATGGACGTTCTTTGGCCTGTCGATAAAGCCAGACCTCCAGGCCGGAATCGAGTCCGAGTTCTCCGACATGCTTGCCAAATACCAGAAGGAGAAGGACCGCTCAAGGCGCTTTGCCATGTTTCTCTCGGACTATTTCGCGTCAAGAAACTGCAGCGTAAAGGTGAGGGTGGCATAACAAGCCACTGATGCCGCACGGTTGCTCCATGTAGCCATGTCCGTCACGCGGGAGGATGCTATGCCGCGCACGGCGCGACGCCTGCAGTCTTGATGAAAATCGGCTCTCGAGGGCTGCCGTGCTCTGGAACGCTCAGACTCTTCTGCCGCGCTTGCCACCCTTCTTTCTGGTGGTGTCGTGTGGGATCGGCGTCACGTCGTCAATCCTGCCTATCTTGAACCCGCCTCTTGCCAATGCCCTGATTGCAGACTGGGCCCCGGGTCCCGGCACCCTTGATCCCACGCCGCCTACCGCGCGCACCCTGATGTGAAATCCTACAAACCCCTTTGCCCTTGCAGACTCGATTACCGCATTTGCGGCCTTCATCGCGGCAAACGGCGACGACTCGTACCTGTCGGCGTTGACGTGTATGCCGCCCGAGCTGATCGCAACGGTCTCCCCGCCGGTCAAGTCCGTCATGTGGATTATCGTATTGTTGTAGCTGCTAAAGATGTGGGCTATCCCCCACTTTTCATTCTCGTGTCTTACGGACTCTTGCGCCGCGTCCGGATCCTGCTGCTGCTTGCGGCGGGCCTGGGACATGTCTTCGGCCTTTATCGCGTCCACCATGCTCTCTGAGGACTCGGCGTCGGCCTGTATGGCCTTGGCGCGCGTCTCGGTTGCAGTACGCAGCTTTGCAAGCTGGGCCTGCGCGTCGGACGCAGAGATCTCTACTGTCTGCGTCTCATTGCCATCATCATCATCACCATCATCATCATCACCATCGCCGTCCCCGCCCGAGTCTGCCTTATCAGGAGAGCCTTCTGCCGCGGCCCCGTCAGGGTCGGACTGACCGCCGGCGTCATTAGCCTGATCACCCTTGTCATTGTCATCACTCTTGCCATCTTTCACATCATCATTCCTGCCACCGTCGCCGTCTGCCGCAACGTCCTTGTCCCCTCCGGCGCCCTCCGCCTGCGGTACGTCCTGTTCAGCCTCCGCGGCACTCTCTTCGGGGGCCTTGTCGGTGGCCTCCTTGTACTCTTCTTCCCCATCTGGCAATAACCCATCCATCCATGGGGGTTTAAAATACACTACGCATCGGGCTGTACGGTGCGTACGCCGCATGCAGGCGGCATACGCCGATGCTTCAAATACGCGCCGCCGCCATATGTTGTGATGGCATACGGCATGATGCTTGCAGTGGCCGGGACTGCCGTTGCGGCCGCCATATTCGGCTCCATAGCGCTACAGTATGTGGTGCCGACAGGGGACAACATCGTGACGCCCCTAGAGCAGAGGTGCACGGACGTGGCGCGGCAGGGCTATGCAATACATTCCGCCTACCCGGACATGACTCTTGACGAGATACCCGTCGATGACGCGAGGCTCCTGATCAAGCTTGACGAGATATGGATGAACGAGTGCGTTCCAAGGCTTCCGGCAAGTGTCATTATTGAGATTGCAGACGGCGTGGAGCGCGGCTCGCCCACGAGGGGCGAGTAGCCCCCGACCGCAGGCCCGTATGCAATTCGTGCAGCTGCACTCATTGTGGGTTGCACCCGTCAGGATGCAAGGTGATCCCACCCGGAATCCTCTATCCTGATGCGGGTGTCGTCGTCGCCTCCACCGCGCCGCACATACACGGGGTACCTCCAACCCCTCCCCGTGGCCTTTACGGTACCGATCCTCATCAGAGGAACCCCGAGCCTGCCCGCAACCTTGGCCATTCTCCTGCCACCGGACTCCGTTGCCGTGAACACTATCTCGTACTCTTCCCCGCCATAAAACACCAGATTATCCAGACTCATCCTGTTCTGGCGCGCGTATCTCTCAAGCTGTACCGTGGCGGGGATGTCGTGCACCTCAAATGCGCGGCCGCTCTGCCTTGCCATCTCGTTGAGCGTGAACCCGAGCCCGTCACTTGAGTCCATCGCGGACGTGAAATACTTGGCGCACCTTGCCCCGAACTCGGCCCTGGCCACAGGATGCAGCACCGAGCGCACGGCCCTTCTGGCCGCGCCTCCGCTCCCGGCATGCCCCTCCAGAAGCACCTTGAACCCGAGCGCCGTGTACCCGAACGGGCCCGTCACGAATATCCCGTCCCCCGGCCCTGCTCCCCCCCGGGCCACCTTTCGTTCCAGGGCGTGCTCCCCGACCATGCACACGTTGAAGACAAACTCCCTCCCGGCGTTGGTGTCCCCCGCCACTATCCTGACGTTGTATTCGCCCGCGGCGTCTGCAAACCCGTGTGCCATGCCCCTGATGTCGCCGCGGGTCGCGCCCTTTGGTATGTTGACCGATATGGTCCCGAACCGGGGCCTGGCCCCCTTGGCGGCCAAGTCGCTTATGCAGGATACGACGCTCTTCCTTGCGGCCTGCCTCAGGGTCATGCGCGGCGGCATGTCCGTGCTCTGGACCCAGGTGTCGGTGTTGATGACAAGGGTCTTTTTGCCGACCCGCGCATATCCGATGTCGTCGGGCTCCGGCGTGCCGCCTCCCAGCATCCGGCGCATCGTCGCAGCCACGTCACGCTCGCTTACTGCTGCCGCTGCCGCTGCCGCTGTCGCTGCCGTCGCGCCGCCCCTGCGTGGCGATGCCGTCTTCCTCCCTTTGCCCATTGCGCTCGCCTGCCGGCTTATCCCCCCGCCATGGCGCGCCTCACGCTCCCGATCACGGCCTCGCACCTCGCCGCGTCATCGGACTCTGCGGACAGCCTGACTGCGTTCTCGGTGTTCGATTCCCGCACCAGCACCCAGCTGTCATCGTCTATCACCCCCCTGACGCCGTCAAGCCTCTGGACCTCGGAGCACTCCGATTCCAGCCACTTGAGGGCGCGCTCCATCATGTCGTGCTGCCGCAGGCCTGCCCCCGCAGGCATCTTGGTCCGGATTATGTGGTATCTGCCCAGCATGCCAAGCACCTCCCTGAACCGCGCCCCGCCACCGTCCTCCCGAAGCATTCTTGCTATCACGCCCCCGGCCAGGATGCCGTCCCTGCAGTGGTTGAACTCGGGCAGGATAAAGCCCCCGCTGCTCCCCTCGCCCCCGGCCTGGGCCCCGACCTTTGTCATCTCCTCTACTACATTTGCCTCCCCGACCTTTGCCCTCGTGTGGATTCCGCCGTGCGACTCTATGAGCCTCTCCACTCCACGGCTGGTGTCCGCGCTCAGGACAAACCTTTCGTATCCCATGTCGAGCGCGCCCGCAATGCCAAGCCCCAGGGTTGTATCGGGCGTCTGCTTTGTTCCGTCAGCGACGATGACAAGCCTGTCGCCGTCAAGATCAAATGCAAACCCTATGCTGCCCTTTGCTCTTGACAGCGACACGAGGCCGTCGAGGCCGTCCGTGGTGGGGTCGGGCCCCCTGGAGCGCGGTTCGGAGTTTATCACGCTGACGCTGCAGCCGATCTTTTCGTACAGGCGGGGCGCCACGTGCGCGGCTGCGCCCCCGCCCACGTCCACTGCAATCCGCGGACTGCCCCCTATCTCCCCGATTACCTCTGCTGCCTCCTCCACGTACGTCGACGCGTGGCTGCGCCTTACCCCGGGCTCTGTTGCCGTTGCCAGGGCCGCGGCATCCCTGCCGCCGTCCTCCTGTGCGCCGTTCCCGCGACCGCGCGCCCCCGTTATGAGTGGGAGCTCCGACTCGTTTATCCCCCTGCCGCCCGTGACGAACTTTAACCCGTTCCATTCTAGCGGATTGTGCGACGACGTTATCACCACGCCGGCGCCGATCCTTCTTGCCTCCCGGAACACCACGGGCGTGGGCGCCACGCCCATATCGTACACGTCCACGCCTCCCTCCATCAGCCCCGCGTGGGCGGCGCGCTCCATCATGGGCCCCGACGGCCTAGTGTCCCTGCCGGTCACGCACCTGCCGCCGGACAGGCTTGCAAAATTGCCGCAGAATCTGATTACGTCCCTGATGCCAATGTCGTCCCCGACAATCCCCCTGATCCCCGAGATCGTCTTCTTCACCACAGCGCTTTGGGATACTTTTTATTAACTCTGATGATGACCGCCACACATGCCTTGGTAGCTCAGCCCGGTAGAGCGAACGCCTCGTAAGCGTTAGGTCGCGGGTTCAGATCCCGTCCGAGGCTTCATACTAATCCCGATAAAACTCCCAGAGGGTTGGAAACCCGAGCGTGCGGCGCCTCACCGCGCCTGAGACTCGTGCTCGTCAAGGGACTCTAGGTCGACTTGGAGTTCCTCGCCGAGGCCCTCCCACCATCTCTCCTCACCGGATGTCCCCATGACTACTCTTGGAGTCTGATCCTTCCTTATAGATCTGTCGGTATTTCCCAGCGGATCAGGAGCCGCCGCCACTGCCACCATGATCATCAGCGCCGTTGTGACTGAGTTTCCGGTACTGCGGGGCAATGCCGGCGGTGCGGCCATGTCTGGGAATGGACGTGAACATGCGCGGCGTCGCTGTCACCACCGTGCTCACCGTGATGATCATAATAAATATGATCAATGACGCGCCTGCCCGTCACGCCACAAGATGTTACGCGGTCAGCGGAATCGGCATGGCGCCCGTCAGGCGCCGGCCCCGCTGTCGTGGGACTCTGCGCCTTCCTTCTTGTTCTTCATCTTTCTGTATACGATTATGCCAAGCGCCCCGGCGGCGCAGCCCCAGAACACGTACGACGTGCCGGCGTCGACTGCGGGGCGGAACGCCCCGACGTAGCTCAGTATCATTATGGCCACCAGTCCGAGCCCCGCGACTTCCAGTCCCCTTGCCATCTGAATGTGGGGCGGATCAAAAAGATATATGGTTTTCCCGCGTGCGCGTATCGTGGACAAGTATCTTACCGTGATTCTGATATTCATGTTTGTCGGGATTCCAATCTCCTTTGTGAGCCCGACCACCGGCGAGCTCAGGTTCCTTCCGGTTCTCTTTTACACCTCGATTGGCGGAATAGTCGCAATATTCCTGTATGACTCATACAAGACTCGAAAGCAGCGGCAGCTTACAAGGGACAAGCGCAAGAGGTCTAAAAAGTAGGCGGCTTGGCCGTGCGCCATGGGCATGCCTGGCGCCTGCCGTAACGGCGCCATGCACCGCAGACGCGCGCAGGCCGCACCGGGATCTTGCAAAAAATGAAAAAAAGACGGCTAGCCGCCTACAGGTCCAGTCCGAAGGACTCTGCAATGCTGGAGAACTTTACGTACGACTCCAGATACTGCCTGCCCTTGGGGGTTATTACGAAAGTGTTCCTGCCGTCATATTCGATACGGTTTACGAGTCCGGCACCGGTCAGGTTGTCCATGAACTTTGATAATCGCGAGTGTGAGATGTTGGCCTTTGTCAGCAGGGACGTGGTCTTGATGCCGTCCCGTCCAGATTCCTGTGTTACGGTCAGTAGATCCGCTACAATCTGCATGCTTGTTCTGTATGCTACCATGTTTCACCATTACATACCTCCGTTATAACTATATCTTATCCAACTATTACATTCTCGGACATAACTACAACTTACCTAACCATTACATAACTATGATAACCTTATTGTCCTCCGGCGGCACCCGGACCTTTCCCGCCAAAGCCGCGAAGGGCTCAAAGATCGCGATGCCCCGGGGCGGCAAGGCTCATGGATCATATGATAGCCGCCACGCCTAACTGGCAGGAGGTGTCGGCTCAAGGCAGGTGCTGCACGCGAGCTGCAGGTGCCGCAGTCACATAGGCGGCGGCAGGAGCGGCTACTGGACCGGCGCGCTCCGGACTGTTACGACTACCGTGTCGGTGGCAGTGTCAGTGCCGTCAGAGACTGTAAGGGTGAGGGTGTAGTTGGTGTCGGCCGAGATGTCCGGCGCCGTGAAGGACGGGGCGGGGGCGTCGGCATTCTTGAGTGGGATGGGCGGCGAGATCGTCCAGCCGTACGTGATCGAGTCGCCGTCCGGGTCGGAGGATGCGAAGCCGTTGAGGTAGACGATGGCGCCCTCAGAGACGGTCAAGTCTGCCCCCGCGTCGGCTGTGGGCGGCAGGTTGTTCTCGACTGTTACGACTACCGTGTCGGTGGCAGTGTCAGTGCCGTCAGAGACTGTAAGGGTGAGGGTGTAGTTGGTGTCGGCCGAGATGTCCGGCGCCGTGAAGGACGGGGCGGGGGCGTCGGCATTCTTGAGGGTGACGGATGGCGAGATCGTCCAGCCGTACGTGATCGAGTCGCCGTCCGGATCGGAGGATGCGAAGCCGCTGAGGTAGACGGTGGCGCCCTCGCGCACGGTCAGGTCGGCTCCCGCGTCGGCTGTGGGCGCCCGGTTCGTCGGCTGCTGCTGCTGCTGGGCCGACACGCTCCGGACCGTTACTACCATGGTGTCGGTGTCGGTGTCGGTGCCGTCGGAGACCGTAAGGGTGATGGTGTAGGGGGTGTCTGACGTGACGGAGGGCGCCGCGAACGACGGGGCCGCGGTGTTGGCGTTCTGGAGGGTTATGCCCTGCGGAGCAGTCCAGCTGTACGACAGGGAATCGCCGTCGGGGTCGGAGGACGACGAGCCGTTCAGATTCACGGTGGCGCCCTCAGAGACGGTCTGGTCTGCTCCCGCGTCGGCTGTGGGCGGCAGGTTGACGTTCCGGACCGTTACTATCACCGTGTCGGTGTCGGTGTCGGTGCCGTCGGAGACTGCAAGGGTGATGGTGTAGGGGGTGTCTGACGTGACGGAGGGCGCCGCGAACGACGGGGCCGCGGTGTTGGCGTTCTGGAGGGTTATGCCCTGCGGGGCAGTCCAGCTGTACGACAGGGAATCGCCGTCGGGGTCGGAGGACGACGAGCCGTTCAGATTCACGGTGGCGCCCTCAGAGACGGTCTGGTCTGCTCCCGCGTCGGCTGTGGGCGGCAGGTTGACGTTCCGGACCGTTACTATCATGGTATCGGTGTCGGTGTCGGTGCCGTCGGAGACTGCAAGGGTGATGGTGTAGGGGGTGTCTGACGCGACTGGGGGCGCCGCGAACGACGGGGCCGCGGTGTTGGCGTTCTGGAGGGTTATGCCCTGCGGGGCAACCCAGAGGTATGACAGGGTATCGCCGTCCGGGTCGGAGGACGACGAGCCGTCCAAGCTGACGGCGGAACCCTCAGAGACGGTCTGGTCTGTTCCCGCGTCGGCCGCGGGCGGCCGGTTCAGGTGCGAGGAGGCGTAAATTTCAAGCTGCCGCGTGTTGCCGGTGCCGAACGAATCTGCGGACTCGGCCCCGATGTTTATGAGATACTTGTCTTTCGGGGGGGCGTTTGGCTTTATCATCAGGACGTTGTCAGAAGATATGGTAAAGTTTGCGTTGTCCGGATATGCACCGGTGTCCACAAGCGAGTAGGACGGATTATGGCGGTGCAGTACGGCGTTCTGTGCGGCAATCTCCGCCGCGTACGTGCCGTCCCCGCCAATGCGCGTGCTGTTGAGCGTAATGTACCAGGGCCCCAGATTTTGACTAAAGGCGCTGGCGTAGTAGAACATGTAGTACATGTCGGCCACGTTTGAGACGTCCCAGCCGGAGATGTCGGAGTTGAACTCGTAGGTTATATAGAACATTTCGCTCATGTCGGTTACACTGGAGGTGTCCCAGCCGGAGAGGTCGGCGGCAATGTTGTAGGCGTGGGAGAACATGCCCCTCATGTCGGTTACGCTGGAGGTGTCCCAGCCGGAGATGTCTCCGTTGAAATCCATGGCGTCCTGGAACATGCGGCTCATGTCGGTTACGCTGGAGGTGTTCCAGCCGGAGAGGTCGGCGTTGAAATACATGGCGCCGTAGAACATGCCGCTCATGTCGGTTACGCTGGAGGTGTTCCAGCCGGAGAGGTCGGGGGTGGCACCGGATTCAAAAAACATGTAGCTCATGTCGGTTACGCGCGAGGTGTCCCAGCCGGAGAGGTCGGCGTCGAAGTAGTAGGCATTGTAGAACATGCCGCTCATGTCGGTTACGCTGGAGGTGTTCCAGCCGGAGAGGTCGCCGTTGAAGTGACTGGAGCGGAACATTTCGCTCATGTTGGTCACGCGCGAGGTGTCCCAGCCGGAGAGACAAGGGGACGTGTTCCAGTCACCGCAGAAGCCGCTGATTTCGGAGAACATTCTGTTCATGTCGGTTACGCTGGAGGTGTCCCAGTCGGAGATGTTTGCACTGAAGCTGTAAGCGCGGAAGAATGTTTCGCCCATGTCGGTTACGCTGGAGGTGTCCCAGTCGGAGAGGTCGGCGTCGAAGTAAGCGGCACCGCGGAACATGCGGTTCATGTCGGTTACGCTGGAGGTGTCCCAGTCGGAGAGGTCGGCGTCGAAGTTGTGGGCATTGTAGAACATGCGGTTCATGTCGGTTACGCTGGAGATGTCCCAGCCGGAGAGGTCGGCGTCGAAGTTGTGGGCGCCGTCGAACATGCCGCTCATGTCGGTTACGCTGGAGGTGTTCCAGCCGGAGAGGTCGCCGTTGAAATAGTAGGCAGAGCTGAACATCCTCGACAGACTGGACACGCCCGAGAGGTTCGGGCTGTCGTCCGCGGCGTATCTCACGTTTCTTGCGTCCGCGAATGCAGACTCCATGGACGACCACCGCATGGAGCCCCACTGGTCGATGCTCTTCAGCTTTTCGGCGTTTGTGACATCCCCGCCCAGAAGTATTCTCGTAAAGTCGCCCGAGATTCGCACGGTATAGGTGCCTGCCCACGCGTACGTGTGCTCCTGGTCGCCGCTCACGCCCAAGCTGGTGTTGCCGTCACCCCAGTCTATGGCGTAGGTACCGGTGGCGCCGCCCACCGGAATTTTTATCGTCCTGTCATCCCAGGTGACGCTCCATACGGTGACAAAGTCGTCAGAAGGGGCGGCCGCGGCCGGCACGGCGGCCGGCAGCAACGCAAACGCGGCGCATGCCCCGCCCACCACCAAGACAGCAACTGACACAATCAATACACGAGCCGCACTCGAGAGTAACGCGCGTGTCAATACTGCCCATCATGACATCAGTATATAACGTAACGGTAAATGTAACTATATGTTTCCTAATTGTACCAGTAGACGCGTCATACCGTCGTCGACAGGGACACGGCAGGTGTGCATGGGGCGGATTAGGGAACAAAGTTACGGCCTGCGATCAGATAAATATCGCACGTGCCGCTTTTTCCTCGTGTCTTCGTCCTCCCCCCTCTCGCCCATACCGTGGTTTGACGACATACAGGGCGTTGCGTACCGGTACTATGACCTGCGGATGAACGTGGCCCCGCTGATTGCGGACCAAAAGCAGTCACTGTACATATGGCAAGAGACCATACACTGGTGGCTCGACCACACCATCAAGATCAGGTTCGTCGAGTCCGACGGCGACGGCACCTACTGGTTCATCATGGGCGCCCAGACCCAGAGGCCCTCCTCGAACCTCTCGTTTTACAAGAATCTCCCGATATCAGACAATTATGAGCGCTTCAAAAAGGGGCACGACGGCGAGGCATATCTGCGGCTTGGCGTGTACAAGAAAAAGGCGCTCGAGGAGGCCAAGGGAGGCGAGATCTGCAAGTGTGGCCACGAGGCAAGTGATCACGACGAGAACGACAATGACGCGTGCCTCTACAAGGTATGCGACTGCAAGGAGTTTGTCACGTTCCAGGTTACGCTGTCCCGCAGAAAAAAGACGGTGACCGACATTGAATTCATCAGCGAATCCGACGAGGAGGCGGTCCGGGGCGACCCGCTCGTATGGAACTGCATGTACACGCACAAGTACTCCAAGGAATCATGATGATAATGACTATAGGTAGCAGTGGCGGCGACAGACGCAGACGCGGCTAGTCAAGATCCCTGTTGACCCTGACGTGCTCTCCGGGATAATGATCGTGTATCCTCTTTGAATAGCAGTTGCCGCATAGCGGGCCCTCCACGTCCCACTCCTTCATAGGGTAGAATTCACGCTGGGTCGATGCCTTGCACACGGTGCACGTCTTCTCCCTTGCCATCGGCCGCGCTATCTTGCATCTGTATAAAAACGATCTTTCAGGCGGGTTCCACATGGTGACGCGTGCCCGTACATGGATCGGACGGGGCATGCGCGGCCCTTGGACTCAACTATTTAGCACCCTGCGGGCCGCGCCAATGCGTGGAGGGCAACATCCGGCTGATGGTTGTGGCCGCGATAGCGGCATCCGTACTTGCGGTTTCGGTGGTGGCGGTGGTGGCGGTAATCGCGATTGACGAGTCTGATCCCTCCGGCAACGGCTCGGGGGCCGGCGATAACGGCGCGACCAATATGGACGGCACCGTGCAGACACTGGACCCGGATGGCCGCGACACAGACGTCTCAATGCCGACAAAGGTGTCGCGGCCAGGCTGCGAGGAGACCGACGGCTGCTACATGCCGTCCGTATACGAGGCGCCTGCCGGGGAGCCCATAACGTGGACAAACGAGGACTCTGCATTCCACACCGTGACGGCCGGCACGTACGACAGCCCGGCAGGTACCTTTGATAGCGGGTACATGGACCCGTACGACTCCTACACGCTCTCCTTCAAGGCCCCAGGCACGTACAAGTACTACTGCACGCTGCATCCCTGGATGGAGGGTACGGTAATCATAACCCCCTGATAATTACGAGGTAAGAGAGGGAGTCGAACCCCCTTGTATAGGCTTTGCAGGCCCACGCATAACCGTTCTGCCACCTTACCGGCGTGCGTGAGGCGCGCAAGCAATTAATCCTTGCTATATCCGGTAGTGGCGCGTCGCCATCCTGACGTCCTCGCCCTTGACGGTCCGGCGGTTTGCATGCCCCGCCATCTCTACGGCGCCCTTTGCTATGCCGTCTGCTACCTCCTCTACGGTTCTTCTAAGCTCCTCGGCCGACTCGTCGCTGACCCGGGCGGCCCCCGCTTTTTTGAGGATCCTGTACATGACGGTGATGCCAAACTCTGATTTTGCCATGCGCGCGTATGCGCGTCCCGCTCAAAAAGACACTAGGCAAAAAAAATGCAACCATTGAATCGATTTATACAAACCAACTTTGCTGTGCCAGCATGGCGCGATACGTGGACTCCCATGTCCACCTGTCAGACGCCGAATATGCCGGCGAGTTGGATTACACGGTCTCGTACATGGAGCGCTTGGACATAGCCGCATGCGCCGTGTCCATGGACTACGCAGACTCGGTCAGGACGCTGGAGATATCCGACATGGGCGCCTGCATTCTGCCCTTTGTCGGGATACACCCCGAGCGCGTCGCGGGTCCCGACACGGAGGATGCGCTGCGCGATACCTCGGTTCTTGCCGAACAGAACGCCGACCGCATAGCCGGGATAGGCGAGATCGGGCTCGACCCCACCTATGCCAGTGACGGCAGGATACCCTCGGGCCAAGTGCGCGTCTTTGAGCACATGCTGGAACTGGCGTCGCGACTCGGAAAGCCCGTCTCCATACACTCGAGAAAGAGCCTCGAGCGCGTGTTTGACGTCATGACATCTTTTGATGCGGAACGCGCGTCGCTGCACTGGTTTGACGGCAGCAAGAGGCAGCTTGCGCGGGCGCGCGACATGGGCTTTTACGTGTCATTTGGGCCAGTCGCCACATATGCAAACGACAAGCAGAGGCTGATTGAGCTGTCCGACATGGACAGGATTCTGGTGGAGACAGACGGGCCCGTGCGGTTCTCAAGGTGCTTTGAGCTCAAGGCGGGACACCCCTGTTTTGTTGCAAGCGTGCTCCATGCCGTGGCAGAGGTGCGCCGCATGCCATTTGACTCCGCGGTGGACGCGGTTGCAGAAAACTCTGCAAACTATCTCGGGATGAGATGATCCCTCGGAGGCCGGTGCGACACGCATGCGCCGGCCGCAGCGTGCCGGGCCGCATGCGGTGGTGGCAAGGGTCGGCAATGATAACGATATGGCGGTAGAGACGGCAACGGCGAGAGCGGCGCGGCCAGCCTGCTCGGCCCCCGCGCCAGCCTGCGACGGCACGGCGAGACTCATAGGTATAAAATACCCCCGCAGCATGTGGCGTTGTGGACAGGGTAAGACGCCTCTCACTTGAGGTACTGGAGAAACACCGGTCGGAGTTCGGCGAAGATTTTGCCCACAACAAAAAGACGCTCGACTGCATCTCCGTCGTACGCTCAAAGGGACTCAAGAACGAGATTGCAGGCTACATCACAAAGACGGTCAAAAACGAGATGCGCGCAGCAAGGGCGCGGGAGGCGCAGGAACGGGCAAGGGCCGAGGAGGAAGAGGCGCAGAGAGTCGCCGAGGAGGAGGCTGCCGCTGCCGCTGCAAAGGCGGCCGCGGCCAAGGACGAGCAGGGTGACGACGCGTCCGGCGGCGATGTTGAACGCGCAAATGACAATAATGACGACGGTACTATAGACGACGGCAAGGAACCTGGCATGGTTGCCACTGCCGATGCCACTGCAGAAGGCGTCGAAACCACGCTAGACGCGGCTTCCACCGCGCCACCTGCAAGCGACAGCGACAGTGCCGGAAGCAGTGCCTGATCTGATACAGTCTTAAGGCCTGCACGGGCGGGCCACGGATGATGATTACAGTAGAGCTTGTCGGCGGCGCAAAAAAGTCGTTTGGGACCGACAGGGTGCACATAGAGAGATCCGAGATCACGATAACCGGGATCTTTGAGGTGCTGCAGGGCATGCGCGTGGAGGGAGCCCCCGCACTGGATCCGCGCAACACGCTTGTCGCAATAAACGGCATCGACACATCTGCCGCCGACGGCATGGACTCTGTTGCCAAAAGCGGCGACACGGTCAGCGTCATACCTGTGATACACGGGGGCGCCCGCGGCCGGGAGCGCGTCAGGTTTGAGATCGGGGGCAGGCGCCTAGAGGTTCTGGCGGTGCGGCCGGAGGGGCCGCCGGGTTCCGCGTTCCTCGATGATCTGCGCGGACGCCACCCAAGGCTGAGCATACAGGCGCTGTCCGCCAGGTTCGTACTGAACAGGTCCCACGCGCAAAAGATACTGGCCCTGTCAGTAGAGTCCGACAAGAGGGGCATCCTGATTGCAAACCGCGTCGAGACGGACATCCTGATGCGGTTTGCCCTCACCACGCAGATATCTGCCGCCATAAGGACTGCAGGCATCAGGCCCTCCTCATCGGACGCCTTTCTGGTCGTGTCCATGGGGCCCACAAGGGCGCTCGACTCGCTGTACAGG
The DNA here is from genome assembly GCA_965205215.1 of Candidatus Nitrosopumilus sp. GTDB lineage: Archaea > Thermoproteota > Nitrososphaeria > Nitrososphaerales > Nitrosopumilaceae > Nitrosopumilus. The sequence continues at coordinate 2,062,182 of OZ242041.1, forward strand.
GAACTGGAGCCCCTTCTGACCGAGCCGTTCACGGCAGACAATGCGGGATTCCTGCGCAAAGAGTTCCGCATCACCAAGAGGACTATAAACTCGGCCCCGTCTGAGACGCCGCTCGAGGACGTCCTGGCAGAGCGCGCCGCGGTGCTAAACGCCTCTGCCGCGTGAGTCACGCGTTCATGCCGCGGCGTACCTTTTCTGCACTAAAGATCTCCGAGTCGCGCAGTACGGAGATGCCGGTGGTCCCACCAAGTACCTCTATCAGCACGGTCGCGTCGGCATGCTCAAGTGAGACGGGGTTGCTGATGCCGCGGGCGATTCCGGATATTATCTCGCTTCCGGAGACGCCCGTGTTGCGCTTTTCGACCGTGATCCTGTACGTCGCATCCCCGGGTATCTCTTGCAGGGCCATCGCAGTCGCCGCGTCAACAATCTCCCCGACGTCTGTCTTGACGGTCTCGAATACCGGGATGACCCTCAGGCAGTACCTTATCGACCACGGCTCGTCTTCGAGCGTCTCCCTGAACTTGGCCGGGACTGACGCCGGCTCGACCCCCGTGCTGGCAGTCAGGATTCCCGACATGGGGGTGACCGTAATGTCGGGGCTGTCGTCGCCCATCGATCCCAGCACTCTGGCAAGCTCGCCTGCCGCGTCCTCCTCAGTGTGCCTCGCGCACGTTATGATCAGGTTCATGCCCCTAGCAGCTCCTGCATGCTCAGCCGGCCGCCCTCCCTTATCATGGTGACGCGCCCGCCCCTGGCGTCCACGACGGTGGACTCCGCGGGGTCGCGTATGACTCCGCCGTCGAGGATCATGTCGTATCCCTTCATTGCGCCGGCGCACGCATCAGGATCGCCTGTCGACCCCGCGCCGGACACGTTGGCGCTGGTGCCTGCAATCATGCGGCAGGAGCCAAGCAGCATCTGGGCGCACCTGTGGGCGGGGACCCGGAGGGCGATCCCGCCCCCGTGCCCACCAAGGTGCAGGGACTCGGCAAGCCGCCTGTCGCGCACGTCGAGGATCATCGTAAGGGGGCCCGGCCAGAACCTGCTTGCCATGCGCCGAACCGCCTCGTCGTCCATTACGGATATCCTGCCGGCGGTCCTGGCGGAGTCGACTAGTACTGGCAGCGGCTTTGTCCGCTCCCTCGACTTTATGTCGTATACCCTCTGGACCGCCCTGGCGTTGTAGGGGTCGCATCCTATGCCGTATACCGTATCGGTCGGGAATATTATGACCCCCCCGCTTCTGACCAGCCGTGCGGCAGCAGCAATCCCGTCGCTGTCGCAGGCCACCCTGGTCATGGCCCCCTCGCCGCCGGTGTCCTCTGTCATGGATGTGCTGCGCCGGCGCATCTAATATTTTGTACAGGGCCGCGTTCCGGCGGCCGTGCCTTGCAGGGGCGCGTCAAAGCTTTAATTCGGCCGCCGCGACGGGGCGCGCATGTCCGACCCGACCGACTACGGCGACACCGAGTTCGAGGACGACTTTGACGACGAGTTCGAGGACGACTTTGACGACGAGTTCGAGGCGGGGTTGCCGCCCTTGTCGTACAGCCGGGCATCATCGCCACCCTTGCCGCCACAACTGCCACCACAATCACCGACGGCGTCTCCCCCTGTATGTGACTCGGCATGGTCATGACGGAGGAGCCCGCTTCTGGCCGGGCGGCCTCGTGCCTGCCGTCATATGTTCAGGCCGTAGTCGCTTGAAAACTCCGTGAACGTGTTGTATGCCAGGAGGAACTCTCTTCCGTTCTCGCTTATCCTGTACTTGCTGGAGTTCTTTGTCCTGTCCACTTCCAAGAGTCCCTGCTTGACTAGCATGCTCAGTATCTCGGACAGCCGGGGGTACGAGACGTTGGCTTTCTTAATCAGGTATGTTACGGTGGCCCCCTGCTCGTCCTGGCAGTCGTCCCTGGTCGTGGATAGTATGTCTCCGATTATTTCCATGCGGGTGCGGTATCCTGCCATGCATATGATACGCGCATCTTGTATGATAAAGTACTGATTTTGACTGGTAAACCAAAGAGCAAAAAGATCTTGACTAACTCTGCATGCGGCGTGCTCTCGGCCTGCGATCGCGTCATCTGCCGTCCTTCGGCTCCCCGCGTCCGGGGCTTCCGCCGCCTAGCGCCGGTGCGGACCGCGCCCCCTCTGCTGCCGCCGGCCCCTGCCCGCGCCCGTGCGCATAGGCGCCTCCGTCACCCTTGCCTTCCTCGCGGCGCGCGCCGTCATCTTCTCTCCCCTCCTCCTCCTCCTCCCCTTCCTCTTCCCACTCGTCCCCCTCGCCATCCAGGCCGTCGTCGACCCTTATGCGCGTGAGCGGCAGCCTGCTTACGGGTATGAAGAGGGCGACAAGCCCGGCGATCTTTATCGATATGGACGTCGTGTACAGTATGGACTCTGGGAATACAAACGAGTACCATCCGAGAAACTCGCCGAGCGCCAAGAGCGCCAGCCCCGACGCCACCGATATGGCCCCGCGGTTGCGGGTGTCCAGATACGACAGTATGGTCTCGATGGCCCCGTATGCCAAGAGTATGAACGAGATGGACCTGAATATGTGCTCTATCTGTACGGACGATATCAGGAACAGCGGCACCACGCCCACCGACCTAAAGTAGCTTGACTTTGGCAGAAAGGCCTTGATGCTGTGTGAAAAGGCGATGAAGAAATACCCGACCGTCTGGACTATGATGCCGGTGGTCTGCACCCACCTCTCTATGTCGCCGGACTTTGTCACAAAATCCGCGGCCAGGTAGCCGACCCATATGATCAGGAACCCGGCGCTTATGGCAAAGAATGCGATTGTGAGTCTAAAGAGTGTCGGACTGCCGGTATTGCGGAATCCGATCAGCGACATCAGGCCTATGGCCAGCCCCACGATAAACCCTATCATGTTGAGTATGTTCTCTAGCAGAAACTCCACGGTGTCTGATTGTCGTTGCAGTATTTAGTCTCTAGGCCCACTACTGCCTAGTCCCACTCGTCGAGGGTACCGGACGACTGCCCCTTGCTGGCGGCCCCGGCATAGTCGCTCAGTATGTCCGAGTATGTGGGATCGTTGTGCGCGACGTACTCTACATAGTCCCCATAACTCATGTCAAACTCGCACGTGCCGCACTTTACCTTGGCAAAGTCCGGTGAGAGTACCGCATCCTCCCTGCACTTGGGGCACTTTATCTTCACGCGCGGCCGTAGGTGTCGGCCACTATTATGACTTGTGAGAACCGGTTCCGCTTCCAATCCGTGATATGTCCTGACTGATGCTCCGGCCAATGGACAGGATGCAGCCGGCAGCCACATGGCGGCGCGCCCGTCACATTGGAAACAAGGCATAATAACATGATCACCTTGCGTGTTACGTGTTGCATGCATACCGCAAGTACCGGGTCGCCATATCGCTGGCGGCCGACCAGGTGCGCCTCATCGACTCGTACCGCGCTGCCCAGCGCCACGCGTACAACTGGTCCGTCGGGAGGATCATGTCGGGCGGTGCCGTAAGCGAGTACGGGCTGTACAAGGAGCTGACGGCCAGGCGCCTGGAACAGGAGTGGATGCGCGCCGTTCCCGCGTGGATACAGCGTGCGGGCATCCAAGACGCATGCACCGCGCACAAACTGGCAGCGAGGTCCGGCGGCGGCCTCAGGCACCGCACGAGGAAACGGCACTCCGCAATCTCCGTGAGGTGCGCGCTCGCGCCGCGCACAGTCGACAGGTACGGCATCATGCTGCCGTCGTTTGGAACTGTCCGCGCGGCCGTACCCAACGAGGTCATGGAGCACGAACCAAGATCGTACGAGTTCACCAGGACGCGGAGCGGCCGGTACGTGCTGTACGTGTCGTGCCGCGTCGGGATGCCGCCGCAGCGGAGCGTGCCCGCGGACGCGACGGTCAAGGGGGTTGACCGCGGCGTCGCGGAGCCCACGGTGGTCGTGACCATGGACCGCGGGGGAAGTGCAGTCGCAAAGGACTCCTACGACACGGCCGCGCCGTTCAGGGACGGCCGCGCGGAATACCAAGAAATGCAGTCAAGGATGTCCAAGATGAACAGGCACTCCAACAGGTTCAGGAGGCTGCACGCGCGGCTCCGCAGGCGCCTGCAGAAGACCGGAAGCCGCCGCCAGTACGCGGAGTGCATCGCGGCCAAGCACGTGTGCGACGACCATGCACCCGGCGTGATCGTGCTCGAGGACCTCAAGGTATCAAGCATGACCCGCAGGGGGCGCGGCTCCCACAAGAGGGGGCTCAACCGCGAGATGCGCTTCGTGCGGCACCGCGCCGTCGAGCAGCGCATACGAAACCGCGCCGAGCTCGCGGGCATACAGATCATCACGGTCGACCCCAGGTACACGTCGCAGGAGTGCGCGAGGTGCGGGCACGTCGACAAGTCCTCGAGGGTGACGAGGGACATGTTCAGGTGCACCAAGTGCAGTTACGTTCAACAGGCCGACGTCAACGCGGCCATGGTAATCGGGGGATACGGCCTGCCGCCCACAGACCCCGGTGACACGACGAGAAAATGGCAGGCCACGGGGGCAGGAACGGCCCTCGTAAGACGCGAACTGGACGCGCGCCTCAACTGCTTCTCAGAGGCGGTCGGGGGCCCCGCGAGGGGGCACGAGAGCCAAGTGCCGGCGCGTTCCCTTTCCCGCAGCGGAATGGAGAAAGAACGTCAGAGTGCAGGCGTGGTGTTTGGCCGGGCTGCCGATTACGGCATGCCCAACTAATATCACGGACTGGAAGCAGTTCCTCAACAAGAGATAAAAGAGACGTCCGGAGACGGTGCGCCATGGGGCGGCAGTGCACCAAGTGCAAGCTACAGATACAGGACTCCGAGGTTCTGGATATGGGGGCCGAGAAGTATCCCACGTGCAACAAGTGCTGGGCCGAGTGGAAAGAGTACCGCGTCATGGTCATGAACGAGATGCGGCTTGACATGTCCATGCCGGATCACCGCAAGATGCTCCGCAAGAACGAAAAGATATTCGTCGGCGTCATGTCTCCTGACGGCGATGTCATAGATTTCACAAACGAGGACAACCGGCGCCCAGACGATCCCCCTCCCGGTTCTCAGGCCTAGGGTACCCCGCCGGTCATGCGATGCCGACGCGCGCCTGCGCCGCATCGGGCACAATCATCCTGATCGTTCTTTGATCCCGCGCGCCGAGCGCCGATACCGCGTCCCTTACGGACGAGGCGACTGATTCCTGCTGGTCGGGGCTCAGCGTCAGGAATATGCCATATATGGCATCCATGTTAAAGGCGACCAGTCTTTCGGGGCTCTGCGAGATCTCCGCGGCGTACGCACCCACGAGCTCCGCCCGCCGGTCCTGCGGCAGGCCCGCCAGCACCTCAAGCCACGTCCTGAAGAGCTTCTCAAACCTGCCAAAATCCACGGTGGGTCCCGCCTCCAGTGCATTGCGTATGATCTCCTGCTTTTCAGGTTCCGACAGCGCAAAGAATTCGTTCATCCGCTTTGTCAATATGGGCTTTCTCAGAAAGTCCGGCAGGCTTGCCAAACTGACTATGATGTTGCCGGCAAAGTTCTCAGTCGCCATCACATGGCGGCGCCGCGGCGAGAATATAACGACTCCGCCGCGGCGGTTTCGAGGTCGGTGGCGACGGCGGTGGCAGTAGCGGCATCCAGCGCGGCCGGGCGCCTCCATGCGCGGCGCCGCGGGCACCCGGCCGGGTTGCCCCATACTACATTAATTAAGATGCAATGCGCCCGCCGTACCGTGGCAGCGACCGTAGTGGTTGGCGGATTCTTTGGGGACGAGGGCAAGGGCAAGATCATCTCGTACCTTGCAACCAAGGACTCGCCGGGAATCGTGGTGAGGGGCGGCGCGGGCCCCAACGCGGGGCACACCATACGGGACGGGGAAAGGACGTACAAGGTGCGCATGCTGCCAAGCGGATTCCTCAACCGCAATGCAAGGGTGATGATAGGCCCCGGCGTGGTGGTGGATCCCGACGTACTGCTAAGGGAGGTCGAGGACTTTGGCGCGCAAAAGCAGGCGTACCTGGACGCCAACTGCGGCATAATAGACCCCACTCACCGCGAGAGGGACGCGGGCGGCCGGCTCAAGGAAACGATAGGAAGCACGGGATCCGGAACAGGCCCTGCAAACTCGGACCGCGCGATGCGCACGCTGAGGCTTGCACGCGACGTCGAGTCCCTGTCAGATATGATCGCCGACGTGCCCCACGAGATAAACTCGGCACTTGCGGCGGGCCGAGACGTGCTGGTGGAGGGCACCCAGGGCACGTTCCTGTCGCTGTGGCACGGAACGTACCCGTACGTGACATCAAAGGACGTGACCGCGTCAGGCATATGCGCCGACGTCGGACTGGGCCCCACAAAGGTGGACGAAGTCATGGTGGTTTTCAAGTCGTATGTCACGCGGGTGGGGACAGGGCCCCTGGAAAACGCCCTGTCTGACGAGGAGTCCTCGCAGAGGGGATGGTCGGAGTTCGGAACAGTAACCGGCAGGCCGCGGCGCGCGGCGGACTTTGACATGAGCCTGGCCGCGCGGGCCGCGATGCTCAACGGGGCGACGCAGTTTGCCCTGACAAAGCTTGACGTACTGTATCCGGAGTGCGCGGGCGGCAGGTCGTTTGGCGACCTTCCCGCCGAAGCAAAAAAGTTCGTCTCAAGCATAGAGGACGCGCTGGGGATCCCGGCCGCCGTCATAGGGACGGGTCCCAACGTCAAGGACGTAATCGACAGGCGCGCCGCATGACGGGGCCCGTGCTCGGATGGCTCTAATAGGTTTAATTTGATACTGCGCTCTGGTCTGAGTGTGGTGACGACGGCGACGGCAACAGCAGCGACAATCATGCCTGCAGGCAAGGAGGACGCAGTAGGATCGGCCTCTGCTGCAGAAAGCAGAGAAGACCACCAGGGCATGCGCCCGTACTATATCCAGCTTGAGTCGCGCCTCGACTTTTCGCGGTTCGTATGCGCGCTGGAAAACGTGCCTCTTGCATGCATGGCCCACAAGCACGACGGCGTGGACATACTCTGCACCCAGATGAACATGCTGCATGGCAGGCCCATCATGTACTATGTGCCGTTTGACGGCGACGGCGACGGCGGCCCCGCAATGGGGCGCCACCTGTACTATGGCCTGAGACGCGGGAGGGAGGAGTACGGGACGTCCTCTGCAATGTCCGACTCGAGCATGGCGTACTCCCCGATAATACGCATAAGATCGCGTCCCGAAGTACTGCTTCCGGACAACGACGCGGCGGACAGGTATCATCCCATAATACTGGAAGACCTCTCCAGCCTGGCCGGCATGATGTGGGGGCGCGGGGACTCCTCGTTTCCGCTATTCCTGTTCCGGCGCGGCCACAAGTGGCTTCTTGGCATAACGCTGGAGCAGGACCACGGCGTCGCGGAGACGCCTGCATTTTTTGCGTACGTCGAGCTTGACTCTGATCCCGCAAAGCCGTTTCTGATGTTCTCTACGCAAAGCGACGCAGAGCCCGCGTTCGTGGACGCCCCAACCGAGCACGGCTATTCGTACATGAAGATTATTAGGCTCAAAGGCAGCCACCCACTGATAGACTATGAGGACGTTTAATGCCAAGCTGGCAGGCGCAACGGGACGGCGCGTGATACTTGCCTGCGACTACACGGGCCGCCCCCTGACCGCCTCCCCCGTAATACGCGACGTCAAGAGACTGTCGGCGTACATCTGCGCCATAAAGATCAACTACCACCTGCTGCTGCCGCTTGGCGCCAGGCAGGTGTCCCGCATAACCGACGCTGCCCACGGACTCGGGCTGCAGGCCATTGCGGACATAAAACTCAACGACATAGGCAACACCAACGATGTCGCGACTGGGATCCTGTGGGACATGGGCTTTGATGCCGTGATCGCAAACCCGATAATGGGGCTTGACGGCCTCAGGAATCTGGTCCGGTCCGCGCACGGGCGCGGCAGGGGCGTGATCACGCTGTGCCACATGAGCGCGCCGGAGGCCCGCACGTCCTACGAGATGAGGGCCCATCTCACGCCGAGGTCTAGGAACCCCCGGAGGATGCATGAGATCTTTCTTGACTGGGCGCTCGACTCGGGCGCGGACGGCGTCATAGTGGGCGCCACGTTTCCAGGTGTCATAAGGGAGTGCTCGAGGCGCATACAAAAGAGCGGACGGCGCCTGCTCATAATATCCCCCGGGGTGGGGGCGCAGGGGGCCGGCGCCGCGGATACTATACGCGCCGGCGCCGACTATGTAATCGCGGGGCGCTCCATCATACAGGCCGATGATATGGTACGAGCGGCCATGTCCATGCATCAGAGCATCGCACATGGAAGAACCTGATTGTCACCGGGATTGCTTTTCTAGCTCTGCCCCCGGAAGAGTACGCGCGTCCTGACGTTACATGGCTGCCGCGTTGGCGCCGCCGTCAAGCCACGCGTCAGCGGCACCGAGCAGGCCCGCCGCCGCGGGGTACGTGACGGCGCGCACCGCGTCGCCATACTCATGCCATGCATAGTCCAGGTGCTCGTCGGACAGCGTGACGTCCCTAGCTCGGGTCTCCCCGAGAAAGAACGTCACGGTCTTGTGCACCTCGTCACTGCCGTCCAGAAACTCGTACTCGATGCGCCTTGCAAAGCCCTCGTGCAGGGACACGTCTGAAATCCCGGTCTCCTCCCTGACCTCCCTGAGTGCCGCCTGCACATCCGACTCGCCCGGCTCCCTCTTGCCCTTTGCGAGGTCCCAGTGCCCGGCCGCGTACTGGAGTACTAGGTACAGGCGCCTCGAGTCCCGCATGCAGTACAGGACAACGCCTGCAGAGATCTCCTCCCGCGCCATGCTCACCGGCCAAGCCTCCTCCTTCTCTTCTGGAACGTGCGGATCGCCCTCATCAGGTCTATCTTCCTGAACTCGGGCCAGAATATGTCCATGAACACAAGCTCGCTGTACGCGCTCTGCCACATCAGGAACCCGCTCAGCCGCTTCTCGCCGGACGTGCGGAGTATCATGTCCGGCGAGGGCTGGGGCAGGTGCGACGTGTAAAGGTTAGACTCTATCACGCCCCTGTCAATCTCTTCCACCTTGAGCCTGCCCTCCCTTATCTTCTCCCCTATCTTTTTCACGGCATCGACCATCTCGTACTGGCCCCCGTATGCGAGCGCGATGTTCAGGAACCTGCAGTCATATCCCTTTGTGGCCTCCTCAAGCCGGTGCAGCACGTCGCGTATCGTATCCGGAAGCATCCCTATCCTCCCGATCGCCTTTACCCTCATTCGGCTCCGGTGTATGCGCGGGTCGGCCAGCAGCTTTTCAAGCCTGGCCCTTATCAGCTCAAAGAGGTCCCGCAGCTCTTGGTCGTTTCTTGACAGGTTCTCCGCCGAGAGCGCGTACAGCGTGACTATCTTGATGTCGAGCTCCTCGCACCAGTCAAGCAGGTTCTCGACCGCGTCGGCGCCCCTGCCGTGCCCGTCCCTTTCCATTGCAAGATGGCGCCTCGCCCACCTGCGGTTGCCGTCGAGTATCAGCGCCATGTGGTTCGGTATGTCCCCGGCCCTTATCTCGCGCTCAAGCCTTCCGCTGTACAGTTTGTAAAAGCCAAAGAGGCCGAACGCCGCACTCCTTATGCCTCCTGCCATGCTGTCCAAGCATACCGAATATTGTTATAACTGCCTTTCCTTGCTCGGTTCCGTTTCAGCATCGCTGCCGCTGCCGCCGCCGTCTTCGTCGGCATCGGCCGCCGCGTCCTTGTCCGTCCTGCGCCTGCGATACTTCTTGAACAGGACGGACGCTATGGCCAGCGTGACTGCCAGCCCCACAATAAGCGGCGGGATCAGGGTAAAGGAGCTCTCGTCGTGGATCATGATGTTCGTAAACTGGTACGCAGTCGGATAGATTGCCACCAGGACGACCGGCCTCAGGATGTCGACCGTATGCCTTGGCGTGCCCCCTATCAGGTTGCTCAGCAGCGAGCCGGCAAGTATGGCGCCAAGCCCTATCCACAGTATGGGCAGGGCGCCCGAGATGAACTGCCCGATCAGCACCTTGTCCGACACCATGGCGACTATGTCCGCGTCCAGCTCCAACAGGCTTTCATCCACGGCCCCGATCCCGGCGGGGATGGACGACATGATGAGGATGATCCCGGTCACCATTGTAAAGATGCGTATGAACCCCATCGGCGTCGGCTTTGACAGGCTGGCCCAAGCCCTGTCTATGTCAAAGGCCCTGATCAGAAAGGCCCCTCCCAGTATGCTGATCACTGCGGCGAATATTATCTCTGTAAAGTTAAAGACCGTGGCGATGCCCGCCATCAGCAGCAGTATTCCGGGGACCCCCAGAAAGAATTTCGAGTACCGGGAGTCGTATGCGATTGTCTTCAGGTACTTTCCCAGCACCGCATACGAGTACTCCACGCTCCGGCTCACCTTCATTACGACGCGCTGCACAGACACGACGGGTAGCGCGTTCTGTATCACGGGTATGACGCTCTCGTCGTCCTCGCCGTCTGACACTATGACGGCGCCGTTTGCGCCAAACTCGCTCTGGATCTTCTTGATCTCCGCGAGTATCTTTTCGTCGGCCTGCACGCCCCTGTTCTTCACGCCCGCGACCGTGACGACCTCGACGGTATACCCCTTGCTGATGAGATCCTCGTACGTCTTTATGGCGGCGAATATAGAGTTGGAGTCCGCGTCCTCGGGATCCTCCAGCGCCAGCCGCTGGGCCGCCTCTATGCAAGAGTCCCTCCCTATCACGGGGGTCTCGATGCCGGCCTTCTCCCCCACGTCGTTGTCCCTGTCGACGCACACCACAAGCAGCTTGCTTGCAGAAGAGGAGCTCACGTCCTTCTCGACCTTGCCTGCGCGCTGCGACATGTCGTTATATAGTGCAGATTGCTTTTAACGATTTCCGGCATGCGGGCGAACCCGCCATGTATGTGGCCTTATGCGTGAGTCCGGGCCGGCGAACGGCGGCCCTGCCGTCGATCGTCCCGCGGCCGCAAGCCCCGCGCATCCCAGACGCCCGAGGTGCCGGCGGCAGTCACATCCTCATGGTGAACCAGCCGCCTTGGCCGCTGCCGTCCCCCACGCGCATACTTCTCATGTATGTGAGCGCCCCCTGCTCGCCGCCCTCCCCCTCCGGCAGCAGGTTCCAGCACGAGGAGGCGGTGGCAGACACGGTGCCCGTGCTCAGCGAGTACCTGTGGGCCAACAGCTCGCAGTCGGCCCCGGGCCATTGGCCCCTGCACCCGATGCACAGTATGTAGCGATCCCTCGGGATTGCAAGCTTTATGCGCCTGACCACCTCGTACCTCGAGTCGCCGTACGGGACGACGTCTATGTACCCGTCGGACTCGAACACCTTGACGTTGCGCCGCATTGGCGCGCCGGCGCCCGCCATCGCGCGGATGATCATATCTGCGCTGTATTTTTTGGCGCCGGCGCCGCCGCTGTTTTTGATCGATACCTGGCCTCCGCAATATGTAACGTCGTATTCCGAGATCATGTCGCTTGACTCGATCGCGTTAGTGACAAACTCAACGTGATCGTTATTTGCACGAGTTTGGCTTGCCTCCGCATCGCTCAGCGCCCTGATGTCGGTCCCGTTGCAATATCCGACACGCGTGTCATCCCAGTATTCGGGCCTTATCATGTGCCGGAGCTCCGCGGCCATCGATTCGTGGCCGCTCCTTGACGCGATTCCGACTATAATTCCGCCGCGCATAATTCTTTCAAGCTCGGCGCCAATCTCCTTGAGCGGCATGGTGTGTCCGCCGCCGTAATCGCGCAGCACCCCCTCGTATCCGAATATTATGGCGCCGAACTTTTTGGAGCTTAGATCCCCCACGAACCGGGTCAGGAGCCTGGCCCGGGTTATGCCCCGCGAGTCGGACATCTCGTCACCGCCAAACTTTCTGCGGAGCGCCGTCATGCCCCTCCCCGTTACGACGGGCATCCCGGCCCTTGGATTACCCGCGCGCGCGTCACCGCCGTTGGAGCCACGGGTGTCGCCGATGCTGCTGCTGCTGCTGCCGCCGTTCATGCCCTTGGAGCCTGCGGTGCCCAAATAAAGACTGGTTCGGTGCCGCAAGCCGTGGGCGCTGCCAAGACTACGCGGGAGGCCTTGCGGCATCGGATCTCTTGACGTACTCGTCGGACTCTGAGAGCAGGGACTCTGTCCTCTGGAGCGACTCGCGCAGGTGCGCGTCGGAGATGCCGTCCGGTCCCCCCTCTTCGATCAGGCTGGCCACCGCCTGGGTCTCTGCCACGTACGTGTTAAACGACCTGAGCGCCTCGCCGTACAGTATGTAACTTTCCTGCCACTCCTCCGGGGGCTTTGAGGTGATGAACTCGCGTATCTGCATGGCAGTCTGCGTCGAGGTGGTCTCCGAGCTTCTTGTGTACTGGGCCGCCGTGATCTCGCCGTCCAGTAACATCTCAAACTCGATCGCGGTGGATTCGACCAGAACCTCGTGTATGTTCTTGACGCTGTCAAGGTACTCCTTGTGGTCTGATATCACAAAGGTGGCCTGGTTTGACGCGCCGCCGCCACCGCTCCCCGGCAGCCAGGCCAGAAAACTTGCGCCGGTAATGCCGGCCAGTATAACCGCCGTTATGACAATTCCCCGTTTGGAGGCCAATACCGGTTGTCAGTGCACGTAACTTATAATTCGTGGGCGCGACATCATGCGGCTATTCTGATCAAAAAATCCACGAAATGCCCGCAATACGTGCAATTCTTGTATTATTGCATTATAAAACGCACGATTCAGCGATTTCCCCCCTTCTAGAGGAACCCGAAGGGCGGAATTTATACATAAAAAATTAATTATATTGTTAAACAAATTTCACTGACTCTTACTATATACATGCACAGAAAAGCAATTTTGAAATGGTTGAAGCATATTGCGTCAAATGCAGAGCAAAGTGTGAGATCAAGAACCCACAAGAGACCACGCTAAAGAACGGAAGGCCAGCCGTCAAGGGCACCTGTCCCGTATGTGGAACCGGCGTCTTTAGGATTGGCAAGCCATAACACCCGGAGTTCCGACTCCATTTTTTCAAAACCCATATAGCGTGTGCTGTCGAGGGCCCCTGTAATGGCGGCAAAAGACTACGAGGCCCTGCTCAAGAGGATCGAGGGGGAGATCGGCCGGGGGCAGAGGCGCGACGACGGCCGGTCCGCGCGGTTCGAGCTGCCGGTGGTCGACGTGATGCGGGAGGGGCAGAAGACCTTTCTGCGGAACTTTGCAGAGTTCCCAAAGGTGCTGAGGCGCGATCCGGACAAGCTGCTCCAGTACCTGTCAAAGGAGTTCGCGGTGCCGGCCGAGCGGATAGGCGACAAGGCCATGTTCATCGGCAGGAGGGACCCCGACGACTTTACGCGTCTGTTCCAGATATACGTAAAGGACTATCTCGAGTGCCCCACCTGCAAGAGCCCGGACACGAAGACGTCCAGGGAGAACCGGATATCGTTTCTGATATGCGAGGCGTGCGGGGCAAAATCCACGCTAAAGGGCAAGTACGCGTGATAGCATGTTTTCGGCGCGCGTCTCCGAATACCAAGGAAACATGATGCTCAACATGTGCGATGCGGAACTGCTCGGCAGGAGCATAGGACAGGAGGGCGACGATCACACCATGCACATCAGCGAGGAATATTATGGCGGGGAAATAATATCCAGAGAAAAGGCGTCGAGGCTGCTCAGGGACTCGTCCATCATCAACATGGCCGGAGAAAAGGCCGTCTCGCTGGCCGCCGAGCTCGGCGTCGGCTCAAGGGACGGCGCCAGAATAATATCCAACGTTCCGTTTCTCCTGATTTTCAAAATGTAGGCTATGCGCCCGTGTGACGGGATCGTACGCGCCAAACATGATCCAAATTTAAAATGACGGCCTGAAATCTGTTGCCGCAGTGCGCGAAGTTGTTATGCGCATGGCGGGTAATTTTGCTGTCGGTGACTATATTGGATATGGCAGATACGATCTTTCATGCAATGCGGGGGCCGGCGCGCCGCGCCACACAGCGCCGCGTACGGGCCCGGCGCGCGTCCACGAGCTGATAATATGATCAACTCTATGCGCCCGGCCGCCGCATGCGGCTACATGGCATCGCGCCGCACGCCCCGCCTGAAAACCGTAGGGTTCGTCCGGCGGCGGGGCCATGCAAGCCGGACGGAAATCAATTTTAGCCGGCGGCGCGATACACTGTCATGAGCAGGGGGACGGGCAGCCATACCGGCGATGATCATAACGGGCATGGTGACGGCGATGGCGGCATGCAGGACGGCCCGGCCCCCGGCGAGGCATTTGAGGAGATGCTAGAGCCCAAGCTGCACCACCGCAGGCGGAGGGAGCTGGCAGACGGCTTCAAGAAGAACAAGGTGGTAAACGAGGTGCTTGACAAGCGCACCGTGATGACCCTCTACAAGATGATAACTGACGGCATACTCTCAGGCGTCAACGGCTCGGTGAGCGCAGGCAAGGAGTCGCTGGTGTTCTGGGGCCTGGGCCCCACGGGGGCGGACGTCGCCCTCAAGATATACCTGGTCAGCACCTCCAACTTCAAGCGCCGGCAGGCATACATGGAGGGCGACCCGAGGTTTGCCTCAGTCAGGGGGGGCACGCGCAACATGGTGTACCTCTGGGCAAGAAAGGAGTTCCGCAACCTGACGCAGTGCGCCGAGGCCGGCATTCCCGTTCCGAGGCCCATCCATGTCGCAAACAACGTCCTGGCAATGGAGTTCATAGACGCGGGACACGCCCCCGATTCTGGCGTCGACGACGACGGCAGCGCCAGAGGCCGCCCTGCCGCGCAGCTGCTGCACTGGCCTGTCGACGACAGCGACTACCGCGGGGCCCTGTCCATGCTCAGGGACATGTATGCAAAGGCAAACCTCGTACACGGGGACTACTCAGAGTATAACATTTTCAAGGTGCGCGGCAGGGGGCTTGTCGTGTTCGACCTGGGGTCTGCAGTGGACCGGCGGCACCCTAACGCGCGCATGTTTCTTCAAAGAGATATTAACAACATTACAAGATTCTTTGAGAAGAAGGGGGTAAGCGTGGACGATCCAGGCCGTATCATGGAGGAGATGACATCATCATCATGATGTTTGACAAGATGATCCGAATACCGCACGAGCGGGTGGCGGTGCTGATCGGAAAAAAAGGCTCGGTGAAATCCGAGATAGAGCGCAGGTGCGGGGTCGCTATCTCAGTGGACGGCTCAACCGGCGAGGTGTGGGTGTCCGCGGAGGGTGACGCGGCCGGCGAGAAGTACGCCCCCTTCAAGGCAGTAGAGATAGTAATGGCCATCGGCAGGGGTTTTGCGCCCGACATCGCCATGACGCTGCTCGAGGATGAGAACTCGCTGCACGTGATAAGCCTGGCCGATTTCGGGGGCAAGTCGCGCGCCAACATCGAGAGGATAAGGGGTAGGATTATAGGAGAGCGCGGCAGAGCAAGGAAAAACATGGAGCAGCTCAGCGGCACCCGGATATCCGTATATGGAAAGACGGTTTCGATTATCGGGGCAGGAAGCAGGCTGAAGCGCGCCGCCGACGCGGTCGGCGCAATATCCGGTGGAAGCATGCACGGGGCGGTATACAACCGGCTCGAGGCCGCGAACCGGCGGCAGAGGCAGGAACGAATGATCCTGTGGGAAGAGAAGACGGGTGTCGTTCATGGTTCAGATTAAGGAGCGGTTCAACCAGATCTCGCCGAGCGAATTCTTCTACAGCAACAGGGACCTTGCAGGATTCAGCAACCCTACGCGCTCGCTGTATACTGCCGTCCGCGAACTGGTCGAGAACTCCCTTGACGCATGCGACCAGAAGGGCATACTTCCAAACGTGCACCTCATGATAAAGGCAGTGGACCCGTCAAAGCCGGATCCGCGCCACTACATACTGACCGTCAAGGACAACGGTCCCGGGGTCGACGCAGACCACATACCGCTTGCGTTTGGAACGGTCCTGTACGGCTCAAAGTTCGGGCTCAAGCAGGCGCGCGGCATGTTCGGGCTCGGGGCCACCATGGCGATACTGTACGGGCAGATCACCACCAACACGCCGGTCGTGGTGCACAGCTCCGTGGACGGAAAGACGCAGGACAGGTTTGAGATACTGCTCGACATACAGAAGAACAAGCCCGTGATAGTAAGGCACGAGACGCGCGAGGTGTCCAAGGTGGGGTTGTCGGTAAGCATATGCCTGGAGGGCGACTACTCAAAGGCCGGCTCCAAGATACGCGACTATGTGTACGAGACGTCGCTGATTACGCCGTATGCGACCATAAAGTTTGACGATCCGAAGGGGCAGTCCTTTTCGCACCCCAGGTTCGTAAAGGAGATACCGCCCCCGCCCACCATAATCAGGCCGCACCCGCACGGGGTGGACGTGGAGCGCATACGGCGCATGATCGTCGAGTCGCAGTTTGACATACCCGTGGTGAACAGCGCGATGATCTCAAAGATATGCAAGGACATAGGGGTCAAGAAGGACGCCGACTTTGCAAAGATAATGTCGCGCACCGCAAAAAAATGGAAGGGGCTCACGAGGCACGTCAGGATCGTACTTGCCATGATGTCGTTTATGAAGATGGGATTCGACGCCATTAGCCGCGTCCGGATAGAGGACATCGACGTGGCAAACGGCCTGATATCATACTGGGACTTTGCGACATCCGATACAAAGTCCGTCCCGATGAGCAGCGACAGCCCCTACTACAGGCAGCTTGCAAACACGGTTCAGGGAGAGCAGCTTGCGGCGTTCCTCACGAAGCGGTTCCAGCGCGTGGGCGCGAGCACGGCCGCCAAGTTTTCCGAGTTCGCGGGGTTCAAGCCGGAGAAGAGGGTGGGCACCCTGACGAACCAGGAGCTTGTGGGCCTGAGCGACTCGCTTCAAAAGTATGACGCGTTCTTGGCGCCCGACTCCAGCTGCCTTGCGCCCCTCGGAGCCGAGCCGCTTGAAAAGGGGATTGCAAAGTTCTTTGAGCCGGACTTTTCGGCGGTGGTGCAGCGGCCCGCGTCGGCGTACTCTGGATTCCCGTTCGTCGTGGAGATGGGGATCGCGTACGGGGGGCAGATACCGTCCGGAGGTCCGCACGTGTACCGGTTTGCCAACCGCATCCCCCTGCTGTACGACGAGGGGAGCGACGTGGTACTGAAGGTGGTAAACGACATCGACTGGGCCCGCTACAAGGTAAAGGGCGACCCGCCGTTTGTCATCGTGTCGCACATATGCTCCACGCGCGTCCCGTACAAGACGGCCGGAAAGGAGAACGTGGCCGACAGGCCCGAGATAGAGCGCGAACTGCGGCTGGCCCTGCAGTACCTGTCCAGAAAGCTTGCCGGCTACATGTCCAAGAGGGGGCAGGCCGAGGCTGCAAAGAGGCGCGCAAACCTGTACGCAAAATACGTTCCGATGATCGCCCAGTTCTGCACCGAACTGTCAGGCAGAAGGAAAGAGCCGGCATACCAGAAGGTTCTCCGAAATACGTCCTTTGGGAATACGCTTGACGCAGAGGTGGCATCGGCCTCATCATCATCATCATCATCATCGCTACAACAATCCAAGACCGGCGAGCGCGGTGCAAGCAGCGACCATGACGATAACGACGCGTCCGGCAACGGTCAGGATCAAACCGATGATGCAGCACCCGCCGGCGCGCCCGACATAAAAGGCAGTAGCTCCGACATCTCAGTTGGGGAAATGAAGGCGTTTGACGACACCGGCGGTACTTTGGTCTCCGCCCCCGGCGGCAGGAAAAAGGCTGCAGTCCGAAGAACCGCTGCATCCTCAAAGAAGGCCCGCTCTTCGAAGAAGGCCGCGCAGCAGCGGCAGCAGCGGCAGCAGCAGTCACGCAAGGGAAAAAAGGCACTCGTGGCGGCGACTGTAAAGGTTCGGCGGCAGGGGCGGCGGCAGCAGCAGCAACAGAAAAGCGCCGGCCTCCACGCGGGCGGCAGTAGGGGGGCGGCGTCATAATGGCAAGAAGTACAAAGCGCAGGGCCGCAAAAAAGGCAAAGGTCGACGCGGCGACAAAGGCAAAGATAAAGCAGAAGAACATACTGGGTGAGCTCAAGGGGCACGGCGCCCGCATATACGACGACCTCAACAGGGGCAGGTTCCCCTCGTTCTCCATACCCAGCAGGTCGGTAAACAACATCGTATTTGACGACGCGACCCGGCAGTACATACTGGGCAGCGCGTCTGCCATGCGCAGTTCGCACAACTCCTCGCAGCTCCGGTCGTTTACGCAGCTGATGTGGCTTGCGTTCTTTGCAAACAGGCTCACAAAGGAGAAAAAGTCCTCGACCCTCAGGGACGTCTACTATTCGTCCCAGGCCTTTGCAATCGAGTTTGAGAACCAGTCCGAGTCGGACAACATCATCGTGGACCTGGAGGCCGTTACGTCAAGGCCGCGGGAGGACTTTCACATATTCCCAGAGGAGCGCAGCACCATATTCGGCGACCTCAGCGTAGAGTATACCATCCCGGGGTACGAGGGCAAGACGATGAACCTCTCAAACCATCCGGACGGGTACTCCATAGGCCCGAGCCTCACCACCGCGGAGCTTGTCGACACCAGCGCCGAGATCGTAATCGCGATTGAGAAGGGCGGGCTGTTCACTAGGTTCGTGGAGGAGCAGGTGGACAAAAAATTCAAGTCGATAATAGTGAACACAGGGGGGCAGGCTCCGCGCTCCACGCGTACGCTTCTCAAGCGGCTGCACGACGAGATGGGGCTGCCCATAATAATCCTGACTGACGGGGACGTGTACGGGGAGCACATCGCCATGGTGATAAAGTCCGGCTCCGCCAATGCGGCGCACCTGCGCGAGCTGACCGTCCCAGACGCAAAGTGGGTCGGGGTCTGGGCCACGGACATTGAAAAGTACAAGCTGCCCACCATACCAATGACAGAGTCGGACATCAAGAGGTGCCATGATCTGAAGAGCGATCCGAGGTATGCCTACGGCATATGGCGCAAGGAACTTGACGTGTTTCTGAGGCTCAAGCGCAAGGCGGAACTAGAGGCGTTCTCAAAATACGGGCTTACCAACATCACGGACAAGTACCTTCCGCAGAAGCTCGAGCTTGCAAAGAGCCTGTGACCGTACCTGCATGACGGCTACCGGATTCTCAGCGTGAGCACGCCGTTCCTGTACTTGAAGTCCACTATCTGCATCTGCTCTGCCCCCTCTATGGGAACCTCCTTCCCGAACCCGCCCGAGCCGCGTATGTACAGCACGCCGTCGATCAGCCTGACGGCTATCTTGTCCTCGGGGCCCGGCACCTCCGCTACGAACACGGACTCGCCCTCGCCCTTCATCAAGTCGTACATCCAGTTCTTGCTCTCCTGCTCCCTGGCCTTTGTGTATGCGGGCTTGTGGTCCTGCGCAATCCCCTGCAGCATGCGTACCCAGTAGATCATGGTTATGGCCCCCGCCCCCACCAGGATGAAGCTTGCAAACCCCGCGTCAGTTCTCTGCGACATAAAGTAGACCGCTCCGACAAACATTATAGCTATAACGGGAAGCGCTATTCCAAACGACCGCTCGTTGCTGTAGGCTCCCTTGTAACTTGCCAAGTACGTTGACTCGGCGTCTGCCAAATATAAAAACGATGTTGATCCGGGGGGCGCGGGGCATCGGGGCCGGTCACCTCTGCGGGCGCCGTCGCAGGGCGGGATCCAAGGATTGTGCCAATTTCGTATACCAACTGATCAGTTTTTTCTGCCGGGGGGGGTCTCGGCCCGTGCGTGCGACTGGGGTTTGAGAAGGTTTAGATTGCCAGTACGCCGCGCGCCCTGACATGTCAAAACTCCGCGTTCCCCCGCACCTAAAGAACTACGACACGCAGTACGGCAACCTTGCCTCATACAAGCATTACACTCGGCCTGCGGCATACAGGCTGTACGGAAGCTTCTCGGATGCCAAGAGCAAGCACCAAGCGGGAATGCAGGACATACTTCAGATCATGTTTGCAAACGGGGCGTGTACCACCTGGGACATGGCAAAGCTCATGCTGCGCACCCCCGACGTATCGCTGATCAGGACAAAGGAGAAGGGGTACAGGAGACTGTTCCTTGGAAGGTACGACACCAAAAAGCAGTCCGGAGGCATGCTCGACCTGGGACTGGTCGTCAGGGAGAAGAAGGGACCCTACAGCAGGTACAGGCTATCACTGCACGGAATACTGTACTGCATGGACGTACTGAACCCGTCCCGCGACGATGTGGACCGAATGGCCCGCATGTATGCAGGCGTCCTTCCCAAGGTGTTTGGCAAGTGGGAGGCCCTCAAGTCGACAGTGGGCACGGACATATACAAGCTGAGAATCCTGGCCAAGGGGATCCTCCTGGACAACTCCGGGTCTGGCAACGCGCAGCTCTGCGAGATTATGTCGTTTCTGCAAACCAAGTACGCCCGAAGGTTCGAGTCCATCTCCGAGGAAGACCTGGCCGACCAGATATCATACTGGTTTTACACCTTTATGATGTACTACAAGTCGGCCAGCTCCAACGCGAGAATGTCTCAAGGCAGGATCGGCAGGGCCAGGAGGATGCTGCTGCGCGATCCCGAGATGTACGAGTGGTACCGGAGATTTTTCGAGGAGGCGGTAGATCGCTACCGGGAGAGGCTGAGATCCCTTACCAAGGATAGCAGCTGGATCCTCTGAGGGCGTCCGAGCTACTTTGCATGCCTGGCGATTGCCTTGGCCAGGTTTGCAAACTCGATGGGCTTCGGCAGCAGTCCTGAAAGCGACGTGTCTACCGCCCTTCTGTATTGCTCATCGTCGAGTGCATAGGCCGAGGTGAGGACAACCCTCGCGTCCGGGTCGAGTTTGGCTATGTGCAGCAGAGTCTCATAGCCGTCGATGCCGGGCATCTTAAAGTCCAGCAGGACGATGTCGGGCCCATACTCGGCATATTTTTCGACGGCCTCCTTGCCGTTTGAGGCTGGAATCACCTCGTGCCCGTAGTCGAGCAGCAGCAGCTGCATCGACTCAAGAAAGTCATGGTCGTCGTCAACCACAAGGATCTTTTTGGGCTTGACGGGCATCCCAATCACCTCTTCTCGTGGTCTGTCCCGGCCTTTGGGAGTCGCAGCGTAAACACGACAGGATCGCTGCTGACACTGATGCTTCCCCCGTGCTGTTCCATGATATTCTTGCAACTGGCAAGTCCCAAACCGGTGCCTAGCGGCTTGGTGGTAAATAGCGGCTCGAAGAGGGACGACATGCGGTCTGCCGGAATCTGGGGCCCCGAATTCTCAAACTCTATCATCACCGTTCTGCCATCCACCAGCCTGATAATTATGTTCCCGTCGTCGTGGCCTATTGCCTGGATCGCGTTCAGCAAAAGATTGGCAAAGACCATCTCCATCTTTGACGGATCGCACGTGATGAGCGCGTCGTCTTTGGGCATGCTGATCCTTATGTTATCTGGGATGTCCACATAGGCGACGGATCTGCCCAGCATCTCCAACACGGATGCCGGAGACATCGCGAGCGGAACGTTGCGGATGCTGTTCATTATACCGTCGATCTGGTGCGACATCCGCCTTACGGCGCGCTCCATCCTGTCGATGGTAGATTCGATTACATCAGAATCGCCCCCGCGGCGCCTGATCAGGGAAGCCGAGTTCTGTATGATTCCAAGGGGCGTCTTCATGTCGTGGGCCATCGCGACTGCAAGCTCGCCCACTGCGGCAATCTTTCCTGTCCTGACCATCTCCGCGGTATGCTTGTTGAATATCCTCCAGATCAGGAAGATCAAGAAGATGTGCGCCACTACGTTGGTGATGCCAAGAAACACCTGGAGCAGTATGAGGTTGGATAAGAGCACATCCACGTCGCGGCTAAGCTTATCTGTGAGCTCGTCGGAGAGCGCGACAAGCCTGTCACTGGTGTGCTTTATGGTGTCGATGTCGGTGATCGATGCGGCAGTGGCAGTGTTATCAGCAGAGAGGCACTCCAGGATCTCGGCCCTGTATTGTCCAAACATGTCCCATATCAGGTTCCAGTCGCCCTCAAAGCGCGGCGAGAGCGGGCTGATCTCTATCCCGGACGATGTTCCGCCCTCCTTCAGGAAGAGTATGTTTGACTCCAGCGCGTCTAGCGCCGCAAGCGTTTGGTTTCCGTTAAGCACCTGGTCGCCCTCTTGGAATAGCTTGTCCCTAAGCTCATCGCGTACCAGAATCGTAAGCACCCTGTTCTCTCCGGCTACATTTACTACGTTGCCTGCAAGGTTCAGCTGCGACTCGAAATGGATCATGATTAAAAAGCTTGTAACGATCAGAAAGATCTGCGCCGTCACCAGTACCGTGATCCTGTATGTCAGCCTTGCCATCTGTACAATACCTCGCGTACATGTAATAAAAGATCATTGGGGTGGTAGGTGATCCTTGCATTTCTGTAGATGCTGCGTGCGGGTTCACCCGCAGATAGGCAGCCCGCGCAGCTTGTGTCGCACCATCCAAATGGTGACAGAGCGGCGCATCCGGACAAGGCTACAATCGGCAGTCCGCGCAGCTTGTGTCGCGTCATCCAAGGCACCTCTGTCATGCGTCACGCGACGCATACCCAATCTGCAGGCACGGCCTGCAGCACCTCCCGAACCTATCCGGCGTCCGTCCTTGGCGTACGGGAATCTCTCATGCAGGCATATGCCGCAGGCCGTGCGTGTCCCGCCTGCCTACACTCTGCAAGGCTTTCGTGTCGCGAACCGCAGCCCTTCAGGCAGGGTGCAGCACTGGCGTGTCAGCATGCGCGGGGGGCTATCAACCCAGACCCCCAAGATGTCACCCACTAAGAAAAAGAGGGCGCCACGTATGTGGAAAGACACTCCAGATACGGATGTATCTCTTTATATAACGCAGGGTACAAGGGGGTGTAATGACCATAAGAGATGAAGAACAGGGATCTTCTACTGCGGCGTTTGCGTCGGCCTATACGATCGGGATGATGCCTGCGTTTGCACACCACCACGCGGGTATTGACTGGTGTCGATATGCATTCGGGCAGACAGTAGATTCGGAGAGCAGATACACATGACTGGCAAAAGGTTGGCCATGATGACAGCAGTAATAATAATTGCTGCAGCGTCGACGCCATACATACTAGCTGAAATGGATCCGACCGTCGTGGTGTCTAATAAGACGCAATGGGCCACCAACCTCACCTTTGCAGAGTCTGTCGACAAGGCTGGCGCGGTAGTTATAGGCGAGATAGCGGGCCTTGATGTCAGGCTCTTCACAGAGGAGATCGTTGGCGCTGATGAGAACGGTGACGAGTATGTCAGGGTGGACCGCGTGCCTATGAAAGAGATAAAGATTCGCGTACTGGAAAAACTAGCAGACGATGTTGGTTTGGACCCCAAGACCGTTACAGTATATGACCGCTTAGTATGGGGGGAAATCGGTACAAGTGACGGCCACAAAGCCGTTTACATGAACGTGTATGCGTTCGACTACAATTTGGGAGACAAGGGCGTCTTTCTGATTGAAAACGACAAGCGCTTGTACGTGTCAGGCTTTGCAGACTACTACCCAATAGTCCCAGGCAAGACCACGATCACCACCAAGTTGGACAAGGTGGTCGGAAACGATCCGATAGACATGGCAGAAGTCAGAGACGCTGTCAGGCTAAAGGTCCAGAGATGACAGCCGCCACATTTTTCTTTTTTATTTATACGCGACACGGAGACAGTCCGGTCGAGATCTTGCGCCCAGAATTACAAGATACAGTACATGCCTAGGAATGAATCTGGAATTGGCTTGGGAGCACACGGCGTTTTGCGGGCCGCGCATACTGAAAAAAGCGCAAGGGCGAGCTGGCCAACGCCCAGAAACCACGAGATGCCAGCCCGGGTCACGGCAGTCCGCGGCTCGCGGTTCTGCGCAGACAAATAGACTGGACGCGGCGGGCATTAACAAGACAGGACCGGCTGATTTCTGGATTAACCGCTGGCTTGGTCTGGTTTTTATTGCTGTGTGGGGGAGACTTGGCAGTTCAAATGACGTCTGATGACAGGAAGGCTGCCAGGCCCAAGCTCACCACGAAGGAGATTGTAAAAAGGGGCTCCATAATAGGCGCCATAGTCACTGTCCCGTCGCTTGCCGTGTTCTTTGCGGTGTGGGTGGTGCTTGACGACATGATAATTGGCGCAGTCAGCGGCGTGGTAACGCACTTTGTCGCAATGGGTTTCTCACTCAAAATATCAAAGAGGCTGCTGCTGGGCGGCGGGGAGCCATCCCCTTCCGGGTCGTAG
Source organism: Candidatus Nitrosopumilus sp. (assembly GCA_965205215.1). Classification (GTDB taxonomy): domain Archaea; phylum Thermoproteota; class Nitrososphaeria; order Nitrososphaerales; family Nitrosopumilaceae; genus Nitrosopumilus. The sequence continues at coordinate 2,086,451 of OZ242041.1, forward strand.
GCCCCGCCGCGCCTGGCGCGCCATGCCCTGCATCGCGCAAGGTGCCAAGGTGGTACTGCCGCCCCGGTGGCGGCCGCTGCACCGTCGTAAACGCTTTATTATCATCTGAGCGCCACCTGCGCTGTGTCGTTATCAAAGATCGAGAATGACCTGACGTCGGAGCTGGGCATAAGCGCGCTACAGGCAAAGACGTACCTGCTTGTCACGTGCGACGGCATGATGAATCCCGATGAGATCGCCTCCCGCCTTGACGTGCCAGCATCCGAGGCGCTCGACTCTGCAAGGTCACTCGTGGAGCTGGGCGCCTTTATTGACATGCCCGATACCAAGTTTGAGGCCATGCATCCCCGGTTTACCGCGGTCAACATGCTCAGGCGCATATGCGAACGGGATGACAGGCCGTTTGGGCGCAACAAGGTGGTGGATGCAGTCGGGGCGGCCCTCGAGGAGCCGTATGACTCTGCAAGGACTAAATAAAGGACGGGGAGGCGCGCGTATCATGTCGTCAGATGAGGGCACCGAGTGCCGCAGTCACCAGCCGGTCTACTTTGGCGTCGTGAACATCAACGTCAACGAGCGGACGATCGGCTCCGTGGACGTGTGGCGCTGCGTCGCATGCAAAAAGCGCTTTTGCGAGGAAAAGCAGCTGGGAATCGAGGAGCTGGCGGATCTGGTCGGGATGCCCCGCATAGACGCGGATCAGAAGTGGGCAGTCAGCGTCTGCAAGCTGCAGCAGGGCAGGTACAAGTGGAAGCTTGTAAAGTTCAGGAAGGACGACGAGATAAGCCACGAGTGCCTCGACGAGCGCGTGATAAAGCTCCGCGTCTCAAACTTTGAGATCGTCGACGACCAGCACTGGAGCTTTCTTGTGGATGACTATGTCAACAAAGCCGTGGAGATCTGATTACATGGAGGACGATCCGCCCAACCTTGACGTGCACATAATCGGGATAGGGGGCACGCAGATGGCCGCCAAGATAGACGGCACGTTCACGCTTGACGGCACACTGAAGTTTCCATTCGAGGCCATAGCCTTTGGCAGGATAGGCGGGCAGAACATAGGGGCCAAGCTGTCAGAGTCGACCGAGCTGGGCCTGAAAGAGGCAGGATACGATCCGGACGAGGTTGTAATGCAGCTGCAAAGGAGCCTGCTGCAGGGAGACCTGACGCTTCCGGAGGGGCTGTCGCGGGAGACGTTTGCAGACGACTGATGGCCGCGGCGGGAATGGCCGCAATCACAATCACGCCGCGCCATAGCCGGACGCTGCGCCGCGACTAGCCGCCGGCCGCCACAATCATGGCCGCCACCGCGCCTATTCCCTTTCTAGAACTCTGCCTCGCCGAGCGCGTCGGCGCACCGGCATCCTCGCTCGGAGGGTATGCGGCCCACCAACTCTGCCAGCAGCGCCTTTGTGCGCTCCACGTTTCTTGATAGCGTCTCCATCACCTCCTTTGCCGTCACCGGCTTTTCGGCCCACGCGTCGTAGTCGGTTATGGTAGACACTGACGCATAGCACATCTGGGCCTCCCTGGCAAGCTGGCACTCGGGCACCAGCGTCATGCCGATTACGTCGGCGCCGAGACTCCTGTACATCTTGGACTCGGCCTTTGTGGAGAAGCGCGGGCCCTCTATGCACACATAGGTCTTGCCCGTCTGCAGCTCGATGCCCTGCCTGCTGGAGGCCTCCGAAATGGAATCCTGCAGCTCCGGGCAGAACGGGTCCGCCATGGATATGTGTATGACCCTGCCCTTCTCAGAGAACGAGTACTCCCTTGACTTTGTATAGTCGACATACTGGGAGGGCATGACAAAGTCGCCAGGCTTTAGCTCCTCCCTCAGGCTTCCTACCGCCGATGGCGCTATTATGCGCGTGACGCCCATCTGCCTGAACGCCTCTATGTTGGCCCTAAAGTTTATCAGGTGCGGCGGAATCCCGTGCTTTTTTCCGTGCCTTGGAAGGAATGCAACCCTCCTGCCACGGAAGGTGCCGACCGTAACCGCGTCTGACGGGTCACCGTACCTGGTGCCGACCCTTACCTCGCGCGCATCCTCGAGCATCTCCGAGTCGTACAGCCCGGTTCCTCCGAATATCCCAATCTCCGCCGCCGCCGCAGCCCCGTCCATGCTAGTCATCACCAGTCCTCTTCCATACCGGTCAATTTACTCATTATCGTCATCATCATAGCGTACAAGTGCGCCATAGTCATACCCGGATATGGCATCGGCGCCCTTCAGGCCCGCCAGCTCTATGAGAAATGCAAAGCCTGCCACCACGCCCCCGGCGTCCTCCACCAGCTGTCCTGCCGCCTTTGCGGTGCCGCCTGTTGCAAGCAGATCGTCGCATATGAGAACCCTCTGCCCCCTCGATATGGATTCGTCCTGTATCTCCAGGCTGCTGTGCCCGTACTCCAGCTGGTACGACCTCTTTTTGGTGCTCCCGGGCAGCTTGCCGGGCTTGCGTATCATCATCATGCCCTTGTCGTATCTTGCCCCCAGGATGGTCGCTATGATAAACCCCCTGGACTCTATGCCGGCCAGTATGTCCACGCCCGCCATGTCAAACTTTTTCCCAAACTCGCCTGCCACGTGTGCAAGGGCCTGCGGATCTGCCAGTATGGGCCCAAAGTCACGGAACACGACACCCTCCTTTGGAAAGCCGGGATGGTTGCTTATCATGCCCTTGAGGTTCACGGCCGCAGTCTGAGTGGTATCAATAAATGTCTTGATCATCGGCCCTGCAGCCCTATAGCTCAATCTCGGTCTCGGCCGTATTGTCGTGAGTGTCCCTGGCCTTGAGCACGTACGTGCCGGGCGGCACGTCGTCCGGAATGGCCCACTTTGCAGACGCCACCTTTTCGCCTGTTATGGATATCTTCTGCTCCGAGCCGATCGGGGTGCCGTCCTGCGCCGACACCTGGATCCACACGCTCTGCTCTGCCCCTACCACCATTATGTCTATGTACCTGCCTATCGAGTGCTCGCTCTTTATGCCGAGCACCTGTATCGACATGCTTTCGGGTATCACCTCGACCTGGACCGAGTGGCTGCTTCCCCCGCTGCTCGCAGTTATGGTCCACGTTCCGAACGTGCCGTGCGAGGGTATCATAAGCTGCTCGAGCGCCTTGCTGCTGTCCACGTCCTTGTCGACCCTGATCGTAGTAGAGAACGTCTCCTTGGTCGTGACGACCTCCCCGTCCGGATCCGTCATTGTGATGGTAAGCGGCACCTTTGCGTCGCCCGTGTCGACTGAGACGAGGAACTGCTCGCCGCGGTAGTACGGCGGCTTTATGGGCACCACCTCTATGCTGGAGATGCTCGACTGCAGCCCTATGGTGAACTCCTTGGACGTCTTCTCGGTGCCCTTTTCAAGCTCCGCCGTGTATATGCCGTCATCAAAACCATCCAGGTCCAGCACAACCACGCCCCTTCCGTCGGACTGCACGGTGAGGGACTCGGTATACTTTATGTTGTCGGAGCTGTCCAGTATGTTGAGCCTGATCGTATCCGACGGCTTTGCAGCTATGCTGATTATGGCGACGTCGGAGAACTTGTAGTTCACCTTGTCTAGATCGAACCTTATCTTGACCTTTGGCAGCTCGTTGATCCCTACAAACAAGAACTGCTTGTAGTCGCCCTGCGTTGCAATCAGCGTGTACGTGCCCTCCGCGTCGCTAAAGCTCGTCTCGTAGTCAAACGCAACCGAGTCCGAGCCGTTTGTGCGTATTATGTCTGAATATATTACAATGTTGTTCGGGTTTTCAAGATGCACCTTTAGCGGCTCGCTGTTTATGGTGGTTATGTTGAACTGCATGACGTCACTGCGGTCGTACTTTAGCTTGCTAGACGCTATCTTGATTCCCTCCTCGATCACGACTGACCAGGACCTGCTCTCTGACGCAAAGCCGTCCGTAATGACGGTGTTGTAGCTGCCTATCTCCATGTCGGCGCCCACCAGGAACGCCTCCGATACGGACCAGCTGCCCGAGCCGTCCACCTTTACTATGTTGGATTTTATCTGATCTCCGTCAGGGCCGGTCACGTACAACACCAGCGCGCTGCCCGGACGCCCGGATCCCTCCATTACGATCCGGTCACCTATCTTTACAGTCTCCGCTATGCCGGATATGCCGAGTGCGGACTGCTGTCCCCCTAGGCCCTGCCCGCCTCCGAGCTGCGGCCTCTGCTCTGCGGGGCCCAGCCTCAGGCTGCGCACCACCTCGTCACCCTCTATACTCCTTGCGGCAAAGTTGACCCTGTCGGCCTGCAGGTTGGAGGGCAACTTTACTGTAGTTACAAACGCCCCGTCGGCTCCCGTCATAAACCCCCCAAGTATGCGGTTGTTTATGTAAAAGTCATAGTGCGTGTTGGGCCCGAACTCCTCGCCTGCGACCCTGATCGTGGCCCCGACGCTTGGCTTGAGGGGGATTATCCTAAAGTCGGATTCCGAGGTGATGCCCTGTGTCGGAGGTGGCGTCTGCGTCGGAGGTGGCTGTATTGGCGGCGGTGGCGGCGGCGGCGGTACGCCAGTCCCCGGATCTCCCGCGCCGTCCGGGGGCTGCGCGTCGTCAATCTCGGGCATCTCGCCGGGTGTCACCCTGCCGGTTGCAACCTCGGCGCCGTCCTGGCCGACTGCCTTCCAGTTGATTCCCGAGACTGCCGCGTCGGTCTCGACCCCGAACTTGACAGACCCGCCAGGCTTTAGCGGGACCTCGGTTGTAAACACAACGACTCCCTGCGGCGTCTTTTGGCCCGTCCATCCGATCTCAGTCTTGAACGACTTGAAGACGGCGCCGCTGTCAGAGTTAAGCCACAGCCTTAGCATGGATACGTCGGGGGCGTTTTCAGAGCTGGTTAGCGTGATGAGATTGGTCCCCCCTACGGATATGCTCGATACTGTGACGTCCTGCTGCTGCTGCTGCTGCTGTGCGTACGCGTGGTTTGCAGCGTGGTACGCGGCCTCGCCGGTCGCGGGCCACGCCGACGTATCCGAGGCGGCTGCAATTACGATTATCGCCATCACCGCAGCGGCCGGTATCACTGCAATGACGCGACGGCTTCTTGATGAGGCCGCCATTATCGTCGCCGCCTGCATTCCAAGGTTCCGCGCAAGGCGCGTCGGTCCGTCACTCATACGCCCAGATCATCCCCGCTGATCCGGCACCGGGATCTACGTATGCAAGACGCGTGCCTGCCAAATGCCACACTCCCATTTGGTGTCCGCTGTATATAACCCACGCATGCGGCATCCACGTTTGGCCAGATAGTCCGCACGCCTCTTAAGGTTACGCTTTTGCCCGCTGGTATCTGTCCAAATCCGCCTTTGCCACCACGTTCTGGTATTGCCTGATGCGCTCGGCCATGAGCCTGTAGAGCGACCTGAACCTGTCCCGGGTCTTGTCGGACAGAAAGCTCGCCTCATCAAGAGTGATCTTTTCGCAGATGTACCTTGTGATCTCCTCGTTGCTGAACTCCCCCCATTCGTCATCGGCATGATCCTGCCATATGGCGGCAAGCTTGGCAAGTATGCCCTTGTGGTCCTGCTTCTCGTCCAGATCCCCCAGCCCTATGCTGGTGTATCCCTCGCGCCTGAGCTTTATCTCGTAGGTCTGGTTTACCGGGTGCAGATAGTCCTCCGGCAAGATGTAATCCTCTATGGACTCTAGCTTTTTGCCTTCAAGCTCGTAGGATATGGTCTGCACCGGCAGAAAGCCGTTTGCCGTGAGCTGGGCCGATATCTGCCTTGATTCGTCCGTATTGTCAAGCAGTATGAACGTCTTGTACCCGTGGTTCCTGTAGAATATGGCAAGCGGCAGGACCGAGTTCTTGCTGTATGCGGCCACCACGTTGAGCGGGTTCATCGATATGTTGGGATCCTGCAGAAACTTGTCAAAGGCGTTGAGGTACATGGAGTCGGACATGGTCTCTACGATTATGATGGGCCTCGAGTTTGTCCCGATCTCCCTGTCGACCACCGACTCCACCTGGCCCCGGGACAGCCCGTACAGGATTGGCGTCAGGGTCTTGTCGTCGGCGTTCCAATAGTCGTAGAATATGCGGCTTAGGTGCCTCCGTTTGTCAAGCTCGACTACCAGCAGGTTCCCCGGGGTATAGTCAAATATCATAAACGGCGAGTGCGTGGCGTAGAGCACCTGGTTTGATCCGGCGAGGCTCCTTAGCAGGTCCGATATGCCCATCTGCTGCGTCGGGTGCAGGTTCCTTGCAGGCTCGTCGAGCAGCAGTATGGCCTCCTTTAGTTCCGCCCTCTGGGTCTCGGCCGCAAAGTTTACGATGAACGAGAACGTCCACTTGAAGCCCTCCGCCCGGCGACTCAGCAGCCCCGTGTTTGTCACGTTCCCGTCCCTGTGCACGTCGGATATCACCACGCTCATGATGTTGCCCGGGTTGTACCTCAGCTCTATCCGTATGGGATCGCCCTTCCAGGCCGGGTTGAGCCTGGACGTGAGCTTGTTTGACGCGGCGTTGAGCAGCTTGATGCACTTTGAGGGGCTGTTCTTCACCTCCTCCAGCTCGTCCATGTCGAGCTCTGCCAGATAGAAGAGGTTTCTCACGGTCTCGGCCTTGTCGAACTCCTCCACGTACTCTATCGACCGGCCAGGTGTAGTGCCCCTCTCCTCCCTGACGTATTCGCTGAGGTTTATGTTGCCAAAGATCTTTTTGTAGTCCGAAAAGTAGACGAACCTCGGGTGCAGGTTGGAGCCTACAAAGTTGTCGAGCGCGACCCTCTCGCTCTCCCCGCTCAGCAGGTTGTCGAACCTGTTCTCAGGGCTCTCGTAGATCTTCTCCCACTCGGCCACGACCTCCGGCTCCTGTATGGCTATGACGTGGAACCTGTTGCTGAACTCGGCCATCTGGCTGTCAAAGGACTCCTGCGTCTCCGGAATGGGGCCCTCAAAGAACGACGTGTCCACCTGTATCCGGAGGTGGTTTGGAATGGTGTCTGTGAACGAGATTACCCTCTTTGCAAAGTTCTCCCAGGAGTTGAGGTCCCTGCTGCGCCCCTCGTCGACGGGCATGTTGTCAAACTCGTACTGGACTCCCGGGCTCCGGTTTGTCCTGTACAGCGTCATGCGCCTGATCTCCGGCAGCCCCGGAAAGCGCTCCCTTATCATCTCAATCTCGTTGGGGTTGAGCTCGAACTGCCCCTCCGCAAGCCTTATCTCGCTCTTGAGCTCCTCGTCCATCTCGTCGCACAAGTCGAGCTCCGAGACCTGCTCGTCCCGGTTCAGGAGGGTGAGGGCCTGGAGTATGGTCGTCTTGCCGCTCTCGTTCCTGCCCACGAACGCGGCCAGGTCGCCTACCGTAATCTCCCCCGAATCGTGTATGCAACGGTATGCCCTGACTCTAAACTTTCTAAGCCTCATCGCGCCATTGTTTCGCGCCTACGATTTAACCTATTCGTACATTTCCCGTTCCTGACGCCGAGGTGGCGGGGACGGTGGCGCGCCAAGCCGCGTTGTGATGACGGTGCCACAACGACAATCGCCCCGATGTCGGCCCCCGGCGCGGCTTCAAGTGTCGTAGTGGTGGCGGCAGTGTCGGCAACGAGGCCTGCAATGGCGCCAGACACGGGTGTCAGGAGTCGGACATGCCGGGGTAGGAAGAGAGAGGATCTTTCGGGCGCCTGCATCCGGTCCTGCAAGGGGGTGGCGCCCATATGCGGGACGCCCGTCATTACGGCAAGCTGCATTGCCGGCACCGTGGGCAGGCATCGTGGACAGGATAACGACGGCAAGCGCCTGACAGCGGCCGCGGCCGGAACCCCGAGGACATGGCCCCCTTGCCACGCGCCGCGACGACTATGCGCCTGCGCCCGTATGTGTAAGTTGCGCAACAAGTACTCATGCCCGCCGCATGCTGTCGCGCGCAAGCGAATCCTCGCCCGTGCGATTGTCAGATAGATATATGGGCGTCCCTGCTGCACTGCATGGCATCTAGGAGGACATTCGTGGTCTTTGTGCTCCCAATCATACTGTCCCTGTCACTTGCAACCGCCGTAATGGCCGACGTGCTCGACAAGCCGGGCCGCGAGATGCAGATGTGGCCCCCACAGTCGTCGGGCGGACACGGGACTACATACGTACCCGGCCCGCATTCCTCAGACGATGGCATCCTCATAGTGGGCCTCTCCGAATCGTACAAGGCAGGCGGCCAGATTGCCGTCGGCGTCTCCGTAAGTGACGCGGCGTTTGACTGCGGCGATCTCTACATTACAATATACGACCGTGACGATGCGGTCTTGGCCCAAGGGGCATTCTTTGAGCAGTGCTTTGCAGATGCCGGCATCGATCTCCCTGTGGAGGGCGACTTTGAGACCGCGGTGGACTCTCCGGGCTCGTACGTGGTTGTGGCGGAGATGCGTCACGACGGGGAGACGATATCTGCCCCGGGAGAGTTTGTCGTTGAGTAGACCTTGTTGCAGTCAGGAACGTGACAGCAACTGCGGCCTCCGTGTCTGCACAGGGTGCGGCGCATATAGCCCCTTTAGCAACAATAATAGCACTGCTGACAGTCAGGGTGCTTGGATGCCTGCCACGGGATGCAGAGAGTTGGTGCTGTAATGGACGAGAAGAAGCGAGAGATGGAACTCGAGGAGATTGAGAGGATAAAGGCCGAGCTGGCAGAGTTAAAGCGCCGCAAGGACATTCTAGATGCCATTCCTCCAAAAAAGAGGCGTCCGACAAGGGCCAAAAAGCAGGCAGGTTCTGGAGCATCGCCCCCGCCGTCTGACGCCCCCGCGGCCGCAAGAGGCAGGAAGCCGCGCCCCAAAAAGTCAGGTCATGCCGACAGAGGTAGCTCCGGCCCTGATGCGTCACCCGACTCTACAGACACTAGTGACGCATTCGCGCGGAGCACCAAAGAGCCAGAACACGGGCCTTCTGGCGGCGGCGGCATCAAGAAGCCCGCCCGCAAGAGCGCGCGCAAATCATCCTCTGCTGCTGCTGCCACAGTAACAAAGTCTGCAGAAGAGCCCGCTGCAAAGAAGCCGACCGGCGCGGCTGCTGCAAAGAAGGGCGCGGCCAAGGCCGCTGCAAAGAAGGGCGCGGCCAAGGCCGCTGCAAAGAAGGGCGCGGCCAAGGCCGCTGCAAAGAAGGGCGCGGCCAAGGCCGCTGCAAAGAAGCCGACCGGCGCGGCTGCTGCAAAGAAGGGCGCGGCCAAGGCCGCTGCAGGAAAGAAGAAGAAGCCTTCGGCGTCCTCCAAATCCCCCGATGATCATGCCGCCGCCGACACCGCCAAGAAGAAGAAGGGGAAAGGTTCCGCCAAGCAGGCAAAGCCCGGCTCCGCGTCAAAAAAACCCGCATCCGACAAGGCGGAGGAAAAGAAGGTGCCGGAACTCACGCTTGAGGAAAAGCTCGAAAGCGAGCTTACCGAAGAGGAGATTGAGAGGTTTCAGATCGAAAAGGTGAACATGGAGCAGCTCATCAGGAAGGTGTGCGACATACTGGCCGAGCACGAGTCGGCCGGCATGCTGCAAAACAACCTGTGGAAGAAGCTAAAGCTGTCCGACATGACCGGATCCCGCCTCGCGCTCAAGCTTGAACGCATGGGCACGATTACCAGAGAAAAGCTGCTCGAGAACGGCAGGTGGACATACAAGCTGATACTCAAAAAGACCCCCATAAGCACGCAGTCGATAGAGGACGCCCCGTGCCTTGTCTGCAAGGTGGAGCAAAAGTGCACGCTTGACGGCGATATAAGCCCCCGCACATGCCAGTACCTGGAGGACTGGGTGGTCTCCATGATAAAGAAGCCCAGATTCAAATGAAGCTGCAAGACGCCCGCAGGGACCAGTACAGACGGCTTGCCCACGAGCAGGGCTACAGGAGCAGGGCCGCGTACAAGCTAAAGGAGCTCAACAGGTCGTACCGCATCATAGGGCCCGGGTTCTACGTCCTTGACCTGGGATGCGCCCCGGGCGGCTGGACGCAGATGGCCGTCAGGCTTGCCGGAAACCGGGGCAAGGTGATGGGGGTCGACACGTCCTACGTGGAGGAGGTGCCGGGCGCCCACATAGTGCGGCGCGACATTGCAGAGGAGGGGCTTGCAGATCTTGTCATATCGTACTTTGGGCGCAAGGCAAACGCGGTCGTATGCGACCTGTCGCCAAAGGTAAGCGGAAACTGGTCGGTGGACCATGCAAGGCAGATATCGCTCAACTATGACTGCGCCAAGATAATGGGCGAGGTCCTGGCGCGCAGGGGAAACGCCGTGTTCAAGGTGTTTGACGGGCAGTACTCTGCCGAGTTTCGGGACTATGTGAGGGAGCAGTTTGCAAAGTTCCACAGCACAAAGCCAAAGGCAAGCCGCAAGCAGAGCAGCGAGCTGTACTACGTGTGCCTGGGGTATGTGGGCGCGGGCTAGCGGACTGCCGCCTGCCTGAAGACGTCCCTCGCCGCGTCAGGCGGCGCGTCGGTCCTGAATCCGGTGGGCGCAAGCGACGTCCGGGACGCAGAGTACCCGGCTTCGCGCAAGCTTTGCAGCACGTGCGCCATGCTCGGGGGCGACACCTCCGTCCGGGACGCCATCTCGTCTAACGTATAGAACAGGCCCGTCCCCTGCACGGCCGACTCCTCGCGCGCCCTCTCAAGTCGGGCGCGCAGCGCCCCGTCGCGGGCGGGTCCCACGTGCGGCGCCTTTTGCACCATGCGGTTTACGAACTCTTCGTCAAAGAGGGGCCCGCGCCACAGGGGGCCCGCGCGCCGGGTCCCCGAGCCGCACGTGCGGCACTCCTGTTCCGCGTGTGGTCCCAGCCAGCGGCCCCCGCACGCGTCGCAGTGCGTCGCATACCCAACCTCCTCGCGGGCGGCCCCCACATGCCCCACCTTTATGCGCGCATACATCCTGTAGTAGTGCATGTCTGACGATACGAATGCCGGGGATATCGACACCCCAAGCCTGGCCGCGACCGCCCTGAGGCATCCCAGCACTATCCTGATTGCAGTCTCGCTGCCGTACGTGGTGCCCCTGGTGGGCATGCCGCCGTACCTGTTCTGGCACGCCTCGTCAAACAGCCCGTTGAGCACCTGCAGGTCAGTCGCCGTGCAGGACAGCAGTCCCCCGTGCATGAGAGACCTTACCGCGCAGTCAAAGAACGGGGCCGGGGATCCGAACGGGTCGATGTCCACTATGGCGCCCCTGCTTCCCCTTGTGGCGTAATTCGAGAGGAACCTGCAGGCCTCGAGGTTCGAGAATGATATCTCCGCGTCGAGCCCGTTTAGGGCGGCCGCCTCCCCTGCGAGCGATACTGCCTTCGGGTTGATGTCGTTGATGCGCATATGCCGTATCGCGCCAGTCTCGTTTGCCGCCCTCAGGCCCCTTGCCCCCACGCCGGCAAGCGGCTCGAGCATGGTAGGCGGCCCGTCAAACCCGTCAAGGTGCGCGGCGTATGCGGCCGTCGAGGCGTCGCGGTTTGCCGCGGACCTCGGGTTGAAAAACGCCGTGTCCCTCGGGGGCGCCTCGCTTTCAAGCGCCCCGGACGGCACGAGCAGCCGGGTACGGCCCTCCGTAATCTCCCTTATCGCGCCGTCCGCCCCGCCGTGATCCTGCTGCATCTGCACCACTTACGTGCGGCGGCTGCAGTATATGATTTATTACTAGCGGCCGGGGACGGCGCGTATTGATGGTCTGCGGGGTCGACGATGCGGGGCGGGGCTCCATGCTGGGGCCGCTCGTCATAGCAGGCGTCTGCCTCCGGGACGACCAGGTGTCGCTCCTCAGGAAGATGGGGGTGCGTGACTCCAAAAAGCACACCCCTGCCGCGCGCAAGAGG